>NZ_FOTQ01000002.1 GCF_900114635.1 Shimia aestuarii
TTCTGGGCCGAGCATGGCAAGCGGATCGACTGGATCAAGCCGTTCACCAAGGTCAAGAGCACGTCCTTCGCGCCCGGTGAGATCGACATCAAGTGGTTCGAGGACGGCACGCTGAACGTCAGCGCCAACTGCATCGACCGGCATCTGGAGACCCGCGCCGATCAGACCGCGATCATCTTTGAGCCCGACGATCCCAACGAGGCGGCGCAGCACATCACCTATAAACAGCTGCACACCCGCGTCTGCCGTTTTGCCAACATTCTCGAGGAACTGGGCGTGCGCAAGGGCGACCGCGTCGTCATTTACCTGCCGATGATCCCCGAGGCCGCCTATGCCATGCTGGCCTGTGCCCGCATCGGCGCGATCCATTCGATCGTGTTTGCCGGCTTCAGCCCGGACGCGCTCGCGGCCCGCATCAACGGCTGTGACGCCAAGGTCGTGATCACCGCCGACACCGCGCCGCGCGGCGGGCGCAAGACCGCGCTCAAATCCAATGCCGACGCGGCACTGCTGCACTGTAAGGACTCTGTTAAGTGCCTGGTGGTAAAACGGACCGGCGATCAGACCACGTGGATTGCCGATCGCGATTTTGACTATAACGAAATGGCGCTGGAGGCGAACGACTACTGCAAACCGGCCGAGATGAGTGCCGAGGATCCGCTCTTCATCCTCTACACCTCCGGCTCGACGGGACAGCCCAAGGGCGTGGTGCACTGCTCGGGCGGCTATCTTGTCTATGCGGCGATGACGCATCAATACACCTTCGATTATCACGAGGGCGACATCTTCTGGTGTACGGCGGATGTGGGCTGGGTCACGGGCCACAGCTACATCGTCTATGGCCCGCTCGCCAATGGCGCCACCACCGTAATGTTCGAAGGCGTGCCGACCTACCCGGATGCCTCGCGCTTCTGGCAGGTCTGCGAAAAGCACAAGGTGAACCAGTTCTACACCGCGCCGACCGCGATCCGCGCGCTGATGGGCCAGGGCAACGAGTTCGTCGAGAAATGCGATCTTTCCGATCTGCGCATCCTCGGCACCGTGGGCGAACCGATCAACCCCGAGGCCTGGAACTGGTACAATGACGTGGTTGGCAAGGGGCGCTGCCCGATCGTCGACACCTGGTGGCAGACCGAGACCGGCGGCCACATGATGACGCCCCTGCCCGGCGCCCATGCGACCAAACCCGGTTCGGCGATGAAGCCGTTCTTTGGCGTGCACCCGGTTGTGCTCGACCCGCAGTCGGGCGAGCGGATCGAGGGCAACGGGGTTGAGGGCGTGCTCTGCATCGCCGACAGCTGGCCGGGCCAGATGCGCACCGTCTGGGGCGATCACGAGCGCTTCGAGAAGACCTATTTCTCGGATTACAAGGGCTATTACTTTGCCGGTGACGGGTGTCGCCGCGACGCCGATGGCGATTACTGGATCACGGGACGCGTCGATGACGTGATCAACGTCTCGGGCCACCGCATGGGCACCGCCGAGGTCGAAAGCGCGCTGGTGGCGCATGCCGCCGTGGCCGAGGCCGCCGTGGTGGGCTATCCGCATGACATCAAGGGCCAGGGCATCTATTGCTATGTCACCCTGATGAACGACGTGGAGCCGTCGGACGAGCTGATGAAGGAACTGCGCACCTGGGTGCGCACCGAGATCGGCCCGATCGCCTCGCCCGACCTGATCCAGTGGGCCCCCGGCCTGCCCAAAACCCGCTCGGGCAAGATCATGCGCCGCATCCTGCGCAAAATCGCCGAAAACGACTACGGCGCCCTCGGCGACACATCCACACTCGCTGACCCCTCCGTCGTCGACGACCTCATCGAAAACCGCATGAACAAGGGGTAAGGGCGGATGCTGGACACCAACAAAACCACCGCCCCCGTTCTGATCCTTCTCGGCCCTCCGGGCGCCGGGAAGGGCACACAAGCCCGCATGCTCGAAGAGAAATTCGGCCTCGTGCAGCTTTCGACCGGCGACCTTCTGCGCGCCGCCGTGGCCGCAGGAACCGAGGCAGGCAAGGCCGCCAAGGCCGTCATGGAAGCCGGTGATCTCGTCAGTGACGAGATCGTCATCGCCATCCTGCGTGACCGCCTTGGGGATGAAGACTGCGCGAAGGGCGTGATCCTCGACGGGTTCCCGCGCACCACGGTGCAGGCCGAGGCGTTGGACGCGCTGCTCGCGGAATCGGGTCAGAAAATCAACGCCGCCATCAGCCTTGATGTGGAAGACGCCGCCATGGTGACACGCATCTCGGGCCGCTACACCTGTGGCGCGTGTGGCGAAGGTTATCACGACGAATTCAAGCAGCCCGCCAAGGATGGCGTCTGCGACAAATGCGGCGGCACGGAAATGAAACGCCGTGCCGACGACAATGCCGAAACCGTGGCCAGCAGACTTGAGGCTTACCACGCGCAGACGGCACCGCTCATTGCCTTCTACGACGGCAAGGGCACCCTGCAACGGGTCGACGCCATGGGCGATATCGACGCGATCGCAGGAAATCTGAGCGCGATCGTCGCATCGGCGACCGCGTAAAGGGGAAGTGCAAGGGCGCGCGGGGGGACCCGCGCTAACTTGTGGAGGAAACGGAAACGAGGGAGGAGCCATAATGGCCGACAACTCATCCAACACTGCATACTGGTCCGCGAACGTGCGGATCATTCTGATCAGCCTCGTCATCTGGGCGCTGGTCTCTTTCGGGTTCGGCATCCTGCTGCGTCCGATGCTGTCCGGCATCGCCGTTGGCGGCACTGACCTGGGCTTCTGGTTTGCCCAGCAAGGGTCGATCCTGGTCTTCTTGGCGCTGATTTTCTTCTACGCCTGGCGGATGAACAAACTCGACGCCGAGCATGGCGTTGAGGAAGAGTAAAGGGACACACAAACAATGAGTCAGTTTGCAATCAACCTGCTGTTTGTTGGCGCGTCCTTTGCGCTCTACATCGGCATCGCGATCTGGGCCCGCGCGGGTTCCACATCTGAATTTTACGCTGCAGGCCGCGGCGTTCACCCTGTAACCAACGGTATGGCCACCGCCGCTGACTGGATGTCGGCTGCGTCGTTCATCTCGATGGCGGGCCTCATCGCCTTCACCGGCTATGACAACTCGTCCTTCCTGATGGGCTGGACCGGTGGTTACGTGCTTCTGGCACTGCTGCTTGCGCCCTACCTGCGCAAGTTCGGCAAGTTCACCGTGTCGGAATTCATCGGCGATCGTTTCTACAGCCAGACCGCACGTATCGTGGCGGTTGTCTGTCTGATCGTTGCCTCGACCACCTACGTGATCGGTCAGATGACCGGCGTGGGCGTGGCCTTTGGCCGCTTCCTCGAAGTCAGCAACACTGCTGGCCTGCTGATCGGCGCCTGTGTGGTGTTCGCCTATGCCGTTTTCGGCGGCATGAAAGGTGTGACCTACACCCAGGTAGCTCAGTACGTCGTACTGATCATGGCCTACACCATCCCGGCCATCTTCATCTCGCTGCAGCTGACCGGCAACCCGATCCCGGCACTGGGTCTGTTTGGCGACCACGTTGCCTCGGGCGAACCTCTGCTGGCCAAGCTGGACGCCATCGTTCAGGAACTGGGCTTCAACGAGTACACCGCACACCACGCCGACACCTTCAACATGGTGCTCTTCACCCTGTCGCTGATGATCGGTACCGCGGGTCTGCCCCACGTGATCATGCGCTTCTTCACCGTGCCGCGCGTTGCTGACGCACGCTGGTCGGCTGGCTGGGCGCTGGTGTTCATTGCCCTGCTGTATCTGACTGCTCCGGCAGTGGGTGCCATGGCGCGTCTGAACATCACGGACATGATGTGGCCCAACGGCACCAACGGCGAAGCGGTTTCGGTTGAACAGATCGAAAACGAGGCCCGTTACGACTGGATGGCCACCTGGCAGAAAACCGGTCTGCTGGACTGGGAAGACAAGAACGGCGACGGCAAAATTCAGTATTACAACGATCAAAATGCTGAAATGCAGGCCAAAGCGGCTGAAAAAGGCTGGGAAGGCAACGAGCTGACCAAGTTCAACCGTGACATCCTGGTTCTGGCCAACCCTGAAATCGCCAACCTGCCCTCCTGGGTGATCGGTCTGGTGGCTGCGGGTGGTCTTGCTGCTGCTCTGTCGACGGCTGCCGGCCTTCTGCTGGCAATCTCCTCGGCCGTGTCGCACGACCTCATCAAGGGCGCCATCAACCCGAACATCTCGGAAAAAGGCGAACTTCTGTCGGCACGTGTAGCCATGGCTGTGGCCATCGCGGTTGCAACCTATCTCGGTCTGAACCCTCCGGGCTTCGCCGCGCAAACCGTGGCTCTGGCCTTCGGTCTGGCTGCTGCGTCGATCTTCCCGGCGCTGATGATGGGTATCTTCTCGACCAAGATCAACAACACCGGCGCCGTTGCTGGTATGCTGGCTGGTCTGAGCGTTACCCTCGTCTACATCTTCCTGCACAAAGGCTGGTTCTTTGTACCTGGCACCAACAGCTTCACGGATGCTGATCCGCTGCTGGGCACCGTCAAGTCGACCTCGTTCGGCGCCATCGGTGCAGCCGTCAACTTTGCTGTCGCCTACCTCGTTGCAGGCGCCACCAAAGAGACCCCGCAGGAAATCAAGGACCTGGTGGAAAGCGTTCGTATCCCCAAAGGGGCCGGCGCGGCTCAGGACCACTGATAGCGGCTATGCGAGGGGTGCAACTGCGACCCCCCGCCCTCTTGCTAAACACGTCCCGCCCGGTGCATTCCGGGCGGGACTTTTCTTTTCAAAGGTGTGCGCCATGCCGCTGACTCAGGACCAGATTTCCCGCTTTCTTCATTCGGTTCACCCTTATGACTCGCTGCCCCCCGAAGTGCTCCCCGAACTGGCCGCCAAGTTCGAGGCCTGGGAGGTCGAACAGGGATTTTCTGTCTATGAACTGGGCGAGAAACTGCGCGGCCTGTTTCTGATCTACGAGGGCGCCATCGAAGTGTCCGACGAAAACGGCGTTGTCGTGTCCCATCTGGGTCTGCGCAACTCGTTTGGCGAACGCGGGTTGATGCGTGACGGCGTCGCCGTCACCAGCGCCACGGCGGATGCCCATTCGATCCTGTTGATGCTGCCTGCGGACGAGTTCCACGCGTTGGTGGAAACCTACCCGTCTGCCAAGCGGTTCTTCGACCGCTCGCGCGGCTCGCGCAAAGAGGAACAGAACGACCTCGCCACAAGCCGGGTCGACACGCTTATGGCGCATGACCCGGTCACGATCGCGGCCGATGACACGGCCCAGCACGCGGCACAGATGATGCGCGAACACCGGATTTCGTCGCTCTGTATCGCACAGGACGGCGCGCTTCAGGGCATCGTGACCAACCGCGATCTGGTGTCCAAGGTCATGGCGCCCGCCCTGCCCTATGACACCGCCATTTCCGAGATCATGACCCGGTCTCCCCTGACGCTGCCGTCTTCGGCCATCGGGTCCGACGTGCTGCACGCGATGATGGAACACCGCATCGGCCACGTGCCGATCGTGGATGCCGGGCAGCTTGTCGGCATCGTCACCCAGACCGACCTGACCCGCTTTCAGGCCGTGTCCTCTGCCGAACTCGTGTCCGAAATCGCCCGTGCCGACACCGCCGAGGAGATGGCCGCCGTCACCGCTCGCATTCCCCAGCTTCTCGTGCAGCTTGTCGCGGGCGGCAACCGCCACGAGATCGTCACCCGCCTGATCACCGACATCGCCGATACCGCGACGCGCCGGTTGCTAGCGCTGGCCGAAGCAAAACTCGGCCCCGCACCCGTGCCCTACCTCTGGCTGGCCTGCGGTTCGCAAGGGCGTCAGGAACAGACCGGCGTTTCGGACCAGGACAACTGCCTCATCCTTGATGACAGTGTCACCGACGAAATGCGCACCGGCTATTTCGCGGATCTGGCAAAATTCGTCTCGGATGGTCTGGATGTCTGTGGCTATTTCTACTGCCCCGGCGACATGATGGCGACCAACCCGCGCTGGTGTCAGCCGGTGCGCGTCTGGAAAGACTATTTCAACGGCTGGATCAACAAACCCGATCCCGAAGCCCAGATGCTCGCCTCGGTCATGTTCGATCTGCGCCCCATTGGCGGCCATGTCGACCTGTTCGAAAACCTTCAGGAAAGCACGCTCGACGCGGCGGCCAAGAACTCGATCTTCGTGGCCCACATGGTCTCGAACTCGCTCAAGCACCAGCCCCCGCTGAGCTTGTTGCGCGGCTTTGCCACGATCCGTTCCGGCGAGCACAAGAACCAGCTCGACCTCAAGGCCAACGGTGTCGTGCCCATCGTCGACCTCGGCCGTGTCTATGCGCTTCAGGGCCGCCTGAGCGCCGTCAACACCCGCGCCCGCCTTGAAGCCGCCGAAAGCGCAGGTGTGCTGAGCAGCTCGGGCGCGGCCGATCTGCTGGATGCCTATGACCTGATCGCCGAAACCCGGCTCGAACATCAGGTGGCCCTCGTCAAAAAGGGCCAGAAACCCGACAACTACCTTAGCCCCTCGGACCTTTCCGATTTCGAACGCAGCCATCTGCGCGACGCATTCGTGGTCGTGAAATCGCTGCAATCCGCCATCGGTCATGGCCGTGGCATGCTGAGCTGACACTTTCCGCGCGGCCCCGGTACGAGGAGACAACCGCGGCCGCGCCAACCCAAAAGGGAGGACGACCATGTTCCTGGAACTCGTCGCCACGTTCATCGCGGGTCTTGCCGGCGCTGGCCTGATGATGCTGATCAACCGCCTGACCGGGCGCCGCCTGCCCAAATGGCTGACCCCGGTCGCCGCCGGTGCCGCCATGATCGCCGCCACCATCTCGAGCGAATATGGATGGTACGACCGCACCCGGGACACACTACCCGAAGGGTTTTCCGTGGTGCAAACCGTGGAAAGCAAGGCGTTCTATCGCCCCTGGACCTATGCCTGGCCCTATACCGAACGCTTCGTTGCGCTCGATACGGCTTCTGTGCGCACCAACCAGAACCTGCCTGACATGCGCATGGCCGACCTGTTTTTTTATGGTCGCTGGTCGCCGCTCAACCGAATGACCGTCATGGTCGACTGTGTCGAGAACCGCCGCGCGCCGCTCGTCGATGCCATTGAATTCAATGACAACGGCGAAGTCATCGGTGCGGACTGGATACCGGTTGCCGAAACCGACCCGCTGCTGACATCCATCTGCGAGGCGTAACCCATGTTCCAGCACCTTTCCCTGCGCATTCGCATCCTGCTCTTCTTTGCCCTGATCGGGATCGGCGGAACGATCATCGTGGGCCTGGCGCTCTATTTCGGCTATCGCAGCGCCCTGAACGACGGGGTGGCCTCGGGGTTCCTTTTGGCCGGTATCCTTGCCGGGTTCGGGCTTCTGGGTCTCTCGGTGGGCATCTGGCTCCTGTTTGACGAAAACGTCGCCAAACCGATCGAACGACTCGCCGCCGCCATGCGCACCCGCGCCCATGCCGGGGTCAACGCTGATGTGGACAAGCATGCCGCCCGTTACCTCGGCGATCTCGCCCCGGCGGCCGAGGCGGTCTCGACCCAGCTCAACGAAACCGCGCTGAGCACGGCGCAGATGGTGGCGCTTGAAACGGAACGGCTGACGCTGGAAAAACAGCGCCTCACCGCCCTGCTGACCGAGGTGCCCGTGGCGATGATCCTGGTCAGCCCTTCCAACCAGATCGTGCTCTACGACGGACAGGCCGCCGAAGTGCTGCGCCAGATCGCGACACCGCGTCTCAACGCGTCGATCTATGACTATTTCAAACAGGAAACGCTGGAACGCGCCTACCAGAAACTGGTCAAGACCGGGATGGACGTGTCTTTCACCGCCGAAGGCGCCGCCAACAAGCTCACCTTCGATGCACGGCTCAAACCGATGGGTGCGGCCAAGGGCTACATGATCCTGATCGACGACGAACACGCCAAGATCACGCCGGATGCCGAACGCCCGCTGGTGTATGATTTCGACCTGCTCGATCAGCAGCCCGCAGATGACATCATGGTGACGCCGATCACCGACATGACCTATGTCGTGTTCGACAGCGAAACCACGGGGTTGCTACCGCATAAGGACGAGGTTGTGCAGCTGGGCGCGGTGCGCGTGGTCAAGGGCCGGATCGTGCCGGGTGAGAAAATCGACCAACTGGTCGATCCCGGCATCAAGATCCCGCCCGCCTCGACCAAGGTGCACCACATCACCGACGCCATGGTGGCCGGGGCGCCCGACATCGAACAGGTCTCACGTGAATTCCACCACTTTTCGCGCGGTGCGGTGATCGTCGCCCACAATGCCCCTTTCGACATGGCCTTCCTGCGCCGTCAGGCCAAGAGCATGGATATCGAATGGGACCACCCGATCCTCGACACCGTGCTTCTGTCGGCGGTGCTGTTCGGCGCCTCTGAAACCCACACTTTGGATGCGCTCTGCGACCGGCTCGGAGTGACCATCCCCGACCACCTGCGCCACACTGCTCTGGGGGACGCGCAGGCCACCGCCGAAGTGCTCTGCCGGATGCTGCCCATGCTGGCCTCGCGCGGCTATGACACGTTCGGCAAGGTTCTCGAACAGACCCGCAAACATGGCCGCCTGCTCGAAGACCTGAACTGACGCGATACCCGCCGCTTCATTTTGCCAGAAATACTCCGGGGGAGTCGCCCCCGGGCGACTGGGGGCAGCGCCCCCGCCCGGTCCAAACCGCGCTCTTCGCCCCACACCTGGCGACCGATTTTCCCCGCCCCCTTGCAACCCCAGCCAAATCGTCGCACATGAGGGTGAGAGGCGCGACGCAGGACAATCATGAATATGGCTCCCGAATTCGATCCCACGGCGGAAAACCAGCGCATTTATCGCGACGCGCTGGGGTGCTTTGCCACCGGCGTGACCGTGATCACCGCGTCGACCGCCTCGGGGCCGATCGGCATGACGGCCAATTCCTTTTCCTCGATCTCTCTTGATCCGCCGCTGGTGCTCTGGTCGGCGGCCAAGAACTCACAGCGCTACCCGTTTTTTGCCGCCGCCACCCGCTTTGCCATCCACGTGATGCGCGACGACCAAAAGGCGCTGGCGCTGGAATTTGCCCGTCGCGGTGACGCGTTCGACCAGACCAAATGGCATTCCGGCGCCTATGACGTTCCGCTGATCGACATCTGCCTTGCGCGGTTCGAATGCCGCACGCAGGCGGTGCATGACGGAGGCGATCACGCCATCGTGGTGGGCGAAGTCACCCATGTGACGTTGAATGACGGCGCACCTCTGGTTTTTGCCCAACGCGCCTTTGGCGGCTTCACCCCCGAAGCCTGAGCCGACCCAATGTCATAGCGATGACACGGACCACCGGCACCTTGCCAGCAGGCGAACCCACAAATACAGCAGGAGAGACGTTTTGGACGATCTGAAAGCACAGAAAGACAGCTTCGCAAAGATGCTCGAAGCCACCGCTCCGCTTGATCCCATTGCCACCGCCGTCGTGCATCCCTGTGACGTGGCCTCCCTGACCGGCGCGCTCGCCGCCCGTGACAACGGGCTGATCACACCGATTCTCGTAGGCCCCTCCGAACGTATCAAGGCTGCCGCCGCAGAGGGAGATCTCTCCCTCGACGGGCTCGAAATCGTCCCGTCCAAACATAGCCATGACAGCGCAGAAAAGGCCGTTTGCCTCGTGCGCGAGGGGCGCGCTCAGGCGCTGATGAAGGGCGCGCTGCACACGGACGAGGTCATGCAAGCCGCCATCGACAAGACCAAGGGGCTGCGCACCGAACGCCGCATGAGCCATGTCTTTGTGCTTGATGTGCCGAGCTATCCCAAGCCGCTGCTGATCTCGGACGCGGCGATCAACATTTTTCCCGACCTGCAGTGCAAGGCCGATATCGTGCAGAACGCCATCGAACTGGCCCATGCCATCGGCGTGGATCAGCCCAAGGTTGCGATCCTTTCGGCGCTGGAAACGGTCTATCCCAAGATCCCTTCCACGGTCGAAGCTGCCGCGCTCTGCAAGATGGCCGACCGGGGTCAGATCACTGGCGGTCTGCTCGACGGCCCGCTCGCCTTTGACAACGCCATTTCGAAACGCGCGGCCAAAGCCAAGGGCATCGTGTCCGACGTAGCTGGCGACGCCGACATCCTGATCGCCCCCGATCTCGAAGCCGGCAACATGATCGCCAAGCAGCTGATGTATCTGGCAGGGGCCGACAGTGCCGGACTGGTCCTAGGGGCGCGGGTGCCGATCATGCTAACCTCGCGCGCCGACGGCACGCTATCGCGGCTGGTTTCGGCGGCACTGGCACAGCTTCTTGTGCATGATCGGCTCGGAAAGGACCTGATGTGAGCGACGCGATCCTCGTTCTCAACTCCGGAAGTTCATCCATCAAATACGCGCTTTACGGCGCTTCGCCCGACCTTCCCCGCCTGCTGCATGGCCAGATCGACCGCATCGGCCTTGGGCCGGAACATGCCTGCGACGGGGTGGACACGCCCCTGCCCCTGCCGGGCGACGCCACCCATGCAGACATTCTCGACTGGTTGCTGGCCCACCTTCAACAAGAACACGGCGCGCTCTCGATCATCGCGGCGGGCCATCGCGTGGTCCATGGCGGACGCGATTTCGCCGAACCGGCCCAGATCACCGAAGACGCGATCGCCCGGATGGAACGCTTGGCGCCCCTTGCCCCCGCCCATCAACCGCACAACCTTGCCGGCATCGCCGCCGTGGCCCGCCGCTGGCCACAGGTTCCACAGGTTGCCTGTTTTGACACCGCCTTTCACCGCACCCAGTCGCGGATTGCCCAACTCTTTGCGATTCCACGGCAATTCAGCGACGATGGCGTTTTGCGCTATGGCTTTCACGGGCTCAGTTATCACTATATCTCGACCCGCCTGCCCGACGTTCTGGACAAGCCCGATGGCAAGGTGATCGTGGCGCATCTGGGCAATGGCGCCTCGATGTGCGCCATGGAAAACCGCCAGAGCGCTGCCACCACCATGGGTTTCACCGCGCTGGATGGGCTGGTGATGGGGCGGCGCTGTGGCGAGCTTGATCCCGGCGTGATCTTTCACATGCTGCGCGACCGCGGCATGACCGTTGCCGAGGTCGAAGACATGCTGGGCTCGGACTCGGGCCTCATGGGTGTCTCGGGGATCAGCTCGGACATGCGCGACCTTCTCGCCTCCGACGCCCCCGCCGCCAGCGAGGCGATCGACCTTTTTGTCTACCAGGCCTGCAAGAAGATCGGCGCCCTTGCCGCCACGCTAGGCGGGCTGGACGCGCTCGTCTTTACCGGCGGCATCGGTGAAAACAGCGCCCAGATCCGGGCCCGTATCCTTGAGGGCTGCGCTTGGCTTGGTGCCACGATGGACGCAGGCGCCAACGCCGCAAATGCGTCCCGGATCACCACCCCCGACAGCCGCCTTGCCGCGCATGTGATCCCGACCGACGAAGAGGGTATCATCGCCGTTGAAACCCGAAAACTGCTCCGCAATTAGGTGCCCCGACGGCAAGTCCTTACTTGCAAGTTACATTTTCAGGTGCTTCCCTTTCCCGAACACCTACGCATTCGGGGAAAACTGATGAGCATCAAGAACATATTGGTCGCCTATGGCGGCGAGTCCACGCGCAGCGCCGCACTCAAATACGCCATCAACGTCACCAAGTATCACGACGGATTTTTGACGGGTGTCGTGCGCCACGGCACTCCCGCCATTCAGCGCCGCTTTGCCGGCCAGGTTCCGCCGGACGTCATGGAGATGTTCGCCAAGGCCGATGCCGACCGCATGGCCGAAATCAACGAAGTCTTCACCACAAAGGCAGCCCTGGCCGGGCTTGAGGCGCGGGTTGATTTCATCGGCCTGGAAGCCGCCGACGGACAGTCGCTCTCGGCCTTTGCCCGCCATTTCGACCTGATCGTGACGGCCATCGCCCCCGAAACCGGCGAAGAGCACCTCGCTGCGGACCCGGATTCGCTTACGCTTTATTCGGGGCGCCCGGTTCTCGCCGTGCCGGACGCATTCGAGGCCAAGAAACTCTCCGATCACGCGCTGATCGCCTGGGACGGCAAACGCTGCGCTGCACGCGCCCTTGGTGATGCGATGGACGTGCTCGAAGACAAGGCCCGCGTCAGCGTCCTTGAGGTGGGCAAGGAAGAGGTGCCGGGCACCGACATCCTGCTGCGCAACCTCAAGCGCCACGGCATCGACGCCGAACTCGTCCGCCGCCCCCGTCATCGCTCGATTGCGCAGACGGTTCTGGAAACCACAGAAGAGGTCGGCGCCCAGTTGATCGTCATGGGCGCATTTGAACATTCGCGTTTCCAGCACAACCTGATTGGTGGTGTGACCACAGACGTAATGGCACAATCCAAGGTGCCGGTGTTCTTGTCGCACTGACCGGAAAGCCGACACCGACACGATACCGATAGAATACCGACGTCTTACCGACGTCGGTATTTTCGTGTTCAAAGGTCGATTTCGATCACCCCGCCCGGTTCCGCTGCACGGCTCTGGCAAAGGATAATCGCGCTTTCCCGCTGTTTCTTTGACAACACGAAATCGCGGTGCTCAACCTCGCCTGACACCAGCCCGCACTTGCAGACACCACAAATCCCGTCCGCGCATTTCACATCCACGTGGATGCCGTTCTCCGCCAAGATATCCGTTGCAATTTTATCTTCAGGAACAACAAGTTCCCGACCATCCTTCAGCCGAATCTTGAAATCATGATTCTCATAGTCGGGCTGTTCCGGGACGCTGAAATACTCCAGATGCCGCGCCTCTTCGGGAAAGCCCTGCCGCTCGGCTGCCGCCATCACACCGTCCATGAAACGGTCCGGGCCACAGGTATAGACATGCCATCCCGCCCTGTACCCGCTCAGAACCTGATCAAGATCGGCGCGCGTGCCTTTGTCGGAGAAGTGCAGATACACTTTATCTTTCCACGACATCTCTTTGAGATCATTTAGATATCCGGCGCCATCTTCCCGGCTGGCCGAATAGTGTAACTCGAAATCCTTGCCCAGATCATGCAGTCGATGAGCAAAGGCGATCATCGGCGTGATCCCGATCCCACCCCCCATCAGAAAGGTCTTTGTCGCACTTTCCTCCAGCTCGAAATGGTTGATCGGTTTGCTTACGAAAACTTTACGACCTTCGTTGAAAATCCGGTGCATCAACAGCGACCCGCCGCGCCCCTCGTCCTCGCGCAGCACCCCGATCTGGTATGTGCTGCGGTCCTTGGGATCGCCCGACATCGAGTACTGACGCAGGAATTCCGGCGCCACCAGCACGTCCAGATGCGCCCCCGCCGTCCATTCCGGCAGCGGCGTCCCGTCCAGCGAAGAAAACTCGTACTTGGTCACATCCGCGGTCATCTTCTCGACCTTGGAAAGCGTCACCCGCACCACCGGCGCATCTCCGGCCACTGCATAACGATGCACAACAGTCATGTCGCCAGCGGCAATCCGGCGTTTGTATTCTTCGGCGGAAACCATTGATTCATAAGCTTGAATCCCGGCCTCGCGATCCATCGGGAACGGGTATGGCCACGGATGCGGCGCGATCGGCGCCGGGTAAGCGGCCAGCGTCTGATCCTCGTATTTCAAGTCCAGATCGGTCTGCAACCCACGACGGTTCACCTCATGCTCGGTCGGGTGATACCCCCCGTCCGCCCCCAGTTCGAGGTCCCACCACCATTTCTTGACCTGGTTGAGCCCGCCATTGCCCACCATGTCATCCAGCTTGGCCAAGGGGCGCGCCAATGACGGCATATGCGAGGCCGCCCAGCGGAACGGCGCCTCGGCAAACAGCCCCTCTAGGTTCCACGGACAGGTTTTCATACACCGCCCACACATCGCCCCGCCTTGGGTCGTGATCCGATAGGTGGCGCATTTCTGGCTGTCGGATTTCCAGATTTCATAGCCGTTGAACATCAGCTTCGGCCCGGCAGTGATCGCCCCGCTCGGACATTCCCGCGCGCATTTGTTGCAGTTCTCACAGAAGTTTTGCAGCCCGAAATCAATGGGTTGGTCATGGTCCATCGGCATATCCGTGGTCACAACCCCAGATTTCAGTCGTGGCCCCAGATAGGGGTTCAGGATTACTTCACCAATCCGGCTCACCTCGCCCAATCCACTCAAAAGCAACAAGGGCGGCTGCAACACCTCCCCGTCCATGACGGTATGCGCCTTGGCCT
The DNA here is from genome assembly GCF_900114635.1 of Shimia aestuarii. GTDB lineage: Bacteria > Pseudomonadota > Alphaproteobacteria > Rhodobacterales > Rhodobacteraceae > Shimia > Shimia aestuarii. Next base: position 14,174 of record NZ_FOTQ01000002.1, read on the forward strand.
TGTAGCCAAGGTTGCGGATCTGCTGCGCGATCACCCCCCCAAGCAGCGAAAACCGCAGATAGGCCCGCATCGACTGCGCCACGGAGATCCAGTCATCCCCGCTGGCGCCTTCCATGGTCTCATAGCCCTGGTCCACGATCATGCTGATCGCCTGGTCATGGGGCGGCGTGATCTCTTCGCCAGTGGCGTCATGGCTGTACCAAGCCCAATCCGGGCACCGGCTGAGCCCGACGGCATCCACTCCCAGAAAATAGGTCGCCGCTTTGAGGTTCGCCGCGTTACGCACTGAATCCGTTGGTTTTTTGACGTTGGCGCTCTCACCGTCCTGCAACAGGACAAAGGCCCCAAGCGCCCGCCTCTGGGCGAAACTCGGCGCTGCCTTGCGGGCGTAATACCCGCCTTTGGCATTGTCCTGAAGGGTCTTGCCCATGTCGCCAAACTGCGCTCGGGCGAACATATCCGCCCGCTTCGGCACCCGCGCCACACGCGCCTCGTCAATATAGGTGGTCGGGTCCTCCACCCGCTTCAGCCGCTCAAAGGGATGCGCGCCCATGGCATAGTCGCGATTGCGGAACGGGTCATGGTTCAACGCCGATTTGGCAAAGCCCTTGCCGAGCCACCACGCCGGCCCTTGCGTGCGAAACCACGGTTGCTCTGCCATTGGCTTCAGAGGCGCATCATGCGCCAGTGCCATGTCCGTCGTCACCACAGCCAGCCCGTACCGCCGCCCCAGCCAGGGCGCCACCAGCGCGTCGCCTTCGACGCTGAGCAATCCTGCTGCTACGCCAAGCCGCCCCAGATCCACATCGCTCGACGTGGCGGTATGCGCCTTAGCATTGAACCCTAAGAGCCTGATATAATTGGCGATCACCACGGCCGTTTCCGTGGCCCGCAAACAGGCCCGATGATCCTGTGCATCCAGAATCCAGTCGCTGCCCGGCTCTCCACGCTCGGGGTCGCGCCAATGTTCGACGAGGAACACGATGCTGTTGTTCTGCCCCTCGATGCCCGAAGGCGGTGCCTCCATACTGTCCTTCAGATCGGCCATGATTACGTCGATTCCGCTGGCCAGCGTCTTGGTCTGGCGCGTCTTGAGCGCGTCGGCCAACCGATCAATATCTGGGTTGCGGCGGGGCGTTTCCAACAGCGCGACAGGCGGCACGGGCCCAACACCCACCATCGACGTGTCGTTAAAATAGCCAAATGCTTTCAGATGGTTGGCGCGTTCCACAGGATCGGACGGCACGCCGGATTTAACCGGATTAACCAGCCCGTCCCGGATGGCATCCATCATCGCCTGAAACTCGCCCATGGCGTTGACGATGCTTTCGGGATGTTCGGGACGATGAAAGCTCAACGGCGCATCAAAAGGGGACGCCGCGAGGTCTGGCAATGCCCCCCGCGCCAAGCGTTCAAGCGGATACGGCCCCATATGCACGGGCCGCGCCTTGTCCGAGAAAAACCTTAACCCCATGTGCCCCTCCCCGTTTTGCCGCCATGATGCAGCCTTAACAGGTTAAGCACAAGAGCCGCCTAGAACCCCAGAAGCCGGGCCGCGTTGCCCTTGATGATGTCGGGGCGGATCTCGTCCTTGATGTTGATCTTTTCGAAATCACTCAGCCAGCGTTCCGGCGTGATCATCGGCCAGTCCGAGCCAAAAAGCACCTTCTTGCGCAGGATCGAGTTGCAGTAACGTACAAGAATCTCAGGGAAATACTTGGGCGACCAGCCTGAGAGATCGATATAGACATTGGGCTTGTGCTGGGCCACGGCCAACGCCTCTTCCTGCCAGGGAAAGCTGGGATGGGCGAGAATGATCTTGAGGTCCGGGAAATCCACGGCCACGTCATCCATGTACATCGGGTTCGAGTATTTGAGCCGCATCCCGTTGCCCCCGGGCATGCCCGAACCGACACCCGTTTGCCCGGTATGGAACAGGGCAATGCCGCCCTCGTCCTGAATGGCTTCGTAAAGCGCATAAGCCATGCGATCGTTGGGATAAAACCCCTGCATCGTGGGATGGAACTTGAACCCCTTGATGCCGAATTCCCGCATCAGCCGCCGCGCCTCGCGCACACCCATTTTGCCTTTCCAAGGGTCGATCGACGCAAAGGGGATCAGCACGTCGTCATTTTCCGCGGCCAGTTCCGCCACCTCTTCATTGGCATAGCGGCGATAGCCGGTCTCGCGCTCGGCATCGACGGGAAAGATCACGGCAGCGATGTTCTGTTCGCGGTAATGCTGGGCGGTTTCCGGCACCGTGGGCGGATGTTTCCAGGGGGCCCCGAAATAGGACGCCATGGTGGACTGCAGATCGTCATAGCCGTCGTCAGGATGACAGCCACAGGGCTCTTCTGCATGGGTGTGAATGTCGATCGCGCGGACCTTGGTGATGTCGACCATGTTTTCTTTCCTTGTCACTTGCGTAGGCACCCGTCCGATCAGACAGGCAGCCTCGCCTCAAATGCGCACAACGGCCGCGTCCTCGGCGGCGTAAAGCCGGTCCAAGAGCGCCTTGCGACGCTCTAGAATGCGGCGGTAATTCAGATTGCCCTTGGCAGTCATTTCGCTCTCGGCCATCGAGGCCGGTTCGGCCAACACGATTGCACGGGCGACACGGCTCGAACTGCCCGACACTTCGCGGTCCCGCGCCGCCAGACGCCGCCGGATTTCACCCAGCAGCAAAGCATCGGACAGCGCACCATCCGCCTCGGCCATGTCAAAGCCTTCGGCTTCCAGCTCGGCCAAATTGGGGAAAACCATCACGCCGATCTCGTCACGATCCGCCCCCGTGATCACCAGTTCGGCCGCCAACGGCGCAAGGCAGGTCAGCATGTCCAGCCGCAATTGTGCGGCGCGCACCCATGTGCCGGTCGACAGTTTGAAGTCTTCCGAAATACGTCCGTCAAACCGCATCCCCCGCGCAGGATCGTTCCGATCGACAAAGCGCATCGCGTCTCCGGTCAGGAAAAACCCCTCTTCATCAAAGGCTTCCTGCGTCTTCTCAATGTTGCGAAAGTAACCGGGCATCACGTTTGGCCCCCTAACCCGCACTTCACAGCGCATCTCGTCATCCGGTACCAGTTTGAGCGTGACCCCCGTCATCGGCACACCCACAACGCCCGATCGTTCGGTCGGCTCATGCTGGATCATGGTCGCCGGGGCGGTCTCGGTCAGACCCCAGGACGAGGTCATCAACGGCACATCCCCCCGCACCTCACGCGCCATGGCTTGCAACCCGTCCCAGATATCCTGCGGCAGCGACGCGCCGGCATAAAAGATCATGTCGAGGTCTTCGAAATAGCGCTGGCGCAGCCCCGCGTCGCCCTCCAGCGCCTTAAGCAAGAGGCCGAACCCAACCGGCACGTTGAAACTCAGCGTTCCGGTTTTCAGGCGCAGGTTCTCGACCGTGCGCTCAAACAAGCCCTTCACTGGCTTGCCTTCGTCGATATAAAGCGCGCCACCATTGGCCAGCATCATGTTGAAATTATGCGATCCGCCAAAGACATGGTTCCACGGCAGCCAGTCCACGATCACCGGCGGGCGCGCCTTGAGAAAGGGCAGCGCATCGGCGATCATCGCCTGATTGGCGCACATCATGCCATGTGTGGTCATCACCCCCTTGGGGGCCGAGGTTGACCCGCTGGTCATCAGGATCTTGACCACGCTCTCGGGCCTCAGCGCGTCAAACGCCCCGTCCACATCAACGCCGCGATCCCCCCGCAGCAAGTCATCAAAAGCCGTGACACCGGGCCGTCCATGGGTGCGGCTGGCAACGATGTCGATCCCCTCGAACGCGTCCAGCGCCAGCGCCTCGCCATATTGGTCCGCATCGACTATATAGGCCATCTTCGGGCGGATCAGCTCAATCGCATGACGCAACCGGCCATGCGCGCCGTGGATCAGCGAGTATTGTTCGGCCACGGGTACCGTCGGAATGCCTGCATACTGCCCAGCCAGCGACAGCAACCCGTGATCCACACCGTTGCCCGACAGGATCAGGATCGGTGTCTCGGCATTCAACCCCCGCGCCAACAGCGCCTCGGCAATCGCGCGCACCTTGTCGAGCACGGCGCCATAGCGCTCCTCGCGCCAGCCTGCGCCGCTGCGTTCGGCAAGAAAGACACGCTCGGGCGCTTCCTTCGCCCAGAGATGCAGCCAGTCTCCCGTCCGGCGCACGCTGTCCCCCATGTCATATCCCGACCGGTAGAGCATCGTCCCGTCGTCCCGGGTCTCCAGCGTGACCCTGTGGGGCTGGTATTTCGACAGCTCAGCCATGTTCCTCTCCTCCCTTGCCATGCCGGATCGCACCAAGCACGCGCAGCACGGCCGCGCGATCCTCTGCACTCACCCCGGCCAGCATCCGCGCTTCATGCGCCGCAACGGCCGCCGTGGCCTCCTCATAGAGTTTGCGCCCCGCCAATGTCGGCATCAGCGCATAGGCCCGCCGGTCGGTGGGCACCCGATCCCGCGAGATCAACCCGCGCTCCTCCAGATCGTCCAGGATCACCACCAGATTGGGCCGCTCGATGGACAGCGCGTCCGCCAGATGCGATTGGCGCAGACCGGGATTTTCCGCCACCATGGCCAGTGCCGAATAGGTGATCATGCGCAGGCCCAAAGGCGCAATCGCGGCGTTCATGTCCCCCATCAGAACGGTCTGCGCCCGTTTGAGATGATATCCAAGAAACCGTGTCAGCGCCGCATCTGACACTGCAACCGGTTCCGCCTCTTCCCTGACCTGTCGCTTTGCCATGGGTTTACCCAAATTTCGGCGCGCGTTTTTGCAGGAAGGCCTGCAGGCCCTCTACCGCATCGGGGCTCGTATGGGTCAGCGCCGCACACAGGCTTTCGGTGAACAGCCCGCCCGCCTTGTCCATGTCCTCGATGCGGCTCAGCGCCTGGATCATGATATAATTCGACAGCGGCGCATTCCCGGCAATCTGGCGCGCCATCTCCTGCGCACGCGCCAGCGCTTCGCCTTCGCCCACAACATAATGGGTCAGCCCAAGCGCCTGCCCGTCCTCAGCGCCATATTTGCGCCCGGTCAACATCATCTCGATCATCCGGTCGGCGCCAAGAATACGCCCCACCCGCACCGACGCGCCACCGCCAACATAAATCCCGCGCCGCCCCTCGGGCAGTTGAAAGATCGTCGAAGGCTCGGCAAAGCGCACATGAGTCGCCGTGGCAATCTCAAGCCCGCCGCCGATCACCGCGCCCATCATGGCCGACACAACCGGCAGCCCGCCATATTGCACCTTGTCCAGCACCTCGTGCCAGTTGCGGGAGTGGCGCATGGTCCCTTCGGCGTCCCGCGACACGTGTTCGCTCAGATCCAGCCCGGAACAATAATGCCCCCCGCTCCCGGTCAACACCACCGCCTTCACGCCCTCGGGCACATTGGAAAAGAACGCGTCGATCTCGCCAAACAGCGCGTCACACATGGCGTTGCGTTTCTCGGGCCGGTTCATAGTCAGCGTGGCGATGCCATCGTCACTGATCTCGACCTTCAGCATGTTCCCGGTCATATGCGGCTCCCCACTCGTGGTTCACTATAATGATTATACTTCATAACTAATATGTCAAAAAGAAAGAGAGGCAGCGCCTCTCTTTCCATGTTTTCAGCCTGTTACGGGATCAGGAACAACGTGATTGCCGGGAACAGCACCAGAATCACCACCCGCAGCAGGTCGCTTGTCACGAACCACATCACCGCCTTGTAGGTCTCGGACATGGGGGTCGTGCGATCCATGGCGTTGATGATGAACAGGTTCATCCCCACCGGTGGCGTGATCAGCCCCACCTCGACCACGATGAGTACAAGGATACCGAACCAGATCGCGACGTGTTCCGGCGTCATGCCAAAGTCCAGCGCGCTGATGATCGGGAAGAAGATCGGGATCGTCAGCAGGATCATCGACAGGCTGTCCATCAGGCAGCCAAAGACAAGGTAGAAAGCCAGGATAATGACCAGCACCGTCCAGGGGGAAAGCCCCAGACCAACGATCCAGCCCGCCAACTCCTGTGGCACCTGCGAAAGCGCGAGGAACGAATTGTAGAACCCTGCCCCCAGCACGATGAAAAAGATCATCGCCGTGCTCATCGCCGTGGCGATGATGCTGTCGACAAAGACCTTCCAGCTCAGGTTGCCTGAGATCAGCGCGATCACACCGGTGCCCGCCGCGCCAACAGCCGCGCCTTCGGTCGGGGTGAACCAGCCAAGGTAGATACCGCCCACAACAAGCCCGAAAACGAGCAGAACCGGCCACACATCAATCAGCGCCTTGATCCGCTCGGCATAAGGGATCGGTGCGCGGGTGCCAGCCGCCTTGGGATTGACGCGCACATAGATCGAGATGGTGAGGATATAGCCAATCGCCGCCAGGATACCCGGCACAAAGGCCGCAAGGAACAGCTTGGCGATGTTCTGTTCGGTCAGGATCGCATAGATCACAAGGATCACCGACGGCGGGATCAGGATGCCCAGCGTCCCCCCGGCGGCCAGCGTCGCGGTGGAAAAGCCCCCGGCATAGCCGTACTGGCGCAGTTCAGGCAGCGCCACGCGGCTCATCGTGGCCGCTGTTGCCAGCGACGAGCCACAGATCGCGCCGAAGCCGGCGCAGGCCCCGACCGACGCCATCGCCACGCCGCCCTTCTTGTGCCCAAGCCAGCTTTCAGCGGCCTTGAACAGCGACGACGACATGCCCGACAGGGTCGCGAACTGCCCCATCAGAAGGAACATCGGAATGATGGTCAGCGAATAGCTCGAAAAGGTCGAATAGGTTTCGCTTTTCAGCTTGGCCATGAACATGTTCGGCCCGCCCATGGCAAAGTAAAGCCCGCCAAGGCCACACAGCATCATCGCAAGCCCGATGGGCGCGCGCAGAAAGATCATGACCAGCAGTACGGGGAAGGACATGTAGCCCAGTTCAAGCATGCTCAATGGACCGCTCCTTCAGACATGGGCAGGAATTTGCGTCCGGTGACGAGTTCGAGAACCCGCGCAACCGCGCAATAGATAGCTGTGATCGAGGCCACGACAGCCGCCGAAAAGCTCAGCGCATAGGCCCACCAGACCGGAAACTGCAGCAGGAACGAGGTCTCGCCATAGCTCATCTTGTTCATCATGCCTTCATAAAGGCGTGCCGTGATCAGAATGATCACCGCACTCAGGATCACGTCCCAGAAGGTGATCAGAATCTTGTTGACCCTGCGCGACATCATAGATGTGAACACGTCCACCGTGGCGTGCCCGCAATAAAGCTGGCAGACCGGCAGGAAGGCAAAGATCGCAAATGCGACGCCCGCTTCGACCAGCTCGAAATCGCCATTGATCGGGCCCACGCCGGTTGCCAACAACGCATCGGCAACCCCTTGTGACAGGCCGGTCAACCAGTCGGAATGACCAATCGTGTTCAGGCTGCGCCCCAGAATGCTCAGGCATGTCAGGATCACCAGTGCCGTCAGCACGATCCCCCCGAATATCGCCATGAGCCGGGCCAGCCGCTCCATGAGTTTCAACATATCGTCTCCTCCACAACCGGGTCTCTGTCCCGGCGCCACTCCTGATTCCCAGGTCACCCACCCTTTTGGGGTCGGGGCGTCCGCACAATTCCTATTTATGACCGACCAGTCGGTCAATGACCTTTTTGTGCCGGAAGCATCCCTGCGTTCAAACGCCGCTCCCAAACCACGCTGCAATGGCGCCCGGTTTCATTCGCTCAGCGCCATGTCCCTTTCCGATAGGAAATGAACCGACACTTAACAATGCAATCAATTGCACTGCGCCCGAATTATTAGTTGATTTTGTAACTATCAAGCGCGTTTGCACGCTTTTTTAGATCGGCGCCTGCCGTTGCGGCCCGCGCTTAAACCAAGGCGCGGGCAGCCACGGCATTACCCGCCACGCACGCCCCAATTGCCACGTTTTATTCAGGTGAGCTGATCTCAAGCTTGATCGGGTCCAACCCGTCGATCCCGCCCGTAATGGTCTGCCCGGCCTCAACCGGGCCGACCCCGGCCGGTGTACCGGTCAGGATCACGTCACCGGGACGCAGATGGTAATAGTGCGACAGGTGCTTGACCACCTCGACACAGGACCAGACCATCTCGCTCAGACGCGCATCCTGCCGGGGCTCGCCATCCACTTCGAGGTGTATCCGCTGATCCGCCACGGTGCCGAAGTCGGCTGCGCGGGTCATGGGGGCGAACACGGCAGACCCCTCGACATCCTTGCCAAGATCCCAGGGGCGGCGGTTGTCCTTGCCATCCTGCTGGCGATCACGCCGCGTCATGTCAAGCGCACACCCATAAGCATAGATCGCCCTTTCAGCTTCCTCCGCATTGGCCCGGAACACCGGCGCGCCAATGGCAAAGGCCAGCTCCATCTCATAATGGAAATTGGACGTTCCCGGCGGATAAGGCACGCTGGCCCCGCTCAACACCCCATGTTGCGCCGCCTTTGTGAAATACCACGGCGCCTCGCGATCCACTTCACCGCCCATCTCGGCAGCATGGGCGGCATAGTTGCGCCCCACGCAAAAGATGCGCCCAACCGGATAGGAGGCCGTTTCCCCCCGGACCGGAATCGAGAAAACCTTTGCCGTGTCGAACAGATAGTCACTCATTTCGCGCGCTCCTCGTAATATCCAAGCTTTTCCTGAAGCGGACGATCATGCACCCGCACCATGTAACACGTCTCGCTCGCCGCGATACGAATATCGGCAAACACCGGTGCCGTGACCGTCGCCTTCGGCCCAAATTCAAAACGTGTCCCGTTGATCTCGACCACGCCCTGCCCCGCGATCACATGATATGCCCCGGAAGACGACCGCAGGGGCGGGGTGCAAACCTGCCCGGCCTCGATCCGCATGGCCGTAAACCCCATCGTCGGCAAGACGTCCGCACCGGTTTCGGGGTTTACATAGTCCAGTTCAGCGATGTCTCCGTCGCCATGTGCCGCCATCGCGTCCAGCGCCGCCCTGGCGCGCGCCCACGGGTAGCGCATCATCGGATAACGCCGCACTGCGCCATCCGCCCTGCGGGTCGGTGCCAGCCCCGACGCAAGGTATTCCACCTGGCTGGCGTCCGGGCGATTCCGCTGCGCCTGCAAGGCCCCCTCGGTCGCATACGAGCCTTCCAGATAGTGAAACAGCGGCAGGTCCAGCGCATCAAGCCAGACCACGGGTCCGCTGCCTTCATGCCCGTGATCATGCCATTCGCCCCCCGGCGTCAGCACGAGATCGCCCTCCTCCATCGGCAGTTTTTCTCCGTCAACCACCGTATAGCCGCCCGTGCCCTCGATCACGATCCGCACCGCCGAAGGCGTGTGCACATGTGCAGGCGCCGTTTCGCCCGGCAAAAGCAGTTGCAGGCCAAGATAGATCGAAGCCGTCGCCTGCATCGCCCCCACCCCGCGCCCCGGATCGGACAGAACCAGAACCCGGCGTTCGGCTTTTTCAACGGGGGTCAGTTCCCCGGCCTTCAACAGCAAGGGGCGGATCACGGAGTAATCCCAAAACCCCGGTTGCGTCACGGCGTTGGGACGCCCATGTGGAAGCACATTGCGCATCATCGGCCAAAGCGGCGCAACCCCGGCATCCGCCAAGTCGGCGCGATAATCCTCCGGCAGATCTTCGAGCGTTCCAAGCGACTGCGGCATGTCTTCCTCCCCGGCTCTTTAATATGCATGCTGATTATTGGCATGCTTGTCAATCGCGTGGTTTTGGTGTCTCCTTTCGGAAAGAAGGAACCAACTCGATGGCGGAACTCTACAATATGGCCGGTCATCTGATCCGGCGCCTCAACCAGATATCCGTGGCCGTCTTCACCGATCATATGGCAGCCGCCGGGATCGACCTGACTCAGGTGCAGTTCGCGGCCCTATCCGCAATAGCCAGCCGCCCCGGAATGACCCAGGCAGAACTGGCCGGCGCCATCGCCTATGATGTCACGACACTGGGCGGCGTCGTGGACCGCCTTGCCTCCAAGGGAAACATCCGGCGTGATATCAGCCCCCGGGACCGCCGCGCGCGGGTGCTTTTTATCACGCCCGACGGAGACCATCTGCTCGCCCGCGCCCGCCCCGTGGTGCGCGCGTTGCAGGACGACATCCTCGGCGGCCTCGACGCCGAAGAACGCGCGCAATTGCTTGCCCTTCTGCGCAAGACCACGGATGCGGGAAACAGCAAAAGCCGTGCCCCGCTGCGCACGCCCTGAAACGACAGACAGGGGCAAGGGCATTTGAAACCCCCGAGAAGTTATTGAGAATGGACATTTCGACGGTCTCGAATACGCTGTCCCGGTATCCTGGCATTCGAGCGCGCCGCCGGATCAGCGACTGACCGCCTTGGCCAGTCGCGGCAGGCGGGCCTTCTTGAGAAGCGAGCGCATCGGCCAATCTTCTCCGGAGAGCCGTTCGGCCTCCTGACGCACCGCTTCGCACACGGCCTCGACCGCACCGGGTGCTTCTTCCCAACAGGCGCGCAACAACGTGTCTGGGTCGATCCGCTCCACGCCTTCCTCGGCAAGGACATTGCGGGGAAAATCCTTGGCATTCATGGTCACGATCGCATCCGCGGACCCTGCAATCGCCGCGGCCAGAACATGGGCATCCGCCGCATCCGGCAACCACAAACGATCTTCCAGCGACGGTTTCCACGTCACCTCGGCGCCCGGCCAGGCGGCACGCAACAGGGCAATCTCGCCCCGCGCCTGTGCCTCTCCGGTCGGGCCCAGTTTGCGCGCCGCGCGTGCCCATTCTTCAAGGATGCGCGCCGACCACAGGGGGCGGAACGCACCTGTGCGTGCCACCCCAAGCAACACTTCACGCATCACCGTCGGATAGAGCACGCATGTATCCAGAAGCAGCCGTTTCAAAGGCGAAAGAACAGGGATTTGAGATACCCGCTTTCCGCCAGTTGCGGCATTAGCGGGTGATCCGGCCCCGCAAAGCCGGTATGGATCAGCTGCGCCTGTCGACCAGCCCGCCCGATCCCGCGTACCGAGGCGCCGCGAAACCGCGCAAGGTCTGCCGCGTGTGAGCAGGAGCACAGGCCAAGATAGCCGCCCCCGGCCACGAGCGACGCTGCAAGCCGCGCGACGCGTTCATAGGCGCGCAACCCCTTTTCAAGGGCAGATTTCGACGGCGCGAAGGCCGGCGGGTCACAGATCACGACATCGAATTCTGCGCCCTCCTCACCCAGGGCCGTCAGCACGTCAAAGGCATCCCCGCGCCGCGTCGCAAAGCGCTCTGCCACACCTGCCGCGGCGGCCCCCGCCTCGGCCAGCTCCAGCGCCGCTGCCGATCCATCCACCGCCAACGCCTGTTTGGCGCCACCCGCCAGCGCGGCCAGAGAAAATCCGCCGACATGGCTGAACACATCCAGGACACGCGCGCCGTTGCACAACTGTGCCGCAAATCCGTGATTGGGGCGCTGATCGAAGAATAGCCCGGTTTTCTGACCCCCGGTGAGGTCCGCCATATAGGTCGCCCCGTTCATCACCACCGGGACAGGCGCATCGGGGGCCTCGCCCACCAACACGGCGCTGTCCTCGTCCAGTCCCTCAAGCGCCCGTGCCCGGCCCGAACCGTTCTTGATCACGCAGGACACGCCCGTCACCGCGACCAGCGCCGCCACCAAGGGTTCCAAAAGGGTTTCGGCCCACGCTGCGTTGGGCTGTACCACAGCCACCTCGCCAAACCGGTCCACCACGACACCGGGCAACCCGTCCGCCTCGGCATGGATCAGGCGGTAATACGGCGTCTCGTAAAGACGTGCCCGCATCGCCAGCGCGCGCGCAAACTTGGTCTCGAACCATCCCTGGTCAATCACCGCCTCGGGATCACGGTCCAGCATCCGGCAGAAGATCCGCGAATTCGGGTTGGTTGCCACCACCCCCATCATTCGTCTTTCACCGTCTTCCAGCACCGCCAACGCTCCGGGGGTCAATCCCTTGGTGCGGCGGTCCGTGACCAGTTCATTATCATAGATCCAAGGGAACCCGTGCCGAATGGCGCGGGCATTGGCTTTGGGTTTCAGGCGGACAACAGGCAAAGAGGACGGCATCATGCCGTCCTCCTAAAGCTTTCCTTGGGCGGTGAAAAGATCAGAGTGGTTTCACCGGTGTCAGCGGGGTGATCCGCGCGGTCACACCCTTGGGCGGCGCTAGGAACCCTTCAGCAAGGCTCATCTCGTCACGCACCACGCGGGCCAGATGCTGGGTAATCCGGTACTTCTGGGTCAGGCCACGGGCCTCAGCCTGAAGCGCCTTGGATCCACCATAACCAACAAGGTCGGCCTTGATGAACTTGGGACCACGCAGAACAGCGCCCGTTTGCGGGTCGCGGATCGTCATCACGAACTCAAGCGAATGGATGCCACCCACGCTGTAGCGGGTCTTCTCGGTCAGAGCATGGAAGCGCTTGACTTCGATCTCGACGACCACGGGCATTTCGCCTTGCAGAGGGCCCCCACCAATCTGGATGGCTTCTTCAAAGATGGCCTGCACCTGCTGGTAGCGATTTCCATAGGCATCCCCGCGCCATACAATGTCACCTCCGGGGTAATACATGTTGGCTTCGGAAACCTTCAGCGTCGTCGGCACGTTCACATTCATGCCTGCCAATTGGAAAGACGGGGCCGGAGCTGCAATCTGGCTCGGCGTGGTTTCATAAGGCGCGTTCCGCGTTGCGGTATCCACCGTGCCACAAGCTGCCACACCCAGTCCAAGCGCCAAAGCTGCAATCAGTCGAACATGTTTCACGTTCATCTCCTCGGGCCGTTCTGACCTCTTCCGTTCAGGAAGGTTTTGATGGCCAAATGAGGCGAGATTGCGACATGAGCGGTTCCTTTTCGGGGAGTTTGCTGCCAATCGCCCCCCCCTCGAAACCTGTAGATACCCCTTAGTTTCTTGACCGGGAGCGCCAGCCTCCGCGACGGCGCGGGGCTTGCATTCTGACCTGCCCCTGCCGCATCACATCGGTCATGGGATGATCTTCATTGCCCGCCGCGTAGCGGTCCAGAAGGGCCGAAAGAACCTCCTGAACCTCCTGCCCGTCGGGCAAGGACAGGGCCCAGTCAAGGAAGATGGAGCGGCATTCACCCTCGGTGATGCCGTCGATCCGATAACTTTCCCGGATCAGCCCCTTGGGGTCATGTTTGTCCTTTTCCACCCTGATCTCCCGCATGGGCAGGCCGCGCCAAGGCCGCCGAGATAATCTCCCCGGCGCGCGCCGCGCGATCCTGCATGTCCGCCTCCAGCACCTCAACGCTCTCATCTCCGGTTTCGCGCAGCAGAAAGGCCCGCCCCCCTGCCCCGATCTCCTCGGGCTTGATCGTCGCCCCCGAGAGCAGCTTGGACGCCAGCTGCACCTGCCAGAAAAGCCCATAAGTGGCCGCCAGTTCTGTCGCCTCGGCGGCGTCCAGCCAACCGATTGCGACACCGGCCTCCAACCCCTCGGCCACGCTGCGCCCCTTGGCACCCGCCAGAAGCGCCCCGGACTGGCTCAGCAGCTCGACATCCTGCAACCGTCCCGCACCGATCTTGGCATCCCAAGGCCCGTCCGGCGCCTTGGCCGCCGCGATGCGGGCGCGCATTTCGGCCACGTCAGCGCATAGCTTGGACGCGTCGCGGGGCCGCGCCAGGATCTCCTGCCGGAAGGTCTCCACCTCGTCCATCAACGATGCTTCACCCGCCACCGGGCGGGCCCGGGTCAGGGCCAGGTGCTCCCAGGTCCAGGCTTCGTTTTCCTGGTAATTACGGAACGACGCCAGCGAGGTCGCCACCGGGCCTTGCGTCCCCGAGGGGCGCAACCGCATGTCCACTTCGAACAACCGCCCCTGCGCCATCGGCGCGCTGAGCGCCGTGACCATGGCTTGCGTAAGGCGCGCATAATAGGCCCGCGCCGCAAGCGGACGCCGTCCTTCCGACGCCTCCACACCGGCGGCGTCATAGATCACGATCAGGTCAAGGTCCGAAGACGCGTTGAGCCGCTGCGCCCCAAGCGATCCCATGCCCAGCATCATTGCGCCGCGTCCCGGCTGAGGGCCGTGCTTTTCGCTGAACTTCTCCACCACGACCGGCCAGAGCCCGGACACGCAGGCTGTGGCCAGATCGGCATAATGCCGCCCCGCCTCATCCGCCGAAATGACGCCGCGCAAGTGGTGCACCCCGACCCGGAACCGCCATTCCTTGGCCCAGCGGCGCGCGCTGTCGAGCTTGCGCTCATAGTCATCGCCTTCCCGCGCCAGCACCGTGGCGAGGTCCTCGCGCAGCCCGTCTTCGCCCGGCCACGGAGTAAAGAACGTGCCGCCGATCACCGCGTCGAACACACCCGAGTTGCGTGACAGGTGGCGCGCCAGCTCGGGCGCCGTTCCCACGATATCGACCAGCAGGTCGATCAACTGGGGGTTGGCATCGAACAGCGAAAACAGCTGCACCCCGGCGGGCAGCCCCTTGAGGAATCCGTCCAGCGCCAGCAAAGCCTCATCCGGGCGCGCTGTCTCGGACAGGCGACGCAGGATTTCCGGGCGCAGGCGGTGGAAAATCTCGACCGCGCGCTGCGAGCGCAGCGCCGGGTAAGTCTGCCAGCGTTCCAGCACCTCGGGGTCAAAGGCGTGATCCTGAAGCGGCTTGCGGTCCTCGGGGGCAAAGAACCCCTCGGTCAGCTCATGCACCTCGGTCAGACGTTGGCGGAGCTCGTCCTCCAGTCCCGGCAGATCGCGCCCCATCAGGCAGGCGATCCGCTCGAGCCCCTCTTCGCTTTTGGGCAAAAGATGGGTCTGGGCATCGTTCACCATCTGAATGCGATGCTCGACCTCGCGGTGGAACCGGTAGTGATCGGCCAGCGTGTCGGCCACGTCCTCGGGCACCCAGCCCTTGCCAGCCAGTTTACGCAGCGCGGGTACCGTATGGCGGTCGCGCAGATAGGGATCGCGCCCACCGGCGATCAACTGCCGGGTCTGGGTAAAGAACTCGATCTCACGAATGCCCCCCCGCCCGAGCTTCATGTTGTGTCCCGGTAGGGTGATGTCGCCCCCCAGCCCTTTATGCTCGCGAATGCGCAGGCGCATGTCATGGGCGTCCTGAATGGCCGCGAAATCCAGATGCTTGCGCCACACAAAGGGGCGTAGAGTTTCAAGGAACCGCGCCCCGGCCTCCAAATCACCTGCCGAAGGGCGCGCCTTGATATAGGCGGCACGCTCCCATGTGCGCCCGACACTCTCGTAATAGCGTTCCGCGGCCTCCATCGCGAGGCAGACCGGCGTCACCGCCGGGTCTGGACGCAGACGCAGATCGGTGCGGAACACGTAGCCCTCGCCGGTGATGTCGTTCAGCATCGCCGCCATCTTGCGCGTGGCCCTGATAAAGCTGGCCCGCGCGTCGTGGTAATCGTCCGGGTCAAAGCGGGTTTCGTCAAACAGGCAGATCAAGTCGATATCCGAACTATAGTTCAACTCGTGTGCCCCCATCTTGCCCATGGCAAGGCTGACCATACCGCCGGCGGTCGGAATATCGTCCTCGGTGGCGCCGGGCAATTTTTTGCGGCGGATCTCTGCCCCGATCGTGGCCTCAAGTGCAAGCTGGCTGGCAAGATCGGCAAAATCCGTCAGGGTCCCGGTCACCTTTTCCAGTTGCCAAGCGCCCGACAGGTCTGCCAGTGCAGTGATCAGCGCCACTTTTCGTTTGCCTCCGCGCAACGCGGAGGGCAGTCGATCCGGCGCGGTTTCGCGCAAGTCCTGAAACAGCGCGGCGAGTGCTGTCTCGGGATCGGACAGGGCCTCGGGGAGCCAGTCGCGCTCTTTCTCGATCAGGGACTTGAGGTAAGGGCTGGAGCCACCGGTGCCCGCGACAAGCCGGGCCAGGTCGCCGCTGAGACCCGGCACAACGGCCAGCGCTTCGGCGCCCCGTTCGGGATCAAAGGCACGGGGAAGTCGGGTGATACGCTGTTCAAATGTCATGGCGCGACTTTGTGACCGGGCGCGGACAAGGTCAATGTTCGTTCCGGTCGCAGGGACGGTCGCGTACCAGTCCCGCACTCGCCCAAAGCGGGGGCCAGCCCCCGCACACAGGACAAAGCGGGGGCCAGCCCCCGCACCCCCGGGGTATTTCCGGAAAAAGAAAGATCAGAAGGTTTACAAACTGTCTGGCGCGGGGCTTTCTTGCCCTTCTTCAATGCCGGGAGGACACATGAGCAAAAGCCTGAAACGCGTGCGCGCAGCGCTTGAGAGGGCCGGGCTGGCCGATGACATCCGTGAAACCGGGGGCGCGCGCACCGCACAGATGGCGGCAGATGCGGTGGGATGCCAGTTGGATCAGATCGCCAAGTCGATCATCTTTCGCGGAGAGACCAGCGGCGCAGCGATACTGTTCCTGACGGCGGGCGGTAATCAGGTCGAGGAGACCAAAGCCAGCGCGGTTGCAGGCGAGCCGCTGGGCAAGGCCGATGCCGCGTTGGTACGGGCGCAGACGGGATTTGCCATCGGCGGGGTCAGCCCGGTGGGCCACCTCTCCCCGATTCGTGCCTTCATCGACGCGCGCCTGCTGGAGTTCGATCGGATCTGGGCCGCAGCGGGCACCCCCAATCACGTCTTTCCCATCGACGCACATCTTCTGCCCGATCTGACCGGGGCCATGGTGGCGGATTTTGTCGCCTGATCAGATATCGGCCACCACGCCAGCCAGCATGTCTCGCACCTGTCCAGCAACGGCGTGCAGATCGGGATTTTCGATGGCGCTCATCGAGGCCACGGGATCAATCGCGCTGACCTCGGTTCCCCCGTCCACCTCGCGCAGGATGACATTGCAGGGCAGCATGGCGCCCACGCGGGGCTCAAGCCCAATGGCTTCAAACGCCATGCCGGGATTGCAGGCCCCGAGAATGCGATAACCGGGCATATCCTTGCCCAGCTTGGCCTGCATCGTGGCCTGAACATCAATCTCGGTCAGCACACCAAATCCGGCCCGACCCAGCGCCGCGCGCGTGCGCGCATCCACGCTCTCCAAATCCGCGTCCGGAACGGTCCGATCAATCGTATACCCCATGATTTTCCTCCTGAAATTGTATATTTTTTCAGTATCGAGAGTTTTTGCCACCGATCAATGCGAATTTTAACACACAATTTCAGCCTCTTATCCGAAAAATGTAAAAAACGTTCACATTGACCCTTGCACCAAGCCCCCCAAATGCCAATCTTGGTAATGTAAACGAGTTTTACATTGTCAGTAAACGCCAACAACGGAGCACCACATGACACCTGTAGCCGCCACCCCCACTGCCACCCCCATGGGATGGTTTTCGCGCGCAGAGGCCTGGCTCGACAGCAAGGGTAAAGGCGCCTGGATCGCTCTGATGGTCCTGAGCTTCGTCTTCTTCTGGCCCGTCGGACTCGCGCTTGTTTTCTACATCACCTACACCAACCGCTGGAGCAAAGACATGTTCAAGAAATCCTCCTGCAGCCGCCAGTCCCGCCGCATGCACATGATGGCCCCGACCGGCAACACGGCGTTTGACGCCTATCGCGAAGACACGCTGCGCCGTCTGGAAGAAGAGCAGAAGAGCTTTGAGGATTTCCTCGAACGTCTGCGCGCCGCCAAGGACAAGTCGGAATTCGACCAGTTCATGGACGAACGTGCCCGCAAGGCCGGCGAAGAAACCACCGCGGACGCCTGACCCCAAGTCTTTCCTAAACCAGGCGACCTTTCCCGGAGCGGCCCCTCCTCCCGTTGCTCCGGGTTCCCTTTTGTCAAAGAGTGAGACCATGTCCTTTCGCAGCTTTGCCCTGCCCGACCCTGAAACCCAGTCCGAGTTCTATGCCGATGTCCCGACCAAGCGCCTGATTGCGTGGGTCGTGGATGTTGTGCTGATCGCGCTGGTCTGTGTGGTCATCCTGCCCTTCACCGCCTTTACCGGCATCTTCTTCTTTCCCGCCCTGATGGCGGTGGTCGGATTTGTCTACCGGGTGATCACGCTGGCCAGTGGGTCGGCGACCTGGGGGATGCGCCTCGTGTCGATCGAAATGCGTCGCCAGACCGGGGACAAGTTCGACTTTGCCAGTGCGCTTTTACATACGATCGGTTTTTATGTCTCGGTCGCCATGGCACCGCTTCAGCTCATTTCGATCGTGCTGATGCTCACCTCGGCCCGCGCGCAGGGTCTGACCGATCATGTCATGGGCAGTGTCGCCATCAACCGCGCCGCCCGGTATTGATCCGCCGACCGCCCCCGGACACCCAATCCGGGGGCTTGGCCTATCCAATTCGTGTTGCTATCGTCGGGCTTGAATTACTGACGAAACGACATGCGCCACACCCTTCCCCTTGCGCCCCAGTTTTATGTGACGGCTCCCCAGCCCTGCCCCTATCTTGACGGGCGCATGGAGCGCAAACTGTTCACCGCCCTGCAGGGAGACAATGCCACTGCGCTCAACGACGCCCTGTCCCACCAAGGGTTCCGCCGTTCGCAGAACGTGCTTTACCGGCCTTCTTGCGCCGATTGCAGCGCCTGCCTGTCCGCGCGCATCGACGTGGCCCGGTTCCGTCCCTCCAAGAGCCAGAAACGCACGCTGCGTCGTAATGCGCATCTGCAACGGCGCGCCACCTCGCCATGGGCCACCGAAGACCAGTACGACCTGTTCCGCCGCTATCTCGACAGCCGTCACGCGGATGGCGGCATGGCCGATATGGATGTGTTCGAATTCGCCGCAATGATCGAGGAAACCCCGATCCGCAGCCGGGTGGTGGAATACAGCGATTCGCGCACGCAGGACCTGATCGGGGTCAGCCTGACCGACATGCTCGAAGATGGGTTGAGCATGGTCTATTCCTTCTACGAACCCTGCCTGCCACGCAACAGCCTTGGCACCTACCTCATCCTCGACCATATCGAGATCGCACGCGAAGCGGGATTGCCTTATGTCTATCTCGGCTACTGGGTGCCCGGCAGTCCCAAGATGGGCTACAAGGCCGGTTTTTCCGGGCTTGAGGTCTACGCAGGTGGCCAATGGCAGCGCATGCACACCCCCGAGGACTTTGACGCCGAGCTGCACCCGCTTTCGACCGATCCGATCGCCGAACAGGTGGCCAACATCTCGTTGCCGGACATGCGCGCGCCGCGCCCCTGAAATGTTCCCACCGCCGAAAGACGCCAGCTGGCATCCAGCAGCATCAGGACTGCTTTGATGCCAGGTATCGGGTCGCAACAGCAAACAATTCAGCCTGCGAACTGACCCCAAGCTTGCCATAGGCATTGTGCCTGTGCACCTTGACCGTCCCCTCGGTGATCCCGAGAAAGGCCGAAGCCGAACCCGCCGTATGCCCCTGAAGAATAAGCCGAATGACCTCGGCCTCGCGCGGGCTCAACCGATCGGCGCCAAAAGTCGCCAGCCGTTCTTCGACATCGCGGCCGTCGTCCTGAGACCTGACGGCTTCGCCCAGTTTCCAATGCCGGATGACCGCTGCGGAAAGAGTCCTGTGGATGGCATTGATGCGTGCCACATCCTCGGGGCCGAACCGGGGCTGACGGGCACCCCGGGACAGGGAAATGACAACCCAATCGCCGGGTGCATTGCGGATCAGGATACCCAACTCGTCGCTGATGCGGACCTTGCGGTAAAAGGTTCGGTAATACTCCGACCGAAAAAACGACTCGTTGACCAGATCGCTCAGCCGATAGGCGCCCTGCACGGCATTTGACAGACAGGCCTGCGCGAAAGGATCAAGAAGATAAGGTCCGGTGGCATAGAACTGGATCGAGATCGCCGCCTGCACGTCGTCAAGGTCGTGATAGAGCGACACCGGAGGGGCCTGATTCTGATAGCGCGTCACCACCATGGATTCGATCCCGACATGCAGTTCTATCAGCTTCCGAAGCGCCAAGGGGAAAATATCCGTCCCCAACCGCTCCAACAAACGCGCAAATGCCTCATCCCACTGCGGCGACCAGCTTGGGTCCGTTCGGGGGGTGTTTTCCAAAGACATCGCAACTTTGCCTATACTTTTGGATATATATCTTTACCTAAATTTACAGGCAAATCCGACTTGGTCCAAGGTCAAACGCACTTCTTGCATGTCCCGCGACCGAAAGGATGAACCATGAAACTGCACCTTGGACGTGTCGCCACCGCCGTGGCTCTGATCAACGCCCCCTTGCCCGCCCTGGCTCAGGAGCTCTCGATCTATAACTGGGCCGATTATTTCGGCGAGACGACGATCGAAGATTACACCCGTGAAACCGGCACCTCGGTTGTCCTGGACTATTTTGACTCGAACGAGGTGCTGGAAACCAAGCTTCTGACCGGCGCGACCGGCTATGACCTTGTTTTCCCCGCCGCTTCGAACGCGCAGCGGGCATTCCGGGCCGGGGCGTTGCACCCGATCGACCCTTCGCGGTTGGGCAATTTCGGCAATCTGAACCCCGACATTCTGGCAAGACTCGACGCCCTGCCTGGCGGTCGCGCCATGGGGGTGCCCTATACCTGGGGCACGATCGGCATCGCCTATAACCCGGCCAAGATCATGGAGCGGCTCGGCACCGATCAGATCACCTCGTGGGACGTGGTATTCGATCCGGCAATCGCCGCCAAGCTGGCGGATTGCGGTATCCCCATGCTGGATTCCCCGGTCGAGATGATATCGGTCGGCCTGAATTACATGGGCGCCGATCCCTATTCCGAAGATCCCGCCGATCTTGAAAAAGTGCGCGATCTGTTCACCGCCATGGCGCCCGCGGTCAAGTACTTCCACAATCAGAAACCCTCGACCGACCTGCCCGGCGGTCAGGTCTGCCTCGCGGTGATGTATTCGGGCGATGCCGGGATAGCACAGGCGCGCGCCATGGAAGCCGATACCGGGCACGACATCCTTTATGCGATCCCCACCGAAGGCACGCTGATGTGGATCGACCTGATGTCGATCCCGACCGACGCCAAGAATGTGGACGCGGCCTATCGCTTCATCGACTACATGCTGCGCCCCGAGGTCATCGCACAGGTCTCGAATTTCGTCTATTTTGCCAACGCCAACGCGGCAGCGGACAATTTTGTCGACGAAGCGATCCTGACCGATCCCGGCATCTATCCCGACGCGGACACGCTGGGCCGCCTGTTTCCCGACCGCAGCATTGACGCAAGAACCCTGCGCAACCGCAACCGCCTGTGGACCAGCGTAAAATCAGGCACCTGATCGGGCAACGCCACGCTCACGGATCAACCAAGCCCCCATGCCCGCACGGCATGGGGCACCCAATTCAAGATATGGAGCCAGACCATGGACAACACGACCGACCGCGCCTTCATGACACGCGACGCGAGGGGCATGGGCAACGAGGCCACTTATAGTGGCGCTTTGAGCCTGTTTCGCCGCAAGTATTCGCGTGACCTGCGAGGCGTCGATATGGTGACTTGGGGCGTTCCCTACGACCTGGCGGTCACGAACCGCCCCGGCTGCCGGTTTGGGCCGCGCGCCATCCGGGCGGTGTCGTCAAACCTCGCGTGGGATGGCGGCCCATGGCCATGGGGGTTCGACCCGTTCGAGACCCTGAATATGGTCGATTATGGCGATTGCGACATCGATCCGGGCTATCCGCATCAGATCCCCGAGCAGATCTTTGAGCAGGCGCGCGCGATTTTGGCATCCGGTGCGTTCCTGTTGACTATGGGCGGCGATCATTCCGTCACCTATCCCCTCCTGAAGGCGCAGGCCGAACGGCACGGGCCGATCTCGCTGATCCAGATCGACGCACATTCCGACACGTGGGAAGAACCCAACAAGCGGATCGACCACGGCACCATGTTCTTTCACGCCGCCGCCGAGGGCATTCTCGCACCCGAAGCCTCGGTTCAGGTCGGAATGCGCACCATGAATGACGACACGCATGGCTTCACGGTGCTCGATGCGAACTGGGTGCACGAAAATGGCATCGACGCCACCGTCGCCCGGATCAAGGAGGTGGTGGCCGACCGCCCGACCTATCTCAGCTTCGACATCGACGCGCTTGATCCTGCTTTTGCTCCGGGCACGGGCACGCCGGTCTGCGGCGGCCTGTCGACTCATCAGGCGCAGTCGCTGATCCGCAAGCTTCAGGGCACGAACCTCGTGGGGGCCGATCTCGTCGAGGTCTCCCCCCCTTATGACCATGCCGAGATCACTGCGCTCGCAGGCGCCTCTCTTCTACTGGACATGATCTGCCTTGTCGCCAAGGCCCGGATGTAGGCACCAGCCGGGGCGCAAATGCAAACGGGGGCCCAGAGGCCCCCGTTTCTTTTTCATCGATCCATGATCAGTGCCCGATCAGGGCCGGCAGGATCGTCACCACCGACGGGAAGGCCCAGAGCAGCCCCAGCCCGACAACCTGGATCAACACGAACGGAATGATCCCCTGGTAGATATGGCCCGTCGTGACCTCCTTGGGTGCCACGCCGCGCAGATAGAACAGCGCGAAGCCAAAGGGCGGTGTCAGGAACGAGGTCTGCAAGTTGACCGCGATCATGATTGTCACCCATTTCGGATCGAAGGTCCCACCATAGATGACCGGCCCGACGATCGGGATCACGATGTAGATGATCTCGAGGAAGTCGAGCACGAAGCCCAGCACAAAGAGCACCAGCATCACGATCAGGAACACCGTGAACTCGTTGTCGAACGACTTCAGGAAGCCCTGGATGTAATGCTCGCCACCAAAGCTGATCACCACGAGGTTCAAGAGCTGCGACCCGATCAGGATGGTGAACACCATCGACGTCACCTTGGCGGTTTCCCGCACGATCGGCGTCAGCACCTTGCCCCGCATCAGCACCCAGCAGCCATAGAGAATGCCGAAGATGGCAAACAGGTAGGCGGCTTTGGCGACGGCAAAGGCAATGATGTTCTCAA
Source organism: Shimia aestuarii (assembly GCF_900114635.1). Taxonomy (GTDB): domain Bacteria; phylum Pseudomonadota; class Alphaproteobacteria; order Rhodobacterales; family Rhodobacteraceae; genus Shimia; species Shimia aestuarii. The sequence continues at coordinate 37,049 of NZ_FOTQ01000002.1, forward strand.
CCGCAACATCCTGCTGGTTCATCCGCAGATCGAAGTTCACCCCGACAAGAATCATGATGATGATCGCAAAGGTCGCCCAGATGATGATCGCCCCGGATTTCTCCTGATCCCTGAGCTTGCGATAGGCCGCCAGCATGATTGCACCACCGGCCCCAAGCGCCGCTGCCGGCGTCGGGTTGGTGATCCCACCAAGGATCGACCCCAGCACCGCCACGATGAGCACGAGCGGCGGGAAGACAACGCGCAGAAGCTCGTTCTTGCCCAGCAGCCCGGCCGCATAGCGACAGGCATAGAGTGTCATCGCCAACGGGATCGCAAGGTAGACAAGCGTCCAGCCCGGCGTCGTAGTCGGCGTGATCAGCAGGATATCGACCAAAAGACCCAGCACGATCCCTGCCCCACCAATCAACAGCGGCGTGGTGTTCGCGCTCGGCGACACGCCCCGTGCGGTGGTCAGGATCAGACCCAGCAGCAGGAAGCCGATGGCAATGCCCGACCCGATCGGCGCCGCGGCGGCAACCTTCTCGGCAAAGACCTCTGCCCGTTCCTCGTCGGTCAGCTTATGCGCCTGTTCGACACCACCGGCCTCGTCAATCGCCTTTTGTTCGGCCACGGCCTCATCCCAGGCACTCTGACCATGCAGCTCGATCATCGACGCGGCGCATTCCTCGCTCACATTGGTGCGCAGGCTTGCGGTCTGTCCGGCATCCGAGAAGCTGTCCACGACGATGTTCTGGTTGCCGATCACGTTGACCTGACCCAACAGGATCACAGCCGCGATCAGCGCCACCGGAACGCCAAGGAACCAGGTGAAGGCTTCGCCGCGGGTGACAGGTTCGTTGCTGGATGCGCCCAGTTCCACGGCGGGTGCCTTGGACGGGTTGAACAGCGCATACCCAAAGGCATAGAGCCCGTAGAGAATGGCCAGCATGATCCCCGGCAGCAGAGCCGCCTGGAACAGCGTGCCCACCGACACAACCGCCGGTTCCCCGAGATAGGTCAGCGCATCCGAACACCCTGCCACCTGCGCACGCGTTTCCTGCGCCGCCGAGTAGAGGTCGCCAGCGAGCGTACCCAGAAGAACGATCACGATCGACGGCGGAATGATCTGCCCCAGCGTGCCCGACGCGGCAATCACGCCGGTGGCCAGCTGCGGCGAATAGCCGGCGCGCAACATGGTGGGCAGCGACAGAAGACCCATGGTCACAACCGTCGCGCCAACGATCCCGGTCGAGGCTGCAAGGAAGGCCCCCACGACAACAACCGACACCGCCAGACCACCGGGCAGCGGGCCAAAGACGCGCGCCATCGTGGTCAGAAGATCGTTTGCGATCTTCGAGCGTTCCAGCGTGATCCCCATCAGGACGAACATCACAACCGCGAGCAGCGTTTCGATCGACTGACCGGCCAATACGCGTTCGTTCATACGGTTCACGATGAACGACAGGTTGCGGTCCATGGCCTGTTCCCAGCCACCAACGAACACCGGCTCGGCGATCCGTGGCAATTCCGGGTATCGGAATATGGAAATCGTGTCCGCCTTGACCCCTTGCGAAATCAGCTCGGCATACATGGCCGATCCTGTATCAATCGCCTGGTGGATCAGGATACCGGCACTGTCCAGTGCCGCGATGATCGCGAATGAGATGACCCCGGCGCCACCGATGGCGAACGCCACCGGGAACCCCGACAAGATGCCTCCGAAAAGGCAGAGAAAGACGATAATCAGGCCGATCTCGACCCCATCAAGTCCAAATAGCATTGTTTCTGCCCCTTAGATTAGTGCGTGCCTTCGTAGGCTTCTTCGCCCTCGCCCAGCGTATCGCGGTCGAGGTACTTGCCTGCGCTGGCTTCGCCTTCCTTGAATTCAAGGTACGAGCGATAGAAGAACGCAATGGCTTGCAGGAACACCATGCCCGCAAAGGCGACAAGCAGCACCTTGAACAGGAAATAGGCGTTGAAGCCGTTGGGTGAGAAGCCGATGGTTTCCACGTTCCATTTCAGGATACGGGCCTTTTTCATCAGCAGTTCGACCTTGTCGCTGGCCGATACTTTCGGCGTCACAAGGTGGCGCCACATGAAGAACCAGCCATACATCCAGGTCAGCACAGCCGCCGGCATCATGAAGATCAGCGAGCCGAACATATCGATCACGCGCTTGGCGCGGTGGCTGATCGTCGAATAGACAAGGTCCACCCGCACATGGCCGCCCTGCACGAACGTGTAGGTGGCACACAGGCTCACGATCATGGCGTTGTAAAGCTTGAGCTCTTCGGCCCACCAGCTCACGTCAGCGGTGAGGAAATCTACGTTCCAGATCAGGCTGATCTCGGCGACGGTAAAGATCCGCTGCAGGAAAACGATCACGATCTGCTGGATCACCATCAGCAGGCCCGCCCAAGCAAAGAACCGTCCAACCGTGTTGGCAAACCCTTCCAGCACCCGCACACAGCCCCACATGAAGCTGTTGCGCCAAAGCCCGATGGCCGTGATGATCAAGAAAGTGGTGAACACCACAAAGAAAAACTCGGTCGAGCCACCATAATAGACAAAGCGCATCAGCGCCTGCTTGTCCTCCGTGGTTTCAAGACCGCCAATCCAGCTCAGCCACTGACCGGGATGCGTGATTGCATACCCCGTATTCACGAAGGCTTGGCCGATATTGGAAAAGAACCAGACCAGAGCGTCCAGCATTGTCCCCCATCCCCTTTTTGTCGAAAACATGGGACGACACCGCCAATCCGTCCCGATTTTTGCAAAAGGCCCCCCGGGTTTCGGTCCGGGGGGCCAGTTTGCTTAGCGATACAAGGCCTTAGCCCATCACACGGTCACGCTGGGCGCGGTACACGCCCTCGGACTTGACCAGCCAGCCCGACGATGCGCGCATCGAGGTTTCCACCGAGTTGCGGATCTTGGCGAACAGTTCGTCATCCATGTAGCTGTCCATGGTCTCTTTCGAGGCGGCACCCATCGCATCCCAGACGCTGTCCGGGAATTCCAGGGTCTTCACGCCACCAGCCTGCAGACGCTGAAGCGCGGCACCGTTGTTGTTGAGGAACTGCGCAAGGTTCCACTGGTGCGCGGCTGCGGCTGCGATCTCGATGATCTTCTGATGTGCCGGCGACAGCGAGTCATAGACTTCGCGGTTGGTCGCAAGCGACAGACCGGCGCCCGGCTCGTGGAAGCCCGCGGTGTAGTAGAACTTGGTGATTTCCTGGAAACCGGCTTTTTCGTCGGCCCACGGACCAATCCACTCGGTGCCGTCGATCGCACCCGAGGCCAGTGCCTGGTACACTTCCGAACCCGGAAGGTTCTGCACGGAAGCGCCCATTTTACCCAGCGCCTGGCCACCCAGACCCGGCATACGGAACTTCAGGCCCTGGAAGTCTTCGGGGCCGTTGATTTCCTTGGAGTACCAGCCACCCGCCTGGGCACCGGTGTTCCCGGCCAGGAAGGATTTCAGGCCAAAGATCTCGCCCAGCTCGTCATGCAGGCCCATGCCTTCGCCGTGGTAGTACCAGTTCACCAGTTCCTGCGCGGTCATGCCGAACGGCACGGCGGTGAAATAGGCGTAACCGGGGTGCTGGCTGACAAAGTAATAGTCGGCAGCGTGATACATGTCGGCCTGACCTGCGGTCACGGCGTCGAACACTTCGAACGCGCCCACGAGTTCGCCAGCCGCCTTGATGTCCACGGTCAGGTCGCCGTCCGACATCGCGGTGATGGTGTCAGCCGCGTACTGCGCCGCGTCGAACACACCCGCAAGGCCACGGCCCCACGAGGTCACCATGGTCAGGGTGCGCTTGCCCTGCGCATACGCCGGTGCTGCCAGAGTGGTGCTGGCTGCGGCTGCGGCGCCGCCAAGAGCAGAAGTTTTCAGAAAAGAACGACGATCCATTAGGTTCTTCCTCCCAGAATTGGTTCAGTCCGGGCAGTCTTTCGCTCCCCGGACGGATCGTTGAAGTAGGGCAAGCCTAGCGATGCGCCTTGAAACTTGGAATACCTAGTAATGCGTAGAATTCCGCCGACTGGGCAAAAAACTTCACCAATTTGATCCCCAAAACTGCGTAGCGCGGCATTGGCACAGCGACTTTTTTCGAATCGAGCCTATGATTCGAAGTCGAAGCAACGTAACGAATCAATCATGCGCCGCCTTCTTTCGCAGATGCGCCTTTCTTATGGGCAAAAGCTCTTCCTGCTGGCCACCGTACCGCTGATTCTGGCGGTTGCGGCCATTTCCGTCTTGGTGGCGTCGCAGTCGCGCCAACTGGCCGAGCGCGAGATTCGCGCGCTTGAAAACCAGCTCATCGAAGCCAAGAAGGCCGAGCTCAAGAACTACCTGTCGATTGCCCGGACCGCCTTTGTCAACATCTACGGCCGCGCCGCACCCGATGATGACAAGGCCAAGCTCGCCGTGACCCAGATCCTGTCCTCGATGCTTTACGGGCAGGACGGGTATTTCTTTGTGTTCGACTACGAAGGCAACAACCTGGTCAGCCCGCGCCAGACCTACCTCATTGGCAAGAACTGGCGTGGTATGACCGATCTGCACGGCACGCCGATCACGGACGAGCTGATCAAGATCGCCCGCTCGGGCGGCGGGTATCACAGCTTTGACTGGACCAAACCCAGCAGCCGGGAAACCGCGCGCATGGTGACATACACGATCGGGCTTCAGGACTGGCGCTGGGTGGTGGGCACGGGGATCTTCATCGACGACGTGCTCGACACCGTCGCCATGGCCCGCGCCGAGGTCGAGGCACGGGTGCAGCGCACCTCTTTCTACATTCTCGCCATCACGGTGGCCGCCCTGCTCCTCGTATTCCTGTCAGGCATGGTGATCACCGTGCGCGAACGCCGCCTGGCTGACGCCAAGCTCAAGGCGCTGACCCAGCGCGTGTTCGACGCCCAGGAAGAGGAACGCGGCCGCGTGGCGCGCGAATTGCATGACGGCATCAGCCAGCTTCTGGTGGGTGTACGCTATGCGCTCGACACGGCGCGTCGCCGGTTTGCCAGCGGTGACGATCGCGCGCCCGAGATGCTCGACAAGGGCATCGATCACCTGTCCGGCGCCATTCAGGAGGTACGCCGCATCTCGCGCGATCTGCGCCCCGGCGTGCTCGACGATCTGGGCTTGGGCCCCGCGCTCAAGGCCCTGACCGAGGATTTCAGCGCCCGCACCGGGATCGAAACCCGTTTCGAAACCGTCGTGTTCCGAAACCGGCTGGATCAGGAAGCCAAGATCGCTCTTTATCGCATCGCCCAGGAGGCGCTCACCAATATCGAGCGCCACGCCAACGCCACCGAGGTCTCCGTGGATGTGCGCGGGCACAAACGGGGCGCCACGCTGCGCATTGCCGATAATGGACAGGGCCTGCCGCTTGATCGCAAGGGCAATGCCACCAAGGGAGGGTTGGGCCTGCGCAACATGCAGGAGCGCGTCGAACAGCTTGATGGCACGCTGCGCCTCTTCACCAGCCGCTCCGGAACCGTGATCGTGGCCGAGGTGCCCTTGACTCACATGCTCACGCCGCAGGAAGACGGCCCTGACAAACGCAGAAAGGCCAGTGCATGACCGATATCGTCCGCGTCGCCATTGTCGACGACCACCCGATGGTGGCCGAAGGCATCCAGTCGATCCTTGAAAGCTATGACGACCTGACCGTGATCGCGACCCTCGCCAATGGACGCGAGGCGCTCGACACCCTGCCCGGTCTCAAACCCGACGTCATCCTTATGGACCTGAACATGCCCGAACTCGGCGGCCTGACAGCGACCGAGATGCTTCTAGAACGGGACCCCGACCTGCGCATTCTGGTACTGTCGATGCATGACAGCCCGGAATATATTTCAACGGCCCTCAGCCACGGCGCTATGGGTTACGTGCTCAAAGACGTACAGACCGACGAGATCAAAACCGCCATCGACGCCGTGATGCGCGGCGAACGCTACCTGTGCACCGGTGCGCAAGGCTCGCTGGAACCGCCGGAGGGCGGTGCGCGCGAACAGCTCACCAGCCGCGAGCAGACGGTGCTTTTGCAACTGGCGCAGGGCAAGTCCAACAAGGAAGTCGCGCAGGTGCTCAATATCTCGGTGCGCACGGTGGAAACCCACCGCAAGAACATCAAGCGCAAGCTGGGGATCTCCTCGACCGCGGGGCTGACCCGCTACGCGATGGAACATGGTGTTCTGCAGGGCACCGGCGCCGATCTTTGAAGCTCTGAGGGGCGCGCTCCCGCCCTCTTCGGGGCCTGGCGGCCCCTGCCAGAGGTTGGGCGTGGCTCAGCGGAGCTGAGCCTGTTTTGAGTATTTCCGGCAAAATGAAGAAATGGTTGCGCGCGCAGGCTTAACGAAGCGATTTCGCGTCCTGCCCCGTGCGGAATACCGACGCAATACCGACGTATTACCGACATGAAACCGATCGCAGGTATTCTGTCTTTTCAGGCATTTACCTATGATTCGGTCGCATTTGCGGCTTCGATCTCTGCCGCCTTCTTTTCGACCTGCTCAACGATGTGATCGATCATCTCGTCATTGGACAGTTTGTGGCTCTGTTTTCCGGCGAGATAGACCATGCCCGACCCGGCCCCACCACCGGTAAACCCGACATCAGTCATCAGCGCCTCACCGGGGCCGTTCACCACGCAGCCGATGATCGAAAGGCTCATCGGCGTGTGGATATGGGCCAGCCGGTTTTCCAGGGCTTCCACGGTCTTGATCACGTCGAACCCCTGCCGGGCGCAGCTTGGGCAGGAGATGATATTCACGCCGCGATGGCGCAGGCCAAGTGACTTGAGAATTTCGAAGCCGACCTTGACCTCTTCCACCGGGTCCGCGCTCAGGCTGACGCGCAGCGTGTCGCCGATGCCCATCCACAACAGCTGCCCCAGCCCGATGGCGGATTTGATCGTGCCACTTACAAAGCCGCCGGCCTCGGTCACACCGAGGTGAATCGGCGCGTCTGTGGCCTCGGCCAGCATCTGGTAGGCGGCGGCCGTCATGAAGACGTCGCTGGCTTTCACGCTGATCTTGAACTCGTGAAAATCGTTGTCCTGCAAGATCTTGATGTGTTCCAGCCCGCTTTCGACCATGGCGTCGGGACAGGGTTCACCATACTTGTCCAGCAGGTGTTTTTCCAGAGAACCGGCATTCACGCCGATACGGATCGAACAGCCGTGATCCTTGGCCGCCCTGATCACCTCGGCCACCCGTTTCTGATCGCCGATATTACCCGGATTGATCCGGAGGCACGCCGCGCCTGCCTCGGCGGCCTCGATCGCGCGCTTGTAGTGAAAATGGATGTCCGCCACGATCGGCACCGGGCTTTCACGGGTGATTTCCCTGAGCGCCGCCGTCGCCGCCGCATCCGGCGTCGAGACTCGCACGATATCCGCCCCAGCCTCGGCCGCCGCCATCACCTGTGCCAGCGTGGCCTTGACGTCGCTGCTGTCGGTGTTGGTCATGGTCTGAACGGCGATCGGGGCATCCCCGCCGACGGGCACGTTGCCCACCATGATCTGACGCGACTTGCGCCGCTCGATATTGCGCCACGGACGGATATGGTTCATGGACATGAAAAAGCCCCTCGCCGAATTGGTTCAGGGCCTTATCTAGTCGTCATCTTGGGCGGGGGCAATGCGCCAGAGCGCCCGAAAGCCCGATCCGGCTCAATCCTGCGAAACCACCACGTTCTGCGCCGCAGCAAGCGCCACGATCCGCGCCAATTCGGGATCATCGTCCAGATTGGCAACGGTGTAGGCTTCCTTGAGCGCCCCGGTATCCAGAGCCAGGTCACGCACCGTGTTGGTGCCGCTTCCGGCAGGGCCGAACAACTCGCCATTCAGCTTGAAATAGACCGATCCCGACATGCCCGCACGCAAGGTCGGCGGTTCCTCGGTGGTGGGAAGAACATACTCCTCTCCCGCATCGAGAATTTTCTCGAAAATCACAGTGCCATCCGCGGCACGCACTCGCACCCAGGCCGGGCGCACGGCCATCAGAACGATTTCGGGGGCGTCATCCGCGACCACCTTGGGCGCGACAGGTGTTTGCGCAGGCGGCTGGATCGCCGCCAATGTCGGAGCCGTGGGCGTAAAGACGCCATTGGCGTTCGGGTCGAGCTGCGAGATCGGTGCATCGCGCGCCACCAGAACGGGCACATCCAGCGCCTGTGGGCGATAGAGCCGGTCAAGGGCATCACTGGGCGGTGCAAACACGCCCGTCGAAGCCACGATATCCTCAGATGCCTCAGATGCCGCACCTTCCTGTGCGGCCGTAACCGGATCAAGGTCCGAGAGCACGACCGGCTTCTGCTCCACCGGGGCGAGCGTGACCCGCTGAATTTCATTCAGCACGCTCCAGCCGCCATAGCCGATCGCCGCAATCAGCGCGACCAGCACCAGCGACGACCCAATGGCACGTGGTTCGATCCTTGACAGGATCGATTCCTGAACCGGTGTGAACGCCATGTTGGAAGACGAAAAGGGATCCTGCCCCGCCGGTTTGGCGATGGCCTCCGGCTTGCGAATGCTCGACGCTTCGGCAGACATGCCATGCGCGGTCGAAAAGCCGCTTTCCTCGCAGAATGTGGCGAATGCCTCGTCCGGGTTCATGCCCAGATAACGCGCGTAAGAGCGGACGTAACCGGCAATGAAGCCGGGGGTTTCAAACGCGCTTGGATCGGAATTCTCAATCGCTGCGATATAGGAGGCCCGGATGCGCAACTCGCGCTGAACGTCCAGAAGGGACTTGCCCATCGTCGCCCTTTCGCCCCGCATCGTGTCACCAAGACGCAGGTCGAAATCGTCAAAGCCCTTGGGCCTTTCCTCTACTGCTTCGGTCTTACGCTGTCCCTTGCGCCCGATCATGCCATACGCCCCATGTTCACGCCGACCCGCTACCGTCCCACGATTCGGATCGGTCCCTTTGTTAGTGGCATCCTAGCACAAGGCAACGCTTTTTGCACCCGGGGCGCGGTTCACCCCGCCAGTTCGGCACGATTCAGCGCACAGTGGCTCCAAAGCTGATCCATGGCCGCGACCAGACGGTCCATCTCCTCGGGCCCGTGCACCGGCGACGGCGTAAAGCGCAGACGCTCGGTGCCGCGCGGCACCGTCGGAAAGTTGATCGGCTGTACGTAAATACCGAATTGTTCCAGCAACATATCGCTCAGCGCCTTGGTGTGCACCGGGTCGCCAACGATCACCGGAACGATGTGGCTGCCATGATCAATGATCGGCAGGCCCAGCCCCTTGAGCCGCAGTTTGAGCACCTTGGCCTGTTCCTGGTGACGGTCCCGGCGCGCCTGATCTGTCTTGAGATGTGCCACCGATGCGGCCGCCCCTGCGGCCACAGCGGGCGGCAGCGAGGTGGTGAAGATAAAGCCCGGTGCATAGGATCGCACGGCATCGCACATCTTGGCCGACGCAGCGATATAGCCTCCCATCACGCCATAGGCCTTGGCCAGCGTGCCGTTGATGATGTCGATCCGGTGCGCAAGGCGATCCCGTTCGGTCACACCACCGCCGCGCGGGCCATACATGCCAACCGCATGCACTTCGTCGATATATGTCAACGCGCCAAATTCGTCGGCAACGTCGCAAATTTCTTCGATGGGGCCGAAATCGCCGTCCATTGAATAGACCGACTCAAAGGCGATCAGCTTGGGGGCTTTCGGATCGTCCGCCGCGATCAGCTCCCGAAGATGGGCCACGTCATTGTGGCGGAAGATGCGCTTGGCACCACCGTTGCGGCGCACGCCTTCGATCATCGACGCATGGTTCAGTTCGTCAGAATAGATGATCAGGCCGGGGAACAGCTTGGGCAGCGTCGACAATGTCGCATCATTGGCAATGTAGGCGCTTGTGAACAACAGCGCAGCTTCCTTGCCGTGCAGATCCGCCAGTTCGGCCTCAAGACGCTTGTGATAGGCCGTGGTGCCCGAGATATTGCGCGTACCGCCCGATCCGGCGCCGGTGGCGTCAATGGCTTCGTGCATGGCATTCATCACAACCGGATGCTGGCCCATGCCCAGATAATCATTGCCACACCACACCGTCACAGGTGCAGTCGTGCCGTCGGGCTTGTTCCAGACCGCGTGCGGGAAATTGCCCCGTTCCCGTTCGATGTCGATGAAGGTCCGGTAACGTCCTTCGTCATGCAGTCGCTGGATGGCAACATCTAGCTGAGCAGTATAGTCCACGCGGTTTCCTCCACTTCGAATAACAGGCCCGGAGGATGCGCGTTTCCGGCCTGCACCTATTCACGTTCGTGAATACATATATCGTACGCACCTTTGAGACAACAGGTAACAAATTGTCCCTGCGCCTCACATTGACTCATGTCAAGGGATTCAGGCCCAGTTTTGCCCCTCTGGACACCAACCAAGCCAATGCTAGGGTCTGACCAAACGTCAAAGCAGGAGACCCCATGTCGCTTGATTCCGTACTCGCCCGCATCGACCAGGAAATGCCTCAGGCGCTTGACCGCCTGATGGAACTCCTGCGCATTCCCTCAATCTCCACCGATCCCGCCTTCAAGGACGATTGCCAGACCGCTGCCGACTGGCTTGTCGCCGATCTGCAAAGCCTCGGGGTGGACGCGTCCAAACGTGAAACACCTGGCCATCCGATGGTCGTGGGCCATGTCGACGGAGACGGCCCGCACCTTTTGTTTTATGGGCATTATGACGTACAGCCGGTGGATCCGCTGGAGCTTTGGGACCGTGATCCGTTTGATCCCGTACTTGAAGACACCCCCACCGGCAAAGTGATCCGGGGCCGCGGATCTTCAGATGACAAGGGGCAGTTGATGACCTTTGTCGAAGCCTGCCGCGCATGGAAAGCCGTACATGGCACCCTACCCTGCAAGATCACCTTCTTCTTCGAAGGCGAAGAGGAATCCGGGTCGCCTTCGCTGATTCCCTTCCTCGAAGAGCACAAGGATGAGCTTTCCGCCGATATCGCACTCGTCTGTGACACGTCCATGGTTTCACGCGGCGTGCCCTCCATCGCCTCGCAACTGCGCGGAATGCTCAAGGATGAATTCACCCTGACCGGCCCCCGAATCGACCTGCATTCTGGCCATTACGGCGGTCCCGGCCTCAACCCGCTCCGCGAACTGGCCCGTATCGTGGACAGCTTTTATGACGCCGAAACCGGCCGCGTCGCAGTCGAGGGTTTCTACGAAGGCGTACACGAAGTGCCCGACGAACAACTGCGCCAATGGCAAAATTGCGGCTTTGACGAAGGCGACTACCTCGGCACCGTGGGTTACAGCCAACCCCACGGCGAAAAGGCCTATTCCACCCTCGAGCAGCAATGGGCCCGACCCACACTCGAAATCAACGGCCTTTGGGGCGGCTATAACGGTGTTGGCTCCAAAACCGTGATTCCCTCCAAGGCCCATTGCAAGATCACCTGCCGCCTCGTGGGCGACATGGACCCCGATGCGCTTCGCGACAAGATCCGGAAACACGTACAAGACCGGCTGTCACCTGATCTCAGCGTCGAGTGGGACAATGATCTCGAAGGTTCCCGTGCCTCGGTCATGAACATCGCGCGCCCCGAATTCGAATCCGCGCGCCAGGCCTTGTCGGATGAATGGAACCGCGAGGCAGTCTTTACCGGCATGGGCGGCTCGATCCCGGTTGTCGGCTTTTTCAAGTCGATCCTCGAACTGGATGCGATGCTGGTCGGCTATGCCAACGAAGACGATCAGATCCACTCACCCAACGAAAAATACGACCTTGAAAGCTTCCACAAGGGGATTCGCAGCTGGGCGCGCATCCTTGACGCCCTGACCTGAAGACCTTTCCCAAGGAGGGACACTGTACATGTTTGAAGACGTTTCCCTCCAATTCGCCCAGGTCAACGAACAGACCATCGCCTATCGCAGGATGGGCGATGGCCCGCCCGTGCTCTTGCTGCACGGCTATCCGCAAACTCACGCGCTCTGGGCCCAGATCGCACCGCTTCTGGCGAACCGCTTCACAATCGTGATGGCGGACCTACGCGGCTATGGAGACAGTTCCAAACCCGAGGGCCTCAACACCTACACGTTTCGTCACATCGGCACCGACCAACTGGCCCTGATGGCCCATCTTGGATTTGAGCGTTTCCACCTCGTTGGTCACGACCGGGGCGCGCGCACGGCGCATCGTATGGCGCTGGATGCGCCGGACTGCATCACCTCTCTGACCCTGATGGACATTGTGCCCACCCATCATCTGCTTGCGGATCTGCGCAAGGATGTGGCACGCGCCTATTACCACTGGTTTTTCCTGGCCCAACCCGCGCCGTTTCCCGAAAACCTGATCCTGTCGAACCCGGATCGCTACTACGAAACCTGCCTGACCGGATGGGGCCACGCAACGCTGTCTGACTTTGATGCGGATCAGCTTGCCGCCTACCGCTCCGCGTGGCGCGATCCGGAGACAACCCGGGCCATGTGCGATGACTACCGCGCAACACTGGATCTGGATTTCGAACTGGATGCAGCGGATCTCGACCGGCAGGTGGCCTGCCCGACCCTTGTTCTCTGGGGCGCCGATGGCGCAATGGGAAAGATGTACGACGTGGCCGCCACATGGTCCCCGCGCCTTGCCAACATGACAGCACGGTCTCTTCCCGGCGGGCATTTCTTCCTGGATCAATACCCCCAAGAAACCGCCGACGCGCTGCTCAGCTTCCTGCCCGGACCTGCCGCAGGCCCTTGAGCGCCAACAGCACAACCGGGGCGCCGTGCATCAACAGATCAAACCAGTCGATTGGCTTCACCAGCGTCCCTGAAACAAGCATTTTGAGTTTTTCCCAAAGATGCGGCTCTGGCGAAAACGGCGCCAGTCCGAGAATCACCGCCACCAGCAGCAACGTTGTCCACGAAATCCTGTCGAGAAACGCCATTTCCTTACCTTGTCTATTGAACTGAGGGAGAAAAGTGGCGCGGTTGACGGGGCTCGAACCCGCGACCCCCGGCGTGACAGGCCGGTACTCTAACCAACTGAGCTACAACCGCGCATTTTTCGTCTTTCGACATGATCCGTTTCCGGGAGGTTTCTCCCATCTGGAACCCCGGATCGGGGCTGGCAGCGGTGGCGCGGTTGACGGGGCTCGAACCCGCGACCCCCGGCGTGACAGGCCGGTACTCTAACCAACTGAGCTACAACCGCTCACTGCCCGCTTCCGGACGGTGCCCGTCAGCGTGAGCCGTGGTTTATGCCGCCCATCCGGGTACGTCAAGCGGATATGCCGCCCCAAAAGCAAGAAAATTTGCAGCGGAGACACACCGACCCGCGGACCATTTCGAACGGGCTTTGTTTCCTCCCGAATTTGTGTTCATATACCCTCATCAACTTTTTGATACCTGGAAAGGACAATGCCGATATGAAACCTCTTTACGCCGCCCTTTGCATCGCTGGCATCACTCTCGCAGCTTGTGGTCAGCAGGAAGAACCGACCCCGGTTTACATGCAGCCCAACTTTGACAAGCGCGGCAACGCAAGCTGTGACATGGGTTACACTCTGATCACCACCGAATCCGGCTCGGTTGCCTGTGCACCGGCCAGCTGATCTCCAGACAACCTGAAGATCGCGAATTTGAGACGGGCGGGATCACCCCCGCCCGTTTTCTTTTGGATGATCTGAAAACGGATGCAGGTCTGACAGCCCCTTACTGCAAGACGCGCCAAGCGCAGACCGGCGCGGGTTCCAATTACGAAAGCGGGAGAAGAATGGTGGGTCGTGAGAGGCTCGAACTCCCGACATCTTCGGTGTAAACGAAGCGCTCTACCAACTGAGCTAACGACCCGGTGACGGTGGATTTAGCGATTGTTCCGCGGGCTTGCAACCGCTTTTTTTCCGTATTGCACACCCTTTTTCTACGCTACTATGTCAGCGATCCGAAAAGCCTTTTCTGTACAGGTGCCGACTTGCCAGATGCCATTGTCCCAAAGGGAGTCGCCCACGTCCCGCTTCCCCCCGTTGCCGCTGCGGAACCGATCGTTTTTGCCCTGTTGCCAAACCTGTCGATGCTCGCCTTTACCTCGGCGGTGGAAACCCTGCGCATTGCCAATCAGCTGACCGGACAAAGCCTCTACAGCTGGACGACGGTGTCCGAAACCGGTGAAAACGTGCGCTGTTCGAACGGGATCGAAATCGGCATTGACGCTCCCATCGGCGACACCCCGTCAAACGCCCGCATCTTCGTGTGTTCCGGCGTACAACCCGAGCGCTCGATAAGCCCGCGCACCTCAGATTGGATTCGCCGCCAATGGCGTATGGGGCGCACTGTTGGCGGTCTGTGCACCGGGGCCTATACGCTTGCGCGCGCCGGGATTCTCGCTGGGCGCACCTTTACCCTTCACTGGGAAAACATCGCACCGTTTCGCGAGCATTTTCCCGGTCTGGACCCGGTCGAACAGCTCTACGCCATCGATGATCGCATTCTCACCTGTGGGGGCGGCGCTGCGGCGACGGACCTTTTCATCAAGCTGATCTATGAACGTCATGGCACCGATCTGGCCCGCGCGGTGCTCAACATGTGCCTGCACTCTGTGCAGCGTCTGGAAACCGACCGGCAGCAGGCGTCCACCTCGGCAAGCCTTGGCACCCGCAACGAGAAACTCCTCGCGATCATCGCCCATTTCGAAGAGAACCTTGATGGCGAGATCGACCTTGGCGCCCTCACCCGCGACCTTGGTGTCTCGCGCCGCCAGATCGAACGGCTTTTCCGCACCCATCTCAATACGACCCCGAAACGTTATCTTCAGGATCTGCGCCTGCACCGCGCCCGAATCCTTCTTGCAGAAACCGATATGCCCGTGGTCGAAGTGGCCATTGCCTGTGGCTACGAAACCGCTGGAAACTTCTCCAAACGCTTCCGCGAAGCCTTTGGCATGTCGCCCTACAAGTTTTCGACCGGAAAAGGGTAATCCGATCCTGCCCGACAGGGTCTTCTCCGGCACCTGAACGACGCGCCTGTTATCGAAGGAAAAGGGCGCCACCCATGTGCCGCCCTTCCCGAACTTGTTCTTCCCGGCGCAATGGCGCCGGAACACGCCTTAGAAGTGCACCGAACGCGCGCCTGCGGGTTTTTCCATCGGCGGCGCGAACTTGGTCAGGTCAATGCCTTCAACGGCCTGCTTGTATTCGTCCAGCGTCGGTGTACGGCCAAGAATGGCCGACAGCACCACAACCGGGGTCGAGGCCAGAAGCGATTCACCTTTCTTGTCCGGCAGGTCCGCAACAACACGGCCCTGGAACAGGCGGGTCGAGGTGGCCAGAA
Organism: Shimia aestuarii; assembly: GCF_900114635.1. GTDB lineage: Bacteria > Pseudomonadota > Alphaproteobacteria > Rhodobacterales > Rhodobacteraceae > Shimia > Shimia aestuarii. Next base: position 52,331 of record NZ_FOTQ01000002.1, read on the forward strand.
CGGTGTCGCCCTTTTCGGCCTTTTCCTGGTTGCCCATGCAGAGGCTACAGCCGGGCCGCTCGAGATAGAGAATGTTCTCATACTCGGTGCGGGCTTTGCTCTTGGGCATCAGGTCGTCGAACTCGAAGCCCGAGTACTTCTGCAGGATGTCCCAGTCGCCCTCTTCCTTGAGCTCGTCGATGATGTTGTAGGTCGGAGCGGCCACAACCAGCGGTGCCTTGAACTCGACACTGCCCTGGGCTTTCTCGATGTTCTTCAGCATCTGGGCAACGATCTTGATGTCCCCCTTGTGCACCATGCACGAGCCGACGAAGCCGAGATCGACCTGCTTGTCGCCTCCATAGAAGGATACCGGGCGAATGGTGTCGTGGGTATAACGCTTGGACACGTCGGCGTTGTTCACGTCGGGGTCGGCGATCATCGGCTCGTCAATGACGTCCAGATCAACCACAACTTCGGCGAAGTACTTGGCGTTGTCATCCGGAGTCAGCGCAGGCTTTTCACCCGACTTGATTTCCGCAATGCGCTTGTCCGCCTTTTCGATCAGACCTTTCAGGGTCTGGGCTTCGTTGTCCATGCCCTTGTCGATCATGATCTGGATGCGCGACTTGGCCAGTTCGAGCGAACCGATCAGCGTGTCATCATTCGAGATACAGATCGAGGCTTTCGCCTTCATCTCTGCGGTCCAGTCAGTGAAGGTAAAGGCCTGGTCCGCCAGCAGTGTGCCGATATGAACTTCGATCACGCGGCCCTGGAACACGTTGTCGCCATGCTGCTTGAGCATCTGCGCCTGCGTGGCATGCACAACATCACGGAAATCCATGTGGTCCTTCATGGTGCCCTTGAAAGTCACCTTGACCGATTCCGGGATCGGCATGGTGGCTTCGCCGGTGGCCAGCGCCAGAGCAACGGTGCCCGAGTCGGCTCCAAAGGCAACGCCCTTGGACATACGGGTGTGGCTGTCGCCGCCGATGATGATGTCCCAATCCGACACGGTCAGGTCGTTCAGAACCTTGTGGATCACGTCGGTCATCGAGTGATATTGGTCCTTGGGGTCACGTGCGGTGATCAGGCCGAACTTGTTCATGAACGCCATCAGCTTGGGCGTGTTGGCCTGTGCCTTGAGATCCCAGACCGACGCGGTGTGACAGCCAGACTGATACGCGCCATCAACCGACGGCGAGATCACGGTGGCCGCCATCGCTTCGAGTTCCTGCGACGTCATCAGGCCGGTGGTGTCCTGCGAGCCCACGATGTTGACCTTCACGCGAACATCCGAACCGGCGTGCAGGGTCTTGCCCGGGGTCACGCCACGTGCGTTCTTGTTGAAGATCTTTTCAACAGCGGTCAGGCCCTGCCCTTCATGGCTGATCTCTTTGGACGGCGCGAAAGCCGACTTGAGCTCCTGACCAAGGGTTTCGGCGGCAAATGTCTGCAGCTTCTTACCAAAGACCACGGCATAAGAGCCGCCAGCCTTCATGAATTCGACCTTCTGCGGCGTGAAGGCCGCCGACACGTCAACCAGCTCGGTGTCGCCTTCGTAAAGCTTCTTGGTCTTGGTGTTGATGGTCAGAACCTTGCCGGTTTCCACCGAATAGGCCTGTTCCAGAACCGGATCGCCGTTCTCGTCCATCACCACATTGCCGTCTGCGTCGGTTTTCTTGACCCAGTTCTTGAGGTCGATACCGATACCACCGGTCACGCCAACCGTGGTCAGGAAGATCGGCGAGATGCCGTTGGTGCCAGCCACGATCGGGGCATAGTTCACGAAAGGCACATAGGGGCTGGCCTGCTTGCCGGTCCACAGTGCGACGTTGTTGATGCCCGACATGCGCGACGAGCCAACGCCCATCGTGCCTTTTTCAGCGATCAGCATCACGTGCTTGTCCGGATGCTGCGTTTTCAGCGCTTCGATCTCGGCCTGCGCGGTCTCGGAGATAAAGCACTTGCCGTGCAGCTCGCGGTCCGAACGCGAATGCGCCTCGGCACCCGGCGACAGCAGGTCGGTCGAGATATCACCTTCGGCTGCGATATAGGTCACAACCTTGATCTCTTCATCAATCTCTGGAAGCTCGGTGAAGAACTCTGCCTTGGCATAGCTTTCCAGAATGTCGGTGGCGACGGCATTGCCCGCCTTATGCGCGTCCGACAGACGGTCCATATCGGCTTCGTAGAGGAACACCTGTGTCTTCAGAACATCGGCGGCCTGCGCAGCAATCGCCGCGTCGTCACCAAGGGCCAGATCAAGCAGAACTTCGATCGACGGGCCACCTTTCATGTGCGACAGCAGCTCGAACGCGAATTCCGGGGTGATCTCCGCAACCACGGCGTCGCCCAGAATGATTTCTTTCAGAAAGGCCGCCTTTTCGCCTGCAGCACTCGTGGTGCCGGGCAGCGTGTTGTAGATGAAGAAGTTGAGCGACGCTGCGCGGTGCTCATTGGCTTCATCCTTGATCTGGGCCACGAGCTCTTTGACAAGCGCGCCGTCATCAATCGGCTTCGGGTGCAGTCCCTGCTCTTTGCGGGCATCAATTTCTTTAAGGTAGTCAGTATACAAGCTCATGGCGTTCCCAGCGATTTTGAGTTGGCTTTTGCGAGAGCGCCGGGGCAGAGATTCCCCCCCAAATCCCGGCACTCACTGTATTTGTATGCCGCGGTATACTAAAAGGGGGCGCGTTGCAAGTCCGATGACCCCGGCCTTGATGTCCCACCTGATGTCCGGACACTCTCGATCAATGTGCTTAGTAAGCTATTAAGCGGCATTTGGCATGCCCATTAAACGCCAAAAAGGTGTGAGAAAACGTCCCATCTTCCAGTATGGCCATTTGCAAAAAAGAAAACGGGCGCTCAACCTTTTCAGGGAGCGCCCGCTTCAAAGAATGGTGGGTGATAAGAGATTTGAACTCCTGACATCTTCGATGTGAACGAAGCGCTCTACCACTGAGCTAATCACCCGATGACGGGCTGTTTAGCGTTACTCCGCTGCGTCCGCAAGAGGGTCGGACGCACTTTCTTGGACGGCATCTAGGGATGCATTGTCCTTGCGCCGCACCCGCGTGATCAGAACTTTTCCACCGGAAATTTCCTTTTGTTTGTGCACTTTGACCTTGCCCAACGGCTGCAGGTTCAACGGGCGTCCATCAGCAAGCGCCTCGCCCAGAACCGCAAGCATCGCTTCGATCGTCGGTTTCGCAAAGCGTTTCTTGATTCCGGAACGATCCACCACGGCCTCGATAAGCTCTTTCTTCTTGAGCTCTGCCCCGGCAACAACGACCGTCGGCTCAGAAGCGACCACGGTTGCGTCTGGCGCGGCCTTGGGGGCCGTCGTCGCCTTCTTCGCACGGCTCGTGGTGCTGCGGGTTGTTTTCTTGGCGGTTGCCGGTTTGCGAGTCGTGCTCGACTTGCGAGTGGTGGCCATGGGTGCCTCTGATCTATTGCTTCGTTTGTTGCTCGATTGGAAACAGCCTATCAGTGTGCCGCTGACAAAGCCACCCTAGCCCGCAAAATCTTGCCAAGATGGTAACAAGAGCCACAATATGTGCGCAAAGAAAAGGCGTGCACCAATCCCTTGATGCACGCCTCTCCATGATTTCATATTCGGATCAATGCGCCGTCGCGCCAGCCCCCTTGTCCGATGCCATTGCGGCGGCGGCGGCTTCCTCGGCGGCTTCGTCCCATTCCACCGGCTCCGGCGCTTCGACCAATGCCAGCTTCAGAACTTCGGAGACATGCGTGACGGGAATGATCTTGAGACCGTCCTTCACGTTGTCCGGGATATCGGCCAGATCCTTTTCGTTTTCTTCCGGGATCAGCACCGTCTTGATACCCCCACGTAGCGCCGCCAGCAGTTTCTCTTTCAGGCCGCCAATTGGCATCGCGTTGCCGCGCAGGGACACCTCGCCCGTCATCGCAATATCCTTGCGTACCGGAATGCCGGTCAGCACCGATACAATCGACGTCACCATGGCAAGTCCTGCCGAGGGGCCATCCTTGGGCGTCGCGCCATCGGGCACGTGCACGTGGATATCGATCTTGTCGAACATCGGCGGCTTCACCCCGATCTGCGGGCTGATCGAACGCACATAGGAAGACGCCGCATCAATCGACTCTTTCATGACGTCTCCCAGCTTACCGGTGGTCTTCATCCGCCCCTTTCCGGGCAGTTTCAGCGCCTCGATATGAAGCAGATCGCCGCCGACGCTGGTCCAGGCCAGCCCGGTGACAACGCCCACCTGATCGGACTGTTCAGCCAGACCATAGCGGAACTTCTTCACGCCCAGGAAGTCGTCGAGGTTCTCCTCGGTCACGACCACCTTGTCGACATCGCCTCGCACGATCTGTGTCACCGCCTTGCGGGTCAGTTTCGCAATCTCGCGCTCAAGGTTCCGCACCCCGGCTTCGCGGGTATAGCGGCGGATCATTTCCGTCAGCGCGCCGTCGGTCAGCTCGAACTCACCTTTCTTGAGGCCATGGTTCTTGACCTGCTTGTCCAGCAGATGCTGCTTGGCGATCTCGAGTTTTTCATCCTCGGTGTAACCGGCCAGCGAAATGATCTCCATCCGGTCCAAAAGCGGGCCCGGCATGTTGTAGCTGTTCGCCGTGGTCAGGAACATCACGTTCGACAGGTCGTATTCCACCTCAAGGTAGTGGTCCACGAACGTGCCGTTCTGTTCCGGGTCCAGCACCTCAAGCATGGCCGAGGCCGGATCGCCACGGAAGTCCTGCCCCATCTTGTCGATCTCGTCGAGCAGGATGAGAGGGTTTGTGGTCTTGGCCTTTTTCAGCGCCTGAATGATCTTGCCGGGCATCGAGCCGATATAGGTCCGGCGGTGGCCGCGAATTTCGCTTTCGTCCCGCACACCACCAAGGCTGATGCGGATGAACTCGCGCCCCGTCGCCTTGGCCACGGATTTGCCCAGCGAGGTCTTACCCACGCCCGGAGGGCCGACAAGGCAAAGGATCGGGCCCTTGAGCTTGGCCGAGCGCTGCTGCACCGCGAGGTATTCGACGATGCGTTCCTTGACCTTCTCCAGACCATAATGATCCGCATCCAGCACGCCCTGCGCCTTGTTCAGGTCCTTCTTGACCCGGCCTTTCTTGCCCCACGGAATGCTCAGCATCCAGTCGAGGTAGTTGCGCACAACCGTGGCCTCGGCGCTCATCGGCGACATGTTCTTGAGCTTTTTCAGCTCGGCATCGGCCTTTTCCCTGGCTTCCTTGGAAAGCTTGGTCTTGGCGATCTTTTCTTCAAGCTCGGCAATTTCGCCTTCGCCCTCTTCGCCGTCGCCAAGCTCCTTCTGAATGGCCTTCATCTGCTCATTCAGATAATACTCGCGCTGGGTCTTCTCCATCTGGGACTTGACCCGCGTCTTGATCTTTTTCTCGACCTGCAGAACGCTCATTTCGCCCTGCATCAGGCCATAGACCTTCTCCAGACGCTCGCTCACCGAAAGCGTTTCCAGAAGCTCCTGCTTCTGCGCCACTTCGATGCCGAGATGCCCGGCCACAAGGTCGGCCAGCCGTGCAGGCTCGGTGGTCTCGGCCACGGCACTCAGCGCCTCTTCCGGGATATTCTTCTTGACCTTCGCGTAACGCTCAAACTCGTCTGCCACCGTGCGCAGCAGTGCTTCGATCGTGGCCGCATCCCCCGGAAGTTCCGACAGGTATTCAGCCCGCGCCTCAAAATAGGACTCGTTTTCGATGAATTCGGTGATCTGCACGCGGCTCTGCCCCTCGACGAGAACCTTCACCGTGCCGTCGGGCAACTTCAAAAGCTGCAGCACATTGGCCAGAACGCCCGAGGTATAGATGCTTTCGGCGTCCGGATCGTCTTCGCTGGGGTCAATCTGGCTCGACAGCAGGATCTGCTTGTCGTCACCCATGACCTCTTCCAACGCCCGCACCGATTTTTCGCGCCCTACGAAAAGCGGCACGATCATGTGCGGAAATACCACGATATCCCGCAAAGGCAGGACCGGGTAGGAAGTGTTGAGAGGCTCTTGCATGCTCTGTCCTTGTTCTTGGCAAAACGGCACTGGTCCCGCTTGGCGGCAACCCATGGGCCGTTTCCGTTTCCTGGTAATCAAAGCTGGGGTGGCGAAGCCTGTTTTTCAACCGCACCACTGCTCTGACAAACCGTGCCAACAAACATACTGGCCCCGTCAGGCGCTGCAAGGCACGATTGCGCCGAATTGCACATGTCGCGCCCGCCGTGCTTGTCAAACATGACTGTCTCCAATTGATGACACGCGCTCTCCCCAAGGGGATGTCAAAACGCTCACCGTCGTCATTCCTGCGCTTTCACAATTGGTTGAAAACTCCGCTGTTCGCAGAATTGGGCACCGTCCTGCCACGTGTGCGTTCGATCCGGCGAACCATGCCACCGAGACCTGGTGATGTCTGGAACAGCGCAGAGGATCTCAAGGCACGGCGCCACACCATTCACGTTACAGCGCGGCAGACTGACCTGACCATCACGATTCGCGCAGCGAGTCGCCAAAGCGCCGGCCATGAATGCCTCTCGCCACCTACTCCGAACGCATCGCAATCTAATCTGCGTTCCGCTCCCGGGCTTCACGTCTGGCCCAATAGACTGCCAATGCCACGGCCAGCACGCCAAAGACGAAGAAGATCATACTGGTGCCCTGAACACCCATCCAGGAAGTGATCGCCATCACGACAAAGAAGAAAGCCGAACAGATGATCATGCGGAACTTCATTTCCCGCGCCGAAGTCTTTCGGAATATCGCCATTGTGGCCTCCTGCTATCCTGATCGCCGGGACAGGTTATTCCCTTGATTTGGTCCTGTCATGCTCCGTTCAGACTCTCTTTGGGGTTTATGCCGAAGTCTCCAACGCTCAGGCAGGCCATCGGCCCTGAAACACGTTGGTCCGATCAATCAGTCCAAGTGGGGATTGCGCTCCTGCGGCCAGAGTTACAGTGGCTCAATATCGCCTTGCGCCCGCTGCGCATGGAAGTCCGCTTCCCAACTGTCAAAAGTACCAGCAGCGATCGCAGCCCGCATCCCAGCCATGATTTCCTGAAAATAATGCAGGTTATGCCAAGTCAGCAGCATCCCCGAGATCATCTCGTTGGCCCGAAACACATGATGCAGGTAGGCGCGCGAATAATTGGCACAGGCCGGACAGGTGCAGGCCGCATCCAAGGGGCGCGGATCATCGGCATGGCGCGCATTCTTGATGTTGACCACTCCGTGCCGCGTGAACACCTGTCCCGTGCGCCCGGAACGGGACGGCAGTACGCAATCCATCATGTCGATTCCGCGTTTGACTGCGCCGACAATGTCGTCGGGCTTGCCCACCCCCATCAGGTAGCGCGGCTTGTCTTCGGGCAAAAAACCGGGCGCATAATCGAGACAGTCGAACATGGCCGCCTGCCCTTCCCCAACGGCCAGACCACCCACTGCATAGCCCTCGAAGCCGATCGCCTTGAGCGCCTCCGCACTTTCTTCGCGCAGGTCTTTTTCAAGACCACCCTGCATGATCCCGAAGAGTGCGTGCCCCGGTCGATCCCCAAAGGCCTCCCGCGAGCGTTCCGCCCAGCGCATTGACAGGCGCATCGAGTCCGCGATGCGATCCCGGTCGGCAGGCAATGCAGGACATTCGTCAAAGCACATGACGATGTCGCTACCCAAAAGCCGCTGGATCTCCATCGAACGTTCCGGAGTCAGTTCGTGCTTGGACCCGTCGATATGCGATTTGAAGGTCACGCCCTTCTCCGTGAGCTTGCGCAACCCCGCCAGCGACATCACCTGAAAGCCCCCGGAATCGGTGAGGATCGGACGCTCCCAGTTCATGAACTTGTGCAGCCCCCCAAGCCGGTCGATCCGTTCGGCCGTAGGGCGCAGCATCAGGTGATAGGTGTTTCCCAACAAGATATCCGCCCCGGTTGCCCGCACACTTTCAGGCATCATCGCCTTGACCGTCGCCGCTGTGCCCACAGGCATGAAAGCCGGGGTGCGCACTTCGCCACGGGGCGTGGAGATCACACCGGTTCGGGCCTTGCCATCGGTGGCCTTGAGTTCAAAGGAGATCTTGACCGACATCGCGTTCCCGCCCTGCATCTTTCGTTGATCGCAGCCTTTTGCGCCAATTGCCGTCTTTTGCCAAGCCCGACTGCCGCCAAATTCATGCTGCCTTCGGGCGCGAACCTCCCTGCCCCATGGCATTCGCTGGACATCTTGGATAATGATTTCGCCATGATTTCCTCGCTCCGTTTCTCAGTGTTTGCCATCTTCCTGCTGTGGACGTCAGGGCTGGCGGCCGCGGCGCAGTTTGCAAAGATCGCAGTCCCTTTCGACATCCTTCAGGCAACGACCTATCCGCAGGCGGGCAACGCCGCTGGGTGGCTCTTGACCCTGATCAGCGCGCTTGGGGCCGTCTTGGGTATGGTCGCGGGAACTCTGGTCGGACAAATTGGCAGCATGCGCATACTCGTTGCATCCTTGGCTCTGGGAGCGGCCTGTTCGGTCTGGCAGGCGACCTTGCCTTCCCTTCCGGTCATGATGTTGTCGCGTCTGATCGAAGGTCTTTCCCATCTGGGCATCGTCGTAGCAGCACCAACCCTCATCGCCGAGCTCAGCCCCGACCGAATACGTGGGGCGGCACTGTCGCTCTGGAGCACGTTCTTTGGTGTCAGTTTTGCCCTAACAGCATGGTTTGGCTTGCCACTAGTTCAGTCAGCCGGAATCGAGGCGCTGTTTTTGGTGCACTCTGCGATCATGGCAATGCTCGCCATTGGCCTGTTCCTGATCCTGAGGCGCGTCGTTCCCCAGGCGGGGATCCGTCCATCGCTGTCTCTGCGCCGCATCGTGCGGGAGCACGCACAATCCTATGGCTCCCCCTATATCTCCGCCGCCTCGCTTGGATGGATCTTCTATACGCTCACCTTTGTCTCGCTCCTGACCTTGTTGCCGCCACTCCTGCCTTACGAGACGCGTGCGACAATCACGGGCGCAATGCCGCTGGCAAGCATCACCGTGTCGCTTCTGTGTGTCCCCTTGCTGCTCACGCGGATCGCAGCCGCCCATCTGGTTTCACTCGGCTTCTTGCTTGCCGTGCTGGTGTTGGCCCTTTTGCCACTTGGCGTACCGGTCGGGGCGGTGGCCATTGCCCTCTTTGCCATGCTTGGTCTGGTACAGGGGGCAACGTTTGCCTCTGTTCCCCAGTTGAACGCCTCTTTGGAAACCCGTGCTCTTGCCAATGGAACGCTCGCCCAAATGGGCAATATCGGAAATCTTTTCGGAACACCGATCCTGCTGGCCGTCTTGATCCAAGGCGGCGCCCCCCTCGCCTTCACCTGCATCGCCATCATTTATGCTTTGGGTGCAGCGGTTCACGCATATCTTGGCCTGATCCGTCGCAGGCAGGGCAGAACTCAAGGCCCCTGAACCTGCCATGGGTCATGCTGGCCTTTTCAGAAAACACGAGACAGTCAGACCATTTCGCGCCATACCGGCTTGAAGATGATGGCCTCATCCCTCATTTGCCTAGTGGCGTGTACGACAGTGGAGAGCAACTTATGTCCGAAGACCTTTTCCTTGACCTTCTGTCCGGCAATCTCGTTCTGATCCTCGGGGCTGTTTTCCTCATCCTGATCGTTCTCAAGGGCGTGAAGATCGTGCCGCAATCCGAAAAATTCGTGATCGAACGCTTTGGACGCCTTCACGCGGTGCTTGGGCCGGGCATCAACTTTATCGTTCCATTTCTGGATGTTGCACGTCACAAAATTTCGATTCTCGAACGCCAGCTGCCCACGATGAGCCAGGACGCGATCACCTCGGACAACGTGCTCCTGCAGGTGGACACTTCGGTCTTCTACCGCATCATCCAACCGGAAAAGACGGTTTACCGTATCCGCGACGTGGACGCGGCAATTGCTACCACCGTTGCCGGGATCGTGCGGGCCGAGATTGGCAAGATGGAACTGGACGAGGTACAATCGAACCGCGCGCAGCTGACCTCTGCCATCAAAGCCTCTGTCGAAGACGCCGTGGATGACTGGGGGATCGAGGTGACGCGCTCGGAAATCCTTGATGTCAATCTCGACGCCGCCACCCGCGAAGCGATGCTGCAACAGCTGAACGCCGAACGCGCCCGGCGCGCACAAGTCACCGAGGCCGAAGGCTCCAAGCGCGCAGTGGAACTCAATGCCGATGCCCAACTTTATGCCGCCGAACAGATTGCCAAGGCCCGTCGCATTCAGGCCGACGCAGAAGCCTATGCAACCGAGGTTGTGGCCAAGGCGATCCGTGAAAACGGCATCGAGGCCGCGCAATACCAGGTTGCCCTGAAACAGGTCGAGGCACTGAACAGCCTTGGTGCCGGACAGGGGCAGCAAACCATCATTGTTCCCGCACAGGCGCTTGAAGCGTTTGGCGACGCGTTCAAAATGCTGAAGGGAACCGGCAAATGAGTGAACTCCTGTCAACATGGTGGGTGTGGCTGGCCTTTGCGCTGGTACTCGCGATTCTCGAAGTCCTCGTGCCGGGCTTTGTATTCCTGGGTTTTGCCATCGCAGCGGCGATTGTCGGCCTCATGGTGTTGGGGCCTGCGTCCCTGTTGTCCCTTCCCACGCTGATCCTGATTTTTGCCGCGCTTTCGCTTGCCTCATGGCTGCTGCTACGCCGCTTTTTTGCGCTACCAAAAGGGCAGGTCAAAACCTTCGATCACGATATCAACGATTGAACCGGACATTCCCGCACGACAAAGCCTATAAAGGGAACTCGCCCCGCATGGGGTGATTCTGCCTGTCAGCCAAGGAAACCGTTTGATGAGCGATACCGATCAAAGCCAGTACGACCCGGAAGCCCCCACTGCCGACGGCGGCAGCCAGATATTGCGCTTTGGCTGGGAGGAATGGGTCGGCCTGCCGGATCTCGGCTTGCCCGCGCTCAAGTGCAAGGTCGATACCGGCGCACGCACCTCTTCCCTGCACGCCTTTGACATTGAGACATTTGGTCCCAAGAACGCGCCGAAAGTCCGTTTTGCCGTGCACCCCATTCCGGGGCGCGACGATCTCGTGATCCCCTGTTCAGCCGATATCATTGACCGGCGCACCGTCACATCCTCCAATGGCGAAAGCGAAGAGCGCTACGTGATCAGCTCGACCCTCGTCGTCGGCCACGAAGCCTGGCCGATCGAACTGACCTTGACGAACCGCCTGGGCATGGCCAGCCACATGCTTTTGGGCCGCGAGGCGCTGCGCGATCACATCTCGATTGTTGCCACGGACCGGTTCTGTCAGCCGGAACTGAGCTACGACGTCTACCATTCCACCTCCATGCGCAAAGACGCCCCCAAACGCGCCTTGCGCATCGCGGTACTTTCGCGTGAAGACAACTACTCTACCCGCCGCCTCGTGGAAGAAGGGGAAAAGCGGGGCCATTCCGTCGAGGTGATCGACACCACCCGATGTTACATGGCGATCAACTCCAAGAACCCCGAAGTGCATTACGACGGCAAACGTCTGCCCCGCTATGACGCCGTGATCCCGCGTATCGGTGCGTCGATCACGCCCTATGGCACAGCGGTGATCCGTCAGTTCGAGACCATCGGAACCTATTGCGTGAACGGCTCTGCAGGCATCACGGCCAGTCGGGACAAGCTGCACGCCCATCAGGTACTGTCACGCCACCGCATCGACATGCCGGTCACTGCCTTCGCCAACTCGCCCAAGGACACGCGCAACCTGATCGACCTCGTCGGGTCCGCCCCGCTGATCGTCAAGCTTCTGGAAAGCACTCAGGGCAAAGGGGTCGTGTTGGCCGAAACCAAGAAGGCCGCCGAATCCGTGATCTCCGCGTTCCGGGGTCTCAAGGCCAACTTCCTTGTACAGCAATTCGTCAAGGAAGCGGCAGGCGAAGACCTGCGCTGTCTCGTGATCGGCAACAAGGTTGTCGGCGCCATGCTGCGCACCGGGGCCGAGGGCGATTTCCGCTCGAACCTGCATCAGGGCGGCACCGCGCGCGCCGCGCGCATCTCCAAGGCCGAACGCGACGCCGCGCTCAAGGCGGCCAAGGCGTTTGGACTGAACCTTGCCGGGGTCGACCTGCTGCGCAGCTCCGAAGGACCCAAAGTGCTCGAGGTGAACTCGTCCCCCGGGTTGGAGGGCATCGAGAAAGCGACCAAGCGCAACCAGGTGGAAAAACTCTACGAAGAGATCGAGCTGCGCGTCCGCCCCGCCCCGGTGCGCCGCCGCAAGACCGCCAAATGACTGCGAGCAGATCTCGCCCGGAATACGCACAAGGGTGTCATCGGCAAAATGCCTCGTTTCGACCTCTGGACCTCGCCCGGCATATTCCCTATATGAACACTCAGGAATGACGCAGGACATGACATGACCCAGGCACCAGACCCCGTAGAAGGCACCCCCCTGATTGCCCCCTCCAGCACGGATCACCCCCTGCACGAGCAGGCGGTCGAAGCCTGTCGGAGCGTCTATGACCCTGAAATTCCGGTCAATATCTATGACCTTGGGCTTGTCTACACGATCGAGATTTCCGAAGAAAACGATGTGCACATCATCATGACCCTCACCGCGCCGGGTTGTCCGGTGGCGGGCGAAATGCCCGGCTGGGTTCAGGAAGCCGTGGCTGGCGTGGCCGGCGTGCGCAACGTCACGGTTGAACTGGTCTGGTCGCCCCCGTGGGGCATGGAGATGATGTCCGATGAAGCCCGGCTTGAACTCGGCTTCATGTAAAACCGTTACCCAAGCATCATCATTCCTTTACCGGGCTGCCAAAGCCCTGTCATATTGGCACGACAAGACACGGACATTATTCCAACTTATGGGAGTGTCCGCAGATGTTGCGCACTATTCTTCTCACTGGCCTTGCCATCGCCCCGATCCCGGCGCTTGCCGCCGAGGTCGAACTGGGCCCCCGCCCCTATTACCTGATTGACCAGATGCAGGACGGCCCGCTGAAACAGCGGCTGGAATCCTGCAAGGACATGACGATGAAGCCGCACCCCTTTTCCATCGGACACCGCGGCGCGCCGCTGATGTTCCCCGAACACACCGTCGAATCCAACCGTGCGGCGGCCCGCATGGGGGCCGGCATTCTCGAATGCGATGTAACCTTCACCAAGGACAAGGAACTGGTCTGCCGTCACGCCCAGAACGACCTGCACACCACCACCAACATCCTTGCCACCGAACTGGCCGACAAATGCACCGCAGGCTTCTCGCCAGCCAACGGCGACAGCAAGGCCAGCGCCGAATGCCGCACCTCGGATATTACCTTGGCCGAGTTTCGCAGCCTGAACGGCAAGATGGACGCCGCCGACAAATCGGCCACCACCGTCACGGCCTACCTTGACGGCACAGCTGGCTGGCGCACCGATCTTTACGCCACCAAAGGCACGCTGATGACCCACGCGGAATCGATCGCCCTGTTCCGAGATCTCGGCGCCAAATTCACGCCCGAACTGAAAAGCCCCTCGGTCGAAATGCCTTTCGATGGCTTCACCCAGGCCGACTATGCCCAGAAGCTGATCGACGAATACAAGGCCGCAGGCGTTCCGGCCACGGATGTCTGGGCTCAATCGTTCAACCTTGAAGACGTCCTATACTGGGTTGAAAACGAACCAGAATTCGGAAAACAGGCCGTCTTTCTTGACGCGTCCTACAACATCGATGGCTTCAATCCCAACGATGCTGCAACCTTCCCGTATGACTTTGCCGACCTCAAGGCCAAGGGTGTCAACTACATCGCTCCGCCAATGTGGATGCTGGTCGCCGTCGAAAATGACAGGATTGTCCGCTCGGCCTATGCAAAGGCCGCCAACGACGCCGGTCTCAAGCTGATCACCTGGACCCTTGAACGCTCCGGTCCGCTCGCCAATGGCGGTGGCTGGTACTTCCAGTCGATCAAGGATGTGACCGGCAATGACGCGATGTATTTCGAGCTTCTGCACGTGCTGGCGCAGGACGTTGGTATCAAAGGCATGTTCTCGGACTGGCCCGCGACCGTCACCTACTACGCCAACTGCCTCCTGTCCGACGCGTCCTGATCCGACACATCAATCCCATGCCCCGCCGCATTTTCGGCGGGGCGACCTTGATACCCCCGCAATCCTGACCTATTTTGTCGTGGAAACGCGAGGAAATAACCCCATGTTCGGTATCCACGAAAAACAGGCCGTCACCATCACCCCGGCCGCCGCTGCGCAAATCCGCAAGCTGATGGACAAGGACGGCCATGCCGGCCTGCGCATCGGTGTGAAAAAGGGCGGCTGTGCGGGCATGGAATACACCATGGACTACGTTAACGAGACCGACCCGCATGACGAGGTGGTCGAACAGGACGGCGCCCGCGTGATGATCGCCCCCATGGCCCAGATGTTTCTTTTCGGGACCGAGATCGACTACCACGTATCCCTGCTGGAATCCGGCTTCAAGTTCAACAACCCGAACGTTGCCGATGCCTGCGGTTGCGGCGAATCGATCAAGTTCAAGGACATCGACGAACTGGCCGGGGAACAGGCCACCGAACAGGCCACGGGCGCCCCGCCCCGTCTGGGCTGATCCACCCCCTTGACCTCGTTCACATCAACACTCAAAACCGTTCAAACGATATTTGAATGATGAGGGTTGAACATGCGTCGCAAACTGGCCGCCGGGAACTGGAAAATGAACGGTCTGGGCGATGCCCTCGTCGAATTGCGCACCTTGGCCGACGCTCCCGCGCCAAACGAGACTGACATCCTGATCTGCCCCCCGGCGACGCTTCTCTCCCGCGCTGCCGACGCTGTCCGCCACAGCGCCGTTGCCCTCGGTGGACAGGATTGCCACGCCAATGGGTCGGGCGCGCATACCGGCGAGATTTCCGCCGAAATGCTGCGCGACGCCGGAGCCAGCGCGGTGATCCTCGGCCATTCCGAACGCCGCGAAGACCACGACGAACATGACGAAGACGTGCGCGCCAAGGCCCGCGCTGCCTGGGCCGCCGGTCTGACCGCGATTGTGTGCATGGGCGAAAGCCTTGCCCAACGCGAGGCCGACAACACGCTCGACATCATCGGCGGCCAGTTGGCCGGGTCGATCCCGGATAACGCAACCGGCGAAAACCTGGTTGTGGCTTATGAACCGATCTGGGCCATTGGCACGGGCCGGGTTCCGACGATCGCCCAGATTGGCGAAGTGCATGATTTCATCCGCGCCCGCCTCGAACGCCGCTTCGGCCCAGGCGTGGGTCGCTCCGTGCGCCTGCTCTATGGCGGTTCGGTCAAGCCGGAAAATGCCTCCGAAATCTTCTCGGTCCCGAATGTCGACGGCGCCCTCGTGGGCGGCGCCAGCCTCAAGTCCGCCGATTTCCGCGCCATCATTGACGCGCTCTCCGCCGCCTGACCCCCAATAGGTCGTTTTTTTCCCGTTTCCGTCCCGCCCGGACATGCGCCGGGCCTCGACTTTCCGCAGGCTGTTGCCGACCACCGGGGGAAACATGACAACAAACGGACATTGCCTGTGCGGGCAAACCCGCTGGGAGTTTGACGGCGACGCGACTTGGTCCTGCTATTGCCATTGCGACGACTGCCGTCGCAATTGTGCGGCCCCGGTCGTCGCCTGGATCGGCGTTCCGCTTTGTCAGTTCCGCTGGACCGGCGCGGCGCCCAAAACGCGGCAAAGCTCTCCTGGCGTCTACCGCCACTTCTGCGCTTCCTGCGGCTCACCGATGGCATTCGAAGCCGACCACTACGCTGGCGGCATGCATCTCTACGCGGCCTCTCTGGAAGACCCCGAGCACTTCTCCCCGACATTCCATGTCAATGTCCAAAGCAAACTGCCCTGGCTGGAGATCTCGGACAGCTTGCCGATATACGAAGGCACCCTCCTCCACGCCCCCAAGGATCTTGGTGAGCTTTCTCGCTGACCTGCCATTTCCTTTTGCCAGAAATATCCCGGGGGAGTCGTCGTTTGCGACGACGGGGGCAGCGCCCCCTCCCACCTCCACAACAAAAAAAACGGCCCCCGCAAATCTGCCGGGGCCGCTTCCTTTTCTCTCGTCACCAACGCTAGTTGGTTATGATCTCTGGTCCCATGAACGTGTTGGGCAGGAAGGTCGAGATCGCCGGTATATAGGTCACCATGATCAGGAACACGAAGAGCACGGCGAGGAACGGCAGCGCGGCGCGCACAACCCCCATCATCGGCATTCCCGCAACCCCCGAGGTCACGAACAGGTTGAGCCCCACAGGTGGCGTGATCATCCCGATCTCCATGTTCACCACCATGATGATACCCAGGTGGATCGGGTCGATGCCCAGCTGGATCGCGATCGGGAACACCAGCGGCGCCACGATCACAAGGAGGCCCGACGGCTCCATGAACTGACCACCGATCAACAGGATGACGTTGACCACGATCAGGAACATCACCGGACCAAAGCCCGCGCTCAGCATCGCACCGGCGATGTGCTGCGGCACCTGCTGTTCGGTCAGAACATGCTTGAGGATCAGCGCGTTCGCGATCACGAACAACAGCGTCACGGTCAGCTTGCCCGCCTCGAACAGCGTGTGCTTGGTATCGCCATGGAAGAAGGCCGTGATCAGCGCGTAAGGCTTGCGCAGCAGGCTCGACTTCTCACCACCATTGGCCTCTTCCGAGAGTGGTCCCATGTCCTTGTAGATGAAGGATGCGATCAGGAAGGAATAGACGGCGGCCACGGCGGCGGCTTCAGTTGGGGTAAAGATCCCCCCGTAGATCCCACCAAGGATGATCACGATCAGGAACAGACCCCAGCCGGCCTCGCGGCCCGCGGTAAAGATCTCGCCCCAGCCCAGCCAGTCACCCTTGGGCAGGTTCTTGACCTTGGCCATGACATAAATCGTCACCATCAGCATGACACCGGCCATCAGGCCCGGAATGACCCCGGCAAGGAACATCCGCCCCACCGACACTTCGACGGCGGCGGCGTAAACCACCATCACGATCGACGGCGGGATCAGGATGCCCAGCGTACCCGCGTTACAGATCACACCGGCGGCGAATTCCTTGGAATAGCCCACCTGCCGCATGCCCGCGATCACGATCGACCCGATCGCCACAACGGTTGCCGGAGACGACCCCGACAGGGCCGCGAACATCATACAGGCAAACACACCCGCAATCGCCAGACCGCCCGGAAGATGGCCCACACAGGCAATCGAGAACCGGATGATGCGGCGCGCCACGCCCCCGGTCGTCATGAAAGACGACGCAAGGATGAAGAACGGGATCGCAAGAAGGGTGAAATGCCCTTCAAAGGCTTCGAACAGGGTCCCCGCAACCGACGCCAGCGTCGCGTCCGAGAACAACAGCAAGAACATGATCGAGCTCAGACCAAGGGAAACCGCAATCGGAACCCCGATCAGCAAGAGGCCGATCACCATCGCAAACAAGAGAACCACTTCCATCAGTCATGCTCCCCTTGCTGAGCGCGTACTTCTTCAATCTCGTCTTCCACCTCATGACTTGCCACCAGACGGTCGGTCTCACCGCGCCAGATCTGAAGGGCCGCCTGGAAAAAGCGGAAGGTCAAAAGGAACATCGACACCGGCAACACGAGATACGGCACCACCTTGGGCAGCTTCTCGTATTCCTCGCCATAGTTGATCCAGTCTTCAAGGAAGCTCAGGAATCCGACCATCGGCACGTCCTGCACTTCGTAGAAGGACTGGCTGCGGAACTTGTCCTCGAACCCGGTCGGGAACCAGCGCCCGGAGGTCGGCGGCAAGTCGGCAAAGACGGCCCAGTAATCATAGGCACCCTTGAGGAGCAACATCGAGAAGACGAGGCAGCATGCCACCGAGATCATCCCCATGATGCGCGCCACGCCCGGCGACACCATGTTCAGAATGGCGTCCACCCCAAGGTGGCTGTGTTTCTTGACCGCATAAGAGGCACCCAAGAGCACCAGCCAGCCGAACATGAACACTGTAAGTTCCAGCGCCCAGAGAATATTAGAGTTGAACCCGAAGCGGGCAATGACGTTGGCGAAGGTCACCGCTGTCATGAGCCCGAGGAGTATCGCGATCAGCGTCTCCTCGATCCGGTCCACAAAGCTATGTTTGTGATGCATTGTTCCCGTGTCCCGTGGTTTTGGAGCAAATCGGCCCTTCCCTGTTCAGGCAGGGTCATTCGGGGCCTGATTTCACTCTCTTGATACAAGTCGGGCGGACCATTCGCGGCCCGCCCGCCTCATTTTCACTGTCCCATGAAAATTTCCTGCAAGTCAGCGCGACTTACATCGCCGCGTTGATGGCCTGTGCCGCGTCGATGTTTTCCTGGCCTACGTCATCCGAGAACTTGTCCCAGACGGGCTTCATCACGTCGACCCATTCCTGACGTTGTTCTGCGGTCAGGCTGCGGATCGTGCCGCCGGCGTCGATGATCGACTGCTTGGCCGCGTTGTTTACGGCGGTCGACTCGGCGTTACGCACTTCGGTCACTTCCGACAGAATGGTCAGGAACTGGTCACGCACGTCGGGCTCCAGGCTGTCCAGCCAGTCAACAGAGGTCACGACGAGATAGTCGATGATGCCGTGGTTGGTTTCGGTCACGCCGTCCTGAACTTCAAAGAACTTCTTGCCGTAGATGTTCGACCAGGTGTTCTCCTGTCCGTCCACAACGCCCTGCTGCAGCGCGCCGTACACTTCCGAGAAGGCCATTTTCTGGGGCGAACCACCGATGGCTTCCATCTGGGCAACCAGCACGTCCGACGACTGAACGCGGAACTTGAGACCGTTTGCATCCGACGGCGAAACCAGCGGCACGTTGGCCGACATCTGCTTCATGCCATTGTGCCAGTAGGCCAGACCCTGCAGGCCGCGGCGCTGCATGCTGTCCAGAAGGCCCTGACCTGCGTCCGACGCCTGGAAGGCATCAACCGCGTTCACGTCCTTGAACATGAAGGGCAGATCGAAGATGCGGAATTTCTTGGTGAACTTCTCGAATTTCGACAGCGACGGTGCGGCAAGCTGCACGTCGCCCTGCAACATGGCTTCGAGAACCTTGTTGTCGTTGTAAAGCGTCGAGTTCGGGAAGACTTCCATGCAGGCCTTGCCGTTCATCTCTTCATTCACGCGCTGTTCAAGCAGCGACGCGGCGATCCCCTTGGGGTGCTTGTCGGTGTTGGTCACGTGGCTGAACTTGATGACGATCTCGCCGTCATCACAGGCGGCCTGCGCGGCGGTTCCGGCGGTCACGGCCAGTGCGAGCGCCGTTGCGGCTGTGGTCAGAAATTTCATGTGGGCTCCTCCCCAGGTTTCTATTCAGTCCATGGTTTCCGCCCAATGGGGCGGCACACAAAAACAGTGACGCCTTCAACCGCGCGCCTCAACAGTTTGTTTGCACGGTGGGCGCGATGGTTATTTTTCAAGCGATTTCAAGGAAATGTGACAGAAAACTTACACAATCTAAAATGCGCATCTTTCCTTTCGTGCGAATTTCCGCACGGGGTCGCGGGAGTTTGTGCGAAAATCCGCACAAACCATGCACCCAGCGGCAGGCGGCCATGCGCCTGCGTCAACCTGCTTCGATTCGGCTTGTTGACCCGCCTTTCCTTGGCGATAGACTGCGCTCAACTTTTTCAGCGCATTGCACTCCCATGACCGAAACAACCACCCGCAACCGCATCTCCCCGCAATCGCGTCGCCACAATGACATGCGCCGCGAAGCCGTCCGGGCACATCCCGAGCTGGCCGATCTTTCGGGCACCCAGCCGCTCACGGTGCTGGCCCTGCCCGTTCTTCTGGCAATCCATTGGGGTATCGCGTGGCTGGTGTCGGGGCAAAGCATTCTCGTGATCGGCCTCACCGCCTTTCTCGTCGGGCAGATCGTCTATCACTCGGCAGCCTCACTGATCCACGAAACCTGCCACAAGCTGATCTTCCGCGCCCCCGCCGCCAAGCTCGGCTTCGATCTCGGGCTCGAATTCATCCTGACGACCTATGGCAAGCAGCTGGTCTACCAACATCAACACATCACGAGCCACCACCCCTTCATTGGCGACTATGCGCGGGATTATGAACACGAGGACCTCTGCGCCCTGCAAGCGCGCCAGTATATCGGGGAAACCTCGCCGGGGCTGCAGAAGATCCTCACCGGTCTTACCCTTTTCATCCACGCTCTGCCGCTGGGAACGCTGGTCCTGAATGACCTGATCCTGCCGCGCGTTTATGAATGGGCATCGGGCAAACCCCAGCACGACCCGGTCGAACGCTACACCGGCACCCGTCCCACCTCACGCGAAATGGCACCTTTCATTGCCGTGTCGATCCTTTCCAACGTTGTCATGCTTGTTGTTCTGGGTCCGTGGGCCCTGCTCTATCATCTCTGGACCGCGTCGTTCTTCCTAGGCAAGCTGGGCATCTCCAACCTTGGTCAATCGCTCTCGGAGCATCCCGGCATGGACATGGAGAACCCGACCCGCTCCACCTACGGCCCGATCAACTGGCTGTTGTTCAACACCGGCTATCACAACGAGCATCACAGCTTTCCCAACGTGCCATGGACCCGCCTGCCCGCCCTGCACAAAGGCGCGCCCGAGGTGTTCCATGCCGAGGCCGAGAAGTCCTATTTCGGCTGCTGGCTGGACCACGTGAAAGGCGATTTCACGCCTTCACGGGATCTCGAACTGCACCAGCATGACCAAAGCGCGCGCTGCGCCGGAAAGACGCTCAACGATTGAGCGCCTCAAGGACTGCTGTGTCACGTCCATACAGGTCCTCACGAAACTGCACCGTGCCCGCCTCGACCCACGCCGTCCAATAGGTCAGCAGCACTGGCACCGGGCGCGGCAGGTCGATGCGCGTGGTCTTTCCGCTGTCCAGAATCGCCTGCAAGCGCGCGCCGTTCCAATCCGGTGCTCCCTCCATCAGGAAATTGGCAAATTCGAAAGGATGCTCAAGACGCACACAGCCTGAACTCAGGTTGCGCTCATTGCGCTGGAACAGGGCCGGGTTGTCGGTGTCATGAAGATAGACCGCGTGCTTGTTGGGGAACATGAACTTGACCCGCCCCAGCGCATTCTTCGGCCCCGGCGTCTGCATCAGCGTCACCCCCGGATTGTCCGCCGCCCAATTTACCGTCTGCGCCGGGATCACCTGCCCCTCGGCATTCTTGACGACATAGCCACCGCGCTCCAGGTACCCCGGATCCTCCCGGATCCGCGCGAGCTTGTCCTTCAGGAAAATTGACCGGGGCACCGTCCATGTCGGATTGATCTCCATGTACTGGATATTGTCGCGGAACACCGGCGTCTGGCGGTATTGCGATCCTGTCACCGACCGCGTGGTCCACACATCGTCCCCCTTGATGTAATAGGTCCGCCCACCCGCGATATTGACCAGAACGTATTCCGCGCCAAGGTCACGCATGATCCAGCGCGCCCGTTCAAGGCTGAGCCGGATCTGGTCCACGCGCTCTGCGGCAGTGCGGTTGAGCGCTTGAAAGGTCTTCTCCCCGATCACCCCATCCGCCTCAAGCCCGTGACGCGCCTGAAAAACCTTCACATCCTCTTGCAGGTTCGCATCGTAAAGCCACGCCGCAGGCTCACCGGTTGCCGGGGCCTCAGGCAGGATTTGCCCGGCATTGAGCGCGGCTTCCGCCGCCAGCCGATAGCGCAGAGCTTCGACCGCCGCGGCCACGTCACCGGGTTTCAGAACATGTTCCGAGGGCACCCGCGGCCACCCCCCTGCGGCGGCAACTTCGCGATAGCGTGCCAGGGCCGTGACCAGGTCACGGTATTGCGCCGCGCCCAATGTGACCCGCGCCATCAGCGCACCAAACCCCTCATTGGCGAGATAGGCATTCACCACCTCTGCCGGATCCTGCTGCAGGACAAGGCGATCAAAGTTCCAGTCCTTGTCAAAGGCGGTTGGATCAACCTTGCCAAAAATCACAAAGCTCAAGAGACGCGCCGCCGCATCGCTGGCCAGAAATTCGTAGGCGGCGATGTCTTCCGGCGCGCCGCGCTCGCGCGCGCGCTCATGAAACGCCCGCAACTCGGCCAGTCGGAAATCCTGTTCCTGAAATCCCTGCGCAACTCCAAGCTCCAGTTCCCGAAACAGCGCTTCGGCCGCATCCGGCGCCATCCATGCCGGGGCAAACCCCCTCAGCGCATAAAACCTTGGTACGAACGCCTCGGTTTCGATTTCACGCTGCCCCGTTTCACTCTGCGCTGTACTGCCCAGCGCCAGCGCCATCGCCTCTATCTCGCGCTCCACAGGTCCAGCCATGGCCCCGCCGAATCCCATCACCGCGACAGAAACCAATACCGCCGCCGCCAGCCGCTTCACACCGGTTCTCATTATACCCTGCCCCTTCATGCCCATCCCGCGTTTTCATCGTTTTCACACACAATAGGCACGCAACACCCCTACGCCAAACATGGTTGCACAGGAAACGCACCAAGCGCCGCAAAAAGTTATCAAAATTCATCTCCCCCCATTCCCAGACGGGCCGGTGACTGCTTACATTCAAAGTCACCTCCGCGCTCAGGCGCTCTTTTTTGGACACAGATTTCGCCCATGTTCGATTTTCTGACAAACGGACACTCCGACGCCATTGTTGCGCTGATCATCCTTTTCGCGATGTTCACCCTGTTCGTTCTCGAACGCTGGCCTGCCGAAGTCGTTGCCCTCGGTGCGGTCGCGGCTCTGCTTTTGACCGGGGTGCTGCCCTACGGCGCCGCGCTGGGGGCGCTCTCGAACCCGGCCCCCTGGACAATCGGCGCGATGTTCATCGTTGCGGGGGCGCTGGTGCGTACCGGTGCGCTTGAAAAGTTCACCAAGCTGGCCGAAGAACGGGCCGACAGCAACCCGGCCATGGCCGTGGGCGTGCTGATCGGCTTTGCCGTGATCGCCTCGGCCTTTGTCAACAACACGCCTGTCGTTCTGGTGATGATCCCGGTCTTTATCCAACTGTCCCGCAAGCTAAACCTCCCGGCGAGCAAGCTTCTGATCCCGCTCTCATACGCGTCGATCCTTGGGGGCACGCTGACCCTCTTGGGCACCTCGACCAATCTCCTTGTCGCCGGGGTTGCCACCACCCACGGCCTGAAACCCTTTTCCATCTTCGAGGTCACGCCACTTGCCATCATCCTCGTGATCTGGGGCATGGTGTATCTCCGACTTGTCGGCGCGCGCCTGCTTCCCGAACGCGTGAGCATGGCTGCGTTGTTTACCGATCAATCCAAAAAGAAGTTCCTCGCCGAGGTCGCCATCCCCGATGACAGCAAACTGATCAGTCAGAAAGTTGCCGAAGTCGACCTTTTCAAGGGCGCGGGCATGCGCGTTGTCGATGTGCTGCGCGGCGATGCCTCTCTGCGTCGGGACCTTGCTGCTGTCACGCTTGAGGCCGGGGATCGCGTCGTGATCCGCACCCAGATGGAAGACCTGCTCGGGCTTCAGGGTGATCCCACCGTGCGGCAGGTGGACAAATTGTCGTCGCGCCGGACCATCACCGTCGAAGTGCTGATCGCGCCCAATTCGGCTCTGCTGGGTAAATCCATGGGCCAGCTGCGCCTTCGGCGGCGCTACGGTATCTACCCCCTTGCCCTGCACCGTCGTGACCGCAACATCAGCGGCCAGCTCGATCAGCAAGTGCTCGAGGTCGGGGATACGCTGCTTCTCGAAGGCGCGCCCGAAGACCTCGCCCGTCTTGCCAGCGATGCCGGCGCCGTCAACATCAGCCAGCCCACCGCCCGCGCCTATCGTCGCGCGCATGCGCCGCTGGCGGTTGCCGCACTTTTGGGGATCGTCGTTTTGGCAGCCCTCGGGGTGGCCCCGATCCTGTTCCTTGCCATCATCGCCGTCGCCTTTGTCCTTCTGGCCGGATGCATCGACGCGGACGAAGCCTTCTCGCTGGTCGACGGCCGCCTTCTTGTGCTGATCTTTTCAATGCTCGCGATTGGCGTCGCGCTGGAATCCTCGGGCGCCGTGCTGCTGATCGTCGATCTTGCCAAACCCTGGCTCGAGATCATGCCCCCCTTCCTGATCGTCTGGTCGCTCTACCTGCTGACCTCGATCCTGACCGAGCTGATTTCCAACAACGCCGTCGCGGTTGTGATCACCCCCCTCGCCATCTCGCTGGGCACCGCCCTTGGGATCGACCCGCGCCCGCTGGTGATTGCCGTGATGATTGCCGCCTCGGCCAGCTTTGCCACGCCCATCGGCTATCAGACCAACATGATGGTCTACGGTCCCGGCGGCTATCGCTTCACCGACTTCCTGCGCATCGGTATCCCATTGAACCTCTCGGTCGGCTTGCTCGCCTCTGCACTGATCCCGGTGTTCTGGCCGCTCTAACGAAACTCCTCGGGCTTCAGCCGGTATTTCGCCAGCTTGTCATACATCGTCTTGCGCGGCAGCTTGAGCGCCTCTGCGGCGACCGCCGCGCGCCCGCCATGCCGCCTGAGCGCCTCGACCAGAAGCGCGCGCTCGACCTGTGCCATCTGTTCGGCAAGCCCCTGACCGCCACCCTGCGTCTCTTCCCCAGGAAGCCCAAGCACAAAGCGCATCGCCACCGACATCAGCGCCCGCGCATTGCCCGGCCAGTCCCGCGCCATCAGACCCGAAATCACCTCGGGGGTGATTTCCGGCGCCTTCACTCCGGATTGTTCGGCGGCCTGCGCCACGTAATGCCGAAACAGTACCGGAATATCCTCGGGTCGCTCGGAAAGTGCCGGAATGCGCACCTGCAGCGCGTCCAGGCGGTAATAGAGATCGGCATGCAACGCGCCGGTTTCAACCGCGCTGTCAAGTTCCGCCGCGCTACCGAAAATCAGCCGCGGATGCCCGCCCTGTTCCAGCATCTCCATCAGCGCAAACTGGGTGTCCATCGGCATGGCCTGGATCTCGTCCAGAAACAGGGTCCCGCCCTGAGCTTCTTCAACCACCTCTGCGAACCGCTCCGGCACCATGCCCGCCGCCGTATGCTTGCCAAAGGGCCCCGTGCTCCGGGGCGAACACAGGTGGATCACTTCGGCCACCTTGGAAATCCCGGTCCCCGGCGCGCCAGTCACCAGCACCTCGGCGCCGATCCTTGCCACGTTGCGAACCTGCGCACGCAACCGCTCGGCCTGCTTGGACACCCCGAAAAGCCAACGCGCCGCCGCATCGCCGCTTTCCAGCTGCGCCTTCATCTCCCGGTTCTCCAGCGCCATGTCGCGCGCTTTCTGTGCCCGCGCGATGACGGCCGTCAATTCCGAAGGTGCACAGGGTTTCTCAAGGAACCCGAACGCGCCCTGCGTCATGGCGCGCACCGCCATGGGGATGTCCCCCTCTCCGGTCAAGAGGATCACCGGCAACTCGCCATCCACGCCCTGCGTGTAATCCAGAAGATGAAACCCGTCCCGCCCCGGCATCCGCATGTCCGACAGGATCACGCCTTTGAAACCGGGCACGATGTGATCCTTGGCCTCGACAAACGACCCCGCCGCAATCACCGGAAAATCCGCCAGCTCCAGCGTCTGCGTCAGCGCCTCGCGCACCATCGGATCGTCATCCACCACCAGAACGGGTGCACTCATGCCACCTTGTCCTCTTTCCAATAGTCAAGTTCCACCGTGAACACCGCCCCCCCATCGGGCGCGTTTGTCCCCCGTATATTGCCGCCAAAGCTCTGCACCAGGCCATAGGAAATGGACAGACCAAGCCCCATCCCCTCGGAACTGCCCACCGCCTTGGTCGAGTAAAAAGGATCGAAAATGCGGTCGGGTTCAGCAATGCCCGGCCCCGTGTCGCGCACCGCCACCGACAGGCGCGGCCCGACCTCGAGGGAAATCTCAATCTGCTTGCGCGGCGCATCCGCCATCGCGTCCACCGCGTTGTTGATCAGGTTCACGAAGACCTGCCCAAGCCGCACCTCGCCCCCCAGCGCAAAAACGCCCTGCGGCGCCTGATCCGCGTCCCAGTGCAGGATCACACCCGCCTGTCGCACGCGCGGCTCCGTCAACTCGACCGCCTGATTGATCACCGACACAAGATCGACCTTGCCCATCGGTTCGCTTTCATTGCGGGCAAAGGCGCGCAGGTTCTTGATGATCCGCGCCATGCGCGTGGCCATCTGCGCAATTTTCCCGAGATTTTCCTCGGCCTTCTCTGGTTTGCCCCGCTCCATGAACCGCGCGCCATTCTCGGCAAAACTCTGGATCGCCATCAGGGGCTGGTTCAACTCGTGACTGATCCCGGCACTCATCTGCCCCAGCGCGCTCAGCTTGCCCGCCTGCACAAGATCGGCCTGCGCCTTCTTGAGCGCGGCCTCGGCCTCTTCGCGTTCGGTGATCTCGTGGCGCAGGGCAATGTTGGTCTCGCTCAGCTCCGCCGTACGTTCTTCAACCCGCTCTTCCAGAACCGCATTCGCTTCGGCCAGCACCCGCCGCCGCTCGATCGCCTGCCACAGGAACAGGCCGAACACCATCATCGCCGCCCCCACGGCCGCCGCCTGCAACCCGGCCAGCCGAAGCGCCGGTGCGACATCGACAAGCGCTTCGCCCCGCATCTCGATCACGGGCAGGTCCTGCACGATATGAATCCCGCGTTTCGGCAGGTAAGGCCCCCAATCAAGCCGCCACAATTCGTGCCCGGCACGAAAGAACTGCACAAATGGCGGCGCGTAGCCTTCGGGCGGAACAAGGCCCACGTCCCCGCCCCGCCGCTGCCAGAACAACAGCTCGGACCGGTTCGAAATGAACACCTCCCCAGCATCGTCAACAAAGAACACCGCTGGGCGATCCCCGCGCCAGTTCTCTTCGACATTCTCGATATCGACCACCACGATCAGAACGCCCGAAACCCGTCCGTCCGGGCCGAAATTCGGTGAGGCGAAATAGAAGGCACGACGACCAAAGCGCGGGTCCACCTCATGGTGCGCGCCCAAGGCGCCCTGTAGCGCCCGCTCGAAATAGGGCGCCCCGTTGATCCGGCCATCCTGCTCGAAACGCCCATGGGCCGAGGTGATCACGCGCCCGTCCGCAGCAGCATAGACCAGATCAAGCGCAGCCGTCTTGTCCGCGGCCTCCAAAAGCAGCGCCTTTGCGGTTCCGACATCCCCCTGCCCCCAGCTTAGCGCCACCAGATACGGGTGCTCGGACAGCAGCACCGCCAATTCCTGATAGCGCTGAAGCTGCGCCGTCAGGCGGTCAGCGGCAAGCGCGAGATCCGCCTCGCCCCGCCGCGCCAGCTGGTCCAGCGCCTGTCCATAGCCGAACCGCCAGACACCGCCGGCCACCACCGCCAATGCCAGAAGGAAAAGCGCCAGAATCGCCGCCCGATGCCGTATCCACGTTCTCATGCCCGCACCCTACCTTCATATTCTCCGCCCCGCGAGTCGTCCCCAACAACATCAAATCGCGACACGTCACCTCGCCCCCTGCCGAAATCGGTGCGCGTAATCGCGCAATCGGATGACGCCCCTTGCCAATCTGAACAACGCAGGCAAATTGGCGCCATGGAACGTGTGACTCAATCCCCGACCGACCCGGCCTTCGTGCAAAATCCCTACGCCTTTTACGACCGGGCCCGCGATCTTGGCTCCATGGTGTTCTGGGAAGAGTACGGCATGCCCGCCGCGCTCTCCAACGCCACGGTTTCAATGATCTTCAAGGACCGCCGCTTCGGGCGTGAGGTGCCGCCGGAACTGACACCCGAGATTCCGCCCCATCTCGAAGCTTTCTACGCGGTCGAGGCCCATTCCATGCTGGAACTGGAACCGCCCCGCCACACCCGCCTGCGTTCCCTCGTGCTGCGGGCTTTTACCACCCGCGCCATCACCGATCTGCGCCCGGGCATCGAAGCCCTGTGTCACGACCTGATCGACACTTTCCCGTCAGAGCCGTTCAACCTGCTCGACGGGTTCTGTGACCAGGTGCCGGTCATCACCATTGCCCGCCTTCTCGGCGTGCCCGACGACATGGCCCCGCAATTCCTGAGTTGGTCACACGCCATGGTCGCCATGTATATGGCGGGCCGCACCCGCACCCACGAGGACGCCGCCGCGCAGGCGGCCAGCGAATTCACCGCCTTCCTCAAGGACTATATCGACACAAGACGCAAGACTCCGTCGGACGACCTGATCACGCGCCTGATCCAGGCCGAAGAAGCCGGCGACAAGCTTTCGACAGAAGAGCTGATCACCACCTGCATCCTGATCCTCAATGCGGGCCACGAGGCCACGGTGCATTCCCTCGGCAATGGCGTAAAAACCCTGCTGGAACAGAACATCGACCGCGCTTTTCTGGCGCCCGACGCCATCGACGGCACGGTCGAGGAAATCCTGCGCTTTGACCCGCCGCTACACATGTTCACCCGCTATGCCTATGAAGATATCGAGGTCGGCCGCCATACCTTCCGACGTGGCGATCAGGTTGCGCTGCTACTCGGCGCGGCCAACCGCGATCCCGGCGTTTGGGAGGACCCACATGCCTTCAACCCACGCCGCCCGGTGCAGACCAATGTCAGCTTCGGTGGGGGCTTGCATTTCTGCGTCGGCGCACCGCTCGCGCGGCTTGAGATGCAGATTGCCCTGCCGATCCTGTTCGAGCGCTGCCCCAACCTGCGCCTCACAGAACCACCACGCTATGCGAACACCTATCACTTCCACGGGCTGGAAAAGCTGATGGTTCAAATCTAACCGTTGCACCGTGCGCTAAGTTAATTTCGCCCTGTGACGCCGAATTCCAGTTCCGAAACCGACGTAATACCGACACAATACCGACGTGTTGCCGAACAGGTTTCTTACGCACTTTCAGTGCATTAACTTGATTCTTCGCATCAAAGCGGCAGCATCGTCGTCGACTTGATCTCTTCCATCGACAAGAGCGCGGTCACGTTGTGCACCTTCACCTCTGAAATCAGCGCCTGATAGAATGTGTCATAGGCCCGTGCGTTCTGGACCTGCACCTTGAGAATATAGTCTATATCCCCCGCCAGCCGGTGCGCCTCGAGCACTTCGGGGCGGTCCTGCAGCGCCTGCAGGAACTTGGCCTGCCAATCCGCTTCATGCTCGGACGTGCGGATCAGAACAAAGAAACAAGCCTCGAACCCGAGCGCCTCGGCATCGAGCAGAACCGTCTGCCTTCGGATCACCCCGGCTTCGCGCAACTTACGAATCCGATTCCACACCGGCGTCTTCGAAGACCCCACTCGCTTGGCAATTTCATCCAGCGATTGCGCCGCATCGCGCTGCAACTCACCAAGGATTTTCCGGTCCATCTCGTCGATCCGCAATGCCATCCCATTTTCTCCAGCTATCCGGGAAATTCGCACTGCGTGGCGACACAACCGGAACAAACGTTTCTATTTTTCCCACCATCTGGCGCGATAGGGGGAATATTTCCTATATCTACACCCAAGTCAAACCAATGGAGTCCGGTCATGCCCCGCGCATTCACGCCCAAAGTCATCACCGCCAACGCCCTGATCGAGGGCGACGTGATCTATCTTGCCGCAGATGACAGCTGGACCCGTGACATGTGCAAGGCCGAACTGATCACCGACGAGGCCCACGCCCAGCTGCGCCATCTCGAAGCCGAGCAACGCGCCAGCGAAGCGGTTGGCGTCTATCTCGCCGATGCCACGCCCGGCACCACCGGCCCCGAACCGACCCATTTCCGCGAGGATTTCCGCCGCACCGGCCCCTCGAACTATTTCCACGGCAAGCAGGAAGAGGCAAACCATGTATAAGTACACCGATTTCGACGCCGCTTTCCTTGCAGAGCGCAACCGCCAGTTCCGTGCCCAGGTCGAGCGCCGCATCGCCGGCAACCTGACCGAGGACGAGTTCAAGCCGCTGCGGCTGATGAACGGTCTTTACCTGCAGCTGCACGCCTACATGCTGCGTGTCGCCATCCCCTATGGCACGCTGTCATCCGCGCAGATGGACCAGCTCGCGCTGCTCGCCGACAAGTGGGACAAGGGCTATGGCCATTTCACCACACGCCAGAACATCCAGTACAACTGGCCCAAGCTCAGTGACGTGCCGGACATGCTCGACGCTCTGGCCGAGGTGAACTTGCACGCCATCCAGACCTCCGGCAACACCATCCGCAACGTGACCGCGGACCACTTCGCCGGGGCCGCCGCGGACGAGATCGCAGACCCGCGGCCTGTCGCGGAACTGATCCGCCAGTGGTCCACCGACCACCCGGAATTCCAGTTCATGGGCCGCAAGTTCAAGATCGCCGTGTCCGGGGCCGAGAATGACCGCGCCGTGCTCAAGGCACACGACCTGGCCGTGCGGATCGTGAAAAACGACGAGGGTGAAACTGGCTATCAGATCCTCGTTGGCGGCGGCTTGGGCCGCACTCCGATGATTGGCAAGGTCCTGCGTGATTTTCTCCCCAGCGCCGACCTGCTGGCATATATCGAGAGTGTTGTCTCGGTCTGGAACCAGATCGGCCGCCGCGATAACAAGTACAAGGCGCGGATCAAGATCACCGTGCACGAACATGGTCTCGACGATATCCGCGCCCGTGTCGACGCGCGGTTCGCGCAAATCCGCCCCACATTCGGCGGCTTCGATCAAGAGCTTCTGGCCCAGATCGAACAGCACTTCGCCGCGCCCGCCTTCCGCGAAGCGCCGACGGACGCCTTTAATCGGGCCTATGACGCTGACCCGCTGTTCCGCAGCTGGGCCGACAGCAACCTGAGCGCGCACCGCGCTCCGGGCTATGCCATTGTCACGGTCTCGCTCAAGAAGCATGGCGCGACCCCCGGCGATGCGACCTCGGACCAGATGCGTGCGCTTGCGGACGTTGCCCGTCAATACGGCCATGACGAGCTGCGCATCAGCCACGAGCAGAACGTGATCCTGCCGCATGTGCACAAATCCGACCTGCCCGAGATCTATGCCGCCCTGCGCGACGCCGATCTGCACACCGCCAATATCGGCATGATCTCGGACATCATCGCCTGCCCGGGCATGGACTACTGCGCGCTGGCCACGGCCCGTTCGATCCCTGTTGCCCAGCAGATCGCGACCCGCTTTGACGAACTCAAGCTGGAGCACGATATCGGCCACCTGCAGATCAAGATTTCTGGATGCATCAACGCCTGCGGTCACCACCATGTCGGCCATATCGGCATTCTGGGCCTCGACCGCGCGGGTGTGGAAAACTACCAGATCACGCTGGGCGGCGACGCCACGTGGGACGCGGCCATCGGTGAACGCGCCGGCCCCGGCTTTGCCTATGACGAGATTGTTCCGGCAATCGAACGACTGGTCGAAGGCTATCTCGAACTGCGCGAAAGCCCCGAGGAAACCTTCCTCGCCGCCTATCGCCGCCTGGGTCTTGCCCCGTTCAAGGCCTATCTCTACCCCGAGGCGCGGGCCAATGCGGCATAACACGGTTTCCCCCCTGGTTTCGCCGCTGAACACGGCGGCGAACCTGTCGGAGCTGCCCGCCGATCCGCTCAAGGCCAAGGTCGACGCGCTCAATGCACGGTATCGGCACCATTCGGCGACCGCAGTGATCGAGGCGGCCTTGCGCGACCCGCAGGCGGGCAGGATCGCGCTCGTGTCCTCGTTCGGGGCCGAGTCGGTGGTGCTCCTGCACCTCGCGTCCATGGTGGATCGCAATATCCCCGTGCTCTTCGTGGACACCGAGATGCTGTTTGCCGAAACGCTGGTTTATCAACAGGAGCTGGCCGAGCGCCTGCATCTGCAGAATATCCAGATCATCCGCGCCTCGGACGCGACGCTGGCTGCCGAAGACCCGGACGGCACGCTGCACCAGCACGACACCGACTCCTGCTGTGCCCTGCGCAAGACCCGGCCGCTGCAAAAGGCCCTGCGCGACTTTGACGGCTGGATCACCGGGCGCAAGCGGTTCCAGTCCGGCACCCGCGCCGCACTCGATTTCTTCGAAGTCGAGGACTTCACCGGCCGGATCAAGGTCAACCCGCTGGCCCATTGGGCGCCCGAGGACGTGCGCGCCTACATGGAAGAAAACCGCCTGCCCCGTCACCCGATGGTGGCCAAGGGGTACCCGTCGATCGGCTGCGCCCCCTGCACCAGCCCGGTTGCCGAAGGCGAAGACCCCCGTTCGGGCCGCTGGCGCGGTCAGGACAAGGAAGAATGCGGCATCCATTTCGTGAATGGCAAAATGGTGCGCCAAGGAGAAAAGACATGACTGTACTCGTGACCGATTCCGGCTTTCAGGCCGATGACTTCACCAAACCTTTCGTGCCCGTGAACGAAGCC
Organism: Shimia aestuarii; assembly: GCF_900114635.1. GTDB lineage: Bacteria > Pseudomonadota > Alphaproteobacteria > Rhodobacterales > Rhodobacteraceae > Shimia > Shimia aestuarii. The sequence goes on from NZ_FOTQ01000002.1 coordinate 84,534, forward strand.
GCCAACGACGTTGTTGCACTCGATGTGCCCTCCGATTTCGACCCGGCCGAGCTGCTCACCCACCTCTCGGGTGTCGAGATGATCCGCGTCGATTTCCCGTCCTTCGCCGACGGGCGCGGCTTCACCATCGCGCGTCAGCTTCGGCTAAGCGGGTACAAGGGCCGTCTGCGCGCCCGTGGCCATGTGATCTCGGATCAATACGCCATGGCGCGGCGCTGTGGCTTTGACGAGGTAGAGATCTCCGACGAGTTGGCCGCGCGCCAACCCAAGGCCGAATGGGTCTTCCGCGCAGACTGGCAGGCTCATGACTACCAGTCCCGGATGCGCGGGCAGCACTGACGCCCCGTTACCCACTGTCAAAGATAGCCAATTTGCGATATGTCAAAGACATCTCGCAGATACACCTTCAAATCCCATGCAGAACTGATAGATGGGGGACAGCCTCCCCCGCCCCTTTTGATATGACCGAGCAAAAACCAGTGACCGAAGCCCAAGCCACCGCCGTACCCAAGGTACCCACCCTGCCCGACGCGCAAACCGTGACCGAGGTGCAGCACTATACCGACCGCCTGTTTTCCTTCAAATGCACGCGGCCCGCGACGCTGCGTTTCCGCTCAGGCGAATTTGTCATGATCGGCCTGATGGGCGATCCCGATCCCAAGACCGGCAAGCAGAAACCGCTTCTGCGCGCCTATTCCATCGCCTCGCCCAGCTGGGACGAGGAACTGGAATTCTATTCGATCAAGGTCCAGGACGGCCCGCTGACCTCCAAGCTCCAGCATATCAAACCGGGCGACGAAATCATCCTGCGCCCCAAACCCGTCGGCACGCTGGTGCATGACGCGCTTCTGCCCGGCAAACGCATCTGGTTCTTTGCCACCGGCACCGGCTTTGCCCCCTTCGCCTCGCTGCTGCGCGAACCGCAGACCTACGAGGACTACGACGAGGTGATCATCACCCACACCTGCCGCGAAGCGGGCGAGCTGACCTATGGGCGCAACATCATCGACTCTCTCAAGGACGATGAACTGCTGAACGAAGTGATCGGCGAAGGCTTCTGGAAAAAGATCAAGTACTACCCGACCACCACCCGCGAAGAGAGCGCCAAGATGGGCCGGATCACCGACCTGATCAACTCGGGCGAAGCTTACAAGGATCTCGGCGTCGAACCGCTCTGCCCGCAAAACGACCGCGCCATGATCTGTGGCAACCTCGCTTTCAACCTTGAACTCAAGGACATGCTCGAGGCCGCTGGCCTCGAAGAAGGCGCCAATTCAAAGCCTGCGCAATACGTGGTCGAAAAAGCGTTTCTGGATTGAACAATCCCCACATCTGAAACACTAGGAAACCCCGGCTTGATCGCCGGGGTTTCTTTTTGGGAGACCAACCGACGCCCACCAGGCGGGACAAACCAGACACTCGCTGATTTTGATCGGGGCTTTGTCTTTGTGCTAATATGCCCTCAATCATCCTTTGCAGGGAGTATGGCGCATGCATATCGTCGAGGCGCGGTCACAGGCGGAAGTTGATGATGCTGCAGCCCTCATGCGCGGCTTGTATGAGGCGAACAAATCTCTTTACTCTGACGATCTTCAAACCATTGAAGACTACTACCGCGGGTCATGGTTCTTCGAAACCCGGCCGCAAATCCCGACCGAATACTGCCCCCCTCAAGGGGACGTGCTCATTGCCTACATGGACGGCCAAGCCGCCGGTACTGTGGCGATCTATCGAATGGACGACAGTCATTGCGAGCTAAAGTCCATGTTTGTTGAGCCACAGTTCAGAACCAGCGGAGTTGCATCCGCTCTTTGCAAAAAAGTGATCGAATTGGCCGTGGCGCAGGGATACAGCACTGTGAGGCTGACAACCGGGGAACGCCAAGGCCCTGCCAGACACCTGTATGAGCGGCTTGGGTTCAAGATTGTCACGCCGTGGGATGCCAATCCGCCACAAGGCTATGACTATTTTGAACTTGAGGTAACCCACTAGGTCCGGCCCAGGCATATCTATCGTTCGAGCGCATGAGGCTCCAGCAGCGCGCAAACGCACCCCCAAACAATACGTGGTCGAAAAAGCGCTCCTGGATTGAGCGATACCCAAATCTGAACCGTCAAAAACCCCGGCTTGGTCGCCGGGGTTTGTTTTTGGGATGCCAACCGAGGCCCACCAGGCGGGGCAACTGTGCCTTGGCAGAGCCGATCTCAATTGACCGCTTGAGGTCACTGGGCAGCGGAAAACCTGTACTCGATATCGGAAAAGGCATCCTCACCAAACCCGTAGGCAAAGGCCAAACCTTCCGGCCCGGCGGTCACGCCATGTTCCGTGTTGGACGGGATAAAAACCGCCACTCCTGGCAAAATTTCAACGGGCTGCCCGTCCAGCATGACGGTGCCCGATCCGCTCAGGCCAAAGTAAAATTCGGGTGGCGTGTGGCGATGCAGGTGCAACACGCCATGCGCGGGAAAGTTTGCAACGCCCAGAACCACCCCGTTCGACGGTGTCCTGTCACGTGAAATCAGCGTCTGCCAGGTCACGTCACCGAAGGCGGGATCAAATCCCCCTTCAATCGGCTGATCATCCAACGCGACAACAAAGCCTGCTGGATTGTCATTTGCGGCTGCTGGCGCAAAGTCCTGTTGAACGACATAGTCGTTGAGCTGGGTCATGGGCATGGTGCGTTTCCTCAAAAAGGGTATCCTGTCAGGCCGAGATTTCTACGACTTGCCCGCAAAGTAAAAGCGACATAAACAGGAAGTTATCGGCAATTTTTTTTGGTGATGGCCTGTGCTCAAAAACAAGATCAACCTGACTTGGCTACGCACTTTCGAAGCCGCCTCTCGCCACCTGAACTTCACCGCAACGGCAACGGAACTGGGCCTCACCCAGACAGCGGTCAGCCTCCATATCCGAACGCTGGAAGAGCAACTGGGAAGCCGCTTGTTTCACCGCAGGGCGCGCCATCTGTCCCTGACGGATATCGGGCAGGCCTATGTTGCAACGGTCCGACAGGCTTTGGCGGACATTGACGTGGCCACGGCCAGCCTGTTTGGGGCGACGCGCAACGAAACCATTACGGTCAAGGCACCGATCTCGACTTCCGCTCTTTGGCTGGCGCCGCGACTTCCCAAGTTCAAGCTGGCTCACCCCGACATTAATGTCCGCCTCGTTTCGAACATCTGGACAGATGCCACGGGTTTTGACCACGTGGACGTGGAGCTGCGTGTCGGAAGAGGCGACTGGACCGACACCGCCTCCGAACGCTTGTCCGATGATGTCATGGTCCCGATCGGGCCTGTGGCGGCGGAAAAGACCACCTTTGCCCCCGAGGCGCTTTTGAAGGGCCCATTCATTCGGATTCTGGGGCAGGAAGCCGATTGGATCAGGTATTTGGCGGCCCACGATCTTGCCCTGCCCGAGAATGCTGAAGAACTCTACGTCGACACCATGACAGCCGCGATTGAGCTGGCCGCGAATGGCGGCGGCTATGCGGTTGTTTTGAAGCGCTTGGTGGAAATGGCAAACGCAACCGCACCGCGTGTCGCCGTAATCGGCGCTGACGTCCCCACGCCAAACGGGCACTACCTCATGCGCCCCAGATCAAAGAGGTCAAAAAGGTCGGTGGTCCTGCTGTTCGAAAACTGGCTCCGAGAGCAGTTTTCGGACGGCGGGACCTTCGAAGACGATTCGGAGTGACATCGCAGGGCGACCAGCCATCCAACATGCGGGATTGATCATATGCGGCCTCGAAGACGGCTCTGACGTGAACCCAAAGCAAAGCGTGCTCAATGGCCTTTCTTGTCTGATCCGTGCGACAGGCCATCTCAGAACAGGCAAGCCGCCGTTTCCGGCGCGACCAGTTTCATGGTCTTCAGCTGTTCGGCGTCACGTATCGAAATAGGTTGGAAACCCCTCAAAGGTCTCTGCTGGCGCCTGTCCGAGTTCCCAATTCGCACGCTCACAGGTAAACACCTCGGCCCGCTTTGTCACCTGCGGCGCTCCTTCCAGCGCCCCGGCAGGCACGATCACGAACCGCCCCGATGCGCCCTCGAAAGGCAGGGCGCTTCCACATTGGTTGCAGAACGCGCGAGAAAACTGGCGGTCCGGGTGCCGGAACTTGGTCACGTGCGCCTCCCCCCTGACCCAGCGCAGGGTGCGGGTCGTCGAAAACAGGTTTGCCGCCATCGCAGAACCGCTCAGCTTGCGGCACTGCTCACAGTGGCAGAACAGCAGAAACGCAAAATCGTTTTCGATTTCGAAGCTCGTCGCACCACACAGGCACCCGCCCTCGATCATCCCGGTCATGTCTCCAACTCCCCGATCCGCTTGCAACATCATAGCACAGGGGCCACGACGCAGAAGCGCGCACGACGCAAAAAAAGGGCCGCCCATCCGGGCGACCCCTGACATGTCCGTCTCTGGCAAACCGCCAGACGCAGCTTAGTTGCCGCTTTCGCTGTCGGGAAGTTTCGGCTCGGCGCCTTCCACAGCCCCTTCAAGCGATTTGGTCATGTCGCTGACCGCATCCGTCGCCGCCTCAGTGCCCCCGTCAATCAGTTCCTGCGCAGCATCCACAGCGTCCGAAGCCTGTTCGCTGACTTCCTCGACGGTATCAGTCACAACTTCCTGTGCTGCGTCGGATGCCTCTTCGGCGGCCTCGGTTGCTGTATCCATTGCGCCTTCAACGGCGTCTGCGGTGCCCTCGACAGCCTCTTCCATGGCGTCCTTGGCCGTATCCACGGCCTCGTCGACGGCCTCTTTCGCAGCTTCAGCGGCCTCTTCAACCGCCTCTTCCACTTCCTCAACCGCCTGCTCGACAGGGTTTTCCTCTGTCACAGGGGTTGTTTCGGTCGGCGCGCTGACTTCCGGTTCAGGTGTCGCCACCTCTTCCGGCGCCTTGAAAAACGCAAAATACCCGCCAACCACAACTGCTGCGGCGACCACGATCCCAATCACATACTTCATCTGGGAATTCTCCTTTTTTCAATCTCCGCCCTGACGGGCATATCTCACATGTAGCGGCAATGTGGCCATCCCTCGTCTGCCCACAAGGGGGAAAGCCGCGCGATTAGGCTCATAATCGCGCATTCGGCTGTTGTGTCGGCACGAAACCGCGAATAAATTACCGCCCGAACAACGACAGCTATTGAAGGAACAAAACCATAGCCCGCAGACCTCACAACGCGCCCCCGCAGCGCGACACCGGCCCCCGCATCAACGGACGTATTCGCGCACCTGAAATCCGCCTGATCGGCGCAGATGGCGAAAATATCGGGGTCGTCCACCCTGCCAAAGGCATGGCACTGGCCGAAGAGGCCGGGCTTGATCTGGTCGAGATCTCGCCCAACGCGAACCCGCCCGTCTGCAAGATCATGGATTTCGGCAAGTTCAAGTACGAACAGCAAAAACGCGAATCCGAAGCCCGCAAGAAGCAGAAGGTCATCGAGGTCAAAGAGGTCAAGTTCCGCCCGAACACCGACACCCATGACTACGACGTGAAGATGCGCAACGTGGTCAAATTCCTTGAGAAAGGCGACAAGGTCAAAGTCACCCTGCGCTTCCGTGGTCGCGAAATGGCCCACCAGAACCTCGGGCGCGAACTGCTCGAACGTGTGGCCGAAGACATCAAGGAAATCGGCAAGGTTGAAAACATGCCCAAGATGGAAGGCCGCCAGATGATCATGATGATCGGCCCCCTGTCCAAGTAAGTCCGACACAGAATGTCGGATACGGGAACCCCTCGCTTCGTGAACAAGCGGGGGGTTTCTTTTTTGAGGCGGCTCGCCCCCTTCAGAAAGGACCATGCCATGTGGGAAAACCGCTTTGCCACCTCCCCCGACTACGTCTTCGGTACTGCGCCTGCGCAATTCATGGTCGATCACCGCGATCATCTGATCAAGGGCGCCACCGCGCTGGCCGTGGCGGACGGAGAGGGGCGCAACTCGGTCTACATGGCCGAACAGGGCATGGATGTCACCGCGCTCGAATTCGCCCCGAGCGCCATTGCCCGCGCGCACAAGCTCGCCTCGGAACGCGGCGTGTCGGTCGAATTTCTCCAGCGCGACATCATGAACGAACCGTGGCCCGCCAGAACCTATGATCTCGTGGCCGGCATCTTCATCCAGTTCGTCGGCCCCGATGGCCGCCGCCAGCAATTCCAGCGCATGAAAGACGCCACCAAACCCGGCGGTCTGGTCATGCTCCACGGCTATCGCCCCGAACAGCTCGACTACGGCACCGGCGGCCCTCCCAATGCCGAGAACATGTACACCGAAGTCATCCTGCGCGCCGCCTTTGTCGGCTGGGACATCCTCGTCCTCAAGGAATATGACCGCGAGGTGCAGGAAGGTCGCGGACACTCCGGCATGTCCGCCCTGATCGACCTGATCGCCCGCAAGCCCGCCTGAAAAAGAAGGGGCGCCGCATAACCACGACGCCCCCTCTTCATTTTGCCAAAAATACTCCCGCCGGAGGCGATCCGACCTATCCGCAGGCGGCCACGGCCCGCTTGGTCAGCACCGCAATCAGATGCGCGCGATAGGCCGCCGTGCCGTGCAGGTCGGAAATCATTCCATCCGCACCCGGCGCCGCGGGCACCGCATCGGCCGAGAAATTCCCGGACAGCGCCTCCTCCGCAGCACTCCAGCGGAAGACGCCTTCCTCGGACGCCCCGGTCACGGCCACACGGACACCATCGGCAAACCTGGCGACGAACACACCCACCAGCGCAAAGCGCGACGCGGGCTGTTCAAACTTCTGGTAGTTTGCCGCCTCCGGCACCGGAAAACGTACCTCGGTGATAATCTCCCCCTCGTCCAGTGCCGTAGCAAACATGCCCTGGAAGTAATCATCCGCCGCGATCTCGCGGGCGTTGGTGACGATCGTCGCCCCCGAAGCCAGCGCCGCCGACGGGTAACAGGCCGACGGGTCGTTATTGGCCAGCGAGCCGCCAATCGTGCCGCGTGCCCGCACCGCCGGGTCCCCGATATTGCACGCGAGCGCTGCCAGCGCCGGGTAGCTGCCTGCATTGGCCGCCACGTCCGCATGCACGGTCGCCCCGCCCACGCAAACCTGTCCGTCATCGCTCATGCAGACACCCTTGATATCGGCAATCCCTGCGAGGCTGACCAGCTTGGACGGGCTGGCGAGGCGCTGCTTGAGCGTCGGGATCAGGGTCTGCCCCCCGCCCAGCGCCTGCGCATCTTCCCCGGCTAGCGCGGCCACCGCGTCGGCCACCGATGTCGGCTTTTCAAAGTCAAAATTGTACATCTCTCTTTTCCTTCCCAAGGAAGCCGGGTCCAACCCCTCTTCCTTTTGCCAGAAATATCCTCGGGGGTCCGTGGGCAGACAGCCCCCGGTCCAACCCTCTCATCCTATCCCTGCATCGCAGCCCAGACGCGCGACGGCGACACGGGCATGTCGATATGGGTCACGTCATGACCGCCCGACTGCAACGCGTCGATCACCGCGTTCACCACCGAAGGCGGCGAACCGATGGCTCCGGCCTCACCACAACCCTTCACTCCAAGCGGGTTATGGGTACAGGGCGTCTGGCTGGAATGATCGACATTGTAGAACGGCACATCATCCGCACGCGGCATGGCGTAATCCATGTAAGACGCGCTCAGAAGCTGACCATCCTCATCATAGACACAGCCTTCCAGCAACGCCTGACCGATGCCCTGGCCAATGCCGCCATGCACCTGACCATCCACGATCATCGGGTTGACGATATTGCCAAAGTCATCCGCCGCCGAGAAGCGTTCGATGGTGACTTTCCCGGTCTCCGGGTCCACCTCGACCTCACAGCAATAGGCGCCCGAGGGATAGGTAAAGTTCGCCGGGTCGTAAAACGCGGTTTCCTCCAGCCCCGGTTCGATGTCTTCGAGTGGATAGTTATGGGGCACATAGGCCGCAAGGGTCACATCGCCCCAGGCCACCGATTTGTCGGTCCCGGCGACGCTGAACTGACCATCCTTCAACTCGATATCGGCCTCTGCGGCTTCCATCAGGTGGGCCGCGATCTTCTTGGCCTTGTTGATGATCTTTTCCGTGGCCCGCACCATGGCCGAGCCACCCACAGCCAGCGAGCGCGAGCCATAGGTGCCCATGCCCATCGGTGTGTTGGCAGTATCGCCATGCACGATTTCCACCATGCTCTCGTCGATCCCGATCATCTCGGCAATCACCTGCGGGAAGCTGGTTTCATGCCCCTGACCGTGGCTGTGGCTGCCGGTCATGACCACGAGGCCACCCGTGGCATTCACCCGCACCGTTGCGCTTTCATAGAGACCAGCCCGTGCGCCCAATTGCCCGACAAGGTTACTCGGCGCGATGCCGCAGGCCTCGATGTAACAGTTCACACCCAGCCCGCGCAGCTTGCCCTTGGCTTCGCTTTCCTTGCGCCGGGCTTCAAAGCCCGAAAGGTCCGCGATCTTCTCCAGCGCATCCATCGTGCCGTGATAATCCCCGGTGTCATACTCGACCGCCACGGGCGTGGCATAGGGGAACTCGGTGATGAAATTCTGACGGCGTAGCGCAATCGGATCAACGCCCAGCTCACGCGCGGCCTTGTCGATTACCCGCTCCAGCTGGAATGTCGCCTCGGGGCGCCCGGCCCCACGATAGGCGTCCACCGGCACCGTGTTGGTAAACACCGCCTTGACGTTCACATAGATCACTGGCGTGCGGTAGTTCCCGGCCATCAACGTGCCATGTAGCCAGGTCGGCACAGACGGTGCAAAGGTCGACAGATACGCACCCATATTGGCATAGGTCTCGGTGCGCACCGCGGTAAAGTTGTTGTCCTTGTCCAGCGCCAGTTCGATCTTGGTGACGTGGTCACGGCCATGCGCGTCCGACATGAACGCTTCCGAACGGGAAGCGGTCCATTTGACCGGACGGTTGATCGCCTTGGCGGCAAAGGTACAGAACGCCTCTTCCGCGTAATGGAAGATCTTGGTGCCAAAGCCCCCACCCACATCCGGCGCAATCACGCGCAGCTTGTGTTCCGGAATGCCCAGCACAAACGCGCCCATCAAAAGGCGGATCACATGCGGGTTCTGGCTGGTGGTATAAAGCGTGCTGTCATCCGTGGCGCGATTGTAATCGCCAATGGCAACGCGTGGCTCCATCGGGTTGGCAATCAGGCGGTTGTTGACCAGTTCCAGCGTCGTCACATGTGCCGCATCTTTGATCGCCTGATCAACGGCATCCTTGTTCTCTTCAACAAACCCCCAGTCATAACAAAGGTTGTTTTCAAGGTCGTCATGCACCTTGGTGGCGCCCTCGGCCAGCGCCGCCTTCATGTCGACCACGGCAGGAAGCTCTTCGATGTCGAGCTCGATCGCCTCGGCCGCATCGCGCGCCTGCTCATAGGTGTCGGCCACCACGGCGGCAATCGGATCGCCCACATGGCGCACCTTGCCCTGTGCGAGCACCGGGTGTGCCGGCTCCTGCATCGGGTTGCCATGGCGGTCCGTCACCTGCCAGCCGCAGGGAATGCCGCCAACGCCTTCAAAATCGGCGCCGGTGAAAATCCGCACCACGCCCGGCATCGCCGCGGCGACGTCGGTACCGATCCCGTTGATCTTCCCATGCGCCACATCCGAGCGCAGGAAATGCACATAGGCCTGACCGTTTACGTTGATATCGTCTGTGTAATTGCCCGTCCCGGTCAGAAACCGGACGTCTTCGCGCCGCTTCGGGCTGGCGCCAATGCCATGATCTTTCGGCATCTCATATCCTCCCATTGATCGGTGCGTGAAATCACGCACCCTACATCCCGGTGTCACTGGTAGGGTGCGTGTTCACACGCACCGTTCGTCCCGTGTCACTCGGCAGCAATCGCGCTCACGTCCTGTCCGGACGCGGCCATGATCGCCTTGACGATGTTGTGATACCCGGTGCAGCGGCAGATATTGCCTTCAAGGTAATCCCGGATTTCCGCTTCGCTCGGTTTCGGGTTCTCTTTCAAAAGCGCAGCCGCCGACATCACCATTCCCGGTGTGCAGAATCCGCACTGAAGCCCGTGGTGATCCTGAAACGCCTGTTGAATGGTGTTGAGCGTGCCATCCGGCGCCGCCTGCCCTTCGATGGTTTCCACCTCGGCGCCATCGGCTTCCATCGCCAACATGGTGCAGCTTTTGACGGCCTGCCCGTTGACATGCACCACGCAGGCGCCGCACTGGCTGGTGTCGCAACCGACATGGGTGCCGGTCAGGTTGAGGGTTTCCCGCAAGAATTGGCTGAGCAAGGTGCGTCCTTCGGCATCGCCGGACATCTCCTTGCCATTCACGGTCATGGTGACCTGTGACATTGGCTCCTCCCAGAGTTGTTGAACTTTTTTCTGTTCTTGATGTGCGGAAAGTAAAACACGGGTTCCCAAGTCTGAGAAGGCGCTTTTTTCCCGTCAGCCGCCCAAGCGGTTAGACATTGGTCGTAGGTCGCCGCCGCTCGCGTGGCATGGGCCGGGTCGGGATCTCCTTCAAGAGCCCTCCGACCCCCATACCTGCAATGTCGCCGTGGCTGACCTCGATCCCACAGGCCACGCGGGACAGAACCCAGTCCGCGCCATTAAGCGCAGGCGATCGCGCACAGCCCGGCAGGCCAATCACCGGGCGCGTCCCGACACAGCCCAGAAACAACAGATTGCCCGGATCAACCGGCATCCCGAAACGCTCGACACGCCCACCTGCCTGCCGCACCGCCTCGGGCGCAACGTCATGCGGGTCCGAGGTCGCGGACCCGGTCAGGATCAGAACCAAATCCCCCTTGGCTGCCGCCACCGCCACGGCGAGCGCATCGACCCGATGCGGCACCATCACCACCTCGCTCAAATCCATGCCCAGCGCCTCAAGTCGCCCTTCGATGGCCTTGCGCCCCTTGTCTCCGACCCCACCGGGGATCTCGGTAATGATCAATGACGCGGTCTCATGCAGCACCGGCGCCAGCCGCATCGCTGCTGCCCCCAACTCCGCTGCGTGGGCCAGATCCGCCTCCGGAACACCATAGGAAATGATCTTGACGGTCCCGACCATCTGCCCGGTCCCGACTTGCTGAAACGGTGGCACGGTCGCCAGTGTAATCATCGGATGCACCGCATTGAGCGCATCCAAGGCGGCCACATCCAGCAACGCCACTCCCGGCGCGGTCGCCACGAGGTTCACGCGCCCCGTAAAGGCCCTTGTCCGCTCCAAATGCGCGGCCACCTCATCCGGCACCAAAGCCCGCGCCAGGCGCTCTGCCGCGACATCCTCGTGCAAATCCTCGGGGTCCAGCGCGGCCACCGTGACCTCACCAATCCCCGCCGCACGCAACGCCTCAATATGCGCCGTGCCCAGCACCAATCCCTTGCGCAGCTTCTCCGAACCGGCTTGGACCGAATGCGCAAGGATCTCCCCTTGGGCATCCTCGATGGAAACGGGTCCGAACCTCACGCGCCTTTCCTCAGCAACTGCACCATCTCGGCCAGGATCGACACGGCAATCTCCGACGGCCCCGCCGCCCCGATATCAAGCCCGATCGGCCCGTGAATGCGCGCGATCTCGTCTTGCGTGAACCCCGCCTCGCCCAATCGCGCCACCCGGCTCGCATGGGTGCGCTTGCTACCCAGCGCGCCGATGTAAAACACGTCCGAGCGCAGCGCCACATGCAGCGCCGGATCATCCAGCTTCGGGTCATGGGTCAACAGCACAAGCGCCGTACGCCCATCCAGTCCGATTACGTCCAGCGCCTCATCCGGCCAGTCCTCAACGATGGTTTCGCCGGGAAACCGCGCTTGCGAACCAAACGCGCTGCGCGGATCGACAAGGATCGGATCAAACCCCGCCACCCGCGCCATCGGCACAAGCGCCTGCGCGATATGCACTGCCCCCACGATCACCAGACGCAAGGGCGGGTTGTGAATGGCCACAAACCGCCCGTCCTCCTCAAGCCCCGAACGGTCCATGCGAAACCGCTCCTCGAACCCCTCTTCGCTGAGCAAACCGCCCCCGGTTTCTCCATCACAGACATAGGCCACAGGCCGCCGCTCGGCCCGCGCCGACACCAGCGCATCCAGCACAACTTCGCTCATGACCGCGCCCACAGGCTCGACCAACACCCGGATCGTGCCACCACAGGCCAACCCCACGGCAAATGCATCTCCGTCGCTGACACCGAATTCCAAGAGGCGCCCCTTGCCCTCTTCCAAAGCCTCCAGCGCCTCGACCATCACCGCGCCCTCGACACACCCGCCCGAGACCGAGCCTTCGATCTGACCATCGCCGGAAACGACCATCTGCGCCCCCACACGGCGCGGCGCGCTGCCCCATGTTTCGACCACAGTGGCCAAGGCTGCTCCGCGCCCCGCGCGATGCCATTCCAACGCCAGTTCCGGCGCGCCCTGCACTCTTTCCGTCATGAATTCCCCCCGGCGCATTCCTGCCTTTGCGCAAAAGATGTGGCATCCCCACCCAAAGCGCAAGTTCGACCAAATGGTACATGCCAAACAAAAAAAGGCCGGGCACCCGGCCCGGCCTTCTTCCCATCCATTTCAACCGCGGTTTATTCAGCCGCCACCGGCGCAGCCCCTTCCCCGACAAGACGTTCAGGCAATAGGAATGCCACCAGCACGAACACCGCGCCCAGAACAATGCCCAGCACATCACCCGACATGCCAACAAGACCTTCGTATTCGGCGCCCGGCACGGTGCCCAAAGTCACCTTGCCACCGGCGATCTTGTCCAGAAGACCGCTGGCTTTCCACGCCGGGTAAGTCACCATGTAGGCCGCCGCGCCCAACAGGCCCCCGGCGATAAAGAACAGCGCATCCTTGCGCCCGGACGCCGCCGCACAGACACCCGTACCGGGGCAATAGCCCGACGCGGCCCAGCCCGCGCCCAGCATCAACCCACCAAGGAACACACCGACATAGGCGGTCTTGACCGACATGTGACCGACATCCACGAGGCCCAGCATCTGCCCCCCGAACATCAGGATCGACCCGGTGCCAATGGCCAGCAGAATGGTCTTCATCAGGTGCAGGTTACGCAATGACAACATGCGAATGATCCAGTTCGGGCTGGTTGCCCCGATCCGGTCCAGCGTCGCGCCAAAGGCGGCGCCAATCAGCAAAGCAAGAAGGATATTCATCTGATCAGGCCTCCCGTCCATACATGATCATCGCCACCGGAATGGCAGCAGCAAAGGCACCGGCAGCAAAGATGTAGCCGCTGAGCGCAGTCTGCATCATGCCCGACATCATATGCCCCGAGGTACAGCCCCCCGCCAGCCGCGCGCCATAAAGCACGATAAAGCCGCCCAGAAAGGCCACCAGATAGCGCTTCATCGGCGTATCACCGAAATTCGCCCGCCAGATCGCGGGAAGACGCCGCTCCTCGGCACGGACCCCGCCGCGCGCCATCGCTGACAGGAACGCCCCCGCCATCATCGCCAGCACGAAGACAAAGCTGTAGTTCAGCGGATTGGCCGCGTTCTTGGCATATTTGCCATTTGATTTCGCGAGATAGGCGTTGGTCGACGTATAGGCGCCGTCATCGGTCTGTGTGATCAACTCGGCATTCACGGTGTTGCCGATAATCGCGTCCAGAATGACGAACTGCGTCGAAACCCCGATGGGCTTGACCAGCAGCACCGCCAGAAAGAACACGAAGCCCAGCAGCACGCCGCCGGTTTTCCAGTTCAAAGGCATTGGATCATCCTCCATATATTCTATTTGGTTAATATATGGATTTCGGAATGCGTCTGTCTTGATCTGGATCAACCCGCGTTCAGGGACCACCCAAGGCAGCCATCAGACGGGCTTTTTCACCCAGATCGTCGGGCCGCGAAATGGCCTCTGCAAGCTCTTCGAGCGTGGCAATGGAATGCCCGGCCCGGAAACTGTCGACATGCGGCAGCATGGCACGAATGCCTTGGGCTTTGGGCGCGAACCCGTCCCAGCGCAGCAACGGATTGAGCCAGATCAGCCGCCGCGCACTCAGTTGCAGCCGCTTCACCTCATGCGCCAGCGCCTCCGGGTCCCCCCGGTCAAGCCCGTCCGTGATCAGCAGAACCACCGCCCCCTGCCCCATCACCCGGCGCGACCAGTCACGGTTGAAATCATGCAGGCAATCCCCGATCCGCGTGCCGCCTTCCCAATCCTGCGCCTCGGCCCCCGCCGCCGCCAGTGCGGAATCCACGTCGCGCGTGGCGAGATGGCGGGTGATATTGGTCAACCGCGTGCCAAATGTGAACCCATGCACACGCGCCCAGCCCGCGCCCTTGTGATTGGCGACCGCATGGAGAAAATGCAAAACCATCCGACTATATTGGCTCATCGAGCCCGAAATATCGCAAAGCACCACGAGGTTGGGCCAGCGCATGCGTGGGCTCTTGCGGGCCAGCATCTGCACCTCGCCCCCCTGCCGCATGGCGTTGCGCAACGTGCGCCGCCAATCGGCGCGCGCGCCCAACGGATCAGGCTTGCCCCGACGCGAGGCGATCGGCTGCACAGGCAGTGACATCCGCGCCAGCATCCGTTTCGCCGCCGCCACCTCCTCGGTGCTCATCTGTTCGAAATCCAGCGTACGCAGGCGTTCTTCGGTCGACATGGTGAGCGAGGCATCGACCTCGATCTCCGTGCCTTCCTCCTCGAACTCCATGTCCGGCACATCCGCCTGTACCCCGTCAAGCAACGCCTCGGCGGCGCGCTTCTCTCCAGCCTGCCCGCCCCGTTCTTCCTGCACACCGCGCACCGCGGGCAGCATCATCGCCATCATGTGCTCCATGAACCGCGGATCGCGCCAATACAGGCGAAAGACCTGCGCAAACACCGTGCGGTGTTCGGGCCGGGACACGAAACAGGCATGCAGCGTCCAGTAAAAATCGCGCTTTTCGCTAAACCCCGCCGCCTCGACCGCACGGATCGCGTCTATCACGCGACCTGGGCCAATCGGCAAACCCGCCTTGCGCAACGCCTGGGCAAACCACGTGATATTATGGGTCAGCTTGGGGTTTTCGGGGATCTCCAGAGGCGCGTATTCAGCCATGTTCCGCTGCGGGGGGCCAGCCCCCCGCTCCCCCCGGGGTATTTTCGGAAAAAGAAAGCATCAGGCCGGCTCCAAAGCCGCGCGCGCCTCGTCCAGCAGGCGTTTGGCTTCGGAGCCCTGCAGCTTGGCGATATCATCCTGATACTTCAGAACCGCGCCCAGCGTGTCGGCAATGACCTGCGGCGACAACTCCAGCACATCCAAAGCCAACAGGCATTTCGCCCAGTCGATTGTTTCGGCCACACCGGGTTTCTTGAACAGGTCCTCGGTGCGCAAACGCTGGACAAACGCCACCACTTCGCGACTCAGCGTTTCGGAGGCTTCTGGCGCGCGTTTGGCAAGGATTTCCAGCTCGCGCGTGAAATCAGGATAGTCGACCCAGTGATAAAGGCAGCGGCGCTTGAGCGCATCATGCACTTCACGAGTGCGGTTCGAGGTGACAATCACGATTGGCGGCTCAGGGGCCACAATGGTCCCGATCTCGGGGATTGTGACCTGAAAATCACTGAGCGCCTCGAGCAAAAACGCCTCGAACGGCTCATCCGTGCGATCCAGCTCATCGATGAGCAACACGGGCGCACCGGCCGGATCGGGCCGCATGGCCTGCAAAAGCGGGCGTTCGACAAGGTAATCCGGGCCAAACAACTCCTGTTGCAGCACCTCGCGATCCGCATTGCCGCCCGCCTCGGCCGTGCGAATGGCCACCATCTGCGCAGCAAAGTTCCACTCATAGACCGCGCTCGACGCATCCAGCCCCTCGTAACACTGCAACCGGATCAACCTGCGCCCCAACCCCGCGGCAATCGCCTTGGCGATCTCGGTCTTGCCGACCCCGGCCTCGCCCTCAAGGAAAATCGGCCGCCCCAGCCGCAGCGACAGGAACACCACCGTCGCCAGTGCCCGCCCGCAGACATAGCCCTGGCCGCCCAGCATCTCCTGAACCGCGTCGATACTCTCGAGATCCTGCATGGCACCCCTCCTTTGCCCCGCGTCAGGCTGCACGAGCCCCGCCCACCCCGTCAACCGCTCCGACACGCGACAAAAGTTGTAGATTGGGGCACCCTTCCCAACTTTTGCCGCAAATGGTGTGTATTTCTCCGTTCAAGAGCGCAAAAAGCGCCGGTATGATGTGGTCGGTTTCGAGGATTGAGCAGATGCAGGATTCCCCAAATGGCTTTGATGCCCCGATGCTGGGGCTCAAGCGCAAGGCGTGGCTGGCCAAGCTGGAAGAGATCGCCGAGGAGCACGGGTATTTTCAGCCGCTCGGCGCGAAACACTGTGCCACGCTGATCGAAGACAAGCCGATCCTGTTGATCACCTTCGAAACCATGCAAAGCATTCAGGACCGCGGCGATACCGGCCAGCCCTTGGGCTGGGAACTGGTGCGCGAACTGGGTTGGTCGCATCTCTGTCTTCTGTCGGACGGGGACACCTGGTTCCGCGATCCGGCGGTCTATGCCTATTTCGACCGCCTGTCCGATGACGGGTTCTTCGAGGATTTCGACCGGATCGTGGTCTATGGTGCCGGGTCCTGCGGCTATGCCGCTGCTGCCTTTTCTGCCGCGGCGCCTGGTTCGACCGTGGTTGCGCTCCAACCGCAGGCCACGCTGGACCCGGACCTTGCCGGCTGGGACCGCCGCTTTCCCGAGGCGCGTCGCCTGAGTTTCACGGATCGCTACGGCTATGCCCCGGACATGCTCGACGCCGCCGAAGACGCCTTTGTGATCCACGATCCGCGCCAGGATCTCGACGCCATGCATGCGGCCCTCTTCGCCCGTGAAAACGTCACGCGCCTGGCGACTCCCTTTCTCGGCGACGACATCGAAGCCGACCTTCTCGAAATGCAGATCCTGTTTCGTATCCTCGCCAAGGCCGGAGCCGGCAAGCTCACCCCTCATGCCTTTCATCGCCTCTACCGCGCCCGACGCACGCACATGCCCTATCTCAACGCGCTCCTGCGCGAGATCGAGCGCCAGAAACGCCCCTTCATCAAGGCGCTGCTCTGCGCAAATGTTGCCCGCCGCCTGAAAGAGCCGCGCTTCATGCGCAAGCTCAACATGCTGGTGCAGGCCGCCGACAAGGGCCGCTTGGCAAGCTGAATCCACTGGATTGCCGCGTCCGTTTTGTGTAAGCGGCCCCCATGACCCAAAGCCTGATCCTTGCCCGCCCCGATGACTGGCATCTGCACCTGCGCGATGGCGCGATGCTCGCTGCTGTTCTGCCCGAAACCGCGCGCCATTTCGCCCGTGCGATCATCATGCCCAACCTCGTGCCCCCCGTCGTCACCGGCGCACAGGCCGCCGCCTACCGCGACCGCATCCTGACCGCCCTGCCAGACGGCATGTCCTTCGAGCCGCTGATGACGCTCTACCTCACCGAGGACACCGATCCCGCGGACGTCGCCGCCGCCCATGCCAGCGGTCTGGTCAAGGCGGTGAAACTCTATCCGGCGGGCGCCACCACCAATTCCGCCTCCGGGGTCTCGGATTTCACCAAGGTGCGCGCCGTTCTCGAGAAAATGGCCGAGATCGGCCTGCCGCTCTGCGTGCATGGCGAAGTCACAGACCGCGACATCGACATCTTCGACCGCGAAGCCGTGTTCATCGACCGCGTGCTCGATCCGATCCGCAAGGCGACGCCGGGCCTGCGCGTGGTAATGGAACATATCACCACCAAGAACGGCGTCGACTATGTGTTGGCCAATGACACCGATCTCGGAGCAACGATCACGGTTCAGCACCTGATCCTTGATCGCAATGACATGCTGGTGGGGGGGATGCGACCGCATTACTACTGCCTGCCGATCCTGAAGCGCTCCGACCACCGCAAGGCGTTGCACGCCGCCGCTATCTCTGGCGATGCGCGCTTCTTCCTCGGCACCGACAGCGCTCCCCACCCGACCCACGCGAAAGAGGCCGAATGCTGTTCGGCCGGGTGCTTTACCGCGCCCAACGCCCTGCCCATCCTTGCCCAGACCTTCGAAACAGCCGGGGCATTGGACAAGCTCGAAGGCTTCATCTCGCGCCACGGTCCCGCCTTCTACGGACTTCCGGTCAACAGTGACACGATCACTCTCACCAAATCCGACGCCCCCACGACCTTCCCCGCCAAGATCGACGCAGGTGACCACACCGTCACCGTCTTTGATCCCGGCTTCCCGGTCTACTGGAGCGTGACCTGATCTTCATTTTGCCAGAAATACTCCCGCCGGAGGCGTCCCGACCCCGCCCCCGGCGCAAACTCCAAGGATAATCCGATGATCCCCACCTCCTATCCCTCGCAAGAGGAAATCGCTCGCCTCACCGCCCGGATGCTGCTTGAAATCGGCGCTGTGAACTTCAACACGGACGAGCCCTATACGCTCGCCTCCGGCCTGCCCTCGCCAAGCTATATCGATTGCCGTAAGCTGATCTCCTTCCCGCGTATCCGCGCTACCCTGATGGATTTCCTGACCGTCACCGTCATGCGCAACGCAGGCTTTGAAGCCTTCGACAATATCGCGGGCGGCGAAACTGCCGGCATCCCCTTTGCCGCGCTGGTGGCCGAACGCATGGCTCTACCGATGACCTATGTGCGCAAGAAACCCAAAGGCTATGGCAAGAATGCCCGCATCGAAGGCGCAATGCGCGAAGGTGAACGTGTCCTGCTGGTCGAGGATCTGACCACCGACGGCGGCTCCAAGCTGTCCTTCGTGGACGCGATCCGTGACACCGGCGCCACCTGCGGCCACACGGCGGTGATCTTCTATTATGACATCTTCCCCGAGACGACCAAAACGCTCGGGGATCATGGCGTTGAGCTGCACCACCTTTGTACCTGGTGGGACGTGCTGGCCGAAGCCAAAGCCCAGGGTGCCTTCTCCGAAGAAACCCTTGCGGAAGTCGAATCCTTCTTGCGCGACCCGCGCGCGTGGCAAGAGGCCCGCATGAAGGGCTGACCGCTGTTCGACAAGAAAATCTTGGCATGCGCCCGCCCATCCGGCGGGCGTTTTGCGCTATATGTTGACCCTGGGCCCTCGAACCTGCCAAGATACGGTAGAGACAGGTTATCCACAGCCCATCCACATAAACATACAATTTGCGGACAGCCCGGCCTCTGGTCTAGAACCCCGTCACACGGGGAAATGGGGACAGACATGAACGAGATCGCAACCATCAATGCGACCGGAACCGAGGCAGCCGATACCGATCCGATGCCGCATTCGATTGAGGCTGAACAACAGCTTCTCGGCGCCATCCTGACCAACAACGACATCTTTGACCGGGTGGCGTCGATCATCGACTCCTCCCATTTCTACGATCCGGTGCATGCCCGCATCTATGAAGTGGCCGCCGCCCGCATCGCCAAGAACAACCTCGCCTCGCCGGTGACGCTCAAGGCGTTCCTCGAAGACGACGAGGGCCTCAAGGAACTCGGTGGCCCCGCCTATCTCGCCCGCCTTGCAGGGGCGGCGATCTCGGCCTTTGCCGCGCGCGACTACGCCCAGATGATCTATGACATGGCGATCCGTCGTGAACTCATTGGCCTTGGCAACAACATCGCCACCAAGGCCAAGAAGGTCGACGTGCAACTGGAACCCAAGGAACAGATCGTCGAGGCCGAACAGGCGCTCTACAAGCTGTCCGAACAGGGGCAGACCGAACGCGGCTTCGTCTCCTTCCTAAAAGCGGTCACCGAGGCCGTGAACACCGCCAACGCCGCCTACCAGCGCGAAGGCGGGCTTGCGGGCATCTCCACCGGCCTGATCGACATGGACAAGAAACTCGGCGGGTTGCACCCGTCGGACCTCCTGATCCTCGCCGGGCGCCCCTCGATGGGGAAAACCTCGCTTGCCACCAACATCGCCTTCAACGTCGCCAAGGCCTACAAGAAAGGCATCAAGCCCGACGGCTCCGAAGGTGCCATCGAGGGCGGCGTTGTCGGCTTCTACTCGCTCGAAATGAGCGCCGAACAGCTTGCCGCGCGGATTCTCTCAGAGGCCGCCGAAGTGCCGTCCGAGCAAATCCGGCGCGGCGACATGACGGAACAGGAATTCCGCCGCTTCGTCGATGCCGCCAAGGCGCTCGAAGCCTGCCCGCTCTATATCGACGACACGCCCGCCCTGCCCATCGCACAGCTTGCGGCCCGCGCCCGCCGCCTCAAGCGGACCCACGGGCTGGACTTGTTGATCATCGACTACCTGCAGCTCTGCCGCGGCACGGCCGAGAACCGGGTTCAGGAGATCGGCGAAATCTCGATGGGCATGAAGGCCATCGCCAAGGAACTCAACATCCCCGTCATTGCGCTCTCCCAGCTCAGCCGGACCGTGGAAAGCCGCGACGACAAACGCCCGCAGCTTTCGGACCTTCGTGAATCCGGTTCGATCGAACAGGACGCCGATGTTGTGATGTTCGTGTTCCGTGAAGAATACTATGTCGAACGGGAAAAACCGTCCGACGAAAAGCTCGAGGAAATGGCCGTCTGGCAGGACCGCATGGAACGGCTGCACGGCAAGGCCGAGGTCATCGTCGGCAAACAGCGTCACGGCCCCATCGGCACGGTCGAGCTCAGCTTCGAAGGCCGTTTCACCCGCTTTGGCAACCTTGTCAAACCCTGGCAGCAAGGCAGCGAAGGCGACTTCTAAAAGGCGCCCAAATGCACAAGGGCCGCGCCTTTCCAGCCCCAAGGGGACAAGGAAAGGCGCGGCCCTTGTTCGTTCTGCGACCTCAGATCAGTTCGACGTCGAAGTCTTCGGCGTCATCTTCGACAACGGGGTCATCTTCCTCGCCGCTATCGTCGATGCTCAGAGCGGCCATCAGCTCCAACCCGCTGTCGCCGCCATAGCCTTCAAGCGCGCCGTCCTCCAAGGCCGCGTAATACGCTTCCAGAACCTCATCCGCGCTCTGGAACCCGCCCTCTGGCGCCTCGATATTGAACAGTTCAACCGGCCACCCCTGCTCACCGAACTCATAGAAGGTGATGTTGGTCAGCGTACCGATATTATAGTCCTCGTCGGCGATGTTTTCTTCGAAATACGCAAGGTAGTTCTCGAAAGTCGGCTCCACATCTTCGCCCAGCGCGTGACCATAGCCTTCGCGCTCTTCATCCACGACAAACACACCATTGATCGGTCCGCCCTCGACCGTGGTCTCGAAAAAGACCTTCTCGATCAGCGGTTCTTCGGGCTCTTCAGGCTCCTCCGGCTCATCGGAAACGGCCTTGATCGACCCTTCCGGCGTCGTCGTCGACGTGGCGCGGATACCAAAGACATCGATTTCATCAAGGCTCGTGATATCAAGCTGAACCGTCAGCGTATCGCCTTCCCCAACATAGGTTTCCTTGTCGGTTCCCTCCGGGCCAAGCCCCGGATCGCTCAGCTCGGCAGCCGAATCCCACTGGACCTTCTCGCCGTCCAGCCGCGCGCCGTTCATATTAAGCGGCCCACTCAGGCTTTCGCTGCTGCCCGAGAAATCATCGTCGCCAAAGTAGATGGCATTGACGTCCATGCCGCCTTCTTCAACCGTGATATCGGCAAAAAACTCACCATTTTCTTCATAAATTACAACAGAATATGTCAGCCCTTCGGCCTCGTAGGTAAAAATCTTCTCGGGCATGACATCCCCCTTTCAAGATGACTACAGGCGATGAAGTCTCCTTCCCGCCACCCAGCGCCCCCACCGGCAAATCCTCATGAACACGCCCGTGTTTAACACAAATTCGCCGTAATTTTGCCGCAAATGCGCTCGTCCAACGGAAACACTCCGTTTCCGATACACGCCTTCGGTGATCGGCCCCGCTGATGGCGGGCGGGATCATGTCTGTCTTGACCCTGCCCCTTTTTGCTCCGAACCTGCGCCCAGGAAAGAGGGGAACGTTTTGACAATTCACGATTTCATGGCCGCCTATCACCGCGTCTGGACCAACCGCGACCCCGAAGGCTTTGCCGATCTGTTCATTCCCGGCGGACGTTATCACAACACGCCTTTTCAGGTGCAGACGGGGCGCGCCGAACTGATCGAATACTGGAACCGCATCCTGCTTCAGGAAGACATCCGCATGTCGGTCAAGGTGCTGGCGGAAACCGAAACCGGCGGCATCGGTCATTGGAACGTGGATTACCAGGTCGCCTCCGAAGAGCTTTTCGAGATCTGGGCCAAATCCACCGGCACCGGCCTGCCCGATCGCAAACCCGGCGATCCCCTGCCGCGTCTGACTCTGGACGGCACGCTTCTGGCAGAATTTGCCCCCGACGGACTGGCCCGCGAGGTTCGTATCTGGTGGCACTCCAACGCCTACATGCCCTGAGACTGGCGATCCGGCCACGATCAGGCTAGCGTCGTCTCATGCAGACACTCAGACCCGCCCGCCATTCCGACGCAAACCGCTGTTTCGCGCTTGAAACCGCCGCCTATGGCGGCCCCGAGGCCGCCTCACTTGAACGCATTTCCAAGCGGATTGCCAATTATCCCCGTGGGTTCCTTGTGCTGGAGATCGACGGCAACGTGGTGGGGTTCATCAATTCTGGCTGCGCCCGTGACGTCGAAATGTCCGACGACGCGTTCAAGGAACTGATCGGCCATGACCCAGACGCTCCGAACGTGGTTATCCTGTCGGTTGTTGTTGACCCTGCACATCAGGGAACGGGCCTGTCGCGCGCCCTCATGGTCGAGTTCATCGCCCGGATGCAGGCGATGGGCAAAGAGACGATCCATCTCATCTGCAAGGAACACCACGTTCCGCTCTACGAGAGGTTCGGCTATGCCTATGACCGCCCCTCGGCCTCAAACCATGGCGGCAAAACGTGGCACGAGATGTCCATGCAGCTGTGATCCCTGCGCGTCCGTGGCTTTCCGCTTGACCTCCGCGCCTCACCCGACAACAAACGCACCCATGGCAACAGCAACTCTGAATATTGACCTCGACGCGCTCATTTCCAACTGGCGGGCGCTGGATGCCGAAACCGCGTGCGAAACCGCCGCCGTGGTCAAGGCGAACGGCTATGGTCTGGGGGCCGACCGCGTGGCGCGCACCCTGATGAAGATCGGCGTGCGCAAGTTCTTTGTCGCCGTCGCCGAGGAAGGCGCCGCCCTGCGTCAGGCCGTCGGCCCCGATCCCGAGATCAACATTTTTGGCGGACATATGGCAGGCGACACCGACATGATTTCCGACATGGGCCTGACCCCCATGCTTAACTCGGTGGATCAGATCGTGCGCCATGTCGAGGCGCTGCCTGCCCACCCCTTTGGCGTACAGCTTGACACCGGAATGAACCGGCTTGGCCTTGAACCGGCGGAATGGGCCGCGGTGCGCAACCTCGTGATCGAACGTAACCCGACGCTGATCATGTCGCATCTGGCCTGCGCCGATGAACCCGAACACCCGATGAACCCGCGCCAACTGGCCACCTTCCACGAGATGACCGACGGGCTCAATGTGCCCCGCTCCCTCGCGGCCACGGGCGGCATCCTGCTTGGGTCGGACTATCATTTCGACCTCACCCGCCCCGGCGTTGGCCTTTACGGCGGCATGCCCTTTGTCGAAGCCGCCCCGGTGGCGGGCCTCTCGATTCCGGTCATTCAAATCCGCGACGTCGCTGAGGGAGAGACGGTCGGCTACTCAAACACATGGATCGCAGACCGCCCCAGCCGCGTCGCCACGATTTCCGCAGGCTATGCTGACGGCATCATCCGCGCCATGGGGCCAGAGATTTCCGTCTTCGCAGGCGAGGCACGCTGCAAGGTGATCGGCCGCATCTCGATGGACCTGATCGCCGTCGATGTCACCGATCTCGACGAAGCACCGTCCCATGTCGAACTCCTGGGCCAACACCAGTCCGTCGACACTGTGGCCGAGGCCGCAGGCACCATCGGATATGAAATCCTGACCTCGCTCGGGCATCGCTATGCCCGGCGATACCGGGGCGGATGATGCTCCTGATCCATCCCCTCGCCGCCATCGGGCGGCGCACGCTAGCGCTCTTGGCGATGTTGGGCAACGTGACCCTTTTCGTGATCGGCGCCATCACCCATATCTTCCGCCCGCCTTTCTACGGGCGCGAATTTCTCAACGCGCTCCTGAATATCGGCTGGCTCTCGCTGCCCGTCGTGGGCATGACCGCAATCTTCACCGGCGGTGCGCTCGCCCTGCAGATCTATGACGGCTCCTCGCGCTTTTCCGCCGAAGCTGTCGTGCCCCAGATCGTCGCCATCGGCATGGTGCGCGAGTTGGGCCCTGTGCTTGTCGGCCTCATGGTGGCCGCCCGCGTGACATCATCCATCGCGGCCGAGATCGCCACGATGAAAGTCACCGAACAGATCGACGCGCTGACCACGCTCTCGACCCACCCGATGAAATATCTCACTGCCCCGCGCGTGCTTGCCGCATTGCTGGTGGTCCCGGTTCTGGTGGGTGTAGGCGATATCATCGGCATCTATGGCGGCTTTCTCGTGGCCACCGGCCAGCTTGGCTTCAACCCGGCCAATTACATCCGCAACACCGCCGACTTCCTTGAAGCCTCCGACGTGATCTCTTCGCTGATCAAAGGTTCGGCCTTTGGCGGCATCGCCGCCGTGATGGGCTGCTATTTCGGCATGAACTCGGGCCGCGGCGCACAGGGCGTCGGACAGGCCACCAAAAGCTCGGTTCAGGCCGCCGCCGTTCTGATCCTTGCCGCCAACTTCCTGCTCACTTCACTGTTCTTTGCCTCATGATCACCTTTCAGGACGTCCATAAATCATTCGGCCCCAAAAAGGTGCTGCGCGGGGTCAACCTCGATATCCCCAAGGGCACGTCCATGGTGATCATCGGCGGCTCCGGCACCGGCAAATCCGTGGCGCTGAAATGTGTGCTTGGCCTGATCACACCGGATTCCGGCACGATCATGGTCGACGGCAAAGACGCCACGCAGGGGGACCGCGACGCCTTTCTCGCCCGCTTTGGCATGCTGTTTCAGGGCGGCGCGCTGTTTGACTCGCTTACCGTCTGGCAAAACGTCGCTTTCCGCCTCCTGCGCGGGTCCTTGAAGCGCCCAAAGCACGAGGCCCGCGAGATCGCCATCGAAAAACTGCGCCGCGTCGGCCTCACCCCGGACGTCGCCGATCTCTTCCCGTCCGAACTTTCGGGCGGCATGCAGAAACGGGTGGGTCTGGCCCGCGCCATCGCCGCCGAACCCGAGATTATCTTCTTTGACGAGCCCACCACGGGGCTTGATCCGATCATGTCAGGCGTGATCAACGACCTGATCCGCGAGATCGTGGTCGAAATGGGCGCCACCGCCATGACCATCACCCACGACATGACCTCGGTGCGCGCGATTGCCGACAATGTCGCCATGCTGCATGACGGGGTGATCCAGTGGACCGGCCCGGTAAGCGAGATGGACAGTTCCGGCGATCCCTACCTGACCCAGTTCATCTCGGGCAGCGCGGACGGGCCAATCGAAGCTGTGCGGTGACCACCGCGTTACTCTTTCTAATGGTTGCCAGCCCTTTCGCGGCATTCGCATCGGTCGTACTCACCGGGGTCAAACTTCGTAGAACCAGCGACTTGCATTTGATGGGAAATGCGTTGTTGGGGTTGCCGGTCTTCGTTTTTTCATAAATCGTCGTTGTGTACTTTCTATCCGGCGCATCTTCCGCTTGGCTAACGCAAAGCTGGATACCGGTACTCCCGCTAATCCTAAGCGGAGCAACCATTGTCGGCATCCTCGTGTATAGCCTGATCGCATTCGTTGCTCCTCTTCATTCAATTGTCTCCTTGATTCTGGTGTCGATCAGCGCCGTCGTAGTTTTTGGAACTATTTATCTGGGTTGACGAGGTACCGCGAAAACGCTCTCGACGTTGTGTGCTGGTGCAATTACTTCAGCCCGGAATCAAGGCGTGCCTTGGCACGCCGCCGGGCAGCGCCCGACCGCCCCATGGGCGGGCGCTTTTGCAACACCTCCACTCCGCACCACCGTCAAAAGTACTCGGCACCATCAACCACCCAGCCAAAATCGTTGAAACGCCCACCCGCGGTCGGGCGCCACCCGGCCAATCCCTAACAAAACCCTGCGTACCCTCCCTGAATACTACCCAAAAACACGATCCGCGAAATCCATACCGACGCAATACCGACGTGATACCGACGCAATACCGAACCTCAATTTCAAACAAAATCAGTATCTTAACCCTGATTCGCCCTAACCCACCGCACGCTCCCCGTTGCGCGTGCACCGAAAACCCCCTAGCTGACACCTCATGACCCTGCGCCTTGCCAACCTCGCCCTTTTGATCCTTTTCCCCATCGCGTGGTTCGCCCCGCTCCTGCGCGCCGGGTTCTTGCCGATATTTGGCCTCTCGGAAATCACCATCATCTCCGGCCTGCAATCCCTCTGGCACAGCGACGTCGCCCTTGCCCTACTCGTCACCTTCCTCGCCATCTTCGCGCCCTACATGAAGGTCATCGGCATCGCCCTGATCCAATTCGGCTACCTACGCCGCAAGACCCTGCCCGTGCTGGAATTTCTCGGCAAACTGGCGATGGCTGACGTCTTTCTGATCGCGCTGTACGTGGTGATCGTCAAAGGCGCGGGCTATGTCACCGTCGAAACCGGCTGGGGCATTTATCTCTTCACGGGCTGCGTTCTCGCCTCGATCGCGATTAGCCATTTGACGCGCAAGCGGTAGTGGTCCAAAACAAGAACATGGCCAAGTCAAAAACCCAGTTCACCTGCACCGCCTGCGGCAATGTCACCACCAAATGGGCCGGGCGCTGCGAAGCCTGTGGCGAATGGAATTCCATTGTCGAAGAGGCCCCGCTCTCCTCCGGTCCCTCCGCCGCCACCCTTGGCACGACGCGCGGCCGCCGCATCGAACTCACCGATCTGCGCACCGAGGAGACCCCGCCCCCCCGCACCGTCTCTGGCGTGGCCGAGCTGGACCGGGTGCTGGGCGGCGGTCTGGTCCCGGCCAGCGCCATTCTCGTGGGCGGTGATCCGGGTATCGGCAAGTCCACCCTGCTCCTGCAGGCCGCAGCAAGATTTGCCCGTATGGGTCTGAAAACAATCTATGTTTCCGGCGAAGAGGCCAGCGCGCAGGTGCGCATGCGCGCCCAACGTCTTGGGCTCACCCAATCGCCCGTGCAACTCGCCGCCGAAACAAACCTGCGCGACATCCTCACCACGCTGGATGAGGAACGCCCGCAGCTTGCCATCATCGATTCAATCCAGACCATGTGGTCGGACAGCATCGGTTCCGCCCCTGGTTCCGTGTCACAGGTCCGCGCCGCCGCCCATGAACTCACCGCGTTCGCCAAGCGCAAAGGCATGGCCGTCATCCTGGTCGGCCACGTCACCAAGGAAGGCCAGATCGCAGGCCCCCGCGTCGTCGAACACATGGTCGACACCGTGCTTTATTTCGAAGGCGAGCGTGGCCACCAGTTCCGCGTGCTGCGAGCAGTGAAAAACCGCTTCGGCCCCGCCGATGAAATCGGCGTGTTCGAGATGACCGGCAAGGGGCTCGCCGAAGTTACTAACCCCTCGGCGCTGTTCCTTTCGGATCGTGGCCAGCCCACACCGGGAAGCGTGGTCTTTGCCGGGATCGAAGGCACCCGCCCCGTCCTGATCGAGCTTCAGGCGCTTGTTGCGCCTTCGCCCCATTCCCAACCCCGCCGCACGGTTGTCGGCTGGGACGGCGGGCGCCTGGCGATGATTCTCGCGGTGTTAGAGGCGCGCTGCGGCATCCCTTTCGCAGGGCTCGACGTCTATCTCAACGTGGCCGGGGGCATGAAAATCTCCGAACCGGCCGCCGATCTCGCCGTCGCCGCCGCTTTGCTCTCTGCGCGAGAAGATGCCGCCCTGCCCGCAGATACGGTGGTTTTTGGCGAAATTAGCCTCTCCGGCGCCCTTCGCGCGGTCGGTCAGACAGAAAACAGGTTGAAAGAAGCCCAAAAACTTGGTTTTTCATCGGCAATTGCTCCGAAAGGCGGCAAGTCCCTGACCGTGGATGGCATCAAGCTGAACCGGATCACGGATCTGGCCAGCTTTGTGGGCGAAACATTCGGAGCGGGTTAACCTGCCCTCCGTCACGAAAAACGGCCCAGAGGGAACGGGAATACATGGACGGTTTCACCATCATCGACGGCGTCGTCGCAGGCGTCATCATCATCTCCGCGCTGCTGGCCTATAGCCGCGGCCTCGTACGCGAAGCCATGGCCATTGCAGGATGGGTGGCTGCGGCCATCCTTGCCTTCATGTTCGCGCCGCAGGTGCAACCGCTGGTCAAGGAAATCCCGGTTGTCGGCGATTATCTCTCGGATAGCTGCGAGTTGTCGATCATCGCCAGCTTTGCGGTGGTCTTTGCCCTGTCTCTCGTGGTCGTGTCGCTGTTCACACCACTCTTTTCCACGCTGGTCCAGCGCTCGGCGCTCGGCGGTCTGGATCAGGGCATGGGCTTCATCTTCGGCGTTCTGCGCGGCATCCTGCTCGTGGCGATTGCCTTCTTTGTCTATGAAACCGTGATCACCTCGCAGAGCATCGCCATGGTCGATGACAGCCGCTCGGCTCAGGTGTTCTCACGCATGACACAAAAGATCGAGGATCGCGACCCCGAACAGGCGCTTGGTTGGATCACCACTCAATACGAACAACTGGTCGGTATCTGCGAAAAATAAGCAGATCTCCCCCCAATTTTCGAAGGCCCGCGTTATGCACGCGGGCCTTTTTACTTGGTGCTGAGCGGCTTACCCGTTTCAAACCGCTTTCCCTTGTTCACCCGCGCCCTGCAAGCTAGCGTTCCTCAACTTGAACAAACAGGCTCAAACAATGCGGTTATGGATTGCAGTCCTACTTATCACGGCGATTCTGGTCCCTGCCGTTATCCTGATCGTCCTGCTTCCTCCGAACACGCTTACCTTCGCCGCAGGCCCCAAGGGAGGCGCCTATGCCCAAGTGGCCGAACGCTATCGTGACATCCTCGCGCGCGACGGAATCGAACTCGAAATCCTCTACACCAACGGTTCGGTCGACAACGCCGCGCTGCTCTCTGGCAGAGAAGCCGACGTGGCCCTGCTTCAAGGGGGCGTCGAAATAGAAGAAAACGCCGCCGAAGCCATTGCAGGCGTCTTCTATGAACCCATGCTGTTCCTCGTGCAGACCAAGCGCAACATTCCGAAAAACCCGGCCCTCTGGCGCGGCATGCGGATCACCAGCGGCCAGATCGGATCGGGCACCCATGTCGCTTTTCAGGATTTTCAGGCCGCCGCGGGCATCGCCTCCGACAGCAACGCCAACGCCTATCTCTCGTATGATGCCGCGCTTGAGGCGCTGCAAACGGGTGAGGTGGACATGGCCGTCTTCGTGACCACGATCGATGCGCCCTACCTTGCCCGTGCCTATGCCGCGGACGATATCGCCTTTCTGTCGATCGACTATGTCGAAACCATCTCCCGGCGCCTCGAATATGCCACCGTCGCCACGATACCGAGCGGTGCCATATCGCTCCTGCCGGTGGTGCCGCGCGCCGCGCAACAGGTGCTCGCACTCGAAGCCCGCCTGATCATGACCCCCAACCTGCATCCCGCACTCATCAACCGGCTGACCATGGCGGCCAAGGAACTGCACTCGGCGCGGGATATCATCACCGGACGCAATACCTTCCCCTCTGTCGAAGGCACCGGCATGACAGTCAACACGGTGGCCCGCCAACTGATCCAGGAGGGCCCGTCGACGTGGCATCAATGGCTGCCCTACTGGATGGCCGCCCAGCTCAATCGCCTGCTGCTCTTGACCCTTCCCATATTGCTTATCCTGGTTCCCTTGCTGCGCGTGTTCCCGGCAATCTACGCCTATTTCATGGGGTGGCGGGTCTGGCAGCACTATCCGAATATCCGCCAGATCGAAGATGAACTCACCCTGAAACAGGACGCCGACACACTGCAGACCATGGATCAGCAGCTCGAGGCCATGGACAGCCGGATCGCCAGCCTGCGCCTCCCCGCCGCCTATCGCCCCGCCGCCTATCACGCCCGGATGCATATCGACCTCGTGCGCAAACGCATCGAGGACAAATACGCCCGCGAGCATACCGAAACGTAATCCTGCCGCGACCACCCCGCCCCTTGATGCATCGTGCCCCGCCCCCTATCTGCGGCACACACGCGCGGGGCCAAGACTTTTGTGATCCTTTCGTGACATACTGCCCCCGACCCCTTAAGAGGGGCGCAAGCCTGCCCAATCGGATTCGGAGCCACTCGCCTTGTCCAAGCATATGCCGCCCGCCCACCCCTTCGACTTTGACGCCATGCGCCCGTTCGCGGACGACGACAAACTGAAAGAGGAGTGCGGTGTCTTCGGCGTCATCGGCCTCGCCGACGCGGCCAATTTCGTGGCCCTCGGCCTGCACGCGCTGCAACACCGCGGACAAGAAGCAGGCGGTATCGTCTGCCATCACCCGGAACACGGCTTCAACAGCGCCCGCCGCTTCGGCTACGTCCGCGACAACTTCACCAAGGCCAGCCTGATGGAAACCCTGCCCGGTCCGCTTGCGATCGGGCATGTGCGCTATTCCACCGCCGGCTCCAAGGGCGCGGCCATCCGCGACGTCCAGCCCTTCTTTGGCGAGTTTTCCATGGGCGGCGCAGCCATCGCCCATAACGGCAACATCACCAATGCCAACGCCCTGCGCAAAGAGCTGATCGAACGCGGCTCCATCTTCCAGAGCAGCTCGGACAGTGAATGCATCATCCACCTGATGGCCCGCTCACTTCAGCGCAACATCCCCGAACGCATGCAAGACGCCCTGCGCCGGGTCGAAGGCGCCTTCTCGGTCGTGGCCATGACCCGCACCAAACTGATCGGTGTGCGCGACCCGCATGGCGTGCGTCCCCTGGTGCTCGGGCGCCTTGGCGATGGTTGGGTCCTCAGCTCGGAAACCTGCGGCCTCGACATCATCGGCGCCGAATACATCCGTGAAATCGAACCCGGTGAAATGGTGGTCATTACAGAGGAAGACGGAGTCGAAAGCTCGTTCCCCTTCCGCCCTCAACCCAGCAAGTTCTGCATCTTCGAACACGTCTATTTCTCGCGCCCCGATTCGATCATCGGCGGCCGCTCGGTCTATGAAACCCGCCGCCAGATCGGCGTGGAACTGGCTCGCGAAAACCCGGTCGAGGCCGATCTCGTCTGCGCCGTTCCCGACAGCGGCACCCCCGCCGCCATCGGCTTTAGCCAGGAAAGCGGCATTCCCTTTGCCATGGGCATCATCCGCAACCAGTACATGGGGCGCACCTTCATCGAACCCACCGAGCAGATCCGGAACATGGGTGTGCGGCTTAAACTGAATGTTAACCGCGCCCTGATAAAAGGGAAGCGCGTGATCCTGGTGGATGATTCGGTTGTCCGCGGCACCACCAGCCGCAAGATCAAGGAAATGATCCTCGATGCCGGCGCGAAAGAGGTGCATTTCCGCATCGCCTCGCCGCCGACAGCCTGGCCTTGCTTCTACGGCGTCGACACGCCGCAACGCGAGAAGCTGCTCGCGGCCACAATGTCTGAGGATGAAATGGCAGAACACCTCGCGGTGGACAGCTTGAAATTCATCTCGCTCGACGGGCTTTATCGCGCCGTGGGCGAGGCGACAGGCCGCTCCAAGGACTGCCCGCAATATTGCGACGCCTGTTTCTCGGGCGAATACCCGGTCACGCCCTCCGACATGCTCGAAAAGGGTTTCGAAATGAAGGCGGCGGAATAGCCGCCGACTCCACGCGCCCACGCCTGGACAGCCCGCACTCCCCCGTGATCGGCAAGGCAATGCTGCAATGCGGCAAAAACCTGCCGAGCAGTACCTGAGGGCTCTTTTCTTCCTTCCTGCCCGCTGATACCTGCCGTCCTCGTGCCCTTAAAAGGGCAAGGAACACAGGTATCCCATGACCACCAAGACTCCCGACGCCGTGGCCGCGACGGCCACCACCCCGGGCGTGCTCAAGAACCGCACGCGCCTAACGTTGATTGGCCTGATGGGCACTACCGAGAACCCCTCGGCGCTCCTGCTCACCCCGTCCGGGCGCACGCTCAAGGTCGGCCTCGGAGACCGGACACCGGGCGGCAAGGTGGTCGGGATCGACAATACCAGCATCGTCCTGCAATCCGGGTCGCGCGAAACCCGCCTGACCATGCCAAACTGACCCTTCACTTTCTTTTTCCCCAAATACCCCGGGGTGAAGCTTGAAAATCCTGCAGGATTTTCAAGCTGAGGGGCTGGCCCCTCACCCTCCCTCTTGACCTCCTGCGCCCAAGGGCGCACATGAAGCGCATGACTGACAGCACTTCTTCCGAGAAAATCGCGCTGGTGACTGGCGCATCGCGCGGCCTTGGCGCCGCCATTGCCGAAGCCCTGGCGCCAAACTTCCATGTCGTCGCCGTGGCCCGTACCACCGGCGGGCTCGAAGAACTGGATGACCGCATCCAGGCCAAGGGTGGCAAGGCAACGCTGGCGCCGATGGACATCACCAATGTTGACGCCATGGCTCAGCTCTGCCGCTCGATCCACGACCGCTGGGGCAAGATCGACCTCTGGGTGCACACCGCCATCCACGGTGCCCCGCTCACCCCGGCAGGACATATCGACCCCAAGGACTGGGACAAGTCGGTCAAGATCAATCTCGACGCCACCGGTCGGCTGATCCCCTTCCTGACGCCTTTGCTGGGCCAAGACGGCCATGCCGTATTCTTCGACGATCCACATGGCGGCGAGAAGTTCTTCGGCAGCTACGGCGCAACCAAGACCGGCCAGATTGCCCTCGCCAAAAGCTGGCAGGTGGAAAACACGAATATCGGCCCAAAGGTCTCGATCCTGTCGCCCAACCCCATGCCCACAGGTCTGCGCGCGCGCTTCCACCCCGGTGAAGACCGCGCGCCCCTTGCCCATCCGCGCGACGAAGCAGCCCGGCTTCTGACAGAACTGGGTCTCTGACGCCCCTTCCCGGCGCGAACACGGGGTCGCGATACTTGCCCCCCGCCCATGGCTCCACTAGACAGGAGCCAAGAGGCGGTTAGGGGCAGGCCAAACATGCGTATTCTCATCACCAATGACGACGGCATCAACGCGCCCGGACTGGCCGTGCTGTACAAGATCGCCGCCGAGGTGGCAGGCAAGGATGGCGAAGTCTGGACCGTCGCACCGGCGTTCGAACAATCCGGCGTGGCCCACTGCATCAGCTACACCCACCCCACGATGATCGCCAAGATGGGTGACCGCAGCTTTGCCGCCGAAGGAAGCCCCGCAGACTGCGTGCTTGCGGGCGTACATGACGTGATGAAGGGCCGCCGCCCCGACCTGATCCTCTCCGGCGTGAACCGGGGCAACAACTCCGCCGAGAACGCGCTCTATTCGGGCACGCTCGGCGGCGCCATGGAAGGCGCGTTGCAGGGCATTCCCTCCATGGCCCTGTCGCAATATCTTGGCCCCGCCAACTACACCGCAGAAGACCCGTTCGACGCCGCCGGACAATTCGGGGCCGACGTGGTGCGCAAGGTATTGGCCGCAACACCGGACAACCCATCGGCCTACCATCTGTTCTACAACATCAATTTCCCGCCGGTCATGGCCGACGACGTCAAGGGCGTGCGGGTCACGACCCAGGGCATGCGCCAGGGCACCAATTTCTCGGTCGAACCGCACGCTTCGCCTTCGGGGCGGCGTTTCCTGTGGGCCAAGGGCGGCAACCAGCAGATCCAGACCGAAGCAGGCAGCGACGCTGCCGCCAATCTTGACGGATACATTTCCGTCACGCCCATGCGCGCTGACCTGACCGCGCATGATGCGCTTGCGGCGCTGAAGGGGATCGAATGAGCCTCGAAGACGACGCCACCGCCGAACGCAAGATGCAGTTCCTCTTTGCGCTGCGCTCAAAGGGGGTCATGGATCAGGCGGTCCTGACGGCCATGGAACGCATTGACCGGGGCCGCTTCGTGCGCGGCCTCTTTGCCGAACGCGCCTACGAGGACACCCCGCTGCCCATTGCCTGTGGCCAAACCATTTCCCAGCCTTCCGTGGTCGCCCTGATGACGCAGGCCCTTGAGGTCAGCGCACGTGACAAGGTGCTCGAAGTTGGCACCGGTTCGGGCTATCAGGCCGCGATCCTGAGCCTTCTGGCGCGGCGCGTCTACACCGTGGACCGGCACAAACGACTGGTGCGCGAGGCACGCGAGGTCTTCGAAGAACTGGACCTCGTGAATATTACTGCCTTTACCTCGGACGGCAGCTTCGGCCTGCCCGATCAGGCCCCCTTTGATCGCATCATCGTGACCGCCGCCGCCGAGGACCCGCCCGGCCCCCTCTTGGCCCAATTGAAGATCGGCGGTATCATGGTGCTGCCCGTGGGCCAGTCGGACACGGTGCAAAGCCTGATCCGCGTGCGGCGAACGGAGACCGGGTTTGACTATGATGAACTGCGCCCGGTGCGCTTTGTGCCCTTGATCGAGGGCATCGCGCGCGATAATTGAGCATTTTGGGCCGGGTTTCCCCTTGGAAACAGCGAAATCCGCGCCATTTTGAAATTGACGAATGACAAACGGCCCCGGCGCAAGACCAACCAACAAGGGGCGCATGCGAGGGCATCGAGATGGGAATTTTTCCGGGTAAACCTGCACGACTGGCGATGGCCGGGTTGTGTCTTGCGCTGGTCGCCGCCTGCGACGACGGATTTGACGTGGACCTGCGCGGCGGATTGGGCGCCGGGCTGGACACCACCACCGCCGCCAAGACCGCAACCGCCAAACGCCCCCGCCCCGACAATCGCGGCATCATCTCCTATCCCGGCTACCAGGTGGCCGTGGCCAAGCGCGGCGATACGCTGAGCGATGTTTCGGCGCGCGTCGGCATCCCGGCAAGCGAACTGGCCAAGTACAATGGCATTCAGCCAGACGCCCGGTTGCGCGACGGCGAAATCGTTGCGCTGCCCTACAAGGTGGCTGAACCTTCCGCGGCAACCGGTGGCACCGGTATTGTGCAGCCCCCGCAAAGCGATGTCGACATTGCCGCCATCGCCGGAAATGCCATCGACAAGGCCGAACCCGAAGTGGCGACGGAAACGCTCGCCCCGGCCGCAGCACCCGCCCCCAATACCCAAACGGGCTATGAACCGATCCGCCACAAGGTCAAGCGCGGCGAAACGGCCTTTACCATCTCGCGGCTCTACAATGTCTCGGTACGCTCCCTTGCAGAATGGAACGGGCTGGGCAGCGACTTCACCATTCGCGAAAACCAGATCCTGCTGATCCCCCCGGCCGATCCCGTGGCCGAGAAAAAGGCAAAGAGCACATCGTCGACCTCTGCAGCGGCCCCCGCCGCGGCAGCAGCCGCAGCAGCGACCACGCTGCCCGGTCAGGGATCACCGACGCCGACGCCGCCCAGCTCGACCAAGCCGCTGCCCCCGGATGACACCAAGACCAAGGTTGCTGCGCCGCAATCCCCGGATCTCGGCAAGACGCAGTCCGCCAGCAGCGCGCGCATGAGCTATCCGGTCGACGGCAAGATCATCCGCCCCTATTCCAAGGGCAAGAACAACGGCATTGATATCGCGGGCAAAGCCGGCACCCCGGTCAAGGCAGCTGCCGATGGCAAGGTTGCCGCAATCACCACGGATGCGGACGATGTCAAGATTGTCGTGCTGCGCCACAGCGACAATCTCATGACGGTCTATTACAACGTCGATACGGTGAAAGTGTCCAAGGGGGCCAGCGTCAAAAGGGGCGAGGCCCTTGCCGTACTGCCCGCCAAAGACAGTTTCGTGCATTTCGAGGTTCGCAAGGGCTTCGACAGTGTCGACCCGATGCCCTACCTGAAATAACTTGCCGCAGGGGCGCTGCCCCGTCTCAGCAAGCTGAGT
Organism: Shimia aestuarii; assembly: GCF_900114635.1. Lineage (GTDB taxonomy): Bacteria > Pseudomonadota > Alphaproteobacteria > Rhodobacterales > Rhodobacteraceae > Shimia > Shimia aestuarii. The sequence continues at coordinate 120,411 of NZ_FOTQ01000002.1, forward strand.
CTCCCCGGGGTATTTTTGGAAAAAGAAAGTGCTGCGTGGCGACCGGAGTCAGAGCGCCACGCCACGACGCCCAGCCAGATCCGTAAAGTATTGCCACGCCACGCGGCCCGACCGCGCCCCGCGCGTGGCCTGCCATTCAATCGCCTCGGCGCGCAGGGTTTCATCGTCAATTTCGACGCCGTGGGCATCACAATAGCCGCGGATCATGGCAAGGTAGTCGTCCTGCGTGCAGGGGTGGAAGCCGAGCCAGAGGCCAAAGCGGTCCGAAAGGGAGACTTTTTCCTCGACCGCCTCAGAGGGATTGATCGCGCTCGAGCGTTCATTTTCGATCATGTCCCGCGGCATCAGGTGTCGGCGGTTGGAGGTGGCATAAAAGACCACGTTGTCCGGGCGGCCTTCGATACCGCCATCCAGAACCGCCTTGAGCGATTTGTAATGCTGGTCATCATGGCTGAACGAGAGGTCGTCACAGAACAGCAGGAACCGTTCATCGCGCCCGCGCAACAGGTTCAACAGACGCGCGACACTGGGCAGGTCTTCGCGTTGCAATTCCACGATCTTGAGCGGTAGCCCCTGTTTCAGCACTTCTGCATGCACCGCCTTGACCAGCGAAGATTTCCCCATGCCGCGCGCGCCCCACAACAGCGCATTGTTGGCCGGAAGACCGCGCGCGAACTGCAACGTGTTCTCCAGCAGCGTATCGCGCGACCGGTCCACCCCGATCAGGAGGTCGATCTCCACGCGGTTGATCCGCGCCACTGACTCGAGCCGATCCGGGTCCACGTGCCAGACAAAACCGTCCGCCGCCGAGAAATCCGGCGCCGCCAAAGGGGCGGGCGACATGCGTTCAAGGGCATCGGCAATACGGGTCAGCGTGGCATCGTTCATTTCGGCTCTCCAGTCTTTGCTCGCGGCCCAGAAACCACGATCAGAAGACGGCGGCAAGGGGGAGATACGCAAGCGGCGCGCGGGTGATCCCGCGCGCCGTATCCGACCTTCGGTGGGTCTTGGTCATTTCGAAGCTTCGTCGTCCTCGTCGAACTCTTTCATCAGAGGATCGTCAAACTCTTCTTCATCGTCATAGTAACCATCGGCGCGCAGCTGAGCCTCGCGCTTGGCTTCGACGCGGCGCACGAGGAAGATCGAAATCTCGTAAAGCCCGTAGACCACGACAAACAGGATCACCTGCGTGATCACGTCCGGCGGCGTCACCAGCGCAGCCAGCACGAGGATGCCGACCACTGCGTATTTGCGCACGGTGCCCAATCCCTCGGCGCTGACCAGACCGGCCTTGCCCATCAGGGTCAGAAGCACCGGAAGCTGGAAACACAGGCCAAAGGCGACGATGAACTTGATGGTCAGATTCAGGTATTCCTGAGCAGAGCCCTGGAACACGACCGACAGGGGCGCCGCATTCATGCCGCCTTCTACAACCGCTTCGCCTTCTCCGCCAAACTGCTGGAACCCGAGGAAAAAGTCATAGGCCAGCGGCGTGACCACGAAGAACGCGAACGACGCGCCCAGAAGGAACATGAAAGGAGAGGCGATCAGAAACGGCAGGAACGCGCCCTTCTCGTTCTTGTAAAGCCCCGGCGCCACAAATCGCCACATCTGCAGGGCGATATAGGGAAAGGCGAGGATCAGACCGCCCAGCAATGACACCTTGATCGCCACGAAGAACCCTTCCTGCGGCGAAATGAAGATCAGGTCGCAGTCCTGTCCCCGCTCGGCCAGAACCGAGCACAACGGCGCAGTCAGGAAGTTGAAGATCGGGGTGGCCACCGTGAAACAGATGATCATGCCGATCAGGAAGGCGACCACCGAGTGAATCAGGCGGTTGCGCAGTTCGGCCAGATGCTCGATCAGCGGGGCCGAGCTGTCGTCGATCTCGTCAGTGCTGCTCATGCTTTGGAATCCTCGGCGGAATCAGTGGTTTGCGTGGCCTTGCGTGCCGCATCGGCACGGGCCTTGGCTTCGGCGGCTGCTTCCTCGGCTGCCTTGGCCTCGGCATCCAGACGTTCCTGGGCCTTCTTCGCCGTCGCTTCCTGGATCTTGTGGGCATCCTCGGCACGCTGTGCGGCCAGCTTGCCCGTTTCACTCTCGGGATCAAGGTTCAGGTCCGTAACCGACTTGGCCGTCTCCTTGACCGCATCTGTTGCAGCCTTGACCGGGTTCGTGACCTTGTTCAGCCCATCTGTCGCGCTCCGGAATGTGTCGGTCACATCCTTCACGCCAGCCTGATCCGCAGCCTGGTTCATGGCCGTCGAAAACTCACGCGCCATACCCTTTGCCTTGCCCACGAACCGCCCCACCGAGCGGAACAGAACAGGCAAATCCTTGGGGCCGACGACGATCAGCGCGACGATGCCGATCACCAGCAGTTCAGTCCAACCCAGATCGAACATCTATCAGGCGCCTCCGGCTCAGACTTTGTCTTTTTCGTCTTCGGGGGTAACGTCCTTGGCCGTGTTGGCGGCTTCTTTTTCAAGCTCTTCCTGGCCTTCGTTGATGCCGCGCTTGAACGAGGTGATGCCCTTGCCGACTTCGCCCATCAGCGAGCTGATCTTGCCACGGCCAAACAGCACGAGCACGACAACGGCGATCAGAAGAAGGCCCGGCAGACCGATATTGTTCAACATGTCTTTATCTCCCTAGCATCGGGCGCCGCGCGGGCGTCCCGGTAAATGACGCCTCAGTCCTAGCGCCTTGTTGACCGGTGGAAAAGCGCCAAACATCATGTCAGATGCGCCGATTGGGGGTGTTTGTGCACTTGTTTTGTCATTATCCTGTCAGTTGTCAGCTTTTTGTCAGTTGAAGGTTAAATCAGCGCCATGAAACGAGCGGATCGGCTCTATGCCCTGATCGAGATATTGAAGGATGGCCGCCTGCACCGGGCCGAGGACATGGCCAAGCGGCTTGGGGTTTCCATGCGTACGATATACCGCGACATGGAAACCCTCGCGGCAAGCGGTGTGCCCGTCGAAGGCGAACGTGGGCTGGGTTACGCCGCGCGTGCCGCGATCACACTGCCCCCCCTGAACCTGACGGAATCGGAACTCGAGGCGCTTCACATCGGCTTGGCTGCGGTGGGCGGCGGAATGGAAGGGGATCTGCGCGAAGCGGCCGAATCGCTCAGCGCCAAGATTGACGCTGTACTGCCCGAAGACAGCCGCGCCGCGCCCAAGAGCTTTGGTTTTGCCATCTACCCCTTTGCCGACGCTGCGCAGGGGTTCCGTCATCTGACCCCCTTGCGCACGGCCATTCGCGCGCGGCAAAAGCTGCGCCTTACGCTGACCGACGGGCGCATTTGCGACGTTCGACCGCTCAAGATGGACTATTGGGGGCGCGTGTGGACTTGCGTCGTCTGGAGCGAAACCGGGGACGCGTTTGAAACACTCCGGGTTGATCAGATCGATACCGTCACCATCCTGCCCGGCCTGTTCGTGGAGGAACCGGGCAAGCGTCTTCAGGATTTTCAGGTCCAAACCCGTTGAGGCACATCATGGCGCCTGTCACGGGATCGTCCTACACTCCAAGCGTTACGACAAAGGAGGTTCTCATGAAGCGCCCGATTTACGCCTTTTCTTCGCTGGTCGCTCTGGCGTCACCTCTCGCGGCCCAGCCCTTGTGCGAAACGATGCTCGGAACGCAAGCGTTCGACTATCAATCCATTTGCGTCAGCAGTGCCTTGGCGCCGCAATCAGGCAACCGGTACGACATTGGCTCGATGCGTGACGCCAACGATTACACCGCTTGGTGCGAAGGTGTCCCGGGACCCGGGATCGGAGAACAGATCACGCTGAGCTATCGGTTTGCCGGACCACTTGAGCGGATCTGGATCAGCAATGGCTACGCCAAGTCGCCCAAGTCCTTTGCGGATAATGGACGCATTCGCGACATCACGGTGCATTTCTGGGCCGTGGACGATCCCCAACGTCGGACACTGCAGTATCGCCTCGCGGATCACGGCAAGGAACAGCCCATCCCGATCCCTTGGACCACTTTACAGCCTCGGGCGATCGAAATCGTGATCGACAGCGTCTATCCCGGCGCCCGCTGGCAGGATACCTGCGTCAACGAGTTCTGGCCGGATTTCGGTATGTGAACAGACGGTTCAATCCTTGGCCGGAAACACGAAACACCGGTCGCGGCGGATGGTCAGCCAAAGCGGCGTCCCCTCGCCCGGCAGGAACACGTTTGGCACCGTGACCTTGAGCTCGGATCCGTCATAGTCCATGCGGAATTCAACAAGGCTTTCATTGCCCATGAATCGTGCGCGCTTCACGATACCCCGCGCCGCCACGCCGTCGCTGGCGGTCGGCAATGGCCCTTTGCCATCACGGTCAAAGTCGAGCTTGAGATGCTGCGGGCGGATCACGATGTCCACCTTGGCGCCGTCCGCCAGCCCCGGCGTCAGGAACTGGCCAAAGGGCGTGTCGGTCAGCGCACCTTTGGAAACGCCCCGGATCACGTTGATATCGCTAAAGAAACCAACCGCCTCACGATCCACGGGCGCGTTGTAGATATTGTAGGGCGCGCCTTGCTGAACAATCTTTCCGTGCCGCATCAGCGCAATTTCATCTGCCATGCGCATCGCTTCTTCCGGCTCATGTGTCACCAGCATCACCGCCGTGTCTTCTTCCTTGAGAAGGCTCAACGTCTGATCCCTGATTTCATCACGCAACCGGTTGTCGAGCCCGGAAAACGGCTCGTCCATCAACATGATCCGCGGCCGTGGCGCCAGCGCGCGCGCCAGCGCGATCCGCTGCTGTTCCCCCCCCGAAAGGACATGCGGAAACTCGTCAATCGCCCAGCCCAGGTTGACCTTGGCCAAAAGCGCCTCGACGCGCGCCCGTTTTTCATCTTTGCTGGTCTTCAGACCAAAGGCCACGTTGTCCGCCACACTCAGATGCGGGAACAGGGCAAAATCCTGAAACATCAGGCCGATATGGCGCCGCTCAGGTGGGATGCGGAACACCGTGTCACAGATCAGCTTGCCGTCGACATAGATTTCGCCGCTGTCCTGCATGTCGACCCCGGCAATCATGCGCAGCGTCGTTGATTTGCCGCAGCCCGACGGCCCCAGCAGGCAAAGCACCTGCCCCGGTTGGATGGTCAGCGATACGTCATCGACCACCTGCCGGTCACCAAAGGCGCGACGCAGGTGGCGAACTTCCAGCCGGGGCGGAGGAGTGGTTTGGGTCTGCGACTGCACGGGTGCCTCTTGCAATCCCCGAGGGAATTCATCGGGTTTGCCCGAGATGTACCAGCCCCCCCGCCCCGCTTCAACCCTGCGAACGCATCTCAAAAGCGATCAGGAGGTCAGCTCAAAGCCGATCTCGCCCATCACCTTGCCGTTGACCTGAATGGCAACCCTGTGCGGACCCGGATGCAGGGTAAACGTGGTGGCATTGCCCTTGAGGGGATGCGCCTTGGCCAGCCGCAGCCGCCCTTCGGCAGGGACAAGCCCCTGTTTGAGCTTGAACACTTTCCTGCCCTGCCGCCCATTGGGTCGGTGAAACGTGATCACATAGTCAACCAGAACCGGCACGGGCGCCCCGCCCCGCGTTTCCAGAACCACGGAAAGGTCCAGCGTTTCGCCAATCGCCAGCCGATCCTGCGCCAAGGCCAATTCTGCAACCGCCACCGGCGCGTCCTGATGATAACCCAGCAACGCCAGCGCGCCGGGTTCTCCTTGCTTGACCAGCGTCCGCAGCCCGTGGCGCGTCATCCAGTCCAGCTCTCGTTTGTCCTGCCGGTCCGCCTCTTGCCATTCTTTCAGACGCGAGATGACCTGATCCGGCGCAAACTTGGCGATGTCATTGAGATGATTGGCCACTGAGCGCGTCACATACCGTGTCGGATCGGCGTGGAGCGTGTCCAAAAGGGGCAGCGGCTCCGTTGGATCAAGGTCGATCTTCTTCGCCCAAGGCAGCTTGGGCCGCGTGCCTTCGCTTACCAGACGGCGCACATGGTAATTCTCGTCTTCGGCCCAACGCCGCAACCGCGCCATTGTCTCTTCGGGCCAGCGATTGAGAAACGGACGAATGTAGAACTCCATCGAAAACCGCTGCGTCGCCGCGTGCAGCAGGTCCAGCGCCCGCTCCCGGTGGGCTTCCAGCCCGTGCCGCACCGCCAGAATACCCGGCACCGCATGAATGAACCGCCCGAAATCATCATCGCGCAGCGTCGGGTCCAACGGCGCGGGCATCGCCGCTTCCAACTGCGCGGCCATTGTCACGAAATCGGCGGCAAGACGTTTTTCCACGCAATCCGCGATCCACTCCAGTCGCTCCAGAAGTTCGCGCCCCTCAAGGCCCGCCACCACCTCGGTGTGAAAATCTTCGGCGTCAAAACCGGGAATGGCGGCAGAATACTCTGCCGCCAGGTCCCCAAGGCTGTCCGCGTTGAACAGCTGATCCTTCAGAGAAAACCCCTGTGCCAAGGGATCAGAGCGTCGCGTTGATGTTGCCGCCATCCAGAAGGACGTTCTGCCCCACCATGAAGGCCGCATATTGCGAGCACATGAACGCGCAGGTGGCGCCAAAATCGCGCGGATTGCCATCCTTGCCGGCCGGAATTGTCGCCTGCCGCGCCGCGCGTGCCTCTTCGACGCTTTGCCCGCTTTTTTCGGCATTGCCCTTGTCGAGCGCCGCGATCCGGTCGGTGTCATGACTACCGGGCAACAGGTTGTTGATGTTCACTCCGAAAGGCGCGACCTGACGCGACGTGCCCGCGACATACCCGGTAAGCCCGGCCCGTGCCGAATTCGACAGGCCCAGAACCGCGATTGGCGCCTTGACCGATTGCGAGGTGATATTGACCACCCGGCCCCAGCCCCTGTCGATCATACCAGGGACCAATGCTTTCATCAGGGCAATCGGTGTCAGCATATTGGCCTCGAGCGCGGCAAGAAAATCCTCGCGCTCCCAGTCGGTCCACATACCCGGCGGTGGACCTCCGGCATTGTTGACCAGAATATCAACACCCTGCGCAGCCTCGATCAGGGCCGCCTGCCCGTCCTGCGAAGTCACGTCACAGGCCACGGTCACGACATCAACACCGAATTCCTTGCGGATCGCCTCGGCCGACGCCTCAAGCGCCTCGGCCCCGCGCGCATTCATGATCAGGTCCACGCCCTCAGCCGCAAGCGCCCGCGCACAGGCCAAACCCAATCCCTTGGACGACGCACATACCAGGGCACGCTTGCCCTTGATTCCCAAATCCATGCGATTCTCCCCTTAATTGATGCGCACAGAAAACACCTATCAGCCCGAGGATGCCAGCATATTGCCCGTGCTCAGGCGTCATGCTGCCACAATGTTTCTTTACCTCTTGAACATATCTTACCCGCAAGAGATTCTGAGCGTATGTCGCCGCAAATGCACAATTCAGCCCTGCCCTCGCAGCGTCTGCCTGTTTATCAGGCCGATATGCTGCGGGTCATCAATGGCGCCAATTTGGGCGATGGCTTGTCATATTCCGAAGAAATGGTACCGGATGACACCTATGTGCTTACCTCCGAGGCCGAACCACACAGCCTTCTGCTCGAGGCAGACGATAAAGGCCAGTTCCTGATCGCGGGCGACGCAACACTAGGCAGCCCCGGCGCGCGTGTTTTCCTTGATTGCGTGGCAACCTTCATGCCGCCCTCCGGCGACACAATCGAAGTGCTTGTTCTTGTCGAGGTGGACGAAGACGGCAACATCGCCGAAATCTACGGCGCCCCGCTGGCCCCTCTGGCACACAAGACCGAGTATTCGCTTGTGGGTGTCGACCGCGACATCGCCGTCACCCGGCTTGCGCAACTGGCTTGCGTGAGCTTCACTCGGGGTACGCGCATCACCACAGCCACGGGCGAACAGAAACCGATCGAGGACCTGCGCGTCGGCGACCGCGTGCTGACCCGCGATGACGGTCCACAGGAGCTGCGCTGGATTGGCCATTCGACTCAGCGCGCCATGGGTGAATTTGCCCCCATCGTGATCACCGCAGGGACGCTCAATAATACAAATGACCTCAAGGTCAGCCCGGAACACCGCCTGTTCATCTACCAGCGACATGACCAGATTGGCGCAGGACGCTCCGAATTGCTGGTCAAGGCGCGCCATCTTGTGAACGGCGACACGGTTTTTGTACAGGAAGGCGGTTTCGTCGATTACTTTCAGCTGATGTTCGACAGTCACCAGATCATCTTTGCCGAAGGCATCTCCGCCGAAACCATGCAGATTGACACGCGCACCCGCGCCGTGCTGCCCCAGGACATGAAAGAAGACCTGCCCGGTCACGAACGGCGCCGTCATCACGAATACGAAGTGCATGAAAGCCTGCTTGATCGCCCGGATGCGGCCGCCCTTCTGAAACGCGCCTCTTCCAAGTAACACAGCGCGCTTTTTCTTGCGATTTGGCGCGCGCGCACCTATACGCGCGCTCATGTTGGATGACCGTACAAACCGCCCCGAATTGCCGCCCGAGATTGCGCGCCGCCGCACCTTTGCGATCATCTCGCACCCGGATGCCGGCAAGACCACGCTGACCGAAAAGTTCCTGCTTTACGGTGGCGCGATTCAGATGGCCGGACAGGTCCGCGCCAAGGGAGAGGCGCGTCGCACACGTTCGGACTTCATGAAGATGGAACAGGACCGCGGTATCTCGGTCTCGGCCTCGGCCATGTCGTTTGATTTTGGCCCCTACCGTTTCAACCTCGTCGACACGCCGGGCCACTCGGATTTCTCCGAGGACACCTATCGCACGCTGACGGCCGTGGATGCCGCCGTGATGGTGATCGACGGTGCCAAGGGCGTTGAAAGCCAGACGCAAAAACTGTTTGAAGTCTGCCGGTTGCGCGACCTTCCTATCCTGACTTTCTGTAACAAGATGGACCGGGAAAGCCGCGACACGTTCGACATTATCGACGAAATTCAGGAAAATCTTGCCATCGACGTCACCCCCGCCTCGTGGCCCATCGGCATGGGGCGCGAATTCATGGGGTGTTATGACCTTCTGAATGACCGTCTGGAACTAATGGACCGCGCCGACCGGAACGTCGTTGCCGAATCTATCCAGATTGAAGGTCTGGACGACCCCAAACTGGCAGAGCATGTCCCTGCGCACCTGCTCGAGCAGTTCCTGGAAGAGGTCGAAATGGCCCGCGAACTGCTGCCCGCGCTTGATCCGCAATCCGTGCTCGAAGGTCACATGACCCCGATCTGGTTCGGCTCGGCCATCAACTCTTTCGGGGTTCAGGAACTGATGCAGGGCATCGGCAATTACGGCCCCGGGCCGCAGGTTCAATCCGCTCAGCCACGCAAGATTTCTCCGGAAGAAACAAAGGTCTCCGGCTTTGTCTTCAAGGTGCAGGCCAACATGGATCCCAAGCACCGTGACCGGGTGGCGTTCGTACGCATGGCCTCCGGCCACTTCAAGCGCGGTATGAAACTGACCCATGTGCGCACCAAGAAACCAATGGCGATTTCCAACCCGGTTCTGTTCCTCGCCTCGGACCGCGAGTTGGCGGATGAGGCTTGGGCCGGTGACATCATCGGCATTCCAAACCACGGGCAACTGCGCATCGGCGATACCCTGACCGAAGGCGAAGCGCTGCGCGTGACGGGCATTCCCTCCTTTGCGCCGGAACTCCTGCAAGGCATCCGCGCGGGCGATCCTATGAAGGCCAAACACCTCGAAAAGGCGCTCATGCAATTTGCCGAGGAAGGCGCGGCCAAGGTCTTCAAACCGATGATCGGCTCGGGTTTCATCGTCGGCGTCGTCGGCCAGTTGCAGTTCGAGGTTCTCGCCAGCCGGATCGAGCTTGAATACGGCCTTCCCGTGCGCTTTGAGCAAAGCCAGTTCACCAGCGCACGGTGGGTGAGCGGAGACAGACAAGCCGTTGACAAGTTTGTCAATTCCAACAAACATCACATCAGCTATGACCATGACGGCGACGTGGTTTACCTTACGCGCCTGCAATGGGACATCGACCGTGTGGAACGGGACTATCCGGACGTCAAACTGACCGCCACCAAGGAAATGATGGTCTGATCCGATCTGCAATTGCATGGGGTTTTTCCCCATGCAATCATACCGCTATGACGGATGACGACCTGACCTATCCCGGCGGCCTGCCGGCCCTTCTGGACCGTTACGAAGGGCGGCGCGATCCGTTCAACTTCGGCCCCGAATCCCTGCCCCCACTGGATTGCGATCTGACCGCCCTGACATCGGCCATTGTTCCGCAATCGAAATCCGAAAAACATTCTGACGACGCGCGCACGTCCTGGGCGTGGAAGCGTCGGGACATTGCGCGCGAATTCATCGGCAATTCCGAACTGGCCTATCTTAACGGCCTCCTGATCTCGAACCTGCGCAAGCGCGATTTCCCGGAGCACGCTCCGGCCCTGTTCCGCCGCATCTGGAAAGAAGAAGCGGACCATCTGATCGGCGCGCTGAACCTGCGCTGGCTGGTATCCTCGGTACAGACCTTTGCCGACCACGGCGACACACCCACACAACGCGAAGTCGGCCACGCGCTGCGCATGTTGTTTGGCATGATGAAACTCTATGAGTTCGAACGCACGTTCAGCGGCAAAGCCCCCGACGACGCGTTTGGGTTTGGGCGCCGCGTCAAGGCTCGCTTGCCCCTCGACATGGAAAGCTTTTCTCTGAAATCCGGGGGCTTGGACATCAATCTTATTGCGCCGACCTGGGAGCAGGCACAGGGGGATCCCGTGATCGGGCCGCTCGCCTGTCACCTGCTGGAAGAGCTGAACCGCGAACAGGGCGGCGTGTTTCGACGTCTGCGGATCATGCGCGAACGCCGCGAACGGCAGATGGCCCGCAAATGAGCCGCTGGGGAATCGTTTCGACCATCAAGGCCCCACCCTCCGAGATTCTGGACTTTGTCGCTTACCACCTCGATCTGGGCGCGGACCACATGTTCATCTACCTCGACAACCAGAATCCCAGGGCCGAGGCGGCCTTGCAGACTCACCCAAGGGTAACAGTGACACGCACAGACGGCGACTACTGGAAAGCGCAGACCATCAAGAAGCCCGCCCGCCATCAACCACGCCAGACCGCCAATGCCAGCCACGCCTACAGGCGGGCGCACGGGCTGGACTGGCTGGCACATATCGACGTGGACGAGTTCCTTTGCCCGGCCGATCGCTCGGTAGGCGCCCTTCTGGGCGCCCTGCCAAGAGACATGGTCTGCGCCCGCGTCCGCCCCGCCGAGACGCTTGCCACGGACGGGGTTGCCGGGCTGGACCCGAACGCCACCTATTGCAAGGCGTGGATGCCCGGAGATGAAAGCCGCATCACCCTTGAAAAAGAGCTCTACCCCAATTTTGGCGGCTATATCCGGAGCGGCTTCGTCAGCCATGTCGTCGGGAAGATATTCATCCGCACCGGGCTGGAAAATCTCGATTTCCGCATTCACCGCGGCATGCAGGACAAGCAGGAAATCGGTCCGCGTACAGTGCTTGGCGGGATCGACCTGTGCCACCGGCACATTCCGAGTTGGGACACCTGGCAGAAGATCATGGATTACCGCATGACCAAAGGGTCCTACCGCAGCGAACTCAAACCCACCCGCAAGCCCGAGCTCGGCGGACTGTCCCTCAACGAATTGTTTTCCTTTCTTCTACAGGACGGCGGCAAGGACGCGCTCAGGGCATTTTTCGACGAGGTCTGCCTCGCCCGCCCGGAACTCCTGCAAAAACTGCGAGAAAATGGCCTTTTGCGGGTCTATCACCTTGACGCTGCGACCAAGAGAAAGAAACATTTCCCAGAATTTGAGTGAATTGTTGCCCAATCGGCAACAGCCTACCCAAGCCATGTCGGCTTTGTTGACCAACTGCCAACAGTCGGATAGAAGACGCGCGTGGATCATTGACGCTCTGCCAGGCGAGGCCATACGGGCCTGATCCAATCCTAGCCGCTACGGGCCGAGACGTGTCCGTAAATCACGGATACACATGACAAAATTTTCCGACTTGAACCTTAACCCGAAGGTGCTGAAAGCGATCAGCGAAGCGGGCTATGAAACCCCCACCCCCATTCAGGCAGGCGCCATTCCGCCCGCGCTCGAAGGCAAGGATGTTCTGGGCATCGCCCAGACCGGCACCGGCAAGACGGCAAGCTTCACGCTACCGATGCTGTCGCTTCTGGCCCGTGGACGTGCCCGCGCGCGCATGCCGCGCAGCCTCGTTCTCTGCCCCACACGCGAACTCGCCGCACAGGTGGCCGAAAACTTCGACACCTATTCCAAGCACCTGAAACTGACCAAGGCGCTGCTCATCGGCGGGGTCAGTTTCAAGGAACAGGACGCATTGATCGACAAGGGTGTCGATGTTCTGATCGCTACGCCGGGGCGTCTTCTGGACCATTTCGAACGCGGCAAGCTGTTGTTGACCGGCGTGCAGGTCATGGTCGTGGACGAAGCCGACCGGATGCTCGACATGGGCTTCATCCCCGATATCGAACGTATCTTCTCGCTGACGCCATTCACCCGCCAGACCTTGTTCTTCTCGGCCACGATGGCGCCGGAAATCGAGCGGATCACCAACACTTTCCTCTCCGCACCTGCGCGGATCGAAGTCGCCCGCCAGGCTACTGCCTCAGAGACCATCGAACAGGGCGTGGTGATGTTCAAAGCCTCCCGCCGCGACCGTGAAGGCAGCGAAAAACGCCGGGTCCTGCGGGGTCTGATCGACATGGAAGGCGATGCCTGCACCAACGCGATCATCTTCTGCAACCGCAAGACGGATGTGGATATCACCGCGAAATCGCTCAAGAAATACGGCTATGACGCTGCTCCGATCCATGGTGATCTGGACCAGTCGCAGCGGACCCGTACATTGGATTCCTTCCGCAACGGCGAATTGCGTATCCTCGTTGCCTCGGACGTTGCCGCACGCGGCCTTGACGTTCCCAGCGTCAGCCATGTGTTCAATTTCGACGTTCCCGGCCACGCCGAGGATTACGTGCACCGCATTGGCCGCACTGGGCGTGCCGGGCGCGAAGGCAAGGCATTCACCATCTGCACGCCGCGCGATGAAAAGGCTTTCGACGCCGTGGAAGCGCTGATCCAGAAAGAAATTCCGCGCGTTGAGAACCCTGCCAAACCCGAGGAACGCAAATCGCGCCGCAAGAGCGACAAGCCTGCCCCCGAAAAGGAACAGGCAGAGGCAGATCAGCCCCAAAAGGCACAGCCTGCTCCCAAAGCGGAAAGCGAAAAGCCAAATCGCGAGCGCTCGGACAAGTCCAGCAGCCGGGGCCGCTCGCGCGGGCGCTCGGGACGGGATCGCGACGACAACGTTGTCGGCATGGGAGATCACATGCCCTCGTTCATCGCACTCAGCTTTGAAGAGCGTTATGCGGGCTGAATAGAATGCGTTCGGGCAGCTTCGCCCGAACGTCTCCCTAGTCCAAAAGCGTATCACCGCGCAGCCCCGCGCGCTCCAGATGCACGGGCAAGACCCGACCATAAAGCTGCCGCGTGCGCTCCGGGGCGCCGACCATATCGGGCTTTTCGACATACGAGAAAATCGCCACGTAGCGGCGCCGTTTCCCTTTGAGCGGGGCCACCCGATGCAATGAGTAACGTCCCCGAAACAGTTGCAAGTCCCCCGGCTCCAGTTCCAGAATCGTCACTTGGTCAGACGTGCCATCAAGCACCTTTCTAACTTCTTCAAAGTTTTCATGATCTTCCCGGATACCCGGTGCATATTCGAAGGCCCCACCGCTTTCAGAGTTCTGGAGGGCAAGCGTCACAGTGAAATTGTTCGTATCAAAATGCCAGGGAAACCCGTTGCCCTCTTCGGCCATATTCACGATGACATCCGCCAAAGGGTTGGCATAGCGAAAGAAAGCCGTTTCCTGCAGACACGCCTGAATGAACGCATCAAAGCCATCACTGTCGTGAATACGGCGCAGCGGGCCATCCTTCTCAAAACAATCTGCGGCGATAAAGCTGTTTGAGCGGTCAAAGAACTGCCTGCGCGGGTCATCAGTGGGCAATGTCGGATCATCCGCGGTGAAATACGGATTGGTTCGGCTGAAACTGCGGTGCCCACGATGCGCGACAGAGTCCGCTTCCCTCACCAAGGGCCCAATCGCCTCAGGTCGCAAAAAGCCCTTGATCACAGCACAGCCGTCTTTTGCAAGTTCCTGACGCACACGCTCCAAGAGCGCAGCGCGCGCGGGCCCGTCCTCGTGGATGGGGTAACGGTCGAGATCGATCAGGTCATTGGCGACATGCGGCAAAGGGGCATTCTCCGATCCATGCCCCAATTAGCCCCCCTTGCCGACCCCGGTTCTAACAAGGAACCGACATCGACAAGGTCGCGAACCGACTTAGCTCAGGCGGCTGACAATCACCGTTACCTCCGGTTTCTTGCCGATCTCATCCCGACACGTATTGCGCGCGATCCGACGCAGCTCCCCTTCAAGCTTGTCATCATCGCTCAGCGTCTTGGCCTTGGCGCGTCCGAGGAACTGGGTCAGATCCTCCTCAAGCACATCCAAAAGCGGCGCATCCGAGCGTCCCATCTCGGGCAGGCCCTTCAATTCGCACCACGCTTCACCCAGCGGTTCGTCATCCTCATCCAGGATAACCGTTACAACCACATGCCCGTTCAGCGCCATGCGAATCCGGTCCCGCACGATCCCGTCCAGCGCCCCGATCTGCACCGCACCATCCAGATAGGTCCGCCCGGTTTCGACAAAGCCCGCAATCGACGGAGCCGATCCGCTCAAATCCAGCATGGTACCATTGACCGCGACGATTGACGCCCGCCCCGCATCCGCGGCCAGTTTGGCATGCTCGCGCAAATGACGATGTTCGCCGTGATTGGGAATAACCATGTGGGGGTTTACGATGTCATGCAGCCGCTTGAGATCAGGGCGATTGGCGTGTCCGGACACATGATACTTCCCGGTGCTATCATCCACCACGTCCACTCCCATTTCCGAGAATTGGTTGATGATACGAATGACACCGCGTTCATTGCCCGGAATGGTTTTCGAGCTGAACAGGAACAGATCGCCCTCCTTCAAGGTGATGCCATTGTATTTGCCCCGCGCCAGCTGCGCGCTGGCCGCCCGGCGTTCGCCCTGCGATCCCGTCACCAGCAGCATCAGGTTTTCGCGCGGCACTGATGCCGCGTCCTCCGGGCTGATCACCTTCGGAAAATTCTGCAAAACGCCCGTGGTGATCGCCGCTTCGATCATCCGCCGCATTGCCCGCCCCATCAGACAGATCGACCGCCCGGCGCGCTCACCAGCTTCAGCCAAAGTCTTCACCCGCGCCACGTTTGACGCAAAGGTCGTTGCCACCACCATGTTCGGCGCCGCCGAAACCAGCGCCTCGATCTCCGGGCCGACGCTGGCCTCCGACCGCCCCGGGTGGTCGGAAAACACGTTGGTCGAGTCACAGATCAGCGCCTTGACGCCCCCCTTGGACACATCGGCCCACAGGTCGGGATCAAAGGGTTCACCCACCACCGGCGTCTCGTCGAGCTTGAAGTCCCCCGAATGGATCACCCGTCCCGCCGGGCTGTCAATGACAAGACCCGCACTCTCGGGGATCGAATGGCTGATCGGCAGGAAACCAACCCGAAACGGGCCAGCCTCTGTCATCTCGGGCCATGCCGACACCGTGCGGACCGCCTCTTCCGGCTGCCCGCGATCGGCCATCTTGTGACGCGCAAGGTTGGCCGTGAAGGCGCGTGCATAGACTGGCACGCCCAGCTTTTCCCAGTAATGCCCTATCGCACCGATGTGGTCTTCATGCCCGTGGGTAATGAACACCGCATCAAGCCGATCCTTGTTTTCGTGCAGCCAGCTGACATCCGGAAAAATCAGATCAACCCCGGGGCTGCCATCCATATCCGAAAACGTGACCCCAAGATCCACGAGGATCAGGCGTTCGGCG
The DNA here is from genome assembly GCF_900114635.1 of Shimia aestuarii. Taxonomy (GTDB): domain Bacteria; phylum Pseudomonadota; class Alphaproteobacteria; order Rhodobacterales; family Rhodobacteraceae; genus Shimia; species Shimia aestuarii. The sequence goes on from NZ_FOTQ01000002.1 coordinate 136,345, forward strand.
TCCACAGGTCCATAGCCATAAACATAGGCATTCATGCCAATTTCACCCGCCCCGCCAAGGGGAAGATAGATCAGTCGTTCACTGCTCACGCGGCAATTTCCTTGTTATAGTTGTGAATGACCGTGAGGCCGTGCATGGTCAGGTCGTCTTCGAAACTGTCGAAAAGCTCGACCGATTGCTGGAACAACGGTGCCAACCCGCCCGTGGCGATGATCTTCATGGGCCGCTCCCGTTCTGCTTTGATCCGGTCACAGATTTCCCGCACCAGTCCGACATAACCCCAGAAGATCCCCGACTGGATGCAGGCCACCGTGTTGGTCCCGATCACCGACTGCGGTTTGGCGATATCGACATGCGGCAGCGCGGCGGCGGCATTGTGCAGCGCCTCAAGGCTCAGGTTCACCCCGGGCGCAATCACACCCCCGATATAAGCCCCATCCGCCGAGACCACGTCAAACGTGGTCGCCGTTCCGAAATCCACCACGATCAGATCACCACCATGGCGTTCGAACGCCCCCGCCGTGTTGACGAGCCGGTCCGGGCCGACAATGGTTCCCTCATCAACCCGCGGCTCAGTCGGCAATGCACATTCCGGGCGTCCAACAACAAGCGGTCTACAGTTGAAAAAACGGTCCGCAAAGACGCGAAGGTTGAACACCACGCGCGGCACAGTGGACGAGATGATGACATCCGTGATGTCCGTTTCGATTCCGTAATGCTTGATCAATGTCGAGAACCACGTGAAATAGGCATCCGCCGTACGTGCATGATGTGTCGACGTCCTCAGCGTGCAGAGAAACTTCTCCCCGTCCCAGATCGAAAAAACCGTGTTCGTGTTTCCGCAGTCAATCGCCAGAAGCATCGCGCGCGTTCCCCTGCTGCCTAAAAATAGATTTCCGCCGCCGGGATGGCGACACGCCCTTGTGCGGTGTTCAACACCAGATTGCCTGACGAGTCCACCGTTTCAAAAACGCCCGTCGTTTCCTCACGCGACGTTCGCGCGGTGATCACTTCGCCCAGACGCGCTGCACGCGCCAGCCATGCCGTGCGGATCGGTTCAAACCCGAAGGTGCGGAACTGCGTCTCATAGCGGGCAAAGGCCGCCGCGACCAGGTCCAGAAACGCCTCCGGTGTGATCTCGGTGCCGGTCTCAGATAGAAGCGACACGGGTCGCGTGGCCCCGGCCTCGACCTCGCCAATCGCGGGGGCGTGTTTCAGGTTCACACCAATTCCGATTGCAACGTGGTTGACCGCGCCCCCGGCCATGCCAGCCGTTTCCAGAAGAATCCCGGCAACCTTGCCCCCATTCAGCAAAACATCATTGGGCCACTTGAGCGCAAAGGGCGTCTCGGTCTCGGCTGCCGCAGCAAAGGCGTCGTAAAGCGCAAGCGAGGCAATAAACGAACGCAGCGCCACCCGCTCCGGCGCCTCACCCGGCTGCAGAACCAGCGTCGCCGCGAAATTGCCCACGGGATCGGCCCAGGGGCGCCCCCGACGCCCCCGCCCTTGGGTCTGGCGCAATCCCAATATCCACTCCGGCCCTCTCAGCTCCGGCGCAATCCGCGCGGCTTCGGCATTGGTGCTGTCCACTTCGGCCAGAACACGCCGCCCATATCCTTCGGGCCAGTTCCCAGTCTCCATTTTGCCCCAAATACTCCCGCGCCGGAGGCGCTAAAAAACAAAGCGACGCGCCCCACTGGGGGCGCGTCTCAATTTGATCAGAGAGCGGTCAATCGCAAGGTCAGTTGACCAGCGCAACCGAGGCGGCCTGTGCAACACCTTCGATCCCGAAAAGGTTCACGACCCCCAGCAGCATCACGGCGGCAGAGACCATCAGGAACACGTACTGTACCGAGCTGCGCCCCTTGTCGAGCGCTTCGCCTTCTTCGCCGAAATACATGAAGTACACGATCCGCAGATAATAGAACGCGCCGATAACCGATGCGACCACACCAAGCACCGCAAGCCATGCCAACCCGGCTTCGTAAGCGGCTTTCAACACATAGAACTTACCAAAGAAACCCACCAGCGGCGGCACACCGGCCAGCGAGAACAGCAGAACCAGCATGGCCAGAGCCTTGGCCGGTTCGCGCTTGGCATACATGTTCAGCGCGGTGATGTCTGTCACCGGTTGCCCGTCCTTTTCCATGGACAGGATAAAGGCAAACGTCCCGATATTCATGGTCACGTAGATCGCCATGTAGACCAGCATCGCCTGCACGCCAAAGGCGGTGCCGGCGGCAAGACCCATCAGCGCATAACCCATATGCGCGATCGACGAATAGGCCATCAGGCGCTTGATATTGCGCTGCCCGATCGCAGCCACGGCGCCAAGGAACATGGACAACACCGACAGAAGCGCGATGATCTGCTGCCAGTCTCCGACCACACCGCCAAAGGCGTCGTGCAGCACGCGGGCCAAAAGACCCATCGCGGCGATTTTCGGCGCGGTGGCAAAAAAAGCTGTCACAGGAGTGGGCGACCCTTCGTACACGTCAGGCGTCCACATGTGGAACGGCACTGCCGACACTTTGAATGCCAGACCAGCGGTGACGAAAGTCAGACCAAAGAGCAGCCCCAGCGGCGTATGATCATGTCCCGCGGCCTCGATGACACCGGCAAAGTTGGTGGTTCCGGCAAAACCGTAAACCAGCGAAGAACCATAAAGCAGAAGGCCCGAGCTCAGCGCGCCCAGCACGAAGTATTTCATACCCGCTTCGGTCGATTTCACACTGTCACGGCGCAGCGAAGCCACCACGTAAAGCGCCAGCGACTGCAGTTCCAGCCCCATGTAAAGCGCCATCAGGTCTCCTGCCGAAACCATCACCATCATGCCGACTGCGGCCAGCGTGATCAGCATCGGGTATTCGAACCGCAGCATGCCGCGACGCGACATGTAGTCCTGCCCCATCACCAGCACCGCGGCGGCCGAGAACAGGATCGCGACTTTGGCAAACCGCGAGAAGCCGTCATCGTGGAACATGCCGTTGAAGGCGACGTTCTCGCCGGACCCGGTCATGCCGATCCATGCGCCCACCAGCACAAAGACAACCGCTGTCAGCCAGGTCAGCATCGGCGCAAGCTTGTCCTTGCCGGTGTAGACCGCAAAGACCAGAGCCAACATGGCATAAACCGCCAGCAGGATCTCCGGAAGGATGATATTCAGATCAGCCTGGATCATGTCTCAAGCTCTCCTTAGTGCGATGCCATCTGGTTGCCCGTGTGGGCATGGGCCAGAGCGGTTTCATAGTTGGAAATCAGGTTCTCGACCGAGGGACCGATGATGTCTGTCACCAGCGCCGGATAGACGCCGAGGATCAGGGTCATCGCCACCAGCGGCGCAAAGATCCACTTCTCGCGGGCGGTCATGTCCTTGATCGTCTTCAGGCTTTCCTTGATCAGGTCGCCGAACACGACACGGCGATACAGCCACAGCGCATAAGCCGCCGAGAAAATCACACCCGATGCCGCCACCAGCGCCACCCAGGTGTTGACCTGGAAGATGCCCATGAGCACGAGGAATTCACCGATAAAGCCCGAGGTACCCGGCAGGCCGACATTGGCCATGGTGAAGAACATGAAGATCAGCGCATAGGCCGGCATCCGGTTCACGAGGCCACCATAGGCGTCAATCTCGCGGGTGTGCATCCGGTCATAGATCACGCCAACGCAGAGGAAGAGCGCGCCCGAAATGAAGCCGTGGCTCAGCATCTGGAAAATCGCGCCGTCGATACCCTGCTGGTTCGCAGCAAAGATACCCATGGTCACATAGCCCATATGCGCCACCGACGAATAGGCGATCAGCTTCTTCATGTCTTCCTGAACAAGGGCCACCAGCGAGGTGTAGACAATTGCGATGGCCGACATCCAGAGAACCAGCGGCGTCAGGATTTCCGCGCCGATCGGGAACATCGGCAGGCTGAAGCGGAGGAAGCCGTAGCCCCCCATCTTCAAGAGGATCGCCGCCAGAACAACCGAACCTGCGGTCGGCGCCTGCACGTGGGCATCCGGCAACCAGGTGTGCACCGGCCACATCGGCATCTTCACCGCGAAGCTGGCAAAGAAGGCGAGGAACATCAGCGTCTGAAGACCACCGATCACCTGGAAGCCCAGAACATTCAGCGTCTCGGAAGCGAACGTGTGGTTCATCAGGGTCGGAATGTCCGTGGTCCCCGCGTCGACATACATGCCTACCATCGCAACCAGCATCAGCACCGAGCCGAGGAAGGTATAGAGGAAGAACTTGAACGAGGCGTAGATGCGCTCCTTGCCACCCCAGATACCGATGATCAGGAACATCGGGATCAGACCCGCTTCGAAGAACAGGTAGAACAGCACGAGATCCAGCGCCATGAACACGCCAAGCATCAGCGTTTCCAGAAGCAGGAAGGCGATCATGTATTCCTTGACGCGAGTGTTCACATCCCACGACGACCAGATCACCAGTGGCATCATGAACGTCGTCAGCATGACGAAGAGGATCGAGATACCGTCCACGCCCAGCTTGTATTTCAGCCCCATCAGCCAGTCGCGTTCTTCGACGAACTGCATACCGGTGTCAGAGGGATCGAACCCGGCCAGGACGAACAGCGACACCAGGAAGGTGATCACCGTCGCAACCAGCGCCACCCATTTGGCGTTGCGCTGCGCCGCGGCCTCTTCCCCGCGCAGGAAGATGGCGAGGATCGCCGCTGCCAGCGCAGGGATAAAGGTAACGAGAGAGAGCAGGCTATCGTTCATTAGTGCGCTCCTCCGCTGAGCGTCATCCAGGTGATGAGGGCAACGATGCCGATCACCATGGCAAAGGCGTATGTGAAGATGTAACCGGACTGCGCACGACCCGCGAGACGCGTGACCCAGGGAATAAAGCCCATCGCCACACCGTTGATCGACCCGTCAATGACTTTGCCATCGCCGCGCTTCCACAGGAAACGACCGATGGCAAAGGCGGGGCGCACGAACAGGAAGTCGTAGATTTCGTCAAAGTACCACTTGTTCAGCAGGAACAGGTAGAGCGGACGCTGGCTGGCCGCGGTCTTCGCCGGCATGGTCGGGTTCCAGATGTAGAACCACATCGCCACGATCAGGCCGATAACCATGGCCACGAAGGGGCTGACCTTGACCCATTTCGGGGCGTGGTGTGCCTCGTCCATGACGTGGTTGTCCGGCGCCATGAAGATCGCCCCCTTCGGCGCCTCGCCATGGCTGGCAACCGCGTGGTCATCCGCCTTCGCGTGATCATCCGCCTTGGCGTGATCGTCCGACGCTGCGTGATCATCCCCATGATCGTCTGCCTTCGCATGATCGTCGCCTTGTTCATCGCCATGCGCCGCATCAGCGGATACGTGATGATCCGGGATGCCAAAGAAGGCATTGACCTGCTCGTGCTTGCCGAAGAACGACCCGTACCAGATCATCCCTGCAAAGATCGATCCCATCGCCAGGACCCCCAGCGGGATCAACATGACTTTGGGGCTTTCATGTGCATGGTCATGCGTATGCTTGTTGCCACGCGCCTCGCCGAAGAAGGTGAGGAACATCAGGCGCCAGCTGTAGAAGCTGGTGAACAGCGCTGCCACGACCAGCATCCAGAAGGCATAGCCGCCCGCGGTGCCTGCATAGGCGCTCTCGATGATCGCGTCTTTCGACAGGAACCCGGCGAACCCAATCGTGGTCAGCGGGATGCCGACACCGGTGATGGCCAGCGTACCGATCATCATCGCCCAATAGGTATAGGGAATCTTCTTACGCAGGCCGCCATAGTTGCGCATGTCCTGCTCGTGATGCATCGCGTGGATCACCGAACCGGCGCCAAGGAAGAGCATCGCTTTGAAGAAGGCGTGCGTGAAGAGGTGGAACATGGCCGCCGAATAGACGCCCACACCGGCCGCCACGAACATGTAGCCCAGCTGGGACATTGTCGAATAGGCGATCACGCGTTTGATGTCGTTCTGCACCAGGCCGATGGTGGCCGCGACAAAGGCGGTCGAGGCTCCAAGGAAGGTGATGAATGCCGTAGCTTCGGGCGCGTATTCCATCAGCGGCGACATGCGGCAGACAAGGAACACACCCGCTGTCACCATGGTCGCGGCGTGGATCAGCGCCGATACCGGGGTCGGGCCTTCCATCGCATCCGGCAACCAGGTGTGCAGGAAGAGCTGCGCCGACTTACCCATCGCACCGATGAACAGCAGGAAGGCCAGAAGGTTCGCCGCGTTCCATTCGGTCCACAGGAAATGCAGCTGCGTGTCGGCCAGAGCCGGGGCCGCTGCAAAGATGTCGTCGAAATTGATGCTGTCGGTCAGGAAGAACAGGCCGAAGATGCCGAGGGCAAAGCCAAAGTCACCCACACGGTTGACCACGAAGGCCTTGATCGCGGCGGCGTTGGCCGAAGGTTTCTTGTAGTAGAACCCGATCAGCAGGTACGACGCAACGCCCACGCCTTCCCAGCCAAAGAACATCTGCACAAGGTTGTCAGACGTGACCAGCATCAACATGGCAAAGGTAAAGAACGACAAGTAGGCAAAGAAGCGCGCCTTGTAGTTCTCGCCCTCGCCCCAATGCTCGTCATGGGCCATGTAGCCGAACGAATAGAGGTGCACCAGCGCCGACACCGTTGTGACAACGATCAGCATGATCGCGGTCAGACGGTCCAGCCGGATCGACCATGCCGTGTCCAGCGTGCCTGATTGGATGAAATCAAGGATGTGGATGTGCTGGGTTTCGCTGCCCAGCCCAAGGAACACAACCCAGCTCAGGAAGCAGGACAGGAACAGAAGGCCGGTCGTGACCCACTGTGCGCCCCGCTCGCCGATGATGCGCCAGCCGAAGCCGCCGATCAGGCTGCCGAGAAGCGGCGCGAATAGGATGATCTTTTCCATGGTCGCTTAGCCTTTCATCACGTTGACGTCTTCGACCGCGATCGTGCCGCGGTTACGGAAGAACGAGACCAGGATCGCCAGGCCGATGGCCGCCTCTGCCGCCGCAACGGTCAGCACGAACAGGGTGAATACCTGTCCGACAAGGTCGCCAAGGAAGCTGGAGAAAGCCACCAGGTTGATATTGACCGAGAGCAGGATCAGCTCGATCGACATCAACAGGATGATCACGTTCTTCCGGTTCAGGAAGAGGCCGAATATGCCGATGACGAACAGCGTCGCCGCCACGCCCAGGTAATGTTCAAGTCCAATCATGTCGTCCCTCAGGGTTGCCCCGTTCGTCTTTCATTTTCATGCCCCGGATTTGATCCGGGACTTTTTGTTTACTTGGTCCCGCGGCGTTCCGCAGGCCCCGGATCAACTCCGGGTTGGACAGTGGCTCAGAGCCCCTGCCCCGGTTTGATGTCTTTCAGTTCCATCGACTTGGCCGGGTCGCGCCACATCTGCTCCAGCACGTTCTGGCGCTTGATGTCCTTGCGGTGGCGCAGCGTCAGAACGATGGCGCCGATCATGGCGACCAGCAGGATCAGACCGGCCAGTTGGAACAGAAGGAAATACTGGTCGTAGATGATCACACCAAGCGCGGCAGTGTTCTGCACGTCGGTCGGGGTGACGGCGGCACGCAGCGCCTCGGCCTGCTCCGATGCTTCCCAGACACCGAACACCATGCCCAGCTGCATCAGCAGCACCACACCGATCAGCAAGGCCAGCGGCATGTATTGCGCCATGCTGCCCTTGAGTTCGGCAAAATCGACATCCAGCATCATAACCACGAACAGAAACAGCACAGCGACCGCCCCCACGTAAACAATGATCAGGAGCATGGCGACGAATTCCGCGCCCAGCAGCACGAACAGCCCCGCCGAACTCAGGAATGCCAGAATGAGCCAGAGCACCGAATGCACCGGGTTCCGGCTGATGACGGTGAAAAGCCCGCCAGCAATCACGCAGATCGCAAACAGGTAAAATGCAATTGCCGCGACGGTCATGTGTCACTTCCCTCTTTATCCGCCAGAACATCCTGCGCCAGTTCCATGGCGCGGGTGCTGGCGGGAATGCCGGCGAACATCGACATCTGGCCGATGGTCTCGACGATTTCCTGTTTCGTTGCCCCCGCTTCCAGCAAATGCCGGACCGTGAGGCGGATTTGTGCGTCGGCCTGGGCACCCAGAACGGTGAGCGCCCCCAGCGTCAGCAGAAGACGGGTCTTGGCATCAAGCCCGTCTTTGTTGATCGTGTTGCCAAAGAACATCTCCATGACGTCCTTGGGCATGGTCGGCCACAGCGCCTCGAACCCTTTCGGGGTGAACGACTCAAGCGCAGGATTCATGGCCTTGGCCATTTCCTGGTATTGCGCGAACATCGCTTCGAATGGGTTCTTTGCGTCGGTCATCGGTACGGCGCGTCCAGTTCAAGGTTGCGGGCGATCTCGGCTTCCCAGCGTTCCCCGTTTTCCAGAAGCTTTGCCTTGTCATAGAAAAGCTCTTCGCGGGTTTCGGTGGCGAATTCGAAATTCGGACCTTCGACAATCGCGTCCACCGGGCAGGCTTCCTGACAGAAGCCGCAATAGATGCACTTGGTCATGTCGATGTCATAACGCGTGGTGCGGCGGCTGCCATCTTCGCGTGGTTCCGCGTCAATGGTGATCGCCTGCGCCGGACAGATCGCTTCGCAGAGTTTACACGCGATGCAGCGCTCTTCTCCGTTGGGATAGCGGCGCAGCGCATGTTCACCGCGGAAACGCGGGCTCAGCGGGCCTTTTTCGTGCGGATAGTTAATCGTGGCCTTGGGCTTGAAGAAGTACTTCATGCCCAGCTTGAACCCCAGGATGAAGTCCTTCAGCAGGAAAAAGCCAGCGGCACGTTTATAGTCGATTGCCGTCATATTAGCCTCCGATTGCCCAGCGGGCATAGGCGCCGCCGAAGAGTTCGAATTTTGCGAAGAACGCAACCAGCACAACCCAGATCAGCGACATGGGCAGGAAGACTTTCCAGCCAATGCGCATCAGCTGGTCATAGCGGTAGCGCGGTGCGATTGCCTTGACCATCGAGAACACGAAGAACACGAGGCAGATCTTGGCGAGCATCCAGACGATCCCGTCCGGCAGGCCCGGGATCGGCGACAGCCAACCACCAAGGAACAGAACCGACACCAGTGCACACATCAGAACGATGGCCACGTATTCGCCGATCATGAACAGCAGGAACGGAGTCGAGCTGTATTCCACCTGATAGCCCGCGACGAGTTCGGATTCCGCTTCGGGAAGGTCGAACGGCGGGCGGTTGGTTTCCGCCATGGCCGAGATCAGGAACAGGAACAGCATCGGGAAATGCGGCAACCAGTACCAGGAGAAGATGCCATAGGCCCCATCCTGTGCCCGCACAATGTCACCAAAGTTCATCGAGCCGGTCGAGATGATGATACCGATGATGATCAGACCGATCGACACCTCGTAAGAAATCATCTGTGCGGCAGAGCGCAGCGACCCGAGGAACGGGTATTTCGAGTTCGACGCCCAGCCGCCCATGATCACGCCGTAAACTTCGAGCGAGGACACCGCGAAGACATAGAGAATGGCAACGTTGATATCCGAAACGACCCAGCCGTCATTGAAAGGGATCACAGCCCAGGCGATCACCGCCATGACAAGGCTGATCATCGGCGCCAGCAGGAAGACAACCTTGTCCGCCCCCGCCGGATAGACGATTTCCTTCACGATGTACTTGATGAAGTCCGCAAAGGACTGCAACAGGCCGAAGGTGCCCACAACGTTGGGACCCCGGCGCAGCTGAACAGCGGCCCAGATCTTGCGGTCGGCATAAAGCAGGAAGGCCAGCGCCACCAGCAACGGCACGACGACCAAAAGCACCTGCCCCAGTGTGAGCAGGAAAATCCCGAGATAGGTGGTGGTAAAGAATTCAGTCATGGGTCCTCACACCGTGGGTATTCCGTTATCTTCGCAGCTCGAAACAATGACTTCTGCGTCAATCGTCCTGAGTCCACGCGGCAGGGCTGGCGAGATGGTGTAAACCGCATCCCCCCGCCAGACACCACCCTGAAAATCAACAGTTGTGCGCACATGCCGCGCAAAACCAAAGCCGCGGATCAGCGCATACTGGGCAGCAGCGCATTCCGCATATTCGTGAACGTCCTGATCATCCCGCGCGCCGGTCATCGACACGTGGAAATTCACCAGATCGCCCTCCAGGAGGCGGGTGTCCACCCCCTGGTAAACCGGTTCAAACACCACCTCGTCACGCGACACGCGCCCGTCCTGCGGCTTGGCGCAGGCCGACAACCCGGCGGTGGCCGCCAGGCAGATCATCGGGATGAGGACGCGGGGGTTCATCTGGTGTCTTACTCCGCCGCGATCTTCTGCTCGGCGCGCGCCTTGGCGTTCGCCGACAATTCCGCCATCAGCTCCGATGCGCGGGCAATCGGGTTGGTCAGGTAGAAATCGCTGATTGCGACCTTGAACGCACCTTTGCCAAGTTCCTTGACCTCCAGCGGCTCCCAGCCATTGTCGGGCACATGGTCGATCTGCGCGAGATGCGGAACCTCTGCAACAAGCGCCTGCCGCAACTGGGCGAGCGTGTCATAGGACAGCGTCGCATCAAGTTCCGCGCTCAGCGCACGCAGGATGGCCCAGTTTTCCTTGGCCTCGCCCGGCGCAAACCCGGCGCGCATCGCCAGTTGCGGGCGGCCTTCGGTGTTCACGAACAGACCGTTTTCTTCGGTATATGCGGCGGCAGGCAGGATCACGTCCGCACGGTGTGCGCCGCGATCACCATGGCTGCCCTGATAGATAACGAAGGCACCTTCGCCGATCTCGATCTCGTCCGCGCCGAGGTTATAGACGACTTCCGCACCTTCCAGCGCCACGTCCAAACCACCTTCAGCAACAGCGCCAACGTCCATCGCACCAACACGGCTCGCTGCGGTGTGCAACACCAGCATCTTGCCGCCCAGCTTCTCGGTCAGCGCCATCGCCTGCCCCAGAACCGCGATGCCGTCGCCTTCACAGATCGCGCCCTGCCCGACGATGACAATCGCATCGTCCTGCGCGGCAACTTCGGCTACCAGCTTGTTCAGCGGCATCCGACCCGGCCCGGCATAGGAATAATCATAGGTCAGGTCCATGCCCTTGGTGCCAAAAACAGTCACCTTGGCGCCCTTGGTCCAAGCCTTGCGAATCCGCGCGTTCAGAACCGGCGCTTCGACCCGCGGGTTGGACCCGACAAGGTAGATTTTTTTCGCAGTATCAATATCTTCGATGGAAGCGTTGCCAACATAAGCTGACCGATTGCCTGCCGGCAGAACCGCGCCATTGGTGCGGCATTCGATGTTGCCTTCGAGACCGTCAACAATCTGCTTCAAAGCGAACACGGCCTCAACCGGGGCAAGATCCCCTACCAGCGCGGCAACCTTCTTGCCCTTCATCGCGCCTGCAGCGGCGGCCAGAGCCTCGCCCCAGGTTGCGGGCTTCAGCTTTCCGTCGACACGCACGTAAGGCTTGTCCAGACGCTGGCGACGCAGGCCGTCCCAGACAAAGCGCGTCTTGTCCGAAATCCACTCTTCGTTCACGCCATCATGGTTGCGCGGCAGAATGCGCATCACTTCACGGCCCTTCGTGTCCACGCGGATGTTGCTGCCAAGCGCGTCCATCACGTCGATGGTTTCGGTCTTGGTCAACTCCCACGGGCGGGCAGTAAAGGCATAGGGTTTTGACGTCAGCGCGCCCACCGGGCACAGGTCGATGATGTTGCCCTGCAGGTTGCTGTCCAGCGTCTGGTTCAGATAGCTGGTGATTTCCGCATCTTCGCCCCGGCCGGTCTGGCCCATCTGGGTAATCCCGGCAACTTCGGTGGTGAAACGCACACAACGGGTACAGCTGATACAGCGGGTCATCGTGGTCGACACAAGCGGACCGAGGTTCAGGTCATCGACAGCGCGCTTGGCTTCCTTGAACCGCGTGTCAGACATGCCATAGGCCATGGCCTGATCCTGAAGGTCACACTCACCGCCCTGATCGCAGATCGGGCAATCCAGCGGGTGGTTGATGAGCATGAACTCCATCACACCTTCGCGGGCCTTCTTCACCATGGGCGAGTTGGTCTTGACCACCGGCGGCTGGCCTTCGGGGCCGGGGCGCAGGTCACGCACCTGCATGGCGCAGGACGCGGCGGGTTTGGGCGGACCGCCCACAACCTCGACCAGACACATGCGGCAGTTGCCCGCAATCGAGAGACGTTCGTGGTAGCAGAAACGCGGAATTTCCACGCCAGCCTCTTCACAGGCCTGGATCAGCGTCATTGCGCCGTCCACTTCCACTTCGGTCTCGTCGATGATGATCTTGCGTAGGTCAGACATGACTCAGTTCGCCCTCAAATACACGCCGATCGCGCTGTTTCGTTCGATTTCCGCGCGCCCCAGCGCACAGACTGCTTCTTGGTCGTCCAAAGAGACGCCCTTTGACTTCAACCAGGCATCCCCACGCGCACGCATGCGCGCCTTCTCGTCTTTCGAGCGGATGTAGGCTTTGATTTCTTGGTCACTGTAGCCAAGCTCACGCGCACGCCGTCCCAGAGTCCAGAGATCATTGATCCCCTTCAGCTTGCGGGCAGACAGGCCGTCGCATTCTTCAGCCAGAACATAAGCAACCAGTCCGTAATAGATCTGGTCGTCGATCTCGCGCACTTCGCGCAGCGGCGGTTTGGCAGAGGCAAAGCCTGCGCTGGTGGCAATGGCAGTTGCGATCACGATGGCGGTTGCAAACCGGGTCATGACGTCTCTCCTTTCAGACAGGCAGACAAAATGTCTGCGCTGGTCCAAATGGGGATTCGAGCCCCTGATAGGCAATAACACCCACGATATGCGCGCAAAGGGGTCATGGCCGGCAATACCCCTCAAGCGTGATCATGTCGTCGGCGGGCACGATATTCTCAGAATCCGGGCCAATCACCCAGTCCATCTTCGACGTCCCGTATTCCTTGATGCAGTACCGGATTGCCTCGTAACGGCCCGCTTCCTTGGCTGCGGCGATATCCTGAAACGCACGGCGCACTTCGACAATGAAGTGGTCACGCTCTTCCTTGGAAACCTTTTCGGCCTTGGACGCAAAATACTTGCCGTTGAACGAGATCTTGTCCTCTTTCCGCTTGCCACAAGCCGACAGCGCCAGCGCCGCGCCGAGCAACAGCACGACACCGCCGCGCGCGGTCGATTTGGCAAAGGAAGAAGAGACGACCGACATGTTCTTACTCCGCCGCCATCGCGCCCATGCGGCCCGTCTTCTGGGCCTTGATGCGGTCTTCGATCTCTTCACGGAAGTTGCGGATCAGACCCTGGATCGGCCAGGCCGCTGCGTCGCCAAGCGCACAGATCGTGTGGCCCTCGACCTGCTTGGTTACATCAAACAGCATGTCGATCTCTTCCAGCTCCGCCTCGCCCTTCACAAGACGATCCATCACGCGCATCATCCAGCCGGTGCCTTCACGGCACGGCGTACACTGGCCACAGCTTTCGTGCTTGTAGAACTTGCTGAGACGCCAGATCGCCTTGATCGGGTCCACGCTCTTGTCCATCACGATCACGGCCGCCGTCCCAAGCGACGATCCCACCTCGCGCAGCGCGTCGAAATCCATGACGGCGTCGCGCATGTTCTCACCGCGCACACAAGGAACAGACGAACCACCGGGGATCACGGCCAGAAGGTTATCCCAGCCGCCGCGGATTCCGCCGCAATGCTTCTCGATCAGTTCTTCAAAGCTGATCGACATCTCTTCTTCGACAACGCAGGGGTTGTTGACGTGGCCCGAGATGCCAAAAATCTTGGTGCCCGCATTGTTGGGGCGGCCAAAGCCCGCGAACCATTCCGGCCCACGGCGCAGGATGGTCGGCACAACAGCGATCGATTCCACGTTGTTCACCGTGGTCGGGCAACCATAAAGCCCCGCCCCCGCCGGGAACGGCGGCTTCATGCGCGGCATGCCCTTTTTGCCTTCAAGGCTTTCCAGAAGCGCGGTTTCTTCCCCACAAATATAGGCCCCTGCCCCGTGATGCAGGAACAGGTCGAAATCCCAGCCCGAACCCGCCGCGTTCTTGCCCAGCAATCCCGCGTCATAGGCTTCGTCAATCGCATTCTGCAGCGCTTCGCGCTCGCGGATGTATTCGCCGCGGATGTAGATATAGGACGTATGCGCGTTCATGGCGAAAGACGCGATCAGCGCCCCTTCGATCAGCGTATGCGGATCGTGACGCATGATTTCGCGGTCTTTACAGGTGCCGGGCTCGGATTCGTCGGCGTTGATCACAAGGTAGGCCGGTCGACCGTCGCTTTCCTTGGGCATGAACGACCATTTGAGACCCGTCGGGAAGCCCGCGCCGCCACGACCACGCAGACCCGAGGCCTTCATCTGGTCGATGATGGTATCCCGCCCGCGCTGGATGATCTCGGCCGTGCCGTCCCAATGGCCGCGCGCCTGCGCACCTTTGAGCGTACGGTCATGCATGCCGTAGAGGTTGGTAAAGATACGGTCCTGATCTTTGAGCATCCCGTTACCCTTTGCTTGCCTGACGCGCGCGCCAGATCTGATAGATGTTCACCAGCGCCCAAATCAGCGCGGCGATTGCGGCAAAGTCGAACAAAAGCGCGTAACGCCCCGGCAACCCAGCCATTTTTCCGACCCACTGAGCGCCCAGCCAGATCAGCATGGTCCCGGCGATGACGAGGGAAACCATGCGTCCCTTGCGTGCCAGTTGCTGATCGCTGTGCTCCGTGGTCATGCCTTAGTCCTCGTAGACGCCACCCTTGGTGACGCGTTTCGAAAACTCGGTTTCCCCACCTTCGGCCAGCGTTTTGGCCTGCTCGACCCAGCCGTCGCGCTCGATACGGCCCTTGAACGACAGCTTGTCGTCCATTTCGGCAATATCATCCGCGTTCCAGGCTGCGATCTGGGCAAATGTGGTCACACCAGCTTCATGCAGTTTCTTCTCCAGCGCCGGGCCAACGCCCTTGAGCTGTTTGAGATCATCCGGGCCCGTCGAGGCGGCGGGCGCAGCAGCGGCAGGTGCGGCTTCCGCCTTCCCTTCGTACTTCCACTCGCCCTTCTTCTCGGCCAGTTCTTTCTGACCGGCCAATTCCTTGGACGGCTTGATCACGGCTTCGCCGCCTTTATCCGCATCCACGTCATCGGCTTCGATCGGCTCGGGCTTGACCTCGGCCTCTTTCTTTTCCTGAACCGCGGCCTTCTTGGCGTCCTCTGCCTGTTTCACGGCCGGTTTCGGCGCAGGCGCTTCGGCAGGCGGGTTCGCAGCCGCAGCGCGACCGGCAACCGTGCCATCTTCACCAACCCAAGGTGTGCGCAGCGGCACTTCGGTCCCGTCGATCCGCTTGAGCGTGTCGCCGATGTCGGTCGCCAGCTGCGCGCTCGCATTATACTGCGTGCGCCCGCTGTCGTATTCCTTGAGGCTGGTCAGCCCCGAAAGCGGCTCAGAAGCATAACGACCATTCAGCGGACCCGGCGTCGGGACCTTGCCTGCGGCCATGTCGTCCAGAAGCTTTGCAAAGCTCTCGGCGGTCATGTCCTCGTAATAGTCCTTGCCGATCTGCGCCATCGGCGCGTTGGTGCAGGCCCCAAGGCATTCGACCTCTTCCCAGCTGAACTTGCCATCGGCGCTCAGCGTGTGGGGCTTTTCGGCGATCTTTTCCTTGCAGACCGCGATCAGGTCTTCGGCACCGCAGATCATGCACGAGAGCGTGCCGCAGATCTGGATATGTGCCACCGACCCGACGGGTTGCAGCTGGAACATGAAGTAGAACGACGCCACTTCCAAAACGCGGATATAGGCCATGCCCAGCATGTCCGCGACATATTCCAGAGCCGGCTTGGACAGCCAGCCTTCCTGCTCCTGTGCCCGCCACAGAAGCGGAATCACAGCGCTGGCCTGACGGCCTTCGGGATACTTGGTGATCTGCCCTTCGGCCCAGGCCTGGTTGGCCGGCGAAAAGGCAAAGCTTTCGGGTTGTTCGTGATACAGACGGCGCAGCATTAGCGGTCAATCTCCCCAAACACGATGTCGATCGTGCCGATGATGGCGGCGACGTCGGCCAGCTGGTGGCCGCAGGTGATGTGATCCAGCGATTGCAGGTGCATATAGCCCGGCGCGCGCATCTTGCAGCGATACGGACGGTTGGTGCCATCGCCCATGATATAGACGCCAAACTCACCCTTGGGCGCTTCCACGGCGGCATAGACCTCGCCTTCCGGCACGTGGAACCCTTCGGTGTAGAGTTTGAAGTGGTGGATCAGCGCTTCCATCGAGGTTTTCATGTCACCACGCTTGGGCGGAGTGATCTTGCCCCGTGCCATCACGTCGCCGGTGGCTTCGCGCAGCTTCACAATGGCCTGACGGATGATCGAGGTCGACTCGCGCATCTCGGCCAGACGCATCAGATAGCGGTCGTAGCAGTCGCCATTCTTGCCAACCGGGATCTTGAATTCGAACTCGTCATAGCACTCATAGGGCTGCGCACGACGCAGGTCCCAAGCCATGCCCGCCGAGCGCAGCATCACCCCGGAATAGCCATGTTCCAGAGCGGTATCGGCATCGACAATCGCGATATCCACGTTCCGCTGCTTGAACACGCGGTTCTCGGTCAGCAGGGTCTCGATGTCATCCAGAACCTGCGGGAACCCAAGCGCCCATTCCTCGATATCGTCGAGCAGCGCATCAGGCAGATCCTGATGCACACCGCCGGGGCGGAAATAGTTGGCGTGCAGACGCGCGCCACAGGCCCGCTCGTAGAAGATCATCAGCTTTTCGCGCTCTTCAAAGCCCCAGAGGTTCGGGGTCAGAGCGCCGACGTCCATCGCCTGCGAACAGACGTTCATCAGGTGGTTCAGGACGCGGCCGATCTCGCTGTAAAGCACACGGATCAGCTGACCACGGCGCGGCACTTCCACACCGGTCAGCTTTTCAATCGCAAGGCAATACGCATGTTCCTGGTTCATCGGCGCCACATAGTCGAGGCGATCCAGATACGGCAGGTTCTGCAGGTAGGTGCGGCTTTCCATCAACTTTTCGGTGCCGCGATGCAGCAGGCCGACATGTGGGTCGCAGCGCTCTACGATCTCGCCGTCCAGCTCCAGCACAAGACGCAGCACGCCGTGTGCCGCCGGGTGCTGAGGCCCGAAGTTGATGTTGAAGTTGCGGATTTTCTGTTCGCCGGCCAGCGCGTCGGTGCTGCCATCGTCAAACTTGGAGCCGTCCATCATTTCGCCCCCTCTTTCTCGTCACCCGGAAGGATGTATTCCGCGCCTTCCCATGGGGACATAAAGTCAAACTGGCGGTAATCCTGCGGCAGCTGTACCGGTTCATAGACAACGCGCTTCTGCACCTCGTCGTAACGCACTTCGGTATAGCCGGTCGTCGGGAAGTCCTTGCGCAGCGGATGTCCACGGAAACCGTAATCGGTCAGCAGACGGCGCAGGTCCGGGTGATCGCTGAAGATGATCCCGAACATGTCAAAGGTCTCACGCTCCGGCCAGTTGGCGCAGGGGTGGATCTCGGTGATCGTCGGCACCATCTCGTCTTCGCGCACGGCCACCCGCAGGCGGATACGCGCGTTCTGTGTCATCGACAGCAGGTGATACACCACGGTGAACCGCTTGGGACGATCCGGAAAGTCCAGCGCGGTGATATCCACCAGCGTGGCAAACTTGCAGTTCGGATCGGCCTTCAGAAACTCGACGAACCCGGCAATGTTTGCCGGGGCCACGTCCACGTTCAACTCGCCAAAGCTGACATCCCAGCCCAGCACGCAGTCAGGGCGCTTCAGCTCGATATGGACGCCCAGTTCGTTCAGTGCTTCGCTCATCTCTCAATCGTCCCCGTGCGGCGGATTTTGCGTTGCAGCTGCATGATGCCATACATCAGAGCTTCGGCAGTCGGCGGGCAGCCCGGCACGTAGATGTCCACCGGAACGATCCGGTCACAGCCACGCACGACGCTGTAGGAGTAGTGATAGTAACCACCACCGTTGGCGCAGGAGCCCATCGAGATCACGTAACGCGGCTCGGGCATCTGGTCGTAAACCTTGCGCAGCGCCGGGGCCATCTTGTTGGTCAGAGTACCGGCCACGATCATCACGTCCGACTGACGCGGAGAGGCGCGCGGCGCAGTGCCGAAACGCTCGAGGTCATAGCGCGGCATGGAGGTGTGGATCATCTCCACCGCACAGCAGGCCAGACCAAAGGTCATCCAGTGCAAGCTGCCCGTGCGGCCCCAGTTGATCAGGTCCTCTGCCGTGGTCAGCAGGAAACCCTTGTCCTGCAACTCGGCGTTCAGCGCCTGGGTGGCAACCTCACGATCGGCGCCGGCCGTATTGGCTCCGGTCATCACTCCCATTCGAGGGCCCCTTTCTTCCATTCATACGCAAAGCCGATGGTCAGCACTGCGAGGAAAACCATCATCGACCAGAAGCCGACCATGGAGACGTCCTTGAACGCCACGGCCCAGGGAAACAGCATCGCGATTTCCAGGTCGAAAATGATGAACAGGATCGACACGAGGTAGAACCTCACGTCAAATTTCATGCGCGCGTCGTCGAAGGCATTGAAACCGCACTCGTAAGCACTCACCTTCTCAGGGTCGGGATTACGAACGGCAAGAACGACGGCTGCGAGGATGAAGACAAGACCGAGTGCAACGGCAACGGCCAAGAAGACGATAATTGGGAAGTATTCCCTGAGCATCTCTTCCACGGGGTAGCTCCTTTCATGCACGAAAATCACGTGCAGTCAGCTGGCTGTACAGACTAAGCGGGGTTTACCCCTGCCCCATGGCGGGGTCAACCGACCGAAAACACATTCAATTTTCTGATTTCAACAAGTTTTTCCTTTGTACACAAAGGTATGCACTCTCTGATCGCCCCCATGCGGCAATCGGTCGGCCCCCTTGAACAGGGGATCTTTCACGAATTCGTCATGATGCCCAGGATGATTCCTGATCCTGCAAAAAACCCATCAAATCAATCAGGATAACAATTGGCAAAGACAGGGCGCGCCCCAGCGACCCTGCCTCCAACCCTTTTTCGGTACCCGGCACATGGCCTTAACCGGTTGTTCTCAGGTCCAGCTCGGCTTTTCCTTGGCAAAAAACGCCCGGATGCCCTCGCGGGCTTCCTCGCCTTCCCAGCAGGCGACAAGTTCACCAATCGTATGGTCGATCACCGCGTCGTTGATCGGTGCGCCAAGCGTGCGGGTCAGCGCCTTGGCACGCGCCACGGCACCGGGGGCCACCGCAAGATAGGGTGCAATCTCCGCCTCAACCGCCGCATCAAGCGCGTCGGCAGGCACCACTTTCGACAGGATATCCAGCGCTGCCGCTTCCTCGGCCTTGAACAGGCGCGCTGACATGAACACCCGCCGCGCTTTGCCCTCGCCCATGCGCGCCACCACGTAGGGGCCGATGGTTGCGGGAATCAGCCCCAGACGCGTTTCGGTCAACCCCATCGTCAGGCTGTCCACGCCAATGGTCACGTCACAGACACAGGCCATGCCGACACCGCCCCCAAAGGCGTTGCCCTGCACCCGCCCGATCAGCGGCTTGGGCAGCGTATTGAGCGCCTGAAGCATCTCGGCCAACTTGCGCGCTTCCTTGCCGCGCGCCTCGGGCGCCAGGTCCCGCTGTTTCTGCATCCACCCCAGATCGCCCCCGGCGCAGAACGACTTGCCCGCCCCGGTCAGCACGACCACGCGCACGCTGTCATCCTTGGCCAACTGCTCGGCTGCCGCCTTCAGCTCGGTGAGCATTTCGCCGGACATGGCGTTATGCTTTTCAGGGCGGTTCAACATCAATGTCGCAACGCCGCGCGCATCGACCTCTACGGAAATCGTTTCAAACATACCCTCTCCTCTCGCGCCAAAATTCTTGTTCACCCGGCTCGCATCGCGCGTGCCATCTCTGCCGCTGTGTCCAGCACCGTCCGGTCAAGCCCGGTTTCATATCCCAGCGACACCAGCAGATCATTCACCGCCTCGGTCGCCACATTGCCCTTGGCCCCCGGCGCATAGGGACATCCGCCCAAACCGCCCACTGCGGCGTCGAACACCCGAACACCCAGCGCAAGAGAGGCTTCGATATTCACCAGCGCGCGCCCTGCGGTGTCATGGTAATGCCCGGCCAGTTTCGCCGCAGGTACTTCCTGCAATACGGCTTCCAGCATCGCGGCAATGCTCTCGGGCGTGCCCTGCCCGATCGTGTCCCCCAATGAGATCTCGTAACAGCCCGCATCGCGCAGATGCGCGGCCACTTCGGCCACTTTTTCCGGTGGCGTCGGTCCGTCATAGGGACAATCTGTCACGCAGGAGATATAGCCCCGCACTGGCAAATCCACATCTTTGGCCGCCTCGACCACCGGCGCAAACCGTTCCAGCGATTCGGCAATCGTTGCGTTGATATTGGCCTTGGAAAACCCTTCCGAGGCCGACCCGAAAATGGCGATCTCGTCGGCCTGCGCCATGACCGCCCGGTTGAACCCCTGCATGTTCGGCGTCAACGCCGCATAGGACACCCCCGGCGCGCGCTTGATATTTGCCAGAACCTGCGCCGAATCCGCCATCTGAGGCACCCATTTCGGGCTCACGAAACTGGCCACCTCGATCCGCTTGAACCCCGCCTGGCTCAGACAATCGACCAGCGCGATTTTTTTCTCGGTCGGGATTTGGCGTTTTTCGTTCTGAAGCCCATCACGCGGCCCCATCTCGAAAATTTCAACAAATTCAGCCATTGGGCACCTCGTAGAAGTCCTTCTTGTAGAATTCCTGGCGTCCATCCAGTTCACGCGCACGCTGATAGGCGGGGCGCGCCTCGATACGCTTCACATAGGCGCGCACATTCTCGAACTTGTCCATGTGAACATAGTAAGGCGCCGAGAACAGGTTGAACCCCATCATCGTGTCCGCCGCCGAGAAGCCTGACGGCAACAACCACTCTCGATCCGCAAGGGCACGATCCATCGCCTTCAGGGTCGCCGCCAACCGGGCCGCTTCAAGCTTCAAAACCACCGGCGACGCAGGCGTCGGATCACCCATGAACAGATGCTGCATGTTGAGCGAGGCCAGAATGCTGGCCTGCGTCTCTGCAAACCCCAACCATTCCAGATAGGGCACCCGCTCCGCATCCCCCGGTAACCGGCCCAAACCATGTTCGGGCCGGGTTTCGGTCAGGTATTCGACAATCGCCGCACTTTCATAAATCGTCACACCGTCAATCTCGAGCGCCGGCACCCGCCCCACGGGCGAGATTGCCTTGAACTCGGAAGCGCGCAACGACCCATCCGTGATCGAATACAACCGCAAATCCGCCTCCAGCCCCATTTCCTGCAACAACCACAGGATACGGAACGACCGCGAAAACGGGATATGGTGCAGCACGGTCATGCCGCCGCCTCGTCCTCATCTTCCAGCCGGATCAGGGCCGCCCCTTCCTCGACCTGCTGGCCTTCGCTGGCCAGCACCTCGGCGACAACACCATCGCGCGCCGCCAAAAGCGAATGCTCCATTTTCATGGCTTCGAGAATGGCAAGCCGGTCGCCCTGCGCCACCGTCTGTCCGGCCTTGGCGAACACCGCCTTGACCAGCCCCGGCATCGGCGCCGCAATCAGGTTGCCACCCGCCGCCGCTTCATCTTCGCGCTCCAGCGGATCGACGACGTGGAAGCGATAGCCATTGCCCCAGAACACGGTGAGATCATCGCCATGGCGTGCCGTGCGGGCCTGAACCTTGGTCTGGTCCACCCACCACGCGCCTTCACCAAAGCGCACCGTGTGCTGCACCTCGCCCAGATCGACGAGATACTCCCCGGTCCCGTTTACCGTGACCCGTGCATCGATCTGCTCCTCGTGATGCACCAGCGACACCGCATGGGTCAGCGGCGTCCACAGCACCAGCGACGGGGCCGGCGCGCGATCCGGTGCGGGCATCAGGCCCAGCGCCGTGACCGCCGCCACCGAGCGGGCCTTGCTGCAGGCCACGGGCGCAACCGAAAGGTCCTCGATATGCCGCGCGATCAGCCCGGTATCGACGTCGCCCTTCACGAAATCTTCCTGCGCCGACAACAGGCTGAGGAACGAGACGTTGGTCACGGTCCCGGCCACATCCGTATGCCGCAGCGCGGTTTCCAGCTGCTTGAGCGCAATCGAGCGCGTCGGCGCATGTACGATCAGCTTGGCGATCATCGGGTCATACCACGGGCTGATCGTATCGCCCGCCCTTACACCGCTGTCGATCCGCGCGCTGTCAGGGAAATCCAGATGGCTGAGCGTTCCCGTCGCGGGCAGGAACCCCTTGGGAACATCCTCGGCATAGATCCGCGCTTCGAACGCATGACCGGTGATGGTCAGCTCGTCCTGCGACTTGGGCAGCCCCTCGCCCGAGGCAACCCGCAATTGCCACTCCACAAGGTCCACGCCGGTGATGGCTTCCGAAACTGGGTGTTCCACCTGAAGACGGGTGTTCATCTCCATGAACCAGAAGCCGTCCGTGCGCAGCCCGTCCGAACCATCCACGATGAATTCGATGGTGCCGGCCCCCTTGTAGTTGATCGCCTCGGCGGCCCGCACGGCGGCGGCGCCCATCGCAGCGCGCATCTCGGGCGTCATGCCCGGCGCAGGCGCTTCTTCGATCACTTTCTGGTGGCGGCGCTGCAACGAACAATCCCGCTCGAACAGGTGCACAGCCTTTTCGCCGTCGCCAAACACCTGCAACTCGATGTGGCGCGGCTGCTGGATGTATTTCTCGATCAGAACATCCGGGTTGCCAAAGGCGGTCTGCGCCTCGCCCTGCGCCGATTTCAGCGCATCCATGAACTCGGAGGGTTTCTCGACAAGGCGCATCCCCTTGCCGCCACCCCCGGCCACGGCCTTGATCAGCACCGGATAGCCAATCGCATCCGCCGCACCCGACAAATGCTCCGGGTCCTGGTTCTTGCCGTGATAGCCCGGCACAACCGGCACCTTGGCCTCTTCCATCAGCGCCTTGGCCGCATCCTTGAGCCCCATCTTGCGGATCGCGTCCGCCGACGGGCCAATGAACACCAGCCCCGCCGCCTCGACCGCATCCACGAAGTCGGGGTTTTCCGACAGGAAACCATAGCCGGGGTGGATCGCCTGCGCCCCACTGTCCAGCGCCGCCTGAATGATCACGTCGCCGCGCAGATAGCTGTCCGCCGGGGCAGGTCCGCCAATATGCACTGCCATGTCCGCCATCGCCACATGCTTGGCATGCGCGTCCGCGTCCGAATAGACGGCCACGGTCTTCACACCCATCTTGCGGGCGCTTTCCATTACCCGGCAAGCGATCTCGCCACGGTTGGCAATCAGGATCTTGTTAAACATCTCTCGGCCTCCCGACCTCGTTCTTCATTTTGCCGTAAATACTCCGGGGGTGTGGGGGCTGGCCCCCACTTGGACCTGTGTGTGAGGGCTGCCCCCAACGCATTACATCCGGAATACGCCAAACTTCGTTTCTTCAATCGGCGCGTTCAGCGCGGCCGACAGGCTCAGGTACAGCACGTCGCGGGTTTTGCGCGGATCAATGATCCCGTCATCCCAAAGCCGCGCCGACGCATAAAGCGGGTGCGACTGGTGCTCGAACATATCGAGCGTCGGCTGCTTGAACGCGGCTTCCTCCTCGGCCGACCATTCCTGCCCGGCGCGCTCGATGGCATCCCGTTTCACGGTCGCCAGCACGCCAGCCGCCTGTTCGCCGCCCATCACCGAAATCCGGCTGTTGGGCCATGTCCACAGGAAGCGGGGCGAATAGGCGCGCCCGGCCATGCCATAGTTGCCCGCACCAAACGAGCCGCCCACCAGCATGGTGATCTTCGGCACCTTGGTCGTCGCCACCGCCGTCACCAGCTTGGCGCCGTGACGGGCAATGCCCTCGGCCTCGTATTTCTGGCCCACCATGAACCCGGTGATATTCTGCAGGAACACCAGCGGAATACCACGCTGCGAACACAGTTCGACAAAATGCGCGCCCTTGGCCGCACTTTCCGAATAAAGCACGCCATTGTTGGCGATGATCCCGATCGGGCAGCCCTTCACATGGGCAAACCCACAGACCAGCGTTTCCCCGAACCGCCGCTTGAACTCGTCAAACCGCGAACCATCCACGATCCGCGCAATCACTTCGCGGATATCATAGGGCGTGCGCAGCCCAGCAGGCACCACGCCAAGGATCTCTTCCGGATCATAAGCCGGGTCTTCCGGGCTGGCCCATTCCACCGTCTTGGGCTTGCCACGGTTGAGGTTGGCCACCGCCTCACGCGCCAGCGCCAGCGCGTGCGCGTCATTATCCGCAAGGTAATCCGCCACGCCCGACAGACGCGTGTGCACATCGCCCCCGCCAAGGTCCTCGGCGCTCACCACCTCGCCCGTCGCGGCCTTGACCAGCGGTGGACCGGCAAGAAAGATCGTCCCCTGCTCCTTCACGATGATCGTCACATCCGACATCGCAGGCACATAGGCTCCGCCCGCCGTACAGGATCCCATCACCACGGCGATCTGCGGAATGCCCTTGGCCGACATATTGGCCTGGTTATAGAAGATCCGGCCAAAGTGGTCCCGATCCGGGAACACTTCGTCCTGCTGGGGCAGGTTCGCCCCACCAGAGTCCACCAGATAGACACACGGCAAATGGTTCTGCTCGGCGATCTCCTGAGCGCGCAGGTGCTTTTTCACCGTCATCGGGAAATAGGTACCGCCTTTCACGGTGGCGTCGTTGCACACCACCATGACTTCCTGCCCCTTCACAAGGCCGATCCCGGCCACAACCCCGGCACCCGGCGCGGCGTTGCCATACATGTCATGCGCCGCCGTCGCCCCCACTTCAAGGAATGGCGAGCCCGGATCGAGCAGGTTCGCCACCCGGTCACGCGGCAGCATCTTGCCCCGGCTCACATGGCGCGCCCGCGATTTCTCGCCGCCCCCCTGCGCAGCAGCCCCAGCCGCCGCGCGAATGGTTTCGACCATGTCCAGATGTGCCGCACGGTTGGCGGCAAAATCCTCAGATCCGGTCATGATCTTCGATTGAAGCTTGCTCATCTTCCTACTCCAAACTCACTCGCCCAAACCGGCGTTTTCAAGATACCGCGCTTGTGCGGCAGTCATATACATGTGGCAGGACACCGTGGCCGGGCCACCGCCCGTCCCGCCGCCCCACAGCGAACGTTCATAATCACAGGTGGCATCGCGATAGCCGATCCACGCGCGTTGCATGTCGCGCAACGCATCCGCCTGGCTTGGCGCCGAGGAGCCAATCTCCTGCATCTCTGCGTCTATCTTCTTGGCTTCGGCCCGCACCCGGCCATAGGCGGCATTCAACCGGGCGTCCCAGTAAAGCCGTTCTTGCTCGTAACAGCCGCTCATGCCCACCGTGGACCAGCCGCCCTGCGTAGCGTCCATGCAGGCATTGGCCGACGCCCCGACACATGTCGTCTGGTCCTGCCCCGCAACCAGACCTGCAAGGCAGGACTCGGTCGCCTCGGGCGAAAACACCAGATCCTGCGCCGCCACGGAGAGCGGCGCAAGCATCAGGGCGACGGCTGCACGGATCATGCCTGCGCGCTCATCAGTTCGCGGCCGATCAGCATCCGGCGGATTTCCGAGGTGCCCGCACCGATTTCCATCAGCTTGGCATCGCGGAAAATGCGCCCCACCGGGTTATCACTCAGGTAACCGGCACCGCCCATGGCCTGCACCGCCTGATGCGCCTGCGTCATGGCCACTTCAGAGGCATAGAGACAGCAAGCCGCCGCATCCTGACGGGTGATCCGGCCAGAGTCACAGGCCTTGGCACATTCATAGACATAGGCCCGCGCCGAGTTCATCGCCGTATACATGTCGGCAATCTTGCCCTGCATCAGCTGGAAGTTCCCGATCGACTGGCCAAACTGCTTGCGCTCGACCATGTAGGGCATGATCTCGTCCAGGCAGGCCGCCATGATGCCCGTGCCGATCCCGGCCAGCACCACGCGCTCGTAATCCAGCCCCGACATCAGCACCTTGACGCCCTTGCCCTCTTCGCCCAGCACGTTTTCAAACGGCACTTCCACGTCTTCAAAGATCAGCTCGGCGGTGTTCGACCCACGCATGCCCAGCTTGTCAAAGTGAGGCGAGGTCGAGAACCCTTTCATTTCCTTCTCGATCAGGAACGCGGTGATGCCACGCGGCCCGGCATCCATGTCAGTCTTGGCGTAAACCACCAGCGTATCCGCATCCGGGCCGTTGGTGATCCAGTACTTGTTGCCGTTCAGAACATAGCGGTCGTTCTTCTTGTCCGCGCGCAGCTTCATGCTCACCACATCCGACCCGGCGGAGGGTTCCGACATGGCCAGCGCACCGACATGCTCGCCCGAAATCAGGCGCGGCAGGTATTTCTGCTTCTGCTCTTCGTTGCCGTTGAGCTTGATCTGGTTCACGCAAAGGTTCGAATGCGCCCCATAGCTGAGCGAGATCGAAGCCGACGCCCGCGCGATCTCTTCCACCGCAATCACATGCGCGAGATAGGACATCCCTGCCCCGCCATATTCCTCGGGCGTGGTAATGCCCAAAAGACCAAGCTCGCCGAACTCTTTCCAAAGCTCGTTCGGAAACTCGTTCTTCAGGTCGACTTCCGCCGCGATCGGCTTGATCCGCTCCTGAGCGAATCGGTGGACCATCTCGCGCATCGCGTTGACGTCTTCGCCGAGGTCAAATTCCATCGTGTGCATGAACATCGCACCAGTTCTCCCGTTATTGAACGCTTGTTCATATAATTACGGCATGTCATTTCTCCGATCAAGAAAAACTTGTCATCACCGACCAAAAACAGGACCAGCCATGCGCCCCGACCGCCATCCCGACGCGCCCCCTTTGGGGCTGGCCGAGCTGATCGCCATCGCCCTTGGCGGCATGGTGGGGGGCGGCATCTTCACCATCCTCGGATTGAGCGTGGCCCAGATCGGCCTCTGGACCCCGTTGGCCATCGCCCTAGGTGGGCTGTTCGCGATTCTCGCCGCCTACTCCTATGTAAAGCTTGCCCTTTTCTACCGCGACGAAGGCGCCACCTACGCCTTTTTCAAACGCAGTTTTCCGGGCCATGACTTTGCCGCGGCCCTGATCGGATGGTGGGTCGTGTTCGGCTATATCGCCACGATCGCGCTTTATGCCTTCACCTTCGCCTCCTATGCCATCTCCGGCTTCGACATTGCCGGAAACGACACCGCGCGCCGCCTCGTCGCTATGGCCGTGATCGCCGGATTTGCCGCCGTGAATATCTGGTCCACCCGTGGCATGGGCCGGATCGAAGACCTGCTCGTCTACTCCAAAATCGTGATTCTCCTGATCGTGGCTGGGGTCCTCTGGGGCAATGCCCAACCCGAATTGCCCCAGCTCAACGGGCACGGCCCGGAGGCCAGCCTCTTCGCCGTGCTGACCATCGCCGCCGTGACCTTCGTCGCCTATGAAGGCTTCCAGCTGGTGATCCACGCCATGGACGAAATGCGCGATCCGGGCCGCAACATCCCGCGTGCCATCTATGCCGCTGTCGGACTGGCCACCACGGTCTACGTGGTCATCGCCATCGGCGCCGTGCTCGCCATCCCGTTCAAAGACATCATCACCCATCAGGAACATGCGCTGGCTGCGGGCGCGGCCGATGTACTCGGGCCCGTCGGGCGTCACCTGGTGATCGCAGGCGCCCTGCTGGCCACCATGAGCGCAATCTCCGGTACGCTCTTTGGCGCCTCCCGCCTGATGCGCGTGATTGCGCGCGACGGTTTTTTTCCGGCCCCGTTGGCCCTGCGCACCGGCACCATCCCACGCAATGCAGTGCTGGCCATGGCCGGTCTGGCCGCGCTCCTGATCCTGATTGGCGATCTGCGCCTGATCCTCGAATTCGGCTCGATCACCTTTCTTCTGGTCTCGATCCTCATGGCCGTCGCCAACCACAAACACCGCGCCGCCACCGGCTCGCACCCGCTCATGACCCTGTCCGCCATTCTCGGCCTCGGCCTCGGAGCCCTGCTGATCCTGATCTTCGAAGCCCGCCACGCCCCCGCGCAACTGGCCTTCGTTCTCGCCCTCTACGCCGCCCTCACCCTCGGCGCCTGGGTATTCACCCGCCTCAAACGCACCCCCTGATCTTTCTTTTTCCAGAAATACCCCGGGGGAATCGCCCCCAAGGGGCGATGGGGGCAGCGCCCCCTTATCCGTTGGCCTGCCAGACCGCCCCTACCTCGGCCCGGATGATCCGCGCAATCAAAGCGCAATCCTCCAGCGAGAAGGTCAGCGGAATGCGCATGTCTACAACCCCCTTCAACACCCGGTCCGTCGCAGGCATCGCGGCGCTGGGGGCATAGCGCCAACTGTCATAGCGCGAGGTAAAGGCCACCGGCTCCGCCCCCCCGAACCACTTCAACTCCACCCCCCGCGCTGCGCAACGCGCCAAGACGGCCGCAATGCGTGCCTCGTCCCAATCCAGCAACAGGAACTGGATCGAGGACCCGACAAACCCTTCCCCGTCCGACCGCTCAACCACCTGCAAGCCGGGCGTGCCCCGCACCCCCTCTTCCAGCACGCCATAGCGCGCATTCCACGCCGCCACCTGTTCGGGCAGCTTACGCAACTGCGGGCGCAGAATCGCCGCGCGCAGGTTGTCCATGCGCCCGGAAACGTTTGGCGTGTCGTATTTCACCTGCTCGAACATCTCCGGCTCCGGCGCCGCCAGATGCCGCTCATAAAGCATGTAGGATCCCGACAGCATCACCGCCCGCGCCATCAGCTCTGCATCATCCGAAATCAGGAACCCGCCCTCGCCGGAATTCACATGCTTGTAGGTCTGCGTCGAATAACAGGCGATGACCCCGTGCCGCCCCGACGGCACGCCACGCCAGCCCCCACCCATCGTATGCGCACAATCCTCGATCACCCGGATTCCATGCGCGTCACACAGCGCCATCAACGCGTCCATATCCACGATATGCCCGCGCATATGGCTCAGCATCAGCACATCCGCCTGACCGGCCTTGGCCGCCAGATCCTCAAGGTCGATCACCAGCCCCTCGGTCACGCCGACAAACACCGGCACCGCCCCGACGCTGGCAATCGCCCCCGGCACCGGGGCCAGCGTAAAGGCGTTGGTCAACACCTTGTCCCCCGGCCCGACCCCCAGCGCGCGCAAGGCACAGCCCATCGCATAGCCCCCCGATGCCACTGCAAGGCAATACTTCGCCCCCGTCAGCGCCGCGAACTCCTGTTCCAAAAGCGCGGCCTCACCCAATTCACCAGGGGCGACGTTGTAACGATGCAGCCGCCCCGACCGCATCACGGCCACGGCAGCCTCGATCGCCTCGTCCGGGATCGGTTCCTGCTGGGTGAAATTGCCCGTGAATTTTTCCGTGGAACGCTCGCCCATCACCCACCTCGCTTCAAACACCTGCCCAAGGGTTACGCCATGCCCGTCCGCCCCGCAATTGCGGATCGGCAGGCCAAAACGCGACATCAGGCGTCGGCATCACCCCTTTTTGCCGCCAATCCCTTGCTAGGCTGGTCTCATCCCACAAGGAGACCCCGCCCATGCCCGCCGCGCTCGACTTCATCCATTCCCTCTCCCTTTCCGACATTCCCGCCCCGGTGCGCGCACAGGCCGAACTCAGTCTGCTCGACCTGATCGGCGTCGCCGCTGGCGGGATCGGCACACGGCTTTCCCAAATCATCCGCGACCACGCCCACACCGAATTCGGCGGACACCTCCCCATGTTGTTTGACGGACGCCACACGTCGGCAACGGGCGGCGCGCTCGCCGCCGGCATGACCATCGACGCACTGGATGCGCACGACGGGTTCAACCCGGCCAAGGGCCATATCGGCTGCCCGCTCTTTCCCGCGGCTCTCATGCTGGGTCACGAAGCGAATGTGGCGGGGCGCGATTTCCTGACCGCGATCATCCTGGGCTATGAATTCGGCGCCCGCGCCGCCATGGCCCAGCATGCCACGGTCCCCGACTATCACACCTCGGGCAGCTGGGGCGCGGTCACCGCCGCCGCCGCGGGCGCGCGCCTCCTGCAGCTTGACCCCGACACCACCCGCCACGCGCTCGGCATCGCCGAATACCACGGTCCCCGCTCCCAGATGATGCGCTGCATCGATACGCCCACCATGGTCAAGGACGGCTCCGGCTGGGGGTCCATGGCGGGCGTTTCTGCTGTGAAACTGGCCCAATCCGGCTTTACCGGAGCCCCGGCCATCACAGTTGAAGAGGCCCCCGATTTCTGGGCCGATCTTGGCAACCGCTGGTACATGCTGGAACAGTATTACAAACCCTATCCGGTCTGCCGCTGGGCGCAGGCCCCGATCGAAGCCGCCCTGCATCTGCGCCAAAGCCACGGGCTTGGCCCGGACGACATCACCAGCATCGAAATTCACACGTTCCACGAATCCGTGCGCCTTGCCATGCCCACCCCAGACAGCACCGAAGCCGCGCAATATTCTACGTCTTTCCCGGTTGCTGTCGCCCTTGCCCGCGGCACAGTCACCCCTTCGGACATCTCCGATGCCGCCGTCAGCGACCCGACGATCCTCGGCCTCGCCAGCAAGATCAAAATGGTCGAAAGCGACCACGCCAACGCGCATTTTCCCCTGAAACGCTTTGCCCGGGTGATCATCACCACGCCGCGGGGCCAGTTTGAAAGCGACTGGCACGAACCGCTCTGGGATCACACCGCCCCCCCGTCCGAGGCCGATCTGCGCATGAAATACCATGCACTTGCCGACCCCGTTCTGGGCCACGACACCGCCGCGCGCATCGAAGAGAGTCTGTCAGGGCTCGACAAAAAACCGTTGTCGGCCCTCTCCGATCAGCTGTTGCGCCCGATCAGCGCCTGAACCAGATCCGGCAGGTCCGCAAAGTCATGCAAAAGCGCCTCCGGCTCCAGCGCCGCCATATCCTCGCCGCTTGGCCCGAAGGTCACCAGCACCGACGGCACCCCCGCCGCCCGCGCCGTGTTGCGGTCCGTGTCACTATCCCCGATCAAAACGGTCCTGGCCGGGTCTCCCCCCAATCGCCGCGCGGTTTCCATCAGCGGTGCCGGGTCCGGCTTTCGCACGGGCAATGTATCCGCCCCGACCAGCGCCCCAAAAGCCGCCCGCGCGCCCAGGGCCTGCAACAACTGTTCCGCCAGCGCCTCGGGCTTGTTGGTGCAGATCCCGACGCCGTAGCCACGCGCCGACAATTCCCCGACCGCGTCCAGCGCGCCGGGGTAAAACACCGTATGCTCGGCAATTGCGTCGCCATAGGCCTCCAAAAGCATCGGGTAGTACTGCTCCACCACCGCCGCATCCATCCGCCCAAGGCGGGTCAGCCCCTCGGTCAGCATCCGCTTCCCACCGCGCAGGGCAATGCCCGCATCCGTTGCCGCATCCAGAAGGTCGCCCGCCCCCATATCCCGAAAACAGGCATTTGCCGCCGCGATAAGATCGCCGCTCGTATCCGCCAGCGTCCCGTCCAGATCAAAAACCACCGTCCGCATCGCGCGCTCCCCCACCCATATGTTGGCGCGTTTCCGCGCATCGCTGTTACAGCGCGCAATCAGTTTTGATGGCTCACGGCCTTGCGCCCTTGCCGCAACCGGATAAAACGGGAGCAATCAGAATACAAAGAGAATTCGCTACATGAGCACCGCACTTGTCATCCTCGCCGCAGGCAAAGGTACACGGATGAAGTCCGACAAACCCAAGGTTCTGCACGAGATCGCCAATGCGCCGCTGCTGATCCACGCCATGCAGGCCGGCGCATCGCTGGAGCCGCAACGCACCGTGATCGTCGCCGGTCACGGCTACGAAGAGGTCCGCCAGACGGTGGTCGACCATGATCCCGAGGCCATTGTTGTGCTTCAGGAAGAGCAGAATGGCACCGGTCACGCCGTCAGCATGTGCCGCGACGCGCTTGAAGATTTCGACGGCGACGTGATCGTTCTCTTTGGCGACACCCCGTTTGTCAGCGCGCAGACGCTGGAAAGAATGGTGGCGGCCCGCGCAGACAATGCCGTGGTCGTGCTTGGATTCACAGCGGCCGATCCGGGCAAGTACGGGCGGTTGATCATGCAGGGCGACAGCCTCGAAAAGATCGTCGAATTTGCCGACGCATCACCAGAGGAGCGCGCCGTAACCTTCTGTAATTCTGGCGTAATGCTTGCCAAACGGGATCAGCTATTTGGCCTGCTTGACGCCGTTGAACCGCACAATGCCCAGGGCGAATACTATCTCACCGACATCGTCGGAATTGCCCGTGACAGGGGCCTTCCCGTCACCGCGGTGGCTTGCGACGAGGCCGAAACACTGGGGATCAATTCCCGCGCGCATCTGGCCGAGGCCGAGTCGATTTTCCAGACCCGCGCTCGCGCCGAACTGATGGATCTTGGCGTGACGCTTCAACAGCCTGATACCGTCATGTTGTCCTATGACACGGTGATCGGGCGCGACACGGTGATCGAACCCAACGTCTATTTCGGCCCCGGCGTCACCGTCGAAAGCGGCACCCGCATCCGCGCCTTTTCTCATCTCGAAGGATGCCACATCGCGCGCGGCAGTTCCGTGGGGCCTTATGCCCGACTGCGTCCCGGCGCCGAACTCAGCGAACACACCCACATCGGCAATTTTGTCGAGATCAAGAACGCCACTATCGGCGAGGGTAGCAAGGTCAATCATCTCTCCTATATCGGAGATGCCGCAATTGGTGAGAGTACCAATATCGGCGCCGGCACCATCACCTGCAATTATGATGGCGTCATGAAGCACCACACGGCCATTGGCGATCGGGCATTCATTGGTTCAAACACAATGCTGGTGGCGCCGGTTTCCATCGGTCACGGGGCCATGACGGGATCGGGCTCGGTGATCACCAAGGACGTGCCTGATGCCGCTCTGGCACTGGCGCGTGCCGACCAGGTCAACAAACCCGGCTTGGCACGCAAATTGTTCGAAATTCTTAAGTCAAAGAAACAAAAACGCGACGGAGTGGCTTGAAATGTGCGGAATTGTAGGGGTACTCGGAAACCACGAGGCCGCGCCGATCCTCGTCGAAGCGCTGAAACGGCTAGAATATCGCGGCTATGACAGTGCCGGGATCGCCACCGTCAATGACGGGATTCTCGACCGCCGCCGCGCGGTTGGAAAACTCGTAAATCTCTCCGATCTTCTTGTGCATGAGCCCCTGCGCGGCAAGTCCGGAATCGGGCACACCCGCTGGGCCACGCATGGCGCGCCTTCGATCCTCAATGCCCACCCGCATCAGGCCGGTCAGGTGGCCGTCGTACATAATGGCATCATCGAGAATTTCCGGGATTTGCGCGAAGAGCTTGCGACTGCCGGGATTTCCTTTGTCACGGAAACCGACACGGAAACTGTGGCCTTGATGACTCAGCGGTATATGGACGAAGGGCTTGGCCCGGTTGACGCCGCCCGCAAGACACTTTCACGCTTGGACGGCGCATTCGCTCTGGCATTTCTGTTTCAGGGTGAGGAAGACTTGATCGTCGCTGCACGAAAAGGCTCCCCCCTCGCCATCGGCCACGGACAGGGCGAGATGTTTGTCGGGTCCGACGCCATTGCCCTTGCCCCCCTCACCGATCGCATCACCTATCTCGAAGAGGGAGACAGCGCAGTCCTGACCCGCACCAGCCTCGAGATCCGCAATGCCGATGGAGAACTGGCCAACCGCCCCGTCAAACGGATCCGCACCGATCAGGCCCGCGTGGACAAGGGTGGGCACAAACACTTCATGGCCAAGGAAATTGCCGAACAGCCAACCGTCACCGGCGAAGCCATAGATCACTATCTTTCCCACGACGGAAAAACCATCACCCTGCCTGAACCGGGGCTGGATTTCACCAAGATCGACCGTCTGAGTATGGTTGCCTGTGGTACGGCCTATTATGCCTGCCTCACGGCAAAATACTGGTTCGAACAACTGGCAGGCATTCCGGTGGACGTGGATGTCGCGAGTGAATTCCGCTACCGCGAACCGCCGATCCCGGCACGCACCGTGGCACTTTTCGTGTCGCAATCGGGTGAAACAGCCGATACGCTGGCTGCCCTGCGCTATTGCGAGGGAAAGGCCGACCGTATCGTCTCGGTGGTCAACGTCCCTGAAAGTTCCATCGCCCGGGAAAGTGATCTGGCCCTGCCGATCCTTGCCGGAACCGAGATCGGCGTGGCGTCGACCAAGGCATTTACATGCCAGTTGTCCGTACTCCTGATGCTGGCCCTCAAGGCCGCTTCAGACCGGGATATGATCGACCCCGAGCAGCTTGCCGATCTTTTGTCGGCATTTCGCAATTTGCCCGCCCAACTCGACGCCGCACTCGAAGCAGAGCCGCAGATTGCGAAGGTTGCGCACAAACTTTCAGAGGCACGCGATATTCTGTTCCTCGGGCGGGGACTCATGTATCCACTCGCCCTTGAAGGCGCTCTTAAATTGAAAGAAATAAGCTATATACATGCTGAAGCTTATGCATCAGGCGAACTGAAACACGGCCCCATTGCGCTCGTTGACAAACATGTACCCGTGGTCGTTCTGGCCCCCCGAGACGACCTGTTCGACAAAACGGTTTCCAATATGCAGGAGGTCATGGCACGCAACGGAAAGGTGCTGCTGATCACGGATTCCGACGGCGCTTCCGAGGGTGGAGAAGGCACTTGGGATATCGTCAGGCTTCCCGCCGTGCACCCCGTCCTGTCCCCGATCCTTTACGCGATCCCGGCACAGCTTCTGGCCTATCACACCGCCGTGGCCAAGGGCACCGACGTCGACCAGCCACGCAACCTCGCCAAATCCGTGACCGTCGAATAATGGCCCCTGCTGCCCCAGTGAACGTCTCGGAGGCCTTGGCTCAACTGCGCGCCCATGTCGAGCCGGGGCGCGCCGAGCAGATGGCGGCCTATCACAAACAGACCCGTCCCGTAATCGGCGTTCCCAACACAGCCACCAACGATCTGACCAAGCACTGGCGGCAGGTTCTGAGCGTCCCGGACCGCGTCGCGCTGGCCGATGCGCTCTGGCGGACGGACATTTTCGAAGCCCGCATCGCCGCCGCCAAGCTGCTGACACAGGCACGCCTGCGCCCCGATGATGCGGCCTGGGCGCTGATTCAAAGCTGGGTGGCCGATTTTGACAGCTGGGCCATTGCCGATCACGCCTGCATGGCCGGTCAGAAACGCCTGACCGCGGACCCTGCGCGTATCGACGCGGTCGAGACCTGGACGCAAAGCCCCCACATGTGGACCCGCCGCGCCGCGCTGGTGATCACCCTGCCCTGGACCAAGCAGAATTTCCCGAAACCCCGGGAACTTGAGGTTCGCGACCGCGTTCTGGGCTGGGCTGCGGGTTATGTCGATGACCCGGAATGGTTCATTCAGAAGGCCGTCGCCTGGTGGCTGCGCGACCTGTCCAAACATGATCCCGACCGCACCCGCGCCTTTCTGGAAAAGCACGGCGACAGGATGAAGCCCTTCGCACGCAAGGAAGCCGCAAAACACCTTCCCTGACAACCATTTAGTCGGCCGAGACCTGTACCTCGGTCAACTCGGTCAACGGCATGCCCAACGCCTGCATCGCCTGAAGCGAGATCCGGCTTCCCGCGCCGCTTTCCCCTTCGATCGGGATCAGCGAGACCGCCACGCTCTTGCCGCTCCAGCTGACCTTGCCGGGCCGCGTCCGGGCCACTAGCGGCGTCTTGAGCCACATGCCCGCCTCGGTCGCTGTCCCCAGCGACACAATGGTTACACCAAGCGGGCCGGACCGTGCCTCGGGGCGATCCTCGACCACCACCTCCCCCAGATTGTCCGGACGCGGCACGGGACGCACTGTACCATCAGGCAGGGACGCACTTTCGGGGCGGGCCGTTTCTTTGGGTTGCAACAGATCAAGATTGACCCTGTCGCACCCGACCAGGCCCCCAGCCATCAGAACTACCAGAACTGCTCGTTTCATGGCGCGATATTGCACCTGATTGTGACCATCTACAACCTTTGCCCCACTTGCCCCGCAACGTAATCGCCACTACCACTATCGGCATGACTGCACCACTGATCGACCCATTCCAGCGCGCCGTGAACTACCTGCGGGTCTCCGTGACCGACCGCTGCGATTTCCGCTGTGTCTATTGCATGGCGGAAAACATGACCTTTCTGCCCAAGAAAGAGCTTCTGACGCTCGAAGAGCTCGACCGCATGTGTTCGACCTTCATCCGCCTGGGCGTCGAGAAACTGCGCATCACAGGGGGCGAACCGCTCGTCCGGCGTGATATCATGACCTTCTTCCGCGCCATGAAGCGCCATCTGGACAGCGGGGACTTGCGCGAACTTACCCTGACCACCAACGGCTCCCAGCTCGAACGCTTCGCGGGCGAGCTTTATGACTGTGGCGTGCGCCGCGTGAATATTTCGCTCGACACGATCGACGAGGCCAAGTTTGCCGAGATCACCCGCTGGGGCCGCCTGCCCCAGGTCATGCGCGGCATCGACGCCGCTCAAGAGGCGGGCCTGCGCATCAAGATCAACGCCGTTGCCCTCAAGGGCTTCAACGAAGACGAATTGTTCACGCTGGCCGAATGGTGTCATGACCGCGACATGGACATAACCTGGATCGAGGTCATGCCAATGGGCGACCTCGGAAACGAAGACCGGCTCGATCAATACTGGCCGCTCAGCGACCTGCGCAATCAGCTGGCCACCCGCTACACGCTCACCGATCTGGCCGAGCGAACCGGCGGCCCGGCGCGCTACGTGCGGCTCGAAGAGACGGGTCAGAAAATCGGCTTCATCACGCCCTTGACCCATAATTTCTGCGAAAGCTGCAACCGCGTGCGCCTGACCTGCACCGGGCAGCTCTTCATGTGCCTTGGTCAGGAAGACATGGCCGACCTGCGCGCGCCCCTGCGCGACAGCAGCGAAGGCGAAGGCAAGCTCGAAGAGGCGATCCGCGCCGCCATCCGTCTCAAGCCCAAGGGCCACGACTTTGACTATTCGCGCCAGAAAGTCGACGGCCAGATGTCCCGCCACATGAGCCACACGGGCGGCTAAACCGTCTCCCCATCTTCCTTTTGCCAGAAATATCCTGGGGGAGTCACAGCTTGGCTGTGACGGGGGCGACGCCCCCCCACCCCCCCTGCGACACCCGACCCCGCTTGCACCGACGCGCCATCCCGCGTAAACCCCGCTCAACCAAAGCCCAAGGAAACGAGAATGCCCGTTCTTGTGATGAAATTCGGCGGCACCTCGGTCGCCAACCTCGACCGCATCCGCCGCGCCGCCAAACGTATCGGCGTCGAAGTCGCCAAAGGCTATGACGTGATCGTCATCGTCTCGGCCATGTCCGGCCAGACCAACAAGCTGGTCGGTTATGTCGAAGAAACCTCGCCCCTGTTTGATGCGCGCGAATATGACGCCGTGGTCTCCTCGGGCGAAAACGTGACCGCCGGCCTGATGGCGCTGACCTTGCAGGAAATGGATATCCCGGCGCGCAGCTGGCAGGGTTGGCAGGTGCCGCTCCTGACCACCTCGGCCCATTCCCAGGCCCGGATCGAGGAAATCCCGACCGACAATATCAACGCCAAGTTCGGCGAAGGCATGCGTGTCGCCGTGGTTGCCGGGTTCCAGGGCATCAGCCCCGAAGGCCGCATCACCACGCTGGGCCGGGGCGGCTCGGACACCACCGCCGTCGCCTTTGCCGCCGCTTTCGATGCGGAACGCTGCGACATCTACACCGACGTGGACGGGGTCTACACCACCGATCCGCGTATCTGCAGCAAGGCCCGCAAACTCGACCGGATCGCGTTCGAGGAAATGCTGGAACTGGCCTCGCTGGGGGCCAAGGTGCTGCAAACCCGCTCGGTCGAACTGGCCATGCGTTACAAGGTCAAACTGCGGGTGCTGAGCTCGTTTGAAGAACAATCCGACGAGGCCGGAACCCTGGTCTGCGATGAGGAGGAAATCATGGAAAGCAATGTTGTTTCTGGCGTCGCCTATAGCCGCGACGAAGCCAAGATGACCCTTCTGTCGGTCGCCGACCGTCCGGGCATCGCCTCGATCATCTTCGGATGTCTCTCCGATGCGGGCGTGAACGTGGACATGATCGTTCAGAACATTTCCGAGGAAGGGCGCACCGACATGACTTTCTCGCTGCCCACCGATCAGGTGAAGCGCGCCGAGAAAGCCCTTGCCGAACTCAAGGCCTCGGGCGGCCTGAACTTCTCCGACCTCATCACGGACATGGATGTCGCCAAGATTTCTGTCGTCGGCATCGGGATGCGCTCGCAATCTGGGGTTGCAGCCAAGATGTTCAAGGTCCTCTCTGACGAGGGCATCAACATCAAGGTCATCACCACGTCGGAAATCAAGATTTCCGTCCTGATCGACCGCAAGTATCTCGAACTGGCGGTACAGGCGCTGCACGACGCCTTTGATCTCGACAAGGCGGCCTGATCACGCCCGATCCCAGCATCTGCAAGGACTGGCCCTGCCCCCGTCCCGGTCAAACTCCGGGACGGCTTTATTTCTGTCGTCCTGCAAGGGGGCGGATGCTTTATTGGGCATTCCTCTGCCACACGCCCCCCTTCGGGACAAAAACGCGTTTCGCTTCGCCGCCGCATGTGATCTATTCAGGGTGAAATGCAACCAGACGGGGAACCGAACCGCGCATGTCTGAAAGAACCGAATCCGAAAGCCGCAAGCTGCTGGGCCGGTTGCGCGATGCATTGGCCGAAGACACGGCCGGTCAGGAACGCCTGGACCGCATCACCCACCTGATTGCCTCATCGATGGGCACCGAGGTGTGCTCGATCTACCTGTTTCGTGACGATGAAACGCTTGAACTCTGCGCCACCGAAGGTCTGAACCCGGAATCGGTGCACCAGACCCGCCTGCGCGTGGGTGAAGGCCTCGTGGGCCGCGTCGCTCGCAGTTCGCGCGTGATCAACTCCGACAATGCCCCCTCCGAAAAGGGGTTCCGCTACATGCCGGAAACCGGAGAAGAGATCTATTCCAGCTTCTGCGGCGTGCCGATTCAGCGGCTGGGTGACAATCTCGGCGTGCTCGTGGTCCAGTCCAAGGACGCGCGCACCTATTCCGCGGACGAGGTCTATGCGCTGGAAGTGGTGGCCATGGTGCTGGCCGAAATGACCGAGCTGGGCGCCTTTGTCGGCGAAGGCGCGGCCATGACCGCCCGCCATCAGCAGCCTGTCGCCTTCAAAGGCTCCGGTGCCCAGGAAGGGGCCGCCGAGGGCCATGTCTGGCTGCACGAACCGCGCGTGGTTGTCACCAACCCCGTTGCAGACGATCCCGAAACCGAACTGGCCCGCCTCAGCGAAGCGGTCGAAACCCTGCGGGTCGGCGTCGACAAGATGCTGGCCACTGCCGCGCGTGGCGACAAGGAACAGCTCGACGTACTCGAAGCCTACCGGATGTTTGCCAACTCCAAGGGCTGGATGAAGCGCATGGAAAGCGACATCGCGCGCGGTCTCTCTGCCGAAGCCGCCGTCGAGAAAGAACAATCCGCCGCCCGGACCCGCATGGAACAGGTGACGGATGCCTATCTGCGCGAACGTCTGCACGATCTGGACGACCTCTCGAACCGCCTGTTGCGCATCCTGACCGGACAGGGCACCGAAACCGGCGCCGACCTGCCTGCCGACCCGATCCTCGTGGCGCGCAATATCGGCCCCGGTGAATTGCTCGAATATGGCCGCAATCTCAGGGGCATCGTGCTCGAAGAAGGCTCCGTGGGCAGCCACGCTGCGATTGTCGCCCGTGCGCTGGCCATCCCGCTGGTGATTCACGCCGACCGCATCACCACAGAGGCGCTCAATGGCGATCATATCATGCTCGACGGGGACCAGGGCGTTGTACATCTGCGCCCGGACGACACGGTCGTCGCCGCTTTCCGTGACAAGATCGCGATGGCCGCCGAGGCCCAGCAACGCTACGCCTCGATCCGCGACAAGCCCGCCACCACGCTCGATGGTACGACCATTTCATTGCACATGAACGCCGGCCTCATGGCCGACCTTCCCTCGCTGGAAAACTCGGGCGCCGAAGGGGTCGGCCTGTTCCGCACAGAGCTTCAGTTTCTCGTGCGCAACCAAATGCCCAAGCGGACCGAACTGGCACAGCTCTACAGCCACGTCATGGATGCAGCCAAGGGCATGCGGGTCGTGTTCCGCACGCTCGACATCGGGTCGGACAAGGTCCTGCCCTACATGACACCGCAGGACGAACCCAACCCGGCATTGGGCTGGCGCGCGGTGCGCGTGGCGCTGGACAAACCCGGCGTGATGCGCATGCAGCTACAGGCGCTCCTGCGTGCCGCCAACGGACGCCCGCTCACCGTCATGTTCCCCTTCGTGGCGCAATATGACGAATACACCGCCGCCCGCGCCGAAATGGACAAGGCGCTTGAGCGCGAACACATCCTCGGCCACCCCCTGCCCGAGAACCTTGAAGTGGGCGCGATGCTGGAAACCCCCTCTCTGGCCTTCGCCCCGCAAAAGTTCTTTGAAGAGGTGGATTTCCTGTCGATTGGCGGCAATGACCTCAAACAGTTCTTCTTTGCCGCCGACCGGGAAAACGAACGGGTGCGACGTCGCTATGACACGCTCAACGTCAGCTTCCTGACTTTCCTCGAAGGCATCGTGAACCGCTGTGTCACCACGAAGACTCCGCTCAGTTTCTGCGGCGAGGATGCCGGCCGTCCGATCGAAGCACTCTGCCTTGCGGCGATGGGGTTGCGGTCGCTGTCGATGCGCCCGGCCTCGATCGGCCCGGTCAAGAGCCTGTTGCGGCGCACCAATCTGGGCGAAGTGCGCGAAGTGATCGTGCAGGCGCGCGAACGCGGGGATCAGACGGTGCGCCCGGCATTGATGGAGTACCTGCGCAACACCGGCTAAGGGGGCGCTGCCCCCGCCGCCGCAAGCGGCGACTCCCCCGGGGTATTTCCGGAAAAAGAAAGATCAGGCCGCGCGCGGCGGGCCCATCTGCGCCAGCATTTTTTCGACCAGCCGGTCATGGTCGATGTCAGCGTCAATCGCCAGGCGGCGCAGGCCAAAATGCACATGCGCGATTTCCTGGTAGTAGCTGGTATAGGCATAATTCGTGGCCGCCCCAGCCACGGCGCCAAGCACCGGTACCGCCTGCGCGGCAAGCTTTTGGCCCAGCACGACTGCAAGACGCGGCGCAACCCGCGCAATCAGCGCCTGCATGGCGCCTCCGGTGAGCGCCAGACGCGTGCTGACAAAAGCAAGGTCCGCGCCATCATCACGCGCCAGCGGCCCGGCGGCTGAAAACACGCGGATGCAATCGAACTGCACGTTTTCCGCTTCGGGATCAAAGCCTTGTCGACGTGCCTCATCCTGAATGGCGCGCAACAGCACGGTCGTCGTGACCGGCAATTCCGCCAATGCCCCCGGCAATCCACCCGCGCCCCCTGCCGCGCCCAGCGCGGTGGCCACAGCCGTGTTCAACCATGTCTTTTGTTCGCCCACCACTCGGCGCGAGCCCTGCGCCGCGCGCATCGCCTGCGAAAGCGCCAGCTCTGTGGCACCATCCAGCCGGTCGCGCACCTGTCTGGGCAGGCGATCCAACAACCCTTCGGCCTGTCCGCCCAAGAGGTTGAGAAGCTCGATCCCCAGCCCCCCCGCATTGCGGTAGCGTTTCGCAAGCCGTGCGATTTCTGCCTCGGGGTCGATCACGGCGATCTGTCGGATGTCCAGCGGGTCACTCTCGGTCATGTGTCAAAGATCAGCTTTGACACGCGCGAAATCAAGGGGACGGCGCTGCATCGGCAAAGCTTTGCACGGTGCCTGAGATCCCGTCCCACGCCCCCGGCACCAACTCGCGGCCCAGAACACGGTCCGGGTTCGTAGGCGGCGGCATGATCACATCCGCAAGTTTTTCAAAGCCGAACCGTTTGTAATAGGGCGCATCGCCCACCAGCATCACCCGTTCCCAGCCCTGACCGCTGCCCTTGGCAAGGCTCTCTTCGATCAGCAAACCGCCCAGACCTTCGCCCTGGTGGGTCGGGTGCACCGCCACTGGCCCCAGAAGCAGCGCCTCTGACGCCCCGATCCGCACTGGCCAATAACGGATCGCCCCGGCCAGGATATTCTGGGCATCCCGCGCCACCAGCGACATTCCCGCCACCCGCGCCACGCCATCGCGCAGCCGGTAAGAACTCAGCGCCTCGCGCCCCGGCGCAAAGCACAGGTCATAGAGGGCTTCGACCTCCCACCAGTCTTCTTCGGTTTCCTGTGCAAGTGTGAACACCCGCTTCGCGCCTCGTTTGGTCTTTTTGATGTGGAATCGGCCCTAGCATGGCGTTAACCCTTGGGCAAACCCAAAGGAAGCGCGATCCATGTTCTATCAGCCCAAAGACGGCCACGGCCTGCCCCACAACCCGTTCAATGCCCTGATCACCCCGCGCCCCATCGCGTGGGTCTCGACTCGGGATGCGGACGGGCGGCGCAACCTCGCCCCCTATTCCTTCTTCAACGGCACCGCTTATGTACCGCCACAGGTCATGTTCGCCTCGACCGGGACCAAGCCGGATCAGGCCGAGGGCAAGGATTCGCTCTCAAACATCCGCGCCACCGGCGTGTTCTGCATCAACGTCGTCGAAGAGGCGATGCGTGACGCCATGAACGTGTCGACCACCACGTTCGACAAGGACGTGGACGAGTTCGACCGGGCCGGGCTTGAGGCGGCGCAATGCGAAACAATCGACTGTCCCCGCCTTCTTGGCGCGCCCGCCTCGCTGGAATGCCGCATGACCCAGATCGTGCCGCTTTTGGGCGAAAACAACTTCATGGTCATGGGTGAGGTTGTCGGCATTCACCTGCGCGACAATTGCATCGTGGACGGCATCTTCGACGTGACCACCTTCCGCCCGCTGGCGCGGCTGGGTTATCGCGACTACTCTGTCGTGGACAACACTTTCACACTGGCAAGACCGGACGATTGATGCCCCTGCCCGACCCGGATCAGCCCTACCCCATCCATCTCCCCGATGGCAGCCCGCATCGCGGCACGGTGATGCTGCGGGCGGTGACCGACCATCCCTGTCTTTCGGTCGGGGCCTATACCTATGCCTCGGATTTCGACCCGCCCGGGGACTGGGCCGCGCGGCTGGCACCCTATCTCTTTCCGTTCTCGCAGGAACGGCTGATCATCGGCAAATTCTGTCAGATCGCGCACGGCGTGCGCTTTCTGACCGCCTCGGCCAACCACGCGACCGACGGACTAAGCTGTTATCCCTTTCCCATCTTTGACGGAACCGCCCGTGAAGGCTATCAGCCGGATCAGCGCGATACACTTGTGGGCCATGACGTGTGGTTCGGCAATGGGGCCACCATCCTGCCCGGCGCCCATATCGGCCATGGCGCGATCATCGGCGCGGGCGCCGTGGTGCGCGGCATCGTGCCGGATTACGCGATTGTCACGGGCAACCCCGGCACCGTGGCGCGCTATCGTTTTGCCCCGGACGTGATCGAGCGCCTTCTTGAGTTGGCGTGGTGGGATTGGCCGCTGGCGGGCATCGAAGCAGCGATCCCGGCCATCATGGCCGGGGATGTTGATGCGCTGGAAGTGCTTGCGCCCACGACTTGAAGCCGGGCTAGCCCCCAAACACCGCCACGGCCACCGCAATCCACACCGGCAGAGAAGCCGCCGCCAAAAGCGTCGTCTGCGCCACCAACGTCGCTGACAACACCCGATCCGCCCCGAAACCGGCGGCCAGCACATGCGCGCCCGAGGCCGTCGGCAACGCCGCCCAGATCACCACCACAATGGAAATGGTACCGGGCAATCCAAGGCCCAAAGCCACGGCCACCGCCACCATCGGCATCACGATCAGCTTCGTTGCGCAAATGATCCCGCTGAACCGGTCCAGCCGCGCCAGCGCCCCCCAGTTCATCGTCGCCCCCACCGAGATCAGTGCAATCGGGATTGCAGCCTCGGCCAGCATTGTCAGCGGCGCCAGAACCGGTGCCGGGATCTTCCACCCCGACAGCCCCACGGCCACGCCACTCAAAGACGCCAGCAAAAACGGGTTGAGCGCCACCTTGCGCACCGTGCCCCACACCCCAAGGCTGCCTCCGCGCGACAGGGCCGAGACCGCGAAGACATTCGCCATCGGCACAGCCATCCCGATGCACACCGCCATCAATGCCGGGTCCGCCGCATCGGTAACGCCCACGGCGATAAAGGCCAGCGCCGAATTGAACCGCCACGCGGTCTGCCATGACCCGGCAAAATCAAGGAAACGTTCCGGCCCAAACCGCCGC
Source organism: Shimia aestuarii (assembly GCF_900114635.1). Taxonomy (GTDB): domain Bacteria; phylum Pseudomonadota; class Alphaproteobacteria; order Rhodobacterales; family Rhodobacteraceae; genus Shimia; species Shimia aestuarii. The sequence goes on from NZ_FOTQ01000002.1 coordinate 180,657, forward strand.
GCCTGCCACGCCACGATCAGCGCGACGCCCATCAATCCCCAGACCACCGGCGCAATCGTGACAATCGCGCCGGGGCGGATTTCCCGCGTCGACGCGGCCACGAACAACAGCGCCGGGAACAGGATTTCAAAGTTGAGCTTGTCCAGCCCCTGCCACGCATTGACCGACAGGCGATCCCGGATCAGCCCGCCCAACCCCACCAGAAGGAAGGACGGCATCAGCCCGATCAGGATCGCCAGAAATGCCATGTCAAAGGTCCGAAGCTATCAGTGCCCGCCCAAAATACCGGTGCGCACCGAATAGTCGACAGCCACCTCGTATTCGGGGTCATCATCACTGTCGATCATCAAGTGTCCGGCCCGGCTCAGCAACTGGTGACAGTCGCGGCTCAGATGGCGCAGCGCCACCGCCTTGCCCGCCGCCTCATACTTGGCCGCAACCGCCTCGATCGCCTGCAAGGCCGACTGGTCCACAACCCGGCTGCGCTGGAAATCGATGATCACGTGGTCGGGATCATGCGCTACGTCAAACAGTTCGACAAACCCGTCTGACGAGCCAAAGAACAGCGGCCCTTCGATCTCATAGACCTTGGCCCCCGGATCGCTTGCGCTCTCGCGGGTGATGGCGTGAATGCGGCGCGCGTTCTGCCAGCTATAGGCCAGCGCCGACACGATCACACCGACCACAACAGCAACGGCAAGGTCTTCCATCACTGTCACCACCGTCACCAGAACGATCACGAAGGCATCCATCAAGGGCACCTTGCGCATGATCTTGAAAGAGTTCCACGCAAATGTGCCGATCACCACCATGAACATCACACCGACCAGCGCGGCCAGCGGGATCTGCTCGATGAGCGGGCTTGCCGCCACGATGAACAACAACAGGAACAGCGCCGCCGCGATCCCGGCAATCCGCGTACGCCCGCCGGATTTCACGTTGATCATCGACTGACCGATCATTGCACAACCGCCCATACCGCCAAAGAAACCAGTGGTCACATTTGCCACCCCTTGCGCGATACATTCTTGCGAGGCACCGCCGCGTTTATTGGTCATTTCCCCCACAAGGTTCAGCGTCAGCAGGCTCTCGATCAACCCAATCGCTGCCAGAATGACCGCATAAGGCAGGATGATATAGAAGGTCTCAAGATTGAGTGGCACCGCCGGAATATGGAACTGCGGCAGCCCCCCTTCGATCGACGCCATATCGCCCACACGCGGCACATCCAGCCCAAAGGCAATCACCACAAAAGCCGTGATCGCAATCCCCGCCAGCGGCGCCGGGATCACCTTGGTCACTTTCGGCAGCCCCCAGACGATCAGCATCGTCAGGCCCACCAGCGCCAGCATCGTATAAAGCTGCATCCCCGAGAGCCATTCGCCCCCAGACATGCCATGCCCGTCACTCACCATGGAGCCCGGCACTTTGAACTGGCTCATCTGAGCCAGGAAAATCACGATCGCCAGCCCGTTCACAAAGCCCAGCATCACCGGATGCGGCACCAGCCGGATGAACTTGCCCCAATGCATCGCCCCGGCGATGACCTGCAAAATGCCCATCAGAACCACGGTCGCAAAAAGGTATTCGACCCCGTGCTCGGCCACCAGCGCGACCATCACCACGGCCAACGCCCCGGTCGCCCCCGAAATCATGCCGGGTCGCCCGCCGATCACCGCCGTGATCAGACCCACAAGGAAGGCCGCATAAAGCCCCACCAGCGGGTGCACCCCGGCGACAAAGGCAAAAGCCACCGCTTCCGGCACCAGCGCCAGCGCCACGGTCAGCCCCGAAAGCACCTCGGTGCGGATCCGACCAATGGTGAACCCCTCGTCCTGCATGATCGAAAGGTTGGGGGGAGAAATGTTTTTGGCCAGCATGGCCAGAGCCGCGCGTCGCATAGGCATCCTGTCTGATTGGGAGTGTTCGCTTGCGCCCGTCCCTAACGGGTCTGCTGCAGTTCCACAATAGTAGTGGCACGACTTGAACGCGCCGATGCGCCAAATCCACAGCATTTGCTCACGAAACCGTCGACGAATGTGACTGGACCCGCCTGTGCCTGCCTTGCAAGCTGGCCAGAGGCTCCCAAGCAAAGGCCCCTCTCATGCGCTGGCTTCTGTCCTTCCTGCTAATTCCGTTTCTGCTTGCGACATCCCCGCTCGCAGCGCAGGATCAACAGGGAAATGACACGCCCGGCGACTGGATCGTGACCCACTTTTCCACGTTCGGTCTCTGGAGCAGCATTTGCGACGAGCGGATCGAAGACGGCACCCTGAACCAGCGCTGCTACATCCGCTGGGTGGACGTGTTTTCTCCTCGCCCCCACTTTGCCGCCCAGTTCCTGTTCATCACACCCGAAACCGACGGGCCAAGCGTGGCGTTTGGTATTGAACCGGGCACCTTCTTTGCCCCCGACGGATTCCGCATCACCAACACGCCGGATGACGTCCTCTGGTCCACCACGCGCGGTGGCTGTCTGACCGGGCTAAGCTGCGTCTTTTCCGGCCCGGAGGCCGAACCGCTCCTTTCTGCCATGCAAATGGGCACGGCCTTCCGCTTTACCTTCACCGACCGGCACGGCAGGGCGCAGGATCTGACATGGCCGCTCATCGGATTTGATGCCGCGTTTTCCGACTTCGAAACCCAGTCTCGCAGCCGAAACTTGCCATCGCGTTAACGCGCGGCTTGGAAATCGCGGTTATTCGAGAACTTCACACGGACCACCGACGCGATACCGACACGATACCGACGTGAAACCGAACGCCGTTTTCTTATGAAAAACAGGAGTTTCGCGCCCATTTCTCCGACAACGCACCGCCCAACCGCACCCCGCTTTCATCTTTCCTTCACCCCTGCCAAGCTGGTTGCATTTCCCCCGCCACCGGCTCAACAATGCGCTGACCAAAAAAGAGAAGGCACCCCAATGAGTGACACCATGATTGCCGTGATCGGCGGTTCGGGCATTTACGAGATCGACGGGCTGGAAAATGCCGCGTGGCAAAGCGTCGAAACCCCTTGGGGGGCGCCCTCTGACCAGATCCTGACCGGCACGCTGGGTGGCGTCAAAATGGCCTTCCTGCCCCGCCACGGGCGCGGCCATGTGCACACACCGACCTCGGTGCCCTACCGCGCCAATATCGACGCACTGAAACGCCTTGGCGTGACCGACGTGATCTCGGTTTCCGCGGTCGGGTCGTTCCGCGAAGAAATGGCGCCCGGAGATTTTGTCGTTGTAGATCAGTTTATTGACCGCACCTTTGCCCGCGAGAAATCCTTCTTCGGCCCCGGCCTCGTCGCCCATGTCAGCGTCGCCCACCCGACCTGCCCGCGCCTGTCCGAGGCGTGTTTCACCGCCGCCACTAACGCCGGGATCACCGTGCACAAGGGTGGCACCTACCTTGCCATGGAAGGTCCGCAATTCTCGACGCTGGCTGAATCCAAAATGTACCGTGAACATTGGGGCGCGGACGTGATCGGCATGACCAACATGCCCGAGGCCAAACTCGCCCGCGAAGCCGAGCTCTGCTATGCCTCGGTGGCCATGGTCACGGATTACGACAGCTGGCATCCCGATCACGGCGAAGTGGACGTGGCCGAGATCATCGCCACCCTGACCGGCAACGCCCAGAAGGGCCGCGATCTCGTTGCACGCCTGCCTGCCTTGCTTGGCGCCTCGCGCGCGCCCTGCCCGCATGGCTGCGACCGCGCGCTGGAATTCGCCATCCTGACCGCCCCCGACGCACGCGACCCGGCCATGATCGCCAAGCTTGATGCCGTTGCGGGACGCGTTCTAACCCCCTAACCGAAAAGCTTTTTCCCATGTCCTTTGATCTCTGGCTCACCTTTGTCGCCGCCTCAACCGCGCTTCTTCTGATCCCCGGCCCCACCATTCTTCTGGTCCTGTCCTACGCGCTCAGCCAGGGGCGACAGGTGGCCGTGGCCACAGCCGCCGGGGTCGCGCTTGGCGACTTTGTCGCCATGACAACCTCCCTGTTGGGTCTGGGCGCGCTCGTGCTGGCATCGGCCACGGCGTTTACGGTTTTGAAATGGGTTGGTGCTATCTATCTCGTCTGGCTCGGGTTCAAGATGTTGAAAAGCGCGCGCCATGCGGAACTGGGCGATCTGATGTCGTCACGCGCCCTGCCCGCGCGCGGCGTCTTTACCCATGCCGCCGCCGTCACCGCGCTCAATCCCAAGAGCATCGGGTTCTTCATCGCCTTCGTGCCGCAGTTTCTTGACCCGACCCGCGCCCTGTTGCCGCAATTCGCCATCCTGATTGCCACCTTCGTAACCCTCGCCGCGCTCAACGCACTGGCCTACGCGCTCTTGGCCGACCGCCTGCGCGCCCGCATCGAGCGCCCCGCGGTGATCCGCTGGCTGACCCGCGCCGGGGGCATCACATTGGTCGGAATGGGCATTCTGACGGCAACACTGAGGCGCGCGGCCTAATCGCTCTGATGTTCCTTCATGAAGCGCCGGATGAACCCCCGGATTTCCCGGGCCGCGCTCGTGTCCAGATCCTTGCAGAGTTCGACAAAGTCATCGCGCTCCTGCTTATCCAGTCGCAAAACCAATTGGCTGTCCTTTCTGGACTTCCCTTTTCCGTCTTTCTTTCCCACTCGCGCCCCATGCCCCCGGGCACCCGACAAGGGCGCCTTGACGTTTTATTAATGCAACGTATATACATTACCTATACAACAGCTACACAAACATATCCGAGGCAGTTCGGGAAAGGAATGGCAAAATGAACCTGATCGCGGCAAAAACAATCCTCGTGAATGACCGGATGGACTGGCACAAACCCCATTGCAGCTGGTTCGGGCAGCGCATGTATCGGTCGCTGCGCCGTCGCTGGGACTGACCGCCCAAAATGCGACCACCCGCCCCTTGAATTGCGCCGCCGCATCAGCCAAACCATGGCCCGATGCCACAACCGCGCAAAAGGGGGCTATGATGGCCAAGAAAACCGAGGTCAAAGACTATATCCGCACCATCGTGGACTTCCCGCATGAAGGGATTCTGTTTCGCGACGTGACCACGCTTTTTGCGGATCCACGCGGTTTTCGCATGGCCATCGACCAGATGCTGCACCCCTATGCCGGCCAGCGGATCGACAAGGTGATCGGGCTCGAGGCGCGCGGTTTCATCCTTGGCGGCGCCATCGCCCACCAGCTCAGCGTCGGCTTTGTCCCCGTGCGCAAAAAGGGCAAGCTGCCCGGCACCACGATCTCCGAAGAATACAAGCTCGAATATGGCGAAGCGATCATGGAAATCCATGACGACGCCATTCAGCCCGGCGAAAAGATCCTTCTGGTCGATGACCTGCTGGCCACAGGCGGAACGGCCGAGGCCGGGATCAAGCTGGTCGAACGTCTGGGCGGAGAGATCATCGGCTGCGTCTTCATCGTTGACCTGCCTGAACTGGGCGGGCGAAAACGGCTCGAGGACATGGGCATGGATGTCACCGTCTTGTGTGAGTTCGAAGGTCTCTGAGGGGCGTAGCCCGTCGCAGCGAGACCGCTAATCCATTGGGATACCCCGGAAAGATCAACCCGGCGCCAGCACCGCGCCGGGGTTCATGATGCCCTGCGGGTCCAACGCCTGTTTGATCGCGCGCATCGCCTTCAGCTTCGCCGGATCACCATACCGCTCCAGGTCTTCCACCTTGAGCCGCCCCACACCATGTTCCGCACTGAACGACCCGCCCAAAGCCATGACGAGATCATGCACCCGGCGTGACACGTCATGGCGCAGGTCATCGTATTCCGAACGATCATGCCCGTCTTGGGGAAAAACGTTGAAATGCAGATTGCCATCGCCCAGATGGCCAAAACAGTTCACCCGAAATGGCCCCAGCGCCCGCACAGCCCCGGTCGCCTCTTCGATGAACCCCGCAAGCGCGCCCAGCGGCAGGGAAATGTCGTGGCTGGCCACGGACCCAACGATCTTGTTCGCTTCCGGGATCGCTTCGCGCAAACGCCAGAACGCCGCGCGTTGCTGATCGCTCTGGGCAATGACGCCATCGCTGACCAATCCCGCCTCCAAGCCCGCAGCGAAAACCGTTTCCAGCGCATTGTCGGCCCCGCGTGACAGGCCAAGTTCCACAAGTACCATCCATTCGGGGGCCGGGGAAATCGGCTGACGCGTATCGGGCAGGTGTTCCGCAACAAACTCCAGCCCCTGCCGGTGGATCAGCTCAAAGGCCGAGACCCCTTCTCCGGCCTCGGCCCGCGCCAGCGCCAGCAACTCGAGCGCTGCTGATGGATCCCTGACCACCATCAGCGCCGTCCCCACCGAGGCCGGGCGCGCAAAAAGCTTGAGCGCCGCCGCCGTGATCACCCCAAGTGTCCCTTCGGCGCCAATCAAAAGGTTGCGCAGATCATAACCGGTGTTGTCCTTGCGCAGCCGCGTCAGCCCGTTCCAGATCTCGCCATTGGGCAGCACCGCTTCCAGCCCAAGGCACAGGTCACGCGCATTGCCATAGCGCAGCACGTTCACGCCGCCGGCATTGGTCGACAAGTTGCCCCCGATCCGCGCCGACCCTTCCGAGCCAAGCGACAATGGGAAAAGCCGGTCTTCTGCTTCCGCCGCGCTCTGGAGATCGGCGAGGATCACACCCGCCTCCGCGACGATCACATTCTCCAGCGGATGGACCGCGCGCACCCGGTTCATCCGCTCCAGCGACAGCACAAGTGGCCGCGCCGTGCCGGGCATCACCTGCCCGCCGACAAGCCCCGTGCCGCCCCCATAAGGCACAACCCCAACCCGCGCGCGCCCGCAGGCCCGCAGGATCGTGGCCACCTCTTCGACTGTTCTGGGCAGGGCCAACACCCCGCCATCCCCGCGAAACCGCCCGCGCGGCTCTTCAAGGAAACGCGCCTCGACCGGGCGCAGGGTCTGTGGCGGCAACTCGGCGGCAAGCACCGTGACAAAAGCATCTGAAACAGGATCAAGCGTCATGCCCCAAGGTCTAAGCGGCCTTGCGCCGCCCGTCTAGGGCTCGCGCAAATAGCGCGGTTGCAGCACCAGTATCGTCGGACGCCGCGGCAAGGACCGCAGACTCAGCTCGACGCTGTTGTCGCCCCGGTTGACCACCTCATACGCATCCGACATCCCCGCCAGAAAACCGGAAAGCGTATAATCTCCGAACCAATGCATCGGGATCACCACCTGCGCCTTCAGGCGCCGCAGAACCCGCATCATGGATGGCACATCCAGCGTCATGCCCCCATCCACCGCCGCCATCACCACGTCCATACGACCGAGCGCAGCATATTGCGCGGCATTGGGCTCGTGATGCAGATGCCCCAGATGTCCGATACACAGCCCCGCCACCTCGAACACGAAAATCGAATTGCCGTTTTCCTCGATCCCACCAAAGGCGCGGATGTCGGTCGACACATTGCGCACCAGCATCGACCCGAGGTCGAGGTAATGCGTGATCCCCTCACCGAAATCCCCCCAACCCTGAAGAACATGCGGAATTGCCGGATCAGGGTAAGGCGTCCAATGGGTGTCATGGGCATGGTTCATCGTCACCACGTCGGGCGTGAAATCCACGTTGCCGATGAAGCCGGTGAAATCCGTCACTGCCGACACGCCCTCGTGGCTCTGGATCAGAAAGGACGCATGCGCGATATAGCTGATCCGCACCGAATGCTCTTCCAAAGGCGCACGAAAGGACGCCTTTTGCACGTAGTCAAACCCGCCACGTTCCGCCAGAGCGATACAATGACTGGGCCGTCGCGCCTCGGCCTGCGCACTGCCCGCGATCAACAAACCTGCCAAAACCCAACGCCACATCGCCGCCTCCCCGTTTGCACATGCACGGAGAGGCTACACGAATTTGCGCGTTTCGCGGGTCACGAAAATATCAGCCCCACTCCGTACCCACTCTTTCATTTTCCAGAAATACCCTGGGGGGTGAGCGCCGTCTTGGGAACGGTCCAGTGGACCGTTTCAGGCGTGAACGGGCGGAGCCCAGGCCAAAAGGGACGACGGGGGCAACGCCCCCGCCTCCCTCAAATCTCAGGCCGCCGGCATCCGCTTTTCCACGATCTCCGCCCACCAGCTGCATCCGGCCGGAATCGCCTCGTCGTTGAAGTTGTATTCCGGGTGATGCACCATCGCCGTGTCCCCGTTGCCCACCAGGATATAGGCGCCGGGACGTTCCTCCAGCATGAAGGCGAAATCCTCGCCCCCCATGACCAGCGGCGCGTCATCACATTGCCCGCTGATCGACTTGGCGACCTCGGCGGCGAATTCGGTCTGTTCTTCGCTGTTCACCATCACCGGATAGCCGCGGTGATACTTGATATCCGCAGTTCCGCCGAAGGTCGCGCCAATCCCGGTGCAGATTTCCTTGATCCGCTTTTCCGCAAGATCGCGCATGGTATTGGACATGGTTCGGACCGTGCCCTTCAGATGCACGGTCTGGGGGATCACGTTGAACGCCTTAGACGAGGTTTCAAACGACGTGACCGAGACCACGATCTGATCCACAGGGTCCGCGTTGCGGCTGGTGATCGTCTGAAGCGCCAGCACCGCCTGCGCCGCCATCACCGTTGTATCCACGGTCTCATGCGGTTTCGCGGCATGGCCACCCTTGCCTTCGAACACGATATCGAACTGGTCCGTGGCGGCAAAAAACGCGCCCGGGCGAATGGCAAAGGATCCGGTCGGTTTGCCCGGCCAGTTGTGCATGCCATAGACTTCCTGGATGCCCCAGCGCTCCATCATGCCGTCATCGCACATTTCCTTGCCGCCGCCGCCGCCTTCTTCGGCGGGCTGAAAGATCACCACCACGGTGCCGTCGAAATTGCGCGTCTCCGACAGGTACTTGGCCGCCCCCAAAAGCATCGCCGTATGTCCGTCATGGCCGCAGGCATGCATCGCGCCGTCGGTCTTCGAGGCATAACCCAGCCCGGTTGCCTCGTGGATCGGCAGCGCATCCATGTCGGCCCGCAGGCCAATTACCTTGCCCGACCCGGTCGCCTTGCCCTTGATCACACCGACCACGCCAGTGCGGCCAATCCCGGTCACGACCTCGTCACACCCAAACGCCTCAAGCTTTTCGGCCACGATGGCACTGGTGCGATGGGTTTCAAACAGGATCTCGGGATGTTCATGGAAATCCCGGCGCCATTCGGTGATCTCGGCCTGCAACTCGGCAAATCTGTTCTTTACGGGCATCTTGTCTCGCTCCTTGTTGGTTTTGTTCAGCCCAGCGCCATGCGGCGCTCGACCAGTTCCGCGAACCAGCTACACCCAACCGGAATCGCGTCATCGTCAAATTGATACTCTGGATGGTGGCACATCATCGTGTCGCCATTCCCGAGAAAGATATAGGCTCCCGGACGCTCTTCAAGCATGAACGAGAAATCCTCGGCGGGCATGATCGGGTCGACATCGTCGATCACGTTGCTCTCACCGACCACCGCCCGCGCTGCCTCTACGGCAAAGCCGGTTTCCACCTCGTGATTGACCGTCGGCGGATAGCCATCCTCCCAGGTCATCTCAACGGTTGCTCCAAACGCTGCCGCTGTTCCCTCGGCCACCTCGCGGATACGCTGTTTCGCCAATGCCCGGTTTTCCGCATCCAACGTGCGCACCGTACCCTTCATCCGCACCGTATGGGCAATCACGTTCGATGCGACACTGTCGGTCTCGAACGTGCCCACCGTCACCACGACCCGGTGGATCGGGTTGACAGTGCGCGCGACAATGGATTGCAAAGACACGACAATCTGCGCCGCCACCAGCGTTGTATCCACGGCCTCATGCGGGGCTGCTGCATGGCCGCCCTTCCCTGTGACCGTGATCTCAAACTCATCCGCAGACGCCAGCAATGCACCGGGACGAATGGCAAACTGTCCAACCGGCAGGCCCGGCGAATTGTGCAGACCATAGACTTCCTGAATGCCCCATCGGTCCATCAACCCATCGTCGCACATCGCCTTGCCTCCGGCGCCGCCCTCTTCGGCCGGCTGGAAGATCAGCACAGCGGTGCCGTCAAAGTTCCGGGTCTCCGCAAGGTACTTGGCCGCCCCCAAAAGGATCGCAGTGTGCCCGTCATGACCACAGGCATGCATCTTGCCATCCACCTTTGACGCATAGTCCAGCCCTGTCGCCTCATGGATCGGCAAGGCATCCATATCCGCGCGCAGCCCGATCACGCGCCCCTTGGTGTCCTGCCGTCCCTTGATCACAGCCACGACCCCGATCTGGCCGATCCCCGGCGTGATCTCGTCCACACCGATCTCCCTGAGACGCGCTTCGACAAACGCGGCCGTCTCGGGCAGGTCATACATCAGCTCCGGGGTTTCATGCAGGTGCCTGCGCCACCCGGTGACTTCCTCGTGCATTTCTGCAAAACTATTCTTCGTCGGCATGTCTCTCCCCTTTGCTTTTCGCAAATCCCATCATAAATCCGGGCCCAATTCCAAACGTGACCCGTCACTGAACCGCGACAGGCGGAAACGGTTGAGATCATGCCCCACATCGCCCCCGCTCACCATATCCGCCATCACCCGGCCAAAGCCCGGCCCAATCCCGAACCCGTGCCCACACATGCCGGTACAGATGCTCAGCCCTTCCACGGGCGCGCGGTCCACCACCGGCACGATGTCAGGCATGGAATCGATCATCCCCGCCCAGCTCGCGGCGAGCTTCACCTCGCCCAGCGCGGGCAGAAGCGCCTGCAATGCGGCGCGCATCTCTTCGATCTTGGCCGTGTTCGGCATGGGATCAAGAATGCGCATCCGCTCAAACGGAGTTTCTTCTGAACCGCCCCAACGCCTTTTTGTCGCCCAACCGTCGGGATAGCCCTCGTCGGGCGCGGCCAGCTTGTAAGTACGGGCAAACGGCGCCCGACGCAGTTGCGGGATATAGCTGCGCACGTGCCGGAATGCGTCCTGACCAAGGAAGAACTCATGGAACCCCGACGCCGCGATCGTGTACCCGCCGTCCTGACGCCGCCGGAACGCAAGGTGTGCGCCCACCGCGCCGCCGTCATGCACATCCGGCAAGGGTACGGTTGCCGCGACGCTGGCCCGCACCGACAATTGCGGCATGGAAATGCCTTCGTTCTTCAGGAACAGCGCCGACCATGCGCCCCCCGCCACGATCACCTCGGGCGCGCGGATCAATCCCTGTTCCGTGACCACGCCGCTGACCCGACCGCCCACGCGCTCCAGAACCCGCGCCGCACAGTTTTCCACGATCACGGCGCCGTGCCGCACCGCTGCCCGTGCCAGCGCGGGCACCGCCACCCACGGCTCGGCCTTCATGTCGGACGGCGTGTGCAACGCCGCCGGATAGCTTTCTGTCATACCGGGGATCAGCGCATCCAGTTCTCGCGAAGACAGCAGCTTGCTGTCCACCCCCATCGGCACGGCTTCCTCAAGCCACTCCTCATACCGCGCGGTCTCGGCCTCGCCGCTGGAAAAATAGGTCAGCCCGCAGGTCCTGAGGCCGATATCCTCGTCCAGATCGGCCTCGATCTCTTTCCAAAGCCGGTTGGCCTCGATCATGATCGGCAACTCGGCCAGATCCCGTCCCTGTTGGCGAATCCAGCCCCAGTTGCGCGCCGATTGCTCGCCCGCGATGCGCCCCTTTTCAAGTAAGACGGGGCGCAGCCCCTTCCTGGCGAGGAAATAGGCGGCACTCACCCCAATGACACCACCGCCAATGATCACCACGTCCGCTTCCGCCGGAATCGGCCCCCGGTGCGCGACAGGGCTGTTCAGAGAAATCGGGAACCCACCCATGCCTCAGCCTTTCAGCATATCCAGCAATTTCCGCATGAACCCCTGCCCGGCTTCAAACTGGGCCACGCTCAGGAATTCGTCCGGCTGATGCGCCTGCGCGATGTCACCGGGACCACAGATCACCGCCGAATAGCCCGCGTTCTGGAAATGCCCTGCCTCCGTGCCATAGCTCACCACGCGCGGCGCATTATCTCCGGTCAGGCGGCGCACGATCGCCTCGGCCTCACCCGCGTCTTCCGGCACCAGACCCGGCACCCCGAAATACTCGGTCATCTCGATGTATGCGCTTGGCGCCACGGCCTGCATCTCGGCCTCGATCTCAGCCGCCTTTGCCCGCGCCCGCGCCTTCCAGTCTTCCGAGGATTCCCCCGGCACAAAGCGGAAATCCAATCCGAACCGACAATCCAGCGCCGTGATGTTATGTGCCGTGCCGCCCATGATCGTGCCCACATGCACCGTGGTCCAGGGCGGTTCGAACACCGCATCCACAGGTCCGGGCACCTTGGCCCGGTTTTCTACGTTCATCGCATTGGCCCACTCGATCAGCTTGGCCCCGTACATGATCGCATTGACCCCGGTATGCATGATCGAGCTGTGCACCTCAAAGCCACGCACATGCACGTGAAACCCCGTACCGCCCTTGTGCCCTGTGACCGCGCCCATCATCGACGGCTCACCCACGATCACCGCGCTCCCCTTGGGCAGCACCTTGCCCATACTCTCGATCAAAGGCGGCGCGCCTGTACAGCCGATTTCCTCGTCATAACTCAGCGCCAACTGCAACGGCCGGCTGACACCCGCGTAATGCGCCTCGACCATCGCCCAGATGGCCAGCGCATCGAACCCCTTCATGTCGCAAGTGCCCCGGCCAAACAGTTTGCCGTCTTTTTCAACCACCTCGAACGGGTCCGTGCTCCAGGGTTGCCCTTCGACCGGCACCACATCGGTATGCCCCGACAGCACGACCGCCCCCTCCACAACCGGTCCCACATGGGCAAACACCGCCGCCTTGTCGGGAGCCGTTTCATGCGGGTGACGATGCGTGGCAATGCCGTGACTGCCCAGATAATCTTCGACCCAGTCGATCAACGGCAGATTGGTATCCTTGGATACCGTAGGGAACGCCACCAGCGTCTCCAGAATCGCACGGGGGGACAGGCGCTCTGTCATCACAGGCCTTCTTTCTTCGATCATGTGAACTCAGCCCGGTCACAGTGCCGGGAATTACTTAACGGTGCAAGCACCCCATTCGGGGTGCGTGCATCTCAGTAGCCGCTGTCCGTGATCAGAACCCTGTGGCCCGGTGCGACCTCTTTATAGATCGAAGGCTCCGGCTCATATCCCACCGGATGAATGGGCGACGGGATCGGCTTGAAATTAAGGTCTTTTTCCGATTTTCGCTGGTTCGGATCGGCAATCGGAACCGCCTTCATCAGCGCCTGCGTATAGGGGTGCTGCGGGTTTTCAAACACCGCCCGGCGCGGACCGATCTCGACGATCCGCCCAAGGTACATCACACCAACATCATGGCTCACCCGCTCCACCACGGCCATGTCGTGACTGATGAACAGGTAAGAGATTTCAAGCTCGGCCTGCAACTCCATCATCAGGTTCAGAACCTGCGCCTGAACCGATACGTCCAGCGCCGACACCGCCTCGTCCGCAACGATCAGCTTGGGGTTCAACGCAAGAGCGCGGGCAATCGCGATCCGCTGACGCTGCCCGCCTGAAAGTTCATGCGGATAGCGGTTCATGAAACTGCGCGGCAGCTCCACCCGGTCAAACAACATCGCCACGCGATCCATCATCGCGGACCCTTTATGGGTGCCGTAATTGCGCATCGGCTCGGCCACTTGATCCGACAGCTTCATCTGCGGATTGAGCGAGGCAAAGGGGTCCTGGAAAATCATCTGCATGTCCTGACGGACCTTGTGCAGTTCGCGGGAATTGAGCGCAATGACATCCTTGTCATCGAACTGCACATGTCCCGATTCCGGCTCGACAAGCCGCAGGATCGACCGCCCCGCCGTCGACTTGCCGCATCCAGACTCTCCCACCAGAGACAGCGTGCGCCCCTTGTTCACGGTGAAAGAAACATCCTCGACCGCGTGCACCTTGGCCACCGTGCGACGCAGCAGCCCGCCCTGCACCGGGAAGCGCGTCACAAGGTTCTTCACCTCGAGAATCGGCTCATCGGTGCCGGGAATCGGATCTGTCGAATGGGTCGTATCGCCAAAAAGCTTCATCGGGCGCGGCAGGTCGGTTCCCGACATGTCGCCCAGCTTGGGCACAGCCGCCAAAAGCGCCTTGGTGTAATCATGGGTCGGGTTTTCGAAAATCTCCTGAACCGTGCCCTCTTCGACCTTGTTGCCCCGGAACATGACCACCACGCGGTCCGCCATCTGCGCCACCACCGCCATGTCATGGGTGATGAACATCACCGCCGTACCGGTTTCCCGCTTCAGGCGGTCCATCAGGGCAAGAATTTCGGCCTGAATGGTCACGTCCAGCGCCGTGGTGGGTTCATCCGCGATCAACAGACGCGGTTCACAGGCCATCGCCATGGCGATCACCACCCGCTGACGCATCCCGCCCGACAATTCATGCGGATACTGGTGCAGACGCCGTTCGGGCTCGGGAATGCGGACCTGACGCAGCAACTCCAGCGCGCGCGCCTCGGCATCCGCCTTGGACATTTTCTTGTGCAGCCGCAGCCCTTCGGTCAGCTGGCGACCCACCGTAAACACGGGGTTGAGCGCGGTCATCGGCTCCTGAAAGATCATTCCGATCTCGTTTCCGCGAATCGTGCGCATCAGATCCTGGTCGGTTTTGGCGAGGTCCGCCGCGCCCGCGTCGCGCCGGTTAAACACCAGCCGCCCCCCTGCGATTTCACCGCCGCCGAACTCGACAAGACGCATCAACGAGAGGCTTGAAACCGATTTGCCCGATCCGGATTCACCAACAATACAGACGGTTTCGCCCGGAAACACCTTGAACGAAACATCCTCGACGCCGACGACCGGCCCGTCCTTGGTCTGGAATTCGACCCTCAGGTTCTCGATCGAGGCAATGGCATTGTCCAGCATTACGATTTCGCTCCCCGCGTATGTTTTTCTGGTATCCCCAAATCCCGACGCTACAGACAGCTCCGCCGGAAAGTCAAACCCGTGCTTCCGATTTGATCAGATCGCGCCACGTCACCCCAAAAGGAACGCTTGCAATTTCCGGATGACTGGTCTGTGATGTCACGCAGTCGAGAGGGGAAACGGCGACAAGCTGCCAGAACGCAGGCACAGACCGGCGGGTCTTCTCTTTATGACAATCAAAAACCGGGTGCAGCCAATGTGCCCGACCAAGCACAGAAATGTGCCCAACAAGGAGTGTATGATGAAAGCAAAGACACTTATGCTCGGCGCTGCAGCCGCATTTGTGATGGCCCCGGCGGCCATGGCAGAGCGCGGCTCGGACGGCCACGTAAATATCATTTACTGGCAAGCGCCGTCGATCCTGAACCCGTTCCTGTCGAGCGGCACCAAGGATATCGAATCCGCCTCGCTGGTGATCGAACCGCTCGGTCGCTATGACCCCAACGGCAACCTCGTGCCCTACCTGGCCCAGGAAATTCCGACCGTCGCCAATGGCGGCGTGTCCGAGGATCTCAAGTCGATCACTTGGAAGCTAAAAGAGGGCCTGCTCTGGTCCGACGGCACCGCAGTGACCTCGGCTGACGTGAAATTCACCGCCGAATACTGCATGCACCCCGAAGGCGGCTGTGCGCAGCTGGCCAAGTTCGACGGCGTCGACAATGTCGAAATCATCGACGACCTGACCGTCAAGGTGAACTTCACCGAACCCAAGCCGAACCCCTATGGCCCCTTCATGGGTGGCCAGTCGCCAATTCTCCAGATGGCTCAGTTCAAGGACTGCATGGGCGCCAAGGCACCCGAGTGTACCGAAGCCAATTTTGGTCCCATCGGCACCGGGCCGTTTGTCGTGGACGAGTTCAAGACCAACGACGTGATCTCGCTGTCGGCCAACCCGAACTACCGTGACCCGGCAAAACCGGCCTTTGCCACCGTGACCTTCAAAGGCGGCGGCGATGCAACCGCAGCCGGTCGTGCGGTTCTGGAAACCGGCGAATTCGACTATGCGTGGAACCTCCAGCTGGCCCCCGATGTTCTTGCCAAGATGGCAGAAGGCGGCAAAGGCAAGCCGATCGCAGCCTTCGGGTCGCTGGTCGAGCGTCTGGAAATGAACATGACGGACCCGTCGCCGGATCTCGATGCGGACACCCGCTCGACCCGCAAGGCACCGCACCCGTTCCTGTCGGACATCAACGTGCGCAAGGCCCTGTCCATGGCGATCGATCGCAACCTGCTGGTGGAAATCGGCTACGGTCAGGCCGGTCGGCCGACCTGTAACCTGGTTCCCGGCCCGGCGGTTTACGCCTCTGACAACACCGACTGTCTGACCCAGGACATCGCCGGTGCCAACGCGCTTCTGGACGAAGCCGGCTGGGTCAAGGGTGCCGATGGTGTCCGCGCCAAGGATGGCGTGCGCCTGTCGATCCTCTACCAGACCTCGACCAACGCCGTGCGTCAGGACTTCCAGGCCCTGATCAAGCAGTGGTGGAGCGAGATCGGTGTTGAAACCGAACTGCGCAACCTGAACGCCTCGGTGTTCTTCGGTGGCGATCCCGGTTCGCCCGACACCTTCCAGAAGTTCTATGCCGACGTGGAAATGTATGCCAACAACTTCGATGGCACCGATCCGCAGGCCTACCTGTCGATGTACCGTTGCGGCAACGAGCCTCAGCCGTCGAACCAGTGGAACGGCGAAAACATCAACCGGTTCTGTGACCCCGAGTACGACAAGCTGATTGACGAACTGGGCCGCACCTCGGATCTTGAAAAGCGCTATGCGCTGGCCAAGAAGATGAACGAGATGCTGACCAAGGAAAGCTACGTGGTTGTGCCACTGGTCGACCGTGGCCGCGTCTCGGCGCATTCCAACAGCCTGGGCGGTGTTGTTCTCAACACCTGGGACTCCGAACTGTGGAACGCTGCCGACTGGCATCGCGTGAAATAAATCAACACGGGGCGGGCGTCATGCCCGCCCCATTTCTATCCGGTGCCCGGCAGGCAGGTCGCTGTCCGGCATGAAAATCAACAATAAGACTGACGCATAAAGGCGCCGCACA
This sequence comes from Shimia aestuarii, assembly GCF_900114635.1. Lineage (GTDB taxonomy): Bacteria > Pseudomonadota > Alphaproteobacteria > Rhodobacterales > Rhodobacteraceae > Shimia > Shimia aestuarii. The sequence goes on from NZ_FOTQ01000002.1 coordinate 197,625, forward strand.
TGCTGACCTTCACCATCCGCCGTCTGATCCTTGCGATCCCGACGCTTTTATTCATCAGCCTCGTCATCTTCCTCTTGCTCGAGCTTGCTCCGGGTGACCCGATGGCACAGGTCCCGCTCACCGTGCCCCCCGAGGTCAAGGAAAAGATGCGCCTCGCCCTTGGTTTGGGCGAACCCGGCTATATCCGCTTCTGGAAATGGCTGGTTCAGTTCTTCTGGATCGAACCCCAGGTTCTTATCGACCACTATTTCGGAACCACCTTCTCCGAGGGCAAACTCCGGGTCATCAGCTGGCAGCACCGCGCGCCCGTCATGGACGTGGTGGTTCAGCGCCTGCCCCAGACGCTCTGGGTTGTCGGCATGTCCTATGTCGTCGGCGTTCTGATCGCCCTGCCCATCGGCATCTACTCGGCCTATCGCCAGTATTCGATGTTCGATCAGGCCGGGACATTCATCACCATGATCGGCTATTCGATCCCGCCCTTCTTCACCGGGCCGCTGGTGATCGTGATCTTCTCGGTGCAACTGGGCTGGTTCCCCTTCATCTATGACACCACCCATGTGGTCAACGACTGGGACAGCTTCATCTACCAGCTTCGCCAGATGATCATGCCGGTGATGGTGCTTGCCCTGCAGACCACCGCCCAGATCAGCCGCTACATGCGCGCCTCGATGCTGGACAACCTGAACCAGGATTACGTCCGCACCGCCCGTGCAAAGGGCCTGTCGGAACGAGTCGTGGTGCTGGTACACGTGCTCAGGAATTCGATGATCCCGGTTGTCACCGTGATCGCGCTTGGCCTTCCGGCTATCTTCGGCGGCGCCATCATCACCGAACAGGTGTTTTCCGTGAACGGCATCGGCGCCCAGCTGATCGGCGCCATCCAGGCCAACGACCTGCCTACGGTACAGACCCTGACCTTCATGTTTGCCTTCCTCATCGTCTTCTTCAACCTGATTGCAGACGTGCTTTATGGCATTCTTGACCCGAGGATCCGCTATGACTGACATGAGCAACATGGAACCGACCAAGCCGGAACGCAGCCAATGGGTCGACGTCTGGGACCAGTTCAAGCATCACAAGGGCGCGCTTCTAGGCGGGATCATCTTTATCGTGATCGTCGTCGGCGTCTTCCTTGGCCCACTGGTCTGGCCCTATGACGCCCAGTTCATCGACATCCGCGCCCGCAACCAGGGCCCAAGCTGGGCGCATCCCTTTGGCACCGACCAGCTGGGCCGCGACACGCTCGCCCGGATGATGGCCGGGGGCCAAACCTCGATCGCCGTCGGCCTCACCGCCATGCTGCTGGCCCTCGGACTGGGCAGCCTTGTGGGGATCACTGCCGGGTTCTTCAAACGGCTCGACGGGCCGCTGATGCGCATCACGGACCTGTTCCTTGCCCTGCCGATCCTGCCGCTGCTGCTGGTGATGATGCTGCTCTTCCGCGAACCGCTCTCGGGCGCCGTTGGCCCGGAACGCGGCATCTTCATCCTGATCGTGGTCGCCATTGGTGTGACAAGCTGGATGCCCACCGCACGGATCGTGCGCGGCGATGTGCTGGCCCTCAAGGAGCGCGAGTTCATCCTCGCCGCCCGCTCCATCGGCACCTCCAACACCAACATGATCAAGCGCCACATCCTGCCCAACGTGCTCTCGCCGATCATGGTGTCGGCCACGCTTGGCATTGCAAACGCGATCATCACGGAATCGGCGCTGTCCTTCCTTGGCCTCGGCTTCCCGCCGGACTTCCCCACATGGGGGCGCCTGCTGAACGACGCGACACAATACCTGCAGGACTACCCTGAGCGGGTGTTCTGGCCCGGTCTGGCGATTTCGCTGACCGTGCTCAGCGTGAACTACCTTGGCGACGGCCTGCGCGACGCGCTCGACCCGCGCATCCGGGGACGCTGAATAAGGACAAACCCACATCAAATCGTGAAAAGGCCGGATCAAACGATCCGGCCTTTTTCATATACGTGAATTTTTTCCCGCCCGCAGCAGGGCAGCGGAACATTATTCTACCTCCGACATCATATTCACATGATCACATGCTTGAAACCGTGCATTTTTCCCGCCAATTGGGAAAAAATTCTCATACGCGCGGAGAGTTTCTCATGTTCGAGTCCCTTGGTTTCGAAAACTGGACCGCCCCACAGGTGGTTGTTCTTTTTGCCCTCGCTCTTGGCATCGCATTTGGCGCTTTTGCCGAACGCTCGGCCTTCTGCTTTCGCCGCGCGCTTGTGGGCGAAGACCGCCGCGCCGCGCTTGGCGTCTGGCTGACCGCACTGGCCATCGCTCTTCTGGGCACCCAAGCCGCTGTCGCGCTTGACTGGATCACCTTCGCCGATCACCGCCTCATGAACAGCGATCTGCCAATACTCGCCATCCTCGTCGGCGGCCTGCTCTTTGGCATCGGCATGGTGCTGGCCCGTGGCTGTGCCTCGCGCCTCACCGTGCTGTCGGGCACCGGCAACCTGCGCGCGCTTCTGGTGATGCTGGTCTTTGCCCTCACCGCCCATGCCACGCTCAAGGGCGTACTGGCCCCGCTGCGCACCTCACTTGGCGCGTTTACCCTTCCCCTTGAAAACACCGCCCTGCCCGGCAACGCCCTGCTCTGGACCGCGCTCATCGCCGTCGCTGCCCTGACCTTCGCCCTGCGCAGCGGCAATGGCCGGAAACCCCTTGCCCTCGCCGCGCTGATTGGCGCGCTGGTCCCACTGGGCTGGGTCGGTACCGGCCTCGTGCTCTATGACGATTTCGACCCCATCGCGATGGAGAGCCTCTCCTTCACCGCCCCCGCCGCCGACACGTTGTTCTTTACCATTGCCTCCACGGCGATCTCCGCCAGCTTCGGCACCGGCCTGATCGGCGGTGTTCTCCTCGGCAGCTTCGCCGCCGCGCTCCTCTTTGGCAGCTTCAAATGGCAAAGCTTCGACAGCCCCGCCCAGACCGGCCGCTACCTGCTTGGCGGTGCGCTCATGGGTCTCGGTGGCGTGCTTGCAGGCGGGTGCACCGTCGGCGCCGGCCTCTCAGGCCTGCCCACGCTTTCTATCGCCGCCCTGCTCGCCGTGCTGGCCATGGCAACAGGCGCACTGGCCACCCACCGCCTGCTCAATGCACGTGCGACCGTATCCGGCGCACCATCAGCCACACCGCAAACACAACCGGCAGAGTGACCCCGGCGGTCAGCAATCCCTTGCTGATCCCAAGCATCCCGGCCAGCGGATACAGCAGGTATGCCGCCAACGACACCGCGTAGTAGCTGATTGCCACCACCGACAGGCCCTCGACGGTTTCCTGCAGGCGCAACTGCAGATCCGCGCGCCGGTCCATGCTTTCCAGCAAAGCCTGGTTCTGGGCCGAACGGGCCACGTCCACCTTGGTGCGCAGCAACTCGCCCGCCCGCATCGCCCGCTCCGCCAGGGCCTCAAGCCGCCCCTTGGTCGAGGCCACCGTGCGCATCGCCGGATCATAGCGACGCATCATGAACTCGCCAAAGGTCTGCCGCCCCTCGAACCGCACTTCGCGCAACACCTCGATCCGCTGGTTCACGATCGCCTCGTAGGCCTCTGTCGCCCCAAAGCGGAACGCATTCTTGGCCAACATGTTCTCTGCCTCTGCCGAGGTCTGCAGCAATTCGTCCAGCACCTCTTCGGCGGGGGTATCCCCCCCGGCGATCTCCGACATCATCCGGCTCAGCCGGCCCTCGATCTCGGCTATCTGCCCGCCCATCTGGCGCACCCGCTCATAGCCGAGCATCGACATCGCCTTGTAGGTCTCGATTTCGCACAATCGCTGCACAACCCGCCCGACCCGGCGCGCGCCCGTGCCCGGAGACACCAGGGCGGCCATACGCATATGCCCCGCCGGATTGATGCGGAAATCGGTTGCCACCACCACATCACCATCCAGCACTTCCGAGACAGCAAGACTCTCGGGCACGAACCACGACTTCAGGCTCTCCCGCAGAACCTCCGGCTCCGGGCGCTTCTCCACCCGGATCAACGCCGAGGTAATCCGTCCCCCCGGCGCCCGCGCCAGCCAATCCTCGGGAAACACTTCAAACTCGGCCGGATCAAACGGCCGCACCGACAGGCCGTTCGTGAACACCGTGTAGGTGACAAACTCGGCGTGCTGCTCCCACTTGAGATAATGCCGCCCGATCTCCCCGGAATAATGCGTGGCGCCGGGGCGCGGATGCGCCGCGCCATGCCGGTCCAGCAGTTCCAGCAAATGCGCAAGATCCCCGGAGCGATCCCGCGACACGGCATTCTCCACCGCCTTGATCGCCAGGAACACGGCCGTTGAAGGCACTTCCAGCGACGGGAACGGGCGCGCGTGCAGCTCATTGGCCAGCTGATAGCGCAAAGGATGATCTTCAATCGGGGGCATCGCGGGTCTCCAAAACTGCCCGCACCATAGACATTTCGCCCGACAAGTAAAGAAATCTTTTATTTCAAAGGGTTACAGGAATACCATTGCATACCAAGCCAGTGCAACCCCTTCATTCAACGGCCAAAATCGTCCCCTGCGCCGCCGCACACAGCTTTTCGCCCTCTTCCGTCACGGCATAGACATCGCAGCGGCACACCGCCTGCCGCTTGCCATGGGACAGCACTTCGGCCCGCGCCACCAACGCCTCCCCCATCGCCGGGCGCACGTAGTTCACCTTGATTTCCTGCGTCAGCACATTGCCCAGAACCGATCCCCCGGCATAGGTCATGGCATTGTCCGCAAGATAGGCCAGCACACCACCATGCGCGAACCCGTGCTGCTGTTTCAGGGTGTCCGCCAACGCCACGCGCAACTCCGCCCGCCCCGGCTCAAACGCGATCAACTCCGCCCCCAACAACTGGCTGAACGGCTGCGATTTCAGGATCTCGCGCCCAAACTCCAGAATATCCATACCCGTCCTCCCTGTTTCGCTGAACACAAACCATCACCCGCGCGCGCCCCTGTCAAAACCGACGTCGCGGCAGCCACATCGCCCCACCTGCAACCGGCCCTCCTTCTTCCTTTTGCCAGAAATATCCTGGGGGAGTCGCAGCATTGCTGCGGCGGGGGCAACGCCCCCACACCACGCAGCAAACAAGAAAGGCGCCCCAAAAAATCGGAGCGCCTTCCCAAAGTCTTGCTCTATGCCTCAGCGATCAGTCGATCATCGTCAGCAGCTTGTCGAGGCTGGCCTTCGCGTCACCATAGAACATGCGCGTGTTCTCCTTGAAGAACAGCGGGTTCTCGATACCCGAATAGCCGGTGCCCTGACCACGCTTGGACACGAAGACCTGCTTCGATTTCCAGCATTCCAGAACCGGCATCCCGGCGATCGGGCTGTTGGGGTCTTCCTGCGCGGCGGGGTTCACGATGTCGTTCGACCCGATCACGATGGAAACGTCGGTTTCCGGGAAGTCCTCGTTGATCTCGTCCATTTCCAGAACGATGTCATACGGCACCTTGGCTTCGGCCAGAAGCACGTTCATGTGCCCCGGCAGACGACCCGCAACCGGGTGGATTGCGAAACGCACGGTCTTGCCCTTGGCGCGCAGGCGACGGGTCAGTTCCGCGACGTTCTGCTGTGCCTGTGCCACGGCCATGCCATAGCCCGGAATGATGATGACGCTGTCGGCTTCTTCCAGCGCGGCGGCCACACCGTCGGCCTCGATGGCGATCTGTTCACCCTCGACTTCCATCTGCGGCCCGGCTGCACCGCCGAAACCACCCAGGATCACCGATACGAAGGACCGGTTCATCGCCTTACACATGATGTAGGACAGGATCGCACCCGACGAACCCACCAGCGCACCAACCACAATCAGGAGGTCGTTGCCCAAGCTAAAGCCGATCGCGGCCGCGGCCCAACCCGAATACGAGTTCAGCATCGACACAACCACCGGCATGTCAGCCCCACCGATGCCCATGATCAGGTGGTACCCGATGAACAGCGCAGCAATGGTCAGGATCAAGAGCGGGAAGAAGCCGCCCGAGTTCAGGTACCAGATCAGGCAGACCAGCGAGATCAGCGCGGCACCCGCGTTCAGAGCATGCCCACCGGGCAGCTTGACCGCGTTCGAGGTGACCTTGCCCGAAAGCTTGCCATAGGCAATCACCGACCCGGTAAAGGTCACGGCACCGATCCAGATCCCAAGGCTGGCTTCAACACGCAGGATGTTGATTTCCACGCCATCCTTCTTGGCCAGCAACGCAGCAAAGCCCTCAAGGGTTTTCTTGGCCGCGTCGTCCATGGCCATGACATTGCCCAGTTCGAAATGGGCGATATAGCCCACGAACACGGCGGCCAGACCCACGAGGGCGTGCATCCCTGCCACCAGTTCCGGCATCTGGGTCATCTCGACCTTGCTGGCCAGCATGTAGCCGATGACACCGCCACAGGCGATCAGGATGATCGACAGCCACCACAGGCCCGCACCGGGGCCGATGAGCGTGGCAAACACCGCCAGCGCCATGCCGACAATACCGTACCACACGGCGCGTTTCGCGCTTTCCTGCCCCGAAAGACCGCCCAGCGAGAGGATGAAAAGAACAGCTGCTACAACGTAGGCTGCGGTCGTAAATCCGAATTCCATGATCCCGACCTCCTTAAGATTTCTGGAACATGGCGAGCATGCGCCGTGTCACGAGGAAGCCGCCGAAGATGTTGATCCCGGCCATGAAGACCGAAAGCGCGGCGAGCAGGATCACCAGGAAAGACCCGGACCCGATCTGCATGAGGGCGCCCAGGATGATGATCGACGAAATGGCGTTGGTCACGGCCATCAGCGGTGTGTGCAGGCTGTGCGACACGTTCCAGATCACCTGGAAGCCGACGAAGACGGCGAGCACGAACACGATGAAGTGCTGCATGAAGCTTGCCGGGGCCACGAGGCCCACACCCAGCAGAAGCGCGCCGCCCACGGCCAGCAGGGTCACCTGCTGCTTGGTCTGCGCCTTGAACGCGGCCACTTCGGCGGCCCGTTTCTCTTCCGGGGTCAGTTCCTTGACCTCGGGCTTCTTCTGCGCCGCGATTGCCTGCACTTTCGGCGGCGGCGGCGGGAAGGTGATGTCACCTTCGAAGGTCACGGTCGCGCCACGGATCACGTCGTCTTCCATGTCATGGTTGATCTGACCGTCCTTCTCGGGGGTCAGGTCGGCCATCATGTGACGGATGTTGGTGGCATAAAGGCTCGACGACTGCGCCGCCATCCGGCTCGGGAAGTCGGTGTACCCGATGATGGTCACGCCATTCTCGGTCACGATCTTCTCGTCGGCCACGGTCAGCTTGCAGTTGCCGCCCTTTTCGGCGGCAAGGTCAACGATCACCGAACCCGGCTTCATCGCGTCGACCATGTCCTTGGTCCACAGCTCCGGCGCTTCGCGGTTCGGGATCAACGCGGTGGTGATCACGATGTCTACTTCCGGCGCCAGTTCACGGAACTTGGCCAGCTGCGCGTTGCGGAACTCTTCGGACTGCACCGAGGCATAGCCGCCGGTGGCCGCGCCATCCTGCTGCTCTTCCTCGAAGTCGAGATAGACGAATTCGGCGCCCATCGATTCGACCTGTTCCGCCACTTCGGGGCGCACGTCGAACGCATAAGTGATCGCACCAAGCGAGGTCGACGTCCCGATCGCGGCCAGACCGGCCACACCGGCACCGACAACCAGCACCTTGGCCGGGGGAACCTTGCCCGCAGCCGTGATCTGCCCGGTGAAGAACCGGCCAAAGTTGTTGCCTGCCTCGATCACGGCGCGATAGCCCGCGATATTGGCCATCGACGACAGCGCGTCCATCTTCTGCGCACGGGAAATACGCGGCACCATTTCCATGGCGATCACGTTCGCGCCCTTGGCCTTGGCCGCTTCCATTCCCTCTTCATTGCCCGCAGGATTGAAGAATGAAATCAGCGTCTTGCCCTTGGTCAGACGCTTGAGCTCCGTTTCATTGGGCTGGCGCACCTTGGCAACGATGTCGCTCGCCTTCCAGAGCGCGGCAGCAGTCTTGATAATCTCGACGCCCGCTTCTTCATATGCCGCGTCGGAAAAACCCGCATTGGCCCCCGCGCCGCTTTCGATGGCGCATTCATATCCCAGTTTCTGGAGCTGAATTGCAGAGTCGGGCGTCATCGCCACCCGGTTTTCGCCTGCAAACACCTCCTTTGGTGTTCCGATCTTCACGTTTCAATTCCCCCTTCGGTGAAAGAGCAAGATTGTTGCGCGCAGCGAATGCTGCACTTGCATAATGTTTTAACGTGCCCATTTTTGCTGCACAAGCAAAGTGGACCATACCCCGTATTCTTACGCCGTAACGTCATACCCACCGCCGCACTTTCTGGCAGTAGCGTGCAAAGTCCGCACGGAATTTGCGCCGCAGTCGGTTTTCTTCGGGAATGATGAACCGCCGTTCGATCACCCAGACAAAGACCGGCACCAGAACCAGTGACAGAACCGCATCCCAGTACAGGATCAGCCCCATCAGGATCAGCGCATCCCCCACATAGATCGGATTGCGCGTCCGCGAGAAAATCCCGCTTTGCACCAACCGGTCTGCGTCCCTGTGTGGAATGATGGTGGTTTTCTGCCGCCGCATCTCGCTGGCCGCCAGCGCGATCAGGATCACACCGCCGCCCACCAGGATACCACCGACAAATTCTGCCCAGCGTCCTCCTAGGCTCAGCCCAAGCGAAAGTGCTTTGGCCTGCCACCAGGCCAGGGTCAGGAACAAGGCAAGCCAGACCGGCGGAATGTCCAACCAGCGCTTCATGTCATGCTCCACCCTGTATGCAGATGTATTCCATTTTGTCCGTGCCAATGGTGCGGTTCACAGGAACCGCCCATATTTTCGACACTTCGACAATCAAGAACATGCGACCGCTATGACGACCAATTGCCGCAATGGCAAGCTGTCATCACGCCGCACAACAAAAATCGTCAGGAATGTGCTATTCCCACTCCATTTCCTCGAACACGCGTCCCGCGTTCTTGGTGGCAAGCTCCTCGAACGTATCGAGATTGCGCCAGCGCTCCTGATCCACGTAATAGGCTCCGGCCAGGTCGCCCCCTTCTTCGATATGCGCGCCGATCGTTTCGCGCAGATCGACAAGATAGTCGCGCGTATAGCGGCGCACTTGGGCAAGGTTGGTCGGATGGCCATGGCCCGGGATCACGTAGGTCGGGGCCAATGGCTCCATCTTCTCGTCCCATGTCTCGATCCAGCAGCTTGTGCAGATGCCTTCAAAAATCGGCAACATCCGCTCGTGAAAGGCGATGTCCCCGGCGATCAGCATGCCCCATTGCGGCAGCCAGACCTGCGTATCACCCGGATCATGCGCCGGGCCCATATGCATCACCTCGATCTCCACCCCGCCAAGGCTCAGCTTGTATTCATCCTCGAACGACAGGTTCGGCGTCACGATGCGGGTGCCTTCGGCCTTGTCGCGGTTGTACCGCTGCATCCCCTGATAGATGAAATCCGCGTCTTCGCCGAAGGCCTCGATCGCATCCACATGAGCAAGGATATCCACTCCCTGATCCACCCAATAGCTGTTGCCCAGCATGGCATGCCCCTGCCCGTTCTCGTTGATCACCAGAACCACGGGCTGATCGGTCACGGTCTTGATCTCTTCATGCAGCGCTGCAGCAAGCCGCGCCGATGCGCCGCCATTGATCACAACGACCCCCTCATCGGTCACGATAAAGGACAGGTTGTTGTTGTGGCCGGAGTTTTCATAAGTCGGCGGGGCTGTGGCCCCGATCGCCGAGAACACGTGCGGAATCACTTCCACGGGTTTCGAATACAGCTCGGACTGTGGATACTGGTCGGCAATGTCTTCGCTCGCTGCGGCAGCACTGGCCAAAGTGCCCAACGCGGCGACGGCGCAAAAGCTGGTGAAACGGGTCATGAAATCTCCTCCGGCAATGACTTGCCATGGGTTGTAAGCAACAAATTCGCATTTGTGAATACTATTTACGACGCTACGGCGTTTTCCACTTCGCGCCTTGTCTACCTCCGCACGGGGCCTAATCTTGACCGCAACAGACAGGGAGAGAGACATGCATCTGAAAGGCAAACACGCGCTTGTCACCGGGGGTGGCACCGGCATCGGCCTCGCCATTGCGCGGTCGCTGGTCGAGGACGGCGCAGAAGTGACCATCACCGGACGCCGGGCCGAGGTCCTTGAGAAAGTCGCTGCCGAAACCCCCGGCCTGCATCCGCTGGTCATGGATGTGCGCGATGAAGACTCCATCGTTCAGGGTGTGGCGGATGCCGTGGCCGCCCGCGGGCCGATCCAGATCTGTATTGCGAATGCGGGCGTCGCCGAAGGCCGGGCGCTGCATAACACCGACATGGATTTCTGGAACAACATGATCGCCACCAACCTGACCGGGGCGTTCCTGACCATCCGGGAATCCTTCAACTCTATGTTCCAGACCGACTGGGGCCGCGTGATCATCATTTCATCCATCGCAGGCGTCCGAGGCCTCAAGGGCGGCATGGCCTATTCCGCGACCAAGCATGGCGTGATCGGCATGATGCGCGCCCTGTCCGAAGATTACCTTGGCACTCCCTTCACCTTCAACGCGATCTGCCCCGGATATGTCGAAACCGACATCATCACCCGCAACGTGGAGTCCATCAAGGATCGGGCCGGGGTGTCCGAAGAACAGGCGCTCAAGATCATGGTATCCGCAAACCGCCACAAGCGCCTGATTGCCCCGGAAGAGATCTCCAAGGCCGCCCGTTGGCTCTGCGGTCCCGGCTCGGGAAGTGTGAACGGACAGACCATCAAAATCGCTGGCGGCGACATCTGAAAATTTCCGCCCTTTTTTCACGAGCATTCCCTGCGCAGACAGTCTGCGCAGGGGAAAAGCGCGTTCAAACCCGGTTTCTGCGCTGCAGTACCGACGCAATACCGACGTAATACCGACGTGAAACCGACCCCGGTTTCCGCCCCGCACAAGGCGGTAGCGACGCGCACTGCATACCCGCTCCAATCCGCGTGATCGCCGCGCAAAACGGACAAGTCCTCGGGACGGCGCATTGTGGCAAAACCGGGGCGCCCCCCGGCACTACGCGCCTCCGCCCACAGTTTATCCAAACCAATTCAGCAACTTAAAAGGAATTCCGACACTTCCTTTTGTTTCCGCTCACGGATCAATTGCTTCAAAAACAACTCATTTCGCTCAAATTACAGCCCCAACCACCTGCGATTGTTTCCACGTGCAGCCCCCGGGCGAAGAATCCGGGCCGAGCAGGAGCAGAAAATGCCGTTAGGCTACTTGGTGCAATTGGGCGATTACTCCCTGGATATCAGCGATTCCATCGTTGATCCCAGGGTTAGATTCGACACGGATTCCTATTTGGGATCAGGCACTTGGGAGTGGTCTGGCAGTTGGGGAAACTCAACCTATATCAACGAGGTTGAACCGGGGGACTACTATCTCGCCACGGACGGAAACGTCTATTTTGTCCCGTCATACGGTCCCGTGGCACACCTCGACGCCGCGACAGTCAACAGCGCCCCAAGCTATGCAACATATGACGGCCTTGTCGAAGGCACCGGTGGCGACGACGTAATCGACGTCAGCTTCACCGACGCCAACGGCGACTCTGTTGATGGCGGTACCGGCACGGGCCCCTCCGGCTTGAACGACTCCGTTCAGGCCGGAACCGGAAACGACTCGATACAGTCCGGCCTTGGCGACGACACCATCGACGCAGGCGCGGACAATGACACCGTCGAAGCCGGTGCCGGAAACGACGTGATATATGGCGACGGGCTGGGTTCAGAAACCCTCGACTGGTCCGCGCAAGGCGCTGATGGAACTGATGTTTTTTCCGGGTTCACCCAAAACACCGGCGACATCGACGTCACCCTCTCCTTCTCGGATGACGGCAACAACGCGGCCACGGCCAACCTTGAAACCACGGACACGATCTATCGCGGCGCGGATGAGGATTTCGACCCGAATTCCTCGCTTCTGCTGTTTGGCAATGGCGACGGGAGCACCTCCACAACCACCTTCGACTTCGCCGCGGCGGCCGGAGCGACCGTCGAGGACGAAGTCCTCAACGTTGCCTTCCGCATCTCGGATATCGACTGGGGTTCCGGCAACCACCAGGACATGGTCACGATCAATGCCTACGACGCTGATGGCAACGCGGTCGAGGTCGTCATCACACCCGGCGCCAACGACACTGTCTCGGGCAACACCATTACCGCAGGAACCGCAGGAGAATCCGCCTCCGACGCCAGCGGCTCGGCCCTGATCGAAATCGCGGGCCCGGTCTCGCAGGTAGAAATCATCTATGCCAACGGGCTCGGTGGGACCCAGGGGATCTGGGTGTCCAACCTCGAGTTTCAGACCATGTCCACCACCGGTGGCAACGACAGCCTCGACGGTGGCGAGGGCGACGATGTGATCGTTGCCGGTGGTGGCGATGATACGATCATCGGTGGCGAAGGCGACGACCGGCTCATCGGCGGAACGGGCAACGACCTGATCTATGGAAACGGTGGGAATGACACGCTCGTGGGCGCCGCTGGGAACGACACGCTGGACGGCGGCGCTGACAACGACCTGCTGCGCGGTGGATCGGGAGAAGATATCCTCTTCGGAGGAACGGGTGCCGATACGTTGCTGGGCGGCAATGACAACGACACCCTTTACGTAGGCCAGGGTGATCAGGCAGACGGTGGTCAAGGCGACGATACTTTCATCATCACCGATACCGGGGACACCGGCGAAATCGTTATCGTTGGTGGCGAAGGCGGCGAGATCAACGGTGACACGCTCAACCTCAACGGCTTGGCGGATCGCTCGACGCTTGTGATCACCAATCCCGACGACAGCGCTGGCGGGCTGAGCGGCACGGTCGAATTGCTGGACGGCACGCTCGTTCGCTTTTTCGAAATTGAAAACATCATCTGCTTTACTCCGGGCACGCGCATTCTCACAGAACACGGCGAACGCAATGTCGAGACTCTGCGCGCGGGCGATCTAGTGATGACCAAGGATGAAGGGTTGCAACCCATTCGCTGGATCGGAAACCGGACCGTGCCTGCGGACGGAAAATTCGCCCCCGTCGCAGTCACGTCGGCCATGCTTCCCGATGCAAAGCGCACCCTGCTGGTCTCGCCTCAACACCGGTTCCTGATTAGCGGATGGCGGGCCGAGATGTTGTTCGGAGAAGCTGAGGTTCTGGTGTCAGCCACGCATATGGACGACGGGGAACGCGCCTTCCGCCTGCCGCGCAGCCATGTCACTTATGTTCACGTGATGCTGGATCGCCACCAGATCATCTATGCCGAAGGGGTCGAAACCGAAAGCTTCCACGCCGCGGACACCGGTGTCGCGGGGCTTGGCGAAGACGAGCGGGAAAGCATGTTCGAGACCTTCCCGCATCTGCGCCAAAACCTCGATGCCTACGGCCCAACTGTACGCCGTTGCCTCAAAAAACACGAAGCAGATGCCCTGTTGGCCTCAAACGGCGGCGTGGCGCCGCGTTTGCCTCGCCGCCGGGCCACGCCCCGGCGCGCGCCTGAACTTACGCTGATCTGAGAACGGGAACGGCCCGCCGTCCGTCGGCCCATGCCCGCACAGCCTCCCCAAACGCTTCGAACAGGGGACGCGAAACCGGATCGTTGGCCGCATCCCATTCGGGATGCCATTGCACGGACAGCGTGAAACCCGGCGCGCCATCAATGTAGGTCGCCTCTGGCGTTCCGTCCGGCGCGTGACCATCGACGACCACCCGCGCGCCCGCACGCTTGATCCCCTGCCCATGCAACGTATTGGTCATCACCGTACGCGCGCCCATCAGCCGGTGAAAAACCCCATTTTCACTGAATTCGACACGGTGGCGGAGCGCGAACTTTTCTTCGAGCGTCCCATCAGGCGGCATGCGGTGGTTATCCCGTCCCGGCAGGTCGCGGATCTCCGGATAAAGCGATCCGCCCATTGCCACGTTGACCTCCTGGAACCCTCGACAGATACCGAGAAACGGCTGACCGCTTTCGACGCAGGCACGCACCAACGGCAGCGTGATCGCATCGCGCGCCCGGTCAAAAGCGCCATGCGCTTCGGTGGCAGCTTCGCCATATTCCTCGGGGTGTACGTTGGGACGCCCGCCGGTCAGAAGAAATCCGTCACACCTTTCGATGAGTTCCGCCACCGAGACAAACCGAGGGTCCGCCGGGATCAGCAACGGCATACACCCGCTCACTCCCGAGACGGCCTCGGAGTTCATCGTGCCTCCGGCATGTGCCGGGTATTGGTCATTGATCAGGTACTGGTTTCCGATGATACCGACGACGGGGCGCGTCATTCAAAGTCTCTCGCTGGGTTTCCTTCCATCCCAGCATAGGCCCGCCCTACGCCAAGCTAAAGCCCAATTTCAGACAACCCCAACCAACCCGGCCGCTTCGATCCCGGCAAGCGCCGCCGCAGCGTCGTTTTCTGACGTATCGCCTGTTACGCCCACAGCCCCTATGATGGCACCCTTTTTGTCCTTGATCAGCACACCACCCGGGACCGGAACGATCTGACCGCCATAGACGCCGCTCAGGGCCGCGCCAAAATGAGGACGCTCTTTTGCGATCTCGCCGATCACCGAACTTGGCGCCCCGAACATGACGGCGCCATGGGCTTTGCCGTGGGCAATCTGAAAGCGGCCTGGCGAAGCCCCGTCTTCACGCTCAAACGCTTGAACGTGTCCACCAGCGTCGAGAACCACAACGGAGAGCGGCTTCAAATCCAGCTCCCGCCCTTTTTCGAGTGCCTTGCGAATGATCGTGCGCGCTTTTCTCAAGGAAATCGCCATCCGTTACCTCTTTCTTTTTCAAAAATACCCACGGGGGAGCGCGAGGGGGCCGTCTGCCCCCTCGCTTTCCCTTATCCGTGCAAAGACGCCTTCAATTCAAGACGCCGTGCATGCAAGACTGGTTCGGTATAGCCTGATGGCTGCATTCTTCCCTTGAATACAAGGTCACAAGCGGCCTGAAACGCCACTCCGTCAAAATCCGGGGCCATGGGGCGATAAAGCGGGTCGCCCGTGTTCTGACGATCCACCACGGCGGCCATTTTTTGCATGGCTTGCATAACCTGCGCCTCACTTACCACGCCATGATGCAGCCAGTTGGCCAGTGCTTGGCTAGAAATCCTGCACGTTGCGCGGTCTTCCATCAGTCCAACGTCATGGATATCCGGCACCTTGGAGCAACCTACACCCTGATCGATCCAGCGCACCACGTATCCCAAGATGCCCTGTGCGTTGTTCTCGATTTCCCGGGTGATCGCCTCGTCGCTCAGGTTTTCCCCAGCGAGCACAGGGATCGTGAGCAGATCGTCAAGGGTGCCGCGCGCACCGCCTGCCTTGATCTCGTTCTGGCGGGACAGAACATCGACCGAATGATAATGCGTTGCATGAAGCGTTGCGGCGGTAGGGGACGGCACCCATGCGGTGTTGGCGCCGGATTTGGGATGGCCGATCTTCTGTTCCAGCATCGCCGCCATCTTGTCCGGCATTGCCCACATGCCCTTGCCGATCTGCGCCTTGCCCTGCAGGCCGCAGGCCAGGCCGATATCCACGTTACGATCCTCGTAAGACAGTATCCACGGCGTCGTCTTCATGTCGCCCTTGCACAGGAATGGGCCAGCCTCCATTGACGTGTGGATCTCGTCGCCCGTGCGATCCAGGAAACCCGTGTTGATAAAGGCCACCCGTTCCTTTGCCGCCCGAATACACTCCTTCAGGTTGACGCTGGTGCGGCGTTCCTCATCCATGATACCCATTTTGACGGTGTTTCGCGGAAGACAGAGAATATCCTCGACACGGTCAAAGATTTCGACCGCAAAGGCCACCTCTTCCGGCCCGTGCATCTTGGGTTTCACGACATAGACCGACCCGGTAACAGAATTGCCGCCGTCGCGCTGCAGGTCATGCATCGCGATCAGCACTGTCACTAGGGCGTCCATCAACCCTTCCCCGATCTCGTTGCCATCCCTGTCAAGCACCGCCGGGTTCGTCATCAGGTGGCCGACATTGCGCACCAGCATGAGCGAGCGCCCTTTTAGCGTCGCCTCGTCACCACTCGGCAATTGATAGGACACGTCGTCGGCCAGCACCCTGTCAAAGACTTTACCGCCTTTCTCAACCTGCTCTTTCAGATCGCCCTTCATCAAACCCAGCCAGTTGGAATAGGCCAGCACCTTGTCCTCGGCGTCTACGCAAGCCACGGAATCTTCGCAGTCCATGATCGCCGTGAGTGCGCTTTCCAAAACGATGTCATTGATACCAGCGGCATCGCTGGCACCGATATTCCCTGACCCGTCGATTTCGAGAACAATGTGCAGGCCATGGTGCTTGAGCAGAATACGTGCGGGGGTTTCGGGGTTCCCCACGTATCCAGCGAAACATTCCGTCTCCTCAAGCGCGGGTGCAAGTTGGCCCCGCTCTACACTCAGAGATGTGACATCTGCCCAGGACCCTTTGGCCAGCGGAACGGCCTTGTCGAGGAAATCACGCCCCCATGCGATCACCCGCGCACCACGCGTGGGATCATACCCACCCCCAGTCGGCGCATCGCCAAGCGCGTCCGTACCGTAAAGTGCGTCATAAAGTGATCCCCATCGCGCGTTGGCCGCGTTGAGGGCAAAACGCGCATTGGTGATCGGTACCACGAGTTGCGGCCCCGGAATGGCGGCTATCTCGGGATCGACATTGGCGGTTTCAATCGCAAAGTCCCCGCCTTCAGCCACCAAATAGCCGATCTCTTCCAAATATGAGCGATACGCGGCCTCATCATGGTTCTGTCCCCTATGCGCAAGGTGCCAGGTGTCGAGCTTTTGTTGAAGCGCCTCGCGTTTTTCGAGAAGGGCGCGATTGCGCGGGCCAAGGTCATGTGCCAACGCACTCAGGCCGGACCAGAAGACTTCCGCCGCCACCCCCGTTCCCGGCAACGCTTGGTTTTCAACGAAATCCACCAGCTCGGACGCCACCTGAAGCCCATCTTTCTCGATCCGCACAGTCATCTCTCACCCTTCCTGTACACATATGTATGCGTTTCCAATTAGATCATGAGTTTCCTATAGGCAACAAAACTGGTTCGCTTTCTTGACCAAATACATCTTCTTGTTTTTCAAGAAACTGCGGATTCAGTTTCAGGATTTTCCGACTTGAGCCCGCCCCCCTTGCGGGTTGGTGGTGATGCGCTACACCTTGGGCAACAGGAAATCACAGGATACGCCCGATGCCCGACGCAAGCCCGCAGACGATCTACCTCAAGGACTACAAACCGTTTGGCTGGATCATCGACGATGTGCACCTTACCTTCCGCCTGCATCCGACAGCGACCCGCGTGATTTCGCGCATCCGCTTCCGCCCGGACCATGACGTGCATGACCGGCCCTTCTTTCTGCACGGCGAAGATCTGAAGACCATCTCGATCAGGGTCGATGGGCATGAACCCACGATCTATGAACAAAGCGGCGGGATCACCGTTGACGTGCCCGATGCACCGTTCAACTGGGAAGCGGAGGTTGAAATCAACCCGTCCGCGAATACCGCACTGGAAGGGCTCTACATGTCGAACGGCATGTATTGCACGCAATGCGAAGCCGAGGGGTTTCGCAAGATAACGTGGTATCCTGATCGCCCCGACGTGATGGCGAAATTCACCGTACGCATCGAAAGCGATGCCGAACATACGCCGGTCATGCTCTCCAACGGAAACGGGCTATATTATGAACAGGACAGCACGAAGACGCCCGCGCCGAACGTCACGATCTATCAGGATCCCTGGCCCAAGCCCGCCTACCTTTTTGCACTGGTTGCGGGTGATCTGGTCGCGCATGAGGACAGCTTCACCACCGTGTCAGGCAAGGAGGTGCATCTCGCCATATGGGTGCGCCCCGGTGACGAACACAAATGCGCCTTTGGAATGGAAGCGCTCAAGAAGTCGATGAAGTGGGACGAAGACGTTTACGGTCGTGAATACGACCTCGACGAGTTCAATATCGTCGCCGTCGATGACTTCAACATGGGCGCGATGGAAAACAAGGGATTGAACATCTTCAATTCTTCCTGCGTTCTGGCCAGCCCCGAAACCAGCACGGATGCCAATTTCGAGCGCATCGAAGCCATTATCGCACATGAGTATTTTCACAACTGGACCGGCAACCGCATCACCTGCAGGGACTGGTTTCAATTGTGCCTCAAGGAAGGGCTCACGGTTTTTCGCGATCAACAATTCACCGACGACATGCGCTCGGCCCCCGTAGCGCGTATCTCAAATGTCCTGGCGCTGCGCGCCCGCCAGTTTCCCGAGGATCAGGGGCCGCTTTCGCATCCGGTACGTCCGGAAAGCTTTCAGGAAATCAACAACTTCTACACAGCCACAGTGTACGAAAAGGGTTCCGAAGTGATCGGGATGTTGAAGACACTTGTCGGAGATGAAGCTTATGCAAAGGCGTTGAACCTCTATTTCGATCGGCATGACGGGGACGCGGCCACGATCGAAGACTGGCTCAAGGTTTTCGAGGACGCCACCGGTCGCGATCTCTCACAGTTCAAACGCTGGTACTCCCAGTCCGGCACCCCGCGTGTCACAGTGCGCGAGGAGTATGCACAAGACACGCTGACCCTGCACATCTCGCAGAGAACCGCACCCACACCGGGACAAGAGACCAAGGAACCACAGATTATCCCCATCGCGGTCGGACTGCTGAACCCGAATGGCGACGAAGTGCAGGAGACCACCGTTCTGGAACTCCGAGACTCTGAGCAGAGTTTTTCCTTCCCCGGTCACGCAAGCCGACCTGTGCCCTCCATTCTGCGCGGTTTCTCGGCGCCGGTCCTGCTGGACCAGGAGATTGACGCGGATCGGCGCGCGTTTCTTCTGGCGCATGACACCGATCCCTTCAATCGCTGGGAATCCGGTAGGATGCTGGCAAGGGAGTCGCTCTTGTCTAGCGTGAAAGAGGGCAGCGCGCCGAACGCCGCTTACCTTGACGGCCTGAAACTGGTGCTGCGCGATGACACGCTTGACCCGGCCTATCGCGCATTGATGCTGGGCCAGCCCTCGCAGTCTGAGCTTGCCGGATTGCTGCATGATGCCGGGCATGTCCCTGCCCCCGAGGCCATTCATGCAGCTTCCGAGGCCCTGCGGCAGGCCAAGGCCGATCACCTCTCAGATATCCTGCCTGGGCTCTACGCGGATCATCAGGTAGAGGAACCGTTTTCCGCAGAAGCCGGTCCGGCGGGGCAACGCGCCCTTGCCAACGCAGCTCTTGACCTCCTGACCCGTCTGGATGGCGGCGCCACGGCGGCCATGCAATACACCCGCGCGGACAACATGACCCAGCAGCTCGCCGCGTTGGGCGCGCTGCTCGATGCCGATCAAGGACAGGAGGCGCTGACCGCATTCTACGATCAATGGCGGGACGACCGTCTTGTCATCGACAAGTGGTTCAGCCTGCAAGTCTTGCATGCCAAACCCGGGGACGCCGCCGATGTTGCGCGCCGCCTGACCAACCATATGGATTTCGACTGGAAGAACCCCAACCGATTCCGCGCATTGCTGGGCGCCTTGCAGATGCACCATGCCGGTTTCCACCACGAAAGTGGCGCAGCTTATGAGCTGCTCGCAGATTGGCTGATACGGCTTGATCCGGTGAACCCGCAGACCACCGCGCGGATGAGCACGGCGTTCCAGACCTGGAAGCGGTACGATACGAAGCGTCAGGCCCTGATCGGCGCACAGCTTGACCGGATTTCAAAGCAACCGGAGCTGAGCCGAGACACTACCGAAATGATCACACGGATCAGAGGGGTGTAAGCATGCGCAAAGTCTGCCTAATTACGGGGGCCAGCGCCGGAATCGGCGCCGCCACAGCCCGTCTTGCCGCAGAGCGAGGATACGATCTGGCGCTGAACTATCGGAGCGACCGGGAAAGCGCGGAGCGGGTTGCCGCCGCTTGCCGAGAGCTTGGCGCAAGCGTAGTGCTTTGTCCGGGCGACGTGGCCAACCCCGAAGACATCGCAGCAATATACCGACAAGTCGACAAAAGCTTTGGACGGCTGGATGCGCTGGTCAACAACGCCGGAATCGTGGATCAGGCCGCGCGTGTAACGGAGATGAACCACGACCGCCTGCGCCGCATGTTCGACGTCAATGTCATCGGGGCGATCTTGGTTGCCAAGGAGGCTGTGCTTCGAATGCAGGCCCAAGGGACCGGCGGCGCCATCGTGAACCTGTCCTCGGTGGCCGCCCGATTGGGGTCGGCAAATCAATACGTCGACTATGCCGCTTCGAAGGCCGCCATCGACACCTTCACCAAGGGACTTGCCGAGGAGGTGGCCGCCGACAACATCCGCGTCACAGCCCTGCGCCCCGGACTGATCGAGACTGACATCCATGCCAAGGGCGGTCAACCGGATCGCGCCCAGCGGCTTTCCGGATCAGTTCCCATGCAACGCACCGGGTCACCCGAGGAGGTGGCCCGAGGTGTCTTGTTCTTGCTTTCAGAGGACGCCTCATACGTAACGGGAACCACGCTTGACGTGACCGGGGGGCGATAATGGCAGAGGCGCTAATCTATACCAATCACGGGCGCAACCCGCGCACATTCGGTGCGCTGGCCGTCGCGCTGTTGTTGCTGAGCGGCCTTTACGCAATTGGAACAATGACTTGGATACTTGTCCTATTGTTCATCTTTGCCGTTCCGGCCCTGTTCGACGTGTTGCTCAATCCTGTTTCCACGTTCGAGATGACCGACGACATCCTGCGTTGGAAAAGCCCCACCCAAACGGCCGAACTGGGTATCGACAAGATACTCCAGGCCCGTTTTGATACGCGGCTCGATGTTTCTGTCCGGGTCTCGCTCACTCTTGTTGACGGCAGCAAGCTGCGAATTCCTCAGGACGTCTTGCCCCCTCACAACCGTCTGGAGGCAGCATTCAAAGCGCGCGGCATCAAGGTCGAACGCCACCATTTTCGCGTGATCTGAAATTCTGCCTCATTCGAGGGCACGCTGACCGGATGATTTCAACAAGGTGCCCCTTTTTTGCCTGAAATGACCTGCACACTGATGGCAATAACAGGAGCAGATTCACGCAATGAAACTCTTTTCATCAGAAAAGGCAGGCACGACGTCCGTCGCTGCCCCGGCGCTGCAAAAGCTGACGCGGAAATTGCCTCTGCCGCGTCGCGACTCGGCCGAGGAAATGCCGCTCGACGGCAACCCGACCTATCGCGATCTGCAGGACCGGTTGCAAATACCGATCAACACGGCGACCCCCGATCAGGTCGAAAGTGACGCAGCGCGTGAACGCGGTCTTTTCCTGGCGCGTCAGGAAATGTGGGAAGAGCTTGAAGACTTGATCCGCACGCATGACCAAAACCGCGCCTGCACCACTGCCGGAACCCCATTGGCGGACCTGATGATTTTTGGTGCCCGTTCCGACGTTGTGCGCGCAGCCGAACACGCGTTGCTGCATGGACGTCCCGCCAAGGACAGTGATTTTTTCTCGGGCATCGAAGCATTGGAGTACATGCTGGAGGACTACCCCGATAGCTATGCGCTTGCGCTGATCGTGGCGCATATGCATATCGATATCGGCTGGGCCTGGCGTGGCGCCTCAGCCAAGGAAGATCTGCGCGAAATCAACCGCGAGGCATTTCAGGCGCATTTCGATCGCGCAGGCGATATTCTTGAGCGTTTCTGCCCGAAAGCGCACCATTCCCCGGCGCTATCGGCTGCGCGATGTGCGCTTCTGCCGGGCAACCCGCACCCTGCCACGCGCCTGAGCCACGAATTCGAAAACCTTATTGCGCTTGACCCGCAGAACCCTCGCCACATGCGTGCGCTTGGCAACTACCTTCTGCCGCGCTGGTACGGCGATTTCGAGCAGCTAGACCTTCAAGCTCGCCGCGTGGCAGCCCAGACTTATGACCTTTGGGGGGCAGGCGGTTACACTTGGGTCTGGTTTGATGCTCTGCTCGTGGATCCAACCGGGTTGGAGATGCTGGAAATCGAGTATTTCCTTGATGGGGTCCATGACATTCTTAGCCGGGTAAAGGAACAACACGTTGCCAACCTGATGGCGGCCCACCTTTTCCGAAGCTGGCAGACCGCGCGCCAACAATATTACGAAGACGGTTTGCGTCAGGATCTTCCCCCGGCCCTACGGCAGGGGTTCGACATGGTCGTCCGTGAACATCTTCGTGAGATTCACCCGCTGATCTGGGGACATGCCGAAATCGGATTCGAAAACACGTCGCGGATCATCTCGAAAGAGCGTCTCGCCCTCAAAGGCAAGGAAATCGCGCTCCATGCGGTTGCAATGCCTTTCCTTTCGGGCCTGCAGGCCGGGCAAACCGTCTATTTCACGCCCGAAGGCATCACCCAGATCAACCCCTGACCCGCTCCCCCCTTGCTCCTGCATCGCGGCTGGCCTAGAACGCAGGCCAGCCAGAGATTCAAGGAGCCGGAGCGATGCTCGACCTCACCTATGAGACCCCCAAGCCCAAGGTTATCGCGGGCGCCAAACATGACTGGGAACTGGTCATTGGAATGGAGGTGCACGCGCAGGTTTCCTCGAACGCCAAACTTTTCTCCGGCGCCTCGACCGCCTTCGGCGCCGAGCCGAACGCAAACGTGGCCTTCGTGGATGCGGCGATGCCGGGCATGCTGCCGGTGATCAACGAGTACTGCGTTGAACAGGCCGTGCGAACCGGGCTTGGCCTCAAGGCAGAAATTCACCTCAAATCGGCCTTTGACCGCAAGAACTACTTCTACCCTGATCTGCCGCAGGGCTACCAGATCTCGCAGCTTTATCACCCGATCGTGGGCGAAGGCGAAATCATCGTCGACATGGGGCCGGGCGTCGCGCGCAAGGTACGGATCGAGCGTATCCACCTTGAACAGGACGCGGGCAAGTCGGTGCATGACATGGACCCGAACATGTCCTTCGTCGACCTCAACCGTACCGGTGTGGCTTTGATGGAAATCGTGAGCCGGCCCGACATTCGCGGCCCCGAAGAAGCCGCTGCTTATGTCACCAAGCTGCGCCAGATTTTGCGTTACCTCGGCACCTGTGATGGCAATATGCAGAACGGCAACCTGCGCGCGGACGTGAACGTCTCGGTGTGCCGCCCCGGCGCCTATGAAAAGTATATGGAAACACAGGACTTCTCGCATCTTGGCACGCGTTGTGAAATCAAGAACATGAACTCGATGCGCTTTATTCAAGCCGCCATCGAATACGAGGCACGCCGCCAGATCGCCATTGTCGAAGCCGGTGGAAAGGTTGATCAGGAAACCCGCCTTTACGATCCGGACAAGAACGAAACCCGGTCGATGCGCTCCAAGGAAGAAGCGCATGATTATCGTTACTTCCCCTGCCCCGACCTGCTGCCTCTTGAGATAGAACAGGCTTGGGTCGACGATATTGCGGCCTCTCTTCCCGAACTTCCGGACGAGAAAAAAGCGCGCTTTGTCAATGACTTCAGCCTCAGCGAATATGATGCCAGCGTGTTGACAGCCGACGCGGAATCGGCGGCCTATTTCGAGGCAGTCGCAGAAGGCCGCGACGGCAAGCTGGCCGCGAACTGGGTGATTAACGAACTGTTCGGGCGTCTCAAGAAAGAAGACCACGATATCTCGGAAAGCCCGGTCAGCCCGGCGCAACTTGGCGGCATCATCGAACTGATTTCGGCTGAAACCATCTCCGGCAAGATCGCCAAGGACCTGTTCGAGATCGTCTATACCGAAGGCGGCGATCCCTCTGTAATCGTTGAAGAACGCGGCATGAAACAGGTCACGGACACAGGCGCCATCGAGGCCGCTCTGGACCAGATCATTGCCGACAATCCAGCCCAGGTGGAAAAGGCCAAGGTCAATCCGAAACTGGCCGGTTGGTTCGTTGGACAGGTGATGAAGGCGACCGGCAGCAAGGCCAATCCGAAGGCTGTGAACGAGCTCGTGCAACAGAAGCTCGGCGGCTGAAACCGACATCGGCAACACGTCGGTATTACGTCGGTATCGCGTCGGTAAAGGGCGCGGCATTGACCGCCACGGGAGATTGAAATGTTCGACGCCCCCTTCATGTCCGGCTTCATGGAAGTCGAGAAAGACTGGATCGATTATAACGGCCATCTCAACATGGCCTATTACAACGTCCTGTTCGACCGGGGTGTCGACCAGATCTGGGATCAGCTTGGGTTTGGCCCGGATTATCTCGAACGCACAGGGTGCACGACATTCTCGGCAGAGTTTCACATCTGCTACGTGAGGGAAGTGCATCTTGGCGACAGGCTGCGCGCCAGCTTCCAACTGCTGGACCACGACGACAAGTCCTTTCACTTCTATCAGGAACTGATCCACGAAGACGGTTGGATTTCGGCCACGGGTGAAGGGCTTGGATTGCATATCGACCAGAGTGGACCTCGGGTGGCGGCCATGCCCGAACCGATCCTGACCAACGTAAAGGCGCTTCGGGCAGCCCATGCGACCCTGCCTCGTCCGGATCGGGTTGGGCGCCAGATGGGGATTCGGCACAAATAGGCCTCCGGTTCCAGAACCCTCTGGACCGCGCGCCCCGATCCATGACAGGCTGCGCGAATGGAACCACCCAAGGCTGACATCGTCGATATTGTTCAGGAACGCAAAGACCTGCCGCATTTTCTTGAGCGCGACGGGTTGATCGGCATTGAATTGGGGGTTGCTGGCGGCTGGTACTCCAAACGCATGATGGAAACCGGGCTGTTTTCTCAGTTTTACGGCGTCGATATCTATGGCGATCGGCACGATACGGCCGAATACATCGCAGCACTCAAGAATGTCGGCATAGGCAAACCCTACTGGCTGTTGCGCATGACCTTCGACGATGCGCTGGATGCGTTTCCCAACGAGTTTTTCGATTTTGTCTATATCGACGGCTATGCCCACACCGGGGAAAACCGGGGCAAGACCATTTTCGACTGGTATTCCAAAGTCAAGGTCGGCGGCATGATCGCTGGACATGACTATGATCCGAAATGGCCTTTGGTGCAGTATTCCGTCAACACGTTTGCCCTGTTGGTCGATCAGCCCGTGATGCGGACGGCCCTGTCCAAACCTCGCGACCCACAAGACAAATTCCCCTCTTGGGCGGTGTTCAAGGAATCCGTAGCCGTACCCGACTATCCCGACAGCCTGACTCTGCTTCCCAAGAACATGCGCCGTTAACAAAACAGATTTCAGACCGACATGACCCAATTCGAATACAAAGTTGTCCCCGCCCCTGCCAAAGGCCGCAAGGCCCGTGGTGTCAAAGGCCCCGAAGGCCGGTTCGCCAACGCGCTGGAAATGCTGATGAATGAAATGGCCGCCGAAGGATGGGAATTTCAGCGGGCCGAAACCCTCCCCAGCGAGGAACGCAGCGGCCTGACGGCTAGCACGACAATCTATCGCAGTGTTCTGGTCTTTCGCCGCGGCCGCACCGACACGGTAGACGCATTCGAGCCGCGCTTGCTCGACCATCCGGCGCCTGCAGAGCTACCGCCTCCGGACACGGAAAGCGATGCGCCTGCTGGGATGGATGAGAATGAGACAACGGCGGTGGAGGAAACCGAACCGCAGCCCCTGGTTCTGAACAAGAAAGATGCAACCGGTGCAAGCGCGGTGAGCGACCCGGATGAAGCGGACAATGTCAGTGATATCTCGGTTGCACTCAAAGCGCGTGCGGAAAAGCCGCCCGAGACTTAGGCTCAGACACCGATATCCAGCGCCAGTGCGTGAATGCGTGCCACGAGGTCGGCGCCAAGCGCCTTGTGAACAGCGCGATGCCGGGCCACGCGGCTTTGCCCTTCAAAGGCCGCAGCCCGGATATATACGTTGAAATGGCTTTCTCCGCCCTCCTGGTAGCCGGCATGGCCCCGGTGGCGTTCGCTATCATCCACGACGTCGAGTTCGCGCGGTGCAAAAGCGGCGTTCAAACGGTCATGAATTTCCTGTGTCACGGACATGTTTTTTGCCTCCAGCCTCTTCAATCTTTTCCCCGTTAGGGTAAACTCCCTGCTCCGAGTCGAAAAGGTGAGTTCATGACCAAACCAGACCCCTTCGGTTTTGATATGTCCGTGAAATCGGCCAAGAAGAACAACCCTCGTGGCCGGCGTGGCATGTCCGGCGCACAGGAAACGTCAACGCGCGTGTGCGAACACGAAGGTTGCGAAGAACCCGGCAAGTATCGGGCGCCCCGCGCGCCCGACGTGCTGGACGAATATAAATGGTTCTGCAAGGACCATGTGCGCGAGTATAACCTCAAGTGGAATTTCTTTGACGGCACGACCGAGGCCGAGATCAATGCGCAGATGTCCAAGGACAAGGTCTGGGAGCGCGAAACAAGGAAGTTCACCGATCCGGAGGCACGCGCCTGGGCGCGGCTTGGCATTGAAGACCCGCATCAGGTACTGGGCGCAAATGCCACGCAGAATCCCGGAAAAGGCGGCGGCGGTTCGCGTCGTTTGCCCCCGACAGAACGGCGCGCGATCGAGATTCTTGAAGCGCAGGACCACTGGACCAAGGCCGAGGTGCGCAAGGCGTACAAGAAGTTGATCAAGGTGCTGCACCCCGACATGAATGGCGGGGACCGCAGCCAGGAAGAACAGTTGCAGGAAGTGGTCTGGGCCTGGGACCAGATCAAGGAAAGCCGGAACTTCAAGTGACCCTGTGGGCGGCCCGTGGGCCGCCCCGTTTCGTTTTGGCGCAGCTTTGGGTACGGAGATCACCCGCTGGATTTGCGCGAATTCCGCCATGTTGGCAGGTTTTCCCAATTTTCTGTCAATTTGGCCAAATCAATGCGCCCAAAACCGCCCCATATCCGGAGTGAACCGGGGCGGATGCGCAGTAACATGCCCATTTTCCCCGGCACCTGGCAGGCTTTTCTGCCGCATGATTTCGGGGGAACTACACATGTCCACATCTGTGGCTTTCACACGCAACACTGATCGCTTTCTTTTGCCCGCCATCCAGTATCTTGGCGAAGGGTTTTTCATGCGCCGTTTGTTTCGCGGCCTGATCCGGTCCGACGATCCGATCCCGAGCCGTCGCGAAGCGCGACTCGACACTTATCACACTGACCTGTCCTATCTTGTCCATGTGGGCAAGGCGCGTGATCTCTGAGAAAGGGCTGAAAACATGGCAAATCTTGTTTTGGTCGACGACGATCGCACGGTGCTGAGCGCAGTCTCGCAGCTTCTCGAAAAAGAGGGGTACAAGGTTCAGGGGTTTACCGACCCCGAGCAGGCATTGCGCACCATTGGGCGATCCAAACCCGATTTGGCTGTGGTGGATGTTCAGATGCCGAGGGTCGACGGTTTTGAAATGCTGCGGCGCATCCGGGAAAGCTCGAACCTGCCAGTAATGTTTCTGAGCGGCGAGACCTCGGATCTGGACGAAGCGATGGGGCTGCGTCTTGGCGCGGATGACTACATGCACAAGCCATTTTCGCCGCGTGTGCTGGTGGAACGGGTGCGCGCCTGTCTGCGCCGGAAACCCGAGACCGTCGCCGCGCAAATTGGCGAAGGCGCGTCCCTGACACGCGGCGCGCTGCACATGGACCGCGATTGCCACGAGGTCAGCTGGAACGGGCATCCTGTCTACCTGACCGGAACCGAGTTCAACGTGCTGTGGATCATCGCGCAGCGCCCGAACGTCGTGTTCAGCCGGGCTCGGGTGCTGGACAGCGCATATGGCGACGACATCCACGTTACCGATCGCAGCATTGACAGCCAGATCAAGCGTATCCGGATCAAGCTGCGCAAGGTCGATCCTGAATTCGATGCAATCGAAACCTTATACGGGTTAGGGTATCGGTTCGTTATGAAACCGGAAGATACGCTGCAGTAAGGCAGGATTCGGGCGGCTCGGTCCGGATCGTCCGTCAGGCCGGTTTGAACACCAGCGAGACACCGTTGAGGCAATGCCGCTTGCCCGTGGGTTTGGGACCGTCATCAAAGACGTGCCCCAGATGAGACCCGCAGCGGCGGCAATGCACTTCGGTACGCACCCTCCACAGCTTGCGATCCTCCTTGGTGCCAATGGCCCCAGGAAGGGATTTGTAGAAACTGGGCCACCCCGTGCCGCTGTCGTACTTGTGGCGTGAAGAATACAGCGGCAGGTCGCACCCACGGCAGTGGTACCGACCTTCGCCATATTGCTTGTCGAGAGGCGACGAGCCTGCGCGCTCGGTTCCTTCCTGCCGCATGACTTTGTATTGCAGGGGCGTCAGCATGGCCCGCCATTCGGCGTCCGTGCGGGTCACTTCGAACCCGCCCGCACCGGCCCATTGCGGAAAAAGCGTCACCACGGCAGAGCTGGCAAGGAAACGGCGTCGGTTCATCATGTGATCCTCCTTTACCGCAAAAGATGGGCGGAGCAGGTCGCCGGGGCAACTAAACCCTGAGCACGCCTGCGTGAGAATGATTGCAACGCCCCGTCAATTCCACTTGCCCTTGTGGTCCGGCGCAATATGGTGCACCACAGCCTCGTTAACCGGGCAATGAATTTAAAGCCTGCGAAGTGATCTCCGGCGCGAAAGGGACATAACCGATGACTGACACCAACGCGAAACCCACCGAAGATATTCTGGTCCGGGATGTGTTTGGCATCGACACCGACATGAAAGTGCGCGGGTTCGAAGAGCGCACCGACCGGGTGCCCGAGATTGATCCGACCTACAAGTTCGACCCCGATACCACGCTGGCCATCCTCGCAGGCTTTGCCCATAATCGCCGCGTGATGATCCAGGGCTATCACGGCACGGGTAAATCGACCCATATCGAACAGGTTGCCGCCCGCCTGAACTGGCCCTGTGTCCGCGTCAACCTTGACAGCCATATCAGCCGGATCGACCTGATCGGCAAGGATGCGATCAAGCTGCGCGACGGCAAGCAGGTGACTGAATTCCACGAGGGGATTCTTCCCTGGGCGCTGCGTAACCCGACCGCGATCGTGTTCGACGAATACGATGCAGGCCGCGCCGACGTGATGTTCGTGATCCAGCGCGTTCTGGAACACGACGGGAAGCTGACGCTGCTTGACCAGAACGAAGTGATCACACCGAACCCCTATTTCCGCCTGTTCGCCACGGCCAACACCGTGGGTCTGGGCGACACGACGGGCCTTTACCACGGCACGCAACAGATCAACCAAGCGCAAATGGACCGCTGGTCGCTGGTGGCGACGCTGAACTATCTCAGCCATGACGCGGAAACCGCGATCGTGTTGTCCAAGGCACCGCATTACAACACCGAGAAGGGCCGCAAGATCGTCAGCCAGATGGTGACCGTTGCGGACCTGTCGCGCACTGCCTTCATGAATGGCGATCTGTCGACCGTGATGAGCCCCCGGACCGTGATCAACTGGGCGCTCAATGCCGAGATTTTCCGCAATGTCGGCTATGCCTTCCGCCTGTCGTTCCTCAACAAATGTGACGAGTTGGAACGTCAGACCGTGGCCGAATTCTATCAGCGCTGCTTTGACGAGGAACTTCCCGAAAGCGCGGCAAGCGTCAGCCTCGGCTAACACCACAGCATGGATTTTGAGAAAGCCGGTTCTGCAAGGGGCCGGCTTTTTTCGTGCCGGGGCACTGCAGACGCCGCTTCAGACAAGGTCGAGCCGCGGGAAGTTTTTCAACTGCACGCTTGATTGGCGATAATTTTGCCCCGAAGATCACTTCATGGGCGGTTTGAAAACTCTTGCGCTTGCATTCAGCATAGCCTCGGCGGTGGTCGCGCATTCGCTTCCAACAAGCGCGAATTCCCTGTCGGGACAGTCGCCGCTGCAGTTTTTTGCCACCTGCGCGGGGCGTCTGACGGCGGAAATGGAATTTCAGTGGATGTTTGATGGCGCGGCCGCCGACGCGATCAAACTTGAACGTGCAGCTGTTCTCGACATTCTCGACGCCATGATGCCGCTGGAGCGAGGGCGTGCGGTGCTCAACTGGCGCATCGAGGCAAAAATGGCGCAGGCTGCGCTTTTGACACGGGCAACCTTTGGCAGCGACGAAAGGGAACAGCACCACGCACGCCTTCTGGCGGCACGTAATGTGGAAACCTGTCGGGCTCAGTTGCTGGGATAACGGTACCAAATCCGCGCAGCGTCACGTCGATCGTGACTTGCGCTAGGGCCAGCACCCATGATTTACAACAGGCATGAGCACCAAGTCCGACAATCCCGCTGATCCGTTCAAGAAGGCGCTGGCCGAAGCCACGAAGGTAATGGCCGACGATCCCGACCTGAGCGTTACCTATACGGTCGACCCTTCCGGGGTTTCGGGCGATGCCATGCGCCTGCCCCAGATCAGCCGCCGCATGAGCCGGGACGAGGTGCTTCTGGCGCGCGGCACCGCCGACGCGCTGGCGTTGCACCGCAAGTATCACGACGGGGCCACCCATGCCCGTTACGCGCCGCAGCAGGGCATTGCACGCGAGCTGTACGAAGCCATGGAGACCGCCCGTTGCGAGGCGATGGGCGCGCGCGACATGCCCGGCACGGCCAGCAACATTGACGTCAAGATCGCGCATGAAGCAACCGGGCGCGGCTATGGCGAGATCACCTCGACCGAGCAGGCCCCGCTGCCCGTTGCCGCAGGCTATCTGATCCGCCACCTTGCCACCGGGCGCGACCTTCCCCCGGCGGCGGCCAATGTCATGGAGCTGTGGCGTGGCTTTATCGAGCAAAGCGCCGGTGAGCATCTGGATGACCTGCAGGAAATGCTGTCCGATCAACAGGGATTTGCCAAGTTTGCCCGCCAGATCATCGAAGACCTCGGCTATGGCGACCAGCTTGGGGACGATCCGGACGAGATCGACGATGAGGATCAGGACGACTCCGAGGAAAACGCCGAGGAACAGGACGATCCGGACAGCACCGGCCAGGATGAGAGCCAGGACGAGAGCGAGGCTAATCCCGAACAGGCGCAGGAAGAGCAGCAGGACATGTCCGAGGCGCAGGTCTCGATGGATGACATGGCCGAAGAGGAAATGGGCGATGAGGCCGAGATGCCTGATGGTGAGGCCCCTCTCGAGCCCCCGCCCCCGCCGCCAGTCTCCGAGGCCGACCCGGATTACACGGTCTATGACACGACCCATGACGAAGAGATTGATGCTCAGGAGCTGGCCGAGCCGGTCGAGCTGGAGCGTTTGCGCGCTTATCTTGATCAACAGCTGGAACCGCTGAAGGGCGCGGTGAGCCGTCTTGCCAACAAACTGCAGCGCCGTTTGCAGGCGCAACAGAATCGCAGTTGGGAATTTGACCGGGAAGAAGGCATTCTTGACGCCGGGCGACTGGCGCGCGTTGTCGCCAACCCGACGACGCCTCTTTCGTTCAAGGTCGAGAAGGATACCGAATTCCGCGACACGGTGGTGACGCTGTTGCTCGACAATTCCGGGTCGATGCGCGGGCGGCCGATTTCGATTGCGGCGATCTGTGCTGACGTTCTGGCCCGCACGCTGGAGCGTTGCAACGTCAAGGTGGAGATTCTGGGCTTTACCACGCGTGCTTGGAAAGGCGGTTTGAGCCGTGAGAAATGGCTTAATGACGGCCGCCCGCAGCAACCGGGGCGCCTGAACGATCTGCGCCACATCATCTACAAAAAGGCCGATGCCCCGATGCGCCGGTCGCGTCAGAATTTGGGTCTGATGATGAAAGAAGGGCTGCTGAAGGAAAACATCGACGGCGAGGCGCTGGAATGGGCGCATCGCCGGATGCTGGCCCGCCGCGAGGCGCGCAAGATCCTGATGGTGATCTCAGATGGGGCGCCGGTGGATGACAGCACTTTGTCTGTGAACCCGGCCAACTATCTTGAAAAACACCTGCGCGACGTGATTGCCATGGTGGAAAAGCGCAAGCAGGTTGAACTTCTGGCGATTGGGATCGGGCATGACGTGACGCGCTATTATGACCGCGCCGTAACGATCACCGACGTCGAGCAGCTCGCCGGGGCCATGACCGAGCAGCTGGCCGCCCTGTTTGACAGCGACCCACGCGCCCGTGCACGGGTGATGGGCATGCGTAAGGCCGGGTAAGGGGGCGCTGCACCCGCCGCCTTTTTTGGGCGACTCCCCCGGAGTATTTCCGGCGATATGAAGTCGAGAAGCGCTTGCCTTTGGGGAGCGCGTTGATAGCCTGCGGGTCAGCAAGAGGGACGAGATGTTTCAAGATTTCAGTGTTTTGGCGCGCCCCGAACAGGGCCCGGCGCGGTTGGATCGGTTGCGGCAGGAGATGCAGGCACAGGGTTTGCAAGGCTATCTTGTGCCACGCGCCGATGCGCATCAGGGGGAATATGTCGCGCCGCGCGATGACCGGCTTGCGTGGCTGACCGGATTCACCGGGTCAGCCGGGTTTTGCGTGGTTCTGATGGATCAGGCCGGGGTTTTTGTCGACGGGCGCTATCGCGTGCAGGTGCGCGAACAGGTGGCAGGGTGTTTCACCCCGGTGGACTGGCCCGAAACGAAACCGGGCCCGTGGATTTTGCAGGCGCTTGGGACCGGGCGCGTCGGGTTTGATCCGTGGCTCTACACGATCGGCCAGATCGCGGAACTGGAAGAGGCCCTGGCGGGTAGCGGGATCACCCTTGTGCCCGGCGACAATCTGATTGACCAAATCTGGGAGGACCAGCCCGGCCCACCAATGGCGCCGGTTGCGGAGCAGCCGCTTGAGTTTGCCGGCGAGGCCCACAGCGAAAAACGCGCACGGCTTGCAAGTGATCTGTCGGCGGCGGGGCATCGTGCTGCGGTGATCACGCTGCCCGACAGCATCGCCTGGCTGCTCAATATCCGGGGCAGAGACATTCCCCGCAATCCGCTGGCGCATGGATTTGCCATTCTGCATGATGATGCCAGCGTTGATCTATTCATGGCAGATGAAAAACTAGCATCGGTGCGCGGCCATCTCGGCGCGCAAGTGCGCGTGCACGCGCCGGATGCCTTTGTTCCCGGTCTCCGGGCGCTGCAAGGTCCCGTGCGGCTCGATAAGGTGAGCGCCCCGCTTGCGGTGCACCATGCGCTTGAGGGCGCCGGATGCGAGGTCGCCTTTGGTGCCGAACCCTGCGTACTGCCAAAGGCGCGTAAGAATGCCGCCGAGATTGCCGGAATGGCCGAGGCCCATTTGCGCGACGGCGCCGCCGTTGTGAATTTCCTGAGCTGGTTTGACCGCCACGCGCAGGGCGGGATCAGCGAAATCGACGTCGTGACCAAGCTCGAGGAATGTCGGCGCGCCAGCAATGCGTTGCTCGACATCAGCTTTGACACAATCGCCGGCACCGGACCGCATGGCGCGATCATGCATTACCGGGTCACAAACGAAAGCAACCGTGAGCTGGCCCCCGGAGATCTTCTCGTGCTGGACAGCGGAGGTCAGTACCAGGACGGTACTACGGATATCACCCGCACCCTGCCTGTCGGAGAGGTAGGCGAGGAAGAGCGCCGTGCCTTTACCCGTGTACTGCAGGGAATGATCGCCATGTCGCGCCTGCGATGGCCCAAGGGCCTGGCCGGGAGCCACATCGAAGCCATTGGTCGTATGCCCCTGTGGATGGCCGGACAGGATTTTGATCATGGTCTGGGGCATGGAGTCGGCGCATATCTCTGCGTGCATGAGGGACCGCAGCGTCTCAGCCGGGTCAGCGACGTGCCGTTGGAACCGGGCATGATCCTGTCCAACGAGCCGGGTTACTACCGCAATGGCGCCTTCGGCATCCGTATCGAGAACCTGATCGTGGTGGAACAGGCCGCCGCGCTGCCGGGAGGGGATGACCATCGCGACATGTTGTGTTTCCGGACCCTGACCTATGCACCGATTGACCGGCACCTGATCGTCGTCGACATGCTGAGCGCCGAGGAGCGTGTCTGGATCGACCGCTATCATGAAACGTGCCGTCAGGTTATTGGCCCGCGGCTGGAACCCGACGCGCGTTTGTGGTTGGATGCCGCCACCGCCGCACTCTGAGTGCGCGTGCGCCAATGTGACATGCCCCTGTCACACGCCGCGCTGATATAAGGGCGGCAAAACGAAGGATAAGACGGATGAACAAGCTGATCACCATTCGAAAGGCCGATGGAAAATGGAGCGTTCGCGCGGGCGGCGCAGTTCTGGGCGAAAGCAACAATGCACTGGAACTGAGTGAAGGCGATTTGGAACCCGTCATTTATTTCCCGCGCGAGGATATCGCGATGGCTTTCCTTGATACCAGCACGCACCGCACCCATTGCCCGCACAAGGGCGATGCGTCCTATTTCTCGATTGTCACTAAGAGCCAGACCATCGAAAACGCGGCTTGGAGCTACGAGTCGCCAATTGAAGACGTGGCGCGGATCAAGGATCACGTGGCATTTTACAAAAGCGACCTGGTCACGGTCGAGCGCATCTGAGCCCGCCTCTCAACTATGTTCTTCTGCCGCCGTCGCCGCCAGAGCGCGATTGTAGGCACGCAGGGCATCCACATGAAACAGCGCCCCCCAAAGCTCGGGGGGCGCATCCTCACCCGTGAGGGTAACGACCGGAAGAAATGGTGTTCCGGTGGTCTCGAAGATCGGCATCGCGCTTTCCAATGTGGCATTGCCATCAATATAGGTGCCCTCGGCGATCATCTCCCACAGGCGGTCTTCGGGCGCAGCGCGCGGATGATCCTTGGGCCGCATGACCTTGGCCACGCGGAACATGCTCAGGAGATAGGCCTGCGGGCCTGCCGCGACGTGCACATTGCGGCGTTCAAGCTGTGTAAGAAAGAACGAGCGATCCACGAGTCGCGAGCCAAGCGCGGTGGAGATCGACACGCTGACCATTACTGCAAGCCCGGTCTGCCAGTCACCGGTCAGCTCGAATACGATCAGGGTTGTCGAAATCGGTGCGCCAAGCACGGCTGCGGCGACGGCGCCGGTACCCGCCAGTGCGTATAGCGTGATGGTGCCCGACACGTCCGGGAAGACGGCTGTGGCGATCATCCCGAAAGCGAGACCAGTCAGCGCGCCAACCATCAGCGAGGGCGAGAACACCCCCCCGCCCATGCGCCCGGCCATGGTGATCGACACCGCGATAACCTTGAGCACGGCAAAGACAATCGCTTCGTGCAGGACGAGTTGCCCGGTGAGCGCTGCGGAGGTGGTTTCATATCCCACGCCGATGATATGCGGGAACCAGATCGCCAGCGCCCCCAAGAGTGCGCCGGACACCGCCGGGCGCAGCCAGCGGGGCATTTTCAAACCGGCCTGCACATGATTGGCCATGTCTTCGGCCCAGAAGATTGTCCACATCAACGCGACGGCAACGAAACCACACACACCGCCCAGCAGAAGAAAGGCTGGCAGTTCCTGGTAGAATTGCAGCGCCGAGGCCATCGGCAGGTGGAATTCTGTCACGTCTCCGAATTCCAGACGGTTGATCACCGTCCCGGCGACGCTGGCAATGACGATGGGGGCAAAAGCATGCACGGCGAAATGGCGCAAAACGACTTCGAGCGCAAATAGAGCTCCAGCTATGGGGGCGTTGAACGACGCCGACACGGCGGCCGCAACGGCGCAGCCCAAGAGATCGCGCCCGGTGATGCCGTCGGCCTGAATGCGATTGCTGACCCAACTGGCGATCACACCAGCCATGTGCACGACCGGACCTTCGCGCCCGGTCGATCCCCCCGAACTGAGTGTGATGAGCGAAGCGAGCGCCGAGGCCACCCCTTCGCGCCCCTCGACCCGGCCTTCGTGCAAGGCGGCGCCCTCGATCACGTCCGCAACCGAGCGCACCCGGCCATCCGGTGTGAAGCGATGCAGGATCAGGCCAACGACCAATCCGCCCATGATCGGGATCAGCAACAACATGTACCACGGCAGGGTGTTGGCGAAACTGTGCAGGTGGGTCAGGTCATCGGTGCCATAAAGCGTCGATTGCAGCCAAGCGATACCTTTTCGAAATCCAAGCGCGGCAAAGCCCGCCGCGATCCCGATAATCAGCGCAATCAGCCAAAACTGAAACTGGCTTGGCCCCTTGTCCAAGAGGATGCGCCAGCCCCCTTTGCAGGTGCTGACCGCCTGTTGCGCGCTTTCTGACAGGAAAGATCCGACCGACTTTGCCATGCCGCCCCGACTAGTTGGGTGTTTGTTCCAGATGTAGAGGGAAAGCCTTGGAAAGGCAAAGTGTTAAGGAATTTTTCGGCCCGTGGAGCCAGATCAGTCCAGAAGTGCCTTGGCAGCGGCACGGGCTTCGTTGGTGATCGTATCTCCAGACAACATGCGGGCGATCTCGTCCACGCGTTCATCCGGAGCGAGCGGGACAACGCGGCTAAGCGTCTGGTTTTCGACGACCTGCTTTTCCACGCGCCAGTGATGTGCCCCGAGGGCAGCGACCTGCGGTGAATGCGTGACAACCAGCACCTGCCCCTGCCCGGCCAAGGCCGCAAGTCGACGGCCAACCGCGTCGGCAGTCGCCCCGCCGACACCCCGGTCGATTTCATCAAAAATCAGGGTCAGCCCGCCCACGTCCTGTGTCAGACAGACCTTAAGTGCCAAAAGGAAGCGACTGAGTTCCCCGCCCGAGGCGATCTTGGCCAACGGACCGGCAGGTGCGCCCGGATTGGTCGCCACCACGAATTCGACCTGATCACGCCCATCCGGGCCAGCCTCGCCCGGTGCGAGGCGGGTTTCGAATACGGCGCGTTCCATCTTGAGCGGCGCCAGCTCGGCCATGACCGCGGCATCAAGCTTGCCCGCCGCATCCCGACGCGCCAAGCTGAGCGTGTCCGCCGCGCCTTCATACGCCGCCTCGGCTGCGCGCAGGCCTTGTTGCAACGCCGCGATGTTTCCTTCGCCCGCATCCAACGCGGACAGCCGTTCGCGCAGATCCTCGGCAAAGTCCCCCAATGCATCCGGCGCAACCCCGTGTTTGCGGGCCAGCCCCCGGATCGCAAACAGGCGTTCTTCAACCTGTTCAAGCTCGTGCGGATTGAACTCGAGCGCCTCAAGGCAGCGTTCAACCCCGTCCGAAGCCTCGGCGAGTTCGTTCATGGCGCGTTCAAGCGCTGCCAACGGCGCCTCCAGATGGCCTTCGGTCTCGGCCAGTGCCCCTTCAAGCCAGCGCAACGCATCACCCATTGCGCCCTCAGCCCCGTCAAGCCCCAGCGCGGCGTGCGCCCGCCCAACACTTTCACGCACCTTTTCGGCGCCCTGCATCATACGTCGGCGGCTATCGAGCTCGGCCTCCTCTCCCGGCTTCGGGTCCAGCGCATCCAGCTCACCAACCGCGTGGCGCAGGAAATCTTCTTCAGCGCGCGCAGCGGTAAGAGCGGCTTCGGCTTCGGACAGCGCCTTGCGCGCCTTGGCCATTGCCCCCCATGCCCTTCGTGTCGACTCGCGCGCGGCGTCGGTTCCGGCGAAGCTGTCCAGCAAGGCGCGGTGCCCCCGCGGGTTGAGAAGCCCCCGGTCGTCATGCTGTCCATGCAGTTCAACCAACGTTTCGGAAAGCTGCCGCAACACCTCGCCGGAACAGCGCCGATCGTTGACCCAGGCGGTCTTGCGCCCATCCTGACGATTGACGCGCCGCAGGATCAGTTCGTCTCCGCCGGGCAAACCCGCGTCTTCCAGAATCGCATGGGCCGGATGATCCGAGGGAAGGTCGAACACCGCTACCACTTCGCCTTGTTCGGCACCCGTGCGCACCAGTTCGGCGCGTCCACGCCACCCGAGAACGAAGCCAAGGCTGTCGAGCAAGATGGATTTGCCGGCCCCGGTTTCCCCGGTCAGCACGTTCAGACCCGGTTGGAAGCCAAGCTCCAACCGGTCGATGATCAACATATCCCTGATATCGAGCGTGCGCAGCATCGCCGCCTACTCCCAGACCCGCAGCCCCGTCAGAGCCACTTGCCCTGAACGGTCTGGCGATACACCTGGTTCAACCAGCTGCTGCCTTCAGCCTTCATTTCGAGCCCCTGCTGTGCCAGCAGGCGATAGCTGTC
The DNA here is from genome assembly GCF_900114635.1 of Shimia aestuarii. Taxonomy (GTDB): domain Bacteria; phylum Pseudomonadota; class Alphaproteobacteria; order Rhodobacterales; family Rhodobacteraceae; genus Shimia; species Shimia aestuarii. The sequence continues at coordinate 235,603 of NZ_FOTQ01000002.1, forward strand.
CTCGTACCATTCAGTCGACTGGAAGTTGTGACCCAGAATGGCCCCGGCGGTCTGTGCTTCGTTGGTCAGACCAAGTGCGAGATAGGCTTCCACAAGGCGGTGAAGGGCTTCGGCGGTGTGGGTCGTGGTCTGGAAATCCTCGACAACGACGCGGAACCGCTTGATCGCCGCCGCATAATGATCCCGGCGAAGGTAGTAACGCCCGACCTCCATCTCCTTGCTGGCGAGGTGATCAAAAGCAAGGTCGAATTTCAGGATTGCCGAACGGGCATATTCGCTGTCCGGATAAACCTCGATCACCTTGCGCAGCTCCTGTAGCGCCTGGAAGGTCAGCCCCTGATCGCGCCCGACCTCGTCAATCTGGTCATAATAGCTCAGCGCCAGAAGGTATTGCGCATAGGCCGCATCTTCGTCCGCCGGATAGAAATCAATGTATCGCTGCGCGGCGGCGCGGCTTTCCGGGTACATTTTGTCCTGGTGATAGGAAAACGCCTGCATGATCACCGAGCGTTTGGCCCATTCCGAATAGGGATAAAGGCGTTCGATCTCTGAGAAAAAGAAAGCGGCGTCTTCGCCCTTGTTGCGGGCAAGCTCGTATTCACCACGCTGATAGATTTGCTCGGCGGTGAACTGTTCCATGGCAACGTCGCCGCGACGGGCTTTCTCTGCCGTAGAGGTGGCACAAGCGGCCAAGGTGGCGATGGCCAGAACCGACCCGACAAACCGAATGCGCGCCCCGAAGCCTGTCATGCTGCTCAACCTCTTGTTCCCCGGCAGGCAAACCCCACCCTTTGACAAGCTGTTAGCATAGAAAATTCCGGTGCAAAATGACTTTGGAAGGATTTGTACGCCAAGGATCAGGCGACGGCAGGAAATTCCGCCATATGGACACCTGCGCCCGGCAGGCGGGCGGCCATCTGGTGATCGCACTCGACATAGCGCCAAGCGGAAGGATCGGCAAACAGGACTCGCAGAAGTTCATTGGTCAATGCGTGTCCGGCCCGTGTTCCAAGGTAACGCCCGAGGATCGGCGCACCTGCAAGTGCGAGATCGCCCAAGGCATCCAGCATCTTGTGACGCACCGGTTCGTCAGCGTACCGCAGTCCGCCCGGGCTCAGTACCTTGTCTCCGTCGAACACAACTGCGTTCTCCGCCGGATCGCCGCCAAGCGCGAGACCATTGGCCTGCATCGTTTCGACGTCGGCCTGACGGCAGAAAGTGCGGCTGTCGCACAATTCACGTACGAAGCTGCCATTGGCCATGTTCAGCCCCTTGGTCTGCTGGCCGATCGCCGCGTCAACGAAATCAATGTGGAAATCAATGCGCAACTCGTCCGCCGGAACCAGTTCGGCACGGGCATCGCCCCGTTCGACCGAGATCGGCTTGAGGATTTCGATGGCACGCACCGGCGTATCCTGCGCGACGACACCAGCCTTGAGAATGGCGCGCACGAATTCTGCAGCACTACCGTCAAGAATTGGCACTTCGGGGCCATCGATCTCGATCAGGGCGTTGTGGATGCCGCAGCCTGCAAGCGCAGCCATCAGGTGTTCGATGGTGGCGACCGACACACCGGCGGAATTCACGATCCGTGTGCACAGCGGGGTCTGCTCCACCACGTCCCAGCGCGCCGGAATCATGGTGTCGCCCAGAAGAATGTCAGTGCGCTTGAACCAGATGCCATAGTCGGCAGAAGCCGGGTGAATGACAAGGTGCACCGCCGCGCCCGAATGAAGGCCGGTTCCGGTAAATCGTACAGATGATTTCAGCGTTGCTTGCACGGTTTTCCCCAAATGACGCGGTGCTCCCCATTGCGCCGCAACCTTGAGGTAATCGTTTCACTTGTGCATCACAATTCAATCTTTGTAACGAACTGAAACATGGCTGAAACAAATCGGCAAAACACCGCGCACCAGCACTTAGGGCTTTGATAAACATAACAAAAAGGGCCGCCCTGCGGCGACCCTTACTAACAGGATATCCTGTGTTTATTAGTTCGCCTGACGGCGCAGGAAGGCCGGGATTTCAATCCGTTCCTGATCTTCATCGGCCTCGGGCTGGGGCTCGACGGCCTGCATGCTGGGCTGCTGGCGGGCTGTCTGTGCCCCGCGCGGAGCCGTTTCGCCACCATGGCCAGTCATGCGGTTGATCAGCGAGTTGATGCCAAAGCGGGCACGCTCTTCTGGCTGGGCCTGGCGGTCCACGGCAACAGGGCGCGCGGGAGCAGCAGCCGGAGCCTTGTCAACGGCAGCCTTGAGGCGTTCGATCATCTGCGGTGTCGGTGTCCCGGCTGCAGGGCGCTGCGGAGCAACAAAGTCTTGCGCTTCATCCTCATCGACCAGTTCCGGCTCGAACGGCTGTACCGGCGCGGGCTGATATGCAGGCGGCGGCAGGTCATCATCCAGGGAGGCCGCCGGGGCATAGGCCGGTGCGGTTTCTTCCTCGAAGATGTCCTCCATCTGATCCTCGGCAGCAGCAGCCTGAGCATCCAGCTCCGAGAACAGCGACGGTTCCTGGGCATTCTGGGCCACGTAGGCTTCCGGGGTCTCTTCCGCAACAACTTCAGCCGTTTCTTCGACGGTTTCCTGCGAAACCTGCTGGGTCAGCGGCTGTTTCAGCGAACGGCGCGGGATCGGCATGGGCGATGTCGCTTCGGCGGCGTCGATCCCGGTGGCAACCACGGACACGCGCATGCCGCCTTCGAGGTTGTTATCCAGGGTCGAGCCAACGATGATGTTGGCATCCGCGTCCACTTCCTCGCGGATGCGGTTGGCCGCTTCGTCCAGTTCGAACAGGGTCAGGTCGTGACCGCCGGTGATGTTGATCAGCACACCCTTGGCACCACGCAGGCTGATTTCGTCCAGCAGCGGGTTGGCAATGGCTTTCTCAGCCGCCTGGATGGCGCGATCTTCGCCCTCAGCCTCGCCCGTGCCCATCATCGCCTTGCCCATCTCGTCCATCACGGCGCGCACATCGGCAAAGTCGAGGTTGATCAGACCCGGACGGACCATCAGGTCGGTCACGCCCTTCACACCTTGATAGAGTACGTCATCGGCCATCGAGAACGCTTCGGTGAAAGTGGTCTTTTCGTTGGCAAGGCGGAACAGGTTCTGGTTTGGAATAATGATCAGCGTGTCGACCATCTTTTGCAGGGTTTCGACCCCCTCTTCCGCCTGACGCATGCGTTTGGCGCCTTCGAACTGGAAGGGTTTGGTCACGACGCCGACGGTCAGCACGCCGAGCTCACGCGCAGCCTGCGCGATGATCGGCGCGGCGCCGGTTCCGGTGCCGCCGCCCATACCGGCGGTGATGAAACACATATGCGCGCCGGCCAAGTGATCGACAATCTGTTCGATGCTTTCCTCGGCAGCAGCGGCCCCGACGCTGGCCCGCGCACCGGCGCCCAAACCTTCGGTGACTTTTACGCCAAGCTGAATACGGTTGGTCGCATCGCTTTGCTGGAGAGCCTGCGCATCGGTGTTGGCCACGACAAAGTCGACGCCATCAAGTTCCTTCGCAATCATGTTGTTGACCGCGTTGCCACCCGCACCGCCTACACCAAATACGGTGATGCGAGGTTTCAGATCCGCCTCTTCGGGCATCGTCAGATTCAATGTCATAGAACTGTCCGCCTGTTGTTTTACCCGCGTCAGCGGGGGTTATTCTGCCTACTCAACACCCATTATTAACTCTGCTTTCAGGAATCGTCATCCCCAAAAGGTATTTTCACCACAAAATATGGGTGAAAAAGCAATGATAACGGCGGCATCTTGCCAGTTTTGACAGATTTTGCGGAAATCTCGTACCGCGACACAACAAAGAAAAACGGGGGCGCTCTCCACAAGAGGCGCGTCGATGCTTATTTCGTTGTGTCAGGTGCCTACTGCCCGGCTCTCCCATCCGTCCTTTTCGGACGCGTTGGTAGAAGATTAGCGCGCCTCGCCGGGCGCGTCACCCCTCAAATTGCCTACCAGTTGTCGCGGAACCAGCGCACCGCGCGGCGTAACGAACGTACTGGATAGCGTTCCACCGGCAGGTCGAAATCCCACCATTCATCCTGTGGATGGGTCGCAAAGAGGCACATCCCCACCGCACTGGCAAAGCCCGGACCGGTTGCGGCCTGCGGCAGACCGTGCACCCGCATCGGGCGGCCAAGGCGCACCTGCTGGCCCAGAATCTTGGACGCCAACCCATCAAGTCCCGGAATCTGGCTGCCGCCACCGGTTAGCACGATCTGCTGACTTGGCAGGTGATCGAAGCCAGCCGCATCCAGTCGGGCGCGTACCTCTTCGAGGATCTCCTCGACGCGCGGCCGCATGATCCCGATCAGTTCTGCTCGGCTTACCGTACGCCGGTCATGTTCCCAATCGCCCGTGTCCCCTTCAAGCTCGATCATTTCCCGGTCATCCATGCCGGTCGCCACGACACCGCCATAGAACGTCTTGATCCGTTCCGCGGTCGCCATGGGCACCTGCAACCCCATCGAGATGTCCCCGGTCACGTGGTCCCCACCCATCCGCACAGTGTCGGCATAGATCATGTGTTTCTTCATGAAAATCGACAGGCCTGTCGCACCACCGCCCATGTCAATGCACGCCGCGCCCAGTTCCTGTTCGTCTTCGACAAGCGCCGCCATGCCCGACACGTAGGAGGAGGACGCAATCCCGGCAAGTTCGAGATCGCAGCGCTTGACACAATGCGCAAGGTTCTGCACCGCCGCTTCGTCAACGGTCAGCATGTGCATGTCCGTCGTCAGGGTCTGGCCCATTTGGCCACGCGGATCGGCAAGCCCGGAGCGATGATCGAGAGCGAAATTGACCGGCTGGGCGTGCAACACTTCGCGATGCGGACCGAAATCGGGCACATCACAAGCAGACAAGACGCGCGCCACGTCCTGTTCCGTCACGACATGGCCTTCGAGTTCGATACTGCCATCCAGTCCGTAAGACCGCGGATCCGCCCCGGCGAAACAGGCAATCACGTGGTCAACCCGGATCTTGGCCATCTTCTGAGCCGCCTGAATGGCGGTGCGGATGGCGCGCTCGGTTTCCTGCATGGCGTTGATCTCACCAAAGCGCACGCCGCGCGACCGGGTTGTCGCAGCGCCGATCACTCGGAACCCGCTTTGCCCGGCCATCGAGCCGACACCGTCCATTTCGGCCAGCCTGTCGGTGCCGTCAAAGCGCAGGACAAGGCAGGCAATCTTGGAACTGCCCACGTCCAGAACCGCGACGACACCGCGCTGCATGGCGGCTTTGCGCATGTTGCGCATGGCGCGCTGAGATTCATAAAGCTCAATCATTGTTGCTTTTCCCAAATGACAACTGGCTGATACGCCACCATTCTTCCACGGCGGCCTCGGCAAGGCGGATGGTCGGGCGTGCGGCCAAGCGCATGTCGACGACCAAGAGATTACGTTCGAGCAAATCCTGCGCCTCGCTGAGCGCGATCACCCGCTCAAGCGCCTGCACCGCTCCGATTTCCGGCAGAAGGATGCGTTGCCCGCGATCCAGAACCACGTCCCAGCGGCGTTCACCCACACGCACAAGGCCACGCACCCGCGCCGCCAGCGGTCCAGCAGCGGCATAAAGCTGAACCGCCTCGGCGACCTGGCGATCCGCCCCTTCGCCTGCCATCAAAGGCAAATCGGGGTGTAGGGTTCGGGCGCGGGCCGGGCCGGTAACATAGCCTTCGCGATCCACAAGGGCCAAACCGTCATAGGTACGCCACAGGATCACCGGGTCACGCTCCACAACCGCGACCTGGAGAATGCCGCCCGGACGCACCCGGACAGAAGCCTTTGCCACGGCGGGCAACTCGGACACGCGTTCCTGAATCTCTCCCAATTCAAGATCAAACGAGCTTGTCGGAAAGTCGATCGGCATGATTTCACGTATGTCTTCGGCGATCCCCTTGGATGCCCCGTCAATCGCCATCGCATTGACCATGAACTCTGGACGTGTCGCGATTTCGGTGCGCAGGTCGTTATAGGCCATGGCCAGTTGATCGCGCCGATCCTGATCCGAAAACCACAACAGGGTCAGACCGGCCACCAACAGAAACGGCACCACCACGCGCAGGGCAAACCGGAACAATGGTGTCAGCAACAGACGTTGCAGACGGTAGGCCCAACGGGACGGGGCCGGATCACAGCGTTGCCCTACCGATTGCACGATGCGTCCTCCACCATCCAGGCGCAGAACTGCGCAAAACTCATGCCAAGGTGGGCGGCCTGTTCGGGTGCAAGCGACGTCGGTGTCATGCCGGGCTGGGTATTTGTTTCCAAGAGCACCAACCCATCCAGTCCGCGCGCCTCATCCCAGCGGAAATCGGTGCGGCTAACGCCACGGCACCCAAGCGCCTGATGCGCGCGCAAGGCATAGTCCATGCACGCCTCGTAGATTTCCTGAGGGATGTCCGCGGGGACCACGTGACGCGACCCACCTTCCTTGTACTTGGCGTCGTAGTCATACCACCCGTCGGTGATGATGTCCGTCACTGACAACGCCCTGTCGCCCATCACGGTCGTGGTCATCTCGCGCCCGGGTGCATAGGCTTCGACCATCACCTCGGCGGGCATGTCATCGGACAATTGCGGCGGCCCATTGGCGGCCTCGTGCACGATATAGATACCGACCGACGAGCCTTCGTTGTTCGGCTTGACGACATAGGGCGGCGCCATCACATGTCCGGCGCGGACGTCTTCGCGGCTGCGGAGTACGCTTTCCACCACCGGCAGATCAGCGGCGCGGTACACGTCCTTGGAGCGCTGTTTGTCCATCGCCAGCGCTGACGCCAACACCCCGGAATGTGTATAAGGCAGACCCATCCATTCAAGGATTCCCTGAACGCACCCATCTTCGCCCCAGCGGCCATGCAGGGCGTTGAAACAGACATCGGGTTTGATTTCGTTCAGACGTGCAACAAGGTCGATGCCAGCATCGATCTCAACCACGTCATATCCCGCTTCCCGCAGTGCGGTTGCGCATTCGCGCCCCGACGTCAGCGACACCTCGCGTTCCGCCGAGGGGCCACCCATCAATACCGCCACTTTGGGGTTTGCCCTGCTCGACATACCCACCGTGCCTCAATGTCCCGGGTCAATTGTTGACGGTTTTCCGTCTTTCTGACCCTGATTTATTGTTCTTGATCCGACCTGATTTTGCCTGTGGCCGGAAGATTTTCACGCCGCCGGTTCGCCGACGCGCATGATTTCCCATTCTAGCTGTATTCCGCTGTTTTGGAAAACCCTTTTTCTTACATCTTCACCCAGATTTTCCAGATCCGCGGCGGTGGCGCCCCCGGTGTTGATCATGAAATTGGCATGCATCTCGCTCATTTGCGCCCCGCCAACGCGCGCACCACGCATGCCTGCATCATCGATCAGTTTCCATGCCTTGAGGTCGTGCACATCATCCGCCTGCCCGGTCGAGGAAAACCCCGCCGGATTGCGAAAGGTGCTCCCGGCGGAGCGGTCCTTGGTCGGTTGCGTCGCGTTGCGCTTGGCCAATTGCGTCTCCATCCGCTCGGCAAGCGTGTCCGGATCATCGGATGGCCCTTCGAACACCGCTTCGGTGATCACCCAGCCCTCGGGCAGATCAGTCTGGCGGTAACGGAAGTTCAGGTCTCGCGCACTCAAGGTCACGATTTCGCCTTTGCGTGTCACCGCCTTGGCTTCGACAAACACGTCCGCGACATAGGTGCCATAGCAGCCTGCGTTCATACGAACAGCTCCCCCGACGGCCCCGGGGATGGTGCGCAGGAAGGTCAGATCCACACCGGCCGCCCCTGCCCTACGCGCCACATGCGCATCCAGTGCGGCGACACCTGCACGCACGCGGTTACCTTCGATCTGGATGTCGTTGAAACCACGCCCCATGCGCACCACCACGGCGCGCAAGCCCCCGTCGCGCACGATCAGGTTCGACCCCACCCCCATCGGGAATACGGCCACATCCTTGGGCAGATCGCGCAGAAAGTCGGCAAGGTCCCGGGTGTCGGCGGGCTGGAACAGCCAGTCGGCGGGGCCACCCACCCGCAGCCAGGTCAACTCGGCCAGCGCCATGTCCTGTGTCAGCTTTCCGCGCGGTGTCGGCATGTTGGTCATGTAAGTCTCGCGTCCCCGGCGCTTTTCCTGTGCATCTCGCCCAAAGGCCCGGCACGGATACCGAAGCCCCGCCCGACACGCAAGCTCTGCGCCTGCGCGTCGCCTATCCCTTGCGCGCCGCCAATCTGCGCCCGACAAGGAACAACCCCCATCCCAATGCCGAAGAAATCGCCAGACAACCGATGACCCAGGGGCGATACGATCTCACCTCCGCCACTTCGGCGGCTTCCTCCGGCAAGGCAGTAAACTGCAACCCTTCGGAAACGGCGATCAACAGGGCAAGCAGGCACAACAGGATCAGCTGCGCCCGCAGCAGGACCGGACGTTGATCGTAATACCCCTTGGCAAAGCCGAAAGCCGGAAACAGCAATGCGGCGAACCAGATCACCGCGTTTAGCCCTAGCGCTACATCCAGCATCATCCCACCCGTTTCCTGACCCAACGCACCAGATAGATCACCGGCCAGCGCATCACCCATCCTGCCATGAAAAGGATCAGCAATGCCATCCAGATCCCATTCTGAATCGCAACGCCGATCAGGATCGGAATTCCGATCGCGATCATGACATAGGCAAACTTCCACAAATTGTCCCGCGACGGGAACATGGCCCGAAGGTTGGCGGCCAGAAGCCACAACAGGGCAAGGATCATCGAAATCGTCATCGGCGCGCCTCCGCCTCCGGAACGCCGCGCGCGCGGCGGTAGAAATAACGTAACGGACGGCGGAACATGCTTAGAAAGCCAAAGAGGGCCACGCCCCCCAGCCACGCCCCATGCTGAACCCAGATCACCCCAATCAGGATAGGGGCCGCGATCAACAGGGCCACACCGGGCAGGTATTGGTGGCGCATCGGCAACATTGCAACGATGGCTGCGGCAAGCACCCAGAGACAGGCAAGGATCAAGGCGAAACTCATAGGGCCGCTCCAATGTTAAAGGCCAATGCCCCTGCAGAAAGGACAAACCCCGCCACGGGCACCGCCATCGGCACCCGGAAAGGCGCCTCGGGCGCGCGGCGCTTGAGGGCGATCAGCGCGAGGTTCACGATCACGAAAACACCCAAGAGTATGGACGAGGTGACTTCGGCCAACGTGGACACCGGCAAAAGCAGCGCCGCCCCGATGACCGCCCCCCCGATAAGGACCGTCGCCAGCACCGGCGTGCCGCGTGTCGGATGCGCATGATAGAACACCCGGAGGACCTCACTGCGTTTACCAAGGCCAAACAGGACCCGGCTCGCCATAACGATCTGGGCCAACACACCATTCAGCGCCGCGAAAACGGCAATCGCGGCAAGAAACTGCCCCTCACCGCCGCGCCCAGCCTGCCATACCAGCGCCAGCGGTCTTTCGCTTCCTGACAAGGCATCCACAGGCACGGCCCGCACGGTCGCCACGGTCACAAGCGCATAGATCACGGTTGTCAACGCCAGCCCGATCAGGATCGCGCGCGGCATGGTGCGCTCGGGATTGGACACCTCCTCGGCCATGTTCACGATGTCCTCGAACCCGATGAAGGCAAAGAAAGCCAGTACCGCCCCGGCCCCGACACCGGCCCAGATCACTCCCGGCGGTGTGGCCCATTCGGCAACGGCGGGGGCCCCAAACCCGGCCCAGACCACAAGGCCAAGCCCCAAAAGCTCGATCACGGTAAAGATGGCGGCAAGCGCAAGGCTCTCCATGACACCATAGACGGCCACCGCGGTGAGAACTGCACCAATGCCGACAATGGCCCACAACTCGGGCCAGTCGAACACCACTAACAAATACCCCACACCGCCGCGCAACACGGCTGCAGCCGAGATCATACCCGTCGCGACAATCCCAAGCCCCACCAAAACCGCGAGGCCCTGACTGTTGAATCCCTGATGCACGAAAGCCGCCTCACCGGCGGCCTCGGGAATACGGGTGCTGAGTTCCGAATAGCTGAGTGCGGTCGGCGCCGCGATGACCCCTGCCAACAGAAATGACAGCGGCGCCCAGACACCGGCCTCTCCGGCCACGGCCCCGACCAGCACATAGATGCCAGCCCCCACCATGACTCCGACGCCATAAGCCGTCAGCAGGCCAAGGCCGATCCGTCTCTTGAGATGTTCCGCCACTCCCGCACCCCCGGCTTCATGTTGCCAAAAATACTCCCGCCGGAGGCTCCCACGTTCAAATCCGTTTGAAAAGCCTTATGTTTATCCCAATCGCTTGGGCAGGTTGTTGGCCCATGCACTGATTGTCCCTGCGCCGAGGCACACCACGATATCCCCCGGCTTCGCCTCAGCACGCACCAGCGCTTCGAGGTCGTCCTCGCTGTCGATTGCAACCGCCTTGCGATGTCCGTGCGCCACAAGACCGGCCACAAGATCGTCGCGGCTGGCACCAGCGATCGGGTCTTCGCCCGCGGCGAAGACCTCGGCAATCCCAACCACGTCGGCCTCGTTGAAACAGGCACAGAAATCCTCGAACAGGGAATGCAGGCGGGTATAGCGATGCGGCTGGTGCACTGCAATCACGCGCCCACCACCGTCTTGCCCAATCGCCTGCCGCGCCGCCTTGAGCACAGCGGCAATCTCGACCGGATGGTGTCCATAATCATCGATCACAGGCACGCCGCCGTTGACCTCACCCACCTTTGTAAAGCGGCGGTTCACCCCGCCAAACGCAGCCAGCGCTTCGCGGATTTCTTCGCGCTTCATGCCAAGGTGGCGCGCCACGGCCACCGCCGACAGCGCGTTTGAAACATTGTGATCCCCCGGCATCGGCAGGGTGCAGCCTTCGATCACCGTTCCCTCTGCCTGAAGCGCCACGTCAAAGTGCGCCACACCGGCCTCGTAGCGCAGATTGATGGCGCGCACGTCGGCCTGGGCATTGAAACCGAACGTGACCACGCGCCGGTCCGTCAGTCGCCCGACAAGCGCCTGTACTTCGGGGTGATCCGTGCAACAGACCGCGAGACCATAAAACGGAATGTTCGAGACAAATTCGTCAAACCCGCGCCGCAGGTTCTCGATCGAGCCCCAATGCTCCATGTGCTCAGGGTCGATATTGGTGACGATGGCAATCGTAGCGGGCAAACGGTTGAACGTGCCGTCGCTCTCGTCAGCCTCGACAACCATCCACTCTCCATCCCCTACGCGGGCGTTGGAATCATAGGCGTGGATGATGCCGCCATTGATCACCGTGGGATCGAACCTGCCATGATCCAACAGCGCCGCCACCATGGTTGTCGTCGTGGTCTTGCCGTGTGTGCCGGCCACGGCCACATTCGACTTCAAACGCATCAGTTCGGCCAGCATCTCGGCGCGGCGCACCACCGGAAGGCCGCGTCGGCGCGCCTCGTCCAGTTCCGGATTGCCCGGTTTGATCGCCGATGAAATCACAACAACTTCCGCGTTTTCAAGGTTTTCCGCCTTCTGCCCCACGAACAGAGTCGCACCACGGGCTACCAACCGATCGGTAATCTTGCTGGTTTTGAGGTCGGACCCCTGTACCGTGTAGCCATGGTTCAGCAGCACTTCGGCAATGCCAGACATGCCGATCCCGCCCATGCCGACAAAATGAATCGGGCCGACGTCACCGGGGAGTTTCGTTGCTGCATTCATGTCTCAGTCTTCCTTGCTTGCCAGCATCTCAACAAGCGCCACGAGGTTTTCCGTGGCATCAGGCTTGCCCACCGACAACGCTGCCCGCGCCATCTGGGTCGCCCCATCAGGATTGCTGAGAATGTTGGTGATCTGATCGGTCATGGTTGAAACCGTCAGTTTACTTTCCGGGATAAGGATCGCACCCCCGGCCTTGACCAAACCACGCGCGTTGGCGGTCTGATGGTCCGCCGTTGCGGCGGCATAGGGGATCAGAATCGAAGGCCGTCCGATCACGCTGATATCGGCCACGCTTGACGCGCCAGACCGAGAGATCACAAGCTGTGCTTCGCTCAGACGGGCCGGAACGTCGTTGAAGAACGGTTGCACATCCGCCGCAATCCCCTGTTCCGTATAAAAGGCCGTGACCCGGTCGAAATCTTCAGCGCGCGCCTGATGGCTGACACGCACATTGCGCCGAAGCCCTTCGGGCAGCGCGGCGATGGCCATCGGCACCGAGTCCGACAGGATACGCGCGCCCTGAGAGCCGCCGATTACGAGAATCGACATCGGGTAGTCCCCCGGCGGGATATAGCCCGACGCAGCCCGGTCCAGCACCGCCCGGCGGACCGGGTTGCCGGTATGGATGCCTTCGATCCCTTCGGGCAATGCGGTGGGCCAGGTGCCGCAGGCAATCGCATCGACGCGGCTGGCGAATTTTTCGTTCACGCGCCCAAGGACACCATTCTGTTCATGAATCATGCGCGGCAACTTCAAGAGCCACGCTGCTCCAAGCGCGGGAATGCTCGGATAGCCGCCAAAACCGACCACGACCTCGGGACGATCCTTGCGGAATTTCAACACACTCGACAGCACGCCGCCAAGAATGCGGAACGGCACCGCCAGCTTGGCCAATGCGCCGCCGCGCGCGAAGGTCGCACTTGAGACTTCCTCGATTTCGACCGTATGCGGAAAGCCACCCGTGTAGCGCGCGCCGCGCGCATCCGTGCTCAGCTTGACCCGCCAACCCTTGCGCAGCATGACCTCTGCCAGCGCCTGCGCGGGGAACATATGCCCCCCGGTGCCGCCGGCTGCAATCACCAGCAATGGCTGCTTGTTCATCTCACGTGTCCCCGCAGAATTTCACCGATCTCGCCCTGAGGCCGGGTGCGGGTAAACGCCAAAATCATGCCGACTGCAATCCCCCCCGCGATCAGCGAAGAGCCCCCGTAGCTGACGAAGGGCAAGGTCATGCCCTTGGAGGGCAGAAGGCGCACGGCTACACCCATGTTGACCATCGCCTGCACCCCGAAAATCGACACGAGGCCGGTGCCAGCGAGGCGGATAAAGGGGTCCCGTTCGCGCATCAAGCGGAAATAGCTGCGCAGCACGATCGTGGCGTAAAGCGCGATGATCACCATCACCAGGATCAACCCATATTCCTCTGCAGCAACGGAAATAATGAAATCCGTGTGGGCGTCCGGCAGGCTCCATTTCACCTGTCCCTCGCCCACACCGACGCCAAAAAGCCCGCCTTCACGAATGGCGTTGGTGGCGTAACCGATCTGGGTTGTCGGATCGAGCGACCGGTCAAGAAAGCCGTCAATCCGGCGGGCGAAATGTTCGGAGTTCGAATAGGCGAACTGTGCCGCAGGGTAGATCGCCAGCAAGATCCCGCCGATCAGCACCATTGGCGCGCCGGAAACGAAGTACATGACGCTCCAACCAAACAAGATCAGACAGGCCTGCCCGAAATCCGGCTGCAGCGCCAGCATGACCACGATGGTGATCATCAAGAGGAAAGACCACATGCGACCGGGTGGCCCGTTGATCTCTTCATTGGCCGCCATCAGCCACGCGGCCACGACCACGAAGCCGGGTTTGAGAAATTCGGAGGGCTGGAGCGAGCCGAACCCGAGCGAATACCAGCGCACCGCCCCCTTGCCGAAATCGGTTCCGAAAAACGGAAGCATCGCGGTAGCCAGAAGGGTGACGATGAACCCAATCACCGCAAGGCGCCGCACGAGGATGGGTGACATCATCGAGGTGAGCAGCATCGCGACCATCGCGGCACCGCCGAAAATCACCTGTTTCTTTACATAATGAAAGGCTTCGAAGCCGTTCTTTGCCGCCAGCGGTGGTGAGGCCGCCATGCCCAGCAGGATGCCGATTCCGAACAGCAAAAGAATGGACGTCATCGTCCATTTGTCCAGCGTCTGCCACCACTTGGGAAGCACTGGTTCGCGCTCCTGTACAGGAAGCGCGCCATAAACCATCTCTGTCATCGGGACCCGCCGATATCTGCCTCAAAACGCCCGTTTTCCGGGTCTGAGTGAGAGCATAGCATCGAAGCCCTGCCTTGGGAACCCACACTGCCCCCACTTGACCGAAAGCGCGGCATCAGGCAGGGGCGGTGCAATGCAGTACGACACGATCATTCTGGGGGCCGGCGCAGCCGGCATGATGTGCGCCACGCAATGTGGCGGCAAAACACTTGTGCTGGACCACGCCAAGGCCCCGGGCGAAAAGATCCGCATATCCGGCGGCGGGCGCTGCAATTTCACCAACATGTATGCCGGACCGGAGAACTTTCTGTCGCAGAACCCGCATTTCTGCAAATCCGCGCTCAGCCGGTACACCCAATGGGATTTCATTGACCTCGTAGCCCGTAACGGCATCGCCTATCACGAAAAGACTCTGGGTCAGCTGTTTTGCGACGACAGCGCGCGCGACATCATCGGGATGCTGCGCACCGAAATGGACCGGACCGGGGCCGAACTTCGGCTGAACACGCAGATTGTCAGCGTGTCCCACGACGGCACGGGGTTCGGCGTGGAGACCGAGACCCACGGCCAGCGCGCAACGCTGCGCTGCCAGAACCTCGTTCTTGCGACGGGGGGCAAATCCATTCCCAAGATGGGTGCCACTGGGCTTGCCTATGACATCGCCCGCCAATTTGGGCTTTCCGTCACCGAAACCCGGCCTGCCCTTGTGCCTTTCACCTTCTCGGACAATCCCTTCAAGGCGCTGTCGGGTACCGCGCTGCCGGTTCGTGCCGAAGCCGGGTCGACCCGTTTCGACGAAGCCATGCTGTTTACTCATCGCGGCCTGTCCGGTCCGGCCATGCTGCAGATCAGCTCGTTCTGGCGCGAAGGGGACGACATCACCATCAATCTGCTTCCCGAACACGATCCGTTTGAAACCCTGCGCGCACGCCGCCAAAGCGACGGGCGCCGCAACCTTTCGACGATCCTGGCGCAGATGTTGCCTGCGAAGCTGGCCGATCATCTCTCGTCCGACTGGCGGCTTTCGGGCAATATCGGAGATCAGAGCGACGCGTCGCTGCGCGCCCTGTCCGAGCGCCTGACCCACTGGACCCTTCGGCCGACCGGGACCGAAGGCTATCGCACCGCCGAAGTCACCTTGGGCGGAATCGACACGGATCACCTGTCCTCACGCACAATGGAGGCCAAAACCGTGCCGGGGCTTTACGTGATCGGAGAAGCCGTTGACGTAACCGGCTGGCTGGGCGGGTTCAATTTCCAATGGGCGTGGTCTTCGGGCTGGGCCGCCGGACAGGCGATCCGTACAAATCTCATCCCGGCGACCTAGAACCCAAGCGCGCGCTTCACCTCGGCGCCGAAATCCTCGCCGCGTTTTTCAAAGCTGTCATACTGGTCAAAACTCGCCGCCGCCGGGGCCAAAAGCACCGTATCCCCGGCCTCGGCCTCGGCGACAGCCTGGCGCACGGCCTCGGCCATCGTGTTGCAAACCACGGCCTCGACCCCTTTGAGCTGCATGGCAAAACCAGCTGCCTCGCGCCCGATGACATAGGCCTTGCGCACCGCCCCCGTTGCCTCGGCCAGATCACCAAGCCCGCCTTCCTTTTCCAGCCCGCCGCAAATCCAGCGGATGTTGTCAAAGGCGCCCAGTGCCTTTTTTGCAGCATCCACATTGGTGGCCTTGGAATCGTTCACATAGGTCACGCCATCCCGTTCGGCGATGATCTGGCTGCGGTGCGGAAGGCCGCCAAAGCTGGCAAATCCCTTTTCGATCACCTTCGGCGCAAGGCCCAGAGTGCGCGCCACCGCATAGGCGGCACAGGCATTCTGATGGTTGTGCGTGCCCGGCAGCCCCCGGATCGGACGCAGGTCGATCGACCCCACTTGCCGTCCCTTGCGCCACTCGCTCAGGAAGCCCTTGCGTGCAAAAACCTGCCAGCCCGGCCCCGAGAGCTTTTCCGCCACTGACACGCGGATCACCCGGTCATCACCTGGGCCTTCGGACAGCTGGTCGGCCAGAAACAGCCCCTCGGCCTCATCCACGCCGATCACCGCGCGATCCGGGCCACCTTCTGCGAAAAGGCGACGCTTGGCTGCGAAATAGCCGCCCATGCCTCCATGGCGGTCAAGGTGATCCGGCGAAAGATTGGTAAAGACAGCAACGTCCGTGGTCAGCGCGCGGGCAAGGTCGGTCTGGTAGCTGGACAGCTCCAACACGATCACGTCCCCGTCCACGGCCGGGTCCAGATCAAGCACCCCGCGCCCGATATTGCCTGCCAGCTGCGTGCCCCGCCCGGCCTGCTCCAACACGTGATGGATCAGGGCCGATGTGGTCGATTTGCCGTTTGATCCCGTAACCGCCACGACTTTGGGGGCGATGTCGAAATTCTGCCATTCAGCCGTGGCGAAAGAGCGAAAGAACAGTCCGATATCGTTGTCGACGGGCACCCCGGCCCGGAGCGCTGCTAAAACCACCGGATTGGGTTTCGGATAGAGATGCGGAATCCCGGGGCTGACAATGAGCCCGGATACGTTTTCGAATGCGCCCGGCCGGGTCAGGTCGGCACAGGTGAAGCCTTCGCTTTCAGCAACGTCCCGCGCCGCCGGATTGTCATCCCAACACAGCGCCTCTGCCCCCCCGGCGCGAAGCGCGCGCGCGCTTGCCAACCCCGAGCGGCCAAGGCCCAGCACGGCCACGGTTGCGCCTTCAAAACCCTGTACCGGAATCATCTCAAGTTCCCTTCCGCCGATTTCCCCGACAGTGCCTGTCTCGTCCCGCCGGGACAAGTGGTCCCGTCGGGTGCCTCCGGAGGTGGTGTTTCCGGAAAAAGAAAGATCGGGAGGCTCCGAGCGCGTCCGGCATGTGCCAGACGCCTTAGCGGATTTTCAGCGTGGCGAGACCGATCATGGCGAGGATCAACGAGACGATCCAGAAACGGATCACGATCTGCGGTTCGCTCCAGCCCTTCTTCTCGTAATGGTGATGGATTGGTGCCATGAGGAACACGCGTTTACCGGTGCGCTTGAAATAGAGCACCTGAATAATGACGGAAAGCGCCTCGACCACGAACAGGCCGCCGACGATCCCCAGCACCAGTTCATGCTTGGTGGCCACCGCGATCGCGCCAAGCGCGCCGCCAAGGGCCAGCGAGCCCGTATCGCCCATGAAGACGGCCGCGGGCGGCGCGTTGTACCACAGGAAACCCAGTCCGCCGCCCGCGATACCGGCGGTAAAGATCAGGATTTCTCCCGTTCCAGGAACGTAATGCAGGTCAAGATACTCGGTAAAGTCGACGCGCCCCACCGCGTAGGCGATGATGCCCAGCGTTCCAGCAGCAATCATCACCGGCATGATGGCCAAACCGTCCAGACCGTCTGTTAGGTTCACAGCATTCGCCGCCCCCACGATCACGATCATCGCGAAGGGGACGAAGAAGAAACTGAGATTGAGCAGGACATCCTTGAAGAAGGGCAGCGCCAAATGCATCTGCATCGCTTCGGGTTGCAGGAAGGTCGCCCACCAAGCGGCAATCGCGGCAATGACAAATCCCAGCAGCAGACGGATCTTGCCTGACACACCGTCGGTGTTCTGTTTGGAAACCTTGGCATAATCGTCGGCAAACCCGATTAGCCCATACGCCAGCGTCACGAACAGCACCAGCCAGACGAACCCGTTGTCCAGCCTTGCCCAAAGCAAGGTGGACGTCATCAGAGCCCCCACGATCAACAATCCGCCCATCGTTGGCGTGCCTGCCTTGACGAAATGCCCCTCGGGACCGTCGTCGCGGATCGGTTGGCCCTTGCCCTGCTTGCGCCGCAATACGTCGATCAGCGGGCGCCCGAACAGGAACCCGAACAGCAATGCCGTCAGGAACGCCCCACCGGCGCGGAAGGTAATGTAGCGGAACAGGTTGAAAATATCCCCGCCATCCGACAGCTCGGTGAGCCAGTAGAGCATTCAGGAGTCCTCGTCATTTGATTGCGGGGCGGGATGGCCCAGTTTGCGTACCGCGTCAACCACCTTGGCCAGGCCCATGGACAAAGACCCCTTGACCAGCAAACAATCGCCTGCATCCACCAGATGCCGTATCTCGGCCGCCATTTCCGCGCTGGTTTCGGTCCACATACCACGTTTCTCGGGTGGGAGTGCTGCATAGAGGTTCTGCATTAGTGGGCCGATGCAGTGCACCTTGTCGATACTAGCCATCGCCGGATGGTCGGCGAGCGCGGCATGCATCTTTGCCTCTTGCGGTCCCAGCTCCTTCATGTCCCCGACAAAGGCGGTCCGACGGCCACGCCCAATGCGCCCGACACCGTCAACCGGGTTGGCAGCAGCCAGAACATCCAGCGCAGCGCCCAGCGACGTCGGGTTGGCGTTATAGGCATCATCAATCAGATCAAGGGTGCGATCCGTTTCCACCGGATCAAGCCAGATCGTCTCGCGAACGCCGCGCCCTGCATAGGGTTTCCAACGCCCAAGATCGCCGGTCGCCATCGCGAGGTCGCCTCCAAGCGCCTGCACGGCAGCCAAGGCCCCCAGGGCATTCATCGCGAAATGCGCCCCGGCGCTGTTGATCTTGTAAACCGTCTTTTCTCCGTCGACCCGCGCCCGCGCCACGGTGATATCTCCGGTCAGTGTCACATCGAGAAGCGTCCAGTCCGGCGCTTGCCGGCCAAAATCGATGCGCGCCACCGCCAAATCGTCCGCGTGTTCACGCAACACATCCGCCGTGTCGATATCAGTGTTGACGATGGCCATGCCCCCCGGCTCCAGCCCATCGAAGATCGCCGCTTTCTCCGCGGCGATCCCGGCGACATTCTCGAAGGCTTCGAGATGTACGGCGGCCACGGTTGTGACCAAGGCCACATGCGGGCGCGCCATCCGCGCCAGCGGCGCGATCTCTCCGGGATGGTTCATGCCGATCTCGATCACGGCAAAGTCGGTCTCTTGAGGCATGCGTGCCAGCGTCAGCGGCACCCCCCAATGGTTGTTGTAGCTCGCGACGCTGGCATGGGTTTTTCCCTGCCCCGACAGCATCGCACGCAGCATTTCCTTGGTGGAGGTCTTGCCCACCGATCCGGTCACGGCCACCACGCGCGCCTGTGTCCGTGCACGCGCAGTGCGACCCAAGGCCTCCAGCCCGGATAGCACATCCTCGACAATAAGGAGCGGCGCATTTTCGGCTACCCCTTCGGGAATACGCGAAACCAGCGCCGCAGCTGCCCCGGCCTCCAGCGCCTGTGCAACAAAATCATGCCCGTCACGCGCCGCCGTCAGGGCCACGAACAAGTCTCCGGGTTCGAGCGTGCGTGTATCGATCGAAACGCCGGTGCACGTCCAGTCACAGGTTGTGCGGCCACCGGTTGCCTCGGCTGCCGCCGCAGAAGTCCAAAGGCTCATGCCATTCCCCCATCCAAGGCCGCCACAGCCACGCTGGCCTGCTCGCAATCATCAAAGGGCAACACGTCATCCCCGACGATCTGCCCGGTTTCATGCCCCTTGCCCGCAATCAGCAACGCATCACCGGCCTGCAACGCATCCACCGCACGCAGGATTGCTTCGGCGCGGTCACCCACTTCGGTTGCCTCGGGGGCGCCCTCCATCACCATGGTCCGGATCGCTGCCGGATCTTCGCTGCGGGGATTGTCATCCGTCACAAAAACCACATCGGCATTGCGCGCAGCGGCCTGTCCCATCAGCGGGCGCTTGCCCATATCGCGGTCCCCCCCAGCGCCGACCACAGCCACAAGGCGCCCCATCACATGCGGGCGCATCGCTTGGAGTGCCGTTTCCACCGCATCGGGCGTATGGGCATAGTCCACGAAAACAGCCGCACCGTTGGCGCGCGTCGCGGCCAGTTGCATGCGCCCGCGCACGGTCTTCAACTCTTGCAGGACTTCGAAAACCCGCTCGGGCTCGGCTCCGCAGGCAATGGCCAGCCCCGAGGCCAACAAAACGTTTTCCGCCTGAAACCCGCCAATCAGGTTGAGCCGCGCCAAGTAGGCCCGCCCGCGAAAGGTAAACCGGATATCCTGCCCGGTTGCGTCAAACCGCTGCGTTGTGAGCTCAAGATCGGCCCCTGACCGGCCCACGGTGATCACCTCCTGCCCACGCGCACGGGCAATCGCCGCCATATCCACGCCGCGCGG
This sequence comes from Shimia aestuarii, assembly GCF_900114635.1. GTDB lineage: Bacteria > Pseudomonadota > Alphaproteobacteria > Rhodobacterales > Rhodobacteraceae > Shimia > Shimia aestuarii. The sequence goes on from NZ_FOTQ01000002.1 coordinate 255,713, forward strand.
GTCGTCGATATTGATCACGGCGCCCCCTTCCTCCGGCAGGACACGGGCAAACAACCCGGCCTTGGCGTCGAAATACTCTTCGAAACTGTCGTGGTAGTCGAGGTGATCCTGCGTGAAATTCGTAAACCCGGCAGCGCGCAAATGCACTCCGTCAAGCCGCCGCTGGGCCAAACCGTGGCTGGACGCTTCCATGGCTGCAAACTGCACACCAGCGGCGCTGCACTCTGCCAGCACCCGGTGCAGGGTAATCGGTTCTGGCGTGGTGTGCTTCAAAGGGGCCTGATAATCGCCCTCCACCCCTGTCGTGCCAAGATTGACCGCTTCGAGCCCCAATTCCTGCCAGATCTGGCGCAGGAAAGTGGACACCGATGTCTTGCCGTTGGTGCCTGTCACCGCCGCCATGACGCCGGGCTGTTCGCCGAACCAGAGAGCGGCGGTATAGGCCAGCGTCTGGCGTGGGTCTTCGCAGACAACAAGGGCCGCCTCTGAAGCCGCCAGTTCCGCGGCAGCGATTTCAGCGCCTTCGGCGTCCGTCAGGATCGCAGACGCGCCCATACGCAAGGCGAATTGAATGAACTCCCCGCCGTGCACCCGCGTGCCCGGGAGCGCCGCGAAAAGAAAGCCGTCCTTCACGTCACGGCTGTCCACTGCCAACCCGGTAATAACGGGGTTGGCTCCTTTCGCGGCCGTCAGCCCCAGTTGTGAAAGCTGTCGTGCCATGCCTGCCATCTGCCCTGCCCTTGATCTGGCTTAATTCGATGTCAGCGTTATATCAGCCAGAAGCCCGGGTTCAATGTCGGGCCGCAGCCCCAAAAGCGGTGCCACGCGGGTGATCATTTCGGCAGCCACGGGCACTGCTGTCCAGCCAGCCGTCCGGCGCGGTTTCGGACCCGAGGTCTCGACCGGCTCGTCCAGCGACACGATCAGCACGTATTTGGGATCATGCGCCGGAAACATCGAGGCAAAGGTGGCAATCACCTTGTCCTCGTAGTATCCGCCGCCATTTTCCTTGGGCTTGTCTGCGGTTCCTGTCTTGCCGCCCACGGCATAGCCGGGCACATCGCCAAAGCTGGCCGTGCCTTCGGTCACGACGAGCCGCAACATCCGCCGCGCCGCCGCCGCGCTGTCTTCGGTCATGATACGCGGCCCGTCCTGCGCGGCATTTCGCTTGAGCAGGGTCGGCAACACACGTTTTCCGCCATTAGCAATCGCCGCGTATCCAGCGGCCAGGTGCAGTGGGCTGGCCGACAGGCCATGCCCGTAGGAAATCGTCATGGTCGAAAGCTCGGACCAGTTTTTGGGCAACAGGGGCTGTGCGCCACGCGCCTCGACCAACTCCACGGGTGTCGGTTCAAAAAAGCCCAGGTCACGCAGGAACCCTTGCTGGCGCACCGCCCCGATCAACTGCGCCATACGCGCCGTTCCGATGTTGGAAGATTTTACGATCACCTTGGTCAAGGTCAGCTGCGGTCCGTAATTGTGAAAATCACGGATCTTGAACTTACCCCACCGCAACGGCCCGGCTGTCTTGATCAACGTGGCCGGGTTGGCGAGCCCCAGTTCCATCGCCTGAGCTGCTGTGAAAATCTTGAAGGTCGATCCAAGCTCATACAGGCCCTGCACCGCGCGGTTGAACAGCGGACTGTCGCTGGCATGGCCCTTGGTAGGCGGGCGTGGACGATCATTCGGATCAAAATCCGGAAGGCTGACCAACGAGATGATCTCACCCGTATGCACGTCCATGAGCACTGCTGCGGCACCCTTGGCATTCATCAGCTTCATGCCCCCATAGAGCACGCGCTCAGTCGCGGCCTGCACCGTCAGGTCCAGCGACAGGGTCAACGCCTTGCCGCCATTCGCCGGATCGCGCAGCGCTTCGTCAAACTGTTTTTCGACACCGGCAACGCCGATCACCTCGGCGGCATGCACGTCTTCCTTGCCAAAACTCGCGCCACCCAGAATGTGCGCCGCTAGGCGACCATTGGGGTACAGACGCATCTCGCGTGCGCCGAACTGCAGGCCCGGATCACCGATATCATGCACGGCCTGCTTTTGTTCGGGACTGATTTTCTTCTTGATCCACAGGAATTTGCGCTTGCCCGTGAAATCTTTGACAAGCCGTTCTTCCTCAAGGTCTGGGAAAATGTCGACCAATTCCTTGGCGACCCGCTCCTTGTCAATCATGTGTTGTGGCTGAGCATAGAGCGAATGGGTTTCCAGGTTGGTCGCCAGAATGCGCCCCTTGCGGTCCACGATGTCAGCGCGCTGCGCAACGATCCGGTTGGCCGAATAGTTGGCGCGCGGCTCGACAGCCTCGGAATAGCTTACGATTCCCATGCGCGCGCCAACGGTGATGAAGGCGCCCAGAAACAGGATCGACATGATGAACAGGCGCCCCTCGGCGCGCGCGCGGCCCTTGTCACGCATCTCTTCATGGCGCTGGCGGATGTTTTCGCGCTCGATCACATCGGGGTTCTCCCCGGCGTCGCGCGCACGAAGGATCGAGGCCAGCGGGCGAAGCGGTTTGCGGATCATGGGCGCTCTCCTTCGCTGGACACATCCACGGCGCCGTCCAGATCAAATTGCAACCCACTCGGCGGATAGGCGACCTGATCGACCTTGCCGAATTGGTCGGGACGCAAGGGAAGAAGCTGCAGATCGTCATAGTTGATCTCGGCCAGATCCCGCAGGCGCTCAGGGCGGTTAAGATAGGCCCACTCGGCATTCAACACGGACAGCCGGGCGCGTGCCTCGCCGATCTGGCGCTGCAACTGGTGGGTTTCGGCAATCGCGTTCTGGGTACGGTAGTTTTCCTGATACGCCCAGACCGCCAGCCCGATTACCGCCAGCGCGGTCACGACAAACAAGATTGCCCGCATCAGTTTCGCCCCCCAAGTGTCGGCATTCCAATGTCTTTTCCTGAAATCTCACCTGCAGGCGCATCGGTGCGCCGTGCCACGCGCAGCTTGGCGGACCGGGCGCGCGGGTTGCGGTCCAGCTCTGCCTCATCCGGCCCAACGGCCTTGCGCGTGATCAATTCAAAGGCCGGCGCTTCGCGCTCTACCTCAGGCGCATAGCGATTCACATTGCCTTTACGCCCCGCGCGGGCCTGCAGGAACCACTTGACCATGCGGTCCTCGATCGAATGGAACGTCACAACAGCCAGCAACCCGCCCGGCTTCAGGGCGCGCTCTGCCGCCATCATACCCCGGAACAACTCGCCATATTCATCATTGACCGCGATCCGCAGCCCCTGAAAGCTGCGTGTCGCCGGGTGGCTCTGCCCCGGTTTGGCGCGTGGCAGGCACCCTTCGACAATGTCGGCCAGCTCCAATGTCGTGGTAATTGGCTGCGCCGTCCGCGCCCGCACAATCGCGCGCGCAATGCGTCGGCTGGCCCGTTCCTCGCCGTAATGGAACAGGATATCGGCAAGCTCCGCCTCGCTTGCTTCATTGACAAGATCCGCTGCTGAAGGCCCGTCCTGGCTCATTCGCATGTCCAGTGGGCCGTCCTTCATGAAGGAAAACCCACGCTCGGCCAAATCCAGCTGCATCGAACTCACCCCGAGATCGAGCACCACCCCGTCAAGGTCGGACGCATATTCATCCAGCCGGGAGAAAACCCCCTCGACCAGCGAAATCCGATCACCGTATTCGCCTACCCAGGGCGCCGCCATTTCGAAGGCCAGCGGATCGCGATCGACGCCGGTGACATGTTCCGCCCCCGCCTCAAGCAGCGCGCGTGTATAGCCACCGGCCCCGAACGTCCCATCCAGCCATCGCCCTTCGATGGGCGCACAGTGTTTCAGGATTGCGTCGATAAGCACCGGGATATGTGCTTTGTCCGACCCCATCTCAGTCCAGATCTCCGTCTAGATAGACCGACGGATCGACATCCGGATCAAAACCCTCTTCGTCCAGCGCATCGATCGACGCGTCATAGGCTTCGGGTTTCCAGACTTCGAACGTGTCGCCCGAGGCGACAAACCGTGCCATACCATCAAGGCCGATCTTTTCGCGCAGCTTGGCCGGAAGCACGATCCGGCCCGTATCATCCACCACGATCTCGACGGATTGCGCCGAATACAGGCGCTCCATTGCCTTACGCTTGGCGGATCCGCGGGGGAACTTGGAAATCTTGTCGTCGACCTCGTCCATGGCTTCGATGGTAAAGCCTTCGAGGAACTCACGCGTCGCGCCGCCATAGACAAGGATCAGGCGCGGCGGCAAACCTTCGGTCCAGTCGGGATCACAGCTTTCGATGACACGGCGAAACGAGGCCGGGATTGACACCCTGCCCTTGCTGTCGACCTTGTGGTCGCTTTCGCCTCTGAACCTGCGTGCCACGGCTTGCCGGTCCCCTCTTCACTGTCGCCCCGATGTCTGCCGGAGCCTTGAAACGAAACGGCGGATTGATCTGCTGCCACTGATCAATCCGCCGCCCTCGTCCCGCTCTAGCGGGTGTCCAGCTGCGCGCGCCACCTGGGGGGATGTCTGCTCGCCCGCGCGCCGGATCTCTCTATTCCGATGAAGGCGGATGCCTGTATGAAACCTGACTTGGGATTTTCTCATGGGGTCTTTAGCGCCCCTTTGTTCCCGTCCTCATCGTATTATTAGGGATGACATGGGAATTCATGGAAATCAACAGGAAATTTTGGGCAAGAACACAATATTTGGTTCCAAGGATCCCTGAAAAACAAGATGATGTGGCAAAATTTACGCGAATAGGCACAACATATAGACGATCTAATTAAAAACAAAACAACATACAGCGAAACTTCAGCCATTCTTCTTTGTCCCGCGTATTCCCAGAAATTTTTCACAGACCCTTCGACGAACACTCCGAAATTCAACCCTTCTTACCTTTTGCACACAGGTTTTTCAGGGACACCACCCGCGATTCGGCAAGCACCCGTCCAGCAAGACACTCCCGTCCCACGATTTCCCATACGCGTTCCCATTTGGTCCCATCCCTCGGTGGTGCCAACCTCATGTGCAAGGAATCATTGGTGAAACCGCACAGCCTTGATAATCTTGCTTACGAGCAGACGACACAGCGCGGAGGCCCCCAATGGGCATGCAGCAACCCGCCAACATCGCCGCGATGGTCAAAGCGGCCACCAAGAACGGACACGCACTGCAATACGGCGCGTTGGTCTATCGCATCATCAATGACAAGACACAGGTCCTGCTGATCACCTCGCGCCGGTCCCAACGCTGGATCACGCCAAAGGGCTGGGGTATTCCGGGACTGAAACCCCATCAGACCGCGGCCCAGGAAGCTTGGGAAGAAGCTGGCGTGCGCGGGCGCGTCTCCAAGCATTGCATCGGTGTGTATTCCTACGAGAAGCCAGACAAGGACAGCAGACTGCAAACCCGGTCCGTAATGCTGTTCCCGCTCGAAATGCGCAAACTGAGCAACCGCTTTCCCGAACGCGATGAACGCCGCCGCAAATGGCTGAGCTCGAAAAAGGCCGCCCTGCGGATCGACAATCACGAACTGGCGAGGCTCATAAAGAAATTCGATGCCCGACTGCTGCGATAGCGCGGCTTGAACGTTCCCATGACGCCAATTATGTTTTGATCAGGGACAAGACGACCCTGAAAGCACCGACGAGCCATGATCAACTACACGCTGAAATGCGCCAACGAACACCGCTTTGACAGCTGGTTCCAGTCTGCAGACGCCTTTGAGAAACTGAAGGAGGCCAGGATGGTGTCCTGTGCCATTTGCGGCGACAGCCACGTTGAAAAAGCGATGATGGCGCCGCGGGTTCGTCCGGCGCGCTCGACTTCGGAAACACAGCAAGGCGAGGCGCCCGAACGCGCCTTGTCAACCCCCGCCAGCCCTGCCGAACAGGCGCTGGCCGAACTCAAGCGGCATATCGAGAAGAACTCGGACTATGTCGGCAGCAAGTTTGCCTCCGAAGCCCGCGCCATGCACGAAGGCAGCGCGCCGGAGCGCGCAATCTATGGCGAAGCGCGCCCGGAAGAGGCCAAGGCGCTGATCGAAGACGGCGTGCCGGTAGCGCCCCTGCCCTTCAACATCACACGCAAGACCAACTGACCGCACGAAACCAAGGTATAAGGGAGACGCCCATGCATGTCGTGATCACAGGCGCCAATCGCGGCATCGGGCAGGCACTCGACAGAACCTTGCGCTCTCAAGGGCACGACGTCACGGGTACGTCCCGTGCCGGAGGAGAGTTCGAACCGCTGGACGTCACCGACAGCGCCAGCACACGCGCCCTGTCCCATCGATTGGATTCGCGCCCCGTCGACCTTCTGGTGTGCAATGCCGGCGTTTACCTCGACAAACACGAGAATCTTGCCGATGGCTACCCGGCCGAGATGTGGGCGCAAACATTCGCCGCCAACGTGACCGGTGTTTTCCTGACCGTTCAGGCGCTTCTGCCCAACCTGCAGCTTTCTCGCACCCCCAAGATCGCCATCATTTCCTCGCAAATGGCCTCTCAGGAACGCGCACCCGGCGGAAGTTACATCTATCGCGCATCCAAGGCCGCCGCGCTTAACCTCGGACGCAACCTCGCCACCGATCTGCACCATATCGGCATTGCAGTCGGAATCTACCATCCCGGATGGGTGCGCACCGATATGGGGGGAGTCTCCGCCGAAATCTCCGCCGAGGAGTCAGCCCGCGGTCTCGCCACGCGTTTCGCGGAACTTTCGCTCGAGACAACCGGCTGCTTTCAGACCTGGGACGGACGTCCCCACCCGTTCTGACCGATACCCCTGCGGCGGTGGGGGCAGCGCTCCCTCTCCCTTTCATACATTCGAATAGACGAAAGCGACGCAACGCCCGTTGCACCTGCGCGCGCGTGCCCCTAACACTGTTGCCAACATTGTCTCAGGGAGGTTTTTCCGAATGTCCGACGCACCCACACATGGTTTTGACACGCTGCAAATTCACGCGGGCGCACGCCCCGATCCGGCCACCGGCGCACGCCAGACGCCGATCTACCAAACCACGGCCTACGTGTTCCGCGATGCCGAACATGCCGCCGCCCTCTTCAATCTACAGGAAGTCGGCTTCATCTATTCCCGCCTGACCAACCCCACGGTGGCGGTGCTGCAGGAGCGCATTGCCACCCTGGAAGGCGGCGTGGGCGCGGTTTGCTGCTCTTCGGGCCACGCTGCCCAGATCATGGCACTGTTCCCGCTGATGGGTCCGGGCTGCAACGTGGTGGCCTCGACCCGTCTTTATGGCGGCACCGTCACCCAGTTCAGTCAGACCATCAAGCGCTTCGGCTGGTCGGCCAAGTTCGTGGACACGGACGATCTCGACGCGGTGCGTGATGCCATCGATGAAAACACCCGTGCGGTTTTCTGTGAATCCATCGCCAACCCCGGCGGCTACATCTCGGATATCGAAGCACTCGCGGGGGTCGCGGATGCCGCCGGTGTGCCGCTGATCGTGGACAACACCTCGGCCACGCCCTACCTCTGCAACCCGATCAGCCTTGGCGCGACGCTGGTGGTGCACTCCACCACCAAGTACCTGACTGGCAACGGCACCGTCACCGGCGGCTGCATCGTGGATTCGGGCAAATTCGACTGGTCGGCTTCGGACAAGTTCCCGTCGCTGTCCCAACCCGAACCCGCGTATCACGGGCTCAAGTTCCACGAAACCTTCGGCCCGCTGGCCTTCACCTTCCACGGCATCGCCATCGGGTTGCGTGATCTGGGCATGACGATGAACCCACAGGCAGCGCATTACACGCTCATGGGTATCGAAACCCTGTCGCTGCGCATGGAACGCCATGTTGAAAACGCCAAGACAGTTGCCGGCTGGCTGGAACAGCATGACCTTGTGGACTATGTGACCTATGCAGGCCTTCCCTCCTCGCCCTATCATGATCGCGTAGAACGCATCTGCCCCAAGGGCGCCGGCGGCCTGTTCACCGTGGCTCTCAAGGGCGGCTATGACGCCTGCGTCAAGTTCGTCGACAGCCTCGAGATTTTCAGCCACGTTGCCAACCTCGGCGATACCCGTTCGCTGGTGATCCATTCGGCCTCGACCACGCACCGCCAGCTCACCCCGGAACAACAGGAAGCCGCCGGTGCAGGCCCGAACGTGGTGCGCATTTCGATCGGGATCGAAACGGCTGCGGACCTGATTGCCGATCTTGATCAGGCGCTGGCCAAGGCTCACGCCTGATCCACTTCCCCAAAAGTGAGGCGCGCCAACTGAAAACGGCGCGCCTTTTTTGTTGAAGGACATTCGCAGAGCGCCCCGGGATCGGCTCCTGACCGCTGCCACCCCATCATCTAGTGGTCCACGCGCGACAACCCACAGGTGGCGCGGCTTTTTCTTCCCCTTTGGCAATAACTTGCTATAAATCCTTGAACTCCTCGCTGAGGACTCCTTTCTGCCCATTTCGGATGCTAGACCCGATACATGAAACCGGATTTCGCTCTATCGCTTTCATTTGAAGGGATCGGCCTGCTCACACGGCGTGCCGGGGGCTGGCATTTGCTGGGCGAAGTAACGCTGGATACCGAAGATCTCGCGGGAGATCTTGAGAAGCTACGCGCCAAGGGCGAGGCGGTTGCCAAGGGGCCGTTCGTCACGGCGGTGATACTGCCCAACGATCAGATCAAATACCTGTCCCTGGATACCGGGCGGGCCCGCGACGCCAAGCGACGAGATGCTGCACTTGTGGCGCTGGAAGAATCGACGCCCTACCGAGCAGACCAACTTGCCTTCGACATTCACGCAGTTGGCCGGAACACCCAAGTCGCCGCTGTTGCGCGGGAAACGTTGGAAGAGGCCGAAGCTTTCGCCACGGAACACGCATTCAACCCGGTCTGTTTTACCGCGATGCCGCCGGAAGACAATTTTGATGCGGCGCCAGATTTCGGCCCGACCAAGGCTGCGCCGGCTCTCCTGAAGAGCGCACAGCTCAAGCCGGAGCCTAATCCGATCCGCATCGTCTCCAGTGGAGACCTGCCTGACCCGGAACCCGCACCGCTTTCAAGCCCGCCCGTCAAGACGGAAGCCAGTGCTCGTGAAGTCGCTGAACCCGAAGCAAGCGCTTCGTTCGACAGTGCAACCACGCCAGCATCGAACGATATATCCGACGCCCCCCCTGCAAAAGCCGAGGAACAGTCGAAAGACTCAGCCCCCCCGGTCGCCTTTGCGTCGATCCGCGCACATCGAGAGACACAAGAGACGGCCTCGAAAACCACATTGGGGGGCGCGAGCCGCACCGCACAGGGCACCAACGCACCCGGCATACCCGGAGACTCCGGTCCCACCGCGAGCCGCAGCCTGCGGTTTGATCCGGCCAAGGTCATTGCCGGGCTGAAGGCAGACTCCGCTCAAACCGAGCCTCACGGCAAAGAAGAGACCGCAGAAGATGACGGCGGGTTTGTTAGCCGCCGTCAAAGGACCAAGATTGCGCCCAAGCCCAGGAAAAGGCCCGCTCCGCCTGTACATCACAGTGAGACGCAGGGCACTCAAAACACCGACAGCGAACAACAGCGACTGACTGTCTTTGGGGCACGCACCGGCCAGTCCGTGGGGGGCAAGCCCAAGTACCTCGGCCTGATCATGACCGCCGTGCTTTTGCTGTTCCTCGCCGCAGTCGCGCTTTGGGCCGCCCTGTTTCTGGAAGACGGGGTCGCCGGGTTGTTTGGCCGCGGCGACCGAAACCAGATCGTGCTACTTGATCCCGAAGCATCGGTGATCGCGGATGAAGACACTGCCCCGGTTCAGGGTACTGGGCCCTTGCAAACGCCCGCTGAAGAAAGCGTGGCGGGGACTGACACCAGTCCGCTGGTTTCTGATGCCCTCGCCACGGACATCCTGACGCCGGCCGCCCCGGACAGCATCACTGACAGCGCCGAAATTGAAGCGATGGAGGACAGCGTTCACCCGACGGCGCTGAGCGAAAACGAGGCTGAGGCCCGCTATGCCGTCACTGGCATCTGGGAACGTGCGCCGCAACCACCGGAGACCCCCACGGCTGGAAGCACGGATGACCTTTATGCCACCTCCATTGATCGGGTCCTGATCGCACAGGACGCCGTGGCTCTTCCCGACCCGAAAGGGTTTCTTGTGGACCAGCCGCTGAATGCACAGTTGAACCCGGTTGGGCCAGGCACCCGGTTTGATCTGGACGAGCGGGGCCTCGTAGTAGCCAGCGCGCAAGGAACGCTGAACCCGGATGGCGTCATGGTCTATCTGGGCCGCCCGCCTGTTCTGCCTGCGAGCCTGCCCAACCGCGCCGAAGCTGACGGGCGCGCCCTGTCACGTGAAGATGAGCAACGCCTCGCCTCGATCCGCCCGCGTTTCCGCCCCGGCGATCTCGTGGAGAGCAACGAGCGGGCAACACTTGGTGGGCGATCGCGTGCAGAGCTTGGGCGCATTCGCCCCAAACCGCGCCCGAGCACCGAGAAAGACGCTGCGGAAAACGACAACACCCCGACCGCGCTGGCGGTAGCCTCGTCGCTGCGTCCGCGTCAGCGGCCAAGCAACATCGCCCAACTGGCGCAGCGCAGCAAACCGACCGAAGCGGTTGTCGCCACGCCTGCAGCTGCCACCATCACCCCCAAGATTCCGACCACCGCGTCAGTTGCCCGTCAGGCCACGATCCAAAACGCGATCAACCTGAACAAGATCAACCTGATCGGCGTCTATGGAACAAGCAACAACCGCCGCGCGCTGGTGCGACTGGCGAATGGCCGTTATCGCAAGGTTCAGGTGGGAGACCGGATCGACGGCGGCAAAGTCGCCGCAATCGGTGAACAGGAACTGCGCTACGTCAAATCCGGTCGCAATATCGTTCTGAAAATGCCCAAGGGCTAGGGACCCGCATATTGGGGGATGCAGGCACGCAAACCGCCGTGCTAGTTTGCGCAGACCACATTGGAACGACGGCACGACCTTGGCACAACAGAAGCCCCCTTCCCCGATGGACGAACTCTTGCGCACGCGCTTGCGCCTGTCCCAAGGTGCCAACCTGCGGATCAAGGCGCTTCGGGTGCTCATGAGCGTGGTCGACATCGGCAACCGGGCCTTTACCGGCCAGGCTTTCTTTGCCCTGCGCGAAACTGAACAAACCCTGATCGCACTCGATGGGCGTGTCGGCACCGATCTGGTCTGGGCGCTTCTTGAAATGAAAGGGGGGACAACCATCAGGGCCCATGGCCTCCACCATGTTCCGCGCACGGGCCGCGTGGTCATCGGGGCCACCCATCCCGTCGGGACATTCGATTTCATTGCCCATGCCGGAGCCTTGCTGAAACACCGCCCCGATCTCAAAGTCGTTGCCAATCGCGAGGCCGAGCGATTTCTTGGTCCGGACCTGCTGATCCCTGTCGACCTGGATCGCAACAACAACGCGCTTTCCGCGCGTACAACACGCGCCGCCATGAAAGCCCATGTGGAGAACGAAGGCGCATTGCTGATCTTCGGGTCGGGGCGGGTGCCGGACATGCGCGACGGTCTGCTGGTAGAACCGGCATGGCGGATGGGTGTTACCCGCATGTCGCAGGACACAGGCGCTCCAATCATCCCTGCCTCAGCTGATTTGCGCAACTCGCGCCACTATTACCGCACACGTCGTCTTGGCCGGGTGCTCAGCGGCGGCAATGATGCCTTCGGGCGCGAGGTCGCATCGCTGCGTTACGTGTCCGAGCTGCTGTCCAAACTGGGCGGCGCCTATTCTGTCCATTATGGCGCGCCCCTTGCGCCCGGCACAGCCCCGGAAACGATCAAGGCGACTGCCGAAGGGCTGGTGCCCGGTCTCTATTGCCCCGTGCGCTGACGCTGAACCGCATAAAAAAAACGCCGCCCACCTCTCGGTGGACGACGCTCCCCTCCCTCCGGTTGGACCGGATTTATTCCGCGGCTTTAATCTCGCCGGATTCGATCTGTTCACGCTCGATCGACTCGAACAGTGCCTTGAAGTTGCCTTCGCCGAACCCGTCATCGCCCTTGCGCTGAATGAACTCGAAGAAGATCGGGCCGATCACCGTCTTGCTGAAAATCTGCAGCAGAATCTTTGTCTCGCCGCCATTCACAACACCTTCACCGTCGATCAGGATACCGTGTTTCATCATCCGATCCTTGGGCTCGTCGTGACCAACCACACGCTCGTAGCTGAGATCATAATAAGCCTCATTCGGGCCAGGCATGAACTTCAGACCCTTGGCCGCGATCTTGTCGGTGGCCTCGTAGATATCATCGGTTCCCACGGCGATATGCTGGATGCCTTCGCCGTTGTATTTCTTGAGGTAGGACACGATCTGACCGGTCTCGCCCCGGTCCTCGTTGATCGGAATACGGATCTTGCCGCAGGGAGAGGTCAGCGCACGTGAAAACAACCCGGTGAACTTGCCTTCAATGTCGAAGAAGCGGATTTCGCGGAAGTTGAACAGGTCGCCATAGAACTTGAACCACTTGTCCATGTTGCCCTTGAACACGTTGTGGGTCAGGTGGTCGAGGTAGTAGAACCCGTCCCCTTCCGGTTTCGACGTGGTGATCCAGTCAAACTCTTCGTTGTAGGGCGACGTGTCGAAATACTGGTCGGTGAAATAGAGCAGGCTGCCACCGATCCCCTTGATCGCAGGCCAGTTCAGCGTCTTGTCCCCGGCGTCATAGGCTTCGGCACCCTTGGAAATCGCATGCTCATAAGCTTTCTGCGCATCGACAACACGCCAGCCCATCGACGGGGCGCAGGGGCCGTGCTCTTCCACGAAACGCGCAGCAAAGCTGCCAGGTTCGTTGTTGAGGATATAGGTCACATCGCCCTGCTGCCACAGCTCAACCGCCTTGGCCTTATGGTTGGCCACGTGCACAAAGCCCATGCGCGCAAACAACTCGCGCAACTCCTGCGGCTCCGGGTGAGCAAACTCGACAAATTCGAACCCATCGGTTCCGGCAGGATTGAATTCGGAAATCTCGGCGCGCGGGGCGTCATGCGGGAAAGGTCCCATGTCGCGTCTCCTTTTGATGTGTGTCAGGGGCATGTTTGTTCGCTGATGGAAAGATACGTGCTTCTTCGCGCGGTTTCTCCGCGAAGTGACGTGCGTATTTGACATTGAATGCGTAAATTACGCATACTTTGAAAAAATAGCGCAAAGATGACGCATGCTCGATCAGATAGATATCCGCCTTTTGTCCGCATTGCAGAAAAATGCGCACCTGACCGCATTGGAACTCTCCGAGCTTCTCAACCTGTCGCCCAGCCAGGCGGGGCGCCGCCGTCAGCGCCTTGAGGCCGAAGGTTATATACAGGGCTATTTCGCCAGACTGGACCCGGACCGCGTCGGCCTGCATGTGCAGGCATTCATCCAGGTGCAATTGGGAACGCATCGCCCCGAACAAGGGCGCAGTTTTGCCACGTTGATCAGCACCCGCCCGGAGGTCGTGAGCGCATGGACATTGACGGGGGATGCGGATTATTTGCTGCGTGTCTATTGTAGCGACCTGAATGCGTTGAACAGGTTGATTCACGAAATCCTTTTGCCCCACCCGGCCGTCAGTCGCGTGCAAAGCCAGATCGTCATGGATCAACCCAAACGCGACGCCCCCCTGCCGACCTGATCGGCGCGACACAGGACTGATTATGGAAAGCGTACTCTATCAGGCGACGATCTTCCTGATGACGGCGGTCATCGCCGTGCCCATTGCGGCCCGCCTAGGGCTGGGATCCGTGCTTGGCTACCTCGCTGCCGGCATCCTGATTGGCCCGGTCTTCGGCCTCGTCGGCACACATCAGGCCGACGATCTGCTGCACTATGCGGAATTCGGCGTGGTGATGATGCTGTTCCTGATCGGGCTTGAACTTGACCCGCGAGCGCTCTGGGCCATGCGAGACAAGCTTATCGGACTGGGCGGGCTGCAGATCGGCCTCACCGGGGGCGCTGTTGTCGTAGTGGCCATGGCGATGGGCATGACCTTCAACTCCTCGATTGCGATCGGCATGATCTTTGCCTTGTCCTCAACCGCGATCGTTCTGCAGACCCTTTCCGAAAAGGGGCTTATGCAAACGGGCGGCGGGCGATCCGCATTTTCCGTACTTCTGACACAAGATATCGCCGTTATTCCGATGCTCGCGATCCTGCCATTGTTTGCACTGACCGAAGTCCACCAGATCGCGGCAGATGGCTCGATCATTAAACCTAGCGCAACACATGCCGAGCACGGAATGTCCCTCGTCGAAGGGCTGCCCGGCTGGGGGGTGACCCTCGTGACCATCGGGGCGGTCTCGGTGATCGTGATTGGTGGAATGTTCCTCACTCGCCCTGTGTTCCGCTTCATCCATGCGGCCAAACTGCCCGAGATGTACACCGCACTCGCACTACTGATCGTGGTTGGCATTGCTCTCTTGATGGAACTGGTCGGCCTGTCGCCTGCGCTCGGCACCTTTCTGGCGGGGGTTCTGCTGGCGAACTCGGAGTTCCGGCACGAATTGGAAAGCGACATCGAACCTTTCAAGGGGCTCTTGCTGGGGCTGTTTTTCATCACGGTGGGCGCACAGATCGACTTTCAGGTTCTCGCCCGTTCTCCGACCCAGATCATCAGCCTTGCCGTGGGCATCATTGCTCTCAAGGCCGCAATCCTCTTCCTGATCGGGCGCGCTTTTGGCCTACGGCGACGCGACCTCTGGCTTTTCACGCTAAGTCTCGCCCAAGCCGGGGAATTCGGCTTTGTCCTGATCTCCTTTTCCTCGCAGCAGAACGTGTTGCCGGGCTGGGCCGCCGAAAGGCTCTTGCTGGTGGTGGCGCTGACCATGCTGATCACGCCCCTTCTCTTCATCCTCTATGACCTGCTTTCCAAGCATTTTGGCGACCATTCCGATGCCCCCGCGCCACAAGAGGACGAGATCGACGAACGCGGCCCTGTGATCATCGCTGGCATTGGGCGTTTCGGGCAGATCGTGAACCGCCTTGTACGCTCAGCCGGGTTCCAGACCGTGGTTCTCGACCATGACATCCGGACCATCGAGAACATGCGGCGCTTCGGGGTCAAAGGGTTCTTCGGCGACCCAACCCGTCCCGAAATCTTGCATGCTGCGGGCTTGGGTGAAGCACATGTCCTTGTCGTGGCGCTCGACAATCCCGAAGCAGCCCTGAAACTCGTGAAATATGTGCGCCGTGAACGGCCCGATATCCACATCGTCGCCCGCGCCCGCGACCGTGCGCAGGTGTTCCGCCTCTATCAGGCCGGGGCCGATGACATCGTGCGCGAAATGTTTGACAGCTCGTTACGTGCGGGGCGTTACGTGCTCGAAAACATGGGGCTCAACGAATACGAAGCCGCCCGAGCTGAACAGATCTTCTACAAACACGACCGGTATTCGGTGCAGGAACTTGCGGAACTCTGGCGTCCCGATATCCCTTCGGCGCAGAACGCGGCCTATGTCAAACGCGCCCGCGAGCTCGAAACCGAGCTCGAGGCGCGCCTATTGGCCCAGGACGAAGAGAAAGACGAACAGCACCCCTAGAGGCGCTTAGCCGTCCGAAACGCCCGCCTCGGCGAAGGTGGCCATGCCTGAATGGCAGGCCACCGCCGCCTTCAACACATTGATCGCCACCGCCGCGCCCGAAGCTTCACCCAGACGCATGTTGAGTTGTAGAACCGGCGCCTTGCCCAGCTTTTCGAGCACGGCGCCATGCGCCGCTTCAGCGCTCGCATGACCGGCAATTGCATGGTCCAGCGCCCCCGGTACCGCAGCCTCAAGGGTCGCGGCTGCCGCCGAGCAGATGAAACCGTCAAGAATTACCGGAATACGCAGGCTGCGGGCGCGTGCAATCGCCCCTGCCATCGCCGCCAGTTCGCGCCCGCCAAGGCATCGTAGCACCTCAAGCCCTTCCTTGCCGGAGTTGGCAGCCACACCTTCACGCACCACGCGTGCCTTGTTGGCAAGCCCAGCATCGTCCACGCCGGTGCCGCGGCCAACCCAATCCTCTGCCGCCCCGCCAAAAAGCGCATGCGCAATCGCCGCCGCCGAGGTCGTGTTTCCGATCCCCATCTCACCCACGACCAGCAGGTCAGCTTTTTCGTCCACCGCGTCCCAGCCGGTGGCCAGCGCCACGACAACCTCTTCCTCACTCATCGCAGGACCTTGCGTAAAATCTGCTGTCGGTGTGTCAAGTGACAGGGCATGCACATCAAGCGACGCCCCGGCCGCCTTGCTCAGCTGGTTGATCGCCGCGCCGCCATGCTGAAAGTTCAGCACCATCTGCTCGGTTACTTCGGCAGGAAAGGCCGACACTCCTTGTGCGGTCACGCCATGGTTGCCTGCGAACACGATCACCTGCGGCGCGTTGATCTCCGGGCGCGGATTGCCGCGCCAGCCCGCATACCAGATCGCCATGTCTTCCAGCCGCCCCAGCGCACCCGGTGGCTTGGTCAACTGCCCATTGCGCTCTTCCGCCTCGCCCTGCGCCTTCTGGTCAATGCCCGGTGCGGCCTGAAGCAGGTCACGAAACGCGGCAAGGGTGGAAAAGTCGGCAGACATGGCAAAGCTCCTGTTGATCTCTTTGGTTCTGCGCTGTTTACCTGATTGCCAACGCCCGACAAGGCAGGAAATAGACACACCCATGTCCAGACCCGACACCACGTTCAGCGCAGGCGATATTCTCACCGCCATTGCTCTCCTGTCCCGACTGCCGGTCCGTGCCGATTTTTCGCGCGGCGCGCAGGCGGCGTGGGCCTATCCGCTGACCGGAGCTGTGGTTGCGGCCCTTGCCGCCCTGCCGACGGCGCTTGCTCTAACGCTTGGGGTGCCGCCAACGCTTGCCGCGCTGGTCTGGCTTGCCGCCAACGCCATCCTGACCGGGGCCATGCATGAAGACGGCCTTTCGGACTGCGCCGATGGGTTCTGGGGAGGCTGGGAACGCGCCCGGCGTCTCGAGATCATGAAGGATAGCCGGATCGGTGCCTATGGCGTGATCGCTCTCTGCCTGTCTCTGGCCGCACGCTGGAGTGCGGTGGCAATCGTCCTGCAGTCCGCCGACTGGGTCTGGTCACTTGTTGCCGTTGCGATGCTATCGCGTGCGGCCATGCCCGCCCTGATGACCAGCCTGCCCCATGCCCGCGAAACGGGCCTCAGCCACGCACAGGGGCGCCCCGCCCCCCTGACCGCCCTTGCCGCCGCCCTGCTCGCCATGGGTGCCACGGTGGCTTTCGCTGGCCTCACAGCCCTTGTTCTGATCCCGCTTGTTCTTGTGGCCGCCATTGCCTGCCGCGCAATCGCCCAGCGCAAGATAGGTGGGCAAACCGGAGATGTGTTGGGGGCAACGCAGCAAATCTGCGAAATCACCTTGCTGTTCGCTTTGGCCTCCTGACGCTCAGACAAGCCCATCGGTCTCTATATGAATCGTGGCCCCACAATGTTTGCAATGCACCGCGTCGGGATCGTGCTTCATCAACCCGCAGCTCGGGCATTCGCACCGTACCTTGCGCGGCTGGAAAATGGCCTGTGCCAGCCGTACGAACAGCGCAACGCCAATCGCCATCACTGCGACAGAAAACAGCTTCCCGCCCGGCGTCTGCATGGTGATATCCCCGAACCCCGTCGTGGTCAGCGTTGCAACAGTGAAATAGAGCGCATCGATATAGGGCGTCTCGGTTGCCTCAAGATCTAGGAAAAACACCAGAATCGTCGTGGTTGTCACCATGATGAACACGAACAGGTTCACCGACGCGATCACCGTTTCCTCGTGATCTCGGAAAAACCGGCTGTCCCGGCGTAGATCGTTCATCAACTGGTAGGAGTGAATTAACCTGAGCCCCCGCAACACGCGCAGGAACGCGACATTGCCCGACAGGAACGGATCGAGGAACAGCGTCACGATCACCACGAGATCGGCCAGGGTATAGAGGTGCATGAAATGCGCCTTGCGATCCTCGGCGATCCACAACCGCGCCATGAAATCGGCCAGAATGAAAAGACCGACAAACTGGCTCAACCCGATCAGCCACGGGCCATGGGGCAGATGCGCCGTACCGATGAAAAAGAATATCGTGATCGCATCAAACAGGATCAACGCATAGCGAAAGCGCACCGACACGATGCTTTCGCCAGTATATAGTTCGCAAATTCTGTCTTTGAGAGTCTCCATCAGGAAACTAAACAGGCCCGGGTCAATTCGCGCAAGTATTTGGCGGCAAAGAAAAAGGCCGTCCCGGTACCGGGACGGCCAAAATCTGTGGCTGCGAACGGACTCAGGCCGCGCGCGAGACCAGCACTTCGTCTACCTGTTTGGCAGCGGCAACCTCGTCACCACCGGCCACGGCTGCCACTTCGCGCGTCAGACGTTCCAGCGCGGCTTCATAAAGCTGACGCTCAGAATAGCTCTGTTCACGCTGATCGTCGTTGCGGTGCAGGTCGCGCACCACTTCGGCAATCGCGATCAGGTCGCCCGAGTTGATCTTCTGTTCATACTCCTGAGCGCGGCGCGACCACATCGCCCGCTTGACCTTGGCCTTACCCTTCAGGGTTTTCATCGCCTGGCTCACCACATCCGGAGAGCTCAGTCCGCGCATTCCGATCTCGGTCGCCTTGTTGGTGGGCACCCGCAACGTCATCTTGTCTTTCTCGAACGAGATCACGAACAGTTCCAGCTCCATGCCGGCCACTTCCTGTTCCTCGATCGACACGATCTGACCCACACCATGGGCCGGATACACAACATAGTCATTCGGGCGGAATTCGTTCTTCTTGGCTTTCGTCATGCTATCCTTCCTAAGATACGCACCATTCAAACCAGACAAAAATACGCGCTCGGGAAACTGGGTTTTCCGAAACGGTATGTCCTCTGGTAATAAAAGCCACCCTTGGCAAAAGCGCAGGGATGGCTCGTAGGCAGTTATTTCCTTTGTAAAGGTAGTATAACACAAAAAACGCCCCCCTTAAAGCTTAACAGCCAAAGGAAGGGCATTATTCCATTTTTTTCAGCCTTTTAGAGGCTGTTCCGTAGTGCCAAAGGACGAGAAAAGGCGCGAATCGGTTAACTGACCTTAGGTCAGCCACCCTCGCCCGGCGCTTCCGAGAAGTACTTTTCCATCTTTCCGGGTTCACCATCCCGTTCATCCGCGTCAGGCAGCGGATCTTTCTTGGTGATGATCACCGGCCAGATTTCCGAATACTTGCGGTTGAACTCGACCCATTTCTCCATGTCCGGCTCGGTATCCGGGCGGATGGCGTCCGCAGGACACTCGGGTTCGCAAACACCACAGTCGATGCATTCATCAGGGTGAATCACGAGAAAGTTCTCGCCTTCATAAAAGCAATCCACCGGACAGACTTCGACGCAGTCGGTGTATTTGCAGGCAACGCAATTTTCAGTGACGATATAGGTCATGGCTCAGCTCATTCCCATCTGGTTTGACAGCCTGCCTAAATCAGCCTGCCCTAATCTTCAAGACGCGAAGCGCGCAAAGAAACAAGACTGCGACGATCTCGCTTGGTTGGGCGCCCTTTTTCCCCTGCACCCGGCGCGCGCGGAACGCTTTCCTGTTCCGGCGTCAAATCTTCATACAGGGTTTGCGCCTCGCTCGCGGGGCCACGCCGTTCTCCAAGCGCCAAAACCCGGATCACACGCACACGTCTGGCTTGGGGAAAGGTCAGCACGTCGCCAGCCATGACACCATGGCTGGCCTTGGAGACCTTGGCGCTATTGACCCTCACATGTCCGCCCGTCACCAGCTTGGCTGACAGGCTGCGGGTTTTGAAGAACCGGGCCTGCCAGAGCCACTTGTCAAGGCGTTGCTTCGGACTCGGCGCGCTCACGCCTCAGTCCTTGGACTTCAGCCCCATCAGCGCTGCGGCAAAGGGGTTGTTCGGGTCGATCTTGTCCTGCTTTGGCGGACGCGCCTGATACTGCTTTGTCCCGCCATCACGGCGCGGCCCCTTGCCCTTGGCGTTGCCACCCTTGGCCTGTGGTTTACCGCCTTTGCCACGCGGCGCACCTCCCTGGTCACGGCGCCCCTGACCACCGCGGCGCGGGCCACGGGTGCTCTGGCGGCCTGCCCAGGTGAAGGTGTAGTAAACCTCAATCTCTGGTACTTCCGGCTCTGCGGCTTCCACTTCGGGCGCGGCTTCTACAACCGCCACCTCGGCCGCTGTGTCTTCGGCGACCTCTGCCTCAGGGGCCGCTTCTGCCGAGACATCTTCTGTCTTTTCGGCCTCGGGCGCAGCTTCGGCCAAGATCTTGACCTTCTCGCGCTCACCCTTCTCGGCCTTGTAACCCAGCCCCTGCATCAGGTCGGCGAACTGTTCCAGCGTCATGCCGGTGATCGACAGCATGTCGGCCTTGGCCTCGAACCCGCCACGGCTGTCTTCAACCCGCAGCATGTCTGCAAGGCGTTCCAACATGTCGATACGGATCGCCCGCTCACCTGCTGCACGATAGCCCGACATTGCGTGATAGCCACGTGGCAGGCCCTGCCCAGACGGCACCGTCACCAGACCCGGGGGCGGCGCTTCGGGGAATTCCTGCAGGCCGTTGGCCAGCGACCACAGCACCAGACGCAAACGCGTTGGGGCGGGTTTCAGCAGCAGAGGCATAAAGATCGTGAACTGACCAAAGCGGATGCCATGCTTGCGCAGCGCGCCGCGCGCATCCTGATCCAGCTCCTTGACCTCATCGGCCACGTCCCCACGCGGGATGATCCCGAGGTTTTCAACCATGCGGAAGGCAAAACCCCGCGCCAGCCCGGTCAGCTCTTCGTCCCGGCTCAGGTTCAACAGCGGCTCGAACAGTGCGGCGACCTTGCGGTCGATGAAATGTTGCAGGCGGCGCTGCACCTTCTGCGCAACATCGACCCCGGCTTCCTCGTCGACAAACACATCGACCATCGGCTTCATCGGCTCTGCGCCCGCAACCAGCTTGCCGACGGCATGCTCGCCCCACATCAGGCCACCCTGCTCGGTAAAGTCGATTTCGGTATCGGGCGCGTTATAGAACCGGTCTGCCCGCAAATGGAATTGCGGCACCAGCGCCTGTAGCGCTGCCTGGCGCAGCGTCTTGGCCTCCTGCCCGGTTTCTGCCTTGTCCGCGCTGAAACGGAACCCCTCGAGCCGTCCGACGAATTCGCCCTCGACGGTCACTTCACCCTTGTCGTTTACCTCGGCCAAAAGGGCCTCCTTCTGTTTGAGCCGGCGCAGCAACACAGATGTGCGCCGGTCCACAAATCTTTGAGTCAGACGCTCATGTAACGCATCCGACAGGCGGTCTTCTACAGCGCGAGTCTCGCCGCGCCAATGGTTTTCGTCATTTACCCAGCCTTTGCGCTGCGCGACATATGTCCACGTGCGGATAAACGCCAATCTTTTCGACAACGTGTCAATGTCGCCATCTGTCCGGTCCAATCGCCGCACCTGCCGCGCCATCCAGTCATCCGGCACCCGGCCCCGTTCATGCAGATCACAAAAGATATTCTCAATCATGCTGGCATGTTCCGCATGGCTGATGCCCCGGAAATCGGGAATCCGGCACATGTCCCACAACAGTTTGACCGAAGCTCCGTCACTGGCCCGTGCGCGGATCTCCGCCTGTTTCTCCAGCGATTTGAGCGCCATCAGGTCATCTGCCTCACGCGCCCTCATCAAAAGCATGTCGTCCGACGACACCTCCAGCGACGAAATCAGCGCATCAATACTCCCGAAATCCAGCCGCGCATTGCGCCAGTTCAGCTTGCGGATGGGTGTGAAGCGGTGCTCCATGATCGCCTCGGCCACCTCATCGGGCAAAGCCGGTGCCTCTCCGGTCACACCAAAGGTGCCGTGGCTCATGCCGCGCCCCGCGCGCCCGGCGATCTGGGCCAACTCATTGGGCGCAAGCGGGCGCATACGCCGCCCGTCAAACTTGCTCAGCGACGAAAACGCGACATGATCAATATCAAGGTTCAGCCCCATGCCAATGGCATCAGTCGCGACAAGGAAATCAACATCCCCGTTTTGATACATTTCGACCTGCGCGTTGCGCGTACGCGGGCTAAGCGCGCCCATCACCACAGCCGCGCCGCCTTTCTGGCGTCTGATCAGCTCGGCGATGGCATAGACATTGTCGACCGAGAAGCCGACGATGGCCGAACGCGGCTGCATCCGCGAAATCTTGCGCGGCCCCGAATAGCTCAGCGTCGACATCCGCTCGCGCCGCACGAATTGCACCCCGGGCACCAGTTCTGCAATCACGCCGCGCATCGTATCCGAGCCAAGGAACAGCGTTTCCTGCGTTCCCCGCGCTCGCAACAGGCGATCCGTGAAGACATGACCGCGCTCTGGGTCGGCGCAAAGCTGGATCTCGTCGATGGCAAGGAAATCCGGGCCGATCCCCTCTGGCATCGCCTCGACGGTACAGACCCAGTATTGCGTGCGCGGCGGCACGATCCGCTCTTCACCCGTCACCAGAGCGACCACCGACGGGCCTCGCACGGCGACAATGCGGTCATACACCTCGCGCGCCAAAAGCCGCAGCGGCAGGCCGATCACCCCGGTCCGATATCCCAGCATCCGCTCGATGGCGTAATGCGTCTTGCCCGTATTGGTCGGACCCAGCACCGCCGTGATTTGCCGTTCGCCGGCCATGATCTGCTGCCTGTTCTGGTCGTTGCGCGTCTTAGAGCTCGCTGCCCCGAACCAGCGGCTCGAGTCGCGTCAGGGCCTCTGTTAGGCCCGGTTGATGGGGATGTATAGCCTTGACCTGCAGGTACGCTTCATAGGCATCCGCGTTGCGCCCCATGGAATCAAGGATCACCGCCAACCCCATGATCGACTCGAAGTGATCCGGGTTGAGCGCCAGCGCCTGTTCCAAATCCCCCACGGCCGGACCGTATAGGTCGAGCGCGAAATAGGCCCGCGCCCGTTCTGCCCAGCCCTGCGCGAACCCGGGGGCATGATCGACAAGCGCCGTGAAATGCTCAACCGCAGTTGCAGCATCCCCCAGCTCCATCGCTTTGCGCCCGCGTCGCAGAAGATAGTCCGCCGATGCCGACCCCGACAGGCTCCACGCCCGGCGCACCCGCTCGGCAATGGTTTCCGCCTGCCCCGGCTCGGCATCACGCAGTTGAAGCAACAACGCCGGAACATCCTCGTCCACAAGCGCGCCTTGCTGCGAAAAAACAACCGAGGGTTGCAAAAATATTGCGGACAGGCTACATGCCGTGACGACAGGTTTGAGATAACGCATTAAGTTGACCATAACGTAAATCATTGTAGCCTGTGCACGCATGAAACCCAAGATGTGCACGACAAAGTGAAGGATCAAGCACATGAGCGATATCGTATCGGCCGCCGTGGCCGCCCTGCAAGAAAAACTGAGCGGTGACGCGTTCGACGGCTCCGCCAAGTTCGAGATTGAAGGCGAAGGCGCCATCGTGATCGACTCGGACGGCGTGCGCGCCTCGGATGAAGACACCGACGTGACCCTGTCGGCCGACGTCGAAACATTCCAGTCGATTCTTGACGGCGAACTGAACCCCACCGCCGCCTTCATGTCCGGCAAGCTGACCGTCGACGGCGACATGGGCGCCGCCATGCGTCTGGGCTCGGTTCTCGCCTGATGCACCTGCGCGACGCCCCCTTCTATCATGACGTCGCCGACGGCCCCGAAGCACGGGCCTGGTGGTTGCATTGCGAAGATGGCGTGCGCATTCGCATGGCCTATTGGGCCAATGAAGATGCGCGGGGGACAGTCTTCCTGTTCCCCGGTCGCACCGAATATATCGAGAAATACGGACGCTCCGCACAGGATCTTGCCACCCGCGGATACGCGCAGGTATCGGTCGACTGGCGCGGGCAGGGTCTGGCAGACCGCCTGATCGATGACCGCCGCTCCGGCTATGTCCAGAACTTCACCGACTACCAACAGGACGTGGCCGCAATTCTCGAAGCCGCCGAACAGTTGGACTGCCCCAAACCGTGGTATGTCGTGGCCCATTCCATGGGCGGCTGCATCGGCTTGCGCGCGCTGATGGAAGGCATGCCGGTCAATGCTGCCGCCTTTTCCGGGCCGATGTTCGGCATTCAGCTATCCGCCCTCATGCGCCCCGCCGCCTGGGCCATGTCTTGGGCAAGTTCCCGCACGGGTCAGGGACATCGCTATGCGCCCGGTACCAGCGCTCAAACCTATGTGCTCGATGCCCCTTTCGAGGGCAACACCCTGACCACCGATCCCGATATGTATCGCTACATGCAGGATCAGATGCACGCCTATCCCGACCTCGCGCTTGGCGGACCCAGCCTGCACTGGCTGCACGAGGCGCTGCGGGAAACCAAGACCCTGCGCACACAGCCCTCTCCGGACTATCCCTGCATCACCTTCCTGGGAGACGCCGAAAAGATCGTCGATTCCGCCGCCGTTCACGACCGCATGCAGCGCTGGCCCAACGGACGTCTCGAGCTCGTCCCCGGCGGCGAACATGAAGTGCTGATGGAAACGCAGGCCAAGCGCGATGTCATTTTCGACCAGATCCGCGACCTGTTTGACGCCCACAGCTGATCCCGGCTTACTTTTTCCCCAAATACCCTGGGGGAGTCGCAGTTTGTCAGTGACGGGGGCAACGCTCCCTTGCCCCTTGAACCTACCGCGCCCCTCTGCCTATCTGTCACGAAACAGTTGCCTGAACAGGAGCCCTTCATGCTGCACCTTCCCTTCCCCGTCCGTGACGCCAACCCGACCAGCGGTTCGGAGGGACTGGGCAACCTGCCCGAATGGAACCTGAGCGACCTCTACAACGGCGACGACGCGCCCGAGCTTCTGGCCGATCTCGAGTGGCTCGAATCCGAATGCGCCGCCTTTGCCGCCGACTACGAAGGCAAGCTGGCCGAACTCTCCGCGGCCGATCTTTTGACCTGCGTGCAGCGCAACGAGAAGATTTCGCAGGTTTCGGGGCGCATCATGTCCTATGCGGGCCTGCGTTATTACCAGCTCACCACCGATGCCGAACGCGCGCAATTCATGGCCAACTGTCAGGAAAAACTGACGAATTTCTCGACGCCATTGGTGTTTTTCACACTCGAACTCAATCGGCTCGAAGACGAAAAACTCAGCGCGGCATTTGCGGAAAACGCCGGTCTCGCCCGGTATGAACCAGTCTTCCGCCGCATCCGCGCCATGAAGCCCTATCAGCTTTCGGACGAGCTTGAACGATTCTTGCACGACCTCGGAGTGGTTGGCGACGCGTGGGAGCGTCTGTTTGACGAAACCATCGCCGGGCTGACCTTCGAAGTGGAAGGCGAGGAATACAATATCGAAGGCACGCTCAACTTCCTCACCGATCCCAACCGCGACAAACGTGAAGCAGCGGCCCATGAACTGGCGCGCGTCTTCAGCGACAACATCAAGATCTTCTCCCGCGTGCACAACACTGCCGCCAAGGAAAAGGAGGTCGTCGACCGCTGGCGCAACATGCCGACTGCCCAAACCGGGCGCCACTTGTCCAATGACGTCGAGCCCGAGGTGGTTGAGGCCCTGCGCGACGCCGTGGTCGCCGCCTACCCCAAGCTTTCGCACCGCTATTACGAGCTGAAACGCAAATGGCTGGGTCTGGACCGCATGCAGGTCTGGGACCGCAACGCCCCCTTGCCGATGGAAGACCCGCGCACAATCTCGTGGGACGAGGCGCGCAAGATGGTCATGGACGCCTACACAGCCTTTGACCCGCGCATGGGTGAATTGGCCGAGCCCTTCTTTGACAAGGGCTGGATCGACGCCGCCGTGAAACCTGGCAAGGCCCCCGGTGCCTTTGCCCACCCGACCGTGACCAATGTCCACCCCTACGTGATGCTGAATTACCTCGGCAAACCGCGCGACGTGATGACTCTCGCACACGAACTGGGCCATGGCGTGCACCAGGTCCTTGCTGCCGAGCAAGGCGAGATGCTGTCGTCCACCCCGCTGACGCTGGCCGAAACCGCGTCCGTGTTCGGTGAGATGCTGACCTTCCGCAAGATGCTGGAGACTGCTGAAACCACCGAACAGCGCAAGGTTATGTTGGCGGGCAAGGTCGAGGACATGATCAACACCGTGGTGCGCCAGATCGCGTTCTATGATTTCGAATGCAAACTGCACGCCGCGCGCCGCGAAAGCGAACTGACCCCGGACGACATCAACGCGCTCTGGATGTCGGTTCAGGCCGAAAGCCTCGGTGAAGCCTTCGATTTCATGGAAGGCTATGAAACTTTCTGGGCCTATATCCCGCATTTCGTGCACTCGCCCTTCTACGTCTACGCCTATGCCTTTGGCGACGGGCTGGTGAACGCGCTCTATGCTGTCTACGCAGAGGGGGGCGAAGGCTTTGAAGACAAGTATTTCGACATGCTCAAGGCAGGAGGCTCCAAGCACCACAAGGAATTGCTGGCCCCCTTCGGCCTCGACGCCTCCGATCCTAAATTCTGGGACAAGGGCCTGTCGATGATCTCGGATATGATCGACGAATTGGAAGCGATGGAAGCCTAAGACTCCAATCGCATATGCCTGGTGGCAAGTGCATTGCACAAATTGACCGAAATTGTCATGCCGGACAGGTTGAAATACCTGTCCGGTTTTTGCTTAATGACCGTCGCTTCTGAAAATGCCGCACCCTCTTCATTTTGAACCCATTCCGCTCTTTCCTCATCTGGCTTCTGGCCCCTTTGCCCCGCCTTCACGGCGCCCCTCTTCGCTTTCGAAAAAAACTCGACGCCCGCCATCACGGCACAGATTACTACGCCGGAACCATCACCACGGCGGACAAGCTCATGTCGAGCGAGCGCACTCCGCTGCCCGCACTCGTCTACCATGATTTTCGATTCACCTGGAAAGGTCAGGAGTATCGCCTCTACTGGAACGATCGTTTAAGAGCCCACGCACCGCGCCACCTTGCTCACCCCTACCCGGTCTGGATCGATCCGTGGGACCTCTCCACGGTCTGGTTCCTGACCAGTGAATGCAAAGTGACCCCTGTGCGCCAGGAGGAGGAAGAGGATGAGCCCGAAGAAGGTCCACTGGTGGCCATCGACGTGCACTATGACGGCGACAAGAGCGCCACCGCCGCCGCGGTTCTCTTCACGCATTGGCAAGCGGAGACCGCTTTCGACACAATTACGACAACTGTCTCGCCCATCGCTCCTTACGAACCGGGCGCTTTTTACAAACGCGAACTGCCTTGCATCCTCGCTCTTCTCGAAAAGATGGAAACGCCGCCCTGCGTTGTCGTTATCGATGGCTATGTCACCCTCGGACCCAACGCAGTCGATGGCCTCGGCATGCACCTCTACCGGGCATTGAATGAGGAAATTCCTGTCATCGGTGTCGCCAAAAACCGGTTCAAGGACACGCCTCAAGATGCGGAATTGCGACGCGGGGAAAGCAAACATCCGCTCTACGTGACAGCTGTTGGCGTCTCACAAGACAGCGCCAAGACCTTCATACGCTGGATGCACGGGGCGCACCGGATGCCCACCCTTCTTACGGCTGTTGATCGTCTGTGTCGCGACGGGACTACTTCAACTGGCTGTCCTTCGACCCCCGCCGATTGATCCCGCCCCGTGCCTTGAACGCGTTGTCGCGCTCCTGCATGCAGTCGATGCACAGCTTCACGCCGGGGATGGCCTTGCGCCGTGCCTCGGGGATTTCCTCTTCACATTCGGCACAATGGGTCAGGCTCTCGCCCACGGGCGCCTTGCGCGTCTTCATCCGCGCCAACTCGTCGTTGATCGATGCCTCGATCTGCTCACTCACCGCGCCATCGCGCGCCCAGCCTCCGGCCATGACGGTCTCCCTTCAGGATAAAAGGTAGTGCGCAGCCGGGGTTTGGGCAACGGGGTGGGCGGGCGGGCGTTGGCCAAACCCGGCACCGACACCGAATTTTTACACTGCCGTCGCCAGCACGTCGTCAATCATCGCCTGCGTGCCGCGCGCCTGCTCAAGCGTCCAGTCGAACGGCACCCCGTCCAATAAGGTCCGAACAAAGGCCTCGACCTGCAGAACATACTGATTCACCCCCGGGAACCGTTCGATCACGACACTCTTGTCATTCCGCGCAAGGCGCAGTTCCGCCTGATCGAACACCCCGGCATTGAACGGACATGTCAGGCTCAACACCGCCTTGTCCCCATGGAAGTGCACCTCCTGGCGCGGGGCCATTCGGGTCGAGACATAGCCCTGAAACCCGAATCCCGGAAACCGGAACGCCATCTCGGCAACAAGGTCGATCCCCCCCTGCATCGAAAGCCGTGCGTGATCCAGCTGCTCCGGTTCCTGCCCGGTCGCAAAGCGTGTCCCGCCCAGAATGTAGACACCGATATCGCGCAGCCCCCCACCCCCGGCAGTGGCCTGGTTGCGGATATTGCCTGCGTCGTCATTGAAATAACTGAACACCGCGTTGACCTGAATCAGCTCGCCGACTGCGCCCTCTGCCAGCAAGTGCTGCGCGCGTTTCCACTGCGGATGATGCACGATCATGAACGCTTCGGCCGCCAGCATCCCCGTCCGATCCCGTACAGCGATCAGCCGGTCGATCTCGTGCACTTCCATGCCAACGGGCTTTTCGCACAACACCGCCTTTCCTGCCTCCAGAGCCCGGATCGACCACTCCACATGAAGGTGGTTCGGCAGCGGAATGTAAACCGCATCAATCTCGGGATCGGCCAGCAAAGCCTCATAGCTCTCATGCACCCGCAGCCCCGGCGCGAAAGCCTGAAACCCTTTCGCCTTGTCGCTGTTCCGGGTCGCCAGCGCCGCAAGCTCTGCCCCCTTGGCCGCGTGAATGGCCGGTGCCATGTGATTCAGGGCAAATTGCGCGGCCCCAAGGACGCCCCACCGCACGATATCTTTTGACATGTCCTCGCCTATCCCCCGTTGCCGCGCACCAGTTCAAACCCGGTCGCTTCGATCCGCCGCACAGCCTGACCGGCCACATCCGCACGTCCCGCATCGACGCAATTCCGGCAAAAATACCAATAAAGATACTTGGCATAGACCCGTCCCGCCGGGGCCTTGCCCAAGAGGGCGATCAATTCGTCAGGTGCGCGCGCCGTGTCCGCAATGTGGTGGAAATCCGTCTGTCCACACAGGATCACCGGCTTGCGATGCATGTAGGCTTCGATCCCCACGGCCGAGTTGATGGTCACGACCCGCACGCAGGCCGAAAGAATGTCGTGAATGTTGCCCTGGCTGATCACCAGCCGGGGGTGACGCGCCTGAACCTCAAGCAAGCGGACAAAAACCGCCTCCTCCATCTCGCGCGGATGCGGTTTCACGACAACGGGCCCGGGCCATCCAAGCAGCGTGGCCTCCAGCATCTGCCAGCGATCCATGAAACAGGTCTCGTCAACGCCGCGATGCCCCTCGCTCTGAAAGAACACCGCGACGGCATTCTCCGGTATGTCCTCGCGGTCCTCGGGCTGCGCATAGCGCGACTGGCGCTGTTCGGCCCATCGGCCACGAAGCTTGCCCAAAAACGCCCTCGCCTTGTCGCCATCCACCTTATGCGCGCGGAACGGCATGTCCGCGATCGAGGAATGAGCCCGGATGCCCTGCGGATCAAGGTTCCAGAACGGATAGACATATGCCACGCCCGCATTGAGCGCCCTCGGATGCACGACGCGGCGATGATTGAAGATATGAAAATCCCGGTCCCCGGCAATCCGGGACTGCGGGTCGGACGCATCCACCTCTTCCAGCGTACACCGGATTCCCAGTTCCTCGAACCCATGTTGCAGCTTGTGATAAAACGGCGGCATCTCGCTGCGATCAAGCAGCCAGCCTTCCGGCAAGTGCAAAACCACCCCGCCGCTATTCATCACCGACCTCGCAATCCCACGCCAACAAAAAGCCTCTCCCGCCCGTTGCGGAAGAGGCTATGTGTTTTCGAACAAGCTGCCAAGCCGTCAGGCCGAGGTCAGCATCCCGCGCGACGCCGCCAGTTCGCGCATCCGCTTCTGCAGCTTCTCGAAAGCGCGCACTTCGATCTGGCGAATACGCTCGCGGCTCACGTCGTACTGACCACTCAGCTCTTCAAGGGTCACGGCATTGTCCATCAGGCGGCGCTGAGTAAGGATGTCCTTTTCACGGTCGTTAAGTACTTCCATTGCCTCGGCCAGCAACTCGCGCCGCGCGGCAAGCTCGTCGCGCGCCTCGTAGTCCGACGCCTGGTCTGCGCTTTCATCCTCAAGCCAGTCCTGCCATTCCATCGAGCCTTCGCCGTCGCTGCCGACCTGGGCATTGAGCGACGCATCCCCGCCCGACATGCGACGGTTCATCGACACGACTTCGTCTTCGGTGACCCCAAGGTCGTGGGCGATCCGCGCCACGTTGTCGGGGTGCAAATCACCCTCTTCCAGCGCGCCGATCCGGGCCTTGGCCTTGCGCAAGTTGAAGAAAAGCTTCTTCTGCGCGCTGGTTGTGCCCAGCTTTACCAATGACCACGACCGCAGGATGTACTCCTGAATGCTCGCGCGGATCCACCACATGGCATAGGTTGCAAGCCGGAAGCCCTTTTCCGGATCGAACCTCTTGACCGCCTGCATCAGGCCTACGTTTGCCTCCGAGATCACCTCAGCCTGCGGCAGGCCATAGCCGCGATAGCCCATGGCGATCTTGGCGGCCAACCGCAGGTGGGAGGTGACCATCTTATGCGCCGACGCTGCGTCCTGTTCCTCGACCCAGCGCTTGGCCAGCATGTATTCTTCTTCCGGTTCCAGCAGGGGGAACTTGCGGATTTCCTGAAGGTACCGATTAAGCCCGCCCTCTGGTGTCGGAGCGGGAAGATTCGCATAGTTGCTCAAAGCTCTCGGCCTCCCAATGTTTATTCCCTTAACATGGATTTAGTGAGCGCTAACGCCCATTCAAGTCGTCTTGCGTTAATTTCCTGTTAATTCTATCGCCGGATTGCTCTCTCCCCCACACCCCAAGAGAAAAATCACGCACTTGTGTAAGAGCTGACGCATCATGGGCCCGGTATTGCCAAAATGCTACCCTTCCGCTGCCCTTTTGGTGTTGCAGGTATTTCTTCGGGTTCACGGGCGCAAATGCGCCTTTGATAAGGTCAAAACAGCGGCCAAAGCGCCGATCTCGGGCAGGAGACAGACATGAAACCCCATTTGGGCGCCCTTCTGGGGCTTTTGATTGCATCCAGCGCAGCCGCCGAAGGGTTGGGACCGGATCGAATCTACATTCCGCTGGCGTCGCATCATTACAATCTCACACCGCCCAATCCCGGACAGAACAGCTGGAATGAATTCAATCCGGGGCTCGTTTTCACATGGGAAAACCGCTTTGTCACGCTTGACTACAGCGTGGGCGCCTATCTCAACAGCTACGAAAAGATTTCTCCCATGGTATCCGTGGGCAAGTTCTGGGACGTCGGAAAAGTCGCTTTTGGCGGAGTACTGAGTTTCGTCGACTACGGCAGCAATGCCCGCCATTTCGACGTCACGCTGGGCAACAGCAATATCACCATCCTGCCCGCCATCCAGATCAACTACAAAAACGCCTTCCTTCAGGTCGTTCCGGCTCCGCAATTCCAGGGTGAATCCGGCGCCGTGTTCGGCGTCGGGGCGACTTTTGCCCTCGGGCAATAACGCGCCCCGCACCCGGAAACGCCTCAGCGACCCCGCTCACCCCCAAGCGCAACAAGCAGGTCCGACATGTCTTGCGGCATCGGCGCTTCGAAACGCAACGACTCGCCCGTGACAGGATGCTCGAACCCGAGAACAGCCGCGTGCAGCGCCTGGCGCGCAAAGCTGCGCGCCGCCAGCGCACCACCTGTCCCGATCGCCTTTTCCGCCAGCTTGCGCCGCCGGCCATAGACCGGATCCCCGATCAACCCGTGTCCGGCATGAGCCATATGCACCCGGATCTGGTGCGTGCGTCCGGTTTCCAGCCAGCATTCCACCAGCGCGGCCACCGCCGGTTGCCCCAGCGGCTCCACGATCCGCACCCGCGTCACCGCATGCCGCCCGCCCTCGAACAGAACCGCCTGCCGCTGACGGTCGGTCTTGTGGCGAGCAAGGTGCGTGTTGATGCGCATGATATTACCGGGTTCGAAACTCACGCCCCGCACCCCCCGCAGGCGCGGATCGTTGGCGTCGGGCACACCGTAACAGATCGCCCGGTAATAGCGCTCGACACTGTGCGCCTCGAACTGCGCTGCAAGCCCCTGATGCGCCGGGTCGGACTTCGCCACCACCAGAAGGCCGCTGGTGTCCTTGTCGATACGGTGCACGATACCCGGACGTTTCATGCCACCCACGCCCGAAAGTTTGTCGCCGCAATGATGCATGAGAGCATTGACCAGCGTGCCATTCGGCGTACCGGGTGCCGGATGCACGACCATGCCCGCAGGTTTGTTGATGACGATCAGGTCGTCATCCTCGAACACCACATTCAAAGCGATATCCTCGGGGCCGATGTGGCTCTCCTCAGCCTGCGGCACCGAGATTTCCACTGTGTCGCCCTCCGTAATCCCGGCCTTGGGATTACTGATAACCACCCCATTCACGCGCACCGCCCCCTCCGCGATCAACCGCGCCAGCCGCGTCCGGGACAGGGACGCCGCCTCTGGCACATCGCGCGAAAGCGCCTTATCAAGGCGCTTGGGCGGGTTCTCCGCAATCTCGAAAGATACAAGGGCATCGGACATGGATCAGTCTCCGGAACCGGTCGAACCGGCCAATCTGAAGGTCCTGCGCCTCATGGTGACGGGGCTGACAGGGGTGATGATTGTCGGGCTTGTAGTGGTGGTTGCCCTGATTGTCATCCGTTTCCGTGACAGCGGCCCGGTCCTTCCCGAAGACATCACCCTGCCTGACGGCGCACGCGCCCACGCGGTCACGGCGGCCGAAGGGTGGTTTGCGGTGGTGACGGATGATGACCGCATCCTGATCTTTGACCGCATCACCGGCGCACTTCGACAGGAAATCGAGGTGAAATAGGGGCGCTGTCCCATCGCGGCAAGACCGCGATTCCCCGAGATATTTTTAAGTAAAGAAAGACAGGAGCCTGAATACGGCTTCTGTGCCTCAGCCGTGAAAATCAGCCAGATAGATGGGCACAGGATTGGTGTATCCTTTGATACTCCATGGGGGGATGTTCACTGATGGCAAGATCGGCATCCGCCAGGTCCGACGTCGCGCGATCCACCAGAACCTGCCAAGGTCCCGCCTTGCCGCAAAGTCGCGTGGCAAGGTTTACCGTAGATCACAACACCGAATAATCCATCCGCGAGCGCGCTCCCATCGCCCCCAGAACCACGTGGCCCAAGGCTTTGCTCCCCACGGCCAGCTTCTGGCAAAACCCTGATCCGAAACCAGCATCGGAATATCCGAGTCTTCGAGGCTGAGTTGCAACGCCACGACCCCTTCAAGCTGCTCCATTCCCAGCGTCAGAAGCGGCACTTTCTGAGCCATGTCGAGATCAGGATTATCGACCCCCGACCGGATCACCATCAATGGCAACGCCAGCGCCCCTGATAATAGCTGCCAAACACGCCCCGCGCCTCGGCCGCACCCCCGGTGAGGTCCTCTTTGGCTGCGCTTTTTCAACTGGTCCCGGGTAATCTGGACAAGGTTATGACCAACCTGCGACAGCGGCACCACTGCCACCAGTGCAGCGAACAGGAAGAACTTGAGCGGAAGTGAAAAGCGCATCAGTTTTGAGACAGCTGCCGGAAGCGCGCGATGATCCGCGCCGTATCCGTGGCCACACCACAGGCCAGCCCCGTACTGTCGCGCGCCGCCACCGTAACGGATTACTCTCCGGCGCTGGCAAAGCGACGCCGCGCCACCGCACCGGCAACATTGGTCAGATCACCGAAATCCCAGCTGATCAACAGGCCCTGCCCGTCCGGGTCGCGTGCGGCGCTGGCGTCAAAGCGCAGAATGACATGTGCCGCCCCGACCGGGGTTTCCCTGTCCGGCCCTGCATCCACCGCGGGCGCGCATCCAGCCCTGCTGCCGCACTGCCGATCAGCACCGGCACCGCGATCAAGCCCACTACACTGGCCGCGCGCCCTATTCGTTTTCCAGTCGCAGGGCCAAACGTTCCTGCACTCCCGCCAAAATGCGTGTTCAAAAAGCTTTTAAGGTTTTCATCCGCTAGCTTGCATCGTTCGGCAAATGCGACAATTTGGTAAGTTTTTCACGACTGCCGCTTCTCGAGAAACATTGACGAAAACAAAAGCCCAAGGCTCGGACCATTGGGTCAGAATTGGAAAAAAACTCCGCAAAAACCTGCACTTTATCAAAGCACAGATGTCGTCCCGACGGGGTGGCTGTTCCGCATTTTGTAGGAATGGTACCGCCTCCCCGGCTTGAACGGGGGACCTCTGGATCCACAATCCAGCGCTCTAACCAACTGAGCTAAGGCGGCACTGTTCGGGCGATTTATCGCCCCCCGCGCGCGAATGCAAGCACCTAAAATGCGATTTCCCAAGTTTGTTCGACCAGATCGACCCCGAAAGAGCGCACCGGCTTTGAAGACGTCACTTGCCAACCGTGCCCGGCATAAAGCGCACAGGCCGCGCGATGACTTTCATGCGTCCAGAGCCGCATGCCGCGATACCCTTTGTCTCGGGCAAACGCCATGCAGGTGCTCAGAAGCTTACGCCCCAACCCCAGCCCACGCGCTTCTGGCAACACAAGAAACAGGCGCAGCTTGGCTTGCCCCGACTGCGGCCCTCGGACACAGAAAACACTGCCCAGCCGTGCGCCCGCACGCTCGGCAATCCAGCTGCTTTCGCACGCCGGGTCATGCGATTGCAGATAGTCCTGCAGGATATCGCGCACCAGCGGACCGAAGGTTTCATCAAACCCCTCGTCCTGCGCATAAAGCCGGGCATGGGCCTCGACCAGCCATTCCAGATCTCCCGCTTCAAACGGGCGCAACACGATATCGCTCTCGGACATGACACTTCCGCACTTCTTGCCAATCCCACGCTTTCACGCTACCCGAAAGTCAGTCACAGGAGAACCGTTATGGGCATCAACACCGAACGCGATATCGAGGCCAATCTTCAGATCGGACCGACCGACCAGGGGTTCGTGCGGATCTTTGTCGAAGCGGACGGGATCGAGATCCCCATGGATTTCGACCCTGACGAAGCCCGCGAAATCGCCGAAGAAATCCTCGCCGCGATTGCCGCCGCCGAAAAAGTCGGGATGTAAAACCACCGGACTCGGGGCGCTGCCCCAACGCGGCGCGGCCGCGATTCCCCGGGATATTTCTGGCAAAAGGAAAACAAGGGCGCGTTACGCGTCATCCGGCAGAGCTGGCAGTCTGGGATCGCGGAACCGATGCAAGCGGCGGGCCGCGTCCATGGCAAATTTTTGAATCAGTTTCTTGCGCCGCGCGGTGGCCAGCTTGTCTTCGGGCCCCATGCGGATGATCTCGGCATCATAGGCATCGGCCATGATCAACCCGGTCCCTTCGGGCAAAAGATCGGTGGGAAAAGCGATATCCACCGCCCAGAAATAGCGGTCACACCACTCCAGATAGCCCTGCCATTTTGAATCCGTCTGGAAATCGGCACGGCTGGATTTGCATTCGACCACCCATAGTTCTCCCTTTGGACCAAGCGCCATCACATCCACGCGCAATCCCCGCGCCGGAACGAATTCCTCGATCGACACAAAGCCGTGGCTGCGCAGGTGGCGGCTGACACCGCGCGCCAGAAGCTGTCCGGGTTGCAAGTCCTGATCCATTTCCCATTGGTGAACAATTCATGAACAAAAGGCAAGCCCCGCATGTCGCAAACGGGCCAGAAACACGTGCCGGACGGCCTAGGCTGGTGCTGTTCAGACAGGAGACACCATGGCCCGCCGCCCTCGTCGCCAGCCAACGCCGCTTGTTCAGGATCGCCCTGAGTGGCGGCAGCTGCGTCACCCGTTTGCACCGCATGCACTGTTTTCGGATGACGAGATCGCCGGAATCCACGCCATGGCGTTGCGCCTTTTGGAAGAGCTGGGGCTGTCGATCCTGCTGAAAGAGGCGCGCGATATCCTTGCAATAGGTGGCGCGAGTGTCGAAGAAGATATGGTTTTCATCGGGCGCGACATGGTCGAGGCCGCCATAGCCTCGGCCCCCGCGTCTTTCCGTCTGTGTTGTGCCAATCCCCTGCGAGATCTCCAAATGGAAAACGGCGCGCTTCTGTTCGGCCCCGGCTCGGGCTGTCCAAACGCCTCGGACCGTATCCATGGCAGGCGTCCCGGCACCCAGGCCGATTTCGAAAACGCGGTGCGCCTAACCCAGAGCCTTGACGTTTTGCACACGCTTGGCCCTTGCTGCGAACCCCAGGACATCCCCGTGCATCTGCGCCACTATGTGCTGATGCAGTCCCAGCTGACCCTGTCAGACAAGTTCCCCTTCATCTACGGGCGCGGGCGCGCGCAGGTCGAGGACGGGTTCGCGATGATCCGCACCGCGTTGGACCTTGATGAAGAGACCTTCCTCAACAACGCATGGGTCGAGACCGTGGTGAACACCAATTCGCCCCGCCTGATCGACAGGCCCATGGCGCAGGCGCTGATCGACTTTGCCCGCGCGGGACAGGTGGTGGTGATCACGCCCTTCTGCCTTTCCGGCGCCATGGCCCCTATCACCGTCGCCGGAGCCCTCGTCCTGCAACATGCCGAAGCGCTTGGCGCTCTTGTGTTGAACCAGCTGGCCTGCCCCGGCGCCCCTGCTGTAATCGGCGGTTTCGGGTCCAACGTGGACATGAAATCGGGTGCCCCGGCCTTTGGCACGCCGGAACATGTGCAAATGTCGATTGGAACCGGGCAACTCGCCCGACATGTCGGCCTCCCGTGGCGCGGCGCGGCCGGAGCGGCCAGCAACACCGCCGACATGCAGGCCGCCGGCGAGACCCACATGTCGCTCTGGGGCAATCTGATGGCCAATGCCGGCATGGTCAAACATGCTGCGGGCTGGCTCGAAGGCGGGCTGACATTCGGCTTTGAGAAGTTCATCAACGATGTCGAGGCGCTGCAAACAATTGCCACGCTCTGCACCCAACCTGACACCAGCGCCGACTCACTCGGCTGGGACGCGCTGAACGAGGTCGCACCGGGCGGCCACTTCTTTGCAACAGCCCAAACCATGAACCGCTATGAAACCGCCTTTTACCAGCCGCTTGTTGCGGATCTCTCCAACCACGGCGCATGGGAAAAGAATGGCAGCCTGCGCTCGGACGAGCGCGCCACCGCAATCTGGCAACAGATACTCAAGGATTTCACCCCCCCACCGGGAAGCACCGAACGCGCCGCACGGCTGGAGCCATTCATCGCCCGGCGTCGCGCCGAGGGGGGCGCGCCGATTCTCGACTGACGCCCCTTGTGCGGCGCACGCACCCCGACTAGATAAGTCTTTGGCGGGTTCTGCCCTTCTCGTGATACGGTTGCATTCCGGTGGCCTTAAGCAATTCCGAGGGAGCTGGCTCTGTTCAGGTCCTGGCCTGATTACCTGGCGCCCACCTGTATATACAGGTCCTCGGGAATGAGATAACCCCACGGCTGCGTTTGCGGGCCCGCCACTTCCCCTTTGCGTTTTGACGGTTGTTTTCGCTTTCGCGATGCCTAGCTTGAACAGGCAAACGCACAGAGATGATCACCGTGCCCACACTTGTCTTTTTCCTGAGTCTCCTGGTTGCGATTGGCGTTGGCCAACAATTCTGGACCCGTCGCCAGCATCGAAAAAGCCTTTTCACCACCCCTCTTTCCCAGGATGCACGCGACATCGTCGCCGCGCAGGTTCCGCTGACCCGCAAGCTTCCGCCCGACATTCGCGTCAGGTTCGAAGGCAAGATGAACGCCTTTCTGGACCAGGTAGATTTCATCGGCTGCAACGGACTGGAGGTCAGCGAGGAAATGCGCCTCTCCATCGCCGCGCAAGCCTGCCTGCTGATCGCCAATACTGACACGTGGTACCGACACCTGACCACGATCCTGATCTACCCCGGTGCCTTCAAATCCCGCCAGGTCCGTCAACATGGCTTTGTCGTGACGGAACGCGAAATCGTGCAAACCGGGGAAAGTTGGTCACGCGGGCCGGTGGTGCTCTCTTGGGCACATACCCAGCACGGCGCGCTGGATGACACCGATGGACATAATGTGGTGCTGCACGAATTTGCCCACCAGATCGACGACCTGTCCGGGAATACAGACGGTGTGCCCAATCTCGATCCCGCGCAAAGCTATACCGCCTGGGAGCGCGCCTTTCTCCCGGCCTACAACGCGCATGTCAAAAAGGTGATGGCCGGACATCGCACTGTTCTTGACCCTTATGGGGCCGAGGGACACGAGGAGTTCTTTGCCGTCGCCGTTGAAGCTTTTTTTGAAACCCCGGTCACTCTCAAACAGGGCGAGCCGGACATCTACAAACAACTCTCCTTGTTGTTCCGCCTTGATCCCGCGACGTGGAACGCGCCTTGAGACGCAGTCGGGTCCGCAAATCGTATTCAATCCAGCCTTGCACCTCGCCACGTTTGGGCACACGTTCTGGGCACCCCACGCCAACTGCGAGCCAAGCGACATGTTTTCCCGTGACCACCTCACCTTTGAGCCGATCCCCTTGCCCGACCACATCGACCTGAGCGATCCGGAAATGCGGGCAGCTTCCCAAGCCTTCTTCGACACCATGTCCAAACGCCACACGGTGCGCGATTTTGAGACGACACCCATTCCGCGTGACGTGATCGAAACCTGCATCGCTACAGCAGGCCGCGCCCCGTCTGGCGCCAATCACCAGCCATGGTCCTTTGCCGCGATTTCCAACCCCAAGCTCAAGGCGCGCATCCGTGCCGAAGCCGAAGAAGAAGAGCGCCGGTTTTACGCAGGCGGTGCAGGTGATGAATGGATCAAGGCGCTGGAACCGATCGGCACCAACGACCAGAAACCCCACCTGACCGATGCCCCGTGGTTGATCGTGGTCTTTGCCCAGCGCTATGGCGAATTCGAGGACGGCACCCGCTACAAGAACTACTACGTGCCCGAGAGCGTCGGGATTGCCTGCGGCTTCCTGATTGCGGCCCTGCATCACGCGGGCCTTTCGGTGCTCACCCACACGCCCAATCCGATGAAATTTCTCAACGGCACGTTGGAGCGTCCGGCTTCCGAGAAACCGATCATGATCCTTGCCGTCGGGCGCGCGGCGCAACACGCGACCATCCCGACCGTGGCCAAGATCAAGAAGCCCCTGTCGGAAATCCTGTCTGTCTGGGAATGATCACCGCCGCTTGGCTGCTACCTTAACCGGCGCCATCTCGCGTGGCATCACCGGCAGGTCATCTCGCTTTCCGCCGCCCGGCGTGTCGTCCCCAGCCATGCGCATGATCGTGATCCCGAACTGCACCCCCGCAAAGACGATGCCGTTGAAAACCCAAAGCATCACGACCGCCACGATACCGCCCGAGGTTGTGCTCACCAGGTGCCAGAGGTTGCCCACATTGACGTAAAGCAGCAATCCCACGAACAGGGCCGACAATCCGAACCCGGCGATAACTTGCGTGATGTAAAGGCGAATGAGCTTGGGCATGACAACGACTCCGCTGGAACAGGATCAATGATATTCCAGTAGCCGCATATGGCAAGCCACTTCCGCCTGATGGCCCCATCCGCGCGGCTTCCCGCCGCGCAGATGCCTCAGAATGCCTCGGGCTTGGCCTCGCGTGCCATGTGATCGAGCACCGCGTTGACGAATTTCGCCTCTTTGCCCTCGGGAAAGAACGCCTGCGCAATCGAGACATATTCCACGATCACCACCTTGGGCGGCGTGTCCGACTGCAACAGCTCCGCACCGGCGGCCCGGAATAGCGCCCGCAATGTCGGGTCGATCCGGTTGATCGGCCATTTCGCCACCAGGGCCCGGTCGGTCATCTGGTCAATCGGCGCCTGAAAATTCACCGCGTCTTCCAGTGTCTTGATGAACAGCCCCTGATCGCCCTCGATCATGTCCGTGCTGTCATCCACCGCCGCGCCAAAGCGATAGTCGAGGAACTCCACCCGCACCTGGTCCACGGTCTGGCCCGAGCTTTCCATCTGGAACAGCGCCTGCACGGCATAAAGCCGTGCGGCAGATTTCATCTTGCGTTTCTGGTTGCCGGAAAGGGTCATGCGGTGGGGTTGTCCTTCAACTCGCCAGCGATCTTGTACTCTTCGGACTCGGGCAGAAAACCCACGCCCTTGCGCTGGCCGCCCCACTTACGGGCAAGCGCGATCAGATGCAAGGCCGCCGCAGCCGCCCCGCCCCCTTTGTTCTGATCTGCAGGATCAGCGCGCACTTCGGCCTGCGGACGGTTCTCCACAGTCAGGATGCCGTTGCCAATGCACAAGCCCTGCAAACCCAACATCTGGATCGCGCGGCTGCTGTCGTTACACACGGTTTCATAGTGCGTGGTCTCGCCACGAATGACACAGCCCAGCGCCACGTAACCGTCGAAATTGCTCATCCGTTCGGCAATGCCGATCGCCGTCGGAATCTCGAGCGCACCGGGCACCTGCACAACCTCATAAGTTCCGCCAGCGGCCTCGATCTCGGCCTTGGCCCCGGCGAGAAGGTTATCGGCAATGTCCTTGTAGTAAGGCGAAATCACGATGCACAGCTTGACCGGCGCATCGAACTTGGCGCGCGGCATGATGTAATGTTTCTCTGCACCTGCCATCTCTTACCCTTTCGTCAGAATCGGGCGCGTGCCCACGATGCTCAGACCATAGGCATCCAACCCAAGGTACTTGGTCTGCGGCGAGTCCGTCAGCAGTACCAATGCGCTCAGCCCCATGTTCGACAACATCTGCGCACCAAGCCCGGTATGCTTGATGGTGCGCGGCCCTTCGTCCTCATCAGCATAGAGGCTATGCCGCGGTTCCCGGAACAGGCACACAACTCCGCGCCCCTCTTCCGCGATCAGGCGCATGGCCGAAGGGAGTTCATTGACCGATTTCGGCCCCAGCCCCAACACGTCGCTCGCCTCGTGCAACGCATGGGTCCGCACCAGAACCGGTTCAGGTGTGGTGATGTCGCCCTTGATCAGCACGACATGTTCAACGCCATGGATCTGGTCGGTAAAGATCCGCATTTCCCAGTCGCCGCCATATTCCGACGTCACCGTCGTGCGCGAGGTTTCAACAACGAGGTTATCATTGCGCGACCGGTAGGCGATCAGGTCGCTGATTGTCCCGATTTTGAGACCGTGCTTCTTGGCGATCTCCACCAGCTCCGGCAAACGCGCCATCGTGCCGTCTTCGTTCATGATCTCACAGATCACGGCACTCGGATGCAGCCCAGCAAGGCGCGAGATATCCACCGACGCCTCGGTATGCCCGGCCCGCACCAATACCCCGCCCCGCTTGGCGCGCAGCGGGAATACATGCCCCGGCGTGGCAAGGGACGCCATGGTGTTCTGTTCGTTGATCGCCGTGGCAATGGTCAGCGCCCGGTCGCCGGCTGAGATGCCTGTCGATACGCCCTCGCGCGCCTCGATCGACACCGTAAAGGCGGTTTCATGACGCGACGAATTGTTCACCGCCATCATCGGCAGCCCCAAACGGTCGATCCGCTCCGCCGTCATCGGCAGACAGATCAGGCCGCGTCCATGGGTGGCCATGAAATTGACAGCCGCCGCATCGGCAAACTCTGCGGGAATGATGAAATCACCCTCGTTCTCGCGATCTTCGTGATCCACAAGAATATACATGCGCCCGTTGCGCGCATCCTCGATGATTTCCTCGATCGGGCTGATCGCATCGCGCAAGCTCTGCTCGACGGGGCCCGGCTTTTCAAAGGACATATGTGTTCTCCGGCCAGTATTGAGGCCCAGATAGCCCAAGCCCCGCGCGATTGCCAGTCCCGGCACGGCCAAAGCGCGGCGAAACGCGACGGAACACCAGACTTTCTTTTTCTGGAAATACCCCGGGGGTGAAGTTTGGAAATCCCGGATTTTCAAACGAGGGGGCTGGCCCCCTCCCAGCCCCACAGCCTAAACTTTTCCCACCCAAAGGAGGTTCCGATGCGCACGACCCGTCTTCTCACCACCGTCGAAGCCCACGCCGAAGGCGAACCGGGCCGTGTGATCACCGGTGGCCTGCCACATCTTCCGGGGCATACCGTATTTGACAAGATGCGTCACATGCAGACCCACCATGACGACATTCGGCAGCTGATGCTGCGCGAACCACGCGGCCACCCAGCCCTCTGCTGCAATGCGCTGGTCCCGCCCTGTCACCCGGATGCGGACATGGGGTTCATCATCATGGAGCAAAGCGAATACCCGCCAATGTCCGGGTCGAACACGATTTGCGTGGTCACGGTGCTGCTGGAAACCGGAATCCTGCCCATGGTCGAACCGGTCACCGAATTGACCCTCGAAGCCCCCGCCGGCCTTATCCGCGTCCACGCCACCTGCGTACATGGCAAGGTGACATCCGTCACCTTCCGCAATGTGCCTGCCTTTGCGATCCATCTCGACGAACGCATCGACGTGCCGGGGATCGGCCCGGTGACGGTCGACATCGCGTGGGGCGGAATGTTCTTCGTTCTGGCCGAGGCCGCGCCGCTCGGCATCGACCTGGACGGCGACAATGGCGCGGAAATCCTGCGCGTCTCCGAAGCCATCCGCCACGCCGCCGCCGAGCAGCTCCCCGTCGCCCATCCCGACAACCCGGCCATCATCGGCCCGACCATCACCAACCTCTGGGGCCCACCCACCGATCCCGCCACCCACGGGCGCGGCGCCATCACCCTGTCCACGGGGTCTTTCGACCCGGCCAGCCCGCACACCGCCTCCGGCATCCTCGACCGGTCTCCCTGTGGCACAGGGACCTGTGCGAAAATGGCTGTGCTGCACGCTCGAGGTGCACTTGGTGTCGGTCAGGATTATGTCATTGCGGGGCCGCTGGGCACCACCTTCACCGGGCGCATCGTCGAGGAAACCACCGTCGGGCCCTACAATGCCATCGTTCCCACCCTCTCAGGACAAGGCTGGATCTACGGCACATCGGGCTTCATGCTCGATCCAACCGATCCGTTTCCCAAAGGGTACACAATTGGCGACATGTGGTGAGGTACACATCCGCACCGCACGCGTTAACCTTCGGTTCGCGCCCGAACCCGTGACCGATGCAATACCGACACGATACCGACGCAATACCGACGTGCCGTTCGGGGGCCTCAGGTCGTGTTAACCATTCATCTCTGCGAGCCGGGCCACGTATCGCGCCAGGGTGTCGATCTCGAGATTGACCAGATCCCCAACTCGCGCGTCACCCCAGGTTGTCATTGCCTTGGTGTGCGGGATGATGTTCACACCAAAATTGCACCCGTCCACCTCGTTTACCGTCAGGGACGTGCCGTTGAGCGCGACGGACCCCTTGGGTGCAATGAACTTTGCCAGCGCTTCAGGCGCGCGGAAGGTGAAACGCGTGCTGTCGCCTTCATCCGTCATGGCAACAATCTCGGCCACGCCATCCACATGGCCCGAGACAATATGCCCGCCCAGTTCATCTCCGACCTTCAACGCGCGCTCAAGATTGACACGCTTGCCCGCAACCCAGCCGCCGAGGTTGGTCTTCGAGACGGTTTCCGCACTGATTTCAACATCATACCAGCCATCGCCCAGCGCGATCACGGTCAGGCAAACGCCGTCACTGGCAATAGATGCCCCAAGGTCTATGCCCCCCGTGTCGTACCGCGTCGCGATCCGTGCCCGCAGATCGCCGCGCTTTTCCAAGTCGCGGATTTCTCCGATATCCGTGATAATCCCAGTGAACACAGGCCAATCCCCTCGTTTGATTGCCCAAGAACTATCCCTGCGAACGCGCCATGACAACCCGCCAGGCTCAGGCATAATGTCCCCTTAATTCTGACGCAACTTACCGCTAAGGTCCTGTCAAACCCTCATGGACAATACAGGCAACCATGGCACATTCGAGTGGAGACAACCGGGTATTTCTGTTCCTACAAGGGCCGCACGGGCCCTATTTTGCAGGACTGGCCCGCATGTTGAAACGCTCTGGCGCTACGGTCTGGCGGGTTGGTTTCAACGCCGGAGACCGTGCGTTCTGGCGCGACCGAAGCAGCTATATCGCCTTCACAGAGACACCAGAAAACTGGCCATCAACTTACGAGTCGATCCTTGCAGACAAGGGCGTGACCGACATCGTTCTTTATGGTGACACACGTCCGATTCACGCACAGGCTGTCGCAATAGCAAAGGCCGCCGGTGTCACTGTGCATGTCTTTGAAGAGGGGTATTTGCGCCCCTACTGGGTGACATATGAGCGTGGCGGCTCGAACGGCAACTCCCGGCTGATGCGGATGACGATCCCGCAGATGGAACAGGCGCTCGAAGGGTCCGACATGGAAGCGCCCCTGCCCCCCGGACACTGGGGCGACATGCGCCAGCATGTTTTTTACGGCGCGCTCTATCACTGGTTCGTCATGTTCGCGAACCGCACCTACCGCAATTTCCGCCCGCACCGCGCGCTTTCGGTAACGCGTGAGTTCCAGCTGTATCTGCGCCGCCTCATCTTGATGCCTGCT
The DNA here is from genome assembly GCF_900114635.1 of Shimia aestuarii. Taxonomy (GTDB): domain Bacteria; phylum Pseudomonadota; class Alphaproteobacteria; order Rhodobacterales; family Rhodobacteraceae; genus Shimia; species Shimia aestuarii. The sequence continues at coordinate 300,202 of NZ_FOTQ01000002.1, forward strand.
CAAGGGATCGAGCGCCGATTGGCCACGATGCGCATCCGCTATGGTGGGTTCCCGTATCACCTCGCACTTTTGCAGCTCGAACATGACAGCAGCTTCCAGATGCATTCGCCGTTTGCCTCCATGACGGATTTTCTTGCGCTGGTCATCGAGCAATTTGCGGCCGGGGCCCCGCGACATCACCACCTTGTCTTCAAGGCGCATCCGCTGGAAGACGGACGCGTCCCCCTGCGCCACGAGATCGCCCGACTTGCTCGGGAGCATGGCATAAAAGGGCGGGTCCACTACGTCCGTGGCGGAAAACTGGCGCAACTTCTGAACGATGCCCGCACCGCCGTAACCGTGAACTCAACTGCGGCACAACAGGTTTTGTGGCGGGGTATTCCCATCAAGGTGTTCGGCAACGCAGTTTATAACCAGCCCGAATTCGTCAGCACCCAGCCTCTCAACGACTTCTTTTCCGGGGCCAGCCGACCAGACAACACCGCCTACAAAACATATCGACGTTACCTGCTCGAAACCAGCCAGGTACCCGGCGGGTTCTACTCCGCCCGCGGACGCCGACAGCTGCTTCGGCAGGTGGTCGACATGATGCTTTCGCCGCATGATCCTTATGATGCGCTGGAAACCGGAACAGCGGCTCCGAGGCAACAGTTGCGTCTGGTGAAGTAGGACACACAAGGTCTAGCGCTGGATTTTTGGTTCCGATTCCGGTAACTTGTCGGGAAAACCTGAGGCAGAATAATAACAGGTCGAGGAGACCGAGCAGTGAAACCCTTAGAAACTCGATGGGCGAAGTGCGCCGCCATCGTGGCCTTGGCGGCCATGGTGTCTTCCTGCACTCTTGTTCCGCGTTCTGGTCCGAACAAGCGTGAAATCTATGCCGGGTCCGTGCAGCAAGAAGGCGACGCCTTTGTCGTTGCCGTCAATGACCGTGTCACGCGCGCAACCGCTGTTGTGCCGGCTTTGGGCTTCAGCCCGGAATTCCAGCGCGCCGGACAATTGGGCTCCGACACTATTCGCCCAGGGGACATCCTGTCGCTGACCATTTGGGAAAACGTCGACAAACCACTACTCGGTCCTGAAGGACAGGTCGCCGCGATTCTGGAAGAGGTGCAAGTTGACGGCGCCGGGTTTATCTTCGTGCCCTATGCAGGGCGCATCCGAGCTGCCGGGAACACGCCCGAGAGCATTCGCAATATCATCTCCTCCAAACTGGAAGAGCAGACTCCTGATCCGCAGGTCGAGGTGCGCCGGGTCGCGGGCGACGGATCGACGGTATCCCTTGTCGGCGCTGTAGGCGCGCAGGGTGTCTACCCGATCGAGCGCCCCACACGCACGCTTTCCACCATGCTGGCCAATGCCGGGGGTGTGACCATCGTGCCCGAGATCGCGCAGATCACAGTTTTGCGTGGCAAGACAACTGGCAAAATCTGGTTTCAGGACCTTTACGATCACCCCGAATTGGACATTGCACTTCGCGGCGGAGACCGCATTCTAGTCGAAGAAGATACGCGCGCCTTCACCGCTCTGGGCGCCACGGGGACACAAAGCCGCGTGAACTTCACGACCAAGGACCTCTCGGCCATCGAAGCGATTGCACAGGTCGGCGGGCTTTTGACTACCAGCAGCGATCCAACCGGTGTTTTTGTGTTCCGGAACGAGGCCGAACCAATTGCCAATCAGGTTCTGGGCCGCTCCGACCTTAGCGGCGCGCAGCGGATGGTTTATGTTCTGGACCTGACAAAACCAAACGGCATGTTCGTTGCCCGCGACTTCGTAGTGCGCGATGGTGACACGCTTTATGTCACCGAAGCGCCGATCACGACGTGGAACAAAACCATCGCCGCAATCACGGGTACTCTGACATCGGCAGACTCGCTGCTTAGCCTGGGTGCCATCGGTGGCGGAACCTGATCTAGGCCAAATGCAAACAGCCGCCGGGGATCCTTCCCCCCAGCGGCTGTTCGCCTTCAACGGCGGCTTCTATACCCAACGCCGCCTTCGCCGAATTTTGACACTTTCCGGGTACAAGCTGAGCCTGGGACGCCCGACAAGCGATGATCAGATTGCCGTCTGGGGGCAAAGCCCAACGTCGGGGCGCGGTCATGCGATGTCCCGGAAAACCGGCGCGGAGTTGTTGTTCGTCGAAGACGCGTTCCTGCGGTCCGTGCACCCGGGACGGGTCGCCAAAGAACCGCCTCTGGGTCTCTTCATAGACAACAAATCCCCCCATTTCGACCCGGGTACGCCAAGCGATCTCGAGACATTGCTTGCAACTCACCCTTTGGACGACAGTGCGCTTTTGAACCGGGCACGCGCGGCCATCGCCCGTATCCGTGAAAACCACCTGACGAAATATTCCGGGGTCGATCCCACCCTGCCCGCGCCCGATCCGGGCTATGTCCTCGTGATCGACCAAACCCGCGGTGACGCCTCGGTCACGGCCAGCCAGGCCGATGACGCGCGTTTTCGCGAGATGCTGGTCATGGCGCAGGAAGAGCATCCCGGCTGCCCGGTCGTGATCAAGACTCACCCGGAGACAGCACACGGCCATCGCACGGGCTTTTTTGGAACCGAAGACATCTCGGAACGGGTCAGACTGTGCACCGCGCCAATCAGCCCATGGGTTCTGTTCGAGGGCGCAGTCGGCGTTTACACGGTTTCTTCGCAAATGGGATTCGAGGCCATTTTCGCAGGCCACAAACCCCGAATATTCGGCCAACCCTTCTATGCGGGATGGGGCCTGACGGTCGACGAGTTCCCCGTACCACGCCGCCAACGCAAGCTGACCCGCGCGCAACTTTTCGCAGCTTCCATGATTCTCTATCCAACGTGGTACGACCCATGTCGCGATCGCCTGTGTTCACTTGAGGACGCCATCAGCCAGCTGGAAGCCCAAACCCGATGCTGGCGCGAGGATCGCCACGGCTGGAACGCCCATGGCATGCGCCTGTGGAAACGCAAATCGCTTCAGAAGTTTTTCGGAAGCGTCAAACCCGTTGTTTTCGATAAAACCACCTCGGACCGGCCGGACATGACCTGGGCCAGCAAACCCGGCCCGAAAGGCGCCGTGCGGATCGAGGACGGATTCTTGCGGTCGCGGGGGCTTGGCGCAGAACTGGTGCCTCCCCTTTCGCTCGTCTGTGATGATCTGGGCATCTACTATGATCCCGCTCGGGAAAGCCGACTTGAACGCCTCATTGCAATGCGGAATGAACTGCGCCCGGACCAACGGAATCGCGCCGAAGATCTCATAACCGCGATGCGCCGGGCTGGGCTCAGCAAATACAACCTAGATGGCGCCCGATTTGACCTCCCAGTTGGTCGCAAGGTTCTTGTCCCCGGTCAGGTCGAAGATGACGCCTCCATCCTCTCAGGCACGGAGACGATTACCAGCAATCGCGCACTACTAGAAGCCACACGCGCCGCAAATCCCGATGCCGTTTTGATCTACAAGCCTCACCCGGATGTCGAGGCAGGGTTGCGCAAAGGCAATGTGCCAAACGCGGGCGATCTGGCGGATTTGGTTCTGGAGCATGCCGACATGGCTGCCCTTCTCGAACAAGTGGACGAAGTCTGGACCATGACGTCGCTCACTGGATTCGAAGCCTTGCTGCGTGAGTGCCGGGTGGTGACGCTCGGCGCCCCATTCTATGCCGGGTGGGGGTTGACCGACGACCGGGGCATCGTACCCGAGCGTCGTAAGGCCACGCCGGATCTTGCCGGGTTGGTGCACGCCACGCTGATCGACTACCCACGCTATTTCGATCCAAAGAGCGGCCTGCCCTGCCCGGTCGAAACCGTACTTGAGCGTCTCTCAACAGGCGACATTCCGCATCCGGGTTGGATCAACCGCGTGGTATCAAAAATTCAGGGACGATTTGCCAGTTATCAATCGCTTTGGCGCTAGACGGTTTCCTGTCGGTGCCAAACCGACATAATGTCGTCGCCGATGTCCCTTTGGGACACCCTCTCGAACCGGGGCGCGGCCAGCAGGCGCTCTACCCCCATGGCGCCAATTGCAGGATAGCCCTCTGCGCCAAGAATAAGCCCGGCCGAGAAGGTTACCAATTCGTCAACCAAATCCGCCGCAAACAACGATGCCGCCAACGCCCCGCCCCCCTCGCAGAACACGCGGGTGATTCCCCTGTCACCCAGCGCGGCAAGGACCGACGCAGGCGAAACATGTGCCCCTTCCAAAGCGCAAGGTAGCAATTCTGCCCCGAGGTCCCGCCATGTCGCACGCAGTTCCGGGCTTGCATCGGGGCCGTGGGCGATCCACACCGGAATATCTTTGGCCGTACGCGCGAGGTTGCTCATCAACGGCATGTCAAGGCGCCGTGAGACCACGACACGCACCGGTTGGTGCCGCGCCCCCAGATCACGCACGGTCAACGACGGATCATCCGCGCGCGCAGTGCCTCCGCCGACCATGACTGCGTCGTGACGCATGCGCATCGCGTGAACTTGACGGCGCGCTTCAGGTCCGGTGATCCACTGGCTTTCGCCTGTGGCCGTCGCGATCCGGCCGTCAAGGCTACTGGCCAGCTTGAGCGTCACAAAGGGGCGACCAAGGTCGGTCTTGAGGAAGAAGCCCTGCAGATCTCGCGCGGCCTCGTCTTCCAGTACCCCAATCACGACCTCGATCCCGGCGGCCCGCAGCATCTCCAGCCCTTTGCCCGCGACGCGTGCGTCACTGTCTCTGACTGCGACGACCACGCGGGCAATCCCTGCCGCGATCAGCGCGTTCGCACACGGCGGGGTTTTTCCGTGATGTGCACAAGGTTCCAATGTCACATAAGCCGTGGCGCCCTTGGCAGCGGTTCCTGCCTGGGCCAAGGCCTCTGTTTCCGCGTGCGGACGCCCGCCCGGTTGCGTCCAGCCGCGCCCTACGATGCGTCCTTCACGTACGACAACGCAGCCCACGGCCGGATTGGGCCAACAATGCCCTTGCCCTCGCCGCCCAAGCTGCAGGGCCAGCGCCATATAGCGTGTGTCAGACAGAGTTATTCCTCGGGTTGGGTGTCCGGGCGCAGCTCGCTGACAAACTTGTCAAAGTCATCTGCCGCCTGGAAGTTCTTGTAAACACTGGCAAACCGCACATAGGCCACGGTGTCGATCCGCGCCAGCGCTTCCATGACGATCTCACCGATGGTTTTGGATTGAATGTCAGTTTCGCCCATGCTTTCCAGCCGCCGGACGATGCCGGATATCATCTGGTCAATGCGATCCGGCTCGACCGGACGCTTCTGCATAGAGATACGAATAGAGCGTTCCAGCTTGTCCCGGTCAAAGTCCTCTCGACGCCCATTGGACTTGACGACGACAAGGTCGCGCAACTGCACCCGTTCATAGGTGGTAAAACGTCCGCCGCATGCCGGGCAGAACCGCCGCCGCCGGATCGAAACGTGATCTTCCGCGGGTCGTGAATCCTTGACCTGAGTGTCGATATTTCCGCAAAACGGGCAGCGCATGGGCTTTCCCCCTGTCCGATAGTCTGTGTTTTCCGCCGTGATATGGGGTTTGCCCCCACTTATCCACAGGCACTATAGGACAGCTACAACTCTTTGGGTAGTGGTCAAATGGCACCGCTATATCGGCCACGAACGGTAGAAATCGCCTTGTCAGCTATTCCATTTGGGCCAAGGCGACCTATTTCAATCTCGAAGGCCATCCCAAGCCTCGCAATTCATGCAGACAGATGCGCCGCCACGGTTCGACTGTGCGGCGCATTTCTGTGTTCGAAGAGATAGATCCCTTGCCAAGTGCCCAGCGCCAATCGCCCCTTCGTGACAGGTATGGACAGGGAAACCGGCATCATCACCGCCTTGATATGGGCAGGCATGTCGTCAGGACCTTCATAAGTGTGCGAGAGATACGACATCGCCGGGTCCGTACTGGGCGGCACCAATCGGTGGAAGAAGTTGCGCAAATCCGTTTGCACCTCGGGATCCGCGTTTTCCTGGATCAAGAGACTGCACGAGGTGTGGCGCACAAACAGCGTAAGCAGGCCGGTTCCCAGTACCCAGCGCTGTACCTCGCGCGTAAATTCGTAAAGCCCCTGGCCGTGCGTCGATATCTGAAACTGAGTCTGCATTCACACAAGGTGACGTGCTCAGCTCAGCCCCGCAAGGCTCAGCCGTCGATTTCAAACACGCAATATCCCGTGCCTTGCCCAACTGTCATGTTGTTGCCAACATGAGACAAAGACAGTGTGCGCGGCCCTTTGAGCGATGCTGCAGCCTCCAGCACCGAATTCGATGGTCGGATAGAAAAGGAGACGCCATCAATACCCGGCTTTGACAGGCTCATCCCGTACCCTCGTATGACGTATATGCGTTCGGTTGCGGCGGCTCCACGACTGCGCGCGGCCCGTGCAGCGTCACACCAAATCCGCGCGGTATCGGTGCCAAGCCGATCAACCACTTCGAATCCTTTGTTTCCAGGCAGATCATAAACCGGATTGAGGAACAGCGCTTGCGCGACCGCTAGCGTTGGAAAACAGAAAACAGACAGCAGAATGAGTGACAGGCGTTTCATGGCTCCTCCGCGCAATATACCAATATTACGCGGTGAGAGCGTGTTCGGATCAGTAGGTGACACCCAAATTGCAGAACCCACGTGCGTGGCCGATGCTGAGGTTGTAGCCAACTCGTTTCACCGAAACCGAGTAATTGCCCCCATCTCCGGGGCGATTAGCCTGTGCCAACACTTCCTTCGTTGGATTGATCGTGAAACCGACGCCATAGCGGTTTTTCTGACTGCGCGCCTTTCCAAGCGGGTAGAGAATATACATCCGGTCCGTCGCCCCAGCCCCCAGTCGCACCGCATAATTTCCGGCTTCGCACCAGAAGCGCTGTGGTCCGGTGCTTGGCCCTTCAATGACCTCGAAATTGCCTTTCCCCGGCAGTGGATTGACCTGAAGACGAGCGACCGCGCCAAAACCAATGCCGAACCCCTGCGCAACTACAGCGCCTGCTGCTACTGAAAAGACAGCGCCAGCAATGATCTGTTTCAAAGCCATCTCGAACCAGTCCCCTTTGAATGCCTCAGCATAGGCCCCAAGACGCGCTGCTGTCCAACCAAAGACACCCAACCAAAACATGATCGCAAACGAAAAAGGGGGCCGAAGCCCCCTCCCGTCTATTGATCCAGGAAGCTCCTCAACTTCCGGCTCCGGCTCGGGTGTTTCAGTTTCCTGAGCGCCTTGGCCTCGATCTGGCGAATACGTTCGCGGGTCACGCTGAACTGCTGGCCAACTTCTTCCAGCGTGTGGTCAGTGTTCATGCCGATGCCAAAGCGCATCCGCAGAACCCGTTCCTCGCGCGGTGTGAGGGATGCCAGAACCCGGGTCGTGGTTTCCTTGAGGTTTTCCTGAATTGCGCTGTCGAGCGGCAGTACGGCATTCTTGTCCTCGATGAAATCGCCCAGCTGCGAGTCTTCTTCGTCGCCAATTGGCGTCTCCAGCGAAATCGGTTCCTTGGCGATCTTCATCACCTTGCGAACCTTTTCGAGAGGCATCTGCAGCTTTTCAGCCAGTTCTTCCGGAGTCGGTTCGCGACCGATCTCGTGCAGCATCTGGCGGCCGGTCCGCACCAGCTTGTTGATCGTCTCGATCATGTGCACCGGGATACGGATGGTGCGCGCCTGATCGGCGATGGACCGTGTGATCGCCTGACGGATCCACCAGGTCGCATAGGTCGAGAACTTGTAGCCGCGGCGGTACTCGAACTTGTCCACCGCCTTCATCAGGCCGATGTTGCCTTCCTGGATCAGGTCGAGGAATTGCAGGCCGCGGTTGGTGTATTTTTTAGCGATCGAGATCACGAGGCGCAGGTTGGCCTCGACCATTTCCTTCTTGGCCTGACGCGCTTCCTTCTCACCCTTCTGGACTTGCTGCACGATGCGACGGAATTCCGAGATATCCAGACCGACATACTGGCCAACCTGAGCCATGTCATTGCGAAGCTCTTCGACCTTTCCAACCGAGCGCTCCATGAACATCTGCCAGCCACGCCCCGGCTTCTGCGCCATATCATCCAGCCAGGTCGGATCGAGTTCGCGCCCACGATAGGCTTCGATGAACTCACGACGATTGATGCGCGCCTGATCGGCAAGTTTCACCATGGCCGAGTCAATCTGCATCACCCGGCGGTTGATCCCATAAAGCTGATCAATCAGCGCTTCGATCCGGTTGTTGTGAAGGTGTAGTTCGTTCACCAGTTCGACAATCTCAGAACGAAGCTTCTGATAGGTGTCTTCTTCCTTGGAAGAGAACGAATCATCCTCGTTCAGCGTTGCCGAAATCCGGGCGTCCTGCATTTCACTCAGCAGGGCAAAGTCGCGCGCGATGGTATCCAAGGTCTCCAGAACGCGCGGCTTGAGCGCGGCTTCCATCGCCGCCAGCGACATATTCGCCTGCTCGTCCTCGTCGTCATCATCTTCTTTGGCAATCGGATTACCGTCGGCATCAAGCTCTTGCTGGTCTTCTTTCTTGGGCGCGGTGGCGACGTTGGCGGCCTCAACCACCGGCTCTTCTTCATCCTCGCCCATCTGGTTGCCAAAAGTGGTTTCCAGATCAATCACGTCACGCAGCAGAATGTCTTCGCTCAGGAGTTCGTCGCGCCAGATGGTAATCGCCTGGAACGTGAGAGGGCTTTCGCACAGTCCGGCGATCATCGTGTTGCGACCGGCTTCGATGCGCTTGGCAATCGCGATTTCGCCTTCGCGACTCAAAAGTTCAACCGAGCCCATTTCGCGCAGGTACATGCGCACCGGATCGTCTGTACGATCAAGCTTTTCGCTGGTCCCCGATGCCAGGGTCACACCACGATTGGCCGACGAGGTATCGACCACGGCGGTGGATTTCTGGTCCTCTTCCTCGGCCTCCTCGTCCTCAATGATATTGATGCCCATTTCGGACAGCATCGACATGACGTCTTCGATCTGCTCCGAACTGACCTGATCGGGCGGCAAAACCTGGTTGAGCTGATCGTAGGTGATGTATCCCTTTTCCCGAGCCTCGGCGATCATCTTCTTGACGGCGGCCTGGCTCATATCGAGTGAGATCTCGGCGTCCTGATCGGCGGGCTTCTGGTCGTCGTTGTCCTTGGCGGCCATGCGGGTGCTCCTGCAAATTCGGGCTGAGGGTGATTCGCGTAGAACGAATCAATATCGCGATAGGGTGATTCGCAACCCTGTTTACCCGTATTTCTTTACCTGTTCCTCACCAAAACGCGCTAGCCGCGACGCGGCTTGCCCCCTCGGGTGAAATCGATTCTCTCGGTCAGTGCATCCAATGCCGCTCTCTCATCCTTGTCGATGGGCGCTCCATTGGGCCCGACCTCGTATTCGCCGCTATCCTCCTGACGGCTGCGCAGCGCATTGTTGCGGGCTTCGGCAGCCTGCCCCAAGCGCCACGTCACGGCTTCATCAGCGACCCCGAGCAGGTCCTCTTCTGCCTCGGCGATCTCAGCAAAAAGTCCCCGTTCGGTCTTGAGCTTGGCAAACTCCTCGGTCAGCGTCATACGTGCGATATCCACGTCACCGGGATGTCTGACCGCCGGGGTGATGGCGACATAGGGGTGCCGGAGCAGCTTTTCAACAGCCTCGCCCCCCAAAGCGGCCTCAACCGCGGCGCGGGGGTCGGGATTGTTGGCGACGCGCAACAACACGTCCCGGATACGTGCATTGTCTGGATCCAGACACTCCATGGTTTCTATTTCGTATTCGAAATCATCCAGGACTTCTGGGCTCAGCAGGGCGACACTTAACACGACCGCTTCACGCAAACGGTGTTCAACCTGACCTTCGCTGGCGGCAAGCAACGACGACTTCGTGTGCATCTGCACTTTGGGTCCTTGTGCCCATTGCCCCCGACGCTGGGGGCTGCCCCCCCTGCGCGGTCGGAACAACTCCCAGCGCATATCTTTGATGGCCTGTCCGTAATGGGCCCGGATCGAAGGGTCCTTGATCAGCTTGATCTTTTCGCGCAGTGCCTTGTCCAAAGCAGCCTTGCGCTCAGGACTGTCAAAGATTCTGCCTTCTATCTCGCGCTGCCAGAGCAAGTTGACCATAGGCATCGCCTGATCCAGAACCTTCTGAACCGCATCCGCTCCTTTTGCCCTGATCAGATCGTCGGGATCTTGCCCCTCGGGCATGATGGCAAATCGGAGGGATTTTCCCGCTTCCAACAGTGGTAGCGCCAGATCAATCACCCGCATCGCCGCGCGCAAACCGGCGGTATCGCCATCAAGAGCGATGATCGGTTCGTCAGAGATGCGCCACAAAAGCTGCAACTGGCTTTCCGTGATCGCCGTTCCAAGCGGCGCCACCGAGGCCCCGAAGCCCGCCTCGACCAAGGCAATCACATCCATGTAGCCTTCGGCCACGATCAGGGGCTGCCCCTTCCCGGCCGCCTCGCGCGCGGGGCCGTGGTGATAGAGACTGCGTCCCTTGTCGAACAGCTCGGTTTCCGGCGAATTCAGGTATTTGGCATTGTCGCCGGGGTCCATGGCCCGGCCACCAAAAGCGATGCAGCGCCCCCGGGCATCGCGAATCGGGAACATGATCCGGTTGCGGAAGGTGTCATAAGGTTTGCCGCCCTTGTTTGACGGTTTCGCCAGTCCGGCCCCAAGGACCAGGTCGGGCGCCACCCCTTTGCCCGTCAGGTGATCCCACAGCCCCTGCCAACCCTCTGGTGCAAAACCGATCTCGAACCGACTGCGCGCCTTTTCGCCCAGACCGCGCTTTTCAAGATAGTCGCGCGCCGCCCCACCGGCCCCGGTGTTCAGCATCAGGCGGTAGTGCTGAACCGCCATTTCCATGACCTCGGCAAGCTGGGTGCGCCGATCGGCCTTTTGCTGCGCGCGCGGATCACGCTCGGGCATCTGCATGCCTGCTTCGTCGGCCAGAATGCGGATTGCTTCCATGAAACCCACGTTCTCAGTTTCCTGCACAAACTTGATCGCGTCGCCTTTGGCGTGGCAGCCAAAGCAATAGTAATAGCCCTTGCGATCATCCACGTGAAAAGAGGCCGTTTTTTCATGATGAAACGGGCATGGCGCCCACATGTCACCCTTGCCCTGATTGGATTTGCGCGCATCCCACATGACCTTTCGCCCCACCACCTGTGTTAGGCTGGTGCGGCTGCGCAGTTCATCAAGGAAGCCGGGAGGCAGACTCATGGCGTTCAATATAGGAAGGGGCCGGGGACAGAGTCCAGCCGCGTCAGTTGTTGATACAGGTATCCAGATACGCCGCACCAGGATCCTGCTTCAGCTGCTTCCGGCTCAGCGAGTTATAGACCCAGTCAACAATGTGCGGAACTGCCGGAAGGTATTTCTCGGCAACGGCTTCATCCTCGCCCGAAGTCATGATCGCCACAGCTTTCTTTTCGCTTTTGCGCTCCATGCGCAGTTCGGCAGCACGGGTTACGATTGCCGCCTGAAGCTCGCACTCTGCTTTCTTGCCTGCAAAGGCAGGGGCCGCCGCTGAGGCGGCAGCAACAATGGCAAATGCGGTCAGAAAGCGCATGGCAGAACTCCATTTCTCGGATCAGGTGATGACTTTGATGTCAGGATGCACGCCGCGCTGCAACCCCTTTCATCGCAATCTCCAACTCGTGAACCAGCGTTTTGGCCATTGAGCGGAACGCCATGATCTGAAACCGGGCATCGCCGACACGGGTGATGGAGACCATCATGTGCTGCAACTGGCTGCGTGCTGTGTGCCCCTTTTTGAAATGCTCGCGACGCAGGTCCAGTGGAACGAGCCGCGCAAGAACATCCTCAGCCCCCTCCCCTTCGAGCAGGACGACCGCCCAGGCATCGGACTGATCCGTGAGGGCAGCGTGATCTGCCAAAGACACCGCAGGGTCGGGCCCAATCAGCATCACCTGCCTTTGCCCGAACCAGACCGCGCGCGCGCCTTCTTTCCCGGCACTGCGGTTCGGCCTTGGCAAGGCCATCCCATGTTCAGTTTTCAAAACGTCCGACAATACCGCTTCCTGCCCGCGATATGGGGACAGCGATGTCATCGTTGCGCGCTTCGCTTCACTAAGGGTCAGACCGTCAACTTCCTTGGGCAGCAAACCCTCACAGGGCGATTTCGCCAACAATTCAGCCACGAACACGTCCTCCTTCAGGATCAAAGAACACCGGATCACAAACCTTGCAGCGGGTGGTTAGATTCCGAAGATGATCCACCATCATGACCTCCTCACCATGTCGCGCCCGCCCGTTCCGAAGGAAACCCAAACCAAGGAAGCCGTCCAGCGTGGGCGAGAACCCGACCGAAGTGGTGTAGCCTTGCGCGTTTTCGCGCGTCGGGGCGGCGCCCTTCTCAAAGAGATGCGCTCCGGCGGTGAGCTGCTTGACCGGACCAATCGGTTTCAGTCCCACCAGTTGCTCCCGCTCGGGTCCATTCAATCCGGGGCGTTCGCTCATTGTCTTGCCGATACAGTCCTTTTTCTGGCTCACCATCCGCTCCATCCCGATATCAAAAGCCGTCACCCGCCCATGAATTTCGGCATGCGTAATGAAGCCCTTCTCGATCCGCAGCACATTGAGTGCTTCCATCCCGTACAGCCCACCGCCCAGCGCTTCGGCACGCGCGGTCAGCTCCCGGAACAGGCCATTGCCAAATCGGGACGGCACGGCGATCTCATAGGCATGTTCGCCGCTGAACGAAATCCGGAACAGGCGGCCTCGCACGCCTTGGATGATGATGTCCCCGCATCCCATGAAGGGCCATGTGTCATCGTTGATGTCTTCATCCACCAGCGCATTCAGCAACGCGCGCGATTGTGGCCCGGCAACAGCGAACTGGGCCCATTGCTCGGTGACCGAGATCATCGACACATCCAACTCCGGACACAGGCATTGATGCACGTATTCAAGGTGCCGCATCACGGGACCGGCGGCGGCGGTGGTGGTGGTCATGACAAAGTGGGTTTCGCCAAGCCGAGCGGTCGTGCCGTCATCCATTACGGTGCCGTCCTCGCGGAGCATCAAGCCATAACGCGTCCGCCCGACCTTCAACGTCGAGAACATGTTGGTATAGACAAAATCCAGGAATGCACCCGCGTCCGGGCCTTGAATATCAATCTTGCCAAGCGTCGACACATCACAAACCCCGACGGCATTGCGCACCATATTGACTTCGCGGTCACAGGATTGCCGCCACGTGGTCTCGCCCGGCGCCGGGAAATAGCTTGGCCGGTACCAAAGCCCTGCCTCGATCATGGGGGCGCCGCGCTCCACGCTGGCCGCGTGACTAGTGGTGAACCTTTGGGGGGCAAAACCCGCGCCTTGCGCCCCTGCTCCCATGGCCGCAATCGACACCGGCACGAAGGGGGGGCGGAACGTCGTTGTACCGGTTTCGGGAATGCCCCGTCCCGTCGCATCCGCCAATACGGCCAGAGCGGCCACATTGGAATTTTTGCCCTGGTCCGGTGACATGCCCTGCGTCGTATAGCGCTTCATGTGCTCGACGCTTGCGAAGTTTTCCTTTGCCGCCTGTTTCACGTCCTTGACGGTCACATCATTCTGGAAATCGAGCCACGCCCGCCCCTTGCCAGCGACAGCCCAAAGGGGAGACACACGATAGGGCGCGTCCTCGGCTTCGGGGATGTCGATCTTGTCGAACGCAATGCCCAAGGCTTCCAGCGCCACCTGCGCCGCCGCAACCCCCTCCTGCAGGGCGCCATGGGTCGTCAAGGTTCCGCGACAGGCACCAGCAGTATCAAGCCCGGGAACCATCCCCTCAACTGGCACAAAGGACTGAATCGCTTCGCTCCATTGCGGGCGCCCGTTCATGTGGCAGGTCAAGTGCAGGCTCGGATTCCACCCGCCGGACACGGCAAGGCAATCGGTTTCAACCTTGTCCTCACCGCTCGCCGTTCGGAAAGTCACGCTCTCAAGCCCCCGGCGCCCGGACGTATTACAGACTTCCGCGCCCCGATAGATCGGATAAGCGTTGCTCTCTGGGACGTCGCGTCGGCTATCGAAAACAGCCGCTATGTGAACGCCTGCATCGACAAGGTCCCGCGCGGTTCGGTGTGCGTCGTCGTTATTGGCGAACAAAGTGATACGTCGACCCGGCGCCACACCATAGCGGTTCAGATACGTGCGCACGGCGCTTGCGGTCATAATGCCGGGCCGATCGTTGTTGCGAAACGCAATGGGCCGTTCAATGGCCCCTGCGCACAGGATTGCGCGCCTGGCGACGATCCGCCAGAAACACTCCAGCGGTTGCCCGCCGCGATCCGCAAGGTGATGCGCCACCCGCTCAAGCGCGCCATAGGTTCCTTGATCGTAGGCCCCGGTCACGGTCGTCCGGCGCATCAGCCGGACATTGGGCATCGCCTCCAGCTCATCCACGATGCTTTGGGCCCATTCCGCTCCTGGCATGCCGCCCACGGTTTCGACATCGCCGTTCAGACGCCCGCCGAACAGGCTGTCTTCGTCGGCAAGGATCACATCTGCCCCAGCCCGCGCCGCCGTCAACGCGGCTATCAACCCGGCAGGGCCTCCCCCGATCACCAGCAAGTCACAAAACGCAAAGGCTTTTTCATAGGCGTCCGGGTTGTGCTGGTGGCTCAGGGCGCCAAGTCCTGCAGAGCGGCGGATCACCGGCTCGTAGAGTTTTTCCCAGAAGGCACGCGGCCACATGAAAGTCTTGTAATAGAACCCCGCGCCCAGAAAAGGAGCGGCAAGGTCGTTCACGGATAGAAGATCCACCGTCAGGCTGGGCCAGCAGTTTTGCGGACGCGCCTCGAGCCCTTCGTAAATTTCCTGCACCGTTGCCCGCACATTCGGATCTTGCGCCGCTCCCGATCCGATGGTCACAAGCGCATTGGCCTCCTCGCTCCCCGCGCCCATCACGCCGCGCGGGCGGTGATACTTGAACGAACGCGCAACGACACGGATGTCATTGGCCAACAGCGCCGAGGCCAGCGTGTCGCCGGCAAACCCCTGATAGGTATGGCCATCAAAACGGAACGACACCGGCGCTTGACGATCGACCAGCCCTTTGCCCGCAATCCTCATCCCACGCTCCCTTTGACATCCGAGGCCAGAGCCGTTTCCAAAACCTCATGCGTCATCGTATTGCGGGTCACGACGATCCAAGCGCCGCAGCCCCCCTCATGTTGCCAAAGATCGCGGGTCACACCCGCCGGATTGTCTCGGTTGTGCAGGTAGTCATCCCACACCGCGTCACCAGCCTCTGGGTCAGGTCGCCGCAAGGCCACCGCATCCCCCATGTAATAGAACTCGCGCCGATCCCGCTCGCCGCACACAGGACAGGTCAGCCGCATGGCACCGCTCCCGCAACTTTATTTTGCCAAAAATGCTCAAAAACCGACATCTTGCCCCTCAATGCAGATTATGCTGAGAGCCGGTGCCCTCTTCGTCCATGATGCCGATCCCGGTGCGGAACCGGTCGAGCCGGTACTTCGCCGCCACTTCGTGCGGTCGATCCGTTGCCATCAGATGCGCCATGCACCATCCCGAGGCAGGCACCGCCTTGAACCCGCCATAGTTCCAGCCGCAGTCGATATAGAGACCATCGATCCCTTCCATCTTGTCGATGATCGGAGATCCATCGGGTGTCATATCCATAATCCCGCCCCACGACCGAAGTACCTTCGCCTTACCGATCATCGGCATCAGCGTCATCCCGGCCTCCATGACATGCTCTTTCATCGGGAGGTTGCCGCGTTGCGCATAGGACGCATAGAAATCGAGATCCCCTCCAAACACCAAACCGCCTTTGTCCGACTGGCTGATATAGAAGTGTCCCATGCCAAAACTGATCACATGGTCGATGACCGGTTTGAGCCCCTCGGTCACAAATGCCTGCAGGATGTGGCTCTCGATCGGCAGGCGCCGCCCGGCCATTGCCGCCACCTGCCCAGAACGCCCGGCGACAATGATCCCGACCTTCTTTGCCCGGATTGCACCTCTGGTGGTTTGCACCCCTTTCACGACACCGTTCTCGATGTCGATCCCCGTGACTTCACAATTCTGGACAAGGTCAACGCCACGGTCCGATGCACCCCGCGCATAGCCCCAGGCCACTGCGTCATGGCGCGCGGTGCCTCCACGGGGATGGTACAAGCCGCCATAGATCGGGAAACGGGTCTGCTCGAAATCCAGGTAAGGGAGGTGTTTGCGCACGCCATCTCGATCCAGCAGGATCGCATCATCCCCCTGGTTGACCATCATGTTACCCCGGCGCGCAAAAGCATCCCTTTGCCCGTCGCTGTGGAAAAGGTTGATCAGCCCGCGCTGGGAATGCATCACGTTATAGTTCAGATCCTCTTCGAGACCTTCCCAGAGCTTGAGAGAGTGCGAGTAGAACTCGGAGTTTCCCTGCAGGAAATAGTTGGCGCGCACAATCGTTGTGTTTCGCCCGACGTTTCCGCCGCCAAGGTAACCTTTCTCCAAAACGGCGATGTTCGTCATTCCGTGGTTCTTTGCCAGGTAATAGGCGGTCGAAAGGCCATGTCCGCCACCGCCAATAATCACCATGTCGTACTCGGGCTTGGGCTGGGCATCCCGCCAATGCGCCGACCAGCCCCTGTTGCCAGTCAACCCTTCCTTGATGACCTTCCAGCCTGAAAAGCGCATCCCTGTCCCCCGGGTGTTTGGATAACCTTACCCGTCATGAGTACAAACTGAGCTTCAAAAGACCAGAACGGAATCGACAGAAACGTGTCAATGGGCGACCACTGTCTGGAAATCGCCCCGCAAAGCGGTTCTCAGCTCAGAACATGAAGCGAAAGCTCAGACCAAGGATTGGTGCCACATCATAGGACTGGGAGCTGACAAGAGTACCGGCGGTGTTTTCCAGATTCAGTCTCCCATCGAGCTCTGCCCCTGCAAAAGCGCTGACCGAAGCTCCGGGATTGGGGGTATATACCAGCGACAGCACGACAGGCACGCTGGTGTCCTCGCCAACACCACCAGGCGCCAGACCGGCATTATCCAGCCTGAACCGGCTTTTTTCCGAGCGCGCGATAAATGAAATTCTGGTGCGATCAGTAGCTTGATAACTGAGTGTGACCCCCGGACCTTGGCTCGCCCCCAGACCGGTACCGGTGCTCAGGTTCCATCGGGGCGCCATATCCCAACTGACCAGAAGGGCCGGAAAAAGATCCAGATCGTTACTGCCCAGTTGTGAGAAGGCGCCGAACGCCGGCCCGATCTCGAGCGTGTCTGAGACCTCCCAACTCACACCGGCAAAAACTCCATAGGTCACGCCGTCCGATGCGCTCGCATCGTTCTCGTAGTCCCAGCGTACAGAGGGAGAGATCAGCACCTTGGCGTGCTCACCTACCCCGAAACGAATGGGCGCCGAGAGGCGAATATCCCGCACATCTCCCCAAAGTGCTGAACCGATCGAGTTGAAGTCGTAGGAAAACCGGCCAAAGCTCGCAAGGACACCAAAGCTTGCGCCCTCGGGCGAGCGGTAAAGCGCGCCGGCGCGCAAAAACTGGCGATCTACCGAAAAAGCCCCGCCACCGCTCAGGTCTGTTTCGGACTGATAGACGGCAAGCCCATCGACGATCGCCGCCCACCCCGTCGTCTGTTGTGCCTCTGCTGCATTTGAAACGCCGAGTGCTGCTGCTACCGTAGCCTTGAAAATCTCGCGTCTTTTCATTTTGCCCAATAGATCCTTCACCACATGAATGATTGCGTCCTGCTCATTCTTACGAAGGCCGATCAAACCTAGATGATCCGGATTACCAAAAAACTTTTAGAAACGCGTCGCTGCCCTGCGCTCATCCAAAGTAAGCACACGCGGCGAGACAATGGGCACGCCTCTTTCATCAAAAAGCGGATTGTCCCGCGCTGTTCCGCGCAGCTTCTCCAAAACGAGCCGCCGCATGATTTGCCACCCGGCCTTCAGGAAACCCCGATCCCGGAGCGTGCCGGGACCGGGTTGCGCACCGGACGTGTTGACCACGGCAATAACCGGGCCAATCGCTTCGGCCGCGCCGTCGGCCCGAAGGGTCGGTGTCGAAACACCGACAAAGGCGAGTCTCCCCCTTGGCAGGGTGTTGAAAAGCGGGGTATTGCAGCACCCCGCATACCAACGCATCAGTCCCTTCGGGGACAGACGCAGACACGAAAGATGCTCTGCGCCGTCTTCGATCGACAAACGAGAAGGTGTCGTGTGATAGATGTCCGAGCCGCCCCTTGGCTTGAGCGTATCATCGGCACCAAGGTGGCGAGCGGCGGCCTGACAATCCTTGCAGTAACACATCAGGTGCGACCCCGATCCCGGTCCGACACCGGTAAGACGCGCCCGAAACAGGCCGCAACTGCAAGTTATGTCGAGGTCGCCGCCCTGCATGAAATTACAGCCCCTTTGCCCTGTAGCTTGCCGCCACCTTCCCAATCGACACGAGGTAGGCGGCGGTGCGCAAATCCTCCACATCGGCTCGGTCATGCCACACCTCTCGCATGGACTGGTAGGCGATGCGCATCGTGTCATCCAGCCCCGACCGCACCAGTTCCAGTTCATCCGCCCCGCGCAGATATTTCTGTTTGAACTCGGGGGACAGGGTGTAGGGAATTGCCGCCGCCTTGCTCAACTTTTCCAGCTCATCCACGACCAGCTGGTGCCGCGCTTCTTCCTGGCGGCGCTGCATGCGGCCAAACCGAATGTGGCTCAGGTTCTTGACCCACTCGAAATATGACACGGTCACACCCCCGGCATTGGCGAACATGTCCGGAATGATAACTGTCCCTTTGGCGCGCAAGACATCATCCGCCCCTGCCGTAATCGGACCGTTGGCGGCCTCGATGATCAGCGGGGCCTTGATGTTCTTGGCATTTGACAGGTTGATAACCCCCTCAAGTGCTGCCGGGATCAGGATATCGCACTCCTCTTCGAGCACCGCGGCCCCCTCGGCGGTGTGGGTCGCATCCGGGTATCCCGCCACACCGCCGTGTTTCACCAGCCATTGATAGACGGCATCCACGTCGAGCCCGGCCGGATTGAACAAGGCTCCGTCACGTTCGATGATACCAATGATCTTGGCCCCGTCTTCGTCGCTCAGGAACTTGGCCGCGTGGTATCCCACGTTACCCAGCCCTTGCACGATCACGCGCTTGCCATCCAGTTTTCCACTCAACCCGGCCTTGGCGACGTCGCGCTCATCCCGGAAGAATTCGCGCAAAGCGAATTGAACACCGCGCCCCGTCGCTTCAACGCGGCCAGAGATGCCACCTGCATTGAGCGGTTTGCCGGTAACACAGGCACGCGCATTGATGTCCGTTGTATTCATCCGGGCGTACTGATCGGCGATCCACGCCATTTCGCGCTCGCCGGTTCCCATGTCCGGAGCAGGCACGTTCTGGCTGGGGTGGATCAGGTCGCGCTTTGCCAGCTCATAGGCAAAACGCCGCGTGATCTGTTCCAACTCATGCTCATCATACTGTCGCGGATCAATGCACAAGCCGCCCTTGGAGCCACCAAACGGCGCTTCGACAAGGGCACATTTGTAGGTCATAAGCGCCGCCAGCGCCTCGACCTCGTCCTGGTTCACGGACGGCGCATAACGAATGCCCCCCTTGACCGGCTCCATGTGTTCGGAATGCACCGAACGATATCCTGTGAATGTTTGAATCTTGCCACGCAGCCGCACACCGAACCGCACCGTGTAAGTGGCATTACACACTCTGATCTTTTCCTCGAGGCCGGGCGGCAGGTCCATCAGGGCAACCGCCCGGTTGAACATAAGGTCCACACTTTCGCGAAAACTCGGCTCTTTGACTGCGCCCATAAATCCTCTCCTGACACATTACCGACTGCGACTCGCTGCCGCAGCCCTATTAGATCGGACACTAAGCCCATTACCGCATCATTGACGAGGGAAGATTATTTTTTGGGCAGTTTTTTGAGGTTGGTTTCGACACTCGAAACAAACCCGCACCAGATGCAGGAATTGTCTACAAGTGGCTGTATCGAAAGGTCTTATTTAGAAGGGATTCCCAACCTCAACCGCTCTTTCGCCCAATTTTGGCCCAATTCCTAAAGGACATTGACTGTGGCGCATAGTGCCCCCTTGCGGGCGGCACACCCCAAAAACGCGCCGACGCGAGGTACCGAAGATGCGAATGAGTAAACGCCTTTTTCTGCAGGGCAACTGCGCAACAGAAACCGGGCAGCCGCTGGGCCGGTTGCAGGATCGCACCGCAAACTGGATGCACCGTTTTATCCGGGAGGAAGACGGCGTCATCGTTGGATTCGCAATCGCTCTTTTCCTGATCATGCTGATGGTCGGCGGGATGAGTGTTGACCTGATGAACACAGAGCGACAACGCACCAAATTGCAACACACACTCGATCGCGCCGTTCTTGCTGCTGCCGACCTCGATCAGGAAAGGGAACCGATCGAAGTAGTCGGTGACTATTTCGTCAAGGCTGGTCTCAGCGAGTATCTCAACAGCGTGACCGTCAATGAGGGGATCGGCTTTCGTGAAGTCACGGCCAAGGCCGCCGCTTCCGTGGATACCGAATTCATGAAACTCGTCGGCGTCGATACCCTAGCCGCCCCGGCAGGAGGTACGGCGAGGGAAAGTATTGGCAATGTCGAAGTGTCTCTGGTTCTCGACATCTCGGGTTCCATGGGCTGGAACAGCCGCCTCACCAACCTGAAGGTGGCGGCAAAAGACTTTGTTGAGACAATGCTCACCACCGCCGAGGCCGGGACTGTTTCGATCACGATCGTCCCCTATGCCACGCAAGTGAACGCCGGCGCGCAAATTCTGGATCAGTTGAATGTGTCCAGCGAACACAGTTACTCGCATTGCGTGAACTTTGTGTCGGACCAGTTCAGCAAAGCCTACTTCACGCCAAACGAGCCGTTGGAACGCACGGCCCATTTCGACCCGTTCACCACGTCTGAAGATCCAATTCAACTGCCCGTCTGCCCGACGCGTGCAGGCTCGCAAATTCTGCCGTTTTCCAACGACAAGGCAGAGATTGATGCATTCATCGATTCCATGTCGGCCGGCGGCAACACGTCCATCGATCTTGGAGTGAAATGGGGATCTGTGCTTCTGGATCCAAGCACGCGCGACATTATCGACGGCTTGATCACCGCTGGGTCCGTCGACGCGAATTGGACTGGTCGCCCCACCGACTACACAAACCCGAATGTTCTCAAGGTTCTTGTCGTAATGTCGGACGGCGAAAACACTGATCAGTACATGCTCAACCCGTCGATGCGCACAAGCATGTCGGATGTTTGGTACAATGCTGAGGCGGACGTGTATTCCGTGTACCATTCCAATGGAACCTACAACTATTTTTGGCCACACATGAATGGCTGGTACGATCATCCTTATGGCGCGGGGGAAATGTATGTCTGCGACGAGAACTACAACTGTGCAATGCACCCCGAACCGGGAGATGCCGTTCAAGTGACCAACCAGGATTTGCTGGCACGTGCGTCCTTGAAGTGGATTGCCAGCAATCTGTTCTCTTTCAGCAGCAGCGCCTATGCGGACTGGTACACGTCGGCGTTTTCCAAAAAAGAATCCACGGCAAAGGATCAGTACACCAAGAATATCTGCGACATAACCAAGGATCAGGGAACGCTGGTGTTTGCCATCGGGTTCGAAGCACCGCAGCGCGGACAGCGTGTGTTGCAGGACTGCGCAAGCTCCGACAGCCACTACTTCGACGCACAAGGGCTGGAGATCTCTGACGCCTTTGACGCCATCGCAACATCCATTCGCACGCTGAGGTTGACCCAATGATGTCGCTTGTTGGAAAAATCGCCCGCCGGTTCAAGAAAGACGAAACCGGTCATGTGACCGTCGAATTCGCCGTCATGGTGCCCGTGTTTCTGGTACTTCTGCTTTCCTCGGTTGAGGCCGGTATGCTGAACTTGCGCAATTCGTTTCTGGAGCGCGCGCTGGATGTCGTTGTACGGGATATCCGGCTGGGAACAGGCTACGAGCCTACACATGACGAGATCCGCGACCGGATATGTGAAGAAGCGCATTTCATTCCGAACTGCACCTCGAACCTGATGCTGGAGATGATCCAACTCAATCCGCGGGCCTGGACGGGCGTTCCCCCCGGAGCGACCTGCACGAACCGCGCCGAAGAGGTGCAGCCGGTCACCGAATTCCACGCGGGTGAGAGCAACGAACTCATGATCTTGAGGGCCTGTGCCAAGACCGAGCCGCTCTTCCCCACCACCGGCCTTGGCTACCATCTGGTCAAGGACAGCGCCGGTGACGTCTCAATGATCGCCATCTCCGCCTTCGTTCAGGAGCCCAAGTAACATGATGCCCTTTTCTCATATGAAGTCCTTCCTGGACCGGTTCCGCAAAGACACTTCGGGAACTGTGGCCGTGGAAACCGTTATCCTGGTGCCCATTCTGTTCTGGGCTTTTCTTGCCACGATCATGTTCTTCGACCTGTACAAATCGCGTTCCGCCGCGGACAAGGCCGCCTTTACGATTTCCGACATGCTGTCCCGTGAAACGGTGGCGATCAATCAGACCTATCTCGACAATACGCTCGACTTGTTCAACAATTTGGCGCGTTCAGATGGGCCCACCTCGCTGCGGGTATCGGTGTTCACTTACAGCAAGAAGGGCAACAAGTATCGCCTTGACTGGTCGCACGCCAGCGGCGGAGCGCAAACCCTGTCGAATACCGACCTACCGACATACGTGCCGAACATTCCTACCCTGCTTTCCGGAGAACGCCTGATTCTCGTCGAGACATTCGGCAGGTACGATTCACCGATCGACATTGGTATCGGAGCCCTTGACATCAATACCTTTGTGTTCACGCGTCCCCGCTTCGCGCCGCTCCTTGCCTGGGAAAGGGTCTAGTCCCTTTCCGCAAGAAGGGCTTCGAGCATCTGCGCCATCACCTTGGATTGCGAACCGGGCGTAACGCCGCCAATGCCGACCCGGCGGCCCATCGCCCACCAAAGCCCCGGTTGCCACCTGCGCGACCGGGGTTCTTTCAAGCGCAACAGGAACCCGTTCGACGGTTTCATCGCAAAAGTCCCGCGCTCGACACGGGCAATCTGATCCACCGACGCAATCTCTTCACCAGACGAACTGCGCAATCCCTTTGAGGTCAGCTGCACCTCGTGTTCCGTTGCTTTGCGGGTCGTTTCGGCCAGCCAGAGGGCCGCCACCCCGAATACGATCAGGAAAACCTGCCACCCCAAAGACGGGGGTGTCGACAAGGCCAGGTAAATCAGCAGCCCTCCCAGCACCGCCATGACGCCGATCCCGAACCACCGTCGCGGCGCCGACGCGCGCACCACTGCCAAAACTTCGTCTTGCATTGTATTCTCCCGACCCAACTGCCCCGCCCTAACGCGGCACGCATCGCAAAAGCAAGTCCACTCCTGCTTCTCAATGGTCTCAAATACCCAATTCGTGACATCACCGCTAGTAAGGCATCGGATGAGATTTGTGCGCGTCGTCAATCTCCAACAACACCTCGTCACTCAATCGCAAACCATCAAGCGCCAGAACATGTTCGAGCTGGTCGAGATGCGTTGCCCCAAAAATCGAACTGCTCAGGAAGGGACGATGCAGTGTGAAGGCCAGAGCCATGTGCACCGGATCAATGCCGTGGTGTTGCGCGATGGCAAGATAGGCATCAATTGCATCGAATACACGCGGGGTGATCCGTCCGCCGAGGTTTTCAACCAGGGACTTGCGGGACCCTTCCGGGACGGCGCCATGCTGGTATTTGCCGGTAAGCAGACCGGCCGCGAGCGGCGAAAACGCCAACAACCCAACGTCTTCGTTGACGCTCATCTCCGCCATATCCGTATCGTACAAGCGGCACAACAGCGAATACTCGTTCTGCACCGATGCCACGCGGGGCAAACCGTTGGCCTCGGCAATACGCACCCATTGCGACGTTCCCCAAGCGCTTTCATTGGACAGACCGAACGCGCGAATACGTCCGCGATCCACTTCGCGCTGCAGAGCCCCAAGCGCATCCTCCATGTGGGACATCGTATCCGCATGATCCTGTTTCGAGGGATCATAGCGCCAATTCTGACGAAACATGTAGGATCCGCGGTTGGGCCAGTGGAACTGATAGAGATCGATATAGTCCGTCTGAAGCCGTTTCAGCGACCCGTCAATCGCTTCCGGGATGGTCTTCGAGGTGATCGGGGCGCCATTGCGCACATGTGCCAATCCCTGCCCCGAATGCTTGGTCGCCAAGATAACGTCAGCCCGCCGCCCGGTGCGCGCGAACCAGTTGCCAATGATCACTTCACTGCGCCCTTGCGTTTCCGCGCTGACCGGGTTGACCGGGTACATTTCCGCCGTGTCCACGAAATTGATCCCCGCCGCCAAGGCCATGTCAATCTGGGCGTGTGCCTCGGCCTCGTCGGTCTGAGTTCCGAAGGTCATCGTGCCAAGGCAGAGTTCGGACACGGTCATCCCGGTGCGGCCAAGAGGATTCATTTTCATGGCAGGTCATCCTGATATCTGTGCGTTTCCGACAGCCTAGGGATTGGGTCGCCAAGTGCAAGCGGGTTGGGGGCGTTGCCCCCGCCGCCCCTGCGGGGCGACTCCCCCAGGATATTTCTGGCAAAAGGAAAAGCGAACGGATCAGGTCTGGGCACGGGCGTGGAAGATGAACCCCAGGAAGTTGAGAAGCACCTGTGCCGCGAGGATCGAGGTGGAACCGGTCGGATCGTAATCCGGGGCCACTTCGACGAGATCGATCCCGACCACCTCGTGCCGTTGCGCCAGCTGTTGCAGCATCTCGAGTACGTCATAGTAGAGAAACCCGCCATGGCTCGGCGTGCCGGTTCCCGGAGCGATCGACGGGCAGAACGCGTCGATGTCGATGGTCACATAAACCCGCACACCCTCGGGGATGTGTGCAATGACGCCTTTGGGACCAAGGGCGCGGGCCTGCCGGACACTGAGGATGTCGCTGCCCATGTTGCGGGCATCTTCGTACCCCTCGCGGGCGGTGGAACTAACATTGCGGATTCCGACCTGCGTCAATCCGGTGACATAGTCCTTCTCCGCAGCCCGCCGCATCGGGTTGCCGTGGCCGTGGCGTACACCGTGACGTTCATCCACAAAATCGAGATGCGCGTCGATTTGCAGGATGTGGATGTCACCCTGCCCGTCAAACGCGTTGATGCAGGGAATGTTGACGGAGTGGTCCCCGCCAATCACAACGGGCAGTGCTCCGGCCTGAAGAATGGCGCGGACCCCCTGTTCGATATTCGCGTGGCTTCTTTCGGTATCCGTGTGCACGATGTCCGCATCGCCGATATCCACCATCCGCACGGAGGCCGGAAGGTAGGTGGCATCGTCCTCGTGGTCATAGGCGCCGGCATGACCAAAGCTGAACAGGGTTGAGGCTTCGCGCACGGCGCGGGGACCGAAGCGGGCGCCGCTGCGCCATTGAGTGCCGAAATCGAATGGCGCTCCCATGATCGCGACATCGGCATCCAGCGTGGCCCAGTCCTCGACATACGGACGCTTGCCAAAAGTCGATATTCCCACAAATGGCAGGTTGAGCCTGCCGCCTTCATAAGCGTGCGTTCCCATGATGCGCTCCTTTGTTTCGGGGTCGACGGTGGCGGAATTTCCGCGTTGGGTAAAGCCCTGCCGGATTGAGAACAAAGTGGGAACTTGCTATTCTGAAGTCATGGCGACTCATCTGCTCAAACGCGCGCCCGAACGCTCCCGCCCCATTCTCAACCCCGCGCCGGGGGTGGCATTGGCGTTGGCACGACTGCATGAAGCCTGTGGTCCGGCGCGCTACAGCTTTGCGTTATGGATGGCATCACAACGCCCCGGGCCGGTGTTCTGGATCGCCCCGGAATGGGGCGCTTCGCCGCTTAATGCGGATGGCATGGCGCGGTTCGTGCATCCCGGGCGGGTGATTTTCATCACCCCCCGCCGCCCCGAGGATGTGCTGTGGTGCATGGAAGAAACGTTGCGTGCCGGGCAGGTGCCGCTGGTGGTGGCCGACCTGCCCGGCCTGCCCGCCCTGACCCCGGTACGCCGTCTGCACCTGGCTGCCGAAACCGGGACGCGAGAGAGCGGGCAGGCTCCGCTCGGGCTGATCCTGACACCCGGTGAGGGCGGCGCGCAGGGGATCGAAAGCCGCTGGCATATGACGCCCGCCCATACTGCGGGCGCCGAGGGCTGGCGTCTGACCCGTCTGCGGGCGCGCACTTCCCCGCGCCAGTCCTGGCTCCTCAGTGGTTTACCGGACAAACCGCGGCTGAGCCCAACCGAACTGCACGAGAGCCTAAGCGCCTGAGCAAACAGCGCGTGGACCAAAAACGACGCCCGAACGTCGAATAACCGCTTGCCACGCCGAGCCTGCCCGCGATGCTAGGGACTTATGCGCATGATGATTTCCTTTTCCGCCCTGTTCCTCTCCGTGATCTTTCTCCAATTGAGCACGGGCGGGGTGGGACCGCTTGATGCCCTTTCGGGCATCGCACTGGGCTTCACCACTTCACAGATTGGTCTCTTGGGGTCTGCGCATTTCCTTGGCTTTTTCATTGGCTGCTGGTGGGCCCCCCGCCTGATCGGCAGTGTGGGACATTCCCGCGCCTTTGCTGCCTTCACCGCAGCAGGCGCGATTGGCCTGATGGCGCATTTCATCATCATTGATCCCACGGCATGGGCCATCATGCGCGTTGCCTCGGGGTTGTGCGTCGCCGGGTGCTACACCGTGGTGGAGGCATGGCTGCAATCCAAGGTCACAAACGAGACCCGTGGTCGGGCGATGGGGACCTATCGCGTCGTGGACATGGGAGCTTCCCTCGCCGCACAGCTGGTAATCAGCGTTCTGGAACCCGCCATGTACCTGTCCTACAACATCCTGGCGATCCTGTGCTGCGCCGCGATCCTGCCGCTCACCCTGACCAAATCGGAACAGCCGGAAACTCCGCATGCGCCCCGCTTGCGCCCGATGCTGGCGGTGGCCCGCTCGCCTCTGGCTGCGGCCGGGGTGGTGGTGGCCGCGCTGAGCTCGGCCAGTTTCCGCATGGTCGGTCCGGTCTATGGCAAGGAGGTTGGATTGCAGACGGACCAGATCGCCTGGTTCCTTGCGGCCTTTGTTCTGGGCGGCGCATTGGCGCAGTATCCCGTGGGGTGGCTCGCGGACAAGTATGATCGCCGCTGGGTGCTGATCTGGTTGTCGGCGGCGGCGGTATTGTCTTGTTTTGCAACGATTTCCATAGGCGGCGGCAGCACCGCACTGGTCATGGGCAACGCCGTGATCTTCGGCCTGACCGCATTCCCGATCTATTCCGTGGCCGCCGCGCACGCCAACGACTTTGCCACGTCTGAAGAGCGCATCGAGCTGTCGGCGGCGCTGATGTTTTTTTACGCGATTGGCGCGATTGCAGCGCCGCTCTTTGCCTCAGGGCTGATTCAACGCTTTGGCCCTGCGGCCCTCTTCGTGATGATCGCCGCCGGACACGCCGTCCTGATCGTGTTCGGCCTGAGCCGGATGCGTGCCCGTCCCACGGTCGGACACCGCACACGTTATGTCTATGCGCCACGCACCTCTTTCATCATCGGACGATTGATGCGGCGGCAGCGGGAAGAACCGACGCGGGTTGAGGAAGAACACAGCCGCGACGATGGCAAACCCTCCGGCTGAGCGAGCGGCGCTCGACCCTCTGGCACTGCGCGCCGCTTTGGTCTAGATGGAGCGCAACAACACATCGAGGGAAAAGACATGGCGCGCCACCTGATCACTTCGGCCATTCCGTATATCAATGGCATCAAGCATTTGGGCAACCTCGTCGGCAGCCAGCTGCCGGCCGATCTTTTTGCCCGCTATCAGCGTGCGCGCGGCAACGAAGTGCTGTTCCTGTGTGCCACCGATGAACACGGCACCCCGGCGGAACTGGCTGCGGCCAAAGCAGGTCAGCCGGTCGCGGAATACTGTGCCGAGATGCACGCGATCCAGTCAAAAATCGCCGAGGGTTTCCGGCTGAGCTTTGATCATTTCGGGCGCTCCTCCAGCCCTGAAAACCACAAGCTGACCCAGCACTTTGCCGGGCGTCTGGCCGATCAGGGTCTGATCCGAGAAGTGTCGGAAACCCAGATGTATTCGCATGCGGACGGGCGCTTCCTTCCCGACCGGTACATCGAGGGCACCTGCCCCAATTGCGGTTTTGAATCCGCGCGCGGCGACCAGTGTGACAACTGCACGAAACAGCTTGATCCCACCGACCTGATCAATCCCTATTCAACGATCTCCGGGTCAACCGATCTGGAAGAGCGCGAAACCAAGCATCTATACCTGCGCCAGTCGGAGATGCGGGAAAAGCTGCAAGCGTGGATCGACAGCAAAACCGATTGGCCCGTTCTTACCACGTCCATTGCCAACAAATGGTTAAACGACGGTGACGGGCTGCAGGATCGCGGCATCACCCGTGATCTGGACTGGGGCATCCCGGTCAAACGCGGCGACGAAGACTGGCCCGGCATGGAGGGCAAGGTCTTTTATGTCTGGTTCGATGCACCTATCGAATACATCGCCTGTTCGCAGGAGTGGGTCGACGCGGGCAAAGGCAGTGATTGGGAAAGCTGGTGGCGCACTGACAAGGGCGCCGAAGACGTGACCTATACCCAGTTCATGGGCAAGGATAACGTACCGTTCCATACCCTTTCGTTCCCTGCGACGATCCTTGGCTCGGACGAGCCATGGAAGCTGGTCGATTACATCAAGTCGTTCAACTACCTGAACTATGACGGCGGCCAGTTCTCGACCTCGCGCGGGCGTGGCGTGTTCATGGATCAGGCACTGGAAATCCTGCCCGCCGACTACTGGCGCTGGTGGCTCTTGTCGAACGTGCCGGAAACGTCGGACAGCGAGTTCACCTGGGACAACTTCCAGGCGGGCGTAAACAAGGACCTCGCGGATGTTCTCGGCAACTTCGTCAGCCGCGTGACCAAGTTCTGCCGCTCGAAATTCGGCGAGGAAGTCCCGGCTGGCGGAACTTTGGGCGAAACCGAAACGGCCCTGATCGAGGAACTCACCACCCGCATCCGCGCCTATGAAGGCCACATGGCCGCCATGGAGGTGCGCAAATCGGCACAGGAGCTCCGCGCGATCTGGGTGGCGGGCAATGAATATCTGCAAACCGCCGCGCCGTGGTCGACCTTCAAGGAAGACCCGGAGCAGGCCGCAGCGCAGATACGCCTCGCGTTGAACCTGATCCGGCTTTATGCCGTGCTGTCATCGCCGTTCATTCCAGATGCAAGCGAGACCCTGATGGGCGCAATGCAAAGCGACGATTGGACGTGGCCGGATGACGTCCCGGCGGCGCTTGAAACCCTCGCCCCCGGTCACGCCTTTACCGTACCTGATGTGACCTTCCGCAAGATCAGCGATGACGAGCGCGAGGAGTGGCAGGAGCGGTTTGCTGGTGTTGGGGGGGTGACGGTTGCCCATTAGGTGAATGTGGTTCATTTATGTCGCGCCGGGATCGGATACAGCAGGAGCGTCCGGCAAGGTTGTTACCGTCAATGATCCTGCAACCGACGTTCGCGCCATGGATGCCGAGTCGCCTCCGCTTGCGGAAGCGACAGAAATGGTGAATCATCGTCAGCAATAGCGAGAGGTCATGCACCTAGAATCCTCATGGCACACGGTTTTTCTTCACCGTCAGCGGAGCAAGATTAGAATTGTTAATATTACATATCGGCTTTGGAAAATGCGGAACCACCAGCTTGCAACGCCATGTTTTTTCAAATTTGGTCGAATTTGGATTGATAGATGAATACAATCCTTTGGAAATCAAAGATAGCCTCGGACTATTCCGACGAGGTGACAGGGCTCAAATTCCCTTACTGAACAAATACTTCAAAGATCACCGCAACGAAAGAACGCTCATATCATTGGAAAGCCTCATAGGATGGAACCCCGCGATTTGGAAGGAACGCTTGGCGATGAATCGCGAAGCCTTCCCGCGTGATACAACCATTCTGATCACCATCCGCGAACCGGGCTCATTTATGCGCAGCTGTTTCCAGCAAAAATGGCACTCCGGTCACATTGTGCCGCCAGAAGATTACTTTTTGTCGCACAAAGATTACGACCGGGCGCGCCTCACGGCCCGCTATCAAATTGACGAGATATTTGGTGTCGATGATATGAATTATCGCCAAATTATTTCTGACTATGCGAATGCTTTCCCAAAGGTTGTCGTTGTTCCAACGAAAAAGGTTAACGACCTTCAATTCTTAAATGAGATTGGATTGTCGCCCAGCGCTGAACAAATTGAACAGCTGCAAGAAAAGATTGTTCGAGGCTCTCGAGAAAACCGGGCATTTTCTCAAACCGCCATGAAATTGACGCAAAGCCGCGAGAGATTTTTGAACGGTTTGGGGCTGAAATCCCTTAGTTCTCTTGATCACGATCATCGAAAGCGCTTTTTATCCCGACAAACGAAACTTTCACACCCCAGCTTGTTGACTCGAGTAGTTCGACGGGGTCTTACGTTATTTAGGCTACCACGGTGGCGTTGGTTAATGCATAATGTGGTCGACCGTATATGGCCTTACAAACCCTACTCTCTACCACCTGAGATCGTCCGAGGTCGCCATTTTTCTGAAAATAGGAGATTCGTGGAAGAAGTTCAAAGTTTACCACAGGGAATAGCCGTATTTGAAAGGTGATAAATTCAGGAGAAAACTCTTCTGTCTTGCTTGTTGTTCGTGTTTCCTATTTCAGATGGCCTCATGCATTTCCATACCAAACTGCGCCACGACAATCATTTACATTAATGGGATTATCAAAATAGGCGTCTTCAAGTCTTCACCAAGTACCCCCGCCGAAAAACGAAAGTGCTTCTCTGAAATGTCCGCGCTTCGTGTTTGGGCTTTTCTGCAACTCCGCAGAAAGGCGACGAGGAGAAACCGCTCCAACAAAGCGCACATCGCCGCCACTCTCAAACAGTGCTGAACGTCGCAAACCTGGGTTACAATAATACAGGGATGGCTGAAATTCCGAACGCTCTAGAACAGCACCATCTGCGGCACCGCACCGCTCTAATGTGCGCCCATGCCCCCCAACTCATTGGTACCCGCGGCCGGACTCGAACCGGCACGACCCCTTCGGGCCTGGAGATTTTAAGTCTCCTGTGTCTACCATTCCACCACGCGGGCACTCACAACCGGCCGATCCCGAAAAATCGGTTGCGCGACAATAGCGGTAATAAGACGGGTGTAAAGCGGCGAAACCCTACAAATCCTGACCGGATTTGTGTCTATTTTCCGGAGCCTGTAACAGGACACGTTCAGGGAGCCACGGGTTCAGTTCAAGTGCCTCAGCCAAGGCGTCTTGCGCCTCGGCATCACGGCCCAATCCGATCAGCGAAAGCGCCCGCCCAGAGAGGGCCCCAATGTGGCGCGGTGACAGTTCCAGTGCACGGTCCAGATCCGGCAGCGCCGCCTCAAAATCCTGCCGCAGGAAATTGACAAAGGCGCGTTGGTTGTAGCCTTCGGCATAGTCCGGGCAGTAGGTCACGAGCGTGTCGAAATCCTCCTGCGCTCCGAGCAAATCCCACGCGGCACGTTTTCGCATGCCCCGGTCGAGAATTTCCTGGGCCGTGTCGTCCGGCGCATCAGCCCAATAGGCCCACATGTCATTGAGGTGTTGCTGCGCCGCGCCTTCGTTCGGAGCGGCCTGCACTTTTTCGATCAGCGCATTCAGCGCCTGTGAATGATCCGGACCGTCCGGACAGGCAAGGGCAAAACCCGGCAGGCACATGAATATCGACAATACCACGCGTTTCATGGCACAAGCCTGCCATGCGACGCGCAAAAGCACCAAGTCACATCTCTGCGAGGCCGGTATCCTTCACGGCTTCCATCGCTACGTAGGTCGAGGTGCTCGCCACATGCGGCAAGGCCGAGATCGCCTCGCCCAAAATGGCGCGATAGGCGGCCATGTTGGAGGTGCGGACTTTCAGAAGATAGTCGAAATGGCTTGCAATCATGTGTGCCTGTTCGATCTCGGGCACCTTGGCCACTGCGGCGTTGAAGGCGCGCAGAGCGGCTTCGCGGGTGTCGGTCAGCTTGACCTCGACAAAGGCGACATGGTCCAGCCCCAATCGCACCGGATCGAGCAGCGCCCGGTAGCCGGTGATCACGCCTTCTTTTTCAAGACGTCGCAATCGCGCCTGTGTCGGGCTTTTGGACAACCCAATCGCCTGCGCAAGATCCGTGATTGAAATGCGCCCGTCCGAAGCCAGGATTTCCAGAATCGCCCGGTCGAACCGGTCCAGCGCCACCTTGTCGTTTTGCACTGTCTACTCCCATCATTTCAGACGAAATGCCCTGTCATTCAGCTCTCTTCAGGCAATCTGCCTGACTTCATCTCCGTATACTAGGGAAAACCAATGGAGTGTGCCATGCCCCAACCCACGCAAGCCCGCCGCCGGATTGACACTGATACCTACCACGATGAAGCCGCTCTCTTGCAACAACTGGTTGCCGAGGCCGGGCTGAGCCCAGAGGATCGCGCGCGCATTGCTGATCAGGCCACGGACCTGGTGCGTGCCATTCGCGAGGCGACTAATCCGGGGCTGATGGAGGTTTTCCTTGCCGAATATGGCCTGTCGACCGACGAAGGCATCGCATTGATGTGTCTGGCCGAGGCTTTGTTGCGGGTGCCCGACGCGGAGACCATTGATGCGCTGATCGAAGACAAGATCGCTCCGTCCGACTGGGGACGTCACCTTGGGGCGTCAACTTCCTCGTTGGTCAATGCCTCGACCTGGGCGCTGATGTTGACGGGCAAGGTATTGGAGGATCGCGAACCCGGATTGATCGGCACTCTGCGCGGGGCGGTCAAACGTCTGGGCGAACCGGTCATCCGCACGGCCGTTGGGCGGGCAATGAAGGAGATGGGGCGGCAGTTCGTATTGGGCGAAAGCATCACCTCGGCCATGGACCGCGCGGCCAACATGGAGAAAAAGGGCTACACCTATTCCTATGACATGCTCGGCGAAGCGGCCAAGACCGACGCTGACGCGATGCGGTATCACCTTGCCTATAGCCGCGCGATCACAGCGATTGCGGCGGCCTGCACCCACGAGGACATCCGCCAGAACCCCGGCATCTCGGTCAAGTTGTCGGCCTTGCACCCTCGTTACGAGGTCGCCCAGCGCGCACGGGTGATGGACGAGCTGGTGCCGCGTCTGCGCTCGCTGGCGTTGTTGGCGAAATCGGCCGGCATGGGGCTCAATATTGACGCGGAAGAGGCCGACCGTCTGTCGATTTCAATGGATGTGATCGAAGCGGTCCTTGGCGAACCCGCACTGGCGGGCTGGGACGGGTTCGGGATCGTGGTTCAGGCCTATGGTAAACGCGCGGGCGCCACACTGGATTATCTTTACGAACTGGCAGTGCGGCTGGACCGGCGCATCATGGTGCGACTGGTCAAGGGCGCCTATTGGGATACCGAGATCAAGCGCGCCCAGGTGATGGGGATCGATGGATTCCCGGTGTTTACCCAAAAAGCGGCCACCGATGTCAGCTATATCGCCAACGCCCGCAAGCTTTTGCGCATGACAGACCGCGTCTATCCGCAGTTTGCCACCCATAACGCGCATACGGTAGCGGCCATTCTGGACATGGCCGACGACAATTCTTCGTTTGAGTTCCAACGCCTGCACGGCATGGGCGAAGCATTGCATGATATCGTTCTGAAGGCGCAGGACACACGCTGCCGGATCTATGCACCGGTTGGAGCACACCGCGACCTCTTGGCATATCTTGTGCGGCGGTTGCTTGAAAACGGCGCCAACAGCTCCTTCGTGAACCAGATCGTCGATGAGGACGTGCCCGCGGAGGACGTCGCCCGCGATCCTTTTGAACAGCTTGACGACCCCGCCCCGACAATCGCGCGCGGACCTGCGCTTTTTGAACCCGAGCGTGTGAACTCAACCGGGTTCGATCTGTCCGACACACCGACGCTGGAAACGCTGGAAAACGCCCGCGCGCCGTTCCGGAGTGCTGTATGGCATGCTACGCCTCTCATTGCGGGAGATGCCAAGCCAGAAGCCGCCGACGCGGTCGACAATCCCTATCTGCCATCAGACTCGCCGGGCAGTGTTGCCACGGCAAGTGCGGCGGATATCGAGACTGCTCTGGCCGCGGCGACGCCCTGGAATGAAAGCCCGCAAGCACGCGGAGAGATCCTGAACCGCGCTGCGGACCTGTATGAGGTGCATTTTGGAGAACTTTTCGCCCTGCTTGCGCGCGAGGCGGGCAAGACGCCCTTCGACGCAGTGGCGGAGTTGCGCGAGGCGGTCGATTTCCTGCGCTACTACGGCGCCAATGCTCCCGAAACCCCACCCGCGGGCGTGTTCACTTGCATCAGCCCGTGGAACTTTCCGCTGGCCATCTTCTCTGGACAGGTGGCCGCCGCGCTGGCTGCCGGAAATGCTGTACTCGCCAAGCCTGCGGATCAGACCCCGCTCATCGCCTATCGCGCGGTCGAGCTGTTGCATGAAGCGGGTGTTGCGCGCACGGCGCTGCAGTTCCTGCCCGGTGCTGGCGCGACGGTTGGTGCCGCGCTGACCTCCGATCCGCGCGTGAACGGTGTTGCCTTCACCGGCTCGACAGCGACCGCGCAACGCATCCGCGCCACCATGGCCGACCATCTTGCCCCCGGCGCGCCGCTTATTGCCGAGACCGGCGGACTGAACGCGATGATCGTGGATTCGACCGCCTTGCCTGAACAGGCCGTTACCGCGATCATCGAAAGCGCGTTCCAATCCGCCGGCCAGCGCTGCTCGGCCCTGCGTTGCTTGTACGTGCAAGAAGACATTGCCGACGGGCTTTTGACCATGCTCAAGGGTGCCATGAAAGAGTTAACGCTTGGTGATCCCTGGGCGCTTTCCACCGATAGCGGCCCGGTGATCGACGACACCGCGCGTCGGGGCATCGCTGATCACATCGCGCAGGCGCAGGTTGAGGGGCGGGTTTTATTCCAGCTTCCGACGCCACAAACCGGCACGTTCATTGCCCCGACCCTGATCAAGGTTGGCGGGATTGCCGATCTTGAACGCGAGATTTTTGGTCCTGTCCTGCATGTCGCCACTTTCAAATCCGATGAGCTGGATCAGGTGATCGAGGCGATCAATGCCACGGGTTATGGGCTGACTTTCGGGTTGCAGACCCGGATCGACGATCGGGTACAGCATGTGTCTGACCGCATGCATGCGGGCAACATCTATGTGAACCGGAACCAGATCGGTGCCATCGTGGGGAGCCAGCCCTTTGGCGGTGAAGGGCTTTCCGGGACCGGTCCCAAGGCGGGTGGCCCGTTTTACCTGAGCCGTTTCGCCAGCGTGGAGCGGCGCAGGGTGAACGATGGTTGGGACGGGCCGATGCCAACAGACGTGCTGGTGCAAAAGATCGCGCTGGCCGATCCCGGCGCCCCCGAAACGACCACCACACTGCCCGGACCAACCGGAGAGTCGAACCGGCTGTCCACCTTTGCCCGCCCCCCGGTGTTGTGCCTTGGACCGGGACGCGAGGCGGCCGAGGCACAGGCCAGCGCCGTGCGCGCGCTTGGCGGACGCGCCGTCGCCGCCACGGGACCGGTGCAGCCGGGCACGCTTGAAACGCTGGTCGGCATCTCTTCGGTGATTTGGTGGGGAGAGGCGGATATGGCGCGGATCTATGATCGGGCGCTGGCACGGCGTGATGGCCCGATCGTGCCGCTGGTCACCGGCATGCCAGACATGGCGCGGGTGCGTGGCGAACGGCATGTTTGCGTTGATACAACGGCGGCAGGCGGGAACGCCGCGCTTCTGGGCGGGGCGGCTTGACGCCCCACCCGTTTGGCCTCAGGGTCAGCGCATGTTTCCAATTCGTGACCACAACCCGTCAGGGCGGACGCCCTATGTCGTCTACGCCCTGATGATCCTCAATATCGCGATCTTCCTGAGTTACTGGCACCTGATGGGGGATGACCTGCGTCTCGCACTTTTCTTCCAAAAATGGGCGCTGATCCCCGGTGAAGTGACGCATGGCTACAGCCTGCATACGCTGATCACCTCGATGTTCCTGCATGGCGGTTTCATGCATCTTGCGGGCAACATGCTGTTCCTGTGGATCTTTGGCGACAACTTGGAAGACGAGATGGGCCATGTCGGTTTCCTCGTCTTCTACCTGCTGTCGGGGCTGGCCGCGAGCGCCGGACAGATCGTCGCCGCCCCCTTTAGCAACATTCCCATGGTCGGTGCGTCGGGCGCAATTGCAGGGGTGATGGGCGGATACCTGTTGATGTTCCCAAAGGCGCGCGTCGACATCCTTTTCATCATCATCATCTTTTTCAAGATTTTCACGGTTCCGGCCTGGCTCATGCTGGGCCTCTGGTTCACCTTCCAGATCTTTGGCGGCGCGGCGGCTGACATGGCGGGCGGCGGCGTGGCTTATTGGGCGCATGCAGGTGGGTTCGTGGCCGGAGCGATTCTTGCGCTGCCACTGTGGCTGCGCCGGGGCGGACCGCGTTTCTGGGCGGTCAACGAGGGCAAGCCGCCGCATCCCGAAGCCAAGTACCGGCTCTCGCAAAGTTCCATTCCAATCGTCCGG
Source organism: Shimia aestuarii (assembly GCF_900114635.1). Classification (GTDB taxonomy): domain Bacteria; phylum Pseudomonadota; class Alphaproteobacteria; order Rhodobacterales; family Rhodobacteraceae; genus Shimia; species Shimia aestuarii. The sequence continues at coordinate 336,828 of NZ_FOTQ01000002.1, forward strand.
AGACGCCGCTGATGAGCCATAAACTGACTTGCCATTGTGGCGCCGTGGAACTGCGGGTGACGCTGAGCGATGGGCTGGAAACTGCGCGTCGCTGTGATTGCTCCTTCTGTCGCCGTCGGGGGGCGGCAGCCGTGTCTGCGCCGCTGGATGGGATCGAGATTCTGAAAGGGGCGGAGAACCTGACGCTTTATCAGTTCAACACCGGAACCGCGAAACACTATTTTTGCAAGACCTGCGGGATTTACACCCACCACCAGCGCCGCTCGAATCCGAATGAATACGGGGTCAACCTCGGCGCGCTGGAAGGGATCAATCCGCGTGATCTCGGCGACATACCGTGGGTGGATGGCGTGAACCATCCCAGCGATCAGACCGACTGATCCAATCTTTCTTTTTCCAGAAATACCCCGGGGGCGTCACAAGCCCGGCTTGTGACGGGGGCAGCGCCCCCTGCCTGCTCAACCGTTGCGGATGACCTTGGCGAATTGCGAAAAGATCGGCTCGTTGGAACAGACCACTTCGCCGTCTTCCAGAATATCCCCTTCGGGGTCAATCGGTTCGACGAACCCGCCTGCTTCCTTGACGATGATCATGCCTGCGGCAAGGTCCCACGCGTTCAGCGAGCGTTCCCAGAACCCCTCGTAACGTCCGGCGGCCACATAGGCCATGTCGAGCGCAGCCGCACCCCAGCGGCGCACACCTGCGGTGGCGGGCAAAAGCCGCGCGAGGTCCTGAAGGGTTGCAGGCAGGTCGGCGCGGCCCCCAAAGGGCAGGCCCGTGGCAAAGACCGACTCGATCATGCGCGAGCGGCCCGAAACCCGGAGGCGCTGGCTGTCGTTGAGCCACGCGCCCTCACCCTTTTCGGCATAGAACATCTCGTCCTTGGCCGCGTCAAAGATCACGCCCGCAACCACTTTGCCCTTGTGCTCGAGTGCGATGGAGATCGCCCAGTGCGGCAGGCCGTGCAGGAAGTTGGTGGTGCCATCCAGCGGGTCCACGATCCAGCGGCGTGTCGGGTCCTTGCCCTCGATCTCACCGCCTTCTTCGGCCAGCCAGCCATAGGTCGGGCGCGCGCCAAGAAGCTCTTCCTTGAGGATTTCCTCGGCCCGCAGATCTGCCTTGCTGACGAAGTCACCTGCGCCCTTCATCGACACCTGAAGGTTCTCGACCTCGCGGAAGTCCTTAACCAGCGACCGGCCTGCTTTGCGGGCGGCCTTCATCATGATGTTGAGATTTGCGCTGCCTGGCATGGCTGGGGCTCCTTTTGGCTCAGAGCGCGCGTATACGCCGCAATTCCCCTTTTGCCAAGGGCCTTAGCCCGCTTGCCGTGTGCGTCCGGAACGCCACGTCACATGCCCGTGCGTCAAGCATGCCCGGGCTTGCCAAGTGCCGCCGGGAAACCCACCCTTGCTTGCAGCAGATAAAGGAGAGACGCCATGACAGACCAGATGCAGCGCATTGTGCTGGCCAGCCGCCCGGACGGCGAGCCAAAAGACGAGAATTTCCGACTGGAATCCGTGGACCTGCCAACTCCGGCGGAGGGTGAAATACTTATCCGCAATCACTATTTTTCACTGGATCCCTACATGCGCGGACGCATGGACGATGCCAAATCCTATGCCGCACCCGTGCCGATTGACGGGATGATGGAAGCGGGCTCGGTGGGCGAAGTGATTGTTTCCAACCACCCGTCGTTCCAGCCCGGCGAGTTCGTGTTTGCCATGACCGGCTGGGCCACGCACGGCATCGCCAAGGGTGCGGAGACCCGCAAGCTTGACCCTACGCTGGCCCCGATCACTACCGCGCTTGGGGTGCTGGGCATGCCGGGCTTTACCGGCTGGTATGGTCTGACCGAGCTGGGCAAGCCCAAGGAAGGTGAGACGCTGGTCGTCGCCGCCGCAACCGGCCCGGTCGGCTCGATGGTGGGCCAGGTGGCCAAGATGCGCGGGCTGAACGTGGTCGGCATCGCCGGTGGTGCGGACAAATGTCAAATGGCGACAGAGGTTTATGGGTTTGACGCCTGTGTCGACCACCGCGCTTATGACAGCGCCAAGGAGTTGCGCGCCGCACTCAAGGAACACTGCCCCAACGGGGTGGACATCTATTTTGAGAATGTCGGCGGCAAGGTGCTGGATGCGGTGCTGCCAATGATGAACCCGTTCGGACGCATTCCCCTTTGCGGCATGATCGCATGGTACAATGCAGGCGCGCTTGGCGGCGATGCCTCGATGGAAGCACTCACCGGGCCGCGCTTGTGGCGCACGATCCTTGTGAATTTCCTGTCGGTCAACGGTTTCATCATCTCGAACCACTTTGATCGCTACCCCGATTTCCTTCGGGAAGTGGGCCCGGCTCTGGCCACCGGCCAGATCAAGTTCGTCGAGGATGTTGCAGAAGGGTTGGAGAACGCCCCGGCCGCGTTCCGCTCCATGCTCAAGGGCGGCAACAAGGGCAAACAGATCGTCAAGGTGATCTGATTAACGAGACCTTGCTGCGGCGCGCCGGAGAATTTCCGGCACGCCGCGTGCGAATCGGCTGATCGACCTTGGTTAACAGGCAAAACCGGCTTCGGTTTTGCATCGGTATCACGTCGGTATTGCGTCGGTATGCGTACCCAAAATCGTGCGATGAACGTATCGGGCCACGCGGTGTTCCGGCGTTAACCTTTTTCTGTTCGCTTCAATGCAACAGAAGCTGCGCCTCCCGCCCTCGCAGGCTGGTGCGGGCGTCCTGGCCATAGGCGGTCAGGCCGATCTCCCGCAACTCGGGGAACAGCGTATAGATCTCGTCGCGACAAGCTTCGCCCATTGCCGTCAGGCCCTGTTCACCGGGCATGAAGCTTTCGCTGGGGATACCCTCGGCATAGACGATTTCATGGCGGTCGAACATGATGTGCACATAGGTCACCTCCCCACCTTCGATCTGGCGCACCGATCTGTCGTTCACGAGGCTCATGGCCGGGACCAGAACTTCGCGTTCGCCGAAATGCATCTGGACGCGCCAGCCTGCGACCAGCATCCGGTGCAGGGGGGAGACACGCAATGGCCGATCATTCCCAAGCGCGCCGGGTTCGAAATGGATCGGGGCAAGTTTGCCCTGCGCGGGCACGGTGCGCTGACCGGTCCAGCGCAGTGGCTGAAACCCGTTATCCATGGTCAGGATCATGTCGCCCGGCAGAAGCTCTTCCACCGGGCGTTCGCCCTGCTGGGTGATGATCATGGTACCGGCGGTGAAACAGACGGCATAATCCCATTCCTGGCGACTGGACGTCAGCCCGCTCCAGGTATTGCCGATCAAGCTGTCCAGTGTCAGCGAGCGAATTGGCGCGGCTTCGAGCGCGGCCTGATCCGCATTGGCAGAGAATTCCGGCGCAAGGTAGGCGTTGCCATCGGTATCCTGAAACATCACCGCAGAAATCGTGGCAGTGGTGCCGTCGACATAGGTGATCGTGGCCGAATAGACCGACGTGCCGTCAAAGGTCTGGGGGGCGCCACCGTCGACCGTGAACTGGTCGGCGGGACTGTTGTCCATATCGTAGAAAGTGCCGGGATCGCCGCTGGCGGAGATTTCGACAAAATCATTGACGAGCGCGTCGCCAGCCGACCCGAATGTCAGGCCAACCAGCGCGCTGGCGTTCTCGGCGGTGTTGTTGCCTTCGGACGTGTCCATATCGGCAAGCGCGCCCAAGGAAATGGCGTTGAAGGTTGTTGGCATGTGTTTTCAAGGACCCGAAAGTCCTCCCCCGAATGTGCTTTTGTGCAGACAAGGAGGAACATGGCGGCCAACCGGGGCTTGCGTCAGGGGGAGAATGCCGAAAGATTCGTCACGGCACTGCAAGTTTCATTCAAAGAACATGAAGACGCGTCTAACGAAAGAGCGCCGCATAGCGTGGCGCAAAGAAGCGGACAAATGTCTTGACCTCGGGGCGGCGCCAGGCGTCCGGCGCCACAAGAATATCATGAGATGCGGTCAGTTCTTCCGGCGGATCGAAACAGCGGATCAGGGTCCCGGCCTCTACCTCGGGGGCGACCAGCCTTACATTCATGAGCCCCAGCCCCTGCCCCGCGCGCACGGCGGTATCCTTGACCGCGACTTCGGAATAGGAGCGGGAGGCGCGGTTGCCGGGAAGGTGGCGACAAATCCAATCATGTAACACCGGGGCGGTATCGTCGCGTTTCCATGACAGCACGGTATGGCCCGCCATCTCTTCGGGGCTGCGCGGCAGTCCGTATTTTTCTGCATAGGCCGGGGCGCCGAAGAGCGTGAATTGTGGATTGCTGACATGCCGACAGATCAGCGATGGGTCATGTTCCGACCAGGTTACACGCAGCGCAATATCCGCCTCGTTGGCCGTAAGATCGAGCAGATTCAAAACGGCGAGGAATTCGAACTGAACGTCCGGGTACAGTCCTGAAAACTCGCTCAGAATCCGGGCCGCTGCCCCTTCGAGATTGGCAACGAAACCGGTTACTCGAATGGGGCGCGGACCCGCGATTGCCTGCGCCTGGTCGGAAAAGGCGGCTATCGTGTTGGCGACGGCCTCGGCTGCAGGCAGCAGGGACTGCCCCTCGGGCGTCAGCCGAAACCCGCGCGTGTCCCTTTCAAACAGCGTCAGGCCCAAGGCGTGTTCAAGCGCATCAATGCGCCTGGCCACCGTTGGTTGCGCCATGCCTAGATCACGCGACGCAGCAAGGGTAGACCCCGCGCGAGCCACGGAAAGGAAGACGCGCAGATCGGACCAGTTGCGAAAACGGTTATTCATTTTTGTAGAACAGCACAACTCTGCAGCGGATACCAAGCGAAATCGGCGCGGCGTAGCCTGATCAAGAGAGTTCCAAAGGAGAGTTCACCATGTTTGAGGTCACTGCCCCCCGCCCGTTTTTCCGCTTCGGCATCCTGTCTTTTTTTGAGCGTCGCCGCACGGGACGCCGCAATCCCGACAGTCCCGAGGACAATCGCGCACGTCGGGCTTTCATCCGTGAAATGATGGCCCGCAACCCGGATGCGTTTTCCAGCGATCTGGATGTGCAGGCGATGATGGGAGCATATCCGGGGCAATACTGATCGGGTGTCGTTGCTGCCCTGCGGTCTGGTTAACCTGATCCAAAGCGGGCGCTTTTGCCCCCACTCGGGATCGCTTGCATGGATCAAATCATCAGACGCGCGCGGTGCAGATGCGGCAAGGTTGTCTGCGAGGCGGCGGGCCCGCCGATCCTGACGGCGATGTGTTACTGCGGCGATTGTCAGGCTGGGGGGCGCATGATCGAAGCGCGCAACGGCGCGGGCCCGGTGTTGGAGGCCGATGGCGGTGCGTCGTACCTGGCCTATCGCGATGACCGGTTTCGCTGTGTCGCAGGCGCGGAGCTTTTGCAGGGGATCAAGCTGCGCGACAAGGCCCCGACCCAACGGTTCGTGGCTACCTGCTGCAATTCGGCAATGTACCTGAAGTTCAAGCCCGGCCATTGGGTGTCGACCTATCGCAACCGGTTTGAGGAGGGCGCCCTGCCTCCGGTTGAAATGCGCACCAACATTCGCAAGCGGCAGTCGGATTTGCCCCTGCCGCAGGATGCCCCGGCCTATCGCCGGTTTCCCATGCGTCTTTTCGGACGGCTGATCAAGGCGCGGCTCGACATGGCCTTGGGGCGCTAGGGCCTCAAACCTCCTGAAGCCGCCGCGCCTCTTCTCCCGCCAGACGGATGAGATCACGCATATAGGGTTTTTCCAGATCGTCGTTGCGTGTGGCGGCAAACAATTGCCGTGTGATGCCAGTTTCGGTCAGGGGACGAGTGACGTAATCCGAGGAGTACTTGACCTCGCGCACCACCCAATCCGGCAACACCGAGACCCCCCGGTTGGACGCCACCAGCAATAGGATCACCGCCGTCAGCTCTGCCTGCCGGATCGCCGCCGGTTCCACCTTGGCCGGGGTCAGAAGCTGCGAAAAGATATCGAGCCGCGCCCGCTCCACCGGATAGGTGATCAGGGTTTCCCCCCGGAAATCCTCGGCCTCGATCCAGGTTTTTTGAGCCAAGGGATGCTGGGCCGCCGCCACGAAGACGGGGTTGTAATCGAAGAGATGAGAGAAAGAGACGCCTGGCAGATCCTCGGGGTCCGAGGATACCACGAGATCGACCTCTTCCTTTTGCAGCGCAGGCATCGCGTCAAAGGCAAGTCCGGGGCGGATGTCGACATCCACGTCAGGCCAGGATTTGCGGAATTTCTCAAGCACCGGGAACAGCCATTCGAAACAGGCATGGCATTCGATCGCGATATGAAGCCGCCCCGAGCTGCCATCGCGCAGCCCGTTGAATTCGGCCTCGAGCGCCTCGACCTCGGGCAGGATCTTGTTGGCCAGCCGCAAGAGCCGCAACCCCGCCGCCGAGAGCTTCATCGGCTTGGAGCGGCGCACGAAAAGCTCCACCCCGGCCTGCTCTTCCAGCCCCTTGATCTGATGGCTGAGGGCCGACTGGGTGATGTTGAGTTGTTCGGCCGCCCGCGCCAGCCCGCCACATTCATGAATGGCGCGCACCGTGCGAAGGTGCCGGAATTCGATATGCATCTTCATATGAGACTCATGACGTTCTTGAGGATTATGAGTTTGCTCACATTTGCCATTTGTGAGACATGAGGGCAACAACAAGTTTTGGACCTGATAAAATGACCGCACCTCATATTTCCTTTGAATTCTTCCCGCCGCAGAATCTGGAAGCGTCGTTCCGCCTGTGGGATACGGTTCAGGCCCTCGCGCCGCTTGACCCACGCTTTGTTTCGGTGACCTATGGCGCCGGTGGTACGACCCGCGACCTGACGCGCGATGCGGTGGCCACCTTGCACAAATCCAGCGGGTTGAACGTGGCGGCGCACCTGACCTGCGTCAACGCCACGCGGGAAGAGACGCTGAAAATCGCGGATGATTTTGCGGCCGCTGGTGTATCCGAGATCGTCGCCCTGCGCGGCGACCCGCCCAAGGGCAGCGCCGGGTTCGAACCCCATCCCGAAGGGTTTGCCAACTCGGTCGACCTGATCGCGGCGCTGGCCGATACGGGCAGGTTCACCATCCGCGTGGGCGCCTATCCCGAAAAGCATCCCGAAGCAGCGGATCAAAAGGCCGATATCGACTGGCTCAAGCGCAAGATCGACGCGGGCGCCAGCGAGGCCCTGACCCAGTTCTTCTTCGAAGCCGAAACCTTCCTGCGGTTCCGGGATGCCTGTGCCAAGGCCGGGATCGACGCGCCGATCGTACCGGGCATCCTGCCGATCGAGAACTGGAAAGGTGCGCGCAACTTTGCCCGCCGCTGCGGCACCGATGTGCCGGCGTGGCTGGACGACGCTTTTGAAAAGGCCGTGCGCGACGGGCGCGAGGACCTGCTGGCCACGGCGATCTGCACCGAGCTTTGCTCCGACTTGCTTGACGAAGGGGTCGAAGCGCTGCATTTCTACACGCTGAACCGCCCCGAGTTGACGCGCGACGTATGCCATGCCTTGGGCGTGGTGCCCCAGGTACGACTGGAAAACGTTGCGTAACGGAACGCGCCTATCGCAACCCCAAGGCTTGCGGACAGGCGCAATTTGCGGCCTCCTGAAAGGGAGGAGTTCAGGAGGCCGCGCCCATGCCCGACACATTTCATCACTATGCCAAAAGCCCCGAAGAGCTGGCTGATATCGACACGATCCTGTCGCGCTCTGGGCTCGAGTTCATGCAGGACATCATCGAAGGGCGCCTGCCCGGCCCGCCCATCGGCCAGACGCTGGGCTTTCGTCCTGTTCACGCCGAAGAAGGCAAGGTGATCTTCGAAGGCACGCCCGAGTTCAGGGTCATGAACCCGATCGGCACCGTGCATGGCGGCTGGTATGGCACCATTCTCGACAGCTGCATGGCTTGCGCCGTGCAAACCATGCTGAAAAAGGGCCAGATCTACACAACCCTCGAATACAAGATCAACATCATCCGCCCGATCCCGATCGGCACACGGGTGCTGGCCATCGGCACGGTGCATCATGCAGGCCGTTCCACCGGAATAGCTGACGGCGAAATCAAGGGCCTCGACGATGGCAAGCTTTACGCCACCGGCTCCACCACCTGCATCGTCATGGATGGCCCGCGCCGCCAGCCCTGATCTTTCTTTTTCCAGAAATACCCCGGGGGTGAAGTTTGAAAATCCCTGATTTTCAAACGAGGGGGCTGGCCCCCTCCCCGGTTGCGTTTGCCGCGGCCTTGTCCCAAAGTCGCGCGACCTGCGCATGAAAGGGCTGGCGCGATGTTTCTCTGCTGCGGCGAAGCCGTGATCGACATGATCCCCGAAACCGCGCGCGATGGGGCGCCCGTGTTCCGCCCGGTGCCCGGAGGGGCGGCGCTCAACACTGCAATTGCACTGGCGCGGCTGGATCAGCCGGTCGGCTTTTTTGGCGGTCTTTCAGATGATGTTTTTGGCCGCACCCTGCGCGATGCGATGGCGGGGGAAGGGATCGACCTTGGGCGCGCACCGATCCTCGACTCCCCGACAACACTCGCCTTCATCCATCGCACCGAGACCAGCCAGAGCTTCAGTTTCTACGATCAGGACAGCGCCACCCGAAGCCTTAGCCCGCTGCATCTTCCGCCGCTTGACGGCATCTCGACACTGGTATTCGGCGGGTTCTGTCTGATCCATCGCCCCGCTGCGGGGGCGTTCGAGGCGTTGATGCAGATGGCAGGCGCAGAGCGGGTGATCCTGCTCGACCCCAATATCCGCCCCGCGCTGATTGCAGAACAGGACGCAGATTACCGCAAACGCCTCGACCGGATGATGGCCATGGCGGACGTGATCAAGCTTTCGGACGAGGATATCGACTGGCTGCGGCCCGACCCGCCGGAACAGCTTCTGACCGGACGCGCCTCGGTGGTAATCCACACCCACGGCTCGGATGGTGTCACGCTGTTTACCCGCCACGGTGCCCAGCATGTCCCTGCACCAGCGGCAAAAGTCAGCGACACCGTCGGCGCGGGTGACACGTTCAATGCCGGGTTCCTGACCGGGCTTGCCCAAGCCGATCTTGCGACCCCCGCCGATCTTGCGCGGGCCGACCTGACCACGCTCAGGGGCGCGGCGGAGAAGGGTGTGCGGGCCGCAACTCTCTCTGTCACGCGCCCCGGCGCCAATCCCCCAACCTTGAAGGAGCTGTCATGCGCGCCTTGATCCAACGTGTTTCAGAAGCCTCGGTCACAGTCGACGGCGCCGTCATCGGCGAAATCGGTCCCGGCCTTCTTGTGCTGGTCTGTGCCATGCAGGGCGATAGCGAGACGCAGGCTGACAAGCTGGCCGCAAAGGTCGCCAAGCTGCGCATTTTCACTGACGAGAACGGCAAGATGAACCGGTCGGTTCTGGACAGTGGTGGCGCCGCGCTGGTGGTATCGCAGTTCACCTTGGCCGCCGATACCCGGAGCGGCAACCGCCCCGGCTTTTCTACCGCCGCCGCCCCTGCCGAGGGCGAACGGCTTTACGAGTATTTTGCGACCCAGCTGGCAGCCCAAGGCGTGCCCATCGCCAAGGGGCTATTTGGCGGCGATATGAAGGTGCGCCTCTTGAATGACGGTCCGGTCACGATCTGGATGGAGGTCTGATCCTAGCTCTTTTTGACGAATTTCGTCAGGATCACGATGCGCTGCCCCTCGACCCGGCCTTCGATATGTTCGGCATTGTCCGGCACGAGAGAAATGTTGCGCACTGCCGTGCCGCGCTTGGCAGTGAACCCGGCGCCTTTCACCGGCAGGTCCTTGATCAGAACCACGCTGTCCCCGGCAGAGAGAAGCGCGCCGTTGCTGTCGCGGTGCTCAAGCGCGTCGGGATCAGGCAAACCCGACTCGGCCCAGTCCATCACATCCGGTTCCAGATAGGCGATATCAAGCAGATCCCGCGCCCAGACTGCCTCGCTCAGGCCCTTGAGCAGGCGCCACGCCACAACCTGCACCGCAGCCTCCTGACTCCAGATTGCGTCATGCAGGCATTGCCAGTGCGGCGCGTCGACGGGGCCGTTTTCCACGCCGTCCTGACAGGTGGCGCAGAGCGCGATCTGGTCGTCACGCGGGGTAACCTGCACAAGCGCAACCGCGTCGGTCGCGGCACATAGGGCACATTGGTCGGACATGGGCAGGCTCCTTGGATTGGCTGGCCATTGCATGACCGGGTTCGATCCGCTTGTCCATCCCGAACCGGGGCTGGTCAGTGCCGCGGGGCTGGGGCATTCTGCCACCCAAATGGGGGCGTTCATGGACCGTGCGGAAATTCTGAAAGACATCTGGCAGGCGGGCGTTGATGCGGTGCGCGGGGATCGCGCGGTCACGACCGCGCTGGCACACGAACAGGTGGCCCGGCCCGACCGCATCCTTGCCGTGGGCAAGGCGGCGGCCAGCATGGCGCAGGCAGCGCGTGATTTCTTTGGCGTCGATATCCCGACGCTGGTCGTGACCAAATATGGCCACGCCGAGGGGCTTGATCCCCGTATTGACGTGATCGAGGCCGCCCATCCGGTTCCAGACGAGAACTCGCTGCGCGGCGGCAGGGCACTGTTTGGCGCGGTACGCGACTTGGGGGCAGACACGCATCTCTTGATGCTTGTCTCAGGTGGCGCCTCCGCGCTGGCCGAGCTGCCTGCCGCCGGTCTTTCCCTGCACGCGCTACAGGCCGAGAACAGCCGCCTTCTCGCAGAGGGGCTGGATATCCACGCCATGAACGCACGGCGGCAGAACATGTCCGACATCAAGGCGGGCAAGCTCCTGGCCAGGTTCCGGGGCGCGCTGGTGACAACGCTGGCGATCTCGGATGTCGAAGGCGACGCGCTTTCCGTGATCGGCTCCGGCATCGGGGACGTGCCGGACGCGGTGCGCTTTTCTTTTGATCCGTTCATCGTAGCATCCAACGCCATCGCCCGCGACGCCTGTGCCGCACGCGCCAAGGCTCTTGGCATTCCGGTGCTGGACAACGCGGAAACACTTTATGACGACGTTTTCACGCTCGCCTCCCGGCTTGGCCCGGTATTTTGCCAGAGCGCAACGGGCTTGCACATCCTGGGCGGGGAACCCACCGTCACCCTGCCCCCCGATCCCGGCGAGGGCGGGCGCAATCAGGCGCTGGCGCTTGCGCTGGCCGAGAAGATCGCCGGGCAGGAACGGCTCAGCGTTCTGGTGGCGGGCACGGATGGCACCGACGGGCCAACGACGGCTGCGGGCGGGCTCGTGGATGGGACGACATGGGGGGACGGCGCGCGTGCCGCGCTACGCGCCGCAGACAGCGGGCGTTTCCTGCGCAACCGGGGGGCGCTGTTCACTTCCGGCCCAACGGGCACGAATGTGATGGACCTCGCGCTGGCGCTCAAAACCTAGCTTTCACCGGCGGCGATCAGCGTGGCCGCCACTGCACGTTTCCACGCCGCATAGCGCGCATCGCGCCAGTCATCGTCCCGCTTGGGCGTGAATCGGCGTTCCATCGCCCATGTCCCGGCAAACCCGTCCATATCCGGATAGACCCCAACCCGCATGCCCGCCAGCCACGCCACGCCCCGGGCCGTGCTTTCAAGCACTTCGGGGCGATCCACCGGCGCACCAAGAATGTCGCTGAGAAACTGCATGGCCCAGTCGCTGGCCGTCATGCCGCCATCCACTCGCAATACGGTGTCACCGTGAAATGCGAAATCCGCATGCATCGCTTCCAGCAGGTCGCGGGTCTGGAACCCGACACTCTCAAGTGCGGCACGCGCGAATTCAGCCGGACCTGAATTGCGCGTGAGGCCAAAAGCCGCCCCGCGCGCCTCGGGCGCCCAGTAGGGCGCGCCCAGCCCGGTAAAGGCGGGCACAAGGATCATCTCCTGTCCAGGATCGGCCGCCTCGGCCAAAGCATGGGTTTCATGGGCATGCTCGATCAGCTTCACCCCGTCCCGCAGCCACTGCACCACGGCCCCGGCGATGAAAATCGCCCCCTCCAGCGCATAGGTCGGCCTGCCGTCAAGCTGGTAGGCAATGGTGGTCAGCAGGCGGTTGGTCGAGGCAACCGGACTGTCCCCGGTATTCAGGAGCGCAAAACAGCCCGTGCCATAGGTCGATTTCAGCATCCCGGGTTGGAAGCAGGCCTGCCCGATGGTGGCGGCCTGCTGGTCCCCGGCCACGCCCCGGATCGGGATCGGCGCCCCAAAAATCTCCGGGTCGGTCTCGCCGTAATCATCCGCACAGTCGCGCACGTCCGGCAACATCTGTATTGGTACGTCCAACAAGGCACACATCTCGGCGGACCAATCCCCGGCCTGGATATCATACAGAAGGGTCCGCGCCGCATTGGTGGCATCCGTCGCATGCACACGCCCGCCGGTGAGACGCCAGATCAGGTAGCAATCCACCGTGCCAAACAGCAGTTCCCCGGCCTCGGCCCGCGCGCGCGCGCCCGCCACGTTGTCCAGTATCCACGCCACCTTGGTGCCGGAAAAATACGGGTCCAGAAGCAGACCGGTGATGTCGCGCACCCGCCCCTCTTGGCCCGCCGCCTTCAGATCCCGGCACATCGCCGCGGTGCGCCGATCCTGCCAGACAATTGCATGATGCACCGTCTCCCCCGTCGCCCGATCCCAGACTAGCGTGGTCTCGCGCTGGTTGGTGATGCCGATCGCGGCAATCTCCGCGACGTCAATGCCCGTACTGGCCATCACCTCGCGGCAGGTTTCGACGGTTGTGCGCCACAGGTCCGCCGGATCATGTTCGACCCAGCCCGATTGCGGAAAATGCTGGGCGAATTCCTCCTGCGCCGACGCCACCGGTCGCATCGCTCCGTCAAACAGGATCGCCCGGCTCGAAGTGGTGCCCTGATCTATTGCCAGCACATGTCCCATGCGCCCCTCCTCCAATACTCGGATTCAGACTAGGCCCCCCACAAGGCCCCATCAATGTGAAAAGGGCGCAGCCACCGCCGCGCCCCTGCTCTTTCTTTTTCCAAAAATACCCCGGGGGTGGCGTTTGAAAATGCGGGCATTTTCAAACCAGGGGGCTGGCCCCCTCCTGCGGCCGGCTTACACCCACTCCCAAGGGCGGGTGAACGCGCCCAGAACCTTGGCGACTTCTTCCTCGGTCGCATCGCCGTTGTTGCTCAGCTGCGCCACGAGCCCACGTTTCTTGTCATCCAGCACCGAGGTCACGCGCGCAGGCACGCCTTCCTTTTCCAGCGCCGCATTGTAGACGCGGGTGATGGCGGATTTGCGCAGGTCGGGCTTGAACACCTTGCCCACGGCCGTCTTGGGAAGCTCCGGAAGAACCTCGACATGCTTGGGATGGGCGGCGCGCTCATGAACATGCACCTTGCAATGCTCCATCAGTTCCTTGTCCGTCACCTTGCCACCTTCGACCAGTTCGACATAGGCACAGGGCACCTCGCCCGCGTGGGCGTCGGGCTGGCCGATGGCCCCGGCAAAGGCAACCGCGGGATGGGTCAGCAGCGCCTCTTCGATCTCGGCAGGGTCGATATTGTGACCGCCACGGATGATCAGGTCCTTGGCGCGGCCGGTAATCCAGAGATACCCATCCCCGTCCACCCGGCCCAGATCGCCGGTGCGCAGGTATTTTTCCTTGTAGAAGAGATCCTTGTTCTTGTCGGTCTCGGTATAGGTGTTGCCCGCAAAGACGCCCGGGTTGGAGACACAGATCTCGCCCACTTCGTCCGTGGCGCATTCCACCAGCCCGTCTTCGCTTTCGCGCACGATCCGCACGTCGGTATAGGGGAAAGGCAGACCCACCGAGCCAACCTTCTTGGCGCCGGTGGGCGGGTTGCAGGACACGAGACAGGTCGCCTCGGTCAGGCCATAGCCCTCGACCACGTCCACACCACAGGCTTCCTCGAACCGTTTGAACAGTTCCATCGGCATCGGCGCGGACCCGGAGAAGGCCGTTTTCACGGTCGAGACATCGGCATCCACCGGGCGCTGCATCAGCGCCGAAACGGCGGTCGGCACGGTGATGATGAAGGTGGTCTTCCAACGCTCGATCAATTTCCAGAAATTGTCGAACACCCCGTCACCGCGATAACCTGCAGGCGTCGGGAACACCACATGGCTCCCTGCCGAGATCACCGCCATGACGATCACGTGCACCGCGAAAACGTGGAACAGGGGCAGCGGACACATCACGCTGTCTTTTTCGGTGAACAGCAGGCGGTGGCCGAGCCAGCCATTATAGACGATGCCGGAATATTTATGTTGTGCCACCTTGGGCATGCCGGTGGTGCCGCCGGTGTGGAAATAGGCCGCGACGCGATCCACCTTCCGGTCCTCGAAATCCAGCGTCGTGTTCTGTTTTCGCAGTTCCTTGTTGAACGGCTTGAGATCGGCGTGATGCGCCACGGCATCCGGGTTCTTGGGCCGGATCAGCGGCACGATCCAGCTTTTGGGCGGGGTCAGGTAACGCACCAGGTCGACCTCCAGAACCGTGTGCACCTTGGGTGCGTGGCGCACAGCCTCGGCCACTTTCTGGGCCACGTCGGTCTTGACGAAGGATTTGAGTGTCACCACCACCTTGGCATTGGTTTCGCGCAGGATCGCGGCGATCTGTTCGGGTTCCAGCAGCGGGTTGATCGGGTTGACGATCCCGGCGATCGCGCCACCGAGCATGGTGATCAGGGTTTCGTTCGAGTTGGGCAGGACATAGGCGATGGTGTCGTCTTCCTTGACCCCGAGCGAACGGAAGAGGTTGGCCGCCTGCACGACCTTGTCGTGAAGCTGCGACCACGTCAGGGTTTCGGCCTTGTCATTGGGGCCCGACAAAAGCTGATAGGACACGGCCGGGCGGTCGGGATACTTGTCACGGGTCCGCACCAGCATGTCATAAAGCGTTACCGGAAGGCCGCGATCCTCCCACGCCATTTCCTGTTCGATCTGTTTCAGGTCTTCGAGCGATGCGAAGCTCATATCCGGTCTCCCCCCAGTTATCTGTTCCGACGCGGTTTTCCGCGCGCCTGTCATATGTTTGCATCAAGGATGCAGGCTAAATCGTAATCCCGCAAGCTTTTGGCCAGCCCTGACCTTGGGTCAGAAGCCTCCGGGACGTTGCGTAAAACCCTACGGCCCACAAACGTGCGGCATCAAGCCGATACCGCAAAAGAAAAACGCCCCGGGATCGGGGCGTTTACGCTTTCATGGCGGCGTATCCGCCTGCCTTGGGGCCGCCTTTAGAGGCTGGCTCCGTCGGTGAACTGCAGACGCGCAAGCTTGGCATAAAGTCCGCCCTCGGCTACCAGTTCTTCGTGGCGACCCTGGGCCACGATGCGACCGTCTTCCATCACGATGATGCGATCGGCCTTCTTTACCGTAGCCAGGCGGTGGGCGACGATGATCGTGGTCCGGGTCTGGGCCATTTCATCTACCGCCTGCTGCACGAGGCGCTCGCTTTCGGCGTCAAGCGCAGATGTGGCTTCGTCAAGCAGCAGCACAGGCGCGTCACGCAGAATGGCGCGGGCGATGGCAATGCGCTGTTTCTGACCGCCCGACAGCATGACACCCCGTTCGCCGAGCGGGCTGTCATACCCTTCGGGCAACGCTTCGATGAAGTCATGCGCCGCCGCGGCGCGCGCGGCGACCTCAACCTCGGCATCGGTCGCGTCGGGGCGACCAAAGCGGATGTTGTCGCGCGCGCTGGTGGCAAAGATCACCGGGGCCTGCGGCACGAGGGCAAGGTGATGCCGGAATTCATCGCGGGCCATGTCCGGCAGGGCCACGCCGTCGAGAAGCACCCGGCCCGCCACCGGATCGTAGAAGCGCAGGATCATCTGGATTATGGTGGTCTTGCCCGCACCGGAGGGTCCGACAAGGGCGACGGTTTCACCCGGTTTGATCGTCAGGTCCACATTGTCCAGCGCCGAAACGCCCGGGCGCGAGGGATACTGAAAGGTCACGCCGTCAAAGGTGATCTCGCCCTGCACCGGGGTGGCGGGCGCCTCCGGGTTCGCGGGGTCGGTTACGGCATCATCTGCGTGCAACAGTTCCACGAGCCGTTCCGTCGCCCCGGCGGCGCGCTGAAGCTCGCTCCAGATTTCAGAGAGCGCACCAACCGCCCCTGCAACCATCACGGAATAGATTACGAATTGCACAAGGACGCCGACGCTCATGCCCCCGGCCCGCACGTCGCGCGCGCCGATCCATAGCACGACCACCACGCCCGTAAAGATCAGAAAGATCACGATCATGGTCATCAGGGCGCGGGTGTTGATCCGGCGCATGGCGGCACGCAGGGACAGGTCCGTCACCCGGCCAAAGCCTTCGCGAACGGGGGCTTCGTTGGTAAAGGCCTGCACGGTCTGCACCGACAGGAGCGCTTCTGACGCGGTGCCCGAGCTTTCGGCGATCCAGTCCTGGTTCTCGCGGCTGAGCTTGCGCAGGCGGCGCCCCAGTACAAGGATCGGCACGATCACCATGGGCACGATCAGCAACACCAGTAGCGTGAGCTTGGTCGAGGTGTAGAGCATCAGCACCAGACCACCGAGGAACAGCAGCATATTGCGCAACGCGATCGACACGGATGACCCGATAACCGATTGAATGACCGTGGTGTCGGTTGTGATCCGGCTGAGGACTTCGCCGGTCATGATGCCTTCGAAGAACGCCGGGCTCATGCCGATCACGCGGTCAAAAACCGCCTTGCGGATGTCGGCCACGACAACTTCGCCCAGACGCGTCACCAAAAGGTAGCGCAGCGCCGTGCCCACGGCCAGAAGCGAGGCAAATCCAAGCGCGGCGAGGAAATACTTGTCCAGAAGCGCTTCGCTCTCGGTCCCGAAATTGTCCACCACCCGGCGCACAGCCATCGGCAGCATGAGCGACACGGTCGCTGTCAGGGTCAGCGCCAGAAGGGCCAGCACGACAAGCACGCGATAGGGTTTCAGAAACGGCCCCAACCCACGCAATGCGCCCATGTGCTTGGACTTCTCGCGCTCCTGTTCGCCATTCTGCGGCTGCGGTCTTCTGGCCATTTGACTATCCCCGGCTTCGGTTTCCCGCGTTAGTGACCCCGACAGCGCCAAGGGTCAAGCCATCAGTTGCCGCATGCCGGGCCCGGTAATGGCCGCAGGGGACGGGTGAAGCACGCATGGGCGCGAACGGGAAGGCGCGCCGTTAGGGTGTTTCAGATCATGGGGGAGGTGATTTTGGAGCGGGCGGCGGGAATCGAACCCGCGTCATTAGCTTGGAAGACTAGCGCGCAAATTTCGATAAAATTTTCAAATTCAATGGCATACTATACATCATCGAACATCTTTGCAGGTAATGTGTCGGAAAAGAATTTCTGGAGCGGGCGACGGGAATCGAACCCGTATCTCTTGCTTGGAAGGCAAGGGTCTTACCATTACACAACGCCCGCTCAGCGTCCACCGGTGCTATTCCATTGGTTTTCGGGTGTCAAGTTGGGAAAGACAAACTTCCTGCGCGCCATCAAAGGGCCAACCGTTTTAGATAAAGTGCGCTCTAACGCAATAAGTTGGCCCACGAAACCTATTGCTGGCCACTTCCATTCGGGTCAAAAATTGGGGCCGATCCGAAAGACCAAAAGCCGCTTTTGACGAATAGTTATCTGGCGGCCAATTAGCGTGCATGTAGCTTCCCGCCACTGACGCGGAAGCCCTGACTGCTATGTTTGGGAGATGCGTGCACTTTTCTCGCTGTTTTTGGTGGCTAAACTGACAGTTCTGCAGCCAACTCATTCGAGAGAAGCAAACTTCGAAGCCGATCAATTATGTTTCCACCATTCGCTACATCAATGCTGGCTATCTCCAATTTTGCCGCTTGACCGGTTATTTGGTGTCTAGCCTGGACAAGCTCTGTTGCACCCAGCCCAAGATGATGCGGATACAGAAGCGTAAGGCGCGACGCGCGGTAAAGCTGCGCATAGGCCATCATCTGGTAGACATCGCCTTGTGAGACGCCCTGTTTTGGATCGTCGATCCGGGAGGAGATTCTCTTCCACTTGGTGTCAATCACATGGGTTATGGGATGCGTGGTGGCAAGGCTCAGATCAAGGTTCGGCGCGCTCTCCTCTACTATGCACTCAAGCGCCTTGGGCTCGATACCGATCCCCGCGCCCGGAGTCCGCAAGATCAGCAGATCGTTTTGATAGATAGAGCCCAGCTTGACCCGGCGAACCTTACTCCGATTGCTCCCAATGCGACGGAGGGCTGAATCATGATCGACACGCTCGACAAATTGATCGACGACATCTCGAGTTTGAAAAGTAAGTTGATCCTTCTGATCGGTCCGCCGCGGTCTGGAAAGAGCGATCTGCTTCGGCAGCTATCTGCGCGCAGACAGGCAAAGGTTCTGAATGTCGGAGCTGTTCTCGGTCGTGAATTGCTAACAGTGCCAAACACGCGAAGGCATTTGCAGGCAGCTGATCTTTTGAAGGGCATTACCGATGACGTAGCGGGAAAGCGCTCTTGGAAATGATCTACAAGCTCCAGCAGGAGGAGAATGATCCAGAGTTGAAGGTTCTGGTCTTCACTGAGTTTGTGCCTTCCCAGGCGATGCTTTCCGCCGGGCCTGGATAAAGGGCAGCCTCAAGGCCAGCCCCTCGCAGCTGCGCATCATGCATGTGGAAGGCGACAGCAAGGGACCATGTCTCAGGTTTGCAATGTGCAGGTGGCGGAGGGGATGGGTCTGGCGGCCAACCCTCTCCATTTTCATACTGCTTGATCTTGATGGCTATGCTCTTCCTCGAAGAACGCTCCGCAAGACGGGCAAAACACATTCGTGATCTGATCGGCTAAAGTCTGATGATACGTCAGCTGGTATCCGTTCTTGAACAGCGTTGACCTGCAATTATAGCAATGCGTACGTGTAGAAACCATTTCGCACGACGGGCATCTCATCGCCCAGTACGTGTAGCCAGACTTGGTCTTAAGCCATTGAGTTTTTTCAGCAATATGCTTAGTTCCGCAACGAACACATATGCTGTAGTCTGTATCCGCAAGCTCTGTCGGCGTGCTTCCAGGCGCGGGAAAATATGCCTGCAAATGAAGAGCAATCAAGCGCTTCAAGTTGTTCGTTGACCGACCTGCTTGCGCACCAGGCGCAAATCGGACATGTCCCCTCATGTGGTCAACGTTCGCCGTTTGGCCGTAATCACAGTCCTTCCCCCAATCCAACGGACTATTAGGCGCTTCCACTGTTCGACCCGCTGGCTGAAGAACAAATACGCGATCGCGATCGCCACCGTAGCGTTTGGCCTCAACCAAGGTCAGGAGCACATCTCCGAGCTCACCAACCTTCCAAGAATTTCGAAACTTAGCGTCCATGACCAACGCAGACTGACCGTCCCAGTCTGAGGGCGCGCTTGCGCGCGAAAAGATAGAGGTTCTGTCGAGGCTTCTACTAAACCAAGCGTCCCGCTTGAAGCGCAGTCTGAAGTCTGGAGTTCGCCCATTAGGTAGCACTGGCTGAATATCGAGCTTGGCGCAGAGATCAAACGATTCATGCGCCAACTCAATGGATATTGTTTCCCGATTGCCTGTTACGCCCCGAATAAGCAACTCCTGCCACCCAGCCTGAGGCACAAAGCGAAACTCTTCAATCAACACCAGTAAGATTTTGATTAGACACCAATGTTCGTAGAGTGCGCTCGCATGGAGAATTCCAATCCTATCAACAGCATCTAAGGTATCTTCGCCGAAACCCGCCCGATCCGCTAGTTCGCTAACCTTTCGAAACGCAGCAAGGCATGAAGAGTACACTGGTGTCTGACTAAAACGCATTCCAAAGGGCATCTGTGGATCCGACCGGACCCCCATTCTGCCCCAGTCTCGATTTTGTCGGCTAAGTCGTTTCCAAGAGCGATCCAATACAGAGGCCGCTGAATTTCCGGCAGCAGCACGCTCCGAATAGGTGTTCGCCCGCAACTCAGCAGTCCGTGCCTCCTGTTGAAGTTCAAGGCGCTCTTCACGCGAGAGCGGTGCAAGCCAGTCACTTGCTGCAAGGCGCGCCCTCTTTCGCAGTTTTCTTCCAATTGCCTCGGATCGCGGCTCCACAGCAATTACTTGGTGAAGTTCGAGCAAGCGGCCTTGATCCTCTGGACCAATCGCCTGAACGCTCATGATGGCATCAATCTCATAGGTGGGTCGCAATGGGCGAGCGGCGGTAACTGCGGACGCAAAAGCGTCGGGCAACTTGATGACCCAATACTTTATGCCACGGGAAGGATCTTTTGTCGGCTTCCCGTCAGGCTTGTTGCAAAAGAAAGTGTTACCCCCTTCTCCAAATTGTTTTCCTATCGAGATTTCTATGTGTCTTGCATCGGCAGGAAATTGCTCAGAAGTCCATTCGGACAGGCCTCTGATCCTCTCTAAGGTTTCCTGCGCTTCTGCGAGTTGTCGGTCGAAAACGCTACTCTCAACCATTCGATACTGTGTCGCCCGATACTCTTTGCAACGCTCAATTTCGCTCGCTGCTCTCTCTTCCAGGGCCTGCACCTGCCGTGTTGTTGCAAGCGCCAACTTCTCGGAAAGCTTTGCCGCCACTTGAACCATATGCCGAATATAGCGGTTTTCGGCGATATCGACCGTGACTTCTGCCTGACGGCCCTGAAGCCTGTTTACTGAAGGATTCCGGACATACTGCCGGAACGACATCTGGTTCGGTCTCAGCTTGGCGAGAACCTGCAGACCATGAACCTCATGGAGGTCGTGCGAAGGTCGGTGCAGAACTCTTTCGACAGCTTCAGAAAACCGCTCAAGCGCATCAGCGAGCAAAAAATCAGCGCCATGTGGTCGTTGGTCGTGTCCGATCTCACCCTTGCTTCCACCAGGAACAGGTCGGCCACCCAAAACTGCTTTACCAGCACCAAAGCCAAGTAAAAGCCAGTAAAGGTCATTTTGAAAATCTCTTAAAAAATCCTCTAGTTCGACTCTGCCAAGACCTGCAGCGACGTTGTTAAGGATGAGTCTTTGATCTCCAACCTGGATTTCGAACTTACCGATTGTCCGGTGCAGTTCACATAGATGCCTCTTGCTGCGCTCGTGCCAAGGACCAGCTTCCACCCACCATGTGTGCCCCTCAGTGTCTGTAACAGGCTGCATACTAACATTATCATCACCTGCTGTGACGAATACGGGTGTGTGCTCAGCTAATGAGTCATCCAATCGCATCCCTAGCACCGGATAGAGATCATGAAAGATTTCTGTCTCGGCACGCATTGTACCGTCGAGTTCAATCTCGATCGGGATGGAACGCGGTGCAACTGTGACTGATTTTGCGGTTCCTGACGCCATCCATCGAACGTCAAGGTATCGAAGTTCGACCAAAGGCATCAGCGCAACCAGTAGTTAGCGATCCCATTATTCCCGTCAACGCCGGCGATCACTCGATCGAGTTCAACAACGCAACTCTCGGGAACGGAGGAAAGATCGAGTTCTGTCATCGCTTCCGCAACGGCGGCGCGCAGATCAGACAGAATCTCTGCCCGTTTCGTCCCACTTGGTCCTTGGCGGGTAGTGTCTACCACGAGCTTTGGGAGGACCTTATGCAGTATAACGTTGTTTAGCGCCTCTGGCGGCTCCACTCCAACATCTTTTGCGAGGTCTATGTAATGCAAGCTTTGACGTATAGCTCTGAACCCGAACTCGATTCCCAGCGGATCTAGGTAATCCCGGGCCAACCTCACAAGAAATTCGTTATTAGGATCGCTTGGATCAAAGCGCGGGTAATCGGTTCTGGACCCAATTTCAATCGGAGGAAGATACAAGGGAAGCTCGAGATCAAGGTCGGATTCTTCCACTTCGGCGTCAATCGCTGACCAGTCTTGGAGAACCGGGTTGCGAAAACGAACCACGTGGATCCGGTCCAACACCTTCGGAGACAAAAAATAGGTTGTCTCATCGATGTTAATTGCGCCAACAATTCTCACGTTTGGCGGTATTGCTAGGGAGGTTGGTGTACGAATCTGCGCAGCCATCGCTCGCCGCAAACGCGCATGATGCTCTAAAATAGACTCCGCATCCTCAAAGCCACCTAGGCGATGGAGAAGGCGATTTGCTTCTTCATTTTTGAGCAAATCTTCGAGCGTTGCAGTTTCGGGGAGGCCGACACGCTTCCGGACCTCTTCTTCAATTGCAAGGAACAGGCCATGAGAAACAACGGTATGCCGTTCCTCGTCAGAGGTGTAGAGTGTGATGTCCGGAACAGTTTCTCGGTTCTCAAGTAAGCTGAGAAAATCGGCGAAATAATGCTCAACTCTCGCAAGGTTCATCTCATCCAGAACAATAAAGTGCAGAATGTGCGGCTCACTTGCAGCAAACTGTAGAGCCTTCAGGAATGGCGTCGACTGGTAGCTGCGTTCAATCGGATTGAAGTAGCCGAGCAAGTCTTCCGGACCCGTCCAGTTCGGCTTGACCGGAACGATAGTGCAGCGTCCGCCCAGCGACTCCGCCGTCGCTTTGATGAGGCTCGTTTTTCCTGAGCCGGAGTCGCCGGCAAGCACAAAAAGATCGTGCGTTCTTACCAAAGCAAGCACATCGCGAAGCTGTGCTTGGCTGAACAACATTCCGCGTGCGTACAGCTTCGCCTGAATGAACGGCGCCAATCGTTCGAAATCGCCGCCGAAATCGGACTGGAAGCTGTGTCCTGGTTGTTCGGAATGCTCTCCGGAAGGAGGCAAAAGCACGGTTAACTCATCTTCGTCGATTAGGCCAAGAGCAACAAGTCGACGTCCCTTCTGCTCGAGAAGGTCGTTGAGGCGACGGACGCGCGTTTCCATCAGGACAGTCTCTCTTTCACTTTGTTCTTGTAATGTCACGAATTTTCGCTCTTCGCCCACGACTGCGTGCCGGAGCCCGTCAAGAGTTTCGACGGCTTCGGCGGTCTCATTGTGAAGCACAGCAAGTTCTTCCTGAAGTTTTTCTCTTTCGGTTTTGATCTCAGCTTCAATCACGGACATTGCCGCCGCGCTAATAAACCGAGGGCTCTCTTCACCGATGAGAGCCGGAACCCAGTCTTCTGGAAGGTTCCGAAGCAATCGGAGCGAACCTCTTCGAACGTCGCATTTGTGTGGATTGTTGCGCTTCTCGCGCTCGTGATTTGAGGAAAGCTCAAGCTCTGCAATAGCCCAAATCTCTCCCTCCGCGACACCTATATCTTGCCCAAGCCGAGAGACTTCGGGAGGCGGCACGAACGCTTCCGCTGAACGGCCAGAGACATCTTCAGGGTAAACAAAACCAGCTGCGGTACGAGGGTGTTCAAGAAGCTCGAGAAAGAAGATCTTTTTGCCCGTCTTTTTATTGTGCTGTGCCCTTAATCTTCCAATAGCACACACTGGATCACCGGGAGCGTATCCCCAAGCTTGCCGCAGCTCATTCAATCGAAGGCGGTCAACTTCGGGACCCAAGTCCTCCATTCGAAGAGGTCTGTTTGATTCGGCTTTCGTTTTCACTTTTTGCTGCTCGGTGAGATGTACGTTCTTGAAGTGTTTTTGCGGGCTGCATTGGTCGCTCGCGAAAGATGCGAATAACCAAAAAGTTCTTTTATCAGATAGTTAGCTGGCGGCCCTTGAGCATGCAAGCAGCTTTCCCCTACTGGCAAAAGAACTGACATGCGCGCAATGTTCGGAGGTCGAATGCATTGCTCTCGCTTTTGTAGGCGGTTAGGGCCCACGCAATCCTGCAGGAAAGCCCCCGGAAACGGGCCAACAACAGCCGGTCGCGGACACCCGCTCTCTTGAAGGGGCTCATCTTTAGCGACTCCGGCGCTGCCATGACGCCCACAAGTACCAAGAAGGGCGCGAAGCTTTACCGCTACTATGTGTCGATGGACGTTATACGGAACCGCGAGACCGGCGAAGAGACCGCCCCGATGCGGCTGGCGGCTGGAATGGTCGAGGACGCGGTCGTGGCCGAGGTTCGGCGCATTCTGCAAACGCCGGAGGTCGTGACGCAAGTGATTGCGGCCCTGTCAAAAGAACAGGGTGCAGTTACAGAGGCCGACGCCATCGCAGCGCTGCATGAGTTCAGCGCGCTTTGGGCGCAGCTGTTCCCGGCCGAGCAGGCTCGGATCATCCAGCTTCTGGTCCGGCGCGTCACCGTCACCGCCGCCGGGCTCGAGGTGGACATTCGGCGTGAAGGCATCGCGGGGGTCGTCCGCGAGATGGTTGCGCCGCGCGGAATGGAGGCGGCGGAATGACCAAGCCCGACGACACGGTCCGCGTGCTGATCCCGTTGAAGGTGCGCAAGAAGAACGGACGTCCGAAGATCTTGCCGCCAGCCGACTACCTGCCCAGCGAGGACCAGACCCAGGACGCCCATGTGTTGCGAGCCATTGGGCGGGCATGGGGCTGGCGGCGGCGCATGGACGCGGGCGAGTTCGCCACAATCCAGGAACTGGCCGAAGCCGTCGGTTTGGCCGAACGCCATGTCAGCCGCCAGTTGCGCCTCGCTTATCTGGCGCCGGAGGTGCTGAAACGCTTGACCTGCGGCCGCGAGGCGTCGGCGGTCAGCCTGTATGATATGTGTTTTCTGGCGGGGGAAGGTTGGCGGGAGCAGGTGGAGCGGGCCGTCAACTGATTAAGCCTCAATGCTTGGCTCAAAGGTGAGTTGATCAACACTGAATTCCGTGGCACCCTTCTAAAATTGAGCGCTCAAAGACGCTATGTGACGATGCCTGAACCAGGCGCGCTTTGGGACTTCTATTTGAGAGGCAAGAGAAGTGCATATTGGTAACACCGCAAGAGCAGCTATGATGATGGGATTTATAGCTGGCGCTTCGCAAGTTCACGCTGACGCATGCGATTATCGGCCTTCGCGCATACTCGGTGACACCGGAAGTACAGCAGTTATTGGTGGCGGTTTAGCTGTTACTTCGACTACCGGCGCAGCTACCGCATTGGGAGTTTACACGTTGGTCAATGCCGGCAGTGGTTTGACAATGCTCGGATCGACTCTGGCGGGAGCATCTGGCGCGGGAACAATTGGTATTATTGCTGGAACCGGTGGTGCCGTTGGAACGGCGGGTGCCATTATCTTAAATCCATTTGTCTGGGTGCCAGCTGCAATTGTGGGCGTAGGCGGCGGGGGATTTGAGGCGGCATGTGCATTTCTCGTGGATGAGAGAATAACTGAATACGACGAAGTTCTTGTGGTAATGCAGTCTTTTGCCACACACGCCAATCCAGAATACTTTCGCCTTGAAACCAACGCTATCCCTGCGTTCATCAGCCTGTCTGATGGAGAAGGAACATGGACGCGTTACGATATTGAAAACCTTTACATCGCTGACGGCGTTTTGAAACATCGAGACTGGGGGCGCAATACAGTAATTGGGCGAGTTGTGCTTCTCAGCGACGAGGATGCCGAGTTAAGCGAAAGTGAATAAAAATATTCGTAGAGAACCTACATTTTTTCATCCGAATTACCGCTGAGCTTTCCACGGACCCAGCTGGTGGCTGACGTAATTCCCGCTAAAGGCATTACAGCCGCTCGCTTGATGGAGCTATAGGTTGAAATCTCCTGATCCAGCGCAGCGATTATGCGCTCAATCGCCATTTCTTCCCGTTCATCGAGCTTTCCATCTGCTTCCGCGATCTCGGTTAGCAGCGCCTTAAGCCCGTTCTGAATCTTAGAGAAGTCGCAATCTGGATTGGTACGAGCAAACTCGGCGAGGGTAGCAGCCATTTCGCTGACCCGTTGTTCATCTGTCGTCTCCTCCAGCAAGTCTAGTGCGTGAGACGTGTAGTCGGGATCATAGCCCCACTCATCCACAAAATACTCACTGATCACGCGGCGTTCAACTTGGTCAATGTTTCCATCAATGGCTGCCACCTTTACAGCTAGGCTGCCAACAAGGTCCATGAAAGATGCCCCAAGAACATCTATCGGCGTGTTGAGGAACCGCGGTATCTCCTCGACGCGACTTCCGTAGTAGGATCTGTAAAGCCGTGTAACTCCGTAGAACATGCCCGCCGAAGCGACGCTAGCTCCAACAATGTAAAGCACCGGAGAAAATGGGTTAAAAACAGTCAACAGCGCTGCCACCCCTTTAGGAGCTAGGGCGGATGCAATCAAATGGCCACCGCCCGCACCCGCGCCAGCGAAGCCCCCTGTTTTGCTAATATCACCAAGCAAATCTGCCATCTTGAGAGACGTAAATACGCCCGCTCCTGCGCCGACCTTAGCCTTAAACCTGTCTTCGTTCTCAACTACGCGTTCAACACGACCGAAGCTTTCAATACGATCCTCTATGGTCGTCATTCTTCCTTAGACCTTTGCTGTAAATGGGGAAAATTCAGCCTCTACTTCGTCCATCGCCTGTTTCAATGCCCCTTGGCGTATGTCCATGACCGCACCTTGTGCGAGCCCGAGAAGGACCAAAAGCTTGCTAAGAAAACCACCGATTAGAGGCCAAGCTGCTATGCCAAGCAGGGTCGCCAGCGCCACCGCCACGATCACACCAAGGGTCATGTTAGGGAATTTCTTAATCAGTCCCATGGCGATGTCCAACACCCTCCGGCCAATCGCCACCACCACCTCACCAACCTTAATGGTGAACTTCGCAATATCGTAGAGTAGAGCCTTCATGTCTGCCGATAGATCGGTACGATCAACGAAATCCTTCACCTTCCGCAACGGTGGTGAGGTCCGGACACGCTCCAAGGCTTCCTCCATTGTGAACATCTCTTGAGCGCCAGAACCGTTTTCCTTGACCATCGCCTTTTTCTCCTATTGTTCGGATAATCCTCAAATCAGTTATTCACCGATTAGAACAATTTCGCCATTGATTTCGGTCAATTACGCGCCCCGACGCTGGTTGTCACTTTGGGCATCGCGCAGCCTTACGAAGTTTTGCGCTGGGAAACGCCGCCTTCGGGTGTCTCTGTTCGCACCGATAGCGGTCGAAATCACCTCAACTGCGGCGCAGTCCATTCCCGCCAAGCGTCTGAAAAGAAGAACATTTTTGAATACGTCTCGATTTCCATGAAGGGCGGATGGAAAGAGACGCGGGGCGTTTAGAGACCAATTTCGGGCCTAACGACCAGTCTCCGAAAGTCGGATGGCATCGCTAAACCCCTTTGAACCAAAAAGAAAAAAGGCCCCGCTAGGGACCTCATCTCGGGTTTGCGAATGGTTTGTGGCGGAGGAAACGACCCCGGCGACCAACTCTCTCCCGTGCAGGCTTCCACCGCGCGGGATCGCTTCGAAACCCTGCGCGCTGTTGAGGGACAAAACTCTCGACCGCCTGACGACTGATCAAATGACGGTATCGCCAGGTTCCTCGCGGTTCAGCTGCCGCACCGCCTCAAGCAGTTCCTCGACCGCCTGCTCGGCAGCGGCAAGCTTGATGGCAACCATCAGATCCTCGCGTCCCGCCATGACCAAGAACGTTGAGAGCACCTCGTCGGAGTGGCGCGCTAGCGCGATCAAGTGCGCACCGCTCGGACCATAGGTACCCGAGAACCAGTTCTTCACCGTTTTCTCGTTGGCCCCCGTCCAGGCCGCCACGGTCTTTACGCCCGCTCGACTATCTCCAAGCGACCGTTTCAATGCCGCCGCGATTTCTTCAACGAAGCCGCCATTCGTTAGCTGCTCCGCTTTACCATTATATCCGTTTTCCCTTGGAAAGAACTTGCCCTTTTTCGGAAACGACATTCCACCCTCCTTCGCTTTACATGGACGCGAAGAATTCAGCCGTTGATTCCGATGGGAGCGATGGATTTGCCTGGAATAATCAGGAGATACGGATGTGAGCGGTCGTTGGGCGACCCATTCAGACACGAGCGACGCGCCGCCTGAGAAGGATGTGCCGGCCGTCGCCTATGTGCGGATGTCGACCGATCACCAGAAGTACTCCACCGAGAACCAGCTCGATGTCATTCGCAGCTATGCCGAGGCCCGTGGCCTGACCATTCTGCGTACGTTTGAGGACTCCGGCCGATCGGGATTACGGCTCGACGGACGCGAGGCACTGCAGAAGCTGATGGCCGAGGTCCAATCCGGCCTTGCCGATTTCAAAGCGATCCTTGTCTATGACGTCAGTCGCTGGGGCCGGTTTCAGGACGCCGATGAGGGCGCATACCATGAGCACGTCTGTTCCCGCGCCGGGATCAGGGTCCACTACTGCGGCGAGCAGTTCGAGAACGATGGCAGCATCGGCTCTAACCTTCTGAAGACCGTCAAGCGCGTTATGGCCGGCGAATATAGCCGTGATTGTTGATTCCCGCTGAGAAGTGACCCGGTAGCCTGCAAAATTTTCACTGAGAATTGACCCATGTGAACACGTTGCCCTGACGCTTTTGTTCAGGGAGATATGGAGTGATCGACATGGGATTTTTGAGTGTTATCCGACGCTGGGCATTGCGTGACAAAATGCCAATTCGCGAGATTTCAAGGCGCACCGGCCTGTCTCGCAACACCATCAGGAAGTACCTTCGCGAGGGGGTGGTTGAGCCGTAGTTCAAGACGCCAGCTCGGCCGAGCAAACTTGATCCCTACGCGGATCGGTTGTCTGCTTGGTTGCTGGCGCAGACGCGCAAGCCACGGAAAGAACGGCGGACCGTGAAGCAGATGCACGCTGATCTGATGAAGCTTGGGCATGACGGCTCCTACGGACGTGTGGCGGCCTTTGCCCGTGCGTGGCGTGCCGATCGGCACCGGGCAGAGCAGACGACCGGGCGCGGCACCTACGTTCCTTTGGTGTTCCAAGCTGGCGAGGCCTTCCAGTTCGACTGGAGCGAAGACTGGGCTAATATCGGCGGCGAACGGGTCAAACTTCAGGTCGCCCATATCAAGCTGTCACACAGCCGGGCGTTCCTGGTGCGGGCCTACCCGCTGCAAACACATGAGATGCTATTCGACGCCCACTGGCACGCGTTCCGCGTCTTCGGTGGCGTGCCCGGTCGCGGGATCTACGACAACATGAAGACGGCGGTGGACCGTGTTGGCAAAGGCAAGCAGCGCGATGTCAACGCACGTTTTAAGGCCATGGCCAGTCATTATGTCTTCGAGCCCGAGTTCTGCAATCCGGCCGCAGGCTGGGAGAAAGGCCAGGTTGAGAAGAACGTGCAGGATGCGCGCAACCGCCTGTGGCAGGTCATGCCGGTCTTCAGCGACCTGAACGAGCTGAACCAGTGGCTGGAAGATCGCTGTATTGCCTTGTGGGCCGAGACAAAACACCGGGACTTGCCCGGCACGATTGCTGATGTGTGGGAAGCTGAGAAGCCCACGCTGATGACCCTGCCGCCGGCTTTTGATGGGTTTGTCGAGCACAGCAAACGGGTATCTCCTACCTGCCTGATCACTTTCGAGCGCAATCGCTACAGCGTCCCGGCCAGCTTTGCGAACCGCCGCGTCAGCCTGCATGTGAGGTGCCCCTAGATTTGTAGACGCTTTGCTTGGTAATTTTGGAAGCAAAGGAAGACGCAAATGCCAGGGCAAATTCGCTACTCAGATGAGTTCAAAATCGACGCGGTGTCACAGGTCACAGAGCGTGGATATTCGGTCAAAGAGGTTGCTGAACGTCTCGGGATCAGCACCAAATCGCTCTACACTTGGATGGCACAATTCTCAAAGCCGCAAAGGCAGACGGACCAAGAAGCGGAGGTCAGGCGTCTTAAGAAGGAACTGGCCCGCGTGACCGAGGAGCGTGACATCTTAAAAAACCGTTCCGGGCCGCGACCCGCCTGTGCGCGGT
>NZ_FOTQ01000001.1 GCF_900114635.1 Shimia aestuarii
CCGGACCTGGCCTGCTGATCCACTCCGACCAAGGCGCCCAGTTCACCAGCCGTGAATGGGCCGCATTCCTGCGCGAACACAATCTGGAACATTCAATGAGCCGCAGGGGCAATTGCCATGATAACGCAGTGGCTGAGAGCTTCTTTCAGCTCCTGAAGCGGGAAAAGGTCAGACGCCGGAAATACCGGACGCGCGAGGAAGCCCGGCGAGATGTCTTTGAATACATCGAGCTGTTCTACAACCCAAAGCGCAAACATACGAACAACGGCATGCTGTCGCCCGTTGACTTCGAAGAACGACAGCTCAAACTGGAAAAGGCAGGTGTCTAGGAAACTAGGGGCACCTCAGCCGAACGCCTGAATATCCCGGCGGACGTTATTACCCCGGTGGACCGCGTCGATCCCGGCCTCTTCGCCTGACAGTCTAAATTGGTGTTAACTCGTACTTCTGCGCCCTGTCATAGGGCCCAGATTCATTGCTGAAGTGAATTCGCTTTCTTGAGGCAGATACACAGGAAACCCAACCAGTTTTTTGGGAGGATTTTCTTATGGTTGAAGCAAAACAACTCAATGGCGGCGCGACAGAGTTAAGCCAGGACGCTCTGGATGCGCTCGGGGCGTCTCTCCGGGGGAACGTGCTTATGCCCGGCGGCGCAGACTATGACGAAGCCCGTACGCTCTGGAACAGCATGGTCGATCGCCAGCCAGCCATTGTTATCCGCGCCATAGGCGCAAGCGATGTGCAAAAGGCGGTGAATTTTTGCCGCCAGGCAGGACTGGTCATGTCGATACGGTCCGGCGGCCACCAAATTGCCGGCCATGCCGTGGCCGATGGAACCGTTCTGCTCGATCTTTCACACATGCGTTCCGTTCACGTGGATGCGCAAGCCAAGGTCGCCCGCGTTGAGCCGGGCGCGCTGCTTGGAGATGTGGATCGTGAAACCCAGGCGCACGCACTTGCGGTTCCGGTGGGGATCAACTCTACCACGGGTATTGCAGGACTTACCTTGGGGGGCGGTTTCGGCTGGACAACACGCAAATACGGGATGACCATCGACAACTTGATTTCGGCCGAGGTCGTGACCGCCGACGGCGACATCGTGACCGCATCACAAAGCAGCCATCCAGACCTGTTCTGGGCAATACGGGGGGGCGGCGGCAACTTTGGTATCGTCACATCCTTTGAGTTCAGATTGCATGATCTGGGCCCTGAAGTATTGTCTGGCTTGATTGTGCATCCCATCGACGCGGCACCGGGATTGCTTCCGGAATTCACGAAAATCGCGGACAACGCACCTGATGAACTGACTGTATGGAGCGTGATGCGAAAGGCGCCCCCGCTGCCTTTTCTTCCCGAAGAATGGCACGGGCGCGAAGTTCTCATTTTTGCGACCTGCTACACTGGCGCAATTGAGGAAGGCGAAAAAGCAATGGCCGGTTTGCGCGCGCTGGGCACTCCGATTGCAGACGTCATTTCGCCCCACGCATTTGTCGATTGGCAGGCAGCGTTTGATCCGCTTCTGACACCGGGGGTGCGAAACTACTGGAAAAGCCATGACTTC
This sequence comes from Shimia aestuarii, assembly GCF_900114635.1. Taxonomy (GTDB): domain Bacteria; phylum Pseudomonadota; class Alphaproteobacteria; order Rhodobacterales; family Rhodobacteraceae; genus Shimia; species Shimia aestuarii. The sequence continues at coordinate 1,562 of NZ_FOTQ01000001.1, forward strand.
GATGCATTGCCGTCGGATGCCATTGAAGCCTTGCTCGACGGTATCGCGACCCTACCAGACCCGGCCTGCGAAGTATTCATCGCCCATATCGGCGGGGCGATGGCACGCGTAGCGGACAACGAGACAGCCTATCCTCAAAGGTCTTCGCATTTCATCATGAACGTGCACACGCGTTGGGAAGACCCGGCAAAAGACGAAAGTTGTATCACCTGGGCACGCACCCTTTATGATCGAATGAAACCGTTTTCCACGGGCAGCGCCTACGTGAACTTCATGCCCGAAGATGAAGAGCAACCCGTGGCAAGCGCCTATGGCGAAAACGGCCAGCGGCTTTCCCAGATCAAAGGCAAGTACGACCCGGACAACTTCTTCCGACTGAACCATAACATCTTGCCGTCGTGAGGAAGAGAAAACCGGGGAACTTGCCTTTTTGGTAGGATCATTTTCGCCAGCGCACCGATACGCGAATAATTGACGGCCACGGCGTGACTTGAAATTGGCATAGCTTTCAAGGGTGGCAACGTCCCACTTTTCGGTAGCATTGACCGAAATGCCGGGCGGCCGGCTGCGAAGCGTTGCCAGTGGGCATGATCTACGCCCAAGAAGGGCTGGAAAGCACCTTGTCCCAGGGTCCGCTCCATTCCGCTCCTCGCGCCAACCCAAGCCAATTGCCTTCGCTTCGCTCTTCTGGTGCGCCAGCCATTTCAACCGAACTGCCCCAGTTTCTCCGGCGGCTAGGATAAGGCTAGAACGATCATCGGGGCGCAAGGATTCCTCCCACCCGGCCACCTTCTCCTAGACCAGCGGTACAAGCAGCAGGTCGCCAGAGCGGCCGGAGCGGTGTCCGTCTGCAATCGCTCGAATTCAGGTACGGTCCCTCAACTCAATAGGTCGCGCGGTCTCAAACCGGATTTCTTTCGGCAGTTCCGCTTCTTCGCATGGCGCCTCTTAAACGCCCTTTTCAACCAATCGCCCGGCCGAGAGGTCTACTACCTCTTCGGCATGGCCTTCCCGCGGGACAGGCGTTTCTGGCTGGCGATCCTGAACGGAGCGTTGGGGGCGCCATAGCCCGAATACCCCTTCGACCGCTGAACGATCTCAACGAACAATCCACCACTGAAGCTGCGCGAATAGCTCTGGAAAAAGGGCGCGCCATTTTCCTCGTCATAGAGCACCCCCGCCCGTTTCATGCGCCCGATTAGCCCGTCGGCAAGATCGAACCGGGCAGCAAGGTCGTCATAGTAGTTCGGCGAAATGGGCAGGGTCGCGAATCCGCGCGCGGACAACCGTTCCAGCGTCGCGAAAATGTCATCTGTGGCAAAGGCGATATGCTGTACCGCCGCCCCGAACGTATCCGCAAGAAAAGCGCCCGCGAGCGTTCGGTGGGTATCCGCCCCGTTCAGCGTGATCTTGACCGCCCCGTTCCCCGATTCCACCGCCTGGCTGCGCACAAGCCCGTCCGGGTCGATGACGTCGACCATTGGGGCCTTCTTCATCTCGAACAGGGTCGTGTAGAACAGCGACCAGCTCAGCATGTCCTCGTAGCTCATGGTCTGCGCTATGTGGTCGATGCGGGTCAGCCCCGCGCCGGCAGGCGCATCTTCCGGTGCATCGAACTCCGTCCGCCACACTTGCGAGAGATCTGAACTGCCATCGAGGAAATGAAGCACCGACCCGCTCAGTCCGCGCACAGCCGGTATCGCAAGCTCCCCCTCGCTGATGGGTTGTTCGAACAGCTCCGCCCCCAGCGCCGTGGCCCGCGTCACCACCGCCTGCGCATCCGAGACCGTCAGCCCGATATCGCACACGCTGGTTCCGCGCGCGTTCCAGCTTGCGGCGGCATAGCCTGTCGTTTCCTCGTTGACGACGATGCGAATATCCCCCTGCTGCCACAGCGCGACGGATTTGCTCCGATGCTGACCGACCTTCTCGAACCCCATTGCGTCAAGGTCCCCGGCCAGCGCTTCCGCCTCGGAGCCGCGCGAGGCCAGTTCGACAAAAGCCACCCCTTCGGCGGGAACGCGCGGCGGAATACCCGCCTCCGAGAGCCCCGGCATCGGCTCCGTGCGGACAACGTCATCCATGAGCGCCACGAGCGACCGATACCCGTCCTTGGCAACCGAGCGCGGATTGCCCCCGCGAAACTGGTCGTTGAAAATCTCCAGGCTGATCGGCCCGCCATAGCCCGTCGCCATCACCGCCCGCATGAACCGGGTCACGTCAAGATCACCCTCGCCGGGCATATTCCTGAAATGGCGCGACCAATAAAGCAGGTCCATCTCGATCAGCGGCGCATCCGCCAGTTGTACGAAGAAAATCCTGTCGCCGGGAATGGATCGGATACTGTCCGGGTCCAGCTTGCGTCCCAACGTGTGAAAACTGTCCAGGATCAGGCCGACATTCGGATGGTCGGCGCGGCGTACCACCTCCCAGGCGTCCCGATGGTCATTGATATGGCGCCCCCAGGCCAGCGCCTCATAGCCCACCCGCAGCCCCCGTTGGGCCGCGCGCTCCCCAAGCGCGTGAAAATCGTCCGCTGCCCGGTTGATACCGCCAAGCGCCGCAGGATGGACCGAAGAACACACCAGCACGAGATCGGTGCCAAGCTCCTGCATCACGTCGAACTTGCGTTCGGCACGGTCGAATGCCTTGGACCGGGCCGGCTCCGGCAAGGTTTCGAAATCCCGGAAGGGTTGGAACAGGGTGATCTCAAGCCCATGATCCCGCACCAGCCGCCCGACATCGGCGGGACTGCCGTCATCGGCGATGAAATCCTGCTCGAAAATCTCGATCCCGTCATAACCGGCGGCGGCAATCGCCTCCAGCTTTTCCCGGAGCGTGCCAGAGATCGACACCGTGGCGATAGACTTCTTCATGGTCGCTCCCTCAGGCAGGTCCGCTGGCCCTCACGGGCGGTGAACCGGTCGAGACAAGGTTCTGGAACTGCGCGCTCATTCGATCCGCATCGGCCCTGTGGCCGGTCAACAGGTGAAAGGCTGAAACGGCCTGAAACACCGCCATCCGCCCCCCGTGCAACGTGTTCAGGCGACGCGCACGCGCGCGCTTCAACAATTCGGTTTCAAGCGGGAAATAGACGATATCCCCCACCCATGTCCGCGCCGCCAGAATGGCCGGGTCCATCGCTATGCCCGGATGTCCCTCCATTCCCAGCGGGGTCGCGTTCACCGCACCATCCAGCAGCTGCGCGTCGAGCTGCGCCAGTCCCGTCACCGCCTCGACCCGCCGCGCTGGCCTCAGCCCCCCGAGCCTGTGCGCCAGACGTTCCGCCGCTCCCGGCGCGGGGTCACAGATCGTCAGGTGATCGCAGCCCTGATCCAACAGCGCCAGCGCAACCGCGCTGCCCGCGCCCCCTGCCCCCAGCAACAGCATCGACCCGATCGCGCCCAGCCCCTTCGCCTCCTGCAGGGCGGACCGAAACCCGATGTAATCCGTGTTATGCGCGACGCGTTTTCCGTCTTTAAAAACAACGGTGTTGGCCGCACCAAGGTCTGCAACGATGGGCGAAACCTCGTCTGCCAATGCAGCCGCCTCCCCTTTGTAGGGATGGGTGACATTCACCCCGCAAAACCCCTGGTCCTCCAGCATCGAGATCAGGTCTCGCAAAGACCGCCCCGCATGTTCGGCCAGCACCGTGTCAATGCGCAGATAGCGATAGTTCAGCTCCAGCGCGCGCCCCTCGGCCTCGTGCAGCAAGGGGGTCAGCGACCCTGCAATCCCATGCCCGACAAGCCCCGCTTTGATCTGTGATGACATGTCCGCTATCCTTGGTAGCCGAACAGGCGCGGCAGCCACAAAACGATATCCGGGATCAGGATCATCGCCAGAAGCGCCAGCAGCAGAACTCCCAGGAAGGCCCAGATTTCACCGATGATCTCCCGGAGCGGAATGCCCGTGACCGCGTTGATGACGAACAGCAATATTCCATAGGGCGGCGTGATCAGTCCGATCATCGAGTTGACCACGATCAGCACCCCGAAATGCACAAGGTCAATCCCAAGCGCTTCACAGGTCGGAATGAACAGCGGCACGATCACGAGAATGATCACGGTCGCATCAAGGATGCAGCCCAGCAGCAACACCAGCACATTGATCAGCAGCAGGAACACCAGCGGATGAATGTCCGCCCCGTCCAGAACGTTCGAAAGCGTTTGCGGAATGTTTTCCTGAACCACGACATAGGTCAGGATCATCGACGCCCCGATCACCAGCCCGACCGACGCCGACGCGCGGGCGCTGTCCACGAAAACGCGATAAAGCGTGCTCACCTTGATCGCGCGATAAAGGCCCGCCGCGATCACCAGCGCATAAAGCGCGGCAATGGCCGCCGCCTCGGTGGGCGTGGTGATGCCGCTATAAAGACAGAAAAGCAGGATGAACGGCATCAGCAGGGCCGGCGTCGCCTGCACGGTCAGCCGCGGCAGGGCACGCAGCGGCACCGGGTCCTCGCGTCCGAAATCGCGGCGATGCGAGATCAGGACGTTCAACCCCATCAGAACCAGCCCCATCAGCAGGCCCGGAACGATACCGCCAAGGAACAGGTCCTTGATCGACGCCCCGGAGACCAGCGCATAGATCACCATCGGAATAGAGGGCGGGATGATCGGGCCGATCGTGGCCGTGGCCGCCGTGATGGCCGCCGCATAGCCGCGCGTGTACTTGCCGCTCTTGACCATCATCTCGATGATGATCTTGCCGATCCCCGCCGCGTCGGCCACGGCCGATCCGGACATGCCCGAAAAGATGAGTGACGCAACCACGTTCACGTGCCCCATGCCCCCACGGAACCGCCCGACAACTGCGATACAGAAATTCAGCAACCGATCGGAAATCGATCCGGCATTCATGATATTGGCAGAGACGATGAACAACGGCACCGCCAAAAGCAGAAACCCGTCGAACAGGCGCTGCACCATCGTCTGACCTGCGATGGCAAGGTCCTGCCCTGCCATACCGAGATAGACAATGACCCCGACAAGGATGGCAAAGGCCACCGGTGTGCCGACCGCCGCCATTCCAAAGAGGGCGATGAGGCCAAAAAGCAACTCTTGGCTCATGGTGTGTCCCCCGTTTGGGCGTCATCCGAAACCAGTTCCTCCAACTCGGTTTTCGGCGGTCCGTGCCGAACCAGCCAATAAAGCCGCCACAGATAGCGTAGGATCGTCGCGATCATGAGAAGGATATAGGCCCCAAAGAGCCACTTGATCGCGATCTTTTCACCCGTGAACGGCATCCGCAAAGTTGGGATTTTCTTGAGATCCATCAATCGGTTGCCAAAGATCGCATCCCACGTGGCCGGAAAGGAATAGAGCATGGCAGCAATCAGAGCGAGCGCCGACACAAAGGCCAGCACCCGGCGAACGCCACTCGGCGCGGCAAGGTAGAGAACGTCGAACGTGACGTGATCCCGTTCCTTCACGATGAAGGCGCAGCCGAAGAAAATGATCCAGACCCAGAGCAGTGAAATGAGGTTCACCGTCCAGCCGATCGGCTCAAGAGACGCCATCCAGTCCGAGATTGGCGGAATGGGCATGAGCCAGGCGATTTTTGCAGCGTAGCGGCTGAAAATCTGGATGAGGAACGTGGCGAACACCGCCGCCAATGCCATGGCGGCGATGAATTCTGCAACACGGGAGAGCCTGTTAAAAACAGCGTTCATGACATGGCCCTCCCGTGCCGGTTTATCAGTTACCGAGCGCGTTGATGCGATCCAGAACCCCTTCGGGCCAGCTCGCCGCAGCTTCAGAACCAACATACTGGGACTGGACATGGGTCCGGAAGGCCGCAAGATCCGGCGTGTAGATTTCCACGCCCTGACTGCGGATGAACTCGGCCAGGCTGTTTTCCTGATCCAGTTGCTTGAGGCGCCCGTAAGACGCCGCCGCATCCGCCGCGCGTTGCACCACGAGTTGTTGCTCGGATGTCAGCGAATCCCAGGTCTCTTTCGAGAACGCGATATAGTTCAGGTCGACAAGGTGGGATGTCAGGGCAATCTGCTTGGTCACTTCGTAGAATTTCTTGTCCACGACGGTGGGCAGCGGGTTGTCCTGGCCATCGACGGCGCCGGTCGACAAAGCGGTATAGACCTCGGTGAACGCCAGCGGTGTCGGCGACGCGCCAAGCGCCTTGCCAAGGAACTGCCACGCTTCCGTGCCCGGCATGCGCAGGTTGACACCGGCGAGATCGGCCGGGGTCTGAATGTCCTTTTCGGCCCGCGTGAAGCGCAGGTTCACGTGGCGGCGCCCCAGATACATCACCGACAGAAGCTTGACCCCAAGTTCCTCTTCCACCGTCTTCTTGAAGGGATCCATCAGCGGGTCGTTGAACACGCGCACCTGGTGTGCCGCATCCTGATGCACGTACCCGGTGGCAAAAATCGAGAACTCGGGGAAGAACTGCGCCAGTTCCTGCGCCGAGGTGATCGACATCGTCAGGTTGCCCCGCGCAATCGCCTCAAGCTCTGCACCCTGCGCGAACATCGTTCCGTTGTAGGCCGGCTTGTACTCGGCAAAACCTGAAACCATGGGCGCAAACACCTGGGCAAGCGCAACCGAACGCTGGTCCGTCTCCGAACCGGATGTTGCCATCGTGATCGTGACCTTGTCGCCTGCGGCATGGGCCGAACCAGCGACCCCAGCGGCAAGGCCGAGGGCCGCGAATGATGCCAGCGCAGCGCGGCGGGTGAATTTGGTAATCATCTGTTTTCCTCCCAAGATGATGATTTCCGGCGTCTTACTGCACCGGGTTTTCAAAGTGTCCTTTACGGTCGCGGAGCCCCTCCGCCCCCGTCCTGGCCGCCTCCACGGCCTCCGAAACAAGATGGATCGTTTCCCGTGTGCGGGCTGCGTCCTGAATGGCGCCGACAACGGCCAAGCTGCGCAGCCCTTCCCGCCCGGACACGACCGGCGCCTCGCGCCCCTCGATAACCGCCACGAAATGCGCCATCTGGTTGATCAGCGGGTCGGATGCCCCACGCGGCATGGAGGTTGCCGAAATCGGCGACCACCAATCGCGCTGCGCGCCATGCGACCACAGTGTCAGGTCGGGAATGGAAAGCGAACCGTGACTGCCGCCAATCTGGTAGGCGCTCTGGGATGTTGCGGGATACACCGGGTACTCCTGCGACGTCATCTCCCAGCTCCAGGGCGACACGATACTGTCGGATACGGTAATCGTGCCAAGCGCCCCGCTCTCGAACCTGAGCAAGGCAACCCCGACATCCTCGTTCTCGAATCCGCGCGCTGACGGGGCGGCCTGCGCTTGAACGCTCACGACCTCGCCGCACAGGTGGCGCAGCAGGTCGATATCATGCACGAGATTGACGGAAATCGGCCCCGCCCCCGTCTTCTTGCGCCACGGCGCCACGTCGAAATAGCCATCCGGCTTGTAGAACCAGCAGGTCGCCTGCACGGCGCGCACCGTGCCGACATGGCCTTCGCGGATCAATTCAAGCGCCTTGCGAATGATCGGGTTGTGGCGGCGATGATGCCCCACGAGAATTGCCACACCTGCCTTCTCGGCACGGTCGATCAGCACGCGCGCCGCGTCAATGTCATCGGCCAGCGGCTTTTCGATCAACACCGGCACACCCGACTCGACACAGGCCAGCCCCTGCGCCACGTGAAGCTTGGTTGGCGTGGACAGGATGATTCCGTCCGGCGCCTCGGCCCGGATCATGCTTTCGAGTTCACCATACCATGGCACGTTCCGGGCCGCGGCCTCGGCCTTTCCCATGTCGCTCGGGTCGACAATCGCGCATAGCGTTGCCCCTGCCACATGATCAAGCGCGTCGGCATGGCGCTGCCCCACGAGACCGATGCCCGCAATGGCAAGACGCAGGCCAGAGCCCGCCTTTCCCACCGTCCCGCTATCTCTGGATGACACCATTGGCCACCTCCCAAAGTCGGATCAAATACATCCCCGCTGATGGGATTCGATCTCTTGTTGGACAGGAGACTAACGATTTCAGTCGACCAAATCAATAATATCATATATTTTTTAAAACAGGTGATATTTTGGAGAATTGTAGATGCTGTCAGGAAATGTTACGTCATATGAAATTCTTGAATAATCAGGGCGCTCCGCATGGCCAAGCAACCGCACACGGTAGGCTCATCAACCTATGAACGCATCAAGCGCGACATCATATTCGGCACGCTGGCCCCCGGTTCGAAGCTGAAACTGGATGCGCTCAAAGCGCGCTACAGCGCGAGCGTGTCGACCTTGCGCGAAACGCTCAACCGGCTGGCAAGTGACGGCTTTGTCGCCGCCGAGGAACAGCGTGGTTTCTTCGTGACCCCCGTCTCCAAGGAAGACCTGCTCGAAATCGCAAGCCTTCGCGCCCTGCTTGAATGTCACGCGCTCCGGCAATCCATCGAGAATGGTGACACGGAATGGGAAGGCGACCTTGTCGCGGCCCATCACAAGCTGCACCGCATGGAACTCATGATGCAAAGCGGAGACGAGAGCGAAAAGGAATCCTGGAAGCGTTATGACTGGGAATTCCATCTCGCGCTGATCCGGGCCTGTAACGCCCCGAACCTTCTGTCCCTGCATTCCAAGATTTATGACAGGTACCTGCGCTACCAGCTCCTTGTTCTGACCTTTCGGGGCGAAGTCGCGGCGGCCGAACACAAGGCAATGCTCGACGCGGCCCTTGCCCGCGACCCCGACAAAGCCACGCAGCTTCTGGAAACCCACATCCACAATGGCCTGACGCACACGCTCGAAGCCATGCAGCTTGACTCACTCGGACAGTAATAATTCGCGTCCCACTTCAGACGCCGAGGTATCTGTCCGTGATCTCCGGGCTCAGCGCCGAAAACGCGCCCTCCCAGACCGACACGCCTTTTTCAAGGATCACCGCGTGATCCGCGACCCGTGACAGTTCGCGAATGGACTTGTCGATCACAAGGATCGCCATCCCGGTTTCCGCCTTGAGCCGCGCAATCGCCGCCCAGATTTCCTGCCGAACCACGGGGGCAAGCCCCTCGGTCGCCTCATCCAGCACCAGAAGCTGCGGGTTGGTCATCAGCGCCCGTCCGATCGCCAGCATCTGCTGCTCTCCGCCCGACAGGGACGCCGCCACCTGATCCCGCCGTTCTTCAAGGCGCGGGAACAACCCTGCGACAGCCTTGAAATCCCACGCCCCGGGCCGCGCCGCCGCGATCAGGTTTTCATGCACCGTCAGGTTCGAAAAACACCGCCGCCCCTCGGGGACAAGGCCAATCCCGGCCCGCGCTGCCCGATAAGACGGCACACGCGCCATATCCTGCCCGTCAAACATCACAGTCCCGCCGCGATGGCGCAGCAGGCGCGAGATCACCTTGACCGTGGTCGATTTGCCCATCCCGTTGCGCCCCATGAGCGCCACGACCTGCCCCTTTTCAATGCTCAGATGCACATCGAACAGGGCCTGACTGGCACCGTAAAAGGCCGACACATGCGATAGCTTCAACAGGCTCATGCCACGCCCTCCGCGTCCTCTTCGCCAAGATAGGCGCTGCGCACCAGGGGGTTCGCCCGGATATCCTCGACCGTGCCGGTGGCGATGATCTCGCCGTAAACCAGCACACTGATCCGGTCCGCAAGCGCGAAAACCGCATCCATGTCATGTTCGACCAGCAGGATCGGCGCCTGCGCGCGCAACCCGTCCAGAAACCCCATCAGGCGTTGCGTGCCTTCCGCCCCAAGCCCCGCCATGGGCTCATCCATCAAGAACGCGCGCGGTTTCAGGGTCAGCGCCACGGCCACCTCAAGCTGACGACGCTGCCCATGGCTGAGTTCCGAGGTGCGGAACCGCTCGAACTCCTCCAGCCCGACCTGCGCGAGCGCATCGCGCGCCACTGCAAGCAACGCCTTGTCCTTCATCACCGGGCGGAAGAACCGGAACACGCCGCCGCGGGCGCCCAGCGCGCCCAGCACCACGTTCTGCAACACCGTGTATTCCATCGCCAGCGATGAAATCTGAAAGGTCCGCGCCATGCCCAGCCGCGCCCGCGCCGCGGTGCTGTACGTGGTAACATCCTGGCCGCCAAACACCACCCGCCCAGCATCCGGCGCCAACCCGCCGGTGATCTGCTGGATCAGCGTCGATTTCCCGGCCCCGTTTGGACCGATCAGCGCATGAATCTCGCCTTGTCGCAAATCAAGCGTGATGCCCTTGCTCGCCTGCAATGCCCCAAACGCCTTGCTGATGCCTTCGACCTTCAGAATCGGCTCAGTCATGCGCCACCTCCCGGCCCGCGATCAGCCCGAAAAGACCGCCCCGCGCAAACAGAACCACCCCAAGAAGGATCGCGCCGAGATAGACATGCCAATATTCGCTCAAGCCCCCAAGCACGTGTTCCAGCAGGATAAACAGAGCCGCCCCGGCGACGGGGCCAAAGATGCGCCCCACCCCGCCAAGGATCACGAACACCATGATTTCGCCGCTGGTCTGCCAACTGAACATGGTCGGGCTGACAAAGCGGTTGAGATCGGCAAACAGCGCCCCGGCCAGCCCGGTAATCGCCCCGGAAATCGTGAAGGCCACAAGGTAGAGACGATACGGCACCTGCCCCACCGCCTGCACCCGCGCCCCGTTCTGACGCGCCGCGCTCAGCATCAGGCCAAACGGCGCTTTGGCCGCGCGGTGCACAAGGAACAGCACGACTACCAGCCAAGCATAACAGATCGCGTAAAACTGGATCGGGTCCATCGTATTGAGCCCGGGAAACCCGTTGCGCACATAGATCGACAACCCGTCTTCGCCGCCATAGGTCGGCCAGCTGATCGTGAAGTAGAAAAACATCTGCGCAAAAGCCAGGGTGATCATGATGAAATAGACGCCGGTCGTGCGCAGCGACAATGCTCCCATCCCCAGCGCCACCAACGCCGAGGCCACGATCGCCACGATCCAGATCACCGGCATCGACTTGGTGCCCTCGATCAGCACCGGCCACTCTGCCAGCGCCGTGTAGGTCTGCGCGTGATAGGCCAGGATGCCCATCGCATAACCGCCAATCCCGAAAAACGCGGCATGGCCAAGGCTCACCAGCCCGCCGATCCCCAGCGCAAAATTCAGCCCCACCCCGGCAATGGCAAAGATCACTGCCCGTGTGCTCAGCGTGATCAGGAACGGTTCGTCCACCGACCATGCCCAAAGCGGAAAGCCCAGCAGGATCAGCATCAGGGTGGCGTTGAGCATCGTTTCGCGTCGCATCTCATGCCCCTCCGAACAGGCCGGACGGCTTGAACAGCAACACCCCCGCCATCAGGACATAAATCGCCATCGACGCCAGCGAAGCGCCCACCGTGGTCGCCGCCGACGGGTCCATGAACAGGCCAAAAAGCTGCGGCAGCAAAAGCCGCCCCAGCGTGTCGGTCAAACCCACAAGCACAGCCCCCACCAAGGCCCCCTTGATCGACCCGATCCCGCCGATCACGATCACCACGAATGCAAGGATCAGCACCGGTTCACCCATGCCCACCTGCACCGACTGGATCGCCCCGATCAACGCCCCGGCAAACCCGGCAAGCGCCGCGCCCAGCGCGAAGACCAGCGTATAAAGCCGCGAGATATTCACGCCCAGCGCGCCGATCATCTCGCGGTCATTCTCCCCGGCCCGGATTTGAATGCCGATCCGCGTACGCGCGATCATCCAGAACAGACCCGCCGCCACTGCCAGCCCGACCAGAATGATCGTCAGCCGATACAGCGAATACTCGATCCCGAAGGGCAGCATCACCGTGCCCGAGAGCCACGCCGGTTTATCAAGGAACAAGGGAAACGAGCCGAACACCCACCGCGTGCCTTCCGAAAAAATCAGGATCAGCGCAAAGGTCGCCAGCACCTGATCCAGATGATCCCGGTCATAAAGCCGCCGGATCACCGTCATTTCGACAATCACCCCGGCAATCGCCGCCGCGACAAGGCTGGCGATCAATGCCAACAGGAACGATCCCGTCGCCGCCGCCACGCCCGCAGCGGCAAAGGCCCCCACCATGTAAAGCGACCCATGCGCGAGATTGATCAGCCCCATGACCCCGAAAATAAGCGTCAACCCCGCCGCCATCAGGAACAGCATGACCCCGAATTGCAACCCGTTCAGTGTCTGTTCGATCAATAGAACCGTGCTCACGGCTGTCCATCCCCCCGGACCCGCGCGTCAGGGCGCGTGATTTTCTTTCAACGGTTCTGCCCTTTTTCCTGACGAGATTTCAACACCCCGCCCGCCACAAGCGTCCAGAACGGCGCGGAACTGTGGCATTTTCCAACAAGAAAGGGCGCCCGTTCACCAGCCCTTTGCGATAAATGGTGCGGCTTCGGGCCGAACGCAGTGAAGGCATGATGCCATGTCGAGAAGCAGCTCCCGAAGATATCTTCGGGAGCTGTCGGCGAAGGATTTCGGTCGTGCCGGACAAACCTGCCAGATGCAAATACGCTGATCAGCGATTTAGGACTCCATCGTGAAACGATGCGGGCGGCAGCCCCGCAGCACATCAGTTCAAAAGCGGTAGATTATCTCGCTCACCTGGAAAAAACCTTGATGACCAACAACTTGCTCGCAGTTTGCCAGAAAGATTGGCGCCCATCCATTGATGAAACACTCTCCAAGCGGACGTCCCAAATGCCTCTTGCAAAATAGTCTGCCGCATGTGGACAGATACCCTAGTTTCAACTATCACAGGACTATAGATTGACTGGTCGGGTTATCAGATATCCGAGGTTTCAGAAAAGCGCTGGTTTTGAAGTACAGCAATAGAATGATAGAAAGACGCGCACCTTTTGACGCTGTTTTTCGACCAGATGTCGAAGGTCTTAGGGCTCTGGCTGTCTTCGCTGTGGTTCTGTTTCACTACAGCAATGGTAAGACGGCAGGATTTGTAGGGGTCGATGTCTTCTTTGTGATCAGCGGATTCTTGATAACTGGGCTGATCGTACGTGATATTGAGCTGAATGAGTTCAGCTTCATGAACTTCTACTCCAGAAGGGCCCGGCGAATTATTCCAGCCCTATTGGTTATGGTCCTCCTGACTTTGGCGGCCGGTGCTGTTTTGCTTTCACCTGAAGCGCTCATTCTACTTGGGCAGCAGGCTACATTTTCATTGGTTGGTGCATCAAACATATACTTCTGGGGGGCGTCCGGGTACTTCTCTCCAGAAGCGCACACTCAACCGCTGTTGCATACATGGTCTCTTGGTGTCGAAGAGCAATTCTATTTGCTGTGGCCCATAGCGCTCCTTTTCATGTCGCGCACTTTTGGGTTGCGAACGGGGCGGGCGTTATTCGCAATTTTCGTCCTGATCGCCGCCAGCTTTGTCTCAATATTCCTTCTCAGTGCAGATTTTTCCACCTTCTCTTTTTTCATGCTACCGACCAGAGCTTGGCAGTTGGCGATGGGCGGACTTCTTGTTTTTCTCCCCAACCTTGAGGGCAAAGGCCAATCTGAATCCATAAAGCTGGTTGGCCTTTTGCTTCTTTTAGCCGCCATCTTCCTTATCGAACCGAATGCGACATATCCCGGTTTGTCCGCGCTGTTGCCTGCGGTTGGGACTGCTTTGTTGATTTGGCCGACAGAGCGTAAGACGCGCATCGCCAGTTTCTTTGGCCTGGCGCCACTACGCTATTTTGGGAGAATTTCTTATTCTCTTTACTTATGGCATTGGCCACCGATGGTCATGTACCTGACATGGAACTTATCCACATCTCTCACCATTCCAGAAAGCATTGCGCTTTTTCTTTTTGCATGGGGCGCAGCACACTTGAGTTGGCGCTTTGTCGAAGAGCCATTCAGGCGCAATCGTATTTCCGATAAAAGAACTCTTGCTGCGTCGTTTGTTATAGTCTGCGTGGCGGCATCAATATCATGGACATTTGTGATGACGGGCGGCGCGCCCAATCGCTTGGACATCGCTGGGCAGGAACTATCGGCGAAAATGTCGCATGAAATGCATGAGCCAAAACGAGCTTTTTGCGATTTCCGCGCTCTTATTGAACAGAATTTAGAATGTGCGCCACCATCTGAAAATGAGTTTCATGCTCTTTTAATGGGTGACAGCCATGCAAATCATTTACTAAGGGCCATTCAAGACGCATTCCCAGCAGTCAAGATAAGCACAATCACGCGGTCAGGATGCAGGCCCGTGGTTCAGTCCGCTGGCAAACAACAATGCGTTGCGATGTATAATTCGTTCTTTGATGACGTTCTTCCAGATCACAGGTTCGACGCGATCATTTTGTCTGCGCGTTGGCGGAACGGTGAGCATCAAAACATTGGCAAAACGGTTGATCTGTTGGGCACTCATACAGATCGCTTGATCGTTCTGGGGCAAACAGTTGAATATGATCACCCGTTACCTGAACTTTTGATGGCGAATTACCTTCCGAGGCGGAGCTCAGATGTCCAGGCCTTCATGTCAAAATTGCCGGAAATCCGGGATCTAGACCAACAAATGGCGCGGCAGTTGTCCAACTTGCCAGTTGAGTATTATTCCATGATCGAGGCTGTCTGCCCAAATGATAAATGTACGGTTTTTTCTCCCTCGGGAATACCGCTAGTTTGGGATTACGGTCATTTCAACCTTTCCGGCGCAAGGCTCATCGTCGAGCGCCTAAAAGGCAAAGGGTTCTCACTACCGTGACACCGGCCAAAGTTGAGAAAACAGTTTTCCCAACGGATCCGCTGCAGAATCGCTAACAGGTTGGCCGGAGATATCCGGAGCGCACCTGTCTGGCCAAATTAACGTGCACAGCTGGCGTGTCTCCAATTCGAACGTCGATGCCAAAGAACTCGCCACGCTACAAACGAATGGCTGCTTTTCTTTCTGAGATGCAACTTGTGGCTTTGGTCGGTCGCGTGACTACATCTGCATTTTTTTGGAGCACTTCTAGTATGGGCTCAAAGCCGCAGTTTCGGCGTCGAGCCCTCAAGGTTCTCACATACACAATGTACCGCAAAGTGGCGGGCCCGATCAGCGCCCTTCCAAACAGGTTTTGATCCTGCTTACGTATTGAACAGGAAATGCATGACATCCCCGTCCTTGACCTCATAGGTCTTGCCCTCGGCGCGCATCTTGCCTGCTTCCTTGGCCCCCTGTTCGCCGTTGCAGGCGATGAAGTCGTCATAAGCAATGGTCTCGGCGCGGATGAAGCCCTTTTCGAAATCCCCGTGGATCACACCTGCTGCCTGCGGCGCCAGCATGCCCTTGCGGATGGTCCAGGCGCGCGCCTCCTTGGGGCCGACAGTAAAATAGGTTTCGAGATGCAGCAGGTCATAGCCCGCGCGGATCAACCGGTCGAGCCCGGCCTCCTCCAGCCCCATTTCCTCAAGGAACATGGCGGCTTCGTCGTCTTCAAGCTGGCTGATCTCTTCCTCGATCTGGGCCGAGATGATCACGTGGCTGTTGCCCTGCGATGCGGCCATTTCCGCCACCTTGGCCGAATGCTCATTGCCGTCGGCCGCCTCGGCTTCGCCCACGTTGCACACGTAAAGCACCGGCTTGGTGGTCAGAAGCTGCAACATCTTCCACGCCTTGGCGTCTTCCGCGTCCACCTCGACCACGCGGGCTGGCTGGCCATTTTCCAGCACCGCCTGCGCGGCGGCCAGAAGACGGTCCTGCTGCTGGGCTTCCTTGTCGTTGCCCTTGAGCTTGCGCACGAGGTTGGCGCGGCGTTTCTCGATTGACTCGAGATCAGCCAGCATCAGTTCGGTTTCGATGGTCTCGGCGTCCTCGACGGGATTCACCCGACCCTCGACATGGGTCACATCACCGTCTTCGAAACAGCGCAGCACATGGGCAATCGCATCCACTTCACGGATATTGGCCAGAAACTGGTTGCCCAGCCCCTCGCCTTTGCTCGCCCCTTTGACCAGACCGGCGATGTCCACGAACGTCATGCGTGTCGGGATGATCTGCTTGGACCCGGCGATGGCCGCCAGCCTGTCCAGCCGTGCGTCTGGAACGCCGACCTCGCCCACGTTCGGCTCAATCGTGCAGAACGGAAAATTCGCAGCCTGCGCCGCGGCCGTCTTGGTCAGTGCGTTGAACAGTGTCGACTTGCCCACGTTGGGCAGCCCCACGATCCCCATTTTGAAACCCATGTCGGCCTCCTGTCACAATCTCGTGGTGCTAATATGCAGTGTTTGGGGGCGGCGCAAGCCACGTGTTAGCCTGCCCCCCATGGAGGACCCCAAATGACATTTATTCCCTACCTTACTTTTGATGGCACCGCCGAAGCCGCCATGAACTTTTACGCCGATGTATTCCAAGCCACCGAAATCCAGATCATGCGCTACAGCGACGCCCCCGCAGACGAGGGCCTGCCCGCGTCCGACCGGGTGATGCATGCGCATATCATGCTTGGCGACCAATGCCTGATGGCCGCAGACGGCATGCCCGGCACCCCCGTCCCGGCCCAGGACTCCGTGTCAATCAACCACCCGGTTCCCTCTGTTGCGGTTGGTCAGGCCATTTTCGACAAACTGTCCGACGGCGCAGAGATCATCATGCCCTACGGCCCCACCTTCTATGCTCCCGCCTTCGGCATGTTGCGCGACAAGTTCGGGACGAACTGGATGATCGGCGTCTACCCGGAAGACGAAACCATGCCGCAATAGAGCCCCCCTTGTCGATGTCTCAGAACGCACTAATATTCAAAAGATAACTTGGTTCTGAGCATGGGGCAGATCATCGGTGAAAAGACATGCTTTCGTTCTGACGGGCCTGCTTCTGGCGACGCAGGTCAGCGCACAGGAAATTGTTCTGGGCCTCGGGTATTCGGATTTTCTCGACAGTACCGCCGCAGATGCGGCCCTGATGGAAGTCGAATACCATCACCGCCCCTTTCTCGAACGGAATCGCCTCAGCCTCGGCTGGGGCGCCATGCTCTCTTACGATACCGAAGACGATTTCTTCTTTGGCGGCGGGCTGGTGGCCACTTATGGTTTTGACGAAAGCTGGTTTGTCGAAGGCAGCCTGATGCCCGGCGCCTATTTCAAGGGCAATCCCTTCAATGACCTCGGGCACAAGCTCGAATTCCGCAGCCTGCTCGGCATCGGCCACAGGATCGACGACCGCTCCGCTCTGTCGCTGGCCGTCGTGCACAAATCCAACGCCAGCATTTCTGCCACCAATCCCGGCGTCAACTCTCTACTGCTGCGCTATCACCGCAGTTTCTGAGCGCGCACGACCCGCCCTTTCAACGGCAATTCGGCCCAAGCGGCGCAGGCGGGATTGATTTCCCCCGTGGCTTGCGGCACATGGGACAGGATCAATGACGAGGACCCGCCGATGACACGTATCGACGCCAAATTCGCAGAGCTTCAGGCCGCTGGCAAAAAGGCTTTCGTGGCCTATGTGATGGCGGGGGATCCCGACTATGACACCTCGCTGGAAATCGTCAAAGGTCTGCCCGGCGCCGGGGTCGACGTAATCGAACTGGGCCTTCCCTTCACCGATCCGATGGCCGACGGCCCCACGATCCAGCTTGCTGGTCAGCGTGCGCTTGATGGCGGCATGACCCTGCAAAAGACGCTCGATCTCGCGACCGAGTTCCGCAAGACCGACGACACCACCCCGATCGTGCTCATGGGCTATTACAACCCGATCTATTCGCGCGGCGTGGACAAATTCCTGACCGACGCCAAGGCGGCGGGAATCGACGGTCTGATCGTTGTGGACCTGCCCCCGGAAGAAGACGAAGAGCTCTGCATTCCGGCACAGGCCGCAGGTATGAACTTCATCCGCCTCGCCACACCGACCACCGATGACCGCCGCCTGCCCAAGGTGCTGCAGAACACGTCCGGCTTTGTCTATTACGTCTCGATCACCGGCATCACCGGTTCGGCCGAAGCCGAAGCGACCGATGTCGGCCCCGAAGTGGCCCGCATTAAGGCCAGCACCGACCTGCCCGTCATCGTCGGCTTTGGCATCAACACGCCCGAGAAATCCCGCGCCATTGCTTCTGTCGCGGACGGCGCCGTGGTTGGCTCGGCCATCGTCGGTCAGATCGGCGCGGGCAAGCCCGTTTCCGAAGTGCTGGAATTTGTGAAAACCCTCTCGGACGGCGCGCATTCGGCCTAATCTCGTTTGCCCGGACCCAAGGCGTGCTGTGCATGCCGCCGGGCAGCGCCCGTCTCCTCTCACACAAATCGCTTGATCCATTCCCCACCCCTGCTAGGCTTTGGTCGCTCAAGTCGGCAGGCAGTGAGCTTTAATCGGTGTGTGCCATTTCCGCGTTTTTCATCTCCGGAGGACCCGAAATGGAACAGAATACCGCCCCCCGCAAACGCCGCGGCCGCAAGAACCCACCCGTCAGCCGCGCCAGCGCAGACGCCTTTTCCCTCGACCACATCATCGCCCCGCGCGCCGGTTTCGGCTTTCTCGATGCCACCCGGATCGACACGCTGAAACAGCGCGTCCTGACCCTGCTCGAAGATTACGGCATGATGATCGTGCACCCCGCCGCGCAGGACGCGCTGCGCAAAGCGGGGGCCACCGAAGGCAGCGAGGCGGGCCGCTTCCGCCTGCCCCGCGCATTGGTTCACGAAGCGCTCGCCGCCACGCCCAAAACCTGCACCCTCGCGGGCAAAACCCGCGACCGCGACATGCAGGTGCCCCGCCCCGACAAGGGCTTCATCCTGCGCACCGGCACCGGCGGTCATGGCTATGTCGATCCGCGCGACGCGTCGTATCGCAACATGGACCTCACCGCCGCCGGTGAAATCGCCGCCGTGGCCGACACGCTGGATCAGGTCGGCTTTATCGCCCACCCCTTCGTGCATGGCGTCCCCGAAGTCACCGCCGATATCCACTCCTATGCCCGCATAACCAGCCACACCAACAAACATGTCTGGATGCAGCCCTATCAGAAGGAAAATGTCGACTACCTTTTGAAGATCGCCGCCATCGCCGCCGGGGGCGAAGACCAGCTGCGCGCGCATCCCTCGACCAGCACCATCACCTGTTCCTTCTCGCCGCTCGAGTTCAAACACATGGACACCGAGGTCATCATCGCCTGCGGCAAATACGGCGTCCCGGTCCATGCCTGCTCCCTGCCCTCTGCTGGCGGCACCGCACCGCTTTCGCCTGCCGCCCTCTCGCTCATGGCCGTGGCCGAGATCGTCGGCATGGTGACCATGGCGCATGTGCTCTCGCCCGGCCTGCCGGTCATCGCCACGCCGCTGATGTTCGCGCTCGACATGCGCACCGGCTCGGCGCTGCAATCCTCGGTCGAGGCCCTGCAAGCCGCTTCGCTCTCGATCCAGATCTGCAAAAGCTATGGCCTCATGGCCCACACCTACGGCTCCGGCTCGGACACGCCCGATGCCGATCATCAATCCATGGCCGAACGCGCGCTGTTGATGCAGACGGTTGCCCTTTCCGGTGCCGACATCCTCGGTGGCATTGGTCAACTTGAATGCGCCACCGTCTTCAGCCCGGTGCAAGCCGTGCTCGACAATGAAATCGGCGCGATGATGCGCCGTTTCATTCGCACGCCCGACATTTCCGACGACGCGCTGAACTTCGACGAAATGATGCGCGTCGCCCAGGGCGGTCATTTCCTCGACAGCAACCACACCGTCGCAGGCTGCCGCGACCAGCTCACCCCGCGCGTCTTTCAACGCATGGGCCGCGACGACTACGAAGCCTCGGGCCGCCGCACCGCCTTTGACGAAGCCCGCGACCACGCCCTTGCCGCGATCAAGGCCCAGCCCGAGGGCGGCGTCCTCTCCGAGGACCAGCGCCGCGAAATCGCCGCTCTCGCCAGTGCCGCCGACAAACATATCGTCGAGGTCTACTCGGGCGCCGGGGCCGTCGACACGATCTGAGCCGCCCGATTTCGGTAAAACAACGCACCGCAGGCGGCCAAAGCGCCCCCTGCGACCAAATTCCCATTGCGTCAAAATCCCGATATTGGTAAAGAACCTTTACCAATATGAGGGAAAGTGGACCAAAATGCCCGTCATAACCTGTATCGAAGACCTCAAGCGCATCTATCACCGCCGTGTGCCCCGCATGTTCTACGACTACGCCGAGTCGGGCAGCTGGACGGAACAGACCTTCCGCGAAAACACCTCGGATTTTGACAAGATCTACCTGAAACAGCGTGTCGCGGTGGACATGACCAACCGCTCGCTGGCAACCCAGATGATCGGCCAGGACGTCTCCATGCCCGTCGCCCTCGCCCCCGTGGGCCTCACCGGCATGCAATGCGCCGATGGCGAGATCAAAGCGGCGCGCGCCGCCGAAGAGTTCGGCGTGCCCTTCACCCTCTCGACCATGTCGATCAACTCGATCGAAGAAGTCGCCGAGGCCACCACCAAACCTTTCTGGTTCCAGCTCTACACCATGCGCGACACCGACTATGTCAGCCGCCTGATCCAGCGCGCCAAGGATGCCAAGTGTTCCGCCCTCGTCATCACGCTCGACCTGCAAATTCTGGGCCAGCGCCACAAGGACCTCAAGAACGGCCTCTCCGCCCCGCCCAAGCTGACCCCCTCCACCATCGCCAACCTGATGACCAAGTGGTCCTGGGGTATCGAAATGCTGGGCGCCAAGCGGCGCAATTTCGGCAATATCGTCGGCCATGTGGACGGCATCTCGGACGCCGCTGACCTCGGCGCATGGACGCGGGAAAGCTTTGACCATTCGCTCGACTGGGACAAGGTGCGCAAGCTCAAGGAAGAATGGGGCGGCAAGGTGATCCTCAAGGGCATTCTCGATGCCGAGGACGCAAAAATGGCGCTCTCCGTGGGCGCCGACGCCATCGTCGTCTCCAACCACGGTGGCCGCCAGCTTGACGGTGCCCTGTCTTCGATCCGCGCCCTGCCCTCTATCCTCGACGCGGTGGGCGACAAGATCGAAGTGCATCTCGACAGCGGTATCCGCTCGGGACAGGACGTCCTTAAGGCCATGGCGATGGGCGCCAAGGGTACCTTCATCGGGCGCGCCTTCGTCTACGGTCTTGGCGCCATGGGACAGAAGGGCGTCGAAGAAGCCCTGCGCGTGATCCACAACGAGATGGACATCTCAATGGCGCTCTGCGGGCACCGCCGCATCGACGAAGTGACCCGCGACATCCTCCTGATCCCCGAGGATTTCGAAGGCCGCTGGCAGCAGTAACTGGACACCCCCCGCCCGGCGCGCAATAGTGGCGCCGGGCATTTCAGGGGCAGGTCAATTGCTGGTCTTTTTCAAACAGAATCTTGCGTTTCTCTCGGTGCCGAAAACCGGCACCACGGCCTATGAACTCGCTTTGCGCCCCGCCGCCGACATCGCCTTCACCAAGGCCACGAAACACATGACCGTGGGCAAGTTCCACAAGCGTTTCGCGCCCTTTCTCGACCAGACTTACGGGCTGAAACCCGAACGCATGGCGGTGATGCGCGATCCCATCGACGTGATCCGCTCCTGGTACAAATACCGCAGCCCCGAACGCATGGGCGACAACAAACACTGCCATGGCGGGGTCAGTTTCGACGAATACGTGCTCGACGTGATCTCCGACAAACCGTCCAAACCGGCCGGTGTCGGAAGCCAGCATTCCTTCCTGACGCTGGCTGGCAAGGGCCTGCCAGTCCACCACCTCTTTGCCTATGAACGCCAGCGCCTCCTGCGCGACTTCCTCGAACAGCGGTTCGAACGCGAGATCGAGCCCAAGCAAAAGAACGTCTCTCCCGAAATCCCGGCCCCCCTCTCGCCTGAGGTCGAAGCCAAACTGCGCGCCGCCCGCCCCGAGGATTTCGCGCTCTATGACCGGATTCTTCAGGCCGATGGCGTGCTGCGCGCCTATTCAGAGGAATAGGGCGCGAAAAACCGCCCCAAACCCGACAAAACCCCCTTTGCAACCGGACGAATCCGCGTTAAGGACGCGGCTTCACGCGGGGTGACAGCCTTGGAGGCACCCTGCCCTATCTATTGGAGTATACAACATGGCTGGTCAGATTCCTGATCTTCACGCCGAAGCACGCACGGGGACAGGCAAGGGCGCCGCTCGTCAAGCGCGTCGCGACGGTTTCGTTCCCGGTGTCGTCTATGGTGGCGAGGCTGATCCCCAAGCGATCCAGATCCCCTTCAACGTTCTTCTGAAGAAACTGAAGGCAGGCCGCTTCCTTTCGACCCTGTGGAACCTCAAAGTCGACGGTCAGGAAGACGTGCGCGTCATCTGCCGCAGCGTTCAGCGTGACGTCGTCAAGGACCTTCCGACCCATATCGACCTGCTGCGCCTGCGCCGCACCTCGAAAATCAGCCTGTTCATCCACGTGGACTTCATCAACGAAGACCAGGCACCGGGCATCAAGAAGGGCGGCGTTCTGACCGTTGTGCGTCCCGAGGTGGAACTGAACGTGACCGCGGGCGATATCCCCGAGAGCATCACGGTTGACCTCGCAGGTCTCGACATCGGCGACATCGTCCACATCTCGGACGTGACCCTGCCCGACGGCGCCAAGCCGACCGTCGAGCGCGACTTCGTGATTGCCAACATCTCGGCCCCCTCGGGCCTGCGTTCCTCGGAGAACGAAGAAGGTGAAGGCGAAGAGGGCGAAGAAGAAGCCACCGAAGAATAAGACCGCACCGGGTCTTCCCGACGGTTTTGAAACGGCGCTCCACCCGGAGCGCCGTTTTTTTTGTGTGACAGATGCCAGTTGAGCACCTGTTCCCCTCAAAGCAGCTGTGGGTCGGCATGCCCTGACCGCTTTTGAGTGACTTCCCGCTCACCCAAAAGCCCTGATAGGCAACAAATCGCAGATCGGTAAAGAACAATGGGAACCCGCTACACTCCTTCGACGTTGAACACCTATATGAACGACAAAAGGAGCGTCCAAATGTCTGTGAAAACCAAGCTACCGATGGCCCTCGCCGCATTGGCCCTTGCCGCGACGCCTGCTTTCGCAGGCAACGGGAACGGCAAGACCAAAGGCCCGAAACACGCGGACCCCACCTATGTTGCGAACTGTCCGCCGGGTCTGGCCAAAAAGAACCCGCCCTGCATCCCGCCGGGGCAAGCCAAGAAGAAGTATCCGGGCTATCATCCGGCCTACAAGAACGGTGACAAAATCCTCCGGGATTACAAGATCATCCGCGACTATGACCGCTACGGCCTCGACGACAGCTATCTTTACTACATGGTCGGACGCGAGATTTTCCGCATGAGCCCCGACACCGGTCGCGTGATCGCCTTCATCGGTCTGGCGGACGCCCTCTTGCGCTGACCAGACCTCGGGGCGGCCTCACCTCCGCCCCTTCGCCACCCGCATAAAGCCCAGCGTGCGCCCGTTGCTCATCACCGGGTCATAAGTCAGGCCGGATTTCGACATGCAATCCACCATCTTGCGGATCACCTGCTTGCTTTCATAGCGGCTGGGGTGAATCTCCATCACCACATGTTTCACGCAGCGCGGCCATGGCCGTTCGAAAAGATGTGCCTCCGCCCCCTCGATATCCATCATCACGAATTTCGGCTCATAAATGGCCAAGAGATGCGACATCGGCAAAGCGGGCACCTCGACCATGTCGTCATGGCTCTTACCCTCCTCGACGATGGACCCGCCCCAGAACAGTTTTCCGGCGCGGAACCGCACGGTTTCCTCTTCGTGGTCATCTCCGACGACGGCCCCATGCAAGAGCGTGACACCCCCAAACCCGTTGCGTTCAAGGTTGGCCCGCACCGGATCAAGCATCTGCGGGTTGGCCTCCACGCTGATCACGTTTTCCGCCCCCACTACCGAGGCACAGACCGAGCTGACAAAACCCAGTCCCGCGCCCAGCTCAAGCACCTTCCAGCCCTTGCGCAACCGCTTCAGCGCCGCGTCGCTTTCCTTGCTCTCGTATTCCCCGGCCCGGATCTTGTCTTCGATCGCCGTGCCCACCAGAAACTCGGGCAGCCCGATCTCGACGCCTTTGAGTGTGTAAACCGTCACGCCTGCCCGCTCCTGCCTTACCCTTGATTGATTCCTAAGCCCCTGCCACCTATAGAGCAACCATCACGACGAATGGGAAACGCGCCATGAAACTCTTTGTCGGCCTCGGGAATCCGGGCGCCAAATATGCGAACAACCGGCACAATATCGGCTTCATGGCGCTTGACCAGATTGCCGCCGACCATGGCTTTTCCCCGTGGAAATCCAAGTTTCAGGGGTCCCTCTGCGAAGGCCGTCTTGGCCGCGAGAAAGTGCTGCTCCTGAAACCGGAAACCTTCATGAACCTCTCCGGTCAGTCGGTCGGCGAAGCCATGCGGTTCTACAAGCTCGACAGCACCGATGTGACCGTCTTCCATGACGAACTTGACCTCGCGCCGGGCAAATGCCGTGCCAAAGCGGGGGGCGGCCATGCGGGCCATAACGGCCTGCGCTCGATCCACCAGCATATCGGCCCGCATTACGATCGCGTGCGGATGGGCATCGGCCATCCCGGCAACAAGAACGCGGTCTCGGGCTATGTGCTGCGCGATTTCCCCAAGGCGGATGCCGACTGGCTTGACGATCTCCTGCGCGGCATTTCCGACGGCGCCCCGCATCTGGCCGAGGGCGACACAGGCAAGTTCATGAACGCCGTGGCCCTACGTGTGAAGCCGCCCCGTTCCTCCAAGAACCCGGCCCCCAAGGCCGACACCCCGGCCCCGAAAACAGCAAAGCCAGCACCTGAACCGGCCCCGGCCCAGCCCGAACCCCGCTCCAAGCTGCAACAGCTCATGGACAAGTTCAAATGACCGCCCTGCGCGACGCCTTCCTGTTTCAGGCCGACGCCTGCGAAGGGCTCGACAGCCCCTTCATGGGCCGCTTGCTGCGCCTGCTTGCGGACCGCTGGCCGACCGATACGGCGCTGGCGCAGAAATGTGCCGCCTGGCAGGGCGATATCGGCCCCATGGCCGCCTCGTTGCCACTGCGCATCGCCGGAGGTCTTCATGCGTTGGTCCTGCAGGGCATGGACCCGGCCCTTGCCGCCGCCTACCCACCCAACAGCGTGCCGGACGCGGATCTCTGGCAGGCGGTGCAGGGCGCACTTCACACCCACGACGCCTTTCTCACCGAATGGATCGACCACGCGCCGCAAACCAACGAGGTGCGCCGCGCCGCCGTTCTGATCGGCGCCGCCCACCTGCTGAGCGAACGCCATGGCCTGCCCATCCGCCTGACAGAACTGGGGGCGTCGGCGGGGTTGAACCTGATGTTCGACCAGTTCCACATGGCGCTGGACGGGGCGGACTATGGCCCGCAAAGCCCGGTGCAACTGGCCCCCGACTGGCGCGGGTCCCTACCGCCCGAGACGCCACTCAACATCACCGAGAGGCGCGGCGTCGACCTCAACCCGCTCAATGCACAAGACCCCGCCGATCAGCTGCGCCTGCTGGCCTATCTCTGGCCCGATCAATCCGAACGTCTTGCCCGCACCCGCGCCGCCATCGCACTTCAGAACGCCCCGCTGGAACAGGGTGATGCGATCGACTGGCTCGAAAGCCGCCTTGCGCCTGTGCCCGGCACGCTGCACCTGATCTATCACACCGTTGCATGGCAGTATTTTCCCGCCCACGCACAGGAACGCGGCGAAGAAATCATCGTTGGCGCAGGCCATGCCGCCCTGCCCGACGCCCCGCTGGCGTGGCTCTCTCTTGAAGCCGACGACAAGACCCCCGGCGCCGCCATCCGCCTGCGCCTCTGGCCCGGAAACCACGACATCGCCCTCGGGCGCGCCGATTTTCACGGTCGCTGGGTCGACTGGCAGGCGCCAACCCACCTGCCCTGACGTCGCCCTTGCCCCAGCGGCAACGCTCTGTTCAACTCTCTCCCGGACCAGAAGGGAGAGAGGAACCCATGCGCACATTCGGAAAATGGCTTGGCCGCATCCTGTTGATGTTCGTCCTCGCGGCGGTGGTCGTCTATGTCTGGAAACGCGAGGAAATCCACCGCCTTCTGGCCGTGAACTCGTTGTTTTCAGAAGAGAAAATCGTCTGGAATTTCTCGAACATGGACCAGTTGTTCCTCACCCGTCCCGTGTCGCGCGGCGACACCCCCGTCTCGGATTTGCCCAGGGGCTCGGACATGACCCTGCCTTCCGGCATCGACGATTGGCTGACCGCGCGCTCCGTGACCTCTCTGGTGGTGCTCAAGGACGGCCGGATCGTGCATGAAAGTTATTACAAGGACACCGCGCCCGACGATCTGCGCATCTCGTGGTCGGTGGCCAAATCCTATCTCTCCGCCCTCTTCGGCATCGTTTTGGCCGAAGGTCAGATCGACAGCCTTGATGACCCGGTCACGAAATACGCCCCCAAGCTGACGGGGACCGCCTATGACGGCGCCACCATCCGCAACGTGTTGCAGATGTCCTCGGGCGTGACCTTTGACGAGGATTATCTCGACTTCAATTCCGACATCAACCGCATGGGCCGCGTGCTTGCCCTTGGAGGCACGATGGACGATTTCGCCGCCAGCCTTTCGGAAACCTTCACCGCACCGGGCAGCCAGTGGCAATACGTGTCCATCGACACCCATGTCCTTGGCATGGTGATCCGTGGCGCCACCGGGCGCGACGTGGCCTCGCTCCTGTCCGAGAAAATCATCGCCCCGCTTGGCTATGAAGAAAGCCCCTACTACGTCACCGACGGCGTTGGCGTGGCCTTTGTTCTGGGCGGGCTGAACATCCGCACCCGCGACTATGCCCGCTTTGGCCAGATGTTCCTGCAGAACGGTATGTATGACGGCGTTCAGATCGTGCCCGCCGAATGGGCCGCCGAAAGCACGACCCCAAGCGCCAACACGGCACCGGGCGAACTGCAGTATGGCTATCAATGGTGGATGCCCAAAGACGCCCAACCCGAAGAGTTCTTCGGCATCGGTGTTTATGGTCAATACATCTACGTTGACCGTCCAAGCGGCGTGGTGATCGCAATGAACTCGGCTGATCGCCAGTTCAAGGAAAGCGGTGTAACCGACAGCAACATCGCCATGTTCCGCGAGATCGTTGCGGCGCTAAACTAAAGCCCGGAATCACGGCGCGCATAGCGCGCCGCCGGGCAGCGCCCGACCGTCCCATGGTCGGGCGCTGCCCGGCAAACGGGCGTACTAGAACACCCGCGCGCCCTGCCGTTCCAGCTCTTTCTGGATATCCCCGATATCCACCTGATCCAGGTCGCGCCCCTGCTGTTTCACTGACAGTGCCGCCGCCACACCTGCGCCCTGCCCGATCACCGCACAACACGCCATGTTGCGGGTCGCTGCATGGGCAATGCGCTCGGCCCCTGTCGCCCGCCCCGACACCAACAGGTTCTTGATCTTCTTGGGCAACAGGTTGCGATAGGGGATCTGGAAATACCGCCCCGTCGTCGGCAGGATCAGCACGCCATAGCCATCAATGAACTCGGGGAATATGCCAATCGAATCCTCGAACCGCCCCTGCTCGCGCACATCCCCCTCGCGCATCTCGTAAACCGTATCCACCTTGCGCGTATCCCGCACGCCAAGGCTCATCCCGAAGTTACGCAGCCGGGCGCCCTCGCATCCCGGCGTGAACCGCTTGAGCGCCTCGATCGCCAGCATCGCCTGCCGGCGCCCCTCGATTTCGCCCTGCGTGAGGCTGTCCGGGTCGGTTCCGTCCACCCCGTCCAGATGCACGAGGTTCATATAGGTCAGCTCGCCTGTGTCATGCATCGCCCCCCACGTCCCGGCAATCGTATTGAGATGCGCCGGAATGATGCCGGCCTTGATCGCCTGCGCAAAGGGCTTGCCAAGGAAGGGCGAAAACATCTCGTCCTCCTTGCCCGAGGTCTCGATATTCCACTCCCCGCCGCCGCCCCAATCCGCATAGGTCTGGGGATCGGCCTTGATACCTTCCATAAACCGGGTCTTGTCCACCCCGGCGAGATGGAACATCACCGACGCCGCCATCATCTCTTCCCGCGGCGTCATCCGCGTCGGCGCACCGGCGCGATGCGCCACATCCGCGTCGCCCGTCGCGTCAATCACCCGCTTGGCCAAAATCGCCTCGCGCCCGGCCTTGGATTCGGTGATGATGCCGACAATGGCATCGCCTTCCATGATCGGCGCCACGAACTGACGGTGCAGCATCGGGTGAATGCCCGCCTCCTCGACCATGCGATCCGCGACCAGCTTGAACCCCTCGCTGTCGATCTCATAGCTCAGCGACTGGCTCTCTGGCACCGCCGCGCCCGCGTCCTTCGCGGCGTCCTCGAACTCCTTGGGAATGCCCATGCTCTCCACGGTCTGTTCGTGGCGATACCAATGCATCCCCTCCACGCCGACCACGGTGATATTGCCCCCGAAACAGCCGAACCGCTCGACCAACGTCACCTCGACCCCGGCCCGTGCCGCCGCCAGCGCCGCCGAAAGCCCCCCCGGCCCCGAGCCAACGACCAGCACGTCTGTTTCGTGGATGACATCAATCTGGCGGGCGGGTTCGGTGATCTGTTTCATGACGCCCAGCCTTTGACAAAGCCCTGCCTTGCGTCAATCCAAAAGTGAAATGGCCATACAGGATTTGTCCCTTTGCGCCGCATACCCGCGCATGCAACAATACCCCCATGATCGAGAAAGACCCCAGCCTCAACGTGCTTGGCACCGCCCTTGCCCCCTGTTCCACCGAACCCCTGACCGGGTTCTTCCGCGACGGGCATTGCAATACCTGCGCCGAGGATCAGGGCAGCCATACGGTCTGCGCCATCATGACGGCCGAGTTTCTCGCCTTTTCCAAGTATGTCGGCAACGATCTCTCGACCCCGCGCCCCGAGTTCGGCTTTGCCGGACTCAAGCCGGGCGATCACTGGTGCCTCTGCGCCGGGCGTTTCCTGCAGGCCCATGACGAAGGCTGCGCCCCGCGGGTTAATCTTGCCGCCACGCACCAACGCGCGCTCGACATCGTGCCGCTGGATATCCTGGCCATTTATGGCGCACATTAACGCGGCGGTGTGCCGGTGAACTCCTTGTCGCTGTCCAGAAGATCGTCAAGGAAGACACTCATCAGCTGCGCGCGCCCGGTGACGCCTGCCTTGCGATAGATCGCGTTGCACTGCGCCTTGACGGTGCCCTCGGACGTGTTGCGCAGATCGGCAATGTCCTGAATGCTCAGCCCCTTGACCGAAAACAGCGCAACCTCATGCTCTGCCGGGGTCAGCCCCCAGTCCGCAAACCGCTTGTCCATGTGATCAACGAAGGCCATGCGCACATTGCGCAGGCTCTGTTCGGCCTCGTGCTTGTCCGCAAGGGTTCGCCGGAACGCCACCCATCCAAGCACCACCCCGAGAAACAAGCCCACCGCGGCACCGATTTCCAGAAACTCGCGGCTCTGCCAGCTGATCGGGGACATGCGCACACCGATCACGGTCAACAGGATGTCGGACACGAAAAAGATCGCGCAGCCCCCCTGGACCACGATCAACAGGATCAGCCAAAGGCGCGACCGGCGCACGCGCATCAGCACGCTATGGCCTCATGGGACGTCAGGATGTCCTGCGAAGCCTCACGAGCCACCCCGCCCGTTGCCATTCCCGTTGCCGTTCCCACCGGCATTTCCATTCCCGTTCCCACCAGCATTCCCATTCCCGCTGCTGTCGGCATTGCCAGTCCCGTTGCCCACACCGTTGCCCGAGTTCCCGTTGCCCGAGTTTCCGTTGCCAGAAGTTTCCTTCCCGGAAGTGTCTTTGTCGGAATTTCCACGGCCCTGACCCGATGTTTCCTTGTCCCCGGCTTGTGCCACGTCCGCCTGTTCTTTCTTTGCTCCCAGTATGGGATCGGACGCCAGTCCAAAACCGCCCTTCTGGAAATCGCGCAAGATTTCGCCGGTCCGCGGGTTCACCACGATTTCGCGACTGCGCGTTTCCGTGCGCGCAACGATGCGCTCACGTCCAAGAAAGGTGCGCGACACGTCGAACTCGGAATACCCGAGCGCGCGCAACTGGCGCACGATCGCCTCTGCAACCGCCTCCGCGCTCGCCACTTGTGCCGCAAGGGTCGGTACCAGGACGCATGCTATGATTTTGAGATGTTTCATGACCAAACCATGTTTTCCGGCCGCCGTGCTCTGGGGAAGCAACGGCGACCGGCAAGATGAAGGCGTAGGTTACGCTCGAGGGACAGATTTGTCACGCAACACACCGCCAATCATCGCACCTCATGAAATCGCCCGTGGATGCGTGGGAATACACGCACCACCTCCATGAGGCCAAGTTCGCCTGATCCGGGAATGGGATGCACTGGTCCAGGCGTCTGAGTCGAAACCACATTTCACTCACCTACCGGGCGGGGCGCCGCCCGGGTCTCACTTGCCCATCCGCCCCATATGCTGCCAAGCAGGACGGTCGGGCTTTCCGCGACCAATAACGGATCCGAACTTGCCTTGGGATAGCGCCCCAAGGCGGCATCGACCATGTTATCCAGAACGCCTTCCTCCTCGGCCAGAACGACAAGCACGAAGCCAAGGGTAACAGATAGAAATGCCCTCAGTTTTCGCCCCATCTTTCCGGTGCCCCCGTGGTTGTTCGAGATATCAAATTCAATACATGGCCCGTGCCATTCGGTACCCCCAGCAAAGCCCGCGCCGGCGGGCGCCGTCCATAGGTCTGGGGTTTACCATCCCCTGCATTTTTCAAAGGATTACAGCCATAAACCTGGGTTTATGGCCTCCCCGAAGCCCGGGGCGCGAACAGACACAAAAAAAAGAGGCGCCTCTTGTCGAAGACGCCCCTTACATGTTTTTCGGAACAGCGTTGCGCGGGTTCAGTCCGCCGGACGCCCCTCGGTGTCACTCATGTCGAACCCGAGATAGCGCGCCACGGTCTGCACATCCTTGTCACCCCGGCCACACATGTTCATGACGATGATATGATCCTTGGGCAGATCGCCGGCGATCTTCATCACATGCGCCAACGCATGACTGGGTTCCAGCGCCGGGATGATCCCTTCATGGGCACAGCAATACTGGAACGCCTCCAGCGCCTCCTTGTCGGTCACGGACACATAGCTTGCCCGGCCGATGTCATGCAGCCAGCTATGCTCCGGCCCGATCCCCGGATAATCGAGCCCGGCCGAAATCGAATAGCCTTCAAGGATCTGCCCATCATCATCCTGCAAAAGATAGGTGCGGTTGCCATGCAGAACGCCGGGGCGCCCGCCCGTCAGCGACGCGCAATGCTCCATCTTCTCGTCCACGCCCTTGCCACCGGCTTCGACCCCGATGATGTTGACCGACTTGTCGTCAAGGAAGGGATAGAACAGTCCCATCGCGTTCGAACCGCCGCCGATCGCGGCGATCACCGTGTCGGGAAGACGGCCCTCGCCCTCCTGTTCGGCCAGCTGCCAGCGCACTTCCTTGCCGATGATCGACTGGAAATCGCGCACCATCGCCGGATAGGGGTGCGGCCCGGCCACAGTCCCGATGCAATAGAACGTGTCGCGCACATTCGTGACCCAGTCACGCAGCGCATCATTCATCGCATCCTTGAGCGTGCCACGCCCTGATGTCACCGGGATCACTTCGGCGCCCAGAAGACGCATCCGGAACACGTTCGGCGCCTGGCGCTGAACGTCATGCGCCCCCATATAGACCACGCATTTCAACCCGAACTTGGCACAGACCGTGGCCGTGGCCACCCCGTGCTGACCCGCGCCGGTCTCGGCAATGATCCGGGTCTTGCCCATGCGCCGCGCCAGGATGATCTGGCCCAGCACGTTGTTCACCTTATGCGCGCCGGTGTGGTTCAGCTCGTCCCGCTTGAGATAAATCTTGGCGCCGCCAAGGCTTTCGGTCAGGCGCGGTGCGAAATAAAGCGGGCTCGGACGGCCAACGTAATGCTTCCAAAGATCGTCCATCTCGGCCCAGAATGTCGGGTCATCCTTGGCCTTCTCGTATTCCGCCTCCAGATCAAGGATCAGCGGCATCAGCGTCTCAGAGACAAACCGTCCCCCGAAATCGCCGAAACGGCCCTTCTCGTCAGGTCCGGTCATGAAGGAATTGAAAAGATCATTGGCCATGGGGTCGTCCTTCGCTAGCGTCGGTTTTACCTAGAACGCACGAAGCTACAGGGCAAGCGGGAAAGCGGCTGCCGCGTGCCCCGATCCACTCGGAACAAGCAACAAAACCCTGTTACCGCAAAACCGGCACCGCCTGCCCCTGTGCGGCCTTGACGAAATCCCGGATCAATCCGGCATCCTTCACCCCCGGCGCGCTTTCCACGCCCGAACTGACATCCACCTGTCGCGCGCCGGTCATGCGCACCGCTTCGGCCACGTTCGCCGCCGTCAGCCCCCCGGCCAACATCCACGGACAGGGCCAGTATTTCCGGTTCACCAACCGCCAGTCAAAGGCCAGCCCGTTGCCCCCCGGCAAATCCGCGCCCTTGGGCGGTTTGGCATCAATCAGCAACTGGTCCGCCACCGCGCCATAGGCGTCGATCTGCGCCACGTCCTCGGGCCCGGCGATCCCTACAGCCTTCATCACCGGCAGACCGAACCGCGCCCGGATCTCGGCCACCCGCTCCGGGCTTTCACCGCCATGAAGCTGCAGCATGTCGAGCGGCACCGCATCCACCAGCTGATCCAGAAACGCATCATCCGCATTCACGGTCAGCGCCACCTTGGCAACTCCCACCGGCACCTCGAGCGCCAAATCCCGCGCAGCCGCAACTCCGATATGGCGCGGCGATTTTTCAAAGAACACGAACCCCACATAGGCCGCCCCGGCCTCAGCCGCCGCCGCCACATGTTCAGGCTCGCGAAGCCCGCAGATTTTCACCCGGATATCCATGGCTCTTCATCCCACACGGCAAAAAGGGGCGCAACCCGCCCCTTCATCTTGCCCAAAATACTCAAACTGCGACTCAGCTCGCCTCGTCCAGCAACGCCAGAACCTCGTCCTTGTTTTCGGCCTGCTTGCCTTTCAGACGCCGCACCTCGCGCTTGGTCTGATGCAATTCCTTCTCGGCCTTGGATTTCTCCGCCCGGTGGCGATGCTCACGCATCCACTCCCAGACGAATCCGATCAGCAATCCCGCAGCAATGGCTAGAAAAATCACCACGAACAACGGCAGGCTGATCGAATGGTTGATCCCGATCAGTTCCCCAAGCGCCTGCGGCAACAGGGTCAGGGTCACGATCTCGCGATTTGCAAGCGCCACCGCGATCAGCGCGGCGCCCAGTATGCCCAGAAAGGCATAGCGAATGTAACGCATTCCTTACTTTCCGTTCAGTCGGTCTCTCAGCAACTTGCCCGTCTTGAAGAAGGGCACGTGTTTCTCTTCCACTTCCACCGACTCTCCCGTGCGCGGATTGCGCCCGACGCGGGCATCCCGCTGCTTCACCGAAAACGCACCAAAGCCACGCAGCTCCACCCGATCACCCCGCGACATGGCATCGGTGATCTCCTCGAAGATCGTATTCACGATACGCTCCACGTCGCGCTGGTAGAGGTGCGGGTTTTCATCAGCAATCTTTTGTATCAGTTCCGAACGGATCATCGGTTCATGTCTCCCTGGGTGTGCACGTCTTTGGCCGCATGCATCGCCCCGACTATAGGAAGAAACCGCGCAAACGGAAAATGGAAACACACTCCTTGGGCGCGAAATCCTGCCGAATCCCCGAGATTCCCTGCGGAATCGGCGTCCCACTTGGCGAATTCCTCCCCCATGCCTTCAACCAGCACGCCCGCCGCGCCGCAGAGAAGCCATTGATTCGCAATGAAAAGCTGATCCTCTGTTCAGGACTGCAAATACCGCCCTGCAATGCCCGGCCGCGCGCTGAAACACCGCGCACACCGCGTCGGCCACATCATCGATATCCGGGTCATGCTGGATCAGTACGCCCGCGACGAACACGGACAGGCGCGCGCGCAAAAACGTGCCTGAACCGTCCCTCGAAAATCCCACGCGCGCTTCTGCCAGAGGTTTACCTTTTTCGAACGGCCACGATCCCGCGGCTGGTCCGTGATGGCGGCCCCGACGGGAAACTGTACATCCGCTCAATGTCAAAACCGGCCTCTTGGACGAGCGCCACGATCTCACCCTCCAGAAAAGTACGATGACGCCACTGCAGCCATATGATTGCATTGCACCAATGCGGTTTGGACACCACGAGATGCAACCGGCCACCTTCGCGAAGCAGGTCGCGCATTTGCCTGAGGGCACGTAACGGATCCGGACAATGCTCGATGACATGCGCCGCCAGAACGACTTCTGACAGACCCAAATCCGCTTCACCCAACAAGGACATTTCCATCCTCGGCTCAACGCCACGTCTGCGTAGTGCTGTTCCGCCAAGTCCAAGCATTGTCCGGCTTGGCTCAAGCAAGATCAACTCGCGCGGCGGGCCGTTTATCGCAACCCAGGCTTCAGAGAAGGACGCTGTGCCCGCGCCAACGTCAACGACGCGCAGGTCGCCGCCGTCGTTTCGTCGTTGAGCAGAAAGAAAGCCGAGATAGGCATCATAGTATCCCAACGTGCGCATCTTGTCGCCCCAACGAGGCGCGGCGACGTCATAACGATCGGTCAAACGGGCAGTCTTTTCTGCCATCAGACGAACCCTCCATCGAGTTCTGCGACAACCTGATCTCTACGTCAAAACCCGGCCCTTTGATACCCTGCTGTGTCGCGTGCAACGGGCAAAACACCGCCATCGAAGTGCAATGATACCCCGACCCGCGGTTCAGGATGACAAATGCCATCCGACAATATCCCGACGCGTCGCCATCTCAGAACTTGCCGTTGTTGTTCTTCCATTGATCCTTGGGGGCAATGGTTTCCACCGTGGTCCACTGCTCGACGATCCTGTCCGCCTCAAGGCGGAACAGATCGTAATAGCTTGTTGGCAGATTGCCCCGACGCCCTTCGCTCATGCACAACACGAAATTGCCTTCCGCCAGGACCCGGTGCAGCCGATCATACCGCCTTGCCCCCGGCCCAGTGGCCTCGTTCTGCAACACCGCCCACAACGCGTCGGCCCCATCACCGATATCCGGGTCATGCTGGATCAGATCCGCCGCCACGTATTCGGGCAGGCGCGCGCGCTGCTGCCCAATCAGCACCTCCTCGACAAAGGCCCGCGCCCGCGCCCTGTTCGCCTCGGTCCTCTCGAGATCCGTGATCCCGGTCTCCCCATCAAGCATGCCCCGCCCGGACGGGTTCGGCCCGCGCTCCGGCTGGATATTGTCCCAGTGCTCGACGGCGAGCCCGTCTTCAAAGCGAAACACCTCGAACGCGACCCGAAGCCTGTCAAAATCATAAAGGTTATGGGCAAACGCGAAATCACCATCCTCGAAGACCCTGACAAACGTCACCTTCGGATTGGTTTTGGACAGCCGCGCAAACAGCGCCGCCAACCCCTCGCTGCCCTCGTGGGTCTGCGGGTTGTGCTGGACATAGCGCGCTTCGTTCACCACCGCCGCCGCCTCGGGATCGCCGGTTTCGATCCCCTTGAGCAGCTTTTGCAAAAGATCCTTTTTCGACGTCATCACAGTCCCCTCGTTTGTCCCCGCCCATTCAATCACGACCACGTGCGAACGGAAATCAAAACGATCAACCCGGTTGACGCCCCTTCCTTCCCGCAAAGACCTGCCCCCCCCCTGCCCGGCGAACCGGCTACAGGTCGCTCACATCCCGACTTGTTTGTGGATCACAATCCGGCAAGAAAGGCCCGCGCCTGCGGCACCCATTTTTCCGGCTCGACGGAAGTGGAATAATGCCCCATGTGGCTGCGCACTTCATGGAATGTCACCTCTGCGCCCGCTGCACGCATCTCCTCGGCAACCCCTTGTCCGATCGAGGCCGGGTAGAATTCATCGGTATCGCAAAGCACATAGAAGAACCTCGCGCGAATGCGGTCGAGCCTGTCCGAGACGTCAAAATCTCCGATCGCCGAATTCAAGACGATCAGGCTCATGGGATCGAATTCGTCGGCCCATTCCGCCGACGTTTCGTGCAAGAGTTTCTCGACATCCCGTCTTGGCATCTGGCCTTCGAACTTTTCCATGAACTGGTAGGACAGCAGGGTTCTGATCCGGATGCGGGTCATCACGTCCCAGAGCCCCCCCCGCTTCTGCATAATGTCCATCGTTCCAATTGGGGTCCGCTTGCAGTTCGGCGACAAGTTCAGGCAAGGCCGCGCTGGTTCCGAACTGGCTCACCGGGCCGCAGTCGGCGGCGATAATGCCCCGCATGGCCCGAGGATAGGTGACCGCCCACTGAAACGACAGCAATCCCCCAACTGATCCACCAGCCACGGCAAGAAGCTGATCAATGCCCAAAGCATCAATAAGACATTTCTGCGCGCGGACCATGTCTTCAAGCGTGATTTCGGGAAAATCGGCGCCCCAGGCCCGCCCTGTCTCCGGGTTCAAGGAGTTCGGCCCGGTCGTGCCGTAGGAAGAGCCGAGCATATTCGAGGAAATGACGCAGAATTTGTCCGTGTCGAGGAGCTTTCCGGGGCCGATGATGCCATCCCACCAACCTTCACGTAAGTCGGGAGTCGTTCGACCGACGGCATGATGCGTGCTTGTCGTTCCGTGGTGCACAAGAACTGCGTTCGATCTTTCGGCATTCAGGTCGCCGTAGCACTCGTAGGCGATGTCCAGCTCGGGCAGCACGAAACCGGACTGCAAGCGAAAATGCGATGTACGATAGCTCGGCATTGAAGATGCCTCCGGACTTCACCGCTCAAATCCTATCACGAAATGAATGAAAAGTCCCGTTCTCGCGGTCCTGTGCAGCCCGCTCCGGGCGCTCGCCCGCGCCCTCAATCCGGTCCACGCACCCGCCCCGAGAGCCGATCGCCGGCCAACAAAAAAGCCCCGCCGTTTCCGGCGGGGCTTCTCAAATCGTATGTCGAAAGACTTACTCGTCGCCCGACTTGAGCGCGGCGCCCAGGATATCGCCCAGCGATGCACCCGAATCCGACGAACCGTACTGTTCCACGGCTTCTTTCTCTTCGGCGATCTCGCGTGCCTTGATCGACAGGCCCAGACGACGGGTCTTGCTGTCCACGTTGGTCACGCGCACATCAACCTTGTCACCGACCGAGAAACGCTCGGGGCGCTGCTCTGCACGGTCACGGCTCAGGTCCGAACGACGGATGAACGATTTCATGCCTTCGTACTCGACCTCGATGCCGCCATCTTCGATCGCGGTCACTTCAACGGTGATGACCGAGCCACGCTTCACGCCGCCAACGGCTTCTGCGAACTTGTCACCGCCCAGCGCCTTGATCGACAGCGAGATACGCTCCTTGTCGATGTCGACTTCCGAGACAACCGCCTGGACAACGTCGCCCTTGCGGTAGTTCTGGATGGCGTCTTCGCCACGCTCGTCCCAGCTGAGGTCCGAAAGGTGAACCATGCCGTCGATCTCGCCCGGCAGGCCAATGAACAGACCGAATTCGGTGATGTTCTTGACTTCGCCTTCGACCTGCGTGCCCTCGGGGTGGGTTTCTGCAAACACTTCCCACGGGTTGCGCATGGTCTGCTTGAGACCCAGCGAAACGCGACGCTTGGCGCCGTCGATTTCGAGAACCATGACGTCCACTTCCTGGCTCGTCGAGACGATCTTGCCGGGGTGTACGTTCTTCTTGGTCCAGGACATTTCGCTGACGTGCACGAGACCTTCGACACCCGGCTCCAGCTCCACGAAGGCGCCGTAATCGGTGATGTTGGTCACGCGGCCCTTGTGGACCGACGACAGCGGGTACTTGGCGGCCACGAGATCCCACGGATCGTCCTGCAGCTGCTTCATGCCCAGCGAAATGCGGTGGGTTTCCTTGTTGATCTTGATGACCTGTACCTTGACAGTTTCACCGATCGTCAGGATTTCCGACGGGTGGTTCACACGGCGCCATGCCATGTCGGTGACGTGCAGAAGCCCGTCAACACCGCCCAGGTCAACAAACGCACCGTATTCGGTGATGTTCTTGACGACACCGTCCACGGCCTGACCTTCGTGCAGGTTGCCGATAACCTCGGCGCGCTGCTCGGCGCGGGACTCTTCGAGGATCGCGCGACGCGATACAACGATGTTGCCACGGCGACGGTCCATTTTCAGGATCTGGAACGGCTGCTTCAGACCCATCAGCGGGCCGGCGTCGCGCACGGGGCGCACGTCAACCTGCGAACCGGGCAGGAAGGCCACGGCGCCGCCGAGATCGACGGTGAAGCCACCTTTGACACGACCAAAGATCGCACCTTCGACGCGCTGGTCGTCGGCATATGCTTTTTCCAGGCGGTCCCATGCTTCTTCACGGCGGGCCATCTCGCGCGAGATAACCGCTTCGCCGCGGGCGTTTTCAGCCGCGCGCAGGAAGACTTCCACTTCGTCGCCAACGGCGATTTCAGGAGCTTCACCCGGGTTTGCGAATTCTTTCAGATCAACGCGGCCTTCCATCTTGTAGCCGACGTCGATGATGGCTTGGCCTGCTTCGATTGCGATGACCTTGCCTTTGACAACCGAACCCTCGTTCGGGGTGTCCATTTCGAAGCTTTCATTAAGGAGGGCTTCGAATTCCTCCATGGTTGCGTTAGCCATGTGGCGTTTCATTCCTTTACAAACATTTTTGCGGGCCACGCGGTTGTCTCCGCCGGTCTTGGTTTCGTTACGTCCCGGGCCGTTTGGCCAAGAAAACGGGCGTGGTGTCACACACAAACAAGAAGGGCCGGAGGATTTCCTCGGGCCCTACTCACCACATCCGCGACTCTTGACGGTCTCTGGACAGGCGCGCGTATAGCTCAACGCGGGTATGAGCGCAAGTCCCATACCCGTGCTACGCCTGTGTGAAACGATCCCGCCGCAGCATCGCCCGTTCCACCTCGCTCAGACGCTGCAACGCCGCCTCCGGGTCCCGTCGCCCGCCCGCCTTTTCCCAGATCGCCCGCGCCGAGGCCGGGCTCCACGGAAGGGCTGCCTGTGACAACCACCCCCGCAAGGCCGGGGGCAAGCGGTCAAAGGATGTCATCGCGCACCCCTCCCGGCGGCGGCGCCGCAAACTGCTGTTGAGATTGCGTTCTATGTCATGATCCTCTTGCACCCACCGCACCGACCATCGGCACGCGACGCAATATGTAATAACATTACATACAAAAGATGCAAGCACCCCCGGCATGTGCGCGCCCGTTCAGCCGACCTTCGGCAACGTCCACATATCACCCGCCGCGCGTTCGAACTCGGGGGGATCGAAATTGCCGATACCGCTTGTCGGATAAACCGTGATCTCGCACAGCCAGAACCGGCTCTTGGTGACAAGGAAGTCGATCCGCAGCATGTCGACCCCTTCCCCCAGCTTTTCCGCCACCTCGATCAGGTCGTCCAGATAGGGCGGCGCGGGCATATCGCCCAGCACCCCGAAGGGCTTGGTGGTACGGATACGGAACGTCGCCGCAATCCGGTTCCAGTCCGCATCGAACAACCCGCATTTGTTGCTGCCATATTGCATCAGGTACATGAACCGCAGCTTGCCATCGAACACAAAGCATTTCAGGTCCGAGATATGCGCGCCCTCTTCCGTCCGGATCAGCTCTTCCGCAACGATACCGCGTTCGGCACCCCAGTATCCCCACTCATGCACTTCCTGCCCATAGGTCCGCCCGACCCAGCGCGTGCATTGCCGACGGATTTCGTCCCGGTCATAATCTTCGCCCGGCAAAATGATACGGCTCCATCCCGAGCCGTGATTGCCCTTGAGAATGGCCCCATCGCCAAACGTATCGAAGGGAATGTCCTCCGGGTTGCGCCCATGCCAAAGCAGGCGCGTCGTCAACGCCTCGGCACGCGCCTTGCCAAGACGTTCCTCGAAATAGGCACGGCATTTCACGCGATCGGTAAAAACCGGGAAAAGCGGATTGCGGTCATGGACCTTGCGCCACTGGACCTTCTCGCTGAACCCCTTGGGATCACGAAGGTCGGGGTCCGCACCAAAGGTCCCGGCATATTCCGCCTTCAGCCGCTTGTAGCCTCGGGCCTTGTCAATGCGGCCTTCGATGGCGCTGATCTTGCGGAGAAAGAAGTATTTCAGGGCATTCCACCGGGACATTTTCGAAACCTGGATCGTCGACTTGCGTCTCCTATACAGCATGCCCTGACGGGAACAAGACACCCCGCCCCAAAGCCTTTCCATGCATGGAAACTGGCGCCAATTGGCGCCATCCGGCTCAGGCCACGGCCTGCCAGCGCCCGCCCGAAGCCTGCTTGCTGGCACCGTCTCCGTCCCCGAACCCGGCGCACTCCAAAAGCGTCTCGCCTTCCCACCGGGTCAGACAGGGGCGCGCCAACGGCCCGTATGCCGACCAATCGCCCTCAAGATGCGGGAACGCCCGCGCCATGCGCGCCCGCGCCGCCGGCGTCAGGCTGGCCACCGCCTGATCCCCCGGATACAGGCTTTCCGCCCCAAGCCCCTCGGCCATGATGACTTCGTGCTGCTCGAACATCAGGTGGAAATAGTCGATCCCGCCCGCCGGGTCCGCCACCTGCCCGCCAAACCGCGCGAAACTCACCGCTGGAAACAGCACTGCGGCCTCGCGAAACAGGATTTCCGCCTGCCAGCCGCGAAACAGGATGCGATGTTGCGGCGACACCCACAGGTCGCGGCGTGGCATACCCTTGCCCAGTTGCCCCGCCCGGATACAAATCGGCCGGTATTGCGGCTCCAGAAGCAACTCGGCCTGGCTCATCCGACGCTCCGCGATCCAGCGGATCTCGCTCGATCCACCCGCCTCGGTCGTCACCCTGTCCCCGATGATCAGGCGTTCCACCGGAACCGGCCCCCTTGGCGTGTCGATCAGCGTGCCACGCACGAAACAGATCGGAATGTTCACTACGTCCGACCAGCCGTTCAGATCATGCGCCCCGTTTGGAAACGCATCCATCGTGGCCTGCGAGACACCGTTGGGAAAGAGGAAAAGCCGTTGACCGTCCTCGGTCGTGATCACCACGATCGGTTCCCCGCGCAGGTCTTCGCCATTGACGTTCCTGAGCTTGTTGGAATTGGGCAGCGTCCCTGAGAATTCGACCGTGAAACTCATCTCCACGCCGTTGATGATCACCGTCGTGTTCGGGTCCGGCAATCCG
Organism: Shimia aestuarii; assembly: GCF_900114635.1. Taxonomy (GTDB): domain Bacteria; phylum Pseudomonadota; class Alphaproteobacteria; order Rhodobacterales; family Rhodobacteraceae; genus Shimia; species Shimia aestuarii. The sequence continues at coordinate 42,609 of NZ_FOTQ01000001.1, forward strand.
CCGTTGGGCTGAAGCTTGAGGTTGCCCGAAGTCCCGCTGGAAAACGTGATTTCGGTCGTGGGAACACTGTTGGTGTTCTCCGCATTCAGATAGGAGTTATTCGCCGTGTTGCTGTCGCCACGTGCGAAAAAGCTGATCGTCGCCATGTCTGCCCGCCTCAACCGGACTGACCCGTTTTCGGGCCTTTTTGTGACCCCTTTTTCGGGATCTTGAGGTCTATCAGACAGCGAAACCCGCCGTTATTCAAGGCGCATAAAAAGTTTCATCTCATTTGTGACATATTTCAACACAGCCGCAGACGCCAGGAATCCCGGCGAAAACGCCCCGTGCGCTCCGGTCGGGCCGCAGATCTTAACAAACCCTTGCGCCCGCTCCGTTAACACCTGCCCGAATGGCGGTGTTCTGAGTGCGATACCGACGCGATACCGACGTCAAACCGACGCGATACCGACAGGCAATACCAGCAAAACAAGGCCGTTAACCTTCGAATCGACCTGAAAGCCCTAACAATAGCGTTCCGGCCCGTCCCATTGGTCCACGCTGTAGCGATCCCCATGCGCCCAGCCCGCCGGCAGCGCGGTTTCAATCGCGACCAAGTCCTCGGCGCTCAGCGTGATCTCGGCCCCCCGCACCAGTTCCTCGAAATGCGCCACAGACCGGGTGCCGGGAATGGCAAAGACCTCTTCGCCCTGCGCCAGCACCCATGCCATTGCCAGCGATGCCGCCGGAACGCCCATGTCGCGCGCAAGGGCGCGAAACGGTTCTGTCGCCTTGATATTGTTGGAATAATTCGGTTCCTGAAACCGCGGATTACTGCGCGGCCAGGGCAGATCGGGAATGCGGCTGGCCGGAATCGGCTCGTCTGTCAGAAAGGACCGCCCCACCGGGCCAAACGCCACCAACGCCGTCCCCAATGCCTTGCAGGTCTGCACGAGTCCCAGTTCCGGCGACCGGACACCAAGCGAGTATTCCGACTGCACCGCATCCACCGGATGTTCCGCCGCCGCCCTGCGCAACGAACTCGGTGCGATCTCGCTGAACCCTATCCCCTTGATCTTGCCCTTCTTTTTCAGGGTTGCGAGGGTTCCCGCCACCTCTTCAACTGGCACTGCCTGATCCCGGCGATGCACATAGAACAGGTCCACATGGTCCGTGCCCATCCGATGCAGGCTCTTGTCGAGCTCCTCTTCGAGATGCGCCAAGTCATTGCGGTAACAGCGTTTTCCATCGCCGTCCTTGGTGATGCTCGCCTTGGTGGCGATAAAGAACCGCTCCCGCGTCCCGGCGCCCCGCATTTTCAGGAATTCCCCGATTGTCTCCTCCGAACCGCCCATGCCATAGACATTGGCAGTGTCCAGATGCGTCACCCCAGCCTCCAGTGCCGCGTCGAGAACCGCATAGGAGTTTTCCCGCGTGGTCGGCCCATAGAAATTGCCAAAGGACATTGCCCCGACGCCCACAACCGAAACTTCCGGCCCCTGCGGCCCAAGCCTGCGCGTTTTCATCTCAACCCCCTTGTTTTCTTGCTTCCACGGCCGCCACCGCCTGTGCCACCGCGGCCTCGATACTGAGGTTGGACGTGTCGATTTCCACCGCATCCTCGGCGGCCACCAACGGCGCCTCGGCGCGCTCGCGGTCGCGCTGGTCGCGCTCGATCACGTCCGCCAGAACCTGCTCGCGGCTCACCTCCAGCCCCTTGGCCTCCAGTTCCAGAAACCGCCGCTCTGCCCGCACCTCGGCGCTTGCAGTTACAAAAAGCTTGGCCTCGGCCTCGGGGCAGATCACCGTGCCAATATCGCGCCCGTCCAGCACCGCGCCGCCCGCGCGCCGGGCAAAAGCACGCTGAAAATCCACCAATGCCGCGCGCACATCCGGGATCACCGCCACCTTGCTCGCCGCCTGCGCCACTTCGGGGGTGCGCAAGGCGTCGTTTTCAAGGTCCTCCGCCACCAGCGCGCGGGCCGCCTCGATCGGGTCCGTGCCATCCAGCGTCTTGGCCCCCACCGCCCGGTACAACAGCCCGGTGTCAAGGTGCCCGAACCCGAAATGCGCCGCGACAGCCTTGGAAATCGTACCTTTTCCGGCCGCTGCCGGGCCGTCGATTGCGATGGTAAAACTCATGATGTTCCTCAAATTTCCTGACGTTCATCTATCCCAGCCAAGGCGCCGGGATGCAAGTCATCCGCCTTTGCGGCGGCGGACCAGCAACCGGATGAATCCATAGATGAGCGCCATGAAACAGACGGTCGCCGACAATGATTTGCTCAGGGTCCAGAAACTCGCCAATCCCACGAGGTTGTCCTCGACCGCCGTGACCGGCGTCGTCAGCATTACCGCAACAAGGTAGTTCTCAAGGTAATCGGCCGCCGCTCCCAAAAGCGCAAGCACACCAAGCACCGACGACCAGGGCCGCGCGAACAGAATCTGAAACCCGAGGATGAGCGTCAGGCCCAGAAGCGCGGGATAAAGGATATCCAGCTTCTGCTGAACGCCGACATAAAACTGACGCCCCTCTTCGCTGAGCGCGCCCAGAAACGCACGTGCGTCTTGTGCAGAATAGCCCAGCGGGCGCATGTCGAACGGCGTCAGGCCCTGCGCCGCTTCGGTGATCCGGGGCAAGGACCAGAGCACCATGATCAGATAGACGGCCGCCGCCGTACAAAAGCTGATCCAGAATACCCGTTGCATGCCCTACTCCGCCCGATGCGGCAGGTCATCCCCGCCAGCCGCGCCTGTTCTTACCGACATTGAAGACGATCATGACCGACAAAAGCGCAAAAGCAACCAAAAGCGTGACAAACTTTGACACGGTATAGCTGCTTGCCAAAAGTACCATCTCATCGGTGATCTGCGTCGCCCCAAGGCTCAGCATCTCGGATACCAGCGCGTTTTCGCACAGGTCCATCACCACAAAACTGCCCGGCACCACCATCAGAATGACCCGGCTCCAGGCGTGCACGTTGCGCGTCAGCCCCCATAGGGCCCAACCTAGCCAAAGCCCCATGAGCGCGGGAAAGACCGTGTCGATCAGGCGCAGCCTTCCCGCATAAAGCCGGGCCGCTGCTTCGGGCAAAGCTTCAAGGTAAGCCGTTGATTCAAAATAGGTATACCCAAGCATCCGAAGGTCAAACGGTTGCATGGGCGGATCACCAACCACAAGGTGGTTGAGGCCAAGCGTCACCAGCACAGCATAGGTCACAACCGTGACCACGCTCAGCAGGGAAAACGACTTGGCGTAACGGCTCACCGATCGGACCTCACAACATCTGCTCCAAGGCTGGCCATAAGCGGTTCGAAGATCGGGAAGGACGTGGCAATCGGACTCCCGTCATCCACGCTCACCGGGTTCTGTGCGGCCATGCCCATTACCATGAAAGACATCGCGATCCGGTGGTCGAGATGGCTTTCACAGGTGCCGCCGCCCGGCACATTGCCATGGCCCAGCCCCTTGACGATCCACCAATCCTCGCCTTCCTCAACCTCAACTCCGTTCAGCCGTAACCCCTTGGCCATAGCATCAATCCGGTCGCTTTCCTTGACCCGAAGCTCCTTGACCCCCTTCATGACCGTGTCGCCTTTGGCAAAGGCCGCGACCACGGACAGAACCGGGTATTCGTCAATCATCGACGCGGCGCGCGCCGGATCGACCTCGATCCCCTTGAGGTCGGGCGAAAACTTCGCGCGCAGGTCCGCCACCGGCTCGCCGCCCTCTTCGCGTTCGTTTTCATAAGCCAGGTCCGCGCCCATCTCGCGCAGCGTGGTGAACAGCCCGGCGCGCGTCGGGTTCAATCCAATATTGGGCACCAGCACATCCGATCCGGGCGTGATGATCGCCGCACAGACCGGAAACGCCGCCGAAGAAGGATCACGCGGCACGGCAATGGTCTGCGGTTTCAACTCGGGCTGCCCGGTGAGCGTGATCACCCGGCCTTCCTCGGTTTCCTCAACGCTGATCTCTGCGCCAAACCCGGCCAGCATCCGTTCCGTATGGTCGCGCGTGGCTTCCTTTTCGATCACGACCGTCTGTCCCGGCGCGTTCAACCCCGCCAAAAGCACCGCCGATTTTACCTGGGCCGAGGGCATCGGCACTTCGTAGCGCACCGGCACCGGGTCCGCCGCGCCCACGATGGTCATCGGCAACCGCCCGCCCGACCGCCCGACCGACTGCGCCCCGAAAAGCGCGATCGGGTCCGTCACCCGCGCCATGGGCCGCTTGTTGAGGCTCGCATCCCCGGTAAAGGTCGCCGTGATCCCGCTCGTGGCCATCGCCCCCATGATCAACCGCACACCCGTGCCCGAATTGCCGCAATCAATCACGTTCTCGGGTTCGGCAAAGCCGCCTACGCCCACGCCATGCACCGACCAGTTGCCACCGCCATGGTCCGTAACCTCGGCCCCAAAAGCACGCATCGCCTTGGCTGTGTCCAGAACGTCTTCGCCTTCCAGCAGGCCGAAAATTCGGGTCTCCCCCACCGCCATCGCCCCAAGGATCAACGAACGATGCGAGATCGACTTGTCACCGGGGACATTGGCCTCGCCCGTGAGCGGGCCGCAGGGTCGGGAGGTCATTGGGATCGGGGTGCCGTGGCCGGACATTTCGCGCATTTCCTTCTTGGGTCGTTCCTTCGCTGTTAGCGCAACAACAGCCATGCGTCCATGGCGCGATTTGCCCCGCCGCGCGAAACCCTAGGCGGTCCGCCCCGTCAGCCATTCGACGGGGTTCTTTTCGGCAATCTGGCGGAACACCTCCTCGCCCAGCGCATTACGCAACCGGAAACACACCGCCTTCTCGCTCAGGCTCTCCTGCCGCGTCATGTAATAGTCCGAGCCAAACAACACCCGCCGGCGCAACCGCTCCCCCTCTTCGCTTTCATCCAAAAGGAACAGGCGCAGGAACGGGATGTAGTCGTCAAAGTGAAACAGAGTATAGGAGATATCGGTCCACAGGTTTGGCCACTCCCCCGACCCGATCATATGCCGGATCTGCCGTTGCCAGTTTTCCTTGGCGGGCAAGACCTCGCCATTGGCATAGGCACGCCAGTCCTTCTGCCCACCGAAATGCGCCAGACACAACCGCATGTCGGGAAAGGCCCGCATGACCTCCTTGTAGGCAAAGGGCCGCGTGTATTGATCTGCCTTGTAGTCACACACATGCCGTCCCTGCGCCCCGCCGCGCGAACAATGGGTCATCACCGGCAAACCGCGCGCCTGCATCTCGGGATACACGTCCCGCATCAGGTCCGGGTGATCCGGGGCAAAGCCAAGGCGCGGATAGATCTTGAGCCCCTCAAAGCCAAGCTCCCGAATGGCCCGCAGCCCCTCGTCCACGCTGCCTGCATGCGCCGGGTTGACCGTGGCAAAGGGAATGACCGTGCCTTCGTGATCAGGATGCCTGGCCAGTGCGGCCAGCTCGTCATGCTGCGCCTTCAGTCCCGCCTGCGGCCTGCCAAACCCCACCCCTTCCATATCCATCGGAAGGACAACAAAGCGCGTATTGTACGGGTAATGCCGCTTCACCAGTTCCAGCAATTCGCGCTGATGCTTGTGGCCGCTCTCCTCGACAAACCGATAGAGCCGATCCAGCGTGTCCGCCGTGGGATGCTGCCCCAGCATCCGCGCAAGCCCCGCCAAGGCCCGCACCAGATGCGGCGATTTGCGAAACAGCCGCGCCAGCGGAAACGGGAAGTTGCGCGGCACATGCGCCGCGGTAAACGTGTGGATGTGGCAGTTGACGATCTCGATGTCGGACAAGGTAAAAGCCTTTCACGCAAAATACACCCTCAGGTTGCGCGAGAGGCCACCCCGAAATCAAGTCTTTCTGAACGTGAGGTAGTGCGGCGTGCGCCCCTCGCGAAATGCCTTTTGCTCATATCGCGTCGAAATCCAGTCGCCCCACGGCTCGCGCCAATCGGCAGGCGCTTCGGCCAGCCATTCGAACCCGTGGCGCGGCACCTGTTCAAGCGTCTGGCGTACATAGTCGGGAATATCCGTGGCAACCCGGAAAATCGCCCCCGGTTTCAGAACCCGCGCCAGCGGCTCAAGGTGTTCCGGCGTCACGAAACGACGGCGATGATGGCGTTTCTTGGGCCAAGGGTCAGGATAAAGCAGGAAGGCCCGCGCGATGCTCTGGTCGGGCAACACGTCAAACATGTCGCGTACATCGCCGGGATGCACCCGGATATTGTCCGCCCCGGCGTCCCGGATCTTGCCGAGCAGCATCGCCACGCCGTTGATATAGGGCTCACATCCGATGATCCCCACGTCCGGATTCGACACCGCCTGATGCACCATGTGCTCACCGCCGCCAAACCCGACCTCAAGCCAGATATCGCGCTCCCCGAACAATCCTTTCAGGTCGATCTTCTCGCGGTCGGGGTTGCTCTCCCAATCCACCTTGCCGGGCGCCAGCTTTTCGAGGTCCGCATCAAGAAACTCTTCCTGGCTTTTACGCAGCCCCTTGCCCTTGAAACGGCCATAGAAGTTGCGCCACGGGGCGCCCGAGGGGTGTTTGTCGCTTGGCATCGGCTCTTTCCTTTGTCGCGGCATGGGCTTTGCCCAAAGCCTGCGCCGGGGTCAAGCCCGCCTCAGGACTTTCCGAAAATCGCGCGCAGCACGAACATGCCGGGAAGGGTCACGATATACATCGTGATCCCGTAAAGCGCGGCAGGCACCGCATACTCCGGAATTCCCCCGCTCTGCGCCACCAACCCGGCCACCGTGATGCCCAAAGCCGCATTCTGCACCCCCATCTCGATCGAGATACACAGCCCGTCGCCTCCACCCAGCCCCAATACTCGTGCCAACAGAATACCAAGGATCAACAGGACCACGTTGATCGCCACAAGAAGCGGACCCAACCGGCCGATATTGGCCACGAACAGATCCCAGTTGGTGATCAGCGCCGCAAGGACGATCACCACGAACAACACCACCGCAACCACCGACACGGCGCCTTCGGTGCGCTCGGCGAAATCTGACGCGACAAACCGCATCAAAAGCCCGATCAGAACCGGCACGGCAGTAATGGCAAACATCGAAAACCCGATCGCCGACACGTTGATCACCGGCGCATCCGCCCCGAGGAACACACCCGATGCCCACCCTACCAGAACCGGCACCGTCAGAACCGACAGCAGGCTGACCACCGCTGTCAACGTTATCGAAAGCGCCACCGTCCCCCCAGCCAGCTTGGTCAGGATATTCGACGTCACCCCACCGGGGCAAAAGCTCAGGATCATCACCCCGAAGGCCAGCGCCGGCGGCAGGCTGAAGGCCTGCAACAGCACAAATGCCACCACCGGCACCAGAACCACCTGACCAAGCATTCCCACGAGAACGGCGCGCGGCATGGACAACACCCGGCCGAAATCAGCGAATGTCAGCCCGTAACCAAGAGAAAACATGATGAAAGCCAGCGAAAGTGGCAAAGCAACGTCGATCAACATGGCGCGGTTTCCTCCCTGTTCGCAGGCATCAGGTTTGCACAGGCCAGCAAAAAGGCCAAAGCTTTCCCTCGCGGAAGGCTTTGGCCCTGTCTTTTGATCGTGACGGTACCACGCGATTTCGAAATCGCGTGACAAGGCTATTGCAAAAGCCCTGCCCGCCTCAGACTGCCGCTTTCAGCGCCTCGACCAGATCGGTTTTTTCCCAGCTGAACCCACCATCCGCATCCGGTTCGCGCCCGAAATGGCCGTAGGCCGCAGTGCGCTGGTAGATCGGCTTGTTCAGCTCAAGATGTTGGCGAATGCCGCGCGGAGAAAGGTCCATGACCTGCCCGATTGCCTTTTCGATATCCGCCGGGGCCACGTCTCCCGTGCCATGGGTGTCGGCATAGATCGACAGCGGCTGGCTCACGCCGATCGCATAGGAAAGCTGGATGGTGCAGCGCTCGGCCATGCCTGCCGCAACCACGTTCTTGGCAAGGTAGCGCGCGGCGTAAGCCGCCGAGCGGTCCACTTTCGTCGGGTCCTTGCCCGAAAATGCCCCGCCCCCGTGCGGTGCTGCACCGCCATAGGTGTCGACGATGATCTTGCGGCCCGTCAGACCTGCGTCTCCATCCGGTCCGCCAATCACGAACTTCCCGGTCGGGTTCACATGCCAGACCGTGTCCGCACTGATCCAGCCTTCGGGCAGGGTTTCGCGGATGTAAGGCTCTACCACGGCGCGCACATCATCCGAGGTCATGCTCTCGTCCAGATGCTGCGTCGACAGCACGATCGAGCTCACGCCCACCGGTTTGCCTTCGCGATAGACCACCGAAAGCTGCGATTTTGCATCCGGGCCCAGCGTCGGCTCGGCGCCCGATTTACGCACCTCGGCGAGACGGCGCAGGATCGCGTGGGAATACTGGATCGGGGCCGGCATCAGTGCCTCGGTCTCGTTGGTGGCGAAGCCGAACATGATGCCCTGATCGCCCGCGCCTTCGTCCTTGTTTTCGGCCGCGTCCACCCCTTGCGCGATATGCGCGGACTGCTCGTGCAACAGGTTGGTCACTTCCACGGTTTCGTGGTGGAACTTGTCCTGCTCGTAACCGATATCCTTGATACAGGCGCGCGCGATCTCGTCGATGCGGCCCATATATTCATGCAGCTTGTCCTTGTCAGACAGGCCCACCTCGCCCCCGATGACCACGCGGTTGGTGGTGGCAAAGGTTTCGGCCGCAACCCGCGCTTCGGGCTCCTCGGTCAGGAACGCGTCCAGCACGGCGTCGGAAATGCGATCGCACACCTTGTCGGGATGCCCTTCCGAAACGCTTTCGGAAGTGAAAATATAGCTCTGTCTGCTCATGAAATGCTCCGTTATTTCACAAGTCGCCACGCCAGGAAGCCGTTGTGACGACGAATATCCACAGCGCCATACGCGCCTGCCCGGATCAGGTCAATCGCTTTCGCGGCGCGCACGCCGCATCAACCATACGCTAAGGATTGCCAGCAACACCGCCAGCGGCCAATCCCCCATGCGCGCATAGGGCGTTTTGGCGCGTTTCGCAGGCAACGCGACGTCCAGAAACCCGTCCTCGTTAAGTGGCAGACTCGCGATCACCTTCCCGCGCGCATCGATCATGGCCGACACCCCGGTATTGGCGGCACGCACCATCGGCAGGCCCTGTTCGATGGCCCGCATCCGCGCCTGTGCGAGATGCTGGTAAGGCCCCGAGAAATTGCCGAACCACGCGTCATTGGTGATCTGCAACAGGAATTCGGGCCGTTCCGGCGCACCGTTCACGTCCTGCGGAAACACCGCCTCGTAACAGATCAATGGCAGCGCCTTGCCCAGCGGCCCCAGATCCATTAGCTGCGGCCCCGGCCCTGGCGAATATCCCTCGCCATGCTGGCTTGCGAACCCGCGCAGGCCAAACCGGCTCATCAGGTCGCCCAACGGCACGTATTCACCAAACGGGACCAGGTGGTGCTTGTCATAGATGTCCGTCACCGCGCCCGTGCCGTCCATCAGCACCGCCGAGTTATAGACCCGTTCGCCCCCCACCCGGTTGATGCCCAGAACCACCGGCACACCTTCGGCGGCCTCCGCGATCACCGCCAGCGTGTTGGTCGCCCGCCCCAGCAATGTCGGCACCGAGGTTTCTGGCCACACGATCAGATCGGGGCGCGGCGCGCCCAGCCGCGTGAACAGGATCGACCGGTCAAAGAACCGCCCGATATGTGCCGGGTCCCATTTCTGGTGCTGCGGCGCATTGGGCTGGATCAGTCGGATCACCGGAGCGTCGGGCGCCACTGTGTCTGCTTCGGGCGCGGGCAGTACCATCAACGCCAGCGCAACAAGGCTGCTCCCCCCGGCCCCGATCCGGACCACGCCGCCTTGTGCCGCCCCCGTTGCCAGACCACAGGCCAGCGCGAACACCAAAAGGTTCAGCCCATGCGGCCCGATCCATGCGGCGAGCTGCCCGGTGAAACTGTCCACCAGCACATAGGACGGCATCCCCCACGGGAAACCGCCAAAAAGATAGGCGCGCACCATCTCGGCAAGGGTCAGGAAAACCGCCACCGGCCAGACTGACCGCCCGATCCGCCTTGCGCCCAAAAAGGCCACAGCCCAGAACAGCCCCAGCCCCACGGCCATGAACAGGATCGCAAAGGGCGCCATCCAGCCATGGCGCACCGGGTCCACGAAGAACGGCTCGACGATCCAGTGGATCGACACGGCGAAATAGCCCGTGCCAAGGCCCCAGCCCTGCCACCATGCCTGCCGCGCCGATCCGCTGCGCCCTAGCGACCAGACCGCAAACGCCAATCCCGCAACCGTCAGAAACCACAGGTCAAACGGCGGGTGGCCCAGCCCGGCCACCGCCCCGGCACCCGCCAACATCAGGAAATCCTGCCAGAAACGCGCACCGGTCTGCCAGCGCGCGCGTCTCTTACTCGTCACGCTGCGCCCCGCTGGGCAGGATCACCCGCAGCCGCTTGATCCGGCGGGGGTCTGCGTCAATCACTTCGAACTCCACCCCGTCGGGCAATTCGACAACCTCGCCCCGTGCCGGGACATGTCCGCACAACATGAAGACCAACCCGCCCAGCGTATCGACCTCTTCGTCATCCACCTCGTCGTGATGGGTCAGCGACCGCCCGATGGCGGCTTCGAACTCATCAAGCGGCGTCTTGGCCAGCGCGATATAGCTTCCCGGCTTGTCCTCGGTCCAGAGGTCGGCCTCATCGACATCATGCTCGTCCTCGATCTCCCCAATCACCTGTTCGATCAGGTCCTCGATGGTGACGAGCCCGTCCACACCGCCATATTCGTCGATCACCAGCGCCATGTGGCGCCGCTCGGCCTGCATCCGCGTCAGCAGAACGCCGATCGACATCGAAGGCGGCACGAACAGGAGCGGGCGCAACTCTTCGGTGATCTCGAATGCGCCACCCGAGCCGTTGAACCCATGGCGCAATGCGAAATCCTTGAGGTGCACAAAGCCGATCGGTGTGTCCAGCGTCCCCTCGTAGACCGGCAGCCGCGTCAACCCGCTTTCACGGAACAGCTGCACAAGATCATCCCTGGTAATGCTGGTGGGAACGGCAACGATATCCGCCTTCGGAATCGCCACGTCCTCGACCCGCATCCGGCGCAGGTTGATCATGCCATGCGTCTGCGTCACAGGGGCCTTGGGCGCCTCTGGCCGCCCCTCCGGGCTTTCGGGTTCGGGGGTGTCTGCAAAAAACAGGCGGCGCAAAAAGCCACCCTTGTTCGTCGGTGTCTGGCCTTCCGGCTGCGCGCCAAGCGCTGCGTTAGAAGACCCGTCGGTACTGTCGCCCATCGGTCCTTTCCATCGGGGATACGCCCCTTGATCCTATGTATATGGGTCAGCGATCCCTATCTTGCCAAGTATCGCCGTTTCAAGCCCTTCCATCAAAGTGGCATCTTTGTCACGCACGTGATCATATCCCAGTAGATGTAACAGACCGTGCACAAGCAAATGCGTCACGTGCGCCTCAAGCGGTTTTTCGCCCGCCTCGGCCTCGCGCGCACAGGTTTCCCAGGCAATGGCGATATCCCCAAGCTCTACCGGCATGCCCGGCAATCCCGGCTCCGGCAGGTCCGGCATATCCCCGTCCTCCGCCGCGCCGCGTTCCTCGCTGGGCCAGCTCAACACATTTGTCGGCACCGGCTTGTCCCTGAAATCCCGGTTCAGCTCGGCAATCCGCGCATCGTCGCACGCCAGCAGCGCCACCTCGACCCCTTCGGCGGCGATCCCAAGATGACGCAGCGTTTGCGTCATCGCCCGATCCGCCAGCCGCTCAAGCCCAAGCGCCTGCCAGCGCTCATCTTCATAAAGAATATCCACGTTCATGACCTGACCATATCGCGGCCAACATCCCGGCAACAGTCGAAAAAACCGTTGACAGAACCCGGCGCAAACCATATTCCGACAAAAACAGTCGGAATTTAGGAGCCCGCGACATGACAGACGAAAACACCCCCCGCACGACAAGGCCACGCAAGTGGTCTCTGGCAGGGACCGTGGCAGCGACCGCGCTTGCGGCAGCCCATCCCGTGGTTGTGACAAGCCTTGCCGCCACCACCGGCCTGCACGCCAGCGCAGCCCAAGCCAGTGAGGGCGGCGAGGCCGGGGAATCCGGCGAAGCCGGTGTGGAACTGAGCGAAGGCCCCTCTGCCTTCCTCACCCAGCTTGGCTATTTCGAAGGCACCTACCGCATTATCTCCCGCCTCTATCTTGACGGCGAAACCAATGCGGCGCGCGCCCATATGGAAGAAAGCCACCACGCCTTCTACGACGACATCGAGGACGCGCTCCAAGCCTATGGCGCTCCGGGATTCCGAGCGGAAGACGCCGCCTTTGTCGCCGCCGTGCGCGACGGCGCGGATGCCGACACCGTTCGGAAAGCCTTTGACACCCTGCACGAAGCGATCTCGCTCAACGCGGCGGCGGCAGATGCCTCGCTGCGCGACCAGATCCTGTCGCTCAAGGATCTCGTCGCGCTGGCCGCCGCCGAATACGAGGGTGGCGTCGCCGGGGATGGCGCCATCGACATCGCCATCGAATACCGCGACAGCTGGGGATTCTACGATGTGGCCCGCGCCCGTGCTCGGGCCATGGTCGACTCAGGCACGCCCGATGCCGTCAAGGCGGGTCAGGACGTTCTGGACCAGCTTGACGGGGCCGAAGCGCTTTATCCCGGCCTTCTGACCGACAAGGCCAGCACCGATCCGTCACAACTGACCGTCGCCACCGGCTGGATCGAGATCATCGCGTTGAGGCAGGACTGATGCCCATCGTGCTGAGCGATCTGCTGACGCCGTCAGCGGCAGAGGTTCTCTCTGCCGCTGCGGCGCAACTGCCTTTCGAAGACGGCGCCCGCACCGCCGGGTCCGTCGCCCGCGCGGTCAAAGACAATGAACAGGCGGCCAATGTCCCCGAGACCCGTGCCGTGACGGAAAAGATTCAGGCCACGCTGCTCTCCCATCCCGGGTTTCAGGCCGTCGCCTATCCCCGCCAGTTTGCGCGCCTGATCGTCAGCCGCACATCCGGGGGAGGTCAATATGGTGATCACGTCGACAACGCCCTGATTGCGGGGCAACGGGCAGACGTGTCCTTTACCCTGTTCCTGTCCGACCCCGACACCTATGACGGCGGTGAACTGGTCATTGGCGACCGGATCGAGGACCGCCAGTTCAAGCTCGACAGGGGCGAGGCCATCGTCTACCCGTCCAACACGCTGCACCGGGTCAACCCGGTCACGCGCGGCGCGCGGATCGTGGTGATTGGCTGGGTGACAAGCTGGGTCCGCGACCCGGCCCAGCGCGAAATCCTGTTTGATCTCTGGCGCGCGATCAACACCACGGACGATCCGGCCCAGCAGCAACTCCTGTCGAAATCCCGCAGCAACCTGATCCGCATGTGGGCGGGCTAGGCGTTATCCCTGCTTGGCGGCGTCGGCCTTGTCATAGGCCTTGATAATCGCCGCCACCAGCGGGTGCCGCACCACGTCCTCGGCGGTGAAATAGTTGAAGCTGATGCCCTTGATCCCCTTCAAAAGGCTCTCGGCATCGCGCAATCCCGATGGCACCCCGCGCGGCAGGTCGATCTGGCTGCGGTCGCCGGTGATCACCATGCGGCTGCCCTCACCCAGCCGGGTCAGGAACATCTTCATCTGCATCGTGGTGGCGTTCTGCGCCTCGTCCAGCACCACGAAGGCATTCGACAGGGTCCGCCCCCGCATGAAGGCCAGCGGCGCGATCTCGATCTTCTTTTCCTCGATCAACTTGGCCAGCTGCTTGCCCGGCAGGAAATCATTCAGCGCGTCATAAAGCGGCTGCATGTAGGGATCGACCTTGTCCTTCATGTCCCCCGGCAGATAGCCCAGCTTCTCCCCCGCCTCGACCGCCGGACGGCTCAGGATGATCCGGTCCACATGCCCCTGGATGAACATCGACACACCCACGGCCACCGCCAGATAGGTCTTGCCGGTGCCTGCCGGGCCGATGCCAAAGGCCAGTTCGTTGTTGAACAGCGACATGACATAGGCGCGCTGCGCATCTGTGCGCGGCTCGACCAGCTTCTTGCGGGTCTTGATCTCGACCGATCCGCCCTTGAACATCTCAAGCTGATCGCCGTCACGGGTGCCAGTGCCCTGTTCCGATCCACCCATGCGGATTTCCCGGTCGATATCGCCGCTTTCCACCGATTTTCCGGTCTCAAGCCGCTCGTAAAGCGCTGTCAGAATCTCGGCCGCCTCAGCGCGGGCCGGGTCCTCGCCATGAATCGCCAGCTGGTTGCCCCGGCGCAGAATCTGCACCCCGACCTTCTGTTCTATATCTGCAAGATTGCGATCGTATTCCCCGCAAAGGTCTATCAGCAAACGGTTATCCGGGAACTCAACCAGCGTTTCGGCGGGCTGTTCGGATGCGGGCGGTGGGGTCATTGCGCCAATGGCCAATCAAGTCTCCTGACACGATAGAGTCGCTTTACCCTGATCGTGCCAAGATGCGGGGGCGCACGCAAGCGCCCGGCGATGAATTTTCCATGACCGCAGGAAAAAGACCGCGCACCAAAGGTACGCGGTCCCAAAAATCATGCGGTGCGGATCAGATCTGGTCCTTGACCGGCGAACCCTTCTTGAACGGCCCGGTCGCCACACCCGGAGGGGCAGCACCGGAACAGACCGGCTTGCCATAGGGATCCAGCCGCTGCGACAGATAGCCTTCGAACCCGTCGTCGATGATCCAGTGGTCACAGCCGTTCGGGTCAACCCAGATCCCGGCCTTGAGCTGGCTCAGATGCTTGCTGTCCCAGCCCCGGTCCACGGTCTTGTCGACCTTGTTGTCACAGGCGGCAACCCCGGCAGCCAGCGAAAGAAGGAGAACACCCTTGATCAGTTTCATGTCGTTTCTCCTCAGCGCAGACAGATGATTTCGACACGGCGGTTCTGGGCCATGCCCGACGCCGTGCGGTTGGTCGCGCGCGGCATGCGTTCGCCATATCCGCGTACATCGACAACACGCGCCCCGGACTCGCGCGCCACCTTGGCCACCGCGTTGGCACGGTTATAGCTCAGGCGCATGTTGTATTCGTCGCTTGCGCGGCTGTCGGTGTGACCGGCAATGATGAACGCCGAGGCTGTTGCGGTTTTGAAGAACTCGCTCAGACGCTGGCGGTTGGCGCCGTTGATGTAATACTTGTCGGTCGCAAAGAACTGGTCCGAGTTCATCACGCCACAGACATTACCCCGGCGGCAGACCGGAATGCCCTGGCGGTTCACGTGCGGGGTCATGTACCCCTCTGCACCATCATCCATGACCCAGTGTTCGCACCCGTCCGGATCGACCCAGACTGTCGGTACGTATTCCTGCCCCAGCACGGTGCGCTGGTTCTGTGCCGCGACCGGCTGAGGGATTGCCACAATTGCCATGCAGACGGCGGCGATCGCTCCCAATGCGGTCCGGAACGTTTTTCTTCTGTTATCCGCCACAGCGTGTTCCTTTCAATATCCCCCGAAAGCCGATCCCGTGAATCGTTTTCGAAATCAAGACCTTCACCAATGCCAGAAGCTTAGCGAAAATGGTCCTCATGTGAAGGACTATTCACAACATCTGGTAGAGGCGGATTGAAAAAATGGCGAAAATATGGCGCAAATTGGGCATAGCTCCGATGGCGATTTGGCCAATTCCTCGCGGATCAACGGATTGTTTCCGTCCCGGTGTCAATGATCGACCAGAATACCCGCCAGCGAATTCGCACCGCTTTCCACGATTCTCACGCGGGCCAGATCACCGGTTCTGGCGTCGCAATCGGCCACATGCACCGCGTGCAGATACTCGGACTTGCCCACCATCTGCCCGGCCAGCCGTCCGGGGCGTTCAAAGAGCACGCTGACCTCGCGCCCCACCATGCTGTCCTGAATGGCGCGCTGCTGCCGGGTGATCAGAGCTTGCAAGCGATACAGGCGGTCCGAGGCTTCGGCATCATCCACCAACGGGCGCTCTGCCGCCGGGGTGCCCGGGCGCGCCGAGTACTTGAAGCTGAACGCCTGCCCGTATTTCACCTCTTCAATCAAATCCATCGTGTCCTGGAAATCCGCCTCGGTTTCCTCAGGGAACCCGACGATGAAATCGCCCGAGAGCAAGATATCGGGGCGTGCCGCGCGGATGCGCTCGACCAGCCGCAGATAGCTGTCGCGATCATGGCTTCGGTTCATCCGCTTGAGAATCTTGTTGCTGCCAGATTGCACCGGCAAGTGCAGGTAAGGCATCAGTTTTCCGCAAGTTCCATGCGCCTCGATCAGGTCGTCCATCATGTCGTTGGGATGGCTCGTGGTGAACCGGATCCGTTCCAGCCCGTCCACCTTGTCCAACTCCCAGATCAACCCTGCCAGCGTCATGTCCCCCTTGGGTCCGGCCCCGTGATAGGCATTCACGTTCTGTCCCAGAAGGGTGATTTCGCGCACACCGCGCTCAACCAGGTCACGCGCCTCGGTCAGGATGCGATCCACCGGGCGACTGACTTCGGCACCGCGTGTATAGGGCACCACGCAGAAGGCACAGAACTTGTCACAGCCCTCCTGCACGGTCAGGAACGCGGTCGGGCCACGCTTGGCTTTGGGGCGGCTCTTCAGGCGTTCGAATTTGTCCTCTTCGGGGAAATCCGTATCCAGCGCCTTCTCGCCGCCCTGCGTCTTGGCTTCCATCTCAGGCAGACGGTGATAGGCCTGCGGCCCCACCACCAGGTCGACCATGGGCTGACGGCGCATGATCTCTTCGCCCTCGGCCTGCGCAACACAGCCCGCAACCCCGATTTTCAGGTCCGGCTTTTCCGCTTTCAGCCCCTTGAACCGGCCCAGTTCCGAATAGACCTTCTCGGCCGCCTTTTCCCGGATGTGGCAGGTGTTGAGCAGGATCATGTCGGCGTCATCCGGGCTCTCGGTCGTTTCATACCCCGCCCCGCCCATGGCCTCGGCCATACGCTCGCTGTCATAGACATTCATCTGACAGCCATAGGTCTTGATATAGAGCTTTTTCGTATCGGCCATGGATCCGGTCCTGTCGCGGTTTCAGGGCGCTTCCCTACAGCAAAACCGGGGTGGCTTGCAATGCACCCCGAATTAACCGAATCTGACGCAAAATAACGGCGAGGCCGGGCATGCAGTACGATTCCGTTTCACAGTTCCTCCGCACTGGCAAAGTGCACCTCGCCAAGGGGCCGGTGGCGCTGATCTTCGTCGAGGATGACGTCGAGATCGACAGCACCCTGCGCCACCATCTCGACCTTGGGTTCGCCAAGGTCATCGCCTTCATGCCCACGGCCTTCGATCTTGCAGAAGACCTGGCCGAAACCTGCCCCCGCGTCACGATGGACTCCCCGCGTGGCGCGGCCATGCGCGACGCCGTAAACGCAGTTAACGCCGCCGCGCCCGGTCTATGGCTCTATTACTGCTTCAACGCCGAATACCTGTTCTACCCGTTCTGCGAAACCCGCACCATTGGCGAGATGCTGACCTTTCATACCGAGGAACGCCGCGACGCGATGCTGTCCTATGTGGTCGATCTCTATGCCCCCGATCTCGAGGCAGCACCGCACGCGGTCTCGCTCGAAAATGCCCAGATGGACCGCACAGGCTATTACGCGCTGGCCCGGCCCGACCCGGACAACCACAACCACCCCAAGGAACGCCAGCTGGATTTCTTCGGCGGCCTGCGCTGGCGGTTCGAGGAACATATCCCCGCCAACCGCCGCAAGATCGACCGCATCTCGATCTTCCGCGCCAAGGAGGGGCTGCATCTGCGCGATGACTTCACTTTCGATGACGAAGAGTACAACACCTACGCCTGCCCCTGGCACAACAACATCACCGCCGCGGTCTGTTCGTTCCGCACGGCCAAAGCGCTCAAGTCCAATCCGGGCAGCCAGTTCGAGATCCAACAGTTCAAGTGGCACAACTCGGTGCCGTTCGAATGGCATTCCCGGCAGTTGCTCGACCTTGGGCTGATGGAACCGGGACAGTGGTTCTGATCTATGATTTATGACGGTGCTTGCCATTGCGGTTTTGTCCGCTTCCGGGTCGAGGCCGACATTGACCATGTGCGCGTCTGTGATTGTTCCATCTGCCACCAGCGCGGCGCACTGATCTACCGGGTGCCGGATGCGGCGCTCACACTGCTGACTCCCCTGTCCGAGCTGTCGCAGTACGAATGGGGCAGCCGCACCGCCAAAGATTACTTCTGTCCCCGCTGTGGCATCCTGCCCTTTCGCCGCCCCTCCGCACCTACCCGACAGGAACAGGCAGAGGGTGTACAGCCCTTTGATGGATGGGCCATCAACACCCGCTGTCTGCCAGGGTTTGACCCGTCAACGGTGCCCTTGCGCCCCATCTATGGCAGCCGCATCTTGCATGACGACGCATCAAGGCGTTCGGAAACGCCCTGATCAAGCCGCGAATTCTGCGCTCCGGCTCAGAAGGCGACCAATACCGCGCCGACGCGCCCACCGGCTTCGACCATTTCATGGGCCTGAGCCGCCTGTTCCGGCGCAAAGACATGCGGCTCGGGCAGGTGCAGCGACCCATCGCCCAGCGCGGCATGCAGGCGCCGGATCGCCGCGTCACGGGGGCCGACCGGCAGGATGTAGATCAGCACGATATCAAGCGTCAGCGCCTTGAACAGCATCGGCCCAAACGGCAGTTCCGGCGCCATGTCCTTGGCCGATCCATAGATCGCCACCCGTCCGTTGGCCACCATCACTTCGGCCAGCAACGCCGCGTTCACGCCGAACTCGACCTCCACCGCAAGGTCGACTCCGCCACCCTCTGTCGCGCTCAGGATATCCGCCGCTAGGGTCGCGCTGTTGTAAGGCAAAACCACGTCCGCACCGGCATCCCGCACGCGGTCCATGTCGCGCGCGCCGCACGTGGCGATCACCCGCGCGCCGCCCCACTTGGCCAGCTGCACCGCGAGAAAGCCAACCGCACCGCCACCGCCCGAGACCAGCACCGTCTTGCCACCGATATCGCCGCCACCAAACACACAGTGGCACGCCGTCAGCCCCGGAATGCCCAGCACAGCCCCGGTTTCCAGTGATACCCCTTCGGGCAGCCTCAAGGCTTGTGCTTCGGGAAGACAAACATATTCCGCACAGGTGCCGAAAGGGCGCTGCCACTGCCCATTCCAGATCCAGACCGCCTCGCCCACGCGAGCCCGGTCGACCCCTTCGCCCACGGCCTCGATCACACCTGCCCCGTCCGAATGCGGTACGATCACTTCGAATGGCGGCTTGGTTACACCGGGCCGCGCCCCGCCGCGCGCCTTGACGTCCGAGGGGTTCACACCGGAAAAGGCAACCCGCACAAGAACCTCGCCCGGCCCCGGTGCCGGAGCCTCCAGCTCTTCGATCCGCAATACATCACGCGCCGCGCCAAAGGCGCGCCAGGTCACAGCTTTCATGGAAATCCCCCTGAAATCCCCTTGTGTCATTCCTGCGCCATGCTGTCACAGGGTCAGGCAGGGTGCAACGGGATGCTTATGCTCTCAGGTCCTGCGCAGGCGGATCACGACGTCGATCTTGGCGATCTCGGCCCCTTCGGGCGCGTCGGGGAGGCGCGCAATCTGAAGCTGATCCGCCGGCGCATCGGTCAGCTCACGCTCATCTTCCCAGTAGAAATGCGGATGATCCCCGGTATTGGTGTCGAAATAGCTCTTGGCCCCGTCCACCGTGATCTCCTGCATCAGCCCGGCATCACAAAATGCACGCAGCGTATTGTAAACCGTTGCAAGGGAAACGCTTTCCCCGGAGTGGCGCACCAGCGAAAACAGGCTCTCTGCAGTCACATGACGATCCTGCCCGTCACCGACCAGCAACGCCGCCAACGCCACGCGCTGGCGCGTCGGGCGCAGGCCCGCGCCTGCGAGCCACCTGGTTCCGTTGTCGATTGCCTGCGTGTTCATGGCGTGCGCTTTCCGTTTCTTAACAGGTCATATAACCCGCCTGCCCCCCGTTTTTCAATTGAAAATGAGTTGCAAGACCAATCTGTGCCTCCACAGGCGCCTTGCAGGACAGCTTGGCACGGTGTTAGAGGGGGCAGAACGGACTACAGACTATAGAGACTATCAAGAGGGACCATCCGAATGGCCGACTACCCCACGAGCTTTGATAAAGAAGGCCTGCTGCAATGCGCGCGCGGCGAGTTGTTCGGCCCCGGCAATGCACAGCTCCCGGCTCCGCCGATGCTGATGATGGACCGCATCACCGAGATTTCGGGCGACGGTGGCAAACATGGCAAAGGCCACGTGGTTGCCGAATTCGACATCAACCCCGATCTCTGGTTCTTCGACTGCCACTTCCCTGGCAACCCGATCATGCCCGGCTGTCTGGGCCTTGACGGGTTGTGGCAGCTCACCGGCTTCAACCTCGGCTGGCGCGGCTGGCAGGGGCGCGGCTATGCGCTGGGTGTGGGTGAGGTGAAGCTCAAGGGCATGGTGCGCCCGGACCGAAAGATGCTGACCTATTACGTGGACTTCACCAAGGCCGTGCAAACCCGCCGCCTGACCATGGGTGTCGCCGACGGCATCGTCGAAGCGGATGGCGAAGTGATCTACGAAGTGAAAGACATGAAAGTGGCGCTTTCCGAGAGCTGAGGCATCGCCGGATAAACAGCTACAAAAGAGGCCTTTGGGCCTCTTTTTTGTTTTGCTAATGCGGCGAATGGTGGCTTCTAGCCCATCTGTTGCGGATGCTGCATCACACGCGAAAGGGAACTAAGTTCCGGATAAGGGACGTTCGCTGCGCCTGCTCGCTTCAAGGCGCCCTGCCTTGATCTGGGACAACGCCATGCCACGGGCCCTGTGCCATAAGAGCATTGTCCACAACGAAAGGGCCATACGCCATGCCTGCCGACGCACCACAAGTAGTGCACCATATTGTGGGCGGCGGTATTGCCGGGTTGGCAGCGGCCGTATTCCTTGTCCGGGACGCGGGTGTCGAAGGCGAAAGAGTCCGAATTTATGAACAGCTCGACGTAACCGGCGGGTCTCTCGACGGGTGTGGTAACGCTGCGGATGGATACCTGATTCGCGGCGGTCGGATGTTCGAAGAGCATTTCGTTTGCACCTTTGACCTTCTGGACACCATTCCTTCAGTGGACGACCCCAACATCTCCGTCGCCGAGGACATCTTGGCTTTCAATGGCATGGTGACAGGATCCTCCAACTGCCGCCTTGTGCGTGACGGAAAACCGGCTGCGGATCGCTACGACCTTACGCTCGAAGCCCGTGACATCATCGATATCAATCGTTTGATCTTGCATTCGGAACGCAGCCTGGGTTCCCAGAGAATCGACGACTGGTTCAAGCCACCCTTCTTTGAAAGCAATTTCTGGCTGATGTGGTCCACCATGTTCTCGTTTCAGCCTTGGCACGCGCTAAGCGAGATGCGGCGCTACCTGCGCCGGTTCATCCACCTGTTTCCCGGCTTCACCCGGATCGCAGGGATCCTGCGTACTCGGTACAATCAGTACGACTCACTGATCGCACCGATTGTGACCTGGCTGCAAGACAGGGGCGTTCATATCACCACCGGCGCGCAGGTCGTCGATGTGAGGATTGAGGGTGCAAGGCAGGACCGCCGCGTCACCGCTCTGGAGTTTGCAGATGACACTACAGCACCGATAACCAAATCCGATCGCGTCTATCTGACTCTCGGCTCCATGACTGATGCGTCTGTCATGGGTTCAAATAACCGCGCACCATCCTTGGAGGATCGAGAGGGCGGCGCCTGGGCGCTTTGGCGCAAGCTCGCGGCGCAACATAAAGGCTTTGGCCATCCCGAGGCGTTCTGCAGCAACACCGGCAAGACCGCATGGCACTCCTTCACCGCCACCCTGGATGGTCCGGATTTCTTCGAGTTCATGGAGGATTTCACCAGCAACCGGACCGGAACCGGAGGACTTGTCACCTTTGCCGAGTCTGCCTGGACCCTTTCCATCGTGCTCTTTCACCAGCCCCACTTCCGCGGTCAGAAACATGGCACTTACACGTTCTGGGGCTATGGGCTGCGGGGTGAACGTTCTGGCGATTTCGTGCACAAACCCATGTGGGAGGCCACGGGTGACGAGATCATCTCCGAGCTCTCCTGTCATTTGAAGCTGAACAAAGCGCAAAAGGCATGGTTCAATGGCGCGCGCGTACTGCCCTGTCGGATGCCGTTCATTACCAGCCAGTTCATGCCGCGCCGCCCAGGGGATCGTCCCGATGTGCGCCCGATTGGCGCCCGGAACTTCGCGGTGATCGGGCAATATTGCGAGCTGCCACGGGATTGCGTTTTCACAGTGGAGTATTCTGTGCGCTCCGCGCGCGCTGCCGTGTCGAGCTTAACAGGGAGGGTGGACCCGCCGCCGCCCGTGGCACGCACTGACCTCAACCCGATGGTGCTGGCCCGAGCCGCCCGCGTGCTCTTGGGGATGTGATCAACTTGGGTAATTGCCACACACCACAACCGTTGTCTTGAGAAGAAATGCTGCACTGTACTTGAGTGACCTCATTCTTTTCTTCTGCAGCATTGGCGGGACACTGCGAACGGCTTGTGAGAGGCCAAACTACCGCTTTCAAGCTTAGATACGAACGGCAGCCCTGTCCCGCAAAGCTGACATTTGCACGACCATGCTTTCTCTGAGGTTTCAAACCCACATCCTCCCAACCCTCCTTGCACCCCTGCCCCCCAACCCCTAGTAAGGCAACAACAGCTAAGGGAGTGCACGTATGCGTCGTGTCGTCGTCACCGGACTGGGCATTGTCTCGTCCATCGGAAACAACGCCGAAGAGGTCACCGCCTCGCTCAAGGCCGGTAAATCCGGCATCGTGGCCAGCCCGGACATGGCCGAGCACGGGTTCCGCAGCCAGATCGCCGGGACCCTCAAGATCGATCCCAAGGAACATATCGACAAGCGCGCGCTGCGTTTCATGGGCGATGGTGCGGCCTATGCCCATATCGCCATGCAACAGGCGATTGCCGATGCGGGCCTCACCGAGGACCAGATCGTCAACGAACGCACCGGCCTTGTCGCAGGCTCGGGCGGCCCGTCGACCAGCGCCATGCTGACCGCGCACCAGACCGTGCTGAAATCCGGCGCGACCAAGCGCATCGGCCCGTTTGCCGTGCCGAAATGCATGTCGTCCACGATCTCGGCCAACCTCGCGACCGCCTTCAAGATCAAGGGCATCAACTATTCCATCACATCCGCCTGCTCGACCTCGCTGCACTGCATCGGCAATGCCGCCGAACAGATCATGATGGGCAAACAGGACGTGATGTTCGCCGGGGGCGGTGAAGAGCTCGACTGGACCCTCTCGTGCCTCTTTGACGCGATGGGCGCCATGTCCTCGAAATACAACGACACGCCCGAAAAAGCCTCGCGTGCCTTTGACGAAACCCGCGACGGGTTCGTGATTTCGGGCGGCGGCGGCATCGTGGTGCTGGAAGATCTCGATCATGCGCTGGCACGCGGCGCCAAGATCTATGCCGAAGTGACCGGCTTCGCCGCAACCTCGGACGGGCATGACATGGTCGCACCCTCCGGCGAAGGCGGCGAACGCGCCATGCGGCTGGCCACGGCCAGCCTGCCCGAGGGGCGCACCGTCAGCTACATCAATGCCCACGGCACCTCGACCCCGGTTGGCGACGTGGGCGAGGTCGAAGCCGTGCGCCGCGTCTTTGGAGAGGGCAACACACCGCCGATCTCCTCGACCAAATCCATGACCGGCCACGCACAGGGCGCCGCGGGCGCGCTCGAAGCGATCTTCTGTCTCCTGATGCTCGATGGCGATTTCATCACGCCGTCAATCAACGTGGAAACACTGGATCCGGCCATCAACCCGGACGAGATCGCAACCGAACTGGTCGAGAATGCAGGTCTGGACACGGTGATGACCAACAGCTTCGGCTTTGGTGGGACCAACGGCTCGATGCTCCTGTCGAAATACAAGGGATAAGCGCACCATGACCATTTCAATGAAGGGCAAACGTGGCCTGATCATGGGCGTCGCCAACGAACGCTCGATTGCCTGGGGCATTGCCAAGGCCATGCACGAAGCCGGGGCCGAACTGGCCTTCACCTACCAGGGCGAAGCCTTTGGCAAACGGGTCGAACCTCTGGCCGCAAGCCTCGACAGCGATTTCCTTGTCGATGTCGACGTAACCGACGACGCCTCGCTGGATGCCGCGTTTGAGCAACTGGCCGCGAAATGGCCAACCATCGACTTTGTCGTGCACGCGATCGCCTATTCCGACAAGAACGAGCTCACGGGGCGTTTTGTCGATACCTCGCGCGAAAACTTCAAGAACTCGCTTGATATCTCCTGTTATTCGCTGATCGAAGTGGCGCGCCGCGCGCATCCGATGATGCAGGAAAACGGCGGCACGATCCTGACCCTGACCTATTCGGGTTCGAACCGCGTCACCCCGTTCTACAACGTCATGGGTGTTGCCAAGGCCGCTTTGGAAAGCGCGACGCGTTATCTGGCCAATGATCTTGGCCCCGACGGTATCCGCGTCAACGCCATCTCGCCGGGTCCGATGAAAACCCTCGCCGGCGCGGTGATCGGCGGTGCGCGCAAGACTTATAAGCACACCGACCAGAACGCCCCCCTGCGCGCCAACGCGACGCTCGAAGCGATCGGCGGAACCGCGGTCTACCTCGCATCCGATGCCGGTGTCTGTACGTCGGGCGAGATCATCCGCGTCGATGGCGGGTATCACGTGCTCGGCATGCCGCAGCCCGAAAACCTCTGAGGCTGGAAGGGGGCGCTGCCCCCGCCGCCGCGATGCGGCGACTCCCCCGGGGTATTTTTGGAAAAAGAAAGATAAAAAGGGCTCAGCCCTGCCCCGCGGCGCGCCATTCCGTGGCGATGTCCGCAAGGATTGCAGCGGCCTCCCCGTGCCGGGTCCGGGCCACGCCTGTTCCGGCCCAATGCGCCCCATAGCCGTGTTCGCCCTGCGCCTTGGCAACGCCATGCAGCGCCTTGCCCGCATCATAGGTGACCGGGTAATCCGGCACGCCGTCCCGCCCTGCCCCCCATTCTGTAAAGCGGTTTTGCAGACAGCGCGCAGGCCGACCTGAAATCGCCTTGGTGAGCACGGGCGGCTGGCTGTGCAGTGCGCGCAGCGCCGCGCGATACCCGGCATCGGCCGCCGATTCCGTGCAGTCGAGGAAGGCCGTACCCAATTGTGCCGCCACCGCGCCAAGCCCCATCACGCGCGCCACATCAGCGCCCGTCATCAGACCCCCGGCAGCGATCACCGGCAGGCCAATCCCCGCCACGAGTCGCGTGACCAGCGCATCGGTTGTCAGCGCCTCATCCGGTGCGTCGGGGTCAAACATGCCGCGATGCCCCCCGGCTTCGATCCCCTGCGCGACCACCGCGTCCACCCCGGCCCGCTCGGCAGCGTGGGCCTCGTCAAGGGACGTGGCAGAGGCCAGCACGAGATTGCCCGCTTCCTTCAGGCCCTTGATCCACGCGGGATCGGGCAGCCCAAAATGCAGGCTCACCACCCCCGGTTTCTCGTCGAGCACCATGTCGTACATCGCCGGGTCCGCCACGAAAGAGGTGTAGATTTCATGAAGACGGTCCGGTGGGCTTGCCCCGAAACGGGCAAACTCCGGTGCCAGCGCCTGCAACCACGCCGCCTCGCTTCCAGCATCGCGCCGGGCCGGGTCGTGGCAAAAGAAATTGGCGTTGAACGGGCGGGCGGTCAGCCCCCGTGTTTCGCGGATCATGGCCCGCGCCGCGTCTACTCCTGCAGCCCCGAGGCCCAATGCCCCCAATCCCCCCGCGTTGCTGACGGCGGCAGCCATGGCCGGGGTCGACACGCCCGCCATGGGCGCCTGAAAGATCGGCCAACGCAGGCCCAGTTGCGCAATGATGTCCATGTCATCCTCCTGATCAGGCGCAAGCTAACACCCTGACCCAAAAAGAAAAGCCCGCCAGTTAATGGCGGGCCTTTGCAAGTTTCATTGACCGGAAGGTTTTAGTTGATCGAGACCAGTTCGATCGCAAAGGTCAGATCCTTGCCCGCCAGCATGTGGTTGGCGTCCAGCGTCACGGTTTCTTCGGTGATCGCGGCCACCGTCACCGGCACGACCTGCCCCGTGGGGGCCTGCATCTGCAATTGCAGACCTACTTCCAGCGGGATTTCCGCCGGGATGTCGGCGCGCGGCACGTCCTGAATGGCGCCTTCGTGGCGTGGGCCATAGGCCTGATCACAGGGGATTTCGGTGGTCTTCTTGTCACCCACAGCCATACCATCCACGGCCGCGTCAAAGCCGGGGATCACTTGACCGGAGCCCAGCGTGAATTCCAGCGGGTCGCGGCCCTCGGAACTGTCGAAAACCGACCCGTCGCTCAGCGTGCCAGTGTAGTGAATACGGACCGTATCGCCCGATTTTGCGGCTGTCATGAAATGTCCAATCTCTCAGCGTTTTCCGATCCGGTGATCGGCTTGAGGGTCGCAATCTAGCGGCACCACGCCGGAATGACAAACGCCCCTTTTCCCGCGCTCCAAATCCTGCCAAGCTCGGGTCCGAGCGAGGGAGGACACCATGCCCATCACCACCTGTATCTTCGATGCCTATGGCACGCTTTTCGACGTGGCCGCCGCCGCCCGCGAGGCCGCCGCCGAGCCGGGGCGCGAGATTTTTGCCGAACACTGGCCGCGCGTTGCGCAGGACTGGCGGCTGAAACAGTTGCAATACACCTGGCTGCGCGCCGTCGCCGATGCCCATACCGATTTCTGGGAGGTCACACAGAACGGCCTTGATTGGGCGCTCGAGGCCAGCGGGCTTGAAGGCGACCCCGAGCTGCGCGAACGCCTGTTGCAGCTTTACTGGGAACTGTCCGCCTATCCCGAAGTGCCCCAGATGCTGGCCGACTTGAAGGCACAGGGCATGAACACCGCGATCCTGTCCAACGGCTCGCCCTCGATGCTCAACGGCGCGGTCGACTCTGCCGGGATCGGCGCGCTGCTGGACGACGTGCTGAGCGTTGAGGATGTCGGCATCTTCAAACCCGCCGCCTCCGTCTATGAGCTTGTGTTGAAACGCTTCAACTGTGCGCCAGACAACGTGCTCTTTGTGAGCTCCAACGGCTGGGATGCCGCCTGCGCCACAGGCTTTGGCTTTACCACCGCCTGGGTCAACCGCGCGGGCGAGCCCATCGACCGCCTTCCCTGGACGCCCCAAATCGTGCTGACCGACCTCACCGGCATCCCCGAGGAGACCAACCGCTAATGCCTCAATTCACCAGCTCTGACGGCCTCTCGCTTTATTATGATGACACCGGCGGCGATGGCCCGGTTGTGCTCTGCCTCTCCGGCCTGACCCGCAACAGCAGCGACTTTGACTATGCCATGCCCGCCCTCTCCGACGCGCGCGTGATCCGCATGGATTATCGCGGGCGCGGCCAGTCGGACTGGGCCGAGGA
This sequence comes from Shimia aestuarii, assembly GCF_900114635.1. Taxonomy (GTDB): domain Bacteria; phylum Pseudomonadota; class Alphaproteobacteria; order Rhodobacterales; family Rhodobacteraceae; genus Shimia; species Shimia aestuarii. Next base: position 70,041 of record NZ_FOTQ01000001.1, read on the forward strand.
TTTCTCAACCTACAACGTGCCGCGCGAAGCGCAGGACGCACTGGAATTGCTCGATCACCTCGGGATCAATCAAGCCGCCATCCTTGGCACGTCGCGCGGCGGGCTGATCGCGCTGACACTGGCCGTGATGGCGCGCGACCGCCTCACCGGTGTCTGTTTCAACGATGTCGGCCCGGTGATCGAGGTTGATGGGCTGGCTGTGGTGCTCGATTTCGTGGGCCGCAACCCGGTCTGGAAAACCCATTCCGAGGCCGAAGCCGCAATTGGCAGCCGCATGGCCGGGTTCGCGAACGTGCCGCAATCGCGCTGGCGCGAAGAGGTGGAAAAGCATTTCATCGCCACCGGGGATGGCCTCAGGATCAACTACGATCCGAAACTGCGCGATGCCACGCTCGCCGCCTTTGATCCCAGCGCCGAAGCGCCCGATCTCTGGCCTCTCTATGACGCCCTGCGCGGCCTGCCGCTGGCGGCCATTCGCGGCGCCAACTCCGACATCATGAGCGCGTCCACCCTGGCCGAGATGCAAAACCGTCTGCCCCTGCGCGCCGCGACCATCCTCGATCGCGGCCATGTGCCCTTCCTTGACGAACCAGACGCGGTGGCGCTTTTGCGCGACTGGGTCAACGACCTGAAAGCCTGAGAGATGAATATCGACATGATCCGCGCCGCCGCCCAGCGGCTTGAGGGCCACGCACGGCGCACGCCCCTGCTCTCGTCTCCCTTCCTTGACGAAATCGCCGGACGGCGCGTTCTGGTCAAACCGGAATGCCTGCAACATACCGGCTCGTTCAAGTTTCGCGGCGGCTGGTCGGCGGTCTCTGCGCTTGATCCCGAGACCCGCAAACGCGGCGTGATCGCCTTTTCCTCGGGCAATCATGCCCAGGGCGTGGCCCTCGCTGCCGCCCAGCACGGTGCGCCCGCGGTGATCATCATGCCCAATGACGCACCCCAGCTCAAAATCGACAACACCCGCGCGCTGGGGGCCGAGGTCGTGCTCTACGACCGTCCCGGCGGCGAAAGCCGCGAGGCGGTGGGTGACAGGATTTCCAGCGAACGGGGCCTCACCCTGATCCGCCCTTATGACGAACCGCAAGTGATCGCCGGACAGGGCACCACCGGGCTTGAGATTGCCGAACAGGCCCGCGCCGAAGGGGTCGAGACGGGCGACGTTCTGATCTGCTGCGGCGGCGGCGGGCTGACCTCCGGCATCGCGATGGCTCTGGAAGCGGATGCGCCCGGCCTGCGCGCACGGCCTGTGGAACCCGAAGGCTTTGACGACGTGGCCCGCTCGCTGATCTCGGGCGGGATCGAAACCAACAACCGCCAATCGGGCAGCCTGTGTGACGCCATCATCACGCCTTCGCCGGGCGAGATCACCTTCCCGATCATGTCCCGCCTCTGCGGCCCCGGCCTTGTCGTGACCGAGGAAGAAGCGCTCCGCGCCGTGGCTCTCGCCTTCAAACGCCTCAAGATCGTTGTTGAACCCGGCGGCGCCGTGGCGCTGGCCGCTGCGCTGTTCCATGCAGACAAGATCGAAGGCGACGCGGTGATCGCGGTTTGTACGGGCGGCAATGTCGACGCCGATCTCTTTGCCGACACGATCACGAAATACGACTAGGATCGCGCCCGACCCCGAGGGTGGGCGCCTCTCTAAACCATGACACGGTGGCTAAATCGGCCATGCCATCCAGCCACCGAAACAAGCCAATCAAATCGCGCCCGCCCTTGGGGGCGGGGTCGGGCGCGATCCGGATCGCAAGCGATCCGGGGCATCAAGCCCTCAGAGGAGGACTAAAATGACCCGCTTCACAATCGCCTCTTTCAACGTCAAGAACCTGATCGGCCCCGACCGCGAATATTACGAGTTCCAGACCTACACCCCCGAAGAATACGCCTGGAAAGAAGACTGGACCGCCAACCAGATTTTCTCGATGAACGCCGACATCATCGGCTTTCAGGAAATCTTCGAAGAAGAGTCGCTGCGCGATGTGATTGCCGAAGCCGACCGCGTCGGCATCGCCTCCAACGATGCGGTGTTGCCGTCAAAATCCAAGAGCTACCGGAAAAAGGCGATCTTTCGCAAACTGGGCTATGATCCCTACACTGACGCCACCCTCGCCTTTGCCCCCAACGCCAACGACACCGGCCTCCCCGGTCAGCGCCGCCCCGGTTTAGCGATCCTGTCGCGCTTTGGCTTTGCCGAACCGCCCGAAATCATTCAGGACCTGCCCGAACCGCTCGACATCCCGTTCCGCGAATTGACCGGCGAGGACGCGGGGTTCTACCGCATGACCCGCCTCTCCCGCCCGATCCAGAAGGCGCGTATCCCCGTGGGCAACACCACGATCACCGTCTTCAACTGCCACCTGAAATCCAAGCTGGGCGAATATCTCAAACCCGCCGGGGCTGACTATGCCCCAGAGGCCGATCTCACCCGCTATGATCCCGTGGGCCGCGCCATGGGGGCCTTGCGCGCCGCCGTGCGTCGCATGGCCGAAGCCTGGGTGCTGCGCCGCGCCATCGTGGCCGAGTTGCAAAAGGGACGCCCGGTTATGGTGCTGGGCGATTTCAACGATGGCGAACACGCGGTCAGCAGTGAAATCATCTCGGGCGAAGTCCCGTTCCGCAACTACGCATGGATGCTGCGCCACGACGCCCGCGACCGCGACGACCGCTACTCCAAAGAGGAAAACACCCAGATCACCGGTGCCGTCAAAGCAACGCGCCTGACAAGCGCCGAACAGCTCTTCGTTCAGAGATCCATGCGCGACATGGTCTATACTTCGGCCTTTGCCGGTGTCTATGAAAGCATCGACCAAATATATTTGTCCCGCCATTTCCACCCCGAGAACGACAAGCGCCTTGGCGAGATGGAGTATTTCAGCGTATTCAACGACCACCTGACCGATGGCAGCCACGCAGAGGCCCCCTATAACAAACTGGCCAGCGACCACGGACAAATCATGGCGCATATAAAACTGGGAGAGTGACCATGCAGATTGCCGACCTCGACGGCACCCGCCTGCACTATCGCATCGACGGCGACCCATCGGGCGCGCCGCTCCTGTTCATCAATTCGCTCGGCACCGATTTCCGGCTCTGGGATCCGATCCTGCCCCATCTGCCGCCGGGCCTGCGCATCATCCGCTATGACAAGCGTGGCCACGGGCTTTCCGATTGCCCGCCCGCGCCCTATGCCATGGGCACTCTGGTGCGGGACGCCGAACAATTGCTCGAACTGCTCGACGTGAAAGACGCCATGGTCGTAGGCCTGTCGATCGGCGGCATGATCGCGCAAGGTTTGGCGGTCAAACGGCTCGACCTCGTGCGCGCGCTGGTGCTCTCGAACACCGGGGCCAAGATCGGAACCCGCGACCTCTGGGATGAACGCATCGCCACAGCCCGCGAAAACGGAGTCGCGGCGCTGGCCCAGGGCACCATGGAACGCTGGTTCTCCCGCGATTACCTCACCCGCCCAGAGTTATCCCTCTGGCGCAACATGTTCGAACGCACGCCCCTCGAGGGTTTCACCGGCTGCGCCGCCGCCATCAAGGGCACCGATTTCTACACGCCCACTTCCGGCCTGCGCCTACCCACGCTGGGCATTGCAGGCTCCGAAGACGGCGGCACACCCCCAGATCTGGTACGCGAAACCGTCGACCTGATCCCCGGCTCGCGCTTTGAATTGATCCGTCGCGCCGGGCACCTGCCTTGCGTCGAAAAACCCCAAGCCTACGCCGCCCTGCTTACCGATTTCCTCAAGGAGACCGGCCATGTCTGACATCCTTCTCGTGCACGGCTCCTGTCACGGCGCATGGTGCTGGCGCGACCTTGAACCCGAACTCGAAGCGCTCGGACACACTGCCCGCAGCATCGACATGCCCAGCCACGGCGCTGATCCCACGCCTGTGGGCGACGTCACCCTCGACGCTTGCGCCCAAGCGGTTGTCGATGCCTTGGGGGAGGACACCATAGTTGTCGGCCACAGCTGGGGCGGCTTCCCGATCAGCCGTGCCGCCGACCTCGCACCGGGGCGCATCGCCCGCCTGATCTATCTCTGCGCCTATGCCCCGTGGGACGGCTATTCGCTGGCCGACATGCGCCGCGCCGCGCCCCGCCAACCGCTGATGCACGCTGTCATGCGAGCCCCTGACGGAAAAAGCTTCTCCATCGACCCGACCCAGACAGGCGCGGTGTTCTATCACGACTGTCCTGACGGCACGACCGAATTCGCCAACATGCGCCTCTGTCCACAGGCGATCCTGCCCCAGGAGACCCCGATCACCCTTGGCGCGGGCCACGCCACGGTGTGCAAAAGCTATATCCGCTGCATGGATGACCGCACCATCCCGCCGGAATTCCAGGTCACGATGACCGAAAGCTGGCCGCCCGAGGACGTCTTTGAAATGCGGACCAGCCACTCGCCCTTCTTTGCCGACCCCAAGGGCCTCGCCGCCCTCATTGACCAGATCATACGAGGATAATTCATGGCCGGTTCCGTCTTTGACAGCCCGATGTTTGCGCGCCTTTTCCCCACTGGCGAAGCAGGCCGCCTTTTCTCAGACAGCGCCGAAGTGCGCGCCATGCTGCTGGTCGAGGGCATGCTGGCCAAGGTACAGGGCGAACTGGGGGTAATCCCCCAGGACAGCGCCTTCTTCATTCAGCGCAGCGCCATGGAAGTGCAGATCGACCCGGCCGGGCTGGCCGACGAAACCGGACAAAACGGCGTCAGCGTGCCGGGGCTGGTCGCCGCCTTCCGCAAGGCGATGGAAGCCCCCGAACACAGCCAGTACATCCACTGGGGCGCGACGTCCCAGGACATCATCGACACGGGCCTGATGCTGCGCCTGCGTCAGTTGCTGACACTGGCCGAGGCCGACCTCAAAGCAATCCTGACCACGCTGGGGCAACTGGCCGACACCCATGCAGACACCCCGATGGCCGCACGCACATGGGGCCAGCACGCCACCGTGACCAGCTTTGGCGCACAGGCCGCCGAATGGGGCGCGCCACTTCTGGAACTGCTCGGCGAATTGCCCGCCCTGCGCGCCGGGTCCCTCTGGATATCGCTCTCGGGCGCAGCTGGCACGTCGGGCGCGCTTGGCCCCAAAGCCGATGAAACCCGCGCCGCGCTGGCCAAAACGCTCAACCTCACTGACCCGGGGCGCAGCTGGCACGTCGACCGCACGCCGGTGCTGCGCATTGCCACGTGGCTTGCGCGGATCAACACCGCCCTTGGCAAGCTTGGCGCCGATCTACTCAGCCTTACCCAAAGCGGCATTGCCGAGGTGTCGCTCGGCCCTGCCGGGGCGTCCTCGACCATGCCCCAGAAACAGAACCCGGTGGCCCCCTCGGCCCTCGTGGCGCTGGCGCGCCAATCCGCCAGCCTCATGGCCACGCTTCAGGGCGGCGCCCTGCAAACCCATCAACGCGACGGCGCGGCATGGTTCGCCGAATGGCTCTCCCTGCCCCAGCTCTGCCTTGGCGCTGCCTCCGCCCTCACCATTGCCCGCAACACCAGCGAAAGCCTGTCACCGAACACGGATGTGATAACTTCCACGGCAGATAACCCGCTCGGCCTGATCCATGCCGAGGCGCTTTCTTTTGCGCTGGCCACACAGATGCCCCGCCCCGACGCGCAGGCCGCCACCAAGGCGCTCTGCCGCGAAGCGGGCGAAACGCAAACCCCTCTGCAAACCCTCGTCTCCCGCGATTTTCCGCAGGTCGACATGACCTTGCTTCATGCTGACACCCAGATGGGACAAGCCCCCATGCTCGCCCGCATCTTTGCCCGCAACGTCGCCGCGCTTTGAATCCACGTGACATGGGTATTTGGAACCATTGAGAAAAAGAAGCGCACCCCGCTCTTCATCTTGCCCCAAATACTCGAATGCCTCCTTGTCAGGTACCGCAACGGCATGAGGGTCTTTTCCGGTTTTCCACCGTTGACCCGCCCCTGATTTCGTGCCCCTCTCTGCGAGCTTTTTGCCGGAGTCCCGATGTTCGCCCGCCTGCCCGTCCTTGTCATTCTTGTCACCGTGGTGATCGACGCCATGGGCATCGGGCTGATCCTGCCGGTCATGCCCGACCTGATCCGCGAGATAACGGGCGGTGATCTGGCCGAGGCGGCGATCTGGGGCGGCATTCTTGCGACCGTTTTCGCCGTGATGCAGTTCCTCTGCGGCCCGCTTCTGGGCAGCCTGTCGGACCGTTTCGGGCGCCGTCCTGTCCTGCTGGTCTCACTTGCGGTGATGTCTGCCGATTACGTGGTCATGGCGCTGGCCGGGTCGATCTGGCTTCTCGTTCTGGGCCGCATCGTCGCTGGAATCACCGCCGCCACCCATGCCACCGCGCTGGCCTACATGGCCGACATCTCTAAACCCCACGAAAAAGCGCGTGCCTTCGGCATCGTTGGTGCCGGTTTCGGCATCGGCTTTGTCCTGGGCCCCGTGCTGGGCGGCGTTCTGGCCGAGTTCGGCACCCGCGCGCCTTTCTGGGGCGCCGCGATCCTCGCCGGCGCCAATGCGCTTCTGGGCTGGATGGTGCTGCGCGAAACCGTGACCGACGCTACCCGCCGCGCCTTTACATGGCGCCGCGCCAACCCGCTTGGCTCGCTTGCGGCGCTGGGGAAACTGCCCTCGGTGGGCAAGCTTCTCTGGGTCTTCTTCCTTTATCAGGTCGCCTCAGCGGTCTACCCGGCGGTCTGGCCCTATTTCACCACCGAGCGCTTTGGCTGGTCGCCGGGCATGATCGGTTTCTCGCTGGCCGCCTACGGGCTGGCCTTCGCGCTGGTTCAGGGGTTTGCCATCGGCCCGTCCATCCGCTGGGTCGGCAATCGCTGGACCGTGACCATCGGCCTCGCGATCGAACTGGCAAGCTTTGTCTTTCTCGGCTTTGTCGCATCCGGCCTGCTGCTCCTCGCCGCCATCCCGGTCTTTGCCCTTGGCGCGCTTGGCCTGCCCGCGCTGCAGGCCATCCTGTCACGCCGCGTCGCCGATGATTCTCAGGGCGAATTGCAGGGCGTGCTCGCCTCGCTAACCTCGCTGGCGCATATCCTTGCCCCCCTCGTCATGACCCAGACCTTCGCGCATTTCTCTGGCCCCGACGCCCCGGTTTACCTGCCCGGCGCGCCCTTCCTTGTCTCCGCGGTCCTGATGATCTGCGCCATTGCCGTCTTTCTGCGCTCGCGCCGCGCTACGTGACGTCAAAAACGACACCAGGCGTCTTTTTTGGCTAGCCTTTGAGTCGCCACCCGCCAACTCTGGACGCAGGGAATGAGAGGGAGTGCCCCATGCAAACTATCAAGGCTGCCGTCTGCCATGAATTCGGCCAACCGCTGGTGATCGAAGACATCCAGCTGGCCGACCCGTCTCTGGGTGAAATCGAAGTCACGCTTGATGCCGTGGCGATCTGCCATTCCGACATTTCCTTTGCCGATGGCGCATGGGGCGGCACACTTCCCGCCGTCTACGGCCACGAGGCTGCCGGGCGCATCAGCGCGGTCGGTCCGGGCGTCACCGGGCTTGCCGTTGGGGACTCGGTCATCGTCACCCTGATCCGCGCCTGCGGCTCCTGCCCGGCCTGCGCCGGGGGTCAGCCCACGATCTGCGAAACCCCGGTGGATGGCGACAGCCACCCGCTCAAAACCGCCGATGGCGGCGCCCTGCATCAGGCCATGGCCTGTGGCGCCTTTGCCGAAAAAGTCGTGGTCAGCCACCGCCAGGTGGTCAAGATCAACCCCGACATGCCCAAGGACGCCGCCGCATTGGTAGCCTGCGGCGTGATCACCGGCGTCGGCGCCGTGGTCAACGCGGCCCAGATCCGCGCAGGGCAGGACGTGGTGGTGATCGGCGCCGGTGGCGTGGGTCTCAACGCCATTCAGGGCGCGCGCATCGCAGGGGCACGGCGCATCGTCGCCGTGGACATGTCCGAGGAAAAACTCGCCATTGCCAAGGAGTTCGGCGCGACAGACGGCATCCTCGCCACCGACAAAAAGCCGTGGATCCGCGCCATGCGCGCCATGGGCAAGGGCGCCGATGCGGTGATTGTCACCGTCGGCGCCATCCCCGCCTATGACGACGCCCCCCGCTATCTCGGCCGGGGCGGCAAGGTGATCATGGTCGGCATGCCCCATTCCGGCGCAAAATCATCTTATGAACCCGTGATCCTCGCCGCCGTCGGCCAGGGTATGATCGGCTCCAAGATGGGCGACGTGGTGATCCAGCGTGACATCCCGTGGATGGTTGATCTCTATGAACAGGGCCGCCTGAAACTCGACGAACTGATCTCGGGCCGCTGGTCTCTGGATCAGATCAACGAGGCCATTGCCGACACCAAGACCGGCTCGGCCAAGCGCAACGTCATCATGTTCTAGGGCAGCGCCCGACCGCGGGTGGGCGCACGACCCTATGAACGCAGCACTTTATCTTTCAACCCGCTGCTCCCGTGTCGCTTGGCAACAACGTCGCCAAAAGCGCCCGCCCATGGGGCGGTCGGGCGCTGCCCGGCGCTGCGAAACCGCAGCTTTAATCCGGGCAATTCCAAGGCACCAGCAGGGTGTTCTAATCCGGCTGGTCCCAGGGTTGGGCCGCATCCGGGTAGATCACCTTTTCCGGCCGGTACTCCTCTGGCCGGTCCAGCGACCCCGCATGAACGTAAAGTCGATCGCTCATCCGTGCGCTGCGCCGCAGGATGGGCGATCCGCAATCCGGGCAAAACCCGCTCCATGTCGCCCCACCGGATCCCCCCTGCATCTCGAATTCGCGCATGTCGCCGGTGACCGAGAACGTGTCACGCACCAGCGGCACCATTTCGGAATGCCCTGTTCCCGTCAGTTGCTGGCAATCCCGACAATAACAGCGAAACGCGGGCGCATCCGCGCGCGTGCCCTCGTATCGCACGCCCCCGCATTTGCACTGCCCGGTGATCCGCTCTGAAAAGGTTTTCTGGGTCATTCCACGACAATAAGGCGCGACGTTGATCTTGTCAGCACCCACGCCCGCGCGCTTGATCACCCCGCCTGGCCCACTGGCAGCAGGAACCCGGCAAAGAACGCACTCAGCGCGTCATAGCCATCAAGCGGCAGGACATGCGCGACATATTGATCGGGGCGCACCACCACCATGCAGCCCTGATCCCGGTCGATCCCGCGCATGTCAAAGATATCGCCCAGCCCCTTGTGATCGACACAAAAGACCTTTTCGTGGTCCTGCAGACCAAGCCTGCCCTTGCAGGGTTTCAGCAGCGACGGCATGCCCTCATAGGACAAGGCGTCGAATGTCTGCTGGAACACCGCGCGCAGGTCGATCACCGCGTCGATATCCTCGTTGGCGCGGGTGTGGCGCCGCACGGGCGACGCTGCGTCGGTCTCAAGCCACTTCGCAAGCCGCGCGATTGCGCCCCCGGCCTGCCCGTCATCGCCAGCACCAGCAAAGGCAAAAAGCCGCCAGCGCCCATCGGCTTCGGCCACATGGCCAAGCTGCATCTGCATCGCATCCGCCACCCGCACGACCGGCGCCGAATGGAAGCGGCGGCCAATTTCCTGCCCTGTCGCGAACGCCTGATGGGTTGGTTCCCCGATCAACTCGGACGGGTCATATTTCACGGCCAGCCCCCCTGTGAACTCAAGGTTTTCCTTGAACGCCTGCACGAAACGCGGCTCGTCCCCCGCATCAAGCGCCGATTGGCCCGGCGGTGCCGACATGATCCGCGCCCATTCGTGATCCGTATCGACAAGCCGCTTGGCCTCAAGCCAGCGCTCCGCCGAATAGCTGCGCAGCAGCCGCGCATCCGCCCGCCCCTGGAACACATGCGCCAGTTTCCAGCCAAGGTTGAACGTGTCCTGCATCGACACATTCATGCCCTGCCCGGCCTTGGGGCTGTGGGTATGACAGGCGTCTCCGGCGGTGAACACGCGCGGATTGCGGTCCTCGCCCGGCGCCACGTCGTCAAACCGGTCCGTCAGGCGGTGCCCGATTTCATAGATCGACCACCAGACCACCTCTTTCACGTCGATCGAATAGGGCGCCATGATGCGATTGGCGGCGGCGATCATGTCTTCGCGGGTGAACTTTCGGTCCGCCACGCGCTCGTTTGCGCTCAGCTTGTCCAGCTCCACATACATGCGGAACAGGTATCCCCCTTCGCGCGGCAGGATCAGGATATTGCCCTCGCTGGCCGAACTGATCAGGCATTTCTGGCGCACATCGGGGAAATCCGTGTTCGCAAGGATGTCCATCACCCCCCAGGCCTGGTGCGCCGCATCCCCATGCAGCTCTCCGCCAATGGCCTTGCGCACGTTCGACCGCGCCCCGTCGCAGCCCACCACGTAATTGGCGCGCACGGTCCGGGTCTGACCCCAGTCCACGCCCGTATCCTCAAGCGTCACCGTGACCGGATATTCCTCGGCGTCCGGGTCCACCACCAGATCCCTGACCGCCCAGTTGTAATCCGGTTGCAGCCGCGTCGGCGCGTTTTCCATCACGTCCAGGAACAGCTGGTGAAGCCGCGCCTGGTTGATCAGGATGTGCGGCATCTCGGAGCTGTCATCTGCCACGTCCTGCACCCGCCCAATCCGCTTGATATGGGCCGGGTTCTCGGGGTCCGCCATCCAGAACGCCGTCTGGTTCACCCAGTAGCTTTCGCGCTTGACCGTGTCGGCAAAGCCAAAGGCCTGGAACATCTCCATCGTGCGCGTGTTGATCCCGTCGGCTTTGCCCTTGGTGATATTGCGCGGGTCGCGTTCAACGATCATGGTTTCGATCTCGGGAAACTGCGCCAGCTGCGCGGCAAGGCAAAGCCCCGCCGGCCCGGTCCCCGCAATCAGCACGTCGACCTTTTCAGGCAGCGGTGCAAACGGGTCGCGATCCCGCACTCCCGGCGCGGCGGTCTTGCGGTCGGGGTCTCCCCCACGGAATCCATCAACGTAATATTGCATCCAAACGCCTCCTTGCAGCCCCCGGTCATGCGGGACGCGCAAATTAATAGCTATACTGACTATCTCCTGTCAAGAATTAATAAGCATACCGACTATTTGTCGATTTCTCACGACTTAACAAAAGCTTGGCATCTGCCTCGCTTACTGCTTCAGGATCAATGCCGCGTAGAAGTTGATGCCTTTCTCGATATTCTCGATCGAAAGCCGCTCGTTCAAACCGTGGAATCGCGCAAGGTCATCCCCTTCGATCTGGAACGGGTTGATCCGATAGGCCGCCTTGGCCGCCTTGGCATAATGGCGTGCATCCGTCGCCGCGATGGTCAGCCCCGGCACCGAGGCGATCGGGCCAAATGCCTGCCGGATCGCGGCTTCGATATCTACATATCCCGGCCCGCTGGAATCCGACACCGGCGAGGCGGGCGAAGCGAATTCCCGCTGCACCACGATCTCGATTTCCGGATCGTCAATCGCAGACCGCACATGCGCTTCGATATCATCCACGCTATCACGCGGATGGATGCGAAAGTTGATCGTCGCCACCGCGCGCTGTGCCAGCACGTTTTCCTTGGGCGACCCTTCCAGCATGGTCGGCGCCGTGGTCGTGCGCAGCATCGCATCCGTCGACGGCGACCCGGACAAAATCCCCTCCAAGAGCGGATCAAACAGCCAGCGATTGGCAAAAATCGCGCGTTTCTCGATGGTGAAATGCCGCCCCAGCGCGTCAAAGAACTCGGCCGATACACCCGTCAACCCGCCGGGCACGGGGTTGTCCTGCAACCGCGCCACCGCCTTGGCCAGCTTGCCCACCGCCGTTTCGCGCGGCGGCATCGACGAATGCCCGCCCGCCCCCGTGGCCACAAGCTGCATCGTCACATAGCCCTTTTCCGCAAGGTTGATGCTCGCCACCGGCACGTCCAGCCCGGGGATCACCTTGTCGAGCACGAAGGACCCTTCATCCAACGCCCATTCCAGTTCCACACCCAGTGCCTTCAGATGGGCCGCCACCGCCTCGGCCCCCTTGCCGCCGGTCTCCTCATCCCCGCCAAAGCTCAGGTAAATCGTGCGTTTCGGTGTGAACCCGTCGGCGATCAGCTGTTCCGCCACGGTCATGATCGCGATCAGCGCGCCCTTGTTGTCGAGCGTACCCCGCCCCCAGACAAATTCGCTGTCGACCGCGCCCGCATAGGGCGGATGCTCCCATTGATTAAGCGAAAACGGCGCCACCGGCACCACGTCATAATGCGCCGCCAAAAGCACCGGCGCCAACGAAGGGTCCGTCCCCTGCCACTTGTAAAGCGGGGTCACGGGCTCAAGCTCGACCCGCTCCATCGTGGCATGCACCTTGGGATACTCCGCCTCCAGAAACGCAAGGAACGCGCGAAAATCCGGGCGGCTCATATCCGTGGACACGGTCTCGAACGTCACCGCCCGGCTCAGCGCCCGCACCGCCCCCTCAAGATCGGCCTCGAACCGGAACGGTTCCGCCTCGGCCACCGCCTCGGGGCGGTACTGAAACGTCTTCACGCCAATCACCGCGGCCAACACCACCAGAACCAGCAAGATCCCGGCCAGAATCCGTTTCAACATGTTCAATCCCCTCTCCCACTTACCGATCAATCTGCCCAAAGCCCTCCTGCAAGTCACCCATGACCCGGCGTTATCCCGACATGCACCTGTCGCATTCCGCCTTGCACGCTCAGAAAACGCACGTCAGCCTGACAGGAAAGGGAGATCAACATGCGCCTCACGGACCTCGACATCATCGTCACCGCCCCCCCCGCCCCCGGCTGGGGCGGGCGCTACTGGATACTGGTGAAACTCACCACGGATACCGGGATCACGGGCTGGGGCGAATGCTACGCCTCTTCGATTGGCCCCGACGCCATGACCCACGTCATCCGCGACCTGTTCGAACGGTATTTCGAAGGTGAAAACCCTGAGAACATTGAAAAACTCTTCCGCAAAAGCTATTCCTCCGGCTTCACCCAGCGCCCCGACCTCACCGTCATGGGCGCGTATTCCGGGCTCGAGATCGCCTGTTGGGACATCCTCGGCAAGGACCGCGACCGCCCAGTGCACGCGCTGATCGGCGGACAGATGAATGACCGTCTGCGCGCCTATACCTACCTCTACCCGCTGCCCCATCACGACATCAACGCCTTCTGGTCCTCGCCCGAACTGGCCGCCGAATGCGCGCTGGCCATGGTGGACAAGGGCTATACGGCAGTGAAATTCGACCCCGCAGGCCCCTACACCATGCGAGGCGGCCATATGCCCGCGATGAACGACATCACCAAATCCGTCGCCTTCTGCAAAGCTATCCGCGAGGCCGTGGGCGACCGCGCCGACCTTCTCTTCGGCACGCATGGTCAATTCTCCACCGCAGGCGCGATCCGCCTTGGAAAGGCGCTCGAACCCTATTCCCCACTCTGGTTCGAAGAACCCATCCCGCCTGACAACGTGGCCGAAATGGCCAAGGTTGCCCGCGCCGTGTCGATCCCCGTGGCCACCGGCGAACGCCTCACCACCAAGGCTGAGTTCGCCCCCATCCTGCGCCAGGGCGCGGCCACGATCCTGCAACCCGCGCTTGGGCGCGCGGGCGGCATCTGGGAAATGAAGAAGGTCGCCGCCATGGCCGAAGTCTATAACGCCCAGATGGCCCCGCATCTCTATGCCGGGCCGATCGAATGGGCCGCCAATATCCAACTCGGCCTGTCGATTCCCAACTGCTTGCTGGTCGAAAGCATCGAGACCGATTTCCACTATAACCTGATCAAACACAGCTTCCGGGTTGAAGACGGCTATATCGCCGCCCCCACCGGCGCGGGTCTTGGCATCGAGGTCGACGAAGACCTCGCCCGCGCCCACCCCTTCACCGGCGACGGGCTGCATCTTGAGATGCAGAACGATCCCTGTGACTACAAACACGGCAACAACTTCGCCGGAGGCGCGCCGCCGGTGACGGACTGACACGCTGTCAAACCTACGCCACTCCTTCCCCCGGGGCGCGCAACATCGCGATCCCTTCGGCGGTGCTGTGCTTCGACTTGGGAAACCAATCCGGCAAAGATCGCTTCAATGCCGCATCTCCACTGACGTACATCCGTCCCAGTTCTTCTTCACGCGCCAGCGTGGACCGTCCCATGATCACAGCCCCAAAAGACTCCGTAGTTGTTTCCACGTAAAGATCCACCTCGAAGCCCGGCACGTCCACGCACACTTCCACTGGAAAACCGGGACGCAACAACAGCCAATAGACCTCGTGCGCCTCGTCCGCGTCCGAGAAATGAAACCGCACCACGATCCGACGCGCAGGCACCTTGCTCACATCCATCTTGCGCATTTTCCACATCAATGTGGACACTTCATAAGACAGCGCCACGTCCGCCTCGATGTTGGCCTGTGCCCAGTGCGCCAGCGCGATGAGCGCAGGCTCCAAATCCACGGCCTTTTGCGTGCGCAGGTAATCCACGCTTCCCTTGGCCGGATCCTCGATCCTCTCCACCATCCCTGCTGCCTCCAACTCGCTCAACCGACGCGACAAAACGGTCGGCGAGATACCTCCCAAGGCACGGCGAATATCATTGAACCGGGTTTCCCCGGCCCAAATCTCACAAAGGATCGGAAGCGTCCAACGCGCCTGCAAAACTTCGCAGGCTTTGGATATCGGGCAGATCAGCCCATATGGTTTGGCGGTCATGATCGCGCCCTCCCTTATGCGACAAGGGTAGTGGGATGCCCACCGCCGGGTCCAGTATCATTTGTGTACCGACCCGCTCTCTTTGGCCGACTGGCCGCATGATGCGCTCGTCACGCACACTTGTCCTAAAGGAAACAATCCAGAGGACATACCCGATGCCACTGAATTTCGCCCGGTTGACCCCGCCACTCCTGCGCGGTTTATTGACCCTTTACCGGATTCGCGGACGCATGGACTTGCCTGCCTCCTCCAAGTCCCGCGAATGCTCGCGCGCGCCCAAATCACATCCCGACTTTGCCCCGCGCACCTCCCCCCCGGGCGCGGCACGTGACGCGCTCGCGGGGTCCATGCTCTGGTATGCCACGCCGCGCGACTTCTGAACCACAACAAACACGTTCCCTCTCCCCCGAAAAAGGCCAAAAGCCCAACGGTTCCAATACTTCCCAAACAGCGGCATACTCGCCTTGTTCCACCCCAAAAGGAGTATACGCATGCCCGCTATGATTTCCTTCCGCTCGGTCGTCGAACCCTCCGACTGCGATTTTTTGGGCCACATGAATGTTTCCAGGTATTTCGCGGCCTGTTCCGATGGCGTCTTTGCCATTCAGTCGGAAATGGGCCTGACCGCCAATGACATGCGTTCGGGCCGCCGCCTGTCCTTTGCCGTGGTCCACGCCGACAGCGATTTTCGCGCCGAATTGTCTGCGGGAGACTCGATCTTTCTTGAAACCGCCATCCTCGAAATCGGCACCAAATCAATGACGTTTCGCCACCGCCTGATCCGCGCCGAGGACAAGGCCATTTCATTCGAGACGATCTTCAAATGCGTCATGCTGGATCTCGCCGCACGACGCGCCAGCCCAATTCCCGAAGACGTCATCAAAAAAGCGGAAGCTTGGCGGGAGACCGCGTAGTCAAATCACGACCGAACTCGCATTCGAAATCGCACCATGTTATAAAATGCGTGAAAACCCGAGGAACCGCACCCGTGAACATGCAAGCGCCCCCCGCTCCGCCCTCTGAAATGGCCCGCAGCGCCGCGTCGGCCGCCGCGTATCTGAAAACGCTCGCCCACGAGGGCCGCCTGATGATCCTTTGCCATCTCGGGTCAGGCGAGAAATCCGTGGGCGAATTGGAAAACCTTCTTGAAATCCGTCAAGCCGCCGTTTCGCAAATGCTCGCCCGCCTGCGCGAAGAGGGGCTGGTGTCCACCCGGCGCGAGGGCAAGACCATCTATTACAGCCTTGCGGACCAGAACACGGCCGAGGTGATCGGTATGCTCTACCGCCTGTTCTGTGGCCCTGCCGAGGATTAAGGCCCGGTGTCAGTCGCGGGCGCCCTGCCCCAACCGCTTGAAAACTGGTTTAAAACGCGCGGCTGGCAGCCCCACCCGCATCAGCGCGACATGCTCGCGCGCGCGAATGATCCCTGCACGCTGCTGATTGCGCCCACCGGGGGCGGCAAGACCATGGCCGGGTTCCTGCCCACGCTGGCCGACCTGGCCCGCGCGCCCCACGACGGCCTGCACACGCTCTATGTCTCTCCGCTCAAGGCGCTCGCCGCCGACATCAAGCGCAATCTGCGCGCGCCGGTGGATGAAATCGGCCTGCCCATCCGCATCGAAGACCGCACCGGCGACACCTCCAACACCGCCAAGAAACGCCAGCGCGCCGATCCGCCACATATCCTGCTGACCACGCCCGAAAGCCTTGCCTTGCTGACGTCCTACCCGGACGCGCCGCATATTTTCAAAGGCCTGAAGCGCGTGATCGTCGATGAAATACATGCCCTTGCCGAAAGCAAGCGCGGCGATCAACTCTTTCTCGCGCTCGCCCGTCTTCAAACCCTCTGCCCCGACCTGCGCCGCGTCGGCCTCTCGGCCACCGTCGACCGCCCCGCCGACATCGCCCGCCTTCTCGCCCGACATCCCGACCCCTGCCAGATCGTGACCGCCGATCCCGGCCCGGACCCGGACATCTCCATGCTTGAAACCGACGAGGAACCGCCCTGGTCGGGGGGCGGTGCGGCCTATGCGATCCCCGCCGTTCTCGAACAGGTCAAGCGCCACAAGACCACGCTCATCTTCCACAACACGCGCGCGCAGGCGGAAATTTTCTTTCATAATCTGTGGCTTGCCAATGACGAAGGCCTGCCCATCGGCATCCACCACGGCAGCCTCGACCGCGAACAGCGCCAAAAGGTCGAAGCCGCCATGGTGCGCGGCGATCTGCGCGCCATTGTCTGCACGGGTTCTCTGGATCTGGGCATCGACTGGGGCGACGTCGATCTTGTGATCCAGGTCGGCGCCCCCAAGAACGTCAAACGCCTTGTCCAGCGTATCGGACGCGCCAACCACCGGTACAACGCGCCCTCCAAGGCGCTCTTGGTGCCCGCCAACCGCTGGGAAGTCATCGAATGCGTCGCCGCGCTTCAGGCCGTGCGTGATCATGACCTTGACGGAGACCCGCGCGGCCCCGGCCCGCGCGACGTGCTGTGCCAGCACATCCTCCTGACCGCCGCCGCCGGACCTTTCGAAGCCGACGCGCTCTTTGAAGAGATGCAAAGCGCAGGACCTTATGTCGACCTGACAAGGCCCGAGTTCGACGCCTGCCTCGACTTCTGCGCCACGGGCGGCTACGCGCTCAGGGCCTATGACCGCTGGCAACGCCTGCAACAGCGCAGCGATGGACAATGGCAATTGCGCGACCCCCGCGCCGCTGCGCAAATCCGCATGAATGCAGGCACCATTCAGGACACCGATACGCTCAAGGTGCGCCTCAAACGCAGCCGCGGCGGCAAGCCTCTTGGCGAGGTCGAAGAAAGCTTTGCCGCCACGCTCTCGGCGGGCGACACCTTCCTGATCGGCGGACAGATCGTACGCTATGAAGGCCTCCGCGAAATGACCGTCGAGGTTTCACGCAACGCTGCAAGAAAGCCCCGTATCGCTGTGTTTTCAGGCACAAAATTCGCAACATCCACCCAGCTCTCCCAACGCATCCTGCGCAGCTTGCAACGCCACGAATGGCCCGACCTTCCGGCCCACACGGCCGACTGGATACACCTCCAGAACCGCATGTCCCGTCTGCCGGAACCGGGACGGCTTCTGATCGAAAGTTTCCCGCGCGATGGGCGCGAAAACCTCTGCGTCTATGGATTTGCCGGACGCAACGCGCAACAGACGCTTGGCCTGCTTTTGACCAAGCGAATGGAGGAAACCGGGCTGGCGCCGATGGGGTTTGTCTCGACCGATTATGCTACACTGATCTGGGGTCTGGACGCCGTCACCGACCCGACCCCGCTCTTTGATCTTGAGGCTTTCCGCGACGGGTTGGATGGCTGGCTGGCCGGTAACGCCCTGATGAAACGCACCTTTCGCGGCGCGGCCACGATCTCGGGGCTGATCGAACGCAACATGCCCGGCAAACGCAAATCCGGGCGGCAGGCGACGTTTTCCTCCGACATCCTCTATGACACGCTGCTGAAATACGATCCCGAACACCTCCTGATGCAGATCACCCGCCAAGAGGCGATGCGCGGCCTTGTTGATTTCGCCCGCATCGAAGATCTCCTGACCCGCGTCGAAACCCGGATCGATCTCGTGCGCACGCCCCATGTCACCCCGTTTGCGGCGCCGCTTTTCCTCGAAGTCGGCAAGGTTCCGGTCCAGAGCGGCAGCGCCGAAGAGCGTCTGCTCGCAGAAGAGACCGAGGCGCTCATGATGGACAGCGGACTCGCACAAATGTAATTCATAGGGTCTATCTTGCACCAAAACGGTGCATATTTTCGCAATAAATGTTCGAATAAGACAAGCGTCGCACGAACCCTCTTGCGCGCATGTTCACCCCGGTCTAGGAACACACCATGAACGGCGTAGAGTTTTCACTGGCGGGGGCAACCCTCACCGCGCTCGGCTCCGGCGCGCTCTGGTGGGCCGAGCGGCGCCTGCTCGTGGTGTCCGATCTGCACCTTGGAAAGTCCGATCGTCTGGCCCGACGCGACGGAGCGCAGCTCCCCCCGTACGAGACCCGCGATACCCTGATCCGGTTGGAAAACGATCTCAACAGCACCAACGCGGGCACCGTGATCTGTCTTGGTGACAGTTTCGACGATCTCGAAGCGGCCCGCACCCTTTCCGAGGCAGACCGTCTCTGGATCAACCGTCTTCAGGCAGGGCGCCGCTGGGTCTGGATCGAGGGCAACCACGATCCAGGTCCAATTGCCCTTGGCGGCACACATCTCGCCGAACTGCCCCTGCCGCCGCTCACCTTCCGCCATATCGCCCAGTCCGGCAAAAGCGGCGAAATCTCGGGCCACTACCATCCCAAGGTCCGCGTGCAAACCCGCCTGCGCGCCATCTCGCGTCCCGCGTTCCTATTCGATGCAGACCGCGTGATCCTGCCGGCCTTTGGCACCTATACCGGCGGACTTCGCAGCACCGACGCCGCACTGGCCACGCTCATGCGCCCCGAAGCTCGCGCCATCATCACCGGTCAGACCCCGCGCATGGTCCCCATGCCACGTGGATAAAACCTGCCATCCCTCTGACTCTGCTCAGAATATCCCGGCCTCATCGAGAACCGGGCGATAATTGCGGCTCACCGGCACACGCGTGTCATTCACCAGAATAAGAAAACATCGCCCCTGTTGCATTTCGCAGCGCCGGATCGCATCGCGCGCCACCCAATGCGACCGGTGCACCCGGAAACCCTCGACGCCTTCCATTTCCTTGATCGCGTCGGTCAGGCGCATCCGTACCCTTTCGCGCCCCTTGTCCGTGGTGACATCCACCGAATGATCCGTGACCGAAAGATGCAGAATCCACGGCGCCGCCTCGCCATTCAGCCTGTCCGCCAACCGGGGACGCACTCGTTCGACGGCGGCGGATCTGGCCCCGCTTGCGATCATCACAAACGCCCGGATCGTGACCACGGCCCCCGACACCAGGGCGACATAAGACAGGGTCAGGTAAAAGGGCACCGCCCCCACTTCGGGCCCGAAAAAGGGCACCTGCCCCAGCCCCCAAACCGCGACCGAGATGAACAGCGTGGCAAACATCCCCTCGACGACAAACCGGGTGATGTCGCTTTGCGCCGGGCACAGGTACACGGCCAGCGCCCGCCCGCCAAATCCCAGCAGGAACGACAGGGTGACGACCGCGCTCCAATAGATCACCCGCTGCCCGAAATCCATGTAGGAATACGTGCCAAACGGGCTCGCGACCACAACGGCGACGCAAAGCAAAAGCCAGATTGCCACAACCTGTGGCTTCAATATCGAGCGATAAGTCAATCGCGCGACTGCAAGAAATTTCTTCAATGTCTTTCCTGGAGACAGGCCCCCTTTGGGCGGCCACACCCTCTTGACCCGGGCCGCAAATGCTCTTCTCCTGCCACTGATCGCCCAAACCCGGATCAGCAACAAGGGGGAAACAATTGGATCTGTCGCGCGAAATTGCCGCAAAAGTCGAGCAGAGCTTTGCAAACCAGGCCATGATGACGACCTTCGGCGCGAGGTTGACCCGTCTCGCACACGGCATGGTCGAGATCGAGGCTCCCATTCTCGAACAATGTACACAACAGCATGGGTTCGGCCACGCCGCCCTGACCTTTGGTCTGGGCGATTCGGCCGCCGGGTACGCTGCCCTTTCGGTGATGCCACCAGAGGCCGAAGTGCTCACCAGCGAGATGAAGATTCACCTGCTCTCCCCGGCCCATGGCGACCTGTTGCGCGCCACTGGCAAGGTTGTCAAACCCGGACGGCGCCTCGTGATTGTACAGGCAGAGGTACATGCGATCTCCGGGGATCTGACCACACAGATCGCGCTTATGACCGGCACCATGGTTCCGGTTTTTCCAAAATAAAACAGGCGGATACGTCGATCCGCCTGCCATTCTTCAAACGCTCAGTCGCTGTTCTCAGGCCGTAAGACCCTCCGGTTCCGCCAGCCCGTTTGCCCGGCAGCAAGCGGTGACCGTGTTGGCCAGCAGACAGGCGATCGTCATCGGACCGACCCCACCGGGCACCGGCGTGATTGCCCCGGCCACGGCGGCGGCGCTTTCGTAATGCACGTCGCCCACCAGCCGGGTCTTGCCCTCGCCTTTTTCCGGCGCATCAATCCGGTTGATGCCAACGTCGATCACCGTCGCGCCGTCCTTGATCCAGTCGCCGGGCACCATTTCCGGGCGCCCCACCGCAGCCACCACGATATCGGCGCGCCGCACCACATCCGCCAGGTCCTTGGTCCGCGAATGCGCGATCGTGACCGTACAGCTGTCGCCCAGCAAAAGCTGCGCCATCGGTTTGCCCACGATGTTCGAGCGCCCGATCACAACCGCATCCATGCCCGACAGGCTGCCGTGATGATCCCGCAGCATCATCAGGCAGCCCAGCGGCGTGCAGGGCACCATGCTTTTCTGCCCGGTGCCTAGCAGGCCGACATTGGAAATATGGAACCCGTCCACATCTTTTTCGGGCGCAATCGAGTTGATCACAAGGTCTTCATTCAGATGATCTGGAAGCGGAAGTTGAACAAGAATACCATGTACTTGCGGGTCATTGTTAAGCTGTTGGATCAGGTTGAGAAGATCCGCCTCCGCCGTGTCCGCCGCCAGCTTGTGTTCAAAGCTGTTCATGCCCACTTCCACGGTCTGTTTGCCTTTCGAGCGCACATAGACTTGGCTCGCGGGGTCTTCGCCGACCAGCACCACAGCCAGCCCCGGAGTGATCCCGTTTTCTTCCTTGAGACGGGCCACATGCCCGGCCACCTTGTCGCGCACCTTGGCCGCAAAGGCCTTGCCGTCAATCACTTGCGCTGTCATCTTGATCTCCCGTTATACATCCGTCCGGGCATAGCTGTCCCGGTAATGGTCCATTTGCATCCGCGTCGCCAGCACGGCGTTTTTCATCAAGGTTGCGACGGTCACGGGGCCAACCCCGCCCGGTACGGGCGTGATCCATCCGGCCACTTCGGCGCAACTGTCAAAATCCGCGTCCCCCACCGTGCGCGGCCCGTCCGGCGTCTCGACGCGGTTGATGCCGATGTCGATCACCGCCGCGCCGGGCTTGATCATGTCCCCGGTCACAAGGCCCGGCTTGCCCACGGCAACAAAGACCGCGTCCGCCGCGCGCGAATGCATGGCGACCGACCGCGTCATGTGGTGGCACACCGTCACCGTCGCGCCCAAGCCCATCATCAGGAAGGCAATCGGTTTGCCCACGATTTCGGAGTGGCCAATCACAGTGACGTTCAGCCCTTCCATCTGCAGGGGCAGCGTTTTCAGGATCTCCACCGACGCCACCGCCGTACAGGGGCCCAGTGCGAGGTCATTATAGACGATGTTGCCGATCGACGCGGGGTGCATGCCCTCGACATCCTTGAGCGGGTGTACGGCCTTTTGCAGCGCCTTCACCGGGATATGTTCGGGCAACGGGCGCTGGATGATGATCCCGTTGACACGCGGGTCATGGTTCAGCCCCTGAAGAATCCCGATCAACTGTTCCAGCGACGTCTCCGCCGGATAGCTGCGCGCCTCGAACTGCACCCCGGCGCTTTCCGCCTGTTTCTGCTGGTTGCGCACATAAAGCTCGGCCGCCGCCGTGTCACCAACGCTCACCGAAACCAGGCGGGGCGACCAGCCCAGCTCGCTCAGCTTCTGCGCCTCGGCCCTGACGTCTGATCGCAGCTCCGCTGCAACCGCTTTTCCGTCAATCACAACTGCGCGCATGGTCCGCTCCGCTATTCGAAATCGATGCTCTGCGCTTCCCGCGCGATCGACCAGTCTATCAGTTTGCGCCACATCGCCTCGACGATCTCGGGGTCCAGCCCCTCGTCCCTGGCTGTGGCTTTCACCTTGGCCACAACATCCTCGATGCGGGCCGGAATAGAGGCGGGCAACCCCGCCTCTGTCTTGATCTCCACCGCGCGGTCGATATAGCCAGCGCGTTTTGCCAGCAACCGGACCAACTCCCGGTCCAGCGTATCGATCTGCTCGCGCAGCGTGGGCATATCGGGGCATTCGGCAGGGTCAAGCATCGCATTCCACTCGGAAATTTCTGCGCATGCCCTACCCTGCCTTTTGCCAAACCGCAACGCAGATCAGAACAGACCTTCGACCAGGCCTTCCTCGTTGATGCGGATGTTTTCCGCCGCCGGAGTGCGGGGCAGACCCGGCATGGTCATGATCTCACCACAGATCACCACCACGAACCCGGCCCCCGCGCTCAGCCGCACTTCACGGATCGGAACGGAATGGCCCGTGGGCGCACCGCGCAGGTTCGGATCGGTCGAGAACGAGTACTGCGTCTTGGCCATGCAGACCGGCAGATGCCCGTATCCCGCCTCTTCCCACTGGCGCAGCTGGTCGCGGATTTTCTTGTCCGCCAGCACTTCGTCAGCGCGGTAGATGGCCGTGGCGACGCGCTCGATCTTGTCGAACAGGGACATGTCGTCATTATAAAGCGGCGCGAACTGGCTGACGCCGGCATCGGCGATCTCGGCCACGCGGGTAGCAAGCTCCTTGGTCCCTTCCGACCCCTTCTCCCAGTGCTGGCACAGGATCGCTTCGGCGCCCTGGCTGGCAACGTAATCCTTGACGGCCTGCACCTCGGCGTCGGTGTCGGTGACAAAGTGGTTGATCGCCACCACGACCGGCACGCCGAACTGCTTGAGGTTGCCGATATGGCGCCCCAGGTTGGCGCAGCCGTCGTTCACCGCGTCCACGTTTTCCGGGCCCAGATCGGCCTTGGCCACGCCGCCGTTCATCTTCATCGCGCGGATCGTCGCGACCAGCACCACGCAGTCGGGCGCGAGTCCCGCCTTGCGGCACTTGATGTTCATGAACTTCTCGGCGCCAAGGTCGGCCCCGAACCCGGCCTCCGTCACCACGTAATCCGCGATTTTCAAAGCGGTGGAGGTCGCAATCACCGAGTTACAGCCATGCGCGATGTTCGCGAACGGGCCGCCATGCACGAAGGCCGGGTTGTTTTCCAGCGTCTGCACAAGGTTGGGCTGCATCGCATCGCGCAGCAACACGGTCATCGCGCCATCCGCCTTGATGTCGCGGGCATAGATCGGGGTGCGGTCGCGGCGATAGGCCACGATCATGTCGCCCAGGCGCTTCTGCAGGTCGGCAAGGTCGGTCGCAAGGCACAGGATCGCCATGACTTCCGAGGCGACGGTGATGTCGAACCCGGTCTGGCGGGCAAAACCGTTGGCCACGCCACCAAGGCCGACAACCGTGTCCCGCAGGGCCCGGTCGTTCATGTCCATTACACGGCGCCAGGTGATCCGGCGCTCGTCGATCTCAAGCTCGTTGCCCCAGTAGATGTGGTTGTCGATCATCGCGGTCAGCAGGTTATGCGCCGCCGTGATCGCGTGGAAATCGCCGGTGAAATGCAGGTTCATTTCTTCCATCGGCACGATCTGGGCATAACCGCCCCCGGCGGCCCCGCCCTTCATGCCAAAGTTCGGCCCCAACGAGGCTTCGCGGATACAGATCGCCGCTTTCTTGCCAATCGCGCACAGACCGTCGCCAAGGCCGACGGTGGTGGTGGTCTTGCCTTCGCCCGCCGGGGTCGGGTTGATCGCGGTCACAAGGATCAGCTTGCCGTTCTTGTTGCCCTGAACCGAGTTGATGAACTCCTGGCTCACCTTGGCCTTGTCATGGCCATACGGCAGCAGGTCGTCGCTGCTGATTCCCAGCTTGGCACCGATCTCCTGAATCGGGCGTTTCTTTGCCTCGCGGGCAATTTCGATGTCAGTCTTGAAGCTCATGGCGGTCCCTATCGCAGACTTGTTGGTCGTTCTGACCAAAACCATAGCGACACGCCAAGCCGACTCAGGCAGCATTTCCGACATTTCCCACGCCCGTTGCGGCGACAGAACGGGCACAGGTTTCTTTTTGGAAACGATTGCGCCCCTTGGGCGGCAAATGGTTCAATCGGCGCGGGCGGCCTCGAACTGGCTCCAAACGGGCTGATCCGGGATGTGCAGGCGCAGAATGTCCCCCACGCGGAACACCCCTTCCCGCTCGACCCAGGCCGTCACACCGCGCCGGCCCACTGCCGCCGCTTTGAAAGCTTTGCCATGGCCGGGATGGGCCGCCTCGATCACCCGACCGGGCAGAACGCAGGGGCGGTTTTCCATGTCGACCACGATGGTTGTGCCATTGTCGCCCTGCAAACGCGACGACGGCGGCACGTGGCTGAAATCGGGAATGCCCCGCACCACCATGCTCGCGCCCAGCATGCCCGGGTCCAGTGTGTCTAGCCCGATTTCCGCAGCGATGACGTCCAGCTCTTCCTGCGACACCACCGAAAGCTGGCGCACATTGGCAATCTCGGTGTGGCGCGGATGCTGCGACAACACCCGACTGCAGGATTCGCGCGTGATCCCGGCGTGGAACTCGCCCACCGGGCCTCCAAAATCCACCGGCATCTCCGTGATCGGCACTGCGCTCAGGTCCTCGACCGAATTCGCCACCCGGCCCAGCCAGACGATTTCTCCGTAGAATTCCGAGGGTTTCAAAGCAGGCATGACAGGCTCCGGGTCAGTCACGCGCCAGATGCGCGCAAGGTAAAGAACAGGCGGCGAAACGCGAACAGGACCGACCCGTCCGCGCGCAGCGGATACGCCTGTGCCATAGCCGCTTCATAGGCCGCGATCAACGCCTGCATCTCCTCTGCATCCACCGCCTCAAGATAGGGGCGCGCAAAGGTGCTTTCGGTGAACAGCCGCACCGGATGGGCGCCTTCGGCGGCGGGCAGATGCTGCAGGTAATGTGTCTCCCAGACCTGTACCGCCCCCAGCGGCGCCAACAGGTCGAAATAGGCCTCCGGGGTCAGGATCTGCGGTCCCCGCGCCACCACCCGATCCCCGAACAGCGCGCCAAACGCCGTACCCCAGCCCCGATGAGACGGCGCGTCATTCTGAAACGGCATCTGCACCGCCAGCACACCGCTTTGGGCCAGCATACCGGCAAGGCGTGGCAGCAGCGTGTCGTGATCCCCCAGCCATTGCAGCGCCGCGTTGGAATAGATCAGCGCCGCAGGACGCTCCGGCGCCCATCCGGCGATATCGGCCTCGATCAGCCGATCATAAACCGCCCGCTCCCCGGCCCGCGCCAGCATCGCCGGGGAATTGTCCACCCCGACGAGCGCCTGTCCGGAAAACCGCGCCTTCAGCGCCGCGCCCACCGGGCCATTGCCACAGCCAAGGTCGACCACGTCCCCCTCCGGCACCGCCCCTGTGCGCCCCAGAAGATCTAGCGCAGGCAGAAGCCGCTGATCCGTAAAGGTCTCGTATTTACCGGGGTTCCAGTCATTCATGTCGCGCCACCCTTTCGTTCTGAGAAAGTGCCCGTCGGCCAAAGTAAAAGGCCGGGGTCTCCCCCGGCCTGTTCAAACCTTTACGCCGTCGGTTCCGGCTCCATCCCGCCATCGCCGCTGGGCTTGTTGCGCGGCTTGGTTTTCGGGATCGCGGTCACGCTCGGGGCGCTGCCTTCATCCGGGCTGTCATCATCATCCCCGGCATGCGGCGGCTCGCCATTCATCACCCGCTTGATTTCGTCCCCGGTCAGGGTCTCGTATTCCAGCAGCCCCTTGGCAAGACGCTCCCATTCCTCGTGCTTGTCCTTGAGGATTTCCAGAGCGCGGTCATAACCCTGCTGGATAAAGCGCTTTACCTCTTCCTCGATCAGCTCCTTGGTATGGGCCGATACCGAGAACCCGGCAGTGTTACCGCTATAGCCCTCATGGGCTTCGGCATAGTCGATGTTGCCGACCTTGTCCGACATGCCCCAGCGCATCACCATCGCGCGCGCCAGCTGGCTCGCCTGCATGATGTCACCGGCCGGGCCGTTCGACACGTGGTCTTCGCCATACTTGATCACCTCGGCGGCCTTGCCGGCCATGGTCATGGCAAGCTTTTCCTCGCATTCATCCCGGTGATAGTTCAGCCGATCCATCTCGGGCAGAGACACAACCATGCCCAGCGCGCCACCGCGCGGAATGATGGTCGCCTTGTAGACAGGATCGCACAGCGGCAGCGACAGCCCGACAACCGCGTGGCCGGCCTCGTGATAGGCGGTCTTTTCCTTCTGGTCCTGCGTGAGCACCATCGAGCGGCGCTCGGAGCCCATCATCACCTTGTCCTTGGCGTTCTCGAAATCTTCCATGGTCACGAACCGCCGCCCCACGCGCGCCGCCATCAGCGCGGCCTCGTTCACAAGGTTGGCAAGGTCCGCGCCCGAGAAACCCGGCGTACCACGCGCAATGATACGCAGGTCCACATCCGGCCCCAGCGGGGTCTTGCGGGCATGCACGCCCAGAATTTTTTCGCGGCCCTTGATATCGGGGTTGCCCACCGTGACCTGACGGTCAAAACGGCCCGGACGCAGCAATGCGGGGTCCAGAACGTCTTTCCGGTTGGTCGCGGCCAAAATGATGACGCCTTCATTGGCCTCGAACCCGTCCATCTCGACCAGAAGCTGGTTGAGTGTCTGTTCGCGTTCGTCGTTACCGCCGCCATAGCCCGCGCCACGATGGCGCCCCACGGCGTCGATCTCGTCGATAAAGACGATACAGGGCGCATTCTTCTTGGCCTGCTCGAACATGTCGCGCACCCGAGAGGCACCCACACCGACGAACATTTCCACAAAGTCGGACCCGGAAATGGTGAAGAACGGCACACCCGCCTCGCCCGCAATCGCGCGCGCCAAAAGCGTCTTACCGGTACCCGGAGGGCCCACCAGCAGCGCACCCTTGGGAATCTTGCCGCCAAGGCGCGAGAATTTCTGCGGGTTGCGCAGGAATTCGACGATCTCTTCAAGCTCTTCCTTGGCTTCGTCGATACCGGCCACGTCGTCAAAGGTCACACGACCATGTTTCTCGGTCAGCATCTTGGCCTTGGACTTGCCAAAGCCCATCGCGCCGCCCTTGCCGCCGCCCTGCATGCGGTTCATGAAATAGATCCACACCCCGATCAACAGAAGGAACGGCAACAGTGAAATCAGGAACGCCTGAAACCCGCTCTGTTCCTGGCTTTCGGCCCGCACCGGAATGTTGTTTTCGATCAAAAGCGTGGTGACTTCGGCGTCCGTCGGCTTGATCGCCACATAATTCGACCCGTCCTTGGTGGTATAGCGCACTTTTTCGCCATCCAAGGTCACGCTCGACACCTGATCGCTATCCACGGCCGCGACAAAGTCGGAATAGCTGTTCTCACGGCTCTGCAACGACGCGCTGTCGCCGCTAAACAGATTGAACAGGGCCAGAATCAACAGAAAAAGAACGACCCAGAATGCAATATTGCGTGCGTTGCCCAAGGCAAATCTCCCAAGGTTAGACCGACGCCGTGCCTAACACAGCGCGCGTCACAGTTAAATAGACATCACACGACCATGTTCAATGCGATAATTGCCATCCGGCGGGGCGAGATCAGAAGAAATCCGCCCGCCCGGCCCTGATCCGTGCTGTCCAGCCCTCCGCCCGTCCCGCCAGAGGCGCCGCCACAAGCCGCGCGCCCAGCCAGACCGCAGGGCTTGCCAGCACCGAAACACGCGGGCGCCCGGTGGTGCGCCAGTCCGGGCATTCTGCAATGCCCGCCTCGCCCAGCGCGGCAATTTCAAGCCCCGCCTGCCCCGGTCCGTCCAGACGCCACCGCCCGTCCCACGCGGCAGTTATATCACATCGAACGCCGGCCACCGCCGCCCATTCGCGAGTGATACGCAGCGTTTGCGCCTTGCGGATCACAAGACAGCCATGCAGGGCCGTCGTTTTATCGGACGCCAGTGCGACTTGCAGCGCATCAAAACGCGGTTTGTAAACCTGCCCCGACACCCAGTTCAGCGCCCGCGCGACGACCCGCGTGCGCAATTCCTCGGGGGCCGCATCGAACGCCGCCAGCGCAATCACCACATCCCCGGCATCAAAGGTCACTGCCTCCGCCACCAACTGCCGCTCGGCATAGTCCAGCGCTGCCCGTGCCCGAGCCATATGCTCCGCCGTGCGGGTCAGCCGTTCCACGCTCACTCCCAGGGGGGCCAGCACCTCAAGCGCCCGCCGCGCCTTGATCCGGTCATAGGCCGGGTCTTCATTGCTCGGATCATCCGCCCAGACCAGCCCCGCCTGCCGCAGATGGTCACGCAATTCTGCGCGCCGCACGTCCAGCAAGGGCCGGAGCCAGACAATCCCGTCCCGCGCCAGAATCGGCGCCATCGCCGCCAGCCCGTCCACGCCCGACCCGCGCCCCAGCCGCATCAGCACCGTTTCCGCCTGATCATCCGCCGTATGGCCCAGCGCCACATGCCCGATCCCGCGCCGCTTTGCCCAATCGCTGATCAGCGCCCGCCGCCCGTCCCGCGCCGCGGTCTGCACGCTGCCGCGCCCGTCCCAGCCCCAGGCCAGCACCTCATGACCAATCCCGAACCGGGCGCAATACTCCGCCACGAGCGCTATCTCCTCCGCCGCCTCGGCGCGCAATCCGTGGTTCACGCTCACCACGGCCAGCTCGGTCCCCGCCACGCGCAACAGATCCAACAACGCCATGCTGTCGCCGCCGCCCGATACCGCGACCCCGATCCGGGGCCGCTCATTTTCTGGAAAAACCCCGGCCAGCCCTTTCGCCAGCCGGTCCTGCAGCGTTACGGGCACTGCAACCGGGCCATCTCGGCCTGTGCCTTGGGCACTTCTCCCGATCCGGGATAACGCACCCTGACCTCGTTCAATGTCACGCAGGCTTCGTTGGTCTGATCCAACCGGCCCAGCGAGCGACCCAGATGATAGAGCGCCTCTGCCGCGACATCGCCCTGCGGCGCCCCGCTATAGGCTTCAAGGAAAGCGCGCGCCGCGCGGGTGTTTTCACCCAACCCCTCATGCGCCTGCCCCCGGCGCAGATGCGCTTCGGCTTCCAGCGGGCTGCCGGGATAGGTGTCGACAAAGGCGGTAAACTGGTCCACAGCCGCACGGTAATCGCCATTTTCCAGCGCCAGCTTGGCGCGCCCGAAATCCGTGCTCTCGCCCACGGCCAGCTCCGTCGCCGTACCATCGCCGGACCCGATGTCGTTGGTCCCGCTGCCAAAGCTCGGCGCCGTTCCGGTATCCCCGCCAAGGGTCGAGGTCTCGCCCAGCGCGCTCACGTCTCCGCCTTCCAGCTCGACCAGCCGGAATTCGAGATCCCCGATCCGGTTGGTCCCGTCTTCCACGATTCGCTGCACCCGGTATTCAAGCTGTTCGGTCTTGCCGGTCAGGTCCTGCAGCCGCGCCTCGATCGAGTCCAGCCGCTCCAACGCCGATCCGCCGACCGTCGCCGTGCCCGGCGACCCGGTCGTCGACAACTCGCGCTTGAGCCGCTGGATATCGACATAAAGCACGCTCAGCTGCTGGCGGATATCCGCCAAAGTCTCGTCCCGCGACTGGCTCAGCCCCGCCACCGGCACCATTGCCACGGCCACGGCAAGAACGCTCGCAAATACCTGCCCCCGCATGATCCCTTACCCCGTCAGCCCTGCAGCCAGCACCGTCACCGCGCGACGGTTCTGGGCATAACAGCTTTCCTCGGAACAGATTTCGATCGGACGTTCCTTGCCATAGCTCACCGTGCGCAGCCGGTTGCCCGCAACGCCCTGCGCCACCATCAGCTCGCGCACAGCACTGGCGCGCCGCGCGCCCAGCGCAAGGTTGTATTCGCGCGTACCCTGCTCATCGGCGTGACCTTCGATCACCGCCGTGTATTCCGGGTTTGCCATCAACCAGTTGGCCTGCGACAGCACCGTCAGCCGCCCCTGCTCGGAAAGCGTCGACTGGTCCACCTCGAACAGCACCCGGTCGCCCACGACCTGCTGGAAATGCGCGATCGACGTGGGATCGTCCACGCTGCCCGCCTCTGCGGTCGCGCCACTGTTGCCGCTGTTGTACTGATCCTCGCCGCCGAACATGTCGTTGTTCGAACAGGCTGCCAATGTCAGGCCCATGGCCACAAGGGCCGCCTTGTTGAAAATGCTCATAACTCTATGCCTCGCCTCGTTTCCCTTGGTCTTTGGCGATGTCTTATCACATCGCCCCTGCCTTTGAAATATTGCCGCTACTGGAGCGGGGACCAGCTCGGATCCGATCCCCCGCCGTTGAGTTTTACAGGCTTCAGGTTGCGCCCCGAAACATCCACCGAATAAAGCGCCGCAACACCCCCGGCCCCGCGCGTTTCGCGGGTGAACATGATCACCCGCCCGTTGGGTGCCCATGTCGGCCCCTCATCCAGGAACGACGCCGTGAGCAGACGCTCCTCGCTGCCATCCGTGCGCATCACCCCGATATGGAAACGGCCCTTGTTCTGCTTGGTGAACGCAATGAGATCGCCGCGCGGCGACCACACCGGCGTGCCGTACCGCCCCTGTCCGAAACTGATCCGCGTCGCCTCGCCGCCATTGGCGCTCATCACGTAAAGCTGCTGCGTGCCCGAGCGGTCGCTCTCAAACACGATCTTGGAACCGTCCGGGCTATAGGAGGGCGCGGTCTCGATCGACGGACTATTGGTCAGCCGCTGGCGTTTGCCGCTGGCGATATCCATCTTGTAAAGGTCGGTATTGCCGCCTTCGGTCACGGACATCACCACGCTTTTGCCATCGGGCGAAAAGCGCGGCGCAAAGCTCATCGTGCCGCTGTCATTGGACAGCACCTTCTGGCGTACCGACCCCACATCCATCACGTAGACCTGCGGAAACCCGGTTTCATAGCTCGTATAAAGCACCCGGTCGCCCTTGGGCGAAAAGCGCGGCGCCAGAACAATCGCGCTGCTGTCGGTCAGGTATTGCAGGTTGGCCCCGTCGTAATCCATGACCGCCAGCCGCTTCTTGCGGTCATTCTTCGGGCCGGTCTCGCTCACGAACACCACGCGACTGTCAAAATAGCCGCCCTCACCGGTGATCCGGCTATAGACCGCGTCCGCCACCTTATGCGCCATGCGCCGCCAGCCATCCGTCGTTCCCTTGAAGCGCAAGCCATTGCCAAGCTCCTGCCCGGCGAACACGTCCCAGACCCGGAATTTCACCTCAAGCTGGTTGCCGCTCACGCTCACGCCGCCCGTAATCAACGCCTGCGCGTTGATCGCCTTCCAGTCGGCAAACTGAACCGGGCTGCCAAAATGGGTGATCGTGGAAATATGCGCCTTGGCCGGGATTTCCCGGAACAATCCGGTGCCGCTCAGGTCCTCGGCGATCACCCGGCTGATATCCTTGGAAATCTGGTTCGACCCGGGCGTTTCGGCCACGAAATCGGGCACCGCATAAGGCAAAGGTTCAATCACGCCCTCGGTGATCTCGATCCGAAGCGGTCCGTTCTGGGCCTCGGCCACCGGGGCCACCGGGCCAAGTATCAACAGCCCCAACAGAAGGCTTACGAAGAATCTGGTCATTTGCGCCTCATTTTCTCCGGATTAAAAGTAATTTCGACGTCGCGCCAATGGTCATATTTTTCCGTCGGCAGATCATAGCCGTTTTTCTGGCACCGCAAAACCGCACGCCGCGCCGATTGGAACGCCGTGCGCGTCGCTGCCTCGTCCCCCCCGGCCGCACTGATCAGGCGAATGTCGCCCGACACCTTGCCGTTCTGGTCAAGCGAGAAGCCCACCGTCACCGTGACATCCGCCGCGCGCGATCCCACGTCCACGACCCAGCAATCCTGCACCGCCACGCGCAGCCCGTCCTTTTCGCCCTGCGTAAGCGGCGGCCCCGAGGGCGCGCGCGCCGCCGGGGCGGTTTCGCTCGCGGCCTCGGCCAAGGCGGCGGCAACAGCGGCATCCGTTCCCTGTCCGGGATCGGGGCGCGCCGCCGGGCGGGTGCGGGGACGCAGGGACCGGCTCGGTGCCGCGCTGGCCTGTTCGGCTTCCTTGGGTTCGGTCACGATCTCGGTTGTCGCCGCCTCCGGGGCGGTTTCCTCCTTCGGCTCCTCGGCGACCTGGCCGCTTTCATCGGGCTTGGTGGCTTCCTGCAACTCGTCCGCAATGGTCGTGTCCGGCTTGGGCTGGGCGACCGGCTCGGGGGCGACACGCGGCGCGGGACGCGGCACAGGGCGCACCGAGCGTTCCGGCACAACCACCGCCGTTTCCACCTCGGGCGTTTCCAGCACCGGCGCCTCATCCGTCACATCCTGCGGTTCGGGCGGGGCGATCTCGCTCAGCTCCGGTGCGCCATCCGGCCCCCCGGCCTCGGCCTCGCGCGGGACGGGCACATCCACGGGCGCGTCCGGCTCCGAGGTCATGTCCGGTGTCTCCACCTCGGCCTCGGGAATGACCGGCACGGCCACCTCCGTTTCGGGGCGGGGCGCCTCCTGCGCGCGCATCACCGCGTCAAACTCTTCGGATGTGATCACCGACACGCCTGTCACCTCCATGGGCGGCGGCTCTGAACGGAACGCCCCGCCCAAAAGGACCCACCCGATCAGCCCGGCATGCGCCGCGCCCGATATGTAATGCCCGACATGCAACGCGCGCGCCTCAGTTCTCAGGACCGCCCAGCGACGGCCCCCCGATATCCGTCACCAGACCGATATCGCTGAACCCGCCCGCATTGAGCGCGCCCATCACCTGCACCACCGCTTCATAGGGAATCTTCCCGTCCGCGCGCAGATACACCCGATCCGACGCCCGTTCTTCCGCAATGGCACGCAGCTTGGGCACCAGTTCCTCGGGTGACACGCGCGAGGTCTGGATGGTGATGCTCAGGTCCTCGGCAATCGTCACTGTCAGCGGTTCTTCCTGTTCTCCGGGCAGCGGATTGGCCGCCGTCTTGGGCAGCTCCACCGGCACACCCACCGTCAGCAACGGCGCGGCCACCATGAAGATGATCAGCAACACCAGCATGACATCGACAAAAGGCGTGACGTTGATCTCGGACATCGGCGCACTGCGCCGCCGCGTGCGTCGCCGCCGCTTGCCGCCCCCGCCCCCCGGTTGCATGACCCCCGCGCCCATGGCTCAGGCGTCCAACTGGCGGCTGAGGATGGTGGCGAACTCGTCGGCAAAAGCTTCGTACCCGGCAATGATCCGATCACTGTCGGAACTCAGCTTGTTGTAGAAAATTACCGCCGGAATGGCCGCCAAAAGACCCAGCCCCGTCGCCAGAAGCGCCTCGGCAATGCCGGGCGCGACGACCGCAAGGTTGGTGTTCTGCTGTGCCGCAATCTCGATAAAGGCGTTCATGATGCCCCAGACCGTGCCGAACAGCCCGACAAACGGCGCGGTCGACCCGACCGTGGCAAGGACCGGCAATCCCTTCTGCAGCACTTCGGCCTCTTTCACGATCGCCACGTCCATACTCCGGTCGATCCGGCTTGTCGCATTGGCAATCAGCCCCCCGTCCTGCCGGTGGCTGCGCTGCCACTCAACCATTCCGGCGGCAAATATCCGCTCCGAACGCCCCCGCGGCTCCGGCCCCAGCTCTTCGAAAAGCTGGTCCAGCGGCTCCCCGGACCAGAATGCCCGATCAAACCGCTTCGCCTCGCGCCGCGCGGCGCGGTAAAGGATGGTTTTCTGGATGATCACCGACCACGACCAGAACGACGCCGCGATCAACAGCACCATCACCAGTTTCACGGTCAGCGTTGCGCGCGCGAAAAGCGCCCACATGGAAAAGTCGACTGCTGCTTCCATTCTGCCTGCTCTTTATTGCGGTCCCGTTATCGGGCCTTGTTTTGCAGCAAAACTAGCGCAGTTAAACGGGGAAAGCCATCAAATTGACGTCAGACGCGGAAAACCGCGCATGGCTTTACTCGCCGTGCACCAAGCGCGTGTAACGCCGCGCTCTCAATGCATCAAATGACGCACACCGCCGGTTTCCGCTCAATTCGCGATCTTTCCACTTACGCCCTGCAATTGCGCCAAAAAGAGATTTCATTCCGGCAATCCCGCTTTCAGCAACGCCTCGATATCTGCGTTCCCGCCGTTCTTGACGCTGTAAAGCTGCGTCTTGGCCCACTCACGCACGGTAAAATTCGGGCGATACCTCAGCAAAAGCGCCGCGTGTTCGCGCGCCGCCGCCTCGTTTCCGATCTGCATGTAAACGATGACAAGGTCGATCAATCCGAACCCCTCGACCTTTGCGCCATACTTGCGAAACGCCGATATGGCCTCCTCGTACCGCCCCACCGACCGCAGGGCAAAACCGTAAACGCCAAAGTAATACGGCGGATGCTTTGGGCACAGCCGCATCGCCCTTTCGGCGGTTCGGACGGCTTGGGCCTCTTCACCGTTAAATATCTGCGACAGGGCCAGCCGTATCGTGACCTCTGCATGGCTGGGGTTTATCTCCAGCGCGCGTTGAAAGTGGTTTTGCGCACTCGTATTCTTACCTTCGATATTGTCGGCAAACCCCAGTACGCCATGGGCTTCGGCGCTCCTGTCATCAATACTAAGCGCCTGTTCCGCCCATTCCCGCATCAAAGTCAGCGAACGCGCTCGTGACGGGCTGAACCCGTGTCGCGCATCAAGTCCATGCGTCAGGGCCAGCGTGGTCATCGCAGACGCGTAATCGGGATCAATAATCAGGGCCTTTTGCGCCATGATCCGCGCTGCCGCGCTGGTCTCCCGCGTGATGCTTCGCATTGCTTCATTCGCCCGAACCTGCAACTCCCATGCTCGCAGATCCCGAGTCCCCGAACCCCGCTCGAACGCCATCTCGCCTTCCAGGATTTCCCCGTGAAGCGCCTTGGCAATACTAAGTGAAATGTCATCCTGCAGGTCAAAGATATCTTCGAGCTCCCGGTCGTACCGGTCCGTCCAGACATGCTGCCGACTTGTCGCATCGAGCAACTGAGTGCTGATGCGCACCCGGTTTCCGACCTCTCGAATGCTACCTTCAAGAATATGGCTTGCCCCGAGTTCCATTCCAATTCGTCGAATGTCGACATCGCGCGCCGCATAGGCCGCCGAGGAATGGCGCGACACGACACACAGTCCAGGGACCTTGGACAAGGTCGTAATAATCTCTTCCGAGAGCCCCTCGGCAAGAAAAGACTGTCCCACGGCCCCAAGGGTTTCAAACTCAAGCACGGCAACTACCGGCTTGTCCTGTAGAGGATTTTCGACGCGCTGCTCCGCCCTGTCGGAAAGCCATCCGTACACCGTGACCGGCTTGCCGATATTCTTGAGGTTCATGGGACCGAAGTTAACGAAATCGGCCTCGACCCTGCCCTCGATATGCTCGAACACCGATTGCGAAATACACAGCCCGCCCGGCTCCGCGATGGCTTCCAGCCTCGCCGCGACATTCACGCCTTCGCCAAAAAGGTTGTTCACCTCCCGGATCACGTCACCAAGGTTGATACCACAGCGAAACAGGAACTCCGGGTCTTGCGAAGGCGTCCTGTCCGGATCCGACATTTGCGTCTGGATCGCCACGGCGCAGCGCACGGCTTGAACCGGGCTGTCAAACTCGGCGATGACGCTGTCCCCCGCGCTTCCGAAAATCCGGCCGCCACGTTCGCTGATGTGATGGTCCACCATGCCGCGGCATGCGCTCAGGTTGACGAGTGTTGCCTCTTCATTCCGGTGCATCAGCCGCGCGTATCCAACAACGTCCAGCGCGAGGATTGTCACAAGACGGCCTTCCATTTCGTGGCTCCACTTCAGGAGACAGCTTAGCAACGTAAAAGATCAAAACATAGACTTGTTATGATTGCGAAAACGGCGGGCACAGATACAAGAAAAACCGATAGTTCATCCTCGCTGAACGCCCCCGCGCCCTTAATGCATAAGCTGGCGCACCTTCGCCGGAAGCCGCACTGGCTGCCCGGCCTTGTTCATGCACACCGCCGTCACGTTGGCCGCCTTGCTCACAACTGTCAGCTCAAACCTTTCACTGCGGAACTTGGCAACTGAAGCTACCGGCGTCGTTCGGGTCGCCAGCGTCATCGTAGGTTACCACCGCGGGATGAGCGCAGATGATCCGCCCTCCCTGTCCGGTCGGCTCGCGTGTCACCGGATGCACATAAGGCGCGGCGAGTTGATTGGGGGCCACGCCTGTATCCAACCATGCTACGAGCGCTGCGACATAATCTGTGCCGTCCGGTCCCGGCCCAAACCGGCAGTGGGTGACCCCCGGGCGCACAAACAAGCGCACGTCGTCACGGGCACTCGGGTCCATCTCCAGCACCTTCTCGTAATAATCTATGGTTCCGTAAGGCGACAAAGATCCATCCATCCAACCGTTGTCGAGGATCAGCTTGCCGCCGTTGGCCCTGAACGCGGAGAGGTCAGGATTGTCCGCATCAAGCGTAGGACCAACGCGCGCGGCGTGGTGCGCAAAATCCGAAAAATCATACCCCGCGTAGGTCCAATCAGGATCACTGTAGAAAAAGTTCTTCATCAATTGTGAAGAAAAGCCCCAGGTCGCGTTCGGGATCGGTGGGGCTTCGTACGCAACACCCTCCTCGTCCCCGTCACCCGGATGGAAATCCAGAGCAGCGCCTTCCACATAGCCTCCCGTATTCCAGGTCGACCATCCCAGCGGGTTGCCGGGCAATTCCACGCCCATGGGCATACCGGGCCAGGAAGTGCCCCCGAACTCCACCTCGCGGTAGAGATCCTCTGCCACACGAACTTGCTCTTCGCTGAGACATTGATTTGTTTCGCCTGCGCCGCATTGCAGGCTTGAAACCTCAAAATCGCATTGTCGCGGATCATTCAGAATCCCGTCCTCAAGCCCGTCAATCGCGTTGCATCGCGCCATGATCGCCTTTCCAATGAGAGCCTGCGCATCCGCGTCGATCACTGGCAAGGAAATCTGGTTCGGATCCGGGTACATGTTCATGGCGTCATAGGTCCACCGACCGGCCATTTCCTTCGTCCAGGAGTATGCCGGAGCACCTGCATAGATCCCCTCGAACAGGTCGGGAGAGCGCTGTGCGAGCATCATGGCCTGCCCACCACCTCGAGAACAGCCAAAGAAGAGGTTACGCTGGATCTCCGCCCCATAATATGCGGTGATGATCGCCTTTGAGACGACCGCAGTTCTGTGCACCGCCAGAAATCCGAAATTGACCTGCCGTTCGAGGTTGTTAAGCGCCCAGGTTGCCACGATGTTGTTACCCTTGTGGCCTGTGTCTGTTGTTACTGTCGCCCATCCGTCCTCAAGGATGTTCGCCAGACCCAAGACGGCGTTATTGAAATCACCGGAGAACCCTCCGCCTCCGCCCATGACGAATTTCCCGTTCCACGCGTCGGGGAGCAGCAACTCAAATCCGATTTCGGTGCCGATTTCGCCAACGACACGGCAATGCGCGGCCGGGCTTGACGACGCCTCCGCGCTTACGATCCGCATGTCGGGAACAATTGGAATGGTGTCGACGCTGCACTCGGCGGCGCCGGATCCTGATGTCAGTAAAGTGCCCACGAGGGCGAAACCGGTCGTTTTGGCAAGGAGTTGTTTGGCGCGCGTCATCGCAGCCTCCGGAGTTCTGGGTCCGGTCCATAGGAACATGCGAAAGCACTTGTCGCAAGTTCAGGAGGTTTCACGTCCGTTCCGGCATTTCCGCCTAGGATGACTCATGGCCCAATATTCATCAACAAGGTTGCCCCGACATCCGAGCACTTCGTTGCAGGTATCGCTTGGCACGTCCGAACACCGGCTTTCGCCCTCTCGACCACACGCAACACATGCCCCGCGCCCTCAATGCATCAGCTGACGCACCTTCGCCGGAAGCCGCACCGGCTGCCCGGCCTCGTTCATGCACACCGCCGTCACCATGGCGTGAAACAGCACCTCTTCGCCCCGTTTCACCCATTGCTCCATCACCAGCCGCGCCGCCGTCACGTTGGCCACCTCTGTCACCACGATAAGCTCATCATCAAGCTTGGCCGACCCGAGATAATCCGCTTCTACCCGGCGCAC
Organism: Shimia aestuarii; assembly: GCF_900114635.1. Taxonomy (GTDB): domain Bacteria; phylum Pseudomonadota; class Alphaproteobacteria; order Rhodobacterales; family Rhodobacteraceae; genus Shimia; species Shimia aestuarii. Next base: position 108,553 of record NZ_FOTQ01000001.1, read on the forward strand.
AGCAAAGACGATCCCTTCCGCCTTCATCTCGTGCTGATCAAGCCCGATCTCGCGCACCCATTCGCTGCGCCCGCGTTCAATGAACTTGAGGTAGTTCGCGTAATACACGATCCCCCCCATATCGGTGTCCTCGTAATAGACGCGGATCGGCAGTGTGTAGGTCATCGCATTTGGCTCCCCGGTGCGGCTGCCCCATTGCTAGGCAAGCCGCACGGGCTTTTCAACCGCTATCCCAACCCCACCCCGGCAAAGCGCACGCCGCTCAGCTCGGCCATCTCCTTCTTCCACGTGGTGATGTCCTCGCGCCGGAAATCCGACAGGCTGTCATGCCCACAGGCCCGCGCGAGCACCTGCATCAACTCGACACTGGCCCCGAAATAGCGCGCCAGTTTCTCGGCCCCACCCTGCACATCCAACAGCTTGCGCAGCTCCGGCTTTTGCGTGGCAATCCCCACCGGGCAATTGTTCGAGTTGCACATCCGCGCCGCGATACAGCCCACGGCCTGCATCGCCGCATTGCTCACCGCAATCGCATCCGCCCCCAGCGCCATCGCCTTCACGAAATCTTCGGCCACTCGCAGCCCGCCGGTGATCACCAATGTCACCTCGCGCCCCGCCCTCGCGTCCAGATGCCGCCGCGCCCGCGCCAGCGCCGGAATGGTCGGCACCGAGATATGGTCACGGAAAATCAAAGGCGCCGCGCCCGTGCCTCCGCCCCGACCATCCAGAATGATGTAATCGGCCCCCGCGGCCAGCGCGAAATCGATGTCATCCTCGATATGATTGGCCGACAGCTTGAACCCGATCGGAATGCCGCCCGAGCGTTCGCGCACCTGATCCGCGATCCGTGCAAAATCTTCGGGGCCTTGCAAATCCGGGAAGGTACTTGGCGAAATCGCCGCCTGCCCCGGCTCCAGCCCGCGCACTTGCGCGATCTTGCCCTGCACCTTCTCGCCCGGCAAATGCCCCCCGGTCCCGGTCTTGGCCCCTTGCCCGCCTTTGAAATGAAACGCCTGCACCTTCTCCACAAGGTCGATATCCCAGCCAAACCGTGCCGAGGCCAGTTCATAGAAGTACCGCGAATTCTCCGCCTGCTCCTCGGGCAGCATGCCCCCTTCACCCGAACAGATTCCGGTCCCGGCCATCTCCGCGCCACGTGCCAGAGCGGTCTTGGCCTCTTCCGAAAGCGCCCCAAAACTCATGTCCGAAACGAACAGCGGAATATCCAACACCAAAGGCTTCTTTGCACGCGGCCCGATCACCACCTGCGTCGCCACCGCGGCCTCATCCAACAGCGGCTTGCGCGCCATCTGCGCGGGCAGGATCTGGATATCGTCCCAATGCGGCAGATCATTGCGTGGCACGCCCATCGCGCCCATCTCGCCGTGGTGCCCCAGCTTGCTCAGCCCGTCCCGCGCCAGCGCATGAATGCGCGCCACGGTCGGCTCTTCCGGGGTCGGCTCTGCCTGCGGCACGTCCGAGGACGGTTTGGGTGCCGGGTCGCCCACCTCGGCGTCTCCCAACCGCGCATGCGTCCCGTCGCAAAACGGCGCGTTGGCCGTGCCCTTGCACTGGCACAGGGTCGCGGCCCCATCGTTCTCAGCGGTGAATTTCAACGGGGTGATATCGGTGCCGCGATGGCTGCCGTCACAAAAAGGCTGGTTCTTGGACCGCCCGCAGCGGCACCAATGATAATCCTTGCCCTTCTCCAGATCGACCTTGGTGGGTGTCTTGGCGGCAATGATGGGCACGTCGTTCATGAGATCCTCCCCGAATGCATGATGCACTCACGAGACCACGATGCCTCACGCGATCAAAGCCTTATCCCCGCACAACGCCTGCGCGCTGGCGCGAAAGTGATCAGTCGTCGCCCTGAAGCCGCGCAAACAAGCGCAAGGCATGGCTCGCATCCTGCGCCGCCACCGGCATCATCCGGTCATACCCGGCAGCAATCACGCCGGCGATCTCCGGGCGCAGCACCGTCGCGCCGCTTTCCGGCAACACCGCCAGCGGCGAACGCTCGGCAAAGGCCCGATCCCCCCAGAGCAGGATCACCTGCACCGCCTGCGCAAGCGCAAGGCTTTCGGCCGGAATTTCGGACATCGCCTCATTCATACGCAGGAACACGAATGCCGCCTGAATCCCACCCTGGTCATCAAACCGGAACGCCCGGTACTGGGTCGCATCCGCGTCCTTGAGCCGCCCCACCAAAGGCGCAAGCTCCGGGATCAGCCGCCCAAGGTCCGGCACATCCAAAAGCTCGTCCCATTCGCGGAAAAAGAATACCATCAGGTTCGCGCCCAACTCCGGGTCGGTCTCGGCCATCTGATGCCCGGCCAGCGTCACAACCGCCTCGATCGCGCCCTTGACGATGCCCAGCGTCTCGTCCTGCACCCCGAACACGATCGGCGCGATCGGGCGACCCCAGCGGGCAAACCCATAGCTGCCATCATTGCGGGTGAACAGCGCTTCGATCTCTTCCGGCATCAGACGCGGCATCGGCTTCTCTCCTGAAAATCCAACCGGGCGCTTCATGCCTGCCCACGCTCCAAGAGGCAAGACCCGGCTGCCCCGGACAGGCCCATGAAAAACCGCCTCGATTTTTCACCCCGACTCACACATGACCCGGCCCGCGCGCCACTGAAGACACCGGCCGCCGCCTTAACCGGCCCAATTCGGCCTTCCAGACCGACGCAATACCGACGTGATACCGACGCAAAACCGCAGGCCGATTCCCCTGTTAACCAAGACATTTTCCCACGATTCGCCCCACACAAGCCAAGCCACGCCGCCCGCCACCGCAACGCGCCGTTAACCTCTTCATTTTGCCAAAAATACTCAGAACGCCCCGACCGAGGCCTAGTCAAACAGCTGTGCCTGCTCGCCCCGTTTCGGCGCCTGCAACCCCAGATGTGCCCAGGCTTTCTGCGCCAGCATCCGCCCCCGTGGCGTGCGCTGCACCAACCCCTGCTGCAAGAGAAACGGCTCGATCACCTCTTCAATCGCATCCCGCGCCTCGCTCAGAGCGGCACTGATCGTATCGATCCCCACCGGCCCGCCACCATAGTTTTCGGCAATGAACCGCAGATAGCGCCGATCCGCCCCGTCAAGCCCGAGATGATCCACGCCAAGCCGCGTAAGGGCCCCATCTGCAAGGGTTTTTGTGATCCGCCCATCCCCCTCGACCAGCGCGAAATCCACCACCCGGCGCAGCAATCTCCCGGCAATCCGGGGTGTTCCGCGCGACCGCCGCGCAATTTCCCGCGCCCCTGCATCCTCCGCAGGCACCCCCAGCTTGCGGGCATTGCGGGTGACGATCTCATTGAGCTCATCCTCGGTGTAAAACTGCAACCGCGTCGGAATGCCGAACCTGTCGCGCAGCGGCGTCGTGAGCAACCCGAGCCGCGTTGTCGCCCCGACCAGCGTAAAGGGCTGCAGCTCGATTCTGACGGTCCGCGCCGCAGGCCCTTCGCCAATCACCAGATCAAGCTCGAAATCCTCCATCGCCGGATAGAGAACCTCTTCCACGGCCGGGTTAAGGCGATGAATTTCATCAATAAAAAGCACATCCCGCGCTTCGAGATTGGTCAAGATCGCCGCCAGGTCCCCCGCCTTGGCCAGCACCGGCCCGCTCGTCATGCGAAAGCTCACCCCCAGCTCACGCGCCATGATCTGCGCCAGCGTGGTCTTGCCCAATCCGGGCGGCCCATGGAACAGCGTGTGGTCCATCGCCTCGCCCCGCCGCCGCGCGCTCTCGATGAACACCTTGAGGTTCGCCCGCGCCTCGGCCTGCCCGATGAACTCATCAAGCACCTGCGGGCGCAAAGCGCGGTCGGCATCCTCGGGCCGGGGATCAGGGCGCAATGTCGGGTCCGGCTGATCCATGACTTATCCCTTCGGTGCCAACAACTTAAGCGCGGCGCGGATCAATCCGGCCGCATCCGCGTCCGGGTCTTCGCCAGCCGCCTGCGCCACCGCGCCAGCCGCCTCACCCGGCCCATATCCTAGGTTGCTCAACGCCGACAACGCATCCGCCTGCACCGCCGCGCCGCCGCCTTTCACAACGGGCGCAGGCTTCACAACCGCCGGCGCGCGGTCCTCCTCAACAAGCGCACCCTCTGACGCCGGCGCCCCCTCCAGGGCCTGTCCCAACGTCCCACCCAGCGCCATCACCTCCGGCGCCTTATCCTTCAACTCGATCACCACCCGCTGTGCCGTCTTGGGGCCCACCCCCTTGGCTGCCTTGATCGCGGTCACATCTCCGAGAGAAATGGCCCGGCTCACCCCATCCGCGCCCAAAGCGCCCAGGATCGCCATCGACGCCTTGGCGCCAATGCCCTGCACGCTCATCAGCAGGCGATGCCATTCCTTCTCCTGAAGGGACGTAAACCCAAATAATTGCAGCAAATCTTCCCGGACCAGCAAATCGGTATAAAGCGACACCGCCTCGCCAATCCCCGGCAACGCCGCCAATGTCCGCTCCGAGCAATAGACCACATAGCCCACGCCCCGCACGTCGATCAGCACGTGGTCTGCCGCCCGGTATTCCACACGCCCCGTCAGTTTCCCAATCATGCGCTGGCCCTCTTCAAAGCGGCGGCATAGCCCGCCCCGGCCCGCGCGTGATGCGCATGGCAAATGGCAATCGCCAGCGCGTCGGCGGCATCCGCTCCCTTGATCACCACACCGGGCAATTGCAGCTTCACCATATGCTCGACCTGTTGCTTCTCGGCATGTCCCACACCCACAACCGTCTTCTTGACCTTGTTGGGCGCATATTCCCCGATCTCCAGCCCGGCCTGCGCCGGCACCAAAAGCGCGATGCCCCGCGCCTGACCCAGCTTGAGCGTTCCAGCCCCGTCCTTGTTCACGAAGGTCTGTTCAATCGCCGCCTGATCAGGCTGAAACCGCGCCACCACATCGGTCAGTTGCTCATGCAAAGACAGCAGCCGCGCCGCCAAATCTGTCCCGACCGAATGGCAAATTCCGTTGGCGACATGGCTGAGTCGGCTGCCATCTGCCTCGATGACACCCCAGCCCATGTTCCTCAACCCGGGGTCAATTCCCAAAACACGCATGTTGTCGCCCCTGCCGCCTGCAATTTGTTGCTTTTTTGAAGCAGTAGCACGAAACAAGAACAAACACCAAGCGGAATACGCCGAGGCGATTTTGCGACACTTGCGCACCCGCGCGCGACACCGGCCTTGGAGCGACGCGGAATGACGCCTGAAAACGACACTTAAGGCGTCGTTTTCGCCCTTGTTTTACAGGGTTTTCGACCGGATGCGACCAATGCAGAAATTGCATGGCACCTATGATGTTTTTGCTGCTTGTTTGTTGTGCAGAACGTCCATATTTGCCGCTCATCATCAACGGACCATCGTTCACCACACAACAGAAGGAAGATTGATATGGCCACTTATGACAACGTCTACACCCCCGGTTTTGCTGGCCGTATTGGTCAGACCCTCGTCAACGCCGTTTCCGCGTTCTCCGCATGGAACGCAACCCGCGTGACGCGCAACACCCTGCACCAGCTGACCGACCGCGAACTCGAAGACATCGGTCTGTCGCGCGGTGATATCGACACCCTGATCTGACCTGCGCGCCCCTGCCGGGCGCAGAGGTCGGTCGATCCGATCAGAAAACCGTGGCCTCGTCCGGGCCACGGTTTTTTTGTGCCTTTTGGGCAGGCGAACGACAAAGGCTCCGCAGAGAGAGATGCGGAGCCTTTGCACTGAGCTGAATTGGAGGGTCAGCGTTATTTGAATGTCTTGATCTGGACCGCAACCCAACGCGACACCGGATCGGCGCGCATGGTCCACGCGGCGGCCTGTTCGACAACCGAACCGCCATCCAGACGCGCCACATGCTGCGTGTAAAAATCGGGGCCATACTGGGCCATGATCGCGCCCTTTATCCCAAAGAAGGCGACGACAACCATCATCAGACCGGTCCATGGAATGCCGCGCCGACGCCCGGCGCCGCGCACGATCACATAACCGTCGCGATTAATGGCAACCCGCTTGCGGGAACGGCGTCCCTTGGCCTCATTGCGATAGATGTTGGCCAGACGCTCGTGAAACTCTGCGTGTGATTCACTCATGGCAACTTACTCGTGTTTGGCCCCCACCAAACATGGCCAAAATGGCCTTCAAATGTGGCAAAAATGTGGCGTCGCAGTCCAATTGCGGCGGTTTCAAGACAAATGGGGCGAAAACGCCAAAATTCACCCTGCCAACCGGAAACAGTTCACCCAAACAATCTATAACTGTCTGATTTTCAGAAACATTAGCGCGGTGCTACGCAAAAAATGGGCGGCACCAAGGCCGCCCGATTCTATCTGGATCGCTCAGGGTTTCACCGCCGGGTCAGCGTCAGCGTCGTCCATTCCCCGATCTCTTCGCGGGTATGAACATCGAACCCGGCTGCGTCATAGGCCGCGACCACCTCGTCCGCCTGTTCGTTCAGGATGCCCGAGAGGATCGCATGGCCACCGGCCACGATATTTCCCCCCATGTCCGGAGCCAGATCCACCAGGGGCGCTTTGAGAATATTGGCGAACACAAGGTCATAAGGAGCCTTGACCGCAAGGTCCGGATGCCCAAACCCTGCCGCCTCAAGGCAGATGACCCGCCCCTCAAGCCCGTTGGCCTTGGCATTCGCCACGGCCACCTCGACCGCGACCTCGTCGATGTCGCTGGCCAACACCGGATTGGGCCAGATGCGCGCGGCCCCCATCGCCAGCACCGCCGTGCCACAGCCGATATCGGCCACGTTCTGCCCCACGAAACCTTCGTTCGCCAATCGGTCCAACGCCTTGAGACATCCCAGCGTGGTGCCGTGATGACCGGTGCCAAAGGCCATGGCCGCCTCGATCAGAAGCGGTTCGCTGCCCTCGGGCACCTTGTCTGCGTCATGGCTGCCATATACGAAAAACCGACCTGCCTCGACCGGCGCCAGCTCCCGTTTGACCTTGGCGACCCAGTCGGTTTCCGGCAACTCGCTGACCACGAAAGGCTTGGCCCCAAACGCGGCTGCAAGCACCGCGAGACCGGCCTCGTCCGGACTTTCGATGAAATACCCACCAACTTCCCAAAGCCCCGAGCCGTCCTCGATTTCAAAGACCCCAACGCCAGTGGGCTCGGGGTTCAGGCGTTCCATCGCCTCGCCCAGCTGATCGGCTTGGGCTTTTCCAACAAGGGTGGTCAGGGCGGTGAATGTGGGCATGACGGTCTCCTAAAGGGTTCTGAGCGGCCTAGTGCGCCCGACAGGCAAGGTCAACGCTTTAAACAGGCCGCCCGATCCCACGCAGGTAGTGCCAGCTCCAGATCGCCCCCAAAAGACCCACCGCCGCACCTACACCGGATTGGGCATAAACCACGCCCGGCGCCTCAAAGACCGAAGCCGCCCACCACGCCACCGGTAGGATCAGGACACCGTCCCGCAGCCAGTTGAGCATGGTCGAGCGCGCTGGTTTGTCGGTGTTGTTGAAGGTGGCGTTCGACACGAATAAGGCGCCCGTAAAGATGAACGCCCCGGCCCCGACATAGGCAAAGGCCTCATAGACCAAAACACCTTCACCGACCAAGCCAAAGCCCTGCACCACAAGCTGCGCCGTCGCGGCCAGCAAGGCCCATGCCAAAAGCGTATAGCCCGCGCAAAACACCAGCGCGTCGCGGAAGGTCATGCGCAGCCGATCATAGAGGCCAGCCCCGTAATTCTGCCCAAAGATGCCGCCAACCGCGCCAGAGAGTGAGAAGATCCCCCCAAAGGCCACCACCATCAGCCGGTTCACCACAGCCCAGGCCGCCACGGCATTGTCTCCGAACCCGGCAATGACCCCGGTCAACAAGTAGTTGCCAAATGGCGTAGCCATCTGGGTCAGGATTGCAGGGACAGCAACCTTGGCAAACGGACCCACACAGCGCCGGATCGCCCAGATCGCGGGGCGGGCATAAAGGTTGTGCACGCCAATCGCAAAACGCATCGCCATGCCCGCCATCACAAAGCGCGACAGCACCACCCCCATCGCAGCCCCATCCAGCCCAAGGCCAAGCCCGAGGATCAGGAACGGATCAATCACCATCGCCACCGCACCGGAGGTGAGCGTGACAAACATCGAGCGCCGCCCGTCCCCTTCGGCCCTGAGACAGGCTTGTCCGGCAAGGCCGATTGCCATCACGATCAGCGACGGCATGGAAATAAGGATGTAACGCGCCGCCAGCGCCAGCGTCTCGCCTTCCGCCCCCACAAGCGCCAGCATCGGCTTGCGCAGCGACACAAACAGAAGCGCCACGAAAGTTTGCACCGCAATGGTCAACACCATTGCACTTGTCGCCTCGTGCCGCGCCCGCTCAAAATCCCCCATCCCGATCCGGCGCGAGATCAGCGCGGTCCCGGCAATCATCAAGCCAATACCGATCGACACCGCGAAAAACTGGATCGCGAAGGCATAGCCAATGGCGGCGACGAGCTTCTGGTCTCCGATCCGTGCAATCCACAAAAGGTTTGCCAGGTCGACCAGGAAGACAAAGGTGATCCCCACCGCCCCGGTCAGGGTCATGCGAACCACGTGACCCATGGTCGACCCGTCCAGAAACCGCCCGCGCCGCTGCATGGCTTATTCCGCCGGGCTCGGCGCATAGCGCACAAGGCACGTTTCATTGCCTTTTTCCGGGTGGCGCGGGATCAGCGTGGCCAAGGCCAGCGACACCGCCGCCATCGCCGCCGCCAGCGCAAACACCGCCCCGGGGGACGCCAGCCACAAAAGCCCCAACAGCACCGGAAGGAACACCGCCGCGATATGGTTGATGGTAAAGGCCACGGCCGCCGTGGGCGCGATATCTTCGGGGTCGGCGATCTTCTGGAAATACGTCTTCAGCGCCAGCGCCAGTGCGAACAGCATGTGGTCGACCACGTAAAGTATGGCCGCCAGCACAACGCCCCAGCCAAAGAAATAAATACCGCCATAGGCCAGGAACACGATCACCAGCCCGGCGTATTCGAAGATCAGTGTCCTCCGCTCGCCAAACCGTGCAACCGCGCCGCCGAACATAGGCGCCGCAACCATGTTGATCACGAGGTTGATCAGGTACAGCCCCGTGATCTCATGCACGTCGAACCCAAAGCGTTCGACCATCATGAACCCGGCAAAGACGACAAAAATCTGTCGCCGTGCGCCCGCCATGAACTGCATCGCGTAATACAGCCAATAGCGTTTCTTAAGAACCATCTTGCGCACCTGCGGGGTGCGGGCTTCGAATTGCGGAAAAGCAACGAAGCAATAGACCGCGATCACCGCAGTGACCCCACCACCCAGCAGGTAAACCGTGTTGTATTCCAGCTCATACCGCTTCCACGTCAACACGATCAGCCCATAGGCCACCAGCGTCGCTGCAGACCCCGCGGCCAACAACCAGCCCAGCACCTTGGGCGCGCGCGCCTTGTCCAGCCATTGCAACTGCAACGACTGGTTCACCGTCTCATAGTAGTGAAAGCCGATCGAACTGAGCATTGTGATCGTCAGGATACCCGCAAGCGACGGAAACCATGCTGTCACCGCCGTCGCCACTCCAAGAAGGAACAGCGACACCATCCCCAGCACCTGCTCACGCATCACCATCAGGATCGCGATCACACCAACGGCGAAAAAGCCCGGAATCTCGCGAACCGTGTGCAAAAGGCCGATATCCGCCCCGTCAAACCCAGCCACTTCGACAACGAAGTTGTTCAGCAGCGCCGACCAGGTGTTGAAGGCAATTGGCATCGCCAGCGCCATCAGGAACAAAAGTGTCACGGGACGCCGCCAAACCGGCAGATGCGCCGCCTCATCAAGGGTGATTTTGTTTAACATGTGGTCCGAATACGCCTGTTGCGACAGCTTGGCGAGTGCAAAAACCCGCAGGTCTGATCTGAATCAATGCACAAAAGTGATTCCCCGCGCATATATCCACGCATTCGCATTTTTTTATAGGTGGCGGCATGGATATCCTGACTCTTGTCGAAAGCATCGGCGAAGCCCCGACGGCGGCGGTGCTTGGCCTGATCACGGGTCTGGTTTTCGGGATCGCGGCGCAGCGATCCCGTTTCTGCTTGCGCGCTGCCACGGTGGAGTTTGCGCGCGGCGAACTGGGCGACAAGGTCGCGGTCTGGCTGCTGACCATCTCCACCGCTATTGTCTGGGTGCAGGGCGCCCAAGCCTTGGGGTTGATGCATTCGGCCGACGCCCGCATGATGGCCGTCCCCGGAAGCTGGTCGGGCGCCATCATTGGCGGTTTGCTGTTTGGCGTCGGCATGGTGCTGGCGCGCGGCTGCTCCGGGCGCCTTCTCGTGCTGGCCGCAACCGGCAACCTGCGCTCCGTGATCTCCGGTCTGATCTTTGCCGTTGTCGCCCAGATGAGCCTTGCCGGGCTGCTCTCGCCCCTGCGTGACCGCCTTGCCAGCCTCTGGATCACCTCCGAAGGCCGCAATGTCGACCTCATCGCCGCCTTTGGCCTGCCCGACCTGTCGGGCCTGATCTTCGGGGCGATCATGGCCGTGCTGGCGCTGATCATTGCCCGGCGCAACCGGATCGGCGCCTCCCGCCTGATATTTGCATCCGGTGTCGGATTTGCCGTTGCCGTCGGGTGGGTGCTCACCTACGGGCTCGCGCAGGTCGCCTTTGAACCTGTCCAGATCGAAAGCGCCACCTTCTCAGGTCCGTCCGCCCACACACTGATGTTCTTTCTGGATCGCAATGCGGTTCTGGAATTCGACGTCGGGCTTGTGCCGGGCGTGGTGATCGGCTCGTTCCTCGCCGCATCGCTTGCAGGCGAGTTCAAGTTCCAAGGGTTCGAAGGCGAAGCCAACATGCGCCGCGCCATGACCGGGGCCGTGCTGATGGGCTTTGGCGCGATGCTTGCGGGCGGCTGCGCGATCGGCGCGGGTGTTACGGGAGGCTCGATCTTTGCGGGCACCGCTTGGGTTGCGCTCTTTGCGATGTGGCTCGGTGCCATCGCTACGGACTTCCTCGTCGACCAGCGCGGCGGCGCCACGGCCACAGCCTGATCCACCTCAGGCTTCATTTTGCCAAAAATACCTCTGGGGGTGAATTGAGCCGTCAGGCTCAAGAGGGGGCAACGCCCCCTTCCGCTCAAAGTTCAGTAAAAACTCTGCGGATCAATATCCACTGCCAGCCGCAAATCGCCCTTGAGCCGGAACTGCCCAACCCACTCGGCCAGCGCCGCCTGCAACGGCGCGCCCTTGTCCGCCTTGACCAGCAGACGTACCCGATGCCGCCCGCGCACCCGTGCAATCGGCGCAGGTGCGGGCCCATAGACCTCGGCCCCGATCGCCCGGAGCATCCCGGCATTGCGTGCCAGCGCATTGCCCAGATCAAACACCTGGCTGACATCGCCCCCTGAAAGGATGATCCCCGCCATCCGTCCATAGGGCGGCACCCCGGCATGACGCCGTTCACCCGCTTCGGCCTTCCAGAACCCCAGTTCATCCCCGGCCAGGATGGCCCGGATCACAGGATGCTCGGGTTGATAGCTCTGCAACATCGCGACCCCCGGCTTCTCGGCCCGCCCCGCGCGCCCCGCCACCTGCCGCATCAACTGAAACGTCCGCTCGGCGGCGCGCAGATCCGACCCCTGCAACCCCAGATCGGCGTCAATCACCCCGACCAGCGTCAGTAGCGGGAAATTATGTCCCTTGGCCACCAGCTGCGTGCCGATGATGATATCGGCCCCACCCGCGGCAATGGTCTCGATCCCTTCCTTGAGCGCACGTGCCGATCCGAACAGGTCCGACGACAACACCGCCAACCGCGCCTCGGGCCAGAGCTTGCCCGCCTCTTCCGCCAGCCGCTCCACACCGGGACCAACCGGCGCCAGCTTGCCTTCGACCTCACAGGACGGACAGGCCTCCGGCATCGGCTTGGTCTCGCCGCATTGATGACAGACCAGCCGCTTGAGAAAGCGATGCTCCACCATGCGCGCATCACAATGATCACAGCCCACCTGATGCCCACAGGCCCGACAGATCGTCACCGGCGCATAGCCACGCCGGTTGATGAACAACAGGCTCTGCTCGCCAGCCAGAATGCGCCGGTCCACCGCCGCCTTGAGCGTCGGGGAAATCCAGCGGTCGCGCGGCAAATCCTCGACCCGCATGTCAATCGCGCGCATCTCGGGCAACACCGCCGCGCCATAGCGCGCGGTCAGCTCCAGCCGGTCATATTTCCCGGCCTCCGCATTGGCCCAGCTTTCCAGCGACGGTGTGGCCGAGGCCAACACCACCCGCGCGTCACACAAGGATGCGCGCAGTACGGCCATGTCCCGCGCGTTGTAAAGGACACCGTCTTCTTGTTTGTAAGACGTGTCATGCTCCTCATCGACCACGATCAGCCCGAGGTCCCGATAGGGCAGGAACAGGGCTGATCGCGCGCCCACCACAAGCTGTGCGTCCCCCTGCCCGACCATCTTCCATGTTCGGCGGCGCTCGGTCATGGTCACGCCGGAATGCCACTCCGCCGGGCGCGCGCCAAACCGCGCCTCGACCCGCGTCAGGAACTCTGCCGTCAACGCGATCTCAGGCAACAGCACCAATGCCTGCCGCCCCATGCGCAGACACTCGGCCACGGCTTCAAGATACACCTCGGTCTTGCCCGACCCCGTCACCCCCCGAAGCAGCGTCGTGCCATAACGCCCCGACCGCACACCGGCCTTCAAGGCTTGCGCCCCTACCGCCTGTTCCTCGGTCAAAGCCTTGCCGCCATAGTCCGGATCCAGCCGGGGAAACGGCAAATCCCGTGGCGTGTCTTCCTCGCGCACGACACCCTGCTTGACGAGCCCCTTGATCACCGAGTTCGTGACTCCGGCCATCTCGCTCAACTCGCCCATGGTAAAGGCCAGCCCGCCATATTCGTGCAAGGTTTCCAGGACCCGACGCCGCGCATCCGTCTGGCGATCCGGTTCCCCTTCGTCCAGCCGATAGACCTTGCGCATCGACGGTGGGTCGCTCAGCCCCGGCGCGCGCGTGGCCAGCCGAAGCATCGCATGCAGCGGCGTCAGCGTGTAGTCGGCCGCACGCGTCAGAAAGGCTTTCATGTCGTCGCCCATTGGTGCGACATCAAGAACCCGGTTCACGGGCCGGATGCGGTTGATATCGAAACCGCCTTCACCTTTGCCCCAAACCACGCCCAGAACCCGACGCGGCCCCAGCGGCACCTCGACAAAGGCCCCTTCGACGCAACCACCCTCGGGCGCTTTGTAGTCAAGGAATCGGTCCAGCGGCTGTGTCGTCAGTACCGCCACCAGTTCACCTTCATCAAAAAACTCTGGCCCCTGCACACCGCTGCCTTCTTTTCCTGACCATGTTTCCGCTAACATTCACCTGCGACCCGGCGGAATTCGGGGTTCCCGCAGGAACATCTATCAGGTAAAGGCAAGCCAACCCAAGTCCAACCCAAAGAAAGGACACGCGCCATGAAATTCTTTGTTGATACCGCCGAGATCGACGCCATTGCCGAACTGAATGCCCTTGGCATGGTCGACGGTGTGACCACCAACCCCTCGCTGATCAAGAAGTCCGGCCGCGACATTCTCGAAGTGACCAAAGAAATCTGCGATCTCGTTGACGGCCCGGTGTCGGCCGAAGTCACCGCCACGGACGCTGACGAGATGATCGCTGAGGGGCGCAAGCTGGTCGAGATCGCCGAAAACATCGCTGTCAAAGTGCCGCTGACATGGGACGGGCTCAAGGCCTGCAAGACGCTGACCGACGATGGCCACATGGTCAACGTGACGCTCTGCTTCTCCGCCAATCAGGCGCTTTTGGCCGCCAAGGCGGGCGCAACCTTCATCTCACCCTTCCTCGGACGTCTCGATGACATCAACCTTGATGGCACGGACCTGATCGCGGACATCCGTCAGGTCTATGACAACTACGGCTATGAAACCCAGATCCTCGCCGCCTCGATCCGCACAGTGAACCACGTCACCCAATGCGCCCTGATCGGGGCCGACGTGATGACCGCGCCCCCCGCCGTGATCAAGGCCATGGTCAACCACCCGCTGACCGACAAGGGACTCGACGCCTTCCTCGCGGATATCAAAGCCGCAGGCATCAAGATTCTGTAAAGCCGGCAAGGGGGCGCTGCCCCCACCGCAGCAAGCTGCGCCTCCCCCCGGGGGTATTTCACACCATTGAGAAGACGCACCTGCCCTTTCTCAATGGTTCGAAATACCACGGGGTGAATTGGGCCGACAGGCTCAACAGGGGCAGCGCCCCATTTTCTCTAAACTCCAACAAAAAAAATTGCGGCATTCGTGCGGGGCCTCTGCTATGGTCGCGCCAACGACCAGAAACGGCATCACCATGAGCAGTACTCTCAAGATCGACGACAGCTTGCGCGAGAAGATCATTTCGCAACCCGACGTGATTCTCGAAGATCGCGACCTGATGCGCGCGCTGATCGCCGCCAATGAAAAGACCATGGGTGGCAATATTGTCGACCTGCGCGGTATCGCCATGGAACGGCTCGAAGCGCGGCTTGACCGGCTGGAAGACACACATCGTTCCGTCATCGCCGCAGCCTATGAAAACCTGGCTGGTACCAACCAGGTGCACAGGGCGATCCTGCGCATGCTTGACCCGGTAGAGTTCGAATCCTTTCTGCACGATCTTGGAGGCGAAGTTGCGAATATCCTGCGGGTTGACGCGATCCGGCTTGTTCTGGAAACCAAGGAAGACACGTCCGAGGACAGCGCCATTCAAAGCCTCGGCGACGTGCTCGCGGTGGCGGAACCTGGCTTCATCGACGACTACCTGACTGGTGGACGCAATGTCCCACTGCGACAGGTCACATTGCGCCAGATCCAGACCGGCGCGGAAAACATCTATGGCGAAAGCGCTGACTGGATTCGATCCGAAGCCTGTCTCAAGCTTGATTTCGGCGCGGGCCGCCTGCCCGGCCTTCTGGTCATGGGTGCCGAAGACCCGCATCATTTCACTCCGCAGCAGGGCACCGATCTGTTGGCGTTTTTCGCCGGTGTGTTCGAGCGTGCCATGCGCCGCTGGCTGTCGTGATCAGCCCGGCAGCCACAAGCGCCCTTGACGATTTCCTCGCACAGCGTGCGGCCCTGTCCGGCGCATCCGAGAATACGCTCAAAGCCTATCGCAGCGATCTTCTCGACTATCTCGTGTTCATGACCCGACACAAAGGCGGCCCCCAGGGGATCGCCCCACTGACCGCGGTCTCGGTCTCAGATATGCGCGCGTGGATGGCCCATGCGCGCGGCACCGGGCTTGGCGCACGCTCCCTGTCGCGCAAGCTCTCTGCCGTCAAAAGCTTTTACCGGTGGCTGGCCGAACACGAAGTCTTCGATCCAACTGCGGTCCTGTCGGCCCGCGCCCCCAAGTATCAGCGCAAACTGCCCCGCCCCCTGCCCGAAGACGCCGCCCGCGCCGTTCTGGACACGGTTGAACTGCAATCGCAAAAGGACTGGATCGGTGCCCGCGATACGGCCGTCATGACCCTGCTTTATGGCTGTGGCTTGCGCATTTCCGAGGCGCTGGGCCTCACCGGCAAGGACGCGCCGCTTGCGCCGACCTTGCGGATTCGTGGCAAGGGCGGCAAGGAACGGCTGGTTCCGGTTCTGGACGCCGCGCGCGACGCCGTTGACACCTATCTGCGCCTCTGTCCCTATCCGCAGGAACCGGACAGCCCCTTGTTTCGCGGCGCGCGCGGTGGTGCGCTCAATCCGCGCCAGGTGCAGAAAGTGATGGAGCAGACCCGTCTGCAACTTGGCTTGCCCGCCTCGGCCACGCCGCACGCGATGCGGCACAGCTTTGCCACTCACCTCCTGTCAGCCGGGGGTGATCTGCGCGCGATCCAGGAATTGCTGGGCCACGCGTCGCTGTCCACCACCCAGACCTACACCGAGGTGGACAGCACGCGGCTTATGGAAATCTACAACCGCACCCACCCCAAGGCGTGATCCGGCACCAGCCCCGCGCTTGCGCTCCCTCAAATCACTTAGGCACGCCCCTGCGGGATCACCTCATACCCCGGTTCTTCGGGCTCATCATCCGTCATTTCCGGTGGGAAACCCGGCGCGCGGATGTCCAGCCCAGTGGCCTCTTCCAGCCGCTTGATAATGTTCGGGCTCAATTCCCGCTCACCATAGCGCGCGATCCCATCGTCAAAGATTTCGATCATCTTCGGGTTCAACTCGACGGGAACACCGGCACGGTCCGCCACCGCCTGAAACAGGCCAATGTCCTTTTTCACAAGGTCCATCGTAAAGGAAATATCGCGCGATCCGTTCAGGATCACCTGGCTTTCGGTTTCATGACTGAACGAATTGCCCGAGCTGATCCGGATCGCCTCAAACGCCACGTTAAGGTCCATGCCCGCCGCCTTGGACACCACCAGCGCCTCGGCATTGGCAATCAGGTGCGCAGTGGCGAGATAGTTGGTCACCACCTTCAGAACCGAGGCAGATCCAAGCTCGCCGGTGTGTAGGATACGCCGCCCCATCGTGGTCAACAACGGCAGGATGCGGTCGAACGTGGGCCGGTCACAGCCCGCGAAGATCGAGATATTTCCGGTATCGGCCCGGTGGCACCCTCCCGAAACCGGGCAATCCACCGCCGCGCCGCCCCGCGCGATCACCAGAGCCCCAAGCCGTTTGGCTTCGGCTTCATCCGTAGTCGACATCTCCATCCAGATCTTGCCCGGCCCCACCTCGGGCAACATCTCCTGCATCACCGCATCCGATGCCGCAGGCGATGGCAGACAGGTGATCACCGCATCACAGCGGCGCATCATCTCGGCTGCGTTTTCCGCTGCCTCGGCCCCGGCGGCGACCTTGGCCGCGACAAGCTCGGGGTTGAGGTCAAACACCATCAGGTCCACACCGTTGCGCAAAAGGCTGCCGCTTAGCTTGCCGCCCACGTTCCCCAGACCGATAAATCCGACTTTCATGGCCATGTCTCCCTGCCGTTTCGGGCAAGGTGCATGCGGCGTTTGCGCCCTGTCATGCCCATCCGCGACACAGGCCCGCAAAAAGCGGGTCAGATGGCGAAGATTTTCCCGGGCGCGTCATCGGCCACCGGGGCCCCGGACAGCCGCGCCATGTGCCAGGCCAGGGCCTGATTGCTGCTCAGCACCGGCTTGCCCAGCGCTTCCTCAACCTCTGCAATCACATCCAGCGTGCGCAGATTGGTGCAGGAAAGGAAAACCCCGTCCACATCGTCGCTCGTCCCCACTTCCAGCGCCGCAGCCCGAATAGAGGCCGGATCAATCCGTGCCACCCGTGCCTCACCGGCCTCGCCAAAAGAGACCGTGCGCGGAACCGCGATACCTGCCGCTTCAAATGCTCGGCGCACCGGCACCGAGACGCTGTCGATATAGGGCGTGACCATGCCGATTGAGCGCAGCCCCAATGTACTGCACGCCGCCAGCGCCGCCGTCAGGGGATCGCTTACGGCCACTTCACCCACCCCGCGACAGACAAGCTCGGCGACCTTCTCAGCGCCGATCATGGTTGTGCCCGAGGTACAGCCATAGCCCACCACGTCAAACGGCGCGGCAGGTGGCAACAGCTGCGCCGCAGCGGGCAATGTCGCCTCCATCGCGGCAAGTGTATCGGGGGTAACATCCTCGCCACTGGGCACGCGGCTGACATAAACCGCCACATCCTGCGCGCCAAACAGGCGGCGAAAGTCCTGCTCCAGCGTTTCATCCTGCTGCAACACGATCAGCCCCAGCGTTCGCGCGCCAATGGACCCTGTCAGTTCAAAAGGAAAATGCGCCATGGATCACCTCAAAACCGGGAGTTGCTCAGGCGCGCGCGCCGACAGCAATTCAACGCCCCGCTCCCGCAAAACGATATTCTCTTCATGCACGAGGATCCGCCCCGGCGCGATCTCCACCCCCGGCTCAAGCGTCAGCACCATCCCTGCGCGCAGTTCCGTCTGGTCATGCGGCGTAAAGGACGGCCATTCCGTCAACGTGATCCCAAGCCCATGCCCCAGACGCCCGCCGCCCGGAGTTGCACCGCTCTGGCGCAGGCTGTCGCACAGAATTTGGTGCACGTCCGACGCCACCATGCCCGGGCGCATCGCCGCCATGGCCACTTCGGTCGCCTTGAACAGCGCAGCTTGGGCGCGCGCCACCTCATCTCCCACAGATCCGATCGCATAGTTCCGATCAAAGTCACAGAAGTACCCGTCCAGCACTGCGCCCGTGTCCAGCATCAGCACATCGCCGTCCACCAGAACCTGCGGCCCTGCTGGCGAAATGACATCGCCATACCCGCCTTGCCCCGCGCCCCCGGCGGTATAGCTCACCCAGTCAGCACCCTCTTCCAGCAAGACGCGCTGGAAATCGCGGAACACTTGGTCAAGCCGCGCGCCCGGCCCGGCATACTCCGGCACCCGCGCAAAACAGGCATCCGCTACGCGACAGGCAGCGCGGATCTTTGAAATCTCGGCTTCGGACTTGATCTCGCGCACCCGTTGTACCACGTCGGTCGCGTCCACGAACGCACGTGGCGCAAGCCGGTCCGCAACGGTCAGATAGTCGCCCAGCGGCATACGCACCTGTGTTTCAAGCCCCATTGGCACACCGATCCGCCCCGCTTGCGGCACCATTTCGGCCAAGGTCGCCACCAACAGGCTGACCCCGTCATCGCCCGGCATCGGCGCGTCCCAAGTGCGGATATCCGACACCCAGCTCTGCCCCATCAACTCCGACCCGATCGACGGGATCACCGCCACCGGATCGCCATTCACAGGAACCAGAACAAACCACGGTCGGGCCGGGCTTTCCCAGAACCGCGTCAGGAAACCGGTGACATAGAACACATCCGCCGCAGTGGTGAGCAGCAAGGCATCAATCCCGGCAACTCCCATCCGCGCCTGCAACGCTGTAACGCGGGTGCGAAATTCGGACGGAGGAAAACCGCGCTCAGCCATCCTCGGGGCCTTCACTCAGGAAACACAACACCCGCGCATCCGGCCCGATGCCATCGACCCCAGCCAAGAGCGCCGCCACCCCGGCCCCACCCGAAGGTGTGGTGGCATATCCCGCCGCACCGAGCACCTCGGTGCCCGCTTCGGCCTCGTCTTCGGTGATGGTCACGAACTGATCCGCATCCCGCGCCAACCCGTTCAACGCCACCATCGACGGCGTCTTGCAATCCAGCCGCCCCATGTTCGACACAGGCCCCGCGGTGTCGATCAAAGCCCCCGCGCGGATACTTTCGATCAATGCGGGCGCCGCCTCCGGCTCCACAACCACGATCACCGGCCCGTCGCCCCAAACCTGCCGCGCATGGGTCGCGACCGCCGCCGCCAGCCCGCCAACCCCGGCTTGCAAAAGGATATGCGTCGGCGCCTCTGGCACCTGCCGCGCTGCCTCGGCGGCCATCTGAAGATAGCCTTCCATGACGCGATAGGCCGGCTGCCAGTATCCCGGCCACGAACTGTCCGACAAAAGCGCCCAGCCATTCGCCTCGGCATCGCGCTTGGCCGCCTCCATGCTGGCCTCGTAATCGTCGCCCGCGCGCACCACCTCGGCCCCCATCGCGCGCAGCCGCTCGGCAAAGGCTTCCGGCACCGTCTCGGCCAGGTACACCACCGCCCGCGCGCCGAACATCCGCGCCCCGGCGGCCACGGACATGCCGTGGTTTCCCGCGCTCGCTGTGGCATACGTCTGCCCCGTCAAACGCGTCTCCCACGGCCCCGCGCCTTCGGCCGCGTCATGGGCAATGGCATAAGCCGCCCCCAGCGCCTTGAAACTGCCCAGCCCCATCCGGCCCCGCTCATCCTTGAGCCAGAGCGCCGCAATCCCGGCCCGCGCCGCCAGTTCGGGCGCAGCGATCAGCGGTGTTTCCGCATGGGCTGGGCACAGGGCAAGCAACGCGGCCACGGCCTCGGCATCGGTGTTGGGAAAAAGATCAGCGCCGGGAAGACCGGCACCCCGAAACGGGTTGGCAAGCATCTTGGTCATGCCCCACCCTTGCACGGGACCGGCGCACCGGGAAACGCCGAAAGCGACGCTATGATGCCGCTTCCCGTTCCAGAAACGTCTTCAGTGGCGTCATCTCGCCCGCACGCATCCGCCCGTCGCGCATCTCGAAGAACCCGCGTATCTCGGTGCCCTCAAAGGCGACATGTCCGTCCACAACGCCGCGATACGCAACTGTCACCGTCTTGCGCGCCCATTCGACAATCCGCATTTCAATGCTTAGACGATCCCCAATCCGCAGCGCCCGCTCATAACGCGCCCGGGTCTCGAAAAGTCCGAACCCGACGGAACCCACGGCCTCACAAACCACTTGGTGCCCACCGAACTGCAAGAGATAGTGGTGAAACGTGCCGTCAATCCACGCATAGATATTGGGGTAATAGACGATGCCCGCCGGGTCGCAATCGCCGAAAACGATGTCTCGGGTGGTGGTGTGGGTCGGGTCCATACGCACTCCTACCGGCAATGTCAGGGCGATCCTAGAGCGCGCGGGAAGATTGTCCAGCCATTGCCGGTCCCATGCCCTTCAACAGAAAAACGCCCGCCCCCTTTCGGGGACAGGCGCCTGTCTCAGGAACCCGAAAGGGCTCAGCCGATGATCGCGTTCAGCGTTGCACTCGGGCGCATCACGGCGGCTTTCAGTTCAACCGACGGACGGAAATACCCGCCGATATCTGCTGCCGGACCCTGCGCTGCCGCCAGCTCCGCGGTGATCGCGGCTTCACCCTCGGCCAGAGCCTTGGCAATCGGGGCAAACTCGGCGGCCAGATCGGCATCATCGCCCTGCGCGGCCAGCGCCTCGGCCCAGTAGCGTGCAAACCAGTAGTGGCTGTCACGGTTGTCCGGCTCACCCACCTTGCGGCTCGGGCTGCGGTTGTGGTCGAGGATACCTTGAGTCGCGGCCTCTGCGGCACGGCCCAGAACACCCGCCTTGGCATTGTCTTTCGAGTCGGCCAGGAAGTTCAGCGATTCACCCAGCGCACAGAACTCACCCATCGAGTCCCAGCGCAGGTGGTTCTGTTCCACCAGCTGCTGCACGTGTTTCGGAGCCGATCCACCGGCACCGGTTTCAAACAGGCCGCCGCCATTCATCAGGCTGACGATCGACAGCATCTTGGCCGAAGTGCCCAGTTCCAGGATCGGGAACAGGTCGGTCAGGTAGTCACGCAGCACGTTGCCGGTGATGGCGATGCTGTCCTTGCCCGCTGTGATGGTTTCAAGCGACTGACGGGTCGCTTCGCGCGGCGCCATGATCATGAACTTGTCGGCCACGCCTTTGGCTTCCAGAACCGGCTTGACGTACTTGATCAGCTCGGCGTCGTGGGCACGGTTTTCGTCCAGCCAGAAGATGGCTTCCGATCCGGTCAGACGCTGACGGTCCATTGCCAGCTCAATCCAGTTCTCGATCGGCGCCTTTTTCACGGTGCAGGACCGCCAGATGTCACCGGCCTCGACGTCATGGCTGTGCAGCGTCTCGCCATTGGCCAGAACGATGCGGATCGCACCGTCTGCAGGGGCTTCGAACGTGGTCGGGTGCGAGCCGTATTCCTCAGCCTTCTGTGCCATCAGGCCGACATTCGACACCGACCCCGCAGTGGTCACGTCCAGCGCGCCATTGGCTTTGAAGAAGTTGATGGTCTCGTCATAGACGGTCGAATAGCAGCGGTCGGGGATCACACAGTTGGTGTCGCCCTTGGCGCCGGTCTCGTCCCAACCTTTGCCGCCTGCGCGGATCACGGCAGGCATCGAGGCGTCGATGATCACGTCCGAGGGCACGTGCAGGTTGGTGATGCCCTTGTCGCTGTCCACCATGTACATGGATGGACGTTCCAGCGCGGCAATCTCGCCCTTGATGGCGTCGGCATTCTCCAGCGTGTCAATCGCAGCCAGAACCGCCCCCAGCCCCGAGTTGGGCGAACCACCGGCGGCGACAATCGCCTCGCCATGCTTGTCCCAGACCGGGCCCAGCCATGCCTTGACCGCGTGACCAAAGATGATTGGGTCGCTGACCTTCATCATGGTCGCTTTCATGTGCAGCGAGAACATGGTGCCGTCAGCCTTGGTGTCTTCAATGGCGTCGGCAAGGAACGCACCCAGCGCCTTGGCGCTCATGAAGGTCGCGTCTGCAACGGTGCCCTCTTCCAGCGGCCAGCCATCTTTGAGAACCGTGACCGAACCGTCTTTGGCAACAAATTCAATCTTGGCGTCACCAGCCTGATCGGCTCTGATGGTGGCCGATGCTTCGTTGGCGTAAAAGTCGTTGCCCGGCATGGACGACACTTTGGTTTTCGAGGACGACTCCCATGCACCCATCGAGTGCGGGTTGTTCTGGGCATAGTTCTTGACGGCCTTGGCTGCGCGACGGTCCGAGTTACCTTCGCGCAGAACCGGGTTCACAGCAGAGCCCTTGATCCCGTCATAGCGGGCGCGGATTGCCTTTTCTTCGTCGGTCTGCGGGTCTTCCGGATAGTTCGGGATGTCATAACCCTGCGCCTGAAGTTCCGCGATGGCCGCGGTCAGCTGCGGCACCGAAGCCGAGATGTTGGGAAGCTTGATGACATTGGCCGACGGCGTCTTCACCAGTTCACCCAGCATGGCCAGATCATCATTTTGACGCTGTGCGTCGGTCAGGTCCTCCGGAAAGGTCGCGATGATGCGGCCCGCCAGCGAAATATCCGGGGTGCCCACGGTTATTCCAGCTGCCGAAACGAACTTGCGGATGATCGGCAGAAACGACGCCGAGGCCAGTTCGGGCGCTTCGTCTACAATGGTATACAATATGTCTGCGGTCTTGTTATCTGCCATCTTTCTCACAACCTTTTTTCGTGCGTCAGGGATGTCTTGCGACTCGAGGTTTGGGGGCGGGATCGCCCGGCTCCATAAATCTTGCGCCCATGCGGGCCCACTGGCAGGCGGGCGCGATGGTCCCGCCCCCTTTAGAGGACAATGGTCAAAATATCAATTCTCTGCGGCGCCCTTGTCCCGAGCAATTTGACGCGCCCCGCGCATCCATGCCTCAAGCTCTGCAATCTGCGCCCCGGACAGGCGCAGACCCAGCTTGCTGCGCCGCCAGACAACGTCCTCTGCACTGCGCGCATATTCGCGCGTCATGAGCCATTCCACTTCGCGCTCCGTCAGGGTCGCGCCAAAGTCTTGCCCGAGATCCTCGCGACATATGGCTGTCCCCAACATCTCGCGCGCCTCACGGCCATAGGCCCGCACCAGACGCCCCGCCCAAGCCGCATTCAGAAACGGATAGTCCGCGCGCAACGCATCAATCAGCGCACACACGCCGTCCACCGGGAAATCCCCCCCCGGCAAAGGCACACCCGCCGTCCAGTCGCCCCTGGTCACCCCCAACTCCGGCCCAAGCTTGGCCAGCGCCGATTCCGCTAGCCGCCGGTAGGTCGTGATCTTGCCACCGAACACATTCAGCACCGGCGCGCCGGGGTTTTCGAGCTTGAGCACATAATCCCGTGTTGCCGCCGACGCCGATCCGGCCCCGTCATCAAACAGGGGACGCACTCCGGAATAGCGCCAGACCACATCCTCCAGCGTCACCGCTTTCTCGAAATAGTCCGACACAAAATCGCAAAGATACTGCGCCTCTTCATCACTGCATTCCGGGGATACGTCCGGCGCTGGGTGATCCACATCCGTGGTTCCGATCAGCGTGAAATCCTGTTCATAGGGAATGGCAAACACGATCCGACCATCCCCGCCCTGAAAGAAATAGCATTTGTCGTGATCAAACAGCCGCCGGGTCACGATATGACTGCCCCGGACCAGCCGCACACCTTCGCGGCTGTTCTGCCCGACAACACCCTTGATCACGTCCGCCACCCAGGGACCGCCTGCATTCACCAGCGCCCGCGCCCGTGTGACCGAGCGCACGCCGGTCTCCGTGTCTTCGCTTTCCACATGCCACAGCCCATCGCGGCACTCTGCCGCCACAGCCCGCGTGCGAGTCCTGATCCGCGCGCCCCGCGCTTCGGCGTCCCGTGCGTTCAGCACCACCAACCGGCTGTCCTCGACCCAGCAATCCGAATACTCGAACGCCTTGGCAAACCGCCCCTGCAAAACTGCGCCAGTCGCGTCGCTGCGCAGATCCACCGACCGCGTCCCCGGCAAGATTTTCCTCCCGCCAAGGCGGTCATAAAGAAACAGTCCCAACCGGATCATCCAGGCCGGACGCCGCCCCCTGAGCCACGGCATCACCGTGCCCAACAGGCGCGACGCGGGCGTCTGCCCGTCAAACCGCATGTCCTTGTGATAGGGTAAAACAAATCGCATCGGCCAGCTGATATGCGGCATCGCTTGAAGCAACACTTCACGTTCGTGCAACGCCTCGCGCACAAGCCGGACCTCGAAATACTCCAGGTACCGCAACCCGCCGTGAAACAGCTTGGTCGAGGCCGAAGACGTCGCAGAAGCCAGATCGTTCATCTCGACCAGTTCCACAGACAGCCCCCGCCCCGCCGCATCCCGCGCGATGCCGCAGCCGTTGATGCCGCCGCCGATGATGAAAAGATCGACCTCAGAGGGTGATTGCGAATCCATAACGATCACTTCCGAACATTTACGAACCCCAAAAACGCCGTTTTGCCGGCAATTTCAACCTAAAAACGACGTATCGCATCCTATCAACTTGTAATCGTGCAGCGAAAATGGCAAAACACGCAAAAATACGAAAGCAAACGAACATGTCCCTGAGCCTGCGTGAACGCGAAATCCTCGACATCGCCCGCGACTCGGGCAGCGTGATGGTCGAAGACCTGGCTATGCGGATGAATGTCACGGTCCAGACCATCCGCCGCGATTTGACCAATCTGGCCAATGCCGGGCGGCTGGAACGCGTGCATGGCGGCGCGGTGCTTCCCTCGGGTGTGCGCAACATCCGTTACGAGGAACGGCGGCAGGTCAACGCCGCCGCCAAAGACGCCATGGCCCGCGCCGCGGCCGCCCGCATTCCCGATGGCTCTGCCCTTTTCCTCAATATCGGAACCAGCACCGAGGCGCTGGCCCGCGCGCTGCGCGGCCATGACGGGCTTCTTGTCGCGACCAACAACCTCAATGTTGCCGACATCCTGTCCGCCACCCCCGAATGCGAGGTTCTTCTGACCGGCGGCCGCCCGCGCCCCGAAGACGGCGGCCTCACCGGACCGGTCGCCGCGCAGATGCTCCGCAGCTTCCGCTTTGACATCGCCGTGCTTGGCTGTTCGGCCATTTCGGATGATCTTGGTGCCTATGACTTCGACATGAACGAGGTGATCGTCAGCCAGACGGCCCTCGCCCAAAGTCGCAGCGCATGGCTGCTGGCGGATCACTCCAAGTTCCAGCGGCACGCGCCGGTTCAGATCACCACGCTCGACATGGTCGACCGCCTGTTCACGGATCAACCCGTGCCCACCGGCCCCTCCTCCGACATCCCTGAAAATCTCGACGTGGTCGTGGCGATCCCTGAAGCAACCCAAGACCTTCCTTAGCTTTAGCGAACCGACGTCACCGACTTAAGTTTGTTAAAGCGATTATCTAATGTGGGAAAACCAGCGCTTCTCTGGTGCATCTAGCAAAACGCATTCAAAAGGTTGGCGAAACAACCCCTTAACATCATGATTTGCCTTCAAGAATTCAATGATTTGTTAACGGCAGCAAAACTCTTGTGTTTGTTATAGGTCCATGAATGTGCCACAAAAGCCTCAAAGCAAGCTGCACCGCCAAACGTTTCGCATCGGGGGAGTTTTCGTGAAAGAACCCAAACTTAAGCCAGTACCAACTAAGGCGAAATATGACCCCGTACAGGCGCTTAAGAACGCACGAACTGAGATTGATCGAGCAGCAGCAGAAGTCGCCGTCCTAAAAAGCTCCAACGATGGCGAAACTCTTGCTCGGGCTTGGGAAGCTTTCTGCTACCGGTACGAAAACGCGTTTAAAGCCCTAAAGCGAGCAAGCAGCATAAATGCAATGAGCGCCATCAACGGATCCCTGAACAAAGAACAGCGAGAGGACAGCGTCCTTCGATGGATGAAACAACTTGCGGCGGCGCAAAGGCATAATTTCGACGAGAAGCGAACCACTCCGGAACCCACACATCACATCTCCGTAGATCAGATTCCTTTGGCTCGACTGGGAGACAACTCGACGCTCGATGTTCAAGGAAAGATCACAATCCTCAAAGATGGGAAACAGAGGGTTGTAGAGAAGGAAAGCTTCGAAACTCGCGATGGGGAGATGTTTTATTCTGGAGGAAAAGTCAGGCGTTTCCAAGTGAAGGATAGGCACATCAAACTCATCGAATTTACCAATCAATCGGGGTTGTGGCCTGTCCCCATCACAGGTCACGCGGAGGAGGAAAAAGCCTTATTCTTCGCAGAACATTGCCTAGGATGGCTGGAAACAAAACTTCGGTAAATAAAAAGAGGCCAAGAAGAAAACAAGACGAAACCCTAAGCGGGGCCGTTTTGGTTGAACAAGCAACCTCCCAGACTCCCCAACTGCCGCTCAAGACCGAAGCCAAACATCGCTATGAAATCGGATCACTTTTGGCATAAAAGTTGACAACTTCTCGGACCAAGTTGTCAAAACTCCAAACAAGCAACTAAACAAACATCACATTATTGATCATGGCGATCCCTGAAGGACTCGAACCCTCAACCTGCTGATTAGAAGTCAGCTGCTCTATCCAGTTGAGCTAAGGGACCGCTTGTTCTTCCCCTAGCCCAATTCCTTTTCCGGGAAAAGACCCGCACAAAAGATTCACGCGATCCCGGCCCTTGCTGGCTCCGAAGCGCGGCCATATCGACAAAAAACATCTCTCCGCAGGCACATATACGGGTCCCGACTCACATTTTGATCAAAAAATTGGCACTCCCCTGCGAATTCTCACACTCCCCTCCACAACTTCCTAGAAGATTCCCCGGCCCGATGATTAATCAAACAAAAGCAATGGGTAAGGTTACTGGCCGCCCCCTCGCGCCCGGACACTTCAGCGACATTCATACCCCGTTCTGCCCCCCTTAGGAGCCATGAAGGGCAATCCACCGATTGCATCGAATCAATTTTTTGATCAAATAGGCTGAACACGAACTGCTCGAGGGGTCGACGCCTCAATGACTGTCCCATTTTCAGGCACCCGCGCCGCGACGGATATGCGCGATCCTGGACTATGGCCGGTTTGGGGAAAATGCCTTTGCACCCGGAACCATGATTTGACCAATATCATGGGCAAGGGAGCCACGGTCCCGACCGCGCGCAGCCAGAAACATCGCGATACCGGACAGCACGATGCCGGACGCACCGACACGGAGGGAATGACATGAACCAACCGGCGCCCACCGCCGCTTTCGCACCCTGGGAGGATGCCAAGGCCAAGCCGCTGATCTCCTTTCAGAATGTCACAAAGAAGTTTGGCGATTTCACCGCCATCGACAACATCAGCATCGACATCTACGAACGTGAATTCTTTGCCCTTCTGGGCCCATCAGGCTGCGGCAAGACCACGCTGATGCGGATGCTGGGCGGGTTCGAGACGCCGACCATGGGCAAGATCCTGATCGACGGTCAGGACATGGCCAATGTCCCCCCCAACAAGCGCGCCGTGAACATGATGTTCCAGAGCTATGCGCTGTTCCCGCACCTCTCGGTCTGGGACAACATCGCCTTTGGTCTGCGCCGCGACAAGCTGCCCAAGGACCAGATCGAGGCCCGCGTCGAGGAAATGGTCAAGTTGGTCCGCCTCGACAAGTTCGCCCGCCGCAAGCCGCACCAGATTTCCGGCGGCCAGCGTCAGCGCGTGGCGCTGGCCCGTTCACTGGCCAAGGCGCCCAAGCTTCTCCTGCTCGACGAACCGCTCGGCGCGCTCGACAAGAAACTGCGTCAGGATACGCAGTTCGAACTGATGGACATTCAGGAAAAGACCGGCACCACCTTCGTGATCGTGACCCACGATCAGGAAGAGGCCATGACCGTCGCGTCCCGCATCGCCGTGATGGACGAAGGCCTTCTGATTCAGGTCGACACCCCGGCGCGCATCTACGAGACCCCGAACTCGGTCTACGTGGCCGACTTCATTGGTGACGTAAACCTGATCGAGGGCAACGCCAGCCCGCGCGGCGATGGCAAAACCATCCTGCACTGGGCCGAAGGTCAGCCGCCTCTGGTGGCCGAATGCCCGCATGCGCCGGACGTCGAAGCCCGCTGCACCTTTGCCATCCGCCCCGAGAAAGTCACCATTTCCAAGGAAAAACCCACCGATCGCACCAACGCGATTCAGGGCAAGATCGAAGACATCGCCTATCTCGGAAACCTTTCGACCTACAGCGTGCTTTTGGCCAATGGTACCCGCGTCAAGGCACAGACCGCCAATAATCGCCGCCTGTCGCGTCGCGAACTGACCTGGGAAGACGACGTCTGGCTAAGCTGGACCGAGACCGCCGGCATCGTGCTGGACAAGTGAGGGGGCTGACATGAATTTCCGCCGCTTCTCACTGATATCGGTCCCGTATCTCTGGCTTTTTATCCTGTTCCTCGTGCCCTTCGGCATCGTGTTCAAAATTTCGCTGTCGGACTACGCGATCTCGATCCCGCCTTACACGCCCACGCTCGACCTCACCGAAGGCTGGGCCGGGTTCAAGGCGTTCCTGTCCGCGCTGGACTTTGAAAACTACGTCTTCCTGACCGAGGACGATCTTTATTGGAAAGCCTACCTCTCCAGCCTCAAGATTGCCGTCTTTGCCACCGCTCTGACCCTGCTGGTCAGCTTCCCCATTGCCTATGGCATGGCCAACGCGCCGGACGAATGGCGCCCCACGCTGATGATGCTGGTCATCCTGCCCTTCTGGACCAGCTTCCTGATCCGCGTCTACGCATGGATGGGCATCCTGTCTCAAGAGGGTTTTCTCAACCAGTTCCTGATGGGGATCGGCATCATTTCCGATCCGCTGATCATCCTCAACACCAACTGGGCGGTCTATATAGGTATCATCTACACCTACTGCCCGTTCATGATCCTGCCGATCTACGCCACGCTGGAAAAGCTCGACCCCTCCTTGAACGAGGCCGCCGTTGACCTTGGTTGCTCACGCACCTCGTCTTTCTGGCTTGTCACCCTGCCACTGGCCAAACCGGGTGTGATTGCGGGCTGTTTCCTCGTCTTCATCCCCGCCTTGGGTGAATTCGTGATCCCCTCGCTTTTGGGCGGCTCGCGGACCCTGATGATCGGTAAAGTGCTCTACGAGGAATTCTTCGCCAACCGCGACTGGCCCGTCGCCAGCGCCGTGGCTGTCGTGCTCCTTCTGATCCTGATCATCCCGATCGTGATGTACCAGCGCAACCAGCAGAAAATGATGGAGGCGGAACAATGAGACGTCTGACATGGTTCAACACCACCTCGCTGACGCTGGGCTTTGCCTTCCTTTACCTGCCGATGGTCATCCTGATCATCTACAGCTTCAACGAAAGCCGCCTTGTCACCGTCTGGGCCGGGTTCTCGACCAAGTGGTACGGCGAACTGCTGCAGAACCAGGCGTTCCTTGACGCGGCTCTCGTGACGCTCAAGGTCGGCGTCGCGTCTTCGACCATCGCGACCGTTCTGGGCACGATGGCGGCCTACGTGCTGGTGCGCGGCGGCCGGTTCTTCGGGCGCACGCTGTTTTCTGGCATGATCTATGCACCCCTGGTGATGCCCGAAGTCATCACCGGTCTGTCGCTCCTGCTGCTCTTCATCTCGATTGGTCTGGATCGCGGCATGATCACCATCGTGCTCGCCCACGCGACCTTCTCGATGTGTTACGTCTCGGTCGTGGTCAGCTCCCGCCTTGTCAGCTTCGACAAGTCACTGGAAGAGGCCGCGCTTGATCTCGGCTGTTCGGCCTTCGAAGCCTTCCGCCTCGTCACCCTGCCGATTATTGCACCTGCGGTAATCTCGGGCTGGCTGCTGGCGCTGACCCTGTCACTCGATGACCTCGTGATCGCCTCCTTCGTGGCCGGGCCCAGCTCGACAACCCTGCCGATCAAAATCTTCTCATCCGTGCGCCTCGGCGTCAGCCCCGAGATCAACGCGCTCTCGACCATCCTGATCCTGATTGTCGCGGTGGGCACGATCTCGGCCTCGCTGGTCACAAAACGCGCGGTGAAACGCCGCCAGATGGAAGAGAAGATGGCAGGCGACTGATGACGAATACCTCGAAGGGCGCGCGTCTTTACGAAGACATGGCTTATGGCCCCGCCCCCATCGCCAACAGCTTCTGGCGGACAACCGTTCCGGCCATGGATTGCGCCGCCCTTCACGGGGCGGTGCGCTGCGACACGGTCATCATCGGCGCGGGGTATACCGGGCTCAACGCGGCGCTGGCGCTGGCCGAGGCCGGACAGGACGTGGTCGTGCTCGATGCAAACCAACCCGGCTGGGGCGCCTCGGGGCGCAATGGTGGATTCTGCTGTCTGGGCGGCGCCAAGGCCAAGGCAAAAACGCTGGTCAAACGCCACGGCGCCGAAGACGCCCTGGCCTATGCCACCGCCGAACGCGACTCCGTCGATCATGTTGCTGCCCTGCTGGAGCGCCACGGTATCGACGCCGACACCCATTCCAAAGGGGAAACCCTGCTCGCCCACACGCCCCGACGTGGCAAGGCGCTTGCGGGCGAGGTCGCCCATATCCGCGACACGCTCGGGGTCGAGGCAGAATACCTGCCCGCCGAAGCCCTGCCCGAGCACGGCTTCAACAGCCCTGAATTCCACGGCGCCCTGACCGTCCCCATCGGCTTTGCGCTCAACCCGATGAAATACGTCACCGGGTTGGCGCGGGCCGCCATGGCCGCCGGCGTGCGCATCTTTGGACAAAGCGCGGTCAACGCCATCGACACCGGCCCCACCGGCGCACATCGCCTCTCGACCGAGACCGGCGAAGTCACCGCGCGAAACCTGATCGTCGCCACCAACGGATATTCTTCTGAAAACCTGCCGCCATGGCTCGCCGGGCGTGTGCTACCCGTGCAAAGCTCGATCATCGTCACCCGCCCGATGTCGGACGACGAACTGAAAGCCCAAGGCTGGACCACACGGCAGATGGCCTATGACAGCCGCCACCTGCTGCATTATTTTCGCCTGCTGCCGGAAAACCGGATGCTCTTTGGACTGCGCGCCGCCTACCGCGCCACACCGGCCATGCATGCCGACACGGAACGCCGCGCGCGCGGCGACTTCGACCGTTTCTTTCCGGCGTGGCAAAACGTGGAAACGGAGCATTTCTGGTCCGGCCTCGTTGCACTCTCCCGCAGCCTCACACCCTTCGCAGGCCCGATTCCCGGCATGAACAACGCATGGGGGGCGATGTGTTACCACGGCAATGGCGTGGCCATGGGCAGCTATGCAGGCCGGCTTCTCGCGGCCCAGATCACCGGCACCGGCCCCGCCACGCCCGGCCTGATGCGCGAGCCCCTGCGCCGCTTTGAGCTGGGAAGCTGGCGGCGACTGGCCCTGCCCGCCGCCTATGGCTGGTACGCGCTTCAGGACATGATGCCCTAGCCGCGCATGTGCAGGTCGACCATCTTCTGAACGCGGTCCGCGAAATGGGCAAAACCCGGCGCCTCCATGTCGTCGCGTTTGCCCGCCTCGTCCAGATACCGCACCTGGATGATTTCCTTCAGGTAGGGGTTCTTTTCAAAGGCTGCGACCTCCTCCGGGCTCATCGGCCCGCCTTGCAGGTTCAGCGAATGCACCGATGCCTCGGACAGGCGCTTGAAATACTCCGGCTTGGTCGCGCACAAATACCGTTTGGCCGCCACGTGACAGCGCACGCATTCGGTGATCACCGGCGGAAAGAACCGCTCCAGCACCGCCGCGCCCGCATCTTCGTGATACCGATCCTCGGTATCGTCCATCGTGAACGTGCCAAACTCGCTGGTGAAATGCCCGATGTCATGCAGCAACGCGCCCACCACAATCTCGTCCGGCATCCCGTTCTGCTCGGCAATCGTCGCCCCCTGCAACATGTGCTCGGCCATCGTTACCGGTTCGCCAAGGTATTCTTCGCCCCCCCGTCGCTCGAATATGCCGGCGATGAAGTCCACGATGGTATCCGCGTTCAGATCGTCCTGCACCGTACTCATTCCGCCGCCTCCTTCTGGCTGCCCTGCAGCGCCGCCCAGGTCGACAGCAACCCGTCCATATCCGCGTAACACCCCTGCAACCAGCGCGACCCGGACCCGCTATAGCCTGTGCGCGCATGCAACAGGCGGCGGTTGTCAAACAACACGCAATCCCCCGGTACCATCTTGAACGTGATCTGGTTGGCCGGATCATCCACCAATTCGCCGAACCGGCGATAGGCAGCATAATAGGTCTCCATATCCTCAAACGGTACATCCACGATCGGCGCCGACGAGCGGTTGTTGAACCGCACGGTTCGCAGCGCCCCATCCGGCGTCAACTCGATCATCGGCAACCGTGTGCGCAGACACACGCCCGCGCTTCCGGCATATTCGAACCGCGCACAGTAGCGGCTCAGAAGGTCGAACCCCTCCGGCATCTCGTCGCGCAGTTTCTGCGCCACGTTGAACCCATCGACAAGGATCGACTCGCCGCCTTCTGCTGAATTCTCAAGACAATAGAGCAGTTGCAGGCTCGGCACCGGGTCGCGATAGGGGTTGTCCGTATGCCCCTGCAAACCCAGCCCGGTAAAGGCAAGGTTTGTCGGATTCACCTCGGTGCGCACCTCAAACCAGGTGCCATAATTGGTCTCGCGCACATAGCCGAACAGCTTGACCACCTCAAGCAATGCCCCGCTCTCAACCGGCCCGTCCGTCGAAAGCGCACAACCCGTGGCCCGTGCTGCACCCAGCCAATCGGCCAGCACCGCGCCGCGCCCCTGCAAATCCGACAAGGGCGCACGATACGCCTGCCCAGTCGAGCCGTCCCAAACCGTAACACCTTCTTCGCACCATCCCGGCGCACGGCCTTGCGCCCGGTCATAGACATGCCGCGCCAGCCATTCAGCAGGAAACGCGACCTCCTTGTCCTCCGGCGCAAAGCGCACCGTCACAACGCCGCCCGCCCCCGAGGCCGACGCAATCCGCGTCTCCGCGGGAATGTCCCCCAGCGTGATCAACCGCTGCCCGTTGCCCGGATCGCGCGTTGCCGGGTCCAACGCATTGTCCCGCAACCAGACCGCGTGAAACCGCGCCTCTGACCCGTCCGCAAAACCGACGGTCAAAAACCGTCCCTCTGCGCCCACTTCAACCTTGTCGACCATCTGTCCGCTCCGTCGCTGGCATTTTCCATTGTCAGTGTGCGGCAGGACAGGACATAACTCCAGTGACGACAAGATACCTCTGAGACCCAGTTTTTCTAATGCCCAACCCATCCCGCAAACCCGGCCTCCCGCCACTCGACTGGCTGCGCATTTTCGAGTCCGCCGCCCGGCTTGGCGGGTTCAGCGCCGCAGCACGCGAATTCGGCCTGACCCAGGCCGCCGTAAGCCAGCGTATCCGCAACCTTGAAACCTGGCTGGGACGCGACCTATTCCTGCGTTCGGCGCGCGGGGTTTCTCTGACCTACGCCGGCGAGGCATATTTGCCGCTGGTCGAAGACGCTCTTCAGGCGCTGGAACTGAGCACCGAGAACCTTTTCGGACAAGCCCCGCGCGACTTTCGCATCGCTGGGGTCGGGTCGCACCTGAACGCGCTGGTCCTCCCTGTCGCCCCCGCCTTCCTGAGCGCCCATTCAGACATCCACCTGAGCACGACCTCGGTGCCCCAACGCTCGGATTTCGCACGCGAGAAAACCCCGTTGCACCTGCGCTTCGGGCGCGGTCTCTGGCCGGGGCGCGACGCCGCGCTGATCTGCGCCGAAACCCTCGTGCCGGTCTGCGCCCCCGCGCACACCGCCACCGCCCTGACGGAACTGCCGCTGATCGAAACCCGTGGTGAACGCCCCGGTTGGCGCGACTGGGCAAGGCGGGTCAACATCCCCCTGCCCCCCGTGGCCCGGCTCAGCGTTGACAGTATGGAACACGGGCTGACTGCCGCCGCCCACGGCGCAGGGCTGCTGCTGGGCTCCCGCCCCTTGGCGCGTCCGTTGCTGGACACAGGTCAGCTTGTCGCCCGGGACACCCCCGCGCTCGATACGGACTTCGGCTATTGGCTCAGCTGGCCCGACACCGCCTTTCGCAGCACCCGCGCCCGCGCCCGGCTCGATGCTTTCATCGACCTGCTGCGCAGCGGGACCTGACACTCATGGCAAGGCCGGTCGCGGATTGTTCGCGGCATGGGTGTGAATCTTGCGAATGCTCCATTCCACCGCTTCCCGCATCGCCGACCCCAACGCCCCGTCAAAGGCCGTGGCAATGTCGATCATCTCGTCACTCGCCGCGACCCGTTGCTTGCCAAACGAGCTCGACGCGATGATGTGATCGCTGTAGCTGTCCACGATCTTGATATTGAGCCGCACGTCCACCACCAACCGACTGTCTTCAACCGTCTCATCTGGCAGGGTCGCCTGGAACTCGCGAATATCGGTCACGATCGAATAGTCCGGTCGCAGCCCCACGGTCGAACGGCCAACCGCCGCCACCTTGCCGCTATTCTCGAAACTCTCGATCAACAACGCCTGCACGATCAATGGAGCGCGATCGACCCAGCGCACCCTGGGCAGGTACTGGACCTGCAGAGGATTGGGCATCACCGCCACTTGGTCTGTGTCCACCGCCGCAGTGGCCGTGGGCTCTTCGACAATGATCTGCTGACGCAGGCGCGGCAGGTTGGAATCAAAAGTGCTTTTTGGCGTCAGCGCATAAAGGTCCGATGGCGTCGCCGCGCGGTTGAGCGTGCCGATCCCGGCACAGCCCGAAAGACCCAGCGCGCCTGTCACTGCCATGATAAGAATTGCCCGTGTCATCGGCGGAACTCCGAATTCTGTGTACCCAACAAGAAGCGTGCGGGATCGCGTTCGACCCGATTTGCGAGCCGATCAAGGTTCGCGACAAGAAGCCGGGATTCCTCGATGAACCTTACGAACTGCGGCATGCCAACCCGCAGGAAGTCGGACACGGGCCGCCGGTTTTCTTCCACGATTCCCTCGACCGTGGCCATCAGGCCAGACGCCGATTCCGAGGCCGCAAGAATTTCATCCGACACCTTGTCGAAATCGCTCGACACCCCGGTGACGGTTGTCGTGAACGCGTCCACCGCCCGGCGGATATCGGCAATGATCACGTCAACATCCTCATCGATCAGGGTATTCACCGATGCAAAGGTCTGCTCGGCGGTGTCCAACGTGCCCGTCGCCGTGTCCATCGCCGTCGTGATCGAGGCCAGCGTGTCATTGGCATTGGTGAACGCCTCCGTGGCCACCTCAAGTGCTGCGCTGGCTTCATCGCTCAAACCGTCAAGCTTGCCGGTCAGTTCTCCGACGCTGGTCTCCACCGTACCGATCACGCGGGTCGCTGTTTCCGTCGCCGTGCGCACATCCGCCAAGATGCCCGGCAGGTCGTCCTGCACGGCAGCATTGATCCCCTCGATCGCCGAACGCGCCTCTTGGGCCACCGCCCGCGCATCCGCCACCAGCGCCGCGCCATCCCCGCGCACCAGTTCGCCAACACTGTCCGAGGTTTCCCTGACCGAGACCATCATGCCCTCGGATTCCAGCAAGGCCTCCTTGAACACGACCAGGGTCTCCCGCGTCTCAGCAAGACGCGCCGTTGCCTGCTCCAACATCGCCTGCCCATCCTGCGACAGGGCCACCGCTTCGCGCTCCACGGTGCTCAGCGTCAATTGCGTCTGATCTATCAGGCCGGGTAGCTTCTCTTCGGTCAGAACCCGCGCCGAAGCGAGCGTTTCGGTCGCTTCATTGGCCAACGGTTTCAGATCGCCCTCGATCACCGCCCCGGCCGTGTCAGACGTCTTGCGCACCGACTCAAGCGTCGACGCCGCCTCGGTAGAAGCTGCTTCGAACGCCGTGATCGCTGTTTCCGCCTGCGCCACGCGCGCCTGCACCTCTGCCCCCACCTCTTCATAGCGGGCCATCAGACGGCTGGCATCGTCCCCCACCGTTGCGACCTGCTCTTCCAGAACCGCCGCCGTGTCCTGCAACTGGCCCATCAGCTCGGGCAATCGCTCTTCGATAAGCCCCTGCGCCGCCTGCACAGCCGAAACCACCGAAGGCTCAAGCGTCGTCACGATCGTATCGAGCGACCGGGCTGCCTCGGCCCCACGTTCGATGAATTCCTTCAATTCGCCCTGCATCAACGCATCTGCCGTCCCGAAGGCTGACCCGGCATTGTCCACCGCACCGCGCACCTCGACCAGCGTCTCGGTCGCTTCTTTAAGCGTGACTTCGGCCGTATCCGACAACGTATCCAAGCGGTCGGTAAAGCCCGCGATTGCCTTGGCCGCACCGCCCAGATCGCCGGACAAAACCTCGAAATCCTGCAACGCCTTGTCCAACCTTGCCGAGGCCGAAGACAGGTTGCTCAGCGTATCCGTCACCGCCTGCCGGTTGTCCGCACTAACCACCGACTGCACGTCCTCCAAAAGCGCAATCGCCTTTTCCAACAGCTCCGGCGCGCCCTCCAGCACAGATTGCAGCGGGCTTGGCTTTGCCACAATCACCCCGTTGCGCGCCAGCCGCTCCGCATCGGGAGACCCCCCCGACAAGGCCACATAGCTGACACCCGTAACACCCTGCGACTGCAATTGCGCCACCGTGTCCGTGCGCACCGGGGTCTGCGCGTCGATCTCGATCCGCACCCGCACCTTGCTGGGGTCCACATCGTCAAGTTCAAGATGCACCACCTGCCCCACGGGCAAACCATTGTAACGCACATCCCCTGCCGAGCTCAGGCCCGCCACATTCTCGAAAAGCACGTTGTAATGGGTGATCTGGCGTTCCACGTCGATCTTGGCCAACCACAGAAGAAAGCCGAAAGCTCCCACGATTCCCACTACGGTAAAAAGCCCGATCAGGATATAAT
The DNA here is from genome assembly GCF_900114635.1 of Shimia aestuarii. GTDB lineage: Bacteria > Pseudomonadota > Alphaproteobacteria > Rhodobacterales > Rhodobacteraceae > Shimia > Shimia aestuarii. The sequence goes on from NZ_FOTQ01000001.1 coordinate 145,542, forward strand.
TCGCGCGTGTTTCCATCGCCTACTTTCCCCTCAAGCCCTTTTCCTGCGCCGCGCGGGCGCGCGGGCCGGTGAAATATTCCTGAACCCAGGCGTTATCCACCGAGGTCATCGTCTCAATCGGCCCTTCGACAAGAACCCGTTTCTCGGCTAGCACCGCGATCCGGTCACAAATCGCATAAAGGCTATCAAGGTCATGGGTCACCATGAACACGGTCAAGCCCAGCGACCGCTGCAATTCTCCAATCAATTCGTCATACGCTGCCGCGCCAATCGGGTCGAGTCCTGCCGTGGGCTCATCGAGAAAAACGATCTCGGGATCCAGCGCCAGCGCCCGCGCAAGCGCCGCCCGCTTGCGCATCCCGCCAGAAAGCTCCGAAGGAAACTTGCCGCAAGCCAGAGGGGGCAACCCGGCAAGGCTGATCTTCAACTCGCCCAATGCCTTCATCAACCCACGGCTCATCCTGAGATGTTCGCGCATCGGCGCCATGACGTTCTGCAACACGGTCAGCGAGGAAAACAGCGCCCCGTCCTGAAACGCCACGCCCCAGCGTTGTTCGACGCTCTGGCGTTCCGCCTCGGATGCATTGAGCACATCGACCCCCAGCACCTCGATGCTCCCGGCGGCGGGTTTGTTCAGCCCGACGATGGTGCGCAGCAGCACGGATTTCCCGGTTCCCGATCCGCCAACCACGCCCAGCACCTCACCACGCCACACATCAAGGTCCAACCCGTCATGCACCACCTGCCGACCGAACTGGTTACGCAGACCGCGTACCTTGATGACCGCTTCCCGATCACTGGCCGCGTCCGTGGCGGCGGGGTGGGGTTGCCCGTCCATCACACCCCCATTTTCGCAAAGAACACGGAAAACAGCGCGTCCAGCGCGATCACCATGAAAATCGACTGCACCACCGAAGCGGTGGTGCGCTGGCCCACACTGGTGGACGATCCGCGCACCTGGAACGCCTGCCAACAGGCAATCACCCCGATCACCAGCGCAAAGAACGGCGCCTTGATCATGCCCACGCCCAGATGCCAGATACTCGTGGTCTCCTGCAGGCGCGTGACGAACATGCCGGGGCTGACATTAAGGTTCAGCCAGCTCATCAACGCCCCGCCAAACAGCCCAGACATATTGGCCACAAAGCCAAGGATCGGCAGCATGATCAGCAGCGCCAGAACCCGCGGCAAGACCAGCACGTCAATCGGGTTGAGCCCCAACGTCCGCATCGCGTCGATCTCTTCCTGCACCTTCATCGACCCGACCGAGGCAGTAAAGGCCGACCCAGAACGGCCCGCCACGATGATCGCGGTCAGCAGGATTCCCAGCTCCCGCAGGATCGAGATGGAAATCAGCTCGACCACGAACACTTCGGCACCAAATTGCTGAAGCTGCGTCGCACCCTGAAAGGCCAGAACAATCCCGATCAGGAACCCCATCAGCGCCACGATAGGCACCGCCTTGAACCCGACATCATCCATCTGGCTCACCAGAGGTGCCCAGCGCATCTTCCATGGCATCACCACCGCCCGCGCCAGCGCGGCCAGCGTCTCGCCGAAGAAACTCAGGATCGACAATGTCCCCTTCTTGCCCCGCTCGACCTCTCGACCGACACGTTCCAGCCATGCCAAAAGACCGCGCTCGGGTTCCTCTTCGCCGGGCTCTTCGGGAATGGCCTCCCGGACGGTCTCGATCAGCGCAAGATGGGACGGCGCGGCATTGATCAACGTCACCTTCAGCCCGTCGGCCTCAAGGCGCGCCATCAACTCGACAATCAACCACGCCCCGCCCGTGTCGACCACTTCCACCCCGGACATGTCGATCTCAAGGAACCGCCCACCGGCATCCACATCGGCAAACGCCTTTTCAACGGTGCCCAACGAATGCGTCAGGTACCGCCCGGCCAAACGCAAAACGGACCCGTTATCGGAGCCTTCCAGAATAAGAGTCGGTGCAGACATGCCTCAATCAAGGTCATTCCGGGGGGGAACTGCAATCAAAAACTGAGCTTCTTTTCGTGCCGTGCCCAAAAAGCCTGTCATCATCGCGAAATACCGACACGATACCGACGTGATACCGACGCCCCTACCGCCCTATTCGGCGCGCGCCTTCCATTCCCGCCAGCGCAACACCGCGTTGGCCCCGATCTGACGAAACGGTTGCGGCGGCAGCTTTTTCGGCGCGGCTTCGGCGGTGAAGTGATCCGTGATTTCAGAGCGTACCCCACAGGCCAGCTCCGCCGCCGCGATCCCGGTCAGCGTTCCCCGCGCCGTGCCCAGCCCGTTCTGCACGCAGGCCGCGAACAGACCGTCGTCAACCTCGCGCATCACCGCCACGCCATTCAGGCTCAGGCACAGGTGCCCGGCCCAGGCATATTCCATGCTCATCCCCGCAAGCTGCGGAAATCGCTCGTCAAATTTACGCTGCATCACACGCGCCGCCCGGAGCATGTCACCAGCTCGACTTTGCATTCCGGGGCGCAACACCGCGCATGTCCGGGTCACGATCCGGTTGCCGCCCTGCCCGGTGTCTATCCGGCGCATGGTTGTGCCCATCGGGTCGGACGGGGTGATGCCCCAGCGCGGCGCCCCACCAAGCCGGGCGAGTTGTTCCGTGTCCAGCTCCGGCGTCATCACCGCGAAAAGAAAGAGCTGCATCAAACGGTTGCGGGCAAATCCGAAACTTTCCAGATGCCCGTTCACCGACAGGATGACCCGCCCAGCCGACACCGTCCCTCCCGGCGTTGTCACCCGCCAACCCGCGCCTGCCCTGTCAAACCCGAGCGCCGGGCTTTCCTCATAAATATCAACACCCTCACGCGCCAACCCCGCGCCCATGCCCCGAATGTAACCGGCAGGCTGCAGCATCACCGTCCCCGGCGTATAAAGCCCAGACAAGTAATGCGCACTGCCTGTCATCTCGCGCATCTGAGCGGCGTCCAGCATCTCGTGCGCCTCGCCAAGCGACGCCAAGTGGCGGGCATAGCTTTGATTATGCGCATGCGCCGCCGCTCCGGCGGCGCCATTGACCTTGCCAACCGGATCAAAGAAATCCGGCTTGATTTCATAGTCTTGCACGGCCTCGCGCGCGAAAGCCTGCGCCTTGCGATTCATCGCGATTACCGCGCGGTCATCCCCCGCCCCAGCATAGTCCTCACTGCTGAGATCATGTGGCAGGTCGATCATAAACCCCGAGTTGCGCCCTGCAGCCCCCTCGGCCAGCCGCCCGGCCTCCAGCACCACCACCCGCGCTGTCGGCTCCAACTGCTGCAAACGCCGCGCCGCCGACAATCCGGCAAATCCGGCCCCGATGATCACGACATCCGCCGTGCGATCTGCCTCCAGCACCCTGCCCGGCGGTTGCTCACCCAGAATGGCATTCCACGCCGCCTGCCCCCGCTGCCGTGGCAGGCAGCGCGCGGTGATTGTTGTCACGACACGGCCTCGTCTTCATCATCCGCAAGATCGATCCAAAGGGTCTTGAGCCGGGTGTATTGATCATGGGCGTGCAGCCCGTTGTCCCGCCCCCCGAACCCGGATTGCCCGAACCCGCCAAAGGGTGTGCTGATATCCCCCTCGCCAAAGCTGTTCACCGTGACCGTTCCCGCCCGCAACGCCCGCGCACCGCGAATAGCCCGTTTGACATTCGCGGTGAAGATCGACGCGCAGAGCCCGTATTCGGTGTCATTGGCCATCGCGATGGCCTCGTCGAACCCGCTCACTTCGATCACGCTCAGAACCGGGCCGAAAATTTCTTCCCGCGCCAGCCGCGCCGCATTGTCCGGTACCTCAACGACGGTCGCTTCCACGAAACCGTTCTCTGCCTTGCCCCCGATCAGAATGTTCTTCGCATCGGCCAGATACCCGGACACCTTGTCAAAATGCGCGCGGCTCACCAAGGCCCCGACCCGCGTTTCCGGGTCCAGCGGATCACCCACGTTCCAGTGGCGCATATGGCTTTCGATCCGCGCCAGCAGCTCACTTTTCGCGTCCCGATGCACGATCAGCCGTGACGACGCCGAACAATTCTCCCCCATGTTCCAGAATGCCCCGTTGACGACATGCTGCGCCACCCGGTCAAGGTTCTCGGCATCTTCCAGCACCACGGCGGGGTTCTTACCGCCCATCTCAAGCACCACTTCCTTGGCGTTGCTTTCCGCCGCATAAGAGAGGAACCGCTTTCCGGTTTCGGTCGACCCGGTAAAGGACACCATGTCGATATCCATGTGCCGTCCGATGGGTTCCCCCACTTCCGGGCCGCTTCCCGGCACTACGTTCAACACCCCGCGCGGCACTCCGGCCTCCATCGCCAGCTCCGCCACCCGCAACGCCGTCAGCGACGTTTCCTCGGCCGGTTTCACCACCACCGAACACCCCGCCGCCAGCGCCGGTCCAATCTTCCACGCCAGCATAAGCAAGGGGAAGTTCCACGGCAGCACCAGCCCCACCACGCCAATCGGCTCACGCAGGATCATGGCGATGTGATCGTCGGACGCGGGCGACACCTGATCATAGATCTTGTCAATCGCCTCGGCATGCCATTTCAGACAATGAATTGTTTCGGGCAGATCAACGGTTTCGCAATCAAAGATCGTCTTGCCACTGTCCAAACTCTCCATTACCGCCAGCTCGCGCGCATTGCGCGCGATCAGCTTGGCCAACCGGATCAGCACCTCCTTGCGCTCGGACGGATGCAGCCGCGACCAGCGCCCATCCTCAAAGGCGTCCCGCGCCTTTTCAGTCGCGAAATCAACGTCCTGCGCGCCACAGGCAGCCACTTCGGCAAGCTTATCACCTGTCGCCGGGTTCACCGTTTCAAACACCGCCCCCGACTGCGCGGGGCGAAAGCTCCCATCAATGAAGGCCCCGGTCGGAAAATTCAGATTGGCGGCAATCGCGCCATATTCATCCCGTGTCAGCAATCCCATGTCTCAGCCCTCCGTCTGAATATCGGCAATCGTGCGTTTCAGCACCCGCACCACCTGTTCCAGCGCGCGTTTGTCATCCTTGTTCAGCCCCTTGAGCGGAGCACGTACCTCGCCCGCCGGGATGCCGTTCATCGTTACCCCGTGCTTGATCGTCTGGATGAACTTGCCCCCCTGTTCGAGCACCCGCATCAGCGGCATCATCGCCGACATGATCCGCCGCCCCTTGGCAAAGTCCCCTTCAACCACACAGGCCCGGTACAGCGCCACATGCTCGGCAGGCAGGAAGTTCGACCCGCCGCAAACCCAGAACGGCGCGCCCCAGGCAAAGAACTCCAACGCCTGATCGTCCATGCCACAGCCCAGCTGGATATGCGGATAGTCCCGAGCCAAAAGGTGCACCCGGTTGATATCGCCCGAACTTTCCTTGATCCCACAAAAATTCCGGCTGCGCCCGACCCGGTCAAGGAACTCTTCACCCATCATGGTCCCAGTGCGATGCGGATAGTTGTAAAGCATCACCGGCAGATTGGCTGCCTTGTCGATGGCCAGTGCATTCAGCGCATTTTCCCGGTCCGTTGGCACCGCATAGGGCGGGCTCGCCAAAAGGATCGCTTCCGCCTCCATCTCGCGTGCCGCCTGCGCCAGCGCAATCGAGTCATCGGTCAACATCGCCCCGGTCCCCACGACAAGCGGCACCCGGCCCTTGATCTGCGCCTTGGTGAAACGCGCAATCTCGACCCTTTCCGACACGGTCTGGGCATAGTTTTCCCCGGTCGACCCGCCCGAGATCATTCCGTGCACCCCATGATCCAGCAGGAATGCAATCACCTCGGCCAAGGCGTCCCAGTTCACGTTTCCATCCGGCAGATAGGGTGTCACAACGGGCGTGTAGATCCCGTCAAATCTGAAGATCGGTGTCATGGTCATCCCCCTGCTACGGCCTGTCCGGGAAGCGTTCCCAGCGGCATGGTCAACGCGTCCGGCATCACGAACATCTCGATATGGCCGCGCGACAGGTTCCAATGTGCCTCGGCCAACGCCGCCGCACGCTCTGCGTCCCGTGCCTCGATCGCGGCAATGATCTCATCATGATGCGCGCTTGCCTCGGACACGTTTTCAACCATCTTGGTGTCCCCTGGCCGATAGAAGGTCATCGAGATGCGCGCGTGATCAATCAGCAGCCGGTTGAACGACGGCAACAGGTACACGTTCCCCGCCATCACCCCCGTGATCTCGTGAAACCGATTGTTGGACAGCGCCCGGTCGGCACCGCTGCCGCTGCGCAGCGCGGCCCGAAAATCGTCTTGCGCGCCCTTGAGCGCCTCGACCTGCGCCGCCGTCGCGTTAAGCGCCGCCAACCTCAGGATTGCCCCATAGATCATCGGCGCCGCCAAGAAGAAATCCCGCAAGGTGGTATAGGACATTTCGCTCACCCGCGCGCCGCGATTGGTGCGCAGGTCAAGATATCCCTCGCCCGCCATCTCGCGGAACACCTCGCGCAGCGGCGTGCGCGACAGGCCAAACGCCGCGGACAACTCCGCCTCGTCAAGATCACTGCCGGGCGCGATCCGCAATGTGAGGATGGACATCTTGAGATGGTCGTAAAGCCGATTCCGGCGCTGTCTGGCCTCGTCCTTCATGGCATCCCCCCTTTTTATGTGGCCTCAGCGCACCCTCTGCGCGCCATGTGTACAATTTGTGTACGCGATTCGCATACAATTTGTACACAATTTTTTTTTTACGCAAAACCACTCGCGTCATGCCATCCACGCAAGAACGACACGCCTCTATTTGACCAGTCTGGAAACGCCTCTAGCCCAGCGTGCGACCGATAAAGTTCAGCCAGTTCTGATGCGTGATCCCGGCGATCAGGGCCTCGCCATACCCATGTGCGCGCATCGCTCCGACCAGCACCGGCAATTCCCCGGCAGAGGCCAGCTCCGCCGGCATCGGCGCTCCGTCGAAATCCGACCCCAGTCCAACATGGTCCTCACCTGCCAGCGCAATCATGTGATCGAGATGGCGCAAGGCCGCATCCATGCATCCTTCCGCCTGCATCCGCCCATCCGCGCGCAGAAACATGGTGCCGAAATTCAACCCCGCCATGCCGCCGGTTTGCCCGATCATGCGCAGTTGATCATCGGTCAGGTTGCGCGCACCGGGGCTGACCGTGTGGGCATTGGAATGCGTCGCCACCAACGGCACCCCCGCCTCGCCGACATCAAGGAACCCCTTGAACGTCAGGTGGCTTGTGTCCACGATCATACCCAGTTCCGCGCACCGCCCTACCAGCCGCTTGCCCGCCTCACTCAGTCCCGGCCCCGTATCGGGGTCGGACGGATAGCGGAACGGCACGCCGTGCCCAAAGATGTTGGGCCGCGACCAGACCGGCCCCAAGGATCGCAACCCCGCCGCATAGAGCACATCCAGCGCCAACAGGTCGGCATCAATCGGTTCCGCCCCCTCAAGATGCATGAGCACCGCCATCTGCCCGGCGGCCATGGCCGCCTCGATCTCGCCCCGGCTCCGGCAAATCTTCAGCGCCCCGGCGCGCTCCAGCACCACCAGCACCGCCGCCTGCTCGACGATCATCTTCAACGCCGCGCTTTGCTCCAGCGGACCGGGCAACGGCTCATCATAGGGCGGCTCGAACGTGGGCATCACGAATTCCCCCTCCGGCGGCGCAAACAGCGCAAAGAACCCGCCCTTCATCCCGCCCCGACGCGCCTTTTCAAGGTCGATATGCCCGGCCTCAGACCGCGCAAAACGCGCCGCCAGATCCTGTGCCCCCCCTTTCCAAAGCCGCAGAACTGCATCGTTGTGCCCGTCAAAAACCGGAACCGTCATCCCTTGCCCTTTCCTGCCTACGTCCGCCGGACCACCCGGCACCCCGTCAATCCGCCGTCCATCCCCCGTCGATCATCATCGACGTTCCCGTGACAAGCGCCGAAGCCTGCGATGCAAGATAGACCACCGCCCCCATGATATCCTCGACCTCACCCACACGCCCCAGCTTGATCTTGTCTTCCACCCACCGGCGCCGCGCGGGGTCTCCCAGCGTCTGCGCCCCCAACGGCGTGCGGATGAAGGTCGGACAGATCGTGTTGATGCGGATGCACTCCGGCCCCCATTCGATCGCCATGGCCTTCACCATGCCTTCCAGCCCGTGCTTGCTGGCGCAATAGACCGCGCGATCGATGCCCCCGACATGTCCCATCTGGCTGCTGATATGGATGATCGACCCCGGCGTACCTTCACGCATCATCGCCTTCGCCGCTTCGGCCGACAGGAAATAGGCCGCGCGCAGGTTGAGCCCCATCACCGCGTCAAAATCCACCGGCGCGGTCTCGATCGCGGGGGAATGCCGCGCCGTTCCCGCCGAATTGACCACCACGTCAAAGGCCCGGGCCTCAAAGACCTGCGCCAAGGCGCCAAGGTCGCAGATGTCCAACACCAGCGCCTCTGCCGACTGCCCCCGCGCCTGGATCGCGGCCACCGTTTCGTCCAGTTTCTTCGCCCCACGCGCCACGCAGACCACATGCGCCCCCGCAGCGGCCAGCGCGGCCGCACACCCCTGCCCGATCCCCGACGAGGCACCGGTCACAAACGCGCTCTGACCCGCAAGGGAAAACGAAGGCGTCTCTGGCAACTCGGTCATGAACTCTTCCTGTCCCGCAACAAATCCGCCCCATGTTGCGCCGCTTGCAAACCCGGCGCAACCGCAGTGCAAACCGCCCCATCCTTCATTTTGCCAGAAATACTCCGGGGGGTCCGGGGGCCGCGCCCCCGGCCTCGCGGCAGGCGTTCAGCTCTCGTCACCAAGCGCGACCACCTGCTGCGACTGTTCCCCAAGCCCCTCGACCCCAAGGCGCAGCACATCCCCCGGCTTGAGCCAGACCTGCGGGCTCTGCCCCATGCCCACCCCCGGCGGTGTCCCCGTGCAGATCAGGTCGCCCGGCTCCAGCCGGATGAACTCGCTCAGGTAACTGACGATGGTCGCGCAATCGAAAATCATCCTGTCGGTGTTCCCGGTCTGCATCCGCTTGCCGTTCACCTCCAGCCACATGTCCAGCGCCCCGCCATCGCCCAGTTCGTCCCCGCTGACCAGAACCGGCCCCGTGGGGCAGAAATTCGGAAAACTCTTGCCCTTGGCCCATTGCCCGCCCCGCTCCTGCTGCCAGGCGCGCTCGGACACGTCATTGACCACGGTAAAGCCCAGGATGTGATCGAGTGCTGCGTCTTTCGGGATATTCAGCGCCTCTTTTCCGATCACGATGCCCAGTTCGACCTCCCAGTCGAGCTTGCTCATTTTCGGGCTGTAAAGGATGTCGTCATTCGGCCCGCAATAAGTGCCCGAGGATTTGTTGAACAGGATCGGCTCCTGCGGCACAGGAAGCCCCGCTTCCGCCGCGTGATCCGAATAGTTCAGCCCGATGCAATAGATATTCTTCGGCTGCGCCACCGGCGGCGCAATGCGCTTGCCCGCCACATCCGCCACCGGCAAGCTCTCAGGGTCCGTTGCCTTCAGCGTCGCGATCACTTCGGGTGTCAGGCGGTGCGGCCCGAAATCCCCGACGATCGCGGACGCATCGCGCGCGCGCCCCTCCCCATCCAACAAACAAGGCGTCTTGGCCCCGTCACGATCCCCAAAGCGCATCAACTTCATCTGCGTGTCCCCTCGACATGATCCCTGCCCTCGCACGATCCGCGGGGCGTCGGGTTTTGGCGCAAACCACCATCCCGGCGCACAACGAACACATGGGCTTCACCGCATATGACCACGCTCGCGCAGCAGGTGAAAGGCCCAACAAACGACCGGCGCAGGGGGCGCTTCGTGCGAATGCCGCATCCGCGCCACATTTCCGCCCCAATAGGCTGGTCTGCTGCACATTGTTCAATGGGAGAAAACCAGTATGGCCCTGATCCTGATTTTTGTTGGAAGCTTCATCGGCATCATTGTCGCAACGATCCAGATGCTGTTCCAGGACGCAACCTTCTGGCAGGGTTTGGTGACCTACATGACCTTCTCCCTTGGCTTCCCGCTGATGACCGGTCTACTGACCTGGGGGCTGTCCGGCCTGCGCACGCCCTCTCATGATGCCGAGGAATATGGCTGGCATAAGGCCTGATTACAGGGTCTGACCAAGGGGCCTGATTACCCGATCATGTCGTCGTCGAACCGTGCCCGGATCAATTCATCGATCCGCAATTCATCAGCGATCTTCATCTGCGCCCATGTGGCGAGCAACCGATTGATCCGCTCCTGGTATCCCTTGCCCATCGCCCGGTAAAACCGCGCCACCGACTTGTCAAGATAGAGCGTCACCTTCTCCTTCGGCTCCTGAACATCCACATCCTGTTCCAGCGTGTGCCACGCATCGGGAATGTCCTCGCGCAGCGACGCCGACAGCCAGATTTCCGAGTTGAGATACACAAGATTACGGGTCAGCGTGTCCCGGGCGATGCGTTGCGTCTTGGTCAGGCGGCGGGTCTCGGGCATGGCAGGTCTCCTTTGCCGAAACCCTGCCACCGTGCGCTTAACACGCCCCTAGCCCACCGAACGGCGACACCGACGCAATACCGACGTGATACCGACGCGTTACTGCCCCCCCGAATTTTCGCCCCTCGACCTAGTCATTCGGCCACGGCGCATCCTCGGCAGGAACCTCGCGCGGACGCCCATCCTCGTCGATTGCCACGTAGGTAAAAACCGCCTCGGTCACCATTTCTGACGTGCCCTTGCGCGGCTTGTTGGCCCAGGCTTCGATCCGGATTCCCATCGAGGTGCGCCCGACGCGCTCAACCCACGCCCACACGCACAGCACATCCCCCACCTTGACCGGTCGAATGAACTTCATCGCGTCCACGGCAATTGTTGCCACCCGCCCGCGCGCGCGCTGCGCCGCGACGATGCCGCTGGCAATGTCCATCTGGCTCAACACCCAGCCGCCGAAGATATCGCCGTTGATGTTCACGTCCGCGGGCATCGCCACCACGCGCAACGTCGCTTCGCTCTGGGGTTGGATTTCTTCTGCCATGTCCAGTTCCTTTTTCCTGCCACACCACCCTAACCCTCTGGCACGACCGGCGAAAGCTGGTAGAAGCACGGGGGGCAATGAGGCACGCCATGCAGAAATTCGACATCATCGTCATCGGCGCCGGCCCCGCGGGCAGCGCAGCGGCAACATGGGCGGCCCGGCAGGGGCGCTCGGTCGCGCTTGTCGACAAGGCCCGGTTTCCCCGCAACAAGCTCTGCGGCGGCCTTTTCACCGAACGCAGCCGTGCCTACTACCATGAGATTTTCGGACAGGATTTCGATCTATCGCGCGCCGTCACCCGCCGCGACATCGCCTTTTGGCATGACGGCACCGAACTGGCGGTCCTGCATGACATCCCGCCGCTGCATCTCACCATGCGACTGGATCTCGACAACACGCTTTTCACCCACGCCCTCGCGGCAGGGGCCACGGATTATTCCGGCCACGCAATTGCAGAACTCTCTGACAACAAAGTGACATTTCGCGACGGCACGCAGATTTCAGGCGCCGTCCTGATCGGCGCCGACGGGGTCAATTCCATCGTCGCCCGCCACCTTTTCGGCACCCCTTTCAACAAGGATACCATCGGCTTCGGCCTCGAAATCGAAGTCCCGCCCGACGCGCAAAACCCCGCCGACCAACCGCTCCGCATCGACTTTGCCGCTGCCACATGGGGTTATGGCTGGTCCTTCCCGAAACAAGGCTCAACCACCGTTGGCGTTGGAGGTCTGCACGCCCCGAACCCGGACATGAAGGCGCATTTCTCGGGCTATCTGGAAACCCTTGGCATTGATCCGAAACAAGCCCGGTTCAAGGGCCACTACCTCCCGTTCGGAGATTTCCGAGAACATCCGGGCCGCGGCCATATTCTTTTGGCGGGAGACGCCGCAGGGCTTGTCGATCCGATCACCGGCGAAGGCATCGCCTTTGCCATGAAAAGCGGCCAACTGGCGGCGCAGGCCGCCTGTGATGCGCTCTCTGCCGGAACGCCACAATCGGCACTCACCCTTTACAAAACAGCCCTCGGGGACATGCTGCGCAACCTGCGCATCGCCCGTCGCCTGCGCCGCATCATCTTCGCGCCCCGCTGGCAAAAGGCCTTTGTCAGCACCTTCCGACGCTCGGGCACGGTGCGCATGCAATACATGGCGCTGCTCGCAGGCGAGCTCGAATACCCCGAACTCGCCCGCAGCGTCGTTACGCGCCTGCCGCGCTACCTGCTCAACGCATTGCGGCGATAGCCAGCGCTCAGGTATTCGCCTTCACCCAATTCACGATTGCCTGTGAAGGCATCGCGCCCGACTGTCGTGCCCGCTCTTTACCATTCGCAAAGGCCGCCATGGTAGGAATGCCCCTGATCCGGTACTTCGCGCCCGCATTCGGGTGATCCTCGGTGTTCAGCTTGACCAGACGCACCTGCCCGGCCAATTCACCTGCCGCCGCCTGATATTGCGGCGCCATCTGGCGGCACGGCCCGCACCACGGGGCCCAGAAATCCACGACAATGGGCAGATCATCATTGCGCGCCGCCTTCTCCAGCGTCGCTAGGTCCACCTCGGCCACCTTGCCCCCCACAAGCTGCGCGCCACAGGTGCCGCATTTCGGCCCCGCCGTCAGCTTTTCAAACGGCACACGGTTCAACTGGCCGCATTCAAGACAGGTGAGTTTCTTGCCACTCATGTCCACTCTCCAAATTACATTCCAATTTCAATATATATAGAGACCTTACACCGATTGTGAAGACCGCCCCAACATTACAGGCAAGAGGATCGGCAGGATCAGCAACCGCCCCAGATGGCAGGCCGCCACGAACCCGGCATCCGCCCCAAGGATGGCCCCCATAGCGATCATCGTCTCCAACCCGCCGGGTGCAAACGCTACCACCACATGGCTTGCGGGCATCGCAAGATACCATGCCACCGGCACCGAAACCGCCAGCGCCATTCCCATGGTCACAACCGTCGCGCTCAACCCGGCAAAAGCGGTTTTTGCCAGCATTCTCAGCGTGATCCCGCTGAACCGTGTCCCGATCAGCGTGCCAATCGCGCCAAACCCGATCAACGCCAGGGTCGGATGCACCGCCCCCGGTGTCCACTCCACCAGATGGGCCAGTGCCGATACCGCCATGCCCCCGATCAGGTAATGCGCCGGTACACGAAACCGTTTCAGGATTGGCCCCAAACCGGCCCCCGCCAGCATCAACATCGCCAGCGCACCCCACGCCATGACCTCTTGCGGCACCGGAACGCTCCGGTTCAAGTCCGCCCCGGCCAGCGCCAGCGCAAAGGGAACGGCCAGCGTCATTGCCATCACCCGGATCGTCTGGATCACCGTAATCCGCATCACGTCTGCATCAATCTCGGCACTCATCGCAATCACGAAGCTCAGATGCCCCGGCGACGAGGCCAACAGCGCCGCGCGCCGCTCAAACCCGAACCCCCGCATCAGAAGCTGCTGACACACCACCATGATCGCCACCAGCATCCCGCCAAGGGCCAGCATGGCCAGCGGCCAGCGCGTCATGGCCTCGCGCGCTTCGGCGTTCATCCCCGCGCCAATCCCGACCCCCACCAGCAGGAACACCAGGTCCCGCACCGGCACCGCCAACTGGAGCCGTACCCCGCTCAACGCGACCAGCCCAACCATCACCGCCGGCCCGGTAATCTGGTAAAGCGGCAGACCCAGCCAGCGCGCCAGCACAGCCCCCATCGCCCCGATTACAAGGGTTACGGCGGTCTGTACCAAAGGCGAGGACTCGATCCAGTGTATCATGGTTCCGCGCTATCACACTTCGCGTTGATCCAAAAGAAACGGGCCGAAGGATAAATCCCACGGCCCGCTCAAACCTTGAACAAAAGCGCCTTAGTTCAGCGCCTTGTCCGTGATCGCATGGGTCCATGCGCCTTCCGGTTTCTTGGTGATGACCGGGTCCGAGCCGCCCGACATCAGGCTGTCCACGGTCCGCTCATAGTCGGCCGGGTCCAGCGCGCCATTCGAACCGGCGGTCAACTTGGCGATTTCGCCCATCATGCGCTTCTGATGCTTCTCGGTCTGCGCACCCGATGCATCGTTGTCCAGAACGATCATCGCAGCTTCATCCGGGTTCGCCTCTGCGTATTTCCAGCCCTTCATCGAAGCGCGCACGAACCGCACCATCTTGTCGACAAAGGCCGGATCGTTGAGGTTGTCCTCCAGCACATACATGCCGTCTTCCAGCGTCGCCACGCCCTGATCCTCATACTTGAACACCACGAGGTCATCCGGGCTCAGACCCGCGTCGATGATCTGCCAGTATTCGTTATAGGTCATGGTCGACACACAAGCCGCCTGCCCCTGCAGGATCGGATCGACGTTGAAGCCCTGCTTGAGCACGGTCACGCCGCCATCCGAACCGTCCGTCGCGAGGCCCAGCTTGCTCATCCAGCTCAGGAAGGGATATTCGTTGCCATAGAACCAGACGCCCAGCGTCTTGCCTGCAAAATCGGCTGGCGACGACACGCCCGCATCCTTGCGGCAGGTCAGCATCATGCCCGACGACTTGAACGGCTGCGCGATATTGACCAGCGCCAGACCCTTCTCACGGCTGGCCAGCGCCGACGGCATCCAGTCCAGAACCACGTCGGCACCACCGCCCGCGATCACCTGCGCCGGTGCGATATCCGGGCCACCCGGCTTGATGGTGACGTTGAGGTCTTCTTCTGAGTAGAACCCCTTATCGAGCGCCACGTAGTAGCCCGCGAACTGTGCCTGCGTGACCCATTTGAGCTGCAGGGTCACGTCGTCGGCCGCCTGCGCCATGCTGGCGGCAAGCCCAAGCGCTGCGGCGCTGATGGTTTTCATCAGTGTCTTCATTGTTTTTCTCTCCTTGTTGAACGTTTCATTTTTGTTTTTCTTACCCCCGTTGTGAGGGATGCCAGAACGTCACCGCCTTTTCCAAAAGCGCCACGCCCCCATAAAATGCCGACCCGACAATCGCCGCAACGACAATCTCCGCCCAGACCATATCAAGCGCCAGCCGCCCGACCTCTGTCGAAATGCGGAACCCCATGCCCTTGATCGGCGAACCAAAGAACTCGGCCACGATAGCACCAATAAGCGCCAGCGTTGTCGAAATTTTAAGCCCGTTGAAAACGAACGGCATCGCCGCCGGAAGGCGCAGCTTCAACAGCGTCTGCCAATAGCTCGACGCATAGGTCCGCATCAGGTCGCGCTGCATTGCATCCGTGGCCTGAAGCCCCTGCACCGTGTTCACCAGCATCGGGAAGAACACCATGACAACCACCACGGCGGCCTTGGACTGCCAGTCAAAACCGAACCACATCACGAGGATCGGCGCCATGCCAATGATCGGCAATGCGGCGACAAAGTTGCCCACCGGCAAAAGCCCGCGCTGCAGAAACGGGAAGCGGTCGATCACGATCGCGGTCAGGAACGCCCCGCCACAACCGATGATATAGCCCGACATCGCCCCCTTGATCACGGTCTGCACGAAGTCCTCCCAAAGGGTCGGCAGCGACGTGCCAAAGCGGGCGATGATCGCCGAAGGCGGTGGCAACAGAACCGGGTTGATCTCGAACCCGCGCACCACGCATTCCCAGATCAGGATCAGCGTGACACCAAAAATGATCGGAACCGCCAGCGACGTTGCGCGTGTACGCGGCCGATTGGCCAGCCAGACATTCAAAGCCCAGCCGCCAAGCCAGATACCGATCCCTGCAATCAACCAGCCCATCACGCCATCCCCATCCGCTTGAGTACCGCTTTCTGGATCATCCCGATGATCCCGACGAGGCAGGCCGCCAGGGCAGCCGCCGTGATCAGCGCGCTCCAGATCTGGATCGTCTGCCCGTAATAGCTCCCCGCCAGAAGGCGCGCGCCGAGACCGGCCACCGCGCCCGTGGGCAATTCACCCACGATGGCCCCGACCAGAGAGGCCGCCATCGCCACCTTGAGCGAGGTAAAGAGGAACGGCATCGAACTTGGCAGGCGCAGTTTCCAGAACTCCTGCCCGCCGCTCGCGTTCCACGTCTTCATCTGGTCAAGCTGCATCTTGCCGGGGCTGCGCAGCCCCTTCACCATGCCCACCACGACCGGGAAGAACGAAAGATACATCGAGATCACCGCCTTGGGCAGAAGCCCCGAAATGCCAATCGCATTCAGCACCACGATGATCATCGGCGCAATCGCAAGGATCGGGATGGTCTGGCTCGCAATCACCCACGGCATGACGCTCATATCCATGGTGCGGTTATAGACAATCCCCACCGCCAGCGCGATGCCAAGCGCGGTGCCCATCACGAACCCCAAAAGCGTCGAACTCAACGTGATCCAGCTATGATAGATCAGCGACCGCTTGGAAAACGCCCGCCCCTTGGCAACCATTTCACCGGTGGTCTTCCAGATTTCGCGCCCCACCTGATGCGGCGCGGGCAGCTTGGGTTTTTCCTGGCTGAGCGTGTCGGCAATCAACTCCGAGGTGGTCAGTTCGACCCCGGCCCGCTTGGCCTTGTCATACGCCCAGGCAGAGTTCAGCGCCACCGATCCCGCATACCAAAGCACGAAAATCGCGATCACTACCGTGATCACCGGACCGATGCGATACCACAGCGCGCCCATCAGACATCATCCCCGTGTCCGGCCCGCAGCCCGTCGCGCACCCGGTGCGCGATCTCGATGAATTCCGGGGAATCCCGGATATCCAAAGGCCGCTCCTTGGGCAGCGTGCTTTCGATCACATCCGTGATCCGTCCCGGACGCGGGCTCATCACCACGATCTTGGTCGACAGATACACCGCCTCGGGGATCGAGTGGGTCACGAACCCGATGGTCTTGTTGGTGCGCGCCCAAAGGTCGAGCACCTGCTCGTTGAGGTGATCCCGCACGATCTCGTCCAGCGCCCCGAAAGGTTCGTCCATCAACAGGATATCGGCATGGAACGCCAATGCCCGCGCGATACTGGCCCGCTGCTGCATCCCGCCCGACAACTGCCATGGGAATTTCTTCTCGAACCCCTCCAGGTGCACCAGGTCAAGCACTTCCTTTACCGACCGCTCCTGCTCGGCCTTGCTCACGCCCATAATCTCCAAGGGCAGGCGGATATTACCGCCAATCGTGCGCCACGGATAAAGCCCGGCATGTTGGAAGACATACCCATAGGCCCGCGCCTTGCGCGCCTCGGCGGGACTGACCCCGTTCACGGTGATCTCCCCCGCCGTTGGCTGTTCCAGATCCGCCATCACCCGCAGGAACGTGGTCTTCCCACAGCCCGACGGCCCGATAAAGCTGACGAAATCGCCCTTGTTGATCTCAAGATTCACATCCTTGAGCGCGTGAACCGGCCCGTCATTCGTTTCAAATGTCAGGCTCAGGTTCTTTGCCGAGATTACCGTGGTGTCGCTCATTTAAGTCTCGTTTCTTCTCGCCGCCACACAGGGGCGGATGGTTGGCCGGACACGCATCTGTGCCCGGCCTTCTGCGTCAAACACCGGTCGCCGGAATGCCGGTCCGCTCAACAGGACGCGGCGCAGTCAGCTCTTTCCAAGTCGAAAGCGCCTTGTTCACGGTGGTGTTGGCTTCGCGCGCCACGAACTTGCCGTGGCCTTCCTGCGTCTGGATCGCCCCGTCATTCACAGCCACCTGTCCCCGGGTCAGCGTATAGCGCGGCAGCCCCTTGACCTTGTGACCCTCAAAGACGTTGTAGTCGATCGCCGACTGCTGGCTGTCTGCCGAAATGGTCTTTTCCTTCTCGGGATCCCAGACCACGAGGTCCGCATCCGCCCCCACCAGAACCGCGCCCTTCTTGGGATAACAATTCAGGATCTTCGCGATATTTGTCGAGGTCACGGCCACAAACTCATTCGGCGTCAGCCGCCCGGTCGCCACGCCCTGCGTCCACAGCATCGGCATCCGGTCCTCAAGCCCACCGGTTCCGTTCGGAATCTGCGAGAAATTGCCCACGCCATAGCGTTTCTGCTCGGTGGTAAAGGCGCAGTGATCCGTTGCCACAACCGACAGCGAGCCTGACTGCAACCCGGCCCACAGGCTGTCCTGGTGCTTCTTGTTGCGGAACGGCGGCGACATCACGCGCCGCGCGGCATGGTCCCAATCGGGGTGGAAATACTCGCTCTCATCCAGCGTCAGGTGCTGGATCAGCGGCTCGCCCCAAACCCGCTTGCCCTGCATCCGCGCCCGGCGGATCGCCTCATGCGCCTCTTCACAGGACGTGTGCACCACGTAAAGAGGCACGCCCGCCATGTCGGCAATCATGATCGCCCGGTTGGTCGCTTCGCCCTCAACCTGAGAGGGCCGCGAATAGGCATGCGCCTCCGGCCCGGTATTGCCCTCGGCCAAGAGCTTGGCGGTCATCTCCGCCACCACATCGCCATTCTCGGCATGCACCATCGCGATGCCGCCCAGTTCCGACAGACGATTGAACGAGGCAAAGAGCTCGTCATCGTTGACCATCAACGCGCCCTTATAGGCAAGGAAATGCTTGAACGTGTTGATGCCCCGATCCTCGATCACGGTCTTCATGTCATTGAACACCTGCTCGCCCCACCATGTCACCGCCATGTGGAACGAGTAGTCACAATTCGCGCGGGTCGACTTGTTGTCCCAGCGCTTGATCGCATCCAAAAGGCTCTCACCCTGGTTCGGCAGACAAAAATCGACGACCATCGTTGTCCCCCCGGCCAACCCGGCGCGCGTGCCGCTCTCGAAATCGTCGCTGGAATAGGTGCCCATGAACGGCATCTCCAGATGCACATGCGGATCAATCCCGCCCGGCATCACGTAACACCCGGTCGCATCGAGCTCCTTGTCCCCCTTGAGGTCCGGCCCGATCTCGGTGATCACCCCCCCATCAACCAGCACATCCGCCTTGTAGGTCAGATCCGCCGTCACAATGGTTCCATTCTTGATAACCGTCGACATGTCTTAACTCCCTATTGTTCTTTAGATCGACCCGAACACACCAATCGCGTCGCCATGCACCCCGATATCCACGGGGCCGAATTTGCTTTCCGTTACCAGCGAAAACGTCTCGGCAGACGGCACCCAGACCACCCGGTAATCGCCATTGCTGCGCGTCACCGCCCAGCAGATCATCGACACACCCCCTGAAAACTTCACATCCACTTCCTCGGGCTCGATCATCACCGCACGGAAATCTTCCAGGGTCACACGATGCCACTCGGGCGACATCGGTGTCCCCCAGCCTACAACGCGCGCGGCGCATTCAGGATCGTAATCCCTGAGCTCCGCCGCAAGTAGCGCCTTTATGTGGCTCGCCTGGCTGATTTCTGCGGTCCTTCCTTCATTTTGCCAAAAACACTCCGGGGGTTTGGGGGCTGGCCCCCAATCCGTCCGTCACCTCACTCCACGATCTCGGCCGTCTCCAGAACCGCATGCATCAGCACATCCGCGCCCGCGGCCGCCCATTCGCGGGAAATCTCTTCCGCCTCATTGTGCGACAACCCATCCACACACGGACACATCACCATCGCCGTTGGCGCGACCTGATTGATCCAGCAGGCATCATGCCCCGCGCCCGAGATGATATCCATATGCGAATAGCCCAGACGCTCTGCCGCCGAGCGCACCGCCGTCACACAGCCCTCATCGAATTTGACCGGGTCAAACCCGCCCACCTTCTCAAAGGAAATCGAAAGCCCCATCTCGTCGGCAATCTTCTGTCCCTCGACCCGCAGCCGCGCTTCCATGTCTTCGATCACGGAAAGCTCGGGGGAACGGAAATCCACCGTGAACACCACCTTGCCGGGGATCACGTTGCGCGAGTTCGGGTAGACATCGATATGCCCTGCCGCGCCCACGGCATGCGGCGCATGGCTCCACGCAATCTCATCCACCTTCTCCAGCACCCGTGCCATGCCAAGACCCGCGTTCTTGCGCATCGGCATCGGCGTCGATCCGGTATGGCTGTCCTTGCCCTCGATCGTCACCTGCGTCCAGCTCAACCCCTGACCATGGGTGACAACCCCAATATCCTTTTCCTCGGCTTCCAGAATGGGCCCCTGCTCGATATGCAACTCGAACATCGCATGCATCATACGTGCGCCCACCGGCTCATCCCCACGCCAGCCAATCCGCTTCAGCTCGTCGCCGAATTTCTTGCCTTCCGCATCTTCGCGGTCATACGCCCACTCTTCCGTATGCACCCCGGCAAAAACACCCGAGGCCAGCATCGCCGGCGCAAACCGTGTGCCTTCCTCGTTGGTCCAGTTGGTGACAACAATCGGATGCTTGGTCTTGATGCCCAGATCCTTCATCGTGCGCAGGATTTCGAGACCGCCCAGCACCCCCAGCACCCCGTCATACTTGCCACCCGTCGGCTGCGTATCAAGATGTGAGCCGACGTAAACGGGAAGCGCGTCGGGATCGGTGCCCGGATACTCGGCAAACATGTTGCCCATCGTATCGAGCCCCATGGTACAGCCCACCGCCTCGCACCAGCTCTGGAACAGCGCGCGTCCCTCGCCATCTTCATCCGTCACGGTCTGGCGATTGTTGCCGCCCGCAACACCGGGGCCGATCTTGGCCATCTCCATCAGGCTGTCCCACAGCCGATCCGCGTTTACCTTCAGGTTCTCTCCCGGTGCCGCCATGTCTGTCTCCCTGGCTATCTCGCGTCGGGCCGGTTTTTCTGGCCTCTTGCGTTCGCGTGGTTCCTGACCGTATGGTCAAATTCAGAGCACCACACCCTGACCAAACGGTCAAGAAAATTCTCAAGGGATATTTCATGGCCCCCACCCGACGCAGCAGCAGCAAAAAAGAACGCCGCCAGGAAAGCGAAAAGCTCATTTTGTCAGCAGCCGAAAAAGTCTTTGCCGAAGCGGGGTTTGGCGGGGCCACCATGCAGCTGATCGCCGATGTGGCGGGCCTGCCAAAGGCCAACTTGCACTACTATTTTCCCACCAAGGAATCGCTTTATCGGCAGGTGGTGCAGAATATTTTCCAGATCTGGCTGCAGGCTGCGGACATCTTTGACGCCGCCGATGGCCCCGCCGAGGGAATCGGTGCCTATATTGACGCCAAGATGGAGATCTCCCGCCGCCACCCCGAAGGCTCCAAGGTCTGGGCCTCCGAGGTGATGCACGGCGCGCCCGTCATTCAGGATTATCTCGAAACCACGCTCATGGAATGGACGGCAGGCCGCGCCGATGTCATCCGGCGCTGGATCGACGAAGGCCGCATGGACCCGGTCGACCCCGATCACCTGCTTTACATGCTCTGGGCCACGACCCAGCATTACGCCGATTTCGGCCACCAGATTGAAACGCTCAACGGCGGCGCGCCGCTGTCGGATGACCAGTGGGAGGCCGCAAAGGCCAGCGTGAAACAGATCATCCTGCGCGGCATCGGCGCGCTGGACTGACCCCGAAAGGACCGACATGGCCAACACGCCCGCCAAGAAACCCAGCCGCATCCAGCAACGCAACCGCAAGCGCATCCTCGACGCTGCGCTCGAGGTGTTTTCGCGCCACGGCTATCGCGGGGCCACGCTGGACCAGATCGCCGACGAGGCCGGGCTCTCCAAACCCAATATCCTCTACTATTTCGATGGCAAAGAGGACATCCATGTCTCCCTGCTCAACCAGTTAATGCAAACTTGGCTCGATCCGCTGGACGCCATGGACCCGGACGGAGAACCGCTCAGCGAACTCTTGGCCTATGTTCACCGCAAATTGGAAATGAGTCGCGATTTCCCCCGCGAAAGCCGCCTGTTTGCCAATGAAATCCTGCAAGGCGCGCCGCGCATGGGGCCGCATCTGAAATCCGGCCTGAAACCGCTTTTCGACAAGAAAACCGCGCTGATCCAGCGCTGGATTGATGCCGGGAAACTCGCCCCGGTCGATCCCCGCCACCTTGTTTTCTCCATCTGGGCCACCACCCAGCACTATGCCGATTTCGACGCACAGGTCCGGGTCTTGCTGAACGGAGAAAAATCCATCCCCGACAGCGCCGACAGCTACCTCGACACGCTTTTCCGAAAACTTCTCACCCCCTGATCTTTCTTTTTCCCCAAATACCCCGGGGAGTCCCGGCTTGCCGGGACGGGGCAGCGCCCCAAACAAGAAAACGCCCGCCGCAGGGAGGACCGCGGCGGGCGTCTTGTTGTCGGCAATGCTTGGCTTATTCGGCCGCCTGCACCGACGGGTTGTTCGGATGCGTGGTCCAGTTCCCATAGTCGGGTGAAACCGGCTGGCCGGTGCGCTCATCCATGTCGCCGGGTTCCAGCGTTTTCATGGTGATACAGCCTTCGACAGGGCAGACATTCACACACAGGTTGCAGGCCACGCATTCGTCATCCTTGACCGTGAACACGCGGTCTTCCGACATCTCGATCGCCTGGTGGCTGGTATCTTCGCAAGCCGCGTAGCACCGACCGCACTTGATGCAATCTTCCTCGTTGATCACTGCCTTGGTGACGTGATTGAGGTTGAGATACTGCCAGTCGGTCACGTTCGGCGTCGCCATGCCGACAAAATCCGCCGTGCTTTCATAGCCCTTCTCGTCCATCCACTGGCTGAGACCCGAAATCATCTCCTGCACGATCTTGAACCCATAGGTCATCGCCGCCGTGCAAACCTGCACGTTGCCCGCCCCCAGCGCCATGAACTCGGCCGCATCACGCCACGTCGTCACGCCGCCAATGCCGCTGATCGGCAGCTTCGCGGTTTCCGGGTTGCGCGCGATCTCGGCCACCATGTTCATCGCGATCGGTTTGACTGCCGGGCCGCAATAGCCGCCATGGGTGCCCTTGCCGTCGATCATCGGCTCCGGGCTCATCACGTCCAAGTTCACACTCGTAATCGAGTTGATCGTGTTGATCAGGCTCACCGCATCCGCGCCACCATTGAGCGCTGCGGTCGCCGGGTAGAGAATATTGGTGATGTTCGGCGTCAGCTTGACGATCACCGGCAACCCGGTCGCCTCCTTGGCCCAGCGCGTCACCATCTCGATATATTCCGGCACCTGCCCCACGGCAGAACCCATGCCGCGCTCGGCCATGCCATGCGGACAGCCAAAGTTGAGCTCGAATCCGTCACAGCCGGTTTCCGCGATCATCGGCAGGATGTCTTTCCACGCCTTCTCCTCGCAGGGCACCATGACAGACGCGATCAGAGCATGGTCCGGATAGTCGCGCTTCACGCGGGTCATCTCTTCGAGATTAACCTCAAGCGGACGGTCGGTGATCAGCTCGATATTGTTAAGGCCCAGCAAACGCCGGTCCGCGCCGTGAATGGCGCCATAGCGCGGCCCGTTCACGTTGACGACGGGCGGGCCCGCCTCTCCAAGGGTTTTCCACACAACCCCGCCCCAGCCCGCTTCGAAGGCGCGGCGCACGTTGTATTCCTTGTCCGTCGGCGGCGCCGAGGCCAGCCAGAACGGGTTGGGGGATTTGATCCCGATGAATTCGCTTGTCAGATCAGCCATTGTCACTGTCCTCCTTACGCCATCAACGTGGCGTGAATGTCTTCCGCCGCATCACGGCCCTCGGCCACGGCCGTCACGGTCAGGTCATCGCCCCCGGTCGCGCAATCGCCCCCGGCCCAGATGCCTGCCACGCTGCTGCGCCCCGCATCATCGACCTTGATCTTGCCTCGCTCCAACGCGGGCAGGCCTTCGCCTTCCAGCGTCTGGCCGATCGCCTTGAAAACCTGATCCGCCGCCAACCGGATCGTGTCTCCGGTCGGGTTCAGATCGTCATCGGTATAGGCAAATTCGATCTCGCGCACCGCGCCATTGCCGATCACCGCCTTGGGCGAGGCATTGGTGATGATGCGCACGCCCTTGCTCGCGGCCAGATCCTGTTCAAACTCGGACGCATTCATCCGATCCCGGCCCCGGCGATACACCAGCGACACGTTGAGCGCGCCCAGCAGTTTGGCCTGCACCGCGGCATCCACCGCCGTCATGCCGCCGCCGATCACGACAACGTCGCGGCCAATCGGCAGACTTGCCAGATCGCTGGCCTGACGCAATTCGGCGATGAAATCAACGGCGGCTTCAACGCCGTCCTTGTCCTCGCCATCCACGCCCAGCGCATTCACGCCGCCCAGACCAATGCCAAGGAACACCGCGTCGTGCGTGGCCTTCAACCCATCAAGCGACAGCCCCGCGCCCAGCGCCCTGCCGGTCTCGATGGTGATGCCACCGATCTTGAGCAGCCAGTCGACCTCGCGCGCGGCAAAACCGTCAACCGACTTGTAGGCCGCGATGCCGAACTCGTTGAGCCCGCCCGCCTTGGGGCGTGCATCATAAACGGTCACGTCATGGCCATGCATCGCCAGCCGATGCGCCGCCGCGAGACCCGCAGGCCCCGCACCAACCACGGCCACCTTCTTGCCCGTGGCCGCCGCACGCTTGAACGGATGCACACCTGCATCCACCAGCGTGTCGGTGGCATAGCGCTGCAACCGCCCGATCTCGACCGGTTTGCCTTCCGCTGTCTCTCGTACGCAAACCTCTTCACACAGTGTCTCCGTCGGACACACCCGCGCGCACATGCCGCCAAGAATGTTCTGATCAAAGATCGTCCTGGCCGCCGCTTCCGGCGTTCCCGTGGCAATTTGGCGAATGAACAACGGAATATCGATATCCGTCGGACAGGCCGTCATGCAGGGTGCATCGTGGCAGAAATAACAACGATCCGCCGCAACAAGCGCCTCGTGATCGTCAAAGCGGGGATGCAAATCCCCGAAGTTCTCGGAAAGCTCCGCGGCGCTCAGACGCCCCGCCGTGATCCCTTCGCTGAACGGTGTTTTGGACATAAGACCTCCCCATACACCTTGTTTGGCTATACCCTCACGCTCTCACAGGTTCATTTTTTTATCAACTGGTAAAAAAATAAAAATGTGCCTCAAACCCCGAACCGCCCACAATTTCATCGGAAATTCCCCGCCGAAAGTGACAGTTTCACAGAAGTTTTGCTTGTAAATGGGCGCCATCGGTATCAGATGGGGGGTGCAAGTTACTACATTCGACCACCTGCTCCTTTTCCGGCTCAGTCATTCGATGCGTGACAAAGCCGAGCTGCCGCATGCTGCGGGCAGTACAAAACAGGAGATACGGATATGGCCACTGGCACCGTAAAATGGTTCAACACCACCAAAGGTTATGGCTTCATTGCCCCCGATGACGGCGGCAAGGACATCTTTGTTCACATTTCTGCAGTCGAGCGTTCGGGTCTGACCGGCCTCGCCGACAACCAGAAAGTCAGCTACGAGCTGCAGTCGGGCCGTGACGGTCGCGAGAGCGCCGTGGATCTGGCCGCGATGTAATCGCGTTTCGGGCGCTGGTCCTTTGACCACGCCCTTTCGAATACGGTCAGGGGCCGCCTATGGCCCCGACCAATCAACGTCCCCCGCCTCTTCGATCCGCAACAGCCCGTTGGGCCAGGGCACCATGAGCGGCGCGACGTCCTCTTTGTTTCCCAATATCCAAAGCGCCACGTCCTCGCGGCGAAGCAACACGCCCATCCGGTGATGGATCGGCGCGACATCTGCATTCGGCTCACAGGTCACCATGGCGACCTGCGGCACTTTCAGCCCGCCGGGCGCGGTCCATTCATCCGTGATCGCGGCAAAGATCAAAGGCTCCGGGCCAAAGAGGCGCCACGCGGTCTTGCGGCGCTTTTCCCCGGTCCATTCATACCAGCCATCCAAGATGACAACCGCCCGCCCCACACCATCAAAGGCGCTCTTGTCAAACACCGTTTCGCTGCGCGCATTGATGATGGTCTCCATCACGGGCCGCCCCCGCGCATTCACCCGCCCCACCGGGATAATCCCCCAGCGCATCCGCTGAAATCCGTTATCCGTGAAACAGACGATCTCCTGACCCGGCTGAATATTTTGACGGGGCGGTTCCTCCGCAGGCGCATCCACCTCCATCCATGCGGCGATCTCCGCCATTGGCGTGGTCAGGAAAAACCGCCCCGGCATCGCCTAGTCCACGCCTTCAACAAATTGCAGGACATACGGTCCCAGTGCCTCTACAATCCGTTCCACCCCAGCCGCATTCGGATGCAGCCCATCGCCCTGCATCACGCTGCCCATTTCCTCGGTCGGCACGTCCCGCAGCCCTTCAAAGAAGTCCGGTGCCAACGCCACGCCGTATTCCTCGGACAAAGCCCCGTACATGCCGTCAAACGCCTCCTTGTACGCGGCCCCGTAGTTTAAAGGCGCGCGCATGCCGACCAACAAAATCTCGACGCCCTGCGCCCGCGCCGCCTCAATGATCCCGGCAAGATTGCCCCGACTCACCGCCGGATCAATCGCGCGCAACACGTCATTGCCCCCAAGCGCCACGATCATCGCGTCGACCTCCGGCGTCAGCGTCCAGCCCACCCGCGCCAACCCGCCTTGCGTCGTGTCCCCTGACACGCCCGCATTGATCAACCGCACGTCAGCGCCCTGTGCCGTTAACCAGCGCTCCAACGCCGGCACAAACCCCTTCTCCGGTGCCAAACCATACCCGTGGGTCAGACTATCGCCCAGCGCGGCCACCACCACTTCCTCCGCCCAGACCGGCCCGCCCATGAAAAGACCAACGGCCAACGCCTTGCCCATCAAATTCACGTGCCCATATAGTTCTGAAACCTTTGACAACAGGCAGTCCCCCGCATGAATCCCGTTCTTACCCTCAAAGATGCGACTTTGGCGCTCGATAGCAATGCCGGACGTATCGAAATCCTACATGGGCTGTCGCTTGACGTTCACAAAGGCGAGACACTTGCGCTTGTCGGCCCCTCCGGTTCGGGCAAATCCTCGCTCCTGATGCTGATGGGCGGTCTGGAACGCGCCACCGGGGGCAGCATTATCGCGCTGGGACAGGATCTCTCGGCCATGTCCGAAGACGCGCTGGCCCGGTTCCGCCGCGATCACATGGGGGTGGTGTTCCAGAACTTCCACCTGATCCCGACCATGACCGCGCTGGAAAATGTCGCAACACCTCTGGAACTGGCCGGGCACCGAGACGCGCTGAAAAAGGCGCAGGAAGCGCTCGCCTCGGTCGGGCTCGACCATCGCGCCGACCATTACCCCAGCCAGCTTTCGGGTGGCGAACAACAGCGCGTCGCGCTGGCCCGCGCCTCGGCCCCCGCCCCGGAAATCCTTCTGGCCGACGAACCTACCGGTAATCTCGACCAGTCCACGGGCGAGGTCATCATGGACCTGCTCTTTGACAAGCACGCCCGACAAGGCACGACACTGGTTCTCGTGACCCATTCCAATCGCCTTGCCAGCCGCTGTTCCCGCGTCATCCGCCTGCGCGATGGCCGGATCGAAACGCAGACGGACGCCGCCGCATGAGCCTTGCCCACGCTGCCCGCCTCGCCCGCCGCGAAATCCGCGGCGGCCTGCGCGGTTTCACCGTCTTTCTCGCCTGCCTCGCCCTTGGCGTCGCCACCATCGCCGCCATCGGCTCGGTGCGCGCCGCGATCGAAGCCGGACTGGCCTCCGAAGGCGCAGCCCTTCTGGGGGGCGATGCGGAGATGAGCTTTACCTACCGCATGGCCAATGACGACGAACGCGCCTGGATGCAGGAAAATGCCCTGACCGCGTCCGAAATCGTCGATTTCCGCTCCATGGCCGTGGTCCCGCGCGGCGACGACGCCGAGCGCGCCCTCACGCAAGTCAAGGCCATCGACAGCGCCTACCCCCTTGTCGGCACGGTCCAACTCGACCCGCCCATCCCGCTGCCCGAGGCCATGGCCGGACAAGACACCCTGCCCGGCGCCGTCATGCAGGGGCTGCTCGTCGACCGAGTCGGGCTAGAGATCGGTGACACGTTCAAACTTGGCCAACAGGAGTTTGTCCTCATGGCCCGCCTGATGCGCGAACCGGACAGCTCCGGCGGCTTTGGCCTCGCACCGCGCACCATCGTCACCACCAAGGCGTTGGAAACCTCCGGCCTGCTTGCACCGGGGACGCTCTTCACCTCGCATTACCGCCTGTCCTTGCCGGAAAACCCCGACCTCGCCACTCTGGAAGAAGACGCCCGCGCCCGCTTTGAAACCACCGGCCTGCGCTGGCGCGACAGCCGCAATGGCGCGCCCGGCCTCGCCCGGTTCGTCGACCGTTTCGGCGCCTTCCTGATCCTCGTCGGCCTTGCAGGGCTGGCCGTGGGTGGCGTCGGCGTCTCCACCGCCATCCGCGCATGGCTCGCCCGCAAGACCGAGATCATCGCCATCCTGCGCAGCCTCGGTGCCACCCGTCAGACCATCTTTCTCACCTATTTCCTGCAAATCGGCATGGTCGCCACGGTTGGCATCGCCCTTGGCCTGCTGATCGGCGCGCTGACCCCGATCCTGCTGGCCCCGCTGATCCTTGCCGTATTGCCCTTCCCGGCAGTCTTCACCCTCTACCCGCTGCCGCTGATCGAAGCCGCTCTCTATGGCGCGCTCACTGCCGCAATCTTCACCCTCTGGCCACTCGCGCGCATCGAAGACGTGCGCCCCACCGCCCTCTTCCGCGATGCGCTCGATGCACGCGCCAACCTGCCCGCCCCGCGCTATCTCCTTGCCGTGGCCCTGCTTCTGGTCCTGCTCGTCGCGCTGGCCGCATGGCTTTCCGGCTCGACCACGCTCACCCTCTGGTTCGCTGCCGGGGTCGTGGCCGCCATGGGCTTTCTCTCCCTCGCCGCGCTCGCCCTGCGCGCGCTGGTCCGTGTGCTTTCCAAACGCACCCGCCCCACCCCGGCGCTCTCATGGGCGCTCAACGCCATCGCCCGCTCACGCGAAGCCACCACCCCCGTGGTGCTCTCCCTCGGCCTTGGACTTTCGGTGCTGGCCACCGTGGGACAGGTCGACGGCAACCTGCGCAACGCCATCGCCCGCGATCTGCCCGATGTCGCGCCCAGCTTCTTCTTCGTCGACATCCAGAAAGACCAGATGCCCGACTTCTCCGCGCGGCTCGATGCCAACGCAAGCGTCTCCAAGGTCGAAAGCGCCCCGATGCTGCGCGGCATCATCACCCGCATCAACGGCAAACCGGCGCGCGAGGTTGCGGGCGATCACTGGGTCATCCGGGGCGACCGCGGCGTGACCTATTCCGCCGCCCTGCCACAAAACACCAAGCTCACCGCCGGCACATGGTGGCCCGCCGATTATACCGGCAATCCCCAGATCAGCTTTGCCGCCGAAGAAGCCTTCGAAATGGGCGTACAGCTTGGCGACACGATGACTGTCAATATCTTGGGGCGCGACATCACCGCCACCGTCACCAGCTTTCGCGAGGTCGATTTCTCCACCGCCGGCATGGGCTTTGTCATTGCGATGAACCCCACCGCGCTGGCGGGCGCGCCGCACAGCTTTATCGCCACCGTCTACGCCGAAGAAGCCGCCGAAGCCCCGCTCCTGCGCGAACTGGCCAACGCCTTCCCCAATATCACCGCCATTCATGTGCGCGAAGCAGTGGGCCGGGTCTCCGACCTCGTCGCCCAGCTTGCCAACGCCACCACCTACGGCGCCGCCGCCATCCTGCTCACCGGCCTCCTCGTGATCATCGGCGCTGCCGCCGCCGGACAACAGGGGCGGCTTTATGAGGCGGCGATCCTGAAAACCATCGGCGCCCTGCGCCGCCAGATCCTGACAAGCTTCGCCCTGCGCGCCGCCCTTCTGGGAACCTCCGCCGGGCTGGTTGCGCTGGCTGTCGGCCTGACCGGCGCATGGGCAGTCATGACATTCGTGATGGAAAGCGATTTCGAGGTGATCTGGTCCAACGCCATCACCGTTGTGCTGGCCGGACTGCTCGCCAACCTCCTTGCGGGCATGCTCTTTGCCCTGCCCTCGCTCGGCATCCGCCCCGCCCGCATCCTGCGCGCCCGCGACTGACAAAAAAGGCGGCTCCGCCCCCGGACCCGCCTCTTTCTTTTTCCAAAAATACCCCGGGGGAGTCGTTGAAAATCATGGATTTTCAACGACGGGGGCAGCGCCCCCTTACTCCGCCGCGTCCGCGTAATCCTCCATCGGCGGACAGATACAGACAAGGTTGCGATCGCCCCAGGCATTGTCGACCCTGTTCACCGGCGGCCAATACTTGTCCACCCGGAAGGCCCCCGGCGGGAAACAGCCCTGTTCGCGGCTATAGGGCCGGTCCCACTCGCGCACGAGGTCTTCCATCGTATGCGGCGCCATCTTGAGCGGGTTGTTCTCCGCATCAATCCGGCCCTCCTCGATATCACGGATCTCTTCGCGGATCGCCAGCATCGCCTCACAGAACCGGTCCAGCTCGGCCTTGGTCTCGCTTTCCGTCGGCTCGATCATCAGCGTCCCGGCCACAGGCCAGCTCATGGTCGGCGCATGGAAGCCCGCGTCCATCAGGCGCTTGGCGATGTCATCCACCGTCACCCCGGCACTCTCGGCAAAGGGGCGCGTGTCGATGATGCACTCATGCGCCACGCGGCCCGTCGGCCCCCGGTACAGAACGTCAAACGCCCCTTCCAGACGCTTGGCGATGTAGTTGGCATTGAGGATCGCCACCCGCGTCGCCTGCGTCAGACCCGCGCCCCCCATCATCAGGCAATAGGCCCAGCTGATCGTCAGGATTGACGCCGACCCGTAAGGCGCGGCCGAGACCGGCCCCTCGGACCCACCGGTTTCCGGATGTCCGGGAAGATGCGGCTTCAGATGTGCCTTCACACCAATCGGCCCCATGCCGGGACCACCCCCGCCATGGGGAATGGCAAAGGTCTTGTGCAGGTTGAGGTGGCTTACATCCCCGCCCAGATCACCGGGGCGCGACAGCCCCACCATGGCGTTCATGTTGGCCCCGTCGATATAGACCTGCCCGCCATGTTCATGCGTGATCGCACAGACATCCATCACGGTTTCCTCGAACACACCATGGGTGGACGGATAGGTAATCATGCACCCGGCAAGGTTTTCCGAATGCTTCTCCGCCTTCTCGCGGAAATCGTCGAGGTCGATATCGCCATTCGCCGCCGATTTCACCGGCACAACCTTCCAGCCCACCATCATCGCCGACGCGGGATTGGTGCCATGCGCGCTCATCGGAATGAGGCAGATATTGCGATGCGCCTCACCGCGCGCCTTGTGATAGGCGGCGATGGTCAGAAGGCCCGCATATTCCCCCTGTGCGCCCGAGTTGGGCTGCATCGAGATCGCGTCATATCCTGTGATCTGGCACAGCTTGTCACTCAGGTCCTCGATCATCGCGGCATAGCCTTGCGCCTGCTCGACCGGCACGAACGGATGCACGAAGGCGTATTCCGGCCAGGTCAGCGGCATCATTTCCGCCGCCGAATTGAGCTTCATCGTGCACGACCCCAACGGGATCATCGCCCGGTCCAGGGCAAGGTCACGGTCCGCAAGGCGCCGCATATAGCGCATCATCTCGGTTTCCGCCCGGTTCATGTGGAAAATCGGGTGGGTGAGGAACTCACTGGTGCGGTGCATCTTTTTGGGCACGCGGTATTCCGGCGCGAAATCATCATCCTTGCGCACGATGCCAAAAGCCCGCCAGACCCCCTCGATGGTGGCGGGGCGGGTGGTTTCATCCAGAGAAATCCCAACCCGTTTCTCGCCCACGGGGCGCAGGTTGATGCCCTCGTCCCGCGCCGATTTCAGAACGGCGGCCTGCAACGGCCCCACATCCACGGTGATCGTGTCGAAAAACGCCTGCGGATCGACCTTGAAGCCAGCCTCTTCCAGCCCGCGCGCAAGGCGCACGGTCTTGCGGTGGA
This sequence comes from Shimia aestuarii, assembly GCF_900114635.1. Lineage (GTDB taxonomy): Bacteria > Pseudomonadota > Alphaproteobacteria > Rhodobacterales > Rhodobacteraceae > Shimia > Shimia aestuarii. The sequence goes on from NZ_FOTQ01000001.1 coordinate 177,235, forward strand.
TACGCTGGGCAATTGCCTTCAGACCCTTCGGCCCGTGGAAAACCGCGTACATCGACGCCATAACCGCCAACAGCGCCTGCGCCGTGCAGACATTCGAATTAGCTTTCTCGCGGCGGATATGCTGCTCGCGGGTCTGCAGAGACAGGCGATAGGCGCGGTTGCCATGGCTGTCGATCGACACGCCGATGATGCGCCCGGGCATCGCGCGCTTATAGGCATCGCGACAGGCCATATAGGCCGCGTGCGGCCCGCCATAGCCCACCGGCACACCAAAGCGCTGGGTTGACCCAATCGCGATATCCGCCCCCATCGCGCCCGGCTCTTTCAACAGGGTCAGCGACATCGGATCGGCACAGACAACGCCGATCCCCTTGTGCTCATGCAGCGCCGCGATCTGGTCGGTGAAATCGCGCACATGACCATAGGTGCCCGGATACTGGAACAGCGCCCCAAACACCTGCTCGGGGTCCATCTTGTCAGGGTTGCCCACGATCACTTCGATCCCCAGAGGCTCGGCGCGGGTTTTCACCACTTCGATGTTCTGCGGGTGGCAATCGCGGTCGACAAAAAACGCCTTCGCCTTCGATTTCGAAACCCGCTGCGCCATGGTCATCGCCTCGGCACAGGCCGTCGATTCATCCAATAGCGACGCATTGGCAATCTCCATCCCCGTCAGGTCGGAAATCATCGTCTGAAAGTTCAGCAGCGCCTCAAGGCGACCTTGCGAAATCTCGGGCTGATAGGGCGTATAGGCCGTATACCATGCCGGGTTCTCAAGGATATTGCGCTGGATCGCGGGCGGCGTGACCGTGCCGTGATAGCCCTGCCCGATCAACGAGGTGAACACCTTGTTCTTGGCGGCGTTCTCTCGCATGTGATGCAGCAGCTCGCGCTCCGACATCGGGCGGCCAAAGTCCAGCGGCTCTTTCTGGCGAATGCTCTTGGGCACCGTGTCATCAATCAAAGCATCCAGATCGGACGCCCCAACCACGTCAAGCATTTCAGCCATCTCTTCCGGAGACGGGCCGATATGACGGCGATTGGCAAAATCATAAGGCAGATAGTCTGTCGGTTCGAAGGGCATGGCATCCTCCCGGAAACAAAAAGGTCTTGGCGTGCCCGCAAAACAGGGGCCACCCGTCAGGTGCAGGCGGCAGGACCGCCCGCTATGCCCCGGTCCGGTTCATCTGGCCGGGGCGCATCAGCTCTTACCCGATGAAGTCCTTGTAGGCGGCTTCATCCATGTAATCGTCCATCTGGCTGGGATCGGCGGCCTTGATCTTGAAGAACCACGCATCCCCCATCGGGTCTTCGTTGACCTTGCCGGGGTCTTCGACGATCGCGTCGTTCACTTCGACGATCTCGCCGTCAATCGGCGCGAGGATGTCCGAGGCGGCCTTGACCGACTCAATCACACAGACTTCTTCGTCCTTGGTCACTTCGGTGCCTGTCTCGGGCAGCTCCACGAACACCACGTCGCCCAGCTGCTCGCTAGCGTGATCCGTGATCCCCACCACGATCAGCCCGTCTTCTTCGCGCAGCCATTCATGTTCTTCGGTGAATTTCATGCTGTCTCTCCTGTTGGTCAGCGTTTGAAATTGGCAGGCACAAGCGGCATCTTCGCCACCGTGACGGGCATCCGCTTGCCCCGTACCTCGCCAAAAATCTCGGTTCCGGCAGCAGCTTGCGCGCTGCCGACATATCCCATGGCCACGGGCCCATTGAGCGTCGGGCCAAACCCGCCCGAGGTGACTTCGCCAATCGCGTCGCCCCCTTCGGCTTCGGCAAACAATTGCGTCCCGGCACGCATCGGCGCACGGCCCTGCGGTGCGAGGCCAACACGCTTGCGGGCCACGCCTTCGGCCAGATCCCCAAAAAGGCGCGAGGCCCCCGGAAATCCTCCCGCTCGGTCGCCTCCGGCACGGCGCACCTTCTGGATCGCCCAGGTGAGCCCGGCTTCGATCGGCGAGGTGCCCGCGTCAATATCATTCCCATAAAGGCACAGACCCGCCTCAAGCCGCAGACTGTCCCGCGCCCCAAGGCCAATCGCCTCAACCTCGTCCATCGCCAAAAGCGCGCGGCTCAGCGCCTCGGCCTCGGCGGCGGGCACCGAAATCTCGTAGCCGTCTTCCCCTGTATAGCCCGAGCGCGAAACCCAGCATTCCGCGCCATTCAGCGCAACCGTGGCCACATCCATGAAAGACATGCCTGCCACGTCCGCGTTCAGCCGCGCCAGCGCGGTTTCCGCCGCCGGCCCCTGCAACGCGATCAGCGCGCGGTCGGTGATCTCGGTCACGGTGACACCGGGCTCCAGAACGCTGCGCATCCGCGCAATGTCGCCTTCCTTGCAGGCGGCGTTGACCACGACAAAAAGATGATCGCCCCGGTTGGCGAACATCAGGTCATCCTCGATGCCCCCGGCGCCGTTGGTGAACAGCCCATAGCGCTGGCGCCCTTCGCCAAGCCCCAGAACATCCATCGGCACCATTCTCTCGAACGCCCCGGCAATCGCCTCATAGGACGCTCCCCCCAGGATCACCTGCCCCATGTGGCTCACGTCGAACAGCCCTGCGGCGGCGCGGGTGTGCAGATGTTCCTTCATCACGCCCAGCCCGTATTGCACGGGCATCTCGTACCCGGCAAACGGCACCATCTTGGCGCCCAGCTCGACATGCAGATCGTAAAGCGGTGTGCGCTTCAATTCGCCCATGGCTCTCGCTCCCGTCACTTCCGGCGCGTCCATGGCTCTGGTCACATCCGGCATCCCAATTTCGCGCAATTGCCCTGCGCGTGCGATGCCCCCTCTGTCCTTTGGCCTGAGATCGTTATCCCTTCGGCGGACGCATGTTTCGGCGCCTCTCTCCAGAGTTTTTTCAGATGGCGCGGTCCCTGCGGCCTGAGAGTTTCCGGGGCGGTTGCTCCTTCGGCACCGGAAACATCCGGTTCTCCCGAGTCATCTGTTGTCGCATACCGTAGTGTGCAGAAAACGCGCTGGCAAGCCGCAAAAAGGTCGCTTTTGGCGCGATTTATGTCGCACAGGGTTCAGGCGCGAGAATACTGAGCAAAGCGCTGTTGTTGCAGACCAGCGCATCCAGTGTCACGTCATCGAGCCGCAGGTAGAATGCCTCGGCCGCATCCTGCAGTGCATAGCGCAGCCGACAGGCCGCCGTCAGCGGGCAGGAATTGTCCACATCGGCGAAACACTCGGTCAGCGGCACCGGCGCTTCCATGATCCGGAAAATCTCGCCAATGCTGATATCTGTCGCCGGGCGGGCCAGCTCCAGACCGCCATTGCGCCCGCGCTGGGTCTTGATGACCCCCATCTGGGCCAACTGGTTGATAACCTGGGCAAGGTGGTTTTCCGAGGCGTTGCAGCGCTCTGCGATCTCGTGTTTCGTGACCAACCGATCCGCATGTGCCGTACAAAACATCAGCACCCGAATCGCGATGTTGGTTCTTTTGGTGATACGCACGGACGGTCCTCGCCATGGCTTGAAGTTCCGCTCTTTATGCAGCATGGCAAGGGTCAAGCAATTGACATGGATCAAGAGCACCAAGGGCGAATGCGCAAGAAAGACCCCTATTTCTTTGGCTATGGCAGCCTCGTGAACCGGGATACGCACCAGTATGGCGATACCCACCCGGCCCGACTCGGCGGTTGGCGGCGGATATGGCGCCATACCGACCTGCGTCCCGTGGCCTACCTGACCGTGGTGCCGGACCCGGATTGCGAAATCGATGGACTGATCGCGCATGTCCCCGGCGGTGATTGGGCCGCGCTGGATCAACGCGAACATGCCTATGACCGGGTCGACGCCAATGCCGCGATTACCCACCCCAAGCCCGACCCGATCGACGTGGCGGTCTATACCGTGCCGCATGGCAAACATGGGCAGCCCACGGTCGAGCATCCGGTGCTGCTGAGCTATATCGACGTGGTGGTTCAGGGCTATCTGCGCGAGTTCGGAGAGGCAGGGGTCGCGCGGTTCTTCAACACCACCGCCGGGTGGACCGCGCCGATCCTTGATGACCGCGCCGCGCCGATCTATCCCCGCCACCAAACCCTGTCGGGCGTGGAGCGCGACCTGGTGGATGATCACCTCAAGACCCTGAATGTTACGCTGATCGACAAGGCATAGCGCTCCCGCCCCTTTGCACCGCGGCGTTGCCGCGCCTCAAAGCGTTGGGCGTGGCGCGCCTTTGGCGCGCTAGCGTTTCCAGATCCAATCCGAACAATAAAACCCGCCTCAGCCGCGGGCCTTGACCACCTGCAAGAGCGGCATCAGCGCCGACATGTCCGGCCCCGAACTCTGCCCGGTAAGCGCCTTGCGGAGCGGCATGAACAGCCCCTTGCCCTTGCGCCCGGTGGCCGCCTTGACCTCGGACGTCCACTTGCCCCAAGTCTCGTCATCAAACGGCCCCTCGGGCAACAGGGTCATCGCTTCTGCAATGAATTCCGCGTCCTCATCGGCGATCTCCGGCTCTGCGCCATTGGCAAACAGATCCCACCACCCCTTGAGATCCTTGCGCGTGGTGATGTTCTCGCGCGTCACCTGCCAGAATCGTTCGGCCAGATTCTCCGGCACGCCCGCCGCCGCCACATCATCGGCCACCGCCGACAGGGGCTGTTCATGCAGGTACTTCGCGGTCAGCGGATAGAGGTCCTGCACGTCGAACTTGGTCGGAGCCGCCCCGAAATGCGACAGCTCGAACCCGTCCGCGATCTCGGCAAGGTCATTTCGGATCTCGACCGGGTCGCTCGACCCCAGCCGCGCCATCAGCGACAAGAGCGCCATCGGCTCCACCCCGGCCTCGCGCAGGTCGCGCAGGGCCAGCGTGCCAAGGCGCTTGGATAGCGCCTCGCCCTGCGGGCCCGTCAACAGCGAGTGGTGCGCGAAATTCGGCACACCGCCGCCCAGCGCCTCGATGATCTGGATCTGCGTGGCGGTATTGGTCACATGGTCCGATCCGCGCACCACGTCGGTAATCCCGAAATCAATGTCGTCACAGACCGACGCCAGCGTGTAAAGGAACTGTCCGTCGCCCTTGATCAGCACCGGATCGCTGACGCTGGCCGCGTCGATCGAGCGATGTCCGAGAATGCCGTCCTCCCACTCGATCCGCTCATGATCCAGCTTGAAGCGCCAATGGCCACTGCCCCGCTCTGCGCGCAGCTTGTCCTTTTCGGCCTCGGACAGCGCGAGCGCCGAGCGGTCATAAACCGGCGGCTTGCCCATGTTGAGCTGCTTCTTGCGCTTGAGGTCCAGCTCGGTCGGGGTTTCGAAACACTCGTAGAACCGCCCCATGTCGCGCAGCTGCTGGGCAGCTTCTTCGTAGCGCTCAAGCCGGTCCGACTGTTTCTCGATCCGGTCCCAGGTCAGGCCAAGCCATTCCAGGTCCTGCTGGATCGCGTCCACGTATTCCTGCTTGGACCGCTCGGGATCGGTGTCGTCGATCCGCAGGATGAACGTCCCACCTGCCCTGCGGGCGATCAGGTGGTTCATCAGCGCGGTACGCAGGTTGCCAACGTGGATATAACCGGTGGGCGACGGGGCAAAACGGGTGGTGGTCATCTCATACTCCTGTTGCGGCTCCCCATTCCACAACTGGCGCGCTTTGTCCACTCCGGCGAACGCGGCCTTACCCGATTCGCCGCAACCGGTAAGCGATCTGATGTGATATCGCAGGCACGCCTGGCCCCGTATCGTCAGAGCACGCAATGATCCCCGCCTGCCCGCCGGATTACACAGCTTGCAAGGGCACCCGAACCGTCACTTCTGAAGTTCGAAGTCAGAGCAGGGCGTCACTCAACCCATCTCTCAGAGCTTGCAGTGTCGGAACAGATCTGCGCCGCAACATGGCGACCGCCTTTTCGTCAATCGGGTCGGGCGCCGGGTCAAAACGTGCGCAAAGACTGGGATCGTCGAAACGTGCAACAAGATCACTTCGGTCAATTCTTTTCATGAAGTTCTTGTTCTTGTTGGTATTGATCAGCACCGTCGATCGCACACCATACATCGTTGCGACGACTGTGCCGTGAAACTTCATGCTGACAAGCGCGGTGCACCCACCGATCGCCCGGCTCAAGTCGTCTTCGCACTCGGATCGGACAATCTCCTTCTCGCCCACCACGCCGACAGCATCGGCAGCGTCTCTTTCCCCGACGATACCCGTCCCCAGGATGATGTGCCGAATCCGCCAGCCCCGCGACCTCTGCTGCTCCGCCAGAGCATTGATCATCGAGTAATCGTCCTCCATTCCCGGTCTTTGCCGTGTCACGACACCAAGAACTGGCTCATTCGTCGGGGGGTGTGCAGGCGGCAACGTCAGCGCACATACGATATCAGGTGTTTCGGTCACGCCAACTGCGGGAGCAAGCCTGTCGGAAATCCACTGCGCTGACTGCTGATCTCTCGCATTCACCATGCGCACGTTGGGATGGTTCAGGAACGCCCTGTACTTTTTTGTCAGCCACTCCTTTTCCTGAAAACGCGCGCTCGGACGTATCGGGACGCCGATACCAACGACAAAGACCGGCTTCTCAAGGAAATGCTTGCTGAAGTATCGCGGATCAAGGTTCCAGGGTTGCAGAATATCTCCGCCCCCCACAACGATGGCATCGACTTCTGCGACCACCTCGGTTATCGGGCGGCTGAAATGGGGTTTGGTCAACAAGTCCGCCATGACCACCAGATCGAACCGATCGCCAAGGTACTCCTTGAAAACGCTGACAAACAACTCGTCGCCATAGTTGCCGTGGCCAAAGAACCCAGCCAGTCCGACAACAGGCCTGTTCCCCTCCGGTTTGCTGGGGTTTACTACCATCTGGATCCTTCCTGCTTTTGGCTATTCTTGCATCGACGCCAGTAGGCGGCCAGCGGTTTCGAGGCACCGCCAGGGTTTTTTCAATCTCTCCCCATTGCGATCTCCTGGCCGTCCGCTACCGCCCCGTGCAGAGCTGGATACCCGGCATTCCTTTTGCTGCCCTTTGCTGCGCGGCGGGTGCACCGGCCAAACCATCACCAGACCACAGCCATCCCGCGTGAAAACCGATCCTGCGCCATAGGGCCGCAATCCTGTCAAAACACAAGAAGCCACACGATCACGCGCTCCAGGCGCGCCCAGACCTGTTCGCATCTGTTGGCGCGCCGCTCCGGCCTGCGACCGATCCGGGACAAGGCGTCGAAACCTTCCAGTCCTTCGAATTGGCCGGGGGTCGCACCACAGCGCCCTCTGCCCGCCATGACCTAGGACGAGACCGCCATTGCCCCGGGCAACGCGCCCGACGCCGGGACAGGTCATCGCCGCCACGGTTGACGCAGGCGACGAAGTTGGCCAGCGTGAGAGCACGGGCACTGGATCCGAGATCAAAGGCGCACAGGTGCTGAACATTCTGGAAAAGGGGCAGAGCGCAGCACGCTTGGCGCCCATTGCAACCGCAAGAGCCGCTGAGGCGTGATGACACACGGTTCAACAACCGCAACTGACCAATCTTGAGGAGCCACATGACACACTGGCCCACACGTATCGCTTTTCTGCTGCTCGTCATGGGCGGCGGCATCCTGATCGGAACGCTCACCGCGCCGGGCGCGTGGTACGCCGCGCTCGACAAGCCCCCCTTCAACCCGCCCAACTGGATCTTTGGCCCGGTCTGGACAGCGCTCTACGTGTTGATCGCCATGGTGGGTTGGCGCCAGTTCGAGGCGGACAGAGGTGGGACTTTGATGAAGCTCTGGTGGGCGCAGTTGGGTCTCAACTTCCTGTGGTCGCCTGCATTTTTCGTGTTGCAACTGCCGTGGCTGGCCTTCGTGATCATCATCGCGCTGTTGCTGGCGATCTTGTCTTTCCTGCGCCGCGCATGGGGCCGCGACAGGGTATCGGCATGGGCTTTCGTACCCTACCTCGCATGGGTCGCCTTCGCGAGCGCCCTCAACCTGTCGATCGCCATTCTGAACTGACGTTAGCGCGGCGACACCGGCCAGATGGCATCCAGATCCCGCAGCCCCGCCCGGATCAGCTCTTCCAGCACCGCCAGGTCGATATCGGTCAGTTTGTTCACGTAAAGGCAACTCTTGCCCAGCTTGTGCTTGCCCAGCCGTGCAAGGATGTCGCCGTAATCCTGGTAACCGGGCAGGATATAGATCGAAAGACGCGCCTTGCGCGGACTAAAGCCGGTGGCAAGGAAATCGCCCTTGCGTCCCGAGGCATAGGTATAGTGGTACCGTCCGAACCCAATGATCGAAGGTCCCCACATCACCGCAGGAAACCCGGTTGTCCGGGTGAACAGGTCGAGCAGAACCCGCCCTTCTTCGCGCCGCCGCTCTGGCAGGACACCATCGAGGAACACCCTTGGGTCGGCGCCAGTCGGACCGGTGCTGTTCCCGCTCATGAAGACACCTCCTCAATGTCACGCGATCCCGGGTCCCTTGTCCGCAGCGCCCAGGGCATCACCTGCCCCCGATCCGGCTGCCTAGACGCTCACCGGCTTGATCAGGGTACCCAGGTAATCGCGTGTCTCCTGGTCCCAATCTGCTGGCTCCTCGTCATGGGCCACCCGTGCATGCAGCTCCATCAACTTCCAGACCTCGTCCCGTGTCTCGGCCACGACACTCGCGGGACAAGCCTCCATTCCTTCGCAGTCCCGGCAGGCATAAGAAAAAGCGTTGGTCATGATGTCCCCCTTTCCAACAAGGGCGCAGCATAGCACAAATGCCCCTTTTTCGCCATTTGCCCCCGACGCTCGACGCCCCATCAAATCCGCGTGACCGGTCATCCAAATGTCAGATTCTCACGTAACTTGAAGATACCAACGCCAACAGGAGATTCATCATGCTGAAAACACCCGCCCTTTCACGCCGTCACGTCCTGCTGGGCGCGGCAGCCCTTCCACTGGCCGCCGCTGCCACCCGCCCTGCGCTTGCCGGGGCCGAGATGATGGGCATCGGCGCGACCCGGTTCAACCGCATGAAACTAGGGAATTTCGAAGTCACCACTCTCCTCGCAGGCACCCGTACGGTGGAAAGCCCGCAAGCCATTTTCGGCATGAACGCCACCCCGGCAGAATTCGCCGCCGCCTCGAACGCGGCCAATATTCCGACCGACGCTGCCCAGTTTTTCTTTACTCCGACGGTGGTTAACACCGGCGCCGAACTGGTGCTGTTCGATACCGGCCTCGCGCCCGACGCCATGACTGCCGCGCTGGCCGCTGCCGGCTACAGCCCCGAGCAGATCGATGTCGTGGTCATCACCCATATGCATGGCGACCATGTCGGCGGCGTCGCCGGAGACGCGGGCATGACCTTCCCCAATGCGCGTCACGTCACCGGGTCGACCGAATTCGACGCATGGGCCGCCACCGACAAGAACAAGGCCTTCGAGGCCAAGATCCGCCCCAACGCCGACCGGTTCGACATGATCGCACCGGGTGATGCGGTGGTTTCAGGCGTCACGGCGATGAACGCCTTTGGCCACACGCCGGGCCACATGGCCTACATGATCGAAAGCGAGGGCAAGCAGCTGGTCATCGCCGCCGATTTCGCCAACCATTACGTCTGGTCCCTGTCCTATCCGGACTGGGAGGTGAAGTTCGACATGGACAAGACCGCCGCCGCCGCCACCCGCAAGAAGATGCTGGACATGATGGCCACCGAACGCCTGCCCTTCATCGGCTACCACATGCCGTGGCCCGCCGTCGGCTATGTCGAAACCCGCGACTCGGCCTTCCATTATGTCCCGGCCAGCTACCAGCTGATGCTCTGACACCCCGAAAAGGGCTTGCAGGCGGGGCGTGCCCCCAGCGTTCGACCCGCCTCTTTCTTTTTCCGGAAATACCCCGGGGGAGTCGCCGCGTGCGGCGGCGGGGGCAGCGCCCCCATAAGCCTCAGCTCGGATCGCGGAACCGGTTCACGATCGGATAACGCCGGTCCAGCCAGAACGCCTTTTTCGACAGACGTGCCCCCGGCGCGCTCTGGAAGCGTTTGTATTCACTGATATAAACCAGATGCTCCACCCGTTTGACGGTCTCCCGGTCAAACCCCGCTGCTACGCAATCGGCCACCGACTTCTCCTGATCCACGAGCATCAGCAGGATCGCGTCCAGCACCTCATAAGGCGGCAGGCTGTCCTCGTCCTTCTGATCCGGGCGCAGCTCGGCGCTTGGCGGTTTGTCGATGATCGCAGGCGGGATCACCTCGCCGCCCGGCCCATACATCCAGTCGCGATGCACCTGATTGCGCCAGCGCGAGGTCTCGAACACCCGCGTCTTGTACATATCCTTGATCGGGTTATAGCCCCCCGCCATGTCGCCATAGATCGTGGCATAACCCACCGCCACTTCGGACTTGTTGCCGGTGGTCAAAAGCATCTCGCCAAACTTGTTCGACAGCGCCATCAAGAGCAGCCCCCGCAGGCGCGACTGGATATTCTCCTCGGTCAGCCCCGGTTCGGTGCCTTCAAACAGCGGCGCCAGCGTGTTGGTGATCGCCTGCCGCCCTTCCTTGATCGGTACATAGTCATAGCGCACGCCCAACCGGTTCGCGATATCCTCGGCATCGTCCAGCGACCCTTGCGAGGTATATTCCGAGGGCAACATCACACAGCGCACATTCTCCGCGCCCAGCGCATCCACCGCGATCGTCGCCACCAGCGCGGAATCAATCCCGCCGGACAGGCCCAGAAGCACCTTCCTGAACCCGGTCTTGCCCATGTAATCGCGCAGGGCCTCGACACAGACCCGGTAGTCCTGCTCCTCGCCAGCCGGCAGAACGGCCTTTTCGCCCTCGCCACAGCGCCAGCCCCGGTCGGTGCGGGTGAACTCCACATGCGCCACCGCCTCGTCAAACACCGGAAGCTGCATCGCCAACTCCCCGCCGGGGTTCAGCACGAACGACCCACCGTCAAACACCTGGTCATCCTGCCCGCCCACCATGTTGAGATAAACCAACGGCAACCCGGTCTCGACCACCCGCGCGACCATGTGGTTCATGCGGCGGTCGAACTTGTCCCGGTAATAGGGCGACCCGTTGGGTACCACGAGAATCTCCGCCCCGGTCTCTTCCATGGTCTCGGGCACATCCTCGAACCACGCATCCTCGCAAATCGGCGATCCGATGCGCACGCCGTTGACGTCATAAGGGCCACCCAGCGGCCCTTGATCAAACAGGCGCACCTCGTCGAACACGGTGTAATTGGGCAAATGGTGCTTCAACTGGCGATGCACCACCTTGCCCGCCTTGAGGATGAAATAGGCGTTATACAGCTTGTCGTCGTGCACATAGGGCCCGCCCACGGCCACAACCGGCCCATCCGCACACTCCACCGCCAGCCGCTCGATCACGTCCATCGCGGCGGCCTGCAAGGCAGGCTTCAGGATCAGGTCCTGCGCATTATAGCCCACGATGAACATTTCCGGGAACGCCACCATGTCCGACCCGGCGGCCTTGGCCTCTTCCCAGACGGCGCGCACCTTGGCGGCATTGCCCTCGAGGTCCCCCATCGTGGGGTTGGCCTGTGCCATCGTCAGGCGGAAAGTGTCAGCCATAATAGCCTCCTGTCGCATCGCATGTGCGCAGATTTAGCAGAACCCGCGCCGGGGAAAAGCGTAAAGCAGCAAAACCCGTTGCCCATGCCTGCCCCATGCCCTAGAATTTGCACAAAAGCCGCAACAGGCGGCGGGGCGAACAGACGCGGTCGGACGCGAACCCATGGGGACCGAAAACATGAGCAGAACTCAGGCACTTACCTTTGCTGTCCTGATGGCCGCCACCGCGGCGCTGGCACAGGACGGACAGGTCCTCACCAAGCAATATGACGATGGCGGTGTTTACGAAGGCACCTTCAAGGGCGGCCTGCAACACGGGCAAGGTACCTATCGCCTGCCCAACGGGTATGAGTATTCCGGCGAATGGGCCGAAGGCGAAATCAAGGGCAAGGGCATGGCGCGCTTTCCCAACGGGTCTGTCTATGAGGGCGAATTCGCCAAGGGCAAACCGCACGGGTTTGGCAAGATCACCTTTACCGATGGCGGCACCTATGAAGGCGAATGGGCCGAGGGCAAGATCTCCGGACAGGGCGTAGCGATCTATGCCAACGGGGTGCGCTATGAAGGCGGCTTCCTGAACGCCATGCACCATGGCAAGGGCGTGATGCTCTCGCCCGGCGGCTACCGCTACGAAGGCGACTGGCTCAACGGGGTCAAGGAAGGTCTGGGAAAGATCACCTATGGTGACGGCACCGTCTATGACGGCGAGATCGTTGCCGGAGAGCGCGCGGGCGAAGGTACGCTGACCATGCCGGACGGGCTGGTCTACTCGGGCACTTGGGCCAATGGCCAGATCGAGGGCCAGGGCACTCTGACCCAACCCAATGGCGACGTTTATGTCGGCGATCTCGTCGGCGGCCAACGCCAAGGCATGGGCCGCGTAACCTATTCCAACGGCGACATCTACGAAGGCCAGTTCGAGGCCGACCATCGCCACGGACAGGGCACGTTTACCGGAGCGGATGGCTATGTCTACGTAGGAAGTTGGGTCAACGGCCATATCGAGGGCAACGGCACCGTCACCTACCCGGATGGCTCTGTCTATGCGGGCCAGTTCAAGGACGACCTCGCCGACGGTCAGGGCCTGATCACCTATACCGATGGCTCCACCTATGAAGGCGACTGGAAGAACGGCGTGATCGATGGCACGGGCAAGGCGGTCTATGCCAACGGTCTGGTCTATGAAGGTGAGTTCGCCAATGCCCGCAACCACGGCCATGGTGTGATGACCTATTCGGACGGCTACCGCTACGAAGGTGAATGGATGGATGGCCATCGTCACGGCATGGGCAAGGCGACCTATGCAGACGGCACCATCTATACCGGCCAGTTCGTCAAGGGACAGCGCGAAGGCATTGGCGAGATCGTCATGCCCGACGGGTTCAAATATTCCGGCGAATGGCGCGCGGGTGAAATCGACGGCGTCGGCGTGGCCACCTATGCCAATGGCGATGTCTACGAAGGCACGTTCAAGGCGGGCAAACGTCAGGGCGAAGGCACCATGCGCTATGCCAGCGGCGAAGAGGCCAGCGGCAACTGGGACAACGGCACGCTCCAGAACTAGGGCCGAGCCGCAATCACCCTCTCCCCGAGGCCCTTTCCCTCAGGCCTCGTCCACCACCGCCGGTGCCTGCCGCAACTTTCCCTGCGCTTGCAACAACTCCCAGAAAAGCTGCGCAGCGGCGTTTTGCGTCTCCTGTCGGCGCGACAGGCAGATGTTCCAGAACAGCGGCGTGTCAATCGGCACTGGCTGGGCGAGTCCCGCAGCCTCAAGGTCTCGGAAATGCTCCGGCATTCCGGCAAGAACCGCGTCGCTTCCGTCGATCAGATCACATAGCAACGCGTAGTCGTCGCATTCAACGTTTGGCAGGCGTTCGACGGCCCATTCCGCCTCCTCTCCTCCCCCCATCGCCGCCGTAAGGCGGGCACGCCAGAACCGGGGCATGTATGGCGATAGGAAAGGATACCGAAACAGGTCTTTCAACCGGTTCGGCCGGCCAGTCTGAAGCGGATGCCCCGGGCGTGTCACAAAACGCACTTCGCGGCGGCGCACCACATGGATATCCAGCCCCTCGACCCCGCTCGTATGGCTGAGATCGCCCACAAAGATATCGACCTCGCCCCGGTCCAGCAGGCGGATCGGTTCCGCCAGCGCCTGCACCTGTACAGACAACCGCGTACCCGGCATCTGTTCGCGGAACGCGCGGATCACGGGCGTCAGCAAAGACCGTGTCGCCAGCGGGCCACAGCCAATCCGCAGGTGTTCCTGCTCACTGCTGCGCAATTCGCTGACCCGCGTGGCAAACCGGGCCATGTCATCATCCAACCGCTTGGCCAGCGGCAAGAACGCCCGCCCCTCGGGCGTCAGATCACATCCCGTGTTCCCCCGCCGGAACAGCACAAAGCCAACCTCGGATTCGGCCTGTTGCACGTGGCGTGACAGCGACGCGTTCGACACGCCCAAATCCCGCGCCGATTCCTGGAAACTTCCCGTCTTCGCAAGGCTCATCACGGCCTTGAGGGCTTTTTCAGAGATCATTTTTGCCTCGGTTTCAATTTTTGCAGCAGTATGATCAGAAAATGAAATCAATGCACGGCCCATTTGGCCTCATGCGCTGAAACCCGCCTTGCCCCCGCATCACACCCGCGCCGCTCTCAAGGCGCTGCAGAAACGTGTCGGCGCCCAACAGAACGGCCAAGCGCCGATCCGCGCTATCCGGTCCCACGTCCGGTACATGTTGCCCATGCGCGCATTGCCGCTAGTAGCGGCGCGATCTTCTTGGGGTGGTGCGGCACCTTTTGCGTCTCACCACGGTACCGCCTTCCCGGCCCAGTCAAAGAATTGCCCGGTATCGCGCGGATCCAACCCGTCCATCACCCGCACAAGGTTGGCCGCCGCCTGCGGCGCGGCCACCTTGTCATGCCCCGGATACTCTGCCGTGAAGGCCGTCGCCACCGTACCCGGATGCAACGCCACACAGATCGCCTCGCGATGTGTGCGCCCCAACTCGATTGCGCTGCTATGCACGATCTGGTTCACCGCCGCCTTGGACGCCCGGTAGGAATACCACCCCCCCGCCCGGTTGTCGCCAATCGAGCCGACCCGCGCCGACAACACCGCAAACACCGATCGCCCCTTGCGTGGCAACAACCGGGGCGCATGACGCAACACCAGAGCCGGGCCAATCGCGTTCACCGCAAATTGCGCCGCCAACTCCTCGGCGCTCACCTCTCGCAACGATTTCTCCGGCCTCTCCCTCGTCGACACCAATTGCCCCGAGGCCACGAACACCAAATCAAACGGACCTGTCAGCGCCGTCAGATGCCGCGCCACGCTCTCGGGGTCGGTGATGTCAAACTCGTCGCCCCGACGCGACAGCCCCGTCACCGCGACGCCCCGCGCAGCAAGGTTTTCCGCCAGCGCCGACCCGATGCCGCCGGACGCGCCAATGATCAATGCATTTTTCATGTAGGGACTACGCCTGAAATCCGTCCCCGGATCAGCCGCGCCCGAGCAACAACCCGATCAGACGAACGCCCTCGGTCTGCAAATCAAACCCCCGCGCCTCAAGCGACCAGCGCATCGCCAGCCCCTGGATCGTCGCCAGCACCAGCGCCGCCAGATCGTCGGCCGCAACGGTCTCCGACACTTGCCCCTTGTTCTGCGCCGCCCCGATCAGGCGCGCAAACATGCCCCGGCGCGCGGTCATCACACGCTCGAAATGCGCCCGCAACGCCTCGTTTTCGGCATGCAGTTCCCGAGAAAACAGGATCGCCGGGATCGCCGGATTTGCCATGATCTGCCCGAGATAGCGCGCCACCAGTGACTCCAGCAGCCCAAGCGGATCATCACCGGGATCAGGCAAAGCGCCCATCTCCATGCCCGAGGTGATCGCCGACCCCACCGCCTGCCAGATATCCGGCTTGGTCGGAAAATGGCGAAAGATCGCGGGCTGGCTGACCCCGACCGCATCGGCCAGCGCCTGAGTTGTCACCCGGTCCGGGCCCAACTCGCCCGCCAGCCGGATCGCCACCTGAACGATCTCGGCCTTGCGGTCCTCTGCCGATTTTCTCTGTCGCGCCACGCCTCAGAGGTCCCCGTCGATGCCTTCCACACCCAGACGATACCCCGCATGACACCCGGTGCACGCCTCCATCGCCTCGCCCATCGCCCCCAGCACCACCAGCGGATCATCCGTCGTCAGCGCCAGATCCGCGAGATCATCCATCGCCTTGTGGGCGCTCATGCCCAGTTGCAGGAAATCCAGCGGCAGCTTCGCCATCAAGGCCGGGCTTTCCCCGTCCGCCGCTGCCATCCCCACGGCGCGCGCCTCGGCGGCCACGGTTTCCATATCCCCAACCACGGCGGCCTGCGTGATGCCCTTGGCCGCTTCCAGCAGCCCCCGCATCTCGGCCAGCACCCGGTTGCGCTCATCTTCGCTCAACAAAACCACCGTGCGCCCATCCTCGGAAGGCACCGTATGCCCCTGAACGATCAGCTTATATCCCCCGATCACAATCACCCCGGCCAGAACCGCCGAAACGCCCCACCCTGCCTTACATGCCAAACTCATCGCGAACACCCTCTTCTCAAATGACGCTAATAATTAGTTATTACTCACTTACTAAAGAGTCAATTCTCCCACCCAACGTTTTTTGTCTTTAACTTCGCGACCCAGCGCCTATAACATGCTCTCATGACCATTCGGCCACATATCGCCCCCATGACTTCGTGCATCCGCGCGGCGATTCCGGCTGGCCTCCTGCTTCTCCTAGCCCGCCTCTGAGCGTGCCGATGTCTGGCGCGACCGCTCAGAGGATGCCGCTTCGCGCCTAGGCTTTTGGAGAACAAGAAAAGAGACCCGACATGACTGAGACTGCACAAGACCGCGTTGTCATTTTCGACACGACCCTGCGCGACGGCGAACAAAGCCCCGGCGCAACCATGACCCATGACGAGAAGCTGGAAATTGCCTCCATGCTGGACGAGATGGGTGTGGACATCATCGAGGCCGGTTTCCCGATCGCCTCCGAGGGCGATTTCGCGGCCGTGTCCGAGATTGCCAGGAACGCCGTGAACAGCCGCATCTGCGGTCTGGCCCGCGCCAACTTTGCCGATATCGACCGCTGCTGGGAGGCCGTGAAACACGCCGAGAAGAATCGGATTCACACCTTTATCGGCACCTCGCCGCTGCACCGCGCCATCCCGAACCTCACCATGGACGAGATGGCCGACAAGATCCACGAAACCGTCAGCCACGCCCGCAACCTCTGCGAAAACGTGCAATGGTCGCCCATGGATGCCACCCGCACCGAATGGGATTATCTCTGCCGCGTGATCGAAATCGCGATCAAGGCGGGCGCCACCACGATCAACATCCCCGACACGGTGGGCTATACCGCCCCGGCCGAAAGCGCGGACCTGATCAAACGCCTGATCGAAACCGTGCCGGGCGCGGATGACGTGATCTTTGCCACCCATTGCCACAACGATCTGGGCATGGCCACGGCCAACGCGCTGGCCGCCGTCGCGGGCGGCGCACGCCAGATCGAGTGCACCATCAACGGTCTGGGCGAACGCGCGGGCAACACCGCGCTGGAAGAAGTCGTCATGGCGCTCAAGACCCGCAACGACATCATGCCCTGGACCACCGGCATCGACACCACCAAGATCATGGCCATCTCGCGCCGTGTCGCCACCGTGTCGGGCTTTCCGGTGCAGTTCAACAAGGCCATCGTCGGCAAGAACGCCTTTGCCCATGAAAGCGGCATCCACCAGGACGGCATGCTCAAGAACCGCGAGAATTTCGAGATCATGCGCCCCGAGGATATCGGCCTCTCGGGCACCTCGCTCCCCTTGGGCAAACACTCGGGCCGCGCCGCGCTGCGGGACAAGCTCGAAACCCTCGGCTTCGAGGTCGGCGACAACCAGCTCAAGGACATCTTCGTCCGATTCAAGGAACTGGCTGACCGCAAGAAAGAGGTGTTCGACGATGACATCATCGCGCTTGTGCGCGTGGGTGAAGATGCCGAGAACGACGCGCTCAAGCTGGTCTCGATGAAGGTCATCTGCGGCACCGGCGGCCCCGCCGAGTCGACCGTCGAAATGGAGATCAACGGCAAGGATGTCTCGGCCACCGAAACCGGTGACGGCCCCGTCGATGCCACCTTCAAGGCCATCCGCGCCCTGCACCCCAACGCCGCGCATCTGCAGCTTTACCAGGTGCACGCCGTGACCGAGGGCACCGATGCACAGGCCACCGTGTCCGTGCGCCTTGAGGAAGATGGCATCATCGCCACCGGCCAGTCGGCCAACACCGACACCGTGGTCGCTTCGGCCAAGGCCTATATCCACGCCCTCAACCGCCTTCTCGTGCGCCGTGGCAAAATGGGCGAAGGCGCCGACTCGCGCGAGATCTCCTACAAGGATCTGACCTGATCCCACGTGGTCAATCAAATCAAAGGGCCGCCCTCAGGGGTGGCCTTTTTGTTTGACACGCTCAGCACAGCAACGACGACCTCCCACGGCTCAAAACGCTGGTGGCGAACGACCATGGCAAATCGCTGCAAAGATTGCAGTTCGGTCAAATCCGCCTTTTGCCCGTGTTCATTTTCTTCCGCTGAAAACGTAACGGTTGAGCGAAAAGAAAAACCCTTGGCTTTGGTCCAGTAGCTGTTGATCCTCCAGCCAACTCATTTGCTCTTCAGCACTGAAGTCTGGCGACCCCTCCATGATTGCCGTCGCAAACCCCGCGGTTTGTTTCGCATATGTGTCGTCTCCAAAGTCAGTGTTCAGGACGACAAAGCTTTCCGTGGTAACATTCGAGAAACCCGACGAAATAAGCCTTTGCCCAAGCGATTTTGGCAAGTGGGCGTCAGCATAAACCGTCCTGTAGGCAACCAACATCCGGGACATCAGGTCAGGCTTGTTGTTCCGCCAAACAAGGGTATCCCAGTCAGTGTCGAGAATGACAATGCGCCCTCCGGGTCTAAGCACACGAAAAGCTTCTCTCAAAGCCTGATCTACATCCCCCAAGAAACAGAACAATTGCGCCGCAACCACAGCATCAAAAGTCGCATCTTCAAAGGGCAAGGACTGGGCATCACCCAGAAGAAATTCACCCTGCGGGCAAAGATGCTGTGCCATCGCGTTGATCGCTTCCGAGGAATCCAATCCAACCACACGACCGCTCGCCCCCACGCAATCGACCAACTCACGCGCGAATATCCCATTGCCCGAGCCAAGTTCCAAAATATGTTCGCCGGTCCTCGGCGACAGCACGCGCATCAACTCCGAGCGTTGGTGCACCATGTCCTTGGTACGTGCCATGCGCTCTTGCTGGGCCGCCATCTCTTCATTGTAGAAGTCGCTCATGATGCCGCCTTTCGCCCCCTCCCTTACACTTGGAAGCGTACCATTTTCGGCCCGATTTTGCGACCACCTTGGGCTCGAACACGCTGATCGCCACTACCGTCATGAAAGTACCCTTGCGACCACAAGCTCCGTTGAAGCCAAAAGGCCCCGCCTCACCCCGCCGCCGCAACCACCTCCCGCGCCGCCGCCAGCCCGTCCGCGTCCGTCATCGAACAACACACGCTCACCAGCGTGCGCGGCTCGGAATAATCCCACGCCCGCCCGCGATGCAGCACGGCGCGTTGATCCCAGATCAGCACGTCGCCCACCTCCCATTTGTGGGAGTAGGTAAATTTCGGCAGCGTGCAGAACGCCATCAACTCAGCGATCAATGCCGCGCCCTCTTCGCGCCCCATGCCTTCGACCTCGTAGACATGGCTGGCAATGAACAGCCCCTCACGCCCGTTCACCGGGTTCGGCCACACGGCGGGCCAGCGCTGCGCTCCCCACTTGGTAAACTGCGCCTGTTGCGCCAGTTCCGGCGAAATCATCTCGCGCGAGCGGATGAAATTATGCCCCAGTACGCGGCCCCTGATCCGATCCTTCAGTGCCTCCGGCATCTCGGCCCAAGCCGCGCGGGTCGAGGCAAGCTCGGTCTCGCCGCCGGTCTTGGTGACGACCTTGCCCATCAGGATATTGCACAGCGCCGGCACCGGCAGGAACGTGCTGTCGATATGCCACAACTGGTTCGCCTTGAGGTTCAGCGTGTGCAAATCCATCTCGCCGGTCACGCCGCCCTCCTCGGTCTCATTGCTCACCGGGCGCACCGGCGCCTTTTCGCCTGGCTTGCGCTTGTCCGCTTCCCGGTCCTCGATCGGTCCGAACATCTCGCCAAGCCGCAAATGCGCCTCCGGGCTCAGGTCCTGCCCCTTGAACAGCAACGCCGAATGTTCCTCGAACAACATCCGCAGCGCTCCAAATGTCGCCGCGCTCACATCCGACAGATCAACCCCTTCGACGATC
The DNA here is from genome assembly GCF_900114635.1 of Shimia aestuarii. Taxonomy (GTDB): domain Bacteria; phylum Pseudomonadota; class Alphaproteobacteria; order Rhodobacterales; family Rhodobacteraceae; genus Shimia; species Shimia aestuarii. The sequence continues at coordinate 197,151 of NZ_FOTQ01000001.1, forward strand.
ACACCAAATGTCTCTGTCAACGGGGTGGTTTTCAGGGCATCCATGTCACCTGTCATCGCGCCTCTCCCTCACTCAATAGCTTTCGAGAACCATACCACCCCGATATTCGCGGGAAACTTGCGGTCTTTCTATCCATTGCATAGCTTGAGACTATGCCAAGCCGCTTTCGTCGCATCCAGACCCTGCTCACCCCGCTCCGTGTATTCGAAGCCGCTGCCCGCCTTGGCGGCTTTACCCGCGCCGCGCAGGAACTCGGTATGCGCCAGCCCACGGTCTCGCGCCATATCGCCAATCTCGAAGCGGACCTCGGCGTCGCCCTGTTCCGGCGGGATCACAACAAGCTCACCCTGACCGAGGCCGGGCGCGACCTTGCCCACGCGGTCGATCTCGGCCTCTCGCACATCCAGACCGCCGTGCACAGTGCGTCGGCCCGCGCCCCGCGCGGCGGGCTGACGCTGGCCTGTTCCTTCAGCTTTGCCCATGGTTGGCTCCTGCCGCGCTTTTCCGACCTGCGCCGCGCCGCCGGGGACACACCGATCCACTTGGTCGTCTCCTACTGGCTCGAAGACGTGAAGCTTGACGATGTCGACCTGATCGTGAACTGGCGCGGCGGCGGCTGGACCGATTGGCCCCGCCTCGCTCTCTTTGACGAGGTGGTCTATCCGGTCTGCGCCCCGGCCTATCTCGATCACCACCCTCATCTCACCCAAGGCCCCGATGCCCTCAGCGCAGAAGACCTCCTGCATTTCGAGGAACGCGACCATGAGTTTGTCAGCTGGGATGAGTGGTTCGCCCAATCCGGACGCCCCACGCCACAGGCCCCCGACAGCTACCGCCATTCCAACTACCATTTCATGATTCAGGCCGCGATGGATGGCGAAGGCGTGGCCCTTGGCTGGCACCACCTTGTCTGTGATCAGATCGCCTCGGGTCGCCTCGTGCGGATCGGTGCTCCGCTCCACGCCCGCTCGGGTGCCTACTCGCTGGAATACCGCCCGGATGTCGGCCCCCCCGACCTGCGCGAGTCGGTGCTCGGCTGGTTCCGCGATCAGGCCGCGACTCTGCCCCCTGCCCCAAAGTCCTGACCACCCCGCAAACCCGGCGCGCGTTGGCTTCATCGGGTCATTTCGCGCGTCCATACCGACGCAATACCGACGTGATACCGACGCAAAACCGCAAGCACTTTTCCCTGTTAACCAAGGGGTTTGGGACCGATTCGCGCCCCGAATAGAGCACCCGACCGCGCGCAGGCCCGCGCGATCGTTAACTTTTCAACGCCGCGAATTTCCGGCTCAGCCACTTGGCCTCGTCCTCAAGCCCGAAAGGCGCGTTCACGATGAACATGCCAGACCCGACCATGCGATGCCCTTCTTTTGCTGGGGGAAAGCGCACCTCGTGATGCAGCACCTTGGCAAGCCCCTTGTCCTTGAGAGCGCCGGTCATGCCCTTGTGGCTCCCGTCGCTCAGGATGGGATACCAAAGCGCGATGACACCCACATTCCACTTGCGATGCAGCTTCCCGATAAACTCCGGTATCGCCTTGTAATCGCTCTTTATTTCATAACTCGGATCAATCAGGCACAGCCCCCGCCGCGGCTCGGGCGGACAGACGCCCATCACCATTTCGAACCCGTCCTGCTGATGGATTTTTGCCCCGGACCCGCGCATCGCCACCCGCAAAGCTTCGCATTCCTGCGGGTGCAGCTCGGCCAGCTTCATCCTGTCATCGTCCCGCAAAAGCGCCCGCGTCAGCACTGGTGAGCCCGGATAGGACACCGCCCCATGCTTTGCGCGCACAGTGGCAAGTGCTTGGGAATAAGGATGTTTTTCGTCAAACCATCCTTCGGCCACGCCAATTCCCGCCGCGGCTTCCCCGGTCTTGAGCGCCGCGTCATCATCAAGTTGATAAAGCCCCCGCCCAGCATGAGTCTCCAGATAACTCATCGGCTTGGGCTTTTGCCCCATGTAATCCAGCATCACCGCCAAAAGCGCATGCTTGTGCACGTCCGCCAGATTGCCCGCGTGATAAATATGCTGATAGCTCAACATCTTGCGTCCCCTTGTCCTCTCCAAGAGATGCTCATCTTTTGACCTTGTTTGCAAGGCTTTCGGGCATCCATCCATGGCGCGGCGGATTCACGCGCATTTGCCCCGTGATGGCCCTTTCACAAAGCGTCCGCACTCCATATAAGAAGGTCGGCCCGCTGGCATCAGAGTCGCGGGCCCTTTCTGAATTTCTGGGGAACGGAAAACTATGCTGGGAAATCTGGGCGGCCTGTTCACGTCTGACATGGCCATCGACCTTGGAACGGCCAACACGCTTGTCTACGTCAAGGGCAAGGGCGTCATTCTCAGCGAACCCTCGGTGGTCGCCTACCACGTCAAGGATGGCGTGAAAAAGGTGCTTGCCGTGGGCGAGGATGCCAAGCTGATGCTGGGCCGCACGCCCGGTTCGATCGAAGCCATCCGTCCCATGCGCGACGGCGTGATCGCCGACTTCGACACCGCCGAAGAGATGATCAAGCACTTCATCCGCAAGGTCCACAAACGCTCGACCTTCTCCAAGCCCAAGATCATCGTCTGCGTCCCCCATGGAGCGACGCCGGTGGAAAAAAGGGCTATTCGTCAATCGGTTCTGTCCGCTGGCGCCCGTCGCGCCGGCCTGATCGCGGAACCCATTGCTGCCGCAATCGGCGCTGGCATGCCGATCACCGACCCGACCGGCAACATGGTTGTCGACATCGGCGGCGGCACCACCGAGGTGGCCGTCCTGTCTCTAGGTGACATTGTTTATGCGCGCTCGGTGCGCGTCGGTGGCGACCGCATGGACGAAGCCATCATCAACTACCTGCGCCGCCAGCAGAACCTGCTGGTGGGTGAATCGACCGCTGAACGTATCAAAACGTCCATCGGCACCGCCCGCATGCCCGACGATGGCCGCGGCCAGTCGATGCAGATCCGCGGTCGCGACCTTCTGAACGGTGTCCCGAAGGAAACCGAGATCAGTCAGGCCCAGGTTGCCGAGGCGCTGGCCGAACCGGTCCAGCAAATCTGCGAAGCCGTGATGACCGCCCTCGAAGCGACCCCGCCCGATCTGGCCGCCGACATCGTCGACCGAGGCGTGATGCTGACCGGTGGCGGCGCGCTTCTGGGCGATCTTGATCTCGCACTGCGCGAACAGACCGGCCTCGCCGTATCGATCGCCGACGAAAGCCTCAACTGCGTGGCCATGGGCACCGGCAAGGCACTTGAGTATGAGAAACAGCTGCGCCACGCCATCGACTATGACAGCTGACGCGCGGTTTGGACCGCGCGCGGTGGCGTGCTACATCTAACCCGTTGAACCTGAACCACTCCCGGGGGCAAGGTGGCCAGAGACCGCAACCAAGGCGAAGACTACACAGGCCCGCTCAAACGCTTGTTTCTGGGCGTGATCCTGCTGTGCCTGCTGGGAATCTTTCTGCTCTGGCGCATCGACAGCCCGCGCGTGGAACGCTTCCGGGCGCAAGTTACCGACCGCATCGTCCCCAGCTTCGATTGGGCCATGGCCCCGGTGACAGGGGCCGTGAACCTGATCCGCGACTTTCAAAGCTACCAACGGATTGTCGAGCAAAACCAAGAGCTTCGCCGAGAGCTTCAGCAAATGAAAGCATGGAAGGAAGCCGCGCTTCAACTTGAACAGGAAAACGCGCGACTGCTTGATCTCAACAACGTGCGCCTTGATCCACGCCTGACCTACATCACCGGCGTCGTGCTGGCCGACAGCGGCTCGCCCTTCCGCCAATCCGTGCTACTGAATATCGGTGCCCGCGATGGCGTCGTTGATGGCTGGGCCACGATGGACGGGATCGGTCTTGTCGGGCGCATCTCGGGCGTGGGCAAGACAACCGCCCGCGTGATCCTGCTGACCGACAGCTCCAGCCGCATCCCTGCCCTGATCCAGCCCTCCGGCCAGACCGCGCTGATTGTCGGGGACAACTCGGTTGCGCCCCATGTCGATTTTCTCGAAACCCCTGATCTCGTGCGTCCGGGCGACCGGGTTGTGACCTCAGGAGACGGCGGCGTCTTTCCCGGTGGTCTTCTGATTGGGCAAGTCGCCACCGACCCCGGCGGTCGCCTGCGCGTGCGGCTTGCGGCGGATTACGAGCGGCTTGAATTCCTGCGGGTGCTGCGCCATCACGGTCAGGAACAGGTCTCGACACCGGGTCAGATCGTTCTTCCCGACGCCGCTCCTAATCCCGGAGAAGCCAGCGATGGCTAGCGGTCTGATCCCCCGCAAGTGGTTGATGCGGCTAGGATATGCTGCGGTCTGCCTTGCCATCCTGTTCCTGCAGCTCCTGCCGCTGGAAACCACGCCCCGCCGTTGGGCCGGGCCGGATCTGCTGGTGGTTGTGACGGTGGTTTGGGCGGCTCGCCAGCCGAAATTTACCCCGCCCCTTCTGGTGGCACTGGTTTTCCTTCTTGCCGATCTTCTGCTCATGCGCCCACCGGGCTTGATGGCAGCCGTCATGGTGCTTGCGGTCGAGGTCCTGCAACGTCGCGCGCCTTCCCTCAGAGCCTCGACCTTTGCCATCGAATGGGCCACGGCGGCGGCGGCAATGCTAACGATCATGCTGGTCTATCGCCTTGGTCTCATGGTGTTTTTCGTCGAACGCGCCTCGCTCGGCCTGACCCTGATGCAGACCATCATGAATATCTCGCTCTATCCGTTGATCGTCATGCTGTCCTCGGGACTGTTCGGCGTGCGCCGCGCGCCGGTGCGCGAAACCGGCATGGGGGCAGCAACATGAGGAAATCGCCTGCGGAAATCGGCGAAAGCCATGTGCGCCTGTCCCGCCGCGCCCTGCTGCTTGGCGGCGCCCAACTGGCCTTTGTCGGCGGTCTCGGCTTGCGCATGCGCTATCTACAAGTGGAACAGGCCGATCAGTTCCGCCTACTGGCCGAAGAAAACCGTATCAATATCCGGCTGATTCCCCCGGCTCGTGGCGAATTGTTCGACCGGAACGGAATCGTGCTGGCCCGCAACGAGCCCTCTTATCGCATCACCATCGTGCGCGAGGATGCGGGTGATGTGGACGCGGTGATCGGGCGGCTGGCGACGCTGGTCGAACTTGATCCGGATGACCTTGACCGCGCCATGACCGAGATGCGCCGCTCGCCCCCCTTCCTGCCGGTGACACTGGCCGACCGGATCAGCTGGGAAGAGATGAGCCGGGTCGCCGTCAATGCTCCGGCCCTGCCGGGCATCACCCCCGAAGTGGGCCTGTCACGCTATTATCCCCTGAGGGGCGACCTTGCACACGTGGTCGGTTATGTCGGCCCGGTCTCCGACTACGATCTCTCCAAGATCGAGGACCCCGACCCTCTTTTGCGCATCCCCCGCTTCCAGATCGGCAAGGTCGGACTCGAGGCCAAGCTCGAAGACAACCTGCGCGGCAAGGCCGGATCAAAACGGGTCGAAGTCAATGCCGTGGGCCGCGTCATGCGCGAACTGGACCGGCGCGAGGGCCAGCCAGGCGACGATGTGCAATTGACCATCGACCAGCAACTGCAATCCTACACCCAAGCCCGGCTGGGCGAAGAAAGCGCCTCAGTCGTGGTGGTGGATTGCCGCTCCGGCGATCTCCTGACCGTGGCCTCCTCTCCCACATTCGACCCAAACCTCTTTGTCGAGGGCATTTCGGTTGCCGACTACCGCGCCCTGACCGAAAACGACCACCGCCCGCTCGCCGCCAAGTCGGTACAGGGAACCTATCCGCCCGGATCGACCTTCAAGATGATCACCGCGCTTGCGGCGCTACAGGAAGGCATCGTCAATACCGAGGACACGGTCTGGTGTCCCGGTCATCTCGAAGTCTCCAACCGCCGGTTCCACTGCTGGAAACGCGCCGGGCATGGACATGTCGACCTTGGCCAGGCCCTGCGGGAAAGCTGCGACGTCTATTTTTATGAGCTGGCGCTGGAAGTGGGAATCGACAAGATCGCAGCCATAGCGGAACAGCTTGGCCTTGGCGTGCGGTATGACCTGCCCATGTCGGGCGTGGCGCGCGGGCTCAATCCGACTCGCGGCTGGAAGGAAACCGTGCGCGGCGAAAGCTGGGTCATCGGCGACACGGTGAACGCCTCGATCGGACAGGGATTTGTTCTGGCCTCACCGCTTCAGCTTGCGGTGATGACGGCACGGCTGGCCACCGGAATGAACATCTCCCCGCGCCTCGTCAAATCGCTGAACGGGATCGAGCAACCGGGCGTCACACCCGACAAGCTCGACATCAACGAGAACCACCTGCGCCAGATCCGGCGGGGCATGTACGCGGTTTCCAACCACCGGCGCGGCACCGCCTATGGCAGCCGCATCATCGAGGACAATTACCGCCTTGCCGGCAAGACCGGCACCAGCCAGGTACGCAACATCACCGCCGCCGAACGCGCCCGGGGCGTCACCCGCAACGAAGACCTGCCCTGGGAACGCCGTGACCATGCGCTGTTTGTCAATTTCGCACCTTACGAAAACCCCGAGGTCGCCGTTGCCGTGGTGGTCGAACATGGCGGCGGTGGCTCCAAGGCAGCCGCCCCCATCGCCCGCGACGTCACGCTTCAGGCGCTCTACGGCGGAACGCCGCCTCTGGCCGCTTACCCGTCCAAGGACCGGGGCCGCATCCGCACCCAGCAGGAAGCGCTCGAAAAACTTGTTCCAGGACGCGAGATCACCCGGAGGGACCGGGCATGAGCTATCTCGAATACACCGTCAAACACGTGCCCACCGGCCTGCGCAAGGTGCTTCACCTGAACTGGCCGCTGGTGCTTTTGCTGACCGCCGTCACCGGGGTTGGCTTTCTGATGCTCTATTCGGTTGCGGGCGGATCGTTCACACCATGGGCCGAACCCCAGATGAAACGCTATGCGCTGGGTTTGGTACTCATGCTGATCGTGGCAATGGTGCCGATCTGGTTCTGGCGCTCGGTCTCGGGTGCGGCCTATCTAGCAACGCTTCTCTTGCTGGTACTGGTCGAGGTCATGGGCTCGGTCGGCATGGGGGCGCAGCGCTGGATCGATCTTGGTTTCATGCGCCTGCAACCCTCCGAGTTGATGAAAATCACACTGGTGATGAGCCTTGCCGCCTATTACGACTGGCTTCCCGCACGCAAGACATCCAAGCCGCTCTGGGTGCTGCTCCCGGTGCTGATGATCCTGATCCCAACGGCGCTCGTCCTGCGGCAACCCGATCTTGGCACCTCGATCCTGCTGATCACGGGCGGGGCGATCGTGATGTTCATGGCGGGGGTCCATTGGGCCTATTTCGCCGCCGTGATCGGTCTGGCCACCGGCACGGTCGTCGCGGTGTTCCAGTCGCGCGGCACGGACTGGCAGCTGCTCAAGGACTATCAGTACCGGAGGATCGACACGTTTCTGGACCCGTCTTCGGACCCGCTGGGCGCGGGATATCACATCACCCAGTCCAAGATCGCGCTAGGCTCGGGCGGCTGGACCGGACGCGGCTTCATGCAGGGCACCCAAAGCCGTCTGAACTTTCTGCCTGAAAAACACACCGACTTCATCTTCACCACGCTGGCTGAAGAGTTCGGCTTTGTCGGCGCGGCCTCCCTTCTGTCGCTCTACGTGCTGATCATCCTGTTCTGCATCGCGTCGGCGCTGGCCAACCGCGACCGCTATTCCGCGCTGCTGACACTCGGCATCGCCGGGGCCTTCTTCCTGTTCTTTGCGGTGAACATGTCCATGGTCATGGGGCTGGCCCCGGTTGTTGGCGTGCCGCTGCCGCTGGTCAGCTATGGCGGTTCGGCCATGCTGGTCCTGATGATCGCCTTCGGCCTTGTGCAAAGCGCGCACGTTCACCGCCCGCGCTGACACGGGGTACTCCCGCCCATTCCAGCCGCCGCTTGCGCGGCTGCTGTTCCGGTTGGGCGTGGCCGGACGGCGCGCCCGAGCGGGCGCTGGCCCGGTGGGGCCACGTCTTGCAAATCCATACGTAGAATGCCAGCAACGGGGGACAGGGAATGAAACGGAAAGGCGCGCCATGATCAACGTGTTATTCGCAGCCAAGGCGGAACGTTGGGAGACCTACGAAGCAACGCTCAACGAGGCTTTTGCCGAAATGGGCCTCACGGTCGACCTACGCACCAGCTTCGCCCCGGAAGAGGTCGACTATATCGTCTATGCGCCCAATAGCGACGTGCAGGACTTCACCCCCTACACCCGCTGCAAGGCCGTTCTGAACCTCTGGGCCGGGGTGGAAAACGTCGTCGGCAACACGACCCTGACGCAGCCGCTGGCGCGCATGGTCGATCCTGGCATGACCCAGGGCATGGTCGAATGGGTCACCGGTCACGTGATGCGCCATCACCTTGGCATTGATCTTCATATCAAGGGCCAGGACGGCGAATGGCGCAGCTATGTCCCACCCCTGGCCAGCGAACGCCGCGTCACCATTCTCGGCCTTGGACAGCTGGGCATGGCCTGCGCCCGCGCCATCTCGGGGCTTGGCTTTCCGGTCACAGGCTGGAGCCGCACCCAGAAACAGACCGATGGAATCACCTGCCTGCATGGTGAAGAAGGTTTGAACGTGGCACTCGGCAAGGCCGACATCCTTGTGCTCTTGCTGCCCAAAACCCCGGCGACCGAAAACATTCTGAACGCACAGTCACTCGCCCTCCTTCCAACGGGCTCCTTCATCATCAATCCGGGGCGTGGACCGCTGATCGACGACGACGCACTTCTTGCCGCGCTTGATGCGGGCCAGATCGCCCATGCCACGCTTGATGTCTTCCGCGTTGAACCCCTTCCCAAGGATCACCCGTTCTGGGCGCATCCCCGCGTCACGGTCACGCCGCATATCGCCTCGGAAACCCGCGCCCGCACTGCCAGTCAGGTGATTGCCGAAAACATTCGGCGCGGCGAAGCAGGCGAGCCGTTCCTTTATCTCGTCGATCGCAGCGCCGGGTACTGAGCTAGCGCAGTTTTGGCGGATTGTCGGGATCGCTTCCCGGCGGCGCGGGGGCGTAGTCCTGCGGCAACTCCGGTTCGGGCAGGTCAAAGCGCAGCCCCGATCGGGCGAGGTGCCCGGCAACCGGATCAGAGGCCGCGAAGAACCCCACATCCAGCGCCCCGGCTTCGATCCCGGAAAAGGTCAGCGCTTCGTTGACCGCCTTGGCAAGTGCCGACTGCGCCTCGGGAAGCGCGTCGACGAAGCCCAGCAGGTGTGATTTCGCGCCGCTGTCATAGGTGATCCCTACCAGATAGGCCATGCGGGCAAGCCCGGCGGCCGTGCTCAACTTGGCATCCAGCGCCGTCAAAAGAATATCCGGCAATCCGGCAGGCGCCGAAAAACTCTCCGGGCGCGCTTCGACCTCATCGGGAGTATGGGTCAGGGTTTCGCGCAACCACCCCACCGCCTCGGGCGGGATCAGGATCGCACTTGGGGCCACTTCCGGATTGACCGCGAGGCCGATCCCCTGGCCAGCCAGCATACCGGCGATGATCCGCCCGGACATGGCCGCATAGGCCGCGACGCGACCGACGAAGGTCGACAGGCGTTCCTCCGTATCGAAGACCAGCACGAAAGACGCATCCGAGGTTTCGAAGACCTCGGGTGAGATATTGTCGTCCTCGATATCCTTTTCCAGAAGCAGGAACAGTTCGGCATCCGCCAGTCGTTCATAGAACCGCAGCCGCGCGCCGTCATCTTCCGGCGAGGCCTCCATCGCCGCGAATGCGCGGTCCAGTGGGGTTGCTTCACTCATTCCAGCACCTCCTTCAGGCGCCCACGCAGCGCGGGCAAGAGTTCGTCTTCGAACCATGGGTGTTTCTTCAGCCATGCCGTATTGCGCCAGGACGGATGAGGCAAGGGAAAGACGTCGGGCGCATGGTCGCGCCATGCCGCGACAGTTGCCGTCACACCCGCCTTGCCCCCCAGGTGCCACTTCTGAGCATAACCGCCCACCAGCAACTTCAGGCGCACATTCCCGAGCGCCGCCATTGCCTGATCGCGCCATGTACGTGCGCAGATGGGCGGTGGCGGCAGGTCGCTGCCCTTGGAGTCATAGCCCGGAAAACAGAAGGCCATTGGCAGAATGGCAAACCGCTCCCGGTCATAGAAGGTGTCCCCGTCCACGCCCAACCAGTCCCGTAACCTGTCGCCGGAAGGGTCCGTAAAGGGCCGCCCGCTCTCATGCACCCGCGCACCGGGGGCCTGCCCGACGATCAGGACACGTGCGCTGGCGCGGAACCAGACTACCGGGCGCGGTGCATGCGCGGTGGCCGTGGCCGCAAAACGCGCCTCGCATAGCCGACAGGCCCGGATGTCTTCGATCACTCCCATGCGCCTTCCTATAGCTTGCGCCAATTATTTCGACAATTTTCGAAATAATACTTGCGCAAACCTGATATTTCGATATTTCTAGAAATATGAAACATGATGATCTAACCGATATCTCCCTTGAAGTCGCCGCCTCAACCTTTGCCGCGCTCGGTTCTGAACAACGGCTTTCGGTCCTGCGGTGCCTTGTGCGCGCGGGCAATGACGGCCTGTCGATCGGAGAGCTTGGTCAGCGTACTGGCGTGACCGGTTCTACCCTGACCCACCACATGAAGATTCTCGCGCAAGCGGGGCTTGTGCGGCAGGAAAAACAAGGCCGCTCTATCATCTGTGCCGCCGTCGCTTATGACGCGGTTCACCAGCTATCGCACTTCCTGCTCAGGGAATGTTGCGCCGACTCCTCCCAGCCCGACAAGGACCACGATCATGGCTGAAACAACCCATACCCACACATCACCGGGCAGCCGGTGGGGACGCATCGACAAGGCGTGGGGGGCACTGATCCTCATCCTCGTTGCCCTCGCCATGCTGGATCGCGGCCAACTCTTCCCCACGGTACAATTCGCCACCCGGGCGCTTCTGAATACGGCCCCCTTCATCCTGTTCGCGGTCTTTGCCATTGGCTATCTCAAGGCGACGGGCGCGGAAAACCTGCTGGCCAAGGCCTTTGAAGGGCGCGAGACCCGCATGATCCTGTTCGCGGCCCTGCTGGGCGGGCTGGCGCCCTTCTGCTCCTGCGAGGTCATCCCCTTTATCGCGGCGCTTCTGGCGGTGGGTGCACCCCTGTCCGCGGTCATGGCCTTCTGGCTGGCCTCGCCCTTGATGGATCCGGCCATGTTCGCGATCACATCCGGCACGCTGGGCTTCGACTTCGCACTGGCCAAGCTGATTGCCGCGGTCGGCCTTGGTCTGATGGGGGGCTTTGGCACGATGCTGCTCAAGAACACGCCCGTCTTCACCGATCCTCTGCGCGAAAAACCCCAGGTCGGCGGCTGTTGCGGTGTGAAAAAACCCTTCTCAGGCAAACCAGTGTGGAAATTCTGGACCGAGACTGATCGCCGCGACACCTTCCGCGACGCGACCACGGAGAACTTTCTGTTCCTGCTCAAATGGCTGGCGCTGGCCTATGTGATCGAGGCGCTCATGATCCACTATGTCCCGGCAGACTTGATTGCAGGCGTGCTGGGCGGCACCGGGCTCATGCCGATCCTTCTTGGCGCACTGGTCGGCGCTCCAGCCTATCTCAATGGCTACGCCGCTGTGCCGATGGTGGATGCGCTTCTGGAACAAGGCATGTCTAACGGTGCGGCAATGAGCTTTGTCCTCGCTGGCGGCGTGAGCTGCATCCCCGCCGCCATCGCGGTTTGGGCACTAGTGAAACCTCGGGTATTCTATGCCTATCTCGGCTATGCCATGCTCGGCGCGTTGATTGCCGGGGTAGCATGGCAGGCTGTCGCCTGAACATCACACCACGGGCAAAGGCGGAATTGTCGCCTTTGCCTGAAACACCTGCGGCATGGGCGACCGTTGCCCATTGTGCATCTCTCCGCTAAGTCGACATGCAGACTTGAATTCAGGGAGGAGAATTCATGTATCGTGTCTGGGGGTTTCTCACCGAGTATTCGCTCCTGCTGATCATCGGCGCAGCAATTGCCCTGATCTGGGCAAATCTCGACTATGCCAGTTATCACCATTTCGTCGAGTTCACGCTTTGGGATCACGCCCCCATCGGGCATCTGCACGACGGGCATCGCACCCTGACGTTGCATTATCTCGTCAATGATCTGCTCATGGCCCTGTTCTTTGCCATCGCGGCCAAGGAAGTCTGGGAAGCCGTGATCCTCAAGAACGGAAGCCTGCGTGGCAAAAAGGCTGCCACACCGCTCTTTGCTACTGCGGGCGGCATGTTCGGGCCGATCGCGGTGTATCTCGGTCTTGCCATGATCCTCGGATCCGACACCTACAACGCCGTCTCCAATGGCTGGGCGATTCCGACAGCGACGGACATTGCCTTTTCCTACCTCGTGGGGCGGCTTGTGTTTGGGGCGGGGCACCCGGCGGTGCGTTTCCTGCTGCTTCTTGCCATTGCCGACGACGCCGCCGGTCTGATCATTCTCGCGATTTTCTACCCCTCCGGTGATCTCGCCCCCCAATGGCTGCTGCTGTCGCTCTGCGCCGCGCTCGCCGTGTTCATTCTCGCGAACTGGTTGCCGCGACGGCTGGACAGGGGCAACCAGCTGCGCCCGAACTCCACCTGGGTGCGCCGCAAACTGCATTTTCTCCCCTACTTCATCGCGGCCTGCATCAGTTGGTACGGCTTCATGCGCTCGGGCCTGCACCCGGCGCTGGGTCTTCTGCCGATCGTACCCACCATACCGCATGCCGACCGCGCCTTTGGCATCTTTGCCGAGGCCGAAACCTATCTGCATGACCTCCTGAACGTGATTGAACACGCGCTCAAGCATCCGGTCGAGATCATTCTGTTTTTCTTCGGCCTGTGTAACGCCGGGGTACAGTTCTCCTCCATGGGCAACGCGACCTGGCTTGTCCTCGCGGGTCTCCTGATCGGCAAACCGATCGGCATTCTCTTGATGGGGTGGATCGCAGCCGTACCGTTGAAACTGGGCATTCCCGCCGGCATGCGGATCATCGATCTTGTGGTCATCGGCTGTGTCGCTGCCATCGGCTTTACCGTGTCGCTCTTCGTGGCGTCGGTCGCCTTTGAAACCGGCCCGGTTCAGGATGCTGCCAAGATGGGCGCCCTCTTCAGCTTTGCCGCCGCCGCAATCTCGCTGATCGCGGGCAAGCTGTTCAGGGTGCAGAAACAAACGCTCTAAAGGCGAATTCACCCCCCGAAACAGGAGAAAACCGATGCTCCTGCTCCGGTTTTTCTTGTTTCTCGCCCTATTCTTGCCCCAGAGAGTTGCTAAACCGACCTGCAATCCGACATATTGGCCCAAAAGCGCCGACAGAGCGTTAAGGGTTTCGGTGTAAGGTAACGGCAGAGCAGCCCCAGGAGCAGTCAATGCTCGAGTTTGAAAATGTCAGCAAGTCCTTCTGGACCGGCACGCAGCGCAAGGTGATCCTTGACCGCGTGTCTTTCCGTGTGGAACTGGGCAACTCGCTGGGCATTCTTGCGCCGAACGGCACGGGCAAGACCACGCTGATCAACATGATGGCCGGACTTGAAAAACCCGACGAAGGCGCAATCCGCCGCGAATGCCGGATTTCCTTCCCGCTCGGCTTCATGGGCGGCGTCGTGAGCAAACACACAGCTGTTGAAAACAGCCGCTACATTGCCCGGCTCTACGGGCTTGACCCGGATTATGTCGAGGCGTTCTGCCGCTGGCTCTGTGGCCTCGGGGAGTATTTCGACCAGCCGCTTGGGACCTATTCGTCGGGCATGCGCGCGCGTTTCACCTTCGCGCTCTTGCTGGCACTGGATTTCGACATGTATCTGATTGACGAAGGCATGCCCTCGTCGACAGACGTGGACTTCAACAAACGCGCCGGCGAAGTGCTTCGCGAACGCCTGCGCACAACGACCATCGTGATCGTGTCGCACCAGCCGCAGGTGCTGGAAAAATTTGCCCGCTCGGCCGCCGTGCTGCTGAACGGGAAATTGTACATGTTCGACACCTTGGAAGAGGCAAAGCAGCTCTATGACTACCAAACCCAAGGCTAAGAAGTTTCGAATCCGCCGCTCCCTGCCCGCAACGGGGACAGAGGGCGCTACGGCCGTTGCGCGCACCGGTGATCCACAGCCGCCCACCACGCCTCAAACCCCCACCACACCCCAGGCACGCCCCCGCGCCGTGCCGAACCTGCCGCCGCGTGATGCCGCCACCGGCAAACCGCCTGCCCCCGGCCAGGCAAAATCAGCCGAGCAGGAAATCGACGATATCAAGCGCGAAGGCCTGACCGGGCGCCAATTGCGCATGGCGCGCCGAATGGCGCAGAAAAACGGACTTGCCGCCACATCCGACTATGACGCCGTGCGCCTTTTGCGCTCCGCAGGGATCGACCCGTTCGAGCGTGCCAACATGCTCGAACTTGTCGGTCAGCAGGAACAGGCCGCGACCCCCGCCAAGGTTTCGGAAAACCGGGTGCAGCTGCCCCAGACCATGCCGGTGGACAAGAACACCCTGCCCTCGACTGAAACCCGCTCTCCGGCCGAGATGCGCGCGATCGAGATTGGGGAAATCCAGAAAGATATCGCCCGCCGCCGCCGCCGTCGTCTCATGCTCATGCTGGCGCGCCTGTCGGTCTTTGTCTTCCTGCCCACCATGTTCGCCGCCTGGTATTTCTACTCGGTGGCCACGCCGATGTATTCGACAAAGTCCGAATTCCTCATCCTGCAGGCGGACAATACCGGCGGCACCGGGCTTGGTTCCTTGCTGTCGGGCACACAGTTCGCCACCAACCAGGACAGTATCGCAACCCAGAGCTATCTTGCCTCCAAGGATGCGATGGTGCGTCTGGATGCCGATGAGGGGTTCAAGAATGTCTTTGCCGACCCGACCATCGACCCGATCCAACGCCTGCCGCAGAATGCCAGCCATGAACAGGCGTACAAGCTTTACAAGAAATACGTGAAGATCGGCTATGACCCGACCGAAGGCGTGATCCGGATGGAGGTTTCGGCCCCCGACCCGGCTGTCTCCGCCGGGTTCTCGCGCGCGCTGATCGGCTATGCCGAAACCCGTGTCGACGACCTCTCGCAACGCAAACGCGAAGACCAGATGCGCGATGCCCGGCTCAGCCTCGAAAAAGCCAAGGATGACCGCCGCGCTGCTCAGGCCGCCCTTGTGGCACTTCAGGAAAACTCGGTGCTCGACCCCGAAGGACTCATCGTGTCGCTGCGCAACCAGATTTCCAATGTCGAGATCCAGCTCCAGGAAAAAGAACTGCAACTGGCCGCGCTCAAGGACAACCCCCGCCCCAACCGCGCCCGCATGGCCGGGGTTGAAGGCGACGTGCGCCGCCTCAAGGACCTGCTTGAACGGCTGCGCGACAAGATGACCGAGGCGACGGCCGGCGAAAGCTCGCTGGCCCAGCAAACCGCCCAGATCCAGATGGCCCAGGCTGATCTGGCAACGGCTGACCTGTTGATGCAATCGGCGCTTCAGACCTTGAAACAGACCGAACTCGAAGCCAATCGTCAGGTGCGTTACCTGACCACCTCGGTGGAACCGGTGGCCTCGCAGGATCCCTCCTATCCGCGCAGCTTCGAAAACACCGTCTTGGCCTTTCTCATCTTTTCGGGCATCTATCTGATGATTTCGCTGACCGCGTCCATCCTCAGAGAACAGGTGTCCTCGTAGATGAAACATGTTGATATCGCCGGACTGACCGTTGGCAATGACTGCCCGCTCACGGTCATCGCCGGCCCCTGCCAACTCGAAAGCGCAGACCACGCTCAGATGATCGCCGGGCGCATGAAAGAGGTGTGCGATGCCGCAGGCGCGCAATACGTCTTCAAGGCCAGCTATGACAAGGCCAACCGCACCTCCGTTTCGGGCAAACGCGGCCTTGGCATCGAAGAGGGACTGTCCGTTCTTGCAGGCGTGCGCAAGGAGATTGGGGTGCCTGTCCTCACCGACGTTCACACAGAGGCCCAGTGCGCCCCCGCGGCTGAAGCCGTCGACATCCTTCAGATCCCAGCATTCCTGTGCCGCCAGACCGATCTTCTTCTGGCAGCCGGCGAAACCGGGGCCGCGATCAATGTGAAAAAGGGGCAGTTCCTTGCGCCTTGGGACATGGACAATGTCGTCGCCAAGGTCGAAAGCACCGGCAACTCCCGCATTCTGCTGACCGAACGCGGTACGTCTTTTGGTTACAACACCCTTGTGGCCGACATGCGGGCTTTGCCCCGCATGGCCCAAACTGGCTACCCGGTCGTGATGGACGCGACCCATTCCGTGCAACAGCCCGGCGGCCAGGGCGGCAGTTCTGGCGGCCAACGTGAATTTGCGCCTGTCATGGCCCGTGCTGCCGTTTCACTCGGAATCGCCGCCGTTTTCATCGAAACGCACGAAGATCCCGATAACGCGCCCTCAGACGGTCCAAATATGATACAGCTTGACCAGATGTCTGCTTTGATTGAAACCCTGATGGCCTTTGACCGCCTTGCCAAGGCAAACCCGATCAACCTTTGAACGACCCCCAAATAAAAGAGATTATTTGCAATGACCCGTCCAATTTACGACGTCGCTCCGAACACCTGGGAATTCCTGCGCGATCCGATGATCAAGCCGACCGGCTTTCGCGAATATGATGCGCGGTGGAAGTTCCCGGACGAAATCAACCTGCCCGGCATGACCGCACTGGGCCTGGGTCTGGGCACGCAGATGCGTCGGCGCGGCATCGACCCGGTCATCGCCGTGGGCAACGACTATCGCGACTATTCTCTGTCGATAAAACATGCGCTGATCCTTGGCCTGATGCGCGCCGGGATCACGGTCAAGGATATCGGCCCGGCAGTCTCGCCCATGGCTTACTTCTCGCAATTCCACCTCGATGTGCCCGCCGTGGCCATGGTCACCGCGTCGCACAATCCCAATGGCTGGACTGGGGTCAAAATGGGATTTGACCGCCCGCTGACCCACGGACCGGACGAGATGGCCGAACTGCGCGACATCGTCCTGAACGGCGATTTTGAAGAAGCACCCGGTGGCGCCTATGAATTCGCCGAAGGCGTGAAAGACGCCTATATCGACGATCTGGTGGGCGACTTCAAAATGTCCCGCCCGCTCAAAGTGGTTTGCGCCACCGGCAATGGCACGGCGGCCGCTTTCGCGCCCGAGATTTTCGAACGCATCGGCGTCGAAGTCGTGCATTCCCATACCGAGCTTGACTACACCTTCCCCAACTACAACCCCAACCCTGAAGACATGCACATGCTGCATGACATGGCCGACACACTCAAGGCCACAGGCGCCGACCTGGCACTCGGTTTTGACGGGGATGGCGACCGCTGCGGCGTGGTCGATGACGAGGGTGAAGAGATCTTTGCCGACAAGGTCGGCGTGATCATGGCCCGCGATCTCTCCAAGATCTACCCCAACGCCACTTTCGTCGCCGACGTGAAATCCACCGGTCTTTTCGCCGCCGACCCCGAGCTTCAGGCCAACGGCGTCACCGCCGATTACTGGAAAACCGGCCACAGCCACATGAAGCGCCGGGTCAAGGAAATCGGCGCCCTGGCAGGATTCGAGAAATCCGGCCACTACTTCCTCGCCGAACCCATCGGGCGCGGCTATGACTGCGGCATGCGCGTCGCCGTCGAGGTCTGCAAAATGCTCGACCGCAATCCGGACAAATCCATGTCCGACCTGCGCAAGGCCCTGCCCAAGACGTGGTCCACACCCACCATGTCCCCCTATGCCGCCGATACCGAGAAATACGACATCCTCGAACGGCTGGTCGCGAAACTGGTGGCGAAACACGAAGCGGGCGAAACCTTCGCCGGTCGCGCCATCAAAGAGGTCGTCACCGTCAACGGCGCCCGCGTCATCCTCGACAATGGCTCATGGGGCCTGGTGCGCGCCTCGTCGAACACCCCGAACCTGGTCGTGGTCTGCGAAAGCGCCGAAAGCGAAGCCGAAATGCGCGCCATCTTCGACGCGCTGAACGAGGTGATCCGCACCGAACCCGGCGTCGGCGAATATGACCAGACGATCTGATCCCCTTGGACAGCTCGTGGTTGCTCCTCGCCCCTGTGGTGCTTCTCGCGGTCCTGCTTCTCGCCAGGGCCGCGTTTCGCCGCAAACCCACCCGCCGCAGCACCCCCGCCCCGCGCATCCTGATTGACGGCTCGAACGTCATGCACTGGGCGGGCGACGGCGCCGATCTGGCCGTGGTGCGCAGCGTGGCCTGGGCGCTCACCGATCACGGCTATGAGGTCGGCGTGATCTTCGACGCCAATGTCGGCTACAAGATCACCGACCGCTACATGAACGAAGCCACCCTCGCCGGGGTCCTTGGTCTGAAGGACGAACAAATCATGGTCTCGCCCAAGGGCCAGCCCGCCGATGGCTTCCTCCTGCAGGCCGCCCGCGACATGGACGCCCCCGTCGTCACCAACGACCGCTTCCGCGACTGGCAGGACGATTTCCCCGAATGCGCCGCCCCGGGCCGCCTGATCCACGGCACATGGCACGACGGTGCCCCTCAGCTGCGGATGTCGAAAGGCAAACCGCAAACCTGATCGCCGATCACGCCCGCCCTCCCTGTCTTCCTTTTGCCTCAAATATCCCGGGGGAATCGCGGCTTGCCGCGATGGGGGCAGCGCCCCCTCCCAGGCTCAGCTTTGCTGAGCCACGCCCAACCGGGCCGCTTGCATCTTCGATGCAATCCAGACCGGGCGGGAGAGCCCCTCAGGCCGCCAGGCCCCGCCCCTTCAGCAAGGCCTCCACACCCGGCAGCCGTCCCCGGAACCGCACGTACAAATCATCCGCCTCGACAGACCCACCGTTCGACAGGATATGCGCCTCCAACGCCTGCGCCGTTTCCGCATCAAAGGCATCCCCGGCCTCGGTAAAGGCCTCGAACGCATCCGCATCCATCACCTCGGACCACATGTAGCTGTAATACCCGCTCGAATACCCGTCCCCGGCAAAAACATGCGCGAAATGCGGCGTGGCGTGGCGCATGGTGATCGCACGCGGCATCCCCAACGCTTCCAGCACCTCTGCCTGTTTCGCCATCGGATCGGCAGGCGCTGCACCCTCATGAAACGCAAGGTCCACCAGCGCCGAAGCCACGTATTCGACCGTCTGGAACCCCATGTCGAAATTCGCCGCCCCCAACACCTTTTCCAGCATCTCCTGCGGCATCGTTTCGCCGGTTTCCGCATGGGTCGCGAACTCGGCCAGCACCTCCGGCACCTCCAGCCAATGCTCATAAAGTTGGCTGGGCAGCTCCACGAAATCGCGCGCCACCGACGTGCCCGAAACGCTTTCATAGGTCACATCGCTCAGCATCTGGTGCAGCGCATGACCGAACTCATGAAACAGCGTGCGCGCATCGTCATAGCTCAAGAGCGCCGGTTCGCCCTTTGCAAAATTGCAGACATTGATCACCACCGGCGCTTGTGTTTCGGGAAATTTCGCCTGCCCCCGCATAGCCGAACACCACGCGCCCGACCGCTTCGACCCGCGCGCAAAGTAATCCCCAATGAATACCGCCACATGGGCGCCCTCCCGCGTCACCTCCCACGCCCGGCAATCGGGGTGATACAGCGGCACATCCAGCGGTGTGAACTCCAGACCAAACAGCCGGTTTGCACAGGCAAACGCCGCCTCGATCATCCGGTCGAGTTGCAGATACGGCTTCAGCGTCGCCTCATCCAGATCATGCTCCGCCTTGCGCCGCTTCTCCGCATAGTAACGCCAGTCCCACGGCTCCAGCGGCCCGTTCACTCCGTCCGCCTGCATCATCTCGGTCAACACGGCCGCATCCGCCTCGGCCCGCGCCTTGGCAGGTTCCCAGACCGCCATCAACAGGTCCCGCACCGCGCCGGGCGTCTTGGCCATCTCGGTTTCCAGCTTGTAGTCGGCAAACGTGTCATAGCCCAAAAGCTTGGCCCGCTCCTCGCGCAGCGCCAGAATCTCCGCCGCAATCGCCCGGTTGTCGGTCTCGCCCCCATTGGCGCCCCGAGCCCCCCAAGCCTGAAACGCCTTTTCCCGCAAATCACGGCGCGGCGAGAACTGCAGGAACGGCACGATCAGCGACCGTGACAGTGTCACCACAGGACCGCCCGCGCCCTTTTCCTCTCCGGCTGAACGCGCCGAATCCACCACGAAGCCAGGCAGCCCCTCAAGATCGGCCTCCGTCAGTTCCATGAACCACTCGCGCTCATCCGCCAACAGGTTCTGGGTGAACTCGGTGCCCAACACCGCCAGCCGCCCCTTGATTTCCTGCATCCGCGCGTCCTGATCCCCGGTCAGCGCCGCGCCCCCGCGCACGAAGCCGCGATGGGTCAGCATCAGCACCCGCGCCTGCTCGTCGGTCAGATCCAGCCCATCACGCGCCTCCCAGACCTCGGCAATTCGCGCGAACAAAGCCTTGTTGGAGGCGATTTCCGCCGAATGCTGCGCCAGTTTCGGCGAAAATTCCCGCTGCAATGCCTGCCGTGCCGGATTGCTGTCTGCACCCGCCACGGTGAAGAACACCGACAATACCTTGTCCAACGCCACGCCCGCTGCCTCCAGCGCCTCTACCGTGTTGGCGAATGTCGGTGGTTCGGGATTGTCGGAAATCGCCGCAATCTCGGCCTTGTGCGCGCTCAGCGCCTCTTCAAAGGCAGGCGCAAAATCCTCGTCCGAAATCGCTGAAAATGGTGCCAGTTGAAACGGGGTCGTCCAGTCGGACAAAAGCGGGTTGGTCATGCATCAAACTCCTTTGACGCCAACCTAAGCACGACCCGCACGAGCCGCAATCGTCCGTCTGCGAATTTGATCACCGATGCAATACCGACAGGATACCGACGTTATACCGACGCCGCCAAACGGCCTTTTTCCGCGCCACAGACCGGGCAATCCTCGCGCCGCCTCAGCCCGATCTTGCGGGTTTCGCCCCAAAGCGCGTCATAGATCATCATCTCGCCCCTGAGCGCCGCCCCGGCCCCGGTGATTACCTTGATTGCCTCAACCGCCATCATCGTGCCCACCACGCCCGGCAACGGCCCGATCACCCCCGCCTCGGCACAGCTCGGCGCCAGCCCCGCGGCCGGGGCTTCCGGGAAAATGCACTGATAACAAGGGGCTCCCGAAGCCGGATCAAAAACGCTCAATTGCCCTTCCCATTGCGACAAAGCCCCGGAAATCAAGGGCACGCCCTGCTCCACGCACACGCGGTTCACCAGATAACGCGTGTCGAAATTGTCGGTTCCGTCCAGCACCAGATCGTATTCCGCGATCAACGCCCCGGCCTCATCCTCGGCCAATCGGCGATGATAGGGCCGGACCTCGACAAAGGGGTTCTGCGCAATCATTGCCTCGCGGGCCGAAAACACCTTGGGCGTGCCAATCGCATCGTCGCAATGAATGACCTGCCGCTGCAGGTTCGAATTGTCGACCTCGTCGTCATCCACGATGCCGATCGTGCCGACACCTGCGGCCGCGAGATAAAGCAGAGCAGGTGAACCGAGCCCCCCTGCGCCAATCACCAAAACCTTGGCATCCTTCAGTTTTTTCTGACCAAGCCCGCCCATTTCCCGCAGCACGATATGGCGCGCATAGCGATTGAGCTCCGTGTCGGAAAAGGGGCCAGCCGGCGTTTCCGCAGCGTCAGGCTGCGCGCGACGACGCAAGGCCCGCAATCCCTGCCGATAGATCAGGATCGCCGCCACGGCCCCGCCGATCATCAACCATAATGCAAGACTGCCCCCAGTGGCACTGCGCAGCGAACTGGCTTGCGGCATCGCGGCCTGCACGCCCAATACGGCGACATAAAGCACACCGATCATCATCCAGCGCGCGTGTTTGGGCGCGCCCATCAACGCGCCAATCCCCCAAAGGAATGCGGCCAATCCAAGAACCAGAAGCATCAGCTCACCCCGGTCGAGCCAAATCCGCCCGTACCACGCGCGGTCTCGCCAAGCGCTTCTGCCATGGTGAAATCTCCCCGCACCACCGGTGCCACCACCAGTTGCGCCATGCGCATACCGTGTTCGACATGAAACGGCGCGTCCCCCGCATTGAGCACGATCAAGCCAAGCGGTCCGCGATAGTCGCTGTCGATCGTGCCGGGCGTGTTGAGCAGGGTGACCCCGTACTTGAGCGCCAGCCCGGACCGCGGCCGCACCTGCACTTCGTAACCTTCGGGAATCTCCATGCGAAGCCCAGTCGGGATCAACGCGCGCCCGCCCGGCTCCAGAATAACGCCAGAGCGCTGATCTGGCGGGAAATTCGCGCGCACATCCGCCCCCGCCGCGCCCTTGGTCTCGTAGCCGGGCAGCGGCACGTCACGATCCGCCCCCTCCAGCCAGGCCAGCTTGATCGGCACAGCGCTCATGTCACGTCTCCCATGTCTTTCAAAGACTTACCCCAGCGCGGCCGCGATCCGGACCGCCAGTTGATGCGCCACCTCGTCCTTACCCATGCGCGGCCAGCTCTCGGCGCCGTCCTCGGTGATCAGCGTCACCGCGTTTTCGGACCCGCCCATGATCCCCGTCTCCGGGCTCACGTCATTGGCCACGATCCAGTCGCACCCCTTGCGCAACCGTTTGGCCGTGGCATTGGCAATCACATCATCCGTCTCGGCCGCGAACCCGACCACAAGGCGGGGCCGTCCCTCCGTCATCTGACTCACGGTGGCAAGGATGTCAGGGTTCTCGGCAAATTCCATGCTCGGAATCTGGCCCTTGTCCTTCTTGATCTTGCTGTCCGACGCGCTGGCCACCCGCCAATCCGCAACAGCGGCCGCGAACACTGCCGCATCAACCGGCAATACCGCCTGCACCGCTTGGAGCATCTCTGCAGCGGTCTGCACCTCGACAACATGCACCCCTTCCGGGCGCTCTGCATCTGCCGGTCCCGTGACAAAGACAACATCGGCCCCCATCACGGCCAGCGCGCGCGCAATCGCCGTGCCCTGCGCCCCGGATGACCGGTTCGCGATATAGCGCACCGGGTCAATCGGCTCGTGGGTCGGCCCGGATGTCACCAACACCCGCCGCCCGGTCAGCGGCCCTTCCGCCAGCGCTGTTTCAATCGCTGCCACGATCTCCAGCGGTTCAGACATGCGCCCCGGTCCAAACTCACCACAGGCCATGTCCCCTTCATTCGGACCCACAACAGAAATCCCGTCACCGCGAAGGCGCGACACGTTGCGCCGCGTTGCCGGGTGTTCCCACATCCGCACATTCATCGCCGGCGCGATCAGAACCGGCGTATCCGTGGCCAGCAACAACGTGGAGGCAAGGTCGTTCGCCATGCCGTTTGCCATTTTCGCCATCAGGTCCGCCGTGGCTGGCGCAACGACAATCAAATCCGCCGAACGCGACAGCTGGATATGGCCCATTTCGGCCTCGTCCGTCAGGTCGAACAAGTCACGATAAACCTTTTCACCCGCGAGAGACGACACCGACAGGGGCGTGACAAATTCCTCACCTGCGCGGGTCAGAACCGGTGTTACCCACGCGCCGCGTTCCCGCAGCCGCCGGATCAGGTCCAGCGATTTGAAGGCGGCGATCCCCCCGCCAATGATCAGCAAAATCCGCTTGTCTGTCAGCAATTTGCGGCCCTCCAAAGCCAAACCGCCCCAAACTTAGGCTGCGGCGCGCCCCGACACAAGCAAGCTTGCGCTACTGAAACGCCTTGCAGGGGTCTTCACGCTCGGCGGGGTCCGTAATGATCCAGAAATCATGGGGCTGTCCGGGATCGGGCGCGATTTCCAATTGGGCCACAGACACCACATCCAGCGTGTCAGGCAACAGGGCTGGCGCCCCCCAATCGGTCCGCGCATGACCATTTCCGGTGATCACCACAACCGGCCCACCCGTTTCTTCCAGCGCCTGCGTCACTGCACGGGCCAGCGTCGCATCGCGCAGCCGCTGAACCATGACCATGCCCGGCAACATCGTCTCGGGTAAAGCATCGCAATGCGCGGCCTTCTGCAATGCCTCGCGCGCCGCTTGCTGCGCCTCGGGCAAGGGGGCGGTCAGGCCGAACAGGGCGGCGTCATCGCCGAACCGTGCGGCTACGCCATCGCCCATAACCGCAGCCCGCGCCACGTCACGTGGCACCTGTGCGCCGTAGACAGCCGCCCTGCCCCCGGCTTGAAACACCGGATAATACATCGCGAAATCCGGCCAACCGCTTGTCGCCCATTCAAGAGTTTCTACCATCTTTTCAGCATCTTGAAGCAAATCCGAAGTAACAAGCGCCGCCTTCTGGGACGTCAGCATCTCATAAACCACCGCCGCAGGGTGCAAGGCTTTCACACCCTCTGCCTGATTGGCATGGTGATGCGGGTTGTCGTGCAACTCGCCAAGGAAAATCACATCCCGGTCGGCAAAACTTGCCAGACGATCCGGGGTAATCTCTTCCGCATATAGCGGCGCGGCAATCAGGGTCAGGGCCAGAACAGTTCTCATGGTCTCACAAATGCCATCCCGGTAGGCCCGTTTCAACCCGCGCCACCGCTTGCGCTCCTTCACGAATTTGCGCAGTCTCCCTTAGGAAACAGGCAACAGGAAGCCGATGCTTGCAAAACTCTCACTGATCCTTGGCGGGGCGTCCTCGGGCAAATCCGCCTTCGCGGAAACCCTCGTGGTCAACTCGGGCGCACCGCGAGTCTATGTCGCCACGGCACAGGCGTTTGACGACGAGATGCGCAACAAGATCGCCGCCCATCTCGCCATGCGCGGCGATCAGTGGCGCACGGTTGAAACCGCCCTTGGAGCAGCGGACGCCTTGGCCGAGGTCGCGCAGGACGAAGTGGTCTTGCTGGATTGCGCAACTATGTGGCTCTCCAATCACTTGCTGGCCGACTCCGATCTGGAACTGGAAACCCAATCGCTTTTGTTGGCACTTGAAAACTGCCTTGGGCGGGTCGTTGTCGTGTCCAACGAAGTCGGCCTTGATGTCGTGCCCGACAACGCGCTGGCGCGGCGGTTTCGAGACGCACAAGGCAAGCTCAACCAACAGATCGCCGCCCGTGCCGATCTTGTTGCTCTGGTCGTCGCGGGCCTTCCGATAACCCTCAAAGGCGCCTTTTCATGACCACGCTTTACCTTGTCCGCCACGGCCCCACCCACGCCAAGTCCATGGTCGGCTGGTCCGATCTGCCGGCCGACCTGTCAGACACTGCGGCCATCGCGCGGCTCTGCGAATTTCTGCCCCGCGACGGCACGGTGATCAGCTCCGACCTCAGCCGCGCCAGCGCCACCGCAGACGCCATCCAGCAGGACCGCCCGCGCCTGCCCCATGACCCGGATTTGCGCGAAATCCACTTTGGCGACTGGGAGCTGAAAACATTCCAAGAAATTGAAGCCGCAGATCCCCATCGCATCCGCGCCTACTGGGAAAACCCCGGCGACGTGCGCCCGCCAGGTGGAGAAAGCTGGAACGAGACCAGCGCGCGCGTCGACGCCGCGATCGACCGCCTGATCGCCGCACATCAGGGGCGCAACCTCATTGCCGTGGCCCATTTCGGCGCGATCCTGACCCAGATCCAGCGCGCCGAACAATTGACCGCATCGGAAGCCTTCTCTCACAGAATCGACAATCTGTCGGTCACGTCGATCTCCATCCGCCCGGACGGCTGGACGCTGGGGCATATCAATCACATTCCGTGATGATCATCGTCAAAACCTTTGTCTTTGGCGATTAACCATGTCTTGCTAGCCTCGCTGCATGACATATCAGCTTCTTCTCGGCGATTACGCCTATTCCTCGTGGAGCTTGCGTGGCTGGCTCCTTTTTGAAAAATTTGGCATTGCGCGCACGTCGCAGATGCTTGATTTCTCGCAACAATCCGTGGCCGAGCAACTGGCCCGACATGCCCCGGCGCGCACGGTTCCCACGATGATCACCCCCGAAGGCGCGATCGTCTCCGAAAGCCTCGCTATCGCCGAGGAACTCGCCAGCCGCCATCCCGAAGCCGGGATCTGGCCCGCCGATCCCCGTGCGCGCGCCACCGCGCGCACGCTTGCCGCCGAGATGCATGCCGGTTTCGGAGCCCTGCGCAATGACTGCCCGATGAACCTGCGCCAGAGCTTTGTCGACACACAGCCCTCCGACGCGGTTCTCGCCGATCTCGACCGGCTGGAAACCATCTGGGACCACGCACGTGCCTCCTGCGAAAGTGATGGCCCGTGGCTTTTTGGCGCCTACACGGCGGCGGATGCGTTCTTTGCTCCCGTCGCGGCCCGGATTGCCGGTTACAGCCTGCCCGTGGGCGCCCCGGCCCAAGCCTATGTCGACGCCCACCTGAACGACGACGCATTCCGGCGTTGGCGGGCCATGGGCCTTGTGCATGGCGCAACCCTGACCCGGTATGCGAAACCGTTTGAAACACGCCCCTGGCCCGGTCCAGCCCCCCTCACGGCGACAGTGGTAGAAGGCCTTGGCGCTGAAAACGCCACCTGCCCCTATTCCGGGCGCCCGGTGACGCATGTTATGGAATTGCAAGGTCGACGCTTTGGTTTTTGCAATGCGTTCTGCCGGGACAAGACCGCCGCCGATCCCGCCGCATGGCCCGCCTTCATGGCACTTTTGTAGAGTCGCGTTTACCTTTCGCTAACTTCGCCACCTGAGTAAAAGTGCTGAAAGTCCTTATTTTACTGACTATTTGCATTACATGGATTACATTGATATAGCGTGAATTACTCTAAATTTACTCAGGATTTACTCACATGGCGTCATACCTCAAGGTTAAGAGCGGTTGGAGAGCACTAGTAGCGCGGCAAGGTGTACGCCGCTCTAGGACGTTCCCTAACAAGACTTTGGCGCAGCGTTGGGCGGCTGAGGAAGAGCGTAAAATCTTCGAAGGTGAAGCCACACAAGACGACGCTAGCCGCATGTCGGTAGCGGAGTTGCTAGAGAAGTATCGCCAAGAGGATAGCGGCAACTGGTCTGAAACCAAGAGCAATATGGTACGCCGAACGGCTGAGCTATTTGGCGACATGCGCGTAGACGAATTGACGCTTGCGAGTATCAAGAAGGTGGTGACGACAACTGAGCTTTATAGCGCAAGTACCTGTCGGGTTGTGCTGCAAACCCTTGCAGGAGCGTTGCGCCACGCTCGTATAGGGTGGGGTATGATAGTACCTTCTGAGGCTGTCAAAGATGCGCAGAAGGCATTGGAGAAAACAGGGCATTTATCGAAACCAGAAGAGCGCGACCGTAGGATAACGCCAGAAGAGGAAGCGGCGCTTGTGGAGCATTGGGTCAGCAATCTTGTTCCGTCTGACGTGGTGGCGTTCTTGATAGATACGCCTATCCGCTCCGGTGAAATGTGCGCCCTAACTAGGGATGATATCGAAGGCGGTATTATCACAATCCGCGATAGGAAAGACCCAACTAAGCGGCACCGCATAGATCGCGTTCCGCTCGTAGGGCGCTCTGCTGAAATCATGGAACGCCGCTTGCGCGGCGATACGCTGCGACCGTTCCCGTTCTCACAAGCACGGGTGTATGACGCTATCCAATCTGCGGCGGCGGCGGCGGGGTTAGACGATCTACATGTGCACGACTTGCGGCATGAAGGTATCTCTAGATTGTTCGCGGCGGGGTGGCAGGTTCCACATGTGGCGCTGATTACAGGCCACAAGCGGTGGGAAACCTTGAAGCGATACACGCACGTCACCGCCGAAGAAGTGTTGGCTAAGGTCCGTTCCCCAAGTTAGGGAATAGTTCTAACGCGTTATAAGAGGATAGGTGGCCGGGACCGAAAAACCGACCGAGCAACCGGGTCGGAAAGGGGGCAACCGCTCGATCTCCGGCGATTTCAGGGGGGTCCGGCTCACCTGATGATCTGACCCCTTCTAGAAAACTCGCAAGGCCGTGCGAGGGCAATCTTATAACGCGTTATAGACGTTCCCTAATTAGGGTAGAACATCGCTCACCTCACTCGCCTTATGGTGTAGGCTCGGCAATTTGCGCCGAACGTCTAGACGTATGAACGAATCAATATATAGTGGTACGCCAATGGGAGGGCCATACGCAAGTCAATGCGACAAAAGGAGTCACTATGGACTTAAACACACTCGCAGAAGTGAGTAACGTAATCAGCGCAATTGCTACGGTAATGATGCTGCTAATAATGCTCACTACTGTGTTAGAGCAGTAGCAGAATTGAAGGGGGGTACGGTCAACGGCCCAATTAGGAAAAGCCTACCGTACCCCTCACACCTGCGCGACGCCCCCCAGCGCCCGCATGCTATCTCAATCACCCAATTGGGTAAGTCATATGCACCGCCTGCTCTTCCCAACCGCTGTCCTTCAAGCGTCGTAGAAACCCTCTGCGCCCGGTGAAGGTGAGACGATCACAATTCAATGCTTTTGCGTTCTGTGTGATAATCTCCTGCAACTCTAGCAGGGCGTCAGTAGTGCCGCCTGCTAGAAAGCAATGATAGGCATTGAAGCGCGGGTACTGCTGGATTTCCATTATGGCGAAATCGTTTCCGCTAGGATAAAAATGCAGCTGTCCAGTAAGAACGCCGCGCACAATGTCATCGAAGCTATGCGAGTAGTCCGCATGGGACAGCGCCGCTTCAATCGCGTCCTTATACCCAATTAGGGAAGCGGTGATACTCATCTACCAAAGATCGCGTCGTAGCCTGCTGCGGCGGCTCCACCACCTGCTGCAAGTGCAGGAGCGCTACCTACCGCTTTAGCCGCCAACCGCGCCGCTGTGCCGCTGTCACCAGTGCGGCGGCTATTCAAATACGTTACCGTGTCCAGCACTTGTGCAAACTCGCTCGTATCCTTGCCGCTTGCGTAGCGCCTATGTGTCTTGGCGTAGTTGTTGCGGAACGTAGACGGGTTGATAATGCCGCCGGGATCAACCGCGCGGCCACGCTGTAGCGACTTGATGATCCCGTACTTTTTGCGCGCCTGCTTAAGCTCTACCGCCGCGCCCGGTCGCACCTTCTCTGCTACCGCTACGATAGCGTCATTGAGCGTGGTTCGCACGGCGCTGTAGGCGCTGCCAAGTTCGTAGTTGCCAGCGTCAAAGGCGGTCTTAGTGCGCTTCTCCAGCAAGTTCATAAGCGACGTAGTAGCTTGCTTATCCAGTTCGCCGTTTTTAGTAAGGCTCTCAACGTCTTTGGCGAGCTTGGCTAGCTGCGCCTCACCAGTAGGGCCGATTTGCTCTGCCATGTCCGCTACATCGTCAATAAGCGTACCTGCTGGAATAGGCGCGTCTAGCTCGTCAATGTTCTCTTTGAAGACTTGTTGCGTTTCTTCGAGCAACTGCCCAAGGCGGCGGTTTGTGAGCGTATCTACGTTAGGTTCATCCAGAATATCACCGATGTAGCTGGTGAACGCTTGGCGGTGATCGTCGCGTGACCACCTGCTGACAAGATCGCTCCCTTGAAATGGCGTCCCTGTGATCTGAGTGCTGGAGATAAGGTCTTCGCGGTCACGCGCGCGGTTTGCTGCGGCGAGTTCGTCTGCGCTGGTGGCGTTTAGAGCGCGGGTTTCTCCCGGTGTCAGTCGGAACCCTAGCTCTTTGGCGCGCTCTGGCGTGATAAACCCTTCCAGTTCCCGCGCGGTGCGCTCAAACGTGGGGTCTGCTACGCGCTGAGCGTTGACGCTATCAGTACGGCGGCTTCTTGTCGTGATAGCGCGCGCCATTTCTACGCCCTTACGTACTCCCGGTGATGTCGCTCTTGCAGCTTTAGCAGCAGCAGAAACGCCCAAGTTGGCGGCACCGCCGATAGTGCCACCAATCGCCGCTCCCCTAATTGGGTTATCGGGATCGCGCATAGCTCCAAGCGCCGCGTCGATACCAACTGCGGTCTTGATCCCCCTGCCAAAACCACCTGCGGCAAGTTCAGGAAGTAACTCCCCTACCGCACTCGTGACAGGCTGCGCTTCGCGTAGGCCGCGCTGCGTAGGGTCATTGTTGGTACGTAGACGCTCACCCGCCTGAGTGATGTTCCCTTGATCCGGCGCAGTTGCGGCGATACGCGCGGCGTCTTCTAGGCTCATGTCGCCTTCGCGTGGGATTGCCGCTGTGCCAGTGGAGCCAATACCGCCTGCAAGCCGCATAGCGCCGCCTACAAGGTCTTTGACGCCTTCAACAGCGCCACGCCCTAGCGCCTCAATCGGCCCTGCTTTAGCGGCCTCGTATTCCTCTTTCGAGACTTCTACCCAACCGGGAGCGCCAACAGGTCGAATGACGTAGCGCCCGTCTTTAGTGCGTCCTGTTCTCATGGCTTAGTCCTCAATTACATCGTCGTCAGATACGCCGCCTGCATACGGCGCGACAACGAACCTATCTGGATTGTCGATAGTCCACTGTGTTTCGCCGTAGCCACGGTTAAGCCGCTCAACAACGGAACCCGCTTTTTCGAGTTCCTCTTGTACTGTCTGCGCGTCGTCTCGACTGCGGCGGCGGTACTGTTCGGCGGTTTCATTCCAGCGGCGGCGCGGTTGGTCTGTGAAAGTCGGATACGCTTCACGCAACTGCTGCAAAACAGCCGGGGGCGGCTCAGCTTCGCCGTACACTTGACGCTTGTACTCGTAGAAAAGTTGGTCGTCGATTTCGCTCAGTTCGAACAAGAGCGCATTGCGCTGCTCTGGAGCGAGAACGCCGCCAACTTTACCTTGTTCGTTCAAGACGTCTACAATTTCGAGAGCGCGATTACGCATTTCGATGTTGTTGTTAAACGGCGCTACCGCTTCTTCTAGCGCGGTCTGCGTGGCCCAGAATGTCTCGTCGTTCTTGCGCCATTGATCGGCGTCGTAGGTAGCGCGCTTGTCGTCACGATCTAGCATGTTTTCGGTAGATTGATGTTGGCGGTTCGCTTCTGCTTCACCGGAACGCCACGCGCGGTCTACTTCTGCGTTGCGGTTCATAAGGTCATACTGCTGGTTCATACGCTGCATTTCTTCGAAGAAATCGCGGCTGCTGGCGGCGTCCTCAAAACCGATATTGGCGAATGTCTCAGGGGTCAGCAAACCGCCGCGCATAAGCGCTTCGCGCTTCTGATCAATGTTGGCGTTGGGGTCTAGCTCATCCAGAATACCGCCTGCTTTCTTACCACGGCGGCGGTGGTATTCAGGGATCGCGTAGCCGTGAACCAAGGCTTGTGAGCCTAAGCCTGCGGCTAGGATACCTGCTAAGATTGGGAGTACCATGTTCGCTCCTTCCCCAATTAGGGATTACTTGTATCCGAAACCGAACCGTGCGCTTTTTTCGTTCGACCAGTTCTCGCCGCGCGCGGTGTCGATACCGATACCCTCTGACTGCTGTGATTGCAGGATCGTAGGATCGCCCAACAGCCCTTGCAGCGCTTGCAGCGGCGCGAATTGCGACTGAATAGCGGTGTTGAGTAGTTGCGGCGCTCCTGCCATTGCAGCGGTGTTAGCGTTGATCGACTGACGCTGAGCGTTAGCCATGATATCGCCGTAACCTTGTGTGTACGCTTTGCCGATTTCGCCGCCCAAAGCGGCTTCTGTCAGGCCGTGACGCGCACCGCCGAAAGCACCAGCGCTTATAGCATTGTCGCCAATTTGACCGCGCCCTTGCGCGTAAATGTCGTCCAGACCGCTACGCAATCCCGTCAACTGAGCGCCTACTACCTCATTCGGGTTCCCTAGTCCCTGTAGGTTCGTAAGCGCCTGTTGTGCGGTATCTTGCGCAGCGCCGCCTGCAGCGTCGATGACAGGCTGTGCTGAGCTATACCGTCCAAGCGACATTTCGCGTAGCTGGTTCAAGAACGGCTGCTGGTTCGGGTCGATATAGGAACCGCCTGTGCTCTGGTTATAGTTCAAGGCGTCACGGTTGCTGTAACCGTAGGAGTTACCTTTTGAAGCGCTACCACCAATAGACATAGTTATTCCTCCCATCCGAGTTGTTGGGCTTGTTCTGTGACTTGTTGGCGCGTTACCGGGCCGATAGCTGAGGCTAGGAAAGTCGCCAGCGGTACAAACAAGTCAGGATCAGGGTCAGCATCAATATCAAACCCGATTGTCCAGACGCCAGCTCGTAACCAATAGGTGACGCCTGTAACTGTAGAGAATGGTCCGTAAACGAGTGGCAAAATCTCTGTAAGCGTAGCGTCAGCTAGGAAGTATCCGATAGCGCCTGTAAGCACGATATCAGGCGCAGATACGGTAGCAGTCTCAGTAGCCGCTTCTGTTTCCGCCGCTGTTGCTAGGTTCGCAAGTGCTGTCGCCAAAGCTGTCTCACCTACGGATAAGAAGCCGTGATCAATCTCTACGTTGTTTGCGTAGTACGTCAGTCGGATTGAGTATCCATCTGGCACAGGATCAGGTAACGCCGCCCCGTCTGCTGTGATTGTGTTTGCAGTGATCTTGCGGCGGTTCGGCACCAAATACTGAGCATTCGCATTATGCGGCGTGAGCGCGGTCAATGATCGCTGCTTATGTCGGATAAGTGCCATTGTTATCTCCTACTCGCTAAGACGCGGCCACGCGGGTTGTTGATGACGCCCCTTGCGCGCTCGTGCGCGTCCTCTTGCAACGCTACTTTCAGAGCGTCGGTAAATAGGCTGTTCCAAAGCGGTAGGCGCTCGTCTTCTCGTAGGAACATGACCGTTTGGCGCAATACGGCGTAGACGTAGAGGTTCAGAAAATCGTCAGCTACCCAACTGGCGTCGGTGTCTTGGTAGTCAGGGATTTTGTCATAGTAGACGATCTGGAAAGCTGTCGGAGTGGTGTAATCACCGCTCAGAAGGAGCGTAGAACCCACCAGCGAATAAACCGGGCGGCTCCCTAATTGGGGAGCGTTGACGCGGTTTTTGTAGAGTTCCGTAGGCGGCACATAACCGTAGGTTTCGGCAACATTGGTGAGGCGGGTCAGATCGCGGATACTGCGGTAATCTGAGGGCAATTCGAAGTCTTGGTTATCGACTGAAATAGTCGCGGTCTTAAGGCGCTGCTGCACCTTGAATAGCTGGTTCAATTCCGCGTCGGCCATCTGGATCAAGCTATCCAGATTATCAATCAACACTTGATCGTTATCTTTCCAAAGGAAAGTAGCGAGATAGGTTTTAAATTCATCGTAAGTCATGTCACCGCACCCGATACTTTTGGAGTTCGCCTGTAAGAATTTCCTTCTTAAGCGCTTCTGAGCGCTCTTGACGGTTCTTGGATTTGAGAGCGGGGTTTTTAGCGGCGAGCTTGTCAAACTCGGCGTTAGGTACTTGAACGCCTTCATTGAAAGCCGTGCGCGTTAGCGCACGACTTCCTTTTGCGACGTATGGGCATGGAAACTTTGCCATACTGGTTCCCCAATTAGGTAGTCACTGCTTGGGCAGGGTCGATATCCAGAAGGACGCGGCCAGCATCGCGGTTGAGAGCGCAAATAGTGCCATTTGCGTGCATCAAGCGCTTATCGGCCAGACCAGTCTTCGCCAGCGGATCGACGGTAAAACCCGTAAGCCAATCAATGCTCAGGTAGGACGGGTCCAACAGGAACACGGCGGCGGCTGGTGCTGGTGTGCCATCGGTGTCGGTGTAGGTCTGCTGCAAGCGGTTCGGCACAAAATCAATCGTCATGCCAAAATCCGAGATAAGCACGTTGACGCTGCTCATTGCTGCGGCTGCGCCACCTTTACCGACGCCCTGCGTTTCGCGGGTCAGCGTTGCGATACGGCTGTCGCTGGTGAACATGTACTGAGACAGGTTCTTGATGATCGCCGGGACCGACATGAGTGCAGAAGGCTGCGCCCCATCGTTGTAGGCGGCTTCAAGCGCGTCTTGGATCATGGTCAGCGTCAGCGCTACACCGGAACCGGGGGTAATCGCAGTCCAAGTACCGCCGCTGAAACCGCCACCAGTCGCACCGGAACCTGTATCGTACTGCGTAAGCTGTGCAGCAAGCCCAGCGGGATTGCCGGGAGTGACGCCATCGCCGCTATCTGCGACGTTGCCTTGGATACCAAGAAACGCGGCTTCGAAGTTGCGGCGCAGTTCTTTCTGACGCTGCATCACCTGATAACCGAGTGAGCCAATCGAACCAATGGAGTCGGCGTCCTGTGCGGCCTGCGAAACCTTCACTTCGCGGGTCTGGATACCAGTGTGATTGCCCAGACGAACACCCAAAGAGGTGTTGTCCTGATCGCTGTCTGCGCCATCTGCAACCCACGCTACAGAAGGATCGGCCAAGGCGTCCTCAACCCATTCGTGGTAGTGGTTATCCGCAGAGCCGGAGCCGACCATATCCATGAGCGGGAGCGGGAAATCAGAGATGTCCCAGATAGCATTCATCACGTCTTCGTGGATCGTGCCGTTGAAATCGACGGAGCTAAAGTCCGTATGTGTAGACGGGTTTGGCATATCAATGCCCTTTCAAGATTGCGTCCACGGCGGCGGCTTTGTCTTTGTTGCTGCCAGCGCGGGCTTTGTTGAGCAGGTCTGCTGTACGGCTTGGCTTGACGCGTTTGCCTTGCGGCTTCTGAGAGCGCGGCGGCGTCTTGGTAGGTTCAAACTCCATGAGGGCTTTTAGCTGCCTCTTGGTGCTGATTAGCTCCTTGATCGCTAGGGCGATGCGGTGGTCACGAATAACGAGTTCATGTGGCTTGAAGCCGAATTGCGCCATTGTTTCCGCTACATCGTTTCGGAACGTATCCAGCTTCGCGGGGTCTGTGAGTTCGGGCATGGCTTGTACCATGAGCGCCCGCTCTTTCGCTTCTGCTGTGTTTGTGCGTTCTTGTAGCTGCTGGAGCGTTTCAGGGGATAGTTTGCCTTTCAAGTCGTCATAGACAGAGTTGAGAAGCTGTAGATTTTCCAGCGTTTGCGCGTGTTGCGCCGAAAGCTGGTTTTCGCGCTCTACAATATCGCGCGTGGCCTCGTGCTGGCCTTTGTATTGGCTTTTCATTTCGGAGAGCGTGATGGTCTCCCCGTCGCCTAGGCCAATCTCTAGGCTCTCATACAGTTTCTTAGGAGTGGTCCCTAGTTGGGTAGCCAGCTCCTTGATAGACATGGTGCCGCCGCTTTCTGGTGCGCTGGCTTCACCGGATGCGGCGGCACCATCGCCGCTAGATGCAGGATCAGCGGCGTGTTGCCCTGTGTTCTGAGTGGCGTCGGTTCCCTCATTAGGTGAGAGAAGCTTGTTGATCTGTTCAAGCTTTTCCGACTTACTCAGCTTCGAAGAAGCATTCTCGGAATGCGGTTTCGACTGCGTTTGCTCGTTCTCGGATGCGCTCTGCGTCTGCGGGGTCTGCGCAGTTGAGCCACTCTTCAAAAGTCCTTCGTCGGTAGTCATCACGTATTTTCTCCAGCGTTGGTAGCGCGTTCTGCAGCGCCGTTTGTTCTTGCTTGTTGAGCTTCACGTTGCTGCCCCTCTAGCTGCACCTTGTTCAGATCGGTGATGCCCTTAGCGACAATCTCCGCTTCTTTGGTTTCGGATTGCAGGCGGTCACTCCAATACTTGTAGGAAAGCTCGTCGTCGGCTTCCTTCGCCGCCTGCTGGAGCTTCGCCATTTCAAGCTGCATCTGGAGTTGAATAAGCTGCTGCTGCGCTTGTTGCTGCGCCTGTGCTTGCTGCTGCTGCGCTTGCACGTTCTGCTGCGCCGCCTGCTGTGCCGCCTGTGATTTCGGGTTGATTACGTAGCTGTCGCCATTGTCTAGGCCAGCAAAATTGCACCAATCCATGACCGTATTGTAGACGGTGGAAATATCCGCAAGGACGCCGTTTTGCCCTGCTTGGATCGCTTGTAGCTGGAAGCTGAGAAGCTGCTGCAAGGTGCGCTGCATATGTGTGCGCTCCCCTGCGGATAGGCCAGCTTTCACGCTGCATCGCTGTCGTGCGCGCCATTGCGTAGGATCAACGCTTGTCCACTCGCCAGCCATCTTTAGCTCTAGCGGTGCGTTGGAATAGGTCCGCATAAAGTAGTGCATGAGCAGGTAAATCGGGCGGATGAATGTTTCCGCTAGGTTCCTGCCCATGAACGTAACCATGAGTTCGCGCTGTGCGTATTGCCGCTCAATACCGTAAGCGGTTTCGCCTACTAGCTGCGCGTCTGCGCTCATCATGTCCAAGGCTGCGCCGCCCTTTTCTGTGCGGCGTTTGTCTTGGTACTCTAGGGCGGCGAGAATAGACGGACCCAAGTCGCGGTGTTCGACTTTGACAGGGATGCGGTTCATATCCTTGGTACGCACGGCGTTAGAGCCTTGCGCCATGTCGTCAAAGTTGTGGATATGCGGGTCGCCAATCCACGTCCCAAAGATCATACGCTGCTGGTTATCAACCCAATTGCGCATAAACTCTGTCTTGTAGTCCTGCACCGATTTCAGTCGGTCAAACAGGGATTCCCCGGCGATACGGTGACTTGATAGGAACGCCGTACCAACCGCGTAGGGGATCACTTCTGCGGGTTCGTAATCCAGCACGTAGTTAGAGGCGAGTAGGACGCGGTAGCGCTCTGCTATTCCATCATCGTCCAGATCGGCCATAACGTAGCACTCGTAGCACTCAATATACTGCTGCGGTGTGGACGACGCGTAGCGCGTTTGCTGGTGCGACTTGTCGCGCGCCCGTGGCGTGATGTTCTGTTCGCCTGTGACGTGCTGCAACTCGTCTACGATTTGGCGCTTGTAGCCCATCTTGATAAGCTCTGAGCGCGTGTAATACAGGCGCTCAGCGAAGAAGCTTAGGTTTTGGATTTCGGTGTCTGTCGCGTTGGCGGTGTAGATGATGTTTTCGAATGGCACCGCGTCAAACAAGAACGCGCGGTCAGTTGTGGTGACAATGATCTTGTCTTTTTTCAGTTCCCGTCGCTCGTTAGGCGCGCGTGGGAT
Source organism: Shimia aestuarii (assembly GCF_900114635.1). Classification (GTDB taxonomy): domain Bacteria; phylum Pseudomonadota; class Alphaproteobacteria; order Rhodobacterales; family Rhodobacteraceae; genus Shimia; species Shimia aestuarii. The sequence goes on from NZ_FOTQ01000001.1 coordinate 233,928, forward strand.
CAGGAGCGCCGCAATCACCTCATTAGGGAATGGGTCGCCGTTGTCGTCAGTGAGTGGAATTGAACGCGTCGATACCTCGTCTTCCACTCGGATTTTAGCGGCGCAGTTGCGCAGTAGCAGCGCGTCTTTGATCGCCTCTTGCAGTTCAAGGAACCCGGCGTTCTGTTCGATGATTACGTGATTGACCGCGTTGCTTTCCGCTCTGGCGTGTTCTTCGTCTTCCTTGCCTTTGGCTTCAAACTCTACCAGCGCGTCTGTGCTGAGCATCGGCGTCAGTTGTGCCAATACCGCGTTTACCATGTCGCCTACGTCAGTCGATACGATAGCGGCGCGGTCCTCTGGTACGCGCGGGTCTGCGTCCTGAGTACGTCCCGGCGCATTGCCAAAGTAGTAATTCAGCGCTTCCTCGTGCTGTTGCTGCATCGCCTGTTGATCGACGTTTTCAGCATTCGCAATCTCTTGCTGGAGGATGCCGCGTAGGTCTTCTTGTTTTTTGGTCTGCTTAATCATCCAAAACGCCTTCCTGAGCGCGGCTGGAATGCGCTAGGCAGTCTCCCCCAATTAGGGGAAACGGCTTGATGCATTCCGAGTACGTAAGTTTGAACGCTGTCGAAGTAGTGACTTTCCCACGAATGCAGCGGCGTCATTTTGTGGACGCGGCGCAACTCGTCGTAGTCGCTGCGATAACCGAATAGGGCTTCGACTAGCGTGGTTGTGTCCTCTTGATCGAACCAAGCGTGAGACAAGAAGTGCCGCACCTGCTCAATCGCTTCGTGTTTTTGGCGGCACCTTGGCGCAATCGTCACAGGAACGCCGCTAGCTTGCTCTACAATCTCTTTGCGCGTGGTGCCTGTGCTCAGGTCCGTCACGTTACCGTCATGCGGTAGAATGATGTGATTAACCGGGAACGGCAGTGTTTCCCAATCCCGCACCATGTCGGATAGCTTCGTGTGCTGATACGCGCGGCAATAAATGGCGCGGTGTTCGGTGCCTGCGTTCTGCCAGAATGTAGCAACCATGAGGTCTGACCAGCCAAGGTCTAGGCTTACAACGGTATCAAGGATGCTGTCGTACTTGACTTGCGTGATGCGGCCCTGCTCTTGCGCCTGCTGCATTTCCTTGGCGAGATACGCGCCGCGAATAGCTGCATTGAAGCTGCACAAGAGTTCTTGCTGAAACTCTGCATCGCTCATTTCGCGCTGCATCGCTTTCACCTCATTAGGTGAGAGCACGTCAGTATCATGTACGGTTAAGATGTGGTGCGACCAGTCTGGATCGTCTTGTGTGCGCGCGTACTCGTATAGTTCAAAGAGCAGGTTGTGGCGTCCTGCTGGTGTGCCTTGGATAACGGCGCGTCCGTTGCGGTCTGCCAGCATCGGGCGAATGACCAGCTTCCAAGCTGGAGACGGGATCAACTGCGCTTCGTCCAGTACAACGCGGTCTGCATACTGCCCTCTGAGGCTGTCGTATGTTTCCGCTCCTAGAAGCTGGATGCGCGCGCCGTTGGGGAAATCGACGCGTAATTCTTGCTCATTGAATTGGATGGCTGGAATGTCGCGTGTGAATTGCTTGATGTAGTCCCACGCAATGCGCTTCGCCTGCTTGAATGTGGGCGCGATATAGAAGCCGCGCCAATCACCTAATTGGGTAGTGAGCGCGTCTGCGGTTAACTCTGCGATTGCTTGAAAGGTCTTACCAAAGCGACGGTGAACAACTCTCACGGCGAAGCGCGCGGCTGTCGAATACAACCGCGCCTGCTCAGGTCTAAAGTTGATCTGTACGTTTACGTCACTCATCGGGCGGCGGCTCCGGTTCTGAGGTCTTCCCTAATTGGGGATCGCCGCCGATTGTGACTGTGATCGTCGCGCCTTCGCCCGCTTGGTGCTCAACCGCTTTCAGTTTCGGGTGCGTGTATTCGATCAGCTTTAGCGCCAACTGGTCTTTCTTATCCCCGTCTAAAGCACTGTTGAAACGCCGGGCAAGGTAACGCAGCGGGTCACACTCCATGCGCCGCAACACGTTTGCTGCACTCTCTCTACGCGGTCGTCCTGCCATGACTTAATATCCTATAAAGCTCTGTTATTGTTGCATAAATGCAACTGAATGTCAAGTGCTTAATTTGTTAATTGGCGAGGCGGAAATCAACCGGGGGATGAATGGATACCCTAGTTAGGTAATCTGTCTAACGCGTTATAAGCTCGATCTGGCGCGGCGCGGTCTTTCGAGCATTGACGCCTTATAGGGAAACGAAAGCCGGTCCTCGGGGGGAGGTCGGGAAGTAGGGGAGTTTCTAAGAAACTCTCTCCCTACCCTACTTCCCTACCACCCGCACGTTGGGACAGGTAGGGAAGTAAGGTAGGGAATCCCGACCGCCTTCCCTACCTGCTAACCCATTGTTTTTAAAGGATATTTTTTATTCATCTGCGCCAGAGGTAGGGAGAGCATCGCTTTCCGTTACCCTAGTTAGGTAATGATGCACCTCTTTACGCCGCTCAAAGGAAAGCGTCAGCGTACTACCGTCGCGCTCCAAAATTCCTTTGTTCTGTAGTCCTGTGAGCGTCTTCTTTATATCACTCTTCTTGTGTTTGGCCTCTGATCTACCGGGCCAATCTTCAAGCATATGGTCAACTAACTCGTCATAATCTGGCGCGCGTTTTTGTGTGTGTAAGTATCCAAACACCACATCGACAATTCTGGCTTGGTTCTTACCCAGCGTCGTGTACCAGTCTGGCGCTTCCTGTGTCTGCGCGTCTTTCGGAGCGTCAGATTTGAGGCGCACACTATTTACCACTGGCGCTTCTGCGTATTTGGTTATCTCGTTACCATTTTCGTCAATCGACTGGTAAGCAAGCTCAGGGCAGTCGTTTACAATAACCATATCGTACACGAGCGGATCGTAGCGAGCGCCGCGATACTTGGGATTTGGGTATGCCTCTACCTGTAGCGCCGTTTTACTAGAGCGCTTCTGTGTCGCCTGTCCGTCTGTAGCATCTACGACAACGCCAGCACCTTTAGGGACCATATACTTTTCATTATGATCTTCGCTGCTTTTAGTAGGGTGGCAGAGAATTTTGACGTGCGCCTTGTAGTATCTGGCAAGTACGAATGCGGCGTCTACAAACGGCTTCATAATATCGTCGCGGTTGCGATCCTCGTAGCTACTGTATGCCTGCATCGTGTCGATGATGATTAGGTCGTAATTTGCAAACGGGTTAGCGGCTACGAACGCCTCAGCCGCTTCTGCATTTAGGATTAGCGAGCGGTCAAGGACGTGTATTTTGTCTCTCACCTCATTAGGGAAGTTGTGATAGTGTATTGTGGCATAAAAGCACGCCTTGACGTCCGAATAGTTCTCACCGGCGAATATGCAACCAGCGTTGAAATTGAGCGTCGGGTATTTAGGCGAAAGGTGACGCTTACTAGCGAACGTCAATAGCTCAAACGCGGCGACTGTAGTTTTGAACGAACCTTTAGGGCCAGTGTAACAGGTGACGTATCCGGCGATGTAGATGTTCTCTACGACAAACTCAGTAGTTATCTTCTCGTCAAGCACCTCTCCAAGCGTCCGCGCCCGTAGGTCCGGTTTTGCTCGTTCGGCGTCCTTCTTGCGTTGACGTTGACCAGTGAGTGTCGCTTGTATGTGGCTGGCCCATTGCTGCTGAAATTGTGGATCGTTGATCTTATCTGGCGGAACCATGTCTAACAGATAACGTGTGAACTCGGCATCGTCGGTAAAGTTCACTAAGTTATCAGGCGGCGGCGCTGTCGGTTCTGGCTCTGTGTGCGGCGCTGGCGGCGGTAGGTTAATTATCTCGTTTGCCTGCTCCATATAAGGCGCAAGCTCTTCTTCGGTGTACTCGTCGCCGTCGGCCATAAAGACGCCCATTGCAGCTAGAGTTTTTTCCATTTCTTCTAGAGTGTCGTTCGTGCTCGGCGGAATTGATCCGTTATCTGGCATGTTTTACCTCAGTATTTCTGAAAATTTCCCTTGACAAACAAGGGGTTATACGCTATAACTAGGCTATTACCTCACCTAGTTAGGTTACTAGGCCCGCCGCGCGTTTTTAGCCTTTTCGCGTAGCGGGCCTTTTTTCTCACTTAACCTATCAAGCGTGTATCGAAGTCCACACCTTTACTCCTTAACTTCGAAAGACGTGATGAAGATTGCATACATACTGAGGTAGCCGCACACGCAGCATTCTTGCGCTTGCGTCAGCGGCTTTTTGGTATAGATCACCGCCTCTGATTTATCGTCTGGGATATGTATATCCGCGATGTTGATAGGCGATTTCGGTCTTCCGAAAAACCATGCGGCGTTCGCGATTATCTCGTCTGGTGTGTGTGGATTAGGCATTTTTAGTTCCCCTAATTAGGTTTGCGTTTCTTTAGACAAGCGCCGCATTTCAATTCCATTTTGTTTTTGCGGCGCTTGAGCTTGTCGATTTGTGTGACGCATTCTTTTTTGCAGGCGTCACAGGTGTAATGCGCTTCCATACGGCCTTGGTCGCCGCGCTTAAGCTCTACGTAGAGCAAGAGACGAGCGGGCCAGCCACTCCGCTCAAGCATACGCTTGAAGTAGTCAGGGCTTTTCTTGAGCGCATTAGTGACCATCAGTTGAGTTTGCGCTTGGATTGCAGTTGCGTCGCATTCTCAAGTTGTTGCTGCAAAGCGTTGATCTGGCGTTGCAGCTTACGAATGTCGTCATAATCTTGGTGGCCCCATTCGTTGAGGCGCGTTTCGATAGCGGTCAGCTTGTCGATGATAGCAAGCGACTGTTTGCGTAGTTCGTCTTGGCCGCTGAGCAGGGCGCGTAGGAACGCTACCACTGTCTCTAGGCGCTCGTTGTACGCCTGCATCTGAGCGAGGAACGTAGTAGGTTCTTGGCCCTCAGAGGTTGCGAACAACATGTCGTATAATCCGACTTGTTTAGTCATTGGGTTAGCCTTTCTTAGTGTTTGTCGTAGTACGGCGCAGCTAGTGCCGCTTCCAGCGCCGCTATTCGGTCCTCTTGAGCGCGGATCGTGTTCATAAGCTGCTCAATGATTGTGTTGTGCGAGTTGACGCCGTTGTTGAGCGTGGTCGCCGCCTTCGAAAGCTCGTTGATTTGAGCGTCTTGAGTTGAAAGCACGCCGCCTACTCGATCGACAAAGTGCATAACTTCGCCTTTGGTGGCGGGTTCGTTCGGGTCGTAACCTAATTGGGTGTCACTCATACCGCGATCCCCGCACTGTTGGTGCGTTCGCGCTCTGCTTCATATTCGAGAATGTCGCTCAGTCGGTACAACACCTTCTTGTGACCGAGTTTGATAAACTTCGGACCTGCGCCACGGCAACGTACTACCGCAAGCGAACCTACAGTCGTATGCCAGCGGTCGGCTAGCTCTTGAGTGGTGAGGAAAGTCTCTTTCATAATGCCACCATTCCCCTACTTAGGGGTTGTCGGCAGTGCCCGAGTTTGCCAGTGGTGCCGTCGTGTTTTGTTACGCAGTCTGAGGCGAATGTTCTGCGGGGGGCTATTCTTGCTAAGCTATTGTAATCTAACAGTAATTTACGATAATGTCAAGCACTATTTTCGGAAATGACTTTGCAACTTTGCAACATTGGCTTTGCAAGTTAGCAAAAACAAATTACTCATATTTTACTCGTCGTTAAGATTTTGTTAACCTTATTAGGTAGTTAGCCTTAACCTTTCGCTAACCACGCTGCGTTTACCAATCTTAACAGGAGTGGTGGAAGGAGCGGCCATGGTTGCCCGCGCATACACGGTGGCGTTTGAAGGGGTGACGGCCCATCAGGTCGAGGTGCAATGCGCCGTGACCGCAGGTCTTCCCGCATTCTCCATCGTCGGCCTGCCGGACAAGGCCGTGTCCGAGGCGCGCGACCGGGTCCGCGCCGCACTGTCGTCGATGGCCATCGCCTTGCCCTCAAAGCGCATCACCATCAACCTTTCCCCGGCCGACTTGCCCAAGGAAGGCAGCCACTTTGACCTACCCATCGCGCTGGCCCTTTTGGCCGCGCTTGGGATCGTTCCAGAGGATGCCGCCGAAGGCACAGTATCGCTGGGAGAATTGTCCCTGGACGGCTCGCTTGTGCCCGTCACCGGCGCGCTGCCAGCGGCCATGTCCGCCGCCGAAGAGGACCGCATCCTGCTCTGCCCGCGCGCCAGCGGTCCCGAAGCGGCTTGGGTTGCCGCAACACAGGTGATTGGCGCTGCATCGCTCGCAGACGTGGTGCGCCACTATACCGGCCAATCGCCCCTGCCCCCCTCGGAACCAGGGGAGGTTTCCGAAACCGGCCATCTGCGTGATCTTCGCGAGGTCAAGGGTCAGGAACGGGCCAAGCGCGCCCTCGAAATTGCTGCCGCCGGAAGACACCACCTCTTCATGGTCGGTGCGCCGGGGTCCGGCAAATCCATGCTCGCGGCGCGTCTGCCCTCGATCCTGCCCCCCCTCAGCCCGGCAGAGGCGCTGGAAACCTCGATGATCCATTCCGTGGCCGGATTGCTGGACCAGGGCGGCATTTCCCGCACCCGCCCGTTTCGCGAACCGCACCACACGGCCTCCATGGCCGCGATTGTCGGCGGTGGGCGGCGCGCCCTTCCGGGCGAAATTTCACTGGCCCACAATGGTGTGCTGTTCATGGACGAACTGCCCGAATTTGCCCGCCCGGTGCTTGAAACCCTGCGCCAGCCCATCGAGACAGGACAGGTGATGATCGCGCGGGCGAATGCCCACGTGACCTACCCGTGCAAGTTCATGCTGATTGCCGCCGCCAACCCCTGCCGCTGCGGGCATATGTACGACCCCGAACGCGCCTGCGCCCGCGTACCGACCTGCGGTGAAGACTATCTCGGGCGTCTTTCCGGCCCCTTGCTGGATCGGCTTGACCTGCGCATCGAGGTTCCGCCCGTACGCTACACCGACCTTGACCTGCCCGCCGACGGGGACACGTCGGAAACCGTGCGCGCGCGGGTTCTGGCCGCCTGCGAAATACAAGACGCGCGCTTTGCCGACCACCCGGACCTGCGCAGCAACGCCGACGTCCAAGGCGCGTTGCTCGAGGAAATCGGCACGCCCGACTCCGAAGGGCGGGAATTGCTGGGCAAAGTGGCCGAACGCTTTGGCCTGTCCGCACGCGGTTATCACCGCGTGCTCCGGGTGGCGCGCACGATTGCCGACCTTGCGGGCAGCGACACGGTGCGCAAACCCCACGTGGCCGAGGCGGTCAGCTTTCGCCTCACATCCCCGCGCGAGGTCTGATCAGGCGCGCTTGGCCTCGATCGCCTGCCAGATTTTTTCGGCCACGTTGATCCCGTCGAACCGCTCCAGTTCCTGAATGCCGGTGGGCGAGGTCACGTTGATCTCGGTGAGGTAATCGCCGATCACGTCGATCCCCACAAAGACCTGCCCCTTTTCGCGCAGAAGCGGACCAATCGCATCACAGATCTCACGGTCCCGCGCGCTCAGCGCGATCTTCTCAGGCCGACCGCCCACATGCATGTTCGAGCGGGTTTCACCCGCAGCCGGCACCCGGTTGATCGCGCCCACAGGTTCGCCATCCACCAGAATCACGCGCTTGTCGCCATTGCTGACATCCGGCAGGAATTTCTGCACGATCAGGGGCTCCCGGCTGAACCCGGTGAACAGCTCGTGCAGCGAGGTCAGGTTACGATCGTTGTGATCGAGCCGGAAAACCCCCGCGCCGCCATTGCCATAAAGCGGCTTCAGGATGACGTCACCGTGCTTTTCCTTGAACGCCTTGATGGTCGCCAGATCCCGCGCGATCGTGGTCGGCGGGGTCAGATCCGGAAAGTCCAGAACCAACAGTTTCTCGGGGTAGTTGCGTACCCAGAACGGGTCATTCACCACCAGCGTCTCGGGCATCAACCGGTCCAGGATATGCGTCGAGGTGATGTAATGCATGTCGAACGGGGGGTCCTGACGCAGCCAAACCACGTCAAAATCCGCAAGGTCCACATGAACCTCCGGCCCAAGATCGACATGGTTGCCCTGCTCGCGGCGCACCTGCATGTCGTGCCCCCGCGCGGTAATACGCCCTTCTTCAAAGGCCAGCTTGTCCGGCGAATAATAAAAAAGCTCATGGCCACGCGCCTGCGCCTCTTCGGCAAGGCGGAACGAGCTGTCAGCGTTGATGTCGACCGACTGGATCGGGTCCATCTGAAAAGCGATCTTCATATGGGGCAACCTCTGTTGATATCCCCACTACATGGCCCAAGCCCCGCCCGCTTGCAATGGCTGCTCAGGCTACCATCAACGCGTTTTCAATGATTTTCACCGCGCCGGTGACATCCACCAGCGCCACGTCAAACCGCGCTTCGGTCAAAAGCCCGCGTGGCTCGCCACCAAGAAACTCCTCCCCGGCGGCCAACAGGCGCGCCATCTGGCGTGGTTGCAGGCGCTGGGCCGCGCGGTGAAAACTGCGGCTTTTCTTGACCTCGACAAAGATCACCTCGTCATCGCGCCGCAGGATCAGGTCAATCTCGCCCCCGCGCCCCCGCCAGCGCTGATGCACCACGTGCATCCCCTGTCGCTCGTATTCCCGCGCCACGTTCGCCTCGGCCGCCTGCCCCGCATGATAATTTGTCCCCGACATCATCACGCCCTCCGCTGCTTCAATCCTTCTTCAGCTTAAGGGCCAGTTGATAAATTTTCCGTTTATGCGCCCCAAACGCCTGCGCCACCGCTTCCGAGGCATCGCGCACACTCATCGTTTCCAGCGCCGTGACCAGCGCCGCCTCGATATCGTCCTCCCCGGAATCCTCGCCGCGCCCGCGGTCAATCAAAACGACGATCTCCCCTTTGAAACTTCGCTCTTGCGCCGCACTGCTCAACTCGGACAGCGGCCCGCGCAGTACCTCTTCGAATTTCTTTGTCAGTTCCCGGCAAAGCGCCGCCTCGCGGCCCGCGCCAAGCACTTCGGCGGCATCCGACAACATCGCGCCAACCCGCTTGGGGGATTCGTAAAACACCAAGGTCCCCGGCACGTCCCGCACCGCCTCAAGCGCGCTGCGCCGGGCTGATTTGGCATTGGGCAGGAACCCGGCAAAGAAAAACGCATCCGTCGGCAACCCCGCCAGCGTCAGCGCCGTGGCGACGGCGGACGGTCCGGGCGCCGACGTCACCAAATGCCCCGCCTCTGCCGCGGCGCGCGACAAATGATAGCCCGGATCGGCGATCAGCGGCGTCCCCGCCTCCGAGGCATAGGCCACCGACCGACCATCGGCCAGAAACCCCAGCAGCTTTTCCCGCGCCCCGGCGCCAGAGTGATCGTGATAGGATATCAGCGGGCGATCCCCGAGCGGCACGCCATGAATCTCCAGCAACCGCCGCATTGACCGCGTGTCCTCGGCTGCAATTACATCGGTCGAGGCCAGAACGTCCAGCGCCCTGAGCGTGATGTCGCGCGCCGTGCCGATCGGTGTGGCGACAAAGTACAAACCAGGTCGCAATTTCTCGGTCTTGTAATTCACCTCTGGACCCGCCTTTCGCTACGTTTATGATTGCACCCCATCGGGCGGCCGGATCAGAGTTGCGGACCCGACCCCAATGGGAGTGGAGATATTCGTGATGTTTGCTTTTCTTAAACCCGCCCGCAAGCTTCTGAAAGGGGCCGCACTTGGATTGGCGAGTTTTGCGCTGTTCGCCTGTGAACCCACCGGGCTGAGCACAGGACCGACCATCTCGACCAACGCTCCGGTGCCTGTGGCGCTTCTCGTGCCCATGGGGTCAGGCAATTCCGGCGATGCCCTTCTGGCGCAAAGCCTTGAAAACGCGGCGCGTTTGGCCATCGCTGACCTTCAAGGCGTGCAGATCGACCTGCGGGTCTATCCCACGGCCGGACAGGCAGCTACCGCACAGGCCGCCGCCATTCAGGCGGTGAATGAAGGCGCCAAGATCATTCTTGGTCCGGTCTTTGCAGAGGCCGCGAACGCAGCGGCCAAGGCCGTGGTCAACCGCAAGATCAACGTCATGGCCTTCTCCAACAACACCACGATTGCCGGCGGCAACCTCTTTGTGCTGGGCCCGACATTCGAAAACACCGCCGACCGCCTCGTTGGCTTCTCCAAGCGCAACGGTAGGGAACGCATCATGGTCGTGCACGCCGAAAACGTTTCGGGTCAGATTGGACGCAATGCCATCCTGTCCGCGATTTCGCGCAACAACGCGACCGAGGCGGGCACCGTGTCCTACCAGTTCTCGCAGGAAGGCGTCATCGCGGCCACGTCACAGATCAAGCTCAACGCCGATCAGAACCAGGCCGACGCGATCTTCCTGACCTCGGACACCTCCGGCGCCCTGCCATTGCTGACACAGGTTCTGCCCGAGGCCGGTCTCAGCCCCGCCACCACCCAGTTTATCGGCCTGACCCGCTGGGACATCCCGGCCCAGACGCTCGAACTGCCGGGGGTTCAGGGCGGCTGGTTTGCAATGCCAGACCCTCAGCTGACGCAACAGTTCCAGACCCGCTACGCACAGGCCTATGGCGGCCTGCCGCACCCGATCGGTGGTCTGGCCTATGACGGGATTGCGGCGATCGGCGCACTGGTCAAGGCGGGCAAGAGCGATGCATTGACGACGGGCGCCCTCACCCAAGGCGCAGGTTTTCAGGGTGTGAACGGCATTTTCCGCCTTCGCGCCGACGGTACGAATGAACGCGGACTGGCGGTGGCCACGATCCGTGACAAGAAGGTTGTAATCATTGACCCTGCCCCAACCCGATTCGGCGGTGCCGGCTTCTGAGCCCGGCACGGATATCGTCACACTGCCCAAGGACACGCTGATCTGCGATCCTGAACAGATCTTCGACCATAAATCCATCCGGGCGGATCTCGACGCCCTGGTTGAAGAAAAAAGCGATGACCGCGCCTTTCGGGGGGCGGTGGTCAAGCTGCTGTCGACCCGTCGCAAGGAAGGCATGGCCCGCATCGCGGACTCGTTTCGGGAAAAACCATTCGCCGCGCGGGAAATGACCCGCTCCTATACGTGGCTGACCGACTGCCTTGTCGGCTGCGCCTTTCACGTGGCCACGACCCAATTGCACCCGCTGCCGAACCCGACCGAATCCGAACGCCTGGCGCTCTTGGCAGTGGGTGGGTACGGGCGGGGCGAAATGGCACCGCAATCGGATGTCGATCTGCTGTTCCTGACCCCCTACAAGATCACGGCCTGGGCCGAGAGCGTGATTGAATCCATGCTCTACATCCTGTGGGATCTGCGCCTCAAGGTTGGCCACTCAAGCCGCACCGTCAAGGATTGCCTGCGCCTCGGGGGCGAAGATTACACCATCCGCACCGCGCTGCTGGAAAACCGCTTTCTCTGGGGGGACGAGGGTCTTGCCACCGAGTTGAACAAACGTCTCCGGGCGGAACTGTTCACCGGCACGGAACGGGAGTTCATCGAGGCCAAGCTCTCCGAACGCGAGGCACGCCACCTCAAGCAGGGCGAACGCTATGTCGTCGAACCCAACGTGAAAGAGGGCAAAGGAGGTCTGCGCGATCTGCAATCGCTGTTCTGGATCGCGAAATACGTCTACCAGGTCACAGACGTTTCCGAATTGGTCGCGCTCAAGGTACTGACCAAAGACGAACTCGAAAGCTTCATCGACGCCGAAAACTTCCTTTGGGCAGTGCGCGGACACCTGCACCTGATCGCCGGGCGCCCGGTCGAACAGCTGACCTTTGACGTGCAGGTCGAAGTGGCCGACCGGCTGGGATATGTCGACAGGGGCGGGCGCCGCGCGGTCGAACATTTCATGCAGGATTATTTCCGCAAGGCGACCTCGGTGGGCGACCTGACCCGCATCCTTCTGACCAAGCTGGAAGCGGACCACGCCAAGGCCGCACCGCTGATGGAGCGCATTTTCCGCCGTCGCCGCAAGGTCAAACCCGAATATGTCGTGATCAACAATCGCCTCGCGGTGGTCGATGACGAAGCGTTTCTTTCCGACAAGCTCAACCTGCTGCGTATCTTCGACGAAGGGTTGCGCACGGGGCTGCTGATCCACCCGGATGCCATGCGCCTTGTCACGGCCAATCTCGACCTGATCGACGACGACATGCGCGCCAACAAGGAAGCGCGCAAGATCTTCCTCGGGCTTCTGCTGAAACACGGAAACCCGGAACGCGCCCTGCGGCGGATGAACGAACTGGGCGTGCTGGCCGCCTTCCTCCCCGAGTTCGAACCCATCGTGGCTATGATGCAGTTCAATATGTATCACTCCTACACGGTGGACGAACACACCATCCAGGTCATCGCCAACCTTGACCGGATCGAACGCGACGAACTGCGCGAGGAACTGCCGCTCAGCTCGGACATCATCAAGTCCGGCATCAACCGCCGGGTGCTGATGGTGGCACTGCTGTTGCACGACATCGGCAAGGGTCGCGACATCGACCATTCTGTGCTGGGCGCCCAGATCGCCCGCCGTGTTGCACCGGCGCTTGGCCTGCCCAAGGCGGAATGCGAAACGGTCGAATGGCTGGTGCGGTATCACCTCCTGATGTCCGACACCGCCCAGAAACGCGACATCGCTGATCCGCGCACCGTGCGCGACTTTGCCAAGGCGGTGCAGACAGTCGACCGGCTGAACCTTCTGACTGTCCTGACCGTCTGTGACATTCGCGGCGTCGGGCCGGACACGTGGAACAATTGGAAAGCAGTCCTGATCCGCGCGCTCTACCGCCAGACCAAGCTGGTGCTGGAAGACGGAATGGAGGCGATCACCCGCGAAAACCGAGGCACCGAGGCCAAGAAACTCCTGCGCAAAGAGCTGGCCGACTGGCCCGCCAAAGAGCTCAAACGCGAAACCGGGCGCCATTACGATCCTTACTGGCAGGGGCTGCATGTCACCGCGCACAAGGTTTTTGCCGAACTGCTGCGCGACATACAGGACGACGAGGTGCGCATCGACCTTCACCCGGACGAAGATCGCGACGCCACCCGCGCCTGCTTTGCCATGGCCGATCATCCCGGCATCTTCAGCCGCATGTGCGGGGCACTGGCGCTGGTCGGGGCCAATATCGTGGATGCACGCACCTTCACCTCCAAGGACGGGTATGCCACGGCCGCCTTCTGGATACAGGACATCGAGGGACACCCTTTCGAGGCCTCGCGCCTGCCCCGCCTGCGCCAGATGATCGAAAAGACCCTGCGCGGCGAGGTACTCACCACCGAGGCCATCAAGTCGCGCGACGTGATCAAGAAACGCGAACGTGCCTTCCGGGTGCCGACAACCATCACCTTCGACAATGACGGCTCCGATATCTACACCATCATCGAAGTCGACACCCGCGACCGTCCGGGCCTCTTGTTCGACCTGACCCGGACTTTGGCCAACAACAACGTCTACATCGCTTCGGCGGTGATCGCGACCTTCGGGGAGCAGGTGGTCGACAGCTTCTATGTCAAGGACATGTTCGGACTCAAATTCCACTCCGAAGCCAAGCAGCGCACCCTAGAAAAGCGCCTGCGTGAAGCGATCGAAAAAGGCGTGGAAAGGGCGACCTCTTGAAGCCGATCCGGCTGATATCCGGCTTTCTGACCGTCGGCTTCTGGACCCTGATGAGCCGGGTCCTCGGCTTTGCGCGTGAAATCCTGATTCTCGCCTATATCGGTCCGGGCAGCGCGCTTGACGCCTTCGTTGCCGCCTTCCGCCTGCCCAACATGTTCCGCCGCTTCTTTGCCGAAGGCGCCTTCAATGCGGCCTTCGTGCCGATGTTTTCCAAGAAATACGAGGCGGACGAGGACGCGGCAGGGTTTGCCCGCGACGCCTTCAACCTTCTGGCCATCTCCGTTCTGGGGCTGGCCGCGCTGGCCATGATCTTCATGCCCGCGCTGGTCTGGCTCACGGCAGAGGGCTTTTATGGCGATGAACGCTTCGACATGACGGTCGGCTTTGGCCACATCGTCTTTCCCTATATCGTCTTCATGTCCCTCGCGGCGCTGTTTTCGGGCATCCTGAATGCCACCGGGCGCTTTGCCGCCGCTGCTGCGGCGCCGGTTCTGCTCAATGTGTTGGTGGTGCCCGCCCTGATCATCGGGGCGGCAGTGGGGGGCGACGTGGTCATGTGGCTGGTCTGGACCATCCCGATCGCCGGTGTCGCCCAACTGGCCTTTGTCTGGATCGCGACCCTGCGCGCGGGCATTTCCTTTCGCCCCGGCCTGCCCCACGTCACCCCCGACATGCGGCGAATGCTGGCGATTGCCGTTCCCGCCGCGCTGGCCTCGGGCGTCATGCAGATCAACCTTGTCGTCGGCCAGATCGTCGCCTCGGCCACTCCCGGTGCGGTGAGCTGGCTCTTTGCTGCCGACCGACTCTATCAACTGCCCCTCGGCGTGGTCGGCATCGCCGTCGGTATCGTGCTTTTGCCCGACCTTTCGCGCCGCCTGCGCGCGGGCGATGATGACGGGGCGCAATATGCCTTTTCCCGCGCCGGAGAGTTCGCCCTCTTCCTCACCATTCCCTGCGCCGTTGCGTTTCTCGTGATCCCGCTGCCGTTGGTCTCGGTCCTGTTCGAACGCGGCGCCACCGGCGCGGATGACAGCGCCGCCATCGCCGTGGCCGTGGCGATCTACGGGCTCGGCCTGCCCGCCTTCGTGCTGCAGAAACTGCTGCAACCGCTCTATTTCGCTCGCGAAGACACGCGCCGCCCGTTCCACTACGCCGTCTGGGCGATGATCGTGAACGCCGCTCTGGCCTTTGGCCTATCCCCTTTCCTGAGTTGGATGGCCCCCGCCATTGCTGCCTCGGTTTCGGCCTGGGTCATGGTCGCACAGTTGGCTCTGGGTGCCCGCCGCTATGGCGCGGTGGCCAGGTTCGACAACCGCCTGCGCAGCCGCCTCTGGCGGATCTGCCTGTGTTCGGGGGTCATGGCCGCCGCCCTCTGGGGGGCCACGCTGATCCTCTCACCATGGCTCGGCATGCCCGGCTGGCGCTATGGCGCGCTGCTGGTCCTGATCGCGGCGGGAAGCGTCACCTACTTCCTATCTGCGCACATCACCGGGGCGTTCCGCTTCTCGGAACTGCGCGGGGCCGCGCGCCGGTCAGCCTGACGAAATCCAATTTTTCCTTGCCCTCTTCCCCGGATCGGTCGTTACTCGGGGCACAGACAGGACAATTGGAGAGCGAGTATGTCTAACTGGATTATCATGATGCTGGTCGGCATCCTGTCCCTCGTGGCCGGGATCGTCGCCCTGCTCAACCCCTTTGGGGCCTCGGTCGTGGCCACACTGATCACGGGATGGAGCTTTTTCATCCTCGGATTTCTGCAGCTTATTGCCGGGCTACGTGCCGAAGGGGCCGGCAACAAGGTGCTGGGCGCCTTGCTCGGCCTGATCGCATTGTTTATCGGCATCAACCTTGTCGCCGAACCGCTGCGCGGCATGATCACCCTGACGATGATTGCCGGGATCATGTTTCTGGCCTCGGGCATCTTCAAGGCATGGTTCGGCTTTGCCAATACAGAAGGCAGCCTGCGCGGTGCGATGATGATCTCGGGCCTGGTGTCGATTGTGCTGGGTGTAATGGTGCTGTCGAACTTCCCGCAATCGGCCGCAGTCGTGCTGGGCGTATTGCTGGGCATTGAGCTTCTGTCCAACGGCATCAGCGCCATCGCGCTCGCCATGATCGGCAAGAAGATCGAAACCTGAGCCTCAGTCGTGGCGGATCAGTTCCCTGATCCGCCGCCACCCGCCGGGAACCAGCAGGAATGACAACAGGAACCCGGCAATAAAGCCACAGACATCGGCAACCCAGCTCGGCGTTCCACCAAAGAGCAGGCCAAAGACCAGCTGGATCGCGACCAGCATCCCGATCAGAGTAAACGCCCGCGCCTGCGGCGCACCGATCACCCCCAGACGCACCCACATCAGAAAGGTGAACGCGCCGATCAACCCGTAGACGCCGGGATAAGACCCGATCAACGGCATCGACGCCCCGGTGATCAGCGCATAGCCCAGCGCCCCGACACCCCCCGAGAGGATGAACACGACCAGCGTGGCGGCCTGCGAAAACACTTCACCGACCATCTTGCCCATCGCCAGCAAAAGCACCGCGCCAAACAGGGTGTGAGTGAAATTGCCATGGATAAAAAGATAGGTCACGAACCGCCACAGGTGCTCGGTTGGCCAGCGGTTGTTGGTCAGCATCCATTGGAAAATATCGGTGGAAAACGCATATTTCTGGATCGCACCCAACCGCCATCCTACGGCTTCCGGCCCGCCCACCATGCCCTTGGACCCAAGCCAGAAAGCGGCCTCAATCCCCACGATCACAAGGAAAAGCGCCACAACGACAGGCGGCAACGGGTTGATCGGTCCGGGCTCTTGGGGGCTGCTCATGTCCACGCTCCTTGACGGCGATTTGCCCCATGGGTAAGGCAACACCGACCATAAATCCAGACGGAGTATTCCCCATGAACGAGGCGGTCCAAACGTCCTCCACCTTTACCCCACGCGTCTTTTCCGGGATCCAACCCTCGGGCGGCCTGACGCTGGGCAATTACCTTGGCGCGATGAAGCGCTTTGTCGACATGCAGAACGAAGGCTCCCACGAGACCGTCTATTGTATGGTCGACATGCATGCGATCACCGTCTGGCAAGACCCCGACAAGCTGCGCCGCGCCACGCGCGAGCTTTGCGCCGGGTTCATCGCCGCCGGAATCGACCCGAACAAATCCATCTTGTTCAACCAGTCGCAAGTGGCCGAACACGCACAACTGGCATGGATCTTCAACTGCGTCGCCCGCATGGGCTGGATGCAACGCATGACCCAGTGGAAAGACAAGGCTGGCAAGAACCAGCAAAACGCCTCTCTGGGCCTGCTGGCCTATCCTGCGCTGATGGCCGCTGACATCCTCGTCTACCACGCCACCCACGTGCCCGTGGGCGATGACCAGAAACAGCACCTCGAACTGACCCGCGACGTCGCGATCAAGTTCAACCACGATTATGGCGTCGACTTCTTCCCCATCACCGAACCGGTGATCGAGGGTGCTGCGACGCGCGTAATGAGCTTGCGTGACGGCTCCAAGAAGATGTCAAAATCCGATCCGTCCGATGCCAGCCGCATCAACATGACGGATGACGCCGACACCATCGCCAAGAAGATCCGCAAGGCCAAGACCGACCCCGACGCGCTGCCCTCCGAGGAAAAGGGTCTTGAGGACCGCCCCGAAGCGCGCAACCTCGTCAACATCTACGCCGCACTGGCCGAGCAATCGGTCGATGCGGTGCTGCGCGAGATGGGCGGCAAGCAATTCTCCGAGTTCAAGCCAATCCTTTCGGACCTCGCCGTGGAAAAGCTGGCCCCGATCAGCACCGAAATGGCCCGCCTGATGCAGGACCCGGCCGAGATCGACCGCATCCTTGGCCACGGCGCTCAGCAGGCCCGTGAAATCGCGGCGCCAATCCTGAAAAAGACCTACGACATCGTCGGCATGATCTCGTCGACCTGACCAAAGAATGCTGGATGCTGATCGAGGGCGATGCCTACTTGGTCCGCTGTGGAGCTACACTAACTTGTAAACATGAGCAGGCCGCGACTCCGCGGCCTGCTGACTTTTCCGGGACCTGCAGAGTTTCAGAACGGGCGCCCAAGAAGACAGGGCACACGAAATATGCTATCCTGTCAGAAAATTCTGGTTCCGAAACGGAAGTCAGAACATGGCGCATGCATATTGACCACTTAAAGTCACTCCGCCCGCTCCAAGGGCTCATAATCACCGACGTGGGTGCAGGTGATGGCGTATATTCTCGCGAGTTGGATGCCGCTGGCGCAACCGTCACGGCCATCGAGGTCGACCCCATCAAGGTCGCCAAGGCTCTGACAGGCTTGCCAAGGACAATTGATGTAAAACTTGGAGCCGCCGAAGATCTTCCCCTCGGTGACAAGTCCCAAGATCTTGTTTGCCTGTTTTTTTCGCTCCATCACGTCCCATCAAATGTGCAATCCGAGGCCCTGGAAGAGTTTCATCGGGTCCTCAAACCCACTGGACGCCTGCACATTGTGGAGCCGCATCCATATGGGACGATGTTCGATGTTGTGCGTTTGGTAGAGGATGAAACCGAGGTTCGCACCAACTCACACGCGCTGCTGACCGGACTTGACGGAAGACATGGGTTTCAACTGGTCGACATGAAGCAATATGTCCTGACCCGCGAATACCCAACTTTTGAGTTTTTTGTCGAGAAGATCATTCTTCCGGACCCCGAGCGCAGACAAGCATATGAAGCCAATTCTGCGGATATCGAGGACACTTTCAACCGGGTGAAGGAATCCCGCGAAGGTCGTGTTGTTCTGCATCAACCTTGCACGGCTTTCCATTATTCATTGACCCAATAGGCGCAGCTTGTCGCCCTTGGATCGCATCAGTTTCTCACGGCGACCTTCCTTCATCGGTACAGGCTCAAGGTCCTCTGAGTCGTTTCTTTTTTGCCTGTTTTTAATGCAATCACATGCTGGACGCGCCCATATCCAGCCTAGGCACCGAACTTTCCGCACCGCGGCACAAATCTTCACGAATCTGTCGCATCCATCCGTTAACCTCTCCTTACATACCGGGTGTCTATTGCGGCACTCACCTGAAACCACAAAACGACTTTGGTACATTCTTTTTCAGCACCTGATCTTTCGCCCCCTCGGTCTCCCCAGCCCGAGGGGGCTTTTCCTTGTGGACCTCCTGCCCGACCGGACGTAGTCTCGCCACCCGAGAGCGAGGGAGAATACCAGATGGCAGTTGGCACCAATATCCGAACCTATTTTGACGGCGCTTGGCATGACGGCGATGTCCCGATCATGCGCGCCGCCGATCACGGCGCATGGCTTGGCTCTGGCGTCTTTGACGGGGCGCGGTTCGTGGGCGGTTTGATGCCCGATCTCGACAAACATTGCGCCCGCGCCAACCGCTCTGCCGAGGCGTTGATGCTCAAGCCGACCGTGTCGACCGAAGAGATGGTCGAGATCGTCCGCGAAGGCGTCAAAGCCTATGACAAGGACGCCGCCGTCTACATCCGCCCGATGTACTGGGGCATCGGGGGCGACGTCACCGCCATCGTGCCGGATCAGGAAGAAACCGGATTTGCCATCTGTCTCGAACAGATCCCAATGGCCCAGCCCGAAGCCAGTGCCACCCTCACGCGCACCCGTTTCCGCCGCCCCGTGCTCGAAGACGCCGTGGTCAATGCCAAGGCAGGCTGCCTCTATCCCAACAACGCCCGCATGCTGTCCGAAGCGCGCTCCAAGGGTTTTGCCAACGCGCTCGTCGCCGATGCCATGGGCAACGTTGCCGAAACCGCCACCGCAAATATCTTCATGGTCAAGGACGGCGAGGTCTTCACCCCGATCCCCAACGGCACCTTCCTTGCCGGGATCACCCGCGCCCGGCACATCAAGAACCTGCGCGCCGACGGGGTCACTGTGCATGAAACGGTCCTTGGCTTTGCCGATTTCGATGCAGCCGACGAGGTCTTCATGTCCGGCAACATGAACAAGGTCACGCCCGTCACCGCCTTTGAGGATCGCCAGTACCAGATCGGCCCCATCACCCGCCGCGTGCGCGACATGTATTGGGACTGGGCCGTTTCGAACGGCTGAACCGGGCAAACACCTGTTGCGGAACACCGCTGAAGCGGCCATGATCCGCTGCAAACGGAGGGGATCATGCGTAAGTTTCTGGTCGTGCTGGATGACAGCCGCGAATGCCTCAACGCGATGCGGTTCGCCGCCATGCGTGCCTCCAACACCGGGGGCGGCGTCAAGATCCTGTCGATCATTCCGCCCGAGGAATTCAATCACTGGATCGGCGTCGGCGACATCATGCGCGAAGAAGCCCGCGAGCGCATCGAGGTGCATTTCGAAGTCTTCGCCAAATGGATGCGCGACCGTCAGGGCGTGGATCCCGAGCTGAAAATCCGCGAAGGCGAAGCCGTGTCCGAGATTCTGGCCGAGATCAAGGAAGACCGCGACATCGGTGTGCTGGTGCTCGGCGCCGGCACCGACCGCAAGGGCCCCGGCCCGCTGGTCTCCCAGCTCTCCCGCAACTCCGGCAGCCTTCCTGTCCCGATCACCATCGTGCCGGGCGATCTGTCCAAGGAACAGCTTGAAGCGGTGACGTGACGCTGCGCGACCCATGGTCACTGTTCGGGAAATGCTCGAAACAAATCCTGAAGTGCTTGATACCCGAGGCACCTCCACAAAATGCGCGCGTCTTAAGTGATGGACCGAACGCAGGTCTTCCCCTAGCCTCGACTCATATCACGCTGTCGGGGTTGGTCATAAGGGCCGGCGCCATTCATCAATTTGCGCACTAATGGAGGAAACACTTTTGAAAAACCTTAAACCGATTCAAACACTTTTTTCCGGAGTTGCCGCAGCCTCCATGATGATGGCGGCCTCGCTGGCCTACGCCGCGGACGAAACCGTGCTGCCCACCAAGGGCGACGCCATTGAAACCTATTGGAGCGCCAAGTTCTGGACGATCTTTAAAAATAATACGCGGCAATCCTGCTTTATCGAATGGCGCAGCGAAAACAGCGTTGTGCAAGCCGGTTTGACGCCCGACCAGAACTCCGGCTATCTCGGCGCCTTCGTAAAGGGCTACGAGCCCCCAGAAGGCGCGCACGAAATCACGATTGCTTTGAACGACAAGCTCTATGTCGGAAACGCGATCACCGAATCCCGCGCCATTTCGGGTGGGCTCAAGGGCGGATACATCGTCTTCGACAATCCGAATTTTGTGAACGACCTTGAAGAGGCCCGCGAATTCGTTGCGTTCCGGGGCTCCCCCCGTTCCATGACGGTAAAAGTCAAAACTCCCAAGAACGCCATCGACCGGGCGCGCGACTGCATGGCGACTTTTTGATCGGTTAGCCGTGCTTCAGCGTCAGCCCGTTTATTGGATACGCAACGACCGGTCGCCGTCACAGGGGGGTACAGTTCTGCCAATCCGGGCAACGAAACCAAACGCCACGCTTTCCTGCATGGTTGAAAGAAGCCCTCCCGCACGCCCCGTTAATCTCCGCAATCCGTCAAACCCGCACCGACACAATACCGACGTGATACCGACGCGCCACCGATAGGCCATTCCCCGTAAAACAAGGGCGTTAACCATGATTCGCCCCAAACCACCCATTTCCCCGTGCGCACCCTTAGAACCATTCTAAACCTTGACACTTCGGGGCCGGAGGCGCATATCTTTTGTCAAGCGATAAAAGGTGAATACCAGATGTTCATTCAAACCGAGTCCACCCCGAACCCGGCCACCCTGAAATTCCTTCCCGGCCAGACCGTTCTGGAAATGGGCACCGCCGATTTCCCCACCGCAGACGGCGCTTCGGCTTCGCCGCTGGCAACGCGCATTTTTGACGTCAAGGGCGTTGCGGGCGTGTTCTTCGGTACGGATTTTGTCACCGTGACCAAAGAAGACGCGGTGGAATGGGATCATATTAAACCCGCCATTCTCGGCGCGATCATGGAGCATTTTCAATCCGGCCAACCGGTGATGGCAGGCGACGCGGCCCAATCCTCGGGCCATGCCGAACATCACGGTGAAGACGGTGAAATCGTCGGCCAGATCAAAGAGTTGCTGGATACGCGCGTCCGCCCAGCCGTGGCGCAGGACGGTGGCGACATCACCTTCCACGGCTTTGATCGCGGCGTCGTGTACCTGCACATGCAGGGCGCCTGCGCGGGCTGCCCGTCCTCGACCCTGACCCTCAAGATGGGCATCGAGAACCTGCTGCGCCACTACATCCCCGAAGTGACCGAGGTGCGCCCGGTCGCCGTCTGAGGCCACCCATGCGCTGATCCACACAATCGGGACGACGCCCATCCGGCGCCGTCCCTTTGATTTTGACCCACCCTATGACCGACACACCCCTGATCCTCGCCTTTGACACGTCCGGCCCCGCCGTTGCCGCCGCCCTGCTGCGTGGCCCCGACGTTCTTGCCGTAGTGTGCGAAGACATGAAGCGCGGTCAGGCGGAACGGCTCATGCCCCTGCTCGAAGAGCTGCTGGCAGAGGCAGGTGTCACATGGCAAGCGCTGGACGCCATCGGCGTCGGCATTGGCCCCGGCAACTTCACCGGCATCCGCATCTCCGTCTCCTGCGCGCGTGGCCTCGCCCTTGGCCTCGGCATCCCCGCCGTGGGTGTATCAACCTTCGAAGCACTTTCGCGCGACCACCCCAGCCCGCATATCGCAGCCGTCCCGGCCCCGCGCGACCAATTCTATGTCGTGTCCCCCGACATGGAGGCTCCGGCGCTGCTCAAGGCGCCACTCGACACAAAGCTGCCCGTGCACATGCCCCCGCCTGCCGACCGGCTGGTCGAAAACATCGCCCGCTGCGCCGCCACGCGCCATGGCTCTGACATCCCACGCCCGGCCCCGCTCTATATCAAGCCCGCCGATGCCGCCCCGCCACGCGATCCGGCCCCGGTGATCCTCGAATGACACCCCAAGCGCTGGCCCGTCTGTATGCAGCGGCCTTTGCCGACACCCGCGCGTGGACAGCCGAAGAGTTTTCCACCCTTCTCAACTCACCGCATGTCTTTTCCTGCGTGGAACAAGACGGATTCGCCATCGGCCGCGTGGTCGCGGACGAGGCCGAACTCCTGACCATTGCCGTGCACCCAGACGCGCGCCGCGACGGTCTCGGCCACCGCCTGCTGAGCGCCTTTGAAGACAGCGCACGCACGCGCGGCGCCACCCGCGCCTTTCTCGAAGTCGCCGAGGACAACACCGCCGCAATGGGCCTTTATTCCAAGGCCGGTTACGTCGTATCGGGCCGCCGCCCATACTATTACGCCAAGTCCGACGGCACCCGTGTTTCGGCCTGCCTCATGGACAAGGACCTGACCTAAAGTCACCCCTCCCGCAGGGCCAAGATTCTCGGCCATATGGTCAAAAACAGGTTGACCCCCCCGCCGCACTGCGGCCTTACTTACGGGGTGATCTGTCAGGATCAACACGATTAAAGGGCTGGCACCTGCAAACGACCAGCCGTTCAACATATGGGAGATATCCATGACCCTGATGAAAAAATTCCTGGGGGCCGCTGCTGCTGTTGCCCTGTCGGCGGGCGCTGTTGTTGCGGAACCGGCCCTGATTTTCGACCTCGGCGGCAAGTTTGACAAGTCGTTCAACGAAGCCGCCTATAACGGCGCGGCGCGTTGGGCGGGCGAGCACGGCACCAGCTTCCGCGAAATCGAGCTTCAGTCCGAAGCCCAGCGTGAACAGGCCCTGCGCCGCTTCGCCGAAGCGGGCAACAACCCGATCGTGATGACCGGCTTTGCCTTTGGCAACGTGCTTTCCGAAGTTGCCCCCGATTACCCGGATACCAAGTTTGCCATCATCGACATGGTGGTGGATGCTCCCAACGTGCGCTCGGTTGTCTTCAACGAACATGAAGGTTCCTATCTCGTCGGCATGATGGCGGCGATGGCCTCGAAAACCGGCACGGTCGGCTTTATCGGCGGCATGGACATCCCGCTGATCCGCAAATTCGCCTGCGGCTACGTGCAGGGCGTCAAGGCGGTGAACCCGGATGCCACCGTGATCCAGAACATGACCGGCACCACCCCGGCGGCCTGGAACGACCCGGTGAAGGGCTCGGAACTGACCAAGGCCCAGATCAGCCAAGGGGCTGACGTGGTTTATGCTGCGGCGGGCGGCACCGGCGTCGGCGTTCTGCAGACCGCAGCCGACGAAGGCATCCTGTCGATCGGCGTGGACAGCAACCAGAACTACCTGCACTCGGGCAAGGTTCTGACCTCGATGATGAAACGCGTGGACAACGCCGTTTACGAAGCCATGAAAGAGGGCGACAACCTCGACATGGGCATCTATGTGATGGGCGTGGCCAATGGCGGCATCGACTATGCGCTCGACCAGCACAACGAAGCCCTCGTGACCGGCCCGATGAAGCGTGAAGTGGACAAGGCCAAGGAAGCGATCTCCAGCGGCGCGCTGTCCGTGCATGACTACATGTCGGACAACACCTGCCCGGTGGAATAATCCACGGGCGATCAGAGCCTTAGCACCTGAAAACAGGGCCGTGCCATGGCGGCGCGGCCCTTCTTGCAAGGACATTGCGATGTCAGACGCAATCCACCGCTTCTTTCAAGCCTGGGGCGACAGCGACCCGGACACCCGCGCCGCGACCCTGCGCGAGACCCTCTGCGAAGACATCACCTATCTGGACCCGCGCACGCCCGAAGCTCTGACCTCGGTTGCAGCGCTGATCGACTATGTCGCGATGTATTCGGCGCAGGCCCCCGGCGCGACCGCCCGCGTCGCGCATCACAGCACAACCGGCGCACATCACCGCGCCACCGTGGAATTCGCCATGCCCAACGGCATGACGCAGCACGGCCAGTATTTCATAGACCTCGACAACCAGTCGCGCCTCAAGCGCCTCATCGGTTTTGTCGGATTGGGAGAGCCGGAATGACAGCCCCCGCCATCGAACTCAAAGGCATCTCCAAGGCCTTTGGCCCCGTCCAGGCTAACAAGGACATTTCGATCTCTGTTCAGCCGGGCACGATCCACGGCATTATCGGCGAAAACGGCGCCGGTAAATCGACGCTGATGTCGATCCTCTACGGCTTTTACAAGGCCGATGCGGGTGAGATTTTCATCAAGGGTCAGAAGACCCTGATCCCCGACAGCCAGGCCGCGATCTCTGCCGGGATCGGCATGGTATTTCAGCATTTCAAACTGGTCGAGAACTTCACCGTTCTGGAAAACATCATCCTCGGGGCCGAGGATGGCCGCCTTTTGCGCCCCTCGCTTGCCAAGGCCCGCAAGGAGCTCAAGCATCTCGCCGAAGAATACGAGCTTAACGTCGATCCCGACGCGCTGATCGAGAACCTCTCCGTGGGCCACCAACAGCGGGTCGAGATTCTCAAGGCGCTGTATCGTCAGGCCGATATCCTCATTCTCGACGAACCGACTGGCGTGCTGACCCCGGCCGAGGCGGATCAGCTCTTCCGCATCCTCGACCGGCTGCGCGAAGAAGGCAAAACCATCATCCTGATCACGCATAAACTGCGCGAGATCATGGAAATCACCGACACCGTTTCCGTGATGCGGCGTGGCCAGATGACCGCCACGGTCAAAACCTCCGACACAAGCCCGCAGGAACTCGCCGAACTCATGGTGGGACGCAAGGTACTGCTGCGCGTCGACAAGAAACCGGCCACGCCGGGCGAGGTGGTGCTTGAGGTGGAAAACCTGCGCGTCATCGACGACAAGGGCGTCGAACGGGTCAAGGGCATCGACCTCACCGTGCGTGCGGGTGAAATCGTCGGCATTGCCGGGGTCGCGGGCAATGGCCAATCCGAACTGCTCGAAGTGCTTGGCGGCTTTGCCGAGGGCACCGGCACGATCCGCATGAACGGCACCGAGATCCCGCTTTCGGGGCTGGGGGCCGATGGGCAGGCCCGGCGCGAAGCGGGCATCTGCCACGTCCCCGAGGACCGACAGCGCGAAGGCCTGATCATGGACTATACCGCTTGGGAAAACACAGTGTTTGGCTATCACCGCAACCCTGAATACCAATCCGGCATCCTGATGGACAACGCCGCTATTCAGACCGAAGCCGAAGCCAAGATGGAGCGTTTCGACGTCCGCCCCCCCGATCCCAAACTGGCCGCCAAGAACTTTTCCGGCGGCAACCAGCAAAAGATCGTTCTGGCCCGCGAAATCGAACGCAACCCCGACCTCCTGCTTGTCGGCCAACCGACACGCGGCGTGGACATCGGCGCCATCGAGTTCATTCACCAACAGATCGTCAACCTGCGTGATCAGGGCAAGGCGATCCTTCTGGTCTCGGTGGAACTTGATGAAATCCTGTCCTTGTCCGACCGCATCGCAGTGATGTTTGACGGGCATATCATGGGTGAACGCAGCCCGGACCAGACCGACGAAAAAGAACTTGGCCTGATGATGGCCGGGATTACCCAGGAACCCGAAGGCGACCTCGCCAAGGTGGTGGACCAGCAATTCGCGCTGCAAGAACAGGAACGGGAGGGCGAAGCCAATGGATAAGATGCCCCAATGGGCCGACGTGGTCCTGATCCCGCTGATCTCCCTCATCCTTGCCGCGATCCTGTCCGCCCTCGTGATCCTTGCGATCGGCGAGAACCCGATCGATGCTTTCAACCTCATGGTTCAGGGCGCGCTGATGCGCTCTGCCGGCTGGGGCTATACGCTCTATTACGCGACAAACTTCATGTTCACTGGCCTCGCCGTGGCCGTGGCCTTTCACGCCCGCATGTTCAACATCGGCGGCGAAGGACAAGCCATGCTGGGGGGGCTTGGCGTGGCCCTTGCCTGCCTCTACATCCCGTGGCCGCACTGGTCGCTCGCCATCATTGGCGCAACCGTCGGCGCAGCTCTTTTCGGCGCGGCGTGGGCCTATATCCCGGCCATCCTACAAGCCAGGCGCGGCAGCCATATCGTGATCACCACGATCATGTTCAACTTCATCGCCGCCGGGGTGCTGAACTATCTTCTGGTCAACATGCTCCGTCCCGTCGGCGCGATGGACCCGGCCACCGCCAAATTCCCCGAGGCCACCCATCTGCCCACGTTCCGCGACATGTTCTCGACCGCTGACAACATCATGTTCCGCGGCGCCCCGGCCAATGTGACCTTCTTCATCGCCATCGCCGCCTGCGTGTTGGTCTGGTATCTGATCTGGCGCACAAGGCTGGGTTATGAAATCCGTGCTTTCGGACATTCGGAATCTGCCGCCAAATATGCCGGGATCAGCCCTGTGCGCATCACCGTGATCGCCATGCTGATCTCGGGCGCGCTGGCGGGCCTCATGTCGATCAACACCACCATGGGCGAAAGCGAACGCCTGATCCTGAACTCGACCGAAGGCGCGGGCTTTATCGGCATCGCCGTGGCGCTCATGGGCCGCTCGCACCCGTTCGGCGTCTTCCTCGCCGCCATCCTTTTTGGTTTCCTCTATCAGGGCGGCGCCGAGCTTGCCCTCTGGACCAATATCCCGCGCGAATTGATCGTCGTCATACAGGCGCTGGTGATCCTCTTTACCGGAGCGCTCGACAACATGGTGCGCATGCCGCTTGAAAAACTCTTCCTTGCCCTGCGCCGGAGGGACGCGTGATGGATTTCCTGACTATCATCCAGATTCTGGACAGCACCATTCGCCTTGCCACCCCGCTCCTGCTGGCCTGTCTTGCCGGACTCTATTCCGAGCGCGCGGGCATCTTCGACATCGGGCTTGAAGGCAAGATGCTCTTTGCCGCGTTCTTCTCTGCGGCCATCGCCTATTCCACGGGCTCCGTCTGGCTTGGCCTGCTCGCGGGCATCGCCAGTTCACTGGTGCTTTCAGTGGTGCACGGGCTGGCTTCGATTACCTTCCGGGGCAATCAGCTCATTTCCGGCGTGGCGATCAACTTCCTTGCTGCAGGCATGACCGTGCTTGTTGCGCAGGATTGGTTCAAACAGGGCGGGCGCACGCCCTCGCTCCCGGACGAGGCACGTTTCGGCCCGATCACCTTCCCCTTTGCGGACGCTCTTGAAAATGTTCCGATCCTCGGTCCCATCTATTCGGAACTGCTGTCTGGACATTCGCTTCTGGTCTACGTCGCCTTTGCCTGCGTTCCGCTGACATGGTGGGTCCTGTTCCGCACCCGCTTTGGCCTGCGTCTGCGCGCCGTCGGGGAAAACCCCGCCGCTGTGGACACCGCCGGTGTCTCGGTTGTTGGCCTGCGCTATGCGGCCGTAATGATCTGCGGCGTACTCTGCGGCATTGCCGGAGCCTATCTCGCCACCGCGCTTCAGGCCGGTTTCGTCAAAGACATGACCGCAGGGCGCGGTTTTATCGCGCTCGCCGCACTGATCTTTGCCAAGTGGCGCCCATGGTATGCGCTCTCGGCCACCCTGCTCTTTGGCTTCCTGCAGGCCATCGCCCTGCGCTACCAGAATATCGAGCTTGGAAACTTCGTCATCCCGGTCCAGTTCATGGACATCCTGCCCTATATTCTGACCGTGGTGATTCTCGCCGGTTTCGTTGGACGTGCCATCCCGCCGCGCGCCGGTGGCGAACCTTATGTCAAGGAACGCTAGACCGATAAGTCCAGATCACGAAAAGATTTCAGACCTGCCAGCAAATTTGAGCGCTGGCAGGTTGATTTTCTGCGTGTGCTAACAGTATCAAAAAACATGCAGATATACCTCCCGATTGCCGAAGTCTCCGTCAACGCCTTCCTCTTGCTGGGGCTCGGGGGCATGGTTGGGATCCTGTCGGGCATGTTCGGCGTGGGTGGCGGCTTCCTGATGACGCCGCTTCTATTCTTTATTGGCATCCCCCCAGCGGTCGCCGTGGCCACCGAAGCCAACCAGATCGTCGCTTCGTCCTTTTCCGGCGTCCTGGCCCATTTCAAACGAAAAACCGTCGATCTCAAGATGGGTTGCGTGCTGCTTGTCGGCGGCCTCATAGGTGCCGCGCTTGGCGTCGTGGTCTTCAACTACCTGAAATCCCTTGGACAGGTCGATCTCCTTGTGCGGCTCTGCTACGTCGTTTTCCTCGGCGTGATCGGCAGCCTGATGTTCGTCGAAAGCCTCAACGCGATCCGCAAGTCGCGCAAGAATTCCGGCCCGGTCAAACGCAAGAAACACAATTGGATTCACGGCCTGCCCTTCAAGATGCGCTTCCGCGTTTCGGGCCTTTATATCTCCGTGATCCCGCCAGTCCTTGTAGGTGTCGCCGTGGGCATCCTTGCCGCGATCATGGGCGTGGGCGGTGGATTTATCATGGTGCCTGCGATGATCTATCTTCTGGGCATGCCCACCAAGGTGGTGGTCGGCACCTCGCTCTTCCAGATCATCTTCGTGACCGGCTTCACCACGCTTTTGCACGCCACCACCAACTTCACCGTGGATATCGCGCTGGCCGTGCTCCTTCTGGTCGGCGGCGTGATTGGTGCCCAGATCGGCACCCGGATCGGCACCTACCTCAAGGCCGAACAACTGCGCATCCTGCTGGCCCTCATGGTGATCCTGGTCTGCGCCAAGCTTGCGCTCGATCTGCTCCTTCAACCATCCGAGCTCTACTCGCTCGGCGCGCCGGGGGGGCACTGATCCATGCTGCGCGCCCTCGTTCTTCTGCTGCTCACCGCCCTGCCGCTTTCCGCGGAAGAGGTGGTGCTTGGACTCAGCCAGGACAAGGTTGCCATCACCGCCACATTTGACGGCTCGGAAATCCTGATCTTCGGCGCGGTCAAACGAGAAGAGCCGATCAAGCCCGCGCCCCCCCTAGAAGTCGTCATCACGGTCTCTGGCCCGTCTGAACCGATCACCGTGCGCCGCAAGGAACGCCGCTTCGGCATCTGGGTAAATACGGACACGGTCGAGGTTGATGCAGCCCCAACCTTCTACGCCGTGGCCACCTCGGCCTCCTTCCATGACACCCTCTCCAATGTCGAGGACCAACGCCACAGTGTCTCGATCGAGCGCGCTATTCGCTCGGTCGGAGCACCGTCTTCCATCGAAGATTCACAGAACTTTACGCGGGCTCTGATCCGTATTCGCAAGGACCAGGGGTTATACCAGCGACTGGAACAAGCGGTGCAGGTCGACGAACAGACCCTGTTCCGAACTTCGATCAAGATGCCCGCCAACCTCACCGAAGGCGAATATCCCACTCGCATCTTCCTGACCCGTGGCGGCGAGGTGGTGTCCCAGCTGGAAACCACGATCGACGTGGACAAGGTCGGGCTCGAGCGCTGGCTTTATGACCTGTCCCGCCAGAAACCGCTGATCTACGGGCTGATGTCACTTGCCATTGCCATCGCCGCGGGATGGGGCGCTTCGGCTGCCTTCCGCCTGCTCCGTCAGGGGTAACAAGCCCTTTTTCGCCAGGCCTAGCCGCGCCCTATATAGGCCATCTGCGTGGCCATCACCGTCATGAACTGCACATTCGCATTGAGCGGCAGCTCGGCCATGTGCAGCACCGACCGCGCCGCGTCCCCCACATTCATGGTGGGATTTGGGTCCTTGCCTTCCGCCTTCAGGCGCGCGTTCAGCTCCGCCACCATGTCCGTTTCGGCATTGCCGATGTCGATCTGCCCGCAAGCGATCCCAAGCGGGCGTCCGTCCAGCGACAGACTCCGGGTCAGCCCGGTAATCGCGTGTTTCGTCGTCGTATAGCTGACCGACCCCTCGCGCGGAACATGCGCGGAAATCGACCCGTTGTTGATAATCCGCCCACCCGCCGGGTCCTGCGTTCGCATCTGTCTGAACGCAAGCCGCGCCGCGATGAACATGCCCCGCAGGTTGACGTTCACAACCGCGTCGAAATCCTCGACCTCCAGCGCATCAATCGCCCCCGGCTTGCCAAACATCCCGGCATTGTTGAACAACACGTCCAGCCGCCCGGCCTCCTTCACGAAGACCTCAAACGCCGCCTCCATCGCCTGCGGATCAGTCACATCTGCCGGCAGCGCCACAGCGCCCGCATGTTTCGCCGCCATCGCTTCCAGCGGCTCCACACTGCGCGCCACCAGACCCACGCGCCATCCCGCGTCGAGAAACACCTCGGCCGTTGCCCGGCCAATCCCCTGGCTCGCACCTGTAATCAGAATGGATTTCATTGCTCTTCCTCCTGCAAAACCAGGGGCACAGGCGCCACGGTCAGATCATCCACCCGGAGCGGTCCGGTCGGCTTGGCCAACCGGTTGCGCACCACCCAGTAAAGCCGCTCGGACGCCCGCGTGATCGCTACATAGGCCAGCCGTTTCCACAGGGGTTGCCCCGCCTCCACCCGCCCCATGCGCGCCGCCACGAACAGGTCAGGTGCAAAGACCTGCACGTTGTCCCATTGCGACCCTTGCGCCTTGTGGATCGTCACCGCCGCCCCATGCAAAAACGTCGCCCCCATGCGCGCGGCATAGGGGATGAACGGCTCTTCCTCATCCGGAAGTTCGATCTTGACGATCGACGCCGCGGATACGCGCGGATCTTCGGCGCCCATCACATGCAGACGCGAAAACCCCGGCTTGCGCCCCGGCCCCAAATAAATGACCTGTGCCCCCTTGATCAGCCCACGCGCCTCAAGGTCCAACCGCTTCTTGCGATGCTTGAGCGGCAGCTCGATCCCGTCGCAAATCAGCGGCTCTCCTTCGAGCAACGCGTCTTCCGGCGCGCCATGCACCTGCCGAAACGCATTGATCAGACGAATCCGCGTTGCGTTTCGCCAAACCAGAACCGGCGAGCGCGCCATCAGGTCCACCTCGACCCGCTGTGCCCAAACCACCCGGTCATCCTTGCGCGCTGTTTCTTCCACCATGCGCTCGAAATCGTGGAACTCAAGCTGCGGATCGCTCAGCGCATGGGCCAGATCAAGGATCGGGTTATCCGCGTCCTGCCTGTGAATCCGGTGCAGCATGTGCTTGGATTTCTCGGGCAGCTTGTCGAACACCATGGCACCGGACTGGTTCACCGGCGCAAGCTGCGCCGGGTCGCCAAACAGAACCAGCGTCGAGAAAATCTCTTTCAGATCCTCGAATTGCTTGTCATCCAGCATCGAGCCTTCATCGACAAACCCGATATCGAGCGGCTCATCCCGCCGCTTCCAGCCAGTGATGAAATCCGACCCGCGCAAACCCGCCGCCGCCAAAGCACCGGGGATGGATTTATGCTGTTTGTAAAACGCCGCCGCGCGCTCGAGCGCCTCTTCGGTCAGCCCCTCGATCTCGGGCTGCTCGCCATTCCCGGCCAGCCAATCCGCGATCTTTTCGTATTCCGGGTCATAGACGGGGGTATAGATGATCCGGTGAATCGTCGTCGCCGGCACGCCCCGCATCCGCAAGACGCTGGCCGCCTTGTTGGTGGGGGCCAGAATCGCCAGCGTGCGCCGGTCCTTGCGCCTGCGCCCCTCGTAATCCCCCGACACGATGTCGACCCCGGCCTCGTCCAGTGCCTTGACCAACTCGGCAAGTAACAGCGTTTTGCCAGATCCAGCCTTGCCCATCACCGCCGCGACCGCTTCCCGACCTTCCTGCGGTGGCGTCAGTATCCCCTCCTCGATGTCCACGCCAACATTGCGCAGCATCTCGGAGATAGAGTCATAGGCGTCTGCCTGATCATGGCTGAGGGTGAGCGCGTTTGGTGTCATGGCGCGACCCTACAGCCGCGCCACGCCCTCTGCCAGCGCAGATCAAGCGCTTTGTGCGAATTGCTCAACCTGATCGCTACCGAACGCTTCCTCGAACCAAGCGCGCGATTGCGCCGGGTCAATGCCTGCCCGCCGCGCCACCTTGGCGCGCGCCTCTTCCGTGAAGCTCCAGAGGCCAACGCTGATTTGTTCACGCCCCTGCCCTTCGGACCCAAGCACCTCGGGCGACGAGCCGATCAGCCGGTAAATCCGCACCATGCGCGCATCGAACACACCCACGTAATGCTCGACCCCAAAACCGGTCATCACCTCGCCACCGCCCAGCATCAAGGCCGCTGCGGTGCGCGGTTCCGCATCCCGAGCCAGGCAGAACCGGGTGCATTCCCAGATCAACGGGCTTTCGATCCGCACGCCATCGGTTAGGTGCAGGAAATGGTCGTTCACCATGCACGACCCAGTCGTCGGCAAAAGCCGCATCGACCCGCCATGGCCACCATCGGCCTTTTCCCAGATCACGTAAAGCGGGTTCAGCGCATCATATTCGTCGCGCTCTTCCCCCTTGTCATCGACGTGAACGTCCCATTCGAGACGCGTCTTGAACTGATCCGCACGGTCACGGAACATGTCCCGTTTCAGCTTCGGAAACTTATGAAGATCATTGGCATAGATATAACGGAGCATTCTGGCATCCCTTCCCTTTCGAGCAGAGAAACAAATAGAGAACATCCCTTAAAGCCATCCTAACGCTTGGCTCGGTGCGTTAACCTTTTCATATGACGATCAGGCCTCGACTGAGCGCCTTGGCGACCGCGTGGGTTGTATTGAGCGCCCCCAGCTTGAAGCGCGCGCTTTCGATATAGACCCGCAGCGTATGCTCTGAGATCGACAGTGTTTCAGCCACCTGTGCCCGGGAATAGCCAATCGCAATAAGCGTCATCGCGTCCACTTCGCGCGGCGACAGGGCGCGGGCCTGCTCCGGCGCGCGCCCCGGCTCGAATTCCAAAGCTTTCTGGTTGAACTCATGCGCGATCAGGATCAGATCGCGCCGGTTGGCATCCGTGAATGTGGCCCAAGTATCGTCGTCGCAATGGTGGCTGACCGTGAACAAGGCGAATTGACCGTTCGGTCCGCGGATCGGAATTGAAAACCCCTGATTGCCGACCCCGTGAGTGATGGCTTCGCGCTGAAACGCGCGCGCCGCCTTGCCAGACCAGTCCAACCGCTTCCAGTCGACCGGATGAAATCGTTGAAAACACCCAACAATCACTGGATCCGTTCGGATGTAATCCTGCTCGATATAGCGGTCGCGCCAGGCGTCGGAATAAGTCCCGCAGCCGTATTGATCCCCATTGGCGCTGACCCAGTGATAGACCATGTGGTCGACACCGAAATGGTCTCTCAGCTCCTCGATCGCGATTTGCAGCGCGTCAAGCTCTTGCGCGTGTTCCAACTCCTCCAGTATGTGTTCCCGTCGTTGCATCATCCCCATGCCGCGCTGTCCCTGCCCTTTCAGCCATCGACACGATCTCGGTCGCGGCCACCAGCCTTGTATCATCCAGCTGGTCTGCCAATCCGTCCAAACCGTTCGCCTGAGCAAAGGTCCGTAAGTCCGCGAGAACGTCGAGTATCCAGTCGTATTTCATATTTGACTCTCGTTATCAGTGGTTAATGAAAGGTTAATACAAGCATAGCACGAGTGCCCCACGTTAAGATATTCACTGATTTTCTCTCCCCCGAAATGGTGAGGGATGGGATGGGCAAGGCTTTGAACTCAAACACAGCCGGTCTCAGAACAAAAAACACCCCCGGACCGCAACGCGATTCGGGGGTGATTCGAAAGGGTGTGAACCCGCGCCTTTCGGCGTTCGTTACTTCTTGCCGGCTTCCAGCACGTCCTCAACAGTGCGCAGGCCGGTTTTCGGCGCCTGAACCAGAACAGCCATGTTGCCCGGCTTGTGCTCGTTGCGGAGCATCTTGGTGTGGGCTGCCGGGATCTCGTCCCAGGCAAAGACTTCCGACATGCAGGGATCAAGACGGCGCTCGATCATCAGGCGGTTGGCCGAAGCAGCCTGTTTCAGGTTCGCGAAGTGCGAGCCCTGCAGGCGCTTCTGGTGCATCCACATGTAACGCACGTCAAAGGTTGTGTTAAAGCCGCTGGTACCGGCACAGATCACGACGATCCCGCCCTTTTTCACCACCAAGGTCGACACCGGGAAGGTCGCCTCGCCCGGATGTTCGAATACCATGTCGACGCTCACGCCTTTGCCGGTGATGTCCCAGATCGCCTTGCCGAACTTGCGGGCTTCTTTCAGCCACTCGTTATACTCGGGGCTGTTCACCGTGGGCAGTTGGCCCCAGCAGTTGAAGTCCTTGCGGTTGATCACGCCCTTGGCGCCCTGATCCATCACGAACTGGCGCTTGCTCTCGTCCGAGATCACACCAATCGCGTTGGCGCCCGCCGTGTTGGCCAGCTGGATCGCATAAGACCCCAGACCGCCCGAAGCACCCCAGACCAGAACGTTCTGACCGGGCCGCAATTCGTGCGGGTGGTGGCCGAACAGCATCCGGTAGGCGGTGGCCAGCGTTAGCGTGTAGCACGCGCTCTCTTCCCAGGTCAGGTGCTTGGGGCGCGGCATCAGCTGCTGGGCCTGCACCTTGGTGAACTGGGCAAACGAGCCGTCGCCGGTCTCATAGCCCCAGATCCGCTGCGTCGGAGAGAACATCGGGTCGCCGCCGTTGCATTCCTCGTCGTCACCGTCATCCTGGTTACAGTGAATGACAACCTCGTCGCCCACTTTCCAGTTCTTCACCTTGTCGCCAACTTTCCAAACGATGCCCGAGGCATCGGAACCGGCGATGTGGTAATCTTGGCCATGCACGTCAAACGGCGAGATCGGCTTGCCGAGACCTGCCCAGACACCGTTATAGTTCACGCCTGCGGCCATCACGAGCACCAGAACCTCGTGGCTGTCCACTTCCCAGGTGTCCACAACTTCCATCTGGAACGACTGTTCCGGCTCGCCGTGGCGCTCACGGCGGATCGCCCAGGCGTACATCTGCTTCGGCACATGACCCAGCGGGGGCATTTCCCCGATTTCGTAAAGATCTTTCTTCGGCGCGTCGTACGCTGCAATGGCGCTATCGGTATCCAGAGCCATGATTGCCTCCTGTTAATGTCCTGTTTCGCCGCAACGCAGAATCGCGGCGTCTGAAACATGGAATATCCACGGCCTTGTAATATTGCAACCACATTTGGGGTGATTTTGTAATTTTATGACCCAGCGGTTGCAGAAAATTCTGCTGCACCTGCAAAATCACATCAAAAGATGCCGGATCGAGTTCGCATAAAAGGCCAACGCCTGCGTTTGCTCCGGGTTCACCCGGTAACAGCCTTCGCATCTGAGAATCATGCGACGTTCTTCAAGCGTGCGCAGCCCGACCTCGACCGCATAGCTCATGTCATCGCGCGGCAGGTGCACATGCGCCTTGTTGAGCTTGATCACCCACGTCGCGAAAGCGGCCTCGATCGCCGCGCGCGACAGCGGGTTCTCACCATCCTCGATGATCGCCGCGACCAATGGCACCGGGAGCACCGGCACGACCGAATTGATCCGGTGCATCAGTTCCTCGGCCAATGGTTCGGCGATGTCGCCGACATGATGCGCGGCAAAGGTTTTGAGCGACAAGGGATGCCCAAAGCTCACCGCCGCATAGCCGAACTTGTGATACTTGCCCCGGATTCTCAACCAGATCTGCTTGAGGAAGAAACCCGAGATCACGCTGATACGCGCATGGAACCCACGCCCGTTGCGCGCCAGCGCCTCAAGCAGGATGCGATCTTCCAGTACCCGATCATAGTTCAGTGCCACCGGCACGAACACCACGTCGCGCGCCTCCGGATCAAACCCGTCGGTGATGTATTTCAACAATCCCATCTTTGGCTCTTGCGGCGCCCCGTCCAGACTCAGCCGCCCCTCGGGGAACATCGCCTGCGTCACCCCGCCCTGCGTGGCCAGCCGCACATAGGCCGCCAGCACCTTGCGATAGAGCGTATTGCGTGATTTGCGCCGGATGAAATAGGCGCCCATTGCCTTGATCAGTCGGCTGAGCGGCCAGACCCGTGCCCATTCCCCCACCGCATAGGCCAGCGCCGAGCGTTCGGCAGCAAGATATGTCACGAGCACATAATCCATGTTGCTGCGATGGTTCATCACGAAAACCACCGTCGCGTCCGTCGGGATATGTTTAAGCCCCGACTCATCAAAATGTCCCAGCCGCACCCGGTAAAGCGCCGTGCTCAGGAACCTGGCAAGCCTGATCGCCACCCCGAAATAGGCCGAGGCCGAAAAGGACGGTACGATCTCCCGCGCATAGCGCTTGGCCTCTTCAAAGGCGACGTTTTCGGGAATGCCCTGCTCGGCGGCATGATCGGCCACCGCCTGTGCCACGTCGGGCTGATAGATCAGCCGCTGGATCATGTCATAACGCCGCGCCAGCTTGAACGGCTCGATCGGACGCTCAAGCCGCGTATTAAGCTGCGCAACGGCTTTCTCCATCCGGCGCCGGAAAAACCAGCGCACCGAGGGGAAAAGCAGGTGACTTGCCGCCGTGACCGCTGCAAACAGCAGGATCAGGACAAAAAGCCAAAGGGGAAGTTCTACGGTCGAGCCCATGGGCAACTCTTGCAATGCAACGCGGCAAGGTAAATATCAAAACGCATGAAAAACAGGCAGCCCCCATGCACGCGCTAACGATCACCCGTGGCTTTTGCGAAACAGAACGGGACACCGTGGCCCGTCTCTATTGGGATGCCTTTTCGGGCAAGCTTGGCCCCGTGATGCGCCCGCGCGCGCGCGCGCTCGCGTTCTTCACTTCTGTCCTCGACCCGGAATTCGCCCTGACCGCCCGCGACGACACCGGCACTCTGCTGGGGGTTGTCGGTTTCAAGACGGCCTCCGGCGCGCTGGTCGGCGGGTCCTTGCGTGACATGGCCCAGGTCTATGGCTGGGTCGGTGCGCTTTGGCGCGCGAGCGTGCTCTCCCTGCTGGAACGCGACACCGTTACCGATACCCTTCTTTTGGACGGGATATTTGTCGCCCCCGAGGCGCGCGGGCGCGGGGCGGGGACCGCGCTGCTCACCGCCATCAAGGCCGAAGCCCGCGACCGAGGTCTCTCCTTCGTCCGGCTGGACGTCATCGATTCCAACCCGCGCGCCCGTGCCCTTTACGAACGCGAAGGTTTTGTCGCAGGCGAAACCGAGCATATCGGCCCTTTGCGACATATCTTTGGCTTCAGAAGCGCGACGAAGATGGTATGTGTGGTCGCAGCATAATTGCC
Organism: Shimia aestuarii; assembly: GCF_900114635.1. GTDB lineage: Bacteria > Pseudomonadota > Alphaproteobacteria > Rhodobacterales > Rhodobacteraceae > Shimia > Shimia aestuarii. The sequence goes on from NZ_FOTQ01000001.1 coordinate 271,428, forward strand.
GCAATGCAGCGAATTGACTTGCACATGATATTTCGCATATCTACGCTCTGACGCAACAATATTGCCCAACCGATTCATGAGGACGCTCCATGTCGCAGACGCAGAAAGACCGCCCCTGGCTCATCCGAACCTATGCCGGCCATTCCACCGCCAAGGCGTCCAACGCGCTTTATCGCTCCAACCTTGAAAAGGGTCAGACCGGTCTTTCGGTGGCTTTCGATCTGCCCACCCAGACCGGCTATGACAGCGATCACGTCCTGTCGCGCGGGGAAGTGGGCAAGGTGGGCGTGCCCGTCTGCCACCTCGGCGACATGCGCACCCTGTTTGACGAGATTCCGCTCGAACAGATGAACACTTCGATGACGATCAACGCCACCGCCCCGTGGCTTCTGGCGCTCTACATCGCCGTGGCCGAAGAGCAGGGCGCCGACGTTTCCAAGCTTCAGGGCACCGTCCAGAACGACCTGATCAAGGAATACCTGTCGCGCGGCACTTATATCTGCCCGCCCGCCCCATCGCTCAAGATGATCGCGGACGTGGCCGAGTATTGCTATACCAACGTGCCGAAATGGAACCCGATGAACGTGTGTTCCTATCACCTGCAAGAGGCCGGCGCGACGCCCGAACAGGAACTGGCCTTTGCCCTCGCCACAGCCATCGCCGTGCTGGATGCGCTGAAACCGCGCGTTCCCGCAGAAGACTTCCCGGCGCTTGCGGGCCGTATCTCGTTCTTCGTCAACGCCGGTATCCGTTTCGTCACCGAAATGTGCAAGATGCGCGCCTTCGTCGATCTCTGGGACGAGATCCTCGAAACCCGCTATGGCGTCGACAACCCGAAATTCCGCCGCTTCCGCTATGGTGTTCAGGTCAACTCGCTCGGCTTGACCGAACAGCAGCCCGAAAACAACGTCTACCGCATCCTGATCGAGATGCTGGCCGTGACCCTGTCGAAAAAGGCCCGCGCCCGCGCGGTTCAGCTTCCCGCATGGAACGAGGCCCTTGGCCTGCCCCGCCCCTGGGACCAGCAATGGTCGATGCGCATGCAACAGATCATGGCCTTTGAAACCGACCTTCTGGAATATGACGACCTGTTCGACGGCAATCCCGCCGTTGACCGTAAGGTCGAGGAATTGAAGGAAGGCGCCCGCCACGAGCTCGCCAATCTCGAAAGCATGGGCGGCGCCATCGACGCAATCGACTACATGAAGTCCCGCCTTGTCGATTCCAACGCGGACCGCCTGAACCGGATCGAAGCCGGGGAAACCGTGGTCGTCGGCGTGAACAAGTTTCAGAAGGGCGAAGTTTCGCCGCTGATGACCGGCGATGGCGGCATCATGGTGGTGGACCCCGCCGTGGAACAGGAACAGATCGACCGCCTGAACGCATGGCGCGCCGAGCGCGACAGCACCGCCGTCGAAAAGGCGTTGGCCGACCTGCGCGCCGCCGCGCAAGCCGGGCAAAACGTTATGCCCGCGTCGATCGCCGCCGCCAAGGCCGGTGTCACCACCGGGGAATGGGCCGCGCAGATGCGCGTCATCCATGGCGAATACCGTGGCCCCACCGGCGTGTCCGGATCGCCCTCGAACAAGACCGAAGGGCTGGACGATATCCGCACCGCCGTCGACGCGGTCTCGGACAAACTGGGCCGCCGCCTCAAGTTCGTGATCGGCAAACCCGGTCTTGACGGTCACTCCAACGGCGCCGAACAGATCGCCTTCCGGGCCCGCGATTGCGGCATGGACATCACCTATGACGGCATCCGCCTCACGCCCGAGGAAATCGTCGCCAAGGCTCTCGAGGACAAGGCACATGTCGTCGGGCTTTCGATCCTGTCCGGCAGCCATATCCCGCTGGTTGAAGACCTGATGCAACGTATGCGCGACGAAGGGCTGGGCGATACGCCGGTCATCGTCGGCGGCATTATTCCCGACGAAGACGCCGACCGTCTGCGCGCCATGGGTGTGGCACGGGTTTATACGCCGAAAGATTTCGAATTGAATACGATCATGATGGATATCGTAACTTTGGCAGATCCCAAGGCAGTAGCCGCCGAATAAAGACGCCAAAGCGCATCAAACTAATTCTAATTGGCTCTATTCGGATACCGAATAGGGCCTTTTTTCGGACTGACACAAATTGGCCCCTGTATATCGACTCGGCGATATTGGAAAAAAGCATGAAAGGAACAAGCGAGAGGGAAGCCATGAAACTGGATGGAATGTCCGCCGACGAATTGATCGCGCTCAAAGAGCGGATTGACGCGCAATTGCTCAAACTCGAAGCTGAACGCAAGGAAAACGCGCTCAAGGCCATCAGGGAAGCTGCCGAAAAACACGGCTACACACTTGATGAAATTGCCTCCATCGCAGGCAAGCGCAAGGGCGCACTGGCCAAAGGTGTCCCGAAATACGTTCATCCCCAAGACCCCACGACCACCTGGACCGGAAAGGGCCGCAAACCAAAGTGGTTTGACGAGGCGCTGGCTGCCGGGATCACACCGGACCAGATGGAACTCTGATCCCCAGCTTGCTCCGACTCGGGGCATGGGGCACAATCAGACCAAGAGGTGCCCCATGTCCTTCATAGCGTTTTCCGTAAAGATAACCGGACGGGTTCAGGGCGTCGCATTTCGCAACTGGACCCAATCCCGCGCCCGGTCGCTGGGTTTGGCAGGCTGGGTGCAGAATGACCCGACCGGCTCGGTCAGCGCTTTCGTGCAAGGCCCCAAGACCAACGTCGAAACCCTGCTCAACGATCTCTGGTCCGGACCTGCCGCCGCCTCGGTGCGCGATGTGCAATCCTCCAAGGCCACGCCCGACGACAGCCTGACTGGGTTCTCCATCCTGCGCTGACGCCCCTTCCCCCTTGCGCAAAGGCCCGGCTTGCCTTCATCTTGTGGCTCTGAAAACTTTTGCGCGAGGCATCCCCATGACCATCCATATCGGCGCCGAACCGGGCCAGATTGCTGAAACTGTCCTTTTGCCGGGGGATCCATACCGGGCGAAATGGGCGGCTGAAACGTTTTTAAAAGACGTGGAATGCGTCAACCAGGTGCGCGGGATGCTCGGCTTTACGGGAACGTGGAATGGCCATCGCGTCACCATTCACGGGTCGGGCATGGGTATGCCGTCGCTGTCGATCTATGCCAATGAGCTGATCACGTCCTACAATGCCCAGACCCTGATCCGCATCGGATCCTGTGGGGGCATGCAAAAATCGGTGAACGTACGTGACGTGATCATCGCTATGACCGCCACGTCGATTTCAACCCCCTCGCGCGGCATCTTCAAGGAAATCAATTTTGCGCCATGCGCCGATTACGGCCTCCTGCGCGCCGCCGCCGACGCCGCCGTGGCGCGCGGCACACCGACCCATGTGGGCGGCATCTATTCTTCGGACGTGTTCTATGACGAACGCCCCGACCTCAATGAACAGATGATCCGCCACGGCATCCTTGGAGTCGAAATGGAAGCAGCCGAACTTTACAACCTCGCCGCCCGCCATGGCCGGCGTGCCTTGGCCGTGCTCACCGTCTCAGACCACCTGATCACACACGAGGCGCTTCCCTCCGAAGACCGCGAAAAGACCTTTGGAGATATGGTCGAAATCGCGCTAGAGGCCGCTTTCGCCAGCCAGTAACCGCAACAATGCCTGCAAGGGCGGCGAAGCTTTGCCGCCCTTCTTTCCCAATTCCAACCATCGCGGCAATACGGCCCGCGTTTCGAACGGTGCCACCAAGGCGCCGCTCTCGAGATGCCGCGCCACCAACGCGCCGTGCCCCATCAGCACCCCGGCGCCATGCACCGCCTCTTCCACGGCCAGCGCATAAAGTGAATAGACCGGCCCCTTCACGCCAGCACATGTGCCCGCCGCAGCCAGCCACGTCTCCCAGTCCCGGTCCCAAACCGCATCCGACAGGCACGCCACGCCAGCCAGATCACCCACATCGCGTAACTGCGCGGCCACCTGCGGTGCGCAAACCGGAAAGATCTCGTCCTTTTCGATCCGCGTGCCGTCTCCGGCGCCGTAAAACACCGTCAAATCGAACGGCTCGCGCGCCATGTTCGGCGGTTGCTCCATCGCCGTGACCGATATCTCCACGTCGGGCAACGCCGCCCGGATAGCAGGCAGGCGCGGGGACAGCCAGAGCTGGGCAATCGCGGGCAAGGCCGCCACGTGCAACCGCCCCGGTGCCGCCGCTTCCCGCAAGGCGCCCACAGCCCCGCCCATGGCATCAAAGGCCGCACTCAACTCGGGCAACACCCGCGCCCCGACCCGGCTCAGCACGACGCCCTGCGCGCGCCGCTCGAACAACGCCGCCCCACACCAATCCTCAAGCGTCTTGATCTGCTGCGCCACGGCGCCCGGCGTCACGCACAACTCATCCGCCGCGCGGGCAAACCCGCCCAGCCGCGCCGCCGCCTCAAAGGCGCGCAAGGCCGTCATCGGAGGCCCCTTGGGCCGGGGAGGCAGCACCGCCATCTGATTACCCATAGTTTTACTATGCCTAATTATCATGAAATCTGGTTTGCGCCCAGCCCGCTTTCACGGTCCAATCCAAAACAAGTCAAACCGGAGCCCATCATGTCCCATCTTACTCCCCGCCCCTGGGTGCCTGCCACCTGCGAAACCCTGATACAGCGCATTGCCCAAGACACCGCGCAGGCGAGCAGCACGGAGATCGCCAATCGTCTGACAGCACTGGCAGATCAGAACCGTCAGATCCACGAACAGGACTGCTTCAACCTCAACCCGGCGACCAATGTCATGAACCCGGCCGCCGAGGCCCTGCTCGCCTCCGGCCTCGGCTCGCGCCCGTCGCTGGGCTATCCAGGCGACAAGTACGAAATGGGGCTTGAGGCGATGGAGGAAATCGAAGTCATCGCCGCCGAGCTCTGCGCCGAGGTTTTCGAGGCGCAATACGCCGAAATTCGCGTCCCCTCGGGCGCGATTGCCAATCTCTACGGCTTCATGTCGTTCTGCAAACCGGGGGATGCCATCATCACGCCGCCGGCCGAGGTCGGCGGCCACGTCACCCACCATGCCGCCGGCTGCGCAGGCCTTTACGGGCTGGAAAGCCACGCCGCCCCGGTAAATGCAGATGGTTATACTGTCGATCTCGACGGGCTGGCCGCGCTGGCCCGCAAGGTCAAGCCTGCGCTCATCACCATCGGCGGCTCTCTGAACCTTCTGGAACATCCCGTCGCCGAGATCCGGGCCATTGCCGATGAGGTTGGTGCGCATGTGCTGTTCGACGCGGCCCATCAATGCGGCATGATCGCGGGCAAGGCATGGAAAAACCCGCTCGCCGAGGGCGCGCATATGATGACGATGAGCACCTACAAGTCGCTCGGCGGCCCACCCTCGGGCCTGATCGTCACCAACGAGCCCGAGGTCGCCCGGCGGCTCGATGCCATTGCCTTTCCCGGCATGACTGCCAACTTCGACGCGGCCAAATCCGCAGCCCTTGCCATGACCATGCTTGACTGGCGCGATTTCGGGCCCGCCTATGCACAGGCAATGATCGACATGAGCACCGCGCTGGCCGCCGCGCTTCAGGCCGAAGGCATCGCGTGTTTTGAAACCCATGACGGCCCCACCCGGTCGCATCAATTCGCGGTGCTGGCGGCCCCCTTTGGCGGTGGGCAGACCGCGTCAAAAACCCTGCGCAAGGCCGGTTTCCTTGCCTGCGGGATCGGCCTGCCGGTAGATGCGGTCACGGGTGACATGAACGGCCTACGTATCGGCACGCCCGAGCTCGTGCGCTGGGGCATGGGCGCAGAACACGCCCCCGAGTTGGCCGCACGCATTGCCGCCGCCCTGCGCGCCAACGCGCCCGAAAGCCTTGCCTCCGAAACCGCTGCATGGCGCGCCACGTTCGATCAGCTGCATTTCATTCACGGCGGGGACGCTCCCGCCCGATGATCGGGCCAGCAAGCTGACCCGGCATCGGTTGGGCCGGGCCCTGGACCCGCAAGAGCGGGCCCAGGGCGGCGGCGCGCGTGCGCGCCTTGTTTGAGTATTTTTGGCAAAATGAAGACAGGGCGCGGTGGCTTAACCTGTGGGGAAACGCCGCCTCATACCGACGCAATACCGACGTGAAACCGATGCATGACCGATCGCGGTTTCGCCTGTTAACCAGGGCAATCGCACCGGATTCGCGCCGCTTGCGCCACCCTGCCGGGAACGGATGCGCAAGGCTTTGTTAACCAAGCCCATGGCTGCGGTCATACCCGTTGACCGGAGGTGGGGTCCAATCCTGCAGAGCTTTTATTGCCGGTTCAAACACCTCGACCAGCAATGGGTGGCAGGTCGCGCTGTCTGAGCTGTGCTCGGTCGAGCAATCCCCTCCGGGACAGGCACTCAACGCCCCCAGCAGGTCGATTTCCGCAAAGAATTCAAGGTAGTCGCCGGGCCGCACAGGACTGGCCTTCATGAAATATTGCCCGGTATCGCGAGTAAAGCCGGTGCACATGAAGACATTGAGCACGTCATGCACCTGCCGCTCGGCCACCTTCGGATCAAGCCCGGTTTCATCGGCCAGTGCCCGCGTCAGGTTGGAATGGCAGCAATGGTGATACTGGCTCCCGGACAGGAGATTGCCGGTATAAGGATCACAGCGCGTGCCGATCACGTCATGCACCGATCCGCCCCATTCATCCTTTCCATACCATTCCAGTGTATCCTCCACGATTGTCGCCATCGGCCTGAGCGCCGGGAAAGAGGACCACATCCGCATGCCTGTTGTCAGGTGCGTGCCATGCAAGGCGCGGGTCTTGCCGGAATAGAACCTTTCGTTGAGATCCTGAGCGTTCCACAGGTTCAGGTCGCCCACCTGCGGCCCATCGACCGAGGAAATGCGAAAAAACTGCCCTGCGGGGACCGTAAAGCACCGCGCCTCCCTCGCAGGGACAAGCACCTCGCCCACTTTTCGCGCCGTTGCACGCGCTGTTTGGTAAAGTGCCATGGGTGGCACAGGCAGGGTCTCGTTCGGGTAACAGATGACGGGCTTGATCGCGCGGCGCGCGGCGGCATCCTCGGGAATGTGGGCCATTCGGGGGGCTCCCTTGTTGCGAACTCCCCCGAATGAACCCTCCCTCCCCAGGATTGGCAAGCCTCAGATGACGATCACATCCAGCGGCGGGAAGCCGTTGAATCCGATCGTGGCATAGGTCGACGTGTAGGCACCGCAGTTGCGGATCACGATCCGGTCCCCGGATTTCAACCCCAGCGGCAGTTGTACGGGTTGTTTTTCGTACAGAACATCGACGCTGTCACAGGACGGGCCGGCCAGCACGCAAGGCCCAGTGTCCTCGTGGTCGCGCTCAGTAAGAAACTGGTAACGGATCGCCTCGTCCATGGTTTCTGCCAACCCGGAGAACTTGCCAATGTCGAGATAGACCCAGCGGTGCAGATCGTTGTCCGACTTGCGGCTGACCAGAAGAACCTCGGCGGCAATCGCACCGCATTCCCCCACCAGACCACGGCCCGGCTCGGCCATCACATGTGCGACATCACCAAAACGGGTCGCGATTTGTCCCATGACTTCAGCGGCATAGGAGGTCGCACCCTGTACTTCCACGCCGTAAAACGCCGGGAAGCCGCCACCGATGTTGAGCACCGACAGGTCATGACCGGCCGCTTTCGCGTCAGCCCAGACACCCGCCACCTGATCCAGAATGGGGGCCCACATCGCGGCGCGCCGTGTCTGCGAGCCGACATGGAATGATACGCCCACCGGGCACAGGCCCAGTGACACCGCATAATCCATGAGAGACACCGCTTTGCCCGGTGCGCAGCCGAATTTGCGGGTCAGTGGCCAGTCGGCCTCGGTGGCCTCGACGATCAGGCGCACATAGACACTGGCACCCGGCGCGAACTCCGCGAGCTTGTCCAGTTCTTCTTCGGCATCAACCGCGAAAAGCTCCACACCTGCCCCATAAGCAAAAGCAATGTCGGCAGGTTTCTTGACGGTATTGCCAAAGGACACATGCGCAGGCGCAGCCCCTGCGGCAAGGCACATCTCGATCTCGGCGCGGCTCGCGGCATCAAAGCGGCTGCCCAGCGCGCAGAGCGTCTTCAGGATTTCCGGCGCCGGGTTTGCCTTGACCGCATAGTGGATGACAGCCCGCCCCAGACCCGCCTTGAGCGCACCGTACTGGCGGGCAACGGCCTCGGTATCCAGAACCAACGTCGGGCGTTCAAAACGGTTTTGCAGGATGAAAGCTTCTGCGCGTGAAATACCACGCGACTCGTGATCGGGGGCGAAAGCCCCGGTTGCGTATGCGTACATTGGTCATCTCCAAAAGACCTGACCCGGCGGGTCAAAACTCAAAGGGAGACGTTACCGTCGCTACGTAACTTGGGGGCGACCCTTACGACAGAGGCGCGTGCGTTGGCGTCTTGATACGCCATATCGGGCCAAAGCCAATTTCAATCAAGCATTTTCTTTTCAGCAACACACAATAATATTTTTCATATACTTTTCATATACTTGCAGGACAATCCCTCAAACTGACCGGCCCGCGGCGCGCCCGGAAAAAATACACCCGCCAAGGAATGTGCCCTCCAGAGCGTTGTAGCCGTGATATCCACCGCCCCCGAATCCCGCCACTTCGCCCGCCGCGAACAGCCCCTCGAACGCACGCCAGTCCGGACGCAGAACCTGCCCGGTCGGATCGGTATGCAGCCCACCCAGCGATTTGCGTGTCAGGATGTTGAGCCGCACGGCGATCAATGGCCCATTGGCCGGGTCCAGAATGCGGTGCGGCTTGGCTGTACGGATCAGCCTGTCACCCCGGTATTGGCGCGCACCCCGAATGGCTGTGACCTGCGCATCCTTGGAAAAGGGGTTCTCGATCTGCGCATCCCGCGCCTCGATCTGGGCAAGGATTTTCTCGAACGCCACCGGCGTTTCCGGCGTCAGCGCATTCATGCCGCGCACCAGTTCCGGCAGGCTTTCGGCAACTACGAAATCCTCGCCCTTACGCTTGAACGCCTCGACTGGCGCCGGGGCACCCTTGCCCATGATACGGGCCTTGAGCACCTCCTGCCATTTGCCAGATGTCAGGTCCGGGTTCTGTTCTGACCCGGACAGAGCGAATTCCTTTTCGATGATCTTCTGAGTGAGGATGAACCAGCTGTGCTCATGCCCCGTCGACAGGATACGTTTCAATGTCCCAAGACTGTCAAACCCCGGCAAATAAGGCGCTTCCATACGTTCGCCCAACGCGTCAAACCACATCGAGGACGGCCCCGGCAGGATGCGGATGCCGTGATTGGGCCAGATCGGATCCCAATTCGCCAGCCCCTCAGTGTAATGCCACATCCGGTCGCCATTGATGATCGCTGCGCCTGCGCCTTCCGCAACACGCTGCATTTGGCCATCCACATAATCCGGCACCCCGGCCACCATGCGCTTGGGCGCTTTGCCAAGACGGTCTTCGGGCCAATACCGGCGCACCATATCATGATCTCCGCCGATGCCGCCCGACGTGACGATCACGGCCTCGGCACGGTGTTCGAAATCCCCCACCACGTCACGATTGGTCGAACACCCGCGCTCGGCTCCGTCCGCGGCAAGAATCTCGCCGTTGACACCCTTGGCCACACCATTTTCCACGATCAGCTGCGTGACCCGATGGCGGAAGCCAAAGGTGATCTTGCCTTCTTCAACCGCCCTGCGCACAAGGCGTTCAAACGGGGCCACAACGCCCGGGCCCGTTCCCCATGTCAGGTGAAACCGCGGCACCGAATTGCCATGCGTGTGCGCCATGTCGCCACCGCGCTCGGCCCAGCCAACCACGGGAAACCAGCGAAATCCGCGCTCTGCGAGCCACGGACGCATCTCTCCTGCGGCAAACTCAAGATAGGCCTCGGCCACTTTGCGGGGGTTTTCATCTTCGGGGCGGTCGAACTGCGCAGATCCCATCCAGTCGCTCAGGGCAAGTGCATGGCTGTCGCGTATTCCCATCCGGCGCTGTTCGGGGGTGTCCACCATGAACAATCCGCCCAAGGACCAGAACGCCTGACCACCCAGCGACTGTTCGCCTTCCTGGTCCAGCAAGAGCACCTTGCGCCCCCGCTCTGCCGCTTCTGCGGCCGCCACAAGCCCGGCCAACCCTGCCCCGATGATAATAACGTCTGCCATGAAATTCTCCTCTCATGACAAACCTAGATTATGGGGCAGGCGATCACCAAGCCGAACCTGACGTAAATGAAAAGGCGCCCCACATGGTCAGAACCGGGGCGCCCATTCGTCAAGCGGCTTTGACGTACTCATAGTAGGTTTCGCTCTCGGGCTTGGCCTCTCCGCGTGGAACGGTTTTCAGCGGCGGAGTGTAGTAGGCATAGGCCTGTTCCAGCAACTCGAGCGCGCGTGCGGCAAAGTCTTCGGGGCGGTTTTGCGAGGTCGACATCTGTCTATCCTTACTGCTGTCAAACCTCCTCCCTGCCCCGGAACCTATGCCTGCGCAGGTGGGATTTCATCCCCCATTTCTGCAATTGCGCCATGCGCTTAGCGCAATTTTCCTTACGTCAATTGGTGATCAGATAGCCCGCCAGCCCAAGCATGAACCCCGCCACGGCGCCAAAGCTAGGCACCCAATGGTGTTTGAGCGGGACGCGCGGCGCGATGTCCTGAAACAGCAGAAAAAGGATGCCACCCGAAGCGAACAGCATAACCGCCCCAAGCATCCCCGGCGCATCGCTGAGAAAGCTAAGACCCACCCACGCCGCCAATGGTCCGACTGGGACCATCAAAAGGAACACAACCATGACCCGCGCCCGCGCCAGGCCCGCTCCGGTCATCTCGCGAAAGGCGTTGAACCCCTCGGGCAGGTTCTGCAGGGCGATCATTACCGCCATCAGCAGCGCCACATCCGCCTTGGCCGTCAACAACGCCCCCAGCGCCAGCGCCTCAGGGACATAGTCCAGCAACATCGCCAGAAACATCGCCGCCTTGCTGCCGCTCTGATCCAGCGCGCGATCCACAAGCATAAAGGCCAGCCCGCCCAATCCAAACAGCGCCACCGCCCAGCCCGGCGCGAGCATCTCCACGCCTTCAGGCACAAGCACCAATGCAATCGCCGAGACCAGCGCCCCGCCGCCAAAGGCCATCACGAAATGGCGCAGCGTATTGTCTTCCTGTTCCGGCAGCCAGCCTTCAAACCACGTCAAAGCCGCTCCAACCGGGATCGAGGCCCCTGCCAGCGTCGCCAGCAAAAGCGCCTGCATCAAACTGCCCTGCTCCATGTCGCCTCCTGCGCCCAAGCTGGGGGCGGCACCCGGCCCCGGTCAAGCCCTGCGTCAAAAGAAAAAGCCCGCTCCAACGGAACGGGCTTTCTCGAAAAGTATCAAGCCTGCACTCAGACGTGGCGCTCGACCAGCATCTTCTTGATCTCGGCAATCGCCTTGGCCGGGTTCAGCCCCTTGGGGCAGGTCTTGGCGCAGTTCATGATCGTGTGGCAGCGATAAAGCTTGAACGGGTCTTCCAGCTCGCCCAGACGCTCGCCGGTGGCCTCGTCACGGCTGTCGATGATCCAGCGATAAGCGTGGAGCAACGCGGCCGGGCCAAGATACCGATCACTGTTCCACCAGTAGCTCGGGCACGAGGTCGAGCAGCTGGCGCACATCACGCATTCATAAAGACCATCAAGCTTCTTGCGGTCTTCAATCGACTGCTTCCACTCTTTTGCCGGACGGTTGGTCTTGGTTTCCAGCCACGGCATGATCGACGCGTGCTGTGCATAGAAGTGGTTCAGGTCCGGGATCAGGTCCTTGACCACCGCCATATGCGGCAGCGGATAGATCTTCACGTCGCCCTTGATCTCGTCCAGCCCGTAGATACAGGCCAGCGTGTTGATCCCGTCGATGTTCATCGAGCAGGACCCACAAATGCCTTCCCGGCAAGAGCGGCGGAACGACAGGGTCGGGTCGACCTCGTTCTTGATCTTGATCAGCGCGTCAAGAACCATCGGGCCGCACTTGTCCATATCGAGGAAATAGGTGTCGACACGCGGGTTTTTGCCGTCATCCGGGTTCCAGCGATAGATCTGGAACTTGCGGACATTGGTCGCGCCTTCCGGCTTGGGCCAGGTCTTGCCCGTCGTAATGCGCGAGTTCTTCGGGAGTTTGAATTCAGCCATGTGTCTGTCTCCTTAGAACGTCCGCGCCTTGGGCGCGATTTTCTTGAGGCTGATGCCACCTTCGTCCTCGGTGGTCAGCGGATCAACGATGACCGGGCGATAGCTCAGATCAACCTTGTTGCCTTCGACACGGCTGACGGTATGCACCCGCCAGTTCTTGTCGTCCCGTTCGGCATAGTCCTCGTGTGCGTGTGCACCGCGGCTTTCCTTGCGGGCCTCTGCGCCGTGGATCGTGGCCAGCGCGTTGGGCATCAGGTTGGTGAGTTCCAGCGTCTCCATCAGGTCCGTGTTCCACACCAGCGAGGTGTCGGTCACGTGCAGGTCATCAAGCTTGGCCGCAATCGCGGTCATCTTCTCGACGCCTTCCTTCAGGGTCTTGTCGGTCCGGAACACGGCCGCATCCGACTGCATCGTGCGCTGCATTTCCAGACGCAGTTCCGCGGTCGGCGTGCCGCCCTTGGCATTGCGCAGACCATCAAAGCGGTCAAATGCCTTGTCCACCGACGCCTGGTTCAGAACCGGGTTCGGCGCATCTGCATCGACAACCTTACCGGCGCGAATGGCCGACGCGCGGCCAAACACCACGAGGTCGATCAGCGAGTTCGAGCCCAGACGGTTCGCGCCGTGCACCGAGGCACAGCCCGCTTCGCCCACGGCCATCAGGCCCGGCACAACAGCGGTCGGATCGTCCGCGGTCGGGTTCAGCACCTCACCCCAATAGTTGGTCGGGATACCGCCCATGTTGTAATGCACCGTCGGCAGAACCGGGATCGGCTCCTTGGTGACGTCCACGCCGGCAAAGATCTTGGCGCTTTCCGAGATACCCGGCAGGCGCTCGGCCAGCGCTTCGGCGGGCAGGTGGTTGAGGTTCAGGTGGATGTGATCGCCATGCTCACCCACACCGCGGCCTTCGCGGATCTCCATGGTCATGGAGCGGGAAACATAGTCACGCGGCGCAAGGTCCTTGTAGTTGGGCGCATAGCGCTCCATGAACCGTTCGCCTTCGGAGTTGGTCAGATATCCGCCTTCCCCGCGTGCCCCTTCGGTGATCAGACAGCCCGAGCCGTAGATGCCGGTCGGGTGGAACTGAACAAATTCCATGTCCTGCAGCGGCAGGCCCGCGCGGGCCACCATGCCGCCACCGTCGCCGGTGCAGGTATGGGCCGAAGTCGCGCTGAAATAGGCACGCCCATAACCGCCCGTGGCCAGAACGACCATCTTGGCGTTGAAGACATGCATGGTGCCGTCATCCAGCTTCCAGCAGACCACACCCTGACACTGCCCGTCTTCGGACATGATCAGGTCGATCGCGAAGTATTCGATGTAGAACTCGGCGTTGTTCTTGACCGACTGGCCATAAAGCGTGTGCAGGATCGCGTGGCCGGTCCGGTCGGCGGCGGCACAGGTCCGCTGCACGGGGGGGCCTTCACCGAACTCGGTGGTGTGGCCGCCGAACGGGCGCTGATAGATCTTGCCCTCTTCGGTGCGCGAAAACGGCACGCCGTAATGCTCCAGCTCGTAAACCGCCTTGGGCGCTTCACGGGCGAGGTATTCCATCGCGTCCGTGTCACCAAGCCAATCCGACCCCTTGACGGTGTCATACATGTGCCACTGCCAGTTGTCCGGGCCCATGTTCGACAGCGACGCCGCGATGCCACCCTGTGCCGCCACGGTGTGCGAGCGGGTCGGGAACACCTTGGTGACGCAAGCGGTGCGCAGGCCCTGTTCGGCCATGCCCAGCGTGGCACGCAGACCGGCACCGCCGGCGCCTACGACAACCACGTCATATTCATGTGTTTCGTATTCGTATTCAGCCATGTCTCAGGTCCTCACAGCGCGATTTTTGCCAGCGCGAACAAGCCGATGGCGGTGATGCCATAGCTCAGGATGATCACCGACATGATCAGGATTTTCTTGGTCGACTTGCGAAAGTAGTCCTCGATCATCATCTGTGCACCCTTTGCAAAGTGCTGCATGCCAAAGACCAAGACCAGCGCGGTCACGATCGCCGGGAACGGGCGGCCGAACGTGGCCACCACCTCGGCATGACCGCCCCCAAGGGCGCTGCCGAAGATATAGATGAAAACCGGAATGATCAGGGCGAGGCCAACGGCGCTGACCTGCATGTACCAGTGGTGCTCTGTCCCTGCGTGTGCAGCGCCGCGTCCTTCGGCGCGCTTGCGGTCAGTAAGATAACGCATGGTCGCCCCCTTATACGATGATCATGGTCAGAACGGTCAGCACGACCGAACCGATGATACAGGCCCAACCCAGCTTTTCAGCGGTCGGAATATCCAGACCACGACCGGCGTCGTAGATCAGGTGACGCAGGCCAGCAAGGTAGTGGTACCAGATCCCCAAAAGCGACAGGCTGAACAGCACATCACCGAAAAATCCGGTTGCAAAGCCGTTTACCGCCGCAAAGTAATCCGGTCCCGCAGCCGCCGCTGCCAACCACCAGACAATCAACAAAGCCGTGACAATCATCGCATTCCCAGTGATCCGCGTGAGGATCGAGCTGATCGACGTCAGCTGTGGGCGATAGATCGTCAGGTGAGGAGAAAGCGGGCGCTCGACCCTTTTCGCATCAGCCATTCTGAATCCTTTCAGGTTCCCTTGCGTCCTTTACTAAAGGTTTTTTTGTCTCTGTCACTCTGAGCAAAGCCTAAAAGGCGCGGTTTTTTGGCGCAATGGGTCAGATTTTGGGGAATTTGTGATCACTGAAATTTGTTCGTGATCACATTTTCGCAGTTCGAGCCCTCATAATGTACCGTCGCCCCCGCCGTCCTGCTTTTTCCGGCGCTGCAGCGAGTCGGGTAAAGCCTGAATGTTTGCGCTCTCAAGGGGTTTGGCGACACTTGGCCCACGAATTGCGACCCGTCACGGCCCGAGAGACGACATCTGTCGGGCCAGTTCGCGGATCAGTTTTTGGCGAATGCGCACCGCGTAGTCGAGAAATCCGTTGGCCGTGACAACAAATGCGCCCGCACCTGTGATCACATTTTCATGGAAATACGCTGTCAGGTCGATCTTGTTGGTTTCGATAACCAGGGCGTTCACGGTCACATCGGCCCGCGCCATGGTAGAGCGAACCATCGCGGGCTCCACCCCCTCATTGGAAAGCCCATCCCCCGAGATATCAACGACCTTGCGCAAACAGGTCGGCGCGCTCTCGAAAGCGTCCAGCGCCCGCAACATCGCCTCTCCAACCGCCGTGGAATACTGGTCCCAGAGGCGCGGCATGGCTTCAACCGCCTGTGCAAGGGTTTCCGCGTCCGCAGGACTGCGTACATGAGTCCATGGCAGTACCAGGTCCTGCCGCCCCTCTCCGGTCCACTGCATCACTGCAACCGCACTCTGCCCCCGCACCAGCGCTTCGACAACCACGCCGTCCCGCAAACCCGCGGCAAGCCCTTCCATCTGGATCTTGTATTCGAGGGGGTTGATGCTGCCTGACACGTCCACGGCCAGCAACAATGCCACGTCACAGGCCCGCGCTGGAACCAACGACGCACAAGTCATCATCAGGGAAAGGGCCAATCGGGCAATCATACTTCACCCTATCGCCGGAACCGCTCCGCGCCTACCGATAACCCCGCGCGCTTCCGATAGGTCGGAACAGTCGATCAGCGCATGCCCCGGGTCAGGAAAAAACTCCCATGATAATGCCGTTAGCACCGGCAAACGCGTCCTCGTCGGTGCGGTCAACACGCAACTCGGCCTGCACAGGGCAGGCCGAGACCAGGATCAAAGTTGTCAGGATCGCGCGTATTATGCACCGATCAGACCGGCATCAACGCCCAGTAGTCAAGGTCGAGCAGCACCTCGGGCAAGTACTTCCCGTCTTCGCCACGCAGCGCAAACGGCGCTCCGCCCTTGGTCGCCACCAGCCGCAGCCGAATCGCGCCCACACCGGGCACATCGGTCTCGGCCTTGTCGAGCACTTCAGACCAAGCTTTTACGGTCAACCCAGAGAACGCCGGGTTCGCATGGGCGCCACCGTTCAGACCCACGATCATCTGTGCATTGGCCAGCCCGTTGAAGCTCAGCGCGCGCGCCAGCGAAATGATATGCCCACCATAGATCAGGCGCTGCCCGTCCGGGCGGAACGTGGCGTCGAAATGCACCTTGGCCGTGTTCTGCCAAAGCCGGGTGGCCATCATGTGTTCAGCTTCTTCCAGCGTCACACCGTCGACATGGTCAATGGTTTCGCCAATCTCGTAATCACCCCAACGATGCGCCTCACCCGCCAGCGTGAAGTCATAGTTCGAGAAATCCAGCCCCTCGGGGATCACCAGATCCTTGGCGTCGATCACCTTGGAAAGCTCGGGCACCACGGCCTCGGGCGCGGGCGCATCCACATCGCGTTTGCGCACCATCACCCAGCGGACATACTCCATCACGACCTCGTCGCGCTGGTTCATGCCACGGGTCCGCACGTAAACCACCCCGGTCTTGCCGTTCGAATTCTGCTTGAGACCAATCACTTCCGAGGTGGAGCGCAGCGTGTCGCCCTCATAAACCGGCTTGAGCCAGCGCCCCTCGGCATAACCAAGGTTTGCCACCGCGTTCAGCGACACATCCGGTACGGTTTTACCAAAGACCACGTGGAACGCCGCCAGATCGTCGATCGGCGATTTCGGCAGGCCCGAAGCCTGCGCGAATGCGTCCGACGAATACAGCGCGTGGCGCGCCGGATAGAGTGCGTGGTACAGCGCTCGCTCGCCACCCGACACGGTACGCGGCACCGCATGCTCGATCACCTGCCCCAGCGTGTAGTCTTCGAAAAATCGACCCGGATTGGTCTTGGCCATCTAGTGCTCTCCTAGTTTCGTGTCGGGGGTATAGGTGCCCTCGACCTCCTTGATGACTGCCTGCCCACAGCGCATGATGCCGGTGGCCTGACAGAATGTCTGCGTGGGGGAGCCATAAAGCTCCCACCCCTTGTTCAACGCATCCGTCACCTTGTGACAGAAGGCCGATGTGTCCTCTTCGGACAGAAAACGATACAGCTTCATCTCATTCACCCCGGGAACGGCCAGTAGCCCAGCCAGCCATGGATCCACCCGATCACCGCCATCAGCACCAGCGACGCGACAAGGAACATGCCGTCCTTGGCAATCGTGCCGCGCTCGGTCGGCTGCCACGACCCTTCGGCCTTGTTGATCACCACAACCTCGGCCAGCGCCCAGAGGAACAGCCCGCCAAACAGGATCAGCGACGCCAGATCACCGTTGACCAGCAGATGCGCAAAGGCCCAGGCCCGAAAGCCCGCAAGCTGCGGGTGGCGCATATTGTGGAGCAGCTTGCCCTTGCGTGGTGCCGGGCTCATCATGAAGATGGCGATCAACACCAAGAGGTTGTTGAGATGCCATGTCCACATCGGCGGGTACCAAAGGTCCACGGTCGGCGCCATGCGATAGCCAAAGATCATGGCGATCACACCGGCAAAGATGATCAGCGCCGAAACACTCCGCGCGCGATCTCCCATCCGGGCATGCGCATCCGGCATTGCCCGCTTCCAGAAATGCCCTGCCACCCATAGCAGGACACCCAAGATCAAAAGTACCATGTCAAACTCCCCTGTTTGCTTCAGGGAACAGGCTTACGACGAAAGCGCCGCGATTGCACTTGCCTTTGCCAGGATTTCACGCGCCGTCACGACGTGCAGGTTCTCGACGATCTTGCCGTCCACCACGGCCACGCCCTGGCCGTTGGCCTCGACCTCTTCAAAGGCCGCGATCTGGCGCTCGGCCAGATCGATTTCCGCCTCGCTCGGGGCATAGGCTTCGTTGGCCACATCCACCTGCGCCGGATGGATCAGCGTCTTGCCGTCAAATCCCATGTCACGGCCCTGATCGCATTCCACCTTCAGACCCTCGGCATCCTTGAATGCGTTATAAACGCCATCCACGATGATCACGCCCTCGGCCTTGGCCGCCAAAAGGCACAGGCCCAGCCCAGCCATCATCGGCAGACGGTCAGCGCGGAACCGGGTCTGAAGCTCTTTGGCAAGGTCATTGGTCCCCATCACCATGCCCTTGAGCTGCGGATACGCGGCAATCTCGGTCGCATTCAGCATGCCGCGCGGCGTCTCCATCATCGCCCAGAGCGGTTTGTCACCGACCAGCGCGGCCAGCGCATCAAGCTGTGCAGCACTTTCCACCTTGGGCAGCAGAACCGCATCACAGTCCATCTCGGCGGCCGCCTTGGCGTCGGCCTCACCCCATTGCGTGTCGAGCCCGTTGATCCGCACGATCCGCACCCGGTCGCCATAGCCACCCGCCGCAAGTGCTACCTTCAGCGTGTCGCGCGCGTTTTCCTTTTCCTCGACCGCCACGGCGTCTTCGAGGTCAAAGATGATCGCGTCCACCGGCAAGGTCCGCGCCTTTTCGAGCGCCCGATCCTTGGAACCGGGAATGTAGAGTACCGAACGATAGGGGCGTGCGCGCTGATCCATGAGTCTCTCCGTAATAAAGTTGCGCGAAACTGCGCATTTTTTCCCAAATACTTCAAGATCGAAATTGCCGCAATGCAGAAGAAATTGCCGTCTCGCAGCACCGAACGCCACATTAACCCTGTTTTTGCGCCTCCAAAGGCAGCCTGTTTCCATCGGACACGGGTGGGAGGCACGGCACCAGAAGGTTCGATTCACCATGGAAAACGCGGGGATCTCTCCGCTTGTGAGAAAGGAACCAACCGATGAAACACAAAACTCTGGCACTGGCGATGGGGTTTGGCCTTCTGATTGCGGGCGCTCAGCTGGTCGAGGCTCAAAACGCCCGCAACTGCGGCCCGCGCGAGGCCGTGGTGCAGCGACTGGCCGAAGGATACGGCGAAACCCGGCAGGCCATCGGGCTTGCCGCTCAGGGCGCCGTGCTCGAAGTCTTTGCTTCGCAAAGCACGGGCAGCTGGACAATCACTGTCACCTTTCCGAATGGCGCGACCTGTCTTGTCGCCAGCGGCGAAGCCTACCAGACCCTTGCCGAGGTCCTGCCGTCCCAGGGAGAAGGCGCCTGACATAATCCAACGGGCCGGACGCGCATGTCGTTCCGGCCCTCAGCTCAACGCATCCCAGATCAGCTTGCTCCCCGTCAGGGTCAGCAGCAGGTAGGTCAACCCAAAAAACACCCGGTCGGGGATCGCGAAATGCGCCTTGACCCCGATCCATGCCCCCAACAGCGCAAACGGTGCGAGCAATACATCCGCCCAAAGCGTTTGCAGCGTGAACACGCCCAGAAAGGCATAGGGCACGGCCTTGGCAATATTGATCACCCAGAAGATCAGAACGGTCGTCGCCTGATAGGCGGTTTTGCTGACGCCACGAGAGAGCAAGTAAACCGCGACCGGCGGCCCCCCGGCATGGCTGACAAAGCTGGTGAACCCGCCCACGGCCCCGGCAACAAAGCCAACCCATTCCGGCATCGCCTTGCGTGGACGCCCTCGGCGCGGCCAGAGCTGCCACGCCACGAAGCCCAGCGAAACTGCGCCAATCAGCAAACGCAGCACATCGTCATTGGCCACGGTAAACAAGCCCGCCCCAAGCGCGACCCCCGGCACAGCCCCGATCAGCAGCACCCGCGCATCCGCCACGCTCCACTTGCGCCAATACGGGCGCAGCGTTGCCACGTCGATCAGCATCAACAAGGGCAGCATCAACCCAAGCGCCTGTGCAGGCGGCAGCACAATGGCCAAGAGCGCGGAACTGGCAAAGGCGGCCCCGCTTCCGAAGCCGCCTTTCGAAATTCCGGCAAACACCGCGGCCAGCGCGGCAAATGCAAACAGACCCAGAGAATCAATCATGGCTTAGCCCAGTCTGGCCAACCACGACCAGCGGCTCATTTCCGCTTTAGAATCTTTTCGCGCTGCTGCTTGTACTCTTTTTCGTTGAGCAGACCGTCGGAATAGGCTTTGTCCAGCGCTTCAAGCTCCGCGCCCACGGTTGTGGTGGTCACGTTGTTCTTGGTCGTTGAATTCCCGCATGCCGACAGGGTCATCCCCATCAATGCCAGTACCACAAACGATTTAGCGACTGTTTTCATCTGTCCGTCATCCCTCAAATGTCTTGGTGTTGAAGATAGTTGTAGCCCCCCACCTACCCCCTCGCAAGCGCGTTGTCGGACTTCCCTCCGATGCTCTGGCAGCCTCGTAACGACAATGTGCAATTGCAGCATTTTGCGCCCTGCTGCTGTTCGCCGCGCCTGCAAACACTTGCGTCAACGCCGGATTCGCCCTAAGCCAACCGCGATATTTCAATCGACCGGAGATACTTCCAATGGCCAGACCCAAGATTGCCCTTATCGGCGCAGGCAACATCGGCGGCACGCTCGCCCACCTCGCAGCGCTCAAGGAACTGGGCGACGTCGTCCTCTTTGACATCGCTGACGGCCTGCCCCAGGGCAAGGCGCTCGACATCGCAGAATCCGGCCCCGTCGAAAAAATCGACGCCGCCATGTCCGGCACCAGCGACTATGCCGACATCGCAGGCGCCGACGTTTGCATCGTGACCGCCGGTGTGGCTCGCAAGCCCGGCATGAGCCGTGACGATCTGCTCGGCATCAACCTCAAGGTGATGAAGTCGGTTGGCGAAGGCATCCGCGACCACGCACCTGACGCATTCGTGATCTGCATCACCAACCCGCTCGACGCGATGGTCTGGGCGCTGCAGAAATTCTCGGGCCTGCCCGCGAACAAGGTCTGCGGCATGGCCGGCGTGCTGGACTCGGCCCGCTTCCGTCACTTCCTCGCCGAAGAATTCAACGTCTCGATGCGCGACGTGACCGCATTCGTTCTGGGCGGCCACGGCGACACCATGGTGCCGTCGGTGCGCTACTCGACCGTTGCCGGTATCCCGCTGCCCGACCTGATCGAGATGGGCTGGACCACGCAGGAGAAACTGGACGCCATGGTTCAGCGCACCCGTGACGGCGGCGCCGAAATCGTTGGCCTGCTGAAAACCGGTTCGGCCTTCTATGCGCCTGCCGCCTCGGCAATCGAAATGGCCGAAGCCTACCTGAAAGACCAGAAGCGCGTTCTGCCCTGCGCCGCCTATTGCGACGGCGACCTCGGCGTCAAGGACATGTATGTCGGCGTGCCGACCGTGATCGGTGCCGGTGGCGTCGAAAAGATCGTGAACATCAAGCTCAACAAGGAAGAGCAGGAAATGTTCGACACGTCGGTCAAGGCGGTTCAGGGCCTCGTGGACGCCTGCAAGGGCATCGACAGCTCGCTGGCATAAGCCACAGCATACCCTATCAGAGAAAGCCCGCCGATCCGGCGGGCTTTTTTGTTTTTCGACTTGCCATCAGGCGCCAACCTGCAAGTTTGCTCTTGGAACGGACCGGAGCACTGACGCATGTTGATCGGACATAATCGCACGCTTTCACCAGACGCCGGGATCAAGGTTTTGGGTGAACGCAACTCTGGCACAAACGTTCTGGAAACGCTGCTGCGTGAAAATGTGGATGTAAATCTGCACGAAAACATTCCGATCCTGTCACCGAACATGACCCCAGCGCCGCCAGATGGCCCGTTTCCGAAGGGCGACCGGGGCCAGGCCGCGCATGAAGCGATGATCGACCACATGCACTATGCGCAACTGCCGGACAATGGCGGCTGGAAACACGCGGCACCCGATCATCGCTTCACACAGGAGTTCCTTTCCCGCAAAACTCCGAGCGTCCTGATCATCGTACGCCACCCGGCAAGCTGGCTGCGCTCGATGCACAAGAACCCGTTTCATGCGCTTGTCGCCATCCCCCGCGATTTCGGCACCTTCATCCGGCAGCCATGGTTGACCGTGGCCCGCGACAGCCTTGGCCCGCGCCTGTTTTCTTCCTTGCCCGACATGCTCGCCGCCAAGATGGCGGCCTATGCCGACCTGCTTGCTCACTACGACAACAGTTGCCTGCTGCGCTACGAGGATCTGGTGCAGGAACCGGACCGGACTCTGCGCGCCATCGGCCTCGCGCCCGGACACCCGGTCACGGACGCCCTGCCCGATCACGACATTCGGGGTTTTCTGTCCCGACAACGCGCTTTCCGCCCCTTTGCCAAGGCTGAAAACTTTCGTAAACGCGCCGCTGCCGTCAGCTACGAAGGCCTCGCTCCAAGGGACCGCGCATTCCTTCTCGAACGTCTCTCCGACTCGATCCTGATGCAACTCTACCCCCTTGATCAATGCTGTTTCGCGCCTCTCAAGCGACAAAAACCGATTTTGTGATCACAGCTTTTCTTGCTGTGATCACAAATTCAGAAAAAACAGCATTCAACGCAAAAAACGCTTAGACACAAGGTCGAACTGTGCCAAAACCGCTTGCAACCGCAGCAAGATGGGACAGTTCCATGAACATCCATGAATACCAGGCGAAGGCACTTCTTCGCACTTACGGCGCCCCGGTTTCCGAAGGCCGCGTCGTTCTCAAGGCAGATGAAGCCAAAACCGCCGCTGGCGAACTTGATGGCCCGCTCTGGGTTGTGAAGGCCCAGATCCACGCCGGTGGCCGCGGCAAAGGTTCCTTCAAGGAAGCTGACGCCGGTGAAAAAGGCGGCGTGCGCCTGACCAAGTCGGTGGAAGAAGCCGCTGAAGAAGCCAAGAAGATGCTGGGTCGCACCCTCGTGACCCACCAGACCGGCCCGGCGGGCAAACAGGTCAACCGCATCTACATCGAAGCCGGCTCCGGCATCGAGCGTGAACTTTATCTTGCGCTGCTCGTCGATCGTCAGACCTCGCGCATCTCCTTCGTCTGCTCGACCGAAGGCGGCATGGACATCGAAGAAGTCGCCGCCGCGACCCCCGAAAAAATCTTGTCGTTCAGCGTTGATCCCGCCACTGGTTATCAGCCCTACCACGGCCGCCGCATCGCCTTCTCGCTGGGCCTGTCCGGCGCACAGGTCAAACAGTGCGTTCAGCTGATGGGTCAGCTCTACAAAGCCTTCGTTGAGAAGGATATGGAGATGCTGGAAATCAACCCGCTGATCATCACCGACGAAGGCACGCTCAAGGTGCTCGACGCCAAGGTCGGCTTTGACGGCAACGCCGTCTACCGTCACCCGGACATCGCCGAACTGCGCGACACCACCGAAGAAGACCCCAAAGAGCTGGAAGCGTCGAAATACGACCTCAACTATATCGCTCTGGACGGTGAAATCGGCTGCATGGTGAACGGCGCGGGCCTCGCGATGGCGACCATGGACATCATCAAACTCTACGGTGCAGAGCCTGCCAACTTCCTCGACGTGGGCGGCGGCGCAACCAAGGAGAAAGTCACCGAAGCGTTCAAGATCATCACCTCTGACCCCAACGTCAAAGGCATTCTCGTGAACATCTTCGGCGGCATCATGCGCTGTGACGTGATCGCCGAGGGCGTTGTGGCAGCCGTGAAAGAAGTGGGCCTTCAGGTGCCGCTGGTTGTCCGTCTCGAAGGCACCAACGTGGAAGCCGGCAAAGAGATCATCAACGGCTCCGGCCTTGACGTGATCGCAGCCGACAACCTCAGCGATGGCGCCGAGAAGATCGTTAAGGCAGTCAAGGGATAAGCACCATGAAAAAGGCGTTTCAGCTTGCATTCACTGGCGGCGTTCTACTGCTTCTCGCGGCCTGCGGCTCCAAGGACCTCCCGGTCCGTACCGTGCCCCAGGAAGAGCACCCGGTGACATACAAATCGGCATCTGCCAACGCCACGCTGACAACGCCTGTTCAGGTCTGACCCGAAACACAACATCCGCCCTTCGCGGCGCAACAAGGACAAGGAGACTGCCAAATGGCAATCCTCGTAGACGAAAACACCAAGGTCATCTGTCAGGGCTTCACCGGCTCGCAGGGCACCTTCCACTCTGAACAAGCCATAGCATATGGCACCAAGATGGTCGGCGGCGTGACCCCCGGCAAAGGCGGCAACGAGCATCTCGGCCTGCCCGTCTTCAACTCGGTGCACGAAGCCAAGGCCAAGACCGAAGCCAACGCTTCCGTCATCTATGTTCCCCCGCCCTTCGCAGCGGACTCGA
The DNA here is from genome assembly GCF_900114635.1 of Shimia aestuarii. Taxonomy (GTDB): domain Bacteria; phylum Pseudomonadota; class Alphaproteobacteria; order Rhodobacterales; family Rhodobacteraceae; genus Shimia; species Shimia aestuarii. The sequence goes on from NZ_FOTQ01000001.1 coordinate 295,580, forward strand.
TCCTCGAGGCCATCGACGCCGAGATGGAACTGATTGTCTGCATCACCGAAGGTATCCCGGTTCTGGACATGATGAAGGTGCAACGCGCCCTGATGGACAGCAAATCGCGCCTGATCGGCCCGAACTGCCCCGGTGTCATCACCCCTGACGCCTGCAAGATCGGCATCATGCCCGGCCACATCCACAAGCGTGGCTCGGTGGGTGTTGTATCGCGCTCGGGTACGCTTACCTATGAAGCCGTGAAACAGACTGCTGACATCGGCCTTGGCCAATCGACTGCTGTTGGTATCGGTGGTGACCCCATCAAGGGCACCGAGCATATCGACGTGCTGGACATGTTCCTCTCGGACGACGAAACCCAGTCGATCATCATGATCGGTGAGATCGGTGGTTCGGCAGAAGAAGAAGCCGCCGAATTCCTCGCCAACGAGCGCAAAAAAGGCCGCTGGAAACCCACCGCTGGCTTCATCGCTGGCCGCACAGCGCCTCCGGGCCGCCGCATGGGCCACGCCGGTGCCATCGTTGCTGGTGGTAAAGGCGGCGCGGAAGACAAGATCAACGCCATGAAAGAGGCCGGTATCGTTGTCGCAGACAGCCCCGCTGGTCTGGGCGAAGCCGTGCTCAAAGCGATCGAACTGGGCTAAGCCCTGAAATCGAGGGGACCGGGCCCAAGCGCCCGGTCCCTTTTCCGCGTTTGCGGACAACGACAATAGAAACCGTCTGGATCGGGAGTCATCAATGACCGACCAAAGCCCCAACGACATCTTCCACGCCTCTTCCTTCATGCAGGGGCACAACGCGGAATATCTCGAACAGATGTATGCCCGCTATGCCAATGACCCCAACGCCGTTGACGAGGTCTGGCAGGAATTCTTCCGCCAACTGGGCGATGCCGAGATGGACGTCAAGGCCGAGGCCTCCGGCCCTTCCTGGGCGCGCAACGACTGGCCGCCGATCCCCAATGACGACCTGACCGCCTCGCTGACCGGCGAATGGGCAGAACCCGAGATCAAGGGCGCAGGCGACAAGATCAAGGCCAAGGCCGCCGAGAAGGGCGTCGAGGTTTCCGACGACATGATCAAGCGGGCGGTGCTTGACTCGATCCGCGCCCTGATGATCATCCGCGCCTATCGTATCCGCGGCCACCTGATTGCCGACGTTGATCCACTGGGCATGCGCGACCAGACCCCGCACCCCGAGCTGGACCCGAAGTCCTACGGTTTCACCGATGCCGACATGGACCGCCCGATCTTCATCGACAAGGTGCTGGGCCTCGACATCGCCACGATGCGCCAGATCATGGACATCGTGAAGCGGACCTACTGCGGCACCTTCGCGCTGCAGTACATGCACATCTCCGATCCCGAACAGGCCGGCTGGCTCAAGGAACGGATCGAGGGCTATGACAAGGAAATCACCTTCACCCGCGAAGGCCGCAAGGCCATCCTGAACAAGCTGGTCGAGGCCGAAGGCTTCGAAAAGTTCCTGCATGTGAAATACATGGGCACCAAGCGGTTCGGTCTCGATGGCGGCGAAAGCCTGATCCCCGCGATGGAGCAGGTTATCAAGCGCGGCGGCAACCTTGGCCTGAAGGAAATCGTCATCGGCATGCCCCACCGGGGCCGTTTGTCGGTGCTCGCCAACGTGATGGCCAAACCCTACAAGGCAATCTTCAACGAATTCCAGGGCGGCAGCTTCAAACCCGATGACGTGGACGGCTCGGGCGACGTGAAATACCACCTCGGCGCCTCCTCGGACCGTGAATTCGACGGCAATTCCGTGCACCTTTCGCTGACCGCGAACCCCTCGCACCTCGAAGCGGTGAACCCGGTGGTTCTCGGCAAGGTCCGCGCCAAGCAGGACCAGCTGGGCGATGCCACCCGCACGCAGGTCATGCCGATCCTGCTGCACGGTGACGCGGCCTTTGCCGGTCAGGGTGTCGTGGCCGAATGTTTCGCCCTTTCCGGGCTGCGCGGTCACAAGACCGGCGGCACGATGCATATCGTGGTGAACAACCAGATCGGCTTTACCACCGCACCGCACTTCTCGCGCTCCTCGCCCTATCCCACCGACAACGCGCTGGTGGTCGAAGCGCCGATCTTCCACGTCAACGGCGATGACCCCGAGGCCGTCGTGCACGCCGCCAAGGTGGCGACCGAATTCCGCCAGAAGTTCCAGAAAGACGTCGTCATCGACATGTTCTGCTATCGCCGCTTCGGTCACAACGAAGGCGACGAGCCGATGTTCACCAACCCGGTGATGTACAAGCGCATCAAGGGCCACAAGACCACGCTTTCGCTCTACACCGAGCGCCTCGTCAAGGACGGGCTGATCCCCGAAGGCGAGATCGAGGACATGAAAGCCGCTTTCCAGGCGCACCTCAACGAAGAGTTCGAGGCCGGCAAGGAATACAAACCCAACAAGGCCGACTGGCTGGACGGGCGCTGGTCGCATCTCGACAAGCAGAAAGAAGACTACCAGCGCGGCCAGACCTCGATCGAGGAAAGCACGCTCAAGGAAATCGGCACCGCGCTCAGCACCGTGCCCGAGGGTTTCCCGGTACATAAAACCGTGGGCCGTCTTCTGGAAACCCGTGGCAAGATGTTCGAAACCGGCAAGGGCTTTGACTGGGCCACCGCCGAGGCGCTCGCCTTCGGCTCGCTCATGACCGAAGGCTACCCGGTCCGCCTCGCGGGTCAGGACGCCACCCGCGGCACCTTCTCGCAGCGCCACTCGGGCATCATCAACCAGGACACGGAAGAGCGCTATTACCCGCTCAACAACATCCGCAGCGGTCAGTCCCAGTACGAGGTGATCGACTCGGCGCTCTCCGAATACGCGGTTCTGGGTTTTGAATACGGCTACTCGCTGGCCGAACCCAACGCCCTGACCCTGTGGGAAGCCCAGTTCGGCGATTTCGCCAACGGCGCCCAGATCATGTTCGACCAGTTCATCTCCTCGGGTGAAAGCAAATGGCTGCGCATGTCGGGTCTGACCGTGCTCCTGCCCCACGGCTTCGAAGGCCAGGGCCCGGAACACTCCTCGGCCCGTCTGGAACGCTTCCTGCAGATGTGTGGCGGGGACAACTGGATCGTGGCGAACTGCTCGACCCCGGCCAACTACTTCCACATCCTGCGCCGTCAGCTGCACCGGACCTTCCGCAAGCCGCTGATCCTGATGACCCCGAAATCGCTCCTGCGTCACAAGCTTTGCATCAGCGATGTCGAGGAATTCACCACCGGCTCCAGCTTCCACCGCGTGCTCTGGGATGACGCCCAGAAGGGTCACTCGGACACCAAGCTGAAAAAGGACAAGGACATCAAGCGTGTCGTCATGTGCTCGGGCAAGGTCTATTATGACCTGCTGGAAGAGCGCGACGCCCGCGGCATCGACGATGTCTACCTGATGCGCATCGAACAGTTCTACCCGTTCCCGGCCATGTCGCTGGTCAAGGAACTGGAACGTTTCAAGGGCGCGGAAATGGTCTGGTGTCAGGAAGAGCCCAAGAACCAGGGCGCCTGGACCTTCATCGAACCCAACATCGAATGGGCCCTGACCCGTATCGGTGCAAAACACACCCGCCCGGTATACGCAGGCCGCCCCGCATCGGCTTCGCCTGCAACCGGTCTGGCAAGCCAACACAAAGCACAACAAGAAGCGCTGGTGGATGCCGCGCTCTCCATGGAAGGAAACTAAGCGATGACGACCGAAGTTCGCGTCCCCACACTTGGCGAATCCGTCACCGAGGCCACCGTCGCCACCTGGTTCAAAAAGCCCGGTGATGCAGTTGCCGTCGACGAAATGCTCTGCGAGCTGGAAACTGACAAGGTGACTGTCGAAGTGCCCGCCCCCGCTGCTGGCGTGCTGGGAGACATCATCGCCGCCGAAGGCGATACCGTGGGTGTTGACGCCCTGCTCGCAACCATCGCCGCCGGAGATGGCGCAGCTGCAGCGCCCGCCGCGGCCCCCGCTGCCGAAGCCTCTGCCGCCCCCGCGTCGGGTGGCGACAGCGTCGATGTCATGGTGCCCACTCTGGGTGAATCCGTGACCGAAGCCACCGTCTCCACGTGGTTCAAGGCCGTGGGTGACACGGTTGCGCAGGACGAAATGCTCTGCGAGCTGGAAACCGACAAGGTCTCGGTCGAAGTGCCTGCCCCCGCCGCGGGTGTTCTGGCCGAAATCGTTGCGCCGGAAGGCACCACCGTGGACGCATCGGCGAAACTCGCCGTGATCTCCGGCTCTGGTGCTGCTGTTTCGGGCGCATCGCCCGCCCCCGCCGCCCCGGCTGCGGCTCAGGCCCCGGCAATCGCTGCCGGTGCGGGCCGCTCCGACGTGGAAAACGCCCCCTCGGCCAACAAGCTGATGGCGGAAAAAGGCATCGACCCCGCCAACGTACAGGGTTCGGGCCGTGACGGTCGCATCATGAAAGAAGACGTGCTCAAGGCCGCGCTGGCCCCGGCACCGGCCGCTGCAGCCCCTGTCGCCGCCGCACCGCGCGCCCCGGTTCCGGCCGATGACGCTGCCCGCGAAGAGCGTGTGAAAATGACCCGCCTGCGCCAGACCATCGCGCGCCGCCTCAAGGATGCACAGAACACCGCCGCGATCCTGACCACCTACAACGAGGTGGACATGACCGAGTGCATGGCGCTGCGCAGCCAGTACAAGGACCAGTTCGAGAAGAAACACGGCGTCCGCCTGGGCTTCATGTCCTTCTTCACCAAGGCCTGCTGCCACGCGCTGAAAGAGGTTCCCGAGGTCAACGCCGAAATCGATGGCACCGACATCGTCTACAAGAACTTTGTGCACATGGGCATCGCCGCTGGCACCCCGCAGGGTCTGGTTGTTCCGGTGATCCGCGACGCCGACCAGATGTCCTTTGCCGAGATCGAGAAAGCCATCGGTGAAAAGGGCCGCCGCGCTCGCGACGGCAAACTGTCCATGGCGGAAATGCAGGGCGGCACCTTCACCATCTCGAACGGTGGTGTCTATGGCTCGCTGATGTCCTCACCGATCCTCAACCCCCCGCAGTCGGGCATCCTCGGCATGCACAAGATCCAGGACCGCCCGATGGTCATCAACGGCGAAATCAAGATCCGCCCGATGATGTACCTCGCGCTCTCCTACGATCACCGCATCGTCGACGGCAAAGGCGCCGTGACCTTCCTCGTCCGCGTCAAGGAAGCGCTGGAAGATCCCCGCCGCCTGCTGATGGATCTGTAAAGGCACGGTGCGTGCAAGCACGCACCCTACATCGCAGTAGGGTGCGTGATCTCACGCACCTTTCGCGGTGCCGACGCCCGTAATCCCCGTATCGCACCGACGCGATACCGACGTAATACCGACGTGATACCGAACCTGTTTCGGGCGTCGTTTTTTAAAGGAAAATGACCCATGTCCCAATATGACGTCATCATCATCGGCGCAGGCCCCGGCGGCTATGTGTCGGCCATCCGCTGCGCCCAGCTGGGCCTCAAGACCGCTGTGGTCGAGGGCCGCGAAACCCTTGGCGGCACCTGCCTCAACGTGGGCTGCATCCCCTCCAAGGCCCTGCTGCACGCCACCCACCTGCTGCACGAAGCCGAACACAATTTCGCCGACATGGGCCTCAAGGGCAAAAGCCCGTCCGTCGACTGGAAACAGATGAAAGCCTACAAGTCCGACGTTGTCGGCAAGAACACCGGCGGCATCGAATTCCTGTTCAAAAAGAACAAGGTAGACTGGATCAAGGGCTATGCCAGCATCGAATCCGCAGGCAAAGTCAAGGTCGGTGACACCACCTACGAGACCAAGAATATCGTGATCGCCTCCGGCTCGGTCCCGGCCTCGCTGCCCGGCGTCGAAGTCGACAATGACAAGGGCATCGTCGTGGACAGCACCGGCGCGCTCGACCTGCCCAAGGTCCCGAAGAAAATGGTCGTGATCGGCGCAGGCGTCATCGGCCTCGAACTCGGTTCGGTCTATGCCCGCCTCGGCGCCGAAGTCACGGTCGTGGAATACATGGACGCCGTCTGCCCCGGTATGGATGCCGACGTGCAGCGCACCTTCAAGCGTATCCTTGAAAAACAGGGTCTTAGCTTCGTCATGGGCGCAGCCGTCTCGGGCGTGGACGCCACCAAGACCAAGGCCAAAGTCAAGTACGCGCTCAAGAAAAAACCCGACGAGGAACAGACGCTCGATGCCGATGTCGTGCTCGTCTCCACGGGCCGCAAACCCTATGTCGAGGGTCTCGGCCTCGACGCCGCTGGCGTGAAACTCACCGAACGCGGCCAGATCGCCACCAACGCCCACTGGGCCACCAACGTGCCCGGCATCTATGCCATTGGCGACGTGATCGAAGGTCCGATGCTGGCCCACAAGGCCGAAGACGAAGGCATGGCCGTCGCCGAGGTGATCGCCGGCAAACATGGCCACGTGAACTATGGCGTCATCCCCGGCGTGGTCTACACCACCCCCGAAGTTGCCACCGTCGGCGCGACCGAAGCGTCGCTCAAGGCCGAAGGCAAGAAGCCCAAGATCGGCAAGTTCATGTTCATGGGCAACGCCCGCGCCAAGGCCGTGCACCAGGGCGACGGCTTTGTGAAACTGATTGCCGATGCTGAAACCGACCGCATCCTTGGCGCCGCCATCATCGGCCCGGCGGCGGGCGACATGATTCACGAGATCTGCGTTGCCATGGAATTTGGCGCCTCGGCACAGGACATTGCCCTGACCTGCCACGCTCACCCGACCTATTCGGAAGCCGTGCGCGAAGCCGCGCTGGCCTGCGGCGACGGCGCGATCCACAGCTGAAGTATCAGGTCAAAAACGAGAAAAGGCGGCCCAACCGGCCGCCTTTTTGATGGGCGGCGCCAAACGGGTTCGAACCCGCTTTCCAAGGCATTTCGAAATCCCTTGCCCCCTACCACATTGACGCTTTGGCCCGTTCCAACCAGGCGTCATCATAGGGCTTTCCGCCCTCTTCGCCTTCGGTCAGCGCCGACAGAAACTCCCCAGCACTGGGCAAGCCTTCACTCTCGTCTCCGCTGCTCCAGACCCGCGCCCGCATCAACGCCCGCGCGCACTGGAAATAGACCTCTCCGATCCGGATCACGATCACCGACCGGAGATGCTTCCCATCCACCTCGAAACTCTCGCAAAGCGCTGCATCCGTCGTTACACGAGCAAAACCGTTCACCCGCACCACGGTATTGGACCCCGGCACCATGAACATCAGAGAAATTCGACCGTCTTCCACGATATTGCGCAACGTATCCATGCGGTTGTTGCCCCGCCAATCGGGCATCGCCAGCGACTGTGCATCCAGTTCCCGCACCACTGGACCGTCATCCCCGCGCGGGCTTCCGTCGGTACCTTCGGGGCCAACCGTCGAAACAACACAGAACCGTGACGCCATGATCCAGCGCCGGTACTCCGGCGTCAGCTCCTGCGCCACCTTGCGTAAAGAGGCCGCGCCGGGATTCCCGTAGAGCCTTTCCAGTTCGGAAATATCTTCAACCCACTGCATCGGGATCAAACCCCGCTTCACGCATCAATGCATCTGACTTCGCTTCGACTTCCCGCTCCAGATGCTCCATGAACTCGGCCTGTTTCATGCCCGGTTCAATCGGGTCCAGAAACTCCACCACCGCCAGCCCCGGCTTGCGATACACCCCATGGCGCGGCCAGAACACACCGACATTGGTTGCTGCGGGCACACAGGTCTGCCCCAATTGCTTGTAAAGCGCGAACGTGCCCACCTTGTAGGGTTTCCGATCCCCGGGTGCGACCCGCGTTCCTTGCGAATAAATGATCAACTGCCCCGGCTTGGCCGCGCCCGAGGCAACGTCCTCCATCATTTTCTTGATCGCCGCGCCCCGCTTGCCGCGATTGACCGGCACACACCCGATCCGAAGCGCGTACTGCCCCAGAATGGGGGCCCACATCAATTCACGTTTCATGATGAACCTGCCTGCGGGCACGGCGGCAAAGATCATCAGGATATCAAGAAATGACTGGTGTTTGGACGGGATCAGAACCGGCTCGGTGGGCGGTGTGCCCCGCACTTCCGTCTTCAGGCCAATTATCCAACTGGCCGTCCACCTCACCCACCGTGCATAGGTCTTACAGGCGGTCAGGGCACCGCGACTGTCAAACAATGCCCAAGGGAAAAACAACACGCCCAGCACGAGCATCGCGACATACATCTGTGTGTTGAAGATCAGGGATCGTACCCACTGGATTGCATAACGCATCATGCCAACTCCGAAAGCGTCCGCCGCGCTGCGGCCCCAGTGGCCGCATAGGCCACCACCGCGGCCAACGGCGGAATCATCAACGGCAGCGCCCACCCGGCGCCGGTAAAGCCCAGTCCGGTCAGAAACCCGCCCTCATCCTGCGCGGCGGGCAAAAGCAGGATCGCCCCCATCCCCATAACCGTGCCAATCGCTGCTCCTGCCAGCGCGCGCAGGGTAAAGCGGCGTACAAAGGCCCGCGCGATATAACTGTCCTGCGCCCCGATCAGACGCAGCACCGAGATCACCTGAGCGTTGGCGGCCAGCGCCGCATTCGCCGCAAGCGTGATCATGGCACCTGTCGTGGCTCCGATCAGGGCAATCGCAACCCACCCCAACAGTCGCAAGCGCCCTGCCGCCCGTTCCAGCGGTTTGCGCCAACGCGTATGGTCATCCAGCACCGCACCGGGCACTTCGGCCTGCAACCGAAGCCGAAGCCCGGCGGAATCATACCCGTCATCGGTTTCGCGGATCTCGATCAACTGCGGGATCGGCAGGCTGTCGACCGGCAGATCCGGCCCGAACCAAGGTTCCAGAAGCGCGCGCTGTTCCTTGTCACTCAGCGCGCGCGCCGAAGCGATGCCGGGCGTGGTTTCCAACAGCCGCAACGCCGCCGCCGTCTGCGCATCCAACTGTTCGGCGGGCGCGGAAATCCGCAACGTCGAGCTCTGCGCCAACTCGTCACCCCAACGTTGGGCCAACCGCCCGGACGCCAGCGACAGGGCCAGCGCAAACACCGTGAGAAACGCCATGGTTCCGGCTGCGAACAATGTCAGACGTGCGGTAAACCCGGTTGGCGGCACCACGCGGTCGGCCTGCGCATCTCCTGCAGCAACAGTTGCTATCATATTGCGAATGCTCACAGATCTGCCCCCGCCAACTGCAACTTGCGGTTCGAAATCCGCAGGACCCGTGCCTGCACATGATGCTTGGCCGTGCGGATCAGGTTCAGGTCATGGGTGGCGATCAGAATGGTCTTGCCCATCCGGTTGAGTTCGACCAGCAATTGCAACAGGCGTTGAGACATTTCCCAGTCCACGTTGCCTGTCGGTTCATCGGCCAGTACCACCTCGGGCGACATGATCACCGCCCGTGCCAACGCCGCCCGCTGCCGTTCACCACCAGACAGTTCCGGCGGCAGGGCGCTGGCACGATGCCCAAGCCCCACCCAGTTCAGCAACTCCTTGAGGTTTGACACCTGTTCCAGCGAATCCCGTCCCGAAACGGTCAGCGGTAGCGCCACGTTGTCCGCCACCGGCAGATGGTCGAGAAACTGGCAGTCCTGGTGCACCACACCGATCCGGCGGCGCGCCAAGGCATGGCCATCCCGGTCCATCTGGCGCACGTCCTGTCCAAAAAGCTGTACACTCCCCGCCGTGGGGATCAGCGCGCCATAGCACAGCTTGAGAAATGTGGTCTTCCCCGACCCGGACGGCCCGGTGAGGAAATGAAACGATCCCGGCGCGAGCTTGAGAGAAATCTCGCTCAGCAATTCGCCGCCACCATAGTTATAAGCAATGTTTTCCAGTTCGATCACGGATCGGCCCCCTGTCTGGCCTTGTTGTGCACGAGCATCGGCATGGATTCAATCCAATCACGCCAAGGCTTTGCACTTTCCCGATCGCAAGTTACAGAATATGATCCTGTAAATAACGATAAGTTTGGGGATATCGGGGGAACACCATGCGGCTTACCTGCCCGAATTGTGGCGCGCAATACGAAGTACCGGATGACGTGATCCCGCTCGCGGGACGCGACGTGCAATGCTCCAACTGCGGGGATACATGGTTCCAATCCCATCCCGAGGTCGAAACACCGCAGGAAGACGAGCCGTTCGCCTTGTCCGAACACCTTCCCGAGGAAGAGACCGAAGACGAGAATGCGGACGACACGCCGCCCTTTGATGAGGTCGAGCCGCCTGAAATCTCGCTTGGGGACGAAGACGAAGCTCCCGACGCCGAGGGCGACGGGCTGTTAGACGAAGCCGAAGAGGATTGGGAACTGGAATCCGACCCCTGGCAAGAAGACGCCTGGGCTGAAGACACCACAGCAGCCGAGGAGTCCACTCAGGATACCGAAACGGACCCGGCAAAGGACGATCTCTGGGGCGACGATGACGAAACCGGCGACGACACGGACGCCGATGACACGGACGCAGTTGACACTGACGCCGATGACGCTCTCGAAGAAGAGCCCGCCGTGCCCGACGCGCCAACCCGCAGAGGACTGGACCCCGCCATCGCAGACGTGCTGCGCGAGGAAGCCGAGCACGAAGCCCGCGTGCGCGCCGCGGAAACGCTCGAGACGCAAACCGAACTCGGATTGCACGCGCCTGAAACGGAATCCGATCGTCATGCGCTTCAGGCCAAGGCCCGGATGCGCCGCCTGCGCGGCCTGCCAACCGAAGAAGACGAACCTTCCGCGCCCGCCGAACCGATGGCGCATAAAGCCGAATCCAGGCGTGAGTTGCTTCCCGATATCGAGGAAATCAACTCCACCCTCCGTGGCAGCAGCGAAGCCAGCCTTTCGCCAAACGCGGACCCCGCCGTGTCCAGCGAGGCCAGCAGGAAACGCGGGTTCCGGATCGGGTTCGTCATCGTCCTGCTCCTGGCTTTGTTGGCGATCCTTGCCTATTCGAAGCACCAGGAAATCGCGGCGGCTTATCCCCCGGCGGCCCCTTATCTGGAAAGCTTCGTTTCCGGCGCCAACAATGGCCGCGTCTGGCTCGACTCTCAGGTCACGAATCTCTTTCTGATGCTGAACAACATCGCCTCTGGATCTTAAAGGAAAAAAAGGCCGGTGTGGGTGGGTAGTCGCGCACCACGGGTGCGCGCAAGTCACGCCTCGGCTATCGCTTCAGAACCGATCCAGCAACCGCTCAAGGTAATTGCGCTCGGCTTCCGGTCGCGCGCTCTCGCCCGCCCGGCGCCGGATCTCGTCCAGCAGCCGACGTGCCTGCCGATACACATCTTCACCCTGCAGCAACCCCTCATCGGTGCCTGACGGCCCCCGGTTGCCTGCGCTGCGCCCAAGCGGGTCCTGCGCGTTGCCCTGGTTTTCCGCAGTGCCCTGCTGGCCCTGCCGCTCCTGCTGCGCCATCGCTTCGCCAAGATTGCGCATACCTTCGCGCAGCGCTTCCATCGCCTCGGCCTGCCGGTCGATCGCCTCGGCCAGATCGTCTTCGCGCAGCGCGTCTTCGGCCCCTTCCATGGCCTCGTCCGCGCGTCCAAGCGCCTCGCGTGCCGCGTCGCCTTCGGGCGTGCCCTGTCCGGGAAGGTTGCCCATCTGCCGGTTCAGTTCCTCGCGCAAGGCCCGCTGCCGGTCTTCTAGTTCGCCTTGCCCCGGCTGTTGCCCCTGCGCGGTCCCTTCCTCGCCCTCGCCACGTCCCTGACCGGTGCCGTCATGCGCCTCGCCGCGCCCGTCACCACCGCTATAGCCCTGGTTTTCCTGTGATTGGCCGCTCTGGGCGTTCGGGTTGAACTGTTCCTGCAATTCGCGGAACGCCTCATCCGACAGGCCCTGCTGTTCGCGCAGGGTCTCGGCAAGCCCTTCCATCGCCTGTTCTCCGGGGCTCTGCTGCCCCTGGCCTTGCGTAACGCGCATGTTTTCCATCATGCGCTGCAGCTCTTCCAGGGCTTGCTGAGCCTCGGCCATGCGGCCCTGTTCCATCAACTCCTGAATGCGGTCCATCATGCGCTGCAGGTCGTCCTGCGTCATCTGCATGGAATTCTCGGAAAGCTGCTGCTCCTCACCCTCCTCGCCGTCCTGCTGATTGCGCCGTGCTAGTTCACGCATGTAATCCTCGGTCGCCTCGCGCAACTCCTGCATCAACTGTGCAATTTCCGCGTCGCTGGCCCCGTTCTTCATCGCTTCCGAGAGCCGCTCCTGCGCCCGCTGCAACCGTTCAAGCGCGCTGCCCAGATCACCTTCTTCCAGCTTCAACGCCAGATCCCAGAGCGCCTCCGCAATCTCGTCACGGTGCTCTGCATCCAGCCCGCGCGTGGAATAAGCTTCCAACCGCCTCAGGATCGTACGCATCCGCAAATAGTCGGTCTCTTTCTTGAACGCCCCGTCTTCCGGCCGATGCGATATTGCCCGCATCAATTGCGCCACACGACGGGCGTTCTCGCGAGACCACAACAGGTCGCGCCGCAACTCCACCACAGCAGCCGCCAGCGGATCAAAAAAACGTCTTGCCGGCAAAAGCAGCGCCTCTGGCAAAGCCTGCCCGACATTCCCCGCATCATCCTCAACCGATAATGTCACGGTAACGGGCAAATGCGCCCACGGATGTTTCGAAAAATCCTCGATCAGAACTTCTTCGAACGCGGCGCGATCCCCCGTGATCGGCAACGGCAAGGGCACCGTGACCACAGGTCGCGACTCGGGCGGCATTGCCAACCCGTAGCGGCGGTCCACCGCCCCAAGGTCAAGCGCGATCACTGCCGTTCCGCCGTTGATTCCATAGTCATCCTCCGCCGCGAAAGGCAGTGTCATCTCGCCACGTCCGGACACCTCCGCCGACCCGTTGATCACGATCTTGGGCGCTGCATCCGCGATCATGTCGATGCGCCATACACGTCCCCCCGGCCCCAGCACCTCGAGATTTCCGGATTGTGCGATGATGAAATCCTGCTCCGGTTCGGACGCGCTTGGCACTTCGCCAATCCGCCCCGATACTGTCTCGGCTACGCTCAGCGCGCCCACCTCGCCATAAAGGCGCATCAAAACCCGGCTGCCTTCGGGCAACTCCAGCGTCCCCGGCTCCAGATCATTGAGATAAAGCGCCGGGCGTCCGGTATAGCCGGGCGGTTCGATCCAGCCTTCCCATGTCGGCCCTGCCGCCAAGGCCGCGCCCGATCCGGGCGCCATCTCGGCCACGCTGCCAACGCGGGCAACCGAGCCAAACAAGACCGCCACCGCCAGCGCCAGCACCGCGATGTATCGCAGACCGAACGGATCCAGCCGCGACACCCGCAGATCCGGCTCCACGGGGCGCGCCGCGCGCGTCCGCTCCGCCATCCGCGCCTGGTGCGCCTGCCAGATTGCCCGGCTTCCCGCGTCCCGCTCACCAATCGCCGGATGATCCATCAAGGCCTGAATCGGCCGCCCCGGCAGGGTCGCATCCAGCCGCGCCAGCGCATCAGCACGGGTGGGAACCGCGAAACCGCGCATGCCGGCCACCAACGCCACCAATGCTCCCAGCACGGCCAACGCCGCCAATGTCCATACCGCCTCAAGCGGCAGTTCATCCTGCACGCCCATCATCAAGGCAGCCAAAACAAGGAAAACAAGGGACCAAAGCGGCCAGAACGCCCGCGTCACACGCTCGGCCAGAATGCCAACCCGTGTCAGGCCAAGCACCCAGCCCAGCCTTTTCAATGCAGTGTCAGCCTCAGATCGGTGTTCCACGACGCTCCATCCACAAGGCTTGCGGCCGATACGACCTTATAGCCATGTAGGGATGCTATCGCGGTTTATCATCTCTTCATAGGTCGGGCGTCGGCGGATAACCGCAAATTGATCCCCTTTCACCAGAACCTCGGGAATCAAGGGCCGCGAGTTGTATTCACTCGCCATCACCGCCCCGTACGCGCCTGCGCTGCGAAACGCGATCAGATCGCCCGCCGCCAGAGGCGTCATCGCGCGTCCCTTGGCAAACGTGTCTCCGCTCTCACAGACTGGCCCCACGATGTCATAACGTACCGGCTCCAGCCCCGGTTCAGCCTCGATCACCGGCACGATGTCATGATGCGCCTCGTACATGGCAGGTCGGATCAGATCGTTCATCGCCCCGTCCACGATCAGGAACTCCCGGTCCTCGCCGGACTTCACGTAAATGACCCGGCTCACCATGATCCCGGCATTTCCGGCGATCAACCGCCCCGGCTCGATCTCGATCTCAACGTCCAGGTGTCCCAGCACCCGCTTGACCATGGCGCCATATTCCATCGGCAGGGGCGGCGCGCTGTTGGAGCGCTCATAAGGGATACCCAGCCCGCCCCCAAGGTCCAGCCGGATGATCTCGTGCCCGTCGCTGCGCAACTGCTCGGTCAGCTCGGCCACCTTCCGATAGGCCAGCTCGAAAGGCTCCAGCTGGGTCAGCTGGCTGCCGATATGCACATCAATCCCGACCACCTTCAGCCCCTTCAGGCTGGCGGCATGGGCATAAACTTCGCGCGCCCGGCTGATCGGGATGCCGAACTTGTTCTCCGACTTTCCGGTCGCGATCTTGGCGTGGGTCTTGGCATCCACATCCGGGTTCACCCGCACCGTGATTGGCGCCACAACTCCCATTTCCAACGCCACGGCGTTGATCGCTTCCATCTCCGGCTCACTCTCGACGTTGAACTGTCGAATACCCCCCGCCAGAACGGTTGCGATCTCCTCGCAGGTCTTGCCGACACCGGAAAACACGATCCGATCCCCCGGTACGCCGGCGGCAATTGCACGCGCGTATTCGCCCCCCGATACAACGTCCATCCCGGCGCCCAGTGCGGCGAGCGTCTTGAGAATGGCCTGATTGCTCGCGGCCTTCATGGCGTAACAGACAAGGTGGTCCACTCCCTCCAACGCCTCGTCGAACAGGCGGAAATGCCGCTCCAGCGTGGCCGTCGAATAGCAGTAGAACGGCGTTCCCACCGCAGCCGCGATTTCGGCCACCGGAACGTCCTCGGCAAAAAGCGCGCCGTCTCGGTAAAGAAAATGATCCATGTCCGGCGTCTCCTGATACCCGTCCGAACCCTCATAGCCAGCCGCGCAGAGTCATTCAATCCGCTTCAACCGCGCACCGCACCCACACTTTCTTTTTCCAAAAATACCCCGGGGGTGAGGTTTGAAAATGCGTGCATTTTCAAACCGAGGGGGCTGGCCCCCTCTTACCTCACTGGCTTGGCGCGCAGGAACAGGTAAAGAGGCAGACCACAACTCACCCCGATCAGGAATGTCGCGGGAATCGCAATCAACGCCACCCAATTGCGCCGCACCGCCACTTCCGCGACTATCCAGATCGTCAGCGCGACAGCGGCAATGACCAGATCCCAATAGAGCCCTGTCGTCGCCGCACTCACTTTCCATGCCGCCACCAGCGCGGAAAGATCGACACCGTTTTCCATCAGCCACGGCACAAAGTAACTCATCGGGTGCACCGCACCCCAGATAGCCAGGCCCAGGAAAACCAATCTCAAAGGGGACATGTTTGAGCTCCGCATGTGTCTGCCTCAGTCGTCAGAATACGCAGACACCGCCAACCCGGATCAAGCTTTGATTGCGCAAGGCGGCGCGCTACCAGCAGCGGCCATACCCGCAGCCACCGCCAATCGTGATGCTGATCGGGCCATTTGACGCGCCGACATGGCTCGACGTGTAAACCCCGCTCGGACTGATCCCGATATTGGCCCCCATCGTGGGCGTCCACGGCTCTCCGTCAACGCCACACCCGGCAAGGGTCAACCCACTCACACACAAAAAGACGACTCGCAACACGACCTGGATCCCCCAAAAAGCAGAGGGCCATCATACCGCCCCGTAACAGATTTTGCAAAACAGCGCCTTAGCGGCCCCGGCCACATTCCGCGCCACCATTGCAGCCACCCACCGGTGTCGCATAGCCAAGGTTGCCGGTCTTGGACGTGTTGCCATAGGGTGTACCGCCCGTACTGCTGACACAAGCCCCCAACGCGACCATCACGGAAAGCAAAACAGCCAGTCTCATTTCATCACTCACTCAATTTGGCCGCACGGGACCGCCCCCGTCAGCGCCCATATCCACAATGCGCGCCACCATTGCAGCCCCCGTGCGGCGTTGCATAGCCACTATGGGACGAATAGCTGGGCCCGGAGCGCACGCCCACCGTGACATCGCCCGACACCGTCACCCCGGTCCCCGAAGCGGGCGCCGGGCTGGGCGCGGTCGACGTGGTGGTCGTGTTGCAGGCCGCCACGCTGGCAACCAATGCAAAGGCGCACAGAATTCTCATTCCATCAAATCCTTCCAACGGGTCACCTGCGCGCGAACCTGATCCGGCGCGGTGCCGCCATACGACATGCGCGACGCGACCGAATTATGCACACCCAGCACGCCAAAAACGTCCTCGGTGATAGCCGCGTGCACCTCCTGCATATCGGCCAGTGTCAGATCCGGCAAATCACATCCACGTGCCTCGGCCATGGCCACCAGCGTGCCCGTCACGTGATGCGCATCGCGGAACGGCATGTTGAGCGCCCGCACCAGCCAGTCGGCAAGATCGGTGGCGGTCGAAAACCCGCTGCCCGCCGCCGCTTCAAGGCTCTCGCGGTTGGCGCTCATGTCCTTGACCATGCCTTCCATTGCCGCCAGCGCCAGCATCAGGTTGTCGGCCGCGTCAAACACCTGTTCCTTGTCTTCCTGCATGTCCTTGGAATAGGCCAGCGGCAGCCCCTTCATCACCATCAACAGCGCGGTATTCGCCCCGAAGATCCGCCCGATCTTGGCGCGGATCAGCTCGGCCGCATCCGGGTTCTTCTTCTGCGGCATGATCGACGAGCCGGTCGAGAACCGATCCGACAGGGTGACAAAACGGAATTGCGCCGAGGACCAGATCACCAGCTCTTCGGCAAAGCGCGACAGGTGCATCGCACAGATCGACGCTGCGGCAAGGAACTCAAGCGCAAAGTCGCGGTCCGACACAGCATCAAGCGAATTGGCCGCCGGACGATCAAAGCCCAGCGCCTCTGCGGTCATGTGACGATCAATCGGGAAAGATGTCCCCGCCAGAGCCGCCGCGCCAAGCGGCGATTCGTTCATCCGCTTGCGTGCGTCCTGGAAACGCGACCGGTCCCGCCCGAACATTTCGACATAGGCCATCATATGATGTCCCCATGTCACCGGCTGCGCGGTCTGCAGATGGGTGAAACCCGGCATAACCCACTCCGCACCCGCTTCGGCCTGCACCAAAAGCGCACGGATCAGCGCCTCCAGCCCCGAGATCGCCGCATCGATCTGATCCCGCACCCAGAGTTTGAAATCGGTCGCCACCTGGTCGTTGCGCGAACGCCCTGTGTGCAGACGCCCTGCGGGCTCACCGATGATCTCCTTCAGCCGCGCCTCCACGTTCATGTGGATATCTTCCAGCGCGGTGGAAAACGCGAACGTCCCGGCGTCAATCTCTGACAACACCGTGAGAAGCCCTTCCCGAATGGCCTCGGCATCGCTATCTGTCAGGATGCCTGCTTTGGCGAGCATCGCCGCGTGGGCCCTTGAACCGGCAATGTCCTGTGCCGCCATCCGCTGATCGAACCCGATCGAGGCATTGATTGCCTCCATGATTGCATCCGGTCCGGCGGCAAAGCGGCCGCCCCACATCTGGTTCGAGGTGTCTTTGGTCATGATATGCCCTTCGGAGGGAAAGTAAGAATGTCGAAGTCCGCGCTGGTTTATACGGGGCTGGCCGCAATCGCAATTGCAGCTGTCACCTTTGTCGCCGTGAAAAACCCCGCCACCGCCGGGGCATCGCTGGATACGGCGGCGATTGCCGAAATGCGTGATGGTGATATGCGCAAGCTCAACTTCCATTCCACGCCGCGCGCCATCTCTGACAAGGCGTTCATCACCGAGGACGGGGGCGAGTCGACCCTCGCCGCCTACAAGGGCAAGGTTGTCTTGCTCAATTTCTGGGCCACGTGGTGCGCGCCGTGCCGCCACGAAATGCCAATGCTGTCGGAATTGCAAAGCGAGCTGGGCGGTGACGACTTCGAAGTCGTGACGCTGGCCACCGGGCGCAACATGGTGCCCGCAATGAAAAAGTTCTTCGAAGAAATTGGCGTCGACAACCTGCCGCTCCACCGCGATCCAAAGCAGATTCTCGCGCGTGACATGGCCGTTCTGGGGCTTCCGGCAACCGTTCTGATTGACCGAGAAGGGCAGGAAATCGCGCGACTTCAAGGAGATGCGGACTGGTCGAGCGAAAATGCCCGTGCTATCATCTCGGCCGTAATTGAAAAGACCGCGGCGCAATAGGCACGTGGCGCCCCCGTGAAAGACTGCCGATGAAGACCCGCCTTGCATCCGTGGTCCTTGTGATTGCCGCACTTGTATCCGCACCTGCCCTGCAGGCCCAGGATATCAATGTCGAGAAGAAACGCTCTCGCCTGCAGCAGCTGCATGACGCCCCCCTCAAGGCCGACGCACGGCGCGAATTCAAACAGTTCAGACGCAAGGGACGCTTTTACGGCGCCTTTTTCGCAAACCTGTCCGAAAATGTTGCGGGGTCCTACTGGGATGCCGCCAATATCGAGACAGCCGAAGCCCACGCCCGCACTTCCTGCGCGACAAAATCAAGCGAACCCGAGGACTGCATCCTTTATGCCCGTGTGCTGCCCAAACATTATGATCCCAGCGAATCCGGCCTCACCCTGTCGCGCAGCGGAAATCAGGATTTCCGCGAATACACCCGGCTTCAGGATGTAGAGCGTTATGGCGCCTTTGCCATGTCCGACAACGGCGCGATCGGCTATTCATGGGCCGAACATTCCCGCGCGTCCGCCGACCGCGAGGCTTTGAAACGTTGTACCAAATCCGCGCGCAAGCTGTTGCGCAATACACCAAAGCATCTTCAGGGGGTGCTCGCCTCCTCGCCCCAGCATGTCTGCCGCGTCGTGCACCGCTCCGGCTGACCCCACGCCACCTTTGACAACCCGCCAGCCCCTGCGATTGAATATGCCGCAGGGAGGACGGGCGCATGCCTTTGGAGATTTTGCTGATCCTCGTTGTTGGGGGTATTTCCGGGATCGCGGTGATCCTGCACCTGCTCGGGCTGACCAGCCCGCGCCGACTGCGTGATGCCGAAGATGCCCGCGCTGCCTGGCTGCGCGAATTCCCCTACGAGCTTCCAACCGACATCACCCTTTCCGCCGATCAGCGCGCCGCTCTGATCACGACACAGGCCGGACCGGGCCTTGTCTGGTGCCTTGGTGCCGACACCGTCTCCCGCCCGCTGAGCGGCTCTGACCTCAGCGTTACCAAAAACGGTCTGCGTGTCGATTTTCACGATGTCGGCGCCCCACACGCGCGCATCTCCCTTCCCGATGCCGACCGCCAGAAATGGCGCGATTTGATGAGAACCGCATGACAGATCAACTGACCTACCCGGACGTCGTAAATTATGCCGTCCCCTTCTTCATCGTGGCGATCCTGCTCGAACTGGTCTGGATCGTGGTCAAGGGACGGGGCGGACGTTATGAGACGCGTGACGCGCTGACCTCGCTGATCATGGGCGCGGGCAACGTCGCCTCGGGCATCCTTCTGGGCTTCATCGCCTGGGGCTTCTTCATGCTGCTCTGGCAGATCACGCCTTTGGATCTCGGCACAAGCGTATGGGTGGTGGTGCTCTGCTTCGTGCTGGATGACCTGCGCTATTACTGGGTGCACCGCTTTGGCCACCGTATCCGCTGGGTCTGGGCCAGCCACGTGAACCACCATTCCTCCCAGCACTACAATCTCACCACGGCCCTGCGCCAGACATGGACCGGCACCTTCACCTTCATGATGATCGTGCGCGCGCCGCTGATCCTCCTTGGCTTTCACCCCGCCATGGTGCTGTTCTGTGGCGGGCTCAACCTGATCTACCAGTTCTGGATTCACACCGAGGCCATCCACAAACTGCCCCGCTGGTTCGAATCCATCATGAACACCCCCAGCCACCACCGCGTCCATCACGGGCGCAACGCGCGCTACCTCGACTGCAACTATGCCGGGGTGTTCATCATCTGGGACAAGATGTTCGGCACCTTTGTTCCCGAACAGGACGACGAAAAGGTCGACTACGGCCTCGTGCACAACCTTGGCACCTTCAATCCCCTGCGCGTCGCCTTTCACGAATGGATCGGCATTTTCAAGGACATGTCCCAAAGCGGCCTCACCTTGCGCGAACGGCTGATGTATGCCGTCGCACCGCCGGGCTGGAGCCATGACCAAAGCCGTGAAACATCGGACCAGATCAAGGCCAGCCATCTTGCCCATCACCCGGAAGATCGCGGCACACCGGGATTCAGCTAGGACAAATTTGCTCAGTTGTTCTCCCAGAACAGCGCTTCTGTGGCGGCCCGCAGGTATTGATCCACCTCGTATCGTGTCTCGGGATCGTCGATGGAACCCGAAGACATCAGCCGATCCAGGATGTCGATCTGTGACCAGTCGGCCCGCCGCCCGAAATGCCGCGCCACGATCAGCGCCAGATCGGGATCGTTCGCCAAAAGCACGCCAACCCGTGCACGTATCTCATCGACAAGCGGCCCCTCGCCCGCTTCGGCCTGCATCGCAAGCGCCTCCATGAGACTTTCACGCAAAACGGGATCTCTTGACGCCTGCAAGGCGGACGCCACGCGGGTCACCCCGTCCAATCCGACACTTTCGATCAGGGCCACGCCATAGGCGCCTGCCACAACACCCCGCGGCGCACGCCCCTCCTGGAATTGCCGCCGCAGAAATGCGCGTGCCGCTTTCGCATCACTCAATCCGAGCAACAATACGCGGATTGGCAGGCTTCCCCGATTCTCGGGTGCATTGATCCCCTGCAACAGCCGATCGGCATCCGGTGTCAGGTTCAACCCCACCAACACCGGATACGGCGCCCGGTCCAGCTCTCCCAGCGCCAGCTGCGCCACCGCCGGATGCGGATGCCCAAGCAGGTTGGCAAAAAACTGGTACCGTTCCCAATCCCCCCCAAGCCGCCACTCATCCAGCCGCGCCAGAACCGCGTCCATCACCGCATCGAATCCCGGATCAAGGTAGGCGACCCGCTGCCACGTCCCGTTCGCCCCATCCCTTGCAAAGAGAACCGCGTGATCGGGATTGGACCTCAACATGCGCCGCGTCCCCGAATCCACTAGGTGCGGGATGTCCACCGTCGTCACGGAGCCGCGAAGGATCGTTTGCGCCTCATAGCGAAACGGGTTTTCCGCCGAGGGCCGTGCCAGAACCACTCGGTCGCTGGCCAAGAGCCGGTCGACGGCGGTTTCCTCGGGTACATAGCCGTGAAAACCGCAGGCCAGCGCCACGCCGCTTGCCGCCAATGTCGCCCCAAGGACCGTCACCAACACCCTGATCATATCGCCCCTCACTACTTGAGCCGCGACTAGGACAAATCCGCGTGACGCGGACAGGTCACGACGTGATCATTGACCACCCCGCAGGCCTGCATCCACGCATAAACGATCGTCGGGCCACAGAACCGAAACCCTGCTTTCTTCAAATCTTTCGAAACTTGTTTCGATAAATCGGTATGGGCCGGCACGTCTTCAAGCCGCGCCCAGCTGTTTTGCAAGGGCGCATGATCCACGTATTTCCACACGAAGTGACTGAACCCTTCACCGGCCTCGATCTCCTGAAAGGCACGGGCATTGCCGATGGTGGCCTCGATCTTGCCCCGATGCCGAATGATGCCCGTGTCCTGCAACAGACGTTCCACATCCACCTCTCCCCAGTTCGCAATCACATCCGGGTCAAACCCTTGAAAAGCCGCGCGAAAATTGTCACGCTTTTTAAGGATCGTGATCCAGCTCAACCCCGCCTGAAACCCGTCAAGGATCAGCTTTTCCCAAAGCGCACGCCCGTCATATTCCGGCACGCCCCATTCTGTGTCGTGATACGTCTGATAGATCGGCTCGCTTCCGGCCCAGCCACATCTTTCGCCCATCCTGTGCCTCCCGTGTGCGTCGATGAAAATGCCCGACGCAGATAAATTGAGGACAATTGTCCCCTTAAGCCCCCCTTCATGATTTCGGCATCATTCTGGCGGCAATTCCTTCAAACCTGACGGGTAGCACGATGATTGGTCAAAAGAAAAACAAACCCCGCAAGGGCAAGACCACGCGCGCCGAACGAAACGCGCTGGAATATGCCGTCTCCGCGCGGGACCAGGGCGCGCTCGACATGGTGACGGCGGCAATCCGCCACAAACAGGTCATGCTGGCCTTTCAACCCATCGTCAGCACCCGCGACACCGACCGCCCCGCCTTTTACGAAGGCTTGATCCGGGTGCTGGACGACACCGGCCGCATTATCCCTGCCAAGGATTTCATGTCCGCCGTCGAAACCACCGAACTGGGGCGACAACTGGATTGCCTTGCCCTCGAACTCGGGCTTGAAACCCTCGCCGACCAGCCGAACCTCCGCCTGTCGATCAACATGTCCGCGCGCTCGATCGGCTATGGTCCCTGGGGCGATGTCCTGCGCCGCACGGTGGGCGGAAACGCCGATCTGGGCGACCGGCTGATCCTTGAGATTTCCGAAACCTCGGTCAACCAGGTGCCTGACATCGTGCAGAATTTCATGACCGACATGCGCGCCCGCAATGTCAGCTTTGCCTTGGATGACTATGGCGCGGGCATGACCTCGTTGCGGGTATTCCGCGATTTCGACTTTGACTTCATCAAGCTTGACGGCAGTTTCAGCCGCGACATCTGCACCAACCGCGCCAATCAGGTTCTGGCCAGCGCGGTCGCCGCCATTGCCCACAAGTTCGACATGATGTCCATCGCCAGCCGCGTGGAATCTCCCGCCGATGCCCGCGTTCTGGGGGAACTGGGTTTTGACGCGTTGCAGGGCTTTGCTTTCGGCGCCCCGACCGTGTCCCCCCCATGGGTCCGGAAAGCCGCCGTCAGGCAGGCGCGCGGCTAAGTAGGTCCTTTGCCAGCTATCTGAGACAGACTGTCCGTTGCCGCATTGCGGCAAATCCGTTATTGACATTCCGGATACCGAAGCCACTCTCCCCGGTACCTGACGCTGGGGCAGGCTTCGCCCAGTCATTTGGTAGAGGAAACAAATATGACCAACGTAGTGATCGCTTCCGCAGCACGGACCGCTGTCGGCAGCTTCAGCGGCTCTTTCGCCAATACCCCGGCACATGATCTGGGCGCCACTGTCCTGAAGGCCCTCGTCGAGCGCGCTGGCGTCGATCCGTCGGAAGTGTCCGAAACCATTCTTGGTCAGGTGCTGACCGCTGGTCAGGGCCAGAACCCCGCGCGTCAGGCACACATCAATGCCGGTTTCGCCAAGGAAGCCGCCGCCTGGGGCATCAACCAGGTCTGTGGGTCGGGTCTGCGCGCCGTTGCGCTGGCCGCACAGCACATCCAGCTGGGCGATGCCGCCATCGTGGCCGCCGGTGGCCAGGAAAACATGACCCTGAGCCCCCATGTCGCCTACCTGCGCGCGGGCACCAAGATGGGTGACGTGAAATACATCGACACCATGATCCGTGACGGCCTGTGGGACGCGTTCAACGGCTACCACATGGGCCAGACCGCGGAAAACGTCGCCGAACAGTGGCAGATCAGCCGCGATCAGCAGGACGAATTCGCCGTCGGGTCACAGAACAAGGCGGAAGCTGCTCAAAAAGCAGGCAAATTCGCTGACGAGATCACCCCCTTCACCGTCAAAACCCGCAAGGGTGACATCATGGTCGACGCTGACGAATACATCCGTCACGGCGCCACCATGGAAGCCATGCAGAAACTGCGCCCGGCCTTCACCAAGGACGGCTCGGTTACGGCGGCCAACGCTTCGGGCCTGAACGACGGCGCTGCCGGTGCCCTGCTGATGACCGCCGACGAAGCCGAAAAGCGCGGGATCGAACCGCTCGCGCGCATCGCATCCTATGCCACCGCCGGTCTCGACCCGTCGATCATGGGTGTTGGCCCGATTTATGCGTCGCGCAAAGCGCTGGACAAGGCCGGTTGGTCGGTGGACGATCTCGATCTGGTGGAAGCCAACGAAGCCTTCGCCGCACAGGCCTGCGCCGTGAACAAGGACATGGGCTGGGATCCGTCGATCGTGAACGTGAACGGCGGCGCCATCGCCATCGGTCACCCGATCGGGGCTTCGGGCGCGCGTATCCTCAACACCCTGCTGTTCGAGATGAAGCGCCGCGATGCCAAGAAGGGTCTCGCCACTCTCTGCATCGGTGGCGGCATGGGCGTGGCCATGTGCCTCGAGCGTCCCTGATTTGCGTTCCCTGCAGGCTGAAAACAACGAAAGGGGCGCGCGAACCGCGCCCCTGGTTTTTTGAATTCGGGCAGCCGCCCCGCCAGCAGAACGAAAAAATCTGCCCTGCGGCAATTTACACGCGCAACTTTGTTGCGCAGCAGCATTTAAATGCGTAACAGAGTTACCAACGCATAAAGCCAAATTGGAGGACACCCATGGCACGAACAGCACTCGTCACCGGCGGATCGCGCGGTATCGGCGCAGCCATTTCCAAAGCCCTGAAGGCCGAAGGTTACAACGTCGCCGCATCTTACGCGGGCAACGACGAAGCCGCCGCCGCCTTCACCGAAGAAACCGGCATCAAGACCTACAAGTGGGACGTGGGCAGCTACGAAGCCTCCGAAGCCGGTATCGCACAGGTTGAGGCCG
Organism: Shimia aestuarii; assembly: GCF_900114635.1. Classification (GTDB taxonomy): domain Bacteria; phylum Pseudomonadota; class Alphaproteobacteria; order Rhodobacterales; family Rhodobacteraceae; genus Shimia; species Shimia aestuarii. The sequence goes on from NZ_FOTQ01000001.1 coordinate 320,240, forward strand.
ATCTCGGCCCGATCGACGTGGTTGTCGCCAACGCTGGCATCACCTGGGACGGTTTCTTCCACAAGATGAAGCCCGAGCAGTGGCAGAAGGTCATCGACACCAACCTGACTGGCGTATTCAACACCGTGCGCCCGGTCTGGCCCGGCATGCGCGAGCGCAAGTTCGGCCGCGTGATCGTGATCTCGTCGGTGAACGGTCAAAAAGGTCAGGCCGGTCAGGTCAACTATGCCGCCACCAAAGCGGGTGACATCGGCATCGTGCGTTCGCTGGCACAGGAAGGCGCGCGCGCAGGCATCACCGCCAACGCCGTCTGCCCCGGCTACATCGGCACCGAAATGGTCCGCGCGATCCCGCAGGAAGTTCTGGACAAGAACATCATCCCGCAGATCCCCGCCGGTCGCTTGGGCGAGCCCGAAGAAATCGCGCGCTGCGTGACCTTCCTCGCCTCTGACGACGCCAGCTTCATCAACGGCTCGACCATCTCGGCCAACGGTGCACAGTTCTTCGGCTAAATCGATCTGAACGAAATGAATGAAAGGCCGCTCCATCCGGGGCGGCCTTTTTTTGGGGGTCAACCGCACGCGACCGTCCAGAACCGAAAAGGACCGCCCCCTCGCGAAGCGGTCCTCTTCATCCCGTAAGTGCCGTGTCTCAGGCGCAGCGGGAAGGTTCCGTAAGGGCCTGACGGCTCAGCGGAACGTCCTTGCGTGCAAACAGCCACTTGAAAACCGAAACAAGCGCTTGTCCCCGGGCGGCATGTGCGTCGTGGTAGGCGCGGGCGGTGCGGGCATTTGATGCAACTTCGATCATGGTGGCCTCCTTGGGGCTGTGTGTGATGTCTTGCACTCAATATGGATTTAACCTTCCCCCGTCACAAACGAGACTTTTCAATGCTTCAGTTAAACTGTACTTAACTGATATGTCCGATCGCCTGCCCCCCCTGACCGCCCTGCGCGCCTTTGAAGCCGCCGCGCGGCACATGTCTTTTGCCATGGCGGCGAATGAGTTGAACGTAACTCCAGCCGCACTCTCCTTCCAGATCAAGTCGCTCGAAGAACATCTGGGCCAGCCCTTGTTCCTGCGTCTCAACCGTGCCGTGAAACTCACCGAGGCCGGCCGCGCCCTTGCCCCCGGCACCTCCGAAGGCTTCCAGAGCCTGACAGCCGCGTGGCGCGCCGCGCGCAGGCTTCAGGACACCAACACGCTCAACGTCACCGCCGGACCAGCCTTTACCGCCAAATGGCTCGCACCTCGGCTCTACGAGTTCGCCCGCGCCCATCCCGAAGTGGACCTGCGCTTTTCGGCAACGCTGCGCATCATGGATTTCGACCGGGATGAAGTCGACGTGGCGATCCGTTTCGGCTATGGCCCCGATCCGGGCCTGTTCTCGATGCCGCTGCGCAATGAATGGATCACCCCGGTCATGACACCCGAACTGGCCGCGCAATACCCCACCCCAGAAAGTCTGCGCCATGCGCCCCTGATGTTCGATGATTCGATCGACTTTCTCGACCCACCCTGTGACTGGCCCACATGGTTTCGCGCCGTTGGCATGGACTTTACCCCAACCCACGGCCCGCATTTTTCGCAGGCCGACCACGCGGTCGATGCCGCGCTGGCCGGGGCCGGAATCGTGCTCGGGCGGCGCGCCATGGTGGTCAAGGACATCCACGAAGGTCGCCTCGTTGCCCCCTACAAACGTGCGCTTGAAACCAAGGCGCATTTCCGATTTCTCTGTCGCAAGGGCGCGGAAACCCGCCCCCAGATCGCCGCCTTCCGCGCGTGGATGCTGGCCGAGATCGAAAAAACCGCTGCTGTGCATGAAACGCTCGACATTCTTCCCGTCGAAGAGGTGCCCCCCGCATGACCCGCTCCCGCGCCACCCTGATCGGCTTTGTCGCCGTCCTGCTCTGGGCGCTGCTCGCGCTCTTTACCGTCGGCACCGCGCCCACGCCGCCGCTGCTGCTCAACGCGATCTGCTTCACCATCGGCGGGACCATTGGCCTGATCTGGGTGGCGCGCACCGGTGGTTTCGTCCAACTGCGCCGCATCAGCTGGAAAGTCTACGCCTTTGGCACGCTGGGGCTCTTCGGCTATCACGCCCTCTATTTCAGTGCCCTGCGCCTCGCGCCCGCGGCCGAAGCCGGGCTGATCGCCTATCTCTGGCCCCTGCTGATCGTGCTCTTCTCGGGCCTGCTGCCCGGCGAAACCCTGCGGCGCGGGCATCTGATCGGCGCGCTCTGCGGGTTCGCGGGTGCGGCCCTGATCATCGGCGGCGGTGGTGCGGGCTTCGATCTCGCCGCTCTGCCCGGCTACCTCCTTGCAATGGCCTGTGCACTCACATGGTCGGGCTACTCGGTCCTGTCACGCCGTCTTGGCGATGCGCCCACGGCCACCGTCGCCGTGTTCTGTGTCGCCACGGCACTCCTCTCCGCCCTCATGCACATCGCGCTCGAAGAAACCATCTGGCCGCAAACCCCGCTGGCCTGGGGCGCGGCCATCGCCCTTGGCCTCGGCCCGGTGGGGCTGGCCTTCTATGTCTGGGATGTGGGGGTCAAGCGGGGCGACATTCAGCTTTTGGGCACCGCATCCTACGCGGCCCCGCTTTTGTCGACACTGGTGCTTGTGGGTGTAGGTGTCGCAGAGCCAAGCTGGATGTTGACTGCTGCGACCGTTCTGATCACCGGCGGCGCGATCCTTGCCGCGCGCGCCAGCCTGAGGGGATAATCACGCCGAAAGGCGCGCGATCTCTTCCTTGAGTTTCAGTTTCTGCTTTTTCAGCTCAGCGATTTCGAAATCACTGGAACCGGGCGATCGCTGTTCCTGTTCAACTTGGTCCGAGAGGGCTTCGTGCTTGCGTTTCAGTTCTTCCAGGTGCGCACTTACGCTCATCGTCAATCTCCTCTCATATTTCGACAACACGATCACTGCAGCACAATTCCGACGCCCTGTCACGTGCCCAATGCCTCGAAATTGTAACAGGAGAGAAATATTGCCGATCTTTGCCGCGGTGTTCACATGGCTGTTGCACGCCCCGCCACTGACACCCCAAGCGAATCACTCGGGAAAGGCCAGCTCCGCCCCCTCGCGCAGCACCGCGCGCAGCAACGGGGTATAGCTTTCCCCGTCCTGTTCGTGGCGTGTGCCCTCGTGCATCAGCACGGGCGCATGCAGGCGAAATGCCGCCCTGCCCCCCTTGCGCGCCCGCAACAGGATCAGCCCCGCATCGCGCCCCTGCCGGGATTGCAACGGCAGCACCTTCACCGATCCCAACCGCCCCTGAAGGGCTCCCAGAAGATCCGGTAGCCGCTCGGAGCGGTGGATGAAGCTTGCGTATCCCTTTGGCGCCAGACGGCGCGCCGCCGCATCGACCCAGGCCGCCAAGGGCGTGTCCTCACCCATCGCCAATTCGCGCCCGGGGTCTCGGGCGGCCGTGCTGGCGGCGCGGTCGAAATAGGGCGGGTTGGCAATCACATGATCAAACTGCGCCTGTTTCAGCGCATCCGGCATCCGTGCGAGGTCCCCGACGATGATCCGGGCTGAGATCCCGTTCGACACCGCATTGCCTTCGGCCAGCGCCGCATACTCGGCCTGCACCTCCAGCCCAGTCAGTTCCAGCCCAGCCACGCGCGTGCCAAGACAGAAAAGCGCGGTCCCGATCCCACAGCCCAGCTCCAGCACCCGCTGGCCGGGCATCGCCGGAACAGATGCCGCCAGAAGCACCGGGTCGACTCCCGCACGATAGCCTCGCGCAGGTTGGCGCAACCGCAACTTGCCCCCGAGATAACCGTTTTCCGTGACTGCCGCGCTCACCGGGGTCGCCCCAAAGCGATGCCATTGTCCTTCATGACCACTTCGGCCGCCTCAAGGTCGTCGGCGCGCACCATCAACCGTCGCGGAAAAACCCCGATGGACCCTTCGAGAATGCTCATATTTACGTCCATTTCAAAGCAGTCTATACCCTCTCCCCGAAGCAGGGCCGAGGCAAAGGCGATGATGGTCGGATCGTTGCTGCGCAGAAGCTCTTTCATACCGGGGATGTAAGGACAGGGACCGGCAAATGTCGACCCCTGTGACAGGAACTTGACCATGAGTCTCGACACAGCCGCAAGCAAACCACACGAGGCCCTCGCAGCGTTGCTCCGCGACGAAATGGACGCCGTGAATGCACTGATCCAAGAGCGCATGGCCTCCGAACACGCCCCGCGCATTCCCGAGGTCACCGCCCATCTTGTCGGCGCGGGCGGCAAGCGTCTGCGGCCCATGCTGACGTTGGCCGCGGCGCGGCTCTGCGGCTACGACGGACCCTACCATGTGCACCTCGCCGCCACGGTCGAATTCATCCACACCGCCACGCTCCTGCATGACGACGTTGTGGACGAAAGCGCCCAGCGCCGTGGCCGCCCCACCGCCAACCTCCTCTGGGACAACAAATCCTCGGTTCTGGTGGGCGACTACCTGTTTTCCCGCAGCTTCCAGTTGATGACCGAAACCGGTTCGATCGACGTTCTGCGAATCCTGTCGAATGCCTCGGCAACGATCGCGGAAGGCGAAGTGCTGCAACTCACCGCCGCCACCGATCTGCGTACCGATGAAAGCATCTACCTGCAGGTGGTGCGCGGCAAGACGGCGGCACTGTTCTCGGCAGCGACCGAGGTCGGCGGCGTGATCGCGGATGCGGACCCGGCCCATGTGCAGGCGCTGTTTGACTATGGCGATGCGCTTGGCATTGCCTTCCAGATTGCGGACGACCTTCTGGATTATCAGGGCGACACCTCGGCCACGGGCAAGAACGTGGGCGACGATTTCCGCGAGCGCAAGCTGACCCTGCCGGTGATCAAGGCGGTGGCGCAGGCCACCGAGGAAGAGCGCGCCTTCTGGGTGCGCACCATCGAAAAGGGCCGCCAGAAAGACGGCGACCTTGAGCATGCGCTGGACCTGATGGGCAAATACGGCACGCTGGACGCCACGCGGCAAGACGCGCTTGGCTGGGCGGAAAAGGCCAAGGCGGCCATCGCCACCCTGCCCGAGCACGAGATTCGCGGGTTGCTCAGTGATATCGCCGATTACGTGGTCGCGCGGCTCAATTGACGGATCGGGGGCGCTGCCCCCGCCGCAGCAAGCTGCGCCTCCCCCGGAGTATTTCTTGCAAAATGAAGAGGCGGGTCAGCGCCATTTGACACCGCAGGCTTCGGTCGGCTGGGTCCACCACTTTGGACAATCGCGGCGTAGCTGACCCAGCGCGCGATCCCGCATGTCGTCATGGGCATAGATCGCGAAACAGGTCGCCCCCGATCCCGACATGCGCGCCAGCAGGCAGCCGTCGCTTTCGCGCAGTTCCTGCAACACCTTGCCGATCACCGGCTGTGCCGCGATTGCGGGCGCTTCGAGATCATTGCGTTGCGCGGCCAGCCACGAGATATCCCATTCCGCCGGAATGGCGGGCATCGGCGGGTTGTCCTTGCGCGGCAGGGCCTGGAATACCGGCCCGGTCGGCACCTCGACACGCGGGTTGATAAGGATCATCGGCCAGTTGGGCGTGTTTCCGATGGGGTCCACATGTTCGCCGATACCGCGCATGCGGGTCAGGCCGGACTGCATGCAGACCGGCACGTCCGCCCCAAGATTGGCCAGCACGGCCGCGCTGGGAACGGGAAAGTTGTAAAGCGTCGTCAGCGCCCGCACCACTGCGGCCGCGTCCGACGACCCGCCGCCGATCCCAGCCGCTGCGGGCAGGTGTTTTTCCAGGGTGATCTTCGCGGTCACGCCCAGAAGCTCGGCCGCCTGCCACACCAGGTTGCGCCGGTCGGTCGGCACGCCCCCGGCCATCGGCCCGCTCACGGTCAGCGAGGTTCGGTCCGCCGCCTCGACCCACAGACGATCCCCGACATCAGCAAACATCACCAGAGAGTCCAGCAGATGATAGCCATCCGCGCGCTGGCCGGTCACATGCAGGGTCAGGTTGATCTTGGCCGGGGCAAAGGCCTCAACCGTCATTAGCCACCTTCAGGGGCGGCGCCCCCTCTTCTTCGAGCACCACGTCCAGCCCGACCTCGAGCTTGCGCCTGATGCGGTCCGGTTTGGCTTCTTCCGCGGTTTCTTCATCAACAAAGCTCAGCGCACGACGCCACTGGAATTCGGCCTCCAAATGACGCCCCACCGCCCAGTAGACATCGCCCAGATGGTCATTCACCACCGGGTCCACCGGCATCAGCTCGGTCGCACGTTCCATATGATCAACCGCTTCCTCATAGCGGCCCAGCCGGAACAGAACCCAGCCCAGCGAATCCACGATATAGCCGCTGTCGGGCCGCGCCGCGACCGCGCGCTCGATCATGTCCAGCGCCTCGTCGAGCTTTTCCTGTTTTTCCACAAGGGAATAGCCCAGATAGTTCAGCACCTGCGGCTGTTCCGGGTTCAGGTCCAGCGCCTTGCGGAAATCCGACTCGGCCTTGTCCCAATTGCCCAGACGCTCATGCGAAATGCCGCGCGCGTAATAAATGAACCACTGGCGCTGCTCGGTTTCGTCATATTGCGCCAGCGCCGCATCATAAGCCTGCACCGCCCCGGCAAAGTCGCGCTCCTGGCGCAACAGGTCACCAAGCGCCGTGTGCACGATGGGCAGGTTCCCGTGGCTGCGCGACAGTTGTTCCAGCACCTCGATCGCGGTTTCGATCTTGCCCGAGGCCCGCAGTGCCTCGGCCCGGCCCAGTTCGGCGGCATGGAAGGAGGGGTGATCGGCTGGCACCCGCTTGAACGCCTGCGTGGCAAGCTCATGCTGCCCCAGCATTTCAAGCAACTCCGCGCTCAGCAAAAGCGCCTCGGTGTGATCCGGGCGCAGGAATTCCGCGATCCGCGTGTAAAGCAGCGTGTAATCCGCGTTGGCCTCGTTCTGCAGGGCGCTGGCGAGGGAAAAGAACACCTCGGCCACGCCATCGCTCGCGTTGGTGACATGGGTAAAGGGCAACATCTCGCCCGCCGCCAGCCGGTCGCGCATCTCTTGCAGGTCGGGGTCCAGCTCGCTGCCGAACACTTCGTCCAGCCGCGCCAGCGCCTCTTCGCTCTTGTCCACCTGGCTCAGGATTTCCAACTGGGCCATGATCCCGCGCCGGGTCATCTGGGCGCCCTGCAGATCGCCCGTGGCATAGATTTTTTCCGCGCCTTCGAAATCGCCGACCGAGGCCAGCGCAAGCGCCTTGTGATAGGCGGCGAACCCGGCCAGACCCGCCTTCTTGGAAACATCGTCAAAAGCGGCCAGTGCCTTGGACATGTCTCCGCGCCCGATCTCTGCCCATGCCGCCAACAGCCCGTCGACCAGCGGCCCGACGCCGCCGTCTTCGTCCAGACGCTCAAGCAATTCGGTGTATTCGCCATCCCGCACCAGCCCGGCGGCAAGCACCATATGCGCCAGCTGGCTCTTGTGGCCGTCTGCCACCATCTTGCGCGCCACCGGCATGGCCCGGTCGACCTGCCCCAGCGACAAAAAGGCCAGAACGGCGTTTTCCAGAAGCACCGGATTGCCCGGATCGCGGGCAAGGGCCGCACTGTAATAGCGGGCGGCCGCGTCAAAATCCGCACTATAGCTGGCCTGGCGCGCCGCTAGGTAAGACCCCGACAAACCGTCCTGCTGCTGGGCCTGAACCGGAAGAGTGACCGCCGCCAGAAGCGCCGACAGGGTCACGGAACGAATGAATTGACTGGCCACGCAAGGCTCCTCGGATCGTACAGTTGCAGGAAGCCTAGTCGCCCCCCCGCCAACACGCAATGGGGCGGCCCAAGGACCGCCCCATGAAAGTGATGAAATGTGACCGGGATCACATGTTGGGATAGTTCGGACCGTCCCCACCCTGCGGCGTGACCCAGGTGATGTTCTGGCTCGGATCCTTGATGTCACAGGTCTTGCAGTGCACGCAGTTCTGGAAGTTGATGACAAAGCGCGCGTCCTTGCCTTCTTCCTCGACCACTTCATACACACCCGCCGGGCAGTAGCGCTGCGCCGGTTCCGCGTATTTCGGCAGGTTGACCTTGAGCGGAATACTGTCATCCCCAAGCCGCAGGTGGCAGGGCTGGCTTTCCTCGTGGTTTGTCATCGCAAAAGACACGTTGGTCAGGCGGTCAAACGACAGCTTACCATCCGGTTTGGGATAGTCGATCGGTTTGTGCTTGTCCGCGCTTTCGGTGGATTCGGCGTCGTTCTTGCCATGACCCAGCGTCCCAAACAGCGAAAAGCCCAGCGTGTTGGTCCACATGTCCAGACCACCCAGGGCCAGCGACGGCAGCATGCCCCACTTGGACCACATCGGCTTGACGTTGCGCACCTTCTTGAGGTCCTTGCCAATCGCACCGTTGCGCACTTCTTCCTCGTAAGACGTCAGCTCGTCACCCGAACGCTCAGCCTTGATCGCGTCATAGGCGGCCTCGGCCGCAGCCTTGCCCGACAGCATCGCGTTGTGGTTGCCCTTGATGCGCGGCACGTTGACCATGCCCACCGAACAACCCAAAAGCGCAACACCCGGCGCCACCATCTTGGGCATCGACTGATAGCCGCCCTCGGTGATCGCGCGCGCGCCATAGGCCACGCGCTTGCCGCCTTCCAGAAGGTCGGCCACCATCGGGTGATGCTTGAACCGCTGGAATTCCATGTACGGGAACAGGTGCGGGTTCTTGTAGTTCAGGTGCACCACGAAACCGACATAAACCTGATTGTTTTCCAAGTGATAGATGAACGACCCGCCACCCGCGTTCGAATTCAGCGGCCAGCCCATCGTGTGGGTCACGGACCCTTCCTTGTGCTTGGCCGGGTCGATCTCCCAGATTTCTTTCATGCCGACGCCGAATTTCTGCGGTTCTTTCCCGGCCTGCAGGTCGTATTTCGCGATCACTTCTTTCGCCAGCGACCCGCGCACGCCTTCGGACAGGAACACGTATTTGCCATGCAGCTCCATGCCCGGCTCGGTGTTCGGCCCATAGGACCCGTCTTCCTCAAGTCCGAACACGCCCGCGACAACGCCCTTCACTTCGCCATTCTCGCCGTAAACCAGCTCGGAACAGGCCATGCCCGGGAAAATTTCCACGCCCATTTCTTCGGCCTGCTCTGCCATCCAGCGGCAGACATTGCCCATCGACACGATATAGTTGCCGTGGTTGTTCATCAGCGGCGGCATCGGGAAGTTGGGGATGCGGATTTCGCCCGCTTCGCCCAGCATGTAGAACTTGTCTTCCTTGACCGGGGTATTGAGCGGCGCGCCCTTTTCCTTCCAGTCCGGGATCAGAGCATCCAGCCCGCAGGGGTCCAGCACGGCGCCCGACAGGATATGCGCGCCCACTTCCGAGCCCTTCTCCAGCACAACGACGTTCAGGTCCGCGTCCAGTTGCTTGAGCCGGATCGCCGCCGACAGACCGGCAGGCCCGGCCCCGACGATGACAACATCATATTCCATGGCTTCGCGTTCGATTTCCGACATGGGAATCCTCCTCGCATCGCTTGCGTAATTTTCTTTCGCACCTGCTAGCCCGTTCTGGAACAAAACGTCAATCGGAACCCTACGATATTTGGCGACAAATCGCTTTTTTGCATCGGGTTTTGACATATTTGCGCTTGCAATGCGGGCTGTCTCTTGCTTTTGGAAGAGCGCTCGGGGCACTCTGCCCCCAAGACATAAATGACGACCCGCCCGCGTGACCTGAACGGGGGCCAAGGACCAACGGGACCAAACCCATGGAAAAGCTACCAATGACCCGCGCCGGCTATGCGGCGCTCGAGGCAGAATTGAAGCATCTCAAGTCAGTTGAGCGCCCCGCGATCATCGAGGCCATCGCCTCTGCCCGCGAGCTTGGCGACCTGAAAGAGAACGCGGAATACCACTCCGCCCGCGAAAAGCAGGGCTTCATCGAAGGCCGCATCAAGGAACTCGAAGGCGTGATCGGTCTGGCCGAGGTGATCGACCCCACAACCCTGTCCGGCGCCATCAAGTTCGGCGCGACCGTGACCCTCGTGGACGAGGACACCGACGAAGAAAAAACTTGGCAAATCGTGGGGGAACACGAAGCCAATGTTGAAAAAGGTCTTTTGAACATCAAATCGCCCATTGCGCGGGCGTTGATCGGCAAGGAAGAAGGCGACAGCGTCGAAGTGCGCACGCCCGGTGGCGAAAAGAGCTACGAGGTGCTCTCTATCGCCTTTGTATAACACGGTTTTGGTCAAGGTCTTTTGAACCAGATGGCAGACGAAAGCGACAGCAAGCCCACCCCGCTGGGCATCTACGACAAACCCGAGCAGCCCAAGGTCACGGGTATCGAGGTTGTTGCCGTCGGCTTGAGCTTTGTCTGGCTGGCCGGCACTGTGTTGTTCTTTCTTGTCCTGAAACCCGACACGAGCGGTGACGTGGACAGCCTGCGCTTCATGATGACGCTGCTGGCAATCTTCATGCCCGTGGCGATGATCTGGGTTGCCGCCACCGCGGCGCGCTCCTCCCGTGTGATGCGCGAAGAAAGCACACGTTTGCAGGCCGCGATTGACGCCATGCGCCGCACCTACGTGGCCCAGACCCAGGGCGCGCGCCCGCAGGGCGGGCTGGAACCCTCTGTCGCCAAGAAACTCGACGAGATTGCCGCCGCCACCCGCAAAACCGAAACCGCACTGGCCACGTTCTCGACCACGCGCGACCGCGACACCGGAATTCGCAAGACGCCCGAGCCGGCACCCCCGTCTGACGATGGCGCGGATCAGGGTCTTCTGGCCTTGGGCACCCCCGCCGAAGAGCTTTCCCCGCCCTTGCCGCGCAACGATTTCATCACCGCGCTGAACTTCCCGGAAACCGCCGATGACAAGGAAGGCTTTGCCGCCCTGCGCAAGGCCCTGCGCGACCGCCAGTCGGCAGCGCTGATCCAGGCCAGCCAGGATGTGCTCACCCTGCTCAGTCAGGACGGAATCTACATGGACGATCTGCGCCCGGATCTGGCACGCCCGGAAATCTGGCGCCGCTTTGCCGCCGGGGAGCGGGGCCGCGCCATCGCCGCGCTTGGCGGCATCCGCGACCGATCCTCTCTGGCGCTGGCCGCGGGCCGCATGAAACAGGATCCGATCTTCCGCGACGCGGCACACCATTTCCTGCGCCGCTTCGACAAGAGCTTCATCGAGTTCGAGGAAACCGCCTCGGATAGCGAGATCGCCGCACTGGCCGACACCCGCACCGCGCGCGCCTTCATGCTGCTGGGCCGGGTCGCCGGGATCTTCGACTAACCGGCCCGTCGCGTCAGGACGCCTCGATCATTTCGACGCGCGTCGCATGGCGCCCGCCTTCGAAATCGGCACCAAGGAACGCATCGACGATCTCCAGCGCGAGCCCCTCGCCCACGACCCGCGCACCGATCGACAGCATGTTGGCGTCGTTGTGCTGGCGGATCATCGCGGCCGAAAACGTATCCGAACACACGCCACAGCGAATGCCCGGCACCTTGTTCGCCGCCATCATGATGCCTTGCCCCGTGCCGCACAGGATGATGCCCAGCGCACAATCGCCCGACGCCACCTTCTCTGCGGCCGCCTTGCCGTGCAGCGGATAATGCGTGCTCTCGGTCGTGGTCGGCCCAATATCCAGCACGTCCCAGCCCTGGGCGGCGATGTGATCGGCCACCGCGCGGCGCAGATCAATGGCGGCATGATCGCTCGAAAGCACGATGCGTTTGTTGGCAGTCATGGACATGTCTTTCTGTTGTCGCCCCAACGCGCAGCCTACCGATCCGGTCAGCGGCCCGTGGGACGTCTGGTGAGTGGTGGGCACTCCTTACCACGCCCGGTTTTGGGGTCCAGCCGCAATTCTTAACAGATCGCCCCGGTCGGTTAAGAGCGCTGCGTTAACACCCGCCTGAAGGCCGGATCCGCAAAACGATACCGACACAATACCGACGTGATACCGACGCAATACCGAAAGCTGTTCTCCATCAAAAACAAGGATTTACCATTGATTCGTCACAGGCCGAAGCTGGCATAGGGGTAAAACGTTACCAAACTGCCGTCCCGCACCTGCATTTCCCCGTCCGGCAACTCGACCAGCCCCTCAGCCCAGCTCAGCCCGCTGATCCGCCCCGAGCCTTCCGATTTGAACACCTCGGCCCGCCCATTCCTGAGCCGCGCCCGCAGGTATTCCCGGCGCCCCGGTTTCTTGTTTTTTTCAAAGGCCGCAGGCACTTGCAGCGCCTGAGGAGACAGCCAGCCCTCGCCCGCCATCACCCCCATCGCAGGGCGCGCAAAGATCAATGTGCAGACCATCGCTGCCACCGGATTGCCCGGCAGCCCAAAGACCGGCGTGCCCTGCCACACCCCCAGCGCCAAGGGCCGCCCCGGCTTGATCGCCATCCGCCAAAGCGCCATGGCCCCGCTTTCATTGAGCAGCGCCGCAAGATGATCCTCATCCCCCGCCGACGCCCCACCAGAGGTCAGGATCAAATCCGCCGCCTCTGCCGCGTCATCCAGAAAACCCTTCAAAGCCAGACGGTTATCCGGCGCACGTCCAAGGTCCACGGCTTCGAATCCAAAGCGTTTGACCATAGCGAGCAGCATAGGACGGTTGGCATCAAAAATCTGGTCGGCCCGCGCAGCGCCCCCGGCATCGGCCAGTTCATCCCCGGTCGACACCACCGCCACGCGCAACCGCTTACGCACCGGCAAAGCGCCCACCCCCGTCGCCGCCGCCAAGGCCAGCTCCGCCGGCCCCAGCCGCTGCCCGGCCCGCAGGATCGTCTGACCCGCATCCACATCTTCGCCCGCCCGCCGCGTGTTGGCGCCTTTCTTGAGCGGTCCGTGAAAGGCGATCGCCTTGCCATCCGTCGACACATCTTCCTGCAGGATGACCGTATCCACCCCTTCGGGGATCGTCGCCCCGGTCAGGATGCGAATGGCATAACCCTCTGGAACAACGCTAGAAAACGGATCACCCGCCGCCGACCGCCCTTCGACCAAGGGCAAGCTTTGCGGCCCATCGACCACGTCCGCATGCCGCATCCCATAGCCGTCCACCGCCGAATTGGCTTGCGGCGGATTGGCCCGCAGGGCCGCCACGTCCTCAGCCAGAACACGATCCAGCGCTGCGCCCAACGGCACGGTCTCCTGCCCCACCACCGGGCGCAACCGTGCCTTGAGATCTGCCAGCGCCTCGTCCACCGGCGTCCAGTGTGTTCCCGCAGGCAAGGCAAAACAGTCGTTGGTCAACGGCGGTGGCGTCAGCGGACTACGCATGGCCAAGCCCCACTTCTGCAAGGATAAAATCCGCAATCGCCCCCGTATCGTCCAGCCCAAAAACCGGCCTGTCGCTTTCCAGTGGCACATCCGAGGCAATCGCACGAACACTGTCATCCCCCGGAGCGATCAACGGGTTCTTCGTCTCGGCCCGGTGCGCCTCGACCTTGGGGTGCGCATCGCGCTTGTAGCCTTCAACCAGCACGAGATCGACCGGCGACAACCGCCCCAACAGGGTTTGCAGGCTGGGTTCCTCTTCGTCGCGCAATTCATGCATCAATGCCCACCGGTTGCCCGATGCCAACAACACCTCGCGCGCGCCCGCAACCCGATGGCGATAGCTGTCCCGTCCCGGCTGGTCGACGTCAAAACTGTGGTGCGCATGCTTGATCGTCGACACGCTATATCCCCGCCCGGTGATCTCCGTCACCAACCGCTCCATCAGCCCTGTTTTTCCGGCATTTTTCCATCCAACGACGCCATAAATCCGCATCGTTACACCTCCCCAACCATCGCCTGTGCCGCAACGAGGTCCTCGGGCGTGTTCACGTTGAAAAACGGATCCACTTCGCCCGCGTCAAACTCTGCCAGCCGCCCGCCATGCGGATCGCTCCACAGCACCACCTTGCGCAGCCCGCCTTCCAGCGCGCGCCGCAGATCATCCCGCAAGGCCACCGGCCAGATGCCAAAAGTCGGATGCCGGATCAGCCCGGATCGCGACATGGATTTGGTCACCTCACCAGCCTTGCGCGGCGTCGCGGCCAGGGCCAGCCGGTGCTTCATACCTTCCGTCGCCAAAAGCAATCGCGGCACCAGATCGCACGGAAAAAAAGGCGTATCGGCGGCCACGGTCACGATAGTGTCCCCGCCCTGTTCCGCCGCCCAGTCCAGCCCCGCCAGCACCCCGGCCAGAGGCCCGGCATAATCCTCGATACTGTCTGCCAGCACCGGTAAATCCAGATCAGCGAACCTCGCCGCATCGCCATTGGCATTCAGCGCAACCTGCGCCACCTGGGGGGCCAGCCGGTCTATCACATGCTCCAGGATCGACTGTCCGCCAAGCATCAGGCGCCCCTTGTCGCCCCCGCCCATGCGCGTGGCCTGTCCACCCGCCAGAATAACGCCCAACGGCTGTTTCATGACGGCGCTCCCTTGCGGCGATGCTTGCGGTCTTCCTCGACCACACTGGCCGGGTCCACGTCACGCACCAGCCGTTCCTCCCCGCTCAGACAGACAAACCGCCGCCCGCGCATACGCCCGACTACGGTCAACCCGACCTGACGGGCAATCTCGACGCCCCACGCGGTAAAACCCGACCGCGACACCAGCACCGGAATGCCCATCAGCGCGGTCTTGATCACCATCTCGGACGTCAGCCGCCCGGTGGTATACAGCACCTTGTCCTCCGGCCCCGTGCCAGTATCGAACATCCACCCCGAGATCTTGTCGACCGCGTTATGCCGACCCACATCTTCCATATAAACAAGGGGCCGCGCCCCCTGGCACAGAACCGTGCCATGAATGGCCCCGGCCTCAAGATACAAAGAGGGCGTTCGGTTGATTGTATGGGCCAGCGCGTAAAGGTCGGATGTCCTGACCTCGGTTTGTGGCAAACGCACGCCGTCGAGCCCTTCCATCATGTCCCCGAACACCGTGCCAACCGCGCAGCCAGAGGTACGGGTCTTCTTCTTAAGCTTTTCTTCATGGCTGGTCTCTACGGTGGTGCGCACAACCACGACCTCAAGCTCTTCGTCATAATCGACCGCCGTGACCACATCTTCGGCACGTAACATGCCCTGATTGCGCAAAAACCCGAGCGCCAGATATTCGGGATAATCGCCAATCGTCATCGCGGTGACGATTTCCTGCCGGTTGAGATAGATCGTCAGCGGCCGTTCCTCGACCACGGAAATCTCCACCGGGTTTCCGTCATGATCATACCCGCTCACCGCCCGCGTCAGCCGCGCGGCACTCGGGTCCGGGGCGATCAGGTACTGGGACGTCACATCAAGGGTCGACACGCTCTTCTCCCATTCGGCATCATGCCCGGCGACCCTACGACCGTTTCCGGCGCTTGACCACCACCCAAGCACAGTCCGGCAACCATGCCAATTGCATCGCCATGCCCCGCGCGTTAGAGCAGATCGGTGCAGACGCATTCAGGACCTGGCATGACTTCGTATTTCGACCGTTCATATTACCTCAAGGGCATTCGCGACGGGTTGCCCTTCATCTTCGTGGTGGCGCCCTTCGGCCTGCTTTTCGGCGTGGTCGCGACCGAAGCCGGCCTTTCGATTTTTGAGACCATGTCCTTCACGGTCCTCGTGATCGCGGGGGCGGCACAGTTCACCGCCCTGCAACTCATGGCCGAGAATGCGCCGACAGTGATCGTCATCATCTCTGCGCTCGCCGTCAATCTGCGCATGGCGATGTATTCGGCCTCGCTCACACCGCATATTGGCGGCCTGCCCTTCTGGCATCGGGTCATTGCCGCCTATTTCCTCGTGGACCAGAACTACGCGTTGTCCAGCGTGAAATACGAGCAAGAGCCGGACATGACCCTGCCCCAGAAGTTCTCTTACATGATGGGGGCGATCACGCCTGTCGCGCCCAACTGGTATCTTGCAACCTTCGTCGGCGCCCTGATCGGCAAGACGATCCCACCGGGTCTGGCGCTGGATTTTGCAGTGCCGATCTGTTTCCTCGCCATGATCGGTCCGATGCTGCGCACCGGGGCGCATGTCGCCGCGGCGCTCGTTGCCGTCACGCTGTCGCTGGTTTTTGCCTTCCTGCCCTACAATCTTGGCCTCATGGTCGCGGGCATTGCCGGGATGATCACCGGGGCTCAGGTTGAACTCTGGACGGAAAGGCGTCGCGCGTCATGAAGGAAATCTGGATTGTCATCATCGCGATGGGCATCGGCACCTTTGGCCTGCGCTTCCTGTTTCTGGGGCTTGTCGGGGATCGCGAAATGCCGCCCTGGGTACTGCGCCACCTGCGCTACACGGCCGTCGCCATTCTCCCGGCCCTTGTCACGCCCCTGGTTGTCTGGCCACAGGCCACCAATGGTGCGATCGACCCGCCCCGTCTGATGGCGGCGCTGGTGACACTGGCGCTCGGACTGCGGTACGGCAATGTATTGCTGGCGATTGGCGGGGGCGCGGTCACGCTCTATGGCGCGCTATACCTTCTGGGCTGATCCCGCCGATCAGTTCACCTTGGGTTTGTTCAGCTCGTATTCGGGAATAAAGGCCTTCAGAACCCGGGAGTTGTCGTCCCCATCCTGCTCGAACAACCGGTCATAGCTGGCGCCCTTCTTGGCAAAATACTCGGACAATTTCAGGGGGGAGTAGGTGACCGGAGCACCTTCGAACCCGGGCAGGCTCGCGATGATGCTTGATGTCGTATAGGCACATTGCGCTTCAAGAACCGGACCCGTCGACTGCGCCTTGCGCAACGCCATTTCGGCGACTTGAGGACTTACGTCGACGGATTGCAGAACCACGTGATACGTCTCGCGCGCGTGGTAACGGGTGTATTGATCCACCAGATAGGGGCTCATCCCATAGACCACATCGTTCTTGGCGACGATGCCCCCGGTTCGAAACGATCCCGCCGGATCAAAAGCCACCCGTTGGCTGCCGTTGATCATCAAAGACGTGTGCGCGCCCGCGCCACTCGAGTTCGAAATCATCGTGTACAGCGTCAGACGCGGCGGACCCGAATGCACATAGCGGGCCTGCGCCACTTCTGCGTCTGACGAATTGGTCTCAACGGGATTGCGTATGGAACACGCCGTAAGCGTAGCCATAACGGCCAAGGCCGTACAAAGGCGAAGCAACGTTTTCATGCGTGCAATCCCGCCCGTCCGTATCAGCTGTTGAAAAGCGCCAGGAAGATCAGGACACCGATCGACACACCGGCAACCCACATCGATGCCTTGATGAAACCAGCAAAGGTTTTTTCCTGAACGGAGATATCCATCGAACCTTGTTTATGTTCAGCCATGTTCGCATTCCTTAAGTCTTGTTTCCCGCTGGATAGCGCATTCGCGCTGGCCTGTCACCACGTCAATGTCGCGCAGTGGATCAGGATTTTGCCAGATCCTGTGCCAGCCGGAACCCGATCCGGGTTGGGGCGCCTTCTTCCACCTGCCGAGGCAAGGCACGCAGCATGACGTTGAGCTGGCTGACATGCTGGACAAGCTGGGTTTTTATGCCGTTCGAATCGGTGCCGTAGAAGGTGACGATATCCGGGTCGAAGAACCCCATGCCCTCGATCCTGAGAACCCCGGCATCTCCTCCGGTGAACCCCATCGCGACCTCGTGTTCATTGTCCAGTTGTTGTTCGAAGTTCTGGATATAGAGAATCAGCCGCTCATAAGCCCATTCCGCCGGGCTTTTCTGTGTCACGGGTGTTTGCGCCACGGAGTCGGGCACTGCACAGGGCTCCACATCCGGGTCGGCATGAACTTCATGGCGACGCGGCATGGCCGCCGCCTCAACAGCCTCGGCGGTGGTCTTGATCTCTTCGTCGCTCACGCGGGTCTCCCTCAGCCAATCTTCTGCCACATCCACGCGCCGTCGTCGCGCAGGGTGCGGCTTACCAGTCCAACATGGTAAAGATGGTTGAGATGGGCAAGGGCCTCGACCAGAGCCAGCCCATAGGCGCCCTTGTCGATTGTGCGTTTGAACAGCGGCGGGAAACATTCGCTCGCGGTCTTGGGCGTATCAAGATGTCCCACTAGTCGCTCCAGCGCGCCGTGGTGGTTGTCGATCAACTGCCGCATCCGCGTGGGCGCCCCGGTAAAGGGCAACTTATGCCCGCCAAGCACCAACTGATCGGGCCGCGCAAACGCCTTGAGCCGCTCACAGCTTTCCAGCCAGTCGGCCACCGGATCGGCCTCGGGTTCCGTGGCATAGACCCCGATATTCGAGCTGATCGAAGGCAGGATCTGGTCGCCTGAAAGAACAAGATTGTCGTCCCGGCTCCACAAGGTCGCGTGCTCGGGCGCATGGCCATTGCCAATATGTACGTCCCAGTCGCGCCCACCGATGTGGATTACGTCATCCTGCTTGATCCGGCGAAAGCCCAGAGGCATTGGCGCCACGACGTCCGCAAAGTTGAAGGGCCGTTCGCTCTTGCGCTCGTTATAGATCTCTTCATCCATGCCGCAGCGGCGATAGAATTCCAACGTCTCCTGACGCGGCACCGCCTGTTCGTCCAGCTGCAGCATCCGCGCGAAAAGCCAAGCCGTGCGCGTCGTCCAAAGCTCCGCGCCATGCGCTTCCTGGAACCAACCTGCCAACCCGACATGGTCGGGGTGATGATGGGTCACGATCAGCCGTGAAATCGGCTTGCCGCCCAGCGGTCCCGCCATCAACCCTTCCCAGATCGCGCGGCTGCGCTTGCTGTCAAACCCGGTGTCGACAATTGTCCAGCTGTCGCCCTCATCGAGCGCATAGATGTTGACATGATCGAGCGCCATCGGCAGCGGCAGGCGCATCCACAACACCCCGTCGGCCACCTCAATCGCCTGCCCCTCTTCCGGGGGCGTGTCCCAGGGGTAACGAATGCCTGCCGCGCCGTCCGCCATCAGGCCGCGCCCAGATCTTCTGCGCTCAGCGCATAGAGGTCATCTGCCCCCTGCATCGCGTGGGTCAACAGGCCGGCATGCTCTGGCAACAGGCGTTTGACATAGAACTGCGCCAGCTTGCTGCGCGGTCCCTGCCCACCTTCGGCCACGGCCGCGCGCAGGTGGTAATACCCGCCCAGCACCCGCGCAAACCCCTTGAGGAACGGCACCGATCCGGCAAAACGGTCGTTCATGTTGCCTTGGGCCACCATCCACTCGGTCGCCTCGCGCAGGGTTTCCGTGGCTTGCCAGACCGGCTCGGCCAACTCCGGGAACGTGCCACGTACGGCTTCGGCCCGGTCCTCAATCTCGTCCAGCAGCGCATAGGCGGCGTCGCCGCCATCCATCAGCTTGCGCCCCACAAGGTCCATCGACTGAATGCCATTGGTGCCCTCATAGATCGCGGTCACACGCACGTCGCGGGCGTATTGCGCCGCCCCGGTTTCCTCGATGAAGCCCATGCCGCCATGCACCTGAACCCCCATTTCGGCCACGGCAATCCCGGTGTCGGTGCCGAACGCCTTGGCAATCGGCGTCAGGAATGCGGCCCGTGCCTTCCAATCCTTGTCGTCGGTGGCGGTCCCCATGTCGATCGCGACGGCACAAGCCATTTCAATGGCGCGCGCGGCAAAGATATCGGCCTTCATCGTCGCCAGCATCCGGCGAACATCCGCGTGATCCAGGATGGTACCTGCGCCGTCACCAACGGGCGTGCGCCCCTGTTTGCGATCCATCGCATAGGCCAGCGCATGCTGATAGGCACCCTCGGCAACGCCCACACCCTGACCACCGACGCCAAGTCGCGCGTTGTTCATCATGGTGAACATGCATTTCATGCCGTCATGTTCGTTTCCGATCAGCCAGCCGGTCGCCCCATCATATTCCATCACGGCCGTGGGTGAGCCATGCAGGCCCAGCTTGTGTTCGAGGCTCACCACCTTGAGGCTGTTGGCCACGCCCGGCTCTCCGTTCGCGTCCGGGATGTACTTGGGCACCATGAACAGGCTGATCCCCTTGGTGCCCGGCGCCCCATCCGGCAAACGGGCCAGAACAAGGTGGCAGACGTTCTTGGTGAAGTCATTGTCACCCCAGCTGATGAAGATCTTCTGCCCCGAGACCGCATAGCTGCCATCGCCATTCGGTTCGGCTTTGGAGCGCAGCGCGCCCACATCGGACCCCGCCGCCGGTTCGGTCAGGTTCATGGTCCCGGCCCATTCGCCGGTCATCAGCTTGGGCAGGTAAAGCGCCTTGATCTCGTCGCTTGCGTGATGCTCCAGCGCCTCGATCTGGCCCTGTGTCATCAGCGGGTTCAGCTGCAACGACAGGCATGCCGCGCTCATCATTTCGTTCACCGCCGTGGTGATCGAATGCGGCAGCCCCATACCGCCATGTTCCTGCGACGCGCTGGTCGAAATCCACCCGCCCTCAGCAATCTGCGCATAGGCCTCGGCAAAACCGGGCGAGGTCCGCACCACGCCGTTTTCCAGCACCGCACCCTGCAGGTCGCCATTGCGCTGCAACGGGTACATCACCTCTTCACACATCCGCCCCGCTTCGGACAGGATGGCATCCGTCACGTCCTTGTCCGCATCTGCAAAACGCTCGGTCGCCGTGACATCGGCAAAATCCACCACGTGGTCGAACAGGAACTGGAAGTCGGTCACTGGGGCGCGGAAGGGCATGGCTTTCTCCAATTGGCTTGGCTTTGGGTGCAGGCGCTTGTATGCAGCTTTTCACCCAAGAGTAAGGGGCTTCAACAGCCCGACAAAGAAAAACGCAGCGTCACAGGAGAGGGCCGCCCGTGCAGACCCAGCGCCTTTTGTCAGACGAGACCGGCTTTGATCACGCCTGCACCATTCTGCAAAATGGCGGGCTGGTCGCCTTTCCAACCGAAACGGTCTACGGGCTTGGCGCAGATGCGCGCAACGACCATGCGGTTGCGCGCATTTTCGAGGCCAAAAGCCGCCCGCGCTTCAACCCGCTGATCGTGCATGTGGCCGACATCGCCACGGCAAAGCGCTTTGTCATCTGGAACGATACCGCCGACCGCCTCGCCGCCGCCTTCTGGCCCGGCCCCCTGACCCTGGTCCTGCCACTTGCACCGGACGGCGGCCTGTCGCCACTGGTTACGGCCGAGCTTCCGACATTGGCCATCCGCGTTCCCGAACACCCGGTCGCCCGCACCCTGCTTAAGCGTTTCGGTGGCCCCGTGGCTGCCCCTTCGGCCAACCCTTCCGGCAGGATCAGCCCAACAACCGCCGGCCACGTCGCTGACGGCCTCTCTGGCCGGATCGACGCTATTCTGGACGGCGGGGCCTGCGATGTCGGGGTCGAATCCACAATTCTTGGTCTCTGGGATGTCCCGATCCTGCTGCGCCAGGGCGGCTTACCGCAGGAAGCCATAGAGGCCGCGCTTGGCGCCGCCGTGGCGACCCACCAATCCGGCGACCCCCTGACCGCACCGGGTCAGATGACCTCGCATTACGCCCCCGGTGCACACATCCGCCTCAATGCCACGACATTGGGCGCGGGCGAAATATTGCTGGGCTTCGGCAAAGTCGACAACGCCACGCTCAATCTCAGCCCGTCGGGTGACCTGACTGAAGCGGCAGCGAACCTGTTTCACTTCTTGCACCGGCTCGACGCGGAAAATCCCGAAACAATCGCCGTATCACCGATCCCGAATCATGGTCTGGGGCGCGCGATCAATGATCGCCTCGCCCGCGCCGCCGCGCCGCGCCACTGATTTTCCTTTTGCCATAAATACCGGGGGGTGAGCGCCGCCTTGTAAACGGTCCTGTGGACCGTTTCAGGCGTGAACGAGCGGAGCCCAGGTTTGATGTGACGGGGCAGCGCCCCAAAACCCGCGTCAGGCATGCCCCGCCGTGGCCGACAGGCTGAGCGCATCCACCCCGATGCTTTTCAACGCCTCCGGCCACTTTTCGGCATTGGCCAGGTCAAACACCAACTCCGGTGTTGCATCGCAGATCAACCAACCATTCGCCGCGATTTCACCTTCCAGTTGCCCGGGCCCCCAGCCGCTATACCCAAGCGCCAGCAAGGTTCTTTCCGGCCCCGCGCCCGTCGCCATTGCTTCCAGAACATCCTGTGTCGCAGTCATGCCAAAGGCCTCGTTCACCCGCAGGGTCGACAGATCCGAACGATATTCCGAGGA
The DNA here is from genome assembly GCF_900114635.1 of Shimia aestuarii. Taxonomy (GTDB): domain Bacteria; phylum Pseudomonadota; class Alphaproteobacteria; order Rhodobacterales; family Rhodobacteraceae; genus Shimia; species Shimia aestuarii. The sequence continues at coordinate 342,287 of NZ_FOTQ01000001.1, forward strand.
ATGCAGCACGAACCCCCGCCCGCCCTCTACAGGTCCGCCGAAATAGAGGTTTCCGTCGTATTCCGGGCGCTCCAGGCGAATAGACAGCTGCTTGAGGAGGTCTGAAACGCGCATTCGGTCCATCGTCTTGTTGACGATCAACCCCATCGCGCCCTCTTCTGAATGGGCACACAGAAACACCACTGAATGGGCAAAACGCGGATCGCCCATGCCGGGCATGGCAATCAACATCTTACCTGTCAGGTCCATTGCCGTATCGCTGTCTTCCGTCAATGCCTCATCCCTGTGCTGTTGTGCTCCTTTCCAACATGTGCCCCCGAACGAGATGACGCAAGGGTGATTGGCATGTTTCAAACCCGCGACATTTTCTCGCCGGAATGTGAGTTGGCATTGAACGTCGAATGGCCCAGATGTGAGTCATGATCCAAAAGCTACTGTCCATCACCTGCCTGCTCCTTGGCCTCGCGATACTCCCTGTTCACGCCCAATCCTACGATGGTGTGGTGCAGGCCGAGATCCTGCCGGGCTGGCGCAACAGCGATGGCAGCCACACTGCGGCGATCCGGATTTCGCTCAATCCGGGATGGAAGACCTACTGGCGCGCTCCGGGCGACGCGGGCATTCCGCCGCGTTTCGACTGGGGCGGTTCGCGCAACCTGCGCGGCCTCGACATAACGTGGCCGACTCCTCACGTCTTTCTACAGAACGGCATGCGCTCGATTGGTTACAAGCAGGAACTGGTCCTGCCGGTACGCATCACACCGAAATCGGCAGACAAGCCGATCCGGCTGAAGGCTCATCTGGACATTGGTGTCTGCCGTGACATCTGTGTGCCGCAGCAGATCACCGTCAAGGCCGAACTGCCTCCGAACGGCAAACGCGACGCCCGCATTGCCGCCGCACTTGCCGATCGTCCGCTATCGGCTTCCGAGGCCGGCCTGCGTACTGTCACCTGCCGCCTCAGCCCGACCCGGGACGGATTGAAACTGACCGCGCGCATCGACATGCCCAGCGCCGGCGGGACGGAGGTCGCCGTGATCGAGACGGTCGATCCGGAGATCTGGATTGCGGAAGGCACCGCCAAACGTCAGGGCGGGACGTTGGTTGCCGAGACCGAGATGATGCATGTTGAAGGCAAGCCCTTCATTCTTGATCGTTCGACTCTGCGCTTCACCGTTCTGGGCGCCCGCTACGCGGTTGATATTCGCGGCTGCGCGGGCTGACATCAGCCCTTGGGGCTTATCCCCGCGCCGCCCGGCGGCGGGAAAACAACTGGCCCAACAGACCAATGCCATAACCCAGCATGGTGATGCCCCAGGCACCAACCGCGAACACCACCACGGTCAACCCGGGGCCCTGGACGGCCTCCAGGGCAGGCACCAGCGCCTCAAGTTGCGGATGCATTCCGCCCTGCCACAATGTCCAGCCCAGCGTCAGCCCGAGCCACACCACCAGCACCGCCCCGGTCCCAAGCAAAAGGCCACGCAGACCGCGCGCCCGCACGCCCCGACGCAGCGCGGCCACCTGGCGCGAAACGTCCGCCTGCATCGCCAGTAACGCGGGCACCACGATCAGAACCAGCACCATCCCGAACCCAAGCCCATAGACCAGCGTGATCACCGTCGGCTTGAGAAACTGCGCCTGTTGCGAGCGCTCGAACAACAGCGGTGCAAGCCCCAGAACGGTGGTCGCCGTGGTCAGGAACACAGGGCGCAAACGGTCGGCTGTGCCATCGATGATAGAAGGGATCAGCCCGCGATCATGCGCATAGTCGTCAATCGTCGTCACAAGGACAATCGAGTCGTTGATGATGATCCCGGTCATCCCGATCAGCCCGACCACCGTGAACATGCTGAGCGGGACTTCGTGCATGTAATGCCCATAGATCGTGCCCACCAGCCCAAAGGGAATAATCGCCATAACCACGACGGGCCGGGTCCAGCTTGAGAATACCCAAGCCAGTACAAGGTATATCCCTGTCAGGCACAGAATCAGCCCCGTGCGCGCATCGCTCAGGAAATTGTCCTCCTGCTCGCTCAGCCCGGCCAGTTGCCATTCGACCTGTTGTTCGCTGGCAATGCGGGGCAGGATGTCTTCCTGCAACCGTTCAATGATCAGCTCGGCCCGCGCTGGATCGTCCTCGGAAATATCCCCCGTCACCTTGATCTGCCGCACACCGTTTTCCCGACGCACCGTACTGAACCCCGTGCGGCTTTCCACCGTTACCAGGTCGGCCAATGGCACGTACTTGCCTTGAGGCGTGCGCATAAGACTGCCCTCCAGGAAATCTGCCGTCAGCTCCCCTTCGGGAAGCTGGACCCGAATGCGTGCGCTACGCGGCCCGTCCGGGTAGGTCGCCGCCTCCAGCCCGTTCAGGCGATGCCGCAAGACCCGCCCAAGTGAGTCGATGGAAAACCCAAGCGCATGCCCTTGTGGGGTCAATTCGAGGATCAGTTCCTGCTTGTCATAGTTCAGGCTGTCCTCGACCGCCGACACCTCGGGAAACTCTGCAAGAGCGGTCTTGAGCGCTTCGCTTGCCGCCTTGAGCGTGTCGCTGTCCGCGCCAAAAAACTGCACGTCCAGCGCATCGCCTCCCGGCCCAGACCGCCAACCTCGGAACGACACCGTTTCGACAAGCGGGTGACGCGCCACGCGGTCCTGCAACTCGCCGACAAAGGCAAAACTGGAATAGGGGCGCAGATCCGCGTCGATCAACTCGATGGCGATCCCGCCCAAAAGGTCGGCATCCATCGTATCCGATCCCGGGATCGGTCGCCCGGAATTGCCCCCGACCTCGGCCAGCACATAGTCCAGAGGGTTACGCCCATAACGTTCTTCGTATTCCTTGCCCAGTTCCTCGGTCGCGCGCTGCATCTCGCGCATCATGGCAAGGCTGTCCTCGCGCGAGGCACTGGGCAGCATCGCGAAATTCCCCGTAACGGACCCGCGCTCCGGCGCGTTGAAGAAACGCCACTGCACATCCCCCTGAATGAACAACACAGCCTGCGTGGCAAGGATCAGGATCGCTCCGGCAACCACAGGATACCGCATGACCACAACAAGACGGATTGCCCGTCGGAACACCACGTCACGGAACCAGCGGAATCCGCGGTTCACCACCCGGCTCGGGACATCATACCAATGCTCCTTGGCTGTATGCTTGAGCGCATGGGCCATGTGGTTGGGCAGGATCAGGAAACACTCGATCAGCGAAGCCGCCAACACCGCAATCACGGTGAACGGAATGTCCGCGATCAGATCACCAAAACGTCCCGAGATCATGGTCAGGCCAAAAAAGGCGATGATCGTGGTCAGGGTCGAACTGAACACAGGCATCGCCATCCGTCGTGCCGCGTTTTCAGCCGCCACCACCGGCGTTTCATTCAACCGCCGGGCCCGTGCATCCGCATGTTCCCCCACCACGATTGCATCATCCACCACGATACCCAGCGTGATGATCAGCGCAAACAGCGAGATCATGTTGATCGTCAATCCGCCGACATACATCAGGGCCACCGCGGCAAGCATCGCCGTTGGAATTCCCGCCGCCACCCAGATCGCGGTCCGTGCATTGAGAAACAGGAACAACAAGCACACGACGAGCACCAGCCCCATGGCGCCATTGTCCAGAAGGATGTTCAAACGCCCGGTGATCGCCTCGGCGCGTGTCCGGATCAGCTGGATTTCGACGCCCTTGGGAAGGGTCGCCTGCATGGTGCGCGCGACGTCTTCGACCGTGGCCTGTATGCCGATGGCATCGCCCTTGTCGCTGCGGTCGATGCGGATCGAAATGGCCGGGTCTTCGCCGACGAAATAGCTGCGGTTGCGGTTCACCCCCTCGACCCGGATCAACGCCACATCCCCGATCGTCAGCTTGGTCCCGTCCGGGTTCGATCGCAGAATGATCCCGGCAATCTCGTCCGGCGCACGTTTCTCGACGCCTGTACGCACCCGCGCCACGGCCCCTGTCACATCCCCGGCCGGATCGGCATTGACCTCGGCCTTGATGGCCTCGGCAATCTGGGCAATCGACACATCATGGGTGATCAACGCAACCGACGAAATCTCGACGATCGTTTCCCGTTCGGCAAGGCCGCGTATGGTGGTCCGCGTCACACCCTCCGAATACAACCGTGCGATAAACTCATCGGCAAACCGCGCGATCTGGTCGATGGCCACGGGGCCGGTGATCACCACATCCGTGACCCGATCCCGCCAGCGTCCGCGCCGCACGACAGGCTCCTCGGCCTCTTCCGGCAGGGTTGTGACCGCATCCACCGCGACCTGTACGTCGTCCGTTGCCCGTGCCATATCCCAGCCGGGCTCGAAATCCAGCGTGATCCGCGCGCGGCCTTCTGTCGAACGGGAGTTCGTCTGCTCCACACCCTCGACGGCCAGCATGGCAGGTTCCAGAACCTGCACAATCGCTGCATCCACGTCTTCCGCGCCGGCCCCATCCCAAGTCACGTTGACAGTCACATTGTCGACGATCACGTCGGGAAAAAACTGTGCCCGCATGCGCGGAAACGCCGCCAGCCCGGCAATGATCAACACCACCAGCAACAGGTTTGCGGCCGTCGCGTGGCGTGTGAAATATGACAGGATGCCCCCGGCGCGATCTCCCAGTTCGCGCATGGCCTCAGCCCCCCATCCGGCTTTGCAAACGCTCGATCATGCGCGCCGGAACCTCGGGCCGATTGAGCGCCGTGATCAGGCGTTTCTTCACATCCGCCGGGATCGCCTTGTTGGCCTCGATAAAGGCGACATACCGCGCGCGATCCTCGTCGCTCAACGCCACCATCTCAGGCGCTTCGGGTGTTGCCGCTCCGGCGGCACTCAGCGGTTTCACGGCAATACCCTCGCCCAGAAGAGGCGTGCGACGCGTCACAACACGTTGCCCGGCAAGCCCCGCCCCCCGCACGAGAACGGTGTCGCCCTGTCGGCGCAGCAATCGCACACGCATCGCCTCAAGCCGATCCCCGTCGCCGACAACGAGCACTTCACCGCCCGCATCCAGCGCCGTCGCAGGCAGTTGCACGACATTCTCCAGCACCCGTTCCTGAACCCGCACCGTAACGAAATCCCCCGGCTTCAAACCGCGCGCGCCATCCAGCCGCGCAAACAGTACCCGACCGGTCTGCCCCTCGCCCACGGCCGCCGCATCACGCGTGATCACGCCCGTTGCGGTCAGGTCGGATCCCATCACGTCCAGAGACACTTTTACTTCTGACGGATAAAGCCTGTTTTGGTCATCCAGCAGGCGCGCATATTGCGGGGTCGACACCCGAAACGCCACTTCAAGCGCGTCACTGTCGATCAACTGGGCCAGTTTTTCGTTGCGCGATACCAGCCCACCCTGCACCACCGAGACTTCCGACAACGTACCCGAGAAATCCGCCGTGATGACCGTGTCCTTCAGATCGGTCTCCGCCTCGGCCAGAGCAATTCGTGTACGCTCCAGCCGGGTCGCCGCCTGATCCACCCGCGCCTCGGCCTGTGCGAGCGCGCGGCGGTTGGACAACACCGCCTGTCGCGCGCCTGCTACCGCCAGTTCCGCGGTTTCCACCGACGCTGCCGTGCCCACACCCCGTTCGCGCAAATCGACCTGCCGTTCGTATGCGCGGTTGCGCAGGTCAAGCTGCGCCTCGCCCGCGGCCAGCTCGTCCTGTGCCAGTTTCAGGGTGCGTTTTGCATCCCGCTCCTCGGCCTCGGCATCCAGTAGATCGCTTGTGATCCGATCCACGGCATAGCGCGCCTTGGTCGGGTCGACCTGCACCAGCACTTCGCCCGCGCTGACCTCCGCCCCTTCCTCGAATTTTTCCGAAAGCTGGATGATCGTGCCAGCGGCAGCCGCGCGAATTTCCAGACTGCGGCGACTGCGAACTTCGCCAAAGGCCACCAGTTCCGGCGCTATATCCTCGGGCACAGCCGTGACCACGTTGACGGTAAACACCCGCTCACGGGCAGGAGGGGCCTTGCTGTCCCGCGCCAACCGTTCCTCGATCGCGTCGCGCACCAGCTGCCCGGCAAACAAAAGCACCCCCACCGTCACGGCCAGCAGGAACAATCCTGTCAAACTCTGTCGCAAAAACCGCATATGCCGGCCTCTCACTCGCGCGAACCATCCACAATTCTAAGAACTCGGACGAAAAATTGCCAATCCAACTCGGGGTTTATACGCGCCCGACGGGATTTTCCGTCACAAAATGTGACGCGTCACCTCATATTTTTGCGAGACAGGGACCGCAAAGCGCCTATTTGCGGCGCATATGCTCATCAAGACGGGGCATGATTTCCACGAAGTTGCAGGGCCTGTGGCGATAATCCAACTGCCATTTCAGAATCTCGTCCCAGGCATCCTTGCACGCCCCCGGACTGCCGGGCAGCGCGAACAGGTAGGTGCCCTGCGCCACGCCCCCCGTGGCACGGCTCTGCACGGCGCTAGTTCCGATCTTTTCCATCGAAACCATGGTAAAGACGGTCCCAAACGCCTCGATTTCCTTTTCATAGACGTCACGATGCGCCTCGACCGTGACGTCCCGACCGGTCAGCCCGGTTCCCCCCGTCGAAATGATCACGTCGATCGCGTCATTGCCGCACCATTCACGCAGCTGCGCGGCGATCTCGGCGCGCTCGTCCTGAATGATCCTGCGATCAGCCAGCACATGCCCCGCATCCTCCAGTCGCGACACCAGCATATCGCCGGACCGATCCTCTTCCATGGATCGCGTATCGCTCACCGTCAGCACCGCGATCCGCACCGGGATGAAATCTTTGCTCTCGTCGATCCGGCCCATGGCCCTACTCCTGTCTCAGTCGAATTCGAACCAGTTCGCTGTCGGCCCCAGGTTGACCACGCGCGATGCGCCCACCATGGCGCTCTGGCCCCAGCAATCGTGGATATGCCCGCACATGACCAGCCCCGGTTGGGCTCGCTCAATTGTCTCCAGCACGGCCACCGAGCCAAGCGACAGCCCGTTTGACGTCCGGTCCACCACCTCCTTGGGCGGGGAATGGCTGATCAGAATATCCACCTCCCCGCAATTGGCCAGCAACTCGCGCGCACGCTCTTCCGGAAGGTCACAGGACCAGTCGGTGAACGGCGTCACCGGCACCGCATAGCCCAACCCGAAAATCCGCATTCCGTCGACGTCGCACCCCTGCCCATGCAGAACAATTGCGTCTTTGGGCGCCGCCGCCCGCAATTCTGCTTCGCTTTCGTTGTTCCCCGGCACAAGCACCATCGGCACCGAAATGCCGCTCAACAACTCGAGCGCATCCGCCAGATCGCGCCGCCGGTTGCAGAAATCCCCCGCTCCGATCACGAGGTCCGCGTCCCGGCTTGCCTCCACAAGGGCACGGGCCGCGCGGGCCGAATGATGCATATCGGAAAATGCCAGAACCTTCATGAATCAGCCTCTAGTCGTGCTTTCAAGCTCAACAAATCCGCCCAGGCTTCCCGCTTGGCTCCTGGTTGGCGCAGCAGGTAGGCGGGGTGAAACATCGGCATCACCGGCTTGCCGAAGGCTTCCTGCCAATTTCCCCGCAGCCGGGTAATGCCACGCCGCTCCAACACCGCCTGACAGCTGATATTGCCCATCAGGACAATCACGTCCGGCGCCACGATTTCCACATGCCGTTCCAGGAACGGCTTCAGCATGGCGATTTCTTCCGGTTTCGGATCGCGATTCTGCGGCGGGCGCCACGGGAGCACGTTGGTGATATAGACCGCATCCTTCGACATCGGCGCATCGCGCCCCATGTCAATCGCAGCCAGCATCCTATCGAGCAACTGCCCGGCCCGCCCGACAAAGGGCTTGCCTTCACGGTCCTCTTCCCGCCCCGGTGCTTCACCGATGATCATGACCCGCGCGGCCGGATTGCCGTCGGAAAACACAAGGTTACGCGCGCCGCGCTTCAACTCGCAGTGTTCGAACGCCGCCATCGCCGCCCGCAACCCATCGAGATCCTTCACCCCTTGCAGCGCCGCGACAGCCTCGCGCACTGGGTCCACCTTGGGCGTCACCGGAGTTTGCATCGGAGCCGCCGGAGCCACGGGCGCAACCGGTTTCTTTGGCGCCTCAGGCACCTCGTAGCGATTGAGAGGGGTGTCCAGAATGGCCTCGGTCACGCCAAGTTCCACCTGCCATTCCAGCAGGGCACGCGCCGTGTAATAGTCCAAAGCCGATTCCATGACAGCTACTCTAGTGTGCCCCGCAAAGGGTTGAAACTGCTCATTGTCCGCCGGGACCATGCATCGCGATCAGACCGCGTTGGGCAACGCGCGCCCTTGGTCAAACGCCTCAAGATTGGCCACCGCCATCATGCCCATCGACGTCCGCACCTCAAGCGCCGCCGTTCCCAGATGCGGCAGCAACGTCACGTTTTCCAACGTCCGTAGCGCCTCGGGCACCTTGGGCTCGAACTCATATACATCAAGCCCCGCCCCACCGATCAACTGCTCCTGAAGCGCCGCGATCAACGCGGATTCGTCCACGACATCCCCGCGTGAAATATTGATGAAGCGCGCATGCGATGGCATCGCCGCAAAAACCTCGGCCCCGATCAGGTGGTGCGTTTCCGCCCCACCCGGCACCGCCGCAACAAGGAAATCCACCTCGGCAGCCAACCCGGTCAAGCTCTCGAACCGCTGCGCCTCGAATTCCATTGGTCGGGGCGACCGGTTGAAATAGGACACCTTCATGCCGAACCCAAAGAAACAGCGCTGCGCAATGGCCTGTCCGATGCGCCCCATGCCAACGATTCCAACATGTTTGCCCGACATGTGCAGGCCCAGCATCTGCGTCGGATGCCATCCCTGCCATTGCCCAGAACGGACCAGCCGCTCGCCTTCACCAGCGCGTCGCGCGCTCATCAGCATCAGGGTCATGGCGATATCCGCCGTCGCATCCGTTACTGCGCCCGGCGTGTTGGTTACCCCAACCCCGACGGCGGTCGCCGCCTCGACATCAATGTGATTATATCCCACACCGAAATTGGCCAACAGCTTGCAACGCGGTGTAGCGACATCCGCAAAAACGTGCTTGTCGAACGCGTCCCCCAACGTGGGCATGATCAGATCGTATTCACGCAAAGCGTGGCGCAGATCATTGTCACGCAGCGGCAGATTGCTCTGCCGCACGGTCACGTCAAAACTTTCGCGAGCCCGCACCACCACCGGCTCGGGCATGGGTCTCGTGATCAGCAGTGTCTTCAATGCATCCGCCCTCCGTTGGGAACGGCACCATCCGGCCCGATCAACACGATTTCACCGTCCGCGTCGGGCAAGCCCAGAACAAGGATCTCGGACATGAACTTTCCGATCTGGCGGGGGGGGAAGTTCACCACCGCCATCACCTGTTTGCCCACCAAGCCATCTGGGTCATAGTGCCGCGTGATCTGAGCCGAGCTTTTCCGCGTGCCGATCTCATCCCCGAAATCGACCCACAGTTTGATCGCTGGTTTGCGCGCCTCCGGATAGGGTTCGGCCCGCACAACCGTGCCCACCCGGATATCCACCTTGAGAAACTCGTCGAAACTCAGATCACCCATTGGCCAGCTCCCGCGACCGGTCCGCCGCTGCGCCCACTGTGCGAATAATCAGTGGTGGCAGCCCCTTGGCAGGATCCATCAACACCTCAAGCCCGGCCTGTGTCGTACCATTCGGGCTGGTCACGTTTTCACGCAGCGTTGTCGGGCTTTCCTCGGACAGTTCGGCCAGCGCCCCCGCCCCGGCCACTGTCGCCTTTGCCAGCGCCATCGACATTTCCGGCGGAAGCCCCTGTGCTTCGCCTGCCGCCGCGAGTGTTTCGATCAGATGAAAGACATAGGCCGGCCCCGAGCCGCTGACCCCGGTGACCGCGTCAATCTGGGATTCGCGCTCCAGCCGCACCACTTGCCCGATGGCTTTGAGCAAACCCTCGGCCAGCGCCAGTCCCTCTTCACCCGCGTGCTCGTTGCCAATGATCGCTGTGATCCCCTTGCCCACCGCAGCCGGCGTGTTCGGCATGGCGCGCACGATGGGCGTGCGGTCACCCAGCATGCCTTCATAGCTTTCAATGGATATCCCGGCCGCAACCGACACGAACAGCGTGTCGCCATTGCCCATCGCCTTCAACACCGGCAGGGCCTCGGCCATCATCTGAGGTTTCACGGCAACCAGGACAATTGCGGGCGCTGCAGGCAATTCGGCGTTCACATGCACGCCGCTGTTTTGCACCCATTCACTCGGATAGGGATCCTGAACCCAGACCGATGTCGCAGGCAACCCGTCCGCAAGCCACCCCTGCAGCATGGCCGATCCCATCTTGCCACATCCCAGTAGCACAAGACCCTTTTCGGCCACCAAACTCATATCCATAATCGCCCCCCTTTTCGCTTTGGGGGCAAGTGTTACGCCCGCCCGTAAGCCTCTGCAATGGCAACCTGCATGGCATCTTCCACCTTGCGATCTCCCCAGACCACAAGCTGGAACGCCGGGTAGAACCGTTCCGCGCTGACAATCGCCGCGCTGATCATCATGTCGATCTGATCCGGGCTGGCGAACTGCCCGCCGCTCAGCACGAGGCCATAGCGATAGATCATCAGCTTCTGCTTTTCCCAGTACGTAAACGCCCCGGCCCAGCACTGGTCGTTCACGGCGTTCAGCGCTTCGTGAAGTTGGGGCAACTTGTCGGCGGGCGGCTCCATTTCGAAGGAACAGACCAAACGCAAGGTCTCGTCATAAGCGGACCAGGCCAGCGTGATCGAATAGGTGCGCCACTGCCCCTCGACAGCCATGGCGATCTGGTCATCAGCGATGCGATCAAAGCTCCAGTCGTGGTGCTCGGCGATATGCTCGACGATGTCGATCGGGTGAAGGTCTTCTTCGAGAAACTGCTCTGACAATGCCATGGCGCCACCTCTTTTTGCTGTTGCGCCCGGGGAATGGCAGCGCCCCTAGCGCTTGGTGCCTGCTCTAGAAGATGCGGAGTATTCCGCCCCTCTTACCAGATATGGTGCTGTGCCAGAGCGCTGCTGTAAAGCAAAATATCTGTGGATAACGCAATAAGTTGTGGATGAAACGCATCAAAGCACAAGGTAAGAGCTGATTGTTTCGCCCCCGCCAACAGCCTGTTCGCGCGTGTCAGGATGGTCTATTCCGCACCCCGCTCCGCAACCTTGCCGCCATCCGCAAGCCCCGCCGACGGATACAGCACGACGCGTTCGCCAACCTCAAGCCCATCCAGAACCTGTGCATCTATCCCATTGTTGCGACCGGGTTCAACCATCCGCAACACGGCCCGCCCCGCGTCACTCAAAACGAACACTGCCCAGCCGCCATTCTGCCGGAACAGGGCACTGGACGGCACGATCAGAGTGTCCTCGACCTGCCAAACAACAATCCGGGTTTCGACCCGGAATCCATGGCCCAGCGAAGCGCGGGTTTCGGGCGGTTCGGTGAACTGGATCACGGATTTCACCCGCTGCTCCTCTACGCCCAGCGCCGAATACTTGGTAAATCCCCACGGATCGATCCGCTCGACCTTCCCGTGCAAGTCTCCCTCTCCGCCCCAGTTGGTGATCAGGACCGGATCGCCAACGCTGACCTGAACCGCATCCGTCGACAACAACTCGACCACCACTTCCAGATCGCTGGCCGTATCACCCACTTCAAGGATCGGCGCACCCGCCCCCAGCGTGGTTTCGCTTTTCTGGATCACGCGCAGCACCCGCCCGGTGATCGGGGACGGCACATCAATCGGCGTCGCATTCGCACCCGTTGCCGCATCATAGAGCCCCTGGTCATCAAAGCTGATCAGTCGCGCGCGGGCGTTGTTGAGATCGGCAATCCGCATCGAGATCGCGGCCCGCGCCGTGTCGACCGTGGCCTGAACCGACCGCCACGTCCCCTCGGCCCGGTCCAGCGCCGCTTGCGAGATCGTATCCTGTTCATGCAGCTTGCGGGCGCGTTTCACGTCTTCAGAGGCGAGGTCCCGATCCGCCAGCGCCTTGTTCAGATCGGCCTGCGCCACCCGCAACGCGGCTTCTGCCGCCGCAATCGCGGCGCGTGCCTGCTCGCGGGTGCGGATATCGAGTGCCGACGGGTTGGTCGGCAACATGCGCGCCACGACCGTCTTGCCCGCCTCGACGTAATCCCCCGGCTCCAGTTCGACACGCATCAACCGCCCGGCGATCGGCGTGGACACGACATACGGGTCACGCACCTCGGTGCGCGCCTCCTCGTCCACAGTCTGCATCATCGCGCCACGCCGGACTTCGCCGAGATCGACAAGCATCGGCTGCGGCCAGAACGCCGCCGTCAGCCCCGCCCCCACCAGAACCGCTGCCCCAAGTGTCAAAATCCGCCGTGACTGCCGCTTTGCCATCTCGCCTACTCTCTCGTCTTCAGGGTCGCCACGAGGTCGACCTTCTCAATATCACGTTTCACCAACCACCCCGACAGGATCGCCGCCGCCACCACTGCCCCCCCGGCCAGCCCATAGGTGTCCGGTTTAAAATCGGTGGATATCTGGTAAAGATCGGTGCTGAACCCGGCGGCCACAAGGAAGGACAATCCATACCCTATGGCCACGCCCAACGGGATCGCGAGGAACACCACGATCGCCAGCTCCCCCAAGAGGATGAACGCCGCCTCGCCCTGGGTGAACCCCATCACCCGCAAACTGGCGAGATCGCGGGCCTGCTCACCAAAGCTGATCCGCGCCGTGTTGTAGACAATTCCAAAGGTGATGATCCCGGCAATCGCGGCCATGATGAACCGCATGGTCCCTGCTCCGCTGTCCATCAGCTTTTTCATGGCCGCGCGGGAATCGCTCTTGCGAGAGACCCCGGCAACACTGGGCACATCCTTGAGCGCTGCAAAAAGCGCCGGGTAGGCCTGCGCGTCCACCCGCAAATAGGCCCCGGTAATCCGCCCCGGTTCATTCAGCTCCCGGTTCAGAACGTCCAGCTTCATGAACGCAGGCGCCCCCAGCAACGTGTCCGCAATCCGCGCCACGGGCACCTCCAGCACCGGGCGCCGCCCTTCCAGCACCTCAACCATGATCTGATCCCCCGGACCTACCTTGAGGATATCGGCCAGCGCCTTGGCCAGCACGATCCCCGCATCTGGCATCGGTATATCCGCGTGGTCCGCATCCACCGCCCGGCTCAGCCGCGCGCCGGGCATCAGCCCGGTGATCCCGCCCCGGTAACTTTCCGTGCCATGGCGCAGCACGGCGCTGACCGAGCGTGTCGGTTCTACCTCGATCACCCCCGGCAGGTGCTGCAGGGCAAAGGCCGTCTTGTCCGGCATCTGTTCAAAAAAGGTCACGGCAACGTCCGACCGGTCGATAACATCGAACGTCTGGTCCAGCGTATCGTCGAACCCGCTCATCACGGTTAATTGCGCCGAACTCAGCCCCATCCCCGCCGCGATGCCCAGCACCGCACCAAACACGCGCCCCGGATTGCGCACCACCCGGCGCAGCACCATGCGACTGGGTTGGTCCAGCCACCTCTTGAGCCGCGCATTGAGCGCGCCCGAACGCGAATAATCTGCCGGCGCAGGCGGCCGCATCGCCACTGCCGGGGTCAGGGCAAAGACCTGGCGCAACACCAAAAGCCCCCCGGCCATCGCCGCCAGCACGCTCACCGCGACACCCGACACAAACGACGACGGCTCGACCCGAAATACAAGAAACGGAAAGTGATAGACTGCCTGGTAGACCCCAGCCAGCAACCGCCCGCTCCACACGCCCCCGGCACAGCCCAGCGCCGCGCCAAACAGCGCGATCGCCACCACCAGCTTGATGTAGTGCAGCGACACTTCCCAATCGGTATAGCCAAACGCCTTGATCAACCCGATCTGCTCGCGTTCGGACTGCACCATGCGGCTCACCACGATGTAGAGCAGAAAGGCCGCCACTGCCATGAAGATCGGCGGCACAACCGACGACGTTGTGCGCAAACCCTTGATTTCTTCACTCAGGAACCGGTTGGAAAGCTGGTCTTCGAGGGCATATGACCCCAACCCGCCATAGCGGTCGAGCAGAGCATCCGCCGCCGCCAGCACGGGTTCGACCTGCGCCCCCCGCTCCAGCTTCAAAAGCGCTTCGTTGAAGGCCCCCTTGAGATCATAGGCTGCCTCCAGCGCGTCCTGGTTCATCCAGATCACGGCAAAGCGCGCATCATCCGGCACGAACTCCCCCGGCGCGATGGTGAACAGGAACTCGGGCGCCTGCGCGATGCCGACAATGCGGAAATCACGTCGGCTGCCATGCATCGTTGCCGACAGGTGATCACCCAGAGTCAGGCCATGCGCCTTTGCAAAACTTCTGAGCAACAGCACCTCTTCGGTGCGTCCCGCCTGCGGCATCCGCCCATCGGCGAGATACACGCCATTGAGCCGCGGTTCGCGCCATGGCGGCAAGGAAACAATCTGCGCCCGCACAGGCATGTCCTGCCCCGCGATCTCGACAAGGGCACCGCCCTGAATGCGCCCCTCAACCGCATCCACCCCCGGAATCGCCGCTAGCCGTTCCAGCATCTTTTCCGGAGCGCGCACCACGGGGGCAAACACGTCCGCAAGGCGGTAGCGCTCATAATAGGTGCGTCGGGTTTCATCGAGAGACGAGATCATGCCCGACATCATGACAAGCAACAGAACCCCCACAGCGACCACCAGCGCAATCGCGCCCGCCTGGCCCTTGATCCGCCAGAGGTCGCGCAGCAGCTTGTGGTTCAGCGCGCCCATGGTCCTACCACTCGATCTCATCGGGGCTGACCCTGTGGTCGTTAACCTCGACCGAGCGAATCGCCCCGTCCGCGAAGTTGATCACCCGATGCGCCATCTGCGCCGTTGCGGCGGCGTGGGTGACAATCATCACCGTCGCGCCCAGCTCGCGATTCACATCGTTGATCACATGCAGCACCGCACGCCCTGTGGTGCTGTCCAGCGCGCCGGTCGGTTCATCGCAGAACAAGACCGTCGGGTTCTTTGCAATCGCCCGCGCAATCGCCACGCGCTGCTGCTCACCGCCCGACATCTGCGCCGGAAAATGATCCATGCGCTTGCCCAGGCCAACAAGATGCAACGCCTTTTCCACGTCCATGGGATCTTCGGCAATTTCGGTGACAAGCTCCACATTCTCGCGCGCGGTCAGCGATGGCATCAGGTTGTAGAACTGAAAGACAAAGCCGACATGATCGCGCCGATAGAGTGTCAGTTCCCGGTCGCTCATCTGCGACAGGTTCTGATCCTCGAAAAAGGCGTCGCCCTCCGTCGCCCGGTCAAGTCCGCCAATGATGTTGAGCAGGGTCGACTTGCCCGATCCGCTGGGGCCAAGCAGCACCACGATCTCGCCCTTCGGAATCTCGAGATCGACGCCGCGCAGCGCATGCACGGCGGCGGGGCCTTCACCGTAAACCTTGGTCAGGCCGCGAGTGACAAACGTGGTTTGTCCGGCGGGTTCAGAGTCCTTGGCCATGCAAGCCCCCCTTTTTCCGTGGGGCAGCCTAGGTGACCGGGGCGCCCCGGTCCATGCCTCCCGCTGCGTCACATCCGCCGCGGCCCAAGGGGCGCTGCCCCATCGCGGCCTTGCCGCGATTCCCCGGGATATTTCTGGCAAAAAGGAAGACCCGGAGCGATCAATTGCCCGGGTCCTGATTGCCTCACTTGTTTTCTAGCGCCTCGATGCGGGCCTTCAGCGCCTCGTTTTCCTCGCGCGCCTTCTGCGCCATGGCGCGGACTGCGTCGAATTCTTCACGCGTCACGAAATCCCGGTCCGCCAACCAACGGTCCATCATTGATTTCATGGCGTTTTCCGCCTCGTCCTTTGCGCCCTGGGCCACGCCCATCGCGTTGGTCATCAGTTGCGACATGTCGTCCATGAATTTATTGCGGGTCTGCATCTGTCTCTCCGACGTTACCTTTGGCCTCTATATGGGACGCGCGCGACAGAGACACAAGGTTGACACTTGCCGCAGCCCATGGCCAAACAGACCCCAAATGCGAGCACAAATTCCCTTTCCCGACGTCTCACCCGAGCTGTTCTCGATCACGATCTTCGGATTCGAGCTGGCCCTGCGCTGGTATGCGCTGGCCTATATCGTTGGCATCCTGATCGGCTGGCGCCTCGTGGTCGCCGCCCTTCGGACTGAACGCCTATGGCCTGCCAATACACCTCCGATGTCAGCCAGACAGGTCGAAGACCTGCTGACATGGGTGATCCTCGGCGTGATCCTTGGCGGGCGGCTGGGCTATGTGCTGTTTTACCGGTTCGAATACTACCTGCAGAACCCCGGCGAAGTGCTGCAGATCTGGACAGGTGGCATGTCCTTTCACGGCGGTATGCTTGGTGTGATCTTTGCCGCGTGGCTGTTCAGCCTGAGGCACGCCATTCCCAAAGCCTCTATGACCGACGCCATGGCGCTTGGGGTTGCGCCGGGATTGCTTCTGGGACGGATCGCCAATTTCATCAATGCCGAGCTTTGGGGCCGCCCGACCGACCTGCCTTGGGGCGTGACCTTTCCCGGCTACGCCGCACAGGATTGCGGACAGGCGCTGGGTGAGATCTGCGCCCGCCACCCGTCGCAACTCTATGAGGCGCTGCTCGAAGGTCTGATCCTTGGCGCACTCCTGCTTTGGCTGGCATGGCGGCGCAGCGCCCTGAAATTCCCGGGCCGCGTCGCGGGCGTGTTCTTTGCCGGGTACGGCACCGCCCGCTTTCTTGTTGAATTCGTCCGCCAACCCGACGCGCAATTCATGTCCGAGGGCAATCCGCTGGGGCTGGCATGGCATATTGGCGGCTATGGTCTCACCATGGGCCAACTCCTGTCCGTGCCCATGATCCTGCTTGGGCTCTGGCTGATCCGGCAGGCTCGGGCATGAGCGACATGAAAGATCACCTGATCCGCCGTATTCGCAGCTCCGGCCCGATGACCGTGGCCGAGTTCATGACCGAAGCCCTGCTGCATCCGACACTTGGCTATTACACCACTCGCGATCCTCTTGGCGCCACCGGCGATTTCACCACCGCGCCGGAGATCAGCCAGATGTTTGGCGAGATGATCGGCCTCGCGCTGGCGCAGGCGTGGATGGATCAGGGCGCCCCCAACCAATTCACATTGGCCGAACCCGGCCCGGGGCGCGGCACTCTGATGGCCGATATCCTGCGCGCCACCCGCGGCGTGCCCGGATTTCACGCGGCCATGCAACTCTGCCTGATTGAGGCCTCGCCGGCCTTGCGCGAGAAACAACGCGCCCTGCTGGGCGACGGGGCAACATGGCTCGACACGCTTGATCAGCTTCCCGACCAGCCACTGTTTCTCGTCGCCAACGAGTTTTTTGACGCTCTGCCCATTCGCCAGTTCCAGCGCGGCGCCGACGGCTGGCAGGAACGTCTGATCGGCCTGCGGGGCGAAGAGCTGACCATCGGTCTTGGCCCCGAACAGCCGCGCGCCGATCTTGAGCACCGGCTTGCGGACACGGTCGAAAGCCAGATCGTCGAGATCTGCCCCCCCGCCCCGGCGCTGGTTCAGTCGATTGGCAGCCGAATCGCAGAGTTCGGCGGCGCGGCCCTGATCATCGACTATGGCGACTGGCGCGCGCGCGGAGACACGCTTCAGGCGGTGCGCAATCACGAACCGATCGACCCGCTGGCCGCACCCGGCGCCTCTGACCTGACCGCCCATGTCGACTTCGAAGTGCTCGCCAATCAGGCAGGCTGTGCTCATGCCCAACTCACGCCGCAGGGTGTCTTTCTCGAACGCCTCGGCATCACCGCGCGGGCTCAGGCGCTTGCAGCACGGCTTCAGGGGGACGCACTCACGGCTCATATCGCTGCGCATCGGCGCTTGACGCATCCCGAGGAAATGGGAAACCTGTTCAAGGTTCTTGCCCTCTTCCCCGAGGGCGCCACGCCACCGCCCGGATGTGACCCATGACACTCGAGATTCTCACTGCGGATATTCTTGGCCCCGTGCACCACGGTTTTTTCACTCGCCGGGGCGGTGCTTCCTCTGGCGTTTTCGAAGGGCTGAACTGCGGCCCCGGAAGCTCGGATCAGACGGAGATCGTCAATATCAACCGGGCGCGCGTCGCTTCGGCCATGGATGTTCCGGCGGAAAAACTCGTGACCGTGCATCAGGCCCACACGCCCGATGTCGCTGTCGTGACCGCCCCCATTGCCGGTGACAAACCCGTCGCGGATGCCATGGTCACGAACGTGCCCGGCCTTGCCCTCGCGATTCTCACCGCCGATTGCCAGCCCGTTCTGTTTTCCGATGACGAGGCCGGTGTGGTCGGCGCGGCCCATGCCGGGTGGCGCGGGGCGCTTGACGGTGTTCTGGAAGCCACGGTCGAGGCCATGGTCGACCTTGGTGCACGGCGCGACAGCATTAAGGCTGCCATCGGACCGTCGATCTCGCAGAAGGCCTACGAGGTTGGGCCGGAGTTTCTCGACACTTTCCTTGCCGCCCATTCGGACAACAGCCGTTTCTTCGTCAATGGTGCGGGCGATCGGATGCTGTTCGACCTGCCCGCCTACGGGCTGCATCGCCTGCGCCAAGCGGGGGTCGGTCGGGCGGAGTGGATTCGTCACTGCACCTATTCCGATCCGCAGCGCTTTTTCTCCTATCGCCGCAGCACTCACGCCCGTGAAGCCGACTATGGCCGTCTGATTTCGGTGATCCGTCGCTAGACGGCCTGCCTCAGAATCTCTGCGGTATTTTCCTCAAATCTGACCATTCCTGCCCCATCTCCGCCCCATTGTGGGAACACACTGATCTCAATTCAGAAACAGTTGGCGCCGCCCAAGCCGGCGCCGGTTCAAGGAGAAACAATATGAGCAGCCAGACCCGCTTTATCAAATCCGTTGTTGCAGCCTCCAAGAGCGATCTGCCCGAGATGCCCTGGACCCGTGGCCGCCGCCGTGCCGCTTTCATCGCCAAGCGCAGCGGTGCCCCGCTCAAGAAAGCCGCCTGAGCCGGAAACAGACTAAACGCAAACGGGCCGCATCTCGTCTCAGGATGCGGCCCGTTTGCGTTTTGCCGATGACGCAGGAGGGGGGGCGCTGCCCCCGCCGCAGCAAGCTGCGTCTCCCCCGGGGTATTTTCCGGAAAAAGAAAGTGAAGGGGCGTCAGGCGTCGCGGTTCAACCGATCCTCAAGCACGTCAAATGGCACGCCCGGCTCGTCCTTGGCGCCACGAATGACAAGCGAGGTCTTCACGCTGGCCACGTTCTCAGCCCGAAGCAGGCCTTCGGTAAGGAAGCTCTGGAAAGTGCTCAGATCGGGGGCCACGCATTTCAGGATGAAATCCACCTCGCCGTTGAGCATGTGACATTCCCGTACAAGCGGCCAGTTGCGACAACGCTCCTCGAACACGCTCAGGTCGGCCTCGGCCTGGCTTTGCAGGCCCACCATGGCAAAAACCTGCACTTCAAAGCCCAGTTCGCGGGCATCCACGTCGGCGTGATAGCCACGGATGAAGCCTGCCTCTTCCAGCGTACGTACGCGACGCAAACAAGGCGGCGCGGAAATGCCCACGCGCTTGGCGAGTTCAACATTGGTCATGCGGCCATCTGCCTGCAGTTCAGCAAGAATCTTGCGATCAATTGGGTCGAGCCGGGTTCCGGGCATGTGATCTAGCGCTCCGTCAGATTTGCGGTTCTTATAGCACCACCCAAGCCGCGCGCAATATTATTTCACCACGGAGCAATATCCTTTTGCGAGACATTGCCCACCCCCCTGATCCGGACGGTTGCGGACAAATCTGCAATGGGGTTTTCCTACCGCGCCGCGCAGACTATATCCCCTTGCGACAAACCTGTTGCAGACACGAAAGGGGCCCCCATGGCCGATACCAAACACACCAAGGTTCTGATCATTGGCTCGGGCCCGGCAGGCTATACGGCCGGGGTCTATGCCAGCCGCGCCATGCTCGAACCGATTCTGGTGCAGGGGATCGAACCGGGCGGCCAGCTGACCACCACCACCGAGGTGGAAAACTGGCCCGGCGATACCGAGGTACAGGGTCCAGACCTGATGGTGCGCATGGAAGCCCATGCCAAGGCGATGGGGTGCGAGATTATCGGTGACATCATTTCCGACCTCGATCTGTCAAAGCGTCCCTTCAGCGCCAAGGGCGACAGTGGCACCATCTATACCGCTGATGCGGTGATCCTTGCCACCGGTGCGCGTGCGAAATGGCTGGGCCTGCCTTCGGAAGAGGCGTTCAAGGGCTTTGGCGTTTCCGCCTGCGCCACCTGCGACGGGTTCTTCTATCGCGGACAGGAAATCGTGGTGATCGGCGGCGGCAACACCGCCGTGGAAGAGGCGCTGTTCCTGACCAACTTCGCCTCCAAGGTGACGCTGATCCACCGCCGCGACGAATTGCGTGCCGAAAAGATCCTTCAGGACCGCCTGATGAAAAACCCCAAGATCGAACCGCTCTGGTTCCACACGCTTGAAGAGGTTCTGGGCGACGACAATCCCAAGGGCGTGACCGGCGTTCGGGTGCGCAACGTGAAAACCGACGAAATCTCCGAGATCCCCTGTGCAGGCGTCTTCGTGGCCATCGGCCACGCCCCCGCCAACGAACTGGTGAAGGACACGCTCGAAATGCACAACGGTGGCTACGTGCAAGTCAAACCCGGCAGCACTGAGACCTCGGTGCCCGGTGTTTTTGCCGCGGGCGACCTGACCGACCACAAGTATCGCCAGGCCGTGACGTCGGCAGGCATGGGGTGCATGGCCGCGCTGGATGCCGAGCGCTTCCTCGCTGAGCAGGACGACTGACACCAAACCCCGGCACGGGGCCGCACAGGCCCTGTGCCTTGACCCACGCCCCGCGCGTCGCCACTCTTGCCGTACACAGCCAAGGAAACAGGCCACGGCATGAGCGCACTTTGGAAAGGCAATATCCGCACCCGGCTTCGCATTGCCTCGGGTCTTGTCCTGTTCATCTATGTGCTCTTTCACTACATCAATGTCGGGCTGGGCCTGTTCTCGCTCGACGCGATGGAGCATTTCCAGGACTGGCGCCGCGCCATCACGCGCAGTGCGTTCGGGGGGCTTCTGCTTTATGCGGCGATATTCACCCATGCCGGGCTCGCCCTCTGGCGGCTGGCCCGCCGAAACACGCTCCGCATGCCGCCATGGGAGGCGGTTCAGATCCTTCTCGGCCTGACCATTCCGCTCTTGTTGATGGTCCATGTCGTGCATACCCGCGCGGCCTCGAGCAATTTCGCAGTCAACGACCGGATGGGCTATATCACCGGGCTGATCTGGGACACATCCAGCGGCTGGCAGCAGGCGCTCCTGCTTCTGATCGTCTGGACCCATGGCTGCATGGGGATGCATTTCTGGCTGAGGATAACGGAATGGTGGCGACGCTCCCTTCCGGTGATGATTTCACTCGCCACCCTGATCCCCGCCTTTGCGCTCGCCGGGTTCATGGTGCAGGGCCGCGCGCAACGGGCCCGCCTTTTTGACCCTGTCGAGGGGCCAGACCTGGCCGCGCTCTACAATTTTCCAAGCCGGGATACCCTTGCACAGCTGGAACGCATGACCCGCGAGGGTCTTTGGGTGTTCTGGGGGCTGCTTGCCCTGACCGCGGCAGCCTTTCTGGTCCGTCGATTGCTGGTCTCGCGCCGCGCCCTGAAGGTGCGATACATCGACGGCCCCGAGATCAGCGGACAGCGCGGCATGACCCTGCTTGAAATGTCACGTGCGGCGGGCGTGCCCCACATGGCGCTCTGCGGCGGGCGCGGGCGCTGCACGACCTGCCGCGTGGTGATCGAGGATGGGGCCGACCTGTTGCATCCCCCTTCCCCCGAAGAAGCGGCCAGCCTTGCCGCCGTGAACGCACCGCCCAATGCCCGGCTGGCCTGCCAGATCCGCCCGACGGAACCGGCAACCGTGTTGCGCGTGTTTCGCGCGGACGGGCGGCGCGCCCGCAGCCATCAAAGCCTTGGTCGGGAACGCCGGCTGGCGATCCTCTTTCTAGACATGCGCGGCTTTACCGCCCGCACCACCGGGCAATTGCCCTATGATGTGGTGTTCCTGCTCAACCGTTTCTTTGACGCGATCGTGCCCTCGATCACCGGTGCAGGGGGGACCGTGGACAAATACCTTGGCGACGGATTGCTGGCGGTCTTCGAACTTTCCGATGAACGCAGCTCTGCGCTGGGCGCGCTCAATGCCGCCGCCGGGATCAGTTCGGCGCTGAAAGTCTTCAACAAAGCACTGGCCGCCGAAAAGGATATTCCCGTGGCCATCGGCATGGGGCTCCATCTGGGCGAACTTGTACTGGGCGAGATTGGCGCCGCCGACCATGCCCCCCGCACCATCATCGGGGACACCGTGAACACCGCCAGCCGCCTTGAGGCTGAAACCAAGACGCTGGGCGTTCAATTGCTTGTCTCTGCTCAGCTTCTCGAGGCCGCAGGCCACGCCACCGAGCAGTTCGAACTTGTCTCCCTCACCCTCAGAGGCGTGTCGCACCCGATTCAAGCCCTTGCGCTCAAAGACGCCAGTACGGTTCTGAAAACCCTGACTGAAGAGGCGCAGAACAGGACACCCGCGTAATCATGCTGCGTTGCAGCAATGTCACGCCAGCGGAAATCAGCGCATTTGGTCAGTTTTCCCTTTCGCCGCGAGTCAAAACATGAGAACTGTTCACGCGTGAACACACTTTGAGTCGCTTTTTGATGTCACTGCCTTTGACAAAACCCATTTCAGATGAGGAGGACCAATTGTTTTGCCTCCTGCGCCAGCTGGATCTGGCGCCCCAAGCATCGCAGCGGGCGACGGCATTGGCTCTGGGCATCTCCCTTGGGCACCTCAACGCGCAGTTGCGCTCTGCTGCCGACGCCGGACTGATCACGATCAGCGCTCGCCAAGGCCCCGACAAGCGGCAGCGCTTTGCCTACACGCTCACCTCGCGTGGCGCGGCGGAAAAAGTGCGTCTCACGGACAAATTTCTCGCCCGCAAACTTGCGGAATACAACGCGTTGCACGCGGAACTCACTGGCACCGCCAGCGGTATGCCTCCCATAAAACACAGGACACATCCCATGCAGAACAACCTGGCTCCCATTCCCGAGCTTTATGTCTCCTACGAGAGTGCACAGAAGCTCAAAGTCGAAGCAGCCGACCTGACCAGCCATGACCTGACCCCGCGCCAGATCTGCGACCTCGAACTGCTGATGAATGGCGGCTTCAACCCGCTCAAGGGCTTCCTGACGGAAGAGGATTACAACGGCGTCGTTGAAAACATGCGCCTGGCCGACGGCACGCTGTGGCCGATGCCCATCACCCTTGATGTAAGTGAAGAGTTCGCCCAGTCGATCGAAATCGGTCAGGACATTGCCCTGCGTGACCAGGAAGGCGTGATCCTCGCCACCATGACCGTCACCGACCGCTGGGAACCCAATAAGGCCCGCGAAGCCGAGAAAGTGTTCGGCGCCGACGACGATGCGCACCCGGCCGTCAACTACCTGCACAACACCGCTGGCAAGATCTATCTCGGCGGTCCTGTCACCGGCATCCAGCAACCCGTGCACTACGACTTCCGCGCCCGTCGCGACACCCCGAACGAACTGCGGGCCTATTTCCGCAAGCTAGGCTGGCGCAAGGTTGTTGCCTTCCAGACCCGCAACCCGCTGCACCGCGCACACCAGGAACTGACCTTCCGCGCCGCGAAAGAGGCACAAGCCAACCTGTTGATCCACCCTGTTGTCGGCATGACCAAACCCGGTGACGTCGATCACTTCACCCGCGTGCGTTGCTACGAGGCGGTTCTGGACAAGTACCCGGCGGCGACCACCACCATGTCGCTGCTGAACCTGGCGATGCGCATGGCGGGCCCGCGCGAAGCCGTCTGGCACGGCCTGATCCGCGCCAACCACGGCTGCACCCACTTCATCGTCGGCCGCGACCACGCCGGCCCCGGCAAGAACAGCCAGGGCGAAGACTTCTACGGCCCCTATGACGCTCAGGACCTGTTCCGCGAGCATCAGGAAGAAATCGGCATCGAAATGGTCGACTTCAAGCACATGGTCTGGGTCGCCGAGCGCGCACAATACGAGCCCATGGACGAGATCGAGGACAAGGACGAAGTGACCATCCTGAACATCTCAGGCACCGAGCTGCGTCGCCGTCTGGCCGAGGGCCTCGAAATCCCCGAATGGTTCTCCTTCCCCGAGGTTGTCAGCGAGCTTCGCAAGACACGCCCGCCGCGCGCCCAGCAAGGCTTCACCGTGTTCTTCACCGGCTTCTCCGGGTCGGGCAAATCGACCATCGCCAACGCGCTCATGGTCAAGCTCATGGAAATGGGTGGCCGTCCGGTAACGCTTCTGGATGGGGACCTCGTGCGGAAAAACCTCAGCTCGGAACTCGGGTTCTCGAAAGAGCACCGCGATCTGAACATTCGCCGTATCGGTTATGTTGCTTCGGAGATCACCAAGAACGGTGGCATCGCCATCTGTGCTCCGATCGCACCTTACGCCACCACCCGCCGTGCCGTGCGCGAAGACATCGAACAGTTCGGTGCCTTTGTCGAAGTCCACGTGGCGACCTCGATCGAGGAATGCGAGCGTCGTGACCGCAAGGGGCTCTACAAGCTGGCCCGTGAAGGCAAGATCAAGGAGTTCACCGGGATTTCCGACCCCTACGACGTACCGGCCAACCCGGAACTGCGCGTCGAGACCGAAGGCACAGACGTGGACAACTGCGCACATCAGGTCATCCTGAAGCTCGAAAGCATGGGCCTGATCAAAGCCTGATCCGCTTTGAGTGACTGACAAACGAAAACGCGGGGCACAATGCCCCGCGTTTTTTATTGGCCTGCCTCACCAAGATTTCAATGCCGCCATGGCCATGACGGTGTTAGGCTGGGACCATGAAATACGTGATCCTTCCTCTGGTTTTCGTCGCAAGCGCCCTGCGCGCCGATCCGCCTGTTGTCGAAAATGCCATCGCACTGCAAACCGATACCGGCTGGACCTTCGATGTCACCCTGTCCCATCCGGACACCGGCTGGGGGCACTATGCTGACGGCTGGCGTGTGGAATCCATGGACGGCGTCGTGCTTGGCTACCGCGAACTCTACCACCCTCATGTCAGCGAACAGCCCTTCACCCGCTCTCTGACACGGGTAAGCCTCCCCTCGGGCACGGGCGCTGTGGCAATCCGTGCCCGCTGCAACAAGGATGGATGGGCGGACGCAACCTATCTGCTTAAACTGGACTGACCGCCCCGCCCGTGAAATCGTGGTTAATGCACGGTTACAGGGTCAAAGTCGTTCTGCCGCGCGAGGATGAAGGCAAGGTTGCGGTCCTTGACCAGTGCCAACCGCTCGCCATCCGCATTGTGCACGGCATAGAGGGTCTCGTCCTCCGACAGCTGTGCACGGACGTCATCCGGCAACTCGTCCAGCGCGACCTCGCGCACATAAACGATCCGACGTTCTTCTTCCTGTCCGAAATCAAACTTGCTGTACATCGCTTACCCTTTCCTGATCTGGATCGTTTGCACAACGCTTTCCGGCTTGGTCCGGGTCAGGTCGACATGAAGAAGGCCGTTCTCCATATGCGCCTCGCCCACATCCACGCCATCTGCCAGCACGAACGAGCGTTGGAACTGGCGCGCCGCAATGCCCCGGTGCAGGAACACGCGATCCTCCGAATCGTCGCGCTGACGGCCCCGGATCACCAACTGGCGATCTTCGACCGTAATGCTCAGATCCGACTCGCTGAACCCGGCCACGGCAAGCGTGATCCGATAAGAGTAATCCGATGTCTGTTCGATATTGAAAGGGGGATAGCCTTCGTTGCCCGTCTTCGCGGTACGCTCCAGAAGGCGTTCCAGCTGCTCGAACCCCAGCATGTGGGGATGCGACCCCAAGGTCAGTTTTGTCATCGACACGTCCTCAACTTCAAGCGACAGTCCATTTCCGGGCCCCATTCTGGCAACCCGGTGCTTCAAATATGGGAGGCGAAAAGCCGCTTGGCAAGAGGCAAGTCCGATTGAAACGCCTCGCATCAAATGGGCGAAACCCTTTGCAGGACGGCTGCGAATCGTTATGCTACGGCCCTGCAATACCTGAGGAATTTCCACCCATGAATGCGCCCAACGACCTGTCGATGAAAACCGACGATGTACTCAAGGTCGAACTGGAAGTCTTTCGCCAGAAACACCGGGATCTGGATGATGCGATTCATGCGCTTGTCGAACGGGGCACCGGTGATCAGCTTACCATCCAACGGCTGAAAAAGCAGAAACTGCGCCTCAAGGACATGATCGCCCTGATCGAAGACCGCCTGACCCCCGATATCATCGCCTGAACCACCCTGCGGATCAGGACACAACAGCCCGGCTACCTCACGTTCCGTCGCATTGCGCAAATCCCGCAATGCTCTATAAACCGGGCTTCACGTTCTGGCAGAGGCAAAAATGACGGACACACCACAGGTCGGCATCATCATGGGAAGCCAGTCTGACTGGCCCACAATGAAACTCGCAGCCGAGATTCTCGACGAACTGGGCATCACTTACGAGAAAAAGATCGTCTCTGCCCATCGCACCCCGGATCGGCTGTGGAGCTACGGCAAAAAGGCCGCCGGACGTGGTCTTCAGGTGATCATCGCGGGGGCTGGCGGCGCGGCGCACCTGCCCGGCATGATGGCCTCCAAAACCCGCGTGCCCGTGATTGGAGTTCCGGTCCAGACCCGCGCCCTCTCGGGCGTCGACAGCCTTTATTCGATCGTGCAGATGCCCAAGGGTTTCCCTGTGGCAACCATGGCCATCGGCGCAGCCGGTGCCTCCAACGCCGGACTGATGGCCGCAGGCATCCTGGCCCTGCAAGACCCCGCGCTGGCCGCACGTCTCGACGCATGGCGCGACGCCCTTTCCGCTTCTATTCCCGACGAGCCCCAAGATGACTGATCCCCTCCCCTTCGGCAGCACCATCGGCATTCTGGGCGGCGGTCAGCTGGGCCGCATGTTGTCGGTCGCCGCCTCCCGCCTTGGCTATCGCACCCACATATTCGAACCCGGCGCCAACCCGCCCGCCGGTCACGTGGCCGATCAGGTCACGACCGCCGCTTACGAGGACAGAGCCGCGCTCGAAGCCTTCGCCGCGTCGGTCGACATCATCACCTACGAGTTCGAGAACATACCCACGCAGGCGCTCGACATTCTCGAAGCGCATCGCCCGATCCATCCGAACCGCGAGGCCCTGCGCGTCTCGCAGGACCGCCTGGTCGAGAAACGCTTCCTGCAGGACCTCGGCCTTGCCACGGCACCCTTCGCCGCTGTCGACACCCTATCCGACCTTGAAGACGCAATCGCCACAACCGGCACACCGGCCATCCTGAAAACCCGCCGCTTTGGCTATGACGGTAAGGGACAGGCCCGGATCAAATCTGCGAACAAGGCCGAATCCGCCCTTGCAGACATGGCCGGCGCGCCTGCTATTCTCGAAGGCTTCGTCGAATTTTCCCGCGAAGTCTCGGTGATCGCCGCGCGCGGACTGCATGGCGATGTCGCCTGTTTCGACCCCGGCGAAAACGTGCATCACGAAGGCATCCTGCGCACCACCACCGTGCCCGCCCACCTGACTGCCTCTCAGCGTATGGGTGCCGTGCTGCTCGCCGCGCAAATTCTCAGCGCGCTGGAATATGTCGGCGTCATGGGGGTCGAGCTTTTCGTGACCGACGGCGGCCTGATCGTGAACGAGATCGCCCCGCGCGTGCACAATTCCGGTCACTGGACTCAGAACGGCTGTGCCGTGGACCAGTTCGAACAACATATCCGCGCCATCACCGGCCTGCCTCTGGGCGATGGCCAACGTCACGCCGACGTGGTCATGGAAAACCTGATTGGCGACGATATGGACAAGGTGCCGACCCTGCTGCGCAGCGCCGAAACCGCGCTGCACCTCTATGGCAAGGCCGAAACCAAGCCGGGCCGCAAGATGGGACATGCCAACCACATCCGTCCCAAGTCGTCCTGATCTGACTTGATTTCCAAAGGGGGGCCGCAGCCCCCTTTTTTATGCCACGAACCGTGCCGCGACCTCACCGGCCATAAAGCTCACCTTCCCATCGGTCAGCGTCGCACAGATCCGCCCGGTTCCGGGCTCCATCACCACCAGATCCGCGCGCCTGCCCTCTTCCAGCTGCCCGCGATCCCGCAGCCCCAAGAGCGCCGCCGGACGCGCCGAGATCAGCGCCCAGCCTTCTTCCAGCGTCACCCCGCCCTCTGCTACCAGCCGCAGAACTGCCTGCCGCAGCGCCGGATAGTGATAATCCGAGGCCAGCGCATCACACAGCCCGGCCTGTACCAGCGCTGCCGCCGAAACATTGCCCGAATGCGATCCGCCCCGCACCACGTTCGGCGCCCCAAGCACAATCGCCCCGCCGCCTTCCCGCGCCGCCCGCGCCGCGATCTCGGTCTCGGGAAACTCTGAAACGCCGACGCCGCGGCCCTGCCATGTCTGGCGCAGTTCGGCCGTGTCATCGTCATGACTGCCCAGCAGCACGCCCCGCGCCGCCAGCCGCTTTGCCAGAGCCTCAACAGCCGGCCCAACCTCGGCGCCCCGCTCATGCAAGCCCTGCATCAGCGCCAAATGCGCCTCGGGGCTGCGCCCGCCCTTGAGCGCCTGGCCCGTCAATCTCGGGGGGCGCTTGCCCTTGTCCAACGCGGCATGGGGCAGGTGATCGTTGAAAACCACATAGCGCACATCATGCGCCGCCACCGTTTCCTCGAACGCGGAATAATCATCGACCATATGCGTCTCGAACCGAAGCTGCACCCGGCAATCAGTCAACATGTCTGGCCCGTCGCGCAGCGCCGCAAGAAAGCGGCGCGCAAAATCCGGCCCCCGCATCCCGCCTTCCCAACTCCAGAACTGCGCCAGCATTGCCGTGGTGATCCCGTTCGCGGCAAGCTCCGCATCCACGGAAACCAACCCCTGCCCGAGGTCTTTCATCGCGCCCCGACGCGGCGCGAGATGCCGCTCGAACCCGTCGCCATGCATGTCGACGATCCCCGGCAGCACCCAGTATCCGCGCAAATCCACCTGTCGCACGCCAGCGCCCGGCGCCCCGATCACACCGCCACGCAACGCGATTTCGCCGGGCCGCAGCCCATCCGGCCAGAGCACCTCCGCACCGACAAGGTCCAGATCAATCACGCGGGGACTCCTCGCAATGCCCACCTTCGCAACTGCCCTTCCGCCACAGGTCGATCTCTTCCAGCGTGGCGTCTGTGTCGCCCCACTTCATGTCGTGATCAAACGCCCCGTCCCGAAGGAACAACCGCACCTGCGCAATCAGCATCGGGTTGTTCATCATGAATGTGTGCGTCACCGGCAAAACAAGGTGATCCGCCATTCCGGCCACCTTGGTGCTCTCGACCGAGACCTTACCGTCATCCGGCCCCTCGATGAGCGCCGAGTAGAACGGGTTCAGCGACCGATCTCCCGCTATGACTCCCAGTTCGAAATCCACCGGCGGTAATTCAGTGGGCAACCCATCGGTGCCCAACTGCGATCCCGCCGGCCCATTGATCCAGTCAAATGGTTCCAGCTGGCCCAGAACATCCACCAGTTCCGACCCCTGGTTGGGCGGCCCCAACATCACCACACGCCCAAGGTTCTCCGGGCGATGATCCAAAAGCCACAACCGCAGCAAAATACCGCCCATCGAATGCGTGACGAAATGCACCGACTCTCCACTGCACGCGGCCACCGCATTTGGAAGGGTTTCCTGCGCAAGGGTTTCAATCTCCTTGCGGGTCGACGGGTACCCGGGCCGCTCTACCTTATAGCCATAGCGCTCCAACGCCGCCTGCATCAGCACGAACGAGTTCTCCGTCCGCGCCAGCCCATGCAGCAGCACGACACAATCCGCCCGCGCCATCCCCGGCGCGACACCGGCCAAAAGGGCCATGAAAGCAACGATCCGAACCATGCCCTTGAGATAAGCCCTCCCGCCGCCTTACAAAAGGCCAAACAGTCCGGATGTCACAATATGCCCTCCCCTCGCCTCGCCGCGCGCGCCCTGATCCTGCAAGATGACCGCCTGCTCGTGGTCAACGCCTACCCGGCGGGGAAAAGCGACCTCTGGTGCGCACCCGGCGGCGGGGTCGAACGGGGCAGCTCTCTACCCGACAATCTCGCCCGCGAAGTGCACGAGGAAACCGGCCTCACCATCGCCGTGGGCGCGCCCTGCATGATCAACGAATTCCATGACCCCGAGGGCACCTTTCATCAGGTCGATGTCTATTTCCGCTGCACGATCCTGTCCGGCATGCTCTCCGACAACTGGCAGGACCCCGAGGGCATCGTCAGCGAACGCCGCTTCGTCACCCGTGACGAACTCTCCCGCATGGCGTTCAAACCCGACAGCCTGCCTGACGTGGCATGGTCCGACAGGCTCTTTTATGACCCGCTCGAACCCATCGTGAAACCGACGCGATAACCTTACCGGCGCATCGACACCAGCACGCCCCCGATCACCAGCACCGCCGCCCCCACAAAGCGCCACGTCATCGGCTCGCCCAGAAATGCCATGCCCCCTGCCATCGCGATTACAGGCACGCTCAACTGCGCGACCGCCGCCCGGCTTGCGCCCAGCGCGGGCAAAAGCTGATACCACAGCGCATAGCCCAACCCCGAGGTCAACGCGCCTGAAACCACCGCCAACACCACGCCCTCTGCGCTCCATCCGGTCGCGCCCAGACCCACAGCCCCCAGCACCGCAACCGGCGCCGCCAACAGGAAGTTCATCGCCGTGGCCTGTGTCGCATCCCGTTCTTTTCGCCCTTGCAGCGAATAGAGGCCCCAGCCAACACCCGCGGCCACCATCATGGCCGCATGCGTCGCAGAAACGGCAATCGCCCCACCGGGCCACAGCAACCAGACCAAACCGGCCAATCCCAACAACGCCCCAAACCATCGCGTCGCGGGCATGTCTTCCCGCCCGAGCAGCGCCCCGGCGAACATGGTCGCCTGCACCACTCCGAACAGGATCAACGCCCCAAGCCCGGCATCCAGCGCCCGGTAGGCCAGCGAAAACCCAAAAATGTAGAGAAGCAGCCCAAGCACCCCGATACCGCGCCCGACCCCGCCAATGTCAAAGCCCCGCCGTTGCCACAAAACCAACAGCGCCAGCATCACCGCCCCCGCCGCCAGCCGCACCGCGCCAAAGGCAATCGGGTCCATCCCGGCCCCGGCCACGCCCGCCCGGTTCAGCACCGAGTTCGCGGCAAAGGCCGTCATCGTAATGAGGGTGAGCAGGAACAAGCGCATGGCACTTGGTGGCACGCGGGATGCCCGAGGGCAAGACCGGTCACACCCCGCGTGCCTTACGCGGCAAGGCAAGGACCAACGCCATCGCCGCGATCTTCAGAAGGCAGGGCAGCACCGCGTATCCCAGCGTCAATGCGCGCAAAGCCTCCGTTGAATTCTCTTCGCCGGGCTTGAACCCCGACATCTCCAGGAACGGCAGCAACACCGCCGCCACCAAGGCCAGCGACAGCTTTGTCACCAGCGACCACAGGCCGAACCCCGCGCCCCCTTCAAGCCGCTCTTCGTCCAGCCCCACAGCAAACAGCGCTGGCAACAACACCATGTCCGCCCCAAGCGCCAGCCCAGAGCCGACACAGACGGCGGCAAATCCCATCGCCGCCCCTTCACTCAACCCCGCAACCCCCGCAAAGCTGACAATGGCAAGACTCATCCCGCCGAGCAGCACCGGTTTCGCCCCCCACCCCCGCGCCATCCGCGCCCAGAGCGGCGCGCTGATCCCGGCCGCGGCAAAAAAAGTCAGAAGGAAAAAACCTGCCAGCCCCGCCAATTGCAACCGGTCCTCCACGAAGAACAGGAACAGGGTCGAGGTCGCTGCCACGGGAAGCGCATTTACCAAACCCAGCGCAAGCAACAGCCGCATCCTCCCGCTTGCAAGAACCGCCTTGAGCCCGAGCGACGGCCCCTCAGGTGTACCCTCACGGCTCCACAGCCGCGACATGGCCAAAGCAGCAAGCAGAACCACGGCGACGTAAACCCCCGCAAACCCCCGGTATCCCATCACCTGAGGCAAAATCGCTGCAAGCAAAATGCCAACCACGGTGCCTGCCTCACGTGCGCCCGCCAAACGGTAATGCGCTCCCGCCCCGCCAGCCTGTACCAGCCGTACTCCTTGCGCATAAAACAGGATGGTCAATAGGCTGTAGCTCGTGAAGATCACCACCAGCACCGCCACCAGCCAAAGCACCGGCGCCCCGATGGGCGCCATACCAAACAGCCCCCAGAAACCTGCCGCCAACCCAACGCTTCCGATCGCCGCCCAAACGCCAACCGGCACGCCGGGACGGTCCGTAAGCCACCCCAGCGCCGGGTCCTGTGCAAAATCCATGATGCGTATGCCCAGCAAAACCGCCCCCAGCGTGCTCAGGCTGATCCCCATCTCGACCGTCACGTAACGCGGCAGATGGATGTACAGCGGCACACCAGCAGCAGCCAGCATGGCCGCATACACCCCAACCCGTGAAAGCACTTAGCCAGCCGCCCCGCGCAATTGCCGCGCCAGCGCCTGATCGCGCGCATCCTCAGACAGCCAGATGGCCATGTAACGATCCCGAATACCCGCATGCTGCAGACGGCAGGTCTTGGACCCGTTTACCCAGAAATCCAGCGTATTTGCGCCGCGCGGGGCCGACACAACCCGATCCCCGGGGCGCACATCACGCAAACACTGGGTCAGCTTGGCACGAATTTCGCCGTGATCGGCACGCGCGCCTTCCATGCGCTCCAACTCGTCCATGCTGGCGCGCAGGAGGATTTCGGAACGCACTTTCCGGGCATAATCCAGTTGCAGCGCAAAGGGTCGATCCCAGTCAAACCCACGCCCACCCGGCGTGAACAACTGCGCGTCATACACTTTGAACCCAAGCCAGCGAAACGCCCCCTCACCCAATTCCGCCGGCTGGCTTACAACCGTGCGCACTTCCGGCGCCACATCCGCCTTGGCCTTGGCGGCAAAGGCGACTGGCAACAACAGGCTCAACGTCATGATCAACATGCGGCCCCTGATCGGCAATCTCGTCTGCATGGCATCCCCCCTTGGCAACCATTGGTGATTTTCAAAGGGTACGCCTCATTTCCGAAAGCGGATCATTTTCCCAAGCCGACCAATCCGCAACGCGCACACACATGCGTGCGGCTCACATCTTCCTTTTGCCAGAAATATTCTGGGGGACGCCGAAGCCCCCTGGGGGTTCGGCGGGGGGCAACGCCCCCGACACCGCCCCAATACCCTAACGCCGGTTCTTCTTGTCCTTCATCACCGAACGCACCATCTTGCCAAAGTTTTTGTCCTTGGACCGCCTTTCGGCCAGCGACGCCGAGTTGAACCGGTCTTCCGCCATCAACTTGCGCCAACGCTCCAACCGCGCTTGATCAAGCTCACCGGCTGCAATCGCCGCTGTTACCGCACAGCCCGGCTCGCTGTCATGCGCACAATCGCGAAACTTGCACTGCGTCGCCAGATCGGTGACATCGGCGAACAAATCCGCGATCCCGTCCTCGGCATCCGCCATCTGCAACTCGCGCATCCCCGGCGTATCCAGAACAGCCACCCCGTCCGGGGTGAAGTGCAACTGGCGCGCAGTGGTCGTGTGCCGCCCCTTGGCATCATCCTCACGGATGCCTGCCGTGGCCACGCGCCCCTCTTCGAACAGCGCATTGACCAGCGTCGACTTGCCCACGCCGGAACTGCCCATAAAGGCCACGGTCTGCCCCGGACGACACCAGTCCACCAGCTTCTCGAGCGGCTCCCGGCTCAGCGCATTGAGCGCCACGACCACAACCCTGCCCGATACCGACATCGCCTCCTGAACGTATGTATCAGGATCGTCGCACAGGTCTGTCTTGGTCAAAACGATCACAGGCGTCACGTCCGCATCAAACGCCAGCGCCACATAGCGCTCCAGCCGTGCAATGTTGAAATCGGCGTTACAGGAGGTCACGATGAACGCCGTGTCCACATTGGCCGCGATCAGCTGAAACCGGCGGTCATGCCCCGGCGCGCGCCGCTTGAACAGACTCTTGCGCTCCAAAAGCACGCTATGCGCCGGAAGGTCCGCGTCATAGAGAAACCAGTCCCCCACCGTCGCGTCCGGTCTGGCCGGGATCAGGCCCTCGATGTCCTCTCCCACAACGCGCAGCCCATTGCGGTGCACTTCGCTCACGCGCACGGGCGGTGTCTGGTTAAGGGCTTGCGGTTCAACCTGTCTTGCAAAAAACGTCTGCCAGCCCAACCGCGCCAGCTTGGACGGATTTTCGGTGCCGGATTGCGACGACGTGGATGTTGAAAAGAACTGGGAATAGTCCCGTGTCATATCTTGTTACCTTCATGGCCCTGCCGGGATCATCCCGGCATCAATCTATCATTGGATCAGGTGCAAAAACAGCCCAGCCGCCCGCAACTCTGCGGACTGCGTCTCAGGTCGTTTTTGCCTTGGAAGGACGCCGTGCCTTCCCACCTCAACGGGCCATGAAATCTCCATCGTTACGACCTCAGAGATATGCTCTTGCAACGCAGAGCGCAATCTACAACAGAAACAAAAGAGGCCACCCAAGGGCACCAGCCCGTGCGGAAAGTGTTGAAAAGGATGCGACAGAATCCAAGCGAACAGATCCAGTGTTCCGGGAACCCGATATCTGAAGGCTTGCGTCAGGTGGCTGCATTGAGCCCAAAGGTGCCCAGTCCTACCCCGGCCACGCGAAGGAGCTTGAAGCTCTCATCAATGCATCGAGAGCGGGAGAATGTTTGCGCCCGGGTACTGTGAATGCGGCTATTCTGCGCTCGACAACCGGTTCGACGAGCGGTCTTTGCATAAGGCCGGGTAGCGTCACAGAGTATTCGGGCATAAAGGCAAAGCCAATTCCTGCTGCCACCATCGCCTGAACCCAGTCTTCACGTTCAGAGCGGAAACGCGCATACAACTCGACGCCTTTGGTTTCGCATACGGCCATCACCATCTCGCGTAGTTCGCACGCCAGGCGATCCACGTATCTCTCTCCCGAAAGTTCCTCCAATGAAACAGCGTTGAGATTTCCCAAACGATGGTCAGGCGGAAACACGACCACATACCGTTCAGAGTAAAGCTCTCGCGTTCGAAATTCGTTCTCTAGGTCCTCGTTTACGGTCATGAAAGCGGCGTCGATCTCACCTTCCGACAACTTGTCTTTAAGTTCCGGCGCGCTTGCTTCGCTGACAGACAATTCAATGCCAGCGTTGGATTTTTCGAATTGGGCAAGAAACCGCGCCAACCGGACGTGACCAATCGTCGAGAGCACACCCAACCGCAATGGCACCTTTTCAAGCAGTCGAAAGTTCTGCGCGAGAATCTGTGTAGCTGCAGCTTCATCTACAATGTGCTGAAGGTGTGGCAACATGGAGCGACCAAAATCGCTGAGCAATATCTTTCGACCTTCGCGGTGAAACACCGGTGCACCAAGGTCTGCCTCCAAAGCCTTCACACCTTTAGTAAGCGCCGGTTGACTGACGTTGCACTCGCTGGCCGCCTTTGTAAAGTTCAGGTGCTTAGCTGCGGACAGCACGTATTTGATTTGAGACATCTCCATTGCCGGGCCTCACAGAATCCAACCCACTGGTTTCCTCAATATCATAACTTACCCAAACCTGTGGTTATTGACCAATAAGGAAGAGAAGTTTCCATTCGGCGTCGCTCTATGCTGCAGTAATTGCATCAGATTCAAATTTCTCGGAAAGGATCGAAGATGTCAGTTTTCATGGTGGAAAGAGATCTTGCAGGCATAAGCATGGACGACTTGGCAGCCGCCCAAAAGGCCGCAATCGAGACAGCGGAGCAAATGACCAATGCAGGTGAAAAGATTTCCTACGTCCGCTCAACATTTGCTCCCGATGACGGAAGGTGCATGTGCCTTTTTGAAGGAGAAAACGAAAATCAGGTGCGCAATTTGAACGACAAGGCGGGACTACCTTACAATCGCGTTGTCGCGGCCTTGGACCTGACGCCTTAAGAAATTGCTGCCCACAACAAGAGAAATGCGCCTCGGGGTCTCTCCCCGAGGTCCGCTTGGTCCTGCATATCAGACCTTGACCGAAGTGTCGCCAAAGTCTGTTTTTGGTCCCTCAAACGCCTTCTCGAGGATTTCTTCGAGAGGGTCGTAGGTGCAATTGCCCACCAAACTGAGGGCAGACCTGCGTCGGTTCAATAATTATGGCATGGGATGGCCCGCGGGTGACTTCGCGTAGCTTTCGGCAAAGGTACCCCGCAGGGATCGCGAAGCGATTTCGCCTGGCTTACATGACAAAGGCGCCCGAAGGCGCCTTTGAGTATCGCTTTTCGACGGAATTTCCTTGCGGAAATTCGTCTTACATCATGCCGCCCATGCCGCCCATGTCGGGCATTGCCGGTGCGCCTGCGCCTTCTTTGGCGGGCTTGTCGGCAACCATGGCTTCGGTGGTAATCAGC
The DNA here is from genome assembly GCF_900114635.1 of Shimia aestuarii. Lineage (GTDB taxonomy): Bacteria > Pseudomonadota > Alphaproteobacteria > Rhodobacterales > Rhodobacteraceae > Shimia > Shimia aestuarii. Next base: position 378,799 of record NZ_FOTQ01000001.1, read on the forward strand.
AGGCCGGCAACCGAGGCCGCATCTTCCAGAGCGGTACGCGCCACTTTGGCCGGGTCGATCACACCGAACGCGAACATGTCGCCATATTCTTCGGTCTGAGCGTTGAAGCCGAAGCTGCTGTCGGTCGATTCACGCACCTTGCCAGCCACAACTGCGCCGTCCACACCGGCGTTCTCAGCGATCTGGCGCAGCGGCGCTTCGATGGCTTTACGCACGATGGTGATACCAGCGTTCTGGTCGGCGTTTGCACCTTCCAGACCTTCCAGCGCTTTACCGGCCTGAACCAGTGCAACACCGCCACCGACGATCACGCCTTCCTGAACAGCAGCGCGGGTCGCGTTCAGAGCATCGTCCACACGGTCTTTGCGCTCTTTCACTTCGACTTCGGTCATGCCGCCAACCTTGATCACGGCAACACCGCCTGCCAGCTTGGCAACACGTTCCTGCAGCTTCTCACGGTCGTAATCCGACGAGGTTTCTTCGATCTGGGTGCGGATCTGAGCAACACGTGCTTCGATCTCGGCTTTCTCGCCAGCACCGTCAACGATGGTGGTTTCGTCCTTGGTGATCTGGATTTTCTTGGCGGTGCCAAGCATGTCCATGGTCACCGACTCGAGCTTCATGCCGAGGTCTTCCGAGATCACCTGGCCGCCGGTCAGGATCGCGATGTCCTGCAGCATGGCCTTGCGGCGATCGCCGAAGCCCGGTGCCTTGACGGCTGCGATTTTCAGGCCGCCGCGCAGCTTGTTGACCACGAGGGTCGCCAGCGCTTCGCCTTCCACGTCTTCGGCAATGATCAGCAGCGGCTTCTGCGACTGGATCACCTGCTCGAGCAGCGGAACCATCGGCTGCAGCGACGAGAGTTTCTTCTCGTGCAGCAGGATCATGCAGTCTTCCAGCTCTGCGATCATCTTGTCGGCGTTGGTCACGAAGTAGGGCGACAGGTAGCCGCGGTCGAACTGCATGCCTTCCACGACAACGGTCTCGGTTTCCAGACCCTTGTTCTCTTCAACGGTGATGACGCCTTCGTTGCCAACTTTCTGCATCGCGTCTGCGATCTGCTGGCCGATTTCGGCTTCGCCGTTGGCCGAGATGGTGCCAACCTGTGCGACTTCTGCGGAGTCTTTCACTTCGCGGGCCATGTCCTTGATGCCCTGCACGACTTTGGCGGTTGCCAGGTCGATGCCACGCTTCAGGTCCATCGGGTTCAGGCCGGCCGCGACCTGCTTGAGGCCTTCTTTAACGATGGCTTGTGCCAGAACGGTCGCGGTGGTGGTGCCGTCGCCGGCTTCGTCATTGGTGCGGCTGGCGACTTCTTTCACCATCTGCGCGCCCATGTTCTCGAACTTGTCTTCCAGCTCGATTTCTTTCGCAACCGAAACACCGTCCTTGGTGATGCGCGGTGCGCCGAACGACTTGTCCAGAACCACGTTGCGGCCTTTGGGGCCGAGGGTCACTTTCACCGCGTCGGCGAGGATGTTGACGCCCTTGAGCATCTTGTTGCGGGCATCGGTGTCGAATTTCACGTCTTTTGCAGACATAGTACGTTACCTCTTGGATTGTTTCTTAGCTGATGTAGGGTGCGTGTTCACACGCACTGCCAGCAGACGATCAGGCAATGATGCCCATGATGTCGGATTCTTTCATGATCAGCAGCTCTTCACCGTCGATGGTGATTTCGGTGCCCGACCATTTGCCAAACAGGACCTTGTCGCCTGCCTTGACGTCCAGTGCGATACGGTCGCCGTCATCGTCGCGCAGACCTGCGCCAACGGAAACGACTTCGCCCTCGGCGGGCTTTTCTTTCGCGCTATCGGGGATGATCAGGCCGCCTGCGGTTTTCTCATCGCCTTCAACGCGACGAACCAACACACGGTCATGCAGAGGTGTAAATGCCATTGTCTAGGTTTCCCTAACTAGTTTGTCTCCCTGACTCCTCAGCGGAGTCGTTAGCACTCCTCGGAAGCGAGTGCTAACGGCGCATAGCTAGGCAGGTCGATACCGGGTGTCAACAGGAGCAGATCGAAATTTTCGGCACTTTTTTCGCCGCGCCGCAGCAATGCGCAACCTAGGCCACCTCCAGCAAGGCCTCGCTCACCGACCAGAGCCGCTCGGCGGCGTCGTCATCCGTCGCGTGGGCGTTCACACCAAAGAAACGCGCCGTCGGGCTGTACATGTCCGTCGGTGCCGCGATATCGCAATCCTCGCAATACACCCCGGCCTTGCCCTCCAACAAGGGCGACGTCGCCGCCCAAAGCGTTGTCGAACAGCCCTGTTCGGGTGTTTTGAACCCCTGCTTGGCCAGTTCCGAGGGCTCCCCGTCCTCGCCCAGCCAGCCCAGCGCAATCATCTCTTCTTTGGGCAAATGTCGCTGCAAGGGTGTGAAAATGCCGCCCGGATGCACCGAGAACGCCAGCCCGTTTGTCACCTTCAGCCGCCGCGACAGCGCGTTGGCAAAAAGCGCATTGGCAGTCTTGGCCTGCCCATAGGCCTGCCACTTGTCATATTCGGACGTCTCGTACTGAATATCATCCCACCGGATTGGGGAAATCTTGTGCCCCGTTGAAGACAGGGACACGACGCGCGGCGCCTCTGCAGCCGCCAACAGCCCCATCAGCGCCTTTGTCAGTGCAAAATGCCCCATGTGGTTTACCCCGAACTGGCTTTCCCAGCCCGGCCCGACGCGTTCCAGCGGGCAGGCCATGATACCGGCATTGTTGATCAACAGGTCCAGACCCGACAATTCCTCAGCGACTTGCCCCGCAAACCGCGCAATCGAGCGGTTATCGGACAAATCCATCGGCAAGGCCGTGACATCCCCCGAGATCGTGGCAAGCGTCTCGGCGGCTTTCTCGGGCGAGCGCACCGGCACGATCACCGTCGCCCCCTTGTTGGCCAAGGCCCGCACCGTTTCCAGTCCCAGCCCGGAATAGCCTCCTGTTACAACCGCCGTCTTGCCCGCAAGGTCAATCTCCGCCAGCACCTCTGCCCCGGTGCTCTTTGCATGAAAGCCGCTGTTGACCGGCACCTGATCCGCATTTGCCATTCCGTTCTCCCTGAGTGTTCCACCGTGTGTCTTTGACAGATGCGCATGGGCGGTGGCGCAAACAATTGCAGATCGCGCCAAAATCGCCTTTGATCAAACCGGATTTACAAGCCCGACCGGCGCGCTAGGGTGACGGGTAACAGCCGGAGACACGAGTTATGCAAATCACCGCCAACGGGATTACCCTCGAAGTTCAGGAATTTGGCCCCAGCGACGGCGTGCCGCTGATCCTGATACGCGGCCTCGGGTCACAACTGATCCACTGGCCCGCCGAACTCTACAATGGCCTCGCCGCGCGCGGATACCGCACGATCATTTTCGACAACCGCGATGTTGGCCTCTCCCAACGGTGTCCGGCACCCGATGCCCCCGGCGATGCCGACGCGATTCTGGAAATCGCCGCCTCCGGCGCGCCGGTGCCCCATGCCTACAAGCTGACCGACATGTCTGATGACGTGATCGGCCTGATGGATGCGCTCGACATCGAAACGGCGCATATCTTCGGCATCTCAATGGGCGGCGGCATTGCCCAGACCCTCTGTATCGACCATCCCGACCGCCTGCGTTCGGCCACCATCGTCATGACCGCCGCCCGCCCGCTGGCCAGCGGCGAAGAAGGGCGCACACTGTTGCCCGCCATCCTGTCCCGCCCGATGGACAAGGACGCCTATATCGAAAGCTGGGTTCAGGAACATGCAAATCACGGCAGCCCCGGCTACCCGATGCCCGACGAGGGCATCCGTGCCGAGGCCGAACTGGCCTGGTCGCGCGGCGTCGATGCGGACGGCATCAACCGCCAGGCCCTCGCAGTCATGGCCAGTCCAGACCGTCGCTCCGATCTGACCCGCGTTGCGCTGCCATGTCAGGTCATCCACGGCGTTGACGACGCCCTGATCCCGGTGGAACTTGGCGCCGAAATCGCGTCGCTGATCCCGGAATGCGACTACCACGCCATTGACGGCATGGGCCACATCATCACGCCCGCATTGGCCCCGATGATCGTCGAGATGGTGGATGATTTTATTCAGCGGCGCGGAGGCTGACCCCCGCCTGCGCCGCGCAACGCGCTAGCGCAGTTCCCTGAGCATGTCCCGCTCATAGGCGGCAAGCGCGTCGAATTCCCCGTTCGCCACCTTGTTCGCCCAGTCCGGGTTGGCAATCAGCGCCCGCCCCACGGCAACAAGATCGAACTCGTCCCGCTCCAGCCGCTCGATCAGGTTGTCGATGCTCGCCGGCTCGCCCGCGTTGAAATTCGCCGTCCCGTCCTCGGGCAGGAAATCGGCATTCAATCCCACGCTCCCCACGGTGATCGCCGGCTTGCCGGTCAGCTTGCGCGCCCACCCGGCAAGGTTCAGATCACTGCCCTCGAACTCCGGCTCCCAAAAGCGGCGCGTGGAACAATGAAAGATGTCCACCCCGGCCTCCGCCAACGGCGTCAGAAACGCGCCCAGCGCCTCGGGCGTCTCACACAGGCGCGCTGAGTAATCCTGCTGCTTCCACTGCGAAAAGCGGAAGATCACCGGAAAGTCATCGCCCACCGCAGCCCGCACCGCCCGCACGATTTCAAGCGCAAAGCGCGACCGCGCCGCCAGATCCCCGCCATAGCCATCGTCCCGCTGATTGGTGCCGTCCCAGAAAAACTGGTCGATCAGATAGCCATGCGCGCCGTGAATCTCGACCGCGTCAAACCCGATCTCCTTGGCATCCTTCGCCGCCTTGGCGAACGCCGCCACCACGTCGTCGATATCCTCTTGCGTCATCGCGTGCCCGACAACCTTGCCCGGCACCGCCATGCCGCTCGGGCTGTAACCCGGCGTATCGCCCCCCGGATCAATACCAGGGCGCCGGATCGCCCCCACGTGCCAGATCTGCGGCGCGATCTTGCCGCCCGCCGCATGCACGGCGTCAACCACGCGCTTCCACCCGGCCAACGCATCCTCACCAAAAAACGCCGGCACATTGGGATACCCGCTGGCCGCCGGGTGATCCACGATGGTGCCTTCCGTGATGATCAGCCCCACGCCCCCCTCGGCGCGACGCCGGTAATAGTCAACCACAAGGTCATTCGGGACATTGCCCGGCGAATAGGTGCGCGTCATGGGTGCCATGACCACCCGGTTCTTCAACTGCAGCTTTTCCGAACTGAACGGACGGAACAGGGTTTCGGCATGGCTCATCGCGTTTTCCTTGGATCAGTGGCTTTGAATTTCATCGATAGAACCGAACTGTCCCCCCAGCGGCAAACATTCCCTAGGGTAAGCCCTCCATTCGGAACGCCGCGTCACACGACACGGGCGTCACGATTGCCCCAGCGCCGCCACTCCGTCTTCGCTCAGCATATACACCCCGGTCTCAACCTTCTCGAACCAGCCATAATGGTTGATCCGCATCATCTGCGTCGCCTTCTCAACCCCGGTTTCGCGGGCCACAACCGCCCCCTTGCTGGCGCCATTCTCCGACAGGAACGCCGCACATTTCAGCGCCTCCTGCCGATAGACCGTCACCCGCTGCCCCTGCATCCCTCCGGTATTCGGATCACCCTCAAGCTTCGCAAAGGCCTGCAACAAACGTCCCTTGCGCGCCTTGGACTTGCGCGGCTGAAACGGCGCCGGATCGGCATGCACTTCAACCGCCCCATCCTTGAGCCGCACCGACAAGACCCCGACACCAAGGCGACGGCACAGCCCCACATTGCCCTTGAACGCCTTCCAGCCCGCCTTCCCCTTCCAGCGCGGCACCGCCACATAGACCGAGTCGGTAACCGCCTGCCGCGCCACCGCCTGTTGCAACAGCGTCAGAGAAAACCCGGTCTTCAGTTCGATGATCACCGGATCATCCCCCTCGCGGCAAGCGACAACATCCGCTGCGCCCACCTCGGCCTTAACCTCGAAACCACGTGCTTCGAGCCAGCGTTTGACCGGCGCATATAGTTCGGATTCGCGGGGTTTCGTCATAGCACCAGACCTAGCCTCTCCGACCGGGTCTGCCAACTGCGATGCCGCTTGCGCCTGCCACAGCGGATGCTAGCCTCACGCCTATTCGCATCAGGGAGTTCCCATGCTTCGCCTCATCGCCGCAATCCTCATTTCCTGCCTTGCCGGTCCACTTTCCGCGTCCTGCGAAGGCCCGGCTAAATTCGACGCCCTGCCTGAAGCAGAGCGTGCCGCATATGAACAGCGCGCCAGCGAGGTGCCTTTTTCCGAAGGCCTGCTCTGGCAGGTCGAACGCGACGGCGTTTCTTCCGTGATTGTCGGCACGCTGCACTTTCCCGCGAAGGGCCACGCACAATTGATGACCCGGATCGACACATTGCCGATCACCCCGCACCAAGTCCTGATCGAACTGACAAAAGGCGATGAAATCGCGATGTTGCGCCACATCACGGCGAACCCCGACCTATACCTGATCAACGAGGGGCCTTCGCTGATTGACAGGCTGGGCGATGATCTTTGGACCAAACTCAAACCCAAACTGGCCGTGAAGGGGCTGCCCGCCTTCATGGCGGCAAGATACCAGCCCTGGTTTCTCGGGCTCGCCCTGTCGGTGCCGCCCTGTGCGTCCGCCGACTTGCGGGCGGGAAAGCACGGGCTGGACCGACAGATCGAAAACTGGGCCGCAGAAAACGCGCTTCAGGTCAGGTCTCTGGACAATTTTCACCACGTTCTGTCCCTTCTCGCATCCGACCCGCTGGACGAGCAGATTGACATCATGAAGTGGTCCCTGTCGCTGGATCTCGACCAACAAGGGGCCGACGACACCGCGGAAATGCTCTCTTTGTACTTCCGGGAGAAAATCCAGCTCATCTGGGAGCGCGCCTCGGACAAAGCGATGGCACAGGTGAATACCCCCGAGGATGTTCAGCGGGTAAAAGAACTGTTTCTCGATGTTCAAGCCGGCCTGATTGAAGAGCGCAACGCATTCTGGCTCGAAACCTTGGCCTCCGAACTGGCTCAGACTCCGACGCTGATCGCTGTTGGCGCGATGCACCTGCCGGGCGACAATGGCATTCTGGCGCTGCTTCAGCACCAGGGTTTTACGATATCGCGGCTGCCTCTTTATGATAAATGAAACCTGAACGCGCTGCGTGGTCGCAGGGTGGAACGGGGGCGTGACAATCGCCATCGCCGCTTCTATAAGGCGCGCAAATTCCCTCCATTCCTGACATTCAATCGAAGGATTAACTGACATGACCATCCAGGTTTTCGGCCACAAATCCCCCGACACCGACTCCACCGGCTCGCCCATCATCTGGGCCTGGTACCTCAACGAAGTCAAAGGCACTCCGGCCGAAGCCAAGCTGCTTGGCGAACCCAACACCGAGGCCGCATGGCTCCTGAACCGCTGGGACCTGCCCAAGCCCGCCATCATCGCGGACGTCGAAGATGACGCTGCCGTGGTGATCGTCGACACCAACAACCCCGCCGAACTGCCCGCCAACATCAACGGTGCCGATGTTCAGGCGATCATCGACCACCACAAGCTGGTTGGCGGCCTGGAAACCAAGGGTCCGATCGACATCACCATCCGCCCCGTGGCCTGCACCGCGACCATCATGCACGACCTGATGGGCGACGTGGACATGCCCGACTGGATCAAGGGCACCATGCTGACCTGCATCCTGTCGGACACGCTGGAATACCGCTCGCCCACCACGACCGACCATGACAAGGCCGTGGCCGAGAAACTGGCCGCCGATCTGGGGATCAACGTCTCCGAATACGCCGCTGAAATGTTCGCTGCGAAGTCGGACGTGTCGTCCTTCTCGGATGCCGAGCTGCTGCGCATGGACTCCAAGGAATACGAAGTCGACGGCACCAAGTTCCGCGTCTCGGTTCTGGAAACCACCTCGCCGGCCACCGTGCTCGACCGCAAGGCCTCGCTGATGGACACCATGACCTCGGTTGCTGCCGAAGACGGAGTCGATCAGGTGCTACTCTTCGTGGTCGACATCCTGAACGAAGAATCGACCCTGCTGGTTCCGAACGATCTGGTCAAAACCGTTGCCAAGAAATCCTTCGATGCCGACGCATCGGGTGATGCGGTGGTTCTGCCCGGTGTCATGTCGCGCAAAAAGCAGATCATCCCGAACCTCAAGGTCTGAGACCCCCGGTTTTGAAATCAATCGAAGAAGGGCGCCCCCGCGGCGCCCTTTTTTGTGCCCGCAAGGACCCGAGCCCCCTTTCAGCCGCCCGAAGTTTCATGAAATACTCCCGACAACGCCAAGACGCCGCAACGACACGCGCTTTCAGGAAGAGACCGACATGCAGCCCCCCAGACACGATCCCGGCGAACGCGCCGCCACGGCCGTCTATCACCAGATCGCGCAGAACCCGGCCAAGGCCTGGTCCGAGGCCCGCCGCGCCCTCAAGACCTTTCCACAGAGCGAACGGGTGGCTTTCGTGGCTGGATTGGTCTGCCTGACACGGGGTCAGAAACGCGACGCGCGCAAGTATTTTGCCAAGGCAATCAACCTCGGCACCCCCACCCCCGACGCCTATGTCAACTTCGCCCAGATCTCCGCCGAAGAGGGCCTGACCGACTCTGCCCTCACCGCGCTCGAAAAGGCACAGGCCAGGTTTTCCGGCGACCTGTCGCTTTGGCGCGCCCGCGTCAACGTGCACCGCATGGCCGGGGACAGCGATCTTGCCCTGAAGGCCGTCGAAGACGCGCTGGAAGACCTGCCGGGCAATGCAGAGTTGCAGGAATTGCGCGGCGTGCTGCTGGCCGATTGCGGGCGGCTTCTCGATGCCATCCACGCGCTTGAAACCCTGCTCGAAGCAAACCCCAACCGCCCCATTGCCCTGATCAACCTCGGGCGGTTCTACGCCTTCACCAATCAGGCGGCCAAAAGTCTCGAAGTGACCGAACGCGCCTATTCCATGGCGCCCAACCTGCCCGCAGTGATCGACAACCTTGCCAACCGCAAACGCGAGAACGGCGATTTCGAAACCGCCGCGTCCCTGTTCCGCCAACTGGCCGACACCGCCCCCGACTTCGTTCCCGAAGCGCTGCGCCAACTGGCCGAGCTTGCGCCGGAAACCGCGCTGGAAACGCTCAGCAAAGAGGTGGCGCGCGCCGCGAGGAAGGCCCCCAACCCCGAGGCAGGCGCGCTTCTCGGCTTTGCACAGGCGGCCATAGCCAAACGTACCGGCAATGCTTCCGTCTTCGTCAGTGCCCTCAAGGACGCCAACCGCAAGATGTCCCGCCTGCGCCGCTACGACGAAAAGGCCGACACCGAATTCCACCAATATCTGCGCGCCCGTTTCGCCGAAGAACCAGCCGTCGCGCTCGACACGCCGTCCTTGCCCGCGCGCCCGCTTTTCATCCTCGGCCTGCCCCGCTCCGGCACAACCCTGCTGGAACGCATGCTCTCCGCTGGCCAAGGCATCGCCGGCCTTGGCGAAGTCGCCGCCCCGCACCGCTATTTCTCAGCCCGCTTCATGGCAGGGGAACCGATCTCCGACGGCCTGCCCGGCCTGCGCCAACGCTACGCCGACCTCGCCGCCCTTGCAGGCCCCGCCGACTGGACCATCGACAAGATGCCGGTCAACTACATGCATATCGGCTGGCTCACCCGCGCCTTCCCCGAAGCACAGATCATCCTGCTGCGCCGCGATTTCCGCGCCGTCGCGCTTTCCATGTTCGAAAACTTCTTCGACGATCCCGGACAGGCCTTCACCTTCCTGGAAAAGGCGATCCAGCACCGGCTTGCCCTCTTCGAAGACACCATCGCTGACTGGCAATCCCTCGGCGTCCCCTTCCAGACCGTGCACTACGAAGACCTCGTGAGCGCGCCGGAAGCCACCCTCAATACCCTTTGCGCCGACACCGGCCTGCCCTTCGACCCGGCCATGCTGCGCCCCGAGGACAACCGCGACTCGATCCGCACGGTCAGCAGCCTTCAGGCCCGCGAAAGCATCAACACCAAAAGCGTCGCCCGCTGGGAATCCTACCCAGACCTCCTGCCGAATATCTTCAAACACTAGGGTCAGGACCCTAGACGCCACCCACCCCTTCATTTTGCCAAAAATACTCCGGGGAGCGCGAGGGGCTGGCCCCTCGCTCCGCCCGCGCCAGCGGGCATACCCGGCACGCTCCGTCGGGCGCGCTCATGCTCACAACCGCTTGGCCACTTCCTCAAGCATCACTTCCGTGGCGCCGCCACCAATTGCCTGCACCCGCGCATCCCGCGCCATACGCTCGATTGCCATGCCGCGCATGTACCCCGAGCCGCCGTGGAACTGCAGACAATCATACATGACCTCGTTGACCAGTTCCCCGCACAGCGCCTTCAGCATCGACACTTCCCGCACCACGTCCTCCCCGGCCGCATCCCGCGCCGCCGTCTGGTAAACAAGCGCCCGCGCCGCCGTGACCCGCGCGGCCAGCATGGACAGGCGCTGTCGGATCGTCTGTTGTGCCCAAAGCGGCGCCCCAAAGGCCTGCCGCTCGCGTACATAGTCGACCGTCATGTCAATTGCCGCCTGGCTTTCGCCCACCGCCGCCGCAGCCGCCACCAGCCGCTCATTCTGGAAATTCTGCATGATCGCGTAGAACCCGCGCCCCTCTTCGCCCAGCACGTTCTCAACCGGCACGCGCACATCCACGAAAGACAGCTCCGCCGTATCGGATGAGCGCCACCCATGTTTGTCGAGCTGACGCACCACCTCGAACCCCGGCATGCCCTTTTCCAAAAGGAACATCGTCACCGACTGGCTCGCAGGCCCATCCCGGTCCGTCTTGGCCGCCACGCAATAAAGATCGGCATGCACCCCATTGGTGATGAACATCTTGGACCCGTTGAGCACAAAATGATCCCCCTCGCGCCGCGCAAAACTGCGAATACCCTTCACATCCGACCCGGCCCCGGGTTCCGTCACGCAGACCGCACAGATCTTCTCTCCGGCCACGATATCGGGCATGTAGCGCGCCTTCTGCGCTTCCGTGCCGGCATTGAAAATATGAACCGAGGCCATGTCCGTATGCACCAGCGCCGTGATCGCGAACCCGGAATAGCTCGACTTGCCCAACTCCTCGGCCAACACCGCCGTCGCCCGCGTATCCATATTGCTGCCGCCATATTCCTCGGGATAGCGCACCCCAAGGAACCCGAGTGCCCCCATTTCACGCAGAACCTCGCGCGGCACCATGCCCGCCTCTTCCCAATCATCGCCGTTGGGTTTGACGCGTTCCTCGACAAACCGGCGCAGCTGATCGCGCAACAAGGTATGTTCCGGGTTCAAAAACAGATGCTGATCCATGAGTAATCCTCCCTCACCCAAAACGCTGCCCCACGCCCCCCGCAGCTGTCCACTCTGACGTTGCGCTCCTTCCGGTCACCGCGATCATTCCCTACGCTTGACATGTTCTTGCCGCCAACCTCCCCTAGACAGAGCACGACCCGCCACCAACCGGACCCGCGTCATGAGCTTCGCCGACCTCTTCGACTGGTTTGACCATGTCTATATCGTGAACCTGCCCCACCGTGCTGATCGGCGCGCGGAAACCACGGCCGAGTTTGCCCGCGTGGGCATCCAACTTCCCGATCCGCGCATCGAATTTTTCAAAGCCTCCCGCCCCGACGCCAAGGGCGATTTCCCCTCCATCGGTTCGCTGGGCAATTTCATGTCCCAGACCCGCGTTCTGCGAGACGCGATGGAACGCGGCCTGACCCGCGTGCTGATCTGCGAAGACGACCTGCATCTCAACGACCTCCCCCCCGCGACGGTCGCCGCCGTGCTGAGTGATCTCAAGACAACGGACTGGTCCATCGCGGCCCTGGGCTATCTCGAACCCTATGATCCCCCCGCCGGGCACACCGGCCTCTCCGATTGGACAACCGGCACCCGCGGCACCCAGTTCTGGGCCATCCAGGGCAAAGACGCCATCAAGGGCTTTCACGACTACCTCGAACTTGTCCGCCAACGCCCGCCCGGCCACCCCAAGGGTGGCTCGATGTTCTTTGACGGCGCCTTCAACATGGTCCGCACCCAGGTCCCCGGCATCACCTTCCGCATCGCCACCCCCTGCCTTGCCGGGCAACGCGCCTCGCGCACCGACATCCATGATCTGCGCTTTTTTGACCGGGTCGAACCGTTCCGCACCATCGCCGGGGCCTTGCGCAAATGGATGAACCGCAAGCGACGCGGCTAAAATCGCCCGTTCCCGCGCGGCCGGGAATGTCATACCGACGTAATACCGACACGATACCGACGCGAAACCGATCCCGGTTTCCGGCGCTCTCCACTGGCGTTCAATGGCTTGCTTTGCCATAGAGAGGACAAGCCGAAACCCCGCGCACAGGACATGCCATGACCCAGATCATCTCTTCTCTCTCTGAGATTTCCGACCGCTACGACGCCCTGTTCGTCGACCTCTGGGGCTGTGTGCACAACGGCATCACCGCCTATCCCGACGCGGTCGCCGCCCTCAAAGCCTACCGCGCAAAGGGCGGGATCGTCGTGCTGGTCACCAACTCCCCCAAACCCCGCGCAGGTGTTGCCAAACAGCTCGAAACCTTTGGTGTGCCGCGCGATGCCTATGACACGATCGCCACCTCCGGCGACAGCGCCCGTTCCGCCATGTTCCGGGGCGCGGTGGGCGAAAAGGTCTATTTCATGGGGGAATGGGAACGCGACGCGGGTTTCTTTGAACCCCTTGAAATCCTTGATAATCCCGTCCCAATCACCCGCGTCCCCCTGACCGAGGCCGAAGGCATCGTCTGTTGCGGCCCCTTCGATCCGATGGCCGACCCCTCCGTCAACCGCGCGGATTTCCTCTATGCCAAAACCAAGGGGCTCAAGCTGCTCTGCGCCAATCCGGACATCGTCGTCGACCGCGGTGAAACCCGCGAATGGTGCGCCGGCGCGCTGGCCCGGCTCTACACCGAAATGGGCGGTGAAAGCCTTTATTTCGGCAAACCCCATCCGCCGATCTACGACCTCGCCCGCCGCCGCCTCACTGCGTTGGAGAAATCTATACCGGATGCGGCCATTCTGGCGATCGGAGACGGCGCCCAGACCGACATCGCGGGCGCCATGGGCGAGGATATCGATTCTCTCTTCATCACCGGCGGTCTCGCCGCCGCGGAAACCAAAACGACGCAGCACCCCGACGCAAAGGCCCTAAAGGCCTATCTTGAAAAGGAAAAAGTGGCGCCGCAGTATTCAATAGGTCAACTGCGCTGACGCGATTAGGGGTTGATTTTCTGCAACTGCAAAGTAATAAAGTTGCGGAACGGGGCGAGAAGTCGTCTCAAAATTACCAAGCCAATCCAATCCGGAGGGTCGAATGTTGGACAACCTGCCGCGCGGAACCATCTGTATCGAAGATATCGAGATGGGCATGTCGCGCTACCTGCGCAAAGTCGTGACCGACGAGGACATCGAGATGTTCGCCCAGATCTCGACCGACCGGAACCCGGTGCATCTTGACGACGACTACGCCAATGACACGATCTTCCAGGGCCGCATTGCCCACGGCATGCTGACCGCCGGGCTGATCTCGGCCGTGATCGGGGAACAGTTACCCGGCCATGGCACGGTCTACATGGGCCAGAGCCTCAAATTCCTCGCCCCCGTCCGCCCCGGCGACATGGTCTATGCCGAGGTCAAGGTAATCGACATCGACTTCGCCAAGCGCCGGGTCAAGCTCGACTGCCATTGCGCGGTTGATGGCAAGAAAGTGCTCGTCGGCGAAGCCACGGTTCTCGCGCCCAGTCGCAAATTCGACTGACCGTAGCAGGCAAGAGCGCGCCTCCCTGACGCGCCCTGTACTTTCTTTTTCCACAAATACCCTGGGGGGATCGCCCCTTGGGGCGATGGGGGCCACGCCCCCCTCTTGCAAGCGCTCTGGCAAAGCGCTACCCCGATCCCATGCGGATCATTCGAGACTACAAATACGTGAACAAAGCAGACCGGGGCGCCAGCGCCGCGATCGGCAATTTCGACGGGGTCCACCTCGGGCACCAGTCGGTGATCGACATCGCCCGCAGCGCCGCGCCCGACGCGCCGCTCGGCATTGTCACCTTCGAACCCCACCCCCGCGAATTCTTCGCCCCCGAGGCCCCGCCCTTCCGCCTGACCAGTTCCGACACCCGCGCCCACCGGCTCGAAAAGCTGGGGGTAGAGCGGCTCTACGAACTGCCCTTCAACGCCACCCTCTCCGGTCTCACGCCGCGTGCCTTCGCACAGGACGTGATTGCCGATGGTTTGGGACTTGCGCATGTCGTGATTGGCGCCGATTTCTGCTTTGGCAAGGGGCGCGCCGGCACAGCCCAAGACCTCAAGGCCTTTGGGGCTGAAATGGGTTTTGGGGTCACCATCGCGCCCCTGATCCAGAACGGCGACGCGCAGGTGTCATCAACCTCGATCCGCAACGCACTTTCCGAAGGTCGTCCCCGCGACGCCGCCGCCATGCTGGGCCATTGGCACCGCATCGACGGCCCCGTGATTGGCGGCGACCAGCGTGGCCGTGACCTTGGTTTTCCCACTGCCAACATGTCCCTTGACGGCCTGCACCCGCCCAAGTTCGGCGTCTATGCCGTGCTGGTCGACGTGCTCGAAGGCCCCCACAAAGGCAGCTATCACGGCGCCGCCTCGGTTGGCGTGCGCCCGATGTTCGGCATCAACAAGGCCAATATCGAAACCTTCCTTTTCGACTTCTCCGGCGACCTCTACGGCACCGAGCTTTCCGTGGCGCTGGTCGACTTCCTGCGCCCCGAGGAGAACTACGACAGTATCGAAGCCCTTGTCGCCCAGATCGACAAGGATTGCGCCCAGTGCCGTGCCATCCTGAGCGCGCTATGAGCAAACGCGACCCCATCGACCGCGACGGTCTGCAACCCCGCTTCTGGGAACGCAAGCCGTTGAAAAACCTCTCTCAAAAGGAATGGGAAGCGCTGTGTGATGGCTGCGGGAAATGCTGCCTGAACAAGCTGGAAGACGCCGACACCGGCTATGTCGCCCTGACCCGCGTCGCCTGCCGCCTGCTGGATGACGAGACCTGCCGCTGCACCCAATATGACATCCGCCACCAGTTCGTGCCGGAATGTATTGTGCTGACCCCCGGCAATCTCGACAGCCACGCCTACTGGATGCCGCAAACCTGCGCGTACCGCCTGCTCTGGGAGGGCAAGACACTGTTTGACTGGCACCCGCTGATTTCGGGCGATCCTGGATCCGTTCACCGGGCTGGCGTCTCGGTTTACCAGATGACAGTATCCGAGTTCGAAACCCCCGAAGACGAGTGGGAAGACCACATTATCGAGGAGCCTCTTTGATGCATTTTGCTTCCGACAATTCCGGCCCCGCCCTGCCGCAGGTGATGGCCGCGCTCACCGAGGCCAACACCGGCTATGCCATGGGCTATGGCGCCGACCCGATCATGACCGAGGTCCGCCAACATATCCGCGACATTTTTGAGGCCCCCGAGGCCGCGGTCTATCTCGTTGCCACCGGCACCGCGGCCAATTCGCTCGCCTTGGCAACCCTGTGCCAGCCGTGGCAAACAGTGTTCTGCTCGCCGGTCTCCCATATCCACGAAGACGAATGCAACGCGCCCGAGTTCTACTCCGGCGGCGCCAAGCTGACCCTTGTGGGCGACGCGGACAAGATGACGCCAGACGCCCTGCGCGCCGCCATTGAAGCCGAAGAAACCCGCGGCGTACACGGCCCCCAGCGTGGCCCGGTCTCGATCACCCAGGTCACCGAACGCGGCACGATCTATTCGCTCGACGAGTTGAACGCCCTCTCCGCCGTGGCCGAAACACATGGCCTGCCCGTGCACCTTGATGGCGCCCGCTTTGCCAACGCCCTCGAAGCGCTTGGCTGCACCCCGGCCGAAATGACATGGAAAGTCGGCGTGGACGCGGTCAGTTTCGGTGGCACCAAAAACGGCTGCCTCGGGGTTGAGGCGGTGATCTTCTTCGATCCCAAACACGCATGGGAGTTCGAACTGCGCCGCAAACGCGGGGCGCATCTGTTCTCCAAGCATCGCTATCTCTCGGCCCAGATGCAGGCCTATCTTCATGGCGATCTCTGGCGCGAAAGCGCGCGCAAGGCCAATGCCAACGCAGCGCATCTCGTGGCAGGTCTCAAGGGCATCCCCGGTGTCAGCTTCGCGCATGACCCACAGGCCAACATGGTCTTTGCCACAATGCCGCGCGCGATGCACAAGGCCCTGTTTGCCGCCGGGGCGGTCTATCACATCTGGTCGGGAAGCCTCGAAGGCGACGACCCCGCCGCCCCGGTTACGGCTCGTTTCGTTTGTGACTGGTCGATCCCACGCGAAGAGATCGACCGTTTTCTGGAAATCGCCGCCAGCGCCGTCTGAACGGGCCAAGGCGTTTGCAAACACCTAGGAAAGCCGTTTTCAAACGGCTTCATCCGCCTCGCTCAGGCGCAACAGCTCCGCGGCCAAGGCGTCAGGACGGCTGATCGCACCCATATGCCCAGCCCCCTCGACCGTCACGCGCCTTGCGCCGGGAATGCGGCGGCCAAGGGTGTCACAGACGACACCGATTACCTTCGGTGATTGCGCGCCATCCATTACCACCGTCGGCGCGGTGATCTCGCCCAGTCGGGGCATGGTACCGGGCGTATCGAACGCCACGTAGTTCTGCGATCCGATCACAAAGGGAATACGCTTGGCAAAGCCGCCGCGCACCTGCTCGGGTAGGGCCGCCCAGGGCGTCCCATCGCCCCAGTCTGCCATGAAAAGCCGCGCCGCCCCTTCATTGTCTCCCCTGGCAATCCGTGCGCGGATTTCCTCGATCTGCGCGTCATGTCCTGCGAATTCCGCCACATCCAGTTCCATCGCCAAAGCGAAGAACACCGGCTCATAAAGAACAAGGCTGCGCACCAGTTCGGGATGGGCCACCGCAAAACGCAGCGCCACGACCGCGCCGAAACTGTGGGCGACCACGTCAACCGGCGCGTCGATCCGGTCCAGGATAGCCTCATAGACCAGCGACCCGGTACAGCTTTCACCATCGTAATCGCTACTGCGCCCGTGTCCGATCATGTCCGGCGCAAGTACCGTGAAACCGTCCCCCAAACACTCGGACAACCCACGCCACGCACCGGAATGCGCCATCGTGCAATGCAGAGCGAGCACCTTTCGCGGCCCCTGCCCCATCTCTCGCCAATAGGTCTTTTCCTGCATGTCGAGTATCTTCAGAGCGTGTCCGCGAGATGCCGGTCGAGATACTCCAGCCGGTCCTGCCCCCAGAACCGCGCATCGTCTTGCGTGACATAGAAAGGCGATCCAAACGCCCCTGCACCCACCGCTTCCTCAAGGTTGCGCGCATAGGTCTCGGCCCCGGTCAATAGCCCGCTGTCTGCCAGCGACGGATCGAACCCGGTTGCTTCAAGACACCCCTTGATCACGTCATCCTGTGCGATGTCCTTTTCCTCGGCCCAGCAGGCCCGCATCAGCGCCCGCACAAAGGCCCCCACATCGCCGCCGCCCGCATTCTGTGCGGCGATCACCGCATAGGCCGAAGGGGCCTGATTGGTCGGCCAATGCGCCGGGCTCAGGTTGAAATCCATTCCAAGCGCCTTGGCCTGGCGCAACAGGTCCTGCGCGCGATATTCCTGCCGCGACGGATGCCGGTCCTTGGGCGGCGTGCCGCCCGTGCGGGCAAACAGCGCCATGATGTCCAGCGGCTTGTAGGAAATCTGCGCCCCATGTTTCGCTGCAATTTCCTCAAACCGGTCGCCAGCGAGATAGGCATAAGGGGAAATCGTCGAAAAATAGTAGTCGATATGCGCCATTTAGCCCTCCAGTCGCCTCGCTTACCTTTGCGAGACCCTAGGCACATGTTAATCGGTTGGCAACGTCACGAATCTGTCATCGGCGTCACCCTGGGGACCACTCATATGCCAAACATCCATGAACCGAAACTGATCACCGGCAATTCCAACAAGCCTCTGGCCAAGGCAATTGCCCGTCGCATGTCCATGCACCGCGGCCAGACGGTCGATCTCGTCGACGCCCGCGTCGAACGCTTCAACGACGCAGAAATCTTTGTCGAGGTCTACGAGAACGTGCGCGGCGAAGACATGTTCATCATGCAGTCGACCTCGCGCCCGGCCAATGACAACTTGATGGAACTGTTGATCATGTCGGACGCGCTGCGCCGCTCTTCGGCCAGCCGCATCACCGCGGTCATTCCCTATTTCGGCTATGCCCGGCAGGACCGCCGCACCAAGGCCCGCACCCCGATCACAGCCAAGCTTGTCGCAAACATGATGGTCGAAGCCGGGATCGAGCGGGTCCTGACCATGGACCTGCACGCCGCCCAGATCCAGGGCTTTTTCGACATTCCCGTCGACAACCTCTACGCATCTCCGATCTTTGCGCTCGACATCAAACACCAGTTCAAGGACGAACTCGACGACGTCCTGATCATCTCGCCCGATGTCGGCGGCGTGGCCCGTGCCCGCGAACTGGCCAAGCGCATCAACGCCCCGCTTGCCATCGTTGACAAGCGCCGTGAAAAACCCGGCGAAGTGGCCGAGATGACCGTGATCGGCGATGTCAAAGGCAAGAAATGCATCATCGTCGATGACATCTGCGATACGGCTGGCACGCTCTGCAAGGCCGCCGAGGTGATCATGGAGCATGGCGCCACCGAGGTGCACGCATATATCTCGCACGGCGTTCTCTCAGGCCCCGCCGTTGGCCGCATCACCAAGTCCGTGATGAAATCTCTGGTGATCACCGACTCGATCGAACCGACCCAAGCCGTGCTCGACGCCGAGAATATTCGCATCGTACCCACCGCGCCCATGTTCGCCCAGGCGATCATGAACATCGGCGCCGGCACCAGCGTGTCTTCTTTGTTCGAAACCGAGACCCTGGAACAATCCTACGAAGGTCTTTTCAAAGGCTGATTCAGCCTGCTCAGACACAAAGGCCGCGCACCATGGGGGCGCGGCCTTTTTCGTTGCCAATACGATCAGTCTGCGTCCACAACCCAATCGTCGGCAAAGGCCAGTTCACCAATCGCCATCCAGTTCATGCGCACCCGCGCGACACGACTGTCACCCCAAGTGCGAAAGACCAGATGAAAGCCGAGGTTCGTCACCTCTTCGGCCACCACTTCCGAGCGGATATTCGCACCACAATCCATGTCCCAAAGGGACAACCCGACATGCACCGTCGGCGGCACGCGGAACTTTTCACTGAAGCGGATCAGCTTGCGGCGCTCGCGCGGGCCATCGCCGGTCCACATTTCGCCATCCGTGTCAAAATCCGAAAACAGCGCGACATCGCCACTGTCCACACCAATAAAGTGATTTCTTAATTTCTTCATCACGTCTTCCCTGTGGAAACGACATTCGCGCGAACCCATCCGAAAGGCAATTGCAAATGCCGGGGATCTGGCTTGGACGGATCGTCGCCAATGTGCTTCCCGCAGGCATCGACGCCCCAAAAAGAAAAGGCCCCGCCATTCGGCGAGGCCCTTAATGCTTTCTGTTCCCGAAGGATCAGTCCATGTCGTCCATCAGGTGAACGAGGTCCGCCACGAATTTCTCCGCTGCGTCCTTGTCCTCGGAAGCCGCGTCCTCGACCGACTTGCGGGCGCTCGCCAGAACGTCCTCAAGGTCCGCCTTGGTCACTTCCGACCCGACATGCGCGTGCTCTGCGATCACCGAGATCGACTCCGCCGAGATTTCCGCGAAACCGCGGGTCACGACAAAGGCTTTCTCGCCATCGGCCGACTGCACTTTCACAACGCCGGGGCGCAGCGAAGTCAGCGTGGGCGCGTGGCCCGGCATGGCGGTCATGTCACCGTCTGCGCCGGGGATCTGCACGGAGGTCGCCTCAAGCGAAGCAAGGCTCCGCTCAGGGCTGACCAGGTCAAATTGCATCGTGTTTGCCATCAGGGGCCTCCTTAGGCCGCTTCAGCAGCCATCTTTTCGGCTTTTGCGATCACTTCGTCGATGCCGCCAACCATGTAGAAGGCTGCTTCGGGAAGGTGGTCGTATTCGCCGGCCACAACTGCCTTGAACGACGAGATGGTGTCTTCCAGCGGAACCTGAACACCGTCCGAACCGGTAAAGACCTTCGCAACGTCGAACGGCTGGCTGAGGAAACGCTGGATCTTACGGGCGCGTGCCACGGTCAGCTTGTCCTCTTCCGACAGTTCGTCCATCCCGAGGATGGCGATGATGTCCTGCAGCGATTTGTAGCGCTGGAGAATACCCTGAACTTCGAAAGCCACGTTGTAGTGCTCTTCACCCACAACCGAGGGGTCCATCAGACGCGAGGTCGAGTCGAGCGGGTCAACGGCCGGGTAGATACCCAGTTCCGAAATCGCACGCGACAGAACGGTGGTTGCGTCGAGGTGGGCAAAGGTGGTTGCCGGGGCGGGGTCGGTAAGGTCATCCGCGGGAACGTAGACGGCCTGGATCGACGTAATCGAGCCCGACTTGGTTGAGGTAATGCGTTCCTGCATGGCACCCATGTCGGTGGCCAGCGTCGGCTGGTAACCCACGGCCGAAGGAATACGACCCAGAAGTGCCGACACCTCGGAACCTGCCTGTGTGAAGCGGAAGATGTTGTCGACGAAGAACAGAACGTCGGTACCCGACTGGTCGCGGAACTGCTCGGCGAGCGTCAGACCGGTCAGAGCCACACGTGCACGCGCCCCCGGAGGTTCGTTCATCTGACCATAAACCAGGGCCACCTGCGATTCTTCGAGGTTGTCCGGCTTGATCACGTTGGATTCGATCATTTCCCAGTAAAGGTCGTTCCCTTCACGGGTCCGTTCACCAACACCTGCGAACACCGAGAAACCCGAGTGCACTTTTGCAATGTTGTTGATCAGTTCCATGATGAGAACGGTCTTGCCCACGCCGGCGCCGCCGAACAGACCAATCTTACCACCCTTGGCGTAGGGGGCGAGAAGGTCGATCACCTTGATGCCGGTGACGAGGATTTCCGACTCGGTCGACTGTTCGTCGAATTCCGGTGCGTCCTGGTGGATGGCACGGTATTCGTCTGCGTTGACCGGGCCTTTTTCGTCCACGGGCTCACCCACAACGTTCAGGATGCGGCCCAGGGTGGCGTTGCCAACCGGCACCGAGATCGGTGCGCCGGTGTCTTCCACGGGAGCGCCGCGGACCAGACCTTCGGTCGCGTCCATCGCGATGCAGCGAACAGTGTTTTCACCAAGGTGCTGGGATACTTCCAGCACCAGTTTCTTGCCGTTGTTTTCGGTGTTCAGCGCGTTCAGGATCTCCGGCAGGTGATCGTCGAACTGAACGTCCACAACGGCGCCGATGACCTGGGTCACCTTACCTTTTGCGTTTGCCATGTTTTCGTCTCCGGTTCTTAGAGCGCCTCAGCGCCCGAGATGATTTCAATAAGCTCGTTGGTGATCACAGCCTGACGCGAGCGGTTGAACTCGATGGTCAGCTTGTCGATCATTTCGCCAGCGTTGCGGGTTGCGTTGTCCATGGCGGACATCCGCGCGCCCTGCTCCGAGGCCCCGTTTTCCAGCAGTGCGGCAAAGATCTGCGTGGCCACGCCGCGCGGCAGAAGGTCCGCAAGGATCTCTTCTTCGCTCGGTTCGTAGTCATACAGTGTGCTCGCGCCATCTTCGTCCGCGTCGAACGCGGCCGGGATGATCTGCTGTGCTGTCGGGATCTGGCTCACCACGTTCACGAACTTCGAATAGAAGATCGTGGCGACATCGAACTCTTCCGCGTCGAAACGGGCCAGGATGTCACGCGCGATATCCTGCGCGTTGTCATATCCCACACGTTTCACCTCGGTGAGGTCGACATGCGCAATGAAGTGATCCCCCAGGTCACGCTTGATCGCGTCACGACCTTTCTTGCCCACGGTAATGACCTTTACGGTCTTACCCTTTGCAAGAAGCTCTTCGGCTTTCGAGCGCGCCAGCTTGGCGATGTTCGAGTTGAAGCCGCCGCACAGGCCGCGTTCAGCGGTCATCACCACCAGAAGGTGGGTCTGATCGCTGCCGGTGCCCGACAGAAGCTTCGGTGCAGAATCCGAGCCACCAACCGAGGCCGCCAGCCCACCCAGAACGGCGTTGAACCGTTCTGTGTAGGGACGCGACTGCTCAGCAGCTTCCTGCGCGCGGCGAAGTTTCGCCGCGGCAACCATCTGCATGGCTTTGGTGATCTTACGAGTGTTTTTCACACTCTCGATCCGGTTTTTTAGGTCCTTCAGACTAGGCATTGTCCGAACCCCTTATGCGAAGTCAGCTGCGTATTCGTCCAGCGCGGCTTTGACTTTGTCTGCGGCGTCGCCCTTGATCTTGGGATCTTCGTCGGTGATCCACTTGAGCAGGTCGGCGTGCTTGCCGCGCAGGTGCTGCAGAAGACCGGTCTCGAAGCGACCAACGTCTTTCACGTCGACCTTGTCGAGATAGCCGTTCACACCGGCGAAGATGACGCAGACGATTTCCGCGTTGGTCAGCGGCGAGTACTGCGGCTGTTTCATCAGTTCGGTCAGACGTGCACCACGGTTCAGCAGCTGCTGGGTTGCGGCGTCAAGGTCGGAACCGAACTGGGCGAAGGCCGCCATCTCGCGGTACTGAGCGAGCGACAGTTTCACCGGACCGGCAACCGAAGACATGGCCGAAGTCTGGGCCGAGGACCCAACCCGCGAAACCGACAGACCGGTGTTCACAGCAGGACGGATACCCTGGTAGAACAGTTCGGTTTCCAAGAAGATCTGGCCGTCGGTGATCGAGATCACGTTGGTCGGAATAAAGGCCGACACGTCGCCGCCCTGGGTTTCGATGACGGGCAGCGCGGTCAGCGAGCCTGCGCCGAAATCTTCGTTCAGCTTTGCCGAACGCTCCAGCAGACGCGAGTGCAGGTAGAAAACGTCACCCGGATACGCTTCACGGCCCGGCGGGCGACGCAGCAGCAGCGACATCTGACGATAGGCAACGGCCTGTTTGGAAAGGTCATCATAGATGATCAGCGCGTGACGGCCATTGTCACGGAAGTACTCGGCCATCGCGGTTGCGGCATAGGGTGCCAGGAACTGCATCGGCGCGGGGTCCGAAGCGGTTGCAGCAACAACGATCGAGTAATCGATGGCGCCGGTTTCTTCGAGCTTTTTCACCAGCTGAGCAACGGTCGAACGCTTCTGACCGATTGCAACGTACACACAGTACAGTTTCTTGCTCTCGTCGTCGCCGGCGGCGTCGTTGTAGGATTTCTGGTTCAGGATCGCGTCCAGAGCAACGGCGGTTTTACCGGTCTGACGGTCACCAATGATAAGTTCACGCTGGCCACGGCCAATCGGGATCATCGCGTCAACCGATTTCAGGCCGGTTGCCATCGGTTCGTGAACCGATTTACGCGGGATGATGCCCGGTGCTTTAACGTCGGCAACGCCGCGCTCGGTGGAAGCGATCGGGCCCTTGCCGTCCAGCGGGTTGCCCAGGCCGTCGACAACGCGACCCAAGAGGCCGTCACCGATCGGAACGTCCACGATCGAGTTGGTGCGCTTGACGGTGTCACCTTCTTTGATGTCACGGTCCGAACCGAAGATAACGACACCAACGTTGTCGTTCTCAAGGTTCAGGGCCATACCCTGGATGCCACCGGGGAATTCAACCATCTCACCGGCTTGAACATTGTCCAGGCCGTAGACGCGCGCGATACCGTCACCGACGGAAAGCACACGGCCGACTTCGGCCACTTCGGCCTCTTGGCCAAAGTTTTTGATCTGGTCCTTAAGGATCGCAGAGATTTCGGCTGCTTGGATACCCATTATCCGACCTCTTTCATTGCATTCTGGAGGGAGGCGAGCTTGGAGCGGATCGACGTGTCGATCATCTTCGAGCCCACTTTAACGACAAGACCGCCGATGAGCGCATCATCAACGGTCGCATTGATCTTAACGGTTTTGCCCACACGGTCGGCCAGCGCCTTGGCAAGCTTCTCGCTCTGGGTCTTGGTCAGCGCCTTCGCGGTCACGACATCGGCGGTCACTTCGCCCTTGTCTTCCGCAATCTTGGCACGCAGCTGAACAATCAGCTGGGGCAGCACGAACAGGCGACGTTTCTCGGCCATCAGGCTGAGCACGTTCTTCAGCACCGGCTGAAGGCCCATCTTGTCTGCAATCGAAGCAATGGCTTTGCCCTGATCGTCACGGCTCACCAGCGGCGAGTTGATCAGGTCGCGCAGGTCTGCGCTATCGGCCAGTGCGGCGCTCAGGTCATCAAGACCGCTTTCCAGTTTGGCAAGCGACTTGTTCTCTTGCGCGATCTCGAAGACCGCGGTGGCATAGCGTTCAGCGATGCCGGAGGAGATCGAAGCTGGTTCGGACACGTCCACCCTTCCGCTTTTTGGCCCCAGTCGCGGCATACAATTGTATGCAGTGCTTTGGAGCGTTACGTGGCCCTGTCATGAAACAGGGCAGTCAAATCCGTGGCGGGTGTAGCAGAGGCTTGCGCGGCGGGCAACATTGTTCGGAATATTCCCGACTTTGCGCAACCCCCTGTTTTTTAAGGCTTTGAGGCAGGTGCGACCCTTTGCCTGTGACGGTGCGTCAAAAAAATGCAGCCCAAACCCCGATTTTGGGCGATTCCCGGCATCGCCAAAGCCAAATTGTTAGCGAAAACATGGAAAATCGCTTTCTGCAGAGAGACCACAAAAGCGATGCTGACCCCGTGACAGGCCCGGATCACGGCGCTAGCCTTGGGCAAAGGACTTTCGAAAACGGACACCCGCGTGCGATCTGCAGTTTTGCCAGTGCTTGCCATAGCGATCACCCTCTTCGGGCCCGTCACGCCGGTCGCGGCCCAAAGCAGCCTGTCGCTGGACGATTTCGACTTCGCCCCATCTTCCGAAGACGCGGCACCCTCCTATGACCGATGCGGCCGACCGGTGACCATGCGCCAGCCAACCCCCGGTGGCACCTTCGACTCCGAGACGATCTTTGACATGGATGACGTGCAGAATCTCGGCAACATCGAACCCAAGAGCAATGCCTCCAACCCCGCCTGTGGCGATCTGATGGCGGCCCCGCTGAGCGGCGCGGTGCGCTCCGGCGGACCGGACCTGTCTTTCAGCTTTGCCCCCGGCTCCAGCGACCCGGCGCGCGGACTGCTGCGCCATTTCGATGCGATCGAGACCTTGCGCGCGCAGGTGCGCTCGGGCCAGCGTTATCTCCTGCTTGGCTACGGCGGCCAAACCGGCACAGCCGAGGCGCAGCAGGATCTCGCCGCCCAGCGCCTGACACAGCTGACACAGGTGCTTGTCGATCTCGGTGTGCTGGCCCCCGCACAGATCATCGCCCTGATCCGGCCGACACCACCCCTGTCCGCGTTCGACTGGGATGTCGTCTCCGTGTTCCGCATGGCCACCGGCGCGCGTTAAGCCCTAGACCGGCGCCGCCTCGGGCTTGGGCGCCAGCGCCTTGAGCGGCTTCCTCACCGCCTCGCGAAGCCCGGGCCCGGTCGGCGCATGCACCCGCTTGGTCGCCTCAACGATCAGGACGCCCCCGGCCATCACAGGCGACAGCGTCTTGCCAATGCTTTCCCAAACCGGCCCGGTTTTCCGCCAGAAACGGCGATGCGACGGCGGCTGATACAGGGTCGCACGATGGCGCTCGGGCATGAACCCATGGCGGCGCAGCTGCGCTTCCAACTGCCCGCCCGAATAGGGCCGGCCATATCCAAAGGGCGTCGAGTCGCTGCGCGACCACATCCCCGAACGGTGCGGCACCACAAAAAGCGCCTTTCCGCCCGGCCCCAGCACCCGATACGCCTCGCCGAGCACATCCGACGGCCGTTCGCTGGTTTCCAGACCGTGCATCAGGACAAGCCGGTCCACATGCCCGGTTTCCAGCGGCCAGAGCGTTTCCTCGCACAGGACCGAGACATTCTTCATCCCCGCAGGCCAGGGCATCACCCCCTGTGGCGCAGGCATCAGCCCGATCACCCGCCGCGCATCCCCGAGATACGGGCGCAGCAACGGTACCGCAAAGCCGAACCCGGCAACCGTCTGCCCGGTGGCGTCGGGCCACAACTCCAGCATCTCGTCGCGCACGGCCTTCTGCGCCGCCCGCCCAAGCGCGCTGCGGTAATAGAAGTTGCGAAGGTCCTGTACATCAAGATGCATTGCACCCGGCCCCATGATCGGCAAAGCTGATGTCAACATAACAACGAACAGGCGAAAATCCATGCCCCATCAGATCGTGACCATTCCCTGCCTTGCCGACAATTACGCCTTCCTGATCCACGACCCGGCCAGCGGCGAAACCGCCCTTGTCGACGCGCCCGAGCCCGGCCCGATCCTTGATGAACTGGAACGGCGCGGCTGGACCCTTACCTACGTGCTGATCACCCACCACCACTGGGATCATGTCGACGGCCTGCCCGGCATCCTCGCCAAACACCGCGCCTCTGTCGTGGGGAACGCCAATGACGCCGAACGCCTGCCCGAGCTTGACGTGGCCGTGACCGAAGGCGACACGATCTCGATCGGAGGCGAAGCCGTGCAGGTGATCGACGTTTCCGGCCACACCATTGGTCATATCGCCTATTACTTCCCCGACACCGGCGCCGTCTTCACCGCCGACAGCCTGATGGCGCTCGGTTGTGGCCGCCTGTTCGAAGGCTCGCCCGAAATGATGTGGGACAGCCTGTCCAAACTCGCCGCTCTGCCCTCCGACACGATCGTCTGCTCCGGTCATGAATACACCACCGCCAATGGCAAGTTTGCCCTGACCGTCGATCCGGAAAACCCCGCGCTTGACGCCCGGGTCAAAGCCGTGGCCGAGGCCCGCGCCAATGGCATCCCCACCGTCCCCTCCACGCTGGCAGAAGAGCTGGCCACCAACCCGTTCCTGCGCGGCCATGACCCGATTGTCCAACGCACCGTGGGCATGGAAGGCGCCGACCCGGCTGCCGTTTTCGCTGAAATCCGCAAGCGCAAAGACAACTTCTAGGGCTCGCGTAATGGGCGATCCGGCGGCCGTTCACGATAAATGTGACATTAAAAATGCAGAAAGTCCTTGAAGACCGGGCCAGATCGACCAAACTTTAACTTATGAG
Organism: Shimia aestuarii; assembly: GCF_900114635.1. GTDB lineage: Bacteria > Pseudomonadota > Alphaproteobacteria > Rhodobacterales > Rhodobacteraceae > Shimia > Shimia aestuarii. Next base: position 405,900 of record NZ_FOTQ01000001.1, read on the forward strand.
GCCAATGGTGTTGGTGGGGCCTCGTCCCCCCGCGCCCCAGAAACGGAAGGAGCACGAGAGCAGTGCCTTCATTCTCGAATACGCTTGAACAAGCCATCCACGCCGCGCTGGCACAGGCCAACCAGCGGCGCCATGAATTTGCCACGCTGGAACACCTCCTTCTGTCGTTGCTGGACGAACCCGATGCCCTGCGCGTGATGCAGGCCTGCTCGGTCAATGTCGACGAGCTGCGCCAGACGCTGCTGGAGTTCATTGATGAGGATCTGTCTAACCTCGTTACCGATATCGAGGGGTCCGAAGCCGTCCCCACCGCCGCGTTCCAGCGCGTGATCCAGCGCGCCGCCATTCACGTTCAGTCTTCTGGCCGGACTGAAGTGACCGGTGCAAACGTCCTCGTGGCGATCTTTGCCGAACGCGAATCCAACGCGGCCTATTTCCTGCAGGAACAGGACATGACCCGCTATGACGCGGTGAACTACATCGCACATGGCGTTGCCAAGGATCCCGCTTTTGGCGAAGCCCGCCCCATCACCGGCGCGCAGGACGAGGCCGAAGAACAGTCGACCCATCATGTCGAGGGCGACAAGAAGGAAAGCGCACTGGCCAAATATTGCGTCGACCTCAATGCCAAGGCGATGAAGGGCGATGTCGACCCGCTGATCGGGCGCGACCACGAGGTCGAGCGCTGCATTCAGGTGCTCTGCCGCCGTCGCAAGAACAACCCGCTTCTGGTGGGCGACCCCGGCGTTGGTAAAACCGCCATTGCCGAAGGTCTCGCGCGCAAGGTGGTCTCGGGCGAAACGCCCGAAGTGCTGTCCAACACCACAATCTATTCGCTCGATATGGGCGCGTTGCTGGCGGGCACCCGCTATCGCGGTGACTTCGAAGAACGTCTGAAGGCGGTCGTGACCGAGCTTGAGGAACACCCCGACGCGGTTCTCTTCATTGACGAGATTCACACCGTGATCGGCGCTGGCGCGACCTCCGGCGGGGCCATGGACGCCTCCAACCTCCTGAAACCCGCCCTGCAGGGCGGCAAGCTGCGCACCATGGGCTCCACCACCTACAAGGAGTTCCGTCAGCACTTCGAAAAAGACCGCGCCCTGTCGCGCCGGTTCCAGAAGATCGACGTGAACGAACCCACGGTCGAAGACACGATCAAGATCCTCCGGGGCCTTAAGGAGTATTTCGAGGAACACCATTCCGTGAAATACACCGCCGACGCAATCAAATCGGCGGTGGAACTGTCGGCGCGCTACATCAACGATCGCAAGCTGCCGGACAAGGCGATTGACGTGATCGACGAAGCGGGCGCGGCACAGCATCTCGTGGCGGCCTCCAAACGGCGCAAGACCATCGGCGTGAAGGAAATCGAAGGCGTGATCGCCAAGATTGCCCGCATCCCGCCCAAGAACGTGTCCAAGGACGATGCCGAGGTGCTCAAGGATCTCGAAAAATCGCTCAAACGCGTGGTCTTTGGTCAGGACAATGCCATCGAGGCTCTGTCTTCGGCCATCAAGCTCGCCCGTGCGGGTCTGCGCGAGCCGGAAAAACCCATCGGCAACTATCTTTTTGCCGGCCCCACCGGCGTTGGTAAGACCGAGGTCGCCAAACAGCTGGCCGATACGTTGGGCGTGGAACTGCTCCGCTTCGACATGTCCGAATACATGGAGAAACACGCGGTTTCCCGTCTGATCGGCGCGCCTCCGGGCTATGTCGGCTTTGACCAGGGCGGCCTTCTGACCGACGGCGTCGACCAGCATCCGCATTGCGTGCTGCTTCTGGACGAAATCGAAAAGGCGCACCCCGATGTCTACAACATCCTTTTGCAGGTGATGGACCACGGCGAGCTGACCGACCACAACGGGCGCACCGTTTCCTTCCGCAACGTGGTCCTGATCATGACCTCGAACGCGGGTGCTGCTGAACAGGCCAAGGCGGCCATCGGCTTTGGCCGCGATCGGCGCGAGGGCGAGGATACCGCCGCCATCGAGCGCACCTTCACGCCCGAATTCCGCAACCGTCTGGACGCGGTGATTTCCTTCGCGCCCTTGCCCAAGGAAGTCATCCTGCAGGTGGTCGAGAAATTCGTCCTCCAGCTTGAAGCGCAGCTACTGGATCGCAACGTCACCATCGAACTCACCCGCAAGGCCGCCGAATGGCTGGCCGACCGGGGCTATGACGAGAAGATGGGCGCACGTCCGCTGGGCCGCACCATTCAGGAACACATCAAGAAACCGCTGGCCGAGGAACTGCTCTTTGGCAAGCTGGCCAAGGGTGGTGTCGTCAAGGTCAAGGTCAAGGATGGCAACCTCGAACTGGAGATTTCCGGCCCCGATAGTCCCCGGATCACCGGAAAGAAGCCACCGCTCCTTACCGCGGATTGATGCGCACGCTGACCACAGCTCTTTGCGGCGCCCTCCTGGCCTCATCAGCCATCGGGGCGCCGTTTTTGTCTCTGCCCATCGACTGCGAGCTGGGCGAAACCTGTTTTCTGCAGAATTACGTCGATACCGACCCGGGCCCCGGCACCCGCGATTTCACCTGTGGCCCGCTCAGCTATGATGGGCACAAGGGCACCGATTTTGCGCTACCTTCCATTGCCACCATGCAGGCCGGGGTAAACGTGCTGGCCTCGGCCGGGGGCGTGGTTGTCGGAACCCGCGACGGTATGGTCGACCGTGCCATCACCAACGATACCCTCGCTTCTGTCGAGGGGCGCGAATGCGGCAACGGTGTCGCTATTGATCACGGCGATGGCTGGGTCACCCAATACTGCCACATGAAACAGGGCAGCATTTCCGTCACCAAGGGCCAGACCGTTGAGACCGGCGATACCCTCGGACAGGTCGGGCTGTCAGGCCGCACCCAATTCCCGCATGTCCACATTTCCGTGCGCCACAACGGCACCGTGATCGACCCGTTTCAGCCCGGCGCCAATGACACATGTGGCGCCAGTGACAAAACCCTCTGGGCCGATCCCCTCGCCTATTCGCCCGGCGGCCTGATCGCCCTTGGCTTCACCACCGCCATTCCCAGCTTTGATCAGGTCAAATCCGGCCAGATCGCCCAGACCACCCTGCCGCCCAACGCGCCTGCATTGGTGCTTTACGCCTACGGATTCGGGAGCCGCGCGGGCGATCGCCTCGACATCACGATCAACGGCCCAGCCAATCGGGTCGTTGCGCAATCCGTCGATCTCGACAAAACGCAGGCCCAGTATTTTCGCGCCATCGGCAAACGCACACCCGCTGGCGGCTGGCAACCGGGGACCTATACCGGCACCGCGACCCTCTACCGCGATCAACAGCCGCTCGACAGCCAGAGCCTGACCCTCACCGTCGAATGACCACCCCCATTACCGCTCGGTGAATTTCAACTCGATCCGCCGGTTCTTGGCCCGCGCCTCGGGCGTGTCGTCAAAGTCGACCGGCTGGTATTCCCCGAACCCGTTGGCCGACAGGCGATAGGGCGCAATCCCGAGCGCCTCGATCATGTACCGCACAACCGACAGCGCCCGCGCCTGGCTCAGCTCCCAGTTATCCGCAAACCGTCCGCCAAGGATCGGCACGTTGTCCGTGTGCCCGTCCACACGGATAATCCAGTCGATCCCCTCGGGGATTTCATCCGCGACCGCCTTCAGAATCGCCGCCACCTTGGCAATCTCGGCCTCCCCTTCCACCGACAGATCCGCCCCGCCCGGCGGGAACAACACCTCAGAGGCAAACACAAACCGGTCCCCGACGATGCGCACACCTTCCTGATCACCCAGAACCTGCCGCAACCGCCCGAAGAACTCCGAACGATACTGGGCCAGATCCTTGGTCTGCGCCTCAAGATCGGCCTTTTCCGCTTCAAGCCGCTTGCGCTCTTCTTCTTCCAACTGGCGCCGCTTGCGTTCTTCCGCCGCCGCCCGCGCCAATGCCGCGTTGAGGTCACTGCCCAGTGTTTCAAGCTGTACCCGCGCCGCCGCATCGCGCTCTTTATAGTCATCCAGCAATGCCTGCAGGCTCGACAATTGCGACCTGAGCGCGCCAATCTGCTGGTTCAAAGCCTCGATCTTGCGCAGGCCTTCGGCTGATCGCGCCTCTTCCTGTGCGAGCGCCTCGTTCGCCGCCCGCAACAGCGCCTCACGCTCTTGCGCTGCGCTCAAGGCATCTTCCGAACTGCCCTCGGCAGCCTTCTTGGCCGCGAGCGCCGCCGCCAACTGCCGCTCCACATCCTCGGCGTCGCGCAGCTTGGCCTCTGCCGCCAGCTTGGCCGCCAAGGCTGCCGCCAACCGCTCGCGCAGGGATGTCGCGTTCTCCTGTGTCGCGGCCAGATCCGCTTCGAGAACCTGCTGCGCCGCCACCGCCGCCGCCAGCCGTTCTTCCAGCGTTTTCAACGCCTCTTCCAGCCCCGCGCCCGTGTTTTCCGCCTGCTCCGCCCGGTTCTCTGCCGCCAGCTTCGCCGCAAGGGCTTCGGACAAACGCGCCTCCAGCGCCTCAAGATCGCTGCGCAACTGTATCTCGGTCTGTCCCGCAGCCGCCTCCGCGGTGGCCCGCGCCGCCTCTTCCGTCGCCAGCCGCGCCTGCAAATCCGCCAGCGTTTCATTCCCCTTTTCAAGGTCGAGCAAGGCCGCCGTCAACTCGGCCCGCACCGAGGCCAATTCTTCGGACTGTGCGGTGGCCGAACTCTGCGCCGTTTCCAGCGCCAGCACCGCCCGCGCGAGCTGTGCCGCCAGTTCCTCGCGGGCCGCAAGCGCGCCTTCCAGCTCACCCCGCGCCGCCGCCAGCTCCTGTTCGCGCTCCGCCAAAGCCGCTTCCACTGCCGCCAGCCGTACCATCGCTTCGGCAAGGTCTTCCGACACGTCCTGCCCTTCGACCAGCGCCGCCGCCAGTTTCAGGTCCAGATCCTCCTGCGCCGCCCGCGCCGCAGCCAGCATGGTCAGCGTTTCTTCGGCCTTGCGGCGCTGTTCCTCCAGCGCCAACGTCATCGCCGTCAGCTCCGCATCCGCATTCTTCAAACGCTCGCGCAGCGCCTCGGCCGCCGCCGCCTCGACCAGCCGCGCCGCCTCTTCCTCGGACAGCTGATCTTCAAGATTGCCTACCCGCGCAGTCAGTTCCTCTTCCCGCGCCTCACTCTCGGCCAGCTTGCCGTTCAACTCCTCCACAAGCGCCTGCAACGCCTCGCGCCGCGCTGCCAAAAGCCGCGCGGCCTCGGTCTGCACGTCGATCTCGTCGCGCGCCTGCGCCAAGGCAAGGTTGAGCGCCTCGCGCTCATCAATCAATGCAGCCCGTTCGGCAGACAGCTCATCCCGCCGCGCCTCAAGATCGGCAATCGTGCCAAGCGCCTCTTCCCGCTGCGCCAACAACGCCGCCACCTGCGTTTCAAAACTGGTGATCCGCGCCTGAGCCGCCGACAGTGCTGCATCCTGCGCCTCACGCTCAGCCGACAACGCGGCAATCAACGCCTCCTGCTCGCGCACCTGCGTTTCACTGCTGTCGAGTGTCGCCTTCAACCCGCCGACTTCGGTTTCCAAAGCCTCCGTACGTGATCGCTCAAGCCCAAGTGCATCCGCCAGCGCCAGCACCTCGGCCTCAAGCGCGTTCAGCTCATCTTCCTGTCCGGTGATGGTCTCCCGAAGCACGAACTGCACGATCATGAAAATCGTCAGCACGAACATCAGTACGAGCAACAACCCGGTCATCGCATCCACGAAACCGGGCCAGATCGAGGCCTGAAACCGCTGTCCGGTGCGCCGGGAAAGGGCCATGGATCAGCCCTCCTGCCCGCCGCCGTCCTGCGCGTCGGTCCCCGGCTTAGGGCGCAGCTTGCCCGCGGGCTTTGCCGGATCGCTGACCTGCGCGCGGGCCATGCTGCGCAACTGACGCTGCAACCCGGCCAGATCACTGCGCAGTTCGGCCATGGTCTCCTGACGTCCGGCGGAAATCTCTTCAAGAATTCGGAGCATCTGCACGTCTATCGACCGCAGCCGCATGCGGCTTTCGGCATCAATACCGCCGTCTGTGTCATCGCGCTCTTCGAGCACATGCAACAGCCGCTCCTGTCCTTCGGCCACTCGCAAAAGCGCCTGCGTGGTCGGGGCCTGCGTCTCCATCCGATCCGTCATCCGGTGGATCGCTTCGGCCAGTTGCGACAGCCGCTCATCCGCGTCTTCGCGGCTTCCCATGGCAGCGGCAAAGCTCAGCTGCATCGCTTCCATCTGCTGCGCCATGTGGTCAAAGGCCATGCCCACGGCCTGCTGTTCGCCGCCTTCCCCGTCGCCCGACGAGAACCCGACCCGCGTGATTGAACTCAGCCATTCTTCCAGTTCGCGATAAAACCGGTTCTGCCCGTGTCCCGCAAACAGTTCCAAGAGCCCAACGATCAGCGATCCGGCCAGCCCCAACAGCGACGAGGCAAAGGCGATGCCCATGCCCCCCAACTGCGCCTCAAGCCCGGTCATCAGGCGCGAAAACACCTCGACACCGCCCTCGCCTTCCTGCGGCGCAAGACTGCGGATCGTGTCGACCACCGCCGGCACCGTGGTGGCAAGCCCATAGAAAGTTCCAAGAAGGCCAAGGAAAATCAACATGTTGACGAGGTAACGCGTGATTTCACGCCCCTCGTCGATGCGTGTCGCAACCGAATCGAGGATCGACCGCGTGCTCGTTGCGCTGATCTGGCTATGCGCACCGCGCGTGCGCAACAGCGCCGCCAAAGGTGCCAGAAGTTGCGGCGCTTGGTACTCTTCATACCCCTCCCGCAGCCCGGCAAAGCTTTCAATCCAGCGCACCGAGTTGATCAGAGAAAACACCTGCCAGAAACAGGCCAGCACCCCGATCAGGAAGACAAAGGCAATGAACCCATTAAGATAGGGGTTGGCGATGAACACGGGCATGACCCGTGGCAACGCGACATAGACCAACAGCCCGGTCAGCCCAAGCACGACCAACATCAGGATGATCTGTCGGAACGGTTGAGAGAAACGCGGCTCGATTTTTCGGTCTGGCTGGTCCATGTGGACGGATCCTGACACTTGTTTTTTCTGCCGTCACCCTACTGGCAACGGCTTGCCCTGCCAAGTTTTATTGCGCCGCGCCGCCGCGACGCACTCAAACCGCTGTCAATTCGCGCACCCGCGCCGAAAGCCAGTCAAGTTCCGCATCCTCGATCCCCAGCTCCCAAAGGTGGCTGGCGGTGTTGTGCAGGTAATCGGTGTTCGGCCCCCGCCCACCCACCGCCGTGGCAATGATCTGCGCCTGTTCTTCCAGTTCCAGATGGCAATACTGGACATGATCCGGGTCGATCACATAGGTCACGGCTTCAACCTTGCGCCCGTCCGCCAGATCAATGTGCAGCATCTTTTCCAGATAGGCCGAACTGACCAGTTCGCGCTCACGCAGGTAATCCAGCGTCGTGTCCCGGTGCTCGGGCGCCACCGAAAGCGCCAGCCCCTGGCAATGCGCGCCCGCCATCGCATCCAGCGCCAGCACCAGCCCCGGTTTGTCCACCGTGCCGCGATGATGGATCGAGCGCATGCAAAAGCTGCGATGCCACCCCGGCAGGCTGGCAATCGCCTTTTCCTGATACTCGAAACCGGGGTTCCACAAGAGCGACCCGTATCCAAAAACCCACATGTTCTGCCTCTGGTCCTTGACGTTGCGCGCCGTTAAACACCAATCACAGCGCTGGGAAAAGGGGCCTTGCCATGATGAAACGTCTTGTCGTGTTGATCGCCGTGCTGGCGGCGGCCTGGTCGGGCTACTGGCTGGCCGGGCACTGGGGCTTGACCAAGGGGTTCGACATCTGGTTCGAAGAACGGCGCGCCGAAGGCTGGGTGGCCGAGTATGACGATCGCGCCACGCGTGGCTTTCCCAACCGATTTGACACCACCTTCACCAATCTGACCCTTGCCGATCCCGGCACCTCGGTCGCGTGGGATGCGCCTTTCTTTCAGATTTTTGCGCTGAGTTATCGCCCGACCCATGTCATCGCCGTCTGGCCGCATGCGCAAACCCTGTCCACCCCGTCCGAGAAACTGACCCTGAACAGCACGGACATGCGCGCCTCGCTCGTGCTGCGCCCGGACTCAGCGCTGACACTCGAACGCACGAACGTCGTGGTCGAGGGGCTGACCCTATCCTCTTCGCGCGACTGGCAAATGTCGGCTGCCGCCCTGAACCTCGCCATGCACGCCCAACCCGAGTCCGAAGCCACCTATCGCCTCGCCCTGCAAACACAGGATTTCGCGCCCCCCGTTGCCTATGCCCTGCCCTCCGGTGCCGACCTGCCACGCAGCTTTTCGGCCCTGCGGGCGGACGTGACCGTCACCTTTGATCGCGCTTGGGACCGCACCGCCATCGAAGACAGCCGCCCCCAGCCCAGGGAAATCAACCTCGCTCTGGCCGAGGCCAAATGGGGCGATCTCGAACTCAATGCGGCAGGCAAGGTGAGCGTCGACAGCCTCGGTTATCCCACAGGCACGATCACCATACGCGCGGTCAACTGGCGTGAAATCATCGCCGTGGCGCGCGCGTCCGGGCAGGTTTCTCCGGCCATCCTCGACACGGTCGAAGGCGCGCTCGACCTTGCGTCTCAACTGGCCGGGAACAGCGCCCAACTCGACATTCCGCTGACCTTCAAAAACGGCGCCACCCGCCTCGGTCCGGTGCCCATCGCCCCGGCCCCGATCATCCGCCTGCACTGAACGCCTGTGCATGACAGCGGGGCCGTCAACCTATCGGCAATAGGGCCCGCCCCGGTGGCGCGCGACGTCCAGATGGAAATGATCCTTATGGTAGCGATCCGCGCGCGGCCCCAACACCGTGCCGAACGGGCCACAGGCGTTCTTGTGCATCTTCTTGAGAATGCGTCCCTTCTTGCCGCCGCCCCAGTCCTTCAGCACGGAAATCTCGTCCCCGTTCTTCAACCGGAACGCCGAGATGTCGATCGCATTGCCCTTGCCATGTTCCGAAATCTTCGCGCCCTTACGGTTGTTGCGGGTCCGGCAGGCATAGCCGGCGGCCACCTTCAACTCGACCACCCCGCCGCCATAGCGCTTGACCGCTGGCTCCACACCATTCTCGATCCACTTGCTGAGCGATTGCGCCGTCTCACAGCGCATCACCGCCGGGGTGCTGAGCTTGACGCCATTCACCTCGTAAAGCTGGATGGCGCCCTTGGAAATGCCACAGCCTGCAACACGCGCGGGCACCGGTGCGATCTCCTTGCCGATCAGCTTGCGGTCCCGGCACAGGCGCACCATGCCATTGCCGACATTCTTGCCCTCTTTGGAGGGCTTCGCATCAAGCCCATCGCGCTGCGGCATGGCCGCCTCCAGCGGGTCGAACGGCTGCGTCGGCGCGGGCTTGATGTCCGGCTTTTTCTTAGCCACCGGGGCCGCCGGGGCCACTGCCGCCGCCGCAGCCACCTTGCGTGATTGGCGATCCGGGCGCGGCACCGGCCGCACCGAACGGTCCGGCGCGAAACTGGGCAAGGCCACCGGGAACACGTGCTCCCGCGTCACGGGGCGCAACGACCGCGTCGGCGCCCCGGCAAATGCCGCATCCATCAGGCAGAGTCCGGCTATGATACAGGCCGTTATCGCGGCCCGCCCCCTCATTTGCGCGGTGCTCCCCGTCCGAAATCGGGCGCGTCGGTATCCTGCCCGGCTTCGATGATGCCCCGGCGAATGGCGCGGGTATGGGTGAAATACTCAAACAGGTGATCGCCGTCACCCGTGCGAATGGCCCGCTGCAACGCGAAAAGCTCTTCGGTGAACCGCCCGAGAATCTCCAGCGTTGCGTCCTTGTTGGTCAGGAACACGTCCCGCCACATGGTCGGATCACTTGCTGCGATCCGGGTGAAATCCCTGAAACCGGCGGCGGAATACTTGATGACTTCGCTATCCGTCACCCGGCGCAGGTCATCCGCGACCCCCACCATCGTATAGGCGATCAGGTGCGGCGTGTGGCTGGTCACGGCAAGCACAAGGTCATGATGATCCGCGTCCATCTCGTCGACATTGGCGCCCATCCCCTCCCAAAGCGCGCGCAAGGTCGCAACCGCTTCGGCATCGGTGTCCTCATCCGACGGCACAATGATGCACCAGCGGTTGTCAAACAGCTCGGCAAACCCCGATTCCGGCCCGGAATGCTCGGTCCCGGCCAAGGGGTGCGCGGGCACGAAATGCACCCCTTCCGGCAGATGCGGCGCCACCGCCTCGATCACCGACCGCTTGACCGACCCCACATCCGACACGGTCGCACCGGGTTTAAGCACGGGCGCAATCTCTTCGGCCACGGCCCCCATCGCACCAACCGGCACGCACAGAACCACGAGGTCCGCGCCTTCGGCCGCTTCGGCGGCGCTGTCGCACACCCGGTCACACAAACCGATCTCGCGCGCCTTCTCGCGGGTCGCCTCGGTCCGGGCATAGCCCGTCACCTCGCCCACGAGACCACCGCGCTTGATGGCCCAATACATCGACGAGGCAATCAGCCCCAGCCCGATCAGCGCGACGCGATCATAAATCCGGGTCATCGCGCACCGTCCTTGAATTGGCCAATCGCATGTGCGACCCGGCGGCACCCGGCCTCGTCACCCACGGTGATCCGCAGACAGTTGGGCAGGCCGTACCCCGCCACCCGGCGCACGATGATGCCCTGCGATTTGAGGTAATCGTCACAGGCTTCGGCCTCTTCCTGATCCGCGAAACGCGCCAGGATGAAGTTGGCGGTCGAGGTGTCCGACGGCACCCCCAGCTCGGCCAGCGCCTCGGCCAGCCACGCGCGCAGGCGGGTGTTCTCGCTGCGGCATTTCTCGACCCATGCCTGATCCCGCACTGCCGCCTCCGCCACCGTCAGCTGAACGGTCGAGAGGTTGAACGGCTGGCGCAGCCGGTTCAGCACGTCGATGATCTCTTTCGGCGCATAGCCCCAGCCGACGCGCAACCCACCCAGCCCGTAGATCTTGGAAAAGGTCCGCGTCATCACCACGTTGTCACGCGATTCCACCAAGGCCGCACCGCCGTCATGCCCTTCGACATACTCGGTATAGGCCCCGTCATGCACAAGGATCGCCCCCTCGGGCAGACCGTCCGCCAGACGCGCCACCTCGGCCGTGCCGATCATCGTCCCCGTCGGGTTGGCCGGGTTAGCGATAAACACGATCTTGGTCTTCTTGGTACAGGCCGCGAGGATCGCATCCACATCCACGATCCGCTCACGTTCGGCCACTTTGACCGGGGTTGCCCCGACCATGCGCGCCAGAATGGGATACATGGAAAACCCGTGCTCGGTGTAAACCACCTCGTCACCCACGCCCGCATAGGCTTGCGTCACGAATTGCAACACCTCGTCCGACCCGACCCCGCAAATGATGCGTTCGGCATCGAGCTTGTGCACCTCGGCAATCGCCGCACGCAGGCTGGCATGGTCCGTATTCGGGTAACGATGCAGCGCGTGGCCGGTCTTGGCGTGGGTCTGTTTCACCACGTCCGAGCTCCCGAACGGGTTCTCGTTCGACGACAACTTGACCACGTCGGACACGCCCTCAACACTGGACGATCCGCCAACATACAATTCGATATCCAGAATACCGGGCTGCGGCTTAATACGGGGCATCAATAAACTCTCCTGCTACGCCACGCTGTTTAGCCCTGCGCCATCGTATTGGAAAGCAGGGAACGCCGCATTGAGGTGCAAATGCGCCTTGTTGGCAACGCCGCCCTGCCCTGATCCCATTTCCGTTGGTGCTTCGGGCACCTGCGCGGGACATCCTGTCGCGCCCGCCGAACACACCGCACTACTTTACCGCCGGCCGTGGCACACTCCGCTCTTGCGATGAATGCCGTGATCCCCCTAACCTGCTCATACCAGCCGCCCCGGAATACATCTTCAGAAAGACATTTATGACCTTCCCGACACTCCGCGCCCTATTTGCCTGTTTCTGCCTCACCCTGATCGCGGCCTGCGCCGATCCCCAGGCCAAGACCCCGGACGCCTATGCCAGCTTCATCGACGGCGACATTACCTTGCCCGAAGTGCCGCCCGAATACCTCGAGGCCCCCAACCGCCGCACCATCCTCCCCTATGAGGGCGAAGAAGAGCCTGGCACCATCGTGGTCGATCCCTATGCAAAGTTCCTCTACTACGTCGAAGACGACGGCACCGCGACGCGTTACCCGGTCGCCGTGGGCCGCGAGGGGCGCGGCTTCAAGGGCGAAGGCGTGATCAGGCGCAAGGAAGAATGGCCCGGCTGGACCCCGACCGCCAACATGCTCAGGACCGAACCCGAGGTCTACGGCCCCTTCGCCCGCGGCATTCCCGGCGGCGTGGCCAGCCCGCTCGGCGCCCGTGCCCTTTACCTCTATCGTGGCGGAAAGGACACGCGTTATCGCATCCACGGCACCAATGACATGGAATCCATCGGCAACGCCAATTCCGCCGGTTGCATCCGCATGTTCAATCAGGATGTCATTCACCTCGCCGACCGCGTCGACCTCGGCACACAGGTCAAGGTGCGCTCCTACGAGGAATCGGTCGAGATCGAAGGCGTAGAGATGGCCAATCGCGGTCAGGAACTGCCGCCCAAGATCGTCAATCCCGACATCGTCTATGCCGCCGTCGCCGACCAGGAACGCCTGCGCGTGATGCGCGAAACCCAGCGCAAGCTGGAAGAAGAAGAGAAAGCCGAAGAGGACGGCTGATACCCGTCATCACAACCACAAAAAAAACCCGCTGCGACATCGCAGCGGGTTTCTTTTTGTTTGCTGGTGCAGGCGAAGATTAGTTCTTCGCGTAGAATTCGACCACGAGGTTCGGTTCCATCATCACCGGGTACGGCACGTCCGACAGGCCGGGGGTGCGCACGAAGGTGGCGGTCATTTTCGAGTGGTCGGCGTCGATGTAATCCGGAACATCACGCTCGGCCAGCTGAACAGCTTCCAGAACAACGGCGAGTTGCTTGGACTTGTCACGCACTTCAACCACGTCACCCTCTTTCACACGGTAGGAGGGGATGTTGACGCGCTTACCGTTGACCAGAACATGGCCGTGGTTCACGAACTGACGTGCTGCGAACACGGTCGGCACGAATTTGGCGCGGTAAACAACTGCGTCCAGGCGGCGTTCCAGCAGACCGATCAGGTTTTCACCGGTGTCGCCTTTGACACGCTCGGCTTCGGCATAGATGCGGCGGAACATTTTCTCGGTCATGTCGCCATAGTAGCCCTTGAGCTTCTGCTTGGCGCGCAGCTGGGTTCCGAAGTCCGACAGTTTGCCCTTGCGGCGCTGACCGTGCTGGCCGGGGCCATAGTCACGACGGTTGACGGGGGATTTGGGGCGACCCCAGATGTTTTCGCCCATGCGGCGATCGATTTTGTACTTGGCAGACGTGCGTTTGGTCACGGCTGATCTCCTTCGTTCAGGTTTCGAAGGGCGTTGTCCTCTTGCCGGATTTGGCCGACATGACAGGCATCCTCTTGCGAGGGCCACCAACACCAATGAAGCCGCGCGTATACAGCAGCCTGCGGGGGAGTCAAGCGTCCTATGCGCTTTTGCTGCGTCGCCTGCAATTCCATCTGCGCAGCCCCCCCTTATCATTGGGCTTTTGGGCCGAACCAATATACACTGCCCGCAGAGAGGGTACACTTGGAACGACGATTGACCGCGATCCTTGTTGCCGACATGGTCGGCTACTCGCGCCTGATGGAACAGGACGAGTCGGGTACTATTTTGCGACAGAAGGCCCACAGGTCCGCGCTCATTGATCCTTCCCTGACCGCCCACAAGGGTCGCGTGGTCAAGACAACCGGGGACGGGTTGCTCGCGGAGTTTCCCAGCGTGGTCGAGGCCGTCTCCTGCGCCGTGGAAATTCAACGCGAAATGGCCCTGCGAGAGGTCGATCACGCGCCGGAGACGCGTATTGAGTACCGCATCGGAATCCACCTTGGCGATGTCTTCCACGAAGACGGCGACATCCATGGCGACGGCGTCAACATCGCCGCGCGCCTCGAAGCACTGGCGCACCCCGGCGGCATTTGCCTCTCCGGTGACGCCTATAATCAATTGCGCGGCGTGACGGATGTCGGGTTTGAAGACCTGAATGAAGTGCAGGTCAAAAACATCGCGCGCCCCATCCGCGCATGGCGTATCTTGCTCGATCCGGCTCAGGGCGGGATCAAAGCCAAAACCCCGATGACGCGCCAACGTAAATGGAGTCTGGCTGCCCTCGTTCTTGTCATTTCGATCGGTCTGCTATTGGGCGGCTTCTGGTGGTTGCATACCCCGTCCGATTTTGAACCGGTTGACCCGGCGGACATGGCGCTGGAACTGCCCAGCAACCCGTCGATCGCGGTACTGCCCTTCACAATGACGGGTGATGCCAATGGTCGGGACTGGATCGCTGACGCCATTTCCGAAAGCATCATTTCCACGCTTTCTCTTTCCCCGGACATGGTCGTCCTGTCACGCTCGACAACCTTTGCCTACAAGGACCAGAAGCCCGACCCCGCCCAAATCGCCAGCGACCTCGGTGTGCGCTACATCCTCAGCGGGTCCGTGGTCAGCCTCGGGGAAAAACTACGCGTCACGGCAGAACTCGCGGACGCGATCAAGGGGGAGCAGATCTGGTCGCTGCAACGCGTCAGCACACTTGACGACCTTTTTGACCTGCAAGACACGATTTCGCGTCAGGTCTTCGAAGAAATGTCGGTCTCGCTCACGCTCGGCGAAGACACAAGAAGCTGGATCGAACTGGCCGGCGGGTTTGAAAACTATGTTCAGGTCATTAACGGGCGCGCCGAGTTCCAGAAATTCAGCCCCGAGGGTCACGCCAACGCCGGCCGGATCTATCAAAATCTGCTTCGCAAGAACCCGGAGCAGGCCTTTGCCAATTACCTGATGGGTTGGCTGCACTGGCAAAAAGTCATCATCGGCCTCAGCCAGGATCGTTCCAAGGACTTGGCCACGGCACAACGTTTTGTGGACAAGGCGCTGGCAGCGCAAGAGTTCTCCGAGGCCTACACGCTTGCCGCTGTTCTGGCCCTTGAAAACAAGCTGCACGCCAAGGCCATCGTTTTTGCCGACAAGGCGCTGGCCCTGTCACCGGGCAGCGCCGAAGCAAACGCCATTGGCGGGTGGACCAAGGCAGCAAGCGGGCAACCGCGCGAGGGGCTACAGCTTATGGAACTGGGTATGCGTCTTGAGCCGGATTACCCCGAGTGGCTCCCCGCGCCCGTCAATTTCGCGCGCCTCGAACTGGGTCGTTACAAAGACGCCGAACGTCTGGCGCGTGAGGTGCTGGCTTCCGATACCAAGGATGTAAGGGCCAAGCCCTTTGCTGCCAGCATGCTCGTGGCCGTTGCGGTTTTTCAGGGCAACATCGAAGAGGCCAGAAGCCGGGCGAAAGATTTCTTGGAACGCGTCCCGCACGCCAGCGCGGCCAACGCTCGCCAGCTCCGCTGGCAGTACAAGAACCAGAATTTTGTTGATCGATACGCCAAGGCATTGGTTCAGGCAGGCATTCCCGAAAACTGACATCGTACGGGAGCAAGGTTTCAAACCGTTACGCCGTCGGACAACCTGAAAACCTCAATCGGTTCCCGGATGCCCTTGAGCGTGACATTCCCAACCGAAACAGACGGAAAATCATCCTCCACGGCGATGGCCGCGCGCGTGCTCAAGAGGATTTCCCCGTCCTTTGCCATTTCGCACAAGCGCGAGCCGATATTGATCGCCGTGCCCGAAGCGGTGTAGTCCGACCGCCCCTCGAACCCGACCATGCCCACGGTCGCATATCCAAGCGACACGCCAACCCCAAACCCCAGCCGGTAGCCCATGCGCTTCCATGTCCGGCACAGCTCGACCATGCGGCCACGCATCGCCACAGCCAGCCGCACGGCATCGCCCGCAGGGTCTTCACAGGGCAGCGGATCATTGAAAAGCACCATGATCCCATCCCCCATACGATGATCCACCCCGGCCCCATGTGCATTGATCAGCTTGCCCATCTCCTGATGATAGGTTTGCAGAACTTCGATGGTTTCTTCCGGCTCGGCGGTCTCGCAAAACGCCGTAAAACCGCGAATGTCACAAAACAGCACCCCCAGAAGCGCCCGATGGCTCTTCAGCATCTTCTCCGATCCCGAGGACACGACCGTATCGGCCACGGCGGCAGGCAGAAAGCGCTTGAGCCGCCCCATCCGCTCGATCTCGGCAACCTGTGTCTCGACCCGGTCCGCCAGTTCGGCGTTCAACGTCTCAAGCGCCCGAAACTGCCGCACGTTCTCGATGGCGATCACGGCCTGTGCGGCAAAGGTTTCAACCAACGCAATCTGATCCTCGGCAAAAGGGATCGGCTCTTTGCGGAACAGCACCAGGCACCCCAGACTCTTCTGGCTGGATATCAGCGGGACGGCAAGAAAGGCGCGGATGCCTTCGTCGTCAACCACTGCCCGTGTCATGGGATCACCCGCGCGGTAGCGATCTGTCTCGCGCAGGTCAGCCACCTGCGCGACCTTGCCGTCGCGCACCGCGCCAACATGCAGTAAGTCACTGTCGAGCGGCCAGACCCAGTGGCTCGACGGTGTCACCCGTTCGCTTGGGCCCCAGGTCGCCACTTCGCGCAGGGTCTGACTGTCTTCGTCGACAAGATCCAGATCCGCGAGTTGCGCATCACAAAGCCGCGCAGCACTGCGCAGGATGACATCAAAGACGGGCAGGTCATCGCTCCGACTGCGACTGATCACCCGCAGCACCTCGCCGGTCGCACGCTCGCGTTCAAGCCGGGTCTGCACCTCTCGAAATTGGCCGACGTTTTCGATAGCGATGACCGCCTGCGCCGCAAAGGTTTCAACGAGCGCAATTTCATCGTCTGAAAACGGTCTGACCTCCTTGCGGCTCAGGGCGATGGCGCCGATGGCCCGCGGCCCGTGCATCAGGGGAACGATCAGCCATGAGCGCACCCCCTCCACGTCGACCACGTGTTTGATGACCGGGTCTTCCTGCCGGTAGAAATCCGTGCTGCCCAGATCAGCGATGTTGATCGTGATGCCGGTGCGTATGGCCTCAGGGATCGGTCGGCCGCTGTTCAGGGGCGCAGAGCCGCCCACGCGAAAGGCCGTTTCATCAAATCCCCAGTAAGAGGCAATTTCGAAATGCGTGCGCGCTGCATTCGCAAGTTGCAGCGACGCCTGGCTGGCGGCACACAGGTCCACAGCCTGACTGAGGATGGCTTCGAACACGGGGCCTTCGTCGTCGCGCGACGATTGAATGATCTCGAGAATACGCCGCGTCGCCAGTTCACGCTGAAGCCCGCGACGCAGTTCCTCAACCAAGCTTTCCTGTGTCGACTCTTTCTCCATGCCCGGCCTGACCTGTGTTGCGCCCCGAGAGACAGTATCCACAGGCTATAGACGCAAGTCGCGGCTTTCCAGCCTCTCGCACGACTCAAAAGGATCTGTTTCAACCACGGCAAAGCGCGGACGGACTACACCTTAAATCGACTTCAAAACACCGTTCGGCAGCTTAAACACGGCCTCGACGGTGTTCCATACCGACGCAATACCGATGTGATACCGACACAATACCGAACGCGGTTTTGCCTGTTAACCAAGGCCAGAACTCGCGATTCGGCCCGCGCGCAGCGCCATGGGCGCCCGGTTCGTTAACCTTTGCGCGCCTCACGCTACATCATGCATCAGGATTGCCGCCTCTGACCGGCTCAGGTTGCGCCGCGCATATGGCCCGTACTCATGCGGGTTATGCGCCAGACCGGGCAGCATCTGCAGCAGGCGACCGCGGTCCCTGGCCTCAAGCGTCTGCAACGACGCGCTGGCCGGGTGGAAGCTCTCGGTCTCGACCCCGTTGGCCCAGATCACCTCGTGTCCCGGCAGCAACAGGTGCACATAAGTCACTTCCCGCAAGGCATGATCCACCGCGATGGTCGACCCGTTCACAAGATCCTTGGCCTGCACCAACACTTCGGATGTGTTGAACAGGGCCCGTGCCACGGCCCCCTTCACCAGCATCCGGTGCTCGGGCGAAACGATCAGCTCCTCGTCAGGGCGTTCGATGCCCAGCGCGCCGGGCCGCATCCGGATCGGTCGCAGCTTCGGCATTGCGAACAACCGCGCGCCGGTCATGCGTCGGCTGCCGATCCAACAGACCTCCTGAGCGCCGTTATCCTTGGTCAGCACCCGGTCGCCTTCGCGCAGGTCTTCAATCCGGCGCGGGCCATCCGGCGTTGCGATCCTGGTGCCGGGCGTGAAACAGATCACGCCACCCTCCGGCGTGGCCCCACGATGGCTTTCCAGGGCTTCCATGGAATGGTGGACGACCCACAAGTCCTTGTTTTTCGGGGGAAGTTCATCAAGGAACATCAACAGGGGGGCGCTGCCCTGCACCTCGATCACCGTCGCCGTGTAGCTGCCTGTCCCGTCCGTGATCACGAACCCGCCTTCCAGCAAGGGTTCCTCCACGTCCACATCATCCACCGTGGTGGTATTGTTCACCGCTGCCCCAACCAGCCGACGCACCATGCGCGCCGCCCGCTTGCGGATGTTTGCCCCTTCTTCCCCCTGGTCGAGTCGCAGAAGCCCATTGGGACCGTCCACGCGTACCGCGTCCCCATGCCACGACCACACCACGCCTGTTTCCAGCGTTTGCTCCGGTGCGGCCACAAGACCGTCCACTTCTGTTTGCGACCAGTAGATGACAAACGTGCCACGAAAGCCCGTTTCCATTGCCTGATAACCTGCCATTTCTTTTTTTATTATCGGCAGGATAGCAGGGCCGAATCAGACTGCAAAGAGGGCAAATTGTGAAAAGTTAACGCAGGCGCATTTCGGACTCAGGGTCCTCCTGAGGCCCAAGGTCAACAGGCCCGGCACACACCTCTACAGGTGCCGGGCCCACTGGTCAGTCGCTTGTGGCCTCGCTCGGCGCAGCCTCACTGCCCTCTTCGGCTGACGCATCAGGCGCCGCGCTGTCCGGCGTCGGATCCGGCGCCGCATCGCCAGCCACGGACGGTGCGGCAGGCGGAACGTCGAACCCAAGAAGCTCAGCCGTATCCCGGTCCACGTAACCCGTCTGCTCCAGTCCGTTGTCATACTGGAACCACAGGATCGCGGTTTCCGTGTCGGACCCGAACACGCCATCGACGGCCCCAACGTCATACCCGGCCGCGACAAGCTGGTTCTGCAGATCGCGCACGACCTGGCCCCGTGTCATCGGTGACGTCAGCGCCAGTCCGATCACCGTTTGCGGCTCGGCATTGGCCTCTTCCTCGGGGTCTGACACGATTTCATAGACTTGCTGGTCGTCTTTGTACGTCGCGCGGTAAAGCACCCCGTCGCACAGATACAGTGTCTCCCCGTTCTCCGTCACCTTCTGGCACGACTTGTCCGAGGGCAGCGACGTCACATAGACCAGCGTCGCGCCTGCGACCAGCGCGGTAAAGTACCATCCCCAGCTCGGATACCAGTAATAGCTGCCCCAATGCGGATGCGGCGGGCGGTAATAGGGCGGGCGATACGCCGGCGGACGCCAGTTCGGCGGACGGTGCCCCGGCGGACGCCATCCCGGCGGGCGTCCACCCGGCGGGCGATACCCCGGCGGACGGTGCCCCGGCGGGCGGTATCCGGGCGGGCGTGTGCCCGGCGGACGGCTTCCCGGCGGCCGGGCTCCGGGCGGACGGCTCCCCGGCGGGCGTGTACCCGGTCGATCGACCGGTCTCGTACTGGGCCGGTTCACCGGCTTTGTTGACGGTCGAGTTACCGGCTTCGTCGACGGTCTGTTCACGGGTTTCGTCGAAGGTCTGTTCACAGGCTTCGTCGATGGACGCGTTGCCGGCTTGGGCGCCGGCCGCGTCGCCGGTCGGGTACTGGGCCGCGGCGCTGGTCGTGCGGCTGGCCGTGTGCGCGCCCCGCTGGGTCGGCTCGCGGGACGGTGCGAATACCCCCCCCGCGCGCCCGGCGCCACGCGCCCTTGCGCAAAAGCAAAGTCCGGGCCGCCAAAGCCACCAACAAAAACCACCGGCCCCTGGGTCAGGGCGATGCTGAAGGACAATATCCAGACAAACAGGCGTTTCATGTCATTCCTCCCCCCAGAAGCTTCCGTCAAATCCGTCCTGCTTGGGCCAGACAAGGCGGGTGGCATCGTCATCCGCGACAAAGCTGAATGCATCTTCGCTCAGCTCCGGGTCAAAATCCCAGTCCGAGAAATAGGCGCGGAACTGCGGCCAGCCCTGCTTGTAAGGCTCGGTCCCCACCATCATCAGAGGTACGGGCTGTTCCGCATCCGAAACCCATAGCTGAAGGTCAAAATCATAGGTCGACAAGGCGATATGGTGGCTTGTCTGACCCGCAAACCGCTTGACCCCCAGATACGCCGCCGCTGTCACGCCCTCCAGCAGGCGGTCGCCATTATCCGTCACGAGCATCTGCCAGATGGGCAAGGCCGAGTCATATTCGGCGGCGATCCGATCGGCCAAATCGTCGAACGAGCCCAGGAATGGCACATCAACATAAGCGTTCTGCTCTGCCAGGTAGACGGTCAATACGGACTGATCGAAAAAGAACTCGCGGGTACCCTGCTCCTGCTCGGCATAGGCGTAATACCCCTGCCCTCGCGCCAAAAGCACCGTTCCGCTGCGCACATGTGTCACGATCTCGCGCCCGTCTGCCACCTCGTCGAACGAGACGAACCAGTTGACCGCGAGATTGGGCTGCTCTGCGACGGTCTGCGCTGCCGCCCGCACCCAACGAACGGCTTCCGTGTCGATCGCTGGCGTTTCCTGAGCCTCTGACGCCTCCTGAGCTTGAAGCGGACCGCATAACAAGCCAATCAGCGCCACAGCCCGGCCCAGTCCTGAAATTCGCATCATCACCTCTCCCCGACTCTGTCGAATACGCGCCGTCCGGGAACAGCTTAGCCCCGAACAGGCAAAACGCGAAGGAATTGAGTGCCAGAGGCAATGACGACTTGTCTCTCCTGTAATCTGCCGCCTCAGAAAAGCTCCTCTTCGCGGGCAACCAACGCCGCCTGCGTCCGGTTGGACGCGCCGATCTTGCGGTAGAGCGTTTTCACGTGCAGCTTGATCGTCGGTTCCGAAAGCTCCAGATCCCGTGCGATTTCCTTGTTGGCCTTGCCTTCGGACAGACCTCGCAACACCTGCAATTCCCGTGCGGTCAGTTTCTCGGCCAGCGGATGCGACGAAGCATCCGGCTCGCCGGTCATGAACTCCACCGGCACGTATTGCTCGCCCATCGCCATGAAACGGATCGCGTTTACCAATGATTTCGCCGGCAGGGTCTTGGGGACAAAGCCGATGGCCCCGGCCTCCAGCGCCGACTCCACAACCGAACGGCTCGCCTCGCCCGAAATCAGCGCCACATGCGGCGCTCCGGCCTGTGCCAGCGCGCGCTTCACGCCTTTCAGCCCGTCCATGCCCGGCATGTTGTAATCCAAAAGCACAAGGTCAAACGGCCCCTCGGCGGAGATCAATGCCAATGCCTGCCCAAGATCCGGCGCAGTCCGGGTTTCGATATCGCCCGCCCCTTCCACAAAAGCGACAAGAGTATCGCGCAACAAATCATGGTCGTCTGCAATCAGAATTTTCAAAATGATGCCCTCAACAATGGCGCCACTTTAGCGCATGTCTCCCCATCCTGATCAAGATGGAAAAGGCCTGATTTCACCCGGCTTGTACGGTAACGGCCGGTTTCCGGGCCGTTACCGGGCACTTGTGTGCCCGCGACACCACGTGTCACCTCCGAAAACCACCCGCGCGAACATACGTGCCAGTATAGCACATCACGCCAGACCTATCCTTTTGGATAGGTAATTATCCCTATGCCCAATTCCGAAGACCTGTTCTATTGTGTCATATTCAATAAACCAAGATTGAGGGACCCGAGCAGATGCGCCTTTTGAGATGGGTATTTTTCGCCCTGACCGTCTGCCTCATGCTACCACTCACGACCGCCGCTCTGGCGGAGGACGCCATGGTGAAACCCACCGGACGCGTAGTTCTGACCGTGTCGGGCAAAATAAGCGCGACGAATTCGGGTGACACGGCTCAGTTCGATCTGGAGATGTTGCGGGCGCTTCCCGCGCGCAGCTTCTCGACAACCACCTTATGGACCGAGGGAGTCCGTAAGTTCACGGGTGTACCATTGGCAGTGCTGCTTGAAAGTCTGGGGACTTCAGGCAGCACTGTTGATGCTTGGGCCATCAACGACTACCTCGCCGAATTCGACATCTCGGAACTCGAACCGGATGCCCCGATCATTGCCTATGAAATGGACGGGGCCCCGATGTCCCGACGGGACAAGGGGCCGCTCTGGGTTGTGTACCCGTATGACTCCGCATCGCGCTACCGCACGGAGCTCGTGTATGCCCGGAGCATCTGGCAACTCGACAGGCTCGAAGTCCTCGAATAACCTCACGGCATGACACTTCGGTCAGCTTCCAGCAGATTTTTGCCCTCTCGCTCTACCGCCCCCCGAATCGTTTCCGCGCCGGAACCGGCGGGATCACACAAGGGCAGGCGTTGATGGCGCGGCGCGGTATCACCATATTCCGGCGCGGCTGGCGCCTTGGCAGTTTCCTTGCACTTCTTGCCGGGATTCTGCTCGTGCTCGCGGTGTTTGTATCCATCGAGGTCCGCACCAACCTCAACCGCCTGAACTCGGCCAGTTCCGACAACATCCAATGGACACTCAGCCAGATCGAAGTGGAAATGCTCGAGCTGACCGGCGCCCTGATCGAAGCCCGGTATCAGGACACGCCCGACCTCGAGCGGATCAGGTTGGAGTTCGACATCCTTTACAGCCGGGTTCAATCTCTCCACGGCTCGCCGGTCTATGGGCAGATCACAGAATACCCGCCATTTAGGGCCTCGCTCGATGCCACGCAAAGTTTTCTGGATGAAACAGTGCCCCTGATGGACGGACCAGACGCCGCGTTGCGGTCCGCGCTGCCGACACTGGGCACAACCGCCAAGAACCTGCGCAATGACGTGCGCAAGCTCGCGGTCGTCGGGATAGGAGGGTTTGCCCAGAAGTCGGACGAACGCCGCGCCGACGTCGCCAATACGCTCATCCGGTTGGCGGCCCTTGCGGTCATGCTGCTTGGCGCCCTCGTCGCGTTGATTTTTTACATGCTTTCGATCCTGCGGAAGGCCCGCGCGCGCGGCGCGGCCTTGTCGCGGGCCAACAAGCGCACCAATACCATTCTCACGACCTCGCTGGATGGTGTCATTGTGGCCGACCCTTCGGGCTGGGTGATCGAATTCAACCCCGCGGCGCAGGACATCTTCGGAATGACCCAGGAGCAGGCGCGCCGTCACCGGATATCCGACCTGTTCCTGACCGACGCGCTCCTGCCATCACGCCTGATCCGGCAGGACAAGGCATCCGAGGCCCCCAAGAACCCCATCATCGGACAAGGTCGCATCCAACTTGACGCCGTGCGCGCCAACGGCGAGGTCTTCCCGGCGGAAATCTCGGTACAGTCTGCCTTTGACGGCCGCCACGATCTCTATATCGCCTTCCTGCATGACATCTCCAAGCGGGTGGCCGACGAACAGGAACTGGTCGACGCGCGCGACCGCGCGCTTGCGGGGGAACAGGCCAAGGCCGACTTCCTCGCCGTCATGAGCCACGAAATCCGTACGCCGCTGAACGGTCTTCTGGGCAACCTGTCGCTGCTCGGGGACACACCGCTCACGCCAGATCAGGCGCAGTTCACCCGGAACATGGAGATATCGGGCAAGATCCTGCTGCGTCATGTTGACAGCGTGCTCGACATTGCCCGCTTCGAAGCGGACAGATCCGACCCCAAGACGGTGCCGACGAACCTCACGGAACTGGTGCAGAATGTTGTCGACAGCCAGTTAGGGCTGGCGGAAAGACAAGGGGCGGCCCTCGACTGGCATTGGGAGGGCAACGCCCTGCAATGGGCCGAAGTTGCACCTGCCGCGCTTGAACAGGTGCTGCTCAACCTCGTGGGCAATGCCATCAAGTTCACCCCAAAGGGCCGGATCATCATCGAGCTCGAGGCCACCAAACCGGTTGCCTCCCCGCAACACCTGCTGGAAGTTCGCGTGATCGACACCGGGATCGGCATTCCCGAAAGCGATCTGGAACTCGTGTTTCAGGACTTCGTCACCCGCGACACGTCGTTCGGGCGGTTGGCTGGTGGCACGGGGCTGGGACTTGGCATCGCGCGCCGCATCGTCGAATCCATGGGGGGTGAAATTGGCGTCGAGAGCACCGAAGATGTCGGCAGCGTATTCTGGTTTCGCGTGCCCGTCACAGCAAGCGCATCACCGGACGCCAACGAACAAAGCACCGGAAAACTCCGAGCGATGCGCGCGCTCGACGTTCTGCTCGTCGAAGACAATCAAATCAATCGCGACGTCACTTGCGAAATGCTGCGACGCGCGGGACACAAGGTCGTGTGCAGCCCCGACGGTGCGTCCGGGGTCGAGAACGCCCGCGCAAAACGCTTTGATCTGATCCTCATGGACATTTCGATGCCCGTGATGGACGGCTTTCAGGCGACCGAGCAGATCCGCAACACCCCCGGGGCCTCTCGCGACACGCCGATCATCGCCTTTTCCGCCAATGTCCTGCCTTCCGACCGGGAAAAGATTGCGCAGGCAGGCATGAACGGACTTCTCAGCAAACCCCTCATTCTCGACCACCTGAAATCGGCCATCGCGGGCGTTTTTGACAGCGCCATGGCCACCGCTCCGTCGGACGTGACCGGCGCGTTGATCGACCTGCCCCACCTCACGGCAACCCGCGAAGAGTTGGGTGACGAGGTGTTCGCCTCCCTGTTGACCCGCTTCGTGGCCGAGCTGAACGAGACGGTTGACGCGCTCACCTCCGGGGCGCCCGATCATCCGCCGCTTCCTGAAATTGCCGCCTCCAGCCACAAAGCCGCCGGCAGCGCCGTTTTCTTCGGAGCAACCAGGCTGCACGGCGCGCTCGCCCGGATCGAAACGGCCGCCAAGGCGGGGCAATCCGAGACCATCACGCAGGAACTTCGCGCCCTGCCCGGATTATGGACTGCCACCGGGACCGCGCTGCATTCGCACCTGCCGGACATGTGACCCTACGTCAAACGGGATTGGGACACAGCGTCACCAGTGGTCCTACGGATTGATCAGGGAAGCACCAAGCCGGATACTCTTGTCCAACACGTGGATTCGAGGAGGAAACCATGACCAATCAAGCCATTGTTGCCGGTGTCGGCATGATCAAGTTCGCCAAACCCGGCGCGTCTGACAGCTATGACCAGATGGGCGCCGCCGCCGTGCGCGATGCGCTGGCCGACGCGGGCCTCAGCTATGATGACGTCCAGCAGGCCTATGCCGGTTACGTCTACGGCGACAGCACCTGTGGCCAAAAAGCGCTCTATCATGTCGGGATGTCGGGCATCCCGATCGTCAACGTGAACAACAACTGTTCCACCGGCTCAACCGCGCTGTTTCTCGCCCGTCAGGCCATCGAACACGGCATTGCCGATTGTGTGCTTGCCGTCGGTTTCGAACAGATGCAGCCCGGCGCATTGGGCAGCCACTGGCTTGACCGCCCCACCCCGTTTGACGATTTCGACGCCGAAACCGACGCGCTTGTTGGCAACGGCCAGGTGCCGCTGGCGCTGCGTTACTTTGGTGGCGCGGGCAAATCCCACATGGAGAAATACGGCACCACGCTCAACGATTTTGCCAAGATCCGCGCCAAGGCCAGCCGCCATGCCGCCAACAACCCGCTGGCGCTCTTCAACAAGGAAGTCACGGAGGATGAAGTCATGGCCGCCCCGATGATGTGGGACGGTGTGATGACCCGCCTGATGGCCTGCCCCCCGACCTGCGGCGGCGCGGCGGCGATCCTCTGCTCGGAAAGCTTTGCGCAGAAACATGGCATCGATGCAAAGGTGAAAATCACGGCTCAGGCGATGACCACCGATTATCCGTCAACCTTCGAAGCCCACGACATGATGCAGCTTGTCGGCTACGACATGTCCAAGGCCGCCCGCGAACAGGTCTGCGAACAGGCTGGGCTGGATATCAAGGACGTGGACGTAGTCGAAATGCACGACTGTTTCACCCATAACGAACTGATCACCTACGAGGCGCTCGGCCTCTGTGCCGAAGGCGACGCGCAGAAGTTCATTGCGGATGGTGACAACACCTATGGCGGCCAGTTCGTGACCAACCCGTCCGGCGGACTGTTGTCCAAGGGCCATCCCCTTGGCGCAACCGGGCTGGCGCAATGTTACGAGCTGACCCATCAGCTGCGCGGCACCGCCGAGCGGCGCCAGGTCGAAGGCGCCCGCACCGCCCTGCAACACAACCTTGGCCTGGGTGGCGCCTGCGTGGTCACGCTCTACCAGGCGGCCTGATCCCATGGGCCTGTTCAATCGCGACACGGCGGGGCAAACCAGCCCGTCGACCTCCGTCACGCTCGAACGCGGCGCGATGACCTTCTTTGCCGAAACCATCGGGGAAACCAACCCGATCCATTTCGACTTGGAAGCCGCACGCGCGGCCGGGCATCCCGACATCATGGCCACGGCGACCTACGCGGTTGTTGTCGGCACCATGGCGGGCAAGGACCTGACCCGGCGCGGCAAACCCGACATGCTCGCCCTGATCGGGGCTGATATGCGATACCTGCTGCACGGAACCGAGCAATACAGCTATCACGGCCCCATGTTTGCCGGTGACACAGTTGACGTGGAAACCGAGGTCACAGGCTTTGCCGACGCCAAGGGTGGCAAGCTTGAAATCGCCACCCTGACCCAGCGTATCACCCACCCCACGCGCGGCCTTCTGGTCGAGGCGCGGCGGGATCTGATCCACCGATTGGGCTGAGGAAGGCGATCATGACCATCACACCGCAAACCGCCACCGTGGGCGATACGCTCCCCCCGCTGACTTTCGGCCCCATCAGCCGTACGACGCTGGCACTTTATGCCGGGGCCTCGGGCGACCATAACCCGATTCACATCGACATCGACTTTGCCAGAAAGGCCGGGATGGACGACGTCTTTGCCCATGGCATGCTCTCCATGGCACAGCTTGGCCGCCTCGTCACCAACTGGGCCGGGCAGGACAAAGTCACCAGCCTGTCGACCCGTTTCTCCGCGCTGACCCCCGTTGGCGCCATCATCACCTGCACCGGCGAAGTCACGGAACAGCTGATCCACGAAGGTGCCCCGCACCTGCGCGTCCGCCTGTCCGCCACACTCGCCGATGGCACCCAAACCCTCAAAGGCGAAGCGCTGATCCGCGCCGCGTAAGGAGACACCCAATGCCCAACCATCTCTGGATGAACGAAGACCACACCGCCTTTGCCGACACGGTCTCGCGCTTCTTTGCCGAGGAAATCACCCCCAACAAGGACGCCTGGACCCAAGCCGGGACGATCCCGAAATCCCTTTGGAAAAAAGCCGGTGACATGGGCATTCTTGGCGCCACTTTCCCCGAGGAACATGGCGGTCTGGGCCTGTCGCGCCATTTCGACGCCGTGACCTTCCTTGAGCAGACCAAGGCAGGCGACAGCGGCTGGGGCGTTTCGGTCCACAATATCGCCGCCCATTACATCACCGCCTTCGGCACCGAGGAACAAAAGGCCCGCTGGTTGCCGGACCTCGCCTCGGGCGACAAGGTTGCCGCCATTGCCATGACCGAACCGGGCACCGGCTCGGACCTTCAGGCCGTGAAAACCACCGCCATCAAGGACGGCAACGAATATCTGATCAACGGCTCCAAGACCTTCATCACCAACGGCGGCAGCGCCGACCTGATCGTGCTCGTCGCCAAGACCGACCCCAAGGCCAAAGGCCGCGGCGTGTCTCTGATCATCGTCGAAACCGAGGGGCTCGAAGGCTTTTCGGTTGGTCGCCGCCTTAAGAAAATGGGCATGAAGCGCAACGACACCGCGGAGCTGAGCTTCGAAGACGTGCGTGTGCCGCTCACCAACCTTCTGGGCACCGAAGAAGGGCAGGGCTTTTACCAGTTGATGAAGCAACTCCCATGGGAACGCCTGATCCTTGGCTTCATGGCGCTTGGCGCGTCGCAATGCGCGCTGGACCTGACGCTGGACTACGTGAAGGAACGCAAGGCCTTCGGCCAGCGCATCATGGATTTCCAGAACACCCGCTTCAAGCTGGCCGAGGCCAAAACCAAGATCGAACTTCTGGCCGCCTTCTGCGACCAATGCCTTGCCGAGCTGGAAGAGGGCAAGCTGACCGCCGAAAAGGCCGCCATGGTCAAATGGTGGGGCACCCAGACCCAGTGCGAGGTCATCGACGAATGCCTGCAGCTCTTTGGCGGCTACGGCTACATGTCCGAATACCCGATCTCGGAACTTTACACCGATGCTCGCGTGCAAAAGATCTACGGCGGGACCAACGAGATCATGAAAGAAGTCATCGCCCGGTCAATGGACGTGGACTGAAGAAAGCAACAGAAGGTTCGCGCCCGCCCCACCCCCATGGCGGGCGCGAACCGGATCGCAAGCGATCCGGGGGGGAACTGAATAGAGGTCGTTCTATGAAACTCGCAGGAAAAACCGCCTACATCACCGGCGCAGGCAACGGCATCGGCCGTGCCGTTGCCCTGAAACTCGCCTCCGAAGGCGCCAATGTCGTGGTCAATGACCTCGAAGCCGCCCCTGCCATGGCCGTGGTCGAGGAAATCACCGCCGCCGGCGGCCACGCGATTTCCGTTCCCGGCTCAGTCACCGAAAACGGCTTTGCCGAGCGTTTCATCGGCGCAGGTGTCGAGAAATGGAACGCCATCGACATCATCGTCAACAACGCGGGCTATACGTGGGACAGCCTGATCGGCCACATGACCGACGACCAGTTCGACGCCATGCTGGACGTGCACGTCAAGGCCCCGTTCCGCATCCTGCGCGCCGCATCCGGCTTCATCAAGGGCGCGGCCAAGCAAGAGGCCGAAGAGGGGCGCGAAGTGTTCCGCAAGGTGGTCAACATCTCTTCGGTCGCGGGCCTCGGCGGCAATGTCGGACAGGCAAACTATTCCTCGGCCAAAGCCGCCATCGTTGGCCTGACCAAGACCCTGGCCAAGGAATGGGGGCGCGCCAAAGTCTGCGTGAACTGTGTCGCCTTCGGCTATATCGAAACCCGCCTGACCGAGGCCACCGACGAAAAGAAAACCATCACCGTGGACGGCAACGAGGTTGGCATCGGTATCCCCACCAAGGTCGCGGGCGGCTTTGCCTCCATGGTTCCCATGGGGCGCGGCGGCACAGCCGAAGAAGCCGCGGGCGGTGTCTATCTCTTCTGCATTCCGGAATCGAACTATGTCTCCGGTCAGGTCCTGACCGTGGGCGGCGGCTTCACACTCGGCTAAGGAACCCTGACATGCTCGACGGCATCCGCATCATCGAAATCGAGGGGCTGGGCCCCGGCCCCTTTGCCGCCATGACGCTCGCCGATCTGGGCGCCGACGTGATCACCATCCACCGCAAGGGCAAATCCGGCCCGGTCACAACCGAGGCCAGCGTGCTCGACCGGGGCAAACGCTCGATCGCGCTTGACCTCAAGGACCCCGCTGACATGGCCACGGCCCGGAAACTCATCGCTGGCGCGGACGCCCTGATCGAAGGGTTTCGGCCCGGTGTGATGGAACGGCTGGGCCTCGGTCCCGAGGCCTGCCACGCCGACAACCCCGCACTGGTCTATGGCCGCATGACCGGCTGGGGCCAGACCGGGCCGCGCGCCGAAACTGCCGGGCACGATCTCAACTACATTTCTCAATCCGGCGCGCTCTACTATGCCTCCGAACCCGGCCAGCCCCCGATCACCCCGGCGACGCTGGTGGGGGATATCGGCGGTGGTGCGCTCTATCTCGTGGTGGGCATCCTCTCGGGTATCATCAACGCCCGCGCCACTGGGCGCGGCACGGTTGTGGACGCCGCCATCGTGGACGGCTCGGCCCACATGATGAACCTCTTGATGGCCATCCGCCAATCCGGCGGCCTCTCCCCGAAGCGCGGCCAAAGCCTGCTCGACGGCCCGCACTGGTCCCGCAGCTACGTCTGCGCCGACGGGGGACATGTCTCGGTGCAATGCCTTGAACCGCAATTCTATGCCGAGTTCCTGCGCCTCATGGACCTTTCCGGCGACCCGGAATTCCAACGCCAGATGGACAAGGCGCTCTGGCCCAAACTCACCGCCCGTCTTTCCGAACGCTTCCTGTCCGAACCACGCATCCATTGGGACACGCTTTTTGCGGGGTCCGATGCCTGTGTCGCCGTGGTGCTTTCCCCCGAAGAGGCCGCCCACAGCCCGCACATGATCGAACGCCACACGTGGCAAAGCCCCGATGGAGTGCTGCAGGCCGCCCCTGCCCCCCGCTTTGACGGAGAGGTCCACAGCCCGCGCCCCGCGCCCAAACGCGGAGAACACAGCGCGGAGATTCTGGCTGAACTGTCGGAAAATCGCTGAGCATGACGAAGCACGGCGGGCGCAGCCCGCCGCGCGATCTCGCGGATTACTTTCCGCGCACCGTGTCGATCATCAACTGGACATTTTCCGGGTCCGCATCCGGCGTGATCCCGTGCCCAAGGTTGAAGATATGCGGCCCCTTGCCGAAGGCCTCGACAATCTTGCGGGTCTCATCGACCAATTCCTGACCGCCCGTCACCATATGCGATGACTTCAGGTTGCCCTGCACACAGCCGTCCTTCTGCACATGTGCCGCGGCCCATTCCGGCGTCACGCCATCATCCAGCGCCACGCAATCCGCACCCGTCGCTTCGGCAAACCCCTCGTAACGTTCCCCAGCCCCTCGCGGGAAGGCAATGATCGGCACGTTCGGATGGCGCGCTTTCAACGCGGCAATGATCTTCTTGGCCGGTTCCAGCGCATAACGGTCAAAATCGTCGCCCTTGAGCGACCCGGCCCAGCTGTCAAACAGCTTCACGACCTCGGCACCGGCCTCGATCTGCTTGCTGAGATACTCAACCGTGCCCTCAATCAGCAGGTCGATGATCTGCCCGAACAGTTCGGGGTTTTCATCCTTGAGCTTGTGCGCCGGTCCCTGGTCGGGCGTGCCCCGGCCCGCCACCATATAGGTCGCCACAGTCCACGGCATCCCGGCAAACCCGATCAAAGTGGTTTCCTCGGGCAATTCCCGGCTCAGGATACGCACGGTCTCGTAAACCGGGTTCAGAACCGCGTCGATTTCGCTCGCCGGTTTCAGCTTGTCAAAATCCGCTTGTGTCTCAATCGTCGACAGGCGCGGGCCTTCGCCGGTCACGAACCAGAGATCGGCCCCCAGCGCCTGTGGCAACAACAGGATATCGGCAAACAGGATCGCCGCATCGAACCCATAGCGCCGGATCGGCTGAAGCGTCACCTCGGCAGCCAGCTCGCTGTTATAGCAAAGTGAGAGGAAATCCCCCGCCTGCGCGCGCGTGGCGCGATATTCGGGCAGGTAACGACCTGCCTGGCGCATCATCCAGATCGGGGGGGTGTCGAGCGTCTCGCCGGCCAAAGCCCGCAGAATTTTCTTTGTCTCAGTCATGCGTTCCCTCTTAGTGTCGGCCACATGCGCTAGCGTTGACATGTATCAAGGAATCACGTTCCGAATTCGTGCCTTTTGGCGTCGATGAAACGCGCCCCCTCTGGCGGGCAAACTAGAACTGCTAGGTCACGCGACAAGGCGGGGATGTCAACCCTTCTGCGCTTGTCAGGCCGCGCCGTCAGGATTAGACCGAGACCATGACACTGACCCTTCCCTCCCCCGCTTCGCCCCTCAAGATCGGTACACGCGGCTCGCCGCTGGCTCTGGCGCAGGCATATGAAACCCGCCGCCGCCTGATGGCCGCCTTCGATCTTCCCGAAGAAGCGTTCGCGATTGTCGTGATCAAGACCACCGGGGACGATGCCGGGTTGATTGCCAAGGACCGCCCCTTGAAGGAACTGGGCGGAAAGGGCCTGTTTACCAAGGAAATCGAAGAAGACCTGCTCTCGGGCGCCATCGACATCGCGGTGCATTCGATGAAGGACATGCCCGTCGATCAGCCTGCCGGGCTTCTGCTGGACACCTACCTGCCACGCGAAGACACCCGCGATGCCTTTGTCTCGCCCAACGTCAAGACGCTGGCTGACCTGCCCCAAGGCGCCGTTGTGGGGACGTCCTCGTTGCGCCGCCGCGCGCAATTGCTGAACTACCGCCCCGACCTCAAGGTCGTGGAATTCCGCGGCAATGTGCAGACCCGCCTTAAGAAACTCGAAGACAAGGTCGCGGATTGCACCTTCCTTGCCATGGCGGGCCTCAACCGTATGGACATGTCCCACGTGGCCTCGTCGGCCATCGAACCGGAATACATGCTGCCCGCCGTTGCACAAGGCGCCATCGGCATCGAACGCCGCGCCGATGACAGCAACACGGCCGACATGCTGGCCGCGATCCATGACACGCCCACGGGCCAGCGTCTTGCCGCCGAACGGTCTTTCCTCGCCGCGCTGGACGGCTCTTGCGAAACGCCAATTGCCGGCCTCTGCGAGCTTGACGGGGGCACCCTGCGCCTGCGCGGCGAAGTACTGCGCCCCGACGGGTCGGAAAGCATCTCGGATGATCGCACCGCCCCGATCGAGGACGGCGCTGAACTGGGGCGCGAAATGGCCGAAAACCTGTTGTCCCAGGCTGGACCCGACTTCTTTTCCTGGCGCGGCTAGAGGACAAGGTTAATTTCACCAATACGGACCAATCGCTCCACGATTTGGCCATGATTGAAAGAGATTCTGTGCCTGACTGAGTGAACAAAGGACAGAACTCATGAACGCATTGGTCCGATTTGGAGCCGTAGGGGCGGAAAATTGGCATTCGCTACGGGCAGAAGCCTCCGACGGTGGCTATGCCGTAAGCGAATCCGACGGGAAATTCCGCCACACCTCGCGCAACGAGGCCATCCTGCGCTTTTTCGGGATTCTCATCGTGCTGGGCGCGCTGGTCCAGTGGACCTTCCCGGACGCCAACTTTGCCGGAGACCCGGTGACCAGCAAGGCCCTGCTCTCCATCGCCTTCGCGCTGGTCGGGCTTGCGGTCTACAGCTTTGCCACCCGCGGCCACCGCAGCGAAATCCGCTTTGATCCCAGGAAAAACGAACTCGTTGTCTCGGCCCTGAACCGCCAGGACCGCCACAAGGCGGTCAAGCGCGTGCCGCTGCGCAACGTCAAAAGCATTTATGTGCGCCGCTCCGACATGCCTCCGGGCATGGCCGCCCTGCGCATCCGCTTTAACAACAGCCCCAACGAGATCACCGCCATTCGCGGCACCGATACGGAGATCGAGATGTTGCACAGCCTTTTGTGCAGAGACATCCGCATGGCCCGCAAACTGGGTTGATACACTGACAAAAACGCAAAATGCCGGGGTTTACCCCGGCATTTTTTACTTTTCATAACCCTTGTAGAACTCAGGTGCAGCTGCATTTTTGCAGCACCTCACGCTCGAAGGCTCCCGTCAGACCCACTTGGCCAACGGCGGCAGGCTCATCAGCACCGCGTTCGCATCATGCCCGGTTTCAAGCCCGAACTTGGTGCCCCGATCATAAACAAGATTGTATTCCGCATAGAGCCCGCGATGCACAAGCTGCGCGTCCTTCTCGGCCTCGCCAAACGCATCTACCCGGCGTTTTTCGATCAAGGGAACAAAGGCCGGCAGGAACGCCTTTCCCACGTCCTGAATGAACGCAAAATCCGCCTCCCAGTCGCCGGAATGGTAGTCATCAAGGAAAATTCCGCCCACGCCCCGCGCCCGCTTGCGATGCGGGACATAGAAATACTCATCCGCCCAAGCTTTGAACCTCGGGTAATGCTCCGGGTCGTGCCGGTCACAATGCGCCTTCTGAACGCCGTGGAAATGGCCCGTGTCCTCGTCATACTCCAGACAGGGGTTCAGGTCCGATCCCCCGCCAAACCACCATGCATGCGGGGTCCAGAACATGCGCGTGTTCATGTGCACTGCCGGACAATGCGGGTTCTGCATATGCGCAACCAATGAAATACCGCTGGCCCAGAACCGCGGATCATCCTTCATGCCCGGAATGCCCTTGCGCGCCGCCATGGCCGCTTGCGCCCGCGCGCCCAGCTCGCCATAGACGGTCGAGATATTCACCCCGACCTTCTCGAACACGCGCCCTCCGCGCATGACCGACATCAGACCGCCCCCGGCATCCGACCCATCCGCGCTGGCGCGCTTGGTCTCGCTCACCGCGAACCGTCCCGGCGCCATATCGCTGAACGGTCCTTGCGAATGGCTATCCTCCAGCCCTTCAAACGCGGCAACAATCTGGTCCCGTAATTCACGGAACCACGCGCTTGCGCGGGATTTCTGACTGTCCATCTGCTCGCTCATCACAGGGCTCCTCCTCGTCCTTTGCCCCTAGCTAGCAGGCGCAGGGAACAGAGACCAGAGGCCGGTTTAAGGCGCGCGTTCAGTGGGCTGGTGCCGTCACCGGGTCCACCAGCGTGCGCCCGCCATCGAGCGTCAGGATCTGCCCCGTCATGAACCCCGATCCTTCGGACGCGAGGTATTGCACCGCATCGGCAAGCTCTGTCGGCGCCGCGATCCGGCCCAGCGGCGTATGGTGTTCAATTTCGTTGCGATACTCGCGGTTTTCCTTGAGCGTATCCTTGAGGCTCGCCGACATGACCGACCCGAATGACACAGCGTTCACCCGAATACGGTGCGGCGCCAACGCCACCGCCATCGACCGCGTCATCTGGTCAAGTGCCGCCGTCGATACGGAATAGGCCAACAGGTCGGGATGCGTCCGCCGCGCCGCGATGGATGACAGGTTCACGATGGCACCGGCCTGTCCTTCGTCCTGCCCTTCGCTCTGCTTGATCATGCGGTTGGCCACGATCTGCGACAGGCGCAACGAGGTCATCAGGTTCTGCTGCAACATCTGATCAACCGACGTATCTTCGGGATCAAGCGCATCGGTCGGCATCACCTGACGGCAGCCATTGACCAGAATATCCACCTGGTCAAACGCGTCGATCGTCGCCGAAATCAGGTTCTTGATCGTCAGTTTTTCACGCAGGTCTCCAGCAAAGTAACGGATGTTTCCGGTTTCGCTGCGTTCACCCAGTTCCTCGACAAGCCGCTTTTCATCCATGTCCGCGAACATGACATTTGCGCCATGATCCGCGAAATGCCGTCCCACGGCGAGCCCGATGCCGTTGGCCGACCCGGTAATGATCGCGGTCTTACCAGCAATTGAAAAAGACATGAGCGATCCCCATCACGCTGCCCCGATTCCATCCACGTTACGCGGTTTCACCGCCGCTTACGAGCCGGACGTTGGGCATGCAGAACTTTGAACCGATTGTCGCCGGCGACCTCCTCGACCTTGAGGAAACTCTCCTGCAAGGCCGCCTCATAAGGCAGGTGCCGGTTCGCCACCATCCACAGATGCCCCGCCGGGGCCAGGTTGCGCGCCGCCGACTGGATGAACTGCACGCCCAGCCCCGGTTCGGCCTTGCGCCCGGTGTGGAACGGCGGGTTCATCACCACCGTGTCGACGGCTCCTTGGGCTTTCCACGCGGTGGCATCCGCCCAGTGGAACATGGCCCGTGGGTCGGTCACGTTGCGCCGCGCACAGTCCAGTGCGCTTTGATCGGCCTCGACAAGATGAACCTCACGCACGCTCTCGCGCCTCAGCACCTCTGCCGAAAGATACCCCCAGCCCGCCCCAAGATCGGCCACCACGCGGCCCATCTTCTCGGGCAACGCGCGTGCCAACGCGGCCGACGCCGGATCGATCCCGTCCGCCGAGAAAACGCCCGGCACCGTGACAAAACCACCGTCCAGAACGGTTTCCTCTGCGGCCCGCCAATCTGCAAACGTGCCGCCGCCAAACCAGAACAGCTTGCCATGCGCCTTGGAAATCACGCCGGCAACGTCTGCCCGCTTGCGGCAATCCTTGTAAATACTGTCGATCCCGTCGGTTTTTTGACCATCAATCACCACCACGTCGGCCAGCTCTGCCGCCTGAGCCACCAGATCACGCGCCTGCGCCTTGGCGCGGGGCAGCGCCACCACTGCCATCGCATAGGGGCCTTCGGGTGCCATCGGACAGGCATAGCCCGCGCGCTCAAATGCATCGTGATCCGGCTTGAGTGGCTGGATCACATCGACACGTTCACGCTCCATCGCGCTCAGGTCATAGCCCGTGCGCGGCGCAAAAACGACAATCCGCCCTTCGGGCGGCACGGGAAGGCCATGCTCCTGCACGGCCAGGGTCAATCGGGACTGGGACATATCATCAGGTGGCGGGCGCGCGCCCGGCTCACTCTTTCTCCATGGTGCATTGCAGCGGGTGCTGGTGACGGCGGGCGAAATCCATCACCTGCGTGACCTTGGTTTCCGCGATCTCGTGGCTGAACACCCCGACCACCGCAAGACCTTTCTTGTGCACGGTCAGCATGATTTCGAACGCCTCGGCGTGGGTCATGCCAAAGAACCGCTCGAGGATATGCACGACGAATTCCATCGGCGTGTAGTCGTCATTCAGCAACAACACCTTGTACAGCGGCGGGCGCTTGGTGCGGGTACGAGTCTGTACCGCGACTCCGGAATCGCCATCGTCACCTTCTGGTCCGTTTGTCATCAGCACTTGCTGCAAACTCATTCTCGCTTTTTCGCTATCGGGATGTTTCGCGTCTGCTGTTTATATAGCCTGACACCACCCCGAGAAAAGAGGTTGCGCACGTGACGAAGCGACGGAAGCCCCAAAATCTCACCACAATCGCCTTTGATGCGGACGATACGCTTTGGCAGAACGAACGTTTCTTTCGCATCACCCAAGAGCGATTCGCGGAATTGCTCGCCGATTTCGCGCCTGCGGACCATCTCGAGGAACGGCTCCTCGCCGCCGAGACTCGCAACATCGGGCATTATGGCTTTGGCATCAAAGGGTTTGTCCTGTCGATGATCGAAACCGCCATCGAAGTGACCGAGGAACGCGTGCCTGCAGCCGTGATCGCGGAACTCATGGCCGCCGGGCGCGAGATGCTGCGCCATCCGATCGAGCTTCTGCCCCATGCGCGCGAAACCGTCGAAGCGCTGGCGCCAAGTCACCACATCCTGCTTATCACCAAGGGCGACCTGCTCGATCAGGAACGCAAGCTGGCCCAGTCCGGCCTTGGCGACCTCTTCGACTGGGTCGAGATCGTCTCGCACAAGACCCCCGAAGTCTATACCCGCGTGTTTGAACGTCATGGCGACGGCGCGGCGCGCGCCATGATGGTCGGCGATTCCATGCGCTCGGACGTTGTGCCTGCGATTGCCGCCGGGGGGTGGGGTGTGCACATTCCCAACGGCCCGGCCTGGGAGTTGGAAAAGGCTGCCACACCCGACCAGCCCGAACGCTTTGTCGAGATGCCGTCGCTGGCCGACCTGCCCGACCTTGTGCACCGATTGGGGTGACGCCTTGTCAATGGGCGGTCCGGAAATGGCAGCATTTGCGTTTGCGCCTATGCTACCCCCAAGATGTGCCTTTGTCTGAATAACGCCCCGCAAATTGCCTAAAACAAAGGCTTTATTCGTTTCTTTACCTGTGCTAGCGTTCTTTCAAACAAAAAGGTCAGACCGGAAAAACGGCGACCAGAGGCAGTAAAAGGGCAGTTCAAGTGAAGGCGCGGCGCATATGGCCGGCCCGATACGGGCTATTGATTCTGACACTGGTTTGGCTCGCGCTCGGCGTGCCTGTCGTGGCATTCGCGGCGCCTTATGCCGCGATGGTGGTGGATGCACGCTCGGGCGAAGTGCTGCATGCGCGCAATGCCGATACCCGCCTGCACCCGGCCTCCCTGACCAAGATGATGACCCTCTACATCGCCTTCGAAGCGGTCAAGAACGGCGAAATCTCTCTCGACACAAAGGTCCGCATCTCGCGCAACGCCGCCGCCGAACCGCCTTCGAAGCTGGGGTTGAAATCCGGTCAGCGCATTGCCCTGCGTTACCTGATCCGTGCCGCTGCGGTGAAATCGGCCAATGACGCGGCCACCGCCATCGGCGAGGCCATCGAAGGCTCCGAAGCCGCCTTTGCGCGCCGCATGAACCGCACCGCCAAGGCGCTTGGCATGTCCAACACCACGTTCAAGAACGCGCATGGTCTCACCGAGAGCGGCCATTTGTCCACCGCACGGGACATGACGACGCTGGGCCGTCATCTGCTCTATGACTACCCGCAATATTACAACCTGTTCTCGCGCCGGTCGACCAGCGCCGGGATCAAGACCGTGAACAATACCAACCGTCGCTTGCTCGACGCCTACAAGGGCGCCGACGGGATCAAGACGGGCTATACCCGCGCTGCCGGTTTCAACCTTGTCGCTTCCGCCGAGCGCGGCAATGAACGCGTCATCGCCACCGTCTTCGGAGGTCGCTCCACCGCGTCCCGCAACGCCAAGGTGGCCGAGCTTCTGGACCTTGGGTTCAAACGCGCGCCCAGCCAGGTCGCCCTGCGCAAACCGGCCCCGCCCGCCTACCAGGGCGGCCCTCCGCCCGCGGGCAAGACCGTGCGCGTAGCGACCGCCGTGACCAAATCCCTGCGCCCCAAGCTGCGCCCCGTCGTCAACGAACCCGAAAACCAACCTGTCGTGGTCGCATCGGCCAAGGTCATCGAACATGACATCCAGTCGGCGCTGTTGCAGGCGCAGGAAGAAACCGGCGCGACGCTGGTCGCGACTGCGCCGACACCGCCGCCGCAACCCAAGGTCGTCACGCGCCTGTCGACGTCCGGCGGGCGTCACTGGGGCATCAATGTAGGCCGCTACGCAAGCCGCTATGCCGCTGAAAAGGTGCTGCTGAAAACCGCGCTGGCCGAAATGGCCACGCTCGATGGCACCCTGCGCAAGGTGGTCAAGAATTCGCGCGGGTACGAGGCGAACTTCATGGGCATGACCCAGGACACCGCCGACCTCGCCTGCCGCCGCCTTCAGGCGCGCCAGATCACGTGCTACACCATCGGCCCAAGCTGACAGCAGGCACAACGCCGCCCTTACAGCCCCGCACCCCGGACCTGATCCGTGGTTTCGCGCCGCCAAGGCTCGCTTCAATCAGCTTTTGGGTTTGTCGTCATACTGTCCCGACAGGATGCGCTGTGCATCGCCCTCGGGATCGTCATACTGGTCGGTCCTGACCGTATAGACAAAGGCCAAAAGACCCACGCCGCCCAGCACGAGAGAAATCGGGATCAGATAGGCCAGAATCTGCATCGTTTGTCTTTACCTCAGGCGCAGCGCGTTCAGCGACACAGTAATCGAAGACAGGGACATGGCCAAGGCCGCGATCAGCGGCGTTGCCAATCCAGCCACCGCCAGCGGCACGGCGATCACGTTGTAGACCGTCGCGATCTGGAAATTCTCGCGAATGCGTTTCGTGGCCGACCGCGCCGTGGTCAGCGCATCGCCAATCGGGCTCAGATCCCCGCCCAGAAGAACGATATCCGATGCCACCCGCGCTGCATCCAGCGCAGAGGCTGGAGAGATCGACACATGCGCGGCTGCCAGCGCCGCCGTGTCGTTCAGCCCATCGCCCACCATCAACACATGCTTGCCGTCATCGGCCAAAGCCTGCACCCGGCGCGCCTTGTCCTCGGGCAAGGCTTCCGCCACCCAGCGTGCGATCCCCAAACGTTTGGCAAGGTCTTCCACCGCGCCCGCCGTATCGCCCGACAACAGGATCACCTCCTTGCCATCGGCCTTGAGCGCCTCGACCGCCGCCTCCGCACCCGCGCGCAGGCTGTCTGCAAACAGAAACCCCTTGGCCTGCCCTGCGCCCAGCGACAGAAACGCCGCTGTCTGCGCCGACGGCTCCGCCCCGACCCAGCTCGCCCGGCCCAGCCGTACCAGCCTGCCATCAAGCTTGCCCTGCGCGCCATATCCCGGCACTTCCTCGATTTCACTCACCCGCGCCGGACGCACGCCCTCCGCCTGTGCCGCGTCCGCCAAGGCCCGGCTGAGCGGGTGCGACGACCCCATGGCAAGCGCCAATGCAACGCCCAACTCCTCTTGCGAGAAATCCTCAAGGTTGGTCAGTTGCGGCGTCCCCGCCGTCAGCGTGCCGGTCTTGTCAAACACCACCGTATCGACTTGCGCCAACCGCTCGAGCGCAGTCGCGTCCTTGATCAGCATCCCCTTGCGGAAAAGCCGCCCCGACGCTGCGGTGGTCACGGCTGGCACCGCCAGCCCCAGCGCACAGGGACAGGTGATGATCAGAACCGCCGCCGCGATATTGAGCGCGGTGCGCATATCAAAGGTGTAAAGATACCAGCCCACAAAGCTCAGCGCGGACAGGATATGCACCCCCGGCGCATAAAGCTTGGCCGCCTTGTCCGCCAACGATGTGTAATTCGACCGCCCCGATTCCGCGATCGCCACAAGATCCGCCATCCGGTGCAGGCTGGTTTCCTGCCCCACCGCCGTCGCGCACACAACCAGCGGCCCGGTCAGGTTCACTTCCCCCGCACTCACGACCAGCCCCGGCTCGGCAAATACAGGCAGCGTTTCCCCGGTCAACAGCGAGCGATCCAGCTCCGACTGCCCCTCGACGATCTCGCCATCCACCGGCATCCGTCCACCGGGGCGCACCAGCACGAGGTCACCCACGGCCAATTCGCTGACCTGCACGGTCTCTTCGACACCATCGCGCACCCGCACCGCCCGCGGCACTTCCAGCGCCGCCAATTCCTCGGCCGCCGAGCGCGCCACGGCCCGCGTGCGATAATCCAGATACCGGCCCGCCAGCAGGAAAAATACCAGCGCCAGCGCCGCGTCGAAATAGGCATGTTCCCCGCTCAGCGCAGTTTCCCAAAGCGACGTCACCACAGCCAGCACAATCGCCAGCACAATCGGCACATCCATGTTGAGACGGCGATGCTTCAGCGCGCCCCAGGCACTCACGTAAAAAGGCCGTCCCGAAAACACGATGGTCGGCAGGGCAATCGCCGCCGAAATCCA
The DNA here is from genome assembly GCF_900114635.1 of Shimia aestuarii. Classification (GTDB taxonomy): domain Bacteria; phylum Pseudomonadota; class Alphaproteobacteria; order Rhodobacterales; family Rhodobacteraceae; genus Shimia; species Shimia aestuarii. Next base: position 446,912 of record NZ_FOTQ01000001.1, read on the forward strand.
GTGGAACAGATCACGCGTGGCCGCCTCGGCCCCGGACCAGACCGAGATCGACAAGAGCATCACGTTCATAGACGCGAATCCCGCCACCGCCAGCCGCATCAACAAATCACGCCCCGCCTTGTCGGTCTTGGTCGCGCTCAGCGTTCCGGCATCCAGTTCGTGCGCCTCATAGCCGATGCCATCCAGCACCCGCACCATGTCCTCCGCCGTCACATCCGCTTCGGCTTCGATCGTCGCCCGTTTCAGCGTCAGGTTCACCCGCGCCGACTTGACCCCCGGCACCCGCGTCAGCGCACCTTCGATCGTGCTGATGCACAGGGCGCAATGCACCCCGGGCACCGACAGCGCGAGATGCGCGTCCTGCTGCGCCTCCTGTTCGGCCAGCGCTTCGGCGGCCGGGGCGGCATCACAGGCTGGGCAGGCCGACATGTTGGGACGCATCGCAGCGGTCATGTCTTACCCCTTGATCACGTTCAGGACGACCCGTTGCTGGAACATCGTACCATCCTTGGCTTTGGCGGTCATGCGGATGTTCCAGTTGCCCGGCGCAAGCTCTGCCGGGGCCACATAGAACTGCCCGTCAAACTCGAAGCTAGGCTTCACGTCATCCTTCACATGAGTCGCCCGCCCCAGAACAGCGTCCAGCTCGGCCACCTCGACCGGCTTGCCATAGGCATCCGTGATCGACAGGATCAGCAACCCGCCCGTGGCCCGCGCTGCCACCTGCCAGCCCAATGACTCCTGCGCGTCGCGCTTTTCGTCAAATTGCTGGCTGGCGACATACGAATTCTTGACTTCCAGCCCCGGAAACGTCGCCACTGCGTTCCACGCCAGGGCCAGGTTGACCGCGATGATCACCCCGAACGCCCCGACAAACACCATCAGCGCATGCCGTCCGGTGAATTCGCGCTTTGACATCAGTTCTTCCTTCCGTTGAACACCGTGTCGTTATGTACACGATCTCCATTGCTCGTGTCTTCCACCCAGAAGCGGAATTCCGTGCGGTCGTTTTCGGCCGGCACCGAACCTTTGGGCGCAACCACATAGACACGCTGCAATTTCATCGAGTCCGCTGGTACGGTTACAACTTCGTAGGGTGTGCCCTCAAGGTCCACGCGCAGCGACGGATCACCCTTGACTGACAGGCGGAACGGGCGGTCTTCGCCATGCTTGTTGCGCAACCGCACTTCGTAAGTGTTGCGGATCGAGCCGTCCGACAGGGTCACATAGGTCGGGTTGCGCACCGGGGCCACCGTGATTTCAATGTCCTTGCGCACGAACAGCGCCACGACCAGAAGCACACCCACCAAGGACCAGAGCGCAGTATAAAGCACGGTCCGTGGACGCAGGAAGTGGTGTTTCCAGATGCTGCGCGGCGCGTTGCCCGCGGTTTCCCACTCTTCATCCCCAACCGCGAGATAGTCGATCAGACCGCGCGGCTTGCCGACCTTTTCCATCATCTCGTCACAGGCGTCGATACACAGCGCGCAGGTGATGCACTCCAACTGCTGCCCGTCACGGATGTCGATCCCCACCGGGCAGACGTTCACACAGGCCATACAGTCGATACAATCGCCCAGCTCGGTGTCCTTGGTCCGCTTGCCCTTGCCGCGCGGCTCGCCGCGCCAGCTGCGATAGCCCACGGTCAGCGTGTCTTCGTCCATCATCGCGGCCTGAATCCGCGGCCACGGGCAGGCATAGATACAGATCTGTTCCCGCGCAAAGGCACCAAAGAACACGGTGGTAAAGGTCATCACTGCGATCGTGGTATAGGCAATCGAATGCGCCGTGCCGTTCAGCAAATCCACCATCAGCGTCGGTGCATCAGTGAAATAGAACACCCAGGCCCCACCCGTTGCGAGACCGATAAAAATCCACACGATCAGCTTCGTAAGCCGCAGACGGAACTTGCGAAAGTCCCACTTTTTCTGGCGATGCAGGCGCAAACGCGCGTTGCGGTCACCCTCGATCCATCGCTCCACGAGGATGAACAGGTCCGTCCAAACGGTCTGTGGACAGGCATAGCCGCACCAGACCCGGCCCAAAGCCGAGGTAAACAAGAACAATCCAAGCCCGGCCATGATCAGCAACCCGGCCACGAAATAGAACTCGTGCGGCCAGATCTCGATCATGAAAAAGAAGAAACGGCGGTTGGCAAGATCAAGCAGAACAGCCTGATCCGGAAGGCTCGGCCCCCGGTCCCAGCGAATCCACGGCGTGAGGTAATAAATCCCCAGCGTGATTGCCATGATGTACCACTTAAGGTTCCGGAATTTGCCTTTCACTCGTTTGGGAAAAATCGGCTCGCGGGCCGCGTAAAGGGATGGCTCGGGATTACTGCTCACGGAATCACTCACGCATTGGAAATTGGGTGTGGCCCTTTTCCCAATCTTAACACGTTCACACTTTGACCTGCATCAAATGCCACATCTTTAATGTAGGTTTTGATCCACTTTTTGCCCCGCGTCGCGCACCTGTTTGGGGGTGAGACCGGTCCAGCTCTGGAAAGCGCGGTAAAACGAGTTGGGATCGCGATAGGCCAGAAGGAACGAAATTTCCTCGACACTCAGATCCCCGCTCCTGAGATAGTGCATCGACAGATCTTCACGCGTTGCGTCCAGAACTCTTTGAAATGTCTTGCCTTCTTCCTTGAGACGCCGTTGCAGGCTTCTGCGGCTGGTCAACAGGCGGGCACAGACGGCATCCACCGTCGCCTGCCCCGCCGGAAGCAATTCCAGCAGGGCATCGCGAACCCGCTCTGACATTGCCATGTTGCGCTGGCGTTGTGCCAGTTGTCGGGTCAGGTCACGCTCGAATCCGGCCCACAGTTCCGGGTTCTCCGAAATCAGAGGGCGCTGCGCATCCGCGCGCGACAGCGTCAACCGCACCTCGCTCCCCAATACCACGCGGCGGCCGAAATAACGGTTATACTCGGCCTGGTCCGGCATCAGTTTCGGCATCTCCAGCTTGAGCGGCACAATGTCCGCCCCAGTGAAATTGCGACAGATCTCGATGAAATAAACAAGCTCGAACGCAGCCATCGCCATCGGCTTGCCAATCGCGGCCTCTCCCGTCGAGACTTCAAGAGTCACCGTTTCCGGGCTTGGTTTCACCAACAACCGCACCGGCGCCACCAATGGCTTGAAGATCGCCAGCCGTTCCAGTCCTGTCAAAACATCCGGACTGCAGGAGAACGCGAACAGCGCCGGTTCGAACGGCCCGCGCGCGAGCATCCGAGCCAATTCCATCGGCAAGCCCGGCCGGTCACATTCTTCCATGAGCGCGTCCCAGATCGCAAAGAACTGCACCGCGGTCACACCCAGCCCCGTGTCCTGCAACACCGCCTGCGGCACCCCGGCCCGGCGCAACACCCGCCCCGGATCCACGCCCAGAATGCGACAGGCCTGGACTGTCGAATTCGAAATCGCGTATCGCGTCTGTTTTTGCATGGTACTCTCCGCGAGGCCCTGTGCCCCGATGATATCGGCATCCGGCGCCGCAAACCCAGTGTCACGCGCGACCCTGGCACAATCCGCAAGCAGTTTGACGCAAAATGCAAGTCACACTTGTGCGAGCGATCATCCATGTCGGGAAAAGAAAAAGGTACCGGCCTTCCCAGGAAACGCGCGAACAGGACGGGAAGACCGATACCTATGACCCCATCTGCACCAGCAACAGGGGTTTCTCTCAGAACCTTGCGGGATGTCCCGTTCTGGCTCCGTTGACGCCATACTGCGCCGATTCAACCCGCCGTGACTTGATCTCTGTCAAGTCGGCCACAGAAATCCCCGCATTTTTCCCTTAAAAATAAAGGCATTTCGCGTGCATCTTTTCAAAACTGCGCCCCGCACCTTTCAAAGCTTTGACCGCTCCTGCCCACCATGCAAAGAATTGAACATGCAAGACCCCGACAGCCCCGTTGCCCCGCAAGACGAACGCAAAACCCTCACCGCAGCCGAAATCGGCGCAGTGGCCCATCTTTACCGGGGTGAGGTTTATCGAAGTACCATCTGGCGCACCCGACTCGACACGACCACCAACTGGTCCGTCGTGACGTTGGGCGTGGCCCTGTCAATTTCCTTTGCCGAACCCGACGCCTCTCCCCTGCCGCTGGTGCTGGTCGGGGTGCTGATCGTGTTCTTCCTGATCCTCGAGGCGAGGCGCTATCGCTACTTCAACGTCTGGCGGGCTCGGGCGCGCTGGATGGAGACCCATTTCTACGCCCCGCTTCTGCATGACGGCGACCTTCACATGGAAGAAAACTGGCAGAAAACCCTTGCCAGCGACTACATGCGCCCGGCCTACCATGTCAGCTTCCTGACCGCGATCGGGCGGCGCATCCGACGCAACTACCTGTGGATTCTGCTGATCCAGTCCCTTGCCTTTGCCGGCAAGATCGCCGTGCACCCCACCCCGGTGACAAGTTTCGAAGAAGCCCTGCGTCGCGCCGATATCGGCCCGATACCGGGCGAAGCCATCGTTGCGTTCACCGTGCTCTACATCTTGGCATGGGCCGGGTTGGCGGTCTGGAGCAGCCGCGCTGATGCGCAAAAAGCCCGCGCGCGTGGCACGCAAACCTCGATGGGCTAGCCCAACGCCTTCAACCCTGCGCCGGGCGGCTGGCAGGGTGCGCCTTGCGCCCCTGCCCGCGCAGCCACATCCGAAACGACCGGGCCACCGGGCGCAAGGACGCAGGGCCCACGACGATATGATATCCCTTGCGCCGCGCATCCTCGAACAGCAACCGAAGCCGCCCGCTGCGCAAATCCTCTTCCACCCAGGCCCGTGCCGTGACAGCAACCCCCTGGGCACTGCGCGCCGCATCCAGCAAGAGGTTGCCGGGAAGATGCACCATGCCCGCCGTCGCCGTCTCCGGCACTCCGTTATCTTCAAGCCACATCGAGCTTTCCGACGTGCCGAGTTCCTGCAGCCACGGAAACTGCACCAGGTCCTGCGGCGTGGCCGCATCCCGCGTCCCGATCAACGACGGTGCCGCCACGACGGCGATCGACGTCTGCAACAACATCTCGCTTTCGAGACCCGGCCAGTCCCCATTGCCATAGCGGATCCCGATATCAATCCCGCCGGGTGCGGGATCGGACAGGTTCGGGTTCGGATCAATCATGATGTCGATTTCGGGGTGTTTCTGCCGGAAATCCGGCAGGCGCGGCATCAGCCAGTTCGCAGCAAAGGTTGGCGTCGTGGTGACATGCAGGGGCCGCGCCCGGTCCTGTTGGCGAAGCTCGCGGGCCCGCTGCGCCATCGCGCCAAAGCCTCCCAGCAACGCATCCGCCAACAACTGCCCATCCGGGGTCAGTACTGCCGCGCGCCCCGTCCGATCGAGCAACCGCAGGTCCAGATGCGCCTCCAACTGCCGGATTTGCTGGCTGATCGCCGCGTGGGTGACATTCAACGCCGCGCCCGCCGCCTGAAGCGAACCCTTGTCAGCATAGGCAGCAAAGGCGCGAGCAGCGTTCAACGGTGGCAGATCTGTCCAGTCCATACTTAATTTTAGCTTACATATTGGCAGGCTTTCTGACTCGCAGTTTTATCCTGAAACATACACATTTCAAGGCACAAACCCCAAATCTCAGGAGGCTTACATGTTGTTCATTCTATCAGATTTCATTCACGCGGCGACCTTTCGCGATCCCCGCGCCCGGCGCTGGGACGCTTCCCATCACCGTTTCAGGGGCAATCGCCATGCGCGTGACAACCGCTGACATCCGGCCAGTTGCATGATCGACCCGATCGTCTACCACCCCCACCTTGCCCAACCTTTCCCGCTGAAAAAGCCGGGGGACCCAAAAGGGCAGGGCCGAAAATGAAAAAGGGGCCGCGACAGCGGCCCCTTTTCCCTTGCCTTCGACAGCAGGCTTATTCGCCGCCACCCAGTCCATGAACATAGGTCGCAACGGCACGGATCTGCGCTTCGCTCAGACGCTCGTTCCACGCGGGCATTGCGCCCTTGCGGCCCCCGACAACGGTCTCGCTGATGGTGGCATAGTCACCGCCATAGAGCCAGATCGCATCCGTCAGGTTCGGCGCGCCCTGGCTGCGGTCGCCAGTGCCGTCTTCCATGTGACACGAGGCACAGTTCTCTTCAAAGACAACGGCACCCTCGGCCACCTTGGAGGCATCCTGTGCGTCACCCGAAAGCGACATCACATAGTTGACCACAGCGTCGATCTGCTCGGCTTCCAGAAGGTCACCAAAGGCAGTCATCTCGGACTGACGAAGATAGTCGTTGTCCGCGTCCGCCTGCTGGCGGATACCAACGGTGATCGTGGTGTGGATCGACTCGATGTCGCCACCCCACAGCCAGTCGTTGTCCAGCAGGTTGGGATAGCCCTTGGCACCGGCAGCACCCGAGCCGTGACACTGGGCACACCAGGTCTTGAACACGGCCGAACCTGCGGAAACCGCATAGGCGCTCAGCTCCGCGTCATTCGCGATCTCGGTCAGCTCCGCCGCTTCCAGCTTGGCATTGATCGGCGCCAGCTTGGCAGCTGCCGCATCAATGTCGGCCTGCACGTTGGCGCGGGTCGAAAAGCCCAGAACGCCAGCGGTTGCACCCTTGATGCCGGGCCATGCGGGATAGGCAATGGAATAGCCGATCCCCCAAACAATACAGGCGTAGAAGATCCAGACCCACCACTTGGGAAGCGGGTTGTTGTACTCTTCGATCCCGTCCCAGCTGTGGCCGGTCGTTTCGACCTGGTTACCTTTTTGAACAGGTTTCTTACTCATGTCCTCGCCTCCTCGTCCGTGGCGGGTTTGTCTTGGTGCCGGAACGGGATGTCCGCGGTTTCGCGGTATTCCTTGCTTGCCCCCGGACGGAACACCCAAAGGATGATTCCGATAAAGAAGGCAAACAGGAACAGCAACATCCAGCTGTCGGCAAACTCACGCAGAAGGGAATATGTTTCCATCTTCCCGTTCCTTACCGCGACGCATCAGGGGTGAAGGTCGAGAAGTCGACCAGAGTACCCAGCATCTGAAGATAGGCGATCATCGCATCCAACTCGGACACGCCGGGCTGGCCGTCAAAGTTGCGTACGTTGACCTTCTCGCCATAGCGTTCCAGCAGCCCGTCATAGTCGCTGTCGGGATCTGCCTGGGCCATAAAGTCGGCCTGCGCATTGGCGATCATGTCTTCAGTATAGGGCACACCCACGATGGCATTGGTTGCCATGAGATCACCGATATACTTCCCGTCGATCTTCTTCTTCTCGAGGAAGCCATACTTCGGCATCACCGACTCGGGCACCACCGACTGCGGGTTGCGCATGTGGTCAACGTGCCAGTCGTCCGAGTAACGGCCACCCACGCGCGCCAGGTCAGGCCCGGTCCGCTTGGACCCCCACTGGAACGGGTGGTCGTACATCGACTCCGCCGCCAGCGAGTAGTGACCATAACGCTCGACCTCGTCACGCATCGGGCGGATCATCTGGCTGTGACAGACATAGCACCCTTCACGGATATAGATTTCGCGACCGGCCATCTCAAGCGGGGTGTAGGGACGCATGCCCTCCACCTCTTCGATGGTGTTTTCCAGCCAGAACAGCGGTGCGATCTGCACGATGCCGCCGATGGTTACGACCAGGAAGCTGAAGATCAGCAGGAGGGTCGCGTTGGTCTCGAGGATTTTATGTTTATCGAGAATTGCCATTGCTCCGGCCCTCCTTATTCAGCCGGGACCGCAACGGAAAGGCTCGACTCTTTGGCCGGCGACTTCCGTACAGTCATCCACAGGTTGTAGCACATGATCACGGCACCAGCGAGGAACATAAGTCCACCCAGACCACGAACAACGTACATCGGGAACTTCGCGGCAACGGTGTCGGCGAACGAGTTCACGAGGAAGCCGTTTGCGTCCACTTCACGCCACATCAGGCCTTCCATGATGCCCGTGACCCACATCGACGCGGCGTAAAGCACGATACCGATGGTGGCGAGCCAGAAGTGCCAGCTGACGAGTGTCAGCGAGTAGAGGCGCTCACGTTTCCACAGAACAGGAACCAGGAAGTACAGGGCACCAAAGGTGATCATGCCGTTCCAGCCAAGAGCACCCGAGTGCACGTGACCAATGGTCCAGTCGGTGTAGTGCGACAGCGAGTTCACGGCGCGGATCGACATCATCGGACCTTCAAAGGTCGACATGCCGTAGAAGCCTACCGAGATCACCATCATGCGGATCACCGGGTCGGTGCGCAGCTTGTCCCATGCGCCCGAAAGCGTCATCAGACCGTTGATCATGCCACCCCAGGACGGCATCCACAGCACAACCGAGAACACCATGCCCAGCGTCGACGCCCAGTCAGGCAGCGCGGTATAGTGCAGGTGGTGCGGACCAGCCCAGATGTAGATGAAGATCAGCGCCCAGAAGTGGATGATCGACAGCTTGTACGAGAACACGGGGCGTTCCGCCTGTTTCGGGATGAAATAGTACATCATGCCAAGGAAGCCTGCCGTCAGGAAGAAGCCCACAGCGTTGTGGCCGTACCACCACTGGGTCATCGCATCCTGAACACCGGCCCAGACGATCACCGATTTCGAACCGAAGATCGACACCGGGATGGTGGCATTGTTCACGAGGTGCAGCATGGCCACGGTCACGATGAACGACAGGTAGAACCAGTTCGCCACATAGATGTGGGGTTCTTTCCGCTTGATGATCGTGCCGAGGAAAACGGCGAGATAGGCCACCCAGACGACGGTCAGCCACAGGTCAACATACCATTCGGGTTCCGCGTATTCCTTCGACTGTGTGCCGCCCAGCAGATAGCCGGTGGCCGCGAGAACGATGAAGAGCTGGTAGCCCCAGAACACGAACCAACCAAGGTTGCCGCCCCAGAGGCGTGCCGCGCTGGTGCGCTGAACCACGTAGAACGAGGTCGCGATCAGAGCGTTACCACCAAAGGCGAAAATCACGGCCGAGGTGTGCAGCGGACGCAGGCGGCCAAAGTTGGCATAGCCCTGTGCCCATTCAAAGTTCAGTGCCGGAAATGCCAGCTGGAAAGCGATGAAAACGCCTGCCAGAAAGCCGACAACGCCCCAAAAGGCGGTCGCGATCACGCCGGCGCGCACCACGGAGTCGAAATATTCGTCCTGCGGGTGCGACACGGTGGTGCCAACCCTCCGCAGGGTCCAGATAAACAGGCCACCAGATACTGCCGTCACAATGAGGGCATGTACCAGGTAAGCCACATCGCGCGCGTAGTTGGCCGCCATCATCGCCAGAAGCGTGATGAGACCAAGCGCGATCAGCTTGATATAATTAACCATTTTGCGTCCCTTACGTCTTTTACGTCTTTTCCAAGGCACGACTCGCACGCACCTCGGCTGTTTCAGACTGACCGCTTTTTGCGGCTGCAGCGTAAACTTTGCCTTGATCTGCATCAAAGCACGGTTTTCTGAAATGCGTCCCTATCAGGGATGTCCACTCGGGGTTGCTCGACGCCCCACATGAAAACTTGCATATCGCATATAGCTTATCAATATCACGGGAGTGCCAATATGGCCTACAAATCGTTGCTGTCGGTGCTGACCAACTCCGATCTGGCCGAAGGTCCGATTGCGCAGGGCATCGCGCTGGCCGGAAGGCAGGATGCCCATTACGACGTGCTGTGCCTTGGCGTGGATCGCAGCCAGGCAGGCTACTATTACGCTGGCGCCAACGCCATGATTCTGCAGGAAACTCTGAATCAGGCTCAAACGGAATCCCAGAGTATCGAGGACGGCGCCAAGGCCCTGCTCAAGGGCTCCGGCATTCGCTGGGCCACCGACTCGGGCGTCGCCCAGATTGCCGATCTCGGGCGCCATGTCGCGGCCCATGCCCGGTTCGCTGATCTGGTGATCCTGCCCAAACCCTATGGCGACGACCGCGGCGCCGAGCTTGAACCGACGCTGGAAGCGGCGCTGTTCGAAGGCCAGGCCCCAGTGCTGATGGTGCCCGACGACAAACCCGCGCTCACCCAACCCCGGACCATTTCCATCGGCTGGAACGAAAGCTCCGAGGCGCTGGTCGCGGTGCGGGCCGCCCTGCCTTTCCTGCGGGCTGCCGATCTCGTGCGCGTGGTCGTGGTCGATCCGCCCACCCACGGCCCCAACCGCTCCGATCCCGGCGGTCTCCTGTCGCAATTCCTGTCGCGCCATGGCGTGCGCGTCGAGGTCGACGTGCTGTCCAAGACCCTGCCCCGCATTTCGGACATCCTCCTGCGCCACGCGCGCGATACCGAGACCGAGATGATGGTCATGGGCGCTTATGGCCACTCGCGCTTCCGCGAAGCCATTCTCGGCGGCGCCACGCGCAACATGCTGGAACAGGCCGACATCCCGGTCTTCCTCGCACATTAAGCCAACGCCCCGCAGCGCTTTGCCCCTGAACGACAAAAGCCGCCCAACCGGGCGGCTTTTCTTGTTGTGACGCATCCGGCAAGAAGCCTAGGCCATGATCCCGCCATCGGCATCGTCCCCGGCCTCGTTCAACAGGCGCGAGAAATCGGGGATGGTCACATGCCGCTTGCCTTGCAGTTCAATCACCCCGTCCCGCTTGAGCGCCGACATCTGCCGGCTCACCGTCTCCAGCGTCAGGCCAAGGTAATCCGCCATCGCCTCGCGGGTCAGCGGCAAATCAAACACCAGCGGCCCCTGCATCCCGTCAAGCTTCAGCGTCGCATCGCGGCGGGCAATGATCGACAACAGGCTCGCGATCTTCTCGCGCGCGGTCTTGCGACCCAGCACCAGCATCCATTCGCGCGCCGCGTCCAGCTCGTCGAGAGTCATTTCAAGCAGGCGTTGCGCGATATGCGGCGTCTGCTCCATCATCAGCTCAAACGGCTTCTTGCGGAAACAGCACATCACCATGTCCGTGGTGGCCACCACGTCATAAGCCGCCGCCATCCGTCCGGGCCGCCCGACAAAGTCGCTCGGCAGCAGCAGGCCGACCATCTGCGTGCGCCCGTCTTCCATCGTCTGCGTCAGCGACGCGATTCCCGACACCACCGAGCCGACAAAATCCATCCGGTCCCCAGACCAGATCACGGTTTGGCCGGCTTCGAAGCTCCGGTAATACTTGATTTCCTCAAGCTGCTCCAACTCGTCGCTCTCACAGCGGGCACAAACCGCCCGATGCCGTATCGGACAGTTCCCGCAATCCTGCGAGATATGGAGTACATCGTCGTTCAGTTTGTTCATGTTCGCGCTTGATCTGGGTCAAGGATAGCCCTGACTGTCTGCGGCTAAGCGTAATCTTATGGAAACGAAAACTCAATTGGCAAAGCTGGGACTGTTCGACGCAAAAGTGCCGCGCTACACCAGCTACCCGACGGCACCTCATTTCAACAATGACGTGACGCCCGAAACCTATGCTTCCTGGATACGCGCCATTCCGGTCGCAAGCCAGGTCTCGCTTTATGTGCACGTGCCGTTCTGCCGGCGCCTCTGCTGGTTCTGCGCCTGCCGGACCCAGGGCACCGCCAGCGCCTCGCCCGTGGCCGCCTATGTGGAAACGCTGAAAGCCGAGCTGAAACTGCTCAAAGACACGTTACCCGAAGGTGTTACGCTCTCGCGCCTGCATTGGGGTGGCGGCACGCCAACCCTGCTGGAACCGGGCATGATGGAAGACCTCGCGGGGGCCATCTTCGATGTCGCCCCCATGGCGGAGAATGGCGAATTCTCGGTCGAGATCGACCCCAACGAGATCGACGATGCCCGCCTCGCGGTGCTGTCCAAGGCGGGCATGAACCGCGCCTCCATCGGGGTTCAGGATTTCGACGACGAAATTCAAAAGACCATCGGGCGCATTCAGGGCTACGACATCACCCGCGACGCGGTCGAAGCGATTCGCGCCCACGGTGTCAAAAGCCTCAACGCCGACATCCTCTTTGGCCTGCCGCACCAATCACAGGCCCGGATCACCGAAAGCGTCCAGAAACTCCTGTCGCTCTCGCCCGATCGCGTCGCGCTTTATGGCTATGCCCATGTGCCGTGGATGGCCAAGCGTCAGCAGATGATCCCGTCGGATGCCCTGCCCACACCGCAGGAACGTCTTGCCCTGTTTGAAACCGCGCGCAAGCTGTTCATGTGGGACAATTACGTCGAGATCGGCATCGACCATTTCGCGACCAGGGAAGACGGTCTTTCCGTGGCACTGGAAAACGGCACCCTGCGCCGCAATTTCCAGGGCTATACCGACGACACCGCCGATGTGCTGATCGGTGTCGGGGCCTCCTCGATTGCCCGCTTCCCGCAGGGCTACGCCCAGAACGCCCCGGCCACCTCGGCCTATACGGGCCGTATCCGCGACGGCGCCTTCACCACCTCGCGCGGGCATGTATTCACCGCAGAGGACAAGCTGCGCGGCCGCATGATCGAAGCCCTGATGTGCGATTTCCGCATCAACTCGGCCGAGATCATCGACACGTTCGGGATCACGCCGGACCGTCTCAACGCCATGTATGACGATGTGATGGCACAGTTTCCCGGCATGCTGACCCATGGACCCGACGGGCTTTTCATCCCGCCAGACGCGCGCCCGCTGACACGTATGGTCGCCCGCGCGCTCGATGCCTATGATCTCGACAAGGCGGGTCACAGCTCGGCCATCTGATCCGCCCCGAACCCGGGGAATGCGATGCGGCTTGCCAGTTTCAACGTGCAGAACATGCGCCTCAGGCGCGGACCTTCGGGTCCGCGCCTCGATGGGGCACGTGATCGTGATCTGCCCGAAGACACCGGACCCGCCGCCGATCAACTCGACAGCTATGACCGCGCTCTGACCGCCGCACTTCTGGCCAAGGCCAACGCCGACGTGGTGGCACTTCAGGAAGTGTTCGATCAGGACACGCTCGACCATTTCCACGACACATACCTGCGCGACACAGGCTGCGCCCCCTATCCCCACCGCCACTGCCTGCCCGGCAATGACGGGCGCGGCTTTGACGTTGCTCTGCTGTCCCGCGTCAACCCGCTTGCCGTGATCAGCCACGCCAACCTCACGCCGCGCCGCGCGGGCCTCCCAACACCCGAAAACGTCAACCCCGACGCGCCGATCCTGCGCCGCGATTGCCTTGAAGTCGCCCTGCCCGGCCTGTCGCTGTTCCTGTGTCACCTCAAGGCGCCCTACCCGGACACCACCGCCACCTTCCAGACCCGCCACCTCGAAGCGCTGGCGATCCGCCACATCATCGAAACCCGTTTTCCCGACCCACAAAACGCGCTCTGGCTGATCCTTGGCGATCTCAACGAAGCCCGCGCCGGGCACGGGGCTTCCAAACCCCTGCGCGGCAGCTTTTCCGTCGACCTCTCTGACCGTCTGCCGGAAAAGGATCGCTGGAGCTATCCCGGCCCCATCGGCGATTTCTACACCGCGTCTGACGTGATGCTGGCCTCTCCCGCGCTGGCCCAACGCTTTCCGAGCGCAACCCCAACCATCCTGCGCGAGGGGCTGGGCTTCGAAGCCCGCCGCCACACGGGCGCCCGCCTCGACACGGTCGGCACCCACCGCCCCCACGCCTCGGACCACGGGCTGATCATGATCGACCTCAAGGGGCTCTGACCCGCCCCCTCTTCTTTTTGCCAAAAATACTCCCGCCGGAGGCGTCCCGCACGCGCCGCCCGCAACTCAGCTGAACAAATCCGGCGCCGCCGCCAAAAGATTGCGCGTGTACTCGGTCTGAGGCGCATTGAACAGCGCCTGCGCCTCGCCCTGCTCCACCACGTCGCCCGCCTTCATCACCATGATCTTGTGAGACATGGCGCGCACCACGTGCAAATCATGGCTGATGAACAGATAGGCCAGCCCGTATTTGCGCTGCAGATTGCGCAACAGGTCCACGATCTGCACCTGCACCGTCATATCAAGCGCGCTGGTCGGCTCATCCAACACCACCAGCTTGGGCCGCAGGATCATCGCCCGCGCAATCGCGATCCGTTGCCGCTGCCCGCCGGAAAACTCGTGCGGATAACGATGCATCGTCGCCGGATCGAGCCCGACCTCCTCCATCACTTCCGCCACCAATTCCTGCGTCGGGCGCCCATCCGGGTTGCCATGCACGCCCAGCCCCTCGGCAATGATCTGTTCACAGGTCATGCGCGGCGACAGGCTCCCGAACGGGTCCTGAAACACGATCTGCATGTCCTTGCGCAACGAGCGCAGCTCGCGCGTCGACCATTTGCGCACATCGCGATCGTCAAAGGTGATCCCACCCTCAGAGGCAATCAACCGCATGATCGCCAGCGCAAGCGTGGTCTTGCCCGACCCGCTTTCGCCCACGATGCCCAGCGTCTCCCCGGCCCGCACCGAAATTGTCGCGTCATTGACCGCCTTCACATGGCCCACGGTCTTCTTGAAGAACCCGCGCTGGATCGGGAACCAGACCTTGAGGTGATCCGTCTTGGCCACCACCGGCGCATTCTCTTCCACCGGGTCCGGCGCACCCACAGCCCGCGCGCTCAAAAGCTTCTTCGTATAGGGATGCTTGGGATCGGCGAAAATCTCGGCCACCGGCCCGGCCTCGACAATCTCGCCATCCTTCATCACGCAGACCTTGTCCGCGATCCGTTTCACGATCCCAAGGTCATGGGTGATGAACAAAAGCCCCATCCCTTCTTCGGCCTTCAAATCTGCCAGAAGCTCAAGGATCTGCGCCTGGATGGTCACGTCCAGCGCCGTCGTCGGCTCGTCAGCGATCAGGATGTCGGGCTTGTTGGCCAGCGCCATGGCGATCATCACCCGCTGCCGCTGCCCACCGCTCAACTGGTGCGGATAGGCCCCCAGCCGGTTTTCCGCATCGCGAATGCCGACTTTTTCCATCAACTCGATGATCCGCGCCCGCGCCGCATCGCCCACGATCCCCTGATGCAGGGCAAGGCTCTCGGCCAGCTGCTTTTCCAGTGTATGCAGCGGGTTCAGGGACGTCATCGGCTCCTGAAAAATGAACGAGATGTCATTGCCCCGCACCTCGCGCAGCCGCGCCTCGTCCGCGCCAATCATCTCCTGCCCGTCATAGGTCACCGACCCGTTGATCTCGGCACTTGCGGGCAACAGCGACACAGTCGACAACGCCGTCACCGATTTGCCCGACCCGGACTCGCCCACCAGGGCCACCGTCTCGCCGCGATCCACCGTGAACGACACGCCCTTGACCGCCGGCACCACGCGCCCGTCCTGCCGGAACCCGACACGCAGGTCTTTGACTTCGAGAATGCTCATAGACGCGTCACTCCGTTGAGGACAAAGACACCCCACGCGGTCCCGCCCGCCGCAATGGCAAGGCCAACCCAGCCAACTGCCCGCGCCTGCCAGCGCATCACCGCGACATAGCCAACCGACAACCAGACCGGGGCCAAAAGCGTGACAAACATCGCCGCCGCAGACAGCGACAGCCCCGCGCCATAGACGTCATACCCGGCCCAGCCAAGGATCACGGCCGACAGGAACGCCGCCGTCCCCGCCAGCCCATTGCGCTGACATTGCAGCTTGCTGTTACAGACCGGCGCGCTCATGAAAACGTCTTTCTCGGGTCAAACGCATCGCGCACGCCTTCAAAGATGAAGACCAGAAGCGACAGCATGATGGCAAAGGTGAAAAACGCGGTGAAGCCCAGCCACGGCGCCTGCAGGTTCTGCTTGGCCTGAAGCGTCAGCTCCCCAAGGCTCGGCGCCGTCGAGGGCAGGCCGAAACCAAGGAAATCCAGCCCCGCAAGGGTCGAGATCGTGCCCGTCACGATAAAGGGCAGCATCGTCACCGTCGCCACCATCGCATTGGGCAGCATATGCCGGAACATGATCACCCGGTTGCTCACGCCCAGCGCCTTGGCCGCGCGCACATATTCAAGGTTGCGCGCCCGCAGGAACTCGGCCCGCACCACGCCCACCAAAGCGGTCCAGCCAAACAGCACCGTGAGGAACACAAGCAGCCAGAAACTGCGCCCCAGCACCGCGAACAGGATGATGATGATATAAAGGCTCGGGGTCGCGCCCCAAATTTCGATCACCCGCTGAAAGATCAGATCGACCCATCCACCGAAATACCCCTGCACCGCGCCCGCAATAATCCCGACGACGCTGGCCAGCGTCGTCACCATCAACGTGAACAGGATCGACAGGCGGAACCCATAAAGCACGCGGGCCACCACATCGCGCTTGCGGTCATCCGTGCCCAGCCAGTTCTGCGCGTTCGGCGGCAAAGGGGCCGCACCGGGGCGATCCACCGGCGTGTCATAGCTATAGGGAATGAGCGGCCAGAGCGCCCAGCCCTTTTCAAACCCATCCTCGGCATAGCTGCCCGCTTTGACCTCTTCGATAATCTCTTCCGGCTCATCAAAACAGAACTCGACGCCCCCGGTCGCGATCAGGCATTGCACCACCGGGTCCTTGTAATCGGCCTCGGTCTTGAAATCCCCGCCAAAGGTGGTTTCGGGGTAGAACCTGAACACCGGCGTGAAATACTCGCCGCGATAGTTGACGAGGATCGGCTTGTCATTGGCCAGCACCTCGGCAAAGAGCGACACGAAAAACACCACCGAAAAGATGATCAGCGACCAGAACGCCCGCCGGTTGCGTTTGAAATTGCGCCAGCGGCGCTGATTGAGAGGGGACAACGCCATCAGCCTTCCCTCCGCTCGAAATCAATCCGCGGATCGACCAGCACGTACATCAGGTCCGACAGGATGCCGACCACGAGGCCAATCAGGCCAAAGATGAACAGCGTGCCGAAGATCACCGGGTAATCCCGCGCCACGGCCGCCTCGAACCCGAGCCGCCCGAGACCGTCCAGCGAAAAGATCGTCTCGATGAGGACCGACCCGCCAAAGAACACACCGATGAACACCGCCGGAAAGCCTGCAATCACGATCAGCATCGCATTGCGGAACACATGCCCGTAAAGCACCCGGTTCTCGCTCAGCCCCTTGGCCCGCGCCGTCATCACATAATGCTTCTTTATCTCGTCCAGAAACGAGTTCTTCGTCAAAAGCGTCAGCGTGGCAAAGGCCGCGATGGTCGAGGCGATCACCGGCAGCGTGATATGCCAGAAGTAATCCAGCACCTTGCCGATCATCGTCAGCTCTTCGAAATTGTCCGAGGTCAACCCCCGCAAGGGGAACAGCTTCCAGTATGACCCGCCCGCAAACAGCACCAACAACATGATCGCAAACAGGAACCCCGGAATGGCATAGGCCACGATAATCGCGCCGCTCGTCCATGTATCAAAGGGCGATCCATCCTTGACCGCCTTGCGGATGCCCAGCGGGATCGACACCAGATACGCAATCAACGTCGACCAAAGCCCCAGCGTGATCGACACCGGCATCTTTTCCAGCACGAGATCCGTCACGCTGATCTTGCGGAAATAACTCTCGCCAAAATCCAGCGTCAGGTAGTTGCCCATCATGCCGAGGAACCGCTCCAGCGGCGGCTTGTCAAAGCCGAATTCCTTTTCGAGCTGTGCAATGAACTCCGGTGGCAGCCCCTGCGCCCCGGCATACTTACTGTTGCCCCCAGCGCTCCCGGCGAACTCCTCGTTCTGAAGGTTGCCGGCATCCTGCCCGCCCCCGGCAAAGCCTTCGAACACGTCGCCCTGCCCCTGCATCTGGGCAATGACCTGCTCGACCGGACCACCGGGCACGAACTGTACCAGCGTGAAGTTGATGATCATGATCCCCAAAAGCGTCGGGATGATCAGCAGAAGCCTGCGAAGAATATAGGCGCCCATGGCGGGATTACCTCAACGCGCCTTCGGCCTTGAGCCGAGCCGCTTTTTCCGCATTGAACCACCAGAAATCCAGCTCGCCCAGCGCATAGGTCGGCAGCGGGTCGGGATATTCATACTGGTCATAATAGGCGACCCACACGCTGTCATTGTACCAGACCGGGATCATGAACCGCTCCCAGCGCAGCACCCGATCCAGCGCCATCAGCGCCACATCGCGGTCCTCGCGGGTCTCGGTCTCAAGCGAGATGTCGATGATCCTGTCCACCAACGGGCTGGCCAGCCCCGCCGGGTTAAAGAGCGAAAACGCCGCCTCTGCCGAGCCATAGCGCTGATGCAGCCCGGTGCCCGTGTCGAGGAACGCGACATAGCTGTCAAAGATCAGGTCGTAATCCCGCTCGCGTTCGCGCAGCGTATATTGCGCCGGGTCCACCTTGTCCTGTTTGGCGTCCACGCCCATGCGCTGAAGGTTCTGTACAAACACCTCGATAAACGCACCCAAGGTGGCCGAGGCCGACGACGGGTACGGGAAGACCAGCGTCAGCTTCTCGCCCTTGGCATTGCGGCGAATGCCGTCATCACCCACTTCCCAGCCTGCTTCATCCAACAGCTTCGAGGCCGCGCGCAGGTTGCGCCTGTCCACTTCCCGCTTGGGGCTCGATTCATGCGCAACCACCGCCGGTTCCGTCAGGATTTCTTCCGGCACAAGGTCACCAAGGCTCTGCAACAGGGCAAGCTCCTTACCCTCAGGCACCCCCTTGGCCTCGTGCGGCGCGCCCTCGACAAAGGAATTGCGCTGCTTGAACAACCCGTATTGCAGCGATTCATTGGTCCATTCGAAATTATAGGCTAGCGTGATCGCCTCGCGCACCCGGCGGTCCTGCAAGACCTCCTTGCCAAGGTTGAACACGATCCCCGACGGCGTCGGCGGCGTGCCATCGGGCAGCTCTTCCTTCTTCACCCAGCCCTTGTCGATGCCCGGAAAGTCATAGCCCGTCGCCCATTGCTTCGAGTTCCCTTCCGCACGGAACGTGTATTCCCCGGCCTTGAACGCCTCGAACGCGGCCGAGTCATCGGCAAAATACTCGATGCGGATGCGGTCGAAATTGTGCCGCCCCTTGTTGATCGGCAAATGCCAGCCCCAGTAGTCCGGGTTGCGCTTGTAAACGATCCGCCGGTTCACCTCGTAGCTGTCCACGATATAGGGCCCCGATCCGGGCGAGGCATCCAGACGCGGCTCATCCAGCCGCGCGCCGGTCTCTTCAAACCATTTCTGCGACCACACCGGCACCCCGCCCACCTGATCAATCAGGCTGCGGCGCGAAATCCCCTCGGCAAAGGTGAACTTGACCGTGTGATCGTCCAGCGCCTCCGAACTCAGCACCCGTTTCTTCACCGCCTGCGCATAAGACGGCAGCCCCTGTTCCAGAAGCAGGTTGTGCGAAAACACGACGTCATGCGCCGTCACCGGCGTGCCGTCCGAGAACTTCGCCTCTGGCCGCATGTAAAAGATCACCCAGGTTTTGCCCTCGTCATATTCCAGCCGCTCGGCCAGAAGCCCATAGGATTCGCCATAGACATCCGCCGGCATCCCACCCCCGGTGGGCGCATCCCCAAGAAGGCTCTCATACATCATCCAGCTATAACGCCCGGCCCGCCCCTTGCGGCTATAGGGGTTCAGGGAATCAAACGTCCCCGGCGCCCAGAGCGCGATCTCGCCCCCCTTGGGCGCCTCCGGGTTCACATAGTCGAAATGCGGATAATCCGCCGGGTATGTCAGGTCCCCGAAATAGGAATAACCATGGCTGCGAATGACCCCGTCACCTTCGGCGCGCGCACTCTGTCCCGCCACCATCAATCCCAACGCGGCAGCCCCGGCCACAAGCCATCGGCTCAGGGTTTCAAGCGAATGAAGTCTGCTGCACGCAACACGGGCTCGGATCATGGCGTTTCCCCTGACGGTTGGTCGTCTTTTTGTTGACCCCTAGCTAAGGGTGCTTGCCCCCGACATTCAAGTTCCGAATGCGTCAACAAGGCGTGAAAGCGCCGCGACCAGCCCCCTTGCCGCTCTGATTTCCGAAACTGAACCTGTACGTTCTCTTGTTTTGCCCACACACCTCCGCGCTCAGCGCGTCAGCCGCTCATCCGAAGTTGAAAACATGACCACCGATTTGCCCTCAACCTGCCGCAGACCACAGCTTTCAAGCATGGCGCGCGACGGGACATTGTCGGTGGCGACGAATTCCATCGTGTGTTTGGCCCCAAGCTCCTCGACGGCAATCAGGTTGCAGATCGCGTCGATCGTCTTGCCAAGGCCCAGCCCGCGAAGGTCCGGATCAACCGCAATCAAGCCAACCCACGCCGCATCAGCGAAAACGCTGTGCCGGTTGTGGGTCATGGCGGCGAATCCAGCGGCCCCAATACGCCCGTCGCCATGCTCCAAAACCGCAAGCTTTGCTGGAAAAAGATCGCCCCGTAGCGCGTTGGTAGAAAAAGGAGACACACCCTGATCCGTCAGAAATACCTGCACCTCGCGGATTTTTTCGGGGGTCAGCAAATCATCAGGGACCCGCGCAAGGGGCTCGGGTATGCCTTGCGCCACGATCGGTCCGCACACGTCACGGATCGTCCGGGCGTCGGCCATGAACAAATCCCAGAAATGCAGGCTAGGTGCGAAACCGCTCAACTCTTCCTTGGCGCGCTCAATGGTGGCACTGTCCACTCCCCGCAAGGTGATCCTGCCCTGATCAGCCATAATCTCACGCAGGCGGGACCAGCCAAGCGCTTCGGGATCGTCGCTGGAAAACACGCGGGCATGGACGACCGCACCGGCCACATTGGCCAGCTCTGCGACCTGCGCGTCTTGCGCGGCTTGCAGCTGCTGGATTTCCAAGGAACCGTAAAAGGGCGATATCTGGCCGGTCATGAATCTTCTCCACCTGCGTTGGCGAAGAGATTAACAAACGCGAAAGAACCTGTCTTGTATCGGGGCGAAGCGAAAGCAGGCACGAAAAAGGCCGCTGCGGTTGCGCAGCGGCCTTTTCTAACTTGAACCCGGACCGGATCAGTCGTCGAGGCTGTCCAGATAGGCAATCAGGTTGGCGCGGTCGCTGGCCTTCTTCATGCCCGAGAACGACATTTTGGTACCGGGCGCGAAACCTTTTGGGTTCTCGATGAATGCATCAAGGTTCTCCGGGGACCAGGTGTCGGCAACCGCCACCAGGTTGCCCGAATAGCCAAACCCGTCAACCGAGCCGACGGCACGGCCGACAACACCGTAAAGGTGCGGGCCAGTGGCGTTGGCGCCATCTTCGATCTTGTGGCAGGCCTTGCATTTGCTGAACGCCTTGGCGCCCTTGGCAACATCGGCCGATGCCAGCAGCTCTTCCAGCGTCGGGCCGGCTTCTTCTTCGGCGGCACCGTGACCTTCTTCGCCCTCGACCTCGATCACGTAGGCCTGCTGGGCATGGCCGTCGCCATGGCCGGACGGGCCGGTGTGATAGATCGTTTCGGCGGCCCAGGCGCCCAAAAGGTAAATCAGCAGAGCGCCACAGAAGGCACCCAGGACTTTCGTCATTGTCATCGTGTCGAACATGCTACGTTTCCATCTCGTGGCGTTTGCGGGGTATCTATCCGCTTCCCCTAAGCGAACGCAAGGTATAGTTACCGCGACCAAACGCCCAAGGGGCGCCAAACACACGGAATTGACAGAAATGACCCATCGTATCGCCTTCCAGGGGGAACCCGGTGCCTACTCGCATCAGGCGTGCCGCGACGCACGCCCCGACATGGAGGCGATGCCCTGCCGGACCTTTGAAGACGTGATCGACGCCGTCAAATCGGGCCGTGCCGAACTGGGCATGTTGCCGGTGGAAAACTCCACCTACGGGCGCGTCGCGGACATTCACTCGCTGTTGCCCGACTCGGGCCTGCACATCATCGACGAAGCCTTCGTGCGCGTGCATATCAACCTTCTGGCCCTGCCCGGCACACCTCTGGCCGAGGTGAAGAACGCAATCTCGCACACTGTCCTTCTGGGCCAGTGCCAGGACTTCCTGCGCGAATACGGCATTCACCGCATCACCGGCGCCGACACCGCCGGATCGGCCAAACACGTTGCCGAAAAGGGCGACCCCAGCCTTGCGGCGCTGGCCTCGGAACTGGCGGGTGAGATCTACGGGCTGGACGTGCTGGCGCGCCATATCGAGGATCAGAGCAACAACACCACGCGCTTCCTGATCATGTCGCGGGAACCGGACTATTCACGCCGCGCCGGCGCCAACATGATGACCACCTTCGTGTTCGAGGTGCGCAACATCCCGGCGGCGCTCTACAAGGCGATGGGCGGCTTTGCCACCAACGGCGTCAACATGACCAAGCTGGAAAGCTACATGGTGGGCGGCAGCTTTACCGCAACCCAGTTCTACGCCGATATCGAGGGCCACCCCGAGGACCGCAACGTGCGCCTTGCGATGGAAGAGCTGCGCTATTTCACCAATGACGTGACCATTCTGGGCGTCTACCCCGCCGCGCGCGGGCGCGACGTCGGCTAAAGGATCAGGCAATCCGGCTGAACCGGTCTTCCATGTCGCGTCCCATGGCGGTGACGCGTTTTTCAAGCCGTTCAGTCAGCGTGCCGCGCGCCAGTTTCAGCGATTGCAGCAACAGCCGCGCCGACAGCGTCTTGGCCGAAAGCCCGGTCCAGATATTGATCCGGGTCCGGGTGCGCGACAGGGCGACAAGCTCGATCTTCATGTCCGATTCGATTCCCTGGATCTTGGCATGCAGCTTGATTTCGTTGGGGCGGTCGAAATCCGTGACGTCCAGATCCATCTCGCGCGGCTTGCCGCGAAACTTGAATTCGACCTGCCACTTTGCGCCGACACCGGGGCGGTTGAGATCATCCAGCCGCCTCACCTCGGCCCCGCGCCGCAGCGCGGCCCGCTCGAACTGTTCGAAATCCGTCACCATTTCAAAGGCTTGTTCGATCGGGACGTCGATGTCTTCCCTGGCGGTGAATTCCATGTCTGCTCTGCCCTCTTTTGTGGTGTTTACATGGCCTGCGCCATTGTCGCCTCAATCCAACCGGTCCGCAAGCCAGTTGCGCAGGATGAAATGGGCAATCGCCCCCTTGCGTGCGGGTTTGAGAACCGGGTGCAGCCCCGCGAAGGATGCCATGATCTCCTCGCGCGACACCCAGATCGCGTCTTCCAGCTCGTTTTCATCCAGCGTGATATCGTCATTCAGCGCCGCGCCCCGGCACCCGAACATCAGCGATGATGGATAGGGCCAGGGCTGGCTGGCAAGGTAATCCACCGCGCCCACCCGGATACCGGCCTCTTCGAACACCTCGCGCCGCACCGCCGCCTCGAGCGGTTCCCCCGGTTCGACAAACCCGGCCAGCAGCGAATACATCCCCTCGGGCCAGCCAGGGCTGCGGCCCATCAGCACCTTGTTGCCATGGGTGATCAACATGATCACCACCGGGTCGGTGCGCGGGAAATGCGGCGTGCCACAGGACGGACAGTTGCGTTGCCATCCGGACATCGCCATCCGGCTTTCCGCCCCGCAGGCCGCGCAATACCGATGCGACCGGTGCCAGCCGAAAATCGCGCGCGCGGTCGCGGCCAGCTCCGCATCCCGCGCCGACAATCGTGACATCACACCGCGCAATTCGCAGAACTGGTGATCGTCGGGCAAAAGCGGGTGGTGCTGCAGGCTGGCATCGAAGAACTGTCCAAGGCTCTCCTGATCAAGGTTCTCGGGCGTCCATGCCGACACATCACGCGCGAAACAGGCGCCCCCCTCTTCCCGTCCGAGCAGGATCGGCGGCACCTTGGTTTCCCCGAACAGCGCATGGTCCACGGGCAGGCGCACGAGACTGTCCAACGCCGCGCCCGCACAAAGCGGCTTGCCCCGCCAAAGGGCAATCGCCCGGCTCGAAGGATCGGCCAACAACGCCTCGATCTCAGCCGCGTCGCCCCGGATTTCCCCGGCCCGGTCAAGCTCCGAGCCGCCAAAGGTGACTGTTTCCGCATGTCTCATATCATTCTCCCTCGGCGCAGGCTTGCCACTTTGCCGGGGCCGGGGCAATCGAAACCGCCTAGCTGTTTATGGGGAATGTTGCCGCAAAACCTCTCTTCAGGGTTGTGAGAATTTTCCGAAAATCGGGGATTGCATCCATGCCGCAATATGGCAAACCCTATTAAAAACGACAGGTATCCCTTTGATAGAAATCAACATACGGCGGACCACGCTTGCCCGAAAGTGACTTACCCGAACGCCTCGCGACTGGATCGGACCAGGTGTCCCTGTCGCTCCTCGCAACCAGCGACGTGCACACGGCACTGCTGGCCTATGACTATTTTTCCGACCGTCCGGTTGCGGCCCCATCGCTGGCCCGCGCCGCGACCCTGATCACCCGCCTGCGCCACAGCAGGCCGGGGGCGATCCTGCTGGACAATGGCGATTTCCTGCAAGGCACCCCTCTGGCGGATGCCCATATCGGCAAGAACACAGACGCGCCCCACCCGGCAATCACGGCGATGACCCACCTTGGCTATGACGCTGTCGCGCTGGGAAACCACGAATTCAACCCGGCTCCCGACGACGTGCGGGCAGTGCTGAAACAAGCGCAGTTCCCGTTGCTCTGCGCCAATCTCAAGGCGGAGACGGGTCCGGATCAACCCTTTGCCGGGCTCTGGCAGGACCGCGTGATGCTTGAGCTTGCCACGACCGACGGTGCGGGGCGCCCGGCCCATGTCAAACTTGGCCTGTTCGGCGTCGCACCTCCGCAGGTGATGCAATGGGACGGGATGCGCCTTGCCGGGCGCCTTGTGGCACGCGACATGGTTGACGCGGCGCGCGAAGCGGCGGCACTGCTCGTGGCCGAGGGGGCCGACATCGTCGTCGCGCTTGCCCATTCCGGGATCTCCGACGCCCCGCGCGTGGACAACATGGAAAACGCGGCCAGCCATATCGCCGCGCTGCCGGACGTGGACGCGCTGGTCGCAGGGCATGTGCACCGGGTCTTCCCGGGGCCGCAACTGACCGGACAGGCCGGGGTCGATACCAATGCCGGCACGGTCAACGGCATCCCGGTCGTCATGCCCGGCGCAGCGGCTTCGCATCTCGGCCTGATCGACCTCGTTCTGGAACGCCACGCGGGGCGCTGGCGGGTCTGCGCGCATGCCAGCCACGCCCTGCTTACGGCCAATACCCCCGAAGACCCGAAACTCGTCGACCTGCTCGCCCCGGCTCATGCCCGCACCCTGGACACCACACGCAAGATCGTCGCCACTCTCGACGCCCCGACCCACAGCTATTTCGCCATGGCACAGGACGACCGTTCTGTGCGGATCATGGCCGAGGCCATGCTGGCCCATGTCACCCGCGAACTGGCGCGAGGGCCGCTGGCCCATCTTCCGGTTCTCGCCGCAGCCTCCCCGCTCAAATGCGGGGGACGTGCCGGCAGCGGCAATTACACCGACGTGGCCGCCGGCCCCATGGCCATGCGCGCAATCGCTGACCTGCAGGCGTTCGACAACCACCTGAGCCTGCTCGAAATAACAGGCGCAGAGCTGGTCGAGTGGCTCGAAATGTCGGCCAGCCTCTACAATCAGCTTTTGCCGGACACACCGGACCAGCTGCTGTTTGACCGTGACACCCCCGCCTATAACCGCGAAGCGATCTATGGTCTCTCCTACGAAATCGACCTGTCGCATCCCCCGCGCTACAACAACGAGGGCCGGATCGTGTCCCCGACCGCGCAGCGGGTCCATGATGTCCACTTTGGCGGAGCTCCGCTTGATCCCTCGCGGCGGTTCTTGCTTGCCACCAGCGAATATCGCGCGGGCGGTGGCGGGCATTATCCCGGCAGCGGTCTCGACCGGACCGTGCCCATCGCGCCCGTCGCGCTGCGCGACATCCTGAGTCGGCATGTTCGGCACACGCGTGGCCGGGTTTCGCCCGACATCCCCGCTTGGCGGTTTCGCCGCCTGCCCCGTACATTCGCCCGCTTCGACACCGGCGCAGGTGCGGCCAACCACCCCCTGCCCGGCGATCTTGCGCTGGAGCTTCTGGGGGAAGGCGGCGACGGGTTCCTGTCCTTCCGGCTGGATCTTGGCACGCAATCCGGGTGACGTATCCGGGTTGCAATGGGCCATCGCCGGGTTTATATCCCCGCTTGAGAGGTTGGCGCGGGCAGGCGCCTCGCCAACCCGGTCAGATCCGGAAGGAAGCAGCCGTAACGAGCCCCGCTTGGGTCGTTGTCCAGCCTCTCACCTTTCCCCCCAACACCGTGCCCGATGATGGTCAACCTCCCGAGGGTCCGACCCTGAACCTTGGCGGAGGGGTCATTTTCGCGCAAATTCCCATCAATCCGTTAAGAACGCTGTCTTAACGCATGCCCATTTCGGGCCTTTGCGGGCGCCATACCGACGCAATACCGACGTATTACCGACGGGATACCGATTGCCGAAACCCTGCAAAACAAGGCCGTTAACCTTTGAGTCGCCGGATCGGTTAACCTTTCCCGGCAAACGCCCACGCCATCTGCGCCTTGGTCTCCACCGCGCAGGGTCTTTGTGCGCGCAACCGCACCAGCGCTGCCTCCGGCACCTCGTCCATTTCCACCATCAGCCGCAGCAGGATCATGCCCGACCGGCCACACCCGCCCCGGCAATGCACAAGCACCCGCCCGCCCCCTGACAGAATTGCGCGCGCCTCTTTCGACACGTCCGGCCAGGCGGCCTGCACGTCCGGTCCCGGTGCGCCAAAGTCGCAGATCGGCAGGCTGTGAAATGTGATTCCCAAGGCCCCAAGATCGCTGCCAAGCGCCTCTGCCCCGACCGCGCGCATCTCGTCCGGCTCCGTCATGCTGATCACAAAATCGGGCGCCCAGCCCTCTATCATTCTGAAATCACGCTCATAATCCCCATCCACCCCCGGCAGAGGGCAAATCCCCAACACGCCATTTGCGGCCGTCACTTCTGCAATCATGAATGCCATGCTCTCGGCAAATCCTCCTCGCAACACACCACGCCTCGGGCTAGTCTGGTGCCATGTCCCACAATGACTCACGCCCTTCCGAAGACAATAGTGAAACCCGCACCCGCTGGGCCGAAGACCGTACGATCATGGCCAATGAGCGCACGTTTTCCTCGTGGATGGGCACCGGGCTGGGTGCCGTCGGCGTCGCCATCGGCCTCAAGGCGGTTTTTGGCGATTTCGAACCCACATGGGCGGCCAAGCTCGTGGCCAGCCTGTTCCTTATCACTGCCATCGCGCTTTACTGGGCCGCCCGCCATCAAGCCTGCAAGACGCTGCAAAAGCTCTCCGACAACGACGCCGAAACCATGCCCACCAAAGCCTTCACCCGCCTCGCCACCCTGATGACCATCGCCACCCTCGGCGTGGGTGGCATATTGTGGGCGCTGTGACCGGCATCAGCGGTAGACCTCGCCCCCGCCCCGCCGTAGGCTCTGCCTGATCCGACGAATCCCGACAAAGGCCACAAATGAGCGATACCGATCCCAAAGCCTATCAGGTTCTCGCGCGTAAATACCGCCCCGAGACCTTTGCCGATCTGGTTGGTCAGGACGCCATGGTGCGCACCCTGAAGAACGCCTTCGCCGCCGACAGGATCGCGCAAGCCTTTATTATGACAGGGATTCGTGGCACCGGCAAAACCACCACCGCGCGGATTATTGCCAAGGGCATGAACTGTATCGGCCCCGATGGCGGCTCGGGTCCCACGACCGATCCATGTGGGCAATGCGAACATTGCGTCGCTATCATGGAAGGGCGCCATGTCGACGTGATGGAGATGGATGCCGCTTCGCGCACCGGGGTTGGCGACATCCGCGAAATCATCGATTCCGTGCACTACCGCGCCGCCTCTGCGCGCTACAAGATCTACATCATCGACGAAGTGCACATGCTGTCGAACAGCGCCTTCAACGCGCTGCTAAAAACGCTGGAAGAACCCCCCGCACATGTAAAATTCATCTTCGCCACCACCGAAATCCGCAAGGTGCCGGTGACGGTCCTGTCGCGCTGTCAGCGCTTTGACCTGCGCCGTATTGAACCCGAAGACATGATCGCCATGCTGCGCCGCATCTCGACCGCCGAAGGCGCCGAGATCAGCGACGACGCGCTTGCCCTGATCACCCGCGCCGCCGAAGGCTCGGCCCGCGATGCGCAATCCCTGCTCGATCAGGCCATCAGCCACGGCGCCGGTGAAACCACCGCCGACCAGGTCCGCGCTATGTTGGGCCTTGCCGACCGGGGCCGCGTGCTCGACCTGTTTGACATGATCCTCAAGGGCGATGCCGGGGGCGCCCTGACCGAGCTGTCCGCCCAATATGCCGACGGCGCCGATCCGCTCGCAGTGCTACGCGATCTGGCCGAAATCACCCATTGGGTCAGCGTGGTCAAGATCACACCCGAGGCCGCCGAAGACCCCACCGTGTCGCCCGACGAACGCACACGTGGTCAGGCCATGGCCGACCAGTTGCCCATGCGCGTGCTGACCCGCATGTGGCAGATGTTGTTGAAAGCATTGGACGAAGTGGCCTCGGCCCCCAATGCGATGATGGCCGCAGAAATGGCCATCATCCGCCTGACCCATGTGGCCGACCTGCCCTCACCCGAGGAACTGGTGCGCAAACTGCAGAACACACCCCCGCCCCCGACCCCACCGGGCGGCGGTATGGCGCCCGGCGGCGCAGGCGGCGGCACCATGGCGCGCGCCAACACGCAGGTGTCCGGCGGCCCCGGCGGGAACGTCACCGCGCTGGCAGTGGACGCAGATCAGGCGCTGGCCCGCTTTGCCACCTTTGACCACGTGGTCGAACTGATCCGTCACAACCGCGATGTGAAACTTCTGGTCGAGGTGGAAACCTGTGTCCGGCTGGTGTCTTACCAACCGGGACGGATCGAGTTTGTTCCCACCGAGGCCGCCCCCCGCGATTTGGCCGC
The DNA here is from genome assembly GCF_900114635.1 of Shimia aestuarii. Classification (GTDB taxonomy): domain Bacteria; phylum Pseudomonadota; class Alphaproteobacteria; order Rhodobacterales; family Rhodobacteraceae; genus Shimia; species Shimia aestuarii. The sequence goes on from NZ_FOTQ01000001.1 coordinate 475,608, forward strand.
CCGACTGGGCCAGCGCCTTCAGGGCTGGACCGGCAACCGCTGGGCCGTGACCATCGTCAACGATGGCGGCGCGGAAACGATTGCCGAAAAACGCGACGCGGCCGAAAACGCCCTGCGCGCCGAAGCTCTGGAACATCCGATGGTCCAGGCTGTGCTCTCGGCCTTTCCCAAAGCCAAGATCACCGAGATCAAAACCCAACAGGATCTGGCCGCCGAGGCCATGGCCGAGGCTCTGCCCGAGGTCGAAGACGAGTGGGACCCCTTCGAAGAGGACTGATCCCCCTTTGTCCTGGAAAGACGTGGTAATGAGTGACAAGGACGCCAAATCGGTTATGGCGCAAAATCTCGAGGCCTGGGAACAGGTGGCGCCGATCCATGCGCGCCACAATCAGGATAACCTCTTGAAAGCCTTCTCTGATCCGGGCTTCACACTGCTCGATGACGTGGCCATCGGCGTGCTCAAAGCCTTGGAAGTCGCCGACAAGGATGTCGCGCAGGTCTGTTGCAACAACGGCCGGGAACTCATCTGTATCGAGCGCCTCGGCGCTGCGAACTGCGTCGGGTTTGACGGGGCGGAGGGCTTTGTTGAACAGGGGCGCGAACTGGCAAACGCAGCCGGCTCACAAGCCCGGTTCGTCTGTTGTGAAGCCCATGCGTTTCCACCCGAATACCACGGCACCTTTGACATCGTGCTGATCACCATCGGCGTTCTGTCGTGGATGCCCGACATCGATCGCTTCATGGCCAGCGTGACCCGGCTTTTGCGACCCGGCGGCGCGCTTTTCATCTACGAACACCATCCCATCCTCTTCATGTTCGAGCCCGGCCCGCCCAAGGGGCCAATCGTCTGGGAACTCTCCTATTTCGACAAATCCCCCTATCTGGAAAAGGACGGCCTCGATTACTATGGCGGCGAAAGCTACGACGCAAAGCCTGCCACATCCTTTTCGCACACCATGGCCGAGATCATCATGTCCGGTGTAAAATCCGGTCTTCGGGTTGAGGACTTCACCGAGTACCCCACCCATATCTCGAACACATGGTACAATCTGGAATCCGCGGAACTTGGCTTGCCAATGAGTTACACGCTGGTCTTTCGCGCCCCTGACCCTGCCCCGCCCCTTGTGTCGCGCCCCCGTGGCCCGTATCTAGACGCAAACGCAAACATCCCACTCTGGAGACACACATGCTCAAAGGTTTAGGCAATCTGGGCGACATGGCCAAGATGATGAAACAGGCCCAGGAAATGCAATCGAAGATGACCGAGATGCAGGAAGAACTGCACAGCATCATGGTCGTCGGCGAAAGCGGCGCCGGCCTGGTCAAGGCCACCGCCTCGGCCAAGGGCGAACTCAAGGCGCTCGACATTGACCCGTCGATCTTCAACGGCGACGACAAGGAAGTGGTCGAAGACCTGATCCTTGCCGCGATCAAGGACGCCCAGACCAAGGCGGCCGAGCGCTCGCAGCAGGAACTGAACAACATCGCCGAGAGCCTTGGCCTGCCCAAGGACATCAAGCTGCCGTTCTAAGGCTTGTGGCTCTTCATTTTGCCATAAATACTCAAAACGCCGACCTCGCATACCAATGCCGGGGTCGGCGGTGTGCAAAACAAGGGCCAGCAACATGACCCGTTCTGAAATAGACACGCTGATCGAGATGATGGCCAAGTTGCCCGGGCTTGGCCCACGCTCGGCGCGTCGCGCGGTGTTGCACCTGATCCGCAAGCGCGCTCTGTTGCTCACACCGCTTGCCGATGCCATGCAGCAGGTCGCCGTGACCGCCCGCGAATGCCTCAACTGCGGCAATGTCGGCACATCGGATATCTGTGATATCTGCGCTTCGGAAAAGCGCGCCACGGGTGAAATCTGCGTTGTCGAAGACGTGTCCGATCTCTGGGCGATGGAACGTGCCGGGGTGTTCAGGGGGCGCTATCACGTGCTGGGCGGCACCTTGTCGGCGCTTGAGGGCGTTGGCCCCGAAGACCTGTCGATCCCGCGCCTGATCGACCGCGTGGCCAGCGAATCCATCACCGAAGTCATCCTCGCCCTGAATGCCACGGTGGATGGCCAGACCACCGCCCACTACATCGCGGATCAGCTCGAGGGGCGCGTACGCCTGACCTCCCTGGCGCAGGGTGTGCCGGTGGGAGGCGAACTCGATTATCTCGACGAAGGCACGATCACTGCCGCACTGAACGCACGCAAACAACTCTGAACCGGAGGCGCTCCCGCCCTTTTGTCCGCGCATCAAAGATGCGCACCAAAACGTTGGGCGTGGCCGCGCCAGAGGCGCGGTTTTGGTATTTTTGGAAAAAGAAAGAAGAAAGGGCCGCTCCCCCCGGAACGGCCCAATTAGGGTCTTTTGACATTGCTCGCCCGCATTAGGGCTGCTTGTCTTCCTCGTCTTCGTCGTCACCGCCCGGCAGGTTGAAGAAGCTGTCCGCATCCGAGTAATCACCTTCGGTACGCGTGTCCTCATCGTCATCGTCGCCGCTCAGGCTGAACGTTTCCAACCCTTCGATCGCGGTCGGAATCTTGGGCTCGGCGTCCATACCCAACGACTGTTCGGTCGAGACCAGCTTACGGCGTTCGTCATCACTCATGACTTCGCCCTCTGCCGCTTTCTTGGCGGCCGCTTTCTGAACTGCGGCATCGAGTTCGGACTGTTTGCACAGGCCAAGCGCCACCGGGTCGATCGGCTGGATGTTGGCGATGTTCCAGTGCGTGCGTTCGCGGATCGCCTGGATGGTCGGTTTGGTCGTGCCAACCAGCTTGCCGATCTGACCGTCGCTCAGTTCCGGGTGGAACTTGACCAGCCACAAAATCGACGCGGGGCGGTCCTGACGCTTGGAGAGCGGCGTATAGCGCGGGCCGCGGCGTTTCTCTTCGCCCTGAGCAGCGGCGTTGAACTTGACCTTGAGCTTGTGAAGCGGGTTGGCTTCCGCGGCGTCGATGTCATCCTGTGTCAGCTGGTTGTTGGCGACCGGGTCGAACCCTTTCACGCCAGCGGCCACGTCACCATCGGCGATGCCCTGGATCTCAAGCTCGTGCATGCCCACGAAATCAGCGATCTGCTTGAAGCTGATCGTGGTGTTGTCCACCAGCCAAACGGCGGTGGCCTTGGGGTGCAGCAGTTTTGTCATATGCACTTCTCCTTCACACAAATCTTCCCCGTTGCCTGACCTTGCAGGCGGCATCTGGAACCAGATGCGGGTTTCCGTTGTCGGGGAACTTGAGGCCTATATAGTGGCACGACGAGAATAAGGAAAGAGTGAATGCGCGCCCTGTTTGTCCTGTTTTTCGCCTTGCTGAGCACTTCGCAAAGTCTTGCCGAGGGTGAACCGGCCGGTGACTTCGACTATTATGTACTGGCGCTCAGCTGGTCGCCCAACTGGTGCGCGATCGAGGGCGACGCCCGCAACTCGCCGCAGTGCGATGCCTCCGAAGACCACGGTTGGGTCTTGCATGGGCTCTGGCCACAATACCACCGGGGTTGGCCGTCCCACTGCCGCACGCCACACCGCAATCCCCCACGCAGCCTGACCAACGAGATGGCCGATATCATGGGCACATCAGGACTGGCCTGGTACCAGTGGAAGAAACACGGCCGCTGCTCGGGTCTTTCGGGTGAGGACTACTACGCCCTCTCACGACGCGCCTATAACGCAATCACGCGGCCCGCCGTGTTTCGCAAGCTCGACAAAACCATCCGCCTGCCTGCCTCGGTCGTCGAGGACGCCTTTCTCAAGGCCAATCCGCAGCTCGACAAGGACACGCTGACCATCACCTGTCGGGACGGCTATATCCAGGAGGCACGGGTCTGCCTGTCCAAGTCACTTGATCCCGTCCCCTGTGGCCGGGACGTGATCCGCGATTGCACACTCAAGGACGCGGTCTTCGCCCCGATCCGCTAGACCTTGTTGATCCGAAGGGCCCCGTCGCGCGCATCCGCGCATTTCTCAGCCGAGAAATCGGCGCTGCGCGCCTCCCAGTTCAACGCCTTGATCGCCTCACCGCTGCGGCGCATGTAAAAAGGCGTAAAGCCTAGGTAACCGCCCACACCATTGGCGGCATTCATTTCACCGCAATAGACACGATCGCCGTTGCTCAGGTCGGCGACAAAGATGTCGCGGAACCGGGCCGCGCCCGGATCTAGGGTCTGTTCAGCCAACACGTTCTTGGCCCAGAATATCTCTCTGGGTTCGACGGTGGCTTGCTTGGTGCTCACCGAAGTTGTGCTCATACAACCTGACAGCACGATCGCCGCAAGAATCAATAATCCGCGCATGGTTTGGTCTCCGTGATGTTCGTCGCCGACTTACATCACAGAATATTGGCGGAAATTCGGCACCGCCCAAAACCAGCATTCCCTTTCTTAGCGCAGGCGCGCCTCGACAACAGGATGGCAGGCGGCGCTGCCAAATCGCGCGGTCCCTTGGGCGATCAACTTGCCCACTGCGGCCAGCTCTTCTGCAGTCAACTGGTCAACATGCAGCTTTCGACCCGACAGAATCTTTTGCCGGATGTCTGACAGGACGATCTCGGGGTCGCGCGGCGCAATGGTTTGTCTCTTCCAGAAAGCCATCTGATATTTCCCCTGAATTGCGGAGACATGATACCACGCATAACGGCAAAACCAAAAAACCCGGCGCAAAGGCCGGGTTTTCAGGAGTTTTCAGCAAGGTGAAGCGCGCTTAGTGCAGCTTGGCTTCGACTTCCGCGATGCCTGCGTCGATGAGCTTGTTGCCGTCGGCTGCGGACATCTTCTTGGCGATCACGTCGCGTGCGGCGCCGATGGCAACCACGATGGCCTGATCACGCACTTCCTTGACGGCGCTGGCCTGGGCCGAGGCGATCTGATCTTCGGCAGCGGCCAGACGGCGCGCGATCGAGGCTTTCAGCTCTTCCTTGGCAAGCTCGGCTGCCGTGGCGGCTTCAGCCTTGGCGTGCTCGACGATCCGGTTCGCCTGTTCCTGAACTTCTTTTTGCTTGCGCTCATAGCTGGCCAGAACAGTCTGGGCCTCTTCGCGCAGCGAGCGGGCCTCGTCGAGTTCCGACTGGATGCCTTCGGCGCGCTTGTCCAGCATACCACCCAGCATCGAGGGGACCTTGAAGTAGAACAGGACCACGATGAAGAGAATGAACGCGAGCGTTACGATAAAGTTCGTGTTGTGCAGCGAAAAGAACGGCCCGCTTGCGGCAAATGCCGGGCCCGTTGCTGTCACGCCAGCGGCGGTCAGGGCGGCGAGTGTCAAAAGTTTGCGCATCTCTTTACCCTTTCATCCGGGCGTCAACGGCTGCGGTTACGTCCGCCTCGTCTGCGGCACCACCTAGGGCGGCGACCACTTCGACGGCGGTGGCGTTGGCCACTTCCTTGACGCTTTCCAACGCACCGGCACGGATCTCGGCAATTGCCTTCTCCGATTCAGCCGCCTTGGCAGAAATTTCCGCATCGGCCTTCGCTGTCGCGGCGTCCAGGTCGGCCTGGATCTCGGCTTTGGCTTCTGCCACGATGCGCTGCGCTTCTGCACGGGCATCGGCCAGGGCCTTGTTGTAAGCCTCTTCCGCTTCGATGGCCTTCGCCTTCAGCTCTTCAGCTGCGGCGATGTCATTCGTAATTGTCCCCTGGCGCTCGGCCAGAACCGCGGCGATGCGCGGCAGCGCAATGCGCGACAGGACGAAATAGATCACGATCAGCGTGATCAAGAGCCAGACAATCTGGTTGCCCCAGTTCGAGAAGTCGAGCTGCGGCATGCCGGGCGCCGACGCGGCGGCGTCTGCGGCGTGGCTAGTGGCTTCTGTTGTTGAAGATGCCATGTCGTCCTCCTGGGAACTTCCGTTAGATTACGGGCGGGGCGCTGTCAGACGCGCCCGCGCCCGCACGTAAGGATAAGTCCAGTCGGCTTAGACGGCGAACATCAGCAGCAGAGCAACCAGGAACGAGAAGATGCCCAGTGCTTCTGCGAATGCGATACCGATGAACAGGGTGGCGGTCTGCGAAGCAGCTGCCGAGGGGTTGCGCAGTGCGCCGGCCAGGTAGTTGCCTGCAACGTTACCAACACCGATAGCGGCTGCGCCGGAACCGATAGCTGCGAGACCTGCGCCGATGTGTGCGAGTTGACCTTCCATTGGTGTATCTCCTTACGATTGGAAGTTGGTATTCAGAGTTGAGAGTTTCGAACCTGTGTAGGGTGCGTGATGCCACGCACCGCTCTTAGTGCGACGGATGCAGTGCGTCCTTCAGGTACACACAGGTCAGAATGGTAAAGACGTAGGCCTGAATGAAGGCCACCAGGACCTCGAGACCGTACATCGCGGTGATCGCGATGACCGAAACCGGGCTGACCACGGCGATGGCGGCAAAACCCGCGAACACCTTGATCACCGCGTGGCCCGCCATGACGTTGCCAGCAAGACGAATGCTGTGGCTCACGGGGCGCACGAAGTAGGAAATCAGCTCGATGATGGCGAGGATCGGGCGCAGCGCCAGCGGTGCCGACGAAACCCAGAACAGGCCAAGGAAACCAACACCGTTCTTGACGAAACCCACGATGGTCACGGTCAGGAAAACCAGCAGCGCCAGAACAACGGTCACGGCGAAGTGCGAGGTGGTGGTAAAGGACATCGGGATCAGGCCAAGGAAGTTGGCGAACACGATGAACATGAACAGGGTCATGATGTAGGGGAAGAACTTGATGGCGTCTTTGCCGGCAACGTCCTCGACCATCTTGTAGATGAAGCCATAGGCCAGCTCGGCGATCGACTGCGAGCGGCTCGGGACAATGGCGCGGCTGCGCGTGCCCATGATCATCATCGCGATGATGCCCAGAACGGCGATTGCCATCCAGAGGGTCACGTTGGTGATGGTGAACAGGCCGATGTGATCGCCACCGAAAAGCGGCTTCACAATGAACTGATCCATCGGGTGGAAAACCAGACCGCCCTCTTCGGCGCCGTGTGCTTCGCTTGCCACGTCTTAGTCCCTCTCGTCTTTCGAGGCCGCTTCGGCCTCTTGTTCCTCTTGGATCTCTTTGGCGCTGCGCAGCATCGTCTTGATGCCTGCCGCGAGACCCATAAATGTAAACAGCACCATGAAGATGGGCAGGGTTCCCAGAAGGATATCCAGCCCGTATCCGATGCCGAAGCCGATCCCGAGACCGGCCACAAGCTCAATCACCATGCGCCATGCCAGGTTGGCCGCCGAATAGTGCTCGTCAACGCGGGGCTTCGGGTCCTGGGCTCGTCGAGCCGCCTCGATCCGCTCTTCCAGACGCTTCATGCTGTCTTTCTGATCCGGGTCGGTCACGCGCAAATTACCCCTTGCTGACGTTGGCGCATTGCTACGGCGCAGCACGCCCTGAGTCAATGCGCAACAAAACCCACCAGGCACGCTCTTTACCTGTTGTTTTTATTGGTTTTTATTTTATCCCCGACAGAACATGCGATTCCGTCGCAGGCGGTTTTACCGGGGTTTGCGCTCACATTCCTTATTCAACGATCTGGTTGAATTTGGCAGGGGCGTATTCTGGGGCAGATGAATCCTGCTTGCTTCCCCGCCCCTCATCGCGGCATCTCTCTCTTGGACGATCAGCTTGTCAGACGGTTCACGCGCGACCGGGACACCACGCTTGACCGCCCCGCCCCATCCGGTTACGCGAAACTGTGACCAATACAACCGCTCTTGATACCGTCTTTGCCGCTCTGGCCGATCCGACCCGGCGCGCGATCCTGTCTATGTTGCTCGAAGACGACATGGCCGTGACCGACGTGGCCGACCCCTTTGACATTTCACTGGCAGCAATTTCCAAGCACCTGATGATCCTGACACGTGCCGGTCTGATCTCTCAGGAAAAGCGTGGCCGGGTCAAATGGTGCAAGCTGGAACCGGACGCCCTGCGCGCGGCCAGCGTCTGGATGCAGGGTTTTGGCCAGTTCGAGCCGGTCAATCTCGATGCGTTCGAAAAATTTCTCGAACAGGAATTGCGCGATCCGCCCGAGGGATAACCACCCGCACAACAATCATGTCAGGCATGCTCGTTCCTGAGCAGCATCACCAGGGCCACAATGGTCATTGCCACCCCGACCAGCACCAGCATGTTCGGCGCCCCGTGTCCCAGCGCAATCTCCCACACCGCAACCCAGCTTGGCACGAGATAGGTATAGGCCATCACCTTGGCGCTCGGAAGTTGCAGTGTTGCAAACTGCAACAGCACAAATGTCGCCGCGCTGGCAAACAGCGCCAAATACACCACCGTGATCCAAACGATTCCCGGCAATCCCGCCCAGTCGGTCGCGCGAATGTCGCCCCAGCCATAAACCGTCAACACGAACAGCCCGGCCAGCAACATGCCAAAGGTGAACACCACCGGTGCCTCGCCCCGGTTCAGCTTGCGTACCATCGGCGTATAGGCCGCATGCGCCACGCAGCCCCAGAAATAGTAGATTTCCCCCTGCCCCACGCGAAACTGCAACAGCGCGTTCAGGTCGGCGCGAAAAATCACCCAGACCGCTCCGACCGCTCCGATGGCCAGTGCAATCGCCATGCGTTTCGTGGTGATCTGGCGCAGCAGGACCCAACCGAACCCGGCCGACATCAGGGGGGTCAAAGTGAACACCGCCGCCGTGCTGACCGGGGCGGCCGTCTTCAGGCCTTCGAACATCAATACGAAATAGGTGGCGAACAACCCGCCCAGCACCAGATAGCGCCACGGCGCCCGAAAGGCGCTCCGGGGGATGCCCTTGGACGCCCAGGCCAGCACCCCGATTACGACCGCTGCGATCAGGAACCGCACCGCGTTAAGCGCGGCAGGGGCGATCTCATTCGCCGCCAGCGATCCAAGGGAAAACGACCCGGCCACAAGCGCCGAGAAACACAACATGGCCAGATGACCGCGCGCAATCAGGCTCATACGGTACCGGGCCATTCTTTCGCGGCGGCCTTCAGGAATTTCAGGAATGCCTGGACCTTGGCGGTGCGATGCAGATCAACATGAGTGACAAGCCGTATGCGAATGGCCCAGTCATCCCGCGCCGGGTGCACCAGCTTCAGCTCAGGCAGCTGTTCCGCCGCCCAAAGCCCCATGAACCCCAACCCGACGCCGCCCCGGATTGCGGCTGCAATCGCACGGTCCGAATTGGTGCGGAACACGACATTATTGCGCGGGATATGCTCTTTCATCCACTGATTGAACGGGGCCCGGTTGTCGATATTGTCATGCCCGATGAACCTGTGCGCGGCCAAGTCTGCCTCGGTTTCCGGCAACCCATGTCGCTCGATGTAACTGTCGCTGGCAAACAGGCCGACCTTCATGCCGGTCAGCGCCTGTTCCACGTTGTCGGGCTGTTCGGGTTGCGACCCTGCCCGGATCGCCACATGCGCCTCACCATACTCAAGCCGGAACACCCGCTCATCCGTCAGAAACCGCACCATCAGATCCGGGTGCGCCACCTGGAACGCGGCCACCACCGGCGTGACCAACGCGGCAAGCCCGCCCAGCGACGTGATGACAAGTTCGCCCGAAACATCCGCGCCGCGCCCCTTGATCCGCCCTTCCAGGTGATTGAACTGATCGTCCGTGGCCTGCGCCACCCGCATCAGGTCTTCTCCGGCTTCGGTCGCGGTGTATCCGCGCGCATGGCGCTGGAACAGCTTGACCCCCAACCGGGTTTCCAAGGCATCAATGTGGCGAATAACCGTCGCGTGGTGCACGCCCAGCACCTCCGCCGCCCCGCTTACCGTACCTTGTCGTGCCACCTGAAATGCTGTCCGCACTTCGTCCCAATTGTCCATTCGCACGTCCCTCTTGATGAATTGTGCATTTTCCAACACGACATGCGCAATTATTCCAATTGTGTGTGAATTTGCAACTCCCCAAATGAGGACCAGAGCAAACACCACTCCAAGGAACCTGATCCATGACCACTCTTCTCCATATCGACGCCTCTGCACGCTTCGCAGATTCCGCTTCGCGCCAGGCATCGGCCCGTATCGTGGCCGAACAGAACGCCGACACCGTTATCCGCCGCGATCTTGCCGAGGGGGTTCCATTTCTGGACGAAACCTTTACCGTCGCGACCTTCACCCCGGCGGAAAACCGCACCCCTGAACAGGCCGCGGCGCTGGCCTTGTCCGACGAACTGGTGGCCGAGCTTCAGGCCGCAGACACGATCGTGATCGGCACCGCCATGTACAATTTCTCGCTCCCTGCGGTGCTCAAGGCATGGATCGATCAGATCGCCCGCGCTGGCGTCACCTTTGCCTATACCGAGGCCGGCCCCAAGGGCCTGCTGACGGGCAAGAAGGCCATTGTGACCATCGCGACCGGCGGTACGCCGCTTGGCTCCGACTTCGACCATGCCTCGAACTACCTTCGCTTCATCCTCGGGTTTGTCGGCATTACCGACGTGACCATCCTCGACAAGGAAGGTCAGACTCTCGACCAGATCGCCGCCTGATCCCCGCGCGCACCCAAGCGACCAAGGGCGCCCCACCGGGGCGCCCTTTTCGTGTTACACCCTGTAGGCGTAGTCCCCGTCCGGATCGCGTTCGATATCTGGAGGGAAGTTCGCGTGCTTGTCTGCATAGTAACGCGCCCTCTGATCCCCGTCCGACATCCTACCATAGGTCAGATACATCGCCCGTCGCGCCGCGTTCGTGTGGTTCGGCCCGGAACGGTGCGGCGCAAAACTGTCAAAGAAAAGCGCATCTCCCGGCTGCGCATAGCATGGCTCCCATGTTGCGCCCGCCACATGCGCTTCGTTCAGCGGCGCCCACATATCTCCCAAAAGACCCCTGTCATGATAGCCAGGCACAATCTCAAGCGCCCCGTTTTCCGCCGTCTGCGCATCAATCGCAACCAGTACCGAAATGTGCAGATCCCCGTAGGTATCCCACCCCGCCTGCATGTCCTGATGCGGCTCGAACCCTCCGGCGCCCGGTTTCTTGAAGTTGATCTTGTCCTTGAACAGAACCGCCTCTTCGCTGAACAACTGCCCGCAGGCACCCAGCAGGCGCGCATCCTCAACCAGCCCCGCAAGCCCCGCGTGATGGGGCGCAAAATTCTCGACCCGGTTCAGCAACCGGTCACCCTCGGCCGTGGTCTCGAAATACTTCCAGACATCCCCCACCCGGTCAGGCCGCACTTCGAGCTCCGCAACCCAGTCGGTGATCCGTGCAACCTCATCGCCGGAAAACAGCCCCGGCACATAAAGGTATCCCTGCGCCCGGAACGCCCGCACCTGTGCCTCGTTCAGCCTATAAGGTTCCGCCATTGCTCTCCCCTGTGTCACTCACGTCAAAAGAACACCACCAACCGAAATCACTCCACCCATTCCGGTTCTACACCGATCTGTTCGAAGAACCGCATAACGTCGCCCCGGGACATCGCGATTGTACGATCATTGACCAACGGATGCATATAGACCCGATCCACCTCGTGAAACGCGCTGTCCATAAAGAAACGCACGCCTTTTTCCACCCCGTTTATCATCGCCAGCGGCGTGACCGCGCCGGGCCGCACGCCCAAAACCTCAAACAGCCGGTCCGCCGACCCGAAAGACAGGTTGCCCACCCCCAACGCCGCCCCCAGCGCCTTGAGATCAATCTCGCGATCCTGCTCCAGCGTGACAAGGTAATTGCGTTTCTTCTTGTCACGCAGGTACAGGTTCTTGATCCGAAGCGCCTGTTCTCCGGGCACCGTCATTGCCGCCTCGACCGACTTGGCATCCTCAACCGTGCGCAGCGGCGGGTGTTCGTGCAGTTCGAAGGGTAATTCCCACGCCGTCAGCCGCTCCAAAAGAGCATCCGAGCTGATGGGCAACGCGTCTTCCGTCTTCAATGGTGCCTCCATCGTCCAACTCCATGGCCAAGCTTTTGCGCCTTTCTGCCCGCTCCCCCATGGCGACACAAGCCGTCCCACGACAAAACCCTGTGCGCGCCCAAGACCCGCTGCTAGACTGGCGCAATGTCTGACACCCCCCTGTCCCAGCCCCTCACCCTGCCCTGCGGCGCGACCCTCTCCAACCGGTTTGGCAAAAGCGCCATGACCGAGGCCATGGCCGACAAGCGCGACGCCCCGACACAAAAGCACACCACGCTTTACCGGCGCTGGGCGCGCGGCGCGATGGGGCTGCAGATCACCGGCAACGTGATGATCGACCGCCGCTTCCTTGAACGCCCCGGCAATGTCGTGGTCGAGGATGAACGCGATCTGGCCGCGCTAAGCACATGGGCCGCGGCTGCAAAATCCGAAGCAACACAGGTCTGGGTCCAGATCAGCCATCCGGGGCGGCAATGTCCCATGGTGGTCAACGCCCGCCCGCTTTCGCCTTCGGAGGAAAAACTGAAAATGCTTGGCCTGTTTGCCAAGCCCCGCGCCATGAGTGCCGACGACATCACCGACGCGATCCGCCGCTACGCCGAAACCGCGCGCATCCTCCAAAAGGCCGGGTTCGACGGGGTGCAGGTACATGGCGCGCATGGCTATCTCGTGAGCCAGTTTCTCTCGCCCATCACCAATCGACGCAGCGACGATTGGGGCGGCAGCCTTGAAAACCGCGCCCGCTTCCTGCGCGAGATCATCGCCGCGGTCCGTGCCGCGGTCGGCCCCACCTTCCCGATCGGCGTCAAGCTCAACTCGGCGGATTTCCAGAAAGGCGGCTTTACGCTTGAAGAGTGCAAACAGGTCGCCCGCTGGTTACAGGAAGACGGCATCGACCTTTTGGAAATCTCCGGCGGCACCTATGAGGAAATGAGCTTTGCCACCGCCACCCCCGAAGCCCCGCAGCGCGACAGCACCAAGGCGCGCGAGGCGTTCTTTCTCGACTATGCCCGCAAGATCCGCGCCGAAGTCACGCTGCCCCTCATGGTCACCGGCGGCTTTCGCAGCCGCGCCGCGATGGAACAGGCCCTGACCGAAGACGGCATCGACATGATCGGACTGGCCCGACCACTCTGTGTTCATCCGGACGGCGCGACGGACCTGATCTCGGGCAAGACCGCACAGATTGGCATCAACGAAGATGACCTGACCCTTGGACGCGGCGCGTGGGGGATCAACGCAAAGAACTGGCTGATCAACCTCGTGAACACCGTGGCGCGCGTGGAATATTACGTCTGGCAGATGGATCGCATGGCCGCCGGGAAAGAGCCTTCGCCCCGCACCAGCAAAAGCGCGCTCATGCTGATGCTGGGCTATCTTGGCAAAAGCACGCTGCGCGCCCTGCGCCGCAAACCCTATGCTCGGGCATCAAACCCCAACAGCGCTTGACTCTGCCCCCCTCCCGTCCTAAACGGCGCAGCAACTCCGGGAGTCTGTCAAGCTTCCGGTCCCATGGCCTTTGGCCGGGATCGCCCCCCGTCAGCGCGTCGCGCCCACGGGGGACATTGGCGTTTGAGCGGTTCGTGCTTAAGTTCGGGCCAAGTTGGAAACGGTGAGAAGGAGCCGGTGAGCGATGTTTGAAAATCTAAGCGAACGCCTGTCCGGTGTCTTTGACCGCCTGACCAAACAGGGCGCGCTCTCCGAAGACGACGTCAAAACCGCCCTGCGCGAGGTGCGCGTTGCCCTCTTGGAGGCCGACGTCTCGCTCCCCGTTGCGCGCGACTTCGTCAAAGCGGTTCAGGAAAAGGCCACCGGCCAGGCCGTGACCAAATCGGTCACGCCGGGTCAGCAGGTCGTCAAGATCGTGCATGACGAACTCAAGCATGTTCTTCAGGGCGACAACGAGGAGCCCGGCGAACTCAAGATCGACAACCCGCCCGCACCGATCCTGATGGTCGGCCTGCAGGGCTCGGGTAAAACCACCACCACCGGCAAGCTCGCCAAGCGCCTGACCGACAAGAACGGCAAGCGCGTGCTGATGGCCAGCCTCGACATCTACCGCCCCGCCGCCATGCAACAGCTCGCCGTACTGGGTCAGCAGATCGGCGTAGACACCCTGCCCATCGTACCCGGCGAAACCGCCGTCCAGATCGCCAAGCGCGCCAAGCAACAGGCGACCTTGGGCGGGTATGACGTCTACATGCTCGACACCGCCGGTCGTTTGCAGATCGACGAAGTCCTCATGAAAGAGGTCGAAGACGTACGCGACGCGGTCAACCCGCGCGAAACGCTGCTCGTCGTCGATGGTCTCACCGGTCAGGTTGCCGTCGAGGTGGCCGAGGAATTCGACGGCAAGATCGGCATCTCCGGCGTCGTGCTGACCCGGATGGACGGCGACGGCCGCGGCGGCGCCGCGCTCTCGATGCGCGCTGTCACTGGCAAGCCGATCAAATTCGTCGGTCTGGGCGAAAAGATGGACGCGCTCGAAACGTTTGAGCCCGACCGGATCGCAGGCCGTATCCTTGGCATGGGCGACATCGTTGCCCTTGTCGAAAAGGCACAGGAAACCATCGAGGCCGAACAGGCCGAGCGCATGATGAAACGGTTCCAGAAGGGCCGCTTCAACATGAACGACATGAAAATGCAGCTCGAACAGATGCAGAAGATGGGCGGCATGGAAGGCCTGATGGGCATGATGCCCGGCATGGCGAAAATGGCCAAGAACGTGCAGGACGCGGGCTTTGACGACAAGATGATCGTGCGCCAGATCGCCATGATCCAGTCGATGACCAAGATGGAACGCGCCAACCCCCAGATCCTTCAGGCCTCCCGCAAAAAGCGCATCGCCAAAGGCTCCGGCATGGAGGTTTCCGACCTCAACAAGCTCTTGAAGATGCAGCGCCAGATGTCGGACATGATGAAGAAGATGGGCAAGATGGGCAAAGGCAAGATGCTCAAGTCCGCACTTGGCGAGATGTTCGGCAAAGGCGGCCCCAGCCCCGAGGAAATGGCCGCCGGCATGGACCCGAAACAGATGGAAGCCGCAGCCAAGGCCCTTGGCGGCAAGGGCGGCTTGCCCGGCGGTCTGCCCGGTCTGGGCGGCATGGGCGGCCTGCCCCCCGGTCTCTCCGGCTTTGGGAAGAAAAAGTAAGTGACCGTCGCCTCGGTCATAACCACGCCGCGTCTGCGGCTGCGCCGGCCCGAGCCTTCGGACCTGCCGGCATACACGGCCTATTACATGGGGCCGCGCAGCCATTTTGTACGTGGTCCTTATACCAAGGCGCAGTGTTTCGAAAAATTCGCCACCGTTCTCGGTCATTGGCAAATCCGCCGCTTTGGTCGTTACACCATCACGCTTGAGGATCGCCCGATCGGCCATGTCGGCCCGTTGATGATCGAAGGGGACAAAGCCCCCGAACTCACGTGGACCCTCTGGGACGGCGCCGAGGAAGGCAACGGGTACGCAACCGAAGCCGCCGCCGCCGTGCGCGACCACCTCCTTGGCGAAGCAGGCTGGACCCTGCTGGAAATCCTCGTTCAGCCCGACAATGCCGCGTCGCTCGCCGTGGCCCGCAAGCTTGGCGCCGTGCTGACCGATCAGGACGCACCCGACTGGTATCCCGGTTGCCTGACGTTCCACCTGACTACGGAGCCGATGCAATGACCGTCACCTCATTCTCGATTCCCACGCTGGAAACCGAACGGCTGATCCTGCGCGCGCTTTGCGAAGACGACATCGCCTTTGAAAAAGCTTTCCTCGCCAGCGACGACGCCCGCTTTGTCGGCGGCCCGATGCCCCCGCACCGTGCGTGGCGTTCGATGGCGATGATGATCGGCCACTGGGCCCTGCGCGGCTTTGGCTTCTGGGCGCTCGAAGAAAAGAAAACCGGGCAATACATGGGCCGCGTCGGCCTTTGGTACCCTGACGGCTGGCTCGAACGTGAAATCGGCTGGACGCTGATGCCGCACGCATGGGGCAAAGGCTTTGCCACCGAAGCTGCGCTGGCATCGCGCGCGCATGCCTATGACGTGCTTGGCTGGGACACGGCAATTTCGCAGATCGCCCCCGAAAACGAAGGCTCCAAGGCCGTGGCGCGACGGCTTGGCGCGTCTTTCGAAAAACACCACGAAGACCCGGAATACGGAACGATCGAGATCTGGCGCCACCTTGGCCCGGACGCTCTGGTCAACGGCGGAATGGAGGCGTACGCATAATGGCAACCAAGAACATCCCCGTCCTTGAAACAAAGCGTCTGGTCTTGCGCGGCCCCGAGGCCGAGGACTACGCCGCCTTCAAGGCCACCTTCGCCTCCTACCGCTCCCGCTTCATGGGCGGCCCTCTGAACCCTTATGAAACCTGGATGCTCTATGCCGCCGAAATCGGCCACTGGAACATTCGCGGCTATGGCATGTGGATGATCCACGACAAGGTGACGGATGAAACCTATGGCATGGCCGGTGGCTGGAAACCCGCCGCATGGCCCGAGGCCGAACTGGCCTGGATCATCTGGCCCGACAAGGCCGGTCAGGGTTATGCGCTCGAAGCCACCCATGCGGCGCGCAAGTACTTCTATAACCAGCTCGGCTGGGAGGGCGCGGTGTCCTATCTCGACCCCAAGAACCTCGACTCGATCCGCCTCGCCGAACGGCTTGGCGCGGTCAAGGACAAGGAGGCCCCCTCGGTCGATGGCAACGACGTGGTCTATCGCCACCCCTCTGCCGCCAAGTTGGCGGACAGCCAGATCAACCACGGCATCGAAATGGAAATCAGCCACTATGCCGACCCGATGTTCAAACCGAAAGGATACGCCCTTGACTGACGCCGTGACCCGCGCCGCCGAGGTGCTCAAGGAACATCGTGAAAGCATCGACCGTCTGGACGCGATCCTCGTCTACACGCTGGGCGAGCGTTTCAAGCACACGCAGGCTGTCGGGAAACTGAAAGCCGAACACGACCTTCCCCCGTCCGATCCCAACCGCGAAGCGGCCCAGATCGCGCGGCTCGAAGCATTGGCGCAAGAGGCCGATCTCGACCCCGAATTCGCCAAGAAGTTTCTGAACTTCATCATCGCTGAAGTCATTCAGCACCACAAACAACACCAAACGTAGGGTGCGTGCACTGCACGCACCGCACACCAAATCGCACCATCGGTGCACTGCCATTCAAAGGAGAAACCCCATGGCTATGAAAATTCGTCTCGCCCGCGGCGGCTCGAAAAAACGTCCCTTCTACCGCGTTGTCGCGGCCGACAGCCGCATGCCGCGCGATGGCCGTTTCATTGAGAAACTGGGCACCTACAACCCGCTCCTGCCCAAAGACAGCGAAGAGCGCGTGAAACTGGACATGGAACGCGTTCAGTACTGGCTCGACCAGGGCGCCCAGCCGACCGACCGTGTGGCCCGCTTCCTTGAAGCCTCTGGCACCCTGACCAAGACCGAGCGCAACAACCCCAAGAAGGGTGAGCCCGGCCAGAAAGCCAAGGACCGCGCTGAAGAGAAAGCCGCCAAGGCAGCAGCAGCGACCGAAGAAGCCGCCGCCGAGGAATAAGAAGGACATTCCCGGAAATGACCGACTTCTCGCAGCATTTCCGGGACGATCTTTCCCGGTTAATGACGTGGCGCCGCGACGTGCGCCACTTCCGCACCGATCCGGTGGACGAGGCACTCCTGACGGAGTGCCTCGACGCGTTTCTGCTGGCCCCCTCGGTGGGGCTGAGTGAGCCCTGGCGTGTGATCCGCGTCGAAAGCGACGCGGCACGCACCGCCGCGCTCGACAATTTTTGCACCGCCAATGCCACCGCCCTCAGGGGCTATTCCGGTGAAAAGGCCGCGCTCTATGCCGGACTGAAGCTCACCGGCATGGAAAACGCTCCGGTGCAGCTTGCCATCTTTTGCGATGAAACCACCCCCAAGGGCGCTGGCCTCGGCGCTGCCACCATGCCCGAAACCCGCCGCTACTCGGTCGTGGGGGCCATCACCCAATTCTGGCTTCTGGCGCGCGCCCATGGGCTGGGCGTCGGCTGGGTCTCGATTCTCGACCCTGACCGCCTGAGCCGCGATCTTGACGCACCGGAAGAGTGGTCCCTGGTCGCCTATCTTTGCGTCGGCTGGCCCGAGGTCCATTCCGACACGCCGGAACTGGTGCAGGTCGGCTGGGAAGCGCGCCGCGCCGCCCTCCCAGTGACCACCCGCTGACCCTTTCATCTTGCCAGAAATACTCATTTGCCCCGCCCGCCCCTTGCACACCGCCAGCGGATCAAGGACAAATGACCTCGCGAATTCCGGGAGACATGAGATGACGGAACTGGTCTGTGTCGGCGCCATTTCGGGCGCCTATGGCGTGCGCGGCGAAGTCCGCCTCAAGAGCTTCACCGCCGAGGCCGAGGCAATCGTCGATTATGCGCCCCTGCAAACCGAAGACGGCGCTTTTGCCTTTGATGTCACCCTGACCCGCCCGATCAAGAACGGGCTGGCCGTACGACTCTCGGGCATCGCCACCAAGGAACAGGCCGACGCGCTCAAGGGCGTGCGCCTTTTCGTGCCGCGCGATCGTCTGCCGAGCCTGCCGGATGACGAGTATTACTACGCCGATCTCGTAGGGCTCGAAGTGCGCGACACCGGCGGCACCGTGCTGGGCCGCGTGAAGTCGGTGCAGAACCACGGCTCGACCGACCTTCTGGAAATCCACGGCCCCGGATTGAATTCCACCGTGCTCCTGCCCTTCACCCATGCCGCCGTGCCAACCGTAGACATCGCCTCGGGCCGTATCATCGCAGACCCGCCCGAGGGCCTGTTCTGAACATGGGGCCGGGCCGTTTCACGCCCCTTGGCATCGCGCTTTTCGCGCTCCCGCTTTATGGCGGCCCGGTCCTCGCCGGTCTGAGCCATGGCTCGCCCGCAACCTTCCCGGCCTTTGTGGCCGCCTTCCTTTTCTACATCGTCGCGACGCGCAAACTGCCCCTCAAGTCACCACAGGACGGTCTCGCCCTGTTTTTCATGGCGCTGGTGCAGTGCGTGCTGGTCGCGGCCTGCATGGGCCTCGGTCTTGCGCTCTCGCGCCTCACCGGACCGCTAGCCATTCCCCTGCCCGTGCCGGTTCTCCTCACCGTTGGCGCCAGCCTCTGGGGCGCATGGCGCTATTGCAACGCCTCCGAAATAGACGCCACGCTCGATCAGGCCCTGAAGGCCATCGAGTCCCCCGGCACCTTTCTGAACGCCTCGGACGACGCCCTCACCGACGAGATCGCCGCCCTTCTTGACCCGGTCGAAGCCCTGCCCGCAACGCCCGACGCCCTTCGCGACATCGAAGAAACCTGCGCCGCCCACCCTGCCCCGATCGACCTTGCCGACGCCCTCCTGCAACGCACCGATCACAGCGACGCCTACCTGCTTCTGGCCCTGCGCCTCTATGCCCGCCCGGAAGTGGCCTCGGGCCTTCTGTCCACGGCCGATATCGGCGATCTGCTCGACGAGGCCGCCGACGTCGCCACGCCGAATATCGCCCGCGCTGCGCTTGAACTTGAAACCCGCTTTCCGGGCTATTTCAGCGACGAGACCCGTGCCGAACTGGCCAAGGTGGCGGAATGAAGCAAATCCTCGTCCACGCAGGATTTCACAAGACCGGCACCACCAGCGTGCAGAAAATGCTGGTGCACAACCGCAAGACGCTGCGCCGCAAGCTCCAGATTTTCACCCGCCGCAACATGGTCGGCCCCTGCGAGGCCGCCCGTGCCTACTCGATCCGTCGCACCGAGGCCGACCTTCTCGCCTTCTGCTCCGAACTTGCCGCCAGCTTTGCCAAGATCGACCCCACCGATCCCCGCGCCGTCCTGATCAGCTCCGAAGACCTCTCGGGCCACATGCCCGGCCGCTTTGGTCTGACCCGCTATGACGCCGCCCCCGCGCTGATGCGCGCGCTCTGCGACACGGCGCAACAGGCGTTTGACGCGCCCTTTTCCATCAGCTTCTTCTTCACAACCCGCGCGCCCGAGGCGTGGCTGCGTTCCTGTCACGCCCAACACCTGCGCGCAATCCGCATGACCGATGATCTCGACAGCTACGCCGCCCACTACGCCGCCTCTGCCGATCTTGATGCCATCGTCCAAGCCGTGTGCAGCGCCGTCACGCCGCACCGGGTTCTAAGCGCCCCCCTCGAAGATCTCACCGATGATCCGCTCGGGCCGCTGGGCATCCTGTTTGACACGCTCAACATCCCCGCGCGCCTGCGCCAACAGCTCGATATCCTGCCCCCGGCCAACCTCTCGCCCCCCGATGCGCTCTTGGCCGACTATCTCGCCACCAACCGCTCCGACCTTGATGATGCCACCGTGGCGCAAACCAAGATCGCCGCCCGGCGCGCATGGCTCAACGCGGACAAAACCCCGTGACCCGCCCCCTCATCCTGCACGCCGGGTTCCACAAGACCGGCACATCCAGCCTGCAACAGACGCTCAAGGCCAATCGGGGCGCGATCAAGACCCATTGCAACCTCGTCCTGAAATTCCGCCTCAAGGAATTGCTGCACGCCACTCGAGGCTACTCGACTTGGCGCGATCCCCTGTCGCTGGCCAAATTTGCCCACCGCGCCGACACATGGCTGGCGGATCAGCCCGACTACATGCATCGCGGCCTCATCGCCTCGGCCGAAGAATTCGCAGGCCACATGCCCGGACGCGAAGGCCTCGACGATTATGGCGCCGCGCTGGACCTTCTCCCGGAACTCGTTGCCGCCTTTCATCGCCGCTACACCGCGCCCGACCTGCATGTGGTCTTCACCACCCGCAACGCAGAAAGCTGGCTCACCAGTGCCTATTGGGAGCACGTGAAATCCTCTTCCATGACGATGGACCTTCCCGAGTTCCAGACCCGCTATGCCAAGGCCGCCCATTTCACACCGCTGCTTGATCAGCTGGCGGAAAAAATCGCCCCGGTCCCGCTGCACCGCATCGCGCTTGAGGACTGGCGCTATCATCCGCTCGGCCTCGCCGCACCGCTTTTGTCCCTTGTCGGCATGGACGGCGAAACCCAGGCCGCGCTCACCCAGATTCCCCCGGTAAACACTCGGCTACCGGACGCGCTTTTGCAGGAATTGCTGGACCTCAACCGCAATATCAGCGACAGGGAGACCCGCAAGACGGCCAAGCAGCGCTTGATTGCAGCCTACGAACAGCAAACCGGACAGACCCCGTGAGCGATACGCCCAAAACTCCCAAGTCGCATGGCCGCAAGGCCATTTCCGTTTCGCTGAAACCACGCGAATTGATGACCCACAATCCCCGCCTCGCCGGGATCTGGACCGCGCGGATCATCACCCTCTTTCCTGATGCCTTCCCCGGCGTGCTGGGCGAAAGCCTGACCGGCAAGGCGCTCAAGGACGGCAAGTGGCAGCTTGAAACGACCGACCTGCGCCATTTCGGCGTTGGCAAGCACCGCAATGTCGACGACACGCCCGCGGGTGGCGGCGCGGGCATGGTGCTGCGCCCGGACGTACTGGGCAACGCCATTGAACACGCCATGCAGGGCGCGCGCGGTGTGTGGCCGCTCGTGTATCTCTCGCCCCGTGGTCGCCGCTTCGATCAGAAAATGGCCCGCGCCTGGAGCGAAGCGGACGGAGTGACAATGCTTTGCGGACGGTTCGAAGGGGTCGATCAACGGGTGCTGGATCACTATGGCATCATGGAAGTGTCGCTCGGGGACTTCGTGCTGACGGGGGGTGAAATCGCCGCACAGGCCATGATCGACGCCACGGTGCGGCTTTTGCCTTCGGTGCTTGGCAATGCCGAAAGCATCGAGGATGAAAGCCATTCCAACGGCCTTCTGGAACACCCGCAATACACCCGCCCTGCGGAATGGAAGGGCCGCGCCATACCCGATGTGCTGATGTCTGGGCATCACGGCAACATCGAAAAATGGCGGCGCGAGATGGCCGAAGCGTTGACCCGCGACCGCCGCCCCGACATGTGGCGGGCCTATCGCAAAGACGGCAAAGATTGACAGGCCAGACATGAGTTGCAGAATTGCGGGGCTCGCTGCGCGCATCCTGTGCGTAGCCGCGCCTCGAAAGGAAGCATCCCATGTTCTATGGCAACTTCGAAGGCGAGAACAAAGCCCGTTTTCAAGAGGCTCTGAAAACTCTCGGCGAACTCTGCGGGCCGATGTTTGCCGGCGACAACCTGATCGGCCTGCAACGCGCCGCCGGATTTCGCGAGGACAAACGGTTCCTCGACGCTCTCCGCCGCAACGCGGAATCGAACCAGGACCTCTCGATTGCGTGGCGTATTCACACCCTGGTCTGGGCCGCACGCCGTGCGCTGCACCTGCCCGGGGATTTCGTCGAATGTGGTGTCTGGAAAGGGTTCAGCTCTTCGGTGATTGCCGACTACCTCGCGTTCGAAACGGTCGACAAACAACTGTACCTCTATGACACGTTTTCGGGGATCCCTTCGGAACTGAACTCCGAAAACCGTTCGAACGAAATCTATGAAAAAGAAACCGGGAACGACCCCGATGCCCTTTACAAACACGTCATCCGCCGGTTTTCCAGATACCCGAACGTCCGCGTCGTGCGGGGCATCGTCCCCGACACCTTCAAGACCGAATGCCCGGATCAGATTTCCCTGCTGCTGATCGACATGAACTCCGCCGCCTCGGAAATCGCGGCGCTTGATGCGCTTTTTGACAAGGTGGTTTCCGGGGGACTGATCATATTCGACGACTACGGATGGACCGGATACGCGGCTCAGCGCCATGCCGAAAACGCATTCATGGAAGCGCGCCAACACAGCATTCTCGAAATCCCGACGGGCCAGGGTCTTGTGATCAAACAATAGGCGCTGCCAATTTCCTTTTGCAGTCACCCGTGCTTTGGTGGTTTACTCCGCCCAAGCACACGTAACTAGGGAGATTTGGGCAGTGGCTGGAAAATTTGAACTCTACACCGACAAGGCGGGTGAATTCCGCTTCCGCCTCAAGGCAGGCAACGGCGAAATCATCCTCGCCAGCGAAGGCTACAAACAGAAAGCCAGCGCCGAGAACGGCATCGCGTCGGTCCAGAAGAACGCCCCCGAGGACGCGCGCTATGAGCGCAAGGAAACCAAGTCGGGCAAGCATATGTTCAACCTCAAGGCCACCAACGGCCAGGTGATCGGCACCTCGGAAAGCTACGAAAGCACTTCGGGCCGTGACAATGGCATCGAGTCCGTCAAGAAAAACGCGCCCGATGCGCGCATCGAAGACCTGACCTGATCAGAAGACAGGATGCCGGGCCACTTCCAAAGCGGTCCGGCGTCCCCTTGAATGACCTAAAGCGCGGCGCCTCCAATCCCGCGCACGCCTTGCGCCTGCAGATCGGCGACAAGCTTCACGCGATCCACCTCCTGCACCGACAGCCCGTCCCGCAAGGCCAGCGCCGCCGCCGTGCCCGTGGCCTGCCCCATGGCCATGCATTGCGGCATCCCCCGCACGGAGGCAAAGGCGACCGGGTCCGCGCAGATGATCCGCCCCGCAAACATCAGGTTCCCTATGTCGCGCGGCACCAGCGACCGGAACGGGATGGTGTAATAGGCCCCCTGCCCGACGATCGCGTCATGGGTCATCCGCGCCCCCCGCATGACATCGTCCACCGGGTTATCGCAGCAGACAATCCCGTCCTCGAACTGCGTAGCCGCCGCAAGGTCTGCTCCGGTGACGCGGTACATCCCCTCCAGTCGGCGCGTCTCGCGCACACCGACAGTGGGACCAAGATACATCATCCGCGCAGCCTCGAACCCCGGCAAATCCGCGCGTAGGAATTCCGCCAGTTGCCTGCAGCGCCGCCGCCCTTCCTGCGTCGCCGCCGCCACGGCGCGCGCATCGGTCCCGTCCACGCCCCGGATCACCACCGAATTGCAAAACACCGTGTCACGATGGAAACCTTTCATCATGTAGAGCTGTGCGAGGTCCGGGTGCAGGCGCCCTTGCGCAATGCCCATGGCCGCGTAGCGCGTGAAATAGGGATCGTCCTCGGCAAACACCCGGTCCCAGTCGGCCCCCACCATATGAAAACTCAGCGTCACCCCCATCAGGTTGCCGCTGTCATCTCCCAGCGTATAGGGCACCCCGGCCCGCGCCGACAGATCACCATCCCCGGAACAGTCGATGACAACGCCAACCTCGATCAGATGTGCCCCGTGCCTATCGAATACCTCGACGGCCTCCACCCGGTTGCCCGCCATACGCGGGGCCAGCGCGGTGGTATTGAGATGCACCCGCACCCCCGCCTCTTCGAGCATTTCAAACATGGTCAGGGTGGCCAGATCGTGATCGTAGAGGATTTCCGGCCCGAAATTCGCCAGGGTACAAGCCCGCTTTTCCGCCGCTGCCGGCGTCATCGCAAACAGCCGCCCGGCAAGTTCCTCCATGAGGCCGCCAATGATCCTGTCGTTGGGATAGGCCGCGCCCCACGGCATCCCCGGACAAAAGGCCATCACCCCGCCCACCTTGCCCGAGGCTTCGATCAGGCAGACATCCAGCCCCTGCCGCGCGGCCGCCACCGCCGCACCGAACCCGGCGGTGCCACCGCCCACGACCAGCACATCCGCTGTCCACGCGCGTTCAGACATGCGGCTCCCTCCTGTTCACCCCATTTCGCAATGGATATTTGAAACCATTGAGAAACAGGATGCACGTCTGTCCTGCGTGGTCCAGAAAAACCGCGTCTCAGGAGGCGCCTACGATCCACTGTCCGAAGCCTTCCGGCGAGCCACGGAACACGTTGATGTCCACCTCGCCCTCGATCCCGGGAATGAGGCCGGTGCCGGTATATTGCCAGAACGTCCAGTAGGCGCCGGGATAGACCTTTTGCGGGTGCCCTGCCACCGAGCGCAACCAGAACTCGGTCCGACTCAATTTGCCGATATTCGTGTCGCGCCAGAAATCCACCGTCGTGTAGAGAACCGGACGTCGTCCGTAATGCGCCTCTAGCATATTGAGAAACACCCGCGCCTCCGACCAGACCTCACGTTCCGAGGGGCGCCGTTTGCAGGTGCGCGAGCGTGGGTTCCATTCCATGTCGAGCACATGCGGCAGATCGGCACCCTTTGGAACGTGTTTGATGAACCAGCGCGCCTGCTCCTCGGGTTTTCGGCAGAAATAGTAGTAGTGATACGCGCCCCAGGGCACCCCGGCGGCCTTGGCCCCGCGCATGTGTTCACGGAATTTCGGGTCAGCGACGTCGCCGCCCTCGGTGGCCTTGATAAAGGCAAAACTCACCCCTGATCTCTTGGCCTTCTTCCAGTCGATCGCCCCCTGCCAGCGCGAAATGTCGATGCCGTGGATCGGATAGCTGGTCGGCGCGCGCCCGTCCCATTCATGCGGATCGACATCCGCGAATCGGGGATAGGTGCGGAATTGTTCGACCGGGTAAGAGGCCACCACGGGCGTGGCCTTGTGCGGCGGCGGTTCCGGTGCCCGGCGTCCACACGCCGTCAGGGTCACAGCCAGAAAACACAGAAACAAACCAATACGCATGAAAACTCTCTTGTGCCAAACACCCGAAAACAAGCCCGCGCAATCCCGGACCCTGCCCTCCATAGACTCCTTCACCCCCCTATTTTGCAACCACCGGATGTCCGCCTCGCGGAAAATTGCGCGGAATCCGGCGCGTGGCATGAATTTCGCCGCCCAAACCGACTCCGCCCTTGATCGCAGGGCGCAAACTGCTTAAACGACCCCCTGTTCGGAATCGCTTTCGCGGCTCCGGGCGTTTTGGCTATTGCAGGCATCGCCTTTCGGGCTTCTTCGTCCGATCCCGGCGTGCAGGATGCCAGGCGAACAAGAAAAGACGACCTGACCTCTGGCGGGCGCATCCATGCGGACCCGGAAGAAGACCAAGAGCTCTGAGGCGCATACATCTTCGTGGACCAAACCACGAGCAAGTTAGGAGAAGGTCAGATGGATCTGATCGCACAAATCGAGGCGGAACAAATTGCCGCCTTGGGGAAAGACATCCCCGATTTCAAAGCTGGCGACACCATTCGCGTCGGCTTCAAGGTGACCGAAGGTACGCGCACCCGTGTGCAGAACTACGAAGGCGTCTGCATCAGCCGTAAAAACGGTTCAGGCATTGCCGGTTCGTTCACCGTTCGCAAGATTTCCTTTGGCGAAGGCGTGGAGCGTGTGTTCCCGCTGCACTCGACCAACATCGACAGCATCACCGTCGTGCGTCGTGGCCGTGTCCGTCGCGCCAAGCTGTACTACCTGCGCGCGCGTCGTGGTAAATCGGCCCGTATCGCGGAAGATACCAACTACAAGCCCAAGCAAGCGTAAGGAGTGGTCTCATGAAAAAAGACACCCATCCCGACTACCACTTCATCGACGTCAAAATGACCGACGGCACCATCATCAAGATGCGCTCGACCTACGGCAACGAAGGCGACACGCTGGCTCTGGACGTTGACCCCTCCGTGCACCCCGCATGGAACGGCGGCAGCACCCGCCTGATGGACGCCGGCGGCCGCGTTTCGAAGTTCAAAAAGAAATACGAAGGTCTGGGCTTCTAAGCTTACGCCAGTTTCGATTTCGCAAACGCCGCTCCCTCGGGGGCGGCGTTTTTCTTTCCCCCAAAGCCCCGCGCGTTGTCCCTGCATTCTCCTTTGCGATTCCACCAACCCGTGCCACTCTGGCCGGACACAATTTTGGGACCCGCAAAATGCAGCGCAGACTCGCCGCCATTCTCGCCATCGACGTCGTCGGGTTTTCCCGGCTGATGGCGCGCGACGAAGACGCCACCGTCGCCGCTCTTGGCCGGAACCTGCGCAGCGTGTTCAAACCGGCGGTGAAGGCCAATGGCGGGCGGATCGTTAAACTCCTCGGCGACGGCGCACTGGTTGAGTTTCCCAGTATTACCAACGCCACCGAATGCGCCCTCGCACTTCAGAGCACCCCACCAGAAACCGTCCCCGGCCTCGATGCCCCCCTGACCTTCCGCATCGGCCTCAATATCGGGGATATCATCCAACAGGGCGAAGACATCTTCGGGGACGGCGTCAACATCGCTGCACGTCTCGAAGCGCTGGCCCCCGAAGGCGGCATCGCATTATCCGCCAGCGCCCATGCCCACCTCGCCCCCCATCTGGCAGAACGCTTTGACGACATCGGCCCGCAAACGCTCAAAAACTTCCCTGCCCCAGTCACCGTTTTGACATGGACCCCCGAACATCGCAGCCCGCGCCCTACGCAAGACCCCGAGAAATTCAAGAAAGCCTCCATCGTGGTGCTCGCCTTTGACAACATGTCGGGCGACCCGGATCAGGAGTTCTTTTCCGACGGCATCTCCGAGGACATCATCACCGAGCTGTCGCATTTTCG
This sequence comes from Shimia aestuarii, assembly GCF_900114635.1. Classification (GTDB taxonomy): domain Bacteria; phylum Pseudomonadota; class Alphaproteobacteria; order Rhodobacterales; family Rhodobacteraceae; genus Shimia; species Shimia aestuarii. The sequence continues at coordinate 502,773 of NZ_FOTQ01000001.1, forward strand.
CGAATTCTTCGTCATCGCCCGCAACACCAGCTTTACCTACAAAGGCACACCTGTCCGGGCCGAGGATGTCTGCGCCGAGCTTGGCGTGCGCTATCTGCTCGAGGGGTCAGTCCGCAAGGCTGGTAACCGGATACGTGTCACCGCGCAGCTCATCGAAGGCGCCACCGGTGCCCATCTCTGGGCCGGGCGGTTTGACCGCGACCTTGACGACATTTTCGCGGTTCAGGACGAAATCACCCAAGCCATCGTCGCCTCCGTCGCGCCCGAGGCGCTCAACGCCGAAACGCATCGCTCGCGCCGCAAGGCGGAAACCGAGACAAACGCCTGGGAAAAAATCCTGCTCGGACGCTGGTATATCGGGCATCTGAGCGAAGAGAGCATCGCCAGGGCGCAGGCCTTTGCCACGGACGCCATCGCGCTCGATCCGCGCCTTTCGGACGCCCACGCCATCCTTGCGCTGGCCAAGATGCACGCCATGCTGCACCTGTGGCGGCGCGACACCAAGGTCGCAATTGCCGAAGCGATCCGCCATGGGCAGGACGCCGTGAAGGCCGATGAATCCGACGCCACGGCCCACAGCATCCTTGGCATGGCCTACATGTTCGGGCGCGACTATGACAAGGCGCCGCTGCACCTCAACCGGGCGCTGCAGCTCAACCCGAACCTCTCCAACGCCCACGGCGTTCTGGCCGCCTTCCATGGTGTCAGCCGCGAGTACGCCGCCGCCCGCGCAAGTGCGGAACGCGCCACGACCCTCAGCCCGCGCGATCCCTATCGCGCCTTCTGGTATGGTGGCCACGGCATCGCAGCCTATCTCGACGAGAATTACGAACGCTGCATAGAGGTCTGCAACGAGGTACTGGCGGAATTTCCCAATTATGCCTCCGCCTTGCGCCAACTGGCCGCAGCACAGGCCATGATCGGTCAGAGCGAAGCCGCGCAAGCCACCATGCAACGCCTGCTGGCGCTCATGCCCGGCCTGACCGTGTCCATGGTGCGCGACATCGTCCCGATCCGCTACCCGGACGATCACGAACGCTGGCTCGAAGGGCTGCGCCGCGCCGGGATGCCCGAGTAGGCACCTTTCAAACAATGGGCTTGGGCTGCACGCTCTTCGGCGCCGGGTCGTTACGCACCAGCGCGATCACCCTTACTAGGACAGCCCACACTGCACCGCGACGCGCCACCCTTCGGACCAGAGCCAATTCTCGCGCGGCCTCATCAGCCCGCCGATCATGGCTGATCCGAAGCCGGCCGGCTGCATCGAATGCTGAAACATGAAACAACATCTTTTCGTCCTGAATGAGCATGGTTCTTCTCCCACAAGCGCAACTTTCAAGTGAATATTGAATGAAACTGCAGTAGATTTCGAACCAGCATTTCTGAAACCCTGTAAGCTGAACTTTCATCCATGACCATTGACTGGACCAAACTCCCATCGCTTACGGCCTTGCGCGCTTTTGATGCCACCGTTCAGTCCGGCAGCTTCAGCGCTGCGGCAAGGTCGCTCAATGTCACCCACGCCGCCGTCGCCCAGCAGGTCAAAGCGTTGGAGACGCATCTGGGCCTGCCCTTGCTCGTTCGCTCCCCACGCGGCATCACGCCAACTCCGGAAGGCCAGCGTCTGGCCCAAAGCCTTCAGTCGGGCTTCACCGCGATAAACGACGGTGTCCTGTCCGCTATGGAACAGGGCGGGCAGCAACCCGTCCGTGTCACCACGACGGCCTATTTCGCCGAATCCGTCATTTTCCCGCGCATCGCCGATTTCTGGCTGCAACACCCTGATACAGAAATCGCATTCACCCCCACGGACCGGGCGGTCGATCTCGTCGCAGAGGGCTTTGATCTCGCCGTGCGGGCGGGCGAAGGCGGCTGGCCGGATCTTGACGCCCGTCGCCTCCTGCAAAGTCCAACCCTTGCCTTGGCATCGCCAAGGCTCGTGGATGACCCGGCAACCAATTGGCAAGACATGCCGTGGCTCATCCCGCATGAAGACACCTGGGAGCGCGACGTGCTCCGGCAATCGGGCATCGACCCGGCGCAAATACGCACCATCGACGTAGGCAACCCCGCACTCGAAATCCGCGCGGCGGAACAGGGCATGGGCCTGTTGCTTGAATCTCAGGTCGACGTGGCGCGTCAGCTGGATCAGGGCTCACTAAAAGTCGCGCCGGTACAAATCCAGCACGTCTCGTCATACTTCATCGTGACGCCACCGTGGCCGCCGCGCAGGAACGTTCAGACATTCATCAAGTGGCTACTGCGCGCAATTTCGGAGGACGTCCCCGCATCAGGATCACGATCATGATCGCGATGTTTAGGAAGTTCCACGCGATCCCGTTGAGGAACGCCCATTCGTAATTGCCGCTCATGTCGTAGATCCAGCCCGACATCCACCCGCCCAGCGCCATGCCCATGATCGTCGCCATCATCACGAAGCCAACCCGCGCCCCGGCTTCCTTGGCGGGCATGTATTCCCGCACGACAATGGCATAGGCCGGAACGATGCCGCCCTGCGACAGGCCAAAGACAAGGCTGACGAGATAAAGCGGCACCAACCCGTCAAACGGCAGGAACAGGAACAGCGCCGCGCATTGCAAGGCAGACCCGATCAACAGGGTCAGCACCCCGCCCAACCGATCGGCCAAAGCCCCCGACACCAGCCGCGACACCACACCGCCCAACAGCATCAGCGACAGCATTTCCGCCCCCACCGCCGGCCCATAGCCAAGGTCGACACAGAAGGACACGATATGCACCTGTGGCATCGACATCGCCACACAACAGCCAATCCCGGCAATCCCGAGCATCCATTGCAGCACCACCGGACGGAACGGCACCCGCCCCTGTCGTGCAGTGGCCGCCATGGCCTGCGCCGTCATCGCCTCCATCGGCACCCGTCGCCTGAGCAGCATCGACAGCGGCACCACCACGGCCAGCGTCAGCACGGCCAGCACCGCAAACACCACCCGCCAGCCATAGCCGCTGAGCACCCCGCTTAGCACCATCGGCCAAAGCGCCCCCGACAGGTAATTGCCGCTCGCTGCAATCGCCACCGCGATGCCGCGCCGCTTCTGGAACCACAACGAGATATCGGCAATCAACGGCCCGAAACTCGCCGCCGTGCCAAAGCCCAGAAAGAAATGCGCCAGTGACAGCAACATGACTGTCGGGCTGAGGGCAGCGGCGGCAAAGCTCACCGCAATAAGACCCGCGGCCCCCGACAGCGCCAGCGTGATGCCCCAGCGATCCACCGCCCGACCAATCCCGAAATTGCCGAGCGCAAAACCGATCATCGTGAGCGTATACGGCAAGGAGGCATCGGCCCGGTCAATCGCGAACTCGGCCTGCACCGCCGGCATCACCACGATCACCGCCCACATCCCGACATTGCCCACCAGCGCAATGGCGAGCGTCACCAAAAGGCGGGTCCAGCTATAGCGGCTGTCAAGGATATCGGTGTCAGTCATCAAATCACGCTAGGTCGCCAAAGGTTTCGCTGCAATAGGCCCATTATCCCGGAGACGGTGCTGGGCGCGCCGCCATTACCGACGCGATACCGACACAATACCGACGTGATACCGATGCCCGTTTTGCGCGCTATTGCCCCAGCGCCTGCCCCAGATCCGCGATCAAATCGTCGGCTTTTTCGGTCCCCACCGAAATCCGCAACAGTGTTTCGGGAATGCCGGTATGCGGCTCGATCGTGTGGCGATGTTCCACAAGGCTCTCGACCCCACCAAGCGACGTGGCCCGATGAAACAGCCCGAGGCGCCCCGCCACTTTCAACGCCGTGTCCCGGTCGCCTTTGACCAGAAAAGACATAAGGAATCCAAAGCCTTGCGGCATCTGGCGCTTGGCAAGCTCATGCCCCGGATGGCTCTCCAGCCCCGGATACCAGACCGCCTCGACAGCCGGATGATCCTCCAGGAACCGCGCCACCTTCATCGCGTTTTCGCACATCCGCTCAACCCGCAAAGGCAGCGTCCGCATCCCCCGCAGCAGCAGCCAAGCCTCAAATGGCCCCATGACAGCCCCCGCGCTCGCCCGGTCATTGGCGATCTCGTCCCAGACCGCGCCCGGATCGCGCGCCACCAGCACCCCGCCCAGCACATCCGAATGCCCGTTGATCACCTTGGTGGTCGAATGCATCACCACATCCGCCCCAAGCTTCAGCGGGTTGGTCAGGATCGGCGACGCCGCCGTACTGTCCACCGCCAAAAGCGCACCACAGGACCGCGCGGCCTTCTTGGCCACGGCGATATCCACGATCTTCAGCCACGGGTTCGACGGCGTTTCGATCCACACCAGATGCGCCGCCCCCGTCGCACAAGCCGCCATCAAAGCGGCCGCATCGCTGGCATCCACCTCATCCATAACCACCTGACGGCGCTCACAGAATTCGCGGATCCACTTGGTCGTACCCCAGTAGATCCCCGACTGCACAATAACACGCCCACCGGTTGGCACCGTGCGAAACAACGCCGCGATTGCCGCCATGCCCGAAGGAAACAGCAGCGCTGCATCGCCCCCTTCCAGTTGCGTCAGAACCGCTTCGGCCTGCCGCACCGCGTCATTGTGGTCGCGCGCATAGGTGTTGGCTGGGTTGAGCGGCGCATAATCCGCATCACGCACAAAGGTCGTGGAGGGCTGGATCGGCGGCACCACCCCGCCACTGGCCAGATCAATCGCGCCGCCCGCCTGGGCCAGCAACGTGTCGGGGTGCATCTCTTTGAGGTCCATCACGCGCTCCTTCTAGTCTCGCCCCATCTGCCGCCACATGCGGCGAACATGCAAGCCCCCTCGCGCCGCGTTCTTTCAGATGCTAGGGAGACGCCATGGCCCGTACGATCCTCTTCAACAAACCCTATGATGTCCTGTCGCAATTCACCGACAAGGGCACCGAAGGCAGCCCGCGCCCGACCCTGTCGGCCTTCATCGACGTGCCCGGTGTCTATCCCGCGGGGCGGCTCGACCGGGACAGCGAAGGATTGATGGTACTGACCGATGACGGTCAGTTGCAGGCCCGCATCTCCAATCCACGCCACAAGATGTCCAAAACCTACTGGGTTCAGGTCGAGGGCCTGCCCGATGCCGCCGCGCTGGACGCCTTGCGCAAAGGCGTGGACCTCAAGGATGGCCGCACCAAACCCGCCGAAGCCCGCCGCATCGACGCGCCCGAAGACCTCTGGCCGCGCACGCCTCCGGTCCGCTTTCGCAAGTCGGTGCCGGATTGCTGGATCGAACTCACCATCCGCGAGGGGCGTAACCGGCAAGTCCGCCGCATGACCGCCGCTGTCGGCCACCCCACACTGCGCCTGATCCGGGCGCGGATCGGGCATTGGACTTTGGATGGGCTGCAACCGGGCAAATGGCGTGATGCGTAAACAGCAGACTGGCCACTTTTCCTGTGGATAAACACAACATATAGTGGACAGGAACGGGTGCGCGCCGTATTCCGGCGCGAAACACGAACCGGCAGGGGCAGGCACATGGCACATATTATCGTGGTCGGTAACGAAAAGGGCGGCGCGGGAAAATCCACGCTGTCAATGCACATCGCCACCGCCCTGACCCGCATGGGCCACAAGGTCGGCGGGCTTGACCTCGACCTGCGCCAGAAAAGCTTTGGCCGCTATGTCGACAACCGCCGCAAGTTCATGGAGCAATCCGGCCTCGACCTGCCCGGTCCCTCCTATCAGGACCTGCCCGAGATCGACCCGGCGACGCTCAAGCCCGGTGAAAACATCTATGACCACCGTCTGTCTGCCGCCGTGGCCGCGCTTGAGCCGGGCAATGACTTCATCCTGATCGACTGTCCCGGCTCGCACACCCGCCTGTCACAGGTTGCCCATTCTCTCGCCGACACGCTGGTCACGCCCTTGAATGACAGCTTTGTCGATTTCGACCTTCTGGCCCATATCGATGGCGACGGCGAAAAAATCCTTGGCCCCTCGGTCTATTCCGAAATGGTCTGGAACGCCCGCCAGCTGCGTGCCCAGGCGGGCCTGAAGCCGATCGACTGGATCGTGATGCGCAACCGCATGGGCGCACAACAGATGGTCAACAAGGAAAAGATGGGCCGGGCGCTGGAACGTCTGGCCAAGCGGATCGGCTTCCGCGTGGCCCCCGGTTTCAACGAACGAGTGATCTTCCGAGAGCTGTTCCCGCGTGGCCTGACCCTGCTCGATCTGCGCGATATCGGGGTCAAGCAACTCAACATCTCGAACGTCGCCGCCCGTCAGGAATTGCGCGACCTGATCAAGGCGCTGAACCTTCCGGGCGTGTCGGTCGACTTCTGATCGGGCGAATCACTCCGCTGATTCCAACCCCGCCAGCCGCTTGAGCATCATCCGCAAAAGCGCCACTTCACCGCTGGTGAATTGCGCCCGCAGCTTGGCATCATACTCCTCTGCCACCGCCCTCAGATCGCGATAGGCGGTGTCCCCGGCGGGCGTGAGTTTGAGCTTTTCCACCCGCCGATCTTCATCGCTGCGCGCCCGTACAACAAAGCGTCGCTCAACCAGCTTTTGCACCGCGCGGCTGATTTTTGTCTTATGAATCCGTGCCTTGGTGCAAATGTCGGTGGCGGTCATTTCGCCATAGGTGCCCAGGTGGAACAGCACCCGCCATTCCGTTCTCAGCATCCCGTAGCGATTCTTGTATACTCGCTGAAACGCAAGGCTGCTTTCTTCCGCCGCCTGGTTGAGCAGGTAGGGCGTAAAGTCCTGCAGCGAAAAATCATCTTTTTGTGGCATGAGGTCCATCCTCCTGCTTGTTAGTTACAAAAACAACTATTACCAAAGCAACCAAATTCGAAACAGGAGCGCGCGACATGACTAAACATACTGTTCCGACCCGCATGCAGATGGCCCCGTCCCTGCCCGGCCCACACGAAGGCTACATGCCGGGTTTTGGCAATGACTATGAAACCGAGGCCCTGCCCGGTGCCCTGCCGCAGGGCATGAACTCTCCGCAGACATGCAACTACGGGCTTTACGGCGAACAGCTTTCGGGCACCGCCTTCACCGCCCCCAGCCACCAGAACGAACGCACGTGGTGCTATCGCATCCGCCCGTCAGTCAAGCATTCCCACCGCTATGAAAAGATCGACGTGCCGTTCTGGAAGTCGGCCCCCAATGTCGATCCCGATGTCACCAGCCTCGGCCAGTATCGCTGGGATCCGGTGCCGCACACCGACGAGAAGCTGACATGGGTCACGGGCATGCGCACCATGACTACTGCAGGCGATGTGAATACGCAGGTCGGCATGGCTTCGCATATCTACCTCGTCACCGAATCCATGGAGGATGACTATTTCTTCTCCGCCGATTCCGAACTGCTGGTTGTCCCGCAAGAGGGCGTGCTGCGCTTCTCGACCGAGCTGGGCATCATCGACCTTGAGCCCAAGGAAATCGCCATCATTCCGCGCGGTCTTCTCTATCGCGTCGAAGTGCTCGAAGGCCCGGCCCGCGGCTTTGTCTGCGAGAATTACGGCCAGAAATTCGAGCTTCCGGGCCGCGGCCCGATCGGTGCCAACTGCATGGCCAACCCGCGCGACTTCAAGGCGCCTGTTGCGGCCTATGAAGACCGCGAAGTGCCCTCGACCGTCACCGTGAAATGGTGCGGTCAGTTCCACAAGACCAATATCGGCCAGTCACCGCTCGACGTGGTCGCATGGCACGGCAACTATGCCCCTGTGAAATACGACCTGCGCACCTATTGCCCGGTCGGCGCGATCCTGTTCGACCATCCCGACCCGTCGATCTTCACCGTGCTCACCGCCCCCTCAGGCCAGCCCGGCACCGCCAATATCGACTTCGTGCTGTTCCGCGAACGCTGGATGGTGGCCGAGGACACCTTCCGCCCGCCATGGTATCACAAGAACATCATGTCCGAGCTGATGGGCAACATCTATGGCCAGTATGACGCCAAGCCCAAGGGCTTCATCCCCGGCGGCATGTCCCTGCACAACATGATGCTGCCCCACGGTCCGGACAAGAACGCCTTTGAGGGCGCTTCCAACGCCGATCTCAAGGCGGAAAAGCTGGACAACACCATGTCCTTCATGTTCGAAACCCGCTTCCCGCAGCATCTGACCACATTTGCCGCAGATGAAGCCCCGCTTCAGGACGATTACATTGATTGCTGGTCCGACATCGAAAAGAAATTCGATGGCACCCCGGGCAAGAAATAAGGAACACGACACGATGCCATTGATGAAAAGCTGGGTGGCTTCGGCCAATGACGCCAACCACCCCTTCCCGCTCAACAACCTGCCCTACGGCGTGTTCTCGACCGCCGGGACCGAGGAACGCTGCGGTGTCGCCATCGGTGACATGATCCTCGACATGGCCGCCGCCGAAGAGGCCGGTCTGGTCACGATGTCCGAGATCCCGGTCTTTGACGTGCCGTACTGGAACGACCTGATGGACATGGGTTCCGAAGCATGGGCCGCCCTGCGCGCCCGCCTCACCGGGCTTCTGGCCGAAGGCAGCGCCGAGCAGTCGGCGGTTGAGCCGCTGCTCGTGCCGATGGCTGACGCGACCCTGCACATGCCCTTTGCCGTCAGCGAATACACCGACTTCTATGCCGGCCGTCAGCACGCCGCCAACATGGGCGCGATCCTGCGCGGCTCACCCGATCTGCCCGCCAACTGGCTGCACATCCCGATCGGCTACAACGGGCGCGCTTCGTCTGTCGTGGTCTCGGGCACGCCGATCCACCGCCCCAACGGTCAGCGCAAGGCCCCCGACGCCGAGATGCCCAGCTTTGGCCCCTCGATGCGACTGGATATCGAGCTGGAAATGGGCGCCATCGTCGGCACCCCTAGCGAATTCGGTCAGCCGATCACCGTGGATCAAGCCGACGACATGATCTTTGGCTACGTGCTGCTGAACGACTGGTCCGCGCGCGACATTCAGGGCTGGGAATACCAGCCGCTTGGCCCGTTCCAGGGCAAGGCGTTTGGCACCTCGATCTCCCCGTGGATCGTGACCGCTGCGGCATTGGAAGAGTTCCGCGCGCCCACGCCGGACCGCGAAAAAGAGCTGCTGCCCTATCTCGACAGCACCAAGGACGGCCTCTTTGACATCGACCTCGAAGTGCTGATGCAGCCCGAAGGTGCCGAGACCGCTTCGGTCGTCGCCAAGACCAACTACAACCGCATGTATTACTCGGCTGCCGAACAGCTTTGCCATCACGCCATTGGCGGGTGTGGCATGAATGTCGGCGACCTCCTTGGGTCGGGCACGATCTCTGGCCCCAACAAGGGCGAATACGGCTCTCTGATGGAAGTCAGCTGGGCAGGTCGCGAACCCTTCACCCTCGACACCGGCGAAACCCGCAGCTTCATCGAAGACGGTGACACCCTGACCCTGCGCGGCAACGCCCGTGGAGACGGTTTCACCATCGGTTTCGGCGACTGTACCGGAAAAATCCTGCCCGCCGTGGCATGGCCCGCAAAATAAGGAAGAACCCAATGGCAAAAGCATTCGCGTCCCAAGGGGACATGACCGAAAAGAAAATTACCTTTGATGAGATCGGCGAAGGCCTCTACGCCTTCACCGCCGAGGGCGACCCGAACTCAGGCGTCATCATCGGCGACGACAGCGTCATGATCGTCGAGGCACAGGCCACCCCGCGTCTGGCCAACAAGGTGATCGACTGCGTGCGCACTGTCACCGACAAACCGATCACCCATGTGGTTCTGACCCATTATCACGCCGTGCGCGTTCTGGGGGCCTCTGCCTTCAACGCCCAGCAGGTCATCATGTCCAACACCGCCTACAATATGGTGCTGGAACGCGGTCAGGAAGACTGGGACAGCGAATTCCAGCGCTTCCCGCGCCTGTTCGAAGGCCACGAGTCGATCCCTGGCCTGACCTTCCCGACCACCACCTTCACCGACGAAATGACCGTGTTCCTCGGCAAGCGCCGCGTGAACATCAAGCAGATCGGCCGCGCCCACACCGCCGGCGACGCCGTGATCCACGTGCCGGACCAGAACGTCATGTTCACCGGCGACATCGTCGAAGACCACTCGGCCTGCTACTGCGGCGACGGTCACTTTGCCGATTGGGGCAACACGCTGGACAATATCAAAGCCTATGACGTCGACGCCATCGCGCCGGGTCGGGGCGGCGCACTGGTCGGCAAAGAAGCCGTGGACCGCGCCATCGAAAGCACCCGCGACTTCGTTCAGAGCACCTATCTGCCCGCAGCCCGTGTGGCGGCGCGCGGTGGCTCGCTGAAAGAAGCCTGGGACGCCGTGCGCGCCGAATGCGATCCGAAATTCGCAGACTATGCGATCTACGAGCACTGCCTGCCCTTCAACGTGGCGCGCGCCTATGACGAAGCCCGCGGCATCGCGCATCCCCGCATCTGGACTGCTCAACGCGATCTGGAAATGTGGGAGGCCCTTCAGGGCTAATCCGACCGCTCCTCCCCCTTTTGCGGGCGGAGGAGCCTACCCCGCAAACCACGATTTGATCCAGATCGTGTGACACATCCGGGGAACATGAGACACTAAATGCAATCGCCCCGGCGCAGCCCCGCGCCGGAGCTTGGGAGAGATTTGCCCATCATCGGGAGGAGACCATGAACAAAATCTTCGAAATTCCGCTCTACGCTTACGAGCGCAGCCCGGATCAGGACGCCCAGACGCCGGTTCGGCGCAAGGTCGTCATCATCGGCGCCGGCCCCATCGGTCTTGGCGCGGCCATCGACCTCGCCCAGCAGGGCGTCGAAGTTGTCATTCTCGACGACAACGACAAGGTCAGCTTCGGAAGCCGCGCGGTCTGCTACGCCAAACGCCCGCTAGAAATACTTGATCGTCTGGGCTGTGGTCAGCCGATGGTCGACAAGGGTGTTGAATGGAACATCGGCAAGGTCTTCTTTGACGACCGCCAGGTCTATGACTTCAACCTGCTGCCCGAAGACGGCCACCAGCGCCCGGCCTTCATCAACCTTCAGCAGTATTACTTCGAAGAATACATGGTGAACCGCGTCCGCGAACTGCAGGCCGCTGGCGCACCGATCGAAATCCGTGGCCGCAACAAGGTCGAGGCGATTGGCACCCATGACGATCACGTAACCCTCGAAGTGGACACGCCCGAAGGCGCCTACACGCTCGAAGCCGAATGGCTGATCGCCTGTGATGGCGCCAATTCCCCGGCCCGCCGCATGCTCGGCCTCGACTTTGTGGGCCGCGTTTTTGAGGACAACTTCCTGATTGCCGACGTTATCATGGAAGCGGAATTCCCGACCGAGCGCTGGTTCTGGTTCGATCCGCCCTTCAACAAGGGTCAATCCGCGCTGCTCCACAAACAGCCCGACAATGTCTGGCGCATCGACCTGCAACTGGGCTGGGACATCGACAAGGAACGCGAAAAGCGCCCCGAGAACGTGATCCCGCGTCTCAAGCAGATGCTGGGCGACGATGTCGAGTTCGAACTCGAATGGGTGTCGATCTACACCTTCCAGTGCCGCCGCATGGAACAGTTCCGCCATGGCCGCGTGCTCTTTGCCGGCGATGCCGCGCACCAGGTGTCGCCATTCGGCGCCCGTGGCGCAAACTCGGGCCTTCAGGACACCGATAACCTGTGCTGGAAGCTCAAGCTTGTCATGGACGGCAAGGCGCCCGAATCGCTGCTCGACAGCTACGACATGGAGCGTATCCACGGCGCGGATGAGAACATTCTCAACTCCTCGCGCTCGACCGATTTCATCACGCCCAAGTCCGACATGAGCCGCATCCTGCGCGACGCTGTTCTGGACCTGTCCGAACATTATTCCTTTGCCCGCCCGCTGGTGAACTCGGGCCGCCTTTCGGTGCCCTGCACCTATGACGGTTCGCCGCTCAACTCGGCCGATGCGCTGCTTGACGGCCCGGCCCGCACCCGGCCCGGCTCGCCCTGCCCGGATGCGCCGCTGGGGGATGATTTCCTGCTTCCCAAGCTGGGCGACAAGTTCATCCTGCTCACCATTGATGCCGATGCCCCCGACAGCTTCGAGGAAGACGGGGTCGAAGTCACCCGGCTGGCCCTCTCGGTCAAGGATGACGCCTCGCTCGAACTCAAGCGCCGCTACCTTGGCGAAAATGACAGCGCCGTCTACCTGATACGCCCGGATCAGCACGTCGCCGCCCGTCGCGCCAGCTTTGACGAAGCCCAGTTCCGCACCGCGCTGCGCCGCGCAACCGGCAAGGAGTAACAGACATGTCCGATCAACTGACACTGACCCCCAACATCGATGGCGCGGATGATTTCTACGCCGAACTGCTGGCCGCCCACGAGGGCCTTGCGAAAGACCAGAGCGATGCGCTCAACGCACGCCTTGTTCTCGTGCTCGCCAACCACATCGGCAACCGCGCCGTTCTCTCGCAGGCGCTCGAAGCCGCCGCACTGAAGGAGTAACCCCCATGAAAATCGAACAAATCCACCACGTCGCCTATCGCTGCAAAGACGCCAAGGAAACCGTCGAGTGGTATGGCAAGATGCTCAACATGGACTTCATCCTCGCCATTGCCGAGGATCACGTCCCGTCGACCCACGAGCCCGATCCCTACATGCACCTGTTCCTTGATGCCGGGAATGGCAATGTTCTGGCCTTCTTCGAACTGCCGACCAAGCCGGAAATGGGCCGCGATCCCAACACCCCGATCTGGGTGCAGCACATCGCCTTCAAGGTGAAGGACCGCGCCACCCTGATCGAGTTCAAAGAGCATCTCGAAGCCAACGGTGTCGAGGTTCTGGGTGTGACCGACCACTCGATCTTCCACTCGATCTATTTCTTCGATCCCAACGGCCACCGCGTCGAACTGGCCTGCCCCGATCCCGAAGAAGAAGCCATGCTCAAGCGTATGGACGAAGTGAAGTGGGACATGCTCAACGAATGGTCCGTGACCAAGAAGGCGCCCAAACACGCTGATTGGCTGCACGCCAAGGAACTGAACAAAGACATTTAACAACGCAATCAAAATCGCGTAAACAAGAGACAACCGGCCCCAATCGGGCCGGTTGTTGCATACTCAGGGGACAGCCTTCATGACCGACACCATTCTCTTTGACTACTGGCGCTCCTCTGCCAGCTACCGCCTGCGCATCGCGCTCAACCTTGCGGGCATCGACTATACGGCCATTCCAGTCGACCTGGTCAAAGGCGAACACAAGACGCCCGACCATGTCGCCCGTAATCCGCAGGGCCTGGTTCCGGTGCTGGACATCGACGGTCATCGCTTTACCCAGTCGCTGGCCATCCTCGATTACCTTAACGAAACCCGCAATCTGGGCCTTCTACCCAAGGAACCAGCCGAGGCCGCGCAGGTCCGCGCCCTCGCCCATTCGGTCGCCGTGGACGTGCATCCAGTCTGCAACGTATCCGTTGCCGGGTTTGCGGCCGGGTACATTTCGGATGACAAGATGACCGGCATGACCACGTGGATGCAGCGCTTTATCCCACCCGGTCTCGCCGCCTTCGAAGCGCTGCTCGAAGGCTTTGAGCAGGCCCCTTACTGCACTGGCGACACGCCGTCGCTGGCCGACATCTGCCTGATGCCCCAGCTCTACAATGCCCGCCGCTGGAACGCTGATTTCTCAGGGTGTGAGCGGATCAAATCCGTTGAAGCGGCCTGTAGTGCGCATCCCGCCTTTGCAGCGGCGCATCCTGACGAAGTGAACCCCGGCTGATCTCAGAGATCGAGCTGGTTCAGATCATCCAACAGGGCCAACAGGCCCTGGTACTTTTCGTCACCCAACTCCTCGCGCAACCGCGCCATCTGTCGCTGGCTGGCGGGCATGTTCTGCGCAATCAGCGCATGGCCCGCCTCGGTCACCGTGATCACCTGACGGCGACGGTCATTGTCATCGCGCGTGCGCGTGACAAGGCCCTTCTCTTCTAGCTTCTGCAGAATCCGGGTCAGGCTTGGCAGCAAAAGAACCGCACGCTCGGCAATCGAGGTCGGGTCCAGCGGCCCTTCTTCCATCAAGACCCGCAAAACGCGCCATTGTTGTTCGGTTACACCGGCATCGGCCAGCATATTGCGGATCGGCCCCATCACCTTTTCCCGTGCCCGAAGCAAGGCAATGGGCAGAGATTGAGAAGTGGCCGGAATATTCGTCTCGATAGTCATGAAAACTACATGCACCCAAGGGCGAAAAAAGGCAAATTCATTATCTTGCTAAGCGGACATCACTTGATTAACCTGTTAACATTATTGGAGGGGTAAATTATGCAATGGTCAGAGTTTTCTCGTTGGGGCGCAAAGATTTCCGACTGGGCGCGCGGGTATCACGAAACCCTGCGTGAACGCCCGGTGCGCGCACAGGTCGCGCCCGGTGATGTGCTGAATGCCCTGCCCGCCACGCCCCCGACGGTGGGCGAGGACATGGACGCGATCTTTGCCGATTTCGAGAAAACCGTGATGCCCGGCATCACCCATTGGCAGCATCCGCGCTTCTTTGCCTATTTCCCGGCCAATGCCACACCGCCCTCGATGCTGGCCGATTACCTGACATCCGTGATCGCCCCGCAATGCATGTTGTGGCAGACCTCCCCCGCCGCCACCGAAATGGAAACCCGCATGATCGACTGGCTACGCCAGTCCATCGGCCTGCCCGACGGGTTTTCCGGCGTCATTCAGGACAGCGCCTCTTCGGCCACCCTTGCCGCCGTGCTGACCATGCGCGAACGGGCGCTGAACTGGCAGGGCAATGAAAAGGGCCTCGCCGGATTGTCGACCTTGCGCATCTACTGCTCTGCCGAGGTCCACACCTCGGTTGACCGCGCCATCTGGGTCTCTGGCATTGGTCAGGACAACTTAGTGCGCATCCCGACCCAGGGCCCCACCCGCGCCATGGACCCCGCCGCGCTTGATGCTGCGATCAAGGCCGACATCGCGGCCGGTCTCACCCCGGCGGGCATCATCGCCTGCACAGGGGGCACCGGCACCGGTGCCTGTGACGACATTACCGCCACCTGCGACGTTGCCGAGGCACATGGGCTGTACCTGCATGTCGATGCTGCATGGGCCGGGGCGGCGATGATCTGCCCCGAATACCGAACCCTCTGGACAGGCGTCGAGCGCGCCGACAGCGTTGTGTTCAACCCGCACAAATGGCTCGGAGTGCAGTTCGACTGCTCTGCGCATTTCCTGCGCAACCCGGATGATCTCGTGCGCACGCTGGCGATCCAGCCCGAATACCTCAAGACCCATGGCAAAGACGGGATCATCAACTATTCTGAATGGTCAGTCCCCCTGGGGCGCCGCTTCCGCGCGCTCAAGATCTGGTTTGTCCTGCGCAGTTATGGGCTCAATGGTCTGCAAGAGATGATCCGCAACCACGTGACATGGGCCGAAGAGCTTTGCACCGCCATCCGCGCCCTCCCGGACTTCGAGATCATCACCGACCCCGTGCTCTCGCTCTTTACCTTCCGCTATGTGCCGGACGGGACCACCGATCCTGACAGGCTCAACCAAACCCTGGTGGACCGGATCAACGATGACGGGCGCATCTACCTCACCCAGACCCGCGTGAACGGCAATCTCGTGATCCGTTTTCAGGCCGGACAGGTCAACGCCACACGCGAAGACATCCTCTTTGCCCTTGAAGTCATTCAGGAAATTTCGGCCGAACTTACGTAGTTTTACGACTACGTATTTTCCCCGAATTGACCCAATTCACTCCCTCCCCCTACCATGAGATCAATGCTTCCGGCCAAAATCCGGACGTGATCTCAGGGAGGAAAACTCATGAAGAAACTACTGCTTTCGGGCATGGTCTCGGCCTTGGCGCTGGCAAGTGCCGCCGCTGCCGACATCAAGATCGCCCACGTATACGGCAAAACCGGCCCGTTCGAGGCCTATGCCAAACAATCCCATGACGGCCTGATGCTGGGCATCGAATATGCCACCGGCGGCACCATGGAAGTGAATGGCGAAAAGATCGTCATCATCGAAAAAGACACCCAGCTGAAGCCCGACAACGGCAAGGCGCTTCTGGAAGAAGCCTATGGCGACGATGAAGTCGACCTCGCCATTGGTCCGGTCTCCTCGGGCGTTGCGCTGGCCATGCTGCCGGTTGCCGAGGAATTCGAGAAACTGCTGATCGTGCACCCCGCCGTTGCCGACTCCATCACCGGCGCCAACTGGAACCGCTACATCTTCCGCACCGGCCGCAACTCCTCGCAGGACGCCGTGGCACAGGCCATCGCCATGGCAGGCCCGGACGTGAAAATCGCCACGCTGGCACAGGACTACGCCTTTGGCCGCGACGGCGTTTCGGCCTTCAAGGAAGCGCTCGAAGGCACCGGTACCGAGGTCGTACACGAAGAATACGCCCCCACCGACACCACCGATTTCACCGCAGCTGCAGAACGTATCTTCAACGCCATGAAAGACCTTGATGGCGAAAAGAAAGTGTTCATCCTCTGGGCTGGCGGCGGCAACCCGCTGGGCAAGATCCAGGCCATGGACCCCAGCCGCTTTGGCATTGAACTGGCCACTGGCGGCAACATCCTCGCGGCTCTGAAGGGCTACAAGGACTTCCCCGGTATGGAAGGCGCGATCTACTACTACTACGAGCTTCCCGACAACGAAGTGAATGACTGGCTCGTTGCCACCCATCAGGAACGCTACAACAGCCCGCCCGACTTCTTCACCGCTGGCGGCATGGCCACCGGCATGGCCGTGGTCGAAGCGCTCAAGAAAACCGGCGGCGACACCGACACGGAAACCCTCATCGCCGCCATGGAAGGCATGGAATGGATGACGCCCAAGGGCATGATGAAATTCCGCGCCGAAGACCATCAGGCGATGCAGTCCATGTATCACTTCAAAATCCGCGTGGATGACAACGTGGAATGGGCGATCCCCGATCTGGTCAAGGAACTGACCATCGAGGATCTGCCGATCCCGATCCGCAACAAGTAAACCGAACCGCAGATCCGAGGCCCGGCGGTTCCCCTGCCGGGCCTCATGCTTTCCCACCCAAGGGAACTTCCCCAAATGTCTCATCCTATTCTTCAGACCACTGACCTGACGGTCCGTTTCGGCGGCCATGTGGCGGTCGATCACATCTCCTGCACCTTCAACACGGGCGAACTTACGGCCATCGTGGGCCCCAATGGCGCGGGCAAGACCACCTATTTCAACCTCATCTCCGGGCAGATCCCGTCGAGCGAGGGCAAGGTGGTGCTCAATGACCGCGACATCACCCGCATGTCCGTGGCCCAGCGCACCCATCTTGGCATCGGGCGCGCCTTTCAGTTGACCAACCTGTTTCCCAACCTCAACGTGCTGGAAAACGTCCGCCTCGTGATCCAGTCAAAGTCGGGGCGCGGCTTCAACATGTTCTCCATGGCCTCGAGCCATGACGACCTGACCACCCCGGCGATGGAAATCGTCGAACGTGTGCGACTTGCCGATCAGGCTTTGCAGCCCGTCACCGAACTCTCCCACGGCGACCAGCGCAAGCTTGAAGTCGCCCTGCTGATTGCACTCGATCCGCTGGTCTACATGTTCGACGAACCCACCGCAGGCATGTCGGTCGACGAAGCGCCCGTGGTGCTTGATCTCATTGCCGAGCTGAAACATCGCAAGGATCGCTCGATCCTGCTCGTGGAACACAAGATGGACGTGATCGCCAAGCTCGCCGATCGCATCATCGTGCTGCACAACGGCGCGCTGGCCGCAGATGGCGAACCCACTGAAGTGATCGCCTCGGACGTGGTTCAGGAAGCCTATATGGGCAAGGAGCTGGAAGATGTCTGATCCCATTCTTTCCCTCAAGGGCGTGCGCACCAACATCGCGCAGTATCACATCCTGCAAGGGGTGGACCTTGATGTGCCGCGCGGCGCTGTGACGATGCTTCTGGGGCGCAATGGTGTGGGCAAAACCACCACGCTGCGCACGATCATTGGCCACTGGCGCGCCCATGAAGGCCAGGTGCTGTTCGACGGACAGGACATCGCCCGCCTGCCCACCCCCGCCATCGCACGTCTGGGCATCGGGTTCGTCCCCGAGGACATGGGCATCTTCTCGGACCTTTCGGTCGAGGAAAACATGACCCTTGCCGCAGTGTCCGGCCCGATCGATTCCACCCGGCTGGAATGGCTGTTCTCGGTCTTCCCCGCATTGGGAACCTTCTGGAAGAAAGACGCCGGCACGCTCTCGGGCGGGCAGAAACAGATGCTTTCGATTGCCCGCGCCATGATTGAAGAGCGTCGCCTCTATCTGATCGACGAACCGACCAAGGGCCTTGCCCCGGCCATCATCTCGACCATGGCGCGTGCGCTGCGCGAGTTGAAGGAACAGGGCGCGTCGATCCTTCTGGTCGAACAGAACTTCTCGGTCGCCCGCGCCCTGGGAGACAGCGCCAACGTGATGGATGACGGGCGCATGGTCTGGTCCGGCGAGATGAAACAGCTCGCCACCGACGCCGAGTTGCAGGAACGGCTGATGGGCCTGAGCATGGAGAACCACTGATGCGACAGATGCACCGTCGGATTTTGAGTATTTTTGGCAAAATGAAGCAGGGGGGTCGCGATGAGTGCCGCACCGGAACATAATCCCACCATGGCGCGCATGTCGCTGGCCGAACGACTAGAGCCACATGCGCCCGTGTTGTTGATCATCGCATTGATGATCCTTGGCCTGATCGCCATTCCCTCGACCTCAAGCTGGCTGACGCTCACAGTGTCAGGGCTGGCCATGGGCATGATGATCTTCATCATGGCCTCCGGCCTGACGCTGGTTTTTGGCCTGATGGACGTGATCAACTTTGGACATGGCGCCTTTGTCTCGGTCGGCGCCTTTGTCGGCATCTCTTTTCTGTTGATGCTGGAACACATGACCGGCGCGCCGTCGCTCTGGCTCAACCTCACCGCGATGATGGTCGCCATTGTCGGGGCCATGGCCGCCACGGGCCTCATGGGCTGGGCTTTTGAAAAGGTCATCGTCAAGCCTGTCTATGGCCACCACCTGAAGCAGATCCTTGTCACCATGGGCGGGTTGATCGTGGTGGAACAGCTGATCATCGTGCTCTGGGGACCGGAAGAGATCTTTATCAACCGCCCCGAGGCGCTCAAGGGCGCGATCACCTTTGCCGGGGCCGCGCTTGAGAAATACCGGCTTGTCGCCGTAGGGATCGGCCTTGTCGTGTTCCTCGCGATGCGCTGGGTGCTGCGGCGGACCAAGATCGGCCTGATCGTGCGCGCAGGCGTCGAGAACGGCGAGATGGTCGAAGCGCTGGGATATCGTTTGCGACTGGTCTTTGTCGGTGTCTTCATCGCAGGCTCTGCGCTGGCGGGTCTGGGCGGCGTGCTCTGGGGGCTCTACCAGGAAGTCATCACCGCCCATATGGGCAACCAGACCATGATCCTGATCTTCATCGTGGTGATCATCGGCGGGCTGGGCTCGGTCGAGGGCTGCTTCATCGGCGCCCTGATGGTGGGGCTGATGCAGAACTATGTCGCCTTTCTCGAACCCAAGCTGGCGCTGATTTCCAACATTGGCCTGATGGTGGCGATCCTAATGTGGCGCCCGATGGGCATGATCCCGGTTGTGAAGGCGAAATGACATGCTGAACAAACTGCTTTCGGGCGACATGCCCCGCTCTACCGTGCTGGCCATTCTTCTGGCCGTCATCCTGATCTGTCTAGCGCTTGCGCCCTTCATCTTCCCGGGGGTACGCTCCGTCGATACGGCTGCACGCATTTGCATCTTCATCGTTCTGGTGGCCTCGTATGATCTGATGCTGGGCTATGGCGGCATCGTCAGCTTTGCCCACACCATGTTCTTCGGATTGGGCGCCTATGGCGTGGCGCTGGCCAGCACCCATATGGGGCGCGGCTTTGATGCGCTCCTTGTCGGCTCGCTCTCCGGCGCGTTGATTGCGGCCCTTCTGGCACTCTTGATTGGTCTGTTTTCCCTGCGGGTGCGCGCAATCTTCTTCGCCATGATCACGCTGGCTGTGGCTTCGGCCGTCGCCGTGCTGGTCTCGCAGCTTTCCGGACTCACCGGGGGCGAAGACGGTCTTTCCTACAAGATCCCGCGCGAACTGGGCCCGGCCTTCAAATTCGCCGACGGAGAGCTGTTCGGCGTCAAGATGAACGGCAAGCTTCTGAAGTACTATCTTGTCTTCTTCTCCTGCCTGATCCTGTTCCTGCTGATGCTGCGCATGGTGCATTCGCCCTTTGGCCGCGTGCTGCTGGCGATCCGCGAAAACGATTTCCGCGCCGAAGCGATCGGTTATCGCGTGGTGCATTACCGTGTTGTGGCAACCTGCATTTCGGCGGCCATCGCAGCCCTTGCAGGGTCGCTCTATGCGATCTGGCTGCGCTATGTCGGGCCGGACACATCGCTTTCGATGGAGATCATGATCGACATCCTCCTGATGGTGGTGATCGGCGGCATGGGCACGATGTATGGCGCGGTGATCGGGGCCACGCTCTTTGTGCTGGCGCAGAACTACCTGCAGAACCTGATGGACGTCGCATCGCACGCCGTAAGCGGTATTCCGATCCTGCCGGATCTGCTGAATGCCGACCGCTGGCTGCTCTGGCTGGGCGTGCTCTTTATCCTGTCGGTCTATTTCTTCCCCACCGGCATCGTCGGACGCCTGCGACAAGGGAAATAGGCGTCAGCCAAGCAACTGGGCCGCGGCGCGGGCATAGCCCCCCGCCGCGCCATCCACGAAATGCATATGGGTATTTTCGCTCGCTGAGGGCACCAGGCAGGTCATCAAAGCCTCGTCCTGCGCATGCAGACCATAGCGGATTACGCCCCGCTCTTCCGCCCGCCGCAAGACACGCTCGATCCGGGCCTGCGTTTCCCCGTCACAATCCAGCGTCATCTTCAAACCGTCGTCGAACTTGCGGAAATCGGCGTTCGGGCCAACCTCCGCGCGATAGCGTTCCGGGCTGAAATTCCCAAGGCGCATATTGCTGCGAAACAGCGCCCAGATCATGAAATTGCCCCCCAAGAGCACAAGTTTTTGCATCCAGAGCGGGCGTTTGCCGTGGCTCACATGCGCCTCCAGCGTCAATCCGACCGGCGGGAAGCGGAAATCCGGCCCCTTGCTTGGCACGGGATGACCTCCCCGCCCCGCGCCGTCAGCGGCTTTGAGGACGCTGCGCGCCACCTTGGAAAAGGCGCGCTCGGACACGCCGTCCCGGGGCTCCATCACCAAGGACAGGATCGCGCCATTTTCGGCGCCAAGGTTGGACCAACGGCAGGACAGCCCGGTCAAGTCCGGATCGTCGCCCGTGCCTGCGTCGTCGGGCAGCCCAATAGCACCCGCCTTCATCTGCGCCTCGGCCCAGGCCACGCCGCCCCCCGAGAACATGGCGTAATCGACACCTTCGGAGGGCGCGAACCGGGCCACGCGGATATCATGCCCGGCGGCGCGAATGTCACCCACCGTGACCGTGGCCACCCGCAGAGATATGTCAAATTCCCGCCGCGCCCAGCGCCGCACCGCATCCAACGCCTTTTCCGCCGCGCCGCGCTGTTCTGGCCACACGGCAAATCCCGCGCCATCCCCGCCAAACACATAAGGCAGACGCGCCAGACCTGCCGCGTTGAGCTGCGCCGAAATCACCGCCGCGCCGACCATGTTGACGGTCTTGTAACGCCCGCGCTCAATCTCGCGCGTGGACCCGACAATGTCCGCCACCCCGACGATCCAGTCATCGGGCAACGGCACATAGCCCGCCGGTTCGGCCAACCGATTGAAATCGGCGACACGCGGCAGGTTTTCATAATACTTCTGATCAGACTGTTTCAAATACACGACCCACGACCCCTCGCCGGTTCCTTTACGGTTACGAAGATGGGAGTCATCAGGATCACTTCAACGCACATCGGCGCACATCCATGTGAACCGCCCCCTTGCCTTTTTCATCCCGGTCGGATGAAGTCCACGCTTCATGAGGAAGGAGACCCCCACATGCGCGCCGATCTGATCCTGCTGTGCCTTGCCTATGTGCTCAGTCAATTCTTCCGCGCCTTCCTCGCTGTCCTGACACAGGTGCTCGATGCCGACATCGGAGCGACCCCGGCCGATCTCGCCAACGCCTCGGGCCTGTGGTTCCTTGTCTTTGCCGCCATGCAGATCCCCGTGGGCGCCGCGTTGGACCGTTTTGGCCCACGCCGCACCTCGGGTCTGCTTCTCCTGATCGGGGGCGGCGGTGGGGCCGCGCTCTTTGCGCTGGCCACAACGCCCCTGCATATTTCGCTTGCCATGGGGCTGATCGGGGTTGGCTGTTCACCCGTCCTGATGGCCAGCTACTACATCTTCGCCCGCTCCTATCCCCCGGCACGCTTTGCGACCCTTGCTGCGCTCATGCTGGGCGTCGGCTCGGTGGGCAACCTTGTCGCCGCCTACCCGATGGCATGGGCCGCCGAAACCATCGGCTGGCGGGCCTCGCTCTGGGCGCTCGCCGGGATCAGCAGCATCACCGCACTGGGCCTCTGGGTCATGGTGCAGGATCCGCCCCATGTCGAACATGACGAAAAAGGCTCGGTGCTCGACCTGCTCAGGATCCCGGCCCTGTGGCTGATCATCCCGCTGATGTTCGTCAACTACATGCCCGCCGCAGGCATCCGCGGCCTCTGGATCGGCCCCTATCTCTCGGACGTGTTCGCGCTTGATACAGGGGGCATCGGTCAGGCAACGCTGGTGATGGGCATCGCCATGATCCTCGGCACGCTGGTCTATGGGCCGATCGACCGCATCCTCGGGACCCGCAAATGGGTGGTGTTTGTCGGCTCGGGCCTCGGTGCGCTGGCTCTCTTTGCCCTTGCCTTCTGGATCGACTCGAATGCATGGGGCGCTATCGCCCTCATGGCGGCTATCGGTTTTTTCGGAGCGGCTTTCCCGGTCATTATCGCCCACGCCCGCAGCTTCTTTCCTGCCCATCTCACCGGGCGCGGTGTGACCTTGCTGAACCTCTTTGGCATTGGCGGGGTCGGCGTGACCCAATTCGGATCGGGCCGCCTGCATGGCGCGGTTTCGGCATCCGACCCGCTGCTGGCCTACCAGATCCTGTTCGCCGGGTTCGGTGTCCTCGTCACAATCGGTCTCGTGATCTACCTGTTCTCCGAGGACCGCACCGACTGACACTGCCTGCGCGCATCCATCGCATCCCGAAATGCGCCACTTCACGAGAATCCGTTACGAACCCCCTTTTTTCTGAGGGCAAACGACGCTAATAGGGCGCGTCCTAATCTTGAGGAGACCTGAAATGGGTTATCGCGTCGTCGTCGCAGGCGCCACGGGCAATGTGGGCCGCGAAATGCTGAATATCCTGGCCGAGCGCCAGTTCCCGGTTGATGAAATCGCAGCGCTGGCAAGCCGCCGTTCGCTGGGCACCGAGGTCACTTTCGGCGACAAGACCATCAAGACCCAGGACATCGAACAGTTCGATTTCTCGGGCTGGGACATGGCGCTGTTTGCCATCGGCTCGGACGCCACCAAGAAATACGCCCCCATCGCGGCCAAGGCGGGCTGTGTGGTGATCGACAACTCGTCGCTCTACCGCTACGACCCCGACGTGCCGCTGATCGTTCCGGAATGCAACGCCGACGCGATCCATGGGTATTCCAAGAAAAACATCATCGCCAACCCCAACTGCTCGACCGCGCAGATGGTTGTCGCCCTGAAACCGCTGCATGACCGTGCCACGATCAAGCGCGTTGTCGTCTCGACCTACCAGTCGGTCTCGGGCTCGGGCAAAGCCGCGATTGACGAACTCTGGGACCAGACCAAGGCCGTCTACAACCCGACCGACGATTACCAGCGCAAGGTCTATACCAAGGACATCGCCTTCAACGTCATCCCCCATATCGACGTCTTCATGGAAGACGGCTCGACCAAGGAAGAATGGAAGATGGTGGCCGAAACCAAGAAGATCGTCGATCCGGCGATCAAGGTCACCGCGACCTGCGTGCGCGTGCCGGTCTTCGTGGGTCACTCGGAATCGATCAACATCGAGTTCGAGGACTTTCTCGATGAAGACGAAGCGCGCGACATCCTGCGCGAGGCACCGGGCATCATGGTGATCGACAAACGCGAAGACGGCGGCTACGTGACCCCGAAAGAATGCGTCGGCGATTTCGCCACCTTCATTTCGCGCATCCGTCAGGACAGCACCGTTGAAAACGGCCTGAACCTGTGGTGCGTCTCGGACAACCTGCGCAAGGGTGCAGCACTGAACGCGGTGCAAATCGCCGAAACGCTGGGCCGCGAAGTTCTCAAAAAGGGCTGAGCCGCGCGACATCTGAATGACCGAAAGGGCGTCCCAAGGGGCGCCCTTTTTCATATTGCCCCGCATGGCACCGCGTCTTCACCGGCCATTTCTCGCCGTTCGAGAACCACGGCCTTGCCTTCCCATCCCCGGCATCCTCATCTTGTCCGAAAGACAGTCAGACAGGTGCCTTATGACCAAAGCCTTTGCCGCGCTCCTTTTCCTGCCCACCGCGCTCTATGCCGAAACCATTCCCCTTTCCACGCCTGTAACCGAAGCCGTGATCTACAGCCAGGGCGCCACCGTGACCCGCACGGCGGTCTTCCCGGCACCACAAGGTGACCACGAGCTGCTCATCACCGGCCTGCCGCCGTCGCTTGATCCTCATTCGGTGCGTGTTGCCATCGACGGCGTGACCCTTGGTGCTGTCACCGTGCGACAGGGCCGCGTCCTGCCTGTCGACACCATCGACAGCCCCGAACTCACCGCCGCCAAGGCCGAGGTCAAACGCCTCGAAGGTGAAATCGAAACAACTCGGGATGCGCGAGAAGACGTGTTGATGCGCGAGACGGCGGCCCAGGCCCGCATCACCTACCTCGCGACCCTGACCGGCCCGACAGAGACCGCCCCCTCCCCGGAAACCCTGCAGGCCACGCTCGACCTGATCGCGGCCCAGACGCTGGCTGCCCATCAGGACGCCGCCGCCGCCCAACGCGAGGCGCGCGGCTTTGCCGACACCCTCAAGGAATTGACGGAAACTCTCGCCAAGGCCCAGCAGACCGTCGACGCCCTGACCCCGCCGCAGAACAACTCCGCCATGCTGGCCGTGACGATCACCGCGCCCGAGGCTACCACCGGCACGCTCACCCTCACCCATCTCGTACATCAGGCCGGCTGGATGCCTGTCTATGACGTGCACCTCACCCATACCGACACCACGCAGCTTTCCCTGCAACGCGGCGCCTTTGTCGGCCAGAATACCGGCGAAGACTGGCGTGACGTCGCTGTCACCCTCTCCACCAGCCGCCCCAACGACCAGACCGTGCCCAGCCCGCTCTACCCGGAACGACGCGCCATATACGAAAAACAGGAACGCCGCGCCGGGGCCACCTATGACAGCAAGGCCGCCCCGGCCCCAGAATCCCCGGTTATGGCCGAGGCCATCGCTGCGCCCGATTTCAGCGACGGAATCAACGCCACCTATGTCTATCCCGCACCGGTTTCGCTGGGATCGGGTGACGACAACCTGCGCCTGTCGCTCGATACGCTCGACACCACCCCCGGCGTCTTTGCGCTGGCCAACCCGATGCGCGATGAAACCGCCTTCCTGATGGCCACGCTGACCAATGACACCGGCGAAACCATCCTGCCGAGCTATGAAACCAGCTATTACCTCAACGGCCAGTTCATCAGCCGGGGGGAAATGCCGCTCGTGGCCGAGGGGGACACGCTCGACCTTTCCTTTGGCCCGATCAACGGCCTGCGGCTGTCGCAGACCGTGCTCGACCGCGAAGCCGGAGACAGCGGCGTGCTCACGTCGCGCAACGAACTCAAGGAAACCCGCCGCTTCACCATCGAGAACCTGAGCAACAGGAGCTGGGACATGCGTATCCTTGGACGCGTGCCGTATTCGGAACAGGAAGACCTGCAAATCACGTGGCAGGCCAAACCCCAACCCGATCAGGTCAACCACGACGACGACCGCGGCATCCTCGCCTGGGAACGGGTGGTGCCCGCCGGGGACAGCCTCGATGTCACCCTATCGACTCACCTGAAATGGCCCGGAGACATGGAGCTTCACTAGATCCGAACCCCATGACCGGCGCCACAGTCGCGCCGAATCACTCCCCCGAAATGTCAGCCCGCTGCCACATTCGGAACAAGAACCGGATTTATCACCATCGACAGTTATCCACAGCATGCCCCTTATGGGAGGTCTCTGGATAACGGGTCCCGGACCTCAGGTTTCGGGCAGTGGGGCAGTTACTGTCCAGGGTCCGCCGGCGATGTGCCGGGCGGCGAATGGGTGGTCCTGCGACAAATGATATGCGCCTTTTCAGGCCCTCAGCATAGCGTTGCTGGGCCCGAAACGCTGTGTTTCTAAAATTGACCCTGATTTCCGCCTTTTCGACACATTTCGCGCCACTTCCGCCGCATTCCGGGAGCAGATTGAAGATGTCGATAAGACAAGGGCAATAACGTAACACTGGAGGCTCACATGCCAAAGCGGATCTACAAGGACAACACCATGGAAAATGCAAACATCGAATATCAGTCGCTTGCAGAAAAGGCCCGTGAACGTCGCCTGCGCGCTCTGATGGCTTCGAACCGCAACCAGTCGAATATCTTCATCTGACCCGACTTACGGGGGCAAACGCATCAGGATACAGCCCGCCATCAGCGGGCTGCCTCATTTTCAGAGGGCGCTTCCGCCTCAGACCTGCTCGAAGACCCCGGTCTTGGGGTCATAGGCTTCCAGACCACCTTCCCCAATATTGTGCCACAGCCCATGCAGGCTCAGATCACCGCTTGCAACGCGGTTCTGGACGAACGGGAAAGTCATCAGGTTGCCAAGCGATACCAGAATCGACTGTTTTTCCAGCGCCCGCGCCTGTTCAGGCCCTTCGGCAACATCGGCAACCGCTTCATAACCGGGGCGCAACACGTCCATCCAGCGTCCGACAAAGCTTTCCTTGCTCTCCAGTTGCGGCGCGTCGCCCTTGCACATGTCGATACAGCCCTGCACACCGCCACATTGCGAATGTCCCAGAACCACCAGATGCGCCACCTTGAGCGCGGTCACGGCATATTCCACCGCCGCCGAGGTGCCGTGCTGATTCCCGTCCGGTTTGTAGGGCGGCACGAGATTCGCGATATTGCGGTGAATAAAGAACTCGCCCTGATCCGCTCCAAAGATCGACGTGACATGCACGCGGCTGTCACAACAGGAAATGATCATCGCGCGCGGATGCTGCCCTTCAGCGCCAAGATGCCGATACCAGCTTTCATTCTGCGCATAAGAGGTCGCTTTCCACCCGTGATACCGCTGCACAAGGTAGGAGGGCAAAGGTTTGGCGTGTTCCATGTCATGTCCCTTTTCCAAAATTCTCGTGGAGATATCCCTAATTTGCACAAATTTCGACAGGTAATCTTGCCGCGCATCAACTTTTTGAGAAGGAGTTCAGCGCATTTTTCGTCTCGGGTGTGGACGAAATGGGAAATATGGGGTGAGACAGTGACACAGGTACCAATCCTGCGACCGTCCGAAGATGTTTCGGTCGATCAGGACGAGCTTGCACGCATTTACATTCAGATGGACTGCGCCGCCGACGACATGGTGGCCCAGGCGATCGAGGAACTGGCGCTGCGCCTGCCGCATGCCGAAACCCTCTATCAACAAAGCTTGCCGGGGGATCTCGCAGCCTGCGCTGCCTCGATCTCCACGATTGCGGCCCGTCTTGGCATGACCACGCTGGCACGCGTCGCCGGGGATGTGACGGCTTGCTGCGCTTCTGGCGACCCGGCGGCGCTGGCAGCCACGCTTTCGCGTATGATACGTCTGGGCGAAGGCAGCTTGCGCGAAATCTGGGACCTTCAGGACCTGCCGATCTGATCCGGGCTTGCAGGCGCGCGCGCTTGGGATAACCTGTGCTCTGTCAATCCGACCGACCGCAAGAGGCCCCCATGTCCCTGACTTTCGCCCCGGCGACCGCCGACGCCCTGCCACTCCACATCGTCGACAAGGACGGATTTGACGGCTGGCTCTCATCCCAATCCCCCGCGATCCAGCGCTGGGTCGCAGCCAGCGACTTCAAGCCCGTGACCGGAAAAACGCTGTTGGTCCCTGGCACATCCGGCACGCCTTTGCTGGCGGTTGCGGGCTTTGGCGATGCCACGTCGCGCGGCCGAGTCCGCTTTCCGCTCGCTGCCGCCGCCGCCGCGCTCCCCCCCGGCACTTACCAACTCGCCCTGCCTTTGCCCGCTGGCGACATTGAAACCGAAACGCTTGGCTGGCTACTGTCCTCCTATGCTTTTGACAAATATAAGAAAAAATCCGGAAGCGCGGCGCGCCTCGTCTGCCCCCCCGGCATTGATGCGTCGCGTGTCGAGGCTATCGCCGCCGCCGAGGCGCTGACCCGGGACCTGATCAACACCCCCGCCGCCGACATGGGTCCCGCTGCGCTCGAAACCGCCGCACGAGACCTCGCAGAAACCCATGGCGCCCAAGTCAACGTGACCCGCGGCGATGATCTGCTGCACCAGAACTTTCCGATGATCCATGCGGTTGGGCGCGCCGCCGCGCCCAACCGTGCCCCGCGCCTGATCGACCTGACATGGGGCAACACGGGCTCATCCCTGACCCTCGTCGGCAAGGGTGTCTGCTTTGACACCGGCGGCCTCAACCTCAAGCCCGGCAACTCCATGGCGCTGATGAAAAAGGACATGGGCGGGGCTGCGACGGTGCTGGGACTGGCGAAGATGATCATGTCCCTGAACCTGGGCCTGCGTCTGCGCGTCCTGATCCCGGCGGTGGAAAATGCGGTTTCGGGCGATGCTTTCCGCCCCGGCGACGTACTCACGTCGCGCAAGGGCCTGACCGTTGAAATCAACAACACAGATGCCGAAGGCCGCCTCGTGCTGGCCGATGCGTTGGCGCTGGCCTCCGAGGAAAACCCCGATCTCCTGATCTCGATGGCCACCCTTACTGGCGCTGCCCGGGTCGCCGTCGGCCCAGATCTCGCCCCTTATTTCACCGACGATCCCGTCTTTTCGTCCGTTTTGGAACAGGCCGCGGCGCATGT
This sequence comes from Shimia aestuarii, assembly GCF_900114635.1. Lineage (GTDB taxonomy): Bacteria > Pseudomonadota > Alphaproteobacteria > Rhodobacterales > Rhodobacteraceae > Shimia > Shimia aestuarii. The sequence continues at coordinate 531,822 of NZ_FOTQ01000001.1, forward strand.
GGCCGATCCGGTCTGGCGCCTGCCCTTCTGGGAGCCCTACGAAAGGATGATCGAGCCGGACATCGCCGATCTCGACAACGCTCCATCCGGTGGCATGGCCGGGTCTATCACCGCCGCCCTTTTCCTGCGCCGCTTCGCTTCGGATCAGCGCTATGCCCATTTCGACATCTACGGTTGGAATCCCACCGCCGCCCCCGCCCGTCCCAAGGGCGGAGTCGGCATGGGCGCACGCGCGATCCTTGCGGCCCTGCCCAAGCTGCTGCCGCTCTGATGGACCGCCGCCTGACCCCGGCCAACGGCTCCGTCGCCCATGCCGCCCTCAAGGGCAAGGTCGAGGCTGCGGCCTTCGTGGCGCCGACCCGCCACATGATCGCCGTCCCCGTGGCCCCTTTACTCAGCCAACCCGCCATCTCGGCCCCGCGCGACCGCGAACTGGCCTTTGGCGAAGGCTTCGACGTTCTGGAAAAACGCAACGGTTGGGCCTTTGGACAGGCAACCCGTGACGGTTATGTCGGCTATGTCCCCGAGGACGTGCTGGCAACGGATTTCCTGACCCCCACCCATCGCGTCATCGCACCGACCTACTGGCGCTCTGAACCGCGCCTGAAATCGGCCTACGAGCCGATGCCCCTGCCCATTGGCGCCAAGGTGTCCGTGCGCACCTCCCATCACGACCATTGCGACTGGGCCGAAATCGACTGGCCCGCGACATCCCCGGACAGCACGGGCAGCGCGGTCTATGTCCCGATGCCACAGCTATTGCCGCTGGACCAGATCGCCACCGACCCTGTGGCCGAGGCTGAACGCTATCTTGGCATCCCCTATCTCTGGGCGGGAAATTCCGGGTTCGGCATCGACTGTTCCGGTCTGGTGCAGGCCGCCCTGCTGGCCTGCGACATCCCCTGCCCCGGCGACAGCGATCTCCAGGAAGCCGCCTTTGCCGTTGCTTCCGGCGGATACAAGCGCGGCGATCTTCTGTTCTGGAAGGGCCATGTCGCGTTCGTGGCAGACCCAGACAGGCTGATCCACGCCAATGCCCATCACATGGCCGTGGCCTATGAACCCATTGCCGACACCATTTCCAGGATCGCAGCCCAGGACGGCGGTCCGGTCACATCCCACAAGCGCCCATCGCAGGAGGCACCATGACCGATTCCTTTTTTCACCCCGTCTCTGGCATGGACCTACCGCGTTTTGCCGGTATTCCCAGCTTCATGCGACTACCCGTTCTGGGGCTTGATGATGCGCGGCGCAAGGATGTCGATATCGGCCTGATCGGCGTGCCTTGGGATTCGGGCACGACCAACCGCCCCGGCCCGCGCCACGGACCGCGCCAGCTGCGCGATGCCTCAACCATGATCCGTGCAGAAAACGGCGCCACGGGCGTGCGGCCGTTCGAGCTGGTCAACTGCGCCGATCTCGGCGATGTCGGCCCAAACCCGGCGGATATCCAGGACAGCATGGCCCGCATCACCGCCTTCTATTCCGATGTGCGCGCACAGGGGATTACTCCGCTTACAGCAGGCGGAGACCACCTGACCTCCCTGCCGGTGCTACGCGCGCTGGCGGCAGATGCCCCCCTGGGCATGGTCCATTTCGACAGCCACACCGATCTCTTTCACAGCTATTTCGGCGGCACGATGTACACCCACGGCACCCCGTTCCGCCGCGCGGTCGAGGAAGGGCTTCTCGATCCCAAACGCGTGGTCCAGATCGGCATTCGCGGCACACAATATGACAGTGAAGACCAGGATTTCGCCAAGTCGGTCGGCATCCGCGTGATCAAGATCGAGGAGTATTTTGCCCGCGGCCTCGACGACGTGATGGCCGAAGCCCGAGAAATTGTCGGCACCGCGCCCACCTATCTTTCTTATGATATCGACTTTGTGGACCCGACCTTTGCGCCGGGCACCGGCACGCCTGAAGTGGGCGGCCCGAATTCGTTCGAGGCGCTTCAGGTCGTGCGCGCGCTGGAGGGGGTCAATTTCGTGGGGGCTGATCTGGTCGAAGTGTCACCACCGTTTGACAGCTCGGGCGGAACCGCCTTCCTCGGCGTGTCGATCATGTTCGAAATGCTCTGCATTATGGCCAATGCGATCTCGGCCAAAACCTGAAGGGATTTGGGGCGCCGCCCCGTCGCGGGCACGCCCGCGACTCCCCGGGGTATTTCTGGAAAAAGAAAGTGAAGGGGCGTTTTAGTCGACGCTGCGGATCAGCTTGCGCTCGAGCACGCGCAAAACGGTCTTGAGGTCATGGCCGCGTTTGAGTACCTGCCCATCTATCCCGATGACCGCGTACATGCCTTGCCGATTGCGCAGCTTGGGACGCTTTTCGATCCGGTAGAGCGGGTTTTCCGCCGTGCGCCGAAAGACCGAGAACACGGCCGCTTCCTTGAGCAGCGAGATGCCGTAGTCGCGCCATTCGCCCGCAGCCACCATGCGCCCATATAGCGACAGGATCAGGTTCAGTTCGGTGCGGTGAAACGCCACCTGCGGCGGCGCCTGCGGGCCGGTGTGCAGTGGAATGGGCGGTTGGGCATTCATACCCTCAGATTTGCGCCGTTTTTGAGAGAAATCAAGCCTGCCTCGGTTTTGCCTCAGATTCATCTGCAAATGGCCCTTGAGCGATCCTTTTTCTGCCAAAGCCATGCAGCATCTTACTCTCATAGCGAAACTTGAACGCTACCCCCGGCGGCGCGACGTTATTGCCCCCACCCAGTGCGCGCCGCCGGGGGCACTTTTTTCCGGACAATCAGGCAAAGGCCCCGTGGCAGAACCAGCCCGAGGACATGGCCCCGCCATGTGCGTAGTAGAGCCAGAGCCGCTCACCACTTTCACAGGTCACGCGCCAATAGTCGCGCACCCCCGTCCGCCAGTCCGGATCATCCAGCCACCATTCCGGTGCGATCCGCTCGGGGCCTTGCGCCGCCACCCAGGCCATGTCGCGCCCGCGCCAGCGGAACGGCCCGGTCAGGCGCGGGGTATCCGGCGCCATCACCGGTTCGGGATGCCAGAGCAGCAAGGGCCGCGCCACCGGCGGGGTGGGCCAGTCTTCGCGGTAGGGCTCGGACCAGGCCGCATGCAGCACCTGCGCGCCTTTTTCCGGGATATGGCTTGAGGCCGGGTGGCGCCGGGTGATCTGTTCCAGCCCGATCCGCGCCCCGATCCGCCCCACAAGGTCATCAAGCGCATGGCCCGCCGACAGGCGCTCGGCCACCGCCCGCCCTGCTTCGAGATGTCCGACCGCCCGGCGCTGATGCAGCGCTTCGACCCGGACCGCTTCGATGCGCAGCATGTCGATGCCGAACCCGGCGTCGATCTCGTCAAGCTTCATCCGCAACAAGGGGCGGATGCGCTCCGGCTCGTCGCTCGCCCGCGCAAGCCCCACATCCACCCATTGCATGCTTTGGTCGGTGCGAAATACCTGCAGCCGCACCACCCGCGCGCCCTTACCCTGATCGCGCAGCTTGTCGCAAAGCGGCACCAGCAACCGCTGGATCCCCGCCATCAGGTCATCTTCCAGCCCGATCGGATCAGGCAAAGTCATGCGCACAGCAAAGACCGGCGCGGGCGCGGCCGGGCTCACTGGTTCGGGCACGCTGCCCAGCGCCTGGTCCAGCCGCAGCACCAGCCCCTTGCCAAAGCGCCGCGCTAGGGCCGCGCGGGGTTGCCCGCTCAGATCCCCGATCCGGCGCAAACCCAGCCGGGCCAGTTCCGCCTGGGTCTCGGCCTCCAGCCGCAGCCCCGCCACCGGCAAACCGGCCAGCGCGCCATGAGTCTGGCCCGGCGGGGCGATCCGCGCGCCCTGCACAGCCGTGGCCAGTGTCGTCGGCGGCGTCCCACCCCGGGTCCAATGCCGCCGCCTGACCGCCCGGCTGCGCGTCGCCCGCGCTTCCTGGCGGATGTCATCCCCGCTGCGGTGACTCTCACCGGCCTGCGCGGCAAACCGGGCCAGCGCCCAGGCCGCGCCCAGCGTATCGGCCAGCCCGACATGCACCGTCATCCCCAAACGCGCGCATTCCTCGGTCACCTCGGACACCAGCCCCTCTTCCCCGCCAAAAAGATGGGCGCAACCCGTGATATCCATCACCAGAGAATCCGGCGGCTGTTCTGCAACCCAGGGCGAGAACTTGCCCGCCCAGCGCCGGATCACGCCAAGGAAAGCGGCCTCGGCCGGCTTGTTCTGCAGCCGCATGATCACCTCGGGGCACATGGCCTGCGCATCGCGCATGGGCTGGCCCAGCGTCAGCCCCGCCGCTTCAGCCTCTGGGGAAAGCGACGAAATCACCTGCATCTGCCCGGTTTCCTGCAACACCACCAGCGGCGCCTCCAAAAGGCCCCGCTCCATACGGATCAGGCGTTCGGCCCCCAGACGCGGGAACCACAGGGACAGGATACGGCGGGTTGGCATGTCAATCTATCAGGCAGCACAAACAGAACATCAGGCGCAAATGTTCTTCTTATGTTCTATTGGTAAATACCGCGATTCTCTCCTCCTGTCGAGACTTCAGCACGGCCCGCCCGCCACCGAAGCAACGGCTCACGCGCATCTCACGAAAACGTAATTCATTTAATTTCAGCACCTTAAAGGATCTTCGCCAGAAATCCGCCATGGGCACTCATCCAACCGCAGAACGTCGCCGTAGACCAGATACAACCAACAAGAGGAAACACCATGCTCAGACGTTCTTTCATCGCTGCCATTGGCGGCATCGCCCTGTCGATCACCGCCGTGAACGCCACTCTGGCCGGCAGCAGTGCCGCCAAGATGGACATCGTGGACACCGCCGTTGCCGCAGGATCGTTCAATACGCTCGTTGCCGCCGTTCAGGCCGCCGGGCTGGTCGACACACTCAAGGGCGACGGTCCCTTTACCGTCTTCGCCCCCACGGACGCAGCGTTTGCCGCCCTGCCCGAAGGCACCGTCGAAAACCTGCTCAAGCCTGAAAACAAGGACCAGCTGGTTGCCATCCTGACCTATCACGTGATCCCTTCGAAGGTGATGTCGGGCGACATCGCGGGTAAAACCGCCGAAGTCGCGACAGTTGAGGGCTCCAAGTTGAGCGTGGACGCAATGAACGGTGTCAAAGTCGACGCCGCCACTGTCGTGACCGCCGACATCGCCACCAGCAACGGCGTGATCCACGTGATCGACACGGTTCTGATCCCACAGAGCTGATCTGCCGAATCGGGGGCGCGGGCGCTGCGGCCTGTGCCCCCATTCGCAATGCACAAAATTGTGCCTTTGCCCCCGCGCCTTCCTGCCATTACCCTCTCCCCAAAAGGAGACAGGCATGAACAGAACCAAACACGCGCTGACCATACTTACCATCTGCGCCGCCACGGCGGCCTTGGCACATGGTGGAGTCAAAGACCCGGACGTGAAGGCACGCATGGATGCCATGAGCGCAATCGGCAAGGCCACCCAGACCCTTGGCGACATGGCCCGCGGAAAGATCCCGCTGCATCAGGCCAAGGCGCGCATGGCGCGCGACACGCTCAGCCTCAACGCCGCCAAGATCCCCGACCTGTTCGAAAACCCCGCCACTGATCCGAAATCCGAAGCGCTCCCCGCGATCTGGGAGGACTGGTCCGATTTCGCCGGTCGCGCCGAAACGATGGAACAGGCCGCGCTGGCGCTCGATTTCACGGATCGCGGCACACTCAGCACTACGATGCGCGATCTTGGCGCCACCTGCGGCGGATGCCACAAACGCTATCGGATCGACAAGTAACTCAGCCGCACCAGACCTTGGTGACGATCTCGCGGTCGTCATGTTCGACGTTCAGCCGCTGCGGCAGGTATTCCATCGTGATGATCTGCCCCGGCGCAATCACGCGCACCTTTTCAGGCGTCTCGATCGTGTCCAGCACCGATACCGGACGCCCCAGCATTGGCCCGAATGCCTCTTCCGAACAGCTTGACGATCCCACCAACGGAAGCTGCGACATCTGCGCAGACGCATTGATTTCCGGCTCCGGCATGGGGGTAGGTGCGGCACAAGCCACCAGAGCTCCAAGACACAGAATAGCGGGGATCACAGGGCGCATATCGCCTCCTCAAAACAGAAACAGGAACTTCGGTAACAATGCCCGCCCTGTCGTATCTGCGCAACCGCATGTCGCACCCCCCTATTGAAAATCGCCCCCGTTTGCAGCACCCTGCCGCCAACAGATGGAGGACTTTGAAAAATGATGCGCACACGTGCCGCCGTGGCTTTGGAAGCCGGAAAACCACTTGAAATCATGGAGGTGAACCTCGAAGGCCCCAAGGCAGGCGAAGTGCTGATCGAGGTCAAGGCCACCGGCATCTGCCATACCGATGAATTCACCCGTTCGGGCGCCGATCCCGAGGGGCTGTTCCCGTCCATTCTTGGCCACGAGGGCGCGGGCATCGTCCTGGAAGTGGGCGAAGGCGTCACCACCCTTAAACCCGGCGATCACGTGATCCCGCTCTACACGCCGGAATGCCGCGAATGCCATTCCTGCCTGTCGGGCAAGACCAACCTCTGCACCGCCATTCGCGGCACCCAAGGTCAGGGCCTCATGCCCGACGGCACCACCCGCTTTTCGATGCTCGATGGCACGCCGATCTATCACTACATGGGCTGCTCCACCTTCGCCAACCACACCGTCCTGCCCGAGATTGCGCTGGCCAAGGTGCGCGACGACGCGCCTTTCGACAAGATCTGCTATATCGGCTGCGGCGTGACCACCGGCATCGGCGCGGTGATCAACACCGCCGGGGTCGAAATCGGCTCGACGGCGGCCGTGTTCGGTCTGGGGGGCATCGGTCTCAACGTGATCCAGGGCCTGCGCATGGCCGGGGCCGACATGATCATTGGCATCGACCTCAATGACGACAAGGCCGAGATGGCCAAGAAGTTCGGCATGACCCATTTCGTGAACCCCTCGAAACTGCCCGAGGGCCAATCTGTCACCGAGGCGATCGTCGAACTCACCAAGACCGAGAAAGACGCTTTCGGTGGCGTGGATTACTCCTTTGACGCCACCGGCAACGTGCAGGTCATGCGCGACGCGCTGGAATGCTCGCACCGAGGCTGGGGCGTGTCGGTTATCATCGGCGTGGCGCCGGCGGGGGCCGAAATCTCGACCCGCCCGTTCCAACTTGTGACGGGCCGCGTCTGGAAAGGCACCGCCTTTGGCGGCGCCAAGGGCCGCACCGATGTGCCCAAATTTGTCGACTGGTACATGGACGGCAAGATCGAAATCGACGACATGATCACGCACAAGCTCACACTGGACCAGATCAACGAAGGCTTTGATTTGATGCACGAAGGCAAGTCGATCCGCGCCGTGGTCGAGTTCTGATCCTACGGGGATATCTTTGGGAACCGGGCCGTAATTCTGCGGCCCGTTTTCGTTCGGGTGCCGCCGGGCAGCGCCCGACCGAGGGTGGGCGCCGCAACGATTGAGGTCGCCACTTTATCCAGCCATTAACATCCAACCTCTGTGCGTGAGAGTACCCGCGAAAAAGCGCCCGCCCATGGGGCGGTCGGGCGCTGCCCGGCGGCGTGCAAGCACGCCTTGATTCCGGGCGGTTCGAAAACACCGACCGTTTGCATTCCGCTTCACCCAACGTCATGCTGACTGAAAACAACAGGACCCACCATGCCCAACCGTGACCGCCCCCTCTACGCCGTCCTGATCGACGCCGACAACATCCCGGCCAAATATGCAGGCGCCATTCTCAAGGAGATCACCTCTTTCGGCGAACCCGCCCTGCGCCGGGTCTATGGCGACTGGTCTTCGGGACAGCTCAAGGGCTGGGCCGACACCGTACGTGAACACGGGCTGGTGGCGCATCAGGAAACCGCCAATACAAAGGGCAAGAACGCCTCCGATATCGGCCTTGTGATTGACGCCATGGACATCCTGCACACCGGGCGGTTCGACGGTTTTGTCATCGTCTCTTCAGACAGCGATTTCACCGCGCTCGCCAACCGCATCCGCGAACAGGGTATGGACGTGATCGGCATTGGCGAGGGCAAGGCCCCCGAAAGCCTGCGCAATGTCTGCAACCGCTTTGTCCTGATCGAGAACATCATCGACGAACCCGCCCCCACCACCAAGGGTACCAGGACCAAGAGCGGCAAGCGCCCGGCCAACGATGCAATCCCGCTGATTCTCTCGGCCATGGAACAGATCGAACAGGATGACGACTGGTACCCACTGGGCCCGCTCGGCCAATACATCACCGCCGCCAACCCGGACTTCGACACCCGCACATACGGCCACAAGAAACTCAGCGATCTGGTCAAGATTCTCAAACGCTTTGAAACCCGCAAGACCGGCAACCAGCTTCAGGTGCGCCGCATAGACTGAGATGACGGGACCGGGACGTGTGGAGCGTTGCTTTCTCCATAAATGATTAAGCGCGCCACGGTCACAAAGCCGACCGAGCCAGCGACTCAAAACGCGACCGACGTGATACCGACAAAATACCGACGCGATACCGACGTCGTGTTCGCAGCTGTGACCCTCTTTTAACCCTGCACAAAAAGAATCCCCGAAGCGCCCACCTTCGCGTACACTCCCCCAAGCTGTATGCAAACAAGGAGACACGCGACATGGCCGTTTCACTGCAAGTCATCTACCCCGTCGCGGACGGATCGACCTTCGACTTCGACTACTATCTTTCGACCCATTTCGACCTCGTGGGTGAACATATGGGTCCCCACATCGCCAGCACCGTCGTCACCAAAGGCGTGGCCGGTGGCCCGGACACGCCCGCAGGCTATCACGCCATCGCCACCATCACCTTCGCGGATCAGAACGCGTTCAAGGCGGCCATGGCCGCCTCTGGCCCAGTGATGGCCGATGTGCCGAACTTCACCAATGTGAAGCCCGACGTGTTGATCGGAGAGGTGGTGGCCTGATCAGGCCATCCCCCCCTTGACCAGCCCTTCGGCGATCCGCGCATAGGCCTTGGCCATATCGCTGTCGCCAGCGGCGATCGGCGTGCCCCCATCCCCGGCCAGCCGCGTATCAAGGTCAATCGGCAATGCGCCCAACAGCGGCACACCAATCTTCTCGGCTTCGGCGGCAACCCCGCCCTGGCCAAAGATATGCGCCTCGTGGCCGCAGTTCGGACAATGGAAAACGCTCATGTTTTCAATAAGTCCCAGCACCGGCGTCTTGAGCTGATCAAACATGCCCAGCGCCTTGCGCGCATCCAGAAGCGCCACGTCCTGCGGGGTCGACACAACGATCGCCCCGGTCAGTTCCGTCTTTTGGCACAGGGTCAATTGCACATCCCCTGTGCCCGGCGGCAGGTCCACGATCAGCACGTCCAACTCGCCCCACTGCACCTGCGTGAGCATCTGCTGCAACGCACCCATGAGCATCGGACCTCGCCAGACCACCGGCTTGTCCTCATCCAACATGAAACCCAGGGACATGATCGTCACACCGTGGCTGTGCAGCGGCAGGATGGTCTTGCCGTCAGGTGACGCGGGGCGTTTGTTCACACCCATCATGCGTGGCTGGCTTGGGCCGTAAATATCAGCGTCCAGCAGACCGACCTTGCGCCCCTGCCTGGCCAGCGCGACGGCCAGGTTCGAGGACACGGTGGACTTGCCGACGCCCCCCTTTCCCGATCCGACGGCGAGGATACGCTTCACGCCGGGGACTTGCATCGGGCCGGCTTGCGGCTTGGGATGTCCACCGATCTTTAGATTGGGCGCAGGCTTGGCCGCAGGCGCCGCTTCATGGGCCGTCAAGGCAACCTGAACCGACGTCACCCCGTCGATCTTGCCCACCAGCTCCTCCGCCGCACGACGCAGCGGCTCCATCTGACGTGCAACCGCCGGAGAAGCCGCCTCGATGACGAAACGCACCGCGCCTTCATCAATCGTCAACGCCCTTATCATATCACGAGAGACCAGATCGCCTCCGTCCGGCAACGCCAGACGGCTCAGACCTTCAAGAATCACCGCCTTTTCGACACCCATTTTTCTCTCCTTTTTCTGCACATGCAAAATGCATCTCTTTTTTGACCGCCCGGACAATTCACAACTATTTTACCAACTATTACGTCTAGTTGCGTATATTTGCAGCATAACGTGAATTGACCCTACGTCCCCATTCCCTCAGTGCATAGCAGCTTTGCGAAGCCGTCCATTGTGCACCTGCAGCATGCCCCTATATGCTCATCATCAACGACGAACAGTGACACATCCGAAAGGGTTTTTGAAATGGCATACGCTGCAAACCAAACCGCAGTTGCTTCGGCATCCGGGCGCGGCCTTTCCACCCTCTTCGCCGATCTGGTCGCACGCTTTGAGCGTCACCGCAAGTTCCGTCAGACCTTTGCCGAGCTGAACGCTCTGTCTGATCGCGAACTGGCTGACCTCGGTATGAGCCGGTCGATGCTGCGTCGGGTCGCGATGGAGGCCGCGGCAGAACATTAAGGTTTCGGAGAGCCCTCTCCTCCCTCGGGCTTTCCACATCTGCGGCGATGTCTCCTCCTCCCTGACATTGCCGCAGCAAAATACGGACCCAACGGTCCACCGGGATCAAGGCAACCCTCTCCTCCTCCCTGGGGTGCCTTGAGACTAGAGCGGCGGCACCTCTCCTCCTCCCTGGTGTCGCCGCGCCAGAATATCGGGCCAAGCGGCCCAAACGGAATCAAGGTGACCCTCTCCTCCTCCCTGGGGCGCCTTGAGACTAGAGCGGCGGCACCTCTCCTCCTCCCTGGTGTCGCCGCGCCAGAACATCGGGTCAAACGGCCCACCGGAATCAAGGCACCCTTCCTCCTCCCTGAGTGTCTTGAAAAAAGAAACGGCGACGCGCTCCTCCCTTTGCGTCGCCGTTTTTCTTTTCCGAAGAGACCGCTCAAAGCTTGGCGCTTGGCCGCTCCTGGATGCGCGCGAACCAGTCCCGCGCGGCCGTGTGCTCATCGGGAAGCTTGCGCTTGATGACACGTGCAAAATCGCAAAAGACAAAGGCCGTGATATCGGCAAAGGTGAACCGCCCCGAGGCAAGGTAAGGACTCTCCTGCAAGCGCTGCTCCAACATATCGAAAAACACTCCCACCCGCGCATGACCGCGCTCGGCAAGCGCTTGTATTTGCTCATAATTTTCGGGCCCCGGCAGGGCCCGCCCCTTCATCGCAGGATGCGCATTGCGCAGCGCTTCGGCAATTGCCATGCCACCGTGAAATTCGCTCATCGCGTTCCACATCATGACCGACGCTTTTTCTTCGGCCCCGCCCCCCATCAGGGGCGGGTCGGGGAACACATCTTCGAGATAGGTGGCAATCGCGATATTCTCTCCCAGAACCTGCCCATCCTTGGTGATAAAGGTTGGCACGGTGGCACGCGGGTTTACGGCAAGGAATTCAGGCGACAACTGCTCCGCCTTGCTCATGTCGATATTGCGGGTCTCAATCTCGACCCCCTTTTCGGCGATGAACATCCGCGCCCGCCGCGGGCTAGGCGCCGTGCTGCAATCATAGAAAATCATGTGGTCCTCCTCCTGCCTTCAACAGGGCGCGGACCGCCCCCCCTTGTCAATCCGGACGCGGGGTCAAAGCTGCGCGCCTCAAAACGGGATGTCATCCGGTGCGGTCACGAAACGCGCCACCACTTTCTTTTCTCCGGCCTTTTCAAAGGCCACGTTCAGCTTGTCGCCCTCGATATCCGTGATCACGCCATAGCCAAATTTCTGATGAAACACCCGGTCCCCGACGGTAAAGCTCGACACTGCCTGCAAATCGATCGCGGACTGCTTGCTCTCGCGCGGCTGGCTGGTGCCATACTGACCGGCACGCGCCTGCATCCGCTTCCAGCCGGGCGAATTATACCCATCCGCCCGTGTTGCCCGCTCTTCCAGCGCCGAGGCCACCGGCCGCGCCGAAGCCGCACCATAGCCCCCACCATAAAGCCCCGGCGGGGTGAGCACTTCGACATGTTCTTCGGGCAACTCATCAATAAAACGCGACGGCATCTGCGACTGCCATTGCCCAAACACCATCCGATTCCCGGCAAAGGAAATCGTGCAAAGCTCTTCGGCGCGCGTGATCCCGACATAGGCCAGCCGCCGCTCTTCCTCGAGCCCCTTGAGCCCGGTCTCATCCATGCTGCGCTGCGACGGGAACAGCCCGTCTTCCCAACCGGGAAGGAACACCACCGGAAATTCCAGGCCCTTGGCCGCATGCAGCGTCATGATGCTCACCTTCTGCTCCGCATCATCGCTTTCATTGTCCATGATCAGGCTGACATGCTCCAGAAATCCCTGAAGGTTCTCAAAGGATTCCAGGGCCTTGACCAGTTCCTTGAGGTTCTCCAACCGCCCCGGCGCCTCGGGCGTCTTGTCGTTCTGCCACATCGCCGTATAGCCGGATTCGTCCAGAATGACCTGCGCCAGTTCCACATGTGACAGCTCGGGCTTGCCCTCCTGCAACCGCGTCGCCGTCACCGTGGCTTCATCATCCACAACCGCGTCATCGTCCAACGGCACCTCGACCACAGGCGCCATGCCCTGCCGCCGCCAGCGCTCCAACCCGTCCAGAAACAGCGCCAGCTCCTTGGCGCCTTTGCCGCCCAGTCCCTTTTCCTCAAGCAGGATACGCGCGCCTTCCACAAGGCTCACTCCGTTGGCCCGGGCACAGGTCTGAATCTTCTGCTGCGCAACATTGCCGAGCCCGCGCTTGGGCGTGTTCACCACCCGCTCAAAGGCCAGATCGTCGTCGGGCGACACCACCAGCCGGAAATAGGCCATGGCATCGCGAATCTCCATCCGCTCATAGAACCGCGGCCCGCCAATCACCCGATATGGCAGCCCAATCGTCAGGAACCGATCCTCAAACGCGCGCATCTGGTGCGACGCCCGCACGAGGATGGCGATCTCGTCCAGCCCAACGGGCGACATCCCCCGCGTACCACCTTGCAGCGCCTCGATCTCTTCCCCGATCCAGCGTGCTTCTTCTTCGCCATCCCAATGGCCAATCAGACGGACCTTTTCACCGCCCTCGGCCTCGGTCCAAAGCTCCTTGCCCAACCGCCCCTCATTGCCGCGAATGACATTCGACGCCGCCTTCAGGATATGCTCGGTCGAGCGATAATTCTGCTCCAGCCGCACCACATGCGCGCCGGGAAAATCCTTTTCAAACCGCAGGATATTGCCCACCTCGGCACCCCGCCAGCCATAGATCGACTGGTCGTCATCACCGACGCAACAGATATTCTTGTGTCCGCCCGCGAGCAGCCTCAACCACAAATACTGCGCCACGTTGGTATCCTGATACTCGTCCACCAGCACGTATTTGAACCAGCGCTGATACTGCGCCAATACATCCGGGTGCTTCTGGAAAATCGTCACCACATGCAGCAGCAAATCGCCGAAATCAACCGCGTTCAGCTCCAGCAAGCGCTGCTGATACTGCGCATACAACTCTCCGCCGCGGTGGTTATAGGCGCCATGATCCGCCGCTGGCAGGGTCTCGGGTGTCAACGCTCGGTTCTTCCAACTATCGATCAGATGCGCCAACTGCCGCGCAGGCCAGCGCTTGTCGTCAATACCGGCCGCCTGCACCAATTGCTTGAGCAAACGCAGTTGATCATCCGTGTCCAGAATCGTGAAGTTCGACTTGAGCCCCACCATCTCCGCATGCCGCCGCAGCAGCTTCACACAGATCGCATGGAACGTTCCCAGCCACGGCATGCCCTCGATCTGGTGGCCAAGCATGTTGCCGACGCGGTTCTTCATTTCCCGCGCGGCCTTGTTGGTAAAGGTCACCGCCAGAATCTCGTTCGGCCGCGCCTTCCCGGTGTTTAGCAAATGTACTATCCGTGCGGTCAACGCCTTGGTCTTGCCCGTGCCTGCCCCGGCCAGCATTAACACCGGCCCGTCCAGCTGCTCCACCGCCTCACGCTGGGCCGGATTCAACTCGTCAAGATAGGGCATCGGCCGCGCCGCCATGGCGCGAGCCGAAAGAGAAGCGCCTTCGAAGGCGTCGAATTCGTCAAAACTGCTCATGCGCGCCAGAATAGCGCAAAGCGGAACCACGTTAAAGCTTCGTTCTCTCTATGTTCTGCACACATTTTACGATTCCCCCCAAACATCTCGCCCCCTCTGGACAAGCCGCCCGCGCAAAGCCAACAAAGAGATATGGACTTGCACAGCACATATCCCGCGCTCAGCGATCTGCGCACCCGCGCGCGCACCCGGATTCCCAAGTTTGTCTGGGAGTTCCTCGACAGCGCCACCGGTGACGAGCGGACCAAGGCCCGCAACCGTGCTGCGCTGGATCAAATCCTGTTTCAGCCGTCGATCCTGCACGGCGAGATCACACCGGATACTTCCGCCTCCCTTCTGGATCAGTCGTTCCCGCTGCCCATCGGCATTGCCCCCGTGGGCATGTCCGGCCTGATCTGGCCCGATGCCGAACGCCTCTTGGCCGCCGCCGCCAAGCGCCTGAACATTCCCTATTGTCTTTCCACCGTCGCCAGCCAGACACCCGAAGCCATCGCCCCGCATCTCGGTGCGCATGGCTGGTTCCAGATGTACCCGCCTCGCGACACCGAGATTCGCAAGGATATGCTGGCTCGCGCAAAACGCGCCGGGTTCACCACCCTGATCCTGACCGTGGATGTTCCCGTCGCCAGCCGGCGCGAACGACAGGTGCGCTCGGGCCTGACCACCCCGCCACGCCTGACCCCACGCCTGCTGGCACAGGTCGCAATGCGCCCGGCATGGGCGCTTGGCACCCTGCAACAGGGCATGCCGCGCATGCGGTTGATCGACGAATATGCCGGGAACCTTACCGGCATGGATTCCACCGCCCACGCCGGATACCTGCTGCGCACCTCGCCCGACTGGGATTATTTGCACTGGCTGCGCGATCACTGGAACGGACCCTTTTTGGTCAAGGGCGTGATGCGTCCCGAAGACACACCAAAGTTGCAAGAAGCCGGTGTTGACGCGCTCTGGATTTCAAACCACGCCGGTCGCCAGTTCGACGCCGCCCCTGCCACAATTGATGTGCTCCCCACGATTCGGGCGGCCACTGATCTGCCCCTGATCGTCGACAGCGGCTTTGAAACCGGCCTCGATATCCTGCGCGCCCATGCCTTGGGCGCGGATTTCGTGATGATGGGGCGCGGCTTTCACTATGCCCTCGCCGCGCTTGGCGCCAAAGGCCCGGATCACCTTATCGACATTCTACAAAAGGACCTGATCGCAAACATGGGGCAGATGGGTCTCGAAACCCTCGACCCCGTCGCGAACTGCCTGATGCCTTAGCCCTTGGTCAGATCTTTCGGCATCGCGTCAAGCGCTTCTTCCGCGGATTGCAGCGGCAGCCCGGAAGGGATCCACCCCCTGCCATTTGGCCCGCCAGCCATACCCTCGGACACATCCAACACGCCAGAGATTCCGTTTTCGGCCAAGACCTTCATCAGATACCCGGTTCGGTTCCCGGTTCGGCAGATGATGGCGATCTTGTGGTTCGGGTTGCGCTCCAGCACGGCCAGGAAACGTGGACCAAACTGCTTGTGCGTCATGTCAAGCAGCCAAGCCCCCTCGGCAACGCCAGTTGATTGCCACTCTTCCGGGCGGCGCACATCAATCAGGATGAGCTTGTCATCCCGGACCTCCGACAATGCTTCACCGGCGGAAATCTTCAACGGGTTCGCCGATGCAACATGTGGGATCACTGGCAGCACAGCCAGCCCAAGGATCATCGTTCTACGATTCATGGCAACTCACATTCCAAACCAAGCATGTAACAACTGCCACAGGCGTGAATCGTAATCAACAGGTCGCAAAGAGCGTGACGTCACTTATTCGTGTGCCATAAGACTGAACGCGGAACGAAACCCTACAGAAATGTAACAAAATACGTAGGACTTGGTATTGCGCTGCGCTGCAGCACCCCCTTAGGGTGCGCGCAGCGAACAACCGGACAGACACCGAAGAGGGGGGAGCCTGCCCATGACCGACTTCAACAAGATCCTGATTGCCAACCGTGGCGAAATTGCCATCCGCGTGATGCGTGCCGCCAATGAAATGGGTAAAAAGACTGTCGCGGTCTTTGCCGAGGAAGACAAGCTTGGCCTGCACCGTTTCAAGGCGGACGAAGCCTATCGCATTGGCGAAGGCATGGGGCCCGTCGCGGCCTACCTCTCGATTGACGAAATCATCCGTGTCGCCAAGGAATGCGGTGCCGACGCGATCCACCCCGGCTATGGGCTTTTGTCCGAG
Source organism: Shimia aestuarii (assembly GCF_900114635.1). Classification (GTDB taxonomy): domain Bacteria; phylum Pseudomonadota; class Alphaproteobacteria; order Rhodobacterales; family Rhodobacteraceae; genus Shimia; species Shimia aestuarii. The sequence goes on from NZ_FOTQ01000001.1 coordinate 548,048, forward strand.
AACCCGCAATTCGTGGACGCCTGTGAACAGAACGGCATCACCTTCATCGGCCCCAAGGCCGCGACCATGCGCGCGCTTGGTGATAAGGCATCCGCCCGCAAGGTCGCGATCCAGGCTGGGGTACCCGTCATCCCCGCGACCGAGGTGCTGGGCGATGACATGGAGGCCATCCGCAAGGAAGCCGCAGAAATTGGCTATCCGCTGATGCTCAAGGCTTCCTGGGGCGGCGGCGGGCGCGGCATGCGCCCGATCCACGGGCCCGACGAGGTCGAGGAAAAAGTGCTCGAAGGCCGTCGCGAGGCCGAAGCCGCCTTTGGCAACGGCGAAGGCTACCTTGAAAAGATGATCACCCGCGCCCGTCACGTCGAAGTTCAGATCCTCGGCGACAAGATGGGCAATATCTATCACCTCTACGAGCGCGACTGCTCGGTCCAGCGCCGCAACCAGAAGGTCGTGGAGCGCGCCCCGGCCCCCTATCTTTCCGAAGCGCAGCGCGAAGAACTCTGCGAACTGGGCCGCAAGATCTGCGCCCATGTGAACTATGAATGCGCCGGCACCGTCGAATTCCTGATGGATATGGAAACCGGCAAATTCTACTTCATCGAGGTCAACCCACGCGTGCAGGTGGAACACACCGTCACCGAGGAAGTCACCGGTATCGACATCGTGCAGGCCCAGATCCTGATCGCTGAAGGCAAATCCATCGCCGAAGCCACCGGCAAGGCGTCGCAATACGACATCCGCCTCAATGGACATGCCCTTCAGACCCGGATCACCACCGAAGACCCGCAGAACAACTTCATTCCCGATTATGGCCGTATCACCGCCTATCGCTCGGCCACCGGTATGGGCATCCGTCTGGATGGCGGCACGGCTTACGCGGGCGGCGTCATCACGCGCTACTATGACTCGCTACTGACCAAGGTCACCGCCTGGGCCCCGACACCGGAAAAGGCCATCGCCCGCATGGACCGCGCCCTGCGTGAGTTCCGTATTCGCGGCGTCTCGACGAACATCGCCTTTGTCGAGAACCTGCTGAAACACCCGACATTCCTGACGAACCAATACACCACCAAGTTCATCGACGAGACCCCGGAGCTTTTCCAGTTCAAGAAACGGCGCGACCGCGGCACCAAGGTTCTGACCTATATCGCCGACATCACGGTGAACGGTCACCCCGAGGTGCAGGGCCGCCCGATGCCCGCCGAAGACCTCAAACCGGCCCGCTGCCCGGAACGCCGCGTGGACACGCCCCCGGCAGGCACTCGTACCCTTCTTAGCGAGAAGGGTCCCAAGGCTGTTGCCGACTGGATGAAGGCGCAGAAACAGCTTCTGTTTACCGACACAACCATGCGCGACGGGCACCAGTCGCTTCTGGCTACCCGGATGCGCTCAATCGACATGATCAAGGTGGCCCCGGCCTATGCCGCCAACCTGCCACAGCTCTTCTCGGTGGAATGCTGGGGCGGTGCGACCTTCGACGTGGCCTATCGCTTTCTTCAGGAATGCCCGTGGCAGCGCCTGCGCGATATCCGCGCAGCCATGCCCAATATCCTGACGCAAATGCTGCTGCGCGCCTCCAACGGCGTGGGCTACACCAACTACCCCGACAACGTGGTGCAGGAATTTGTTCGTCAGGCCGCCGAAACTGGTGTCGACGTTTTCCGCGTCTTCGACTCGCTCAATTGGGTCGAGAACATGCGCGTTGCCATGGATGCGGTGCAGGAAAACGGCAAAATCTGTGAAGGCACCGTCTGCTATACCGGCGACGCGCTCGACCCGGCCCGCTCCAAGTATGATATCGCCTATTACGTTGATATGGCAAAGCAAATGGAAGCCGCGGGCGCGCATGTGCTGGGCATCAAGGACATGGCCGGGCTGATGAAAGTGCCCACCGCCGAAGTCCTGTTCCCTGCCCTGAAAGATGCGGTCGACATCCCGATCCACTTCCACACCCACGACACGTCCGGCGCCGCCATTGCCACCGTTCTCGCCGCCGCGCGCGCAGGGGTCGATTGTGTCGACGCCGCCATGGACGCCTTCTCGGGCAACACCTCGCAGCCCACGCTTGGCTCCATCCTCGAGGCGCTGCGCTTTACCGATCGCGAAAGCGATCTCGATATTGGGGCCGTGCGCGAAATCTCGAATTACTGGGAAGCGGTGCGTGGTCAGTATGCGGCCTTTGAAAGCGGCCTGCAGGCCCCGGCCTCCGAAGTCTACCTGCACGAGATGCCCGGTGGCCAGTTCACCAATCTCAAGGCACAGGCCCGCAGCCTTGGCCTTGAAGAACGCTGGCACGAGGTCGCTCAGTCCTATGCGGATGTGAACATGATGTTCGGCGATATCGTCAAGGTGACACCATCTTCCAAGGTCGTGGGTGACATGGCGCTGATGATGGTCTCTCAGGGCCTCACCCGCGCCGACGTCGAAGACCCCAAGACCGACGTCGCTTTCCCGGACTCGGTCATCGACATGATGCGCGGCAACCTGGGCCAGCCCCCCGGCGGTTTCCCTGACACCATCGTCAAAAAGGTGCTCAAGTCCGAGAAACCCAACACCGAGCGCCCCGGCAAACATCTAGAGCCAGTCGATCTCGAAGCCACCCGCGCCGCGCTGGTCGAGGAGCTCGAGGGCTTCAAGGTCGATAGCGAAGATCTCAATGGTTATCTGATGTATCCCAAAGTCTTCCTCGACTACATGGGTCGCCACCGCACCTACGGTCCGGTCCGCACCCTGCCGACACGAACTTTCTTCTATGGCATGGAGCCCGGCGAAGAAATCACGGCCGAAATCGATCCCGGCAAGACGCTGGAAATCCGCCTGCAGGCGCTGGGGGAAACCGACGAGAACGGCGAAGTGAAGGTCTTCTTCGAACTTAACGGCCAGCCCCGCACCATCCGCGTGCCCAACCGTCTGGTAAAGTCCTCGACCATCCAACGCCCCAAGGCGGAAGAGGGCAATGCCAACCATGTCGGCGCGCCGATGCCGGGGGTCGTGGCCTCGGTTGCGGTCAGCGCCGGCCAACAGGTCAAGGAAGGCGACCTTCTTCTGACCATCGAAGCCATGAAGATGGAAACCGGTATCCACGCCGAACGCGACGCCACAGTCAAGGCGTTGCACGTTCAGGCAGGCGGCCAGATCGACGCCAAGGACCTCCTCGTCGAACTGGACTGATCCCGGTAGAAAGCCAACCTCGCACGCCCCGCCCAACCCGGCGGGGCGTTGTCATTTCCAGATACCGTAATGGTCGCGCATATAGCGTTCGGCAAACAGGTTTGCCTCATCACGGTCATGCCCGTCGATCACCGCTTCATGCAGCGCATCCGCCTTGTAATGCGGGTGGGAATTCGGAGATGGGCGCATTGGAATAACCCACACCGGATGTCCTCCAACCTTGGCCATACCCGACAACCAAAGGTCGTCGACAGCCCAAAGGACTGGGGGGATATCAAACACTTGCTCTGGAAAGAAATGCGGGCGCACCATGACCCCGCCAAACCCCTGAAACGTGTCGAGGAATCCCCCGGTCAGGTAAAGCCGCCGCCCCAAATGGCGCATCGGCCAGCCCAGCCAGCGCTGCCCAAAGGCTTCGATCCCACGCTTGATCCACTGTTCAGGATTCGTGACCTTCCACAGGTCCAGCGGCCTGGGCGCGACGGCGTCGGTCCGCTCTGCGCGTGGAATATCGGCAATATCTTCACCCACCAGCGCGATACAGGCTTCGGGCTGGCGCTGTCTTTGCCGCAGGAACCACGATGCCCAGCGCCGCGGATAGCGCATCTCGTCGTCGCAAAACAGGATATCCACATCCTGACCGGCATAGTCCCTGAGCGCGGGCAGAACCTTGGTGGCTGGTCCAAAATCTTGGGGACAACGCCGTATCGTCACACCCTCCACAACCTCGGGCAACCGCCCGTCCCAGTCAGGAAACCGGCGATAGGTTTCGGGGATATAGACATGGATCGCCAGCGGCGGCACCGATTGGCGTACCAGCCCCTTCAGGGTTTGGTTCAAATGTGCAAACCGCGATGGAATCGAGGTCAGGCTGATCACATAAGGGCGCACGGGCTTGGTCCTTTCACCGCATCATGGCGTGATCACGTCCAGAGGCCATAGGTTTCCTGGAAATAACGTACAACTTCCAAGTTGGAATCGTCACGATCCGAACCGCCGAACACCGCCCGGTGCAATGCGGTCTCGCCGTTATGCTCCTCGGCGCTCCACGGTTCGAGAATCGGCTCGCCGAACCCGCCGATGATCCACGGCCAATGTCCCTTGCGGCGGGCATGCCCGGACAGCCAGACATCGTCCACCGGCCATGCAAACTCGGGGATATCAAACACTTCTTCGGCAAAAAAGTCGGGACGCACCAGAACTCCCATCCAGCCTTCAAACCCGTCCGCGTACCCGGTGCGCAAGATGTTGCGCCGCGCTGGCTGCACATAGGGGCGCTTCTTCAGCCATGCCCCGATCCGGCACAACTTGTCACGCAGGTGAAACCCGACATTGGTCGCCTTCCAAAGCCGAAGAACATGCGGGTGGCGCTTGTCACTTCTGCGGGCTTTCCCCACAGGGGCCGGATAATCATCCATCGGGCTGATCGCGATGCAGTCTTCGGGACGTGCTGCCCGCGCCTTCAGCATCCGCTCCAGCAGATAGGGGCGATACTCCTGGTCGTCGTCACAGAAAAACAGGTCTACATCCTGACCGGCAAAGTCCCGCAAGGCGGGCAGGATCTTGGTCGCCGGGCCCCAATCCTCGTCCACCCAGCGAATCTCGACCCCCTCGGGAACCTCGGGCGGCGCGCCGTCCCAGTCGGGGAAGCGACGATACCGGCGATTCAGATACAGGATCACCCGTTCGGCAGGGACCGTCTGGTTCAGCAGGCTTTCCAGCGTTGGCCGCAACTGGCCAAACCGCGGCGGAATGGAAGACAGGGTAATGATATATCTCTGGGACACGCGCTCGGGGCTTTGCAATTTTCCTTGCCCATGTCCCTACCACGCCGCGCCAAACGGTCAAGTCACGCACGGGCGGTATTTTTGCAATCGCGTCAACCGCTTCCAAGTTGCACTGCAATGCCCTCTCCCGGACACAGGTGGCTGGGGTCGGCCCGCAAATCGCCACTTGCCGCGAAACCCAGCATGATCGCAAACGCCAGCATGACCACCCGTACATTCTCTGCCTTGAACATCCCTCTTGTCCTCTTCAATTCCTTCCCCGGTCAGCGAAAGACCGCCACCGGAATCTCTCCATGCTCCGCAAAATCCAGAACCACCGTGAAAACCGCTGGCACCGCCCCATCAAAGGTCATTGCCAGATCAACCTCCACCAGCGCGCCGGATTTGAGCTCGACCGCCTGCATGGCTCCCGCGGCACCATCCACCTGCGCGCCAACAAGCTTCACGACCGATTCTCCCCTGTTGAACAGGGTGACAACCAGGCTCGCTGTCTGGCCGCGCACCCGCCGAAGGGTGACGTCCGCCACGACGAATCCCACTCCATGGCCGGAATGCGCCAGCCCGGCCAAGGGCCATGCCAGTGCACCCAGAACAATTCCTCGGCGGCTGAATTTGGAAACCTCTTCTGTCATATGACCTCATACGCGCAGCGCGCCCCTTTCCGTCGTCTGTTCAGGCTATTTTTTTTGACGCCAGACCATTTTACCCCTTGCGGCCTAACCCGACTCTTTATATTCCACGCCTCACCCAAGGAAGCGGGCGTAGCTCAGGGGTAGAGCATAACCTTGCCAAGGTTAGGGTCGGGCGTTCGAATCGCCTCGCCCGCTCCAACAAACCTCCAGTCGCGAGGGACAGTGAAAAAGGCGCAAGGGCAACCTTGCGCCTTTTCGCTTTTTCATGCCCTGAATTCGCACTCGAAAAAATCATCATTTTTGCCCTTGAAGTCGCCCGCCGCTGGGGCTATCTCACGCCTCACCTAAGGATGCGGGCGTAGCTCAGGGGTAGAGCATAACCTTGCCAAGGTTAGGGTCGGGCGTTCGAATCGCCTCGCCCGCTCCAATAGGTCTTCGAAAAGGCGCAGAGCTTGGCTCTGCGCCTTTCGCGTTTCAGGAAGCCAGTTTCTGCGCCAGCGCATTCTGCCGCTCGATCACACGCGGTAGGTCGATGGTTGTCACCGTCCCATCCCGCACCACCTGACGCCCTTCGACAAACAGATCCCGCACGCGGGTCGGTCCGGCCAGCAAAAGCGCCGCCTTGTCCCAGCTGCCCGCGCTCTCCACGCCCGACACATTCCAAAGCGCGATATCGGCGCGTTTGCCCACGGCAATCTGCCCGCAATCATGGCGACCCAGAACCTCGGCCCCACCCCGCGTCGCAATCTCCAGCGCCTCGCGCGCGCTCATCGCGTCCGCGCCGCGCGCCACGCGCTGCAAAAGCATCGCCTGCCGCGCCTCGACGACGAGGTTGCCCGTATCATTGCTGGCTGATCCATCTACGCCAAGCCCGACGGGAACACCTGCATCCCGCATCGCGCGCACCGGCGCGATACCGCTGCCAAGGCGGCAATTCGAACAGGGGCAATGCGCCACCCCGGTCTTAGAACGCGCAAACAAATCGATCTCCTGCCCGTCCAGCTTGACGCAATGCGCATGCCAGACGTCCTCTCCGGTCCACCCCAGTTCCTCGGCATACTGACCGGGCCGACACCCGAATTTTTCAAGAGAATACGCAATATCCTCGTCATTCTCAGCCAGGTGGGTGTGCAACATGACCCCTTTTTCCCGCGCCAGAATGGCCGCATCCCGCATCAACTCGCGGCTCACCGAGAACGGCGAACAGGGCGCGACACCGATCCGCACCATCGCCCCCTCGCGCGCATCGTGATGAGCGTCGATCACCCGGATTGCATCGTTGAGAATGTCCGACTCGCGCTCGACCAGCACATCAGGCGGCAAGCCGCCATCGCTTTCGCCAATACTCATCGCGCCGCGCGTCGGGTGAAATCGCATTCCGATTTCCTGTGCGGCGGCAATCGTGTCATCCAACCGCGTGCCGTTGGGGTAAAGATACAGGTGATCCGACGACAGCGTGCAGCCCGACAAGGCAAGCTCGGCCAATCCGATCTGCGCCGAAACGAACATTTCTTCCGGCCCGAAACGCGACCAGATCGGATAGAGCGTCTGCAACCACCCGAACAGCAGCGCGTCTTGCCCCCCCGGCACCGCACGCGTCAGCGTCTGATAAAGGTGATGGTGGGTGTTCACCAATCCGGGCGTCGCCACGCAGCCTTCGGCCAGAACGATTTCACCGTCGCTTTCCAGCCCTATTCCGATTTCCACGATTATCCCGTCACGAACGCGGATATCGCACGCCGACATCTCGCGGCGCGCATCATCCATGGTCAGAACGGTTTCACAAGATTTGATGAGAGTTTCAGCCATAACGGTCCCTTCACACTTCATATGGCCCGCTTCGGTTACGAAGTGTGAATGGGCACCGACAGAAGACGGGCAAAGGACTCGGTGCATCCCCAGTTTAGCGGCTGCAACTTGCGCAGATCAACCCTTCTGAAGTTTTTCCAGCGCCTTGGCGTGCAACTCTGGGTTGGCGGCGGCAAGAACCTGTCCACCTTCGTGGACCGGACCGCCCTGCCAATCAGTGACGACACCGCCCGCAGCTTCGATCACGGCAATCGGCGCTTGGATATCATACGCATTGAGACCCGCCTCGATCACAAGGTCGACTTGCCCCGCCGCGATCAGGGCATAAGCATAGCAATCCATTCCGTACCGGGTCAGCCGCACCTGCTGTTCGACAGCCTCGAACCCGCGACGCTCGGCCTCCGTACCGATCTCCGGGAAGGTGGTGAACAGAATGGCATCTTCCAAATTCTGCGTCGCCCGGGTCCTGAGCGCGTGTTCGCCAGTCGGTCCGTTGACCGTCGCCAACCCGAAGCCACCCACAAACCGCTCCTGCACATACGGCTGGTCGACAATACCAAAGATCGGCCCCGTTTCATCGGACAGCGCAATCAACACGCCCCAAGTCGGCGTGCCGCTGATGAAGCCGCGCGTGCCGTCGATCGGATCCAGAACCCATGTCAGGCCACTGGTCCCCGCCTTGTTGCCAAATTCTTCCCCAAGGATCGCATCCTGCGGCCGCACTTCGGCAAGGATGTCGCGCATCGCCTGCTCTGCGGCCCGGTCCGCAACCGTCACCGGGTCGAACCCAGCATCCAGCTTGTTCTCCGCCGTCAGGCCCGCGGCCCGAAAATGAGGCAGAATCGCAATTCGGGCGGCGTCTGCCATCGCATGCGCCACCCGAATGATTTCACTAGTGTCTGACCGGTTCACTTGATTTTCCTTCGCCCTTGCCAACACTCTCTGCGCTAGCCCAGGGCGGAAGAAAACTCAAGCTACGTCGCTTAAAACCCGCGCAAGCTCGAACAGGCGGCGGCGCTGGTTCTCTGGGATCGCATAGTAGGAGCGGATCAGGTCGAGCGCTTCCTTGTCCCCCATCAGGTCGGCTGGCACTTTCTTGGCCAGTTCGCCCTCTTCCGCATCCAGCCCCTCGAAGAAGAAGCTTACCGGAACGTCGAGAGCATCCGCGATGTCCCAAAGCCGTGACGCGCTGACGCGGTTTGCGCCGGTCTCGTATTTTTGAATCTGTTGGAACTTGATGCCGACCTGCTCGGCCAGCTGCTGCTGCGTCATCCCGGTCAACCACCGGCGCTGACGAATGCGTTTCCCAACATGCACATCTACTGGGTGCGTCATCACACACGACTCCTTTATAACTTTCATACGGCTTTCACCGCATCACGCGTCGGTTCCCATCTCCCTCAACGTGAGACCATCTTGACGTCGCCGCGCATCCCTACAGCGATGCGTCACTTTAACATCTTTGACCACGCAATCAAGAATATTGATACAAGCAAGCGGTTAACGAAAAGGCATCACATTCAATCATTGCTTGTTTCAAGCTCGTGACGCGGTGTCGCGTTTCGGCGCAAATCGGTTTGGCGTTTTGACACGGGTTCGCAAGGCTGTGTAATCAAACAGCATCAGACAGAGGAACATATCACAATGCGCGCATATCAGGTCACGTCCCACGAATCGCCCCCAAGCATCGCAGACATTCCCCGCCCCGAGCCTGCCAAGGGTCAGATCCGCATCCGGATCCGCGCCTGCGCGTTGAATTTTGGCGATCTCCTCATGATCAAGGGCACCTATCAGGACACGCCAGAACTGCCCTTCGTGCTTGGCATGGAAGTTTCGGGCGAGGTAGACGCCCTGGGTCCGGATACCGAAGGCCCGGCCATTGGTACTCGCGTTGTGGTGTTCGGTGGCGGTGGCGGGCTGGCCGAGTACGGTTGCTACAATGCGAACCAGGCGGTGCCGCTGCCCGACAGCATGAGCTTTGAACACGCAGCCGCCTTCCCGGTCGCCTACGGCACCAGCCACGTGGCGCTGGATTACCGTGCCCGCCTGCAACCCGGAGAAAACCTGCTGGTACTGGGTGCCGCAGGGGGGGTGGGCCTGACCGCTGTCGAGATCGGCAAGCTGATGGGCGCAAACGTGATCGCCTGCGCCCGCGGGGCCGACAAGCTGGAAGTGGCGCGCAAAATGGGGGCCGATCACCTGATCGACGCCAAAACCGACGATATCCGCACCGCGGTCAAGGCGCTCGGCGGGGCCGACGTTGTCTATGACCCGGTGGGCGGCGAGCAGTTCAAGGCCGCTTTCCGCGCCTGCCGCCCCGAAGCACGCCTGCTGCCCATCGGCTTCGCCTCGGGGGACGTGCCGCAAATCCCGGCCAACCACCTTCTGGTCAAGAACCTCACCGTGATGGGTCTATACTGGGGCGGCTACATGGCCTTCAAACCGTCGGTCATCACCGACAGCATGACCACCCTGTTCCGCTGGTATTCCGAAGGCAAGATCACGCCGCACATCAGCCACTCCCTGCCGCTTGATCAGGCGGCAGAAGCCTACGAACTTTTACGCAGCCGCAAATCAACCGGCAAAGTGGTTGTCACCATCGACTGATTCCGGAGCGGGGTGGGGCTCAGCGCACTACCCCGAGGCGTACCGGGTGCTCCTGGCGGGTCGAGATCGGGCGGAACCCCTTACGGACCAAACCGGCGAGATGGGTGATCGCGTCGCCCTTCGCCGCGTCGCCCCCATACATGTTGATATACTGCTCACCCAGGTCAGGCAGCGCGCCGCCGTGGTCGATCACCTCGAGTTGCTGCGGCTCGGTCCCCTCGATCATGGCCCCAATCCCCAGATCGGCCGCAATCGTGGCCTCCACCGTCCGGTCGGACTCGGTTTCCAGCGCCGATTCCCATTCGATCCCGGCCTTGTCCAACGATCCAATTGCCCGCGCGCGGAAAACGCATTGCCGCCCCGAAGCATACTGGATCGGCCGCCGCCGCCAGCTCGCACCCCCCGGCGCCCCGATCCAAACCAGCGGCAGTTGGCATAGCCCTTCTGCGCTTTCCGGCTTTTCCGCTTCGGTGGTCAGGATCAGGTCCATCTCGCCCTTTTCATACTGCTGCTTGAGCGCACGTGTGAAGGACGACACCAGATGCACCTTCACACGTGGAAAGGCCGCATTGAACTGTTGCAACACCCGGGGAATAACCGGGTAAACGATGTCATGGGGAACTCCGCGCGAAATTTCCCCCTCGAAGGTATCGTCGGTCAATCGCCGCATGATCTCGTCATTGAGCGTCACCATGCGCCGCGCGTAGCCCAGCATCTGCTCACCCGCCGGAGTCAGGGCAATTCCCCGTCCGGAACGGTCAAGCAACGCCACACCGATCAGTTCCTCCAACCGCTTCAACTGCATCGACACCGCCGATTGGGTCAGATGCAGGAACCCTGCGGCCCGTGTCACACCGCCAAGATCGGCGACCGCCACGAAGCTGCGAAGGGTCGTTACGTCGAGATTTCGCATTTCATCAACATCCTTGATGCATCACGTCACAACTATTCGTTTTTAAAATAGACCACACTCCTCCATATACATCAAGCAATTTGATGAAACATGGAAGACTCATCGCAGATCAGGAAAGGAACACGCCATGACCCTTCTCAGCACAATCGGCCGTTCGTTCGGCATTTCGTTTGATACCAGCGCCATCACCAAAGCTGCCGCCGTTATGCGCCAGCGTCGTGCGCTGAACCGGCTTGATGCTGCTGCGCTGAAGGATCTGGGCCTGACCCGTGCGGATGTGGAAGCAGAACTTAAGCGCCCGGTCTGGGATGTCCCGACCAACTGGCGCGGCTAAACCAGCCCCGCGGCTTTTCAACAATCTATTTCGCGTTTCTCCGGCGTGTAATCCTTGAAAAGCCCCATCATCTCACCGATATTCATCTGTGACGGCTGCCCGAGGGATCGGGCGGCCCAAAAGTTCAATATCGGAGGCTTGAATGGCTGAATTTGACACAATCCGGAGCGGCGTAGGCGCGCGCGCGGCCCAGATTGATGAAGGGCTGCGCGCCCACATGAACAAAGTCTACGGCACGATGTCCGTGGGCATGCTCATTACTTTCGCGGTTGCCTGGGCCGTGGGCACGTCGCCCGCCCTGCTCGGCATGTTCCGCGATCCCATGACCCTGCAACCCAACATCCTGGGTTGGATCGTCATGTTTGCGCCGCTGATTATGGTCTTTGCATTCGGCGCGGCCATCAACCGACTGTCGGCGGCTGGCGCGCAACTGTTCTTCTACGCCTTTGCGGCGGTCATGGGCCTGTCCCTGTCGTGGATCTTCGTGGCCTTCACCGGCTTCTCGATCGCGCAGGTCTTCCTTGTGACCTCGATCGCTTTCGCGGGTCTGTCCCTCTGGGGCTACACGACCAAGAAAGACATCTCGGGCTGGGGCAGCTTCCTGATCATGGGTGTGATCGGGATCCTCGTGGCGTCGATCATCAACATCTTCCTCGGCTCGCCCGCGATCCATTTCGCGATCACGATCCTCGGCGTGCTGATCTTTGCCGGCCTCACCGCCTATGACACGCAGAACATCAAGAACACCTACCTGCAGCACGCCCATCATGGCGACAGCGAATGGTTGGGCAAAGCCGCGATCATGGGGGCCCTGAACCTCTATCTCGACTTCATCAACATGTTCATGTTCCTGCTGCAACTGCTCGGCAATCGCGAGTAACGCGCAGACGTCTCAACCAAGACAAAGGCCGGTCCTTCGGGACCGGCCTTTTCTTTTTGCAAAGACGCATTTCAATCCGCGCCGTCTTCTTCAGGCGGGTCCTCGCGGACGATCTCGATCCTGACCTTGCTGACAAACGCGGCCAGCGCGCCCACGATGGCCAGCACTGGCGCGGCCAAAACAACCGCACCCCCGGCAATGGCCCCCACGGTCAGCGGAATATCAACCGCGATATCGCCGTCCGGTTCATAAATACGGATTCGGCTCGCCTTACCCTCTGCCGCAATCCGCTTGACCTCTTCGACCAGCTTTTCCCCGGCCACTTCGATCTCTTCGATCCAATCGGGTTTCTTGTCGTCTGACATGCCAATGCGCTCCTTTCTACAAATACCACGCCTATTCAACCGCATCCGGTGTAACGGCGCCATAACACTCATCAACATCTTGCAGGTCTTCCAGGTCTCGCACCATCTGGACCGCGGGAAAATATACCCCCGGTGCTAGGGTAAGCTCGATTTCGCCGACAGGGCGAAACCCCATGGCCGCATAGAACGGACGTGCGGTCAGCGTACTCATGCAATGCATCCGCGTCATGCCCATCGCCCGCGCCGAAGCCAGCGTATGCGCGATCAACGCCGCTGCCACACCGCGACGCAACCAATCCGGGTCGGTTGCCACGTGCCGCACATGCCCCTGTCCCGGACCGTAAATGCCACGCGCCGGGCTGAGATCGGTCCAGCCGCCCGCGCCAACGATCACCCCGCTTTCGGGACAACGCGCCACGAAATAGGTACCACAGGCCAGAAGGGCAGGCTGCGCCGTGGTGATCAGAGGCAGCGCGTCGCGCAAGAGACGGGCGTCATAGTCATCGGGCAACAGCTGCGGGTAGGACCGGCGCAGCAACGCAGTCACATCGGACCTGTCGGAAATCGAGGCGGAGTGAATACTAAAATATTGGGACATGGTGGCATCCTGAAAATCTTTTCTTGGAGTTCAGGGCGCGACCGGGGTCTTCAAATGCAAAAAGCCGCGCCTTGGTTGGCGCGGCTTTTGCATGTGTCGGAAGGGGGGATCTTACTTGATCTTGCCTTCTTTGTACTCGACATGCTTGCGCACCACCGGGTCGTACTTACGTACGACCATCTTTTCAGTCATGGTGCGCGCATTTTTCTTGGTCACGTAGAAATGGCCCGTGCCCGCGGTCGAGTTCAGACGGATCTTGATGGTCGTCGGCTTCGCCATTTGTCTTCTCCTGCGCCGAGGCAGACAGACCGCCCCGTGAAATTCTCATGAAGCCTGCCTTTTACTGATGCCCGCCCCCGAGTCAATGGCCCCGACCAAAGATTTTTCGCGACCCCGCGTATTTACGCAAATTCGACACGATCCCCACGAAATCAAGCCATGTCCGGCGCATTGGAGCCATACCTTGCCGCTGCGGCCGACTTGCCTGCCCGGCACCCTTGTGGGCAAATACTGCAATTTTCGCCGTTGTCGGGAATCGTCATGCTCTGGTTCACGCTTGCCACCACCACGCCCGCCGCCCTTTTGCTGGCCGCCGGGATGTTGGGCGGTGTCTGGCCGCTGCTGGCGCTGATCTACCTGACCGCCTTCACCCTTGCCGTCGACCTCCTGGTCCAGGGGGCTGCCGCACGGCGCAAAAGCAATGGCGAGTTCCCTGTGGGCGAAGGGCTGGCCGTGTTTCTGGGCCTCGCGCACTTCCCGCTTCTCCTGATTGCCGTCTACGCCATCTCGGGCGCAGGCGGGTTCGGATGGGCCGAGCGGCTTGCCTGTTTCCTCGGCTTTGGCATCTTCTTCGGGCAAGTCAGCAACCCCAATGCGCATGAGCTGATCCACAAACAGGCCCGCTGGCCGCGGCGGCTGGGCATGCTGATCTATACCAGCCTGCTCTTTGGCCATCACACGTCGGCTCATACCCGCGTGCACCATGTCTGGGTCGCCACCCCGCATGACCCCAACAGCCCACGCCGGGGCGAGAGCTTTTACCGATTCTGGCCGCGCGCGTGGGTCGGTTCCTTTGTCGAAGGTCTTAGGGCAGAAAACGCCCTGCGCGCCCGCGCCACCCGCCGCGCGCAGCCCTGGACCCACCCCTATATCGTCTATGTCGGCGGCGCTCTCGCGGCCTGCGGCATTGCCGGGGTGCTCTTCGGCCCTGCGGGTCTCGCCGCGCTGATCACTGTGACAGGATATGCCCAGATGCAGCTTCTGGTGTCGGACTACGTGCAACACTATGGCCTGACCCGCGCCGTCAGTGACTCGGGCAAGCCGGAACCAGTCTCTTCCGCCCATAGCTGGAATGCACCGCATTTCTTTTCTTCGGCCTTGATGCTGAATGCCCCGCGCCATTCGGATCACCACATGCACCCGCTGCGCAGCTACCCATCGCTGCGCCTTGATGCCGACACAATGCCCACCCTGCCCCGCTCCCTTCCGGCCATGGGCGCGCTGGCGCTCTGGCCGCCCCTCTGGCGGCGCGTGATGGATCCGCGAGTGGCGGCTTTGCGCGCGCCCCGGGATTGAGACTGGATCGCGCGGACGGGTTTTGGCAGCATGGATCCATGAAACGCGTGCTCCTCCTCTTCAGCCTCCTCGCCGCGCCGCTCTGGGCGCAATCGCCCATGACGGCCGCCGAATTCGAAGCCTATGCCGAGGGAAAGACCCTCTTCTTTGCGGCCGATGGTCAGCGCTATGGTGTCGAAGAATACCTGCCCGACCGCCGGGTCCGCTGGTCCTTTCTCGATGGACAATGCAAGGAAGGGTATTGGTACGAGGACAATCAACAAATCTGCTTTGTCTACGAAGAAAGCGATGGCCCGCAATGTTGGAGTTTCTTCCTTGGCAGTCGCGGCCTTACAGCAACGTTCGAAAACCGTCCCGGCGGACGCACGCTTTACGAGATCGAATCCACCGGAGAAGAGATGCTTTGTCTTGGCCCGGAAGTGGGGGTCTGACAGGTAGGAGGGGCGCTGCCCCATCGCGGCATGGCCGCGATTCCCCGGAGTATTTTCGGCAACATGAAGAAGCGGGTCAGAAAAGGCTGCCCTGTTCGGGTGTATCCTTGGGTTTGGCTGGCTTTTTTGGCGCAGCCGTGGCCGGGCCGCCCGGCGTGAACTTGCCATCCGCGAATTCGATTTCCAGCACCTGCGCCTTCTTGGCCGCTTTGGCCGTTTTCACCAGCGCCCCGTCCCCGCGTACCACGGCGTAACCACGCTCCAGCGTCGCGTGATAGCCCAGTGTCTGGCGCATGCGCTCAAGTCCCGCCAGCTTGTCCTGCTGCAATCTGATCCGGCGCAAATAGGCGTCCTCCAGCCGCCTGTGCAGGTCGTCGATCCTGTCCTTGCGGCGATCTATTTCACGCTCCAACGCATCTGTGCGCAACCGGTCGGAACGGCGATAGAGCGCCTCGCGTTTGCCCTCGATTATGCGCCGCAGCGTGCTGGCGCGCAGCGAACCGCTGGTCTGCGAAAGCGTGACCTTGCGTTGCTGCACCCCGGCGACCAGCGCACGGGGGAGACGATCTGACGCCTCGTCCAGCCGCTGGCGCGGCGTCTGCAACAGGGCCTCGGCCCGTGGCAAGGCGCGCGCGACATCGCGCAGGCGCTGTCCGCGCTGACCGACAGCATTGCCCATCGCCCGCGTCAGCCGCGCGCCCTGTTCATCCACCCACGCCAGCAGGTCCAGCCGCACAGGCACCGCAAGCTCCGCCGCCGCCGTCGGGGTGGGCGCCCGCCGATCCGACACGAAATCTATCAACGTGGTATCTGTCTCGTGCCCGACCGCCGAAATCAGCGGAATCTCGGAAGCCGCCGCCGCACGGGCCACGATTTCCTCGTTGAACCCCCAAAGATCCTCGATCGATCCACCGCCCCGGGCCACGATCAGGAGGTCCGGGCGCGGCATCGCTCCGCCCGGCGTCAAACGGTTGAACCCCTCGATCGCACGCGTCACCTGCGGCGCGCATTGTTCGCCCTGCACGGCCACGGGCCAGATCAGAACCTTGCGCGGAAACCGGTCGCGCAGCCGATGCAGGATATCGCGGATCACCGCACCGCTCGGCGACGTGACCACGCCAATGATCTCGGGCAGATAGGGCAAGGGCCGCTTGCGCTCCTCGGCAAACAGCCCCTCGGCCGCCAGAGCCTTTTTGCGCTTTTCCAGCATCGCCATCAGCGCGCCTTCGCCTGCGACGGTCACGTCATCAACATTGATCTGGTACTTCGACTGGCTGCCAAAGGTGGTCAGCTTGCCCGTGACCACCACCTCCATACCCTCTTCGGGCATCATCGACAGGCGGCTCACCTGACCTTTCCAACTCACCGCGGCAATGACCGAACGGTCATCCTTGACGTCAAAGTAGAGATGCCCCGAGCGCGCCAGCATCACCCGCCCCACTTCGCCGCGCACCCGCACGCGCCCAAAGGCGCCCTCGATGGTGCGTTTCAAGGCGCCGGAAATCTCGGACACCGAGAATTCCGGGGCGTTTTCGCCTTCGATGGGGGAATCGATGAGGTCGGACATTTGGCCTCGCTTGTCACTCTGCGTCCCACAGCTTAGAACGCGCACAACCGAAGGCCAAGCAGAAGGGCACCCCCCATGAACATTCTCATTCTCGGCAGCGGCGGACGGGAACATGCGCTGGCATGGGCCGTCCTGCAAAACCCCAAATGCGACAAGCTGATCGTTGCGCCGGGCAATGCCGGGATCGCCCAGATCGCCGACTGCGCCGGGATCGACATCATGGATGGCGGCGCGGTGGTAAATTTCGCCGAAGAAAACGCCATCGACTTTGTCATCGTCGGCCCCGAGGCACCGCTTGCCGTCGGTGTGGCCGATCGCCTGCGCGAGGCGGGAATCCTCGTCTTTGGCCCTTCCGCGGCCGCCGCGAAACTCGAGGCCTCCAAAAGCTTTACCAAGGAAATCTGCGACGCGGCCAACGCTCCCACCGCCGCCTATGGCCACTTTACCGACGCCGACGCCGCCAAGGCCTATATCCGCGAACAGGGCGCGCCCATCGTGGTCAAAGCCGACGGGCTGGCCGCCGGTAAGGGCGTGATCGTGGCCATGGATGAACAAACCGCGCTGGACGCCATCGACGACATGTTCGGCGGCGCCTTTGGCGGCGCGGGCGCCGAGGTGGTGATCGAAGAGTTCATGGAGGGCGAAGAAGCCTCCTTCTTCATCCTCTGCGACGGCAAGACCGCGCTGCCCATCGGCACGGCGCAGGATCACAAGCGCGTTGGCGAAGGCGACACCGGTCTCAACACCGGCGGCATGGGCGCCTATTCCCCGGCCCCCGTTCTCACCGACGAGGTGGCAAAAAAGGCGCTTGATCAGATCATTCAGCCCACGATCGACGAAATGGCACGGCGCGGCACGCCTTATCAGGGCGTGCTCTATGCCGGTTTCATGATCAAGGACGGCCAGCCACGCCTTGTGGAATACAACGTCCGGTTTGGCGACCCGGAATGCCAGGTTCTGATGATGCGCCTTGGGGCACAGGCGATGGACCTGATGCATGCCGCCGCCGAAGAACGTCTTGACGGCGTCGAGGTCAACTGGGCCGACGATCACGCCATCACCGTGGTCATGGCCGCCAACGGCTATCCCGGCAGTTACGAAAAAGGCTCGGTGATCAAGGGGCTTGATGCCCTGCCCGAGGACAGCATGAACATGGTATTCCACGCCGGCACCACCGCCAGGGACGGCGCCATCACCGCCTCGGGCGGTCGTGTGCTCAACGTGACGGCGCGCGGTGACAGCCTGCAAGAGGCCCGCGACCGCGCCTATGCCATGGTTGACGCCATCGACTGGCCCGGCGGGTTCTTCCGCCGCGATATCGGCTGGCGGGCGCTCTGACATGGTCGAGTTCCGCTTCCGCCCGGCGCCCGTTCGCTCCGAACGGGTGTTCCGGCTGGACGCGGATCGCCTCACCTGCCTCAAGGACGACCGTGCCGAATGGTCCCTGCAGCTGGCCAATATCACCGACGCGGCCTTTGCCTCCTACAAGGCCCATGGCCGCAAGATTTGGCGGCTTGACCTGATGAGCGGCGATGAAACGCACCACATCAACGCCAACCTGCCAAGCCGCGACGCCTATCTCACCGACGATTTCGCCGCCTTTCACGGGCTGGTCAGCGCGCTTGGCGAAGCCCTGCCGGACCAACAGATCCTGTTTGGCGAACATGGCCGCGCGCGCAAGGCGATCTTTGCCGTCGGCCTTCTGTCGGCCCTCGCCGGGGCAGGGCTTTTCACCGCCGCCCTGCTCAGCGGCGTTTCCTCCAGCCGCCTGACCGAGGCCGCCGTCCCGCTTCTGGGCCTGACCCTATTTGGCGGCCTTCTGATCCGCGCCTATAACCCGTGGAAACGCCCGCCACGCATCGCGCTCACCCTGCTCCCGCCAATCCTGACCTACATGGCTGGGGGCAAGGTCGAAGAAACCCCCTGAGCAAAGCGTTTGCCAGTCCCCCATACGCACAGTAACCTGCCCTTCAGGGGAGAAAATACGGGAGCCGGACCCATGTCCGACACACCATCCGTTGCGGATGCCTATCAAAGCGGTGAGTTCACCGATCTGGCCTTTCATTTCGTGCCGGTCGGCATCGTTGTGACCGAAAACCGCGTGATCCGCGACTGCAACCAGACCTTTGCCAATATGTTCGGCTACGAACGCGCCGCCCTGCGCGATCAGACCTTTGCCATCCTCTATCCCAGCCAGGAAGAATTCGCCAATATCCGGAACCGCGGCGTCGACTGCCTACGCGAAGGCGGCATCTACTGGGACGAACGCGTGATGATGCGCAATGGGGGCGAGATGTTCTGGTGCCGGGTGCGCGGCCACACGTTTACCCCCGAAGACCCTCTCATGCGCGCGGTCTGGAGCTTTGCCGACCTTTCCGACACCCGCCCCTATCAGCAACTCACCCGCCGCGAGCGCGAAGTATTTTCCCTGATGAGCGAAGGCATGACCTCCAAGGAAATCGCCAAGGTTCTGGAAATGTCCAACCGCACCGTCGAGGTCCACCGCGCCAAGCTCCTGAAGAAATTCGGGGCCACCAACACCGCCGCCCTGTTCCAGTCCCTCGGCGCGATCAGCGGCGATCACGTGATCAACGCCGGGCACCAGTTCTCGGCCCGCTGATCCCCCAAGCCAGGGAGACCCCACCATGACAAGACTATTCGGGGCGGTTCTGACTCTGATCGGTTTCCTGACCGCACTTTCGGCACAGGCCGCAAATTTCGAAATCCGCGCCACCAACCCATATGGCGATCCCCGGTTTCAGCTTCTCGACCTGAACCAGACCTATTCCGAGGCGATCGGCTTCATTCAGGGCCTCGGCCCCTCCAAACCCACGCTGGAAGGGGTACAAGAGGATTGGGACTGGGTGTTTCGGGGCAATGCAATCCGCTCGGACGGCGCGCACAGCTATGAAACCCTGCTCATTCCTGCCGCCGTCGGAAGCCTGCAGGCCGGGCGCGTGATCCACCTTTCAGGACAGATCGAAAAAGGCGATGCCGAGGTTTTGCAAAGGCTGATCAAGGCAGGCGGGTTCAGCAACTGCCGCGCCCCCGGCTATTGCCCCTTTGCGAACGTGATTTCTCTCGACTCACCGGGCGGCAACTTCGCCGAGGCGCTGCGGCTGGCCGAAATCATACGGTCAGAAAACTTCGTCACCGTCGTCGGCCCCAACGCCACCTGCGAAAGCGCCTGCACGCTGATGTTTCTTGGCGGCTACACCAGCTACGAGGGCCGCTTCTTTCCCCGCCGCTTTGCCCATGTCACCTCCCGCGTCGGCGTGCACCAGCCCGCGATCACCCTGCCCCGCCGTGACTATTCTGCGGGTGAAGTCGACCAGATCCTCACCATTCTGTCCCGCTCGACCAATGCCGTGACCAAGTTCTTCCTCGGGTCCGGCGTGTCCATCGGGTTGATGGACCGCATGTTCGCCACCGCCCCCGAGGACATGTACACGCTCACCCCGCTCGATCTCGCCGGGGAACATGTTTTCCTTTTTGACTGGGCCGCCGCCCCGAACCAGCCCCTGCCGGGCCGACTAACCGCTACCCGCGCCGCCGCTTTGGCTTATTGCGGGCAAAGCTTCCGCTCGACCTACAAGGTCGACAGCATGGACCTCGTGCATAACCTTCAGGTCGACGCGCTGTCCTTCATTACCTTCGAAACCGGGCGCAACTTTGCCTGCATGGGCCACAAGAGCAACGCCGGGACATGGCAGGTCGAGATTTGCGACAGCAATCGCTGCGTATTCGAGACCTATGGCCAGGTCGAGATGATGCCCAAGGACCCCGCGCTCAAATATTATAACCAGATGCTGGAAATCGCAGTCGGCATCGACAACGCAGAGCTCGGCATCGCCATCCGCGACTATGCCCATCGCGGCGCGCTGCTCGCCTATGTCCGCGAGTTCTACAAGGATGAAAGCTACCTGTTCCGCGATGTGCCGCTGACCCCGGACCAGATCGGCATGCCTCTGGCCTATTGCGGCGTTCTGGATGATGCCAATCCGGAACTGGTGCGCATGGTTCAGGGCAAGCTCAACGATCTCGGCATCAATGTGGGCCGCCCTGACGGCGCCCCCGGCCCCAACACCCGCGAAGGCATTCAGACCGCACAAAACCGGCTGACCGGTGACACCACGGCACAGGGGCGCATAACACCGGCCCTGCTGCAGGCCATGGGCATCCCGTCAGAGGCACAGGCCCGGTTCCGCTTCTGCGATCCGGCTTACGATCATTAAAGGCCTATTTGCAGGCCACCGCGTCGGACAGGCTCTTCGACCCTTTGAACGGACCTGCATCGCGGCTGGCGACCTTGCCGCCGCGATACGTCGTCACCATCACGCGCGCCCAGTCGCCGCTGGCCGTCACGATCTCGGGTCCCGTGCCGCAGTCGCGGATACCGCCCGAGATAAAATCTTCACCGATCTTGTGATTGGTCAGCCCCGGCTTGTCGGCCAAGTGCACCAGCTTGCCGCCGTCAAACCGCCAGATGCGCAGTGTCTTGGCCAGATGCGGGCGGTCGATATAGGCCAGCTCGACCTTGCCGTCCCCATCCAGGTCCGCCGCCCCTAAAGGCGCAAGCCAGCGGTTGGTGCGCCCAATATGCGGGGTCTGGGCGATTTTGCCGGATTCATCATAAACAGCCAATGCCGCGCCCAGGCGAACATCGCTTTCGACCACGACCACTTCCGGACGACCATCATTGTCCAGATCCACAAGGCGCGGCTCCAAGTCCTCGAACACCCGCGTGTCCGGCAAGGTAATTCTGATGGTCTTGGCCTTCAGCAGCGCACAGGCCGGACAGGTATCCACCTTGAGGACCAGTGCACCCCACTCCACAGCATCCCCAAGCACGCCATGGGCATAGCGGGTGGTCGGCGCGTCATAGCGCACCGACAGAATTTCGCGATCGCTTCCCGCCAGCGCAACGGCAGGAACTGCCAGCGCCAGTATCAGAACGGCGAGCGCGCGCCGCATCAGATCTGCTTTTCGGGCATCTGCACGACCAGCCCGTCCAGCGCATCCGTCACCTTGATCTGACAGGTCAGGCGCGAGCGGGCCGGATCGGGTTCGTAGGCAAAGTCCAGCATGTCCTCTTCCATGTCATCCTTGGCGGGCAGTTTGTCCGCCCAATCAGGATGCACGTAAACATGGCAGGTCGAACAGGCACAGGCGCCGCCACAATCGGCCTCGATGCCCGGAATATTGTTGTCGCGCGCGCCTTCCATCACGGTCAGACCGTTGGCCACTTCGACCGTGTGCTCGGTTCCGTTATGCTCGACATAGGTGATCTTTGCCATGCCCTCGGGCTCCCCTTCTTATTTGACGTCCGCCTGTACCTAGTCATGCACGCCCCGCGCTGCCAGTCCCTTTTGCGACATCGCGGGAACAACCTTGCGACAAAATCCAAATGTTCTATATTTGTTCCTATGCTGACCATTTCCCCCTCCCGCGCCCCTTATGACAACTGGCCCCGCCCCCCCTCGGCGTTGACCGCCGACCGCCTTGTCGAGCCGCCCAACGGTGCCCGCATCACCGTGGCCGGGCTGGTGATTCTGCGCCAACGTCCGGGCACCGCCAAGGGCGTAATCTTCCTCACCCTCGAGGACGAAACCGGGGTGGTGAACATCATTGTCTGGCGCAAGCGCTATGAACAGTTCCGCCGCGCGGTGATCGCCGGGCGGATGCTGCGCGTCACCGGGCAGCTTCAGCGTGAAAACAACGTCACCCATGTGATTGCCGAACGGATCGAGGATATCTCGCCCATGCTCGACAGACTTCTGAGCGGGAACACACCCTGACCCTTTTGAGATGCGCAAAAACCGGCTAGAAGGGAGCGCAGCAAATCAAGAGGCCCGAGCATGCCCCCCCGATCCGCCCTTCTTCCGGCCATCGCGCTGGCGGTTCTCGCCGCCTGCCAGGAGCAGATTGCGGACGTACCCTATATCGCTGCGCTGGCCGAACCCGAGATTGTCCGCGCAGAAGACGCAGGCGCCCCGCCCAATGCGCGCCCCGGAAGCTGCTGGGGTCGCGACGTGACCCCGGCCGTGGTGGAAACCGTCACCGAACAGATCATCGTGCAACCCGCCGAAGTGCTGGACGACGGCACCGTGCTCAGCCCGGCCATTTTCCGCACGGAAACCCAGCAACGTATCGTCAAGGAACGCCGCGAAACCTGGTTCGAAACCCCCTGCCCCGAGGTCTGGACCGAGGAATTCACCGCCTCCTTGCAACGCGCCCTGCAGGCGCGTGGCCTGTTCTACGGCCCCATCACCGGTCAGCCCGACGCCCGTACCCGTGCCGCCATCCGCCGCTATCAGAAAGCGGGTGGGCTCGACAGCGCGGCCCTCTCGCAGGAAAGTGCCCGGCGGCTGGGCTTGGTGGCGGTTCCGCGCGAGGAATAAGTCCCTACAAAGAAAAAAGCCCCGACCAGAGGCCGGGGCTTTTTTGATCTCGCGTCATGCGTGCGACGTTACTCTTCCAGGCTCAGTGCCACGAAACGCGGCTCTCCCCCACGACGCACCAGAAGCAACAAAGACTTGCGCCCTGCCTCCTTGGCCTCGGCAATCCGGTCTTCCAGATCCGAGATCGTCAGCAGCTTCTGCTGGCTCGCCTCGGTCAGGACATCCCCGGCGCGCAGGCCCTTTTCATAGGCTTTCGACGCCTCATCCACGGCTCCGACAACAAGCCCGGTGGTGCCATCATCAATGCCTAGTTCGCTGCGCAGCGCATCGGTCAGCGGCGCCACGGTCAGGCCGAGGATTTCTTTCTCCTGCGGCTCGCCCTGCGGCACGGGCTGACTCGCCGGCACAGCTTCGGCCTCTTCACGACGGCCCAAAGTCACCTTGAGCGTCTGGGTCTTGCCATCCCGAAGGACAACCACGCGCACGGTCGTGCCCACATCGGTGTTGCCCACCTGCTTGACCAGCCCACGCACGTCTTCCACGTCCGCGCCATCAAAACTCAGGATCACGTCACCCGCTTCCATGCCAGCTTCTTTCGCCGGCCCTTCCGGCACATCCGTGACCATGGCGCCCGATGCGGTTTCCAGGCCCTCGATCGCTTCGACCATGTCTTCGCTCACATTCTGAATGCGCACACCCAGCCAACCGCGACGGGTCTCCCCAAACTCCTGGAGCTGGGCGACCACTTTCTTGACAACGTTCGACGCCATCGAGAAACCGATCCCGATCGACCCGCCGTTGGGCGACAGGATCGCGGTGTTCACACCGACAACCTCGCCGTCCATGTTGAACAATGGCCCACCCGAGTTGCCCCGGTTGATCGCGGCGTCGGTCTGGATGTAGTCGTCATAGCTGCCCGACAGCGCCCGGTTGCGGGCCGACACGATCCCGGCCGAAACCGAGAATCCCTGCCCCAGCGGGTTGCCCATGGCAATGACCCAGTCACCAACACGTGCCGTGTCGCTGTCGCCGAAGGAAACAAACGGCAGCGGCTTGTCGGATTCGACCTTGAGCAGGGCAATATCAGTGTTCTTGTCGGTGCCAATCACTTTCGCGGGCAATTCCTCGCCCGAGTAGAATTCGATCAGGATTTCATCCGCGCCCTCGATCACGTGGTTGTTTGTCACCACATATCCGTCTTCCGAAATCACGAAACCGGACCCAAGCGCCGAAGTGCGGCGCGGGCGGTCACCATCGCCCTGGCGGTCCTGGAATTCGCGGAAAAAGTCCTCGAAGGGCGAGCCTTCGGGCACGATGCCCTGCGGCCCGGTGCGCCCGGCCACCACGGTCGATGTGGTGATATTGACCACGGCCGGGCTGAACTTCTCCGCCAGATCGGCAAAGCTCTCGGGCCGCGCCTGTGCCGTGAGTGCCTGTGCCAGCACCAGCATGCCGGTCAGAAACGCCAGCCACAAAAGCCGCATCTGGGCCCAAGTGTGGCGGTCCACTGCAATCGCCTGAGATTTCACGTCAGGTTCCCCCTATTCTGTTTTGGTCCTATGAACCGGCCCCGCCGGTTCGTCAGGCTGAAAAATGTGTTCTTACCGTTGCAAGTACAACAGCACACCTATCGCTTTGTCACAAATCCGCGTGAGTGACTCGTGAATTTTTCGGTAAGATTACGCCCATAACGCAGATTCCTGCAAAGAAATGCGCGCCGGATCGCTCACGCGCCCAGCGTCTTGGCCACCCAGACAAAGACCACCCCCAACGCCAGCGCCACCAAACCCAGTGTACGCCGCTGGCCCTCCGGCAGGCTGCGCAGCGCGGCAAGCAGGTCTTCAACAAGCGAAGGGGCCAGTACATAGACCAGCCCCTCCACAATCAATACAAGGCCAATGGCCAAAAGCGCAGTGCCGATCATTCGCGGCCCTTGTCGCTCTTCAGGTAGTTGAAGAACTCGCTGTCGGGCGACATCACCATCGACGAGTTGTCCCCGCCCAAAGCCGCGCGATACGCATTCAGCGAACGGTAGAATTCAAAGAATTCCGGGTCCGCGCCAAAAGCATCGGCGAAAATGGCGTTGCGCCGGGCATCTGCTTCACCTCGGATGATCTCGCTTTGACGGTTTGCATCCGACACAAGCTCGACCACGGTACGGTCGGCCTGTGCACGCACCCGCTGTGCGGCTTCTTCACCACGCGCGATCTCGTCCGCGGCTTCCCGTTCCCGCTCTGCACGCATCCGTGCAAACGTCGCTTCAAGGTTGGCCTGCGGCAGGTCGGTGCGTTTCAGACGCACGTCGATCACCTCAAGGCCAAGGCCCCGCGCCTCGGTGATGGCCGCATCCCGGATGCGGTTCATCAGCGACACACGATCCGACGACAGCACCGAATCGGAACGAACCGAACCCAACACCTCACGTGTCTGCGAGCGCAGAATGTTGTCCAGACGCCGTTCAGCCAGCTCGATACCACCGGTACCAACCGCCTGACGGAACTGTTTCACATCCGCGATCCGATAACGGGCAAAGGCGTCCACGACCAGACGTCGATCGTCCAGCGGCGTGACTTCCAGCGGGCCCACTTCACGGCTCAGAATACGGTCGTCATATTTGACCACGTCCTGAATAAGCGGGATCTTGAACGCGATGCCCGGATCTTCCTTGACGGTCACAACCCGGCCAAACTGCAGGACAAGCGCCTTTTCGCGTTCATCCACGATGAAGACCGACGACAGCGCCGCAGCGGCGACGATCACCAGTACGGGCAAAAGATAAGTGGCTTTCCGCATATCAGTTACCCCCCTTGCGCAGCTCATTCAGCGGCAGATAAGGCACCACGCCCTGATCCGACGCATTCTGATCAATGATCACCTTGTCGATACCACCCAACACTTCTTCCATGGTCTCGAGATACAGACGCTTGCGCGTCACCTCCGGCGCCTTCTTGTATTCCTCAAGCACGGCCGAGAAACGGCTCGCTTCACCTTCGGCTTCGTTCACGACCCGTGCACGATACCCTTCGGCTTCTTCCAGAACCTGAGCGGCTTCACCCCGCGCCCCGGCGAGAACCCGGTTGGCATAGGCATCGGCCTGTTTCTGCAAGCGGTCACGCTCCTGGCTGGCCGACTGCACTTCGCGGAAGGCGTCTTTTACCGGCTCGGGCGGATCGGCACCGTCAAAGTTGATCCGAACGATGTTCACGCCAGAGTTATAGGTGTCCAGCGTTTCCTGAATCAGCTCTTGCAGACGGTCGGCAATAATTCCCCGGTCCCGGTTGAGGATCGGTGCCAGTTCCGACTGCGCGATAATCTCGCGCATCGCCGATTCCGCCACCGCGCGGATCGTGGTTTCCGGGTCGCGCAGGTTGAAAAGGTACTGCGCCGGGTCCGAGATGTTCCACACCACCTGGAAATCAATATCCACGATGTTTTCGTCGCCGGTAAGCATCAGCCCGTCTGTCGAGCGCGAACTTGACGGAATATCTTCGGTCTGTTCGTTCGTAACCGGGACAACCTCGGCCGTCACAAGCGGCCAGGGCGCAAAGTTCAGACCGGGATTGCCGGTCGCGTAATACTCACCAAGGAACAGCTCAACCGACTGTTCTTCCGGTTTCACGGAATAGAAACTGGCCAGCGCCCAGAATACGCCTGCCACCACGATCCCGATGCCTACAGTGCCACGAGTCAGCTTGGGGCCACCGCCCCCCGTCGGGCCATTGCCCCCCGAGCGACCACCGCCGCCACCGCGCCCGCCCATGAGCACACGCAGCTGGTCCTGACCCTTTTTCATCAGATCATCAATGTCCGGGATCTGCGGACCGTCGCCGCCACCCTCAGGCGGGCGTCGCCCGTCCCCGTTGTTGCCGCGATTTCCGCCGCCCTGATTGCCGCCCCCTCCCCAGGGGCCGCCGCTATTACCTGCCATAAAGGTTCATCCCTTTCCTACATCCGTCTTCGGCGCTGCTCTTAACCTGAGGTCTGCGCCACAAATTTCAACCCGATTTACGCGGAGCGTACCGGCGTTTTCATCGTCACGATCTCTTCCGACATGGTCGGGTGCACCGCAACCGTCCGGTCAAAATCTTCTTTGGTCGCACCCATTTTTACGGCGATCCCAGCAAGCTGGATCATCTCGCCCGCCCCCGGGGCCACGATATGACAGCCCAGAACCTTGCGTGTCGCCTTGCTCACGATCAGCTTCATAAGCACCCGCTCGGCCCGCCCGGCAAAGCTTTGCTGCATCGGCTTGAAGCTGGTGGCGTAAACCTCAATCGGCTCCTGCTCAGCGGCTTCCTCTTCCGAAAGCCCCACCGTGCCCATTTCCGGCTGGGTGAAAATCGCCGTCGGGATCAACTCGTGATCGACCGGCGTCGGGTTGCCCTTGAACACGGTTTCCACGAACGCCATGCCCTCGCGGATCGCCACCGGGGTAAGGTTCACCCGGTCGGTGACATCACCCACGGCATAGACTGACGGCACCGCCGTCTGGCTGTATTCATCGACAACCACTTCGCCCTTGCGCCCGATCTGAACGCCAATCTCCTCAAGCCCCATGCCTTCGGTGTTGGGCGCGCGGCCCGTGGCGAACATCACCTGGTCAAACAGGCGCTCGGTGCCATTCGTCGCCTTCACCCGGATCTTGTCGCCATCCTTCTCCATGGAAAGGATATTGGTGCCAAGATGCACGTCGATCCCGCGCTGGCACATCTCTTCACAGATCAACCCGCGCGCCTCGTCATCAAAGCCGCGCAGGATCTGCGCCCCGCGGTAATATTGCGTGGTTTTTACACCCAGCCCGTGCATGATACCGGCAAACTCACAGGCGATATAGCCCCCGCCGATGATCAGCATGTCCTCGGGAAGCTTTTCCAAATGGAAAATGTCGTTCGAGGTGATCCCCAGTTCGACCCCCGGCATGTCCGGCATCACCGGACGCCCGCCCATCGCCAAAAGGATATGCTTGGCGCTTTTCTGCGTCCCGTCCGCCAGTTCAACCGTATGCGCATCCACCAGCTTGGCGCGCTGGTCAAAGGTCTCGACCCCGCTATTGGCCAAAAGCTTGCGATAGACGCCCTCCAGCCGGTCCAGTTCGGCATGCAGCTTGCCCTTGAAATTGTCCCAGCTGAACGGCCCCGGCTTGATGTCCCAGCCATAGGCGGCGGCATCTTCCACCATGCCGGAATACTCGCTGGCAAACACCATCAGCTTTTTGGGCACACAGCCCCGGATCACGCAGGTGCCTCCGTAACGGTCTTCCTCGGCCAGCGCTACCTTGACACCTTCGGCGGCCGCAACACGCGCAGCCCTTACACCACCGGAACCACCGCCGATGACAAACAGATCATAATCAAAAGACATGTATCGTTGTTTTCCCTAGTCCACGAGATCCGTGAAAAGATTATCGGTCTCGGCGAAGTCGAGCATCGCCTGTTCGATCGTTCCGGCGTTGATGTCGCGCACTTCGACGCGCCCATCCCCAAAACCGACAACAACCGCGTCACAGATATCTATGAACAGCCCGTTTTCAACCACGCCCGGCATCTGGTTGAGTACCATCGCCAGCTGGCGGGCATCCCCGATCCGCTTCAGATGCAGATCAAGGATGTGGTTGCCTTCATCCGTCATGAACGGCGCCGCGCCATTCATCCGCAAAGTCGTGCTGCGCCCCAGCACGTCCATGCTCACCAGCGTTTCCTCGATCAACGCCTGTGTGGTCTGCCATCCGAACGGCACCACCTCGACCGGCAAGGGGAACGCACCCAGCGTTTCCACTTCCTTGCCGACATCGGCAATCACGATCATCTGGTCGCTTGCCGTCGCCACGATCTTTTCCTGCAACAGCGCGCCGCCGCCGCCCTTGATCAGGTTCAGGTTTCCGTCGAACTCATCCGCGCCGTCGATCGTCACGTCAAGCCACTTGGCCGCATCAAGGCTCACCACCTCGATCCCCACATCCTGCGCCAGCTGCGCAGTGCGGGTCGATGTCGGTACGCCCTTGATACGCAACCCCTGTTCCCGGACCATCTCGCCCAGGCATCGCACCATCCACGCGGCGGTCGATCCCGTGCCCAGCCCGACGCGCATACCATCCTCGACATAATCCGTGGCCCGCTTTGCGGCGACGAATTTGGCCTTGTCGATGGGCGACAATTCTCCGGTCATGGCGCGACTCCCTGATTTGTTTTGTAAAGGTTATAGAAAAGAAGCGCCGCAGGTGCGAGCGCCAATTCAGCCTACCGCACGCCAGTCTGTACGGGCGCCGTCATGCCCGCCTCTGCATTGTGCCCACAACCCGGCGCATCAGGTCGACCAACTGATCAGCCTCGGCCGCACTCAAACCTGACAAGGCCGCGTTGTTCTGCGCCTGTGCCGCCGCCTTCGCGTCCCCTTCCAGAGCGCGCGCCTTGTCCGTCAGTCGCACGATCCGCGCGCGCTTGTCCGTGGGGCTGGGCTGACGTGTAATCAGCCCGTCCCGCTCCATCCGCGCAAGCGTATTGGCCATGGTTGCCTGTTCGACATCCAGCCGTTCAACGAGATCCCGCTGTGTCAGCCCGTCGCCATCCCACAACACGAGAAGCACCATGAACTGTGCCGGTGCCAGCCCTAGCGGCTGGATGCGCCGGGCAAGCCCGGCGGCAAACAATCGCGCCATGTGATTGGCCAGAAATCCAGCCGAGTTTCCCGTTTCAAAAGTCATTGTCACAAAAAACACTTGCATAGCACGCTATTCAACCCTATTTCACATAGCATGCTATGTTAATTGAAGATTCGCCATGAAACTTAAACTCCACGCCTTCTCGGGCGCGCTTGCCTTGCTGACGATTTCGACGTTCTGGACCAGCACGGTGGTCTCTGAAGTCTCTGGAAACAAAGACATGATCATTTGGGTAAAGACTGCGGTTCTCTACGGCATGTTCGTGCTGATTCCGGCCATGGCGACCGCAGGTGCCACCGGCGCGATGCTCGGCAAGGGCTGGCGCCTACCCCAGGTGGCAGCCAAGCAACGCCGCATGAAGATCATCGCTGCAAATGGCCTTCTGATCCTCCTGCCCAGCGCGGTCTTTCTCGCTCTGCGGGCCCAGTCCCACCAGTTCGACACGGCCTTCTACCTCGTTCAAGGCGTGGAACTTTTGGCCGGCGCAACCAACATCACCCTTTTGATCCGCAACATGAAGGATGGGCTCGCACTGCGCGGGAGGCGTCTGAAACGGACCGCCGCCTGAACCGCCCTGCTCGAATGCGCGCAGCCCGCAAAGGGCTGCGCCTTGGTTAACAGGATCATCGCGCGCGGTGTTTACCATGGCTGTCATGGCACGCCGTACCGACGCTATACCGACGTGATACCGACGTGAGACCGACCGCGATTTTCTCCTCTGTCGCCTTGTTTACCTCATCTCCGCCACCGATTCGCCCCGCACCCGCGCCGCCGCCGCAACTTCGCGTTAATCTCATTGAACGGCCGCGTTTTGCGCGTTTTCGGCGGCAAGCGTCGCTTTGAGGCTGCCAGCCGGCCATTGCCTGCGTTATCCCTTCTGAAAACATCTCAGAATCGGACGCGCGCATGTTCCTCTCTGTCTTCGACATGTTCAAAGTGGGCGTCGGCCCTTCCTCCTCGCACACCATGGGCCCCATGGTCGCCGCCGCCCGTTTTCTTGACACCATGCGCGCGTCCCCCTTTGATTTCCACGGTCTTCGCGCTTCTCTGCATGGCTCTCTGGCCTTTACCGGCGTCGGCCACGCCACCGACCGCGCCACCATTCTTGGCCTCGCCGGATTCCAGCCTGACAGCTATGACCACGACAAGGCCGAAGCCATTCTGGCGCAGATCAACGCAACCCACACAGTCCACCCCGAGAGCCTGCCGGCCCTGCATTTCAACCCGCAGGACGATCTGAGGTTCGATTTTGGCCCCAACCTGCCCGGCCACGCCAATGGCATGATCCTCATGGCCACCGACGCCCAGGGCGACGTGATCCTGCAGGAAACCTACTATTCCATCGGCGGCGGCTTCGTGATGACCGAAGCCGAACTCGCCGCCGGCAAGGACACCGACGAAGGCGCCCCTGTCCCCTTTCCCTTCAAGTCTGCAGCAGAAATGCTGGAAATGGCCCAGATCTCGGGCAAATCCATTGCCGAGATGAAAAAGGCCAACGAGATTTCGCGCGGCTGTACCGAGAGCCTCGCCAAAGGCTGTGCCCGCCTTTGGCAGGTCATGAATGACTGTATCGACCGCGGCCTGACCACCGACGGAACCCTGCCCGGTGGGCTCGGCGTAAAGCGCCGCGCCAAATCCATCCATGACGCGCTTCAGGCCGAACGTGGCATGAACCTCAATGCGCCCCACACGATCAACGACTGGATGAGCGCCTATGCCATGGCGGTGAACGAGGAGAACGCCGCCGGGGGACAGGTCGTCACCGCCCCCACCAACGGTGCGGCCGGGGTATTGCCGGCCGTGATCCGCTACTGGCTCGACCACGTGCCCGGTGCCACGGCCTCGCGCATCGACGAATTCCTGCTCACCGCAGCCGCGATTGGCGGCCTCGTCAAATTCAACGCGTCGATCTCGGGCGCAGAAGCCGGCTGCCAGGCCGAGGTCGGTTCCGCTTCGGCCATGGCCGCCGCCGGTCTCTGCGCCGTCATGGGCGGCACGCCTGAACAGGTCGAAAACGCCGCAGAAATCGCCCTGGAACACCATCTCGGCATGACTTGCGACCCGGTCAAGGGGTTGGTGCAGGTGCCTTGTATCGAACGCAACGGGCTGGGCGCGATCAAGGCCGTCTCCGCCGCCAGCCTTGCCTTGCGGGGCGACGGAACCCATTTCGTACCTCTGGATGCGGTCATCGAAACCATGCGTCAAACCGGGGCGGACATGCACGAGAAGTACAAGGAAACCTCGCTGGGGGGACTCGCCGTCAACGTTCCCAACTGCTGACGCCCCGCTCTTTCTTTTTCCAGAAATACCCCGGGGGTGAATTGCGCCCTTGGCGCAAGAGGGGGCAGCGCCCCCTAAACCCTATCGCATTGCGAAAACACAGCCATCCGTTACCAGTTGCGGTGGCGTCAGGCACATGGCCCGGGCCACGTTAAACGCGGCCAGCACCTTGGGCACGTAATCACGGGTCTCGGCATAGGGCGGCACGCCGCCATGGCTGCGCACCGCATTTTCCCCGGCATTATACCCGGCCAGCACGAGGATCGGATCGCGTTCGAAATGCTCCATCAGGTAGTCGAGAAACCGCACGCCCCCCTGAATGTTCTGGGGGGTGTCCATTGCGTCCGACACGCCAAATCGCTCCGCCGTCGCCGGCATCAGCTGCATCAGCCCCTGCGCCCCCGCGCCGCTGACGGCGTCCCCGCGCCCGCTGGATTCCACCGCGATCACGGCAAGTACCAAGGCGGGCGAAACCTTGGTACCGACCGTTGCCTTCAATATCTCGATACCATGCGCCTCTACGATGCTGCTTAAATCCGACAAGCGTGGCGCCGCAACACCCGCCCCCATCGGGGGATTGGACAGTTTCACCAAAGCCGGTTCCAGCCGTCCCGGCCCGGAGGCATCAATCTGAGGAGAAACCCCATCCCAGAACCAACCATAACGTTGCCCGGCCACGGCCGGGGTCGCCGCGGCCACGTTCTGTGTACCCGGCACAGCAACAGCCGCCACCTGCGGTTCGATCTGAACCGTGATCCTTTTTGTCTGCCCCGGTTTGGGCGGTTTGACCCGCTTTGCCTTGAAATCCGGAAAAGGCGGCGGCGACTCGGCCGCAACCGGCCAAGCCAGCCCTGCCACGACAAGGGCCATCGCGAAATATCTGCGCCATTTCATTGAATATGCGCCTGTATGTTTCTCTGCTCTGTCTCAAGTCTTGCAAATGGCGCGCGTCAAAACCAGCCTGCAGGTCGATTCCAGAAGCGTTTTTGGCCGATTGTGCCCCACAGACCACCCGGAGATTGGCAAGAAATACACGGTTTGCGCACCTTCCATTAACCATTTATCCAGATAATTCATACAATTACTAAAATCCCCCTAACAAAATGACGGCGCGCGAAAATGGTGCCACTTGCGCCCAAATCCCGCCCCATTCCCCCGCAATAAATCTCTCATACCAAGTCGGACAGGCCACTGAGAGAGACGTCTGATCATCCCGGCAAGGTCGACTGTAAACCAAATCTGATCCTTTGGAGGGACATACCATGATCAAGTTCATCAAGAACTTCCGCAAAGACGAAAACGGTGCCGTGACTGTTGACTGGGTTGTGCTGACCGCCGCCGTTGTTGGCCTGGCCGTTGCTGCCTACACCACCATCGAAAGCAACACCAAGACGCTGGCCGGCGCAGCTGCTGACCGGATCGCCGTCGAGAACACCCTGGCCGCTGACTAATCCTCAGCCCAGTCGAGTTTTCAGAAGGGCCGCGCTTCCAGCGCGGCCCTTTTTCATGCGGCTGTCATATACCCGACCACTACTCAGGCAACTCGCGCATGAGGGGTTTTCATCAAAAGCCATGCAACTTCCTTTGAATTGCACCAGATTCGCACGATTACAGCCCAAATCCCGCCGCATTCCGCCGCGATAAGTCATTCATACCAAGTCGGACAGATCACTGAGAGAGACGTCTGATCACCCCGGCAAGGTCGACTGTAAACCAAATCTGATCCTTTGGAGGGACATACCATGATCAAGTTCATCAAGAACTTCCGCAAAGACGAAAACGGTGCCGTGACTGTTGACTGGGTTGTGCTGACCGCCGCCGTTGTTGGCCTGGCCGTTGCTGCCTACACCACCATCGAAAGCAACACCAAGACGCTGGCCGGCGCAGCTGCTGACCGGATCGCCGTCGAGAACACCCTGGCCGCTGACTAATCCTCAGCCCAGTCGAGTTTTCAGAAGGGCCGCGCTTCCAGCGCGGCCCTTTTCTTTGCGGTCGGGACACCTGCACACATGCTCCACCTTCGGGCCTTCGGACACGCAACAACCGCTGAAAAGAACCAGAAAGGTTCTATTGCGGCCCAAATCCCGCCGCATTCCCCCGCAATAAATCTCTCATACCAAGTCGGACAGGCTACTGAGAGAGACGTCTGATCATCCCGGCAAGGTCGACTGTAAACCAAATCTGATCCTTTGGAGGGATATACCATGATCAAGTTCATCAAGAACTTCCGCAAAGACGAAAACGGTGCCGTGACTGTTGACTGGGTTGTGCTGACCGCAGCCGTTGTTGGCCTGGCCGTTGCTGCTTACACCACCATCGAAAGCAACACCAAGACGCTGGCCGGTGCAGCTGCTGACCGTATCGCCGTCGAGAACACCCTGGCCGCTGACTAATCCTCAGCCCGCCAGACCAACGAAAAGGGGCCGGTACACCTTGCGTGTCGGCCCCTTTTTTGCAAGGCGCACCATTTGCACGCGCCTGCGACACCGGATGCTGCCCAGGTCCTTGTTCATTCATGCACGCCGCATGAGGCTTTCCCGACATCCGATAAATGTGAGGGTTCCTGTATGAAACGGTTTCTGTTGCGCTTTCGCGCGAATGAAAACGGGGCGATCTCGGTAGAATGGGTCGTTCTGACCGCCGCCATGGTCGGCTTCCTGCTGGCCATCATGAGCACGCTCGGGGAAAGCGCCAAGCAATCGGCGCGCGATACCGGCAGCTTCATCAATGACCGGGCCAGCTACTGATCCGACCGCCCAAAACATGGCCAAGGCCATGAAAGATGCCCCAAGCAACCCTTAAATCGCCACATTCACCCGTCAATGTGGGGCGATAGAAATCCCAGCTGCGGTCTGATCCGCCGCTGTACAAGACGGAAAACGAGGTAAGAGACATGCGTGCTATTTTTGCAGTCGTTCTCCTTGTCGGCCTGGGACTTGCAGGAGTCGCGGTCTACATGGCCCAGAACTATATCGAAGGTTACCAGGCCGCCCTGGCCAAGGAACGCGCGGAACGCCAGACCATCGAACTGGTCGACGGGTTCATCGTCGCCCGATCGCTGAAATACGGCGAAACGCTCGTCAAGGATGACGTGCGACGGGTCAAGTGGCCCAAGGCCGCCATGCCCGAGGGCATGTTCGTTACTGTGGACGAACTTTTCCCCAAGGGCGACAACAGCAAGCGGGTTGTCCTGCGTGCCATGGAAAAAGGCGAAGTCCTGATCGCGGCCAAGCTGACCAAGCCCGGTGAAGAAGCTGGCATCGTGTCGCGCCTTCAGCGCGGCCAACGTGCCTTTGCCATCAAGGTTGACGTATCCAGCGGTGTCTCCGGTTTCCTGCGCCCCGGCGACCGCGTCGATGTCTACTGGACAGGCCGAGCCGGTGACATGAACGACTCTCGCGGCGACTTCACCAAACTGATCGAAGCGAATGTCTCGCTGATCGCAATTGACCAGACAACCAACGAAGAGGTCGACACCGGCACCATTGCACGCACCGTCACCGTGGCCGCATCTCCCCAGCAGGTCGCAGCTCTGGCCCAAGCCCAATCCACGGGCCGCCTGTCCCTGTCGCTGGTTGGCGCCGAGGATGACACGGTTGCCTCTGCCATCGAGGTGGACCAACGCGCCCTTCTCGGGATCGAGGCCGAACAGGAAGAAGTGGTGCAGCACGTCGAAAGCAAGCAAGTCTGTACCATCAAGACCCGCAAAGGCTCTGAGATCATCCAGATCCCGATCCCGTGCACGAACTGATCAAATTCCTTTCCAAACAAGGGCGCCCGCATTCCGGGCGCCCTTTCGCCATGCCCAGCTGTGGCACGGCGTCCACATGCAAAATGGCCGCGAAACCATTGATTCTTGCAAAAATTCGCAAACTGGCGCACAGTGCAAGGAAATGTGGACAAAAGATCCACGAACTGAGGCGTGATCGAGAGGCAGGTCACATGACATATCGAAAAATCTTGGGTGCGGCCCTTTTGGGTGCGGCACTTGGTATCTTACCTGTTTTTGTGGGGCCGTCGTTGGCCGAAACCCTGCGGGTGGTCCGAAGCGGAACCTCCTCGACACTCGGGGTTCCGATGAACCGCGCCGTGGTCGTCGAAAGCGATGTTCCCTTTGCGGAATTGTCGATCGCCAACCCGGCCATCGCCGATATCTCGTCGCTGTCGGATCGCACGATCTATGTTCTGGGCAAATCGCCGGGCATGACGACGCTCACGCTACTGGATGCGGCGGGCAAGCTGATCACCAATGTCGAAGTCAGCGTCGCGCCAGACATTACCGAGTTCAAGGAACGTCTGCGGCAGATCCTGCCCGGCGAGAAAATCGAAGTCCGTACCGCCAATGACGGCATCGTGCTTTCGGGGACCGTGTCTTCGATCCAGAAGCTCGATCGCGCCATGGAACTGGCACAGCGCTACTCACCGGAACGCGTCTCTAACCTGATGGTGGTCGGCGGCGTGCAACAAGTCATGCTAAAGGTCCGTTTTGCGGAAATGCAGCGCTCGGTGTCCAAGTCGCTCAGTTCCTCCTTCGCCCTCGGTGGCGAAGGCGTCGGCGTTGAGACCGGCACGTGGCTGTCCGGCGACAATGGGCTTGGCAACCCAATTGCAACCCAGGAAGGCACTGTCGGCGCCATGGCGTTTCAGTTCGGCGTCGGTGCGTTCGAAGTGGGTATCCTCTTGGAAGCCCTTGAAAACAAAGGCGTTGTCCGCACCCTCGCAGAACCCAACCTGACGGCCTTGTCCGGGCAAGAGGCCAAGTTCCTTGCCGGTGGCGAGTATCCCGTCCCGGTTGCCCAGGAAAACGGCGCGATCACCGTGGAATTCAAACCCTTCGGTGTAGAGCTGAATTTCGTGCCACGCGTCGTCGACAGCGACCTGATCAATCTCGAGATGGCCGCTGCCGTCTCCTCGGTGGACAGCACCAACAGCTATTCGGACGGAACCCTGACGATCAACGCTTTCAAACGGCGCGAAACCTCGACCACGGTTGAGCTGCGCGACGGCGAGAGCTTTGCCATTGCCGGGTTGCTGATGGACGACTTTCTGGACAACAATGCGCAAGTGCCCTGGCTTGGGGACATCCCCGTACTGGGCGCCCTGTTCCGCAGCGCGGATTACCAGCGCAACCAGTCCGAACTGGTCATCATCGTCACCGCCCATCTCGTAACCCCCACCCGTGGCGAGGCGCTGGCCCTGCCGACGGATCGTGTGAAACCCCCGACAGAGCAGGACTTGTTCCTGTTTGGCCATGTCGCCGATGACGCCAAGCGGCGCAAGCCCAAGAAGGGCCCGGCGAGCGAAGTGGCCAAGCAGGACTTCTCTGGCTCTTACGGCTATGTGATGGATTGAGGAGCAGGAAGATGTGGAAGAAACTCGCTACCCTCGCTCTGTTTGCCCTGGCAGCCTGTTCGGATGGGGACGGTGACTACGTACCTTCGTGGTTCCGCGAAGCCGGCTCAGTGGTGGATTCAGGCAATTTCGGCTATGCCACCATGAACAACGTCGGCATTCAGAACGGCGACAAGCAATATGTTCTGAGCCTCGCCAATCGCTTCGCGGAAGAAGTGGACACAACGATCAATTTCGACTTCGACAGCGCCCAGCTTGACGAGGCGGCCCGCACAACGCTGCGCCAGCAGGCATCGTGGATTCTTCAATTCCCCGAAGTACGCTTCAAGGTCTACGGGCACACCGATGCCGTCGGCAGCCATGGCTACAACAAGTCTCTCGGCATGCGTCGCGCCCGCGCCGTGGTCAGCTACCTGGCATCACAGGGCATCGGTCGTGACCGTCTCGAGGCCGTCGTATCGCTTGGCAAGACCCAGCCGCTGATCGTCTCCCAGGGCCGTGAACGTCGCAATCGCCGCACCGTCACCGAAGTGACCGGCTTTGTCGAACGGCACCCGACCGTGCTGGATGGGAAATACGCCCAGATCATCGCGCGAGAGTATACCGCAAGTGCGACCTACCGCACACAATTGTCCGGTCTGTCTGCAACGGGCGAAACCAGCGACTAAGCATTCAAACCATCAACAAATACAAAGGACCGGCCCCCGCGGCCGGTCCTTTTTTGTTGCGGAAACGATCGGGCAACTTTTCCGCTATCGTCGCATAATTCCGCACAATTTCGGTTTTTTGGCCCCAATGTTGCCCAACTTGCCAGCGATTTTCACTTGCATGGGACCAGTGTGCCGACACGAGTCGGTTCCCTCGGTTCCCAACAATCAGGGGGCATGGCGACAGCGACAAGAAGCCAGCACCCCCTAGGAACAAATTGCGGCCTGACCGCGAGCGAGGAACTTGAGGCTTATGACGAGTAGCGAGCCGATCCAGACCGAGCAGAGCCCGATCCTGGCGTGTACCATTTGCCGGGACGTGCAGAACTTCGAACTCCTTATCGTGGATATGGAGGAGGCGCTTGGCGAACAATGGGGCGACCTTGGTTTCGAGGACGCGATCCCGTTCATGGAGCAGCCAGAGGCTGCGCATCTGGAATTCATCGCTCTTGCTATCGACGACATGGACGAGGACAACCTCGCCGAGCTGACCAATATCATCTCCGCCGCGCGCGAACGCAATATCCGCACACTTCTGATCGCCGAGGACGTCACGCCGGCATCGCTGCACCACCTGTTGCGCCAAGGTGCCAACGAATTCATCCCCTACCCTCTGCCGCCGGGCGAATTACAAAACGTCATCGACAAGATGCACGCCGTCGAACCCGAGCCGGAACCCGTTCCGCAACAGGCAACCGTTTCGCTGAGTTCCGCCGCAGAGTCCCGCGAAGGTGTGCTGATCGCGGTTCAGGGGCTTGCCGGTGGCACCGGCGCCACCACGCTGGCCG
The DNA here is from genome assembly GCF_900114635.1 of Shimia aestuarii. GTDB lineage: Bacteria > Pseudomonadota > Alphaproteobacteria > Rhodobacterales > Rhodobacteraceae > Shimia > Shimia aestuarii. Next base: position 586,906 of record NZ_FOTQ01000001.1, read on the forward strand.
TCAACCTCGCCTGGGAACTGGCCACGATCGACAAGAAGAATTCGCCAACCGTGTGCCTGCTGGATTTCGACCTGCAATTCGGTTCGGTTTCGACCTTCCTTGACCTGCCGCGCCAGGATGCGGCCTTCGAGGTGATCACCGACACAGAGGCGCTGGACAGCGAAAGTTTCGGACAGGCTCTGCAGACCTACCAGGAAAAACTGCACGTCCTAACCTCGCCCCCCGACATCATCCCGATGGATCTCGTATCCCCCGAAGATGTCGAACGTGTGGTTGGTATGGCGCGGCGCCACTACGATTATGTGATCGTGGACATGCCCTCGACATTGGTCCAGTGGTCCGAAGTCGTCCTGAACGCGGCCCATGTCTACTTTGCGACGATGGAAATCGACATGCGTTCCGCCCAGAACGCCATGCGCCTCAAGCGTGCGCTTCAGGCCGAGGACCTTCCCTTCGAAAAACTGCGCTACGTCATGAACCGCGCGCCGAAATTCACCGACTTGAGCGGCAAGAGCCGCGTCAAGCGCCTTTCCGAAAGCCTCGGCATCTCGATCGACGTGCACCTCCCGGACGGCGGCAAGCCGATCGCGGCGGCAAGCGACCATGGCGAACCGCTGGCGCTAAACGTGCCCAAGAATCCGCTCCGCAAGGAAATCTCGAAACTCGCGGTCAGCTTGCACGAGCTTGACCAGTCCGACGACAAAGCAGCCTGAGGGAGGAATAAACCATGTTCTCTCGCTACAAGAAGACAACCGATCCAAAGCCGAACCCGGCGGTAGCCGCGCAGACCGCGCAGGCCAAGGCTGTAGCGAAACCATCCGAGGCTGTCGCCCCCGATGCCGCGCCCAAGAAAGTCTCCATGCGCAAACCCATGGCCAAGGCGCCGGCACAGCCTGTGGCCGGCGACAAGGAGCGGCGGCGTAAGGAGCGACTTGGCGAAATCAAGCTCGAACTTCACCGCGAACTGCTCGACAACCTGAACCTTGCCGCCCTCGACAAGGCATCGGAAAAGGAGCTGCGCGCAGAGATCGGCTCGATCGCGACTGAAGTTCTGCAGGAAAAGGCCATCGTTCTGAACCGTGAAGAGCGCTCCACGCTGTTTCAGGAACTCTACGATGAAGTGACCGGCCTCGGCCCGCTCGAAACCCTGCTTCAGGACGAAAGCGTCAACGATATTCTGGTGAACGGGCCCAAGCAGATCTTTGTCGAACGTGCCGGCAAGCTACAATTGACCGACATCGTGTTCAAAGATGAAAAGCACCTACTTCGCATCATCGATAAGATCGTATCCGCCGTGGGCCGCCGCGTCGATGAATCCAACCCCTATGTCGACGCCCGTCTTCAGGATGGCTCGCGTTTCAACGCCATGGTGCCCCCGATTGCCGTGGACGGCTCGCTGGTCTCCATTCGTAAGTTCAAGAAAGACAAGCTGGGCATTGACGACCTCGTCGGCTTTGGCGCGTTTTCCGAACAGATGGCCGCCTATCTTCAGGCCGCCGTGGCCACTCGCCTCAACGTGATCGTCTCCGGCGGTACCGGTTCCGGTAAAACGACGACGCTCAACGCGCTGTCGTCCTTCATCGACAATGCCGAACGTATTCTCACCATCGAGGACACCGCCGAACTTCAGCTGCAACAAACCCATGTTGGCCGGATGGAAAGCCGCCCGCCCAACGTCGAAGGCAAGGGCGAGGTGTCCCCGCGCGACTGTCTAAAAAACGCTCTTCGGATGCGCCCTGACCGCATCATCGTGGGCGAGACGCGTGGTGAAGAAGTGATCGACATGCTGCAGGCCATGAACACCGGCCACGACGGGTCCATGACCACGATCCACGCCAACTCGGCCCGAGATGGCGTGTCCCGTCTGGAAAACATGATCGCCATGGCCGGGATCGAGATGCCGATCAAGGCCGTGCGCTCGCAAATCTCCTCGGCTGTGAACCTGATCGTGCAGGCCAGCCGCCTGCAGGACGGTTCTCGCCGCATGACCTCGATCACCGAGATCACCGGCATGGAAGGCGACGTCATCTCGATGCAGGAGGTGTTCCGCTACCAGCGCACCGGCCTGACACCCGACAACAAGATCATCGGCCACTTCACCGCAACCGGTGTGCGTAGCCATTATTCCGAACGTTTCCGCATGTGGGGCTACGACCTGCCTGCTGAAATCTATGAACCGACCGCGGGGTAACTGATATGCCGTTTTCTCCTGAACTCATCGTCTATGGCATGATCTTCATCGGCGTTTTTGTCCTTGTCGAAGGCGTCTACTTGACCGTCTTCGGCAAATCGATCTCGCTCAACAGCCGCGTCAATCGCCGCCTCGAAATGCTCGACAAGGGCGCGCGGCGTGAAGAAGTGCTCGAACAGCTCCGCAAGGAGATGAAGCAGCACGGCGAAACCCGCACCATCCCGCTTTATTCGCTTCTGGCGGACAAGGCCCAGAAGGCCGCAATTGCTTTCACGCCCAAGCAACTCATGATGATGATGGCCGCCGTGACCGCTTTTGCCTTTGTTGGCCTGAGTGTCGGCACTCAGACCGGTCCCGTCACCACAGCACTCATCTCGGTGATGATGGGCGTGGGCGGCGTCTATTTCTGGGTCAGCATGAAGGCGGGCAAGCGCGTTGCAATGATCGAAGAGCAACTGCCGGACGCCATCGAACTGATGGTGCGCAGCTTGCGTGTCGGCCATCCGTTCTCCTCGGCGATCCAGATTGTTTCGAAAGAAATCGACGACCCGCTGGCCACCGAATTCGGCGTCATCGCCGACGAAAGCGCCTATGGCCGCGACCTTGGCGAAGCGCTGAAAGACATGGCCGAACGCCTGGACATGCAGGATTTGCGCTTCCTCGCCGTGGCCGTGGCCATCCAGCAGCAATCGGGTGGTAACCTGGCCGAGATCCTCGCTGGTCTCTCCAAGGTGATCCGCGCCCGCTTCCGCCTGTTCCGCCGCGTGAAGGCCATCACCGCCGAGGCAAAGTGGTCGGGCAAGTTCCTGTCCGCCTTCCCGGTCGTCGCGCTGATCGTGATCAACCTATTGGATCCGAACTACTACGACGAAGTTAAACCCCATCCGTGGTTCATTCCCGGCTGTATCGCCGTGGGTTTGTTCCTGGCCGCCAACCTGTTCGTGATGCGCGTGCTGACGAACATCAAGGTCTGAGGAGACGCCGATATGAACACCTTTGAAGCGCTCAACATGATGCTGACCGACATTCTCGGTCCCCGTGGCCCGATGATCGGCCTCTCGGTCGTGGTCGTTTTCCTGATCCTCCTCATCATCCCACTTCTGATGAGCCGCAAGGAAGACCCGATCGACAAGCTCAAGCGCAGTCAGACAGACGGCGGCAGGAAAGACCAGCGCAAGGAAGCACTGCGCCGCAAGGGCGCCAATGCCAAGCTGGACAAATACAAGCAGTTCCTTGAACCCAAAAACGAAGAGGAACTGAGCTCGGTACGCCTCACGCTGATGCAGGCGGGCTATCCGTCGCGCGACGCCGTGCGTGCCTATCACCTGTCGCAGATGCTGCTTGGCATCGGCGGATTGATCCTCGGTGTTCTATATTTCGTCTATGTCAAAGGTACCGACGGGGCCAGCACCAAGGACACGCTGATGTACACGCTTGGCCCCGGCGTTATTGGCTACATGCTACCCAAATACTGGGTCACGCGCCGCGTCGCCGCCCGCAAGGAAGAGATCACCTCCGGCTTCCCGGACTCGCTCGATATGATGCTCGTTTGTGTTGAGGCAGGCCAGTCGCTCGACCAGTCCATCGTCCGCGTCGCCGGAGAACTGCGCGCCTCCTACCCTTCGTTGGCTGACGAATTCCAGATCGTCGCCTACGAGATGAAAGCCGGTAAGGACAAGGCGCAGGTGCTTTCGGACATGGGCGAGCGCTGCGGTGTTCAGGATGTCTCGTCTTTCGTGACGGTGCTGATCCAGTCGGCCACCTTCGGTACGTCGATTGCCGAAGCGCTGCGGGTCTATGCCGGGGAAATGCGCGACAAGCGCGTGATGCGCGCGGAAGAGGCAGCAAACAAGTTGCCAACCAAGATGACACTCGCCACTATGATGCTCACAGTCCCGCCGCTGCTGATCATCCTGGTCTCGCCGTCGATCGTCGGCATCGGCAACATGGGCCAATAATACGAACCGAGCATGACCACCTTACGGGCATCTGCCCTTGTCATCCTGCTACTGTCTTTGGCCGCCTGTTCTTCGGGCGGCCTTGGCACGTCCGACGACAACCCCTTTGCCCCCCCTGTCGACACGTCCAAAGAGGCCGTGGACGGTCTTGTGGTCGGCTGGCGCCTGATGGAAGCCGGGGAATACGAACTGGCGCTCGACGCCTTTGCCCGCCACGCGGTCGATCACGGCACCACGCCAGAGCTCAAGGCTGCCGTCGGCACCGCTTATATCGGGCTTGGGCGGCTTGGGCAGGCCGAGACACTGTTGCGCGAAAGCCTCAAAGAAGGCCCTGACCACCCGGAAACATGGAACAATCTCGGTGTAGTGCTCATGGAAAAGGGCGAATTACCCGAGGCAGAGCTGGTTTTTCGCAAGGCTTATGCGCTCGACAATGGCGAAAGTGACTCGATCCGCGACAATTTGCGCTTAGCGCTCGCAAAATCGGAAAACCCCGGCTATGATGACGGGAAAACACAAGACTACAAATTGGTGCGGCGGGGCAGCAGCGACTACCTCATCCGGCAAACACCATAAAGGGCACGAGCAGTATAAGGACGCAAAAAATGCGCCATCCTTTCCTTGGGACAGTCTGCGTGGCAGCAATCGCCATGCTTTCGGCATGCGCTGACACGACCGACGAAAGCGTCGAACGCGCAATCCAGAATGTGAACGCGGTGGATGACAGCAACCTGTCAGACATCATGTTGACGGTGGCAGACCCTAACGAGGGGGTCTCCTATTTCCAGCGAACCCTGAAGGATCATCCTGACCGGATCGACATTCAGCGCGGCCTGGCAATTTCTTTCGTGCGCGCCAAACGCTATACCGAGGCCGTGCCGGCCTGGACGAAAGTGACCAAGCACGAAGACAGTACGGCCAACGACCGCGTCGATCTTGCCGACGCCCAGATCAGGGCCGGCAAATGGGAAGATGCGGAAAAGACGCTTGATGATATTCCGCCCACGCATGAAACCTTCAAACGCTATCGGCTCGAGGCGATGATCGCCGACAGCAACAAGGAATGGTCGCGCGCCGACAGCTTCTATGAAACCGCCGTGGGCCTCACCACCCGCCCCGCCGGGGTCATGAACAACTGGGGCTATTCCAAGCTCACCCGAGGCGACTACGCCGAGGCCGAGCGCCTGTTCGGCGAAGCCATCCGTCAGGACAACACGCTGTTCACCGCCAAGAACAACATGGTTCTCGCCCGTGGTGCCCAGCGCAAGTACACGCTTCCCGTGATCCCCATGGTCCAGACCGAGCGCGCCCAGTTGCTGCACACGCTGGCGCTCTCCGCGATCAAGCAGGGTGACACTGCCACCGGCAAGGCGCTCCTGCGCGAGGCGATCGACACGCACCCGCAGCATTTTGAGGCCGCCGTGCGTGCCTTGCGGGCACTCGAAAACACCTAACCAGGGGCACCCGCGATGCAAATCACTGCATATTCCGCGATGTGGTTCCTGCCCTTCGTCCTGCCGATCTGCTTCTATGTCGCCTGGTCGGACATGCGCGCCATGCGCATACCCAACCAGTCGGTACTGGTTCTGCTCGGTGTGTTCCTTGTGGTTGGCCTCGTCGCGCTGCCATTCACGGAATACGCCTATCGTCTTCTGCATGTCGTCGTGATCCTGCTGATTGGCATGGTGCTCAACGCCGGGGGGCTCATCGGCGCGGGCGACGCCAAGTTCTCCGCCGCCGCCGCGCCCTTCATCGCCTTTGGCGATCTGCGCCTGTTGCTTGCGATCTTTGCCGCCACGCTCCTTGCCGCCTGGGTGACACACCGCACTGCCAAGCATTCCCCGATCCGCCGCGCTGTGCCCGACTGGGATAGCTGGGATCAGGGCTGGGATTTCCCGATGGGCCTCGCCCTTGGTGGCGCTCTGGCGACCTACCTTGTGCTCGGGGCCATCTACGGGGCCTGAACCAGCCTGAATATCGCCATTTTTCTGGTGTGTAACCAAGGCAAGGAATCTGGCGCCCGCATTGCGCCCTGTTGGAGATTTGCCAATGAACATGCAGACATCCCATGTGATGGCCCCGCCCCCGCCCAAGCGGCTCGAAGAGATGAAACTGCCCGTCGTCATGATGCGCGACATCCTTCTCAAGACCATGTTCCGCAAGAATATCGACTTGGTGTCCGACCTCGCCGGGGCAATCTGCCTGCCGCGCGCCGTCACCCAGGAATTGGTCGACATGGCCCGCGAACAGCGCCTGCTCGAGGCGACAGGTACGCTCAACGCCAATAACGGCAATGAAATGGGCTATCAGCTGACGGATCTCGGCAAATCCCGGGCGCAGGACGCGCTGGCCCAATCCGAGTATTTCGGCGCGATGCCGGTGCCGCTCGATGTCTACCGCGAACAGGTCAAACGCCAGTCCATCCGCAACATCCAGATCACCCGCCAGCAGCTGACCGATGCCATGGGCCACCTGATCCTGCCGGACTCGCTGCTCGATCACCTTGGACCGGCCGTGAGCTCGGGACGCTCTATCCTGATGTACGGCCCGCCCGGCAACGGTAAATCCTCGATCTCCAACGGCATCCGCGACGCCATGGGAGACAAGATCTATGTGCCCCGCGCCATCGAATATGCAGGCCAGGTGATCACCGTCTATGACCCGATCGTGCATTCTGCTGCCGAAGGCGATGAACAGGATGAAACCTCCCTGCGCCGCGTGGCCCGTTTTGACAGCCGCTATGTCCGATGCGACCGCCCCACCGTGATCACCGGGGGCGAACTGTCGCTCAACATGCTCGACCTTGTCTACAACCCCACCGCCCGCACCTATCAGGCCCCGCTGCAGCTTAAATCGACCGGTGGCATCTTCATCGTCGACGACCTTGGCCGCCAGGAAGAACCGCCTCAGGCGCTCGTCAACCGCTGGATCGTACCGCTGGAAGAAAGCAAGGACATCCTCGCCCTGCAATCGGGCGAGAAGTTCGAAGTGCCCTTCGACACGCTGGTGATCTTCTCGACCAACTTTCACCCCAACGAGATCTTCGACCAGGCCGCGCTGCGCCGGATCTTCTTCAAGATCAAGATCGACGGCCCCAACCAGGCCAACTTCCTCAAGATCTTCGCACTGGTCGCCAAGAAAAAGAAGATGCCGCTCGACGAAGAGGCCCTCGTGCACCTTCTCAAGCACAAGTACCCGACGATCGACAATGTCTATGCCAACTACCAGCCGGTCTTCCTGATCGACCAGATGATCTCGATTTGCGAGTTCGAAGGCATCCCCTACCAGATGTCCCCCGCGTTGATCGACCGCGCCTGGGCCAACATGTTCGTCAAGGACGAGCACATCGTCAAATAGGGGCTCGCCCGCACTTTCTATTTCTACCAGTACCCCGAGGGGAGGCGCAGCCCGCTGCGACGGGGGGCAGCGCGCCCCCTTTTCCCGACGCCCCGCATCCCCTAAATAAAGGTCATGACACCCTTGGCCCATATCGCCGCGCTCCCGGTGCGCGCCTATCGCCTGATCTTCTCCCCGTGGGTCGGCTTCAACTGCCGCTATCAGCCGACCTGTTCCGCCTATGCGCTTGAAGCGCTGGAAAAGCACGGGGCGGTCAAGGGAAGCTGGCTGACCCTGCGCCGGATCGGGCGCTGTCACCCCTTGGGCAGCAGCGGCTATGATCCCGTCCCTCCGGGCAAGGAATAGGATTCATGCGACCGCCGAAAAAGCTGCCCCGCTCAATCAATCCCTGAATCCCGACCGTCGCAAACACGCAATCGGTCGCCGATCATTACGCCCACCGGGCTAACACGCTGGACAGCTGATCTGGCGGTTCCTACGGTGCGACCATAACTTTATTGCTTCAGGAGTTGAGCATGCGCCTTGTTACCAAAATTGCCATTTTCACCACCGCCGCCCTCTGCGCCGCTCCGGCCATGGCCGAAAAATTCCTCGGCTACGGAGCCATCGAAGGCTGGAACGTCTATGTCGATACCGAGAAAAAATCCTGCATGATCGAAACCAAGGACGATTTCGAAAATGTCGTGCAGATGGGCCTGACCCGGGATCGGGGCGTGGCCTATATCGGCGTATTTACCAAGGCGGAAACCGACATCCGCAAAGGGGCAAAGTCTGCTGTGGCCGTGCTGATCGGGGAAAACCTCTATGTTGGCGAAGCCACGGGCATGCGCGGCAATATTACCAAGGGCTATTCCGGCGGCTATGTGTTGACCGACGATCCTCAGGTGTTCGATGACATCGCCAAGGCCTACACCATGACGGTGTTCCCCGAAAAGAGCTACAGTTTCTTCGTCGATCTCAAGGGCACGGCCAAGGCGCTCGAACTGGCTAAAAAGTGCAACGCCGAGCAAGTGCAGTAAACACGGGCCGGGGGGTACGCCCCCCCACGCTCAAACGCTTGCCCGGCGGGACGATTTCCCCTAAAGCCGCCCCATGCTTGACGATCTCGATGATATCCACCCGCTGTTCCACGGCGCACCGTCCTCCGCCAGTTTCAAGAAACTGCGCAAACGCATCGTGCGCCAGACGCGCGAGGCGATCGAACAATACGGCATGATCGAACGTGGAGCACGCTGGCTTGTCTGCCTGTCAGGCGGCAAGGACAGCTATACCCTGCTCGCCGTTTTGCATGAACTGAAGTGGCGCGGCCTTTTGCCGGTCGACCTGCTGGCCTGCAACCTTGACCAGGGGCAGCCGGGATTTCCCTCGACCGTATTGCCGGAATTCCTGGAAAAGATGGGGGTCGAACACCGGGTCGAGTATCAGGACACCTATTCCGTTGTGAAGGACAAGGTCCCCGAGGGGCGCACCTATTGCGCGCTCTGTTCGCGCCTGCGCCGCGGCAACCTCTATCGCATTGCCCGCGAAGAAGGGTGTTCCGCCGTCGTGCTCGGGCATCACCGTGATGATATTCTCGAAACCTTCTTCATGAACCTCTTCCATGGCGGGCGTCTTGCAACCATGCCGCCCAAGCTGGTCAATGAAGAGGGCGATCTTTTTGTATACCGCCCGCTTGCGCATGTCGCCGAGGCCGATTGCGAGAAGTTTGCGCGTGACATGAACTACCCGATCATCCCGTGTGATCTCTGCGGATCTCAGGACGGGCTGCAGCGCCAGCAGGTCAAGCAAATCCTTGATCAATGGGAAAAAAACAGCCCCGGCCGGCGACAGGTGATGTTCCGTTCCCTGATGAACATCCGGCCAAGCCACATGCTCGACCCCAAGCTCTTTGATTTTACGGGGCTGATGCGCGGGTCTGTAAAATTTGAACAAATTGACACGGAAGTCCCCAAGCTGCGTTAACGGTCAGGTCAACATGTGCCTCTAACCTTGTTGGGAATCGCTGCCATCAGGGACATGATACATGCCGCTGCGCCTGGGACCGTTACTCAACCTGCTTCGGACCGCCCCTCCTCCTGCGGAGACGTCATCGTGGCGCCGTCTGCCTATTCTGATTCCGGTCGTATCACTTGCTGCCTGGATGCTCGCGGGTGAATCCGGCCTGTTGATTGCCGCCTTGTTGCTGCCTCTGCCGCTGCTGTTCCTGCGTGGTACCGCCGCCGCGCCCAACCAGCGGCGCGCGTCGCAAACCGATGCGTTGACAGGCGCGCTCTTGTCCTCCGCGTTCGAAAGGCGATTCCAGGCACTTATGCGCTCCCTGCCCGACAGCGGGCGCACAACCGCGTGTTTCTCGATCAAGATCGACGATTTTGCGCGGCTGCGCGAAACCTATGGAGATGCCGAGGCGGATCAGGTGCTGAAATTCACGGCAGAGCGTATTGTCCGCGCCCTGCGCAGCGATGATCTCGTCGCACGCTCTGGGGACGCAACCTTCCTGATTGCGCTTGATCCTGTGCGCCTGCTCGACCTTGAAACCGGGTTGCAACTTGCCGTGCGCCTGCAAACCGCGATCGAGGAACCCGTCCCCCTGCGCATGGCATCGATCTATGCCTCCTGTTCGATCGGGTTTTGCTTGGCTACTCGGATACGCGACGCAACCGCGCGCGCCTTGATCCAATCGGCGGAAATGGCGATGACCGAAGCCCGCCGCGCCGGCCATTCGAGTATCCGCGCCTTCTCCGCGGACATGCGGCGCAAGGTTGTGACCCGCCGTCGAACAGAAAGCGAAGCTGCCCGCACGCTGGAACGCGATCAGATCCGCGCATGGTATCAACCGCAGATTTCGACCGACACCGGACGGGTCACCGGGTTCGAAGTGCTGGCCCGCTGGGAGCACCCCTCGCGCGGCATCCTTGCCCCTTATGAATTCCTCGATGTCCTGACCCAGACGGGCCAGATGTCGCGCCTGGCCGACTACATGCTGGCGCAGGCATTGAACGCCCTGCGCGCGTGGGACGAGGCCGGCCTTATTGTCCCCATGGTCGGCGTGAACTTTTCCGGTGACGAACTGCGCAGCCCGTCATTGCTCGACCGGATCCGCTGGGAGCTTGACCGCACCGGCCTTGACCCGTCGCGGCTGGCGGTCGAAATCCTTGAAAGCGTGATCGCCGGGGCACCCGACGACATGGTGGTGCGCAATGTCGAGGCTCTCGCCAAACTCGGCTGCGCCATCGACCTTGATGATTTCGGCACGGGACATGCCTCGATATCGTCGATTCGCCGGATGCCGATATCACGGCTCAAGATCGACCGCTCTTTCGTCACGCATGTCGACAGCGACCCGGAACAGCAACGCATGATCGCCGCCATTGTCACCATGGCCGAGCGACTGGGTCTCGAAACCCTGTCCGAAGGTGTGGAAAACGCAGCTGAGCACGCGATGCTTGCTCAATTGGGCTGCCGCCACGTCCAGGGCTTTGGCATCGCCCGTCCCATGCCCTTTGCCGATACGCTCGGATGGATGGAGAAACACAAGGCCAAACTCTGTCTTCCCCCCGAAATTGGGCGAAAGTCGGGGTGAACCTGCCGATCGGGGTCGCTCGGGGCTCAGAATCGGGCACTACCCCCTTGACCTTTGGGGCGCACCTCTGTTGAACCACCCCAACGTTTCAAAGACAGGTGGCCTTCGGCAATGGACGATCAGAACAAGAACCTCATCCTCGCGACAGCGCTCAGCTTCGTCGTGATCCTGGTTTGGTTTGTCATGTTCCCTCCCCCGGAACAACCGGTGGAAGACCCCAACGCCGTGATTGCGGCAGATGGTTCCGTACCCGTGGCGCCGACCGCCACCGCGCCTTCGGCTGCCCCCGCGGCCGAAACCGGGACAACCACAACCGAAGCCGTCCCGGACGCCCCGCGCGTTGACATCGACACCGCCCGCCTGAGCGGCTCGATTTCACTTGTCGGCGGTCGCATCGACGACCTGAAACTGAACGACTACCGCGAAACCCTGGATGAAGGCGCTCCGATTGTCTCTTTCCTGTCCCCGTCGGGCCAGCCGCACGCCTATTATGCGCTCTATGGCTGGGCGCCCGGTGCCGGCCTGAGCTACGATCAGGTTCCTGGCTCCAACACCGAGTGGACCTTGGAAAATGGCGACAAGCTGACCGAAACCGCCCCGATTACCCTGAAATGGGACAACGGCGCAGGGCTGACCTTCCGCCGCACCATTTCGCTGGACGAAAACTACATGTTCTCGGTCGAACAATCGGTTGAGAACACCGGTGCAGGCACCGTGTCGCTGGCGCCCTACGGCATTCTTGCCCGCCATGGGGAGCCCGAAGATCTCAAGAACTTCTTCATCCTGCACGAAGGTCTGATCGCCATGGCCGATGGCGAGCTGACCGAAACCGATTATGACGGCATGACGGACTACCCGTTCGAACAGCGCGAAGGCGCGCGCGCCGAGGTCACGCAAGTGACCGAGAATGGCTGGATCGGCTTTACCGATCACTACTGGATGGCCACCCTCATTCCCCAGCCCGGTACCGCCTTCAAATCCGTCGCCAAATATGACGAGCGCCGCGACATCTACCAGACCGAAGCCGTCATGCCGACCCTGACCGTTGCCCAGGGCAGCACGGTCGCTACCACCTCGCAACTGTTTGCCGGGGCCAAGGAATGGGCCACCATCCGCGATTATCAGAAATCGGGTGGCGTTCAGGGCTTCCTCGATTCCATCGATTGGGGCTGGTTCTTCTTCCTGACCAAACCGATGTTCGCCCTTCTGCACTGGCTCAACAGCTTCATTGGCAACATGGGCTGGGCCATCATCGGCCTCACCATCGCGATCAAGATCATCGTCTTCCCGCTAGCCTACAAATCCTACGCCTCCATGGCCAAGATGAAGGAACTCCAGCCGCAGATGGAAGCCCTCAAGGAGGCCGCCGGCGACGACCGTCAAAAGATGCAGCAGGGCATGATGGAGCTTTACAAGAAGGAAAAGGTGAACCCAGCCTCGGGCTGTCTGCCGATCCTGATCCAGATCCCAATCTTCTTCTCGCTCTACAAGGTGATCTTCGTCACCCTCGAACTGCGCCATGCCCCGTGGATCGGCTGGATTACCGACCTTTCGGCACCGGATCCGTCCTCGATCTTCAACCTGTTCGGCCTGCTTCCCTACGCGGTGCCCGAACTCGGTTTCCTCGAAATCCTCAGCCTTGGCATTCTGCCTATCCTTCTGGGTATTTCGATGTGGCTTCAGCAGAAACTGAATCCGGCCCCCACCGACCCTACGCAGCAGATGATCTTTGCCTGGATGCCTTGGGTCTTTATGTTCATGCTCGGCAGCTTTGCCAGCGGCCTGGTGGTCTACTGGATCACCAACAACGTGATCACCTTCACGCAGCAGTACCTGATCATGCGCAGCCACGGCTACAAGCCTGACGTCTTTGGCAACATCCGGTCGAGCTTCAAGCGCAAGCCCAAACCGGACGCCAAGTGATGGGCCGCGTTGCGGCCCTCTGGCGGCACCCGATCAAGGCCCATGGCCGCGAAGCCCTTGGCCGGGTCGCCCTGACCGAAGGCCAGACCCTGCCTTGGGATCGCCGCTGGGCCGTGGCCCACGAAGCCGCAAAAACGACAGTGGGCGAGTGGGCCCCCTGTGCCAATTTCTCCCGCGCCGCCAAAGCGCCTTCGTTGATGGCCATCACGGCGCAAACCGACGAGACAACGGGCCGGATCACGCTTCGCCATCCCGATCTCTGGGATCTCACATTTGACCCAAGCACGCAGGGCGAAAAACTGATCCAGTGGGTCCGCCCGATCATGCCCGCCGACCGCGCCGCTTCGGCCCGCGTTGTCCCGGCGGGGGACCACGGCATGACCGATACCATGTTTGCCTCGATCTCGATCCACACCACCGCGTCGCACCGCGCCGTCGAAGGCCGCATGGGTCGCAAACTCTCGACCGAGCGCTGGCGCGGCAATATCTGGCTCGATGGCTTTGCCCCGTGGGAAGAATTCGACTGGATCGGCAAGACGCTGCGCATCGGCACCGCCGAAATCGAAATCCGCGAACCGATCACCCGCTGTCTCGCAACCACCGCAAACCCCGACACTGGCCATCGCGATGCCGACACGCTGGGCGTTTTGAACGAGGTGTTTGGTCATCAGGAATTTGGCGTCTACGGTGTGGTCACGAAATCCGGCGACATCGCCCTAGATTCCCCCGCAGAGGTGCTCTGATGCAACTGCCTTTCCCGCTTGTCGAAGACCTCGACCCCTTTGCCGTTGAAAAAGGGCGCAAGCTTTTTGATGGCGCCAACAGCGACTTTCTCAAGGGCGTCGTGGCCATGTCCGGCCTGCCCCCGTCCGACCGGGTCGAAGTCTGCTTCGCGGGCCGCTCCAACGTGGGCAAATCCAGCCTGATCAACGCCCTGACCAACCGTACCCGCCTCGCGCGCGCTTCCAACACACCGGGCCGCACTCAGGAAATCAACTTTTTCACCCTGTCCGACAGCCATTACCTCGTCGACCTGCCCGGCTATGGCTATGCCAACGCACCACTCGCTGTGGTGGAGAAATGGCAGAAGCTGCTGAAACAATACCTCTTGGGCCGCGCCAACCTGCGCCGCGCCTTCGTCCTGATCGACACCCGCCACGGGATCAAGGCCGTGGACGAGGAAATCATGTCCCTTCTCGACAGCTCTGCCGTGACCTTTCAGGCAGTGTTGACCAAGGCCGACAAGGTCAAGGAAAAGGACCGAGAGAAGGTGCTGAAACAGGTTCGGGAAAAGCTCTCCAAACACCCCGCCGCCTTCCCTGAGATCGTGCTGACCTCTTCCGAAAAGGGCGACGGGCTCGCCGAACTGCGCGCCATCATCGCCGGGCTGGACTAGAGCCGTGTCGCTCACCGGCATCGGCGTGGCTGGCTGTGGCCGCATGGGGGCTCCCATGCTCGCCGCCCTGCGCGCCGCCGGATTTGATGCGTTGGGGTTCGACGTCCGACCACCCGAAGAATTCGGCCCCCTCGCCCCCCACATGCGCCCCCTGCCCGAGTTCGGCGCCCATCTCCGCACCCTCATCACGGTTGTGCGCGACATTGCCCAGACCGACGACGTGCTGTTCGGCGCCCAGAACCTCGCAACAGCCCCCAATCTGCAATCGGTGATCATCTCCTCCACGCTCAGCCCGCGCTATGTCACTGATCTGCGCAACCGCATTCCCGCGCATATCACCCTGATAGATGCCCCCATGTCGGGCGCCGCCATCGCCGCAGAAGAGGCGCGCCTGTCCTTCATGCTGGGCGGAGACACCGACGCGCTTGATCGCCACCAGCCCCTGTTTGATGTCATGGGTGCGCATTTTCACCGCATGGGCGGATTCGGAACCGGCATGCAGGCCAAGGTGCTCAACAACCTGCTCGCCGCCTCCAACACAGCCATGACCCGGCTTGTGCTCGATTGGGCCGACGTCGCCGGAATTGACGAAACCGCTCTGCTGAGTTTGATCCACACTTCTTCCGGGCAAAACTGGTTCGCCTCCGGCTTCAACGACATCGAGTTCGCGCGCGATGGTCTCGACCCGGAAAACACCATTGGCATCCTCGTCAAAGACGTCGCCTCCGCCCTGGATGCCGCCCCGCCAGACGCCGACACAACCCTTCCCGAAACCGTGCAAGCCGCTATTCGCGCCCTCCGCCCTCGATGAATACCCGCGTCGCAGGCATTTCCATCCGCCCAAAAAGTTGCGCCCCTCCGCCTTTTGCGGCATGAGTGCCCCATGACCAAACACGCCCGCGCCCTCGCCGTTCATCTCTTCACCGCCACCGGCGCGGTTTTCGCCATGCTGGCCATGCTGGCCGCCGTTGACGGCAAATGGAGCCTCATGTTCCTCTGGCTGGTTGTGGCCTTCGTCGTCGACGGATTCGATGGCCCAATGGCACGCCGCTATCATGTCAAGAAATACGCGCCGGAGTTCGACGGTGTATTGCTCGACCTGATCATCGACTACCTGACCTATGTCTTCATCCCGGCCTTCGCCCTCTTCAAATCCGGGCTCATGGACGGCTGGACCGGTTGGTTCGCGATCATCGTGATCACCTTTACCTCGGCTCTCTATTTTGCCGACACGCGCATGAAAACAAAGGACAACTCCTTTTCCGGCTTCCCCGGATGCTGGAACATGCTGGTGATCGTGATCTTCGCGGTTGAGCCGAACTTCTGGGTGAGCCTCGCCCTCGTCACGGTTCTGGCCATCGCCATGTTCCTGCCGATCAAGTTCATCCACCCGGTCCGCACCGAACGCTGGCGCCTTGTTTCCCTGCCCATGGCCGTCGCCTGGACCTTCTTTGCCGGCTGGGCGGCCTGGGTCGATTTCCATCCCGAAAGCTGGGCCCACTGGGGCCTCGTCGCCACCTCCGCCTACCTGCTGGTCGCCGGGGCCGCGCAACAGATGATCTACCGCGAAACGCTGTGATCCGGGTCAATCGTGCCGGTCGATAAAGGCAAGCGCCTCGGCGCACATGTCATCGAAGGTGGCCGACCCTTCGAACATGAAATGATCGTCGCCAGCGAATTCCGCATATTCGGCCCCATCGATCAACCGCGCCATCAACCTGCCTTGCGATACCGGCGCAATGCGGTCGCCCGAGGCATGCAACACCAGCACCGGCACACCAAGCCTTCGCGCCTCTTCGACACAATCAAGCCGCGCGTTCATCCTGAACAGTTCCAGCGCATTTTCTGAAGACACCGTCAGCCGCTGCATTTCGTCAAAGGCCTTCTGCTGCTCCGGTGCCAATCCGGGGGCAAAGCTCGATGTGAAGAACTGTCGAAAGATCGGGTTGGGCAGACCCCAGCCATCTTTGATCATCCTGCAGGCCGCGTCGTAGAGCAAGGTTTCCTCCTGGCTCTCCCGCATCAACCGCCCCTGAAGATAGCCGCCCCAGATCACGAGGCAACTGACCTTCTCGGGGTGGCGCAGAGCGTAGCGGATCGAAAACCCCGCCCCCTGGCTGGCCGCGAAGATCGCGAAACGGTCCAACCCCGACGCCGCCACGACCGCTTCCATATCCGCGATCATGGCATCACTGGAAATCTCGGGCACGTCCCAATCCGAAAGGCCATTGCCCCGCTGATCGAACCGGATCAGCCGCGTATTCTCCGAGAACCGCCGCAGGAACCCGGACCAAAGAGGGTTCCCCCATTCGTACTCAAGATGAGTCATCCAGTTCGGTGCCTTGAAAACCGGCTTTCCTTGTCCGGTCTCCGCCCAGGCGATCTGCGTTCCATCCGCCGACCGGGCATAGCGCACATGCTGCGCACGCGCTTCCCGAAACTCGGGGGGCGGTTCGGGCCGCTCAAGGCTCCATTGCCAAACCCGGATCGGCCGGGTGAGGTTCTTGACGCGCTGGCTGCCCAGATCGCGGAAATGTTCACCCAGCCGGTCAAGCACCGTCTGGTGCACGATGTCCGAAATCGCCACCCCACCAGGTTCCGCCAATGCCTCGAGCCGCGCCGCAACATTCACTCCGTCACCGAATACGTCCTCCTCGTCCACAATCACGTCGCCGATATTGATCCCGACGCGATAGACGATGCGCCGGTCGTCTTCCAAACTCGCTTCCCGCCGGGCCATGTCCGATTGAATGTCGATCGCACATCGCACTGCATCCTGTGCCGAGGCGAACTCGGCCAGCATTCCGTCGCCTGTCGTCTTGACGATTCGTCCCCGGTTGCGGGCTATCTCGGGGTCGATCAACTCGCGGCGATGCCGCTTCTGGCGGGACAGCACCCCCTCTTCATCCTGTTCCATCATCCGCGAAAACCCGACCATATCGGCGGCGAGGATCGCGGCAAGTCTGCGTTCCATACAAAAATCTCCTGCTGGCGCAGGACACAGTTTAGCACGCGGAACGGTTTCGCCCAAAACCTCAGATCAGGAACCCGCCCGCCCCCTCGTGGCGCAGAAGCCAAACCTTGCTTTCAACCCCGCCCGCGCCGGAGAAGCCTGTCAGCCCCTTGGCCCCCATCACGCGATGACAGGGAATGAGGATCGGGATCGGATTGCCGCCACAGGCCTGCCCGACCGCCTGCGCGGGCACACCCAGATCGGCCGCGATCTCACCATAAGTCCGCGTGTACCCGAAAGGGATCGCCCGCATCGCGTCACAAACCGCGCGCTGAAACGCCGAGCCACGAACGCGCAAAGGCAGGTCGAATACTTCCCGCCCCCCGACAAAATAGTCTGCCAACTGCGCCTCCGCATCCTGCAAAACGGCACAATCTGACGAGCGCTCCGGCACGCCGCCCCAATCCAACGCAACAATCGCCCCGTCCTCTGCGACGATCCTCATTGCCCCCAAGGGGCTCTCCATCCAGCGCTCTTCCATACCCCATCCTGCCAATGAAAAAGGCGCCCCGCAAGCAAGGCGCCCGTCTCTTCATTTTGCCCGAAATACTCCGGGGGTTTGGGGGCTGGCCCCCAATTCATCATGCGGTTGGAGGCCGGCTCCTAATCAGCTCAATGCCTCGTCACAACGGCCGCAGACCGCCGCATGCGCGTGGCTGCCCACATCCGGCAGGATTTTCCAGCACCGCTGACATTTCGCACCGTCCGCCTTTTCAAAGACCACGCCCACGCCTTCAACCTCAGGCATGCGGAAGGCTTCGGCAGGCAGCGGATCACCGGTCAGGGAGACGCTCGATGTGATGCAGACATCGGCAAAATTCACGCCCTTCAGCGCGATCAGCACCTCTTCATTGCGTACATGAACGGTCGGTGCCGCTTCAAGCGACGCCCCGATTACCTTATCGGTCCGCTGGATTTCAAGCGCCGCGGTCACGACACGGCGCACTTCGCGCACCTGCGCCCATTTCGCGGCCAGCGGCTCGTTCAGCCAATCAGCCGGCGTGTCCGGGAAGTCCACGAGATGCACCGAGGACTCATCGCCCGGGAACCGCTCAAGCCAGACCTCTTCCATGGTGAAAACAAGGATCGGCGCCAGCCAGGTGGTCAGACGATGATAAAGGATATCAAGCACCGTGCGCGCGGCGCGGCGGCGCGGCGTATCCCCGTCGCAATAAAGCGCGTCCTTGCGGATGTCGAAATAGAAAGACGACAGGTCCACCGTGGCAAAGTTGAACACGGCGCTGAACACACCCTGGAAATCAAACGCCGCGTATCCGGTGCGTACCTTGTGATCCAGCTCGGCAAGGCGATGCAACACCCAGCGTTCCAGCTCCGGCATATCCGCCAGTTCCACCCGATCCGCTTCGCTGAATTCCGACAAGGACCCCAGCATGAACCGCATCGTGTTGCGCAACCGGCGATAGCTGTCCGCAACCCCCTTGAGGATTTCCGGCCCGATCCGCTGATCGGCGGTGTAATCGGTCTGAGCAACCCACAGACGCAGGATATCGGCGCCGTATTGCTGCACGACCTTCTCAGGCACGATGGTATTGCCAAGCGACTTGGACATTTTGTTGCCCTTCTCGTCCAGCGTGAACCCGTGGGTCACCACGTTGCGATAAGGCGCGCGCCCCTTGGTGCCACAGGCCTGCAACAGCGAGGAATGGAACCAGCCGCGATGCTGGTCGGTGCCTTCCATGTAGACGTCGGCAATCCCGTCCTTGGTCCCGTCTTCCCGGTCGCGCAGCACAAACGCATGGGTCGATCCACTGTCAAACCAGACGTCCAGCACGTCATAGACCTGCACCCATTCTTCCGGATCATACTCATTGCCAAGGAACCGCGCCTTCGCGCCCTCGGCATACCAGCAATCCGCGCCTTCAACCTCGAACGCTTCCACGATCCGCGCGTTCACCGCCGGGTCCTGCAACAGGAACCCTTCGTCACTTGGCAACGCATCCTTCTTCACAAAACAGGTCAGCGGCACGCCCCAGGCCCGCTGGCGTGAAAGCACCCAGTCCGGGCGGCTCTCGATCATCGAATAAAGTCGGTTGCGGCCCGCCTGCGGCGTCCATTTCACCAGCTTGTCGATCGAATTCAGCGCCCGCTCGCGGATGGTATCGCCCATCTCGCCCTGCCCGTCCTCGATGTCCCGATCGACGGCGGCAAACCATTGCGGCGTGTTGCGGAAGATCACCGGCGCCTTCGAGCGCCAAGAATGCGGATAGCTATGCGTCACCCGGCCCCGCGCAATCAGCGCACCAACCTCGGCCAGCTTGTTGATCACCGCCGTGTTGGCGCCACCCTCCTTGCCCTTGGGCGTGATGATAACCTCGCCGCCAAACAACGGCAGCGACGCCCGGAACGATCCGTCCTCGATCACGTTATGGGTCATCTGAAGCCCGTGCTTCACCCCAAGGATAAAGTCATCTGCACCATGGCTCGGCGCAGTGTGCACGAACCCGGTTCCGGCCTCGTCGGTCACATGGTCGCCGGGCAGCATCGGCACATCATAGTCCCATTCGCCTTCGCCACCCGAGACCCCGCGCAGCGGGTGCGCACAGATCAAAAGGTCAAGCTGCTCGGCGCTCACATCGCGCTTGCGCACGAATTCCTCGACCTTGGCCGCCTTCATCACGTCCTCGGCCAGGTTGTCTGCCAATAGGTAATGCTCGCCTTTCTGGGCCCAGTTGCCCTCCGGCGCCGCCGTGACCTTGTAAAGGCCATAGGAGAGGTCCGGGTTGAACGCCACGGCGCGGTTCGACGGGATCGTCCACGGGGTCGTGGTCCAGATCACGACGTTCACGCCAAGAAGCTGCGAGCGTGCCCCGGTCTTCTCCACCGCCCGCACGATGGGGAACTTGACCCAGATCGTGTGGCTCTTGTGATCGTGATACTCGATCTCCGCCTCGGCCAGCGCGGTCTTCTCCACCGGCGACCACATCACGGGCTTGGACCCCTGGTAAAGCGTACCGTTCATCAGGAACTTCATGAACTCCCCGGCAATCACCGCCTCGGCGTGGTAATCCATTGTCAGATAGGGGTTTTCCCAATTGCCGGTGATGCCCAGCCGCTTGAATTCCTCGCGTTGGATGTCGACCCACTTGTCGGCAAAGGCACGGCATTCCTGACGGAACTCGACCACGTCAACCGCGTCCTTGTCCTGACCCTTGGCACGGTACTGTTCCTCGATCTTCCATTCGATCGGCAACCCGTGACAATCCCAGCCCGGCACGTAACGGCTGTCATACCCCATCATCTGGTGCGAGCGTACGATCATGTCCTTGATCGTCTTGTTGAGCGCGTGGCCGATATGCAGGTGCCCGTTGGCATAGGGCGGACCATCGTGCAGCGTGAAGGGATCGCGCCCTTCTTTCTCACGCAGCTTGTCATAAACCCCGATCTTCTCCCAACGCTCCAACCAAGCCGGCTCGCGCTTGGGCAGCCCTGCACGCATCGGGAAATCGGTCTTGGGCAGGTTCAGGGTGTCTTTGTATTCAGGCGTATCGGCGCACATCTTTGGCGTCCTTCATCTATCGGTCGTATCGGAATGGTCTGGGGCGGCGCGACATCTCAAACGCCTTGTCCCGGCGGCTCGTGGGTCAGAGCGCCGGGCATATAATTCGAATAATGATCGCGGAACGGTGCATCATCATGCCCGTCTTATAGGCCCGCGCGAAACCAGCGTCCAGAGGGTTGAAACGCGGCGCTTTGGCTCTTTTCCCTTCTTGCCTGCAACACTAGTGTGCCCACACAGAGAGCGAGACCTGAACATGTCCCCCATCCCACCCCGCTTTGACATCTCCCGCGACGACATCGCCCGCGTTGTTGCCGCGTTCTATGCGCAAATCCGCCAGCACCCGGGTCTCGGCCCGGTCTTTTCCGTCCACGTGCGCGACTGGCTCGCGCATGAGGAAAAGATCACCCGGTTCTGGGCCAACGCGATCCTTTACGAGCGCAGCTATGACGGAAACCCGGCCCAGATTCACAAACAGGCACAAAACGTCCGCCCCGGCATGTTCGAACCGTGGCTAGCACTGTTTGACATGACCCTGAAACAGGAACTCGCCCCCGAACAGGCCGCCTCGTGGTCGGCGCTGGCACACACAATCGGGCGCAGCCTGCGCGCCAGCGTCGTCGAACGCCAGAAGGGTCCCGGCGGCGTCCCGATCCTACGCTGACGGGCCCGGGCGCGGCAATGCGTATCATTGCCCTTGCGTCAACGCTCCGGTTTCCTGACCGGGTAACGATTGACGGACCTTTGCCATGACCTCTACGCCCACCGCCGAAGCCACCCTGAGCGCCGAGCAGATCGACCACGTGACCGCGCTGTTTTATGATCGCATCCGGGGGGATGACACGCTTGGCCCCGTATTTGCCGCGACCGTGACAGACGATGCCTGGCCCGCACATGTGGCCCGGGTGGCAAGCTTCTGGCGCAGCACTCTGCTGGGCGAGAACAGTTATCAGGGCAATCCGCTCAAAGCCCATAATCAGGCGAGCACGATGCAACTGGCCCATTTCGAACCCTGGCTGGCCATGCTCGACACGGTCCTGTCCGAAGAACTCTCGCCCGATCAGGCGCGCGCCTGGTCCATGGTCGCCCATCGCCTCGGCAAGCGGCTGAGCATGGGGATGCAGGGCAAAGTCCCGCCCCATCTGCAAGAGTGACGGTTCAAACCGACGCAATACCGACGTGATACCGACGCAAAACCGCAAGGGGTTTTGCACCCAACACCCCCTTCATTTTGCCCAAAATACTCCCGCCGGAGGCGTCCCAACGGCGCCTCTTGCCCCTCGCTCACGGGTGGAATAGTGACCCCACACCAAAAGCAATCGCGGCTGCCGCACCGCCGATCGCCAGCGTCTCGAACCCCGACCGCCACCACGGCTCCGGCGACCAAAATGATTTGCTTGCGCCGATGACAAAAAAGACAACCCCCGTCATCGCCGCAGACCATGTAAATGCGTCCAATACACTGAAAACAAAAGGCAAAAGTGGAATCAGCCCGGCCACAAGAAACGCCAAGAACGTCGCCACAGCGGCCCGCATCGGGTGCGGATCCACACCGGCCAAACCGTATTCGCCTTCCAGCATCAACTGAATGGCGGCCTCTTCGTTGGCCGCAATCGCATCCGCCGCCGCCTCCAGAACCTCCCCCTCCAGCCCCTTCAGGCGCAGGATTTCCTTTATCTCCCGGCGTTCTCCCTCGGGGTGCTCACGCAGATGCCGCTTCTCAACCCCCCGCAACCGGCGCGCATGATCCAGCTCCGCCTTGGTTCCCGAGTAATTTCCCGCCGCCATCGAAAACCCGTCCGCCAGCACATTCGCCAACCCCAGCGCAACAATGATCATCGGCGACAGCCCGGCGCCCGCGACCCCCGCGACAATGGCAAAGGTCGTGACCGATCCGTCGATCCCGCCATACACAAGATCGCGCAGATATCCCCGCCCTGGCGGGGCACCGATCCTTTTTTCGACTTCGCTTTGAGAATGGCCATGATCTTTCATGGCCTCAGACTGTCAAAGCCGCCGCTGCGCCTCCATGCGCCAGATCAAAAAAGACGGGTTCAGCGATCAAACAGCCCGGTCAACGCCCTTTTGACCAACCCGGAAACCGAGGGACGCCGCCCCTCGCCAAAGGGCAAGGGTCGACACACTTCCATAGCCGCGACCCCAACGCGCGCGGTCAGGGCACCGTTCACAAGCCCCTCGCCAAACCGGCGGCTCAACTTGGCCAGCGCACCGCCCCCCGCCAGCGTTCCGATCAGGTCATCGCCCACGGCGACGGCCCCGGTGGCCACGAGATGCGTCATCACTGCCCGGAACAGGCGCCAACTGCCCAGCGTTCCTGCGCGCCCGCCGTAAATCTCGGCCACACGCCGGATCATCCGCATATTGGCCGTCAACGCCGCCACCACATCCGCAAGCGCCAACGGCACCAGCGCAGTGACGGTCGCCACCTGCCGTGCAGCCGCCTCCACTTCCCGCCGTGCTGCTGCGTCCAGAGGAGCCATCACCTCGGCTTCGGCCAGCTGCAACAGGGCATCGCCATCCATGACGTCTCCGCGTCGCTCCGCCAGCCGCTCCCGGCCCCAACGCGTATCCTCGCGACCGCGATAGAACCGGGTCAGATTGTCTACGACCACGCGCGCCTCGGCCAGCGTCCCGCCCGCTTGTGCCGCATCCGCCTGCTGCCGCAGCTGGTCGACCCGGCGCAACCGCGCGAACCCGGCCAGCTCCTTGAACATCATGGCCACAGCCACCAGCAGCAACGCCGCGCCCAATCCGGTCACGGCCCATCCCAGAACCGGTGACCGCGCGACCATCCCGGTCACGAAATCCCAAGCCGCCACTGAAACAACCGCCCCGAAAAACGCCGCCAGCAGCGCCCAGAACCACCGCGCAAGCCGTGACGGCCTCCGCGCGCCCAACCGCGCCGCGACCTGCATCGCTTGCCCCTCCGGCAAAGGCGGCGTCACATCCGGCACCGGCGCGGCTTCGGCCACGTTCACGGACGGCTTGTCGTCCAAATCAATCAACACAGGCCCGTTGGTCACAACCGATCTCCAATCAGGAATTGCGCCGCCCGGTCCAGCCGGATGTGCGGCGGCCCCTCACCTGGGCGCAAGCTCAGCGGCGCGGGCGCAAATTTCATCACCTCATAGTCCT
Source organism: Shimia aestuarii (assembly GCF_900114635.1). GTDB lineage: Bacteria > Pseudomonadota > Alphaproteobacteria > Rhodobacterales > Rhodobacteraceae > Shimia > Shimia aestuarii. The sequence continues at coordinate 610,997 of NZ_FOTQ01000001.1, forward strand.
GACCAAGCCAGGTTTCGGCCCCGTCCCGAGCGGGAACCAGCAATTGCGATGGATCATCGGGCAATGCCCCTGGATAAAACGCCGCTTGGCGCCCGGTATCGAGCAACCGCCCGCGCACGCAATCAAGCGCCTTCCCGTCATGCGCAACCGTTTCCTCCACCGTCGCCCTGAGCGCCGCCAGCGACAATGCGCTGGTTTCAGCCCCGGCAAACTGTGCGCGGTCCGCCGCATCGCGGGTCAGCGCCTGCATGATCGCGGTCAGCTGGGGGTGTTGGGAATGATGCAAATGATCCGCTTTGGTTGCGGCAAACAGGATCTTCTCCACCCGCTTGCCCAACAGCAACCGGCTCAGAAACGCATTCCGTCCCGGTCGAAACGCCGACAGGATATCTGCCAGCCCGCCCCGCATGTCTTCCACGGCGCGCGGCCCGTTATGGATCGCGCCAAGCACATCGACCAGCACCACCTGCCGGTCAATCCGTGCGAAATGGTCCCGGAAAAACGGCTTCACCACCTGGGCCTTATAGGCCTCGAACCGCCGCTCGTACGCCCGCCACAAGGACCGCTTCCCGGCCCGCACCACCTCTGGCAGGGGCGCAAAGGTCAGAACCGGCGATCCCTCAAGGTCGCCCGGCAGCAAAAACCGCCCCGGCGTGCAATCGGAATACCCCGCGTTCCGCGCCGCGTTGAGGTAATCGGTAAAGGCCGCGGCAAGCGCCTTGGCGCTCGGCTCATCAAGTTCCGCTGCACCATCTGCAGCCTGCATCAACGCGCAATAGGCTTCGGCCTCGGCGCGCCCGGCAATGCGCTCCAGAACCTCACCACTCCACTGCGCATAGCTTTTGTCAAGCAGCGCGAGGTCCAGCAACCACTCCCCCGGATAGTCCACGATATCAAGGTGGATCGTACGCGGCCCCTGCAACCCCGAGAGCAATCCCGAAGGGCGTACCCTAAGCGACAGGCGCAATTCGCTGATCGCCCGCGTGCTGTCAGGCCAACGCGGTTCCGGCCCGGTCAGGGCCGCAAGATGTGTCTCATAATCAAAACGCGGCACCGTGACATCCGGTTGCGGCTGCAGAAACGCTGCCTCTATGCGGCCTTCCGAGGCCGCCACCAGCTGCCCCATACGCCCCCGATCCATCAGGTTGGCCACCAAAGAGGTGATGAAAACGGTCTTGCCCGACCGCGCCAACCCGGTCACCCCCAAACGGATCACCGGCTCGAACAACGCCTCTGACACCGCGTCGCCGATGGCTTCGACCCCGCGTGTCACGCTGTCCGCAATTGTGGAAATGACCAAACCAACGGCCCCTTTGACTGCTTCGCTTCGAACCTAAGCCCTGCCCCCGCCCTTTTCCAGTGGCCCAAGACCGCTTCATTTCCCCCTTGGAATCGTCTAAAGCGCGCCCATGCCCAGATATGCCCTTCAGGTCGAATACCACGGACACCCCTTTGCCGGCTGGCAGCGCCAGGCGGATCAGCCCTCGGTGCAGGGAGCCATCGAAGCCGCGCTTGCGCGCCTCGAACCCGGCCCACACACGATCGCCGCCGCAGGACGCACCGATGCGGGCGTGCACGGCCTCGCTCAGGTCGCCCATTGCGACATGTCCAAGGACTGGGACCCCTTCCGCCTGTCCGAGGCACTGAATCACCATCTGAAACCCGCCCCCGTCGCCATTCGAAACGCCGCCCGCGTCCCGGATGACTGGCACGCCCGCTTCTCGGCGGTTGAGCGGCGCTACCTCTTTCGCATCCTCATGCGCCGCGCCCCTGCGACGCATCAATCCGGCCTCGTCTGGCGCGTGAACCACAGGTTGGACGCAGACGCCATGCAGCGCGGCGCCGACCACCTGATCGGTCATCACGATTTCACCACTTTCCGCAGCACCATCTGCCAGGCCGCCAGCCCGGTCAAAACCCTTGATGAACTGCGCGTCGAACGTGTCGATACGCTCTGGGGGCCGGAAATCCACTTTCACGTCCGCGCCCGCTCCTTTCTGCACAATCAGGTCCGCAGCTTTGTCGGCACGCTCGAACGGGTCGGCGCAGGTGCCTGGACGCCGGGTGACGTAGCCAACGCGCTTGCCGCTCGCGACCGCGCGGCATGTGGCCCTGTCTGCCCGCCCCAAGGACTTTACCTTGCCGGTGTCGGCTACCCCGACGACCCTTTCATCTGAACATCTCTTCCATTTGCCAAAAATACCCCGGGGATGAATTGGGCCCGCGGTCCAAGAGGGGCCTGCACCCCTCCGACCCCAGCAAACCAAGGCCAAACGCCACCAGCTTACCCTGCGGAAACCCTTGACCCGGCCGGCCAACCTGGTGCTATCTGACCACCACCAGAACCGCATGAGGCCCTCTATGTACCAGCCCGCCATCACCGGCACCGGTGTCTTCACACCTGAAAACGTGATCACCAATGACGAGTTGGTCGAAAGCTTTAACGCTTTTGCCGATCTGGTAAACGCTCAGAACGCCGACGCAATTGCCGCGGGCACGGTGGAACCGATCCCGCATTCCTCGACCGAGTTCATCGTCAAGGCATCCGGCATCAACCAGCGCTACGTGATCGACAAGACGGGCGTGCTGGACCCGACTGTCATGCACCCGCTCCTGCGCCAACGCAGCGATGACGAGCCCTCGCTCATGTGCGAAATGGCGCTGGACGCCTGCCAGAAGGCACTTGGTCAGGCCGGCGTCGGTGCGGAAGACATTGATCTCGTGATCTGCGCTGCCTCCAACATGGAACGCGCCTATCCTGCGGTCGCTGTCGAAATACAGAGCGCGCTGGGAGCCAACGGCTTTGCCTTCGACATGAATGTCGCCTGTTCCTCGGCGACGTTCGGTATTCAGGCCGCCGCCGACATGATCCGCTCGGGATCGGTTCGCAAGGCCATCGTCGTGAACCCCGAAATCTGTTCGGCGCACCTGGAATGGCGCGACCGCGACTGCCACTTCATCTTCGGCGACGTGGCCACGGCGACTGTTCTGGAACGCTGCGAGGACGCCAAGAGTGATTATTTCGAAGTGATCTCGACCCGCTGCGCGACACAGTTCTCCAACAACATCCGCAATAATAACGGTTTCCTGCGCCGTTCGCGCCCGGACGGGCTCAAGGATCGCCGCGACATGCAGTTCATGCAGAATGGTCGCAAGGTGTTCAAAGAAGTGCTGCCCCTTGTGTCCCAGCACATGCTCGATCACCTTGCCACCGAAGGTATCGGACAGGATGACTTGCGTCGCATCTGGCTGCACCAGGCCAACAAGACAATGAACGACTTCATTGGCAAGAAAGTCCTTGGACGCAGCCCCGAGCCTGATGAGCAACCCAATATTCTTCAAGACTACGCGAACACCTCGTCCGCCGGGTCGATCATTGCCTTCTCGAAATACTCCGATGACATCGCTCCGGGCGAACACGGCATGATCTGTTCCTTCGGTGCCGGGTACTCGGTCGGTTCGGTACTTTTGCGCCGACATTGATTTGGATCATTTGCGGTTGGCGATTCGAATTCGCGATGCCAACCAGCATCAAGCCACTGTCTAATTCACCAGTGGATTCGGCAAATACTGTCAAAATTAACAGTCACGCATTACCCAATAGTTTGGGATTCCTTACCAGACACGCACTCTTCCCTAAGGTAATCTCGTCTTTGGAAGGAGCTTGAGCCGCACATGGCTGCATCCCCAGGCGGTCGCGGATCGGGCGTTCGGGCGGAGAATTCTCCAATCACCTTCTGCTCTGTGCTGTCCCGTGCAGAGGATCAATCGAGATGCACACCCGTGCACATCGGTTTTCCTGTAGGTCATTTCATGACGTCTGGGTGTTCCGGTTATCCGGGACACCCAATTTTTTTGTCCCCCGAAAAACCGGGGCTTTCCCTAGCGGCTGCGAAACTTGCCCGGACCGTTTTCAGAGACACCCATTTCCACCAGCACAGAATCCCGGCCTTCCCCGCGATGGCTGAGCGGGTCGGGCAACAAACCGGAACTCATCGCGAGTGCTGCCAGTTCGGCGCGATTGCTCAAGCCGGTCTTGTTCAGAAGGTTGTTCATACGCTGACGCACCGCAGACACTGAAATTCCCAATTGTTCCGCGATAACCTTGTCCTGCAACCCGGCACCGATCATTTCCAGCAACTCGCGCTGTTTGTCGGAAATCGCGTTCCGCTCGACGAACTCGGCCGCGAAATGCATCATGTAGCGCTGATGTCCCATCAGCGCAGCGGCATTCAGAACCCATCCATGCGTCTGGATGATCCGCTTCATGTCCCGCTTGCTGTGATTGCCGGAAAACGTGATTAACGCGGCCTGCGCGGGCGCATGCACCCGCAGTGGAATCGAGAAGCCGGCACGGATGCCACGTGAAGCGGCTTCGCGCAGCACCTTGTAGCGCGCCTCGGGGATATGGTGGTACTCGTCGACAAACTCCAGCCCGACCGCAATCGGTGTCAGGTGGTGCATCGCGTGCGTACGGAAATAGGACCACTTGGCCAGGTCCGGGTCTTTGTTGACCGCATTGAGCCAGGTCGAATCGTAAGAGGTGCGGATAAAGAGTGTTTTTTTCCAGTCGGCGTAGTTATTGGCCGAAATGAAGTCGATATAAGGCAGGTTCAATGTCCGCCCCAGACGGACAATCAGCCGCCAGACATCCGCCGAGTGCGACGTGGCCTCAAGGCCGACCAGAAACTCCTGCAACAGCTCCGGCACATACTGTTCGGCTGCTGTCAGGGGGCGGCGGTTCTGGCCATCCTCCATCGCCCTAGACCGTTTCCTCTTCGAGATGCAGCTTCATGTCCACAAGGACTTGCTGTAGCGCCACCGTCTCGCGCAAAAGCCGTTTGGCCTCGGTCACGGTGATGATCCCGTCTTCGATCGACTGACTATATTCCGCCATCAGCACGGCAAATCGCTGGCTCAGGGCGATCACATCGGAGTTCACCCCACCCTTTTCGTCGGTATTGCGGCGGCGTTCGTCATGGGACAGCGTGATGCCCTGCAATTCGGCAAGCGCTGCGGTGACATGCGGATACGAGGCCGCCTCTTCAAGCGCAACCACGGCGTCGATCGGCATGAACCGGTCTTCGTGTTCGTCATGGGCCGAATAATAGCGCCCCAGTGTCGCCTTTGACTTGCCAGTCAGCTTGCACGCCGCCTCGATTCCCACGTCCTTGACGAGGGCCTCCGAATGTTTCTTCAAATAGCTTCCGACGACGCCCATACCCATGCTCCGAGTCTACCACCCATTCCCAAAACCGGGGAATGTTACAAGTCTTTTCCCATTAATAACTTAAGCCCGATTTGTCATTCAATAATTGCTTGTGACGTCGCGGGCATGTGTGAGTTTCCGGCACTGTTACGCCGGATACTACGGGTACGCCTCCCTTTGCATCCCGCCAGGGGAGGCGTATTCCCGTCTGCAGGAAAGCCCGCCTCCCATCCCGGCGGGACTTTCCGCAGCAACCCTCTTGCGCACGCCCGCAACACCGTCCTATCACCGCGCGCATGGCCAAGCTCTACTTTCACTACTCGACCATGAATGCCGGCAAATCGACCGTGCTTTTGCAGGCATCCCACAACTACCGCGAACGCGGCATGCAGACGTACCTTCTGACCGCGCGGTTTGATGATCGTGCCGGCAAGGGCAAGATCGCCTCGCGGATTGGTATTTCTGAGGACGCGGACACATTCGGCCCGGACACGGATCTGTTCGCGCAGCTTCAAACCCGCCTCGTTCAAGGTCCGGTCACCTGCGTCTTCATCGACGAAGCCCAGTTCCTGACCGAAGATCAGGTCTGGCAGCTGGCGCGCGCCGTGGACGATCTGCGCGTGCCGGTCATGTGCTACGGGTTGCGCGTCGACTTCCAAGGCAAGCTGTTCCCTGGTTCTGCCGCGCTGCTCGCGCTGTCGGACGAAATGCGCGAGGTGCGCACGATCTGCCATTGCGGCAAGAAAGCCACCATGGTCGTGCGTCAGGACGAAACCGGGGCCGTGCTGCGCGAGGGCGCGCAGGTTCAGATTGGCGGCAATGAAACCTACGTCTCGCTCTGCCGTCGCCACTGGCGCGAAGCCATGGGGGACCTGCCGTCCGACACCATGGCCTGAACAGGCCTTCAGGCGTCCACCGAAGGTGAAAGTACGACTGGCGATCCATCCGGTCCGGTGGCCTTAAGACGTCCCGATTCAACATGTGATCGGGCACTTTCGTGAATGCGTTCCGAGCGATCCCGCCCAACGACCCGACGCTTGCGCAGCAGGAACATCTTGCCCCAGCCGCGCCACGTCCCCACCATAGGCGCGTCCGCATCGGTCACGAAACGCGCGCGCCATCCGTCCGGCAGGCGCACGTCGCAGCTTTCCAGCTTTTCCAGCATCCAGACCAGCGGGATATTCGACAGGGGCCGCGCCGCGTCATAGCCGCCAAGCATGCCGCCCACATCGCCATGTGACCCACGAAACCAGACCTGTTCCGCCCGCCCGTCCCAGCTTTCGGGGCATTCCCAAAGCACCGGCTCGAACACTTCGCGGGTTTCATCAAGCGCCAGCGCGTGGAACCCGTGTTTCACTGACGGGCTCAAGTTGTGGTTGTGATGCTGGTGACGATCCTCGGTCAGGCGCCACAAGATAGGCAACCGCAGCCCCAACGCCTTGACCGTGTCCCAGACCCCGACCATCTCGACCATGATACCTTCATGGCAATAAGCCTTGGCGAAAGCACGGGCGGCATCGCTTTCCGGGGCCCACTCATAGTGGCGATAGGCTGTGCGAATATTGCGCTCGGTAGCGCAGGCCGTCCGCAGCAGCCCCACCCGGTCAATTACCCCGGCCAGCGAGCGCACAGCAAACGCCCCGCGGGAATACCCCATGAGCACGATCCGGTCTCCGGGGCGGTATCGTGACGCCAGATACCCGTAGGCGCGTCTGATCTGACGGTTAATCCCCCGCCCCATCATCACGTCAAGCGTATGGCGCCAGCCGGGCCACTGCACCCCAGCTTCGTAGTAAAGCGATACCTCCGCGCCCATCTCCTGCAAAAGGCGATAGGTGAGGCCGGCATTTGTTTCCTGTCCGGGCTCCAATGTCGACATCGTGCCATCGAGAATGATCACATGGGTCTGCGGTCCGCGACGCGCAACGGCTGCGGAATGGTCTTCGCTCGCGCGTCGACCAAGCCATCCGAGTAGTCGTTCATGCAGCCGTCTGAGAGGCATCCCTTAACATTTCCCATACGCGCAGCGGTGTGAAGGGCATATCCGCCTGGCGAACACCGTGCTCCCATAAGGCATCCTGCACCGCATTCGCTGCCGCCGCCATAGCGCCCACGGTCCCGGCCTCGCCACAGCCTTTCATCCCCATCGCATTTGCCGTGGACGGCACCGCCTCGGTGGTGAACCGGATCATCGGCAAATCCCCGGCGCGCGGCATGGCGTAATCCATGAAAGTCGCAGTCAGCAACTGCCCATCCTCGTCAAAGACGACATGTTCCATCAACGCCTGTCCGACGCCTTGCGCCACCCCGCCATGCACCTGCCCCTCGGCCAGCATCGGGTTGATCAGGTTGCCAAAATCGTCGACCACGTCATAGCGGTCGACCGTGACCTGCCCTGTCTCGGGGTCAATCTCGACCTCGGCGACATGCGCCCCGTTGGGGAAAGAGCGCGCCTCAAGCGTCATGCGCGCCTCGTGGCGGAGCAGGTCTTCGCGCCCGTCGGCCCGGGCCATTTCTGCGGCTTCAAGCATCGTCGGATGCAGGTTTGACCCGTCGGCGCGGAACTGCTCATCATCAAAGCGCACCGCCTCGGGATCGACCCCCATCTTTTCTGCCAGAAATGGCGTGAAGGCCGCGATCATCTTCTCGACCGTCACCAGCGTGGCTGAATTCTGCACCGTGACCGAACGTGACCCGCCGGTGCCGCCACCCTGCGCAATCCGGTCGCTGTCCCCCTGCACCACTTCGATCAGATACGCCGGAATCCCGGTCTGATCCGACAGGAACTGGGCATAAACCGTCTCATGCCCCTGTCCGTTGCTTTGCGTCCCGACATAGATCGACACGGTGCCATCCTCGTTGAACTCCACCTTCGCCCCTTCCGAAGGATCGCCCAGAATGCTTTCGATATAGTAACACAAACCCCGCCCGCGCAGCTTTCCCCTTCCCGCGCTGGCCGATTTACGCGCCTCAAACCCGTCCCAGTCAGAGAACGCAGCCGCCCGTGTCAGCACCCGGTCGAAATCACCCACGTCATAGGTTTCCCCCGTCGCCGTCTTGTACGGGAACGCCTCTTTCGGAATGAAACTGCGCCGCCGCAGCTCCAGCGGATCCACCCCCAATTCGCGTGCCGCCCGGTCCATGAGGCGCTCCAGCACGTAAATTGCCTCGGGCCGCCCGGCCCCGCGATAGGCATCCACCGGCGTCGTGTTGGTATAGATCCCTTCAACCCGCAGCCAAGTGTCCTGCACGTCATAAACGCCCATGAGAACCCGGCTGAACAGGTTGGTCTGAATGGCTTGGGCAAACTGCGAGTTATAGGCCCCGAGGTTGCAGGTCGTATGCACCCGATAGGCAATCGCCTTGAGGTTCTCGTCAAACGCCATCTCCGCCATCGACACGAGGTCACGCCCGGCATTGTCCGACAACATCGCCTCGGTACGCTCCGCCATCCAGCGCACCGGCCGCCCGACGATGCGCGCGGCCTGCGCGATTACGAAAGGCTCGTTATAGACCATGGCCTTCATGCCGAACCCACCGCCCGTATCGGGGTTGGTCACACGGACCTCCTCAGGTTCCAACCCGAAAATCCGGGCCACCTGCGCCTTGGGCACCCAGACCCCTTGCGCGTTTACCGCGACATGCACCCGTCCGTCTTCCCATTCGGCATAGCTGCCGCGCGGCTCCAGCGAATTGACGATCACCCGGTTGTCGCCAACCTCCAGCCGCATCACATGCGCTGCCTTGGCAAAGGCGGCCTCGGTCGCCGCCTCATCCCCCAGCCCCCAGTCAAACGCCCGGTTGTCCGGCGCTTCGGCGTGCAGCGTCTCGCCGCCCGCCGCCACATCCACATGCGCGGGCAGATCGTCAAAATCGAACAGGATCATTTCCGCCGCATCACGTGCTTGCGCCAGTGTTTCTGCCACCACCACCGCGATCGGTTCCCCGACATAGCGCACACGGCCCTCGGCCAGCAAAGGCCGCTTGGGCCCGGCCCCGGTCGAGCCGTCCCGGTTCTTGACCTGCGTCCCCAAAAGCCGCGCGTCCAGCCCCGCCGCCTCAAGATCGGCCTGCGTCAGAATGCAATGCACCCCCTCGGCCTCAACCGCATCGCTGACATCCAGTTCCGTGATCTCTGCATGTGCCACCGGCGAGCGAAGGAAAAACGCATGCAGCCCGTCCTTGGGCGCAATGTCATCCACATACCGCCCCTGCCCGGTCAGAAACCGCGAATCCTCGACCCGCCGCACCGGCTGGCTTTTTCCGAACTTTTCCATGCACCTGCTCCCCGCGCGTCAGATTGTTAACATGGAATGTAATCTGCGCGGACAGCATGTCCAGAGGGACCGTCGCTCACAAAGAAGCGACGGTGACGATCTCCTGTCGGCCATAGCCGTTGAACCCGGTCGAAATCGACGAGGAATAGGCCCCCATTGCCCGGATCATCACGTAATCACCCTCCGCGACGCCCTCGGGCAACGCCATACGGTCCGGCAACCGGTCGATACTGTCACAGGTCGGCCCGAACACCACTTTCTGCGCCATCGCACCTTCCAGCGCCCCGCCATCCGGGCGCATCACCGACACCCGGTCGGGCGCACCAATGTCGCGCAGTTCGGTCAGCGATCCATACACACCGTCATTCAGGAACACCGCATCCCCGCGCACCGCCTTGACCCGAAGCGCCAATGTAAAGCTCTCGGCAACCATCGCCCGGCCCGGCTCACACACCAGCGCGGGACGCGCGATACCAAAGGCGCGATTGGTCTCGGACGCAATCCGGTCAAAAATTGCCTCAAGATCAGGGGCCGCCCCCCGGCGATGGGCGGCAAAACCGCCCCCCACATTCAGCCGCTTCAAGGTCACGCCCGCGCGGCGCGCCACATCCGCCGCTTCCACGATATACACCGCCCATGCCTGCGGATCGGCGCATTGCGTACCCGGATGAAAGGTCAGGGAAACATCAAATCCCATCGCGCGCGCCTTTTTCATCAGCGCCACCGCTTGATCCGGGTCGGCTCCGAATTTCTCACCAAAATCATAGGCTGCCCCCGGCACCGGCATCCGCAGGCGCACCGCGATCTCGGTGCAATGCCGTGGAACATCGGCCAGCTTGTCCAACTCGCACGGGCAATCCACCGACCAGCTCGCAATGCCATGCCCCACCGCCCCGGCGATCTCGGCCACCGACCGCACCGGGTTGTGGTAGTGCAACACCGCATCCGCCTTGGCCTGCCGCACCTTTTCCATCTCGCTCAGCGAGGCGACGTCAAACGCCCCCAGCCCGGCCCCTACGAGGTTATCGAGCACTGCCGCCTGATCATTGGCCTTGACCGCATAGGTCACCAGCCCGTCAAACCCCGCTTCGAACCGACGCGCGGTCGCCTGCAAAACATCCGGTGAAAAGTACAAGATCGGATCATCGGGTTGGAATTTCTTGAGATGCCAAGTGGGAGAAGGCCAAAGGGCCGGTTGATTGCGCATATCTGCCTCACGTCCTGTTTCTTTTCAGACTCAGGTAGTTTTCAGTCGATTTCACGTGCTGATATGGTAAATAGGCGGGAATTTTTCGGCAAAGTGACGAAACACAAATGCAACTTGACGAAATCGACCGCAAACTGCTCACACTTCTATCGGAAAACGCGCGTGCCCCCGTGGCCACGCTGGCCCGCCAGCTCGGCCTTGCGCGCACCACGGTTCAGGCCAGGATCGACCGGCTTGAACAAGGCGGCGCCATTGCCGGATACACCCTTAAACTTGGGGAAATGGCGCGCCCGCGCATCCGGGCCACCGCCCTCGTGTCGATCGAGCTGCGTGCCGGTCCGTCGGTGCTTCAAAGACTCAAGACCCTGCCTGCCGTCGAATCGGTACACACCTGTTCGGGCCGGGTCGACCTGATCGTCCGCATCGCCGCCGAATCAACCACCGAACTGGACGAAACCCTTGACCGGATCGGTGAAACCAAGGGCGTGCGCAGTTCCGAAAGCCTGATCCACCTGAGCACCAAGCTCTCGCGCAGCCGCGCCTAAGCCCACCCCTGCGCGCGCACCCAGTCCAAAAGCCAGTCGCGAAACCGCCGCGCGGGCGGGCGCAGACCGCTCAGGCTGTCGTAAACCAGATAATAAGCTTGGCTGCCCTGCACCTCGAACCCGGGCAGGCATGGCACCAGCCCGGCCCCTTGCATTTCAAGGTCGCTCGCAGGTGTCCGCGCGAGGGCAATCCCGCGTCCCGCGCGGGACATTGCCATTGCCATCAACGTGTTATCCGCATGCACCATCCGCCCCGCTCCGGGCCGCGCCCGCGCCGTTTCCAAAACCTGCCGCCAACCGGAACGATGTGTGCCCACCTCGATCAGCGGCCAATCCAACAGGTCGCCCGCATGGGCAATCTGGCGCGCCACATCCGGCGGCGCCACGGGGATCAACCACTCCCCCATGATCCGATCACTCTCACGCCCATACTCATGCGGGTTGCCAAAGATGATCTTGAGATCGCTGAACCCCTGCTGAAAATCACTCGCTGAATTTCCGGTGCTGAGCATCACCGAAATCCCCGGATGCTGCGCCTCGAATTCGGCCAACCCCTTGGTGAGTATCCCATGGGCAAAGATCAGCACCGATTGCAGGTAAAGCCCCTGCCCGCCGACCGCCCCAAAAAGCCCTTCGGTGGCCTCTTCCAGTGTCATCAACGCCTGCTGCACCGGGGGCAGATAGGCCCGCCCCGCCTCGGTCAACCGCACCGCCTGTGCATGGCGCGAGAACAGAGGCGCGCCAAGCCGGTCTTCCAGCGCACGCACTTGTTGGCTGACGGCGGCTGCGGACATGTTCAACTGCTGCGCGGCGCGCGCAAAGCTCTCGGTACGCGCGGCGGCTTCGAACACGCGCAGCCAGTTCAGCGAAGGAATACGGCTCTCCATCCCAGCAGGCTAAGCTCAGCTTAGCCTCTGAGGCAAGAGCCGCCGTGCTGCAAATCGCGCTTCCCGCACTAGCCTCAGATCATCACCCAGCCGGAGGTCCTCATGATTCCTTCCCTGCCCTTGACCAATGGTCACCTCTCTGCCGCCCAAACCGCCCAATACTGGGAGGACGGTTTCCTGTTCCCGCTCCCGGTCATGGCCCCGGACGAGGCCCAAACCTTGCGCGCCGAACTGGAAGACCTGGAACGCGACTGGCTGGATGCAGGTCTGCCTTTGCCGCTCAACACTTACAAACGGGTCAACGCTCAATGTGTCATGCCCTTGGCCCATCGCATCGGCGCAGACCCGCGCATCCTTGATATTGTCGAGGGACTGATCGGGCCAGATATCCTGATCTACGGGGTCGAATTCTTTATCAAGGAACCGCGCACACGCCACATGGTCGGTATGCACCAGGACCTCACCTATTGGGGGCTGGGCGCGATCGACGGGCTGGTCACGGCATGGCTGGCGCTCTCCCCTGCGACACCGCAATCGGGCTGCATGGATTTCGTGCGTGCCAGCCACAAGAACGCCATCCTGCCCCATGAAGACACTTTTTCCGAAGAGAATCTGCTCTCGCGTGGACAGGAAGTGCGCGTCGACGTGGCCGAGGCCGACAAGGTGCCCATCGAGATTCACCCCGGCCAGATGTCGCTGCATCACGGGCTGACAATCCACGGCTCTGGCCCCAACACGAGCGATGACCGCCGCATCGCCGCCGTGATCCGCTACGTCACGCCAGAAGTCGCCCAACAGGTCGCGGACAAGGATTATGCCATGCTCGCCCGCGGCGCCGACCGTATCGGAAATTTCATCAACTACGCCCCACCCCGCGCGCAATTCACACCGGAAAGCCTTGCCCTTTACGAGGAAATCCGTTCGGCTCAGGCACAGGCGACGATGAAGGGCGCGGACAACAGAAAAGGACTCTACGCATGATGGACAAGGTCAACTTCACCCGGATGAAGGACGGCACCAAGGAAGAGTACGAATTCCTGACCGCCCACGAGATCGACCACACGCGCCACACCGCCGACCGGCTCCTCAAGGCCCTTGTCGAGCTCGACGAAAGCCTGTCGGGCTACCAGATCACCCGTCTTGGCCATTCCGTGCAATCCGCCACCCGCGCGTGGCGCGACGGAGCCGATATCGACTGGATTGTCTCCGCGCTTTTACATGACATTGGCGACATCTACGCGCCCTATAATCACGACGAATACGCCGCCACGATCCTCAAACCTTTCGTGCGCGAGCAATGCGCCTGGGTGGTTCAGACTCATGGCGACTTCCAGATGCTCTATTATGGTCACCACCTTGACGGTTTCGATCAGAACAAACGCGACCGGCACAAGGGCCACCCCTATTTCGACGACAACGCCGAATTCTGCGAACGCTGGGATCAGGCGTCCTTTGATCCCGACTATGAAGACCTGCCGCTCGAATTCTTCGCCCCGATGGTACGCGAGGTTTTTGCCCGCAAACCCTACGACCCCGAAGTGATCCGCCCCGGCACCCGCGAACCGCTGGTCAATGACGCCGAAGCCGCCCGACGCCGCGGGGCCTAGTCCCGCTTGCCGCCCACAAGGCCAATCCGCCAGAAGAACCAAAGCTGAAACACCGCCGTCACCCCCAGGATCGCGCAGACCGCCCAAAAGGCCCAAGGCGTTTCAGCCCCCGGCATCCCGCCGACATTGATCCCTAATAACCCCGTGATCAACCCCAGCGGCAGGAACAGCGCCGCCACCACGGACAGGATCAACATCTGGCGATTCATCGCCTCGGCACGCTGGTCAAGGATCTGGTCCTGCACCAACTGTGCCCTGTCGCGGATCGCATCCAGTTCCTCGGCCAAACGCGTGACCCGCTCTGTCGCCTCCCGCAACCGAGAGCGATCCTGGGACCGCACCCATGGCAGCGTTTCGATCTCCAGCGTGCTCAGCGCATCGCGCTGCGGGAACATGTAGCGGCGCAACACAATCGCAGCCCGCCGGATTTCGGCCAGCTGCGCGCGCGACGGCGGCACACTGCCGTCCAGCGCGCGATCCTCCAGCCCGTCGATACTCTCGTTGAGCCCCGCCACCACCGGCTCGGCCCGATCCGCCAACCGCAGCGCAAGCTGCGCCACTAGGTCCGCTGGCCCCTCCGGCCCCTGATTGCGTTCAACCGCCTCCACGACATCCGTCAACGCCCGCAACTGGCGCAACTGCACGCTCACCACCAGATCCGCCGTCAACCACAACCGCAACGACACCATATCCTCGGGCTCTGCGCCGGGGTTCAGGTTCACGCCGCGCAGGTTCATAAGAACCCCCGCCCCATGCACCGTGCAGCGCGGCCGCGTCTCTGCTGCCAACAACGCCTGCATCACCAAAGGATCCAGACCAAGCGCCTCAAGCGCATCGCGCGCGCCCTCTACCGCTAGGTCGGCATGTTTCCAGACAAACCCTTCGCCGGCCCCGTCGCCTCGCACATGCCCCAACCGGTCCAACTGAAACACCTTGATCGCGGTCATGTCTTCGGCCCTCCGGCTTGCTTTCCTCCAAACTCCCTGCCTGCCTCGGCCAGGTCAAGAAATTTGGCACACGACCTTTCCCTTGGGCGCGCCATTCGATAATGGATCATCCAACCTGAACACCAAGCTGGATCAAGAAAAATGGCAATGGAAAAGACCTTCAACGCGGCCGAAGCCGAAGGCCGTCTCTACGAAGCCTGGGAAAAGGCGGGCTGCTTCACCGCTGGTGCCAATGCCAAGCCCGGCGCCTCGACCTATTGCATCATGATCCCGCCCCCGAACGTGACCGGCGTTCTACACATGGGCCATGCCTTCAACAACACGCTTCAGGACATCCTGATGCGCTGGAAACGGATGCAGGGCTTTGACACGCTCTGGCAGCCCGGCACCGACCATGCCGGCATCGCCACCCAGATGGTTGTGGAACGCAAGCTCGCCGAAGACCAACAGCCCTCGCGCCGCGAACTGGGCCGCGAGAAGTTCCTCGAAAAAGTCTGGGAATGGAAGGCGCAGTCCGGCGGCACCATCGTCAACCAATTGAAGCGTCTTGGCGCTTCCTGCGACTGGTCGCGCGAAGCCTTCACCATGTCCGGCGCCCCCGGCGCGCCCGAAGACGTGGCCGGCGGCAACTTCCACGATGCCGTGCTCAAGGTCTTTGTCGACATGTACAACAAGGGCCTGATCTATCGCGGCAAACGCCTCGTGAACTGGGACCCGCATTTCGAGACCGCGATCTCGGACCTCGAGGTCGAGAACATCGAAGTCCACGGCCATATGTGGCACTTCAAGTACCCGCTCGCCGGTGGCGCGACCTATACCTACGTTGAAAAAGACGAAGACGGGAACGTGATCCTGACCGAGGAGCGCGACTATATCTCCATCGCCACGACCCGCCCCGAAACCATGCTGGGCGATGGCGCCGTTGCGGTGCACCCCTCGGATGAACGCTATGCGCCCATCGTCGGCAAGCTCTGCGAAATCCCGGTCGGCCCCAAGGAACATCGCCGCCTGATCCCGATCATCACCGACGAATACCCCGACCCCGATTTCGGCTCGGGCGCGGTCAAGATCACCGGCGCGCATGACTTCAACGACTACCAGGTCGCCAAGCGCGGCGGCATCCCAATGTACCGCCTGATGGACACCAAGGGCCACATGCGCGCCGACGGCAAACCCTATGCCGAAGACGCCGCCACAGCCATGGCCGTTGCCAAGGGCGAAGCCAGCCTCACCGAGAACGAGGCCGACGCCATCAACCTCGTACCCGATGATCTGCGCGGGCTGGACCGGTTCGACGCACGCACCGCCGTGATCAACCAGATCACCGAAGAAGGTCTCGCGGTAATGATCCCCAACCCCGCCGCCGGGGCCGAGGGTGAGCCGGAAGAGATTCCGCTGGTCGAGAACAAGCCGATCATGCAGCCCTTTGGCGACCGCTCCAAGGTGGTGATCGAACCCATGCTGACTGATCAGTGGTTCGTCGACGCCGAAAAGGTTGTCGGCCCCGCGCTCGACGCCGTGCGTTCGGGCAAGGTCAGGATTCTCCCCGAGTCGGGCGAGAAAACCTATTACCACTGGCTCGAAAACATTGAACCCTGGTGTATCTCGCGCCAGCTCTGGTGGGGACACCAGATCCCGGTCTGGTATGGCTTTGACCTTTCGGCCAACGGCTTTGTCGATGACGAAGGCGACGGCACGCTGGATCTCGTGGAAATGGGCCGCCTGCTCTCTGAACAGAAACTGCTGCTCGGGGATGAGCGCCACCATTGCGCCCATAATTTCGAAGCGGTGAAAGCCCAGTTTGCCGATGTCGAAGCCGCCCTGCCGACCCCGCTCAACCATGCAACCGTGATCGAGGTCGAAGACCGCGCCGCCGCCGTGCACGCCTTTGCCGCCGCGCTGGCAGAATACGAGGTCACGCAGGACCCGACCAAGCTGGTCTACCCGGTCTGGCGCGACCCCGACGTGCTCGACACATGGTTCTCCTCCGGCCTCTGGCCCATCGGCACGCTGGGCTGGCCCGACAAGACGCCGGAGCTGGAGAAATACTTCCCGACCTCGACCCTCGTCACCGGACAGGACATCCTGTTCTTCTGGGTCGCCCGCATGATGATGATGCAACTCGCGGTGGTCGACGACATCCCGTTCGACACGGTCTACTTGCATGGCCTCGTCCGTGACGCCAAGGGCAAGAAGATGTCCAAGTCCACCGGCAACGTCATGGACCCGCTGGAAATCATCGACGAATACGGTGCGGACGCGCTGCGCTTCTCCTCGGCGGCCATGGCCGCGCTCGGGGGGGTGCTCAAACTCGACATGCAGCGCATCGCGGGCTACCGCAACTTCGGCACCAAGCTCTGGAATGCCGCGCGCTTTGCCGAGATGAACGGCGTGTTCGATACCGACGTGATACCGACGCAATACCGACGTGATACCGACGTGGCCCAAACGGCCAATAAATGGATCATCGGCGAAACCGCCAAGGTTCGCGAAACCGTCGATGACGCGCTCGAAAACTACCGCTTCAACGACGCGGCAAACGCGCTTTACGCCTTTGTCTGGGGCAAGGTCTGCGACTGGTATCTGGAATTCTCCAAACCGCTCTTCGCCTCCGAAGACGCCGCTGTCGTGGCCGAAACCAAGTCGACCATGCGCTGGGTCATCGACCAGTGCCTGATCCTGTTGCACCCGATCATGCCCTTCATCACCGAAGAGCTCTGGGGCAACCTTGGAGACCGCGAGCAGATGCTGGTGCACGCCGACTGGCCGACCTACCAAGCTGCTGATTTTGTTGATGAAGCCGCAGATCGCGAAATGAACTGGGTGATCTCGGTGATCGACAACGTGCGCTCGGCCCGCGCCCAGATGCACGTGCCCGCAGGCCTCAAGATCCCGATGCTGGTGAGCGAGCTTGACGCCGCTGGCAAAGAGGCGTGGGCCCGCAACGAGGCGCTGATCATGAAGCTCGCGCGCATCGACAGCCTGACCGAAGCGGCCGAGTTCCCCAAAGGCTCGATCACGGTCGCGGTCGAGGGCGGCAGCTTTGGTCTCCCGCTGGCCGACATCATCGACATCGACGCCGAAAAAGCACGCCTTGAAAAGACCTTGGGCAAACTCGCCAAGGAACTCGGCGGCCTGCGCGGACGCCTCAACAACCCCAAGTTCGTTGCCTCCGCTCCGGACGAGGTGGTTGAAGAAGCCCGCGAAAACCTCGCCGCCCGTGAAGAGGAAGAGGCAAAGCTCAAGGCCGCGCTGGACAAGCTGGCCGAACTCGACTGAGCCTGTGAAAAGCCGAGCATCATGCCTATAATGACGGCATGATGCGCTCTTTTCGAAACCTGATCGAACGCCAGATCAAGAAAGCCGAAGCCGAAGGCCAGCTCGCCGATCTCGAAGGCGCGGGCAAACCATTGCCCCCGCGCCACGCGCTCGAAGACCCGGCCATTGCGGCCGGTCATCGCATCATGGCCCAGGCCGGTGTGGTCCCGCGAGAGTTTGAGCTCAAGGAACAGTTAGAGCAGGCCCGCAAGGATTGGCGGAGCGCCACCGATCCGGCGGACAGGAAGCGCCTCATGGCCCGCATCGCTGAACTGGAACTCGCCTATAACGTCGAACGCGAAGCCTACCGCAAGTTCCTGAAATAGCTCCGCCTCTTCATATTTCCGCAAATACTCCGGGGGTAAGTTTGAAAATGCCTACATTTTCAAACCAGGGGGTTGGCCCCCTTGCTTCACCCGAAATTCGGCTTGCGCTTTTGCAGGTTCGCGGCAATCACCTCCATCTGGTGCGGTTTGCCCATTAGGGTGGACTGCACCCGGCTCTCCTCAAGCAGCACGGCATCCGGATCGCCCTTGTTTTCTTCGGCAAACCCGATCAGAGCCTTGGCCGCGCGAATGGCCGACGGGCTCTTGCCTGCAATCTCCTCGGCCAGCGCCATCGCGGCCGCCACCGGATCTTCGGCAATCTCGCTGACCAACCCCCAGTCCAGCGCCTGCGCGGCATCAAACGGTGCCGCCGTATAGGTCAGCCGCCGGATCACGTCCGACCGGGTGAGATGCGGCAACAGCGCCATCCCGCCCATATCCGGCACGATTCCCCATTTCATCTCCATCACCGCCATCTTGGTATCGGGCGCCGCAAAGCGCACATCCGCGCCCAGCGCGATCTGGCATCCGCCACCATAGGCCACACCCTGAAGCGCACAGAGCACCGGCACTGGCAACTTGCGCCACACCATAACCACCTGCTGGAACAGGTTGGCGTTTCCATGGCTGCGCGGCATCAACAATTCGACAGGGTCGCTTCCGGCGTGGATGCCAAACGACATCACGTCCAGCCCCGCGCAAAACGCCTTGCCCTCTCCCGACAGCACGACAACCCGCACGTCCTCGTTGTCCATCAGGCTTTCCCCGGCATCGACGATGGCCTGCATCATCTCCGGGTCCAGCGCATTCATCTTGTCCCCCCGCGTCAGCGTCACGCGGGCAATGTGGTTTTCAATCTCAACCGATACGCGGGCCATGAATGCCTCCCTCTCAAAGCGTCGTTGCCCCAATCTCACAAGGACTGCCGCCAAAATCCACTCTAACGTCGGGGCATTTCTCGCTTGCCGCCTGACGGCCATTGCGCCAAATTCACGCGCATGACCGGACCCCGTTTTACCAAGCTCGCCCAGAGCCTGCCCGCCACCGTCCCCTTTGTCGGACCCGAAGCCCAGGAACGAAACATGGGCCGTGCCTTCGACGCTCGTCTGGGCGCCAACGAAAACATCTTCGGCCCCTCGCCCAAGGCCATCGCCGCCATGCAGAGCGCGGCCTCTGATATCTGGATGTATGGCGACCCCGAAAGCCATGATCTGCGCCATGCGCTTGCCGATTTTCATGCGGTTGCCCCCGAGAACATCGTCGTAGGCGAAGGCATCGACGGCCTCCTCGGCTATCTCGTGCGCCTGCTGATCGAAACCGGCGACTCGGTGGTCACCTCGCTCGGCGCATACCCTACCTTCAACTACCACGTCGCAGGTTTCGGCGGCGCGCTGCACACGGTCCCTTATCACGGCGATTCTGAAGACCTGCCCGCGCTGCTGTCCAAGGCTGCCGAGGTCGACGCCAAGCTGGTCTACTTCGCCAATCCCGATAACCCGATGGGCAGTTGGTGCAAGGGCGCCGACATCGTGGCCCAGCTCGACGCTATCCCCGAAGGCTGCGTTCTGGTGCTCGACGAGGCCTATGTCGAACTGGCCCCCGAGGGCACCGCCGCGCCGGTGTCGATCGACGATCCCCGCGTGATCCGCATGCGCACCTTCTCCAAGGGCTACGGCATGGCGGGCGCCCGTGTGGGCTATGCACTTGGGCAGGCCGATTTCATCCGCGCCTTCGAAAAGATCCGCAACCATTTCGGTATGAACCGCGCCGCACAGGCCGGGGCGCTGGCCGCCTTGCAAGATGCCAACTGGCTCCAAGAAACCCGCGCGAAGGTCGCGGCCGCGCGCGACACGATCACCGATATCGCCGCCAAATACGGGCTCACCGCTCTGCATTCGGCCACCAATTTCGTTGCAATCGACTGCGGCCGTGACGGCGCTTATGCCAAGGCCATTCTCGACGGTCTCGTGGCGCGTGGCGTATTCGTGCGGATGCCTTTCGTCGCCCCCCAGAACCGCTGCATCCGCATCAGTTGCGGGCCGGAACACGAACTCGCCCTGTTCGACGCCGCGCTCGAAGAGGTACTGGCGGAACTCGGCTGATTTCACGCCTGCTCACGAAAAATTTGCCGCCCCGCACACGAAACGGCGCTATCCTTCTGCCCAAGGAGGAAAGCCCATGTCCCGCCCGATCCAGCGTGTCGAGGATTACACCACCACCTGCCTGGTGATGGGGTTCGTCAACCTGCTCTGGATATTCGGCGTGCTCTGGGTGCTCTGGGGCCTACCCGCCGTGATGGTGTTCGCCGCGATCCTGAACGCCGGCATCAACCGTATTTCCGGGCGCCCCTAGGCGCCCGCAATCACCGCCGAGGCCGCCTCGATCCCACCCGGCCCGTGGGGAATACTCAACGCCACAAGCCCGCTCTGAACCGTCGCCAGAAGCCCAAGGATCATCTGCGCATTCACATGCCCCATGTGACCGAACCGGAAATACCCGTCACCTGCGGGATCCGCGTCGGTCGACATACCCAGCCCGATGCCAAGCGTCAGCCCCGCCTGATCCTGTGTCCAGCGCCGTAGCACCGTGCCATGCGGTGCACCAAGATGCAGGGACGTCACCGCGTGACTGCGATGCGCCGGATCGGCCATGTTGAGCCGCATCGGACCATCCTGCCCCCACGCCTCCACAGCCGCCCAAATCGCCCGCGCCAGGATCTCATGACGCGCCCAGATATGCTCCAGCCCCTCCGCCTTGATCATATCCAGCGCGGCACGCAGCCCATAAATGTGATGCGTCGGCGCCGTGCCGCAGAACAACTGGTAATAGAACTCGGGATTCGCGCGCGGTGTCCAGTCCCAGTACCGGCTTACGCGCGGCATTGACTCGCGCACCGCCGCCGCCTTGTCATTGAAGAACACGAACCCCAGTCCCGGCGGCACCATCAGCCCCTTCTGGCTGGCCGCAACCATCACATCCACGCCCCAGGCATCCATTTCGAACCGGTCACAGCCCAGCGACGCAATGCAATCCACCATCAACAGTGCCGGATGCCCCACGGCGTCCATGGCTTTGCGCAACGCGGCAATGTCAGAGCGTGCCGAGGTCGACGTGTCCACATGCACCGCCAGCACGGCCTTGATCTCGTGGCCAGTGTCGGCGGCCAACGCATCTGCCACCCGTTCGGAATCAATCGGGCTTTGACGCCCGAAATCAATGATCTGCGTTTGGGCACCTAGCCCCTCTGCGATCTCGCTCCAGCCGTACCCGAACCGCCCCGAGGCCGGCACCAGCACCTTCTCTCCGCGAGAGATCACGTTGGCCAGCGCCGCCTCCCATGCCGCATGCCCGTTGCCGATATAGATCGCCACGTGATGCCTGGTCCCTGCCACCATCTTCAGATCCGGAATCAGACCGTAGGTCAGGTCGATCAGTTCCCCTTCATAGATGTTGGGCGCAGCACGGTGCATTGCGCGCAACACCGCCTCGGGCATCACGGAGGGGCCGGGAATGGCGAGATAGGAACGTCCCTGCGTCAGATCCATGAACCCGACTCCTTGCGCTGTTAAGAGTGATAGGACAGACACTATCCCCACATAAACCGGCGTCAATAACCCGCCACACGGGCGAAAGAGGTTTTCCGCGGAAACCGTCCTAAAAACCGGCACCCACCCCTTTGCCTCTGGTTTTGCCCGTGCCCGGGCTGTAAACCAAGGGCCTAAGAATGGGTAACAGGGCCGGACCACGTGGCAGACAAAGACGCAGATTATGGCCAGGACAGCCGCGCGCTGATACTCTGGATCTGGCACGGATACCTCAGGAAGTACAAATGGATTCTGGCTCTTGCCGGTGTTCTGATGGCCATCGAAGGCTCGACCCTGGGCGCGATCAGCTACATGGTGAAACCCATGTTCGACACGGCTTTTGCGCCGGGCAATTCAGGGGCACTCTGGTTCGTTGCCCTTGTTTTCGCGGGCATTTTCTTTACCCGTGGCGTCACCAGCATCCTGCACAAGGTCATGATGACATCCGTGTCGCAAAAGGCCGCAGCCGATCTGCGCACCGACCTGCTCGGACATCTGATGCTTCAGGACAACGCCTATCATCAGACGCACCCCCCGGGCTTCCTGATCCAGCGTGTGCAGTCAGACGTTCAGGCGATCAACAATATCTGGTCCACCTTTATCACCCGTGCGGGTCGGGATCTCGTGTCGCTTATTGCGCTGCTCGTGGTGGCTGTGAGCGTCGATCCGATCTGGACCCTGATCGCCTGCGTCGGCACCCCGCTTCTGATCCTGCCCACACTGGCCGCACAGAAATTCGTCC
This sequence comes from Shimia aestuarii, assembly GCF_900114635.1. Classification (GTDB taxonomy): domain Bacteria; phylum Pseudomonadota; class Alphaproteobacteria; order Rhodobacterales; family Rhodobacteraceae; genus Shimia; species Shimia aestuarii. The sequence goes on from NZ_FOTQ01000001.1 coordinate 633,646, forward strand.
GCCGCCGGTCACGCGAAGCCCGTGACCTCGGGGCGCGCATTGCCACCCTTCTGGACGAGATTTTCCACGGCATCATCCCGACCAAGCTCAACCGGCTTGAAGACTACCAATCCAACAAGTTCCGCCAGTCCACAAAACGGCTGGTGCGCGCTGAAATCCGCGCCTCGGTCGGGACAGCCTCGATTGCCAGCATGGTCGATTTCACCGCCGGTCTCGGCTTTTTCCTCGTCCTGCTCTACGGCGGCAGCGAAATCGTCGCCGGGGAAAAGACCGTGGGCCAGTTCATGAGTTTTTTCACGGCCATGGGCATGATGTTCGAACCCCTGCGCCGCCTTGGTGGCATTGCCGGTCGCTGGCAGGTCATCGCCTCCTCGATCGAGCGCGTCAAGGAACTGGTCGACACCCAGCCCACGTTGACCGACCCAAGCAACCCTCTTGCCCCGCCCAAAGACGTACCCGGCATCGAACTGCGCGAGGTCACCCTTGCCTATGGGGATACGACCGTTCTGCAGGGGGCCAGCTTCACCGCCGAACCCGGCAAGACAACCGCCATCGTCGGCGCCTCGGGGGCCGGCAAATCCACCGTCTTCAACGTGTTGACCCGGCTCGTTGACCCGCAATCCGGCGAGGCGATCGTTGGTGGCGTCGCCAACCGCCAGATGACACTGACCGACCTGCGCAACCTATTTTCCGTCGTGTCCCAAGACGCCATGCTGTTTGACGAAACCCTGCGGGAAAACATTCTTCTGGGTCAGGATAATATCGACGACGACCGGCTTCAGGCCGTGCTCAAGGCCGCCCATGTTGCCGAGTTCCTGCCCAAGCTCGCGGATGGTCTGGATACCGAGGTCGGCCCGCGCGGTTCCAACCTGTCCGGTGGTCAGCGCCAGCGCGTCGTGATCGCACGCGCCCTGCTGCGCAACACCCCGATCCTCTTGTTGGACGAAGCCACCTCCGCCCTGGACGCCCAGTCCGAAACCCTCGTGCAACAGGCGCTGGACGAACTGTCACAAGGCCGCACGACCCTTGTCATTGCCCACCGTCTGTCCACCGTGCGGGAAGCCGACAAGATCGTGGTCATGGACCGGGGGCAGGTTGTCGATCAAGGCACCCATGACGAGCTTCTGAAACGCGGCGGGCTCTATGCCGAGCTTTACAACCTGCAATTCAACACAACAGGAGAAAGCGCCGAAGAAAAGGCGCTCAAACCGGTCGCGGATGACGCGCCGCAGGGGGACGAGTCCTCCAGATCCATGTTCGGCCGCCTCCTGTCTCGGCTGCCTTGGGTCAGCGGCCCCTAACGCCGATAGCTTTCAACCAAGGTTTTTGGCGATACCCCCGCAAAATACCGCGCCAACGTCCAGAGATTGCGTACCCCCCGCCGTATCCAACCCGCCTCCCGGTATTTCTCCGCGCTGGTGACGGCAATGGCATCCAGACCCCGCATTTGCCCCCGCAGCGCCCGCGCCATGGCCACGTCTTCCATCAGCGGCATATCGGCGAAACCACCTGACTGCTCATAAAGAGCGCGCGGGACCAGCAACCCCTGATCCCCGTAAGGCAGTCCAAACAGGCGCGACCGCAGGTTTGCCCAGCCTGCCACAATCCGCGCCGCCACGCCGCCGGTATCAAAACGCAAACGGAAATACCCCGCACCCAGTGAAGACGCCATGTGATCCATCACGGCTTCACTCCACCCCGGTTCAAGGCAGGTATCCGCATGCAGGAACAAAAGCCACTCCCCGCTGGCCGCTGCGCCGCCCGCACGCAACTGCCCACCCCGGGAAGGCGCAGTGCGCAGCACAACAGCGCCGGCCTCCTCGGCCATGGCCACGGCGCCGTCATCCGATCCGCCATCCACCACGATCAACTCTCGGATCACCCCGCTTCGCAGCCCCTCGAACAGCGCCGCCAGACACGCCGCCAACGCCCCTTCGGCGTTCAAGGTCGGGATAATGACCGAAACCGGTGCGCGCATTTCTCTCTCCTGCCCTGTTGCACGGCCCTGTTGCTTCTATATGAACAAGAAGCGCAAGAACAGGACACGCCATGGACCGCCCAAGAACCATTCTCCGCATCACAGGCCCCGATACCGATCACTTCCTGCAGGGGCTGATCACCAATGACATCACCCACCTCACGGGTGGCCTGCTCTACACCGCCATCCTGACCCCACAGGGCAAGTATCTGGCCGATTTCTTCCTGCTCCGCGATGGGGACACTGTTCTCCTGGACGCAGACAGCGCACAGGCGCCCGCCCTTCAGACGCGCCTCTCCATGTACAAACTGCGCGCTGCGGTCGAAATCGCCACCACCAACTTGCACTTGCATCGGGGCACCGGACCGGTCCCCGAAGACGGCCACCCGGACCCCCGCCACCCCGACATGGGTTGGCGTGCCTATCGGGATACGCCCCAGGCCGCGGACACAACCGACTGGGACGCCCTGCGCGTTTCGCTTGCGATCCCTGCTTCCGGCGTGGAGCTGACCGAAGACAGCTATATCCTCGAAAACGGGTTCGAGCGACTGAACGGCGTCGATTTCCGCAAAGGCTGTTATGTCGGACAGGAAGTCACCGCGCGCATGAAACACAAGACTGAGCTACGCAAGGGGCTGACAGTGGTCGAGATTGATGGCACCGCCCCGGTGGGAACAGAAATCACCCGCGACGGCCGCGCCATCGGCACACTCTTTACCCAATCTGGCACCCGCGCTCTGGCCTATCTGCGCTTTGATCGCGCGGGCGGAGACATGCAGGCCGGCGACGCCCGCATCCGCTGGACCGCATGACCCCGGACAGGCTGAGCGACGCGGTCGAAAGGCTGCTTGGCTCCGCCGTCCTTCACGCGCGCCCGCTACACGGCGGCGATCTCTCGCAGGTTGCGCGACTTACCCTGTCCGACGGGCGCAACGTGGTGGCCAAAACCGGCCCGCTCGTCGCCACCGAAGCCCGTATGTTGCAGGCTATGGCACGGCGCGGCGCGCCGGTTCCCGAAGTCCTCGCGGCCGAAAGCACCCTGCTCCTGCTCGCCTATCTCGACGAAACTCCTGCCTCTCCGGCGGGCTGGCACAAACTCGGTACAACCCTGCGCCATCTGCACGCGCAATCCGGCGAAAGCTACGGCTGGCCCGAAGATTATGCTTTCGGTGCCGTAGCCATTCGAAATTCATCGTGTTCGAACTGGCCCAGTTTCTGGGCCGATCACCGCTTGTTGGCCGATCTCCGCACCCTCCCACCGGAAATCGCCCATCGCCTTGAACCCCTGGTCACCCGCCTGCCCGATCTGCTCCCGGCAACACCGCCGCCCGCGTTCCTGCATGGCGACCTCTGGTCCGGCAACGTGCTTTTCGACCGAAACGAGAAGGCATGGCTGGTCGACCCAGCTTGCTATTTTGGCCACAGCGAAGTCGACCTAGCCATGCTGCTCCTTTTCGCCGCCCCTCCGGACAAATTCTGGCAAGGCTACGGCGCCCCCGATCCGGGCTGGCGCACACGCCTCCCGATCTACCAGCTCTGGCCCGCACTTGTGCACCTGAAACTCTTTGGGTCCACCTATCAGGCTCTCGTCACGCGTCTGCTCAACACGCTCAAGGTCTAACGCGACTCCCATTTCTCATTGGTTCCAAATACCCAAAACAAAAAAGGCCCGCGCTTGGCGGGCCCTTTCCAAAAGAAACGCAACGTCACATCAGGCGCGTTCGGAGTATTCCATGGTCTCGGTATTGACCACGATGTCCTCGTCCTGTCCCACGAAGGGCGGCACCATGACCCGCACACCGTTGTCCAGAACCGCCGGTTTGAACGAGTTCGCCGCCGTCTGACCTTTGACCACCGGCTCGGTTTCCACGATCTTGCAAGTTACTTTCTGCGGCAGAGTCGCGTTCAGTGCTTCGTTCTCGTAGAACTCCACAACAATCGTCATACCGTCCTGCAGGAACGGGCGCCGGTCCCCCAACAGGTCCGCCGGAAGCTGGATCTGTTCATAGGTTTCGGTGTCCATGAATATCAGCATTCCGTCGTCTTCATACAGAAATTGTTGATCTTTTTGTTCCAGACGCACCCGCTCCACCTTGTCGGCGCTACGGAAGCGTTCGTTCAGCTTCGAGCCGTTGCGCAAGTTGCGCAGCTCGACCTGGGCAAAGGCACCGCCCTTACCGGGCTTCACGTGGTCCACTTTGACAGCGGCCCAAAGACCGCCATTATGCTCCAGCACGTTGCCGGGGCGAATTTCATTACCGTTGATCTTGGGCATGTTACAAAACCATGTCAGAAAGGTTGATCCGAGTTCACCCGCTCCTATATCTGGCAGGCTGACAGGTGGCAAGGTGGCGTATCTCGTGCTGCAAACGCAGAATGCTATGCAAATTGTGCATAGAAGATATGCAACACTGCCCTATCCGAATCAAATGAATTGCGCCATAAGGGGCGTCACGCCGAAAACACAAGAGCAATAATACAAGGACGACGAGATGACCGATTTCGTTGATGGAGCGGCCTTTAACAACGAGCAAGGCAACCGCGCTCGCAAACTTTTCGCGGCTGTTGTGCTGGCCGCACTCGATGATGCCATCGCCGACGACAAGAAGTACGGCAATGGTCCGGAACAGATTGCCCGTTGGGCCCGGTCGCGAGACGGGCGCGAGGTGTTGTCCTGCGCCGGGATTGACCCCAACGAACGCGTTGTTTCGGGTCTGATGGAATTCGTCGCCAAAGGGGTCCGCACATCGGTGGCCCTGTCGCGCGAAGAAAGCGAACGGCGCAACGCCGCTGCACAGGCCGAAGCCGCCTGATTTCCTCGCCCGTCTCATGAAAAAGCGGCGCGCCTATCGGGCGCGCCGCTTTTCCTTTCTCAACTGGTGGCTTCGTCAGTCCAGATCATGTGCCGCCAGCGCCCGATGAATCTCGCGCCGGACCAGCTTGCGCACATTACGGGTAATCCGCTCTCCCAGGGCACCTTGCAGTTCCTGGCGCACGATATCGGCCACCATCTCGCGCAGCATTTCTTCATCGATCACAGCGGCCTCGTCGACACCGTCAGCCAGATCCGGCAACGCTGCGGCCTCGACCTCTTCGATGAACTCATCCTGAAGCGCCTGTTCTAAAGTCGTTGTTTCCACATCCTCTTCGTGGGGCTCGGCACTCCATCCGGTTGCGACCGTTTCCGTCCCGGCATAGTCACTGTCCCCCGGGGCATCCGGCTCTTCCGGGCCGAACGCGGGCTCACCTTCGCGCCACTGTACGATGCGCGCATCCAAAACCTGCTGGAAATCGAACGGCGTTTCCTCTTCCCCCGGCATTTCGGAGTCCTGCCCGGCTTCGACGTGATCCTCCGCGACATCCACGTCACGATCCTCGCCCGCGTCCTCGAAGGTGTCGTGCCACGCGTCGGCGTCTCCCGCTTCCGGAACATCGGGCGCAGCTTCCGGCGCGTCCCAGGCGTCCGAGTTCGCCATGGCCTCGGCTTCGCTGACATCCGACCCTGCATCAAGCTCGTCGTCGTGCCTGTCGTCACCATCGCCTTCAGACAGCTCCGAAGCATCTTCTTCCCACGCGGCCACCGCATCTTCGGCATCTTCGTCGATATCCGCCGCGATGTCTTCTTCCGCGGCAGCTTCGGCCGCGGCTTCTTCGCCATCGTCCACGTCGTCCCACGCGGCAAATGATTCGTCCTCGGGGGCTACGTCGTCGTCGCCATCGGCTTCCGCTTCCTGCGGCACTTCGGCCACCCGCAATGACGGCGTCAGGACCAACGCCGGCGGTGCGGGTGGATGCTCTGATTCAAGTTGTTTTGCTTCGTTTTCGCCATGCGAAACCGCCACGGGTGCAGCCGCCTGCGCCGGTTTGCGATTCTCCGAAACCAGCCGACGAATAGACGTCAGGACATCTTCGATCTCAGAATTGGTGACGGGATCAGACATTGTGCAGTACCACTCTTTCCTCGTCGCAAGTGTAGCGACTGCCTGCTTTTCGCACAACCTATAGGAAGAATTGTAAACGCACACAGGACGCTGTTCGCAGCAACGTGGCGCCGAATCCCGCGACCCAGCACCAACACGCCCCTCAAACCCTAGTTATGGTCGGCAGCCTTGCCCAAGGACTTCAAGACCTTGTCGAGCTGTTTGCCTCGCTTGGAGTGCACTGCGGGGGCGTCCTTGACAAGGTTGTAATAGGCCTCGGGGTCATATTGTTCGACCCGCAAGTTGAGGTGATCAATGGTCAGCAACCCCATCGACGAAAGCACCGCATAGGCCGCGATATGCTGTGTTGCCATGGCCGTGATCAGGTTGGCTTCGGCATCCAGAAGATCCTGCTCCGCCGTCAGCACGTCCAGCGTTGTACGCGCGCCAAGCTTGGCTTCTTCGCGCACCCCTTCAAATGCGATCCGCGCCGCATCCACCTGGCGTTCGCTCGAGGTGATCGCCGCGCCGGATGCAATCAGGCGCGCCCACGAGCTACCCGCAGCTTCGCGAATACCGTGCCGCGTGACGTGCAGCCCCGCGCGCACTGCATCACGCCGCGCCATGGCCTGACGGGACAGCGCAGACAGGCGCCCGCCCTGATAGATCGGTCCGCCCAGGGTCACGCCAACCGAGGCCCCGTCCGAGAAAAAGTTGTTGCCGAATTCCTGCTCTGTCCCATAGCGCGCACCAAGCGATACGGTCGGCCCCATCTGCGCCTTCGTCCTCAGTACGTTCAGCTCCGCCGCCGAGATCTCATGCTGGGCCCGGATCATCTCCGGGTGGGATCGAATGGCAACCGCCTTGGCATCATCAACGGATTTCGCCGTGTATGGCAGGCGTGTCGGAGCAGTAAGCTTGCCCGGGCGATGTCCGATCGCAGAGGCATAGAATTCCTGGCTCTGCAGCAGGTCGCCCTGTGCCGCCGCCAACTGCGCCCGCGCGCCCTCCAGACGAGCTTCGGCCAACGCGACATCGGTACGCGTCACTTCGCCAACTTCAAAACGGTCCCGCGCTGCCTGCAACTCGCGCTCCAGCACACGCAGGTTGTTCTGACGCAACAACACGATTTCCGTATCGCGCACGACCGACATGAATGCCTGCACCGCGTCAAACAACACGGCCTGCTCGACAGATACCAACGCCTGACGGGTCGCCAAAACGGTTTCCTTGGCCGCATCAACCGCGAGACGGGTTGCCCCATTGTCGAAAAGCAGCAACTGGAACTCGAGCCCAATGGACGCATATTGCCGGTCGTTGCTGACGACCCGGCCAACAGATCCAGCGTTGCGTGCGTTGCTGCTGGTGTGCCTAATCTCGCCAAACCAGTTCAACACGGGCCGCAACAACGCGAGAGTGGCGGCCACGTCTTCGTCCGCAGCCCGCAAAAGAGCGCGGTTCTGTTCCAGCAGACCACTGTGCCGATAAGCCGACACCATTGCATCGGACAATGTCTCCGCCGAGGCGGATGCCACCGCGAGAACCGAAACCGAGAAGGCCAAGGCCCCCGTGCGAACCGCCTTGCGTACCTGTTGGAACATTATTCCCTCACCTGTTGCGGCCCGACCCTTCCGGTCGTGCTCAAAGTTCGAAGGCGTGGTGTTTTTCGAACCCCGGCAAAACCGGCGCGCCCGCATTGAATGCAAACCGCCAATTGATCTCGCCGTCGATCTTGTATCCGATCCGGACCACGCCCAAGGCACCCTCTACGAACAGAGTGACCATACGGCCACCTTCTTTCAACTGCGACGTGAGGGAATCCGGCAGAAATTCCACACCCCCTTGCACAACGATCACATCATAGGGGCCATGTTCCGCCGCGCCGTCGGTCAGGGCGCCCGTGTGGATCACCGCATTGTCGACACCCTGCTCGGCCAAAAGGTTCTGCGCTTCCGCCGCGCGATCCTCATCATCCTCGACCGCAATCACGGCTTCGGCCATACGCGCGATGACCGCCGTGGAGTATCCAAGCCCCGCGCCAATATCGAGCACCAGCTCGTCTTTCTGGATATCCAGGCCGTCCAGCATCTTGGCCAGCGTGCGCGGATCCAGGATCACCCGTTTGCCCCCCAGGGCAATATGTTCCCCGACATAGGCCGCATCCCGGCAGTCGCGCGGCACGAAGGCTTCCCGCGGAATGCTCAACATCGCCTCGATGACGGTGTATTTGGTGACGTCCGAAGGACGTACCTGTGTATCAACCATTGTAGTGCGCAGGGCGGTATAGTCGGTCATTCCAAACTCATGTGCTCAGACTCGGGATGCCCTCTCTTGCCACAACTCCCCCCGCTCGGCAACGTCCCGCCCCCGCTTTTCCGCCCCACCCCCCGCGACACATGGCCTGACCCGCCCACCTGTCCCGCTTCAAAACGGTGTTTTCGGAGTATTGGGGCCCAAAAAAGGACTTGCACCGCCCTGGATTTCAGACCATGTATGCCACCACTTTCGGGCCTGCCCGAAACACCACGGATGGCGAGTTGGCGGAGTGGTGACGCAGCGGATTGCAAATCCGTGTACACCGGTTCGATTCCGGTACTCGCCTCCAACTCACAAGCCACTGAAATGGCTCACATAACTGAACGCGACGTTGTGTTGCGCGGGATGTCCACGGATTTTGAAGGGACACCCATGCGTATCGACCACGCGCTTGACGCTTACACCCACGATCATCTGCACTCGCTCAAAGGTGGAAACGAGCGACTCAATCAACTGAATCGGGTACTTGAATCCCATTCATGTTCCGACATGCACACGATCACCAATGTGGATTTGACCAACGCACTGAGTCGCTGGTCTGGATCGACAAGGAATCGGTATCGGGCCGCACTCACTCATTTCTGGAAATGGGGTCGCGCCCACGGATTCACCGATCTGCACCCGACGCTTCTTCCCGGCAAAGAGTCGCCGCGTGATCAGGTGCTATCCATGCGCCAGTTGCGCGCGCTCTACAACACAGCCGGGTATCGCGAGTCCTTCGAATGGGAGACCTACGGGCGCTTGCTGATCCTGACCGGGCAACGGCACGGGGATGTGATGAACTTTCACATGGAGCGCTTCAAGGATGGTGACATGCACCTGCCCACCAGCAAGAACGGCACACCCCACATCGTCGCTCTGGGACCGCGCGGGCAGTCACTGGCCCAGTTTGCTTGCTTCGGGTTCAACATGGCCACCACGGCCCACTACAAACGTCGCTGGTTTCGTCGGGCCGGGGTGCCGCTGTCGTACCGCCTGCACGACATCCGGCGATCCTTCGCCACGCATTTGGCCGAAGCCGGGGAAGATGAAGCCGACATTGATCGGATGCTGAACCACTGCGCCAGTCAGACGGCCCGAGGCGTGGCGAGAACATACAATCGCGCCCGACGCTTGTCACAGCGCCGGGAAATCGCCCACCAATGGGAGAGGATGCTATTTGACTAGGCGCGGGTCACGTCGCGCTTAGATCGAGGTGTCGGATTTATCCTGCAATATCAATGACTTACGGACCGCATCGGGACGCTAGGATTTTAGCGTTTATCCTGCAATATCAATGACTTAGGGGGTCGGGCTTTCGACTTGATGGTCATTCGGCGCGTGTTGGCATAGCCGGGGATCAGGTCGCCTTCCTGCGGCTCTGGTAGCACGCTTCCACATCTGGCGGTTTCCAATCCGCCAGAATCCACACCACCATTTTCCTCAGTGTTTTCAACGGGTTGGTCAGAGTGCGTAGAATCCTGCAAACGCAGGATATTACGCACCGTGCCTTCTGACACACCCACCGACTCGGCAATGGTGCGTTACGAGTTGAGGCGGCGCATGGCTTTGGTGTGACGGTCGGATTTAATAGGCACATTGTGCCCATTTCCCTCTGGTCGCCCTGCCTGTGGTGATCCGGTGTCACAACGCACCCAGATCGGGGCGGTCACGGTTGAGGCGGCGCATGGCTTTGGTGTCTGGCTGGTCGTTCAAGGTAGTAATACCTCCTTGCTCACGCGCACCGACCCGGCAATGGTGCGTTGCGGCAAGGTCGGGGCGGCGCATGGCTTTGGTGTCTGGGTCAGGTTTAGAGGGAGTATTACTACCTCTAACGTGTTGATTGCCCGCCGCATTCAGGGAGAGCGCGCCGTCACGGACCTGACTGGCAAGGTTGAGGCGGCGCATGGCTTTGGTGTCTTTGTCAGGTTTAGAGGGGGTAATACCCCCTCTAACATGGTTGTTGTTGTGTCCATGTGATCCAGCCACCGACCCGGCAATGTCAGGTCGCCTTCCTGCGCACCGGGTAGCCCGCTTCCAGCGCGCGGGCAAAGGTTCCCTGTCCGCTGGCCATGGACTTGCTGAAATCGTTGCGCACGGCTTCCAGCGCCTGTCCGATGATCACGTGGCGTTCACCCTCGCGATCCTCAACCTGCACCTGCGCGCCCGTGTAATTGTGGATCACAACCGGGCTGGCACCGACACCAAGGTTCCCCGATCCGTCCCTTTGCAAAGGCACAATGGCCTCTGGACCCGCTTCGCCCATAAGCCCCGCACCGCCCGACATGGGGAAGAGTGTCGGACCGGACACGACACCGCCTTTGCTGAACCGCGACACCCCGGCGAGACCTTGAACGATGGATTGCACAGTGTTTGTCGGGTTGCCGGGGATGCCGCCAAAAGCCGACATGAGAGTATTAACGATGATCGCCCGCACCATGATCTTGGCTAGGTCTTGCAGGACCGAGCGCGCGAAGTCTTTGAACGCGAGTTCGCCTGTGACGAGACCGTCAACAAAATCATCCAGCGCGCTGGATGCCACGCCCGCAAAGGCATCGGTCATGGACTGGCCGAACTGGTCCGCCTGTCGTTCTGCTTCGATCAGCTTGTCGATCACGCGCTGGACGTCATCGACGACATCACCGCCAGTGGCACCGCCACCGCCTGTGGTGGTGCCTGTGTCTGGGGCTGGTGGTCGGATCGTCTGGGGAAGATCGTATCGCCAGTCGCCGTATCCGCCGAACGCGTCCAGACCCATCGCTTTTTCAGCCTCGGATGCCGCCCGGATCAGACCTGCATATTCGTATGCGATCCCGAGGCGCTTGGAGAGTTCGTCGGTAATCGCTTTTTCACCTTTCCAGATTTCATCCAAGCGCCCCGCAATTGATCCGTAGATTCCGAAAAAGCCGTTCAGCAACCCTTCGCGGGCTTCGAGCAGATCGTTGACGGCGCGGGCTTCCTCTTCGGCATTGAACTGCGCGGCAAGGTCCGCTTCGGCCTGTCGGATGGTGCGCAAAATCTCAATCCGCTCCGAGTTAAGTCGCAGCGTGTTCGTAGTGGTGCGTTCCTGCGCTTCGTTGATCCGCAGGCGCTCTTGTTCTGCGGCGATGATTTCGCGCAGGTTCTGGACTTCCCGGCTGTCACCGGACCGCAGGCGTTCTGTCTCGCGCACAAGGTCCGCCGTAGCCTTCTCGGCGGCTTCCAGCTTTTTGCGCAACTCGTCGGCTTCCTCAGAAGACTTGCCCAATTTCCCGGCGAACGCGGCGAGAAGACCTGTCGCGACCGTGAAGCCGATCCCCCACGGCCCCGCCATGAACGCGCCAAGCTGGTTGGCCTGCTGCGAAAAGGCCAGCAATGCGTTCTGGCCACCGCCGATCTGGACCATCAGATCACCGAACTGAACCCCGGCCTGCTGGGCAAAGCGACCGTTGGATTTTAATGCACGATTTGTGTTTGCGATCTGCTTCGTGAACGCCTGACCGCGCCTTTGTGACTCGTCAAACTTTCGGGATAACTGCCCGAGTTCCTTTTCAGCCGCATCCAACGCTTTGACCATGCGTTCAGCCCGGACATCAAGCGTCATGATGTGGGTGGTTTCAGTGATCTGCATGTCACAAAATCCTCCTATTTGGTCCGCGACTGGTGAATTCACCAAGGCGGGAAATGACAAGTTGGGGTATCCGAGAGGGCCGTCCCGATGCGGTGCGATAGTCCGGGTGTCCGCCGATCTGGAAGCGCATCGAAACGCGGTTGCCCCAGCCTTCGGCCATCATCTTTTTCCAGACGGAATAGCCTGCGAATTGATCCCACGCGGCTTCCATTTTGCCAGCATGGAGCGCGTGGTTGCTGATGATGATCTGATCGAAAGTCCCGCTCAGTCGGGCAAGTTCACCGGGCGAGATTTCCCGACCATCGACATGGACGCGCATCCCGGCGAGATAGCGCCCGCTCTCGCGCCATATCTGCGCGCGGGTGGTCCATTCGATAAAGGCGGTCTGCGCGGCCTGTAACACCCGCGCCGCGCCCTGCGGGTTCTCGGCAAGGACGATCCGCCCACCAAGTGACACATTGCGCACAGGGCGCGCAGGAGACCCGTCGACAAGCTGGACCACTTCGTCCTCGGGTTGGAATTCGCCTTGGGCGCGGTAGTGCTTCACGCCCTGCACGTAGCTGTTGACGTGAAAGGCGCGCATCGCGTCGACGATGCCCGGGACCACCTGCATGATCAGCGCACGACGCACCAGCTTGCCACCGAGGTTGACGACGGGATGTTTGCGCTTTGCTGACCATTTGTAGAGCGGTGGCGGTCGGTATCCTCGCTTGTATGCGCGCTGGGGAATGTTCATTGCAGGACGCGCTCCCCAAATGACAGGATGCGCCGCAGAAGTTCTTCGCCATCACCCACGCGGACGCCTTCGATGTGGTGCGCCAACGCCACCGGATCAGGGAAGGGATCGGACCGCACGAGACGCCAGACGTCCCGACATAGGGCCGTCACGTGACGCGCGAATGCTGCGTCATCCTCAGCGGCCCAAGCAAGGCGCAGGGCTATGCCGATTTCATCCTGCAGCACGATCCGCATCAATCAGTTGGAGAATGGTGAGCCTGCGCTCGTTCAGGTCACGCATGGTCTCGCTGACGTCAGCGCCGGGGGTCTTCTGCATCGCCGCGCCGTCGAGTAGCGCCTGTCTGATCAGGTCGAGTAGCAGACTGTTGACGGTTTCCAGATCGGGATTCATGTCAGCGCTCCTTTCAACAGTTTGGCCAACGCCGTCGGACCATTTGTCTCGGCGTAGACCTTTGCCGCGCCGATGTATTGCCCAGCATCGGCAGGGGTGGCCTTGCGGCCTTCAGGCGCGACCCAGACCGTCGCCTGCGCAGGCAGGTTCAGGTCAACGAGATACGCGCCGATGGCGGCGTTCAAAGCGCCGGGGTGCGTCAGTGTGGCGCGGTGGACGCCGTTGATGCTGACGCGGGCCGTGATGGCGTCGTCATGGTCGACGCTGATGATCACCACGATACCCCCGTCAGTTCGAAGACCGTGCCTTCGCGCAACGCGCCCCAGCTTGCGGGCTGGATGAAGCGAATGAGCGTTTCCCAAGTTTGGAATGCGCTGCGGGTCGTTGGGTCGACATCGTTCTCGGGATCGTCGCTCATGACGATGGTTGCGTGTTCCGACAAGTCCACCTCGGGCGCGTCGATCCCCAGCATCCAGCTATCCAGATCGACGGCGATGACCTGATCAGCGGGCGCGTTATCGGACACAATCAACTGAATGCCCGCGAGTTGGCCCTTGTCCAGATCAGCGGCGAATGGTGACACACCAAGATCGGTCGTCTTCATCCGCAGCGCCGCGATCAGCAACGGATTGATCAGGATGCGGGCCGACCGGGCGCGGATTGACAACATACCGGACAACAACCAGCGCAGATCGGTGAATACGTCGGCAATGGTTCCGGTTCCCGCTGCGGGTTGCGAGGTTGCATCGAACAACAGGCCAGCGGGTCGGACACCTGAAACACCCGGCTGAGCATCCAAGAAATACCCGTCGAGCGCCGTCGCCGTGTCGGACAAGATCGCATCTCGGACCAGATCGACAATTTGAGGGCGCGATGCGCGTTTAATCTCGTTGCTGACGGCAGCGATCACGCCCAACTTAAATCGGTTGGCGACCGCCGATCCGAACTGCCCAGATTTGACCGGGATCATCCGCCCTTCCCCGACCCACTCACCGGGGAGATTGTCGCGCAGGCGACGGGGATGGGAGACCGCATTTTGGCCGTTGAAGTTGAGTTGACGAGCCACATTGGCCACCTGCGGGATCAGGGCCGTGGGAGCCGCATCCGCAAAGAATTGGCCCAGTCCGGTCGACGTCAGTTCCTGTGCCCATCCGGCTTGGGCGGTATAGGCCGGGTCGGTTGCCGCTTTCTGCGCGTAACGGCGGACGAGACGGTTTTGTTCGCCGGGGGCGACGTCTTCCAAGAACTTTGCGATGGGGGTCTTGTCCATGCGTCGAGTCAACTCGGCGCTGATCGCCAGAGCAAGCACGTCCAAGGGCTTGGGAGTCTTCACCGTTGCCTTGGCCTGTGCAGGTGCCTTCAGGCTGGCTTCGAGCCGCTGAGGACGATCCAACATGCGCCGCACAGACGCCAATTCGGCCTCAACAGCGGGCAGGCGCTTCACTGCGGCTTCCGCGTTTTTCAATTCCTCGTTGGCAAGGTCCAGCGCGCGTTCGGCGCGCATTCGGTCCCTCTCGTTCTTGACCTTATCTCGCAAAATCGGGTTTTCGATTTCGCCGATCACGGCGGTGCTATCTTTGGGCATTGTTCAGTCTCCTGTGATCACGGCGCGCAGAGCCGCGCGGATGCGGTTTTGTCCGGTCTCGGACTTTTCTTCGGCCACCTCGCGCCAAACGCGCCGGGTAAAGGATGCGGCTTTTTTCCGGGCATCCGACACCGGACATCCAGCGGCCAGCAATTTGCCCTTGGCCTGTACGTAATCGGCGCGGATCGCGGCGCGGAGTCGGTGATCATTTCGCATGACGAGACTCCTTTGCTCGTTTGGCCATGGCGCTCAGATCATCAAGTGTGAATTCATCGGCCTGTTTTTCGAGCGCGGCTTCGGCATCGGCCTGCGCGTGTTCCAGCGTCTTTTCCAAGGTTGCAACGCGGTCGCGAAGAGGCTTCACGTGTTTGACGATCAGTTCACCCATCGCCCTCGCGATGGCTTCCATCTGGGGCTGGGTCAAGACGGGTTCGGCCTTGCGCCGATATGGATTTCGGTACTCGGTCATGCGCGGGCCTTCCGTGATGAGTTCGCTGCGGCCATGTATTTTTGCCGCAGGTCTTTGATGTCGGGATGTTGTGGATCGAAACCAGCACCGGGCAGAGCGGCCAGCAACTCGCCATGAAGCGCCGTCGCGGCCAGATCGGCCTCGGCATCCACAAGGCGGCGCTCGGCGCGCTCGGCGGCGTCTCGGGCGCGCTTGGCGGCGTGTTCCAGCTTTTCGATCAGGACAGGATTTGCGCAACCCAGCGACAAACACCGCTTCGCCGCCCCGATGACGGGCGACGGGTGGAAAGCGCCGGGTTGCTTGAAGCGCAGGATATGGACTGCGGCCTCAAATTCTTCGGCAAGGGAGAGGGTATCTTCGACGGCCTGCTCTGCGGCTTTCAGACGGTCGGTGAAGATGGATGTGATTTTTTGCCGGGTCTCGGTCGCGCCTTCGCGGCCTGCTTGTTCTGCTTTGGAAGCCGCTGCCAGTTCTCGGCGGATGTAGCCTGTGGATTTGATCAGCTTGCGGGCCAATGTCGGCGCGGTGCGGACGGTCAGTGTCATATTTCTCGGTCCCATTTGGTCGGGTGTTCGACGGAACCGGGCGGATCAGCAAAGCGTCTTCGCACCCGGCCCGTCGCGGTCAGGGTGCACGATGTAGGTGATTCGCACAAGATGTTGGGTTTTGGTCGTACCTAAACCTATATATTGTGTTTCACGAGGTCCGAAATGACGTCAGGGTCAAGGTTCAGCATGGCGGCGACCGCAGGGCCGGATGTTTTCAGCCAATGGATTGCGGCGGCATCTCCGCGCCGTGCGGCCTTTATTTGCGCTTCGAGCGCTGCGGACCACAAACGCGCACAGGCCGTTGCATCAATGTGATTCATACGCTTCCTTCCATCGTTCAAAAATGTCCAAGCTGGATCGCGCCGTGTGAAAGATCACCTCGGTTTCCAGACAGACGATTCGATGTGTGTGGTGGTCGATGCGCTCGTATTTGGTCGGAGCGCCGACATGGCGCGCAATCATCCGCCGCGCATGTTGGATCACCCCTAAGGCGCGGGCGTCGGCCATGAGTCGATCTAGTTCCATTTCGTTCCGATATAGGGCGGGCTGTGCGCGTCGGGGCGCGCGTAGACCGAGTATAATCAAACCTTCCAGTGACGGGAAGGTTGGTCATTTTGCCCGTTCGTTTTTGAGATTCACTCCCCCGTGCGGTAGCGCGCCCCTTAATCTCAGATACGACCCACCCGCCCCCCGTCGAGCCGATCCCGCTCTGACCTCGGTCTGGTGCTTGGCTGGTGTCGGGGTGGTGTGGGTCTGGTGCCGGAATTGAGATGGATATGGGGGATATGCCGGGGAGTGTGCTGCGCTGACGCCCCGCTTCGGTCCGCCCTCGGGACGATAGCGGTCGTGCTATAGGTGGTTCGGTCCTATAGCGGCTCATTCTAGTAGTTCGAAGGACCGCAATTCCCCAACGATTTCCGCTATACGTTCTCTGGCCGTTGCCGCTGTAGCGAACACGAACGCTTTTACCGAATGAGCGTAGTGGGCGTTCCGCTGATACAAACATTGGTAACATTCCGTAATAAGAGACTCTTTATTACCAAATGTTACGAATGTTTCCGCTGTAGCGCCTTGCAGCGGTTCCAGATCGCGGTTCGCGGTCATTCTGTTGTCCCAGATGTCCGGGAACAGCCGAACACATTCTTTGCCGGACATCGGCAAGAACCCGTAACGCCTAATGGCGCGCTCTATACGTTCTCCACCACGAACAAAATCTTTCCAGTCAATCACCCGATCAACGGTCTGATCCAATACGATGGGCATCAGAAGGTATATCGACTTTCGCTGTGGGTTGTGGATCAAGCGCAGACGATCCATGGCCTGTTCGCTCTCTCTTTCCCTGATCTGTTCGAGGACGCGTTGCACCCAAGGATCGGGATGAACGTCGACCAACTGCGGCGTCACGCTCCCATCCCGCATCCGAATACCGCGCCACTCCTGCCCGTATTCGGACGACTGGATCACATGTCCGGCCCGCACGGCAAACGGCGCGGCAAGGTGTTCCACATCTCGCGGTCCCGGCTGGTTGCGCCCGATCACGTACCCTGACGGATGATTCGCCCAGCGATCCAGACCGCGCAAAGCACCGAACCAGCCATCGGGCTTGGTGGCTTTGTACGAGAACACCGCCGCACCTTCATCGGCCCGCACCACGCCCCACAGATCGGCCTGAAAAGCCTCGCTGCGGTCCTTCCACTCTCCTTGCCACTCACCGCCACCAGCCGTCATGTATGCCTTGCTGAAGCTGTGGCCCGTCACTTGGGTGACGTAGGCATTGCGTTCGACCTTGTGGTTCCGGTGATCCAACGCCCCGAACCACGCATTCGCCAGCGCTTCGTCCCCGGTGCCGTCCAGATGCAGAAAGGGCGCATTCGGGACGTTCGCCAACGTCTTGGTCGTGGTGATCCTGAAGCTGTCATCGCTGGTAAGGCGCACCGTCGTCGGGTTCAGGTGTCCCAGATCAATCTCGGCTTCCAGCGCCATCAGCAACGCTTTGAATTCCTGAATGGGGCGGGGGGGAGCGCAGAGAACTTCGTCCACCTTGCACAAATCGTGCATGACAAAGTTCCGGCATCCCCGCAGCACACCGCGCGCACCAAACAGGTCCACCACCCGAACCGCTTCGGCCAGATGATCCCGCGTCCACCCGTATTGGCGCAACACGGCAAGCATGGCCCACGGGTACAGGCGGGCCGCGTAGTGCAGTGTTCGCATCAACGGGTGCAGAATGTGGTGACGGGCCGATAGGGCGTCCATCGTCTCGAACGCATCGCCACCGTCAAAAACCAGATCAGAAAGCAACCAGTCGACGGGCAGGTCATGAACATTGATCCCGAAATCTCTCGGGCGCTCGTCAAAGATCACAACGTCGGGTTTGAAATCGCCGGGAAGCTGAAACCACGCCCAGTCATGCGGCGCGAACACTGCCCGTGCACCGGACAAGAACCGCGCTTGTCGCATATATCCACATTGGTTGCGCTTCGGGCATTTCTCACAAAGGGCGGATCGCACTGACAAGCCGTGTTTCAGAACCTGCGCCGCCCTGTGCGCCATCAGACACATTTTCTCGCCTTCGACCTCGGGATCGACCATCGCCCGACCGCGCAACACCATCGCCCGGTCTCCCCCCATCGCCAGATAGCGCTCGGCCACTTCCTCGGCCATCTGGTGATCCGGCACCAGAAACAGAGCGGTGACGTCCGGGTTCTCGACCAGAACCCGCAAGATCGTTTCGGTCTTACCGACACCCAGCGCGCCCGTCAGCATCCATCGCGGGGCGTTGCTGTTGCGGGTCAGGTAAGAGCGCGGGGTGTGGTCGAGACCGTAACGCCCCATTATCTCCCCGACCGCGACCGCTCGGTCATACTCGTCCATCTCTTCCAGCGCCTTCACATCACGGGATGCCCTGACGGTCTTGAATGCAGCATCCGCCCAGTCCTCAACAGTCCGCCCATGGGCTTTGATGGCCTCTTGTCGCGGTTCCGTTGGTGCGGGGTAATGCGGACCCAGATCAGGCGGCGCGGTCATCTCGTACCGCTTGAACCGAAAGACGGTCTTTTTGCCGTGGGCGTGGCTGACGATGACGGGACGGTCTGTCGGGTGACCCACGCGCGGGGTCAGCATCAACGTGGCCTTGTCTGGCCCGTATTCCAGCCCTTCTATGGGGTCTGGGATGCCGCGCCTGTCCCACGTCCCCGGATCGTCCAGAATGTCTCCCACGGCCACCCACTCGCCCGTGTCGATCTGCAAGGTGTCGCGATCATCAAGCACACACCCATTCACGCGCTGTTCGATGATCTTGCGGGCCAGCTTCGGGGCGATCTTCTTGCGCTCAACAAGGTCGGCGACCCGTTCGGCCATATGCTTTTCTTTTATCTCGGCGGCGCGATCAGCGAGACCGCGCTTGGCCTGTGCGATCAGCACATCGGCCTTTGCCTTGTCCGCCTCATGTGTCGGCAACCCCATGAGGGCGATCCCGTCCTGAATGATGGTCGGGCGGGGGTATCGGGCGACACCGGGACCGAGGATCGGCGGTGCCTCGTAAACCAGCCGCTCCGGGGAGCCGACCGTGGTGTCAACGATACTGCGGACGAGAAAATCCCCGGCCTTGCTGATCATCAACCAGCCCAAGCCCAGCACCCATGCACGGGCCTGAAGGGTCTTCAGGGTCTCCGACATCGGACAGGTCAGGTGCATCAGGACATAGACGTGGATGCCGTCAGAGCGCCGCACAGCCCCGTCTGCGCCCGTCACCCCGTCGCTGGAACTCGGGCGCACCACAGACGCGGCATGGGCCAATTCGGGCCAGATGGCGCACAGGGCAGGCCACGGTCCGCCCATGTCCGCTATGCGCTCGGCAACGTGATCGGGCATCGCCTTGGTGTCGAAGTCCAAAAGGAACCACGCCAGCCGATCCGGTTTGAAGTGCAGGTGATCGGTCGACCGGGCGATGACGTCGCCAGTGGCGTGGCGCTTCGTGGTCAATGCCGCCGACGCCTTGCCCGACTTCAGTGATCCAAGGGCAATGGCTTGCTGTTGTGTCAGCCCATCCAGCAACCGGGCCAATTCGACCGGGGTTCGGGCGTAGACTTCCTGCGCAAGCCCTTTATGCATGTTCGCGCTAGGTGTGCTGACAACACCATCGGGTGTTTGGGTGAAGGTCTTGCACAGCGGCTTTCCGTGACTGGTCAGTAATGTGACAGTCGCGTTCAAATCGACTATTGTGTCCATATCGGACTCCTCTATCCGGTGTAATGACCTGTCCGGGCGGGGGTGGCTCGGACGGGTCTTTTTTTATGCCAGTCTCTGAATCTCGCCCGTCGCCCGTGCATGTGCGAGATTGATCTGGCCGCGATCCAGCAAATCAGCAATGACACACAGTTCGGTCAGCAAGCAGAGCGCGGTCCCCTGACCGACCCATGCCCGGTAGACGTCCAACGTCTTCACGTATTTCTTGGGCAAGAACGGTCTACCGGACAAAAGCGTCATGCTCTGCGCCTGTGGTATCACCTCGGGTCCGTGTCCGACCTCATATTGCCGCGCTCGGACGCGGGCGAACACAACATCCAGATGCACCCGCGCATGATCGGCGTCGCCCCTTTCCAACAGGCCATGAACGGCGAACAAATCCCACGCGAACGCGGCGGCATGATCCGCCCCGCAGCGCGCCGCAAAGGCCCGTGCCTGTTCCTGAAGATCATCCGGCAAAGCCCGGTTCAAGCTGGTCAGTTTATAGACCTCAGTTCCGACTCGTTTGATCATTATGCAAACCCCACTGCGATATGTTTCGGGCGTGAAAGCGCCACATAGGCCAATCTGTTCCACAGTTCCTGCGATCCGGTCCGCATTGTGCGGGCCGCGTTGACCGACACCATGTCAACAAAGCAGACATCCACGGTCCGGCCCTGTGACTTGTGGATCGAACACACGAACGGGGCGCGGATGTCGGCAAGGTGGAAATAGTAGGCCATATGGAGCCTGTTCTCTTTCCGGTCATCCTCGGAAAGCGCCTCGTGGTGACGCCTTTCCCGTTCAACGGTAAACGCTCTTTCATCGGGCCGCATGGTCCAGACCGGGAAGGTTTTCCCGGTCTCGGTGACGCGGATTTTCAGTTCCCAAACATCGTTGGAGCCAAAGGCGTGATGACCGACAACGCGGGTTGCGCCGACCACAACACCCTCCTGACCGTTCTCCAAGGCGACGTAGCTTTCAAACGGGTCTGCGGTCACGTCTTTGAAGTCCATCTTCTTGTCGCGGACCAGACGCATTTGCCGCTTGAATTCGAGATAGTCGGAAAACCGATCCGCCCGAAGACACAAGCCGGACGCAACAATCGGTTCATTCATCAAAAACGGCCATTCCGCCGCCGCGTCCCCGTAGAAGTCCATGCGGAACTTCTGGTTCAAGCTGTTCACCGACCTGTTGAAATAGCTGACCATCAGGACGTTATGACCTTCTTCCCGGTATTTCCGAAAATTCCGCATCGCCCCGTCTTTGGTGTCGAGATAAAAACCACCCGCCCCGCTGGTCACGTTGCTGGTCGGGAAACTTATCCTCGCGTCCTCACCGTGCCGATATTGCAAAGCGAGATTGAGCAACGGGTTGTCATTTGCCTGTCGCATGACCTGTTGCAAGCGGATGACTTTCACCCCGCCCCGTGCGGTAAACCAGCGGGTGAACATCTGGTCGGCTCCCACCGGGGGGAGTTGCGCCTCGTCGCCCAGAAAGATCATCCGCCCCGTTTGCAACATGAGAGTCGCGCGGGTCAGGTGTTTGTCCGGCATCATCGACGTCTCGTCAAAGATCGCGGTTGCCTGCCCGTTGACCTTACCGTTGGTGTAGAACTCACCTTCGCCGTCCGGCACGATGCCTAATCCCTTGTGGTAGGTCATCGCTTGAAGTCCGGTGATGTCTGTCATCACGCGCTTGGCGGTATGTGTTGGAGCCATCAAGGTGGGCGCTTCGACCACATTTTTCACGTGGTCGATCACGGTCGATTTCCCAGAACCAGCCGATCCGAGAATAACCAGAATCTCGCCCCGCCTCAGATCGCGCGCGGCCTGCACCGCCTCATTCTGGGCAGGGTTGAGAACGATGGTGTCACTCATACCGCACCCCGCAAAAGATCGGTTTCGCGCTCCATCTTCACCAGATACGCGGCGACGGCTTGCCGCACGATAACGGTACGGGGGACTTCGAGCCGGGCGGACAGATCATCGACCGCTTGGCGTTGTTTGTCGGTCAGTGTGACCGCGATTGTTTTGCTCATTTTCTCACTCCTTGAGTTGTCCCCCAAGGTTATGAGCAAAATTCACGTTCAACCACCTAGCCCAAGGCCCATAATTCTCATATTCTTCCTATATAACAAAGCACTAGAGGTTATCAGAATGCTAGACTTGGAACAACTGATGCGGGAAGAGGCGCGGGCCATAATCCGTGAACAACTTCGGCAGAACGATTGCAAATCCGTGTACACCGGTTCGATTCCGGTACTCGCCTCCAAATAAAAAATGACTTAGACGACTTTCAGCCGAGCGGCCATCGCGCGTCTAAACGTTTGTCTAAACATTCTGTTTTTATTCTGTTCCATTTTGCGAGTCCGCAACACGCTACCGCCGAGACCAAATCCGGGGGTAATTAATGTGTTTCTGGATACCGCTTTTTTGCCGCTGAAGGCATGAACCTTCCGCAGCACCGCAGGCAGTAGCGGGTGTCTAACGTCAGACATGCGTGACCTGAGCCCCAAGTTTCCTCCGCCTAGTGGAGAGTCCTTGGGGTTTGTGTGATGGCCTTACGCGGCCAGTTGTCCATGTTTGTATTCTCAGAAAATTATCTTGGCGTCAGACTTCCCAACGCCGAGTCTGGTCTGTGATTGTTGTAATCCTCCTGCCACGGCTTCAGAGTTTCCCGAGGTTCGGCCAGTGAGCTAAAGAGCGTTTCATTGAGGCATTCATCGCGCAGCTTGCCGTTGAGACTTTCCATGAACGCGTTCTGGGTAGTTTTCCCGGTGCGATGTAATGCCAGTCGATCCCGGTGTTTTGCACCCTTCAAATGGTAGGCATGCTGGTGAACTCGTAGCCACTGTCAGACAGGATCGTTCCCGGAATTCCGTGCTCAGCGATAACCCGGTTCAGTTTCAGCGTGACCCGCAGCCCATACAGAGACGTGTCGGCACCAGGGCCAAGTTCTCGCGACAGATGCGCCTGAGCTTCTTGTGGTTCCCCTCGAAGCCCTCGCGCCGGACCATCACGTGGATTCGGCGATGACCAAACCGGCGGCGCTCCTTCGATACGCGCTTGATGGCATCCCGCAGATTGCCATCCTCCGACTGGCGCGATCGATATCGCACCGTCGAGCGTTCCACGCTCAATGCAGCGCACGCCCGACGCTGGCTCGCCAGGTGGACTTTCATCAGATGCGCCACCGTTTGCGCTTGGCATCGGGTGTCACCACTTTTGCGCGTTAACATCCCTAAGCATCGCGTTGTCGGGAATCTGTTCGGCCATCATCTTCGCCAAATTCGCGTTTTCGGCCTCCAGCGCCCTCAGCGGTTTTGCATCGGCGACCTCCACGCCGCCTTATTTGCGTCGCCATTTGTAGAACGTCGCGCCGCTGATCCCGTGTTTGAGGCACAGCTCACCGGTCGGCAAGCCCGCTTGGCGCTCCTTCAAAACGCCATTAAGTGCTTCGCTGAAACGGCTTCTCTTCATCGTCCGTCTCCTCAGTTGGAGAACAGGCTAACCACAAATCGAGGGCTTTTCAGGGGAGAAGGTCAATCCGGTGCCGAAGCTAGCGCTACGTTGACCCTTGCCAAACGACAACCCTTCTAGCGGCTTCATGGTGCGCAAAATGAAATGAGATTGGCAAGCCGCCCCTGCGATTCGCTTAAGTCTGCATACGACGCACGACACAAGTGTTACTTAAACACTCTCCACGTCGTCAGTAGCCAGAACAGCCCTGGTGTAGCGCCCCATGAACTGCAGAAGAACGTGGATGCGCCCCCGTTCCGGGACAGCTTCAATCTCTGCAAGATTATCCGCCAAAGGTCCGGTGATTACTCTCACCCTGTTGCCAACCTCAAGTTCGGCTGGTTGGTTCAGCTCTCCATTGAAGCGGAAACGAACCTTTAAAGCCGCAACAAGGTCGGGATCAACTCTTGTTGGGCGCCCCGCTTCAAGTGCAACTATTCTTGCGACACCATAAGTGGAATTGATAGACCGCCAATGCATCTGACTAAGCGGCACCTTGACGAATAAGTACCCCGGGAAAAGCGGCTTTCGCACTCTGTCCCATCGCCCAGCGCGACGGCGCGTCTCCTCACGCATCGGCATGAAGCTCTCATAACCTTGCCGAGCAAGGTTTGTCACTGCGCGCTCTAATCCACCTGGCTTAAGCTGAGCAAGAAACCAAGGTTCATTATGGTTTTCAGAAACTGCTCCACCAGCCATGGCTTACCGTTGACCGAAGCCCGAGAAGACAACCACAAAAGTCAAAGAGATCACATACAGTTCCATACGGAGACTGGAGTTTTTGATGTAAAAAGTGTCATAACGCGCCTTGCGCGCCACTGCACGCCTGTTGTCGGCATAGCCTCCGCGCACTTGTGCTAACCCCGTGATGCCGGGACGCACGGTAAAACGTTTGCAATAATGTGGCACGCCCGCAATGTACTCGCAGGCATGATCGAAAGCGTCAGGTCGCGGCCCCACAAGGCTCATATCACCCGAAAAAATATTTAGGATGTTCGGCAACTCGTCGAGCTTTGTCCGGCGCAACATGCGGCCGAGCGGTGTGATACGGTGCGTGTCAAGCGGCGCATCGGCCGCGCGTACGGACACGCCGTTTTCCGTCATTGTCCGGAACTTCCACATGGTGAATGGTTTTCCACCCCGCCCCATCCTTACTTGGCGAAAGAAAACCGGGCCACGGTTCCACAGAGGGTTCACCAAAAAAAGTATGGCAGTGATTACCAAAAAGGTAGGAAAAACCAGGATAGCGAATATCCAGTCCAACGCACGCTTAGCAACAAAAAATCCATTGTAGCCGTGGAGCAAGTTTTCACGTTCGATGGAAGCTTTCCGAACCGCGGAAATAGATGCTTCGGTAGGAACGGCTTGGCCGTACAATGCAGCGGCTTCTATTTTCAAAACTGACCCCCCCCAAAGGAAGCAAAAAAAAATTTTACTGCCAACCGAACCTCAACTCCGAGGCACGTCTCAAAGACTCAGATATTATTCTTTTGTTAATCCTCTTGTTATTAGCAGATGTAATCAAGTGATTTGAAGTAACAATTTGTAAACCAGCAACAAAGTGCACCCAGGTGCGGGTATTGACCCCGACGCGAAAACAATTGCACCCGCATTACGTCAATTGGAGATGTGTTTGTGCGGCACGAGTCGGACCCGCTCGTGCGAATCGGCATATCACAGTCTTGGGCTTTCCCGTCTCATAGGTTCATCGAACTCGTGGGATGACGACCAGGTTTGAATTATGTAGCCGAGTTTCTCGGTTGTGCTCAGGTTTCTCGCCGAGCAAGAATCAAACATTAACCACCCGGGAAAACACAACTAACTCCAGGAACATTGTGTCTCACATTGACCTGAAATTTGCGGGTTATGTGGTCCGCTTGTCGTGGCGATAGGCATTCAAAACCACACCAAGAACATTAGTTTGCTCGGCGACCTCGCGCTGGCAATGCTCGAATTGACTGTAAGTCGTTGAATCAGAGCGGACCACAATCAATGCGCAATCCGCGTTCTTAAGGAATGCCCGCGTGTCATCGTTCACAAGTACCGAAGGAAGATCATAGATCATGACATCTGGCTCATACGCATCTTGGATCGAAGTCAACTTCTCCGCGGTATCTTCGGCCAACAGTATTCGTGTCGGGTCAGTTTCAGGATGCAAGGACATGGAAACAGCGACGTTGTCACCATAGCGCAAGGCTTGCTCTTCGAAGGAAACAGCCCCTGTCAACATCTCGCCAATCAAATAAGGCGGCTGAGTTTCGAAAAAGGCATGCACAGAAGGGTCGCGAAGATCCAAGTCAAAGAGCATAGCACGCAGGTCTCTCTGACGTCCAAGCCCAAGCGCAAGGTTGCATGCCGTCGTGGTCTTACCGGACTGGGGCATTGGCGATGTAATTGCCAGTCGCTTCCAGCCGTTTTGACGCATCTGCAAAAGTGCCTTGGTGCGCAGAATGTCAAACGGTGTCGCTTCTTTGCGCGCATGCCGGGTCACAACTCGATGCCGTATTAGATCCGCATCTTTCGCGTCGAAGGAGGTTAGCGCCTGCCAGCGCGCATCGACACCGGACGGTTGTGTTTCCTTGGCAACCGGCTTGACCTCCACTCCTGGGTCAGTGCGCTCGCGTCGGGAGTTACGGGCCTTGTCAAGGGCTGCTTGCAGTTTTTCCACAGGGCTTAATCTCCCGATTCGTCTACCCAAGCCCGAGCTTGGACAGGCTCTTTTGCACAATCAACTCTAAAGGAAGATAATGTGTATCGATATACCAGAGTACCGCCGGCACCCCGATCAACACGGCGACCAATGTCACCACAAGCGCACCGCGACGCACAGCTTTCTCCATCCGGCTTTCGATATATGGAATCGTCACAAGCGGCGATATGTTGAAGCGCTCAGAAAGTTCCGAAGGTCTCCGAATGACCCAATTCAAAAGCTCTAACACGACAAAGTACCCCACGGCCAAGCCGAAGCCGAAAAAGATACCAATGGCCGCAATCAAGGGGCGATTGGGCCCACTGGGTACCTGTGGCACACTGGCGTTCTCGATCACGTTGATCCGCTGACCTTGTGCGGTGGACTCAATACGTTCACTCATGCGCGCCAAATTCAGATTGGATACCGCCGAACCGTATCGTGTTTGGAGAATTTGATAATCACGCTCCAGCTCCGCAAGTCGGATCGCATTGACTGCGCTTCTGGAGATGTTTTTTCTTAGCTCTTCGAGCTCGTCCTCCGTTGCCTCAATCTGGTCTCGAATCACCTTGATTTTGCCGTCGGCGTCTTTCAACGCGGCATCATAAAGCGTTTTTATGTCTTCACTTTCTTCGGCTGTCCCATCAACCGAATTCCGCGCGGCAACAATCGCTTCCAACCTCTTGATCCGATCCTTCAGTCGAATAATCCTGGGATTGCTTTCGCCATAAGATTCTCTCAGGCGCTCAAGCTCCGCTTTACCAATAACCAGCTCTTCTTCATAAGCGCTACGGGCGTTTTCAGCGGGTTTTCTTGGATTTTCAAAGTTGAGCTTGATTTGTTCTCGTCGCTGCTCCGCTACTGCAAGCTCTTTCGCCAGCTGATCAAGACGTTCCTGGAGACTGTTCTCGCGCCCAAGTCGGAAAGCTTGGTCTTGGGGCAGAGCTTTGGCATTCTCACTCTTGAAGTTGGCAATTTCCACGCTTTTTCGGCTGAGCTCGTCATTTAGCCGCTCGACCTCATGTTCAAAAAACTCCAACGTGCTCTCAGCGCGAGAAGCCCTAAATTTGGAGTTTTCCTCCAATACCAAGGTGACGTATTCATTCACAACGCTCGCGGCAATCTGTCCAGTACGCGCCTCGAAACTTATCGTCATCATTATTGAGCTATCACCCCGACCACCTTCTCGACCGCCGCGCCGACGAATTTTTGTCGCCTCCTTCATCTTCGCGTTGACGTTGTCGGGTTCCATCGCGTCCATATCTTCGAACACGTCAAAACGGTTAGCGATGTCGATCAAATTCGCACGGGTCATCAAACGCTGCTCAATAACTTCGAGCTGCTGAGCAGCGCTGGACTGCACTACAGAGGAAACCATGCTGTCGGGAATATGCGACGCCTCCAGCAATAGCCGTGCGGACGTCATGTAGGTTTCAGGTAACTTCAGAGCTGCGACGATACCCAGCGACGAAAACAGCAGTACGAATAATGCCATCACCGGGAGGCGCCTCAGGAATATGGCCCAGTAGAAACTTAGGTCAAAGTTCATTCAGCGGCCTTTCCCACATTATCAATTCGCTCAGTCAAAACCAAAGGCTCTTTGGACGACTTCAGGATCAGCCCGTCTTGGATCAACTCCTTGATCGTGCCCACGCCAACCTCTTTTTCTCCTGCAGTGGAAGCATAAACAAGAGCGAGATCACACAACTTGTTGACTACTCTCGGGATTCCTTCAGATTCGTTGTAGATATGGCGTATGGTCTCGAGGGTGAATTCCTTGCCGGTCCCGCCCGCGTGCTTCAACCGATGAATGACATAATTCACAGTGGTGTCTAAGTCCATTGGCTCCAAATGGTAGGTCGCCGTTACGCGTTGTGCAAATTGGCGCAGCTCTGGCTTGCGGACCATAACGCGTAATTCAGGTTGACCGACAAGGATGATTTGCAGCAGCTCGTCCTTGCCGGAGTTGATATTTGTGAGCATTCGCAATTCTTCCAAGGTATCGATGCCCAAGTTCTGCGCCTCGTCAACAATCAGAGCCACATGTCGGCCGGCCGCGTACTCCGCCAACACGAAATCTTGGAACCGCTGAAAGAGGTCCACGTAGTCGCCATCGTTTGGTACATCCAAATCAAACGCGCCTAGAACCCAACGGAGCAAGTCGCCACGATCGCCGCGGGCGTTCGAAATCAGCCCAACGGTCACATCATTCTCGAGATTGCGCAGAAGTTGCTGAATCAACGTGGTCTTGCCCGTCCCGACCTCGCCGGAGACTAGCGTAAGAGGCGCCCTTGTTACGATACCGTATTCAAGCACTGAAATAGCCCTGGCGTGTGCCTTGGACCAGAACAGAAAGTCCGGATCAGGCGATAGAGAAAATGGTCTCTCGCGAAATCCGAAATAGTCGTTGTACAGGGCAGCACCCATGCTTCACTCAACTCACTCAAACCAAGATGGCTAGAAATTCTTCATGCCATCCTAATGTCTATAGAATAGATGTCGAAAGCGCGAAACACACCCGGCGAAAATTTGCTACGAAAGATGCGCCCGTCCCACAGTACTGAGCCGGGCGCCTTCAATCGCCTAAATTACTCTAAGTAAAGATGAAACTGTCTGCAAGGACGGTACCATACCCCATGTCTTCCAATGCTGCGATGCTCATGTCGGACAGATAGTTGTCGTAATTTAGTTGTCCGGTCATCAACTCATTTTTGAATGTTGCGTCGTCCCAGTGAACGCCAGCCGTCCCGGGTCCGCCCTCAGTTTCCACGGCGACGCCAAAGTCGGCCAAAGCATCGTGCATCGCGATGTCGGCAAAATCCCGGTTGTAGGCTGCGGTTGCGTTTGCGCCAGTAAACCTCAAGTCACCCCCAAAGTCCTCGACCAATCCCATGTCGGACCATGTCGTTCCAAAACCCAACGCGTGCAACATTTCGTGCAGCATCAGATCTTCCCAAAGGCCAAGGGACTCAATCCTGTCCGTATCCGAGGTATCAAACTTTATGTAGCCTGAACTTGGGAGAAGGCTGTCGCTGCGCAGGGTGTCATACCCTCCCCAACCCCAGTAACCATCTGTTCCATCGATGTTTTCCAATGTTGCCGTAATAGAAATATCGTCGATGCCGTTGTGATCGGGAAGATCATCGGTGATCAAAGTACTGATCATCTCGGCGGCGTTTTCAATTCCCTGGCGGAGCGTTTCGCTCCAAGTACCAACATACACGATCGCGATATTGTACCCTGTGGGGTTGTCCATGCCGCTGACGAAGTCGGGCTCGACCGGCGTCACACCGTCATCAGGCGGGGGCGTGACTACGCCGTCGTCGCCGGTTGTTCCATCGTCACTCTTGGTCTTACCCTTTCCCTTGCCACCTGTTCCGGAATCGCTCCCATCGTCGGTGCCGCCTTTGCCGCCGCCAGACCAGGTTGGTTTTGCCCCCGCGCCCGTTAGAGGGCTGTCAGTGGCATCGTCGTGTTCACCCAGAGGACGAGCATATTTCCAAAGGTCAATCGGCGCATTGTTACCGGCGATTTCCAGGCCGGAAAAAGCATTCGAGGATTGATATGAATCGACCAGGACAAGAGGATCAGCCGCTTCAAATTTGGCAAACTCGCGCTTGTCCGCCTCAGATTCCGCCTCAGATGATGCAGGTGTGTCGCTGTCAAAAATGGTGCGGTCGCTACTCAGGTGGTTGGTGTTGTCCGTTTCCTCAAGCTGCGGCTCATCTGAAGCCTGCACTTGCTCTAAGACTGGGCCGTCGCTGTCTGGGAGCAGCTCTGCCTTGCGATCCGTTGCACTGCTATCAAAAAAGGAAGCCACCAATTCTGCATCGAATTCAGGCGGAAGCAAATCCGCCAAAGGGGCACCTGGCCCCGCAAAGTCTCGCTTTTGCATGTCCAACTCACTCGTTTACGCCCCCGCGCCGGAGTAGCTTCTATGTGAGGTCCATGGCAAAAATAAGGCGCCCAAAAGGGCGCCCCAATTTCTGTAGGTTTTCAGGTTTACTGCTATGCCGATTTTCGGCGGCGAAGCTTCAGAAGCCCCCCAAGTCCAAAGGCCGAGAGAAGAAGGGGTAGTCCGGCAGGCAGCGGAATCACAGGGGGAGGTGTCACACCACCTCCAGGGTTGCCATTGCAGTTTACCGAGCATGTGTCGGTCAACTTCAGGCTACCGTCAGTGCCGCCATTGGCGTCTGTAACCCGCTGAAAGCGCGCACCAGCCGCGGTAAACGTCAACGGTGCAGAAGCCCAAAACACGATGTCTATGTCCACAAACTGACCCGGCTGAATACCTCCATTCGCATTGCCACCCTGACAGGAGCCCGACGAATCGCTACCAAAGCAAAAATCAAACGTTGTAGCATAGCCACCATCGCTTTCCGTTTTAGCTTCGAACGAACTGGTCGTGGTAATAGAAGAAATGGATGCAAATTCTGGATCAACCTGCAGCAGGAACCTTGTCAAGACGCTGGAGTCGTTCGATGTATTCGACAACCTCATTGAGTACGCGTACTTGCCAGCACCGGGGTCCGGGCTAATACGGTCAATCGAAAGCGTCCCCGAAGTGACAGAGGAGCCATACGTCGCTTCAGACCAACTGAACACAGTCGCCGCACTGGCAAGTGTGGAGCTGACGCTCAAAGCGCCGAAAGCGAGCATTGCTATCAAAGTTTTCGACATTCTCATTGGTTTGATCCTAACAAATACTAAACCACTGCGGTCGGCATGCAGTAACCCGCAAAAAATTTGCCCGGTCCGCCTTACGTTTCCGCCTGACTTCAAATTGTTTTTGCCCTGATAGCTTTCTTCCGCGACGAAGGCGCGACTCAGAAAATCAGCAAGTCAGCGAAAACGTTAACTTAACCTTTACACATTTGGACCCAAAATTGGAGACTTTTTGGCTTTTTTGAGGCAAAAAGTCAAAAATTCAACCTATGGCTGTGGGATTCGCGCGCCAGCGATGAGGTTTCCATGTGTGGCTTGGGGAGAGTGAACTGCGCTGGCGAATATCATGGCGAATTTGGAAACAATTACACTTGTCTGGATCGCCCGTCACATCATGATTCGTTTATGCGTTCGCTCTCGCGTCACCCCGTCTGGTTCCAACTATTGAAGTGAACGCTCTCAAGCTCGGCGGCGAAGCTTCAGAAGCCCCCCAAGTCCAAAGGCCGAGAGAAGAAGGGGAAGCCCGGCAGGCAGCGGAACCACAGGGGGAGGTTTCACACCACCACCATTAGGGTCGCCATTGCAGTTTACTGAGCATGTGTCGGTCAACTTCAAGCTACCTTCAGTGCCGCCGTTACCGTCTGTAACCCGCTGAAAGCGCGCACCAGCAGCTGTAAACGTCAACGGCGCAGCAGCCATAAACACGATGTCTATGTCTACGAACTGCCCCGGCTGAACAGGTCCATTCGGATCGCCCCCCTGACAGGAACCCGTCGGAGAGTTACCAAAGCAAAAATCAAACGTCGTAGAATAGCCACCGTCGTTGACCGTTTTACTTATGAACGAACTGGTCGATGTAATAGAAAAAATGGTTGCAAGTTCTGGATCAACCTGCAGCAGGAACCCTGTCAAGACACTGGAGTCGTTCGATGTATTCGACAACCTCATTGAGTAAGCGTACTGGTTGACACCGGGGTCCGGGTTAATACGGTCAATCGAAAGCGTCCCCGAAGTGACAGATGAACCGTACGTCGCTTCAGACCAACTGAACACAGTCGCCGCGCTGGCAAGTGTGGAGCTTACACTCAAAGCGCCAAAAGCGAGAATTGCTATCAAAGTTTTTGACATTCTCATAGGCTTGATCCTAACAAACACAGAACTATTGCTGCGGGCATACGCTAACCCGCTGAACGTCCCTGGCCCGCCTTCTGTTTTCTCCTGCCTTCAGATTGCTCATACCGTAGCAGCTTTCTTCAACGGCGAACGTATGACTCAGGAGACAGGCAAGTCAGCGGAAACGTTACCTTAACGTTTACACATTTGGCCCCAAAACTGGAGGCATTTTGGCTTTTTTAAGGCGAAAATTCAAAAATTCAATCTATGGTTGTCAGACCTGCGTGCCAGCGGTGAGGTTTCCATATGTCGCCTTCGAACAGTGAGTTGCGTTGACATATATAATGGCGAATTTGGAAACAATTGTGCTTATCTGGATCGCCCGTCACATCATGATTCGTTTATGCGTGCGCACTCGCGTCACCCCATCTGATTCCAACTATGGAAGTGAACGCTCAAGCCATTCCGGTCAGGTTGATTGAGCCGCCGGCCTTCGTTCTTAGAGCCTCAATGTAACTTTCATGCCTGCTTCCAGGGCCGCCACAGCCCAACGGGATTGCACGCTTTGTCTACACACACGACCAAGCAGCACTCGGGCCAACGCCGCTTCGCATTTTCTCGCCAAGTTCGCACCCAACGAATACTGGCGGTGCTGGCCATAATGAGCCGGCCAGCAATTTCAACGCCCCAAATGCAAAAGGCCACGGCGACTTAAACCACCATGGCCCTTTTCATTGTGCTACCGCCTCGCCCGCGTAGTTCGGATTTGGGCAGAACTGTTTGTCAAGCCGCCTTGCGACGACGACGCTTGGATGCGGAAATCCCGCCGAGACCGCCCAACGCGCCCAGAAGCAAGAGAGCAGATGCAGGAACCGGGACAACCGAGATCAGGTCAATGGCGCCGTCAAAAGATGCCTGGTTCGAACGTAGTGCAAAGGCAATAGCGCCCACCTTCTCGAAATTCACGTCACCGGAGAACTCATTGAATTTCAGGAGCGGATTGAGAGTGATGGTGACGGTTTCAGTGTAATCTGAGAAGCCACCTTCTGTGTCCCAAACCCTCATCTCAAATTCCAAAACACCGTTGAGATCGAAATCTGTAACACCGAAAAAGAAAGCGTTATCCTTACCACCTTTGGTCAGGTCTATACCCCCGAGGCCACCAGTTGCGATCGACCCAATGTCGACGCCGTCATACCCGCCAACACCATCGTAAACTATCAAACCAGTTCCGGTTACCCCGGATGCATTTGAAAAGGTCAACTCACTTCTGGAAGTGTTGACGGAGTCAGACGACAGAAGGGTCGTCTTGCCTTGGTTAATAATATCTCCTGACGGATCGGTAGTCACACGCATGTCGCGCGCGCCTCCAATGACCGATCCATCCAAAATTTCAGAGTACGATGGAGACACGCCGTCCGGGTCGGCAGTCACTTTCTGGAAAGAGGTGAAATGATCGATGATCGTCTTAGCCTGTGCAACCGGCGCAGCCAGCGTCGCCAGCGCAATTACCGAAAGTGCCGTACTAAACTTTTTCATATTGCTTTGCCCTCACACTAAACGTTCGCTCGCAATAATGACACTTCGTGACAAGCGACCAAAGGTTGAAACTACCGGTATTTATAGCGCTTTATCGCCCTCGATGTCAACGAAATGCGGCGAAAAGGAGGCAGCCGAGGGGCCCAGGGCCACAATCTCGCCACGACTCGTTGGCAAAAGTGAAACAATTGGACGGAAATGTCGCGCATTTGGGGTCCACTGTTGCCAAATCAGAAACCTTCTTATCAACTTCCCAGCACTCACAAGGTTGTCCACAAGATGGATTAACCCCAAAAAACGTGTTTGACGCGCCGGGCAGAATGCGCTTTTGAGCATGGAATGGCGAGCTTTTGCACTGGAGGCAAAGCTGAAACCGAATCGTTTTTTCCTCTATCTGCTTATCACTGCATGCTGCGTGATCGAGATCGCTTTGAGCGTTGCAGACCACGGACTACTCTGGTCTACGCACCTGAGGCGACTTGTGCTCGAGTACGGAGCGTTTTGGCCCGGCCTTCTGGGGAATTGGCAGCCAAATTATTCTGCCCAGCCATATACGATGTTCCTAACGCACAGCTTCCTGCACAGCGGCCCGATACATTTGACTGTTAATATGATCACGCTCTGGTCGCTGGCGCGACCGGTCCTAGTCCGTATGGGCCAAGGAAAATTTTTGGTCCTTTATGTCGCAACCACTCTTGGAGGGGGCGCCGGGTTTGCACTCTTCGCCCCCGGCTTGCAACCGATGGTAGGGGCATCGGGCGCACTATTTGGTTTGTTGGGCGCATTGATGGCCTGCGCATTCGTGCACCCAGACGCAGACAAAGTGGACCGGCGCCACATTTCTTTGACGGTTCTGGCCCTCGCTGGTTTCAACCTTGTGCTTTGGTGGGCATTGGGAGGACAACTTGCTTGGCAAGCTCACCTGGGAGGGTTCATCGTCGGTTGGATCGCCGGCCCGCTGATCGCCCCTACTCCGGACAACGAACACACCGAGTAATCCTGTACCCCATTGCGACGATCAGTCGGGCGGCAAATAAGGAACGCGTTTGAACCCGCGAAAACGTACACGACATTCAAACGCGCCTTTGGCGCTCATCCTCTTCCAGCGACAAACCATCCTGCGGTACCGCCAGGCCGGTGCTGTCAAACGGATTCGAACTCGTCTCAGCTTGGGCAGTGATGTCGCCCTTTGTTCCGCGCATAGACCGCGCTACTCTGCGGAGCAGCGACGCGACTACCGTCCTCAGGAAAGGGCGGTTATCCGTTTCGGTTGAAAGGTGCTGCCAGACCAATTCGAACTCGTCTCAGCTTGGACAGTATCACTGTCCCTATTCCGCGCAGAGACCGCGCCACTCAGATAGAGCAGCGGCCCGGTTCAACTTGAAATTTGATCTTGAGTAGAGGCTGCGTTCTGCGTTGAAGAGGTTGTAGACTGAGGCGTGTATGGCGGCGAATTTCTGAAGACTTCGCATGCGCCTGAAACGCAACATTGCCCGCTCCCTTCGTCGAAAAGGCAAGTGCGAGTTCTCAACTCGATTATTGAGCCAACGACCCGTTTTCTGTTTGTGGGCGTTTCCGAGTTCTTTCATCGCAGCCCCGTACGACCTCAATCTGTCCGTCACGATCACTTCCGGTTGCCCATGCTTGCGCATTGCTTTTCTTAGGAATTTTAGCGCAGCCTTCTTGTCCCGCTTCCTCGTGACAAAACTTTCGAGCACCTCGCCTTCGTGGTCAACGGCACGCCAGAGGTAATGCCGCTCACCGTTGATCTTCACGAAAACCTCATCCAGGTGCCAACGCCAGTGGCTAGCTTTCATTCCGCAGATGCGGCGCTTGCTGATCTCAGACGCGAACATCGGACCAAACCGATGCCACCAGTATCGAACGGCTTCATGGCTTACATCGACGCCCCGCTCATGCAGAAGATCCTCTACATTGCGAAGCGACAGTGGGAAGCGAACGTATAACATGACGGCGAGCCGAATGATTTCCGGGCTCGTTTTGAAATAGCGAAACGGCGATCTTTTGGTCATGACGCGACGCTACAAAACCGCCCTACCCGCCTCAAGCCGGTTTTCTTTGACAACACCTGCCGATGTGATCCACCCGGAACCGGTCCCGCGCACCACCGCGCAGGGCGCCGAGGTCCTGATCCGCCAGGCGGATGACCCCCTTCGGCACATCGACCACGCCTGCGATCGCGGACAGCAAGGTCGATTTTCCGCAGCCGCTCGGTCCATGAAGAAACAGGCTCTCGCCGGACGCCAGAGACAGCGCGCCAATCTCCAGCGTGCTGCGCTCCGCGCCCGGCCATCGGTAGACAAGCCGTTCAATCCGCAATGGGTGCATGCAGCGGCCTCCCGCAAGCGCGGTCGCCCGCCCCGATGTCCCAATCAGCGGCCCATTTAACTGACGGGCGCTCTATTAAACCGCGCCGTCTTTCATGATCAGGCCGAAGTTGGCTTACGCGTCGCCGATGAGGTCGAGGTTCTCCAGCGGGTCGGCAAACGAGTCTTCCGCGATCGCGCCAAGTGGGCCTTCCCGATAGGGATGGCGCGGACCAATCATCATAAGCAGTTCCGCGTTGTCCAGTGTCACCAACCTGAGAGCCTCTTCGGAGAACAAGTTCTTCAGCTTTGTCATCAACCTGGGATGGTTCACTGTCTCCGCAAGAGCTTGCGGCAAGACGCTCCGAGGTCTTTGCCTTCTCTGTGAATAAGGATATCACTCAGGTTTATCCATCACTGCGTCCCGCCGTGGCCCGGCAGTCGAGTGATGACTTCTATAGTAACCGGCTCGGTCAGCATCTGTCCGTTGAGATAGGGTATATCGACCGATCCATCCGCTGGCTTGCCGTGGATGGTCCGCACCACTTCCATGCCCTCGACCACGCGTCCGAAAGCGGCGAAACCGAGGCCATCATCATTACGGCTCGAGCCGTAATCGAGCCCCGGCTGATCTCCAACGGATATGAAAAACTCTGAAGAGGCAGTTCCCGCCTCCGCTCGCGCCATCGAGAGTGTCCCGTCCGTGTGGCGTATGCCAGTGTCGCGCGTTGATTCATGCGCGATCGGTGGAAACGGGGGCTCGCGGCCCGCCATGCCACCCTGGATGACCTCGATAGCTGGGGTGCCTGTATCGTTTTCCGAGTTAACCGTCCGGTAGAAGCTGCCACCGTCGAAATAGCCGCCCTCCACGTAGCGCAGGAAATTGGCCACGGTAACCGGTGCCTTTTCGGCGTACAGCTCCACGCGGATATCCCCCTCGGCCGTTTGGATCATCACCTCAACGGTAGATGCATCCTGTGCGTGGCTGTACTGACCTGGAAGCAGGACGAGCATCAGGAGCGCGTAAAGCGTGCAGTGAAACGAGGTTCGCATGCGATTGGTCATGGGTGTCTTCATGGTCGGCTCCTTCACTATTGGCAGGGCTCTCGGCCGGCTTACTTGACAGTGTTCTTGTAGATCACGCCATCCTTCATGATCAGGTCGATGTTCCTTTCTGCGTCCATCAGGAGCTTGATATCCGTGGTCGGGTCGCCGTTGACCAGGATGATATCGGCATAGGCGCCGGATTGGATGACTCCGAGCGGAGCGTCGGGATAGGGATTTTTCAGTCCGGACAGCGCCAGGACTTGGGCGTTGTTTCCAGTGACTTGCTGCATTTGCTCGATGGGTGACCAGAATTCGTCGCGGAAGGCAAATTCCTTCGTGAAGTTCTTAAATATCTCATCGCTGCCAAACACGTCAGTTCCCCAAAGGATCTTAAGTTCGTATTTCCTTGCCAGATCAAACGCATTGCGCGTTCCTTCGGCGACTATCGCCAACTTCGCCTGCTGGATCGGAGCTTGGAATTGCGGGTTTCCAGACACGTCCTGAAGCGGCAGGAAGGCCTGCGGCGAATAGAAGACGCCCAGTTCCTTCATGCGCTTCACGGTATCTTCTTCCAGAACAAGCCCGTGCTCGATGACCCTGACACCTGCATCGAGGGCGTTGGAGACGCTGTTGTTCAGTTGCGCGTGCACCGTTACGTAGGTTCCATAGCGGGTCGCCTCTTCCACAGCAGCTTTAAGCTCTTCGTGCGTGTACTGGGCGGCCTGCAGCGGGTCGGTGAAGCTGGTCACGCCGCCGCCGGCTAGGATTTTTATGTGCGACGCGCCGCGAAACAGCAATTCGCGAACAGTACGACGGACATCGTCGGCGCCGTCAGCGATAAGCGTATGCTTGTAACGGTTGGCGGTGCCACCAAATTCGGGCCCGTCTAGAACCGGATGCCCATCGGACGGCATGCGGAAATCGCCGTGACCTGAGGTCTGCCCGATGCCTGCGCCACCACAATAAATCCGCGGACCGCTGAAGACATCCGCATCGATAGCTCTCTTGACGCCAAAACAATTGCCACCCATGTCGCGCACGGTCGTAAACCCCGACATCAGGTAATCATTGGCCCGCTTTGCCGCGCGGGCACCTTGTTCAAAAGTATCCTGGCTGATCAGCAGTTGGACCGGATCGGTGTGAAGCATGATATGGGCATGCCCCTCGATCAGCCCGGGCATCAGCGTGCGACCACCGCCGTCGATCACCCTGCCCCCTGCAACTGCAAGCGGTTCGGTGGAAACTGCGGTGATCAGGTTGTCCGTCACCACGACATTGGCATTCGTAATCAGGGCTTCGTTCACGCCGTCAAAGACGTTGACGTTCGTGAACAGGATCGGCCCGGAGGCGTCCTGAGCCGCCGCCGGCAGGGCGACGCTGACGGCGACGGCAAGCGCTGCGGTCAAGGTCTTTGGGTTCAGTTTTCGCATCTGGTTTCTCTTTCTGTCAGATGAGCTTCGAGAGTGTCCCGATCGATGTTGAACAAGCGTGATATGCGGCGTCGTGAACTCGTGCGGTTCGAAGCGCTGAGCGACCGGAAGCTCTTCGCCGAGAGAACCTGTGCGATTTTTCCACTCAGTTCATCGTAGCAGGAAAGCATTTGGAGGATTTCTCACCAAAGAAATCGATGAGAAATCCTCGCAAGGTTACTGCAAGCCTTTACAGGAACTCGAAAGGCTCAGCCTCTTCGAACTGGGAGGAGACTTCTCCTGAAAGCGGGCGGTCCTTTGAGACCTTGAGGGTCATCGTTTTTGCCCCGGGTTGCAGATCAACTTTATTCAAGTCGACCCAGAACACAGTGGGTGAAACTGCCGAGTCAAAGTAATAGGTCTTGGCACTGTGGTCGGACACGGTGCGCCATAGGGTAATGGCGCTCATGGGATTCTCCGGGCTGTTCATCCCGATCGGGGGGCTGATATTCCGCATCACGGAAAACACGCTGGCCAGCGACATATTCTGATCTTCGAACTTTTGCAGTCTATTCAGCATCCAGTCCAGTCTTACCAACCGGTCAGTTGGACTTAGCGTTCCTGGAAGGAATTTATCGCCATTCACTCCTTTCCAGTACTCAAGCAGCTTGAGTTGTGTCGAGAAGTCCGGGTCGTTGGTCATGATATTGTATTCACGGCCA
This sequence comes from Shimia aestuarii, assembly GCF_900114635.1. GTDB lineage: Bacteria > Pseudomonadota > Alphaproteobacteria > Rhodobacterales > Rhodobacteraceae > Shimia > Shimia aestuarii. The sequence goes on from NZ_FOTQ01000001.1 coordinate 672,439, forward strand.
TGATGGATCACGAGTTCGCCGTCAATATACTCGAAAATCGCAGAGTCCCCTGACGCGTCGGAGATCGCCATGTGTATTTCCGCGGCGACGCCATTTGCAACCGGCTTGGACACAATCGTGAACGGCGGATCCTGCATGGCTGCCACGGCCTCTTCAACCGTGGCGAAGTTGTCGAGGAAATACTGCAACCAGGCGCCAATGCTGATCGTCGGCTTCCCGGTTACGGCCGGGTCACCGTAATCGCTGTCGGAAAGATACTGCATGCCTCCGGCGAGGCCTTTCTCGTTGATGCCATCCGCCGATGCGGTGCCGTAGAATGATGTGATGACGGATCCATATTTCGAGGTCCAGGTCAGTTCGTTGTCGCTGCCCCCTCCTTTGCGTTCCACGCCTTGCGGGAAAATCCACAGATCGCTGGCAAGGTCGGGGTCGACCCAGTCCATGCTACGTCCGGTAATGAACGACCCGTTACCAGTTTCCACCAGAATTCGGGAACAAGCGTTCGCCGGCTGCAGCGTTGTAGAGAGAACAAGGCCAGTAGCCAAGGCAAGGTACAGGCCATTTCTTAGCTTCTTCATCATGTCTTCACATCCTCCAAGGTTCGTGATGATCTTTCCCAAGTGGGTTTCGTTGACGAGCATGGCGCCGCCCTTCACACCTGCGGGCGACGTTTATTGCGGCAAGGGCGGTCAAAATCCGATCACCTTATACCCGACCTGCAGGCTCCAGTCGGCAGGGCGGTTAGCGCCGGCAAGGATCTGCGGTTTGATGAAGATCTGGCTATCTCCGCCAAAGGCCTTGCCCATCGGAAAGCCAAATGTGGTCGAAAGGCCGGCATAAACTTCGTCCCGTTCCCAGTCATAGATGAGGGCCGGATCAAAGGTGATGAAAATCTTATCAGTCGGCAGCTTTGGTACGTAGTAGAAATCGAAAGTGGTCGTGTTGATCTTGCTGCGCCCCGGATCTTCGTCACCCAGACCGATTGTCTGAACCAGCGCGGGCGCGATGATGCTGCCGTCCTTGAGAAACTTGGCATAAAATCCAGACAGTTCCAGCACTGTCTGGCCGCCACCAAGATCGAGGCGGTCAGCGGTATCAAAAGTGAGTTTCGCCGTATAAGCGTACCCGCGGCTGGAATTCACGTCGAGGACATGAGTGAATGTCAAACTCACGTCTCCAAAGCCAAAACTGTCATCGATTGGCCCGGAAGCGTAGGGGACAGTGACACTCAGGGACTTATTTTTTCCTTGACCGAACGGCACCCCGAAACTGGCTTCAAAGAGGCCGTTGGAAAACCCTGATCCGAAATCCGTATACTTGTACTGAATGCCGGCGCTGGTCGCGAGCAAGGTTGGGTCGGTGCCGTTATTCACCTCGGGCGTAGATTGCGCCCAAGCGGGTGTAGCCAAAGCCAATGCTGAGGCGGTCAAAGACGCAGAAGTAGCGCCTATAAACGCAAGGTTCGCAAGCAGAACGCGCACAGAAGATCCTCTTTCAGGGGAGCCAAATTATCTGCCGATAATACACTTCGGGCAACGAAATGGTTCGGGAATCGAGGGTCATATCCGACGCAGATCGCGCCTCTCCCCAGACAGGCTCCAGACTCAAGGGCGCTCACCCTCGACCGGTTCAGTCGGCTTTTTCTGGCGATCAGGGTGAAGCGAAAGCTGAACTCGACCGACGTGATCCACGTCCTCAGAGATCTGTTGATCCTGAGGGAGGCAGACAGCCTTCGTCCGCAGCGACAATCGGCGCGAGTTCGTTGCGAGGGAGGTCCGAACCGTGGTCGAGGCCGTGGGCGCGAAAACCGCTTCCATCGAGCCTGGCAGCCCGTGGAAGTACGGCTATGCCGAAAACTTGTGTTTCCGTTTCCGCGACAAACTGCTAAAAATGGAAATCTCCTGCTCGTCCTGTGAGGCGCACATGATCACCGAAGGCTGGAGAAGCACTACAACACCAAGCGGCGACACAACACCGTAGGATAACGCCCTGCAGCCCCCGAAGCCATCGTCCCGATGGACAGAGGCCCGAGTATCCTCTAGCTTTTTTTACTTGGATGACCAGATGGAAGGGGTCAACGGTAGGAGGGGAGAGTTAGAGATATGCGATGCGGACGCAGCTATTGAGTGTAACTTCCAATGAAAAGTGAACAGCGAAACCCCTTGCCGGGCATTCCCGCAAGGACCTACCTGACGCATCAAGCGCTTTGGCGCGGCTTGCCCTTGCTTCAGTCAGAAGCGGTGCAACTCGGGCCGGGGAGTCATGTGTACGAAATGCTGCAAGTCACTGGACGGGACATGCTCATATTTCGCAGCAATTTCGCGCCTAAGATGGCCAGTACCATCGTAACTCATCCAGACTGGATGGTTTTGATGGTGCCAGTCCGTTGGCTCGGCGACCACGTACTCAATGGGCAATTGGCGCGACCGTTCGATGTTTTTGTTTTTGCAGGCCCTGATGGTTATTCTTCCACCGGCATGGGAAGACACAATTTATCACTGGGCATACGAAAATCTAAACTGAAGGAGACGTGCGCAATTATGAGTGGTCGTTGTATAGACGATATCAACCTCGATGATCAAAGGATGGCCCTTGGTCCAGGCTTGGGCACAACGTTCCACAGGCGGATTCTGGAAACCATAGCGGCGTCGCTTGAGGAGCCTATTGGCCCCGGCAAGTTCGCACTCGAGACTGCCATCGAGAACGATCTTTTTGCTGAGATCGCCGGCCTCATCATTGCACAGACAATCGAAGAGAATGCTGTTTCAAGCCCCAACCTTGACGCGCTACGAGTTGTCAGGCGAGCAGAAAATCTATTTGAGGACCGCGCGACTTATCCACCAAGCATAGCTGACCTTTGCAAGGCAGCCAACGTCGGAGCAACGAAACTGCGCGTGTGCTTCAATGAAGTTTTCGGCGTGGCGCCAATTGCGTACCTGCAGGCAAAAAGACTTACCCAAGCCCGTAGTCTATTCCTTGCAGAGGAAGGGCCCCCACCTTCCGTCAAATACGCCGCCCTGTCGCTCGGCTTCACTCACAGTGGTCGCTTTGCGAGACAGTATCGGAGCGTTTTCGGGGAACTCCCATCGGAGACTCTCGAAAAGCGATGAACTTGCCGGAGACCCGGATCAGGCGATCGCCAAGGCTTGATGCGACTGTATTATGTGGAAGTATCTGAGCGCCTCCTCCGAATTGTGTGCTGCCAAACAGTCGCTGCGGCAAACGCCGCCGCTTCACTGATGACTGGAAGAGTGCTTGCGTTCGAACCTCACATCCTGCACCTCGGTCGTCACCTGCAAACCTGCCTCGGTGAAGGCTTTGTGGATGTTGGAAAAAAGCTCCTCACGCCCGGCAAAGCTCGCCATGTAGCCGTCAAAGTGCACCCAAAGCGAATAGCGGTAGGGGAGTGACGAAGCGTCGGCCAGCCGGATCACGGGGGCCGGACGTGACAGCAGGGCCGCACATTGCCGTGCCGCCTCCTCCAGAAGGGACTTCACGCGCTCCGGGTCCTCGTCACCGGAAACAAGGATTGTAAAGGTGTCCGCGTAAAGCTCGCCCGGCTTTGGAAGAATCCGTAGACGCTGACCTGCCAGTTGCGCGTTCGGAACGAGGAAGATCGCACGGTCCCAGCCCCGAAGATGCGTTGCCCGCCAATCCATGTCGACAACCTGAGCGACGGTGCCGTCCTCCAGCATTACCCAATCACGGCGTTTGCAAGGATGTTCTATCGACATTGCCGCCCCGGCGACGACGTCCGTAAGAGTCTGCCGCAGCGCGAAGGCGAGGACCGCAGCGAACCCGCCGACGACCACCGTCAGCCGTGGAAAATCGTTCGCGGCGAAGAAGACAAGCAGGCCCGCAAGGAGACAGACCCCATAAAGAAAGGTGCGGGAAAGCCGCGAGAGGCCATCGCCGCGCCCATGACGCTCCCGCGAGACGGCCGCCGCTTCCACAAGCCTCGCGATGCTGAAGGAAACGGCCAGGTACATGACCAGCCTGATCAACATTCCCGGCCGAGCATGCGTTTGATCGGACAAGAGAGTGTCGCGCAGGATCTCGGCCGCAGTTCCAAGACACCAGCCACCCGCCAGAACCAACGCAATCTCGATGATTGCGCGTGTGAAGGGGTATTTGCCCAGCACCCCACGCAAAATGCGCAGACGGGCTACAAGGGCCCAAAGCGCGAGCAGGATGACCGGTATTGCTACTGTCAGGACATTTTCACCCATCAAGGATGCCAAGATTGTGTCAGCCAAGAGGCTACCTCCATTCATTGGGGGGCGACGCAAGGTCAACCACACCTCGATCCGAATTCGGTCCGGGTGAGGGCCGCCGTTTCTGGCAATCGAGGTCATCCAACGGATCGTTCTGCGGATGGCCCAAGGCAGTTTGCGTCACAGTGGCTGCGATGTCATCCGCCGCTCTGGAACGTCGAAAGGGCACGCTGCGATATCCGCTCATTCGATGAGCTCTAGGACACCACCGGTTCCAATGATAAATCCCTGGCCCAGCAATGAAGGGTTTTTTGTGGAATAGCTATCACCGGCCAAAATACGCGACCCGAGTAATTGTACGACTTCTGGCGCATCGCTGAATTTCGTATGATGGATCGAGCTTGTATCCTTCACCTCGCTCAGATCAATGACGTTTACGCCGAGGCTGGTCAGTTGATCCGCATCGACATTGCCGACCCTCGGGCGGCGGCCGAGAAAACTTGATAAGCCAAGTGCCTGGTCATCATCGGAAATGAGAACGAAGAACCGGCGCTTCTCTGGCGGAATGGGACGCACCTGTGCCGCAAACAGATCGTAGTCGATGTCAGGGGACGCCAGGATGATGTTCGCAAGCTTCCCGGTTGAATCGAAAAGCTTTTGCTGAACGCCGGTCCGGATCGCTTCCATGGTGAGAAAGTTGCCCATGGAATGGGCGACGATATCTACGGTGTCGAATGATGACCGGCCCAGTGTGCTTGCGACTTCATAGATTGCATCGCGGGCGATCAGAGCACTGTTGATGTCGTAAACATAGCTCGTGAGACGCCCGTCGGAGGCCCATGAGAACAACAATGGAACGCCATCGTATCCCGTATCCTCCACGAATTGTGCGAGAAGCAGGGCGGCATCGGTCAACGTCGAGTTATACCCATGTACCCAGATCAACAGTTTTCGCTCGCCGCGCGGCCTTTTCCTTGCGACCGCCTCTGCCTCGGCGAGCAAACCCTTTCCGTCGAAAGTTTGCGGGTTCGATATTACGAAGTGCTTGTCGGGATCGGGTGGCAGGCTACGCGGCCGTTCCACTTGCCCGATCACGTGGTTCGGCGGGATCTGCACATCTACGGTCGCGTAGCTCATCATTTCGCTGCGATGACCAGAGAAAAAGACCCCCGGCTCCGAAGATGGCGCTCGTGTCGTTCCGATGAAGATCCTGTGCTTGCGGAGCGCCGCGTCTTGCCCTGCGCCTTGCATGTCAGGCCCCACAGCGATCAGATGCCTCGGAGAGGAACATGCACTCGCTGTTCCCGCCAGCAGAAACGCCATCGCCGCACGCCGAGTGAGATCGAATCGCGGCTGGACCATGTCCGCATCTCTTCCGCGCTTCTTGTTCTGTTCTGTCATTGGCTCCAACTCAACGTTTCTCTCCAAGCGATCAGAAGCTGCATCCGCCTTGGCCAAAAAAGTGCGTGCAGCCCCTTGGCCCGTCGTGGGATGTATCATCCAAGACTTGCCCGGGCACTCGCACCGGTGCCATAGCATGGCGCTAAAACGTTTACAGCGCAGAAATTACACCACGTCCGTGGACGCTACCATCCTCTTTCCGGTACAAGGGCGCAATTCACGATCAGCTTCGATGGGCTGGTAGGTCCGAATTTGAAGGAATTCTCTGAATGCTGAGACTTCTCCGGGGCCTCGCGCGATTGCTGCTCGCTCTCGCCGTTGGCTATCTGACGGCCTGGGGCGCGATGGCGCTTTGGTTCAAGCTGCCGGGCCCCGACACGGTCAGATGGCTCGTCGCGGCAGCGTTCGCCGCGCTTGGGCTAGGGACGGTCGTGGGCATCTTCACGATGGCCCGCCTGAGGTGGCTTTCGGTCTTCGCACTGGCCTCCATCGTCCTGCTCGTGTGGTGGAACAGCCTCGTCCCACCCAGCGAGGGACAATGGTCGCCCGAACTGGCGCGGCAAGTCATCGGGACGATCGAAGGAGACGTCCTGACGCTCGAGAACGTCCGCGCCTTCGAGTGGCGATCCGAAGACGACTTCTCGGAGGTCTGGACGACCCGCAGCTATGACCTCTCGCAGATCGAGAGCGTGGATCTGTTCATGTCCTACTGGGGCGGCCGGAACATGGCGCATCTGATGCTGAGCTTCGGTTTCGCCGACGGCGACTATCTCGCGTGGTCCATCGAGGTCCGCCGCCGGAGCGAAGACGGCTTCTCACCTGTTGCAGATTTCTTCAAGGCGCACCCGATCGCCATCGTGGCCGGAGAGGAGCGCGATATCGTGGGCCTGCGCTCCAATATCCAGAAGGCAAGCGTGCGCATGTTCCGCCTCAGGATGCCGCCCGACCGGGCGCGCAACCTGATCGAAGCCTATGTCGCCGGTGCCAACCGGCTCATCGAGCAACCGCACTGGTTCAATTCGGCATTCACGAATTGCTCGCGCACCGCGATCCTTCTGGCGCGCTACGCGGGGGCGACGCTGCCAGCTGATTGGCGGATCCTCGTCAACGGCTACTTCCCCGACTACCTCCACGACCGGGGCGCCCTCGCGACCGATGTTTCCATCGGGGAGCTCTACCGTCTTGGCGATATTTCGGAACGCGCTCGGGCCGAGGGGCTGAGCGAGAACTATTCGCAGGCGATCCGCCATGGCGTTCCGAGGCCGCGAAGATGACCCGTCGCCTGCACCGCGCGATCGCTAGAAACTTATCTCCGCGCGGGCTGCGAAAGGTTCAAGATGGAGCTGGGTGTTGTAAAACGGATTCGAACTGGTCTCTAAACGGACAGTGAAGCTGCCCCGTACGCGCGATGGCAGCCCTCACCGTTCTTAAGACGAGATCCAAAATCCCAAGCGGCAGACTGAACATTATCTACGAGGTCAGGGAACTGCCTCCACGGCTCTGATCAGACAAGGGTCCTTCCGCCAGGGCTCACCCCCTCGAAGAAGGGGCCATAGGGTTCGCCGTGTTTGACCACGGCGTGTATGCGCGCACGGTTGCCAGCCTTAGTCGCGGGTGCTTCCTAGTCGATAACTTCCGCACTCTTGATATTGCACTGTAGGGGTATCGCGAACCTCTAGAAGCTTGGCTCGCGCTCCGAGGCGGATCACCGCCTGGAACGCTAACCCGGTTTTTACCAATGCGAACTTCGCGCCAAACCTGTAGATAGCGACTTTCATTTTGTGGGGAATTATGTGGTGTAGGTCACTTTCGTTGATTTTTTTATTACAAAAAACCAATGAGTAATGGCGGACAGACGAGGATTCGAACCTTCCAGACGTTTTCAAATCCCGACTCCTGTCAAAACCCCACACCTTTCAAAACACCATCCTGTCCTCCCGCCGTGGGCGCTCGCGCCGCCGACGTCCCAACGGCCGTCCAGTATGGAGATCGGTATCCAGATAGGCGTCCTGACCACGTCGCATATATTCGGCGAACTGGGTCAGGGCATCAACCTGATCGTCCTTGAGGCTGTCCGGAAACGCCAGCAGCTCGCGGCGGAAATCGTCAAACCAGGGCTTGTTTGTGGGGATGACCAGTTTACCGGACTTGATCCAGTCCGTGTGGGGAATGAACCTGTCAAGTTTGCTGCTCACGACATTCACGGCATGGAACACACCCGCCGCTGTCCAGCGCATTTCGTCGAGGATGGGAATACCCATCGCGGAACTTTCGATCAGGACCCGGTCGGCCCGCCACTGCCTTCGCAGGCGCTGAACCGCATCACGCGCTTCGGTATAACTGCTCCGGACCCGATACACATCCAGCAAGTACCAGCGTTCTTCATGCGCGTGCCAGCCAAACGTCAGGCACACGGTGTAGTCTGATCTCGGACCATCCGAGGCGGCCATATCCCAGCTTTGCACGCGCCGAACGAAGACACACTCGTCGGGAAGGCTTTCCACAAGGTGCAGATCCCCCATGCCGAGATAAGCACTTTCACCAGTCTGCGGGTTTTGCTGGTATTGGGCCTGGAAGGCGTAGGTACCGATATCTGCACGGATCTGGTCCAACAGGGATTGCGGCTCACGCTCGGGGTTCAAGAGATCATTCGGCTTCCGTTCAAAGAAGCGCCCATTGTAAAGCTGGATGGCTTCCGGGATCTCGGCGATCGACGGCAAGCACAGGTGTTCAAACGTGCCCTTCTCAAGCAGATAGGCCGGGAAGTCGTCCGGGTGCAGGCGTTGCTGGATCGAGACAATGCGGCCCGACCGCTTGTCGTTCAGCCGTGAGAACAGGGTCTGGTCAAAGTAATCGCGCAACTCCTGACGGTAGGTTTCATGGCGCATCTCACTGGGCTTGCCGAGGTCATCAATGATGATCAGATCCGCCCCAAACCCTGTGACGCTGCCGCCGATCGAGACAGTCTTGCGCCCCCCCCCTGCCGTCGTTTTCACATGCTCGACCCGGTTGTGCTTCGGATCAAGACGGATATCGGGAAACACGCGCCGATACTGCGGGCTGGTCACCAGTTTGCGGAACAGCTCCCCATGTTCGCGCGCGAGATCCTTGCTGTAGCTGACGACAATGACCTTCTGTTTCGGATCACGCCCCAGGAGGAAGGCGGGCAGAAGAACCGACCCGCACACCGTCTTGAGATGGCGCGGCGCGATCGAGATCATCAGGCGCTGCGTTCTTCCCACCGCCACATTCTGCAACGCATAACACATCGCCTCGAGGTAAGGCGCCCGGGAGAGTGTCTCTCCCGGGCACAAGACCGGAAAGACCCCTGCCAAAAACGCATAAAGGTTTTCCCGCATTGCCTTGGTCTCAAGGGCCCTGACAAGATCAGAACTCGGGACATTCTGCATCGATGCCTCCCTGGATCGTGGCAAAGAGGTCCTCGGGATCGCTGCCGAACATGTCGGCTAGCACTTCCAGAACCGCCAGATCGGCCGGACCATCCCCGGAACCACCCGTACCCGCCATCTTCTCCTGTTCCATCGTTTCCTGGACGAGAGGCAGGAGTTTCAGGACACGGTCCAACTGACGCGGTTCGCCCTTCAAGGCGCCATTGGCCAGTTGGCGGAACAACGCTTCGAGGATGGTCACCTTCTTCTTTTTGCCATTCTCCGTAATCTGGATCTTACGCAGGAAGGTGTCCTTCGCCATGGCGCCAACACCCTTCGCCCCCTTGGGGCGCCCTTTCCGGTTCCCGGACTGACCCGGCTTGAACTGCGTATGCCTCGGCGGTTTGCGATAGCCGACATCGTAGGTGTTCTCATCTTCAGACATCGGGTTTCTCCTTGTCCGCATTAATTTCCGTAGGGTTTTCGATTTTGGCGCAGCGCTGATCGAAGGTCTCTCCGGTGCTCTCCAGCACCGCCTCGCCCCCCGTCATTTCCTGCCAGCGACGGATCGTGACATCGGCGTAGGCTGGATCAAGTTCGATCAGGCAAGCCTTGCGCTGGGTCTGTTCGGCGGCCAGCAGGGTCGCACCGGACCCGCCAAAGGCATCCAGCACCACATCTCCACGATGGGTCACGTCGAGAATCGCATCCGCGACCAGTGCAGTCGGTTTCACGGTCGGGTGGTCAACAAGATCAGCCGCGCGGGTCTTGCCGAAGCTGTTCACGCCGGCGTAGTCCCAGACATTGGTGCGATTGCGCCCGTGCTTGCCCAATTCGACATTGTTGATGTGAGGGCCACCCGGTTTCTTGAAGATGCACACCAACTCTTGCTTGGACCGGTAAAGGCTGCCCATGCCGCCATTGGTCTTGTTCCAGACGCAAAGATTGATCAGCTCGAATCCGGCTTTCTTGCCGGCCGCGATCAGCTCTTCGATATGGCGCCAGTCCATGCAGACATCGGCAATGCCACCCTTGGGCAGGATCTCGAAGAGGTGCACCATGACCTTGCCGAGGAAGTCGCGGAACTCCGTGTCGGACATCTCGCCCGACGCCATGGCAAACTCACGATGGTTTCCGCCATTGCCCGAACGCACATGCCCGTTCACCGGTACATTGTAGGGCGGATCGGTGAAGACCATCCGGGCGATCTTCCCATCCAGCACCCGGGTATAGCTTTCCTCCTCCAGGGAATTGCCACAGAGAACCCGGTGGTCGCCGAGAACCCAGAGATCACCCGGCCGCGTCACTGCCGGCTTGTCCGTCTGGGGCACCGGGACGGTTTCTGCCGGAGCCGCCTCAGGGGCGACCGCCCCGCCGATGATGAGGTCGATCTCCGGCATCTCAAACCCGGTCAGGTCCAGATCAAAATCCAGGTCACCATCAAGGCGCAGATCCATCAGCTCGGCAAATTCGATCTGCAGGGCCGCCTCGTTCCAGTCCGAGAGTTCCGCCAGCTTGTTGTCGGCGATACGCAAGGCACGTACTTCGGAGTCAGACAGGTGGGCCGCCACGACGGTCGGCACCGTCTTCATTCCCAGTGCCTTGGCCGCCTCGTAACGCCCATGGCCTGCGATGATGACATTGTTGCCATCCAACAAGATCGGCATGACAAACCCGAACTGCGCCACCGACGCCTTCAGCTTGCCGATGTTCTTTGCGCTGTGGACGCGGTTGTTGTTTCCGTAGGGTTTGAGGTCTGTGACCGGTGTCTGAACGACCTTGTCGGCCATCCAGATAGGTTTGTGCGATGCCGAGGCATCGGGTTTTTGATGGTGAGTACGCATGGGCGTCTCCTTTCGAAGGGCACCGTTTCAGTGCCGGATTGAAAGGATCGCTTTGGAAAAATCGGAGAGAGCATAAAACAGCAACTCCCCGGACCAACGATCCGGTGAATTGCCCCTTCGAATGCTCCCGGCCATATCCGCCGTAACCGGCGGTGCCGAATGCTGCCTGGGAGATGTCACCATCCCCCCTCGGGAACCTGTCCCTTGCAGGGCTGTGGGCATCATATGCTTCCAGACACCCAGGCGCAAGGAAAATATTTGTTGACGAGGAATGTAACACATTGAAAGTACGAAGAATTGTGGGGTTGGTATCGCACCGAGCGCCCCCAATTTGAGACAATTCCCAGCCAATTGCAGAAAAGACTGGACGAAGCGGCCAGACCACGCATCACTGGTCTCACGCCCGAAGAGTTCGGGCTCTCCTCAGTACCGGGCATCGACCCCCCACCCATGACCATGAGGAGACGCACATGCCCCTGCCCACGCTGAATGACCTCGACGACCTCGACCGCGATGCCCTGTCCGTCGCATGGCGCGAGATCCATGACAAAGCCCCACCCCCACGCATGAGCCAGGTCTTCATGCGCCGGGTGCTGGCCTTCGAGATCCAGGCACAGATGTACGGAGGGTTGCCAAAGTCTCTCCTCAAGGAGCTTGCAAAACCCGGCCCATCCCGAACGCCCTCCAAAGCCGCCCCCGCCCTCAAGCCCGGTGGACGGTTGCTCAGGGAATGGAACGGGGTGACCCATGTGGTGGGCGTCACCGAAGACGGGTTCGTCTGGAACGGGGAGACCTACCGTTCGCTCTCGGTCATTGCCCGCACCATCACCGGGGCGCATTGGTCCGGGCCCCGTTTCTTCGGGCTGAACAAGGGGGCAGGCAAATGAGCAAGACCCGCAAGATCCGCTGCGCCATCTACACCCGCAAGTCGTCCGAAGAGGGCCTCGACCAGGAGTTCAACTCGCTCGATGCCCAGCACGAGGCCTGCGCCGCCTATGTCGCAAGTCAGAAGCACGAAGGCTGGAAACTGCTGCCCGCCCGGTACGACGATGGCGGCAAGTCCGGCGGCAATCTGGAGCGCCCTGCCCTGCAGCAGCTGCTGGCAGATATCGAAGCCGGTCTCATCGACATGGTGGTGGTCTACAAGATCGACCGCCTGACCCGGTCGCTTGCCGACTTTGCCAAACTGGTCGAGCAGCTCGAAGAGGCCGACTGTTCCTTTGTCTCTGTCACGCAGGCGTTCAATACGTCGTCTTCCATGGGGCGCCTCACCCTCAACGTGCTTCTCTCCTTCGCGCAGTTCGAGCGCGAGGTCACTGCAGAACGTATCCGCGACAAGATCGCCGCTTCCAAGAAGAAGGGGCTCTGGATGGGCGGCGTCCCGCCTCTCGGTTATGATGCCCATCCCGATCCGAACGCCCGGGAACTGGTGATGAACGACACCGAGGCGGCGACGGTGCGGCGCGTCTTTGACCTCTATGACGAGCTGGCACGCCTGAATGCCGTCATGCGGCAGGCGACCTCGGAAGGCCTTATCTCAAAGCGGCATGTATTTTCCACGGGTCGAGTGCAGGGCGGGAACCCGTTCACCCGGGGTCAAATCTACCATATTCTGCGCAACCCGACCTATCTCGGGCGCATCCGTCACAAGGACACGTCCTTTCCGGGGCAACACGCCGCCATCATCGACCAGCATCAATGGGACCGGGTGCAGGACAAGCTGGAAGCCGCCGCGATGCGCCGACGCGGCGGGAGTGGATCAGACCAAGCCACCTCGTCCACACCAACCGCGCCACTTCTGGGCAAGCTGCGCGATGAGACCGGCGACATCCTCACCCCGTCTCACACACAGAAGGGCAGCCAACGCCATCACTACTATGTCTCGAACCGCCTGATCTACGGCAAGCCCGATCCCTCCGGCTGGCGCCTGCCCGCCAAGGCGCTGGAAGACGTCGTGACACAGGCGATCGCAGATCATCTTCGTCAGGCGGCCAAACACCATCAGGTCGTATCGGCTTCGGACGCACTGACATCGGCAACCGCCGTCAAGGCCACGGAGACCCTGGTGGCCGGGATTGAGCGAAATGGCCTCAGGGTAGTCGTCGACATTCTCAGGTCCGGGTCAATCAGCGACGGGCGGCTGCACCTTGATCTCTGCGCCAAGACCCTCGCAACGAGACTGAACCTGTCGAAAACGGAACTGAACCCGAGACTGTGTTCCGTCGATGTCCCCTTCACCATCCGCCGCCGGGGTGTCGAGATGAAGATCATCGCAGGCGAGATGGCGCCATCGCCCGACGCCACCCTGATCCGGGCGCTGCGCAATGCCCATGACTGGGTCGTCCAGATGAAGGCTGGGTCATCGGTCAAACAGATCGCCAGCGCGACTTCCATCTCGGAAAGTTACATCACACGTATCGTTCCGATGGCATTCCTGTCGCCCCGAATCCAGCAGGCCATCCTCAACGGATCGCAGCCCACAGACCTGACGCTCGAAACCATTGCCCGCAGCAAGATACCGATGGGCTGGTCGGCTCAGGAATGCCTCTTCGGAATCGCCCAAATCGCCTGATCCCTGTTCGAGAAAATAACTTCCCTGATCTGCTCCCGAAATTTCCCTGTTTACAGATTCAAATTCCCTGTTCCGATATGTAGGGAATTTGCCAACTAACCTGCTGAAATAGCCGCCGAAAACGATCTTGAAATCAGGCAAAACAAACCGAATTTGTCGAATTTCCCTGTTAATCTGCCCGTATCAGGGAAATCCCACCCCAAACCTCACCGGCCAAAATGGCTCTCTGAGACTTCTGAGAATGCTCTGGAAAATGCAGCGCCACGGTGCGTCTCAGTTCCAAAGCCCCGCCCGCAACCGACGGAAATCGCGGCACTAATCGCAACCAATTCTGCAGGGATTTCTGAGACAGGGGTCGGTGGCGGAGGAGGTGGGATTCGAACCCACGGAGGGCGTTAACCCTCGTCGGTTTTCAAGACCGGTGCATTCGACCACTCTGCCACTCCTCCGACGCGACATGACTAATCGCGCGATTGCCCATGTGCAAGACGTGACAGGGTGATTTTTTGCCGATTGCACCTGCCGGACTTTTATTGCTTTGCACATGGGGGTAAACTCTGCGCAAACAAACACGGTCCGGCCCGCGCGTATCGCGGTGTCGGGATCATCTGCGACAACGACCGCTGACAGGCAAGGGACAAGACATGGCACTCATCCGCACTCCAATCGGACCGGGACGGCGTGGCGCATCCGTCGCCGCATTGCTTCTCGTGATGTCGCTCGGTGCCTGCACCGACGGCGAGGAATTTGCGCTGTTCGGGAACAAGGAACCCACCGCGCCCACCACTGCCGGACAAACAACCAAGCTGGTGGAACGCGATGTCGAAGCCCCCGAGGTCTTTTCCAAGACCGAGGCCGGCCTCTGGGATGGGCGCCCGTCGCTGGGCGGGGTCTGGGCGGCGCACCCGGACGTGGCCGACCCGGAACGAGTCATCATCCGCAACCAGGCCAACGGCAAGTTCGTGATCGGCGCACTGTTCCGCCGCGAACGGGAAATCCCCGGACCGCGCATCCAGGTCTCATCTGACGCCGCCGAGGCGCTTGGCATGCTCGCCGGTCAGCCCGTCGAACTGAATGTCACTGCGCTGCGGCGCGAGGAAGTGCCCGAGGATCCGCCAGCCACCGCCGAGGCGACATCCGAAGTCACCGAACCTGCTCAGGTCGAAGAGGCCCCGCTCGAACCGATTGCAGCGGCGACGGCGGCCATTGCCGCCGCCGAGGCCGAAGAAACCAAGCCGACACCGCCCGCGGCCCAGTCGGAGGTTGCCCCCAAACCGCAATCCTCGTCGCTCAAGAAACCCTATGTGCAGATCGGCATCTTCTCGGTCGAGGCCAACGCCAAGACCGCCGCCGACCAGATGCGCACCGCCGGGCTTGAGCCGCAGATCAAGAAAACCACGTCCGGAAGCAAGACCTTCTGGCGCGTTCTGGTCGGGCCCGCGACCTCGAAATCCGGCCTGAACGCGATGATCAAGAAAGTGCACGGCACCGGCTTTACCGACGCCTATGCCGTGACCAACTGACGGAGACGCTGAATGCCCCGGCTTTTTGCCACCCTTCTGGCCCTTGTGCTTGTGCTGATGCTGCCGCTGTCGGCGGCCCGCGCCTTTGAAACCCGCGCGACGGCGGCCTTTGTCATGGATCAGTCCACCGGCACCGTGCTCATGGCCAAGAATGCCGACACCGCCCTGCCGCCGGCTTCGATGTCCAAGCTGATGACACTCTACATGGCGTTCGAGGCGATCCGCGACGGGCGCCTGTCGACCGAAGAACGCCTGCCCGTGTCCAAACACGCGATGAGCTATGGCGGCTCGACGATGTTTCTGGACACGACCGACCGGGTCAAGGTGATTGACCTTCTGCGTGGGATCATCGTGCTTTCGGGCAATGACGCCTGTGCCGTGATCGCCGAAACACTGAGCCCGGACGGGACCGAAGCCGGGTTCGCTCGCCTGATGACCCGCAAGGCGCGCCAGATGGGCATGACAAACTCGACCTTCGCCAACTCCAATGGCTGGCCCGCGCCCGGACATCGCATGTCGATGCGCGATCTGGTGCTGCTTGCCAACCGCCTGATCAGCGACTTCCCCGACTTCTACCCGATGTTCGCCGAAACCGAATTCAAGTTTGACGGCCGCGCCCCCCAGAACACCCGCAACCGCAACCCGCTTCTGAAGCTCAACATCGGCGCCGACGGTCTCAAGACCGGCCACACATCCGAAGCAGGGTATGGTCTTGTCGGGTCCGCCGTGCAGGGCGGACGCCGCGTGATCTTTGCCATTTCTGGCCTCGAGAGTACCGCCGCCCGTGCCGAAGTGTCCGAACAGATCGTTAACTGGGCTTTCCGCCAGTTCTCGCAATCCACCCTCGTCAAGGCCGGTGAGCGCGTGGCCGAGGCGGATGTCTGGATGGGCAGCCTGCCCCGTGTCGGTCTTGTCCCGACCGAGGACATCACCGTGCTGCTCCCTGTTCTGGCCCAGAACAAGGTACAGGCCGAAGTGGTCTATCAAGGGCCGGTCAACGCGCCGATTACCAAGGGGCAGGAACTGGCCCAATTGGTGCTCAAACCGGAAGAACTGCCCGAAATCCGCGTGCCCCTCGTGGCCGAGAACGACATCTCCGAAGGGGGCTTTGCCGTGCGCCTGCGCACCGCGACCAACGTCTTGATGGGTCAGCTCGGGCTGACCCCGGCGGGGGCGCTTTGAAACACGCCGCCTGCTTTATCACTTTCGAGGGCATCGACGGGTCCGGCAAGTCGACACAGGCCCGCCGTCTGGCCGATGCCCTGCGCGCCGAAGGCTATGACGTTGTCCTGACCCGTGAACCCGGCGGCTCTCCGGGGGCCGAGGAAATCCGCTCCCTCGTGCTCGAAGGCGACCCAGACCGCTGGTCCGCTGAAACCGAGATCCTGCTTTTCACGGCGGCCCGCCGCGATCATCTCGAACGCACGATCCTGCCCGCGCTGGCGCAGGGCAAGGTGGTGATCTGCGACCGCTTTGCCGATTCAACCCGCATGTATCAGGGCCTGTCGCGCGGCGATCTGCGCGGCATTGTCGACCAGCTGCACGCCCTCATGATCGGGCGTGAACCCGACCTGACATTGCTGATCGACATGGACCCGGCCCTTGGCCTCACCCGCGCCAAGGCCCGCCAGACTTCCGAGGAGCGGTTCGAGGATTTCGGGCAGGCGCTTCAAGAACAGATGCGCCGCGGTTTTCTCAACCTCGCCAATGAATTTTCCGACCGTTTCCGCGTCATCGATGGCGGGCGCAGCCCCGAAGAGGTTGCCCTAGACGTCACCCGCATCGCGCTGGAGCATCTGGCGTGAGCGAAGAGGCCCTCCCAGAAGCCGATCGCGTCCCCGGCGCGCCGCATCCTCGCGAGACCTTGCGCCTTTTCGGACAGGACGCCGCCCAGCGCGATTTCCTGCAGGCTCTGAACGCAGACCGTCTGCACCACGGCTGGCTGATCACCGGCCCGCTTGGCGTGGGCAAGGCGACGCTGGCTTGGCAGATCGCCCGCTTTCTGCTGGCCACGGCGGGCGAGGCCGATGGCGGCCTGTTCGGCGGCCCTCCCCAATATGACAGCCTGCAGGTCGATCCCGACCACCCCGCCGCCCGCCGCATCGCCGCGCGCTCCGAACCGGGGTTGTTCTCGATCACGCGGACCGTAAACGAGAAAACCGGGCGCCTGCGCGACCAGATCGTGATCGACGACATTCGCGGCCTGACCCATTTCCTGCACATGTCCTCTGCCGAGGGCGGGCGCCGCGTCGTGATCGTGGATGCCGCCGACGACATGAACATGAACGCCGCCAACGGCCTTCTGAAAATGCTCGAAGAGCCACCCGCGCGCACCACGCTCCTTCTGATCTCGCACCAGCCCTCACGCCTCTTGCCGACGATCCGTTCGCGTTGCCGCGAACTGCGCCTGCACCCGCTCTCTCCCGAGGACATGCACGCCGCGCTGCAACAGGCCGGGCTCGAGGTCGAGGAAACCCCGGCGCTTGCCGAACTTTCCGCCGGCTCAGTCGGCGAGGCCCTGCGCCTTGTCCGCCTTGGCGGGATGGAGATGTACCAGCATCTCGTTGCGCTTTTCTCCACCATGCCCGGCTTTGACCGCCAGCAGGCGCTGAAACTGGCCGAAGCCGCCGCCCAGCGCGGTGCCGCCGACAAGTTCGAACTGCTCCTGACCCTGATCGACACCTTCGTGACCCGCCTCGCGCGCACCGGCGCCACCGGACAGCCGCCTCTGGTCGAGGCTGCCCCGGGCGAGGCCGCCCTGCTCTCCCGTCTGGCCCCCAACGCCCACAAAGCGCGCGAATGGGCCGTCGCGGCACAGGAAATCACCGATCGCAGCCGCCACGGTCAGGCGGTGAACCTTGACCCTGCCGCGCTGGTGCTTGATACGGTTTTCAGGATTCAGAAAACTGCCAGCGCATGAGCGATATGACCGACCTGCCCGAAATCACCGACAGCCATTGCCATCTCGACTTCCCCGACTTCGAGGGGCAACTGGAAGACATCGTCGCCCGCGCGGGCCGGGCCGGCGTCACCCGCATGGTCACGATATGCACCCGCTTGCGCCTCGAACCGCAGGTGCGCGCCATTGCCGAAGCGCATGCGCCCGTCTTCTACGCCGCCGGCACCCACCCGATGAGCGCCGCCGACGAACCGCTGGCCACGCTCGACGAACTGGTTGCACTTGCCAAGCATCCGAAATTCGTCGGCATCGGCGAAACCGGGCTTGATTACCACTACACCGCCGAAAGCAAGGACATCCAACAGACCTCTCTGCGCGTACACGTAGAAGCAGCCCGCGAAACCGGTCTGCCGCTGATCATTCACAGCCGCGACGCAGACGAAGACATGGCCCGCATCCTGACCGAAGAATTCCAGAACGGCGCCTATACCTGCGTCATGCATTGCTACAGCTCCGGCGCAGAGCTGGCGCGCCAGATGCTCGACCTAGGCTTTTACCTCTCCATGTCCGGCATCGCCACCTTCCCCCGCTCGCAAGAGGTGCGCGACATCTTTGCCGCTGCCCCCGTGGACCGCATCCTCGTCGAAACCGACGCGCCCTACCTTGCGCCGCCCCCGTTCCGCGGCAAGCGCAACGAACCCGCCTATGTCGAGAAAACCGCCCGCGTCGGCGCCGAGGTGTTCGGCATGGACTACGCCGAGTTCGCGGCCCAGACACAGGCCAATTTCGACCGCCTGTTCTCCAAGGCCCAGCTCAAGGCCAAAGCCGCATGAGCGCCCGTCTGACCTTCACCATCTTGGGCTGCGGCAGCTCGGGCGGCGTCCCCCGTCTTGGCGGGCACTGGGGCGATTGCGACCCCGAGAACCCACGCAACCGCCGCACCCGCTGCTCCCTGCTGGTCGAGCGTGAAAACAATGACGGCAAGACGACCGTCCTGATCGACACCTCGCCCGACATGCGCCACCAGCTTCTGCGCGAAGAGATCGGCGCGCTTGACGCCGTGCTCTACACCCATTCCCATGCCGACCACGTGCACGGCATCGACGATCTGCGCATGATCGTCTTCAACATGCGCAAACGCATCCCGGTCTGGGCCGACGGCCCGACACAGGACGCGCTTTATTCCCGCTTCGGCTATGCTTTTGTGCAGCCCGAGGATTCGCCCTATCCGCCGATCCTCGACATGCACACGATCAAGGGCGACGTGACCGTCTCGGGCGCCGGAGGCGACATCACCTTCACTCCGATCGAAGTCAATCACGGCAGCATCGACGCGCTCGCCTTCCGTGTCGGCGGGCTGGTCTACATGCCCGACGTGGCCGACATCCCCGACGATGCCTGGGACGCCCTGCAGAACATGGATTGCTTCATCCTCGACACCCTGCGCCGCACGCCCCACCCGACACACGCGCATTTCGAAAAGTCGCTGCAATGGATCGACCGCACCGCTCCCCGGCGCGCCGTGCTGACCAACATGCATATCGACCTCGACTATGCCACGGTCGACGCCGAAACCCCCGCCCACATCACACCGGCCTATGACGGCATGCAAATCACCTACGATGTCTGAACGGCTGCGCATATGCAGACGCTGATCTCGGTCATCCTGCCGGTCTTTGTGGTGATCGGCGCGGGCTATGTCGCCACTTGGCGCGGCTACTTCACGCATAATCACGTCGACGGGCTGATGCGCTATGCCACCGGCATTGCCGTACCCGTCCTGCTGTTCCGCGCGATCTCTTCGCTGGATCTGGCCGCCGAATACAACCTGCCCATGATGGGCAGCTTCTATGCCGGGGCTTTCCTGTGCTTTCTCGCCGGGATGCTGGGGGCACGCTATTTCTTTGGCCGCGACTGGGAAGACGCCACCGCCATCGGCTTCATCTGCCTCTTCTCCAACTCCCTGCTCCTCGGCCTAGCCATCACCGAACAGGCGTATGGCCCCGACGCACTCACCGGCAACTATGCCATCGTCTCGATCCACGCACCCTTCTGCTATGGGCTGGGCATCACCGTCATGGAAATCCTGCGCGCCCGTGGCGGCAGTCGCCGCGCCATCGTGCCCAAGGTGCTCAAGGCGATGTTTTCCAACGCGCTGATCCTCGGGATCGGTCTGGGCTTCATCGTCAACCTTGGCCATATCCCTGTGCCCGACGCCATCACTTCGGCGGTCAACCTCATCGCCGCCTCGGCCCTGCCGGCTGCGCTTTTCGGCATGGGCGGCGTCCTGTTCCGTTACCGCCCCGAAGGCGACATGCGCGTGATCCTATTTGCCTGCGCCATCGCGCTTGGCCTGCACCCGCTGATCACATGGACACTGGGTACACTCTCCGGCCTTGACCGCGACAGCTTTCGCTCCGCCGTGCTCACCGCCACCATGGCCCCCGGCGTCAACGCCTATCTCTTTGCCAACATGTATGGCCGCGCCCAGCGTGTCGCCGCTTCAAGCGTGCTGATTGCCACCGGCGCCTCGGTCTTCACCATCTGGCTCTGGCTCTTCGTGATCCCCTAAGGCAGACGCCCGACACACAACACCGTGACTTGAACCCCCGGCACCCGAGGTCCATATTCCTTGCCTCGCGCAAAGGAGCCAACGCCATGACCATCGCCCCCATCCGAGTGGACATCATTTCAGACGTCGTCTGCCCCTGGTGCATTGTCGGTTACCGCCAACTGATCGCGGCCAGCGAGAAAGCCGGCGTGCCCGTGGAAACCTACTGGCACCCGTTCGAACTCAACCCCGACATGGTCCCCGAGGGTGAAAACACCGGCGAACACATCGCCCGCAAATACGGCAGCACCCCCGAACAATCCGCCTCCGCCCGCGCGCATCTCACGCAATTGGGCGCCGATCTCGGCTTCACCTTTGCCTTCACCCCCGAGAGCCGCATCTACAACACGTTCAACGCCCATCAGCTGCTGCACTGGGCCTCGGACATGGGAAAAACTCAGGACCTCAAGCTCGCGCTGTTTGACGCCTATTTCACTGACGGCAAAGACGTGTCCGATCCCGAAATCCTGATTGCGGTGGCCGAAACCGTCGGCCTTGACGGCGACGAGGCCCGCGCTGTTCTGAACGATCAGCGCTTTGCCCATACCGTGCGCGACAAGGAAGCTTTCTGGACTTCGCGCGGAGTGAGCGGCGTCCCGACGATGATCTTTGATGCGCGACAGGCCACTTCGGGCGCGCAGGGCGTCGACACTTTCACACAGGTGCTAACCCAGATGGCCGCGCAACCGCGCCAGGTCAGCCAATAAATCTCGGTCAAAAAACCAAAGGGCGGCCTCAGCCGCCCTTGATCCGTTGCATCAGGTACACTTCGGCCCCCTCGGGCACGGCGCTGTGGTGATCCGTGACCAGTTCGTCATCAATCACCACCGAAACGCCCGCCTCAAGGATCGGTTCAAGCCCCGGATAGGCGCCCGAAAGCGCCTCCAGAACCTGCCCAACCGTTCCCGCCTCGACCGCGACCACCCGCGCCCCGTCCGTGAACCGGGTCAGGCTGGACCACAGATGAACGGAAACCGCCCCGCTCATTCCTTGGCCTTGAGTGCCGCCAGAACTGCGGGGGGTGACATCGGCAGGCTGCGCAGACGCACGCCCACCGCGTCATGGATCGCGTTGGCAATCGCAGGCAGCGGCGGCGTGATCCCGGTTTCCCCGACCCCACGCACCCCGTAAGGGTGGCCCGGATTGGGCACCTCAACGATCACCGTGTCGATCATCGGCAGGTCCGACGCCACCGGGATCCGGTAATCAAGGAACACCGTGTTCTGCAACCGCCCGTCCTCGCCATAGATATAGGCTTCGTTCAGCGCCCAGCCGATGCCCTGCACCGCGCCGCCCTGATACTGGCCTTCCACATAGGCCGGGTGAATCGCCCGACCGGCATCCTGCACCACGAGATAGCGCAGAATGGTCGTGCGCCCGGTCTCCGGGTCCACTTCGACATCCACCACATGGGTGCCAAAGCTTGCGCCCACACCTTCGGGTACCGATTCATGGTGTCCGGCAATCGGACCACCTGTCGAACTCATCTTGGCCGCGATCTCGGCAATGGTCATCGGCGGGAACTTCCCGGCATTCGGCCCGGCGGGCTGTGCCGCGCCATCGACCCATTCCACGGCCTCTGGATCAATGCCCCATTTGGCCGCCGCCCGGCGACACATCTCGCCAATCGCCTGCTCTGCGGCCATCACCGCCGCCTTGCCGCTGGCAAATGTCGCACGGCTTCCGTGGGTGGGCTCGTTCACGCCCAGCGCGCCGGTCTCGACCACGTTGACCCGCACGTCTTCATAGTCGATGCCCAGCGTTTCCGCCGTCATCAGCGCAATCGACGCCCGGCTCCCGCCGATATCCGGCGTGCCCACGGAAACCTGCGCCGTGCCATCCTCGGAAATCGCCAGCGAAACTGACGTGTCGCCGCTATGGTTGAACCAATAACCACTGGCCATACCGCGTCCCTGGTTCGGCCCCAACTCGGCCAACAGGTTCGGGTGCGCCTTCGTGGCCTGCAATACTTCTTCCAGCCCGATCGAACCGAATTTCGGCCCATAGCTGGCCTTGTCCCCTTCGTGCACCGCGTTTTTCAGGCGCACCTCCAGCGGATCAAGCCCCAGCTCACGGCACATCTCGTCGACAAGGCTCTCCACCGCAAAGGCCCCCATCGGGGAGCCCGGCGCGCGATAGGCCGCCGCGCGCGGGCGGTTGGCCAGAACGTCATAGCCGATATGTTCCACCGCCGGCATCTTGTAGGCGGCAAAGCCACACATCAGCGCGAAATCCACCGGCGCGCCCGGAAAGGCCCCGCCCTGCATGCGGAACTCGGCCCGCCCGGCGGTGATCTGTCCATCCTTGGTCATGCCGATCTTCACGTCCATCGACGCCGACGCCGTCGGCCCCGTGGCCCGCAGCACTTCGGAACGGGTCATCACAACCTTCACCGGACGCCCGCCCGCCTTCTTGCTCAGCGCAAGGCTCAGCGGTTCCATGAAGATCGTCGTCTTGCCGCCAAAACCGCCACCGATCTCGGATGGGGTCACGCGAAGCTGCGCCGGGTCGAGCCCCAGCACATCGGTACACATCTTGCGAATGAACCAATGGCCCTGCGTACAGACCCACATCTCGCCCCGGCCGTCTTCGCCCATCTGCCCCATGCAGGCATGCGGTTCGATATAGCCCTGGTGCGTGGCCTCGGTCTTGTAGGTCTTCTCCATGACAAGATCCGCGGCGCCGAACCCGGCTTCCACGTCGCCATGACCGAACTCCATATAGCGCACCACGTTGGGTGGCATGCCTTCGGGCACGGTCGCATCCGCCGCGCCTTCCCGGATCACCGGCGCATCGGGCTTGATCGCGTCATCCACGTCGATCACATGCGGCAGCACCTCGTACTCGACCTCGATCAGCCGCGCCGCATCCTGCGCCACGAAAGCCGACGTCGCCGCCACGGCGGCCACCGCATGCCCGTCATAAAGCGCGCGGTCCCCGGCCATGGTGTTTTCCTGCAGGTTCCACGCCTCTCCGGTCAGCCCCTCTGGGAAGTCGGCACGCGTGATCACCGCCTTCACCCCGTCCAGCGCCTCGGCCTTCGAGGTGTCGATCTTGACGATCCGCGCATGCGCATGAGGGCTGCGCACCACCGCCGCCCAAAGCATGCCCGGAGCAGAGATATCCGCACCATAGCGCGCACGCCCCGTCACCTTGTCGAGCCCGTCCGGGCGGTCCGGCCGTGTGCCAACCAGTCTGAATTCTGTGAGTCCGTCCTTCGCCATCACGCAGCCTCCCCACGCAGTTCCGCCGCCGCATCCATCACGGCGCGGATGATCTTGTCATAGCCGGTGCACCGGCACAGGTTGCCCGCCAGCCAATAGCGGACCTCTTCCTCGGTCGGGTTCTGGTTCTGATCCAGAAGCGCCTTGGCCGCCACAAGGAAGCCCGGCGTGCAGAACCCGCATTGCAGCGCCGCATGTTCGATGAACTTGCGCTGCAACGGATGCAGTTCCTTGTCTTCCGCCATGCCCTCGATCGTGCCGATCTCGCGGCCCTCGGCCTCGACCCCCAGCACGAGACAGGAACACACAAGCGTTCCGTCAAGCGTCACCGAACAGGCACCGCAATCGCCGGTGCCGCAGCCTTCCTTGGTTCCGGTCAGGCCAAGATTGTCGCGCAGGCAATCCAGCAGGCTGGCGCGCGGGTCGGCCAGAAACTCAACCGTGTCCCCGTTTACCTTCGTCGTTACGTGGGTCTTGCTCATGTCTCAGGCTCCTTTCGCGCGCGTATACGCGATCTTCGCGGCGCGCCCGGCCAACACGCCCGCCACATCCGTGCGGAACGCCACCGTTCCGCGTTTGTCGTCAATCGGGTTGCAGGCGGCGCTTGCCGCCTTGGCCAGCGCCTCCAGCGCCGCGTCGTCCAGCGTCGTGCCAATGATGGCCTCGGCCGCCTCGGGCACCAGCACCACCGTCGGCGCCACCGCGCCCAGCGCAACACGCGCCGCTGTCACCGTATCACCGTCAAGCGTCAGGCTGACGGCACAGCCCACCACCGCAATATCCATCTCGGTGCGCGGAATGAAGCGCAGGTAAGCGTCGCCGCCATTCTGCCCGCGCGGCGGCAACAGGATCGCCGAAATCAGCTCCCCCTGCGCCAGCGTCGTTTTGCCCGGTCCCGCCGGGATGTCCTCAACCGATGCAGTACGCGTGCCGTCCTGTCCGGTGATCTCCACCGTCGCCCCGGCCGCCACCAGCCCCGGCACCGAATCCGCTGCCGGCGAGCCGTTGCACAGGTTCCCGGTCAGCGTCGCGCGCCCCTGCACCTGGGTCGAACCGACAAGCTCCATCCCCTCGACCACACCGGGCCAATCCGCCACCAGCGCGGCATGCGCGCCCAGTTGAATGCCCGGCACAGCGACGCCGATCCGCCAACCGCCATCCTCGGTCTGTTGGATGTCGGCCACCCCGGGTATCCCCTTGAGGTCGATCAGATCGTCCGGGAGCACCATACCGGCGCGCATCTGCACCAGCACATCGGTGCCACCAGCGAGAAACCGGGTGACTCCGGTGGTCGACGCCGCAAGCCGCGCGGCGTCTTCGAATGTCGACGGCGAATGATAATGCATATGACCTTCCTTCCTGGCGTTCCGTCAGGGGCCCGCGCCCCCGCGAAAAAGCATAGGGCGCGCAATTCCGCGCGCCTTTGTCCTAGTCTTGCGCCTGCAGCCCGTGCGGATCAAGCGCTGTTTTCATTCATGGAGCCGGCACAGCCTGCCCCATGTTCCTGACCTCGGGTCAACAAGATGGCCGGGGATACCGGGCCCGCCAACGCCCCTGATCGCGACACTACACACAGGCCTCCGCCTGCGGCGCCACGCGCCCTGCCGCTCCGACTCCCTTATCAGGGGGGCACATAACCACACGCACGGCATGCACGGCGAAACGCGCGTTGTTGGCTGATACTCTTACATGTTTGCGCTCTCGGGTTCGGGCAACAGCGACACATTTTTGCCGACAACCGACCCGAACTGCAAAACCGGAACAGCCCTGAACAGAACACACGCACCGCACACGCCAAACGCCTGTTGCATCGGCCCGCTGGATTGGTTTGTCAGAAGATTTTCGGCGTCTGAGCCAAGGCAGGAACCCGGCATGGCCCGGGCGTTGCTATGGGCAAGGACCCAATGGTGCGGTCGAGAAGACTCGAAACTCACCGAATTTCCGAAAAGCCTTAAAAATAAGGGGATAAGGAGCAACGTCACACATCCGTTCGTTACCCTTTGTGTGACGTTTATTCTGAGGCAACGCGCCACTCGCACGGAGTGGTGCAGTACAAGCGCAACCCTAGTCAGCTTGACCAACAACGAACCCCATCTGACACCAGAACTCGTAGGTCTCTTTCGGAAGAGGGGGAACAAGGTCTGGCATCACATACGGAGGGTATCCATCCACGACGCTTTTCTTCATCGGGAAGAAAACCCACTGGTAACCTGTATACGCGCCGAACTGGTTCTTAGCGTTGATGTAAAGGCATGCGGTTTGCCATCCGTGATTGCCGACGAAGAGGATCTTCTCTTTGATTTTTGCGGATCCGAAGTCCAAGAGGTACGTTTCCAGTTCCTCTGATACCGCAGCGTCGAGCAAGTCTGTCCATTCGGCTTGCCATTGCTCTCGTCGTTTGAACTCGATGTCCAATGCAATCGAAGCGAAATTATTGTCGACATGATACCTCTTGGAGTATTCCGCCATAGCTTTTCTAGTCCCCGGCCCAGTCAGACCATCGATCTTCGATTCGTACAAACCAAGGCGAAACAATGCATGCTGCATAGCCCGAGTTCCGTTGCGGTCTGCAGCTACTGCAGAGGTCGAGAACAAACAAATCGCCATGATGGCAGAAAGTCTTTTCAATAGAATATTCCTCTTGTCGCAAGTCTACTTTCGTCCGGTCAATTTCCGAAGCAATGAACTGAAAGAGCATGTCTAGCAAAAAGCTGAAGCGCTCCTCAACATGGGAGGCCACCTATTCCGCATACAGTTTTTCCTGCATGCGGAGGAAAGCCTTTTTGATAGCGGGTAAATCGCCTAACCTTGCTTTGCCCTCACTGACACTGCCGTACCGCGCTGTAAGGAAGGCCCCCAGCTTTTTGGTTGCTAGCTCTCTTTCCCCTCGTGCCTCATAGGCGCTTAGAATTGCAAGCAGCAATTCCTTCATGTCTCGTTTGGCGTCGGCAAGTCCGCCGGTGCGAACGACATTTGCGCGGTCGTGGCGCGTCTTGGGCGTATTGGTGAATAGAATGTAGCTCAGGACATCGAAAAGATCGCTGTCTGGCGCGTCAACCAACCTGCGTATGTCATCCAGCCTATCGCGGTCGTATCCACGATCAGAAAGCTGTTCGAGGAACCTCTCCCGATTATCAGGGGCACTCCACATAGCCCTGAGTTGATCCTCATCAGTGACGATCCCAGAAAGATCGCCGAACAACCGCTCTAGGAACTCGGCCGCAGTTATCGGCTTACCCTCAGGACTCCAGTAGGTCGTCGCGGAAACGTATTTGATACGACGGACACTACCATCCGACAGTTTCACCTCGATTTTTGCGCGAGGGGGATCGTCAGGACCACCGCCACCCGGTTCCGGCGGTTCGCCCCCCGGTTCAGGTCCGGTTGGAGGGGTGCGCGGTCCTTTCGGGGGTTCTGGAGCCAGCGGTTCTCCGTCCCATTCTGGATCGTTGAAGTTTTCGTGCGCCCTCACGAAATCCCAAATCGTGAAGAAATCCTTACCTTCATAGGTTCGGGTCCCTCGCCCGATAATTTGCTTGAATTCGATCATGGAGCGAATTGGACGCATCAACACGATGTGCCGAATGTTGCGCGCATCTACACCCGTGGAGAGCTTTTGCGAGGTCGTCAGAACCGTCGGAATGGTCTTGGCATTGTCTTGGAAGTCGCGAAGGTGCTGTTCCCCTACTGCCCCATCATTGGCCGTAACACGGTGGCAGTAGTTCGGGTTCGTGCTGTCTTTCACTTGGTTGATCAAGTCGCGCACCAATGCCGCATGATCTTGCGTAGCGCAGAACACCAGTGTCTTCTGCCGCTGATCGATTTGGCCCATGAACTCCCTCACGCGGCTCAATTCACGCTCGGGAATTACAATCCTGGTGTTGAAGTCACCTTCGGTGAAGGTCTCTCCGTCCTCGATCTCACCCGCGACCAATAAATCACTGCCGTCATAGACGTATTCGTCAATGGTGCTGGCCATCTGGCGAACCTTGAAGGGCGTAAGGAAGCCATCCTCGATCCCGTCGCGTAGTGCATACGTATAAACCGGCTCGCCAAAGTAAGCATAGGTATCAGCGTTATGCTTGCGCTTAGGCGTGGCCGTCAGGCCAAGCTGCGCCGCTGGTTCGAAATACTCCAGCAACCGCCGCCATTCGCTTTCGTCCTTGGCGCCGCCACGGTGGCATTCGTCAATCACGATGAAGTCGAAGAAGTCTGGCGGGTACTGGGTGTAGACCGGTTCGCCCTCGCCAGTCATGAAGGTTTGGAAGATCGTGAAGAACAGGCTCGCGTTTTTAGGAGGCATGCCCTTGTTCTTGCGAATAGTGTCCGGGTCAATCCGGGTCACAGCGTCACTGGGAAAGGCGGAGAAGGCGTTGTAAGCCTGATCGGCTAGGATGTTGCGGTCGGCTAGGAACAGGATGCGTGGGCGGCGCACAGGCTCTCCTGAGAGATTCCATTTGGCCCGAAAGAGCTTCCAAGCGATCTGGAAGGCGATGGACGTCTTACCGGTGCCCGTGGCCAGCGTCAGAAGGATACGACGATCCCCCTTTGCCACAGCCTCCAGCGCAGCCGTAATAGCCTTGTGCTGGTAGTAGCGGAGTTCCCACTTGCCTCCATCGGTCTCGAAATCCACAGCGCCAAAACGTTCACGCCAGTCGTTTTGGTCGGTAAACGTACGGTCCCAAAGCTCATCAGGTGTCGGAAAGGGCAAGGACATGTCGCCCTCTGCCCCGTTGGCCATGTCGATCTGGTACCAATTCAATCCATTGGAGGCATATGCAAAGCGAGAGCCAAGACGCCCAGCATAGTCCTTTGCCTGCCCTACGCCGTCGCGATGGCTCAGCCCAGCGCGTTTTGCTTCCAGAACAGCGAGCTTCTGCCCCTTGTGGATCAAGACATAGTCAGCCGACAGACCTCGCCCGCGTGTACCACCTGACTGGATGCGCCCCGGACAAATTACCTCACGACGAACCTTGGAGCCATTCTGTCCCCATCCCGCCGCTGCAAGAACAGGGTCAATCCGCTCCGCACGGGTATCAGCTTCGGTTTCTTCGTGAATACTCATCAGCTCATTGTCCCGGGTTGCGAGGCTTCATGTCACGCAGGAAACGTTCCCAATGCGCCTTGGCAATGGTTTGCCCCTCTTCCAGCTCGGTCTCATCGCGCAGGAACTCTAGCGGGTACCATTTACCGTTGCCCTCCTGATACAGGACCTGTTCATAGATGTTCCCTGTGTGTGAGATGCGCCAAGGTTCATAGGCCTCAGACAAGAGCGTATAGGCATGGTTCAGGCTGGTCGCCGGTTCGCTCGACACACACTCTGGCAGGATGATCTGCGAGGACTCCAACCCCACCGCTCGCCACCCTTGGACGGTAAGCCAGAGACCACCGCTTTCCATGTCCGGCAATTGCCGCTGTCTGTCGTCGGCAGGGCCAATTTCGACCTCAACAAAGTTGCGCAAAGCTGACCGCCGTTCCCAGCGTTCAAACCATTTACCAAGACTTCGAGACGCGAAATCCGCAGGCAACGTCGCCTGTCGAAGTTCGTCGGTGACTTCTTCAGGACGGCTACCCGACAGCATTGCAATCAGCTTGGTACCCTTCTCAAGAATCCTGATCGCTTTCTTGCTGCGCAGCGATTTCAACAGAGCCGGATCGCTGATCTTGTCCTCGCTGATAATTAGTTCGCATTCCGCGCCGTCCGCAACTGGGACGGCACCGCCAAACTCCATTTCAAATGCACCGTCGACGAAGCGAATGGGTAGGCGGTGTTTTTTTGGTTGCTGGCTCATGATGCTCCCTTCAAGTCAATTCACCCGCGAAGGCTTTCTGCACAAGGGATTGTCGAAGGTCTTCGAGGTCTTGAAGCTTCGCCTCGTAGAGCACCTCAGCTCGTCCTATCTGTTCACTAATTGCATCCATGTGTTCGACTATTTTCTTTTGTGCATCGCGTGACTTTGGAAGCTCTACAACTTCATAATGCACATCGTTCCTGTTCAAAGTTGGAACGCCTGCCCCAGATGCAAATCGCGCAAGGTTAAAGCTCTTTAACATATGGAATACGAACCTAGGCTCGTTGCCGTGAAAATCTTTGACGTACAGTGCGGTATTAAGTGGCCAAAAATCTTCTTCGATGAAAAACACATTCCCAATACTCCCACTTCGCCCTGTTACGACACCCGGACCTTTTACTTTTGCCTGTGAATGGGTGTCCGTTGGCCCACTCGACGTGACCAGTGGAAAACGTCCTCTCGTTCTGAGCCTTTTCGGAAGATCAAAACCACGTTGAAGCGTGGCAACATCACCCAACTTAAGTCTATGCCATCCTTCCTGAGTTTCTGGAGGATCAAGCGCAACACTTCGAGCGCTCTTCAACAACTCCTGTGCGTTTTGGAGGTTGGCTTCGGCATGGGCGCGAGCGCGAACCAGCCCCTCGAAGGCCTCGTCCAGAACCGCCACAATTCGCTGTTGTTCTTCGAGTGGCGGCAATGGGATTGGGATTTCCCGCAGTCGACCTTGGTTTAGCTTAGGAACCGTCATGCCAGATATGAACGGCATTAGGTCCGCACCGTTCAAGTAGTAGATCAGCCAGCCATCCAAGACTTGGTCTCTATGCGGGCGGATCACATGAGCATGGTTGTTTACCCACGTCTTGCCCTCAATAGCGAAAGCTGAGTTTGCACCAGCTTCCCACTTCGCACCATCTTCGCCAATTAGAACCAATGGTTCATCGAAGAGGTATCCGTCCACGTGGTCAAGGACACCGGTAGCTCCATAGTATGGATAAGGGCCGGCCTTCCTATCTTTTTTGGTGATCGGTTTTCTCAATCGGTCGAGCACATCCACTAGATCGCCCAGTGGCTTCGTTGGCCAGCCGAACTCAGCGATGTCCTTCACAGCACCCCCCGAATGTCTTGGAGGATTTGCGTAGTCTCGGCATCCCGTGCCAGCATGTCGGTGATGATCTCTTCGGGGCTACGGAGCGCCTCGGCCTCGGGTGCGTTGGGATTCTTGACCGACAGGTCGTAGGTGTCCTCGTCCAGATCGGCGCGGTTGACGATCCAGCTTTGCGGCTCGTTTGGGCGGGTGCGTTGCAGCTCCACGAACTCCGCCAGATCGTCGTCGTTCAGCGGGCTGGTCTTGCCAAGGCTGCGGCCCGGATCAAGCTGGTAATACCAGATGTCCCGCGTCGGCGCGCCTT
Source organism: Shimia aestuarii (assembly GCF_900114635.1). Lineage (GTDB taxonomy): Bacteria > Pseudomonadota > Alphaproteobacteria > Rhodobacterales > Rhodobacteraceae > Shimia > Shimia aestuarii. The sequence continues at coordinate 703,317 of NZ_FOTQ01000001.1, forward strand.
TCTCGAAGAACAGCACCACGGTTTTTACACCCGCCCCTTGAAACGTGCCTTGCGGGCAATCGAGAATAGTGTGTAGCTCGGCAACCTCCAGCAATTCCTTGCGCAGCGCGACCGAGGCGTTGTCGGTGTTACTGAGGAAGGTGTTCTTGATCACCACCGCAGCACGTCCACCGGCTTTCAGTTTGCGGATGAAGTGCTGAAGGAAAAGATAGGCAGTCTCGCCCGTACGGATCGGAAAGTTCTGTTGAACCTCCCGCCGTTCGCCGCCACCAAATGGGGGATTGGCTAGGATAACGTCGTGACGATCCTTCTCCTGAATGTCCATCACGTTCTCGTTCAGCGTGTTGGAATGCAAGAGGTTCGGAGCTTCGATCCCGTGCAGGACCATGTTCATGATCCCGATGATGTAGGCGAGACCCTTCTTTTCCTGTCCATAAAAGGTCTTGGCTTGCAAGGTCTCGAACTCGGACGCCGATAGGGTGTCAGTCCTCATGTAGTCGTAGGCCTCGCACAAGAAGCCCGCAGAACCACAAGCGCCGTCATAGATGGTTTCACCGATTTTCGGATCAGTCACCTTGATCATGGCCCGGATCAGCGGACGAGGCGTGTAGTATTCGCCCCCATTGCGGCCAGCGTTGCCCATGCGGCGGATACGGGTTTCGTAGAGTGCCGAAAGCTCGTGCCGTTCGGCTTGCGTGTTGAATGACAGGCTGTCCACCTGCTCCAGCACATCGCGCAGTATATAACCCGACCGGAACTTGTTGCGCAGCTCTGTGAACACCTCGCCGATTTTATACTGGATCGTCTGTGGTCCAGTGGCTGACTGCCTGAATGCAGCGAGATATGGGAACAAGTCCTGATCAACGAACTTGATCAGATCGTCCCCGATACGCGCGGTGTTGTGATCGAACTCTCCGCCCTTCTTTGGCGCGGCCCACTTGTCCCAACGGAAGTCTCCATCGATGATCGGTGTATAGTCTTCGCCATCTAGTTCAGCGCGATCCTGGCGTTCTGTTTCGAGGTCATGAAGGTACTTCAAGAACAAGACCCATGAGGTCTGTTCGACGTAGTCGAGTTCGTTGGCGATGCCCTCTTCTGCTCTCAGGTCTCGCTCAATCTTGTTGAATGCGTTTTCGTACATGCTGCCCCGGATCAATTGCCATTCACAGGCGTTTCTTTCGATTGCCTGTTCAAGTTTCTCTTACCATGGCTCCAGTTCGGCACAAATGTCCAGCGACGCTCACCCCTAGGGTTGTGGTATTTTGTGGTCGCATCAGACTTGGATTGTGCAACATTTTTGAAATTTTTTGCGCGCAAATCAAATGGCTTTCCGAAAGCAGATTATGTGAAAGAATGTCTAAATGGGTCCCTGCAACTGTTTTTGAAATTCGGTGAGTTCGAGAGCCACGGCACCTGTAACCCCAGTTTGTGATTGGACGTACCCCCGTCAGGAACCTTTGCCGCTTGGCAAAAGGCTCGCTGACAGGGAGACCAATGGAAAGACAATGCCGGAGTTTACATGCCCCAGCGGACCAGCGCCGCTTCTGCCGCAGCAGGGTCTTCTTTTATTCGCAGGACGGCTTGACGCGATATACCTGCAGCTCGCGAGATTTCAGAAGTTCCGCTTCCCTGCGTTAGCAGATCACGAACCATCGTGAACGTCGCCCGATCAAAGCTAGGCTTCCTGCCGGGGTATTTCCGCGCATCGCCTTTTGCGTGGGCAATCCCTGCCCGCTGGGCCTGCTTCGTGGCTTCTGCCTGTGCCTGCGCAGTTGCCGCCATGAAAGCGATTAGCGCGTCCCGGACAGCCTGTTGCACGGGGTCTGTGGTGGAACCATCAAAGGTCATTCCGTTGATTACGGTCTTGATCACAACCCCTTTCCGCATGAACTCGCGGATTGTGTCGGTTACATCCGCGTAGTCCCGCCCAAGACGGTCGACCCACCGAACCACCAGAACGTCTCCAGAGCGCAGTTTGTCGAAAAGGCGGCGCCCCTCGGGACGTTCGGCAAGCTTGGTACTAATACCGGACACGCCTTGATCAGCGACCACGTCGTCGATCTTGAACCCAGCGGCCTCTGCGTGCGTTCTCTGATGCTCCAAGGTTTGGTCCGCTGTTGAGACGCGTGCGTACAGGATCGTCTGGGTCATTTTTGGTCACCTTTTGTCCGTAAGGGTAGTGTCCTTTGTTTATCGTGTCCGTTGATGATTCGATACCCTTACGGACACATTTTTTCGCAACAATCCAATTGACCGCAAGGGCATAGCCTTGCGGACACTCTATAAAACTCTTGCCCTCCTTGTGGTTCAAAAAAGTCAAATAGAGGCCCTAGAAATTTGCGAACCGCAGGAAGCAGTTTGCCGAGGCAACCGTGTTAGAACGGTTAACATTGGCAGGCCTGACCGCTTAGCACAGATGGGCAGCCACAAAACGAGATTGATTCCTTCCGCATACGAAAAATGGGGGATGTTCACGAGACCCCAAACTTGCACACATGTTAAATATTTTGATGTTGCACTGTCAGAGGCAGGCGGCTGCTGTGATGGGCATTTCCGGTCAATTGGTCAGTTAACCAACCAAATCTGGGGGGATAGCGTGCAAGGCGATGCAGGCATTTGAGAACCGCTGCAACATAGAGAGCTTGTAAACTTACCCCTCCCATTGCAGCCTACTGGGTATGAATTGCCCGTACTGCGACACAGACCTTTCACCCACTTCTATTGCCTGCCCACAGTGCGGGCACGATATGCTTTCAGATGACAATGCTATGGCCCACCCGCATTTTCCTCCGTCACCTCCTCCGCTCCCAGTAACGCACAGTTTTTGGCTCGTTGTTGCGTTTATCGGCATTCTACTGATTTTTTTCATGTTCTAGGCACAACCGCCGCCAAGTAGGCCCGATCCATGCGCGCTGCCTGTGTGCAGGTATCGGGGCTGATGACAGGGGTCTGATGACAAGGGGGGCTAGGCCCCGTCATCCCCCGGAAACATATGTTTTTACCCATTATCCTGTGTATCGGGGTGTGTGGGCCAAAAACATATCTTTCCTATAGTAATCCTGAATATACCTGCCATCAGAAGAATACCTGCCATCAGAAGCCCCAAACCCCTTGTACACAAGGAGATTTCTGATGCCAGCCCTGATGCCAGCCTGATGCCACCCCCCTTTTCCGCTCTACCCCGACATCAGAAAAACACTGGGCTGATGCCAGTCCTGATGACAACCCCTGCCCCTTGGCATCAGGCTGGCATCAGACAGAAAAAAGGCCGCTAACGCGGCCCCTCCTAAGTATCCAACACACAACCCCGATCATATCAAATCCAGCTTCTCGAACCGGTACAGTGTACCGTGTTTATCCTTGTGAGCTTTTTTCAGAACATACCGCCCATGGTGCTGCACCTCTTCGGTCTGTTCGTCGCGCCATTCCCGCACAGGGGACATATTGCCAATGAAACCGGCAATCGTGTTTCGGGCCTTATCAGGATAAAACACATTGCCAGACTCGTCGGTTAGGTAACCCCAGTTCTTCATGGCGATGCCCTCAACGTTCAGAACGTCCTTCATGATCGAGATAACGCGGTGGTCTGCATATTCGAACGGCTTCCGTTCGCCTACCTTGCCGACCTCCTTAGGGGCTGCGTGCGCCTCCCCCACGCGGAACAGGGTGGGAACCTTCAGTTGCAGATCGATCATCGCGTCGAGAAGTTCTGCTTCCGGCGAAACAGCTTTCACCGTCGTCTTCATCTTGTCCCGGTTGCCAAGGAAGCCCTTGATCCCTGCGGCCTCAAGGATGCCGCCAATGACCTTTGCGTGACTCTCAAAGCCCCCCAGCGCCTGCCCTGACCATTCAGGGCACCCCTTGGCAATCCAATTCTGAACGAGGGTCAACAGGCAGTGCAGGTATTCGCCCGCGTATGCGGGCACGTGTTCAGCCAGATTGTACTTGAAGGAGGTAGTCGGACGGTCGCCGGGGTTTTCCATTTCCGGATCAATGTCGATCAGTATCATCCGGTCTGCTAGCTCTTTGCTCAAATGGGTGCGATTTCCGGTGAACATGAACACGGCTCGCACGGCGGCGTCGATCATTTCTGTGACACCCAATCGCCGCCCCGAATACAGCGGGTATGCCGTCATCGCCGCCGCCAGTTCCCCAAAATCCACTTTCCCGTCATCTGGCATGTTATCGAAGAATATTTGAGGCCGACCGCTATCCACCGACGCCATCACCGTTTTTGACACTTCGTCCGCCTTGTTCGGCAGTGACTGAGGGGCGGGATTTTGCAACGTCGCCATGTATCCAATGTTGCTCAGCGCCAATGTGGCCCCACTTCTGGGCTGATCCTTTCGCCCCAAGTGCCCCGGAGTAGCCCCCAATATAAAATCACGGCAAATGGACGTCATCCCCACCGACAACAAGTGACAGAACGACGGCGACTCTAGCCCGTCAACGATCCCGCCCCCGATGTAGGTCTCTTTCGTGATCCTCTGGTCTTCGTCGCGTTCAATCTCGCACCCTGTCATTTGCTCACGTGACAGTGCATCAAGCGGGAAGTCGGCGAACACATCGACCAGTTTACTGACCGTCTCCCTGACCTCATCTTCGGTTGGAACGGCGCTGACCGGCGGGATAATCACGCCTTCCTTCGGCTTGTAGTACAGCCCAGACGCCGCATGATAACCCGGCTCTGTGATTAAGTTTTTGTCCACATCGTAGACAGGTGAACTGATCACGCGATGTAGCGCCGGGTACCCGGTCAGCGGCTTTTGGTACACATTATTGACCACCCCTTGCGGGGCTTCACCAACTTCTCCTTTGCTCTCGAAGTCGATCCGGTCTTCCATCAACGCCTTATATCGGTCCTTACCAATAGCACGAATGTTAATATTTCCGTTCTCATCTTCCCGGATATCCACAAGCCGTTCCGTGCTGTGGAATAGTTCCGGTTCGTTGCCTTGATCGGTCATAATTGCGTATGTTTCGGCGCATGCCTCGCGAAAGGATTCACTGACAGAGACAAGCGGGAAGTCCGAGTCGTGCACCGCGCCCTTCAGATGCTTCAACATCTTCCGGACTTCGGCGATAGGAAGCCCCGACACCGTCTTCAGACGTTTTGCCAGTTCCTCTGCAATAACCGCCGTCAATGGTGCTTCGATCTGATCAATGAACGAATCCAAAGCTTCCTGTTCAGGGGTATCACCGAGGTTTTTGACGGCCTCTGACACATCGGCACGGGTTTCCAGCTTGATACCGTCGCCTGACGGCGACTTGCCGCTGTGCTCCTGACTTTCTGCGTCGAACTCTCCCCCGCCTGCGGCTTCGAATGCCGCCGCCTCCGCCTCTTTCGACCTGATATAACGCCGGGCGTTCTCGATCTCCTCCAACAGGTGAGACTCGGTATCATACTTAGTGGACTTCCCACGCCCGCCCTTACGCTCCGCAACGGCAATCGCGTCCTGTAGCTGGGTCAAAAGCTCCGCAGTATCTGCGTCTGCCCCATGCGCGCTGAACCATGAGCATGCGGCGCTGTAGATCGGGGCATTGAACCCCTTGCCCCCGGCGTGGTCTCCAATATTGGACAGGTGTGCCTCAAAGCCGCGACTGTCGCCGCTCGGTTCTTTCGGTTCATACACCTTCGACGGCGCTTGCCCTTCCGGACGGAGACGTCGCCCGTGCCCTGCCTTCGTCTGTGTCTGCTTTGAAGCTTCTAGCGCCGCTGTGACCAACCATTCCGGGGCTTCTGCACACTCAATCTCCCCCGGCGCGCAACCTTCTTTCCACTGGTAATAACCAAGTGACGGATGCACAGACGGAGCGGCCACAATACAGCCGTTCTTACCGCGAATGTCGATCTTTGGACCAACTTCGTTGCTGCTGTTGTGAATCTGCACGTCAGCCTTGAAAATGCGGTGCTGCCCGCCGGAGCCGCTGACAGACGTCCACGTCTCGGGAAGCTTGCCGTGCTTTGCTTCTAGGTCGAGAACAGACTGCATCCCTGTTTCGCCGTCCTCGTCCAAAACGAACATCCCGCAACCCGGAGGAAAAGTCAGTCCGACGTTACGTGGCTTGTCCACCGCCGCATAGTCATGGATGTCACCCTCTTTGTCAGCGGGGTACTTACCGTCCCCAGTCCATCGCGCGCCCAACTTGTCGTGGGACGTGGAAGACTCGTTCTGCCACCCCGCACCGCGTGGGTGTTTGATGCCTTTCCCCGAAGTGAGAGTCGGATAGCCTGTGTTGTAAAGTCCGTGGCAGTCGATTGCATGGAGACCGCAATCGCCATAGTGCATCGCTGCTGCCAACGTATAAGTATTGTGCAAGGCAGACCCGGCGTGACTCGGGTCGTCATAGTCACGCCGCAACCCTGCGTCAAAGAGCGTTGCCGCTGCTTGGTTCCAGTACCTTCCATAGGGGCGCTGTCGTGCATCTGCATAGGCATCCCTACCCCGCTTCGTATGGTAAGGATTCCGTTTCGACGGGACCCCCCAGATACCTTTGACTGGCAGGGGGTCAAATGGTAGCGGCGGCTTCGGTTTCGCTTTCTTCTCTGGTGCCTGTGTGTCGGCGGTCTTCTGGGCTGCTGCCTCAGTCATTCACTTTCTCCTTTCATTGCACCCCGACTGGGCGCTGGGCACAGCTCCGCCGATCACAGAAACACTGTTTCTGCGCGATGGCGGACCACGATGTGATGGTGCCCGATTAGATTGTGCCCACTACCTCTAGCAGGCGGATGAGTTGGACATGATGCACCTTTCTACGCACCCGTCAAATCACTGAAATGTCCGAAAAAATTTCTTTTCGGACATTCAGGCCGAAACTCGCCTTTAAGGCGAAAACTCTTTCTCTTTAAGACGAAATCTACGAAATTCTGTGAGTCCGCACCGCAACAGCCAAGAGAAATCTAGCCATGACGATGAGCTGCCTAGAGGACTCCGATTTGCCTGCCATACCCGAATCACACGAGACTAGTGGCTCGGAGACGATGACCTTGTCGTTCCCAAAGTGGCATTATCGTCTACTCTTCTAAGAGATTGACCGGCTCTGGACCGGCCACGGATCGCCACAGGCCATCTTCACAAAGCCAGAAGCCAGAGGCTCGAAGGCCTCGTGCCACAGCCAGCGGGCCAACCCTCAAATTGTTGCAGAGGTCCCTGCCTCGAACCACTACGACTGTGCCGCGCTCGATCTCACTGAGACGGTCACAGACATACTCGATCACCGATAGCAGTTGTTTCGACATGTCAGCCATTCTGGTGCAGCCTCTCCTGAATGCGATCTGCGAGGTAGCGGTCCAGCTCGCCGTTGCGTGCCAGCGTTACGCGTTGGTCTGGACGAAGTGAGGCCAGTTCTTCCTGACGCATCGCCTCTCGCTTCCTTTCGTCTGAGAAGGCGAGATTGCGCTGAGCGATTTCGTTTTCATTTACCAGTTTCTGGACGAAGACACCCCACTCGGCATGCGTAGTAGGTATACAACCACTTATTCCCTCCACACTCGCCAAGACCTCAGGGCATGTCGTACTTTCCTGAACGAGAACGTGCGCAACTATCGGCGAAAGACGGTCGCCGTAGAAACGAGCCAGCTCGACGGCTACTTGCGTATGAAAGTCTTCCAGTCTCCGAAGTTGGGGCTTCGTAAGACCAGCCATGATATTCCGGATTGTGTTCTGATCAGACATTGTACCCGCCCTCCACAAACAAGGCCTTGGTCTGTTCAGGTGAAATGCCGAATGTCGCCTTTAGACGTGGCAGAAGAACGCCTATTGTGTAGTGCCGTTCTTGCCCCCCTGCCTTTGCAGCGGAAGCGATAGTGATATAGGGAAGCGGGTAAGGGCGTGACAGGGCGCGATACACACGGCCCTTAGATACGCCCAGCGCCCGCGCGACTTTTGACGCGGTAAGCATAGCGAAACCTTAGAGTTGTTATGTAGGAAAAACGCGCCCCCGGCACGGTGGGCCGACACCCCCGGTGTCGCCCTTTAGTGTGTGAATAATGCCACACAAGATCGCCTGTGTCAATGTAGACGCGCAAACGGTCACGCCATTTGCGTTGCCAGTTCTATCACCCGCGCATGGGGTCGACCTTTTCCAACGACTCCAGCAAATAGGCCATGCCCGCACCGTCGCCGTACCCGCCCTCCACAGAGTCCTCATTGGCTCTTCCGGAAAGATAGCGGCGGTGCGGATCCGACATATTGACGTTGTCGCAGGCATCCTTAAACCGGTGCCGGAACGAATGAAAAACCGCCTTGGTGTCAGTGATCTCCAACTTTTTCCGCAACAGGTGTGAGAATCGTTTGCCGTAGTTTGCTGACACGCGTCCGCGTTCGTCCGGTGTCAGTTCCTCCAGTTTTTTGCTGTTCCTCCCCCATTCATTGAAGGCGAAGGCGTCAGCCGCGCGCGCCTCAACCACGCCGCGCAGCCCCGCCGCAATCAATGCCGGGTGCACTGGCACCCACCGGACGGACGCCGCATTTTTGGTCTTCTGCTCTTCGCCTTCGTCCGTGATCTGCATCGACCAGACGCCTCCGATGTCCTTGAAGTCGCCCCTCATAAGTTGACAGGCTTCCTGCAGCCTAAGACCGTGGTGCGCCGCTATCCACGGCGCCCAGCGGTCGATTGTGGTCACGCCGTATTGATCCGCGTTCGATCCTTTGACGAATTCCAGAATTTTCCTGACCTCTGCTGCTGTAAAGGCGCGGCGGGGCTTTTCTGCGCTGTGCTTGGTCTTCGGTTTGACCAGCTTCATTCCAGCCCATGGATCAGGCTCCACAAATCGCCGCCCAACCGCGTGCGACATGAGGCCTTTCAACATGTCGAAATATTTCTTCTGCGTCGAATAACCGATGGTCTCCGCCCCGGTCTTCTTCGCATCCGCGATAAGCTGCTGAACCGTCATTTCCCGACGCTTGCCGCTCTGCACTTTGGGCAGACCTTTTAGCACGTCCGTGAATTCGCGGAGATGTACGCCGGTCAGGTCCTGCAACGCGATTTCGCCGTGAAACTCCGTGAAGCGGCGCACGTAGGTTCTAGCGTTCTCAGCAGTATGTACATCAACGGACGGTGCCCAATCCTCCACCAGATCACGCAGGCTGAACACGTCGCCGACTAGTTCAACGCCTTCGCCGATTTGACGCAAGACCCGCCCCCGCGCATTTGTCTGTGCCTTTATCTCCGCTGACGCGGCCCTGTGCGCTGCCACTTCGACCTGCAAGGCCTCGGGGTCTACATCATCAAACACCTTGATCGGCTGACCGTTGGGACCTTCTACAATCTCTGCACCACCGGCGAAGGGTTCACCAGCCGCCATGAACGCCAGCGCGTCCTTGCCGTCCTGAAATTGTTTCAGCAGGCCTGACAGCCCGCCTGCGCGGTCCAAAAGTGCCTTCTGGTCCGGCGGCAGATGGCGGGCTAACGCCCGCCATCCTTCCTCTGCCTTTGATTGTTCAAGCTGCGCATCCATGATTGCCCGGATTGCCCGGACTTCCTTCTCAGCGGTTTTCGGGTCGCTGGTTTTCAGACTCTTCTGGTAGACCTCTTTACCATCCCAGTGCTTGCGGATTTCTTCCGGCACGCGAATCTTGGCCTGATATCGCCCCCGTAGCTGGATCGTTCCCTCAATCTTTGGCAGTGCCATGTCGCCACCTCAAAATGGAATCGTCACACATCATTGTGTGACATTTTGTGTGACGTTTTTCAAGCTTAGGGGCCTGTTGTTCTTAATGTTCTTTGTTTTCATGAGAAAAATGATGGTGCGGTCGAGAAGACTCGAACTTCCACTCCGGTTAAGGAACAGCGACCTCAACGCTGCGCGTCTACCAATTCCGCCACGACCGCACATGCCCTGGTGGGTGAGGGGCGTATAGACGAGCCGGATTGGGATGTGAAGAGGCAAATGTGCCCTAATCGAAACTTTTGATGAATGCCTGTCCGGCCCGGTTTTGGAGCCGCACAGGCCGCCCCGAATTCCAGTTCATTCACCAAGCTTGAATGTCGGCAGCGCGGCGGCGGGTTGCGGTTGGGCCAATCCTCCGGGCGCGCGGCTCACCGCGGCACGCAACAGGGCGACGCGCTCGGGCTGTCCGGGGGCAAAGGCCGCCTCGGCCCCGCCCTCAAGCGCCTCGATCGCCATCATGTACCACCCCTGCGCCCGCTCCGGGTCGGCGGCGGCGCCATATCCCTGCGCCACGTGATGCCCGACCAGTTCGCCATAGGGCTTCTGCCCCAGACCAACCATCAGCAGCGCCGACCCAAGCGCCACATCCATCTGGTCGCGACGATAGCCCGAGAACAGGCAGATCTTGGCGGTGTTTGCCAGCTGATCAATCGACATGTTCGAGGTCAGGACAAATTTCTGCACTTCACCGGTCAGCGCCGCCGCATCCGTGGTGCCAAGCTTGGCCACATAGGGGGCCAGCGCCGGGCCAAACGCATCACATTGCTTATCGACCTGTGCCGCGGTCACGCCCTGAAGCGCGCTGGTCATGTTTTCTCCGGTTCCGATCGCGTATGTCCGCGCCAGGCAGAATTGTTCGCTCATGGCCAGCTCGGGATCGTTCATGTTCGACACGGTCATGAAACCGCCGTTCGAACTGGTGAGCAGCGACACCTTGGAACAATGGCTGGCCAAAGACGGCGCCGCCGCCTCTTTCGGGCCGGTGTTGAAAAGCGTGATTCCGTTCAGCCCATTGCCCGCATTCTGATTTGACACCTTGGTCGATGGCGGCGGCGTGTTGATGACCGGGGTCGGTTGTGGCGCCACCACAACCTGCGTCGTGCTCGACTGGCTCACGCGACAGACGCTCTGGTGGCACGAGAACATCGCCGGCGTGGCGTCATTGGTCAGGAAATCATTGCGCTTGTAGCCCTGGGAGGACGACGCGAACACCATGACCGTACAGCTCTGATCGCCGCACCAGAACGAGCTGCCCGTGACCGATGTGTCGAGAATATAGTCCGTCTTGCCATCCCCGTTCAGGTCGACCAGTTGGATGAACCCAGAGCGCTGCATCAGCTGTTCCGCGCTCGGTTCCGAACTTTGGGCCACCTCGTCGATCGCCTGGCTGACCTCGACCGGCATCCCGGCATAGCCCGACGCGTTGGGCGTGCGCACGCCCGTCGCCTCTTCATGCCAGACCGCCAACAGGCTGCGAACTCCGTGTTGGTGCGACTGCATCGCCTTGACAACCTGTGCCCCCCCAACCTGCGCGCGGTTATAGGACGTGACGAGGAAATCGCGTTCATACTGTGTCAGGTTGCCGGTCGCGGGAAACCCGACATAGACCTGGTACTGAGTGATCGCGGCCTTGCTGCGGCGCCCCATCACCCCATCAGGAGACCCGGCATTGAACCCGAAATAGTTCAGCGCGGTCTGGGTTTCGCGGTTATAGGCGCGGGTGGCGGAATAGCGCGCCGCCGCCGCCTGTTTGCGCCGCTTGTCCTTGTGCGCCTCGTTCACGATGACGCCGCCGATAATCCCGCCGACGATTGCGGCACCGACGTCGCTGGCCAGCGCGGGGGCCGCCCCGGACGTGGCAAGAAACACCGCCGCAATCGTTGCCTTGATCGACTTGTTGAACATCCCCTGTCTCCCTATCACTTTGTGAAATTGACCCCCAAAAGGGTTAAGAATGCCTTGAGCCTACCCCAATCCCCGCCCTCCGCGAAGAAAAACCTGCGCGGCTGCGCGCTCTGGACATTCGCCCCGCAGACCTTTTACTCGATACCAACCGCATATCTTCTGGGGCACAGCATGGTTGAATGGATCATCACGGACGGCCTGACCGATTACGACGAGGCCGTCACCTTCATGGAGACCCGCGCCGCCGCCATCGCGGCAGGCGAGGCCGAGGAATGTATCTGGCTGGTCGAGCACCCTCCGCTCTATACCGCCGGAACATCGGCCAAACCCGCCGACCTGACCGATCCGGACCGGTTTCCGGTCTACACCTCCAAGCGCGGCGGCCAATACACCTATCACGGCCCCGGACAGCGCGTCGCCTATGTGATGCTCGATCTCAACAAGCGCGGGCGCGATATCCGCGCCTTTGTCCAGCAGCTCGAGGAGTGGGTGATTGCCACCCTGGCAGAGTTCAACCTGCGCGGCGAAATCCGCGACGGGCGCGTTGGTGTCTGGATCACCCGCGATGACAAACCCCTCACCGTGACCGGCCAGAAACCCGAGGACAAGATTGCCGCGATCGGCATCCGCCTGCGCAAATGGGTGAGCTTCCACGGCATCTCGATCAACGTTGAACCCGACCTCGATCACTTCACCGGCATCGTGCCCTGCGGCATCACCGAACATGGCGTCACCTCGCTGGTCGATCTCGGCCTGCCGGTCACGATGGATGACCTCGATGTCGCCCTGCGCCGCTGTTTCGAAGACATCTTTGGCGACGCGGCTGTGCCCCCCGCGTCCTGACGCCCCCAAAGGTGCCCCCCCGGACACCAGCCTGCAAGCGACCGCATTCAAGAGGGCGCGCGCCCACATTTTCGCGATCGATCGCAAGCGGCTGAAACTCGCCGGTTCTTCCGCCTGCATCGGCATGGTGCAGCCTGATTCTTACGCTTTGGGACCTGTTTCTTTGGTTTGCCCGCCTACCCGATTGAACCCGCTTCTTGCCTCCATATGTCGGTCCCGAGCAAAGGCTCGAAAGACCCGTGAATGGGCCCCTTGAATGGGAAAGGACAAGACAATGAAAACCGCATCCGCACTCACCGCTGTCGCCCTCGTCGGCGCCATGGCCACCCCGGCCCTTGCAACCGACTGGACCGGCTTTTACGGCGGCGCCCAGCTGGGCTTTGGCGAAAGCCAATCCGCTGGCGTCCGCGACGATAACGCCTTCGGCGGCCTTCAGGCCGGGTACAACTACGACTTCGGCGACTGGGTTGCAGGGGGTGAAATCGAATACCGGCGCCCCGACAACCGGCTTGGGTTTGGCACCTTCGATGAATCCGTCGCCCTCAAGGGCCGCCTTGGCTACGATTTCGACGGCACGTTGTTTTACGGAACCGCTGGCGTGACCCGCGGATCGGTAAGCACCGGGGCCGGGTCGATGACAGATGACGGGTTCGTGTACGGGTTCGGCGTCGAACGCATGCTGTCAAACAACTGGAGCGTCGGCCTCGAAGTGCTCAAGGCAGAATACAACAGCTTTGGCACCACCGGTCGTCGGCTCGAAGACACCAGCGCGGCGCTGAAGTTCAATTATCGTTTCTGAACAGTCGCGAATCGCTGATCATGGGCGCCGGGCTTGCGGCGCCCTTTTTTCGTGGTTTTCCCTCACAAAACACAAACAATACTCACGTTTCCGCCGACAAGGCCCCCGCGCGCTTTTGCACGTTGCACTTCGGCGCGGATTGCACAAAGGTGCGCCCCGGACGCGAAGTAACCCAATTGAAGAGGCAAAACATGAAACTCATCATTGCATCAGCCGCCGCAGCTCTGGCCCTCGCCGCCCCCGCATTCGCCGAGGGTGACGCCGCGAAAGGCGAGAATGGCTTCAAGAAATGCAAATCCTGCCACATGATCGAATCGCCGGAAGGTGAAACCATCGTCAAGGGTGGCAAGACCGGCCCCAACCTCTATGGCGTGATCGGCCGCGTTGCCGGTTCGGCAGACTTCAAATACGGCTCGGGCCTCGCCGAGGCCGCAGAAGCGGGCTTTGTCTGGACCGAGGAATCCGTTGCCGCCTATGCCGCCGATCCCAAGGCGTGGCTGGCCGACAACGGCTTTGACGCCAAGTCGAAGATGTCCTTCAAGCTGAAGAAGGGCGGCGAAGACGTTGCTGCCTATCTGGCATCGGTCGCACCGGCTGCAGAATAAATCTTTCGCATCCCTGCGAAAACCGCCCCCGTGCCCGCGTGGCGCGGGGGTTTTTTTCTGTGCTTGGCGTCGCGAAACGGCGTGTTACCCGTCGCCCTTCATCACCGCTGCAATCTCCGCGCCCGGCATTGCGCGCTCGGAATAGCCGAACGTCCCCGCACCCAGCACTTCCTCCGCCGCATCCCGCACAGCGCCAAACGCGGCGCGGGCAAAACTGCCGCCGACGCTGATCCGCCGCACCCCCACCGCCGCCAACTCGGCAACGCTATAGAACGGCGGCCGCAGCCCCATCACCACGTTCACCGGCTTGTCGACCGCGCGCACCACCGTGGCAATCGCCTGCAAATCCGGCAACCCCGGCGCATAGAGCACATCCGCCCCGGCCTCGCCAAACGCCTGCAGCCGTCGAATCGTGTCATCCAGATCGGGATGCCCCCACAGGTAATTCTCGGCCCTTGCGGTGATCATCAGGTGTCGGCCCTTCGCGCCGTCCACCGCCGCACGTACCCGCGCGACTGCTTCCTCGAAGTCATAGATCGGGCGCGCCGCATCCCCGCTGGCATCTTCCACCGATGCCCCGACCAGCCCGGCCTCCGCCGCCAGCCGCATGGTCTCTTCCACCGCCTCGGGCGTGGCACCATAGCCGTTTTCAAGGTCAGCCGACACCGGCACCTCGACCGCCCCGGCGATTCGGCGCGCGTTCTCCAGCACCTCGTCCCGGCTCAGCGCCCCCTGCCCGTCGCATCGCCCCAAGCCAAAGGCCAGCCCCGCGCTGGTGGTCGCCAGCGCCGCGAATCCCATCGACGCCAGCAACCGCGCCGTGCCCGCATCCCACGGATTGGGCATCACGAACGCACCCGCGCCCGCGTGCAATGCCTTGAAACGTTCATGCTTTTCCGCCCGGTCCATCCGCCACCCTCCTGCGATTTGCGCCCGATCACCCTCGCACATTCACGAACATAAGGCGAACATTATCCAAAACACGTCAAATTCCGACGCCAAATCCCCCGAAACCCCTGCATTTCCCGCCGCGCCGCGCGTTTCGGGTGCGACACTTTTTTTTGATCTGGGTCAAATACGGAGATTGCGACCTTGGCCCGACACATCTAAAAACGACGATGAACCAGGCGCCGGGGAACCCCCGCAGCGCCTTTTAATGCACCAACAGGAGGCAAGGCATGGCAGACGCAGCCATTCACGGCCACGACCATCATGACGAGCGCGGTTTCTTCACCCGCTGGTTCATGTCGACCAACCACAAAGACATTGGTCTTCTCTATCTGATCGTTTCGGCCATTGTCGGCCTGATCGCAGTTTTCTTCACCGTTCTGATGCGCCTCGAGCTGATGGAACCCGGTGTTCAGTACATGTGCCTCGAAGGCGCCCGTTTCCTGGGCGGCGGTGACGGCCCCTGTACCCCGAACGGCCACCTCTGGAACGTGCTGATCACCTATCACGGCGTCCTGATGATGTTCTTCGTGGTGATTCCGGCCCTGTTCGGGGGTTTCGGCAACTATTTTATGCCGCTGCAGATCGGTGCTCCCGATATGGCATTCCCGCGCATGAACAACCTCAGCTTCTGGCTTTATGTCGCCGGGACCTCGCTGGGTGTTGCGTCGCTGTTCAGCCCGGGTGGCAACGACCAGCTCGGTTCGGGCGTGGGCTGGGTGCTTTACCCGCCGCTGTCGACGCTCGAAGGCGGCATGTCCATGGACCTCGCCATCTTCGCCGTGCACGTTTCCGGTGCCTCGTCGATCCTCGGTGCGATCAACATGATCACCACCTTCCTGAACATGCGCGCGCCGGGCATGACCCTGTTCAAGGTTCCGCTGTTCTCGTGGTCGATCTTCGTCACCGCATGGCTCATCCTGCTGGCCCTGCCGGTTCTGGCTGGCGCCATCACCATGTTGCTGACCGACCGTAACTTCGGCACGACCTTCTTCGACCCGGCCGGTGGCGGTGACCCGATCCTCTACCAGCACATCCTGTGGTTCTTCGGTCACCCCGAAGTGTACATCGTGATCCTGCCCGGCTTCGGCCTTGTCAGCCACGTGTTCGCCACCTTCGCCCGCAAGCCGGTCTTCGGTTACCTGCCGATGGTCTGGGCGATCATCGCGATCGGTGCCCTCGGCTTCGTCGTGTGGGCGCACCACATGTACACCGTCGGCATGTCCCTGACCCAGCAGTCCTACTTCATGCTGGCCACCATGGTCATCGCGGTACCGACAGGCGTGAAAATCTTCAGCTGGATCGCAACCCTCTGGGGCGGCTCGATCGAGTTCAAGACGCCGATGCTCTTTGCCTTCGGCTTCCTGATCCTGTTCACCATCGGTGGTGTGACCGGCATCGTTCTGTCGCAGGCTGGTGTGGACCGTGCCTATCACGACACCTACTATGTCGTGGCGCACTTCCACTACACCATGTCGATGGGGGCCGCCTTTACCATCTTTGCCGGTGTCTACTTCTACATGGGCAAGATGACCGGGCGTCAGTACCCCGAGTTGGCGGGCAAGATTCACTTCTGGATGTTCTTCATCGGTGTGAACCTGACCTTCTTCCCGCAGCACTTCCTGGGCCGTCAGGGCATGCCGCGCCGCTACATCGACTACCCAGAGGCATTCGCCTACTGGAACAAGATCTCGACCTACGGTGCCCTGCTCTCGTTCGCGTCGTTCCTCCTGTTCTTCGGCATTGTGTTCTACACACTGTTCCGTGGCGCCCGCGTCACCGAGAACAACTACTGGAACGAATACGCGGATACGCTGGAATGGACCCTGCCGTGCCCGCCGCCGGAGCACACCTTTGAAATCCTGCCCAAGCAGGAAGACTGGGACAAAGGCCACGCGCACTGACGCAGCGTCACGACCAAGATACCAAAAGGGCCCCGCACGGGGCCCTTTTTTTGTGCCCGCGTCCGGGGCAGGCTTCTCCCGATCAAGGAGGAAAGCGACACATGGATGCCAATGACATGACCCGCTTCGGGTTTGACCTGACCGAGACCCAACTCGAAATCCGGGACATGATGCTGCGCTTTGCGACCGAGCGCCTCGCCCCCGGCGCCGCCGACCGCGACCGGACCGAGATCTTCCCCCATGCATTGATCAACGAACTGGCCGCCATGGGCACCATGGCCATGAAATCCGCGCCCGAGGATGACGGGCCGGGGCTCGACAACACCGGCTATGCGCTCGCCATCGAGGCCCTGTCGCGCTTTGATGCCTCCATCGCCGTCGTCGCCGTCGCCTCCAACCTTGCCGCCGCGATCCTGTCGAAAGGCGCCACCGCCGAGCAGCGCGCCCGCTACCTCGCCCCCGTGGCACGCGGCGAACGTGGCGCGCTTTCCTTTGCCCTGACCGAACCGGGCGCCGGGTCCGATACGGCGGCCATCCGCACCCGCGCCACGCGCGACGGTGACGGCTGGGTGCTCAATGGCGAAAAGCAATGGATCACCGGCGCGGCGGGGGCACAGCTTTTCACCGTCTTCGCCAAGACACCAACTGAAACCAACCCCAACGCGGCCTCCTGTTTCGTGGTGCCCGCAGACACGCCCGGCTTCCGCCTTGGCCGGATCGAAGACAAAATGGGCCTGCGCTCTTCCGGCACCGCGCAACTCTTCTTCGAAGACTGCCAGCTTCCCGCCGACGCGCTGATCGGCGCGCCGGGGGACGGGTTCCGCCTTGCCCTTTCGGGCATCTCCGCCAGCCGCGTGGCGATCGCCGCGCAATCCATCGGCATCGCCGAACGCGCCTATGCGCTTGGCCTCGACTACGCCACCCAACGACAAGCCTTCGGGCGCCCCGTGGCCGGATTCCAGAACAGCCGGTTCGCCATTGCTGACGCCCGCACCGCGCTCGACCAATGCTGGCTCCTGATGCTGCGCGCAGCCCGGTTGCTCGACCGGGGCATCCCCATCCGCGCCGAGGCGTCCATGGCCAAGCTCGCCGCCTCCGAAACCTGTGGCCGGGTGGTCGACCAGATGCTCCAGCTGCATGGCGGCAACGGCTATTCCCGCGACTACGAGATCGAACGCCTTTATCGCGATGCCCGCGTCATGCGCATTTTCGAAGGCACCAGCGAGGTTCAGCGCGAAGTCATCGCCCGCGACATCCTTGGCTCTTGATCCTGCGCCCCCCTGTCGCTCTACTGTTGCTCACGCGACAGGAAAACAGATGCCCCACCGCTGGACAGAAGACGATCCAGGCACCAAGACCGTGCTCACCCTCTGGCCGCACCGCTCGCTGCCACGCCGGGGGTTTGCGGCGATGATCCTGATGGCCTTCACGCTGGGCACCATCCCTCTCTACGGGCTTCTGGGCACCGTGTTCCTCTGGGGCATCCTGCCCTTTATCCTGATCATGGTCGCCGGACTCTGGTGGGGGCTGGAGCGGTCCTACCGCGACGGCGATATCCTCGAAGAACTCTCCCTTGATGGCCCCACGCTTACCCTGCGGCACCGCCCTGCACGCGGCCCCGCCAAGATTTGGGAGTGCAACGTCTACTGGGCGCGGAGCGAGATGCATGTCCATGGCGGCCCGGTACCCCACTACGTCACCCTGACAGGCAATGGCCGCACCGTCGAAATCGGCAGCTTCCTGTCCGAGGACGAGCGCAAGGCGCTCTACACCGAACTTGACGATTTCCTGAAAACCCAGCCGCAGCACCGCGCCTGAGGTATCCAGCCGGGCAACAGGGCGTGCGCCGCATTAACCCGCCCCGCGGCGGTGTCTCATACCGACGCAATACCGACGTGATACCGACGTATTACCGAAACGGATCTTCCTGCGGTTTCAGCGTATTAACCCCGATTCGCCCCGAAACGCGCCATGAAGGTCTCGACCGCGCCATCGACCACCCGGTCAATCTCGTCGCCACTGAACACCGTCTGCACCCCCGTCACCAGCCGCAGGAACACCCCGGCCTTGCACAGCTCCGGAAACTGGTCCGCGGCAAGCTCCACATCCGCAATCTCCAGCTCACCCCGCGCGATCCCCAGTTCGAGAAACTCGATCATCCCGGCCCGCATCACCATAGGTCCGCTTTCATAAAACTGTCGCGCCAGCTCGGGAAACCGCTCCCCCTCACCGATGCAGACCCGGAACATGTTGCGCCCGAAATCGGACAGGATGATGCCAATGAACGCTCTCCCGACCGCACCCAGCACCTCGGGCACGGGGCGCTCGATGTCGATCTCCGCCTCCATCCGCTCCGCCTGTCGCTCGCATTCCAGGCGCGCCACCTCCATGAAAAGGTGCCTCTTGTCAGGGAAATAGGCATAAAGCGTCGCCTTGGACACACCCGCCTTGCGCGCGATCTCGTCCACGCCGATACCTTCGAACCCATGCTGCATGAACAACGTCCGCGCGCTTTCGACAACCTGGTCGAACTTGCGCCCCTTGCGAATGACTTGTACGGCCTCGTTCATCGGCGTCCTTTCCTGCGAGACCCCGAATATAAACTGATCAGTTCAGTTTCGGCAAGTTCTGACCCCGGTTGTCATTCCCGCGCACCCGTCCTAGCCTGCGCGGGATACATATGGTGAATCGCATGCGTTTCTTGACCCAACGAAAACACTTCAAGGATCTGAACGAACAGGAAATCATCGCGCTCGCGATTTCCTCCGAAGAGGATGACGCCCGCATCTACCGCAGCTATGCCGAAATGCTGCGCGCCGAATTCCCCGGCACCGCAGCCAAGTTCGAAGGCATGGCCGCCGAGGAAGACCAGCACCGCAAACGCCTGATCGACCTGCACGTCCGCCGCTTCGGCGACACCATCCCCCTGATCCGCCGCGAACATGTCGCGGGCTACTACGCCCGCCGCCCGGTCTGGTTGGTCTCCAACCTCGGCATCGACCGCATCCGTACCGAGGCCGAAGCCATGGAGCGCGATGCCGAACGCTTTTATCTCGCCGCCGCAAAACGCACGACCGACGCCGATACCCGCAAACTGCTGGGCGATCTCGCCGCCGCCGAGGCAGGCCACCAGGAAACCGCACAACGTCTGGAACAGGAAAACCTCGACGACGAAACCCTCTCGGACGAAAACGCCACCGCCCGCCGCCAGTTCATCCTGACATGGGTGCAACCCGGCCTTGCGGGCCTCATGGATGGGTCGGTCTCCACCCTCGCCCCGATCTTCGCCACCGCCTTTGCGACGCAAGACACTTGGACCACCTTCCTCGTCGGCCTCGCCG
Source organism: Shimia aestuarii (assembly GCF_900114635.1). Classification (GTDB taxonomy): domain Bacteria; phylum Pseudomonadota; class Alphaproteobacteria; order Rhodobacterales; family Rhodobacteraceae; genus Shimia; species Shimia aestuarii. Next base: position 723,335 of record NZ_FOTQ01000001.1, read on the forward strand.
CTTCGGTTGGCGCCGGTATTTCCATGGGCTTTACCGAGGCCGCCTCGGATGATGGAGAGCTTTCCGGACGCGGCTCGCCGGTCAAACGCGGCTTTGCCTCGGGCATCATGACCACTGTCGGCGGGCTGGGCCATGCCTTGCCCTACCTGATCCCGGACTTCTGGACCGCGACCGTGATTGCCCTGATCGTGGTTTTCATCGAATTGTGGGCCATCGCCTGGATCCAGAACAAGTTCATGGAAACCCCGTTTCTGCGCGCCACATTCCAGGTGGTGCTCGGCGGCGCGCTCGTCTTTGCCGCAGGCGCGCTGATCGGCAGCGGCTAGCGCCCTTCTGCTTTCTTTTTCCTGAAATACCCCGGGGGTGTATTGTGCCTTCAGGCTCAAGAGGGGGCTGGCCCCCTCAGCCCCACCCCAAACCGGTCAAATCTATTGACCAAATCCGCAAAGCTGTTAACACGTCAACATGCTCGCGATCTTCCTGAAAACCCTGCCCTTCTTTGCGATCATCGGCCTTGGCTACTGGGCCGGGCGCACACGGTTTTTCAGCGCCGAAGCCACCGCCTATCTGACCAAGTTCGTCTTCTACTTCGCGCTCTCCGCCATGCTCTTCCGCTTTGCCGCCAACCTCAGCCTTGCCGAAGTGCTGAACTGGACCCTCGTGGGCGCCTATCTCTGGGGCACGGCCGTTGTCTATGGCATCGCCACCGCCGTGGCCTTCATTCGTCGCCTGGACGTGCCCACCGCCGCGATGGAGGCGCAATGCGCCGTGATCGGCAATGTCGGCTTCCTTGGCGTGCCCATGCTGGTGCTGCTGCTGGGGGATCAGGCCATCGGCCCGGTCATGCTGGTGCTTGCCGTCGATCTCATCGTGTTTTCAAGCCTGATCGTCATCCTGATCACCGGCGCACGCGACGGGCGCATGAGCCTTGGCATCCTGCGCACTGTGGGACTTGGCCTGATCAGGAACCCGATGATCGTCGCCATCTCCAGCGGTCTGATCTGGTCCGCGCTGGCACTCCCAATTCCCGACCCGATGAACGAGTTCCTTGCCATTCTGGGTGGCGCGGCCACACCCGGCGCGCTGTTTGCCATCGGAGCCTCGCTTGCGACAAAATCCGCAGAACGCGTGCATGTGGCGCTTTGGCTCAGCGCCTGCAAGCTGGTGCTGCATCCGATCTTCGTGGCCATTGGCGTGCTGGTCCTCTTCCCCATCGACAGCTATTCCGCCGGTGTGGTCATCTCCGCCGCGGCCCTTCCCGTGGCGGGCAATGTCTACATTCTCGCCCAGCATTACGGTGTCGCGCCACACCGCGCATCCGCCGCCATCCTGTTCTCCACCCTGCTCAGCATCGGCACGGTTTCGGTTGTCATTGCATGGGTCTCCCAACTCTGACATCGTGACCACAACATCGCGAAACGACAGGGAGAAATTGATGGAAACCGTATCCGAAAACCGTGCCTTCGGCGGCGTTCAGGGCGTCTACAAACACCACTCCCACAGCTGCCATTGCGACATGACCTTTGGCCTGTTCCTGCCCGAAGAGGCGCGCGATGGTCCGGTGCCCCTGCTCTGGTACCTCTCGGGTCTAACCTGCACCCACGAGAACGCCATGGTCAAAGCCGGGGCCCAGCAATGGGCCGCCGAACAGGGCATCGCGATTGTCTTTCCCGACACCTCGCCGCGCGGCGAAGGGGTCGCTGACGACGAGGCCTATGACCTGGGACAGGGTGCCGGTTTCTATGTCAACGCCACCCAGAAACCCTGGGCACCGCATTTCAACATGTGGGACTACATTGCCGAAGACCTGCCTTCGTTCCTGCAGGAAGAGTTCCCGATCGACATGAGCCGCCAATCCATCTGCGGGCATTCCATGGGCGGGCACGGCGCGCTGACGCTGGCCATGGCGCTTCCCGGTCGGTTTCGCTCTGTCTCGGCCTTTGCCCCGATCGCCAACCCCACCGCCGCAGAATGGGGTCGGAAACAACTGCGCGCCTATCTTGGTGACGACGAAGCGGCCTGGGCCGCCCATGACAGTTCGGTGCTGATGCGGGACAAGGGCTTTGACGGCCCCCTGCTGATCGACGTCGGCTCTGACGACCAGTTCATCGACCTGTTGCGTCCCGAAGCCCTTGCCGGCGCCATCACCGAGCGCCGCCAGCCGGCGACATTCCGTCTGCAAAAGGGTTATGACCACAGCTACTTCTTTGTCTCGACTTTCATGGAAGACCATGTCGCCTTCCATGCCGAGGCGCTCTACGCCGACTGAGATCAGCCTCGACTGGGCGACATACCCCCCTTGATCACGCTCGGGTTCGGGCGCAAGATAAACGAACGGACAGGAGGACTTACCATGGCAACATATCGCTGTAGCGCCTGCGGAATGGGCGTAAACGCCACATGCGCGGACTGCAATGAACCGCTGGTCAACGCCACGCTCACCAAGGACGACGGCACAACCGTGCAGATCTCGAAATGTCCCAAGTGCGAGGGCAAGATCAAATCGCCCATGTGCTGCGGACAGGACATGACCTGCGAAGTCTGAGCAAACGCCCGCAAGGGCTGCCGCACCCGCATCCTTCAGGACCCCATCGCGATGACAGCCCTTTACGTTGATGCCGACGCCTGCCCGGTCCGGGCCGAAGCCGAACGCGTGGCCACCCGCCACAAGGTCACGATGTACGTGGTCTCTAATGGCGGCTTGCGTCCCTCGCAGAACCCGCTGGTCGAGACCGTGGTCGTGCCCGACGGGCCGGACGTGGCCGACATGTGGATTGCGGACCGCGCCGGTCCCGGCGACATCGTGATTACCGCCGATATCCCTCTGGCCGCGCGCTGTGTCGAAAACGGCGCGCGGGTGCTCAAACCCAATGGCGAGACGCTGACCGCAGCCAATGTCGGCAACGCGCTGGCCATGCGCGACCTGATGAGCGACCTGCGCTCTGCCGACCCGTTCCGACAGGGCGGCGGCAAACCCTTTTCCAAAGCCGACCGCTCGCGCTTTCTCGACGCGCTCGAACGCGAAATGCGCGCGGCCAACCGCTGAGAACTCGGCGCGCCAACCATAGCCAGCCCTTTCACAGGACGTTTATTTGGCCGTTTCGTCCATTTGGGCGTACCCTCTTGCGGAACCGCATCTCGGAAAGGACATGCCATGCGCGTCTTCGCCTCTCTTCTTGTTGCTGCCCTCGCAGCGGCCACCCCACTCACCGCGCAGATGGTGGCCGACGTCAAGTTCCAGCCCGGCAATTACGGCACAATGGTCTCCGGCACGATCACGGGCGACGAGTATTTCGACTACCGGCTGGGCGCCAATGCCGGACAACAGATGTTCGTCGAACTGGCCGTGGCCGGCACCAACGGGACCGGCACGGTCTACTTCAACATCCTGCCGCCCGGCAGCACCGGCGAAGCCATCTACAACAGCTCGATCAACGGCAACACGACCACGATCGACCTGCCGTCCAAGGGGGATTACACGATCCGCGTCTACCTGATGGGCAATGACCGGGATACGGGCAAAACCGTGGGCTACAACGTCGACCTCTCGATCCAATAACACGCATCTCCCCGCCCCCTTGGGCCACGGGGAGGGCGGATGGGCGTGGACCAACGGGGCGGCCGCGAAATTTGTCTGTCTGTCGCATTTTCGCTAGACCATCCCGAAAGCGACAGGCCAACTGCCCCAATGACCAACCGTTTTCCCATGGGGCCGCTCTCGGCCCTGATTGCCACGTTCTTTTTCTCGATCAACGACGTCACCATCAAGTTTCTTTCCGGTGACTACGCCCTGCACGAGATTGTCCTGTTTCGCTCGGCCATCGGGCTGACGCTGCTCCTGCTGATCATCGTGCCGCTGGATGGTGGCTTCCATGTTCTGCGGACCCGGCGCCTCGGCATGCACATGCTGCGCGGGGTCTGCGTGGTCTTTGCCAACACCACCTTCTTTCTCGGCCTTGCCGTATTGCCGCTGGCCGATGCCGTCGCGGTGTTCTTTGTCTCACCGCTGATCATCACCCTGTTCTCGGCCATCTTCCTCAAGGAGAAAATCGGTCCCCGCCGCATCGCCGCCGTGGCTGCGGGCATGATCGGCGTGCTGATCATGATCCGCCCCGGCGGAGACAGCTTCAACCTCGCCATGCTGCTCCCGGTCGTGGCCGCCTTTGCCTATGCCGCGCTGCATGTCATGACCCGCAAGATCGGCGTCACCGAAAGCGCGGCCACCATGTCGGTCTATATCCAGCTTGTCTTCATCATTGTGAGCGGCACGGTGGGACTGACCGTCGGCCATGGCCAGTTCGATAGCGGCTCCGGCGGCATGTTCGATTTTCTGCTGCGCGGCTGGTTCTGGCCCAACACCGCCGACCTTCCCTTGCTGGCCCTGCTCGGCCTTGCCAGCGCCTGTGGCGGCTATTTCATCTCCCAAGCCTACCGCATCTCCGAAGCCAGCCTGATCGCGCCCCTCGAATATGCTGCCATGCCAATGGCCGTGGCTTTCGGCGTCGTGGTCTTTGACGAATGGCCACAGCCCAGCACTTGGGCGGGCATGGTGCTCATCATCGGGGCGGGGCTGTTCGTCTTCTGGCGCGAAAGCCGCACCGGGCAAATCGAAGAGGTCGAAAGTCCCCGCACGCGCCGCTGATCCGGCTTCACGGGTTTTCTCCGCGCGCGATCCCCACTAGGGTCCGCAGCAAAAGCATATCTCCCGAAAGGTATTCCGCATGTCCCGCATCGACGCCGTGATCTTTGATATCGGCAATGTCCTGATCGAATGGCAGCCCGAAAACTTCTATGATCGCGTGATCGGCCCCGAGCGCCGCCGCGCCTTTTTTGACGCCACCGACATGCACACCCATCACCTTGAAATCGACCGGGGCGCCTCGCTCCCCGGCATGATCGGCGACCTGATCCCGCGCTATCCCGAATGGGAGCGCGAATTGCGCATGTGGAACGACAACTGGAACGATCTGGCTCAGCCCGCCATTCCCCATTCCGTCCGCCTGCTGGAGGCACTCAAGCGCAACGGCGTGACCGTTTTCACCCTGACCAATTTCGGCCATGACAACTTTCCGATCTCGCAACAGGCCTTTCCCTTTCTCACCCTGTTTGATCGCGAATATGTCTCGGGCCGCCTCAAACTGATCAAGCCGGACCCGGAAATCTATGAACATGTCGAACAGGATTGCGGCATCGCCCCGGATCGGCTCCTGTTCACAGACGACCGCGACGACAATATCGCCTCTGCCGCCGCGCGTGGCTGGCAGGTACACCATTTCACCGGGCCGCAGGGCTGGGCCGACCGGCTGGTCGCCGAAGGCCTGCTGAGCGAGGAGGACGCCAAATGACCACGATCATCGAATTTGCCGAAGGCGAGAAAAACCTCGACTGGATCGGACTGACCGACGCGCTCGCCGCCGGGCATCACCTGCCCAAGGCCGAGATTTCCGACAGCTTCCTCTATCGCGGCAAGGACACGCTTTTGCAGCGACAGGCATGGATCGACGGGCTGGGCATCGGTGTGAAATCCGCCACCGTCTTTCCCGGAAATCCTGCACAGGACGTGCCGATGATCCACGGCGCAGTGACCCTGTTCGACGACGCACATGGGCGGCTCGAAGCCTTGCTGGATTTCCACCTTGTGACCAAGTGGAAAACCGCTGGCGACAGCCTTCTGGCCGCCCGTCGCCTCGCCCGCCCGGACAGCCGCAAGATCCTCATCGTCGGCGCGGGCACCGTCGGGCGCAACCTGCACGCCGCCTATTCCGCCGCCTTCCCCGAAGCGCGCTTCACCGTCTGGAACCGCACGCCGGAAAACGCCGCGAAAATGGCCGATGAAATCGACGGTCTCGCGGTGGCAACCGATCTTGAAACCGCCGTGGGCGAGGCCGACATCATCACCAGCGCCACCATGTCCACCGAACCAACCCTGCGCGGCGACTGGCTGCAACCGGGCCAGCATGTCGACCTGATCGGCGCCTACCGCCCCGACATGCGCGAGGCCGACGATACTGCCCTGCAACGCGCCCGCGTCTTTGTCGACAGCTTTGACACCACGCTCGACCATATCGGAGAGCTGAAAATCCCGCTCGCCTCCGGTGCCATCACCCGCGATCATGTGCTGGCCGACTACTATGACCTCGGCGCTTTCCAAAGACAGTCCGACGACGAAATCACCCTGTTCAAAAACGGTGGCGGCGCGCATCTTGACCTGATGACTTCCCGCTACATTCTCGACCGGTTCAAGACATCCTGAAATGACGATCCCCTGAATGCCCCGCACGCACCCTTAACCAGAGGGGTTGGGGGCATTCATACCGACGCAATACCGACGTTATACCGACGTGATACCGAAGCGGGTTTTTCCCGTTAACCCAGCCCCTTAGCCCCGATTCGCCGTCGGATCATGCCGCAACGGCCAACGCGCGCTTTTCCCGGATCGGCAGATGCACGATCGCGCTGAACGCGCCGACACCCACCCCGATCCACCAGACCAGCGTGTAATCGCCATAAGCGTCGTACATCCGTCCGCCCAGCCAGACGCCCATGAAGCTTCCCAGCTGGTGGCTGAAGAACACGATCCCGTAAAGCGTTCCCATGTAACGCAGCCCATAAAGATGCGCGACCAGACCCGAGGTAAGCGGCACCGTCGCCAGCCACAGCGACCCCATGGCGATCGAGAAGATCACGACGCTGGTCGGGGTGATCGGCAACAGGATGAATACCGCTGCTGCCACGGTGCGCCCAGTGTAAATCCATGCCAGCAAATACTTTTTCTGGAACCGCTTGCCCAGCCACCCGGCCGTCAGCGTGCCGACGATATTGGCCAGACCAATCAGTGAAATCGCCACCGCCCCGAGCGCCGAGGTGGTACTCACCCCGATACTGGCCAGCGTCCCTGAGGGATCAATTGCCCCGCACATCTCGGTGATCATCGCGGGAAAATGCGCGGTGATGAAGCCCAGCTGATAGCCGCAGCTGAAGAACCCAAGAAAAATCAACGTGTAAGACGGGTCGCGAAAGGCTCGACGCAGGATCGCGCCCATGCTTTCTTCCAGCTCGACCTTGCTCACCGCCGGGGCGCGCATCATCGGCAGAAGCAACAGCATCGCAAGGATCGCCGCCGCGAAGACAAGGAACGTGCTCTGCCACGTCAGGAACCCCAGCATCCACTCCGCCAAGGGCGCGCCAAACACCTGCCCCCCCGACCCCGCCGCCGTCACGATGGCCAGCGACATGGAACGGTTCTCATCGCTGCTGGCCCGGCCAACCACTGCCAGAATGACCCCGAACCCGGTGCCAGCAATGCCGAATCCTACAAGGATTTCATAGAGTTGATGCGCCTCAGGGCTGACTGCGAAACTCGACAGAACCAGCCCTGCCGCATAGGTCACTGCCCCCAGAATGATGGCCTTGCGATCCCCGATCTTCTCGGCAATGGCGCCAAAGATCGGCTGCCCGATCCCCCAGGCGAGGTTCTGAATGGCAATCGCCAATGAAAACTCGCTGCGCAGCCACCCGAATTCTTCGGCGATCGGGATCTGGAACACCCCGAAACTCGCCCGCACGGCAAAGGACACAAGGATAATGATGCAGCCGACGATCAACACCGGTGTAAAAATCGAATGCCGTTGCTCCATGGCGGGTCTCCTGTGCGCGCCGCACACCTTCGCGCGCAGGCCCGCCATGGTCAATTCAGCATTTGTTCCCCCCCTTATCACGATCCGTCATGCCCGCCTGCGCGCTTGGTGCACCTTCCCTCTGACGCGCGCATTGGCTAAGGGAAGATCATGACCACGCTGCCCGAGATATACGCCGCCAAGATCGCGGCCGGAGAGCTTCACGCCGACGACGCGCAAGAGGCCGTCTTGCCCCAGTTCGAACGCATCCGCGCCGAACTTGCCAAACCGGTGAAAAAGGGATGGTTCCGCAAGGCCACCCCCGATCCTGTCGAGGGCCTGTACCTCTGGGGTGGCGTCGGACGCGGCAAGTCCATGCTGATGGATCTTTTTGTCGACTCTCTGGATGTCCCGGTGCGTCGCGTGCATTTCCACGCCTTCATGCAGGAAATCCACGAGGCCATGCACAAGGCCCGAAAGTCCGGTGTCGAGGACGCCATCCAACCTGTCGCCAAGGCGGTCGCCGAAAGCGTCCGCGTCCTCGCCTTTGACGAAATGCAGATCACCGACATCACCGACGCGATGATCGTCGGACGCCTGTTCGAACAGCTTTTTGAGGCCGGAACCGTCGTCGTCACCACCTCGAACCGCGTACCGGACGATCTCTACAAGGACGGCCTCAACCGTCAGCTTTTCCTGCCCTTTATCGGCCTGATCAAGGAGCGCCTGCGTGTCTGGGAGCTCGTCAGTCCAGTCGACTACCGCCAGAACCGCCTATCCGGCAATCAGGTCTATTTCGTGCAGGCCGGCACCGAGGCCCGCGCCCAGATCCGCGCCATCTGGCAGGACCTTTCCGGGGGCACGGCAGACCCGCTTGTACTCACGATCAAGGGACGGAAGGTCGAACTGCCTGCGTTCCGCAACGGGGTGGCGCGGGCGACCTTCTTCGACCTCTGCTCCAAGATGCTCGGACCGGGCGATTACCTCGCCATTGCCGATGCCGTCAAGGTTTTGATCCTGGAGGATATTCCGCGTCTTTCGCGCCACAATTTCAACGAAGCCAAACGCTTTGTCACCCTGATTGACGCTCTTTATGAGGCCAAGGTGCGCCTGATCTGCTCCGCCGCAGCGGAACCCGAAATGCTCTATGTCGAGGGCGAAGGCACGTTCGAATTCGAACGCACTGCCAGCCGCCTGCGCGAGATGCAGGATGCGGAATGGGGTCAGTCGGACTGACCCCACACCAAACGATCAGAACGGCAGTCCGACGTAGTTTTCCGCCAAGGAACTCATGGCCGCTTCAGACGAGAACAGGTATTCCATCTCGATCTGCTGCAGGCGCTGATCGTAGTCGATATTGTCCGGGAACGTGTGCAGCATGGATGTCATCCACCAGCTGAACCGCTGCGCCTTCCAAACCCGTGCCAGCGCCTTCTGCGAATATTCCTCCAGCCCGGTATCATCCCCCTCAAGGTAATGCCCCAGCATGGCATGGTAGAGGTAATAGATATCCGACGCCGCCGAGTTGAGCCCCCGCGCTCCGGTCGGCGGCACGATATGCGCCGCATCCCCGGCAAGAAACAGGTTGCCGTAGCGCATCGGCTCGGCCACAAAGCTGCGCAGAGGCGCGATGGATTTCTCGATAGACTCGCCGGTTTCCAGTTTGTCGGAAACCTGGTCCGGCAACCGCCGTTTCAACTCCGCCCAGAAGGCGTCATCCGACCAGTCCTCAACCGTGTCGGTCAGCGGCACCTGAATGTAATAGCGACTAAGAACCTGGCTGCGCAGCGAACATAACGCAAAGCCGCGGTCATTCTTGGCGTAGATCAGCTCCGGCGACACCGGCTTGGTGCGGCTCAAAACGCCCAACCAGCCAAAGGGATAGACCTTTTCGTACTCCTTCAGCACATCTGACGGGATCGACTTGCGGCTGACCCCGTGGAACCCGTCCGCGCCGATTACAAAATCGCAATCAATGCGCACGATATTGTCACCATCACGATAGGTCACATGCGGTTTCTCCGCCTTCAGATCATGCAACTTCACGTCTTCGACATTGTGGATGACCTTGCCGTTCATCTTGTCGCGCGCCTCATAGAGATCGCGGGTCAGCTCGGTCTGACCATAGACAACCACGGAATTTCCGCCCGAATACTTGTGCAGGTCCACCCGGTTCAACGTGCCTTCGTTGGCGATATAGAACCCTTCGTGAATCTCACCTTCCTTGTCCATGCGCTCGCCGCACTGGGCTTCGCGCATCAATTCCGCGAACCCGTGCTCCAGCACGCCGGCCCGAATGCGCCCCAGAACATATTCCCGGCTCTGGCGTTCAAGCACGATCGTATCAATGCCTTTCAAGTGCAGAAGCTGCGACAACATCAGCCCCGATGGGCCGCCACCGATAATGCAAACTTGGGTTTTCATTTCCTGTCCTCCTCTTGGGGTATGGTGACACAATACGGCGCGCGGCGTTAAATTGAATGGACCAGACGGCCAACAACTTGTACATTTCGAACATGAATCAGCCCACCGCCGCCACGATCCTCAACTACAACCTGTTCGGAGAATCCGGCGATCTTCCCGACGTGGTGCATTGCGAAACCATCGAAGCGCGCTCACGACTGCACGATTGGGAATTCGCCCCCCACCGCCATGCGCGCCTACATCAGGTCCTGCTGCTGCAAGAGGGGGCCGGAACGGTCACGCTGGAGGGTCGGACACACCGGATCAATCCGCCCTCATTTGTCAATATTCCAATGGGAATTGTGCATGGGTTCAGCTTCGAACCGGGCGCACGGGGGCAGGTCATCACCATGGCGGTCGAAATGCTTGATGAGAGCCTGCGCCCTTCCGAGGGTCTGAACCGCATTTTGGCGCGCCCGGCCGTACACCCCGCGCCCAAACCCGTCATGGCCACGCTTCTTGAAATCGCGCGGGCCTTTGGCGGGCGCGACTTTGCCCGCGCCCATATCCTTCGCGCGCACTGTGCGCTTTTGCTTGGACAGATCGCACAAACCCTTGCCCAGAACGAAACGACGCCGGAAACCAGCGATCAACCGGGCCTGCTCTCCCGGTTCGAAGCCTTGCTCGAAACCCATTTCCAGGACCACTGGACAGTGGCCGACTATGCTGATGCCCTCGCGGTCAGCCCCACGCATCTCAGCCGCATCACCCGCACCGCCACCGGGCGGCCCGCTTCACGCCTCATCGAAGAACGCATCATCCGCGAAGCCCGGCGCAACCTCGTCTACACGAACCTGCCAGTCTCAACCATCGCCTACACGCTTGGTTTCGAGGATCCTGCCTATTTCAGCCGAGTATTCTCGCGCGCCACGGGCCTGTCCCCGCGCGCTTTTCGGTCGCGGGCCGCTTCCGGCCCGCAAGACTGATTTACGCCGCGCATTCCAGCAACAATGTACCCGCCGCCGTGTTCGAGATCGGAATGTGATAGTTCCGCGTGATCTCGGTCACGTCATCCCCAAGCGCCCCGCGCATCATCATCCACATCAGGAATTCGGTGCCCTGCGCGCCCGCCTTTTCGACCAGTTCCATGCGGGAAATCTTGGTCAGCTCTTCTGGGTTCGACACGATGTTCTCAAGGCAATATTGATCGAATTCCTTGTTGATGAACCCGGCCCGCTCGCCGTCCAACTGGTGGCTCAGCCCGCCCGTGCCCAAGATCACGATCTTCGCATCCTCGGGGAAAGACCGCAGCGCCTTGCCCAGCGCCTTGCCGAAATCCAGCGCCCGTTTCAACGTCGGGATCGGGTGCTGCACCGTGTTGGCGCTGATCGGCACCGCGCGTGGCATGTCCGGGTTGTTCGGCGCCCCCGGCCAGAACAGCTGCATCGGCACCACGAACCCATGGTCCACCGCCAGTTCCTGACACGAAGTAATGTCGAACTCGTCCGCCACCATGCTCTCGATGATATGCCAGCTCAGCTCCGGCGCGCCGGGGAACGGATCAAGGCTCGGCAGCCCCCACCCCTCGTCCTCGTTGCGATATTCCTGCGCCGCGCCAATGGCAAAGGTCGGCATCTGGTCGAGAAAGAACCCAAGCCCGTGGTCGTTGTAGATATTCACCACATAATCCGGCTTATGCTCCTTGATCCAGGCATGCACCTTTGGATAGCCGTCAAAGAACGGTTTCCAATAGGGATCGTCATAAAGCTCCTTCTGGATCGCGTTGCCCACCGCCGGAATATGCGAGGTGGTGATCCCGCCAAGTACTTTCGCCATGATCTTTCCTCCTCAGGCCTGGCTTTTCAGGAATTCCTGGAATTCCTCGGTGGTGCGTCCGGTCTGCAACCCGCCCACGTCCTGCACACTCAGCTGGAAGATGCCGGCCAGCTTTGCGAGGTAATAGATGTTCCCCCCCGCTGCGATCATGCCCAGGATATCGCTGTTGCGAATGGCCTGTTTCTGTTCGTCGTTCAGACCGTATTTCTCCATCCAGCCTTCCGGATCGGCCTTGAAGGCCTCGCGGTTCTCGGCCTTGTTAAAGCCATAGCACATCTTGTTGAGCGCATAGCCTTTCATCGCCATCTTGCCGTCAAAGACCGTCGTACCTGGAATGTCGATATGATAGTCATGCGTATCGTGCGCCATCATCGTCCTCCTTGTTCAGCGGCCCCAATAGAGCCGCATGGGGTTATCCACGAGCAGTTTTCTCTGTTGCTCAGGTGTTCGCGCGATTTTCGGGATGTAATCGACCAATGCCCCGTCATCGGGCATGTGTGATTTCATGTTCGGATGCGGCCAGTCTGTGCCCCACAGGACCCGGTCCTCGAACCGGTCGACAATGGCTTGATAAAACGGAATGACATCGTCATAGGGCGGACCCGCCTTGGTCAGGCGTTCCGGGCAGGTCACCTTGGTCCAGATATTCTCATTCTCTGCCATCAGGTTGATAAACCGTTCGAAATCCGGGTGTTCCACGCCTTTTTCCACGTCCGGGCGGCCCATGTGATCGACCACGATGATACCCGGCAACTGTTTCAGGAACGGCTCCAGCTCCTCAAGATCGGCGGCCTCGAAATAGACCACGATGGACCAGCCGAACTCCTGGATCCTCTCGGCAATGCCGATGAACACCTCTTTGGGCGTGGCATCCACAAGCCGTTTGACAAAGTTGAAGCGCACCCCGCGCACCCCGGCCTCGTGCATCTCGGCAAGTTCCTCGCGGGTGACATCCGCCCCCACGCTTGCCACCCCGCGCGCCAGGTCCCCGGCAGCCCGGCAGGCATCGACCATGGCCCTGTTGTCCTTGCCGTGGCAGGTGGCCTGCACGATCACGTTGCGCGAAAACCCCAGGTAATCACGCAGCTCGAACAGCTTGTCCTTGCCCGCATTGCAGGGTGTGTACTTGCGCTCGGGCGCAAAGGGAAATTCCGGGCTCGGCCCGAAGACGTGGCAATGCGCGTCCACCGCTCCCTCGGGCAGCACGAAATCCGGCTTTTTGGGGTTGGGGTGAAACACCAGCCAATCCGCGTCCATGACCTGCTCACTCATGCGAACACCTCTCCATCCATCAATTTCCGCGCCGTGCGCAGGATCGCCGCCTCGCGCACCGCACCAACACCGTCCAGCGTCACGACCACCGTCATTTCTCCCGTCGGGTGCTCCACCGCGAGATGACGCACTGCCCCCTCGCCACGCGCCGCGAGGTCAAAGGCCACCGACCCGTCGATCAGACAAGCGGTCGCCACGCTCACCGCGCCCAAGACGCCAATTGTCTTGTGGCACCGATGCGGAATAAACGTCCGCGTGCCAATCGCCCCACCGTCGCGTGACGCGCTCACCATGGTCATCTTCGGCACCGACTTCTTGGAGACATCGCCCAGATTCATCAGCGGCCCACAGGCCAGCCGGATCGCCTCCAGCCGGGCGCGCAATTCCGCATTTCCTTCAAGCGCCTCCGGCCCCTCTTTGCCGGTAATCCCCAATTCCGCCGCGCGCAGCACAACGCAGGGCATGCCATTGTCGATCATCGTGACGGCCACGCCCTCGACCTTGTCCACAGCATTTCCTGTCGGCAGCAGTGCCCCACAGGACGACCCCGCCGTATCCTTGAAGGCCAACGGCACCGCCGCCGCCGTCCCCGGTACGCCATCAATCCGCGCCGCTCCGGCATAGGACACCACGCCCCCCGGCGTCGCCACCCGCGCCACCGCAACCTGTCCGGTATTCTCCATGTAGATCGTGACCGGCGTCTCGTCGCCCTTCACCCCGACCAACCCACGCTCAATGGCAAAGGGGCCAACCCCGGCCAGGATATTCCCGCAATTCTGCGCATCCGTCACGATCGCCTGATCCACGAAGACCTGCAAAAACAGGTAATCCACATCCACGCCTTCGCGCTCAGATCGCTTCACCACCGCAACTTTCGACGTCAACGGATCGGCCCCGCCCATGCCGTCGATCTGGCGGGTATCGGGCGACCCCATCACGCGCAGCAGGAACGCATCCCGGTCTTCGGGCAGATCATCCGCAAGGAAATACCCGCCCTTGGACGTCCCCCCGCGCATCCACATGCACCGCACGCCTCCGCTCATCCCAATACCTTCTCTTCATTTTGCCGGAAATACTCCGGGGGTGTGGGGGCAGCGCCCCCACGCGGTCGGATCGCGCCAGCGATCCGAAACCCCTCAGACGTATTTCAAACCCTTCTCGGCCAGCCGCGCCCGCATCTCATAGATATCAAGCCCCAGCTCACCCGCTTCAAACCGCGCCCGCTTGGCCGCCTCGTTGGCCTCGCGCTCACGCGCCTTTTCCAGCACCTCCGCCGCGTCCTCGCGGCGCACCACGCAGACCCCGTCATCATCGGCCACGATGATGTCTCCCGGATTGACCAGCGCGTCGGCACAAACCACCGGCACATTCACCGATCCCAGCGTTTCCTTGATCGTTCCCTGCGCAAACACGGCCTTGGACCAGACAGGGAAATCCATCTCGCTCAGGTCGCGCACATCCCGCACCCCGGCATCTATGATCAACCCGCGACAGCCCCGCGCCTTGGCCGAGGTCGCCAGCAGGTCCCCGAAATACCCCGCATTCGACGGCGTGATCGTGCCCAGCACCATCACGTCGCCTTCCTGCAACTGCTCGATCGCCACATGGATCATCCAATTGTCACAGGGCGGGGCAAGGATCGTCACTGCAGACCCGGCAATCCGCGCGCCCGCATAGATCGGGCGCATGTAATCGGCCAAAAGCCCCTTTCGCCCCTGCGCTTCGTGAACCGTGGCCACGCCACACTCCGCCAGTCCGTCAATGATCGATTGATCGGCGCGTTCGATTTTCTGGACGACAACGCCAGTGGTTCCCGCCTGATAGGTCATTCCAACTCATCCACCGTGCGGGGAAAGATCGTCTGGAATCCTTCGGCATATTTCGCCGCGCGCCCCCCGGCCATCCCGCCCGAGTTGCGACGGAAATGGTTGGCCCGGTTTTCGGCCACGTTCTTGTAGAAGTTCCACAGGTGCTCCTGCCCCTGCATGCACTGAATCGCGGCCCATTTCTTGTCCCAGACGTCCGTGATGTCGAGAAACACACTCGGCTTCCATTCCATCTGTTCGGTCTGGTGCGGCTCGAACAGGTAAAGCTGCGGCGCGCCGAGAACCTTCTGTCCCGGGTTATGCCCCCAGGCCTGCGCGATCATCCGGCATTCCAGCGCAAATTGCGTCGTGTTCATGTGGTCCGTGTTGTAAGGGTCCCACTTGGAATGGCTCATCATGAATTTCGGCTGCACTTCGCGGATCACGTCCACCATGCGGTCCTGCGTCTCGCGGCCCAGATCGAGCGGGTAATCGCCGACGTCAAAGAATCGGATGTCGTTCACACCCAGCGCCGCAGCCGCGTTTTCCGCTTCTTCCCGGCGCGCGGCCTTGACCCGCTCAAGCGTCATGCCCTCCTGCTTCCACAGCTTCGCGCTTTCCCCGCGCTCGCCATAGGACAGGCACACAACCGTCACCTCGTATCCCTTTTCCTGATGCAGCGCGATCGCGCCCCCGGCGCGCCAGACGAAATCGGCGGAATGCGCACTGATCACTAGCGCGGTTTTCTTGTCGGACATGTCCTGATGCTCCAAGCGTTTTCGTGATTGCCTCCACCCTACATCCTCATCCCAGCTATTGCCTATTTCGAAATCAGTTCCCAATATAAGGTTATGCTATAGAGGCCCACATGCAGACTGGCTTTCCAAACATTCGCCACATGCGCGTCTTCCTCGAAGCGGCCCATACCGGCTCGGTATCCGCTGCGGCCGAACGCTGCCACCTCTCCCAGCCCGCCGCGACACAGGCCATCACCCGGCTGGAAACCGATCTTGGCACCCCGCTCCTGATCCGCCGCCGTCAGCAGTTTGCGTTGACCCCATGTGGTGAAGCCTTCGAGAAACGCGCCACAGCAGCGCTCAAGCACCTGTCTGACGGCGCGCGCGCCGCGTTGCGCAGTCAGGGCAAAACCAGCCGCCGTCCCACCTTCGACCGCGCCGTCACGGCGGCCCAGCTGCGCACTCTCATCGCCATCGCCAACACCGGCAGCTTTACCGTCGCCGCGCGCCATCTCGACCTGTCTCAACCGACCGTGCACCGCGCCGCACGCAGCCTCGAAGCCCTCGCGGGCGTCCCCCTCTTCACCGCCCGCCCGTCGGGTGTCGCGCTGACCCCCGCCACCGAGGCTTTTGTGCTTGGGGCCAAGCTGGCTCAAGCAGAAATCCGGCAGGGCGTCGAAGAGATCAGCCGCGAACTGGGTGAGGATCAGGGGACATTTGTCCTTGGCAGCCTGCCCTTGGCGCGCACATCCATCGTCCCAAAGGCGATCCACGCCATGATCTCGGCGACCGCCGGCGTTCAGATCCGTGTCGTCGACGGGCGCTACCCGGAACTCTTGCGCTCCCTGCGCGAAGGCGATCTCGATTGCCTGATCGGCGCATTGCGATATCCGCCCCCGGCGGATGACATCACCCAGACCCTTCTGTTTCGCGACGCGCTGGCCATCGTTGCGCACCCCAACCACCCGCTCGCCGGGCGCTCCAACCTGAGGCTGGAGGATACGCTTGCCTACCCGTGGATTGCCCCCCCCCGCGAAACACCTGCCGGGCAATACCTGTTTGACACGCTGCGCATTCATGAACGCGACCAAACCCCGGTGCGTGTGGTCTCGTCTTCGATGGTCACGCTACGCGGCATCCTCTCGCAAGGCGATTACATTTCCATCGTGTCCCGCCACCAGATCAGCGTCGATGAATCCCTCGGCATGATCACCGCGCTCGATATCCCGCTCGAAGGCCATTACCGCGACATTGGCCTCACCACTCGCAGGGACTGGCGCCCGACGGAAACACAGGCTCAATTCATTGATTACCTGCATAACTTCAGCCACCTGCCCGAGGACGAGCCCGCGCGTGACTGACAGCTACATAGCTTTTTTCAATACTGCCCCAGTCAATTGAATTGGCCGCACGGGGCGCGGAAATGCTAGCAAGGTGCGAAACTCAAGGAGACTGTCGCCCGTGCCCCCCAATCCCCCGAAACTCGCGTTCATCGGATTTGGCGAAGCAGCGCAGGCTTTCACGCGCGGATTGCGGCAGGAGATGGCGACGCTGGCCATCTCTGCCTTTGACATCAAGACAGACGGGCCAGAGGCAGCAGCCAAAAGGGCCGATTACACCGCCGCCAACGTACAGGGCGCCGAAAGCAGCGCCACCGCAACCCTCGGCGCGGACCTCATCTTCTCACTCGTCACTGCCGATCAGGCAGAGGCAGCCGCCAAGGCTGCGGCCTGCTGCGATCTCGACGGCGCGCTCTATCTTGACGGCAACAGCTGCGCTCCCGACGCCAAACGCCGCGCAGCACAAACCATCAAGGGCGCAGGCGGGCGCTATGTCGACTTGGCAATCATGACCCCGGTGCAACCGCACCTGCACAAATCCCCCTGCCTTCTGGCTGGCCCAGATGCACAAGCCGCGCAGGAAATCACTCGCGCCCTTGGCATGGAAACCAAGCTTGCCGGGCAGGACATCGGCGCAGCTTCTACCCGAAAAATGGTGCGTTCCATCATGATCAAGGGGCTCGAGGCGCTGACGCTGGAATGCTTCCTCGCCGCGCGACAGGCCGGGGTCGAGCACCACATCCTCGCCTCGCTTGAAACCAGCTTTCCCGGTTTCGACTGGCCAACCCGCGCGCCCTACATGATCGAACGCAGCCTGACCCACGGCCTTCGCCGCGCCGCCGAAATGCGCGAGGTGGCCCAAACCGTCACCGACCTTGGCCTTGACCCGCTCATGGCCACCGCCACCGCCGCGCGCCAGCAACAGATGGGCGACCTTGGCCTTGATGCCGCATCCATCGGCACGGACAATCTCGCCGCGCTCACCGACGCCATTCTCGCCGCGCTTGCGGCCGAGCAACCCTAAGCGAACAGGAGGCCCGCCATGGCCATCAAAAAAGACTACGAGGACATTCCCGGCACGTTTGTCTTTGATGCCGACCGGGGGCGCGAGGGCTACCACCTCAACCAGTTCTGCATTTCCCTGCGCCTGCAAAAGAATCGCGATGCATTCAACGCCGACGAAGAAGGCTATCTCGACGCCTACCCGATGACGCCCGAACAGCGCGATGCGGTGCTCAAACGCGAATGGAACCGCCTTTTGGAACTGGGCGGCAATATCTACTACACCAGCAAACTTGCCGCCAATGACGGCATCAACTTTCAGGATCTGGCGGGCATCATGACCGGCATGGGCCGCGAGGCCTATCGCGACATGATGCTCAACGGCGGCCGCTCTCCCGAGGGCAACCGCTACCAATCCGAATGGGACGAAAAGGAAACCGACTGATGGCCCGTATCACAGCCGGCGTGGGATGTTCCCACGTGCCCGCCATCGGTGTCGCGATGGACACCGGGATCACCGACCAACCCTATTGGCAGCCCGTGTTCAAGGGCTTTGAAAAATCCCGCGAGTGGATCAAGGAAAAGAACCCGGACGTCATTTTTCTCGTCTACAATGACCATTGCACCGTCTTTGACGCCTCCTGCATCCCGACTTTCGCCCTGGGATGTGCTGCCGAGTTCGCCCCGGCGGACGAAGGTTGGGGCCCGCGCCCGGTGCCCGTGGTCAAGAACCATCAGAAGATGGCCAGCCACATCGCCCAGTCGCTGATCTTGGATGAGTTTGACATCACAATCATGAACGAGATGGAGGTCGATCACGGCCTGACCGTGCCGCTCTCGGTGATGTATGGCGACAAGACCCCCGAGGACGAATGGCCCGCGCTGGTCATCCCGCTCTGCGTCAACGTGGTGCAATACCCCGCCCCGACCGGCAACCGTTGCTACAACCTTGGCAAAGCCATCCGCCGCGCGGTCGAGAGCTTTGACGAAGACCTCAATGTCGTGATTTTCGGCACCGGCGGCATGAGCCACCAGTTGCAATACAAACGCGCCGGGTTGATCAATCAGGAATGGGATACCGCCTTCCTTGACCGGCTCACCTCCGACCCCGTCGGCCTCTCGCAGATGCCGCACGTTGAATACCTGCGCGAAGCAGGTTCCGAAGGGGTCGAAATGGTCATGTGGCACGTCATGCGCGGTGCGCTTGATGACGACGTGACCGAAGTCCACCGCCATTACCACGTCCCGGCCTCCAACACTGCCGTGGGCCATATCATTCTTGAAAACAAAGCAAGCTGAGGACCAATCCCATGAGAATCTGCGTAGCAGGCGCATACGGCGCCTTTGGTATCAAACATCTCGACGCGTTGGCCGCGATTGACGAGGTCACCGTGACCTCGGTCATGGGTCCGACCAAGGCCAAGATCGAAGCCCTCGCCGCCGAGCGCGGCATCCCCCACGCCGCCACCACGCTCGACGAATGCCTCGCCCGCGATGACGTCGACGCTGTGATCCTCGCCACGCCCACGCAAGTGCACGCCGAACAGGCCATCGCCTGCATGAAGGCGGGCAAGCCGGTGCTGATCGAGATTCCCATGGCCGACTCGCTGGAAGACAGCAAAGAGATTTGCCGCGTGCAAAAGGAAACCGGTGTGCTGGCCATGGCCGGACAGGTGCGTCGTTTCAATCCCTCGCATCAGTGGATTCACAACAAGGTCGCGGCGGGTGAGCTGAAGATTCAGCAGATGGACGTGCAGACCTATTTCTTCCGCCGCTCCAACATGAACGCCAAGGGCGAACCGCGCAGCTGGACCGACCACTTGCTGTGGCACCACGCCTGCCACACCGTCGACCTGTTCCAGTACCAGACCGGCGAAACCGCCAGCCAGGCGTTTGGTCTCGAAGGCCCCCACCACCCGGAACTGGGCATCGCCATGGACATGGCCATCGGCATGAAAACCCCGTCGGGCGCGATTTGCACCCTGTCGCTGTCGTTCAACAATGACGGGCCGCTCGGCACCTTCTTCCGCTATATCTGTGACAACGGCACCTATATCGCGCGTTATGACGACCTTTATGATGGCAACGAGAACCCGATTGATCTTTCGGACGTGGCCGTCTCCAACAACGGGATCGAGCTGATCGACCGCGAATTCATCGCCGCGATCAAGGAAGGGCGCGAACCCAACGGCACCGTGCACGATGTGCTCGACGCCATGCGCACACTGGACCGGATCGAACAAAGCTTCGCGTGATCCCGCTTCAATCCGCAGCAAGCCAGAGGTCGCCCCGGGGCGGCCTCTTTTCTTGTGGGCACCGCGCTTTCGCCCTAGCCTGACCAGTATCAACGACTGATGCCGAAGGTTTCCGCCATGCCCAACATCGTTTTCATCGCAACCAGCCTTGATGGTTTCATCGCTGACAAGAACGGCGGCTTGGACTGGCTGGAAAGCGTTCACAACCCGGATGGCGACGACGGCGGCTTTGCCGCCTTCATGGAACGCGTCGATGCCGTGGTCATGGGGCGGGTCACGTTTGAATCCGTGGTCGGGTTCGGCGTTGGCTGGCCCTATCCCAAACCCGGCCTGATCCTCTCCAGCGCCCTGACCACCGCCCCCGTGGGCTTTGAGGACCATGTCCGCTTTGCCAGCGGCACACCCGCCGAAATCACCCGGATCGCGCGCCAGCTCGGCTACGAAACACTCTATATCGACGGCGGCGCCACGATTCAGAACTTCCTGCGCGATGATCTTATTGACGAGGTGATCATCACCGAGTTCCCATTGCTGCTTGGCGATGGCACCCGTCTTTTTGGCCCGCTCGATCACCCTATGATGTTTGACCTCGTGGGCACTGCAACGATGCGCGGGCAACTCCTGCAAAAACGGTATCGTCGCAAACGCTCCGGCTGAGCAGCGGGAAACAGCGCATCCTGCCCCGTCACGCAAGCGTTTCTTGACGCAAATTGGACTCGCTTTCTACACTCGAGATATGGCGCCCCCGAACGCGCCTGACAGAAAAGGAGGTCCGCAATGCATCCCGATCTGAAAGCCCGCCGTCGCATGGTGATCCATGCGTCCCGTGCCTACTTGGTGGCTGACCTGTCCCTGCGCCGCGCACTCGAAGACGCGCGCGTTCTTGTCCCTGACGTGATTGACCACAATGTCTGGCGCATCGGCCATCCCGGCTCGCGCATCCGCCGCCTTTACGACGAACGCCACCGCGCGATGGAGCGCATGGAGGTCGCCCGTCTGAAGCTCGACCTCGCCCGCCGTCGCCTGATGGAGCGCCGCAGCCCACGCCAAGTGCTGGCGATCACCTATTCGGGTTAAAAGAACCGCACATGGCATCACGCGTCGATTACACAGCGCGCAATGCCACACACACAGACATATTTAGCCGCTCACCCGCATTTCGAATGGCCGCAGCTCATGCAGGTCATGCAGCCTTCGACCATCTGCAGATCGAACTGACCACAGCTCGGGCAGGCCTTGCCGCGCGGCGCTTCGCCTACGGCCATCACCTGCGCCTGCGGGTCGGATTTGAGCCCCATGCCCTCGCCTTCGATGAACCCGATGGCGATCATGTGGCGCTCGATCACGCCGCCAATCGCGGCGAGGATCGACGGGATGTATTTCCCCTCCATCCACGCCCCGCCGCGTGGGTCGAACACCGCCTTCAGCTCCTCGACGACGAAAGACACATCCCCCCCACGCCGGAACACCGCCGAAATCATCCGGGTAAGCGCCAGCGTCCACGCGTAATGCTCCATGTTCTTGGAGTTGATGAACACTTCGAACGGGCGGCGATGGCCATTGATAATCACATCATTCACGGTGAGGTAAATCGCGTGCTCGCTATCGGGCCACTTGAGCTTGTAGGTCGCGCCCTCCAGCGACTGCGGCCGCTCCAGCGGCTCGGACATATAGATCACTTCCCCTGAATCCGCGACGTGATCGGCGGGGTTCTCGCCCGGCGCCTGATCCTCTTTCTCGCTCACGGCAAGAACCGATCCAGTCACATCATTGGGACGATAGGTCGTGCAGCCCTTGCAGCCCGTATCCCATGCCTGCATGTAGACATCCTTGAACGCGTCAAAGCTGATGTCCTCGGGGCAGTTGATCGTCTTGGAAATGGACGAGTCGATCCATTTCTGCGCCGCCGCCTGCATCCGCACATGGGCCGACGGCTCCAGCGTCTGGGCGTTCACGAAATACTCGGGCAATTCGCGCTCGCCAAACTTGTCGCGCCACATCTGCACCGCGTAATCGACCACTTCTTCTTCAGTGCGCGATCCGTCTTTTTGGAGCACCTTGCGCGTATAGGCATAGGCAAAGACCGGCTCGATCCCCGACGAGACATTCCCGGCATAAAGCGAGATCGTCCCGGTCGGCGCGATCGAGGTCAGCAGGGCGTTGCGGATGCCATGCTCGGCAATCGCCGCCTTCACGTCTTCATCCATCTGCGCCACCAAGCCGCCCGACAGGTATTTCTCCTTGTCAAACAGCGGGAAGGCACCCTTTTCCTTGGCCAGCTCCACCGACGCCAGATAAGACGCCCGCGCAATCGCCTTCATCCAGGTTTCGGTCTGCGCCGCCGCGTCTTCGCTGCCATAGCGCAGCCCCAGCATCAGCAGCGCATCCGCCAGCCCGGTCACACCAAGACCGATCCGCCGCTTGGCCTGTGCCTCGGCGGCCTGTTCGGGCAGCGGGAATTTCGACGCGTCCACCACGTTGTCCATCATCCGCACGGCCGTGGCGACCAGATCGCTCAGCTCCGCTTCATCCAGCGCCGCATCGCCCTCAAACGGGTTCTTCACCAGCCGCGCAAGGTTGATCGACCCCAGAAGGCAGGCGCCATAGGGCGGCAGCGGCTGTTCACCACAGGGGTTGGTGGCCGCGATGGTCTCGACATAGTTGAGGTTGTTCATCGCGTTGATCCGGTCGATGAAAATCACCCCCGGCTCGGCATAATCATAGGTCGACTGCATGATCTTGTTCCAAAGATCACGCGCCTGAACCGTGTGATACACCTTGTTGCCGAACTTGAGCTCCCACGGTCCATCCGCCTTGACCGCCTCCATGAAGGCGTCCGTGACCAGCACCGACATGTTGAACATGCGCAGGCGGGCCGGGTCGGATTTCGCGGTGATGAACTGCTCGATATCCGGGTGGTCACAGCGCATCGTCGCCATCATCGCGCCGCGACGGCTCCCGGCGCTCATGATCGTGCGGCACATCGCGTCCCACACGTCCATGAACGACAGCGGGCCAGAAGCATCCGCCGCCACCCCCATCACATCCGCGCCACGCGGGCGGATCGTGCTGAAATCATAGCCGATGCCGCCGCCCTGCTGCATGGTCAGCGCGGCCTCTTTCAGCATGTCGAAAATACCGCCCATGCTGTCGGGGATCGTGCCCATCACAAAGCAGTTGAACAGCGTCACGTTGCGCGCCGTACCCGCTCCGGCGGTGATCCGGCCTGCGGGCAGGTATTTGAAATCTTCAAGCGCGGCATAGAATCGCTCTTCCCAGACCTCGGGTTCTTTCTCCACCTTCGCCAGATCCCGCGCGATCCGGCGCCAGCTATCCTCGACACTCAGGTCAATCGGCGCGCCATCGGCCTTTTTGAAACGGTATTTCATGTCCCAAATTTGTTCGGCGATTGGGGCAGCAAATCGGCTCATGCGGGGATCCTCGGTCGGTGGTCTGGCAGTTTTGGTAGCAAGCGGGATACGCACCCGAAGGCGCGGAGATACACAATACCTTGAATGCCGACCCAAATCCACTACCATATGCGCCCTATTCTGTGGGGGACTCTGTGGATAACTTCGTGAATCTGGTGAAATTGTCAGTCGGCTCGGAAAGCGTCGAGACCCTCGCCGACTGGCAAGCGACTCGCGCCGCCCAGAGCGATGACGGCCTGCCCCGCCACGTCACCCGCATGTGGCCCAAACGCGAGGCCGAAATCCTGCGCGGTGGTTCGATCTACTGGGTCATCAAGGGCGTGATCCAGTGCCGCCAGCGCATCCTGCGCCTGGACGAGGTGATCGGTGCGGACGGCATCCGCCGCTGCGCCATCGTACTCGACCCCGAGCTCCACCGCACCGTCTCGGCTCTCAAACGCCCCTTCCAGGGCTGGCGCTATCTCAAACCCGAAGACAGCCCCTCCGACCTGCCGAAATCACGTGAAACCGATGATACCCTGCCCGATGACCTCAACCGGGCCCTCGCTGAAATCGGGGTTCTCTAAGCCGCGCCAGCAACTCTACCCCAACCGGTTCAACAACTCGCGCAGTGTTGCCTTTTCCATGTCCGATACATCGGCCACCCGGCTGCGCCACAGCGTCGCCTGCGACCGCAGGATCGGCCCGTCCGACAGAATCTTGAGGTGATTGGCCCGCAATGTTTCCCCGGTCGAGGTGATATCCGCCACACCCTCGGCGGTCAGGTTCTTGATCGTGCCTTCGGTCGCGCCCTGGCTGTCGACAAGCTGGTAGTCGGCCACGCCATTGTCGCGCAGGTATTCCCGCACCAGCCGGTGATACTTGGTCGCGATCCTGAGCCGGAACCCGTGCCGCGCCCGGAACGCCGCCGCCGCCGCATCCAGATCGTCCAGCGTGTCCACATCAACCCAGCACCCCGGCACCGCGATAATCAGGTCG
The DNA here is from genome assembly GCF_900114635.1 of Shimia aestuarii. GTDB lineage: Bacteria > Pseudomonadota > Alphaproteobacteria > Rhodobacterales > Rhodobacteraceae > Shimia > Shimia aestuarii. The sequence continues at coordinate 748,010 of NZ_FOTQ01000001.1, forward strand.
GCCTGACCAAAGCCCAGCGGTTCGATCTCTTCCACCTGCTGTTCCCAGCGGCCCAGCTTTTCGCGCACAAGGTCCGTTCCGGTCACGCCCAGATGAATGCGCCCGGCGGCCAGTTCACGCGGGATTTCCCCCGCCGACAACAACACGAGGTCCACCCCGTCGATGCCCTCAACAGCCCCGGCATATTCCCGGTCCGATCCGGTCCGCGACAATTCCACGCCGCGCGCCTTGAACCAGTCAAAGGTCTTTTCCATCAGCCGCCCCTTGGACGGCACCCCCAGCTTGATACTCATGCCCCGGCCTCCAGTTCGACCAACAGGCCCGGACGGATCACCCCGCCCACCGCCGGAATTTCACTGCCCTGCCCCAGCACGCGGGTCAGCGCATCATACCGCCCCCCGGATGCAAGCGGCGGCAGGTCGGGACGTCCCGGCACGTAAAAACCAAAGACAAACCCGTCGTAATACTCCATCGACGTGCGCCCATAGCTGGCTTCGAACTCAAGGTTCGCCACATCGACGCCCCGCGCCGCCAGCGCCTCGATCCGTTCCTGCAGACGGAACATCGCCTCGGTGATCGCAGGCATATCCACCGCCAGATCGCGAATGTGCTCAAGCGCATAAGGCAGGGTTTCGCGCACGTTCAGCAGCGTGTCGATCAACCCGACCTCCCGCGCGCTGATCGGCGCCGCCTCGGCATCCTCGCGCAAGGCTTCGATCCGTGCAGCCACTTCCTCTTGCGACCGCATCCCGATATCGGGAAAATCATGCGCCATCGGGTTGGGATGGGCCAGCAACGCGGCCCGGCTCGCCGGAACCGCACTCCGCCCGGAAAACCGATCAAGCAGGGCCCGGAACCGCCGTGGCCGCCAGACATGGCGCAGCAGCGCCTGCTTGCGCCGCTCGGTGGTGTTCAGCCCGCGCACCGCTGCCGTCAGGATACCGATATCCCCGGTCGCCGCACGCAGGTTCACGCCCTTCAGCGCGTCCTGAATGACCGCAAAGGCCTCGGCATCAGCCGCCGCCGGGTTCTCCCGGTCAAACACCTCGTATCCGACCTGCATGTATTCATTGGCCCGGTCCGGGTCGTCTTCCTGACGGCGAAACACCTCGCCCGCATAGGTATAACGCGCTGGCTCCGCCCCATGCGCCATGTGCATCTGCACCACCGGCACCGTAAAGTCGGGGCGCAGCATCTGCTCCCCGCGCAACGCATCGCTCGTCACATAGGCCCGCGCCCGGATGTCCTCGCCATACAGGTCCAGAAGCACTTCGGCCGGTTGCAGGATCGCTGTTTCCACCGGTTTCGCCCCGGCCGCCTCGAACCCATCGCGCAGCGCCGCTGCGCGGGCCCGGATTTCCGCTTTCTGAGGCATCAGCCGTCCTGCCCTTCCAAGATTTCGCGCACCTTGGCCACAAGATCACCGCGCGCCACTTCGAACTGGCTCGGGCGCTCTTTCCATTCTTCCAACGTGGCGCTCTCGGCAATCTTGGCCCCAAGGATGAGGTCCTTGATCTGCACCACGCCCCGGTCCTTCTCATCCCCGCCTTCGATCACGGCAACCGGCGAGTTGCGCTTGTCGGCGTATTTGAGCTGGTTGCCAAAGTTCTTCGGGTTGCCAAGATACACCTCGGCGCGAATGCCCGCATTGCGCAGCTCCGCCACCATCGCCTGATAATCCGCCATCCGGTCGCGATCCATCACGGTCACAACCACCGGCCCCTTGACCGCGCCACCGATCCGGCCCTTCTCACGCAACGCCGCCAACAGGCGATCCACGCCAATCGACACCCCCGTCGCAGGCACCGCCTGCCCGGTAAATCGCTTCACGAGGTCATCGTAACGCCCACCGCCCGAAACCGACCCGAACTGACGCTTGCGCCCTTTCTCGTCGAAAATCTCGAACGTCAGCTCGGCCTCGTAAACCGGCCCGGTGTAATAGCCCAAACCCCGCACGACGCTGGGGTCAATCTCGATCCGGTCCGCGCCATAGCCACCCGCAGCCAGCAACTCGCCAATCTGTTCCAACTCGGCAATCCCCTCGGCGCCAATTTTGGACTCACCGACTGCACCGCGCAGGTTGGCAAAGGTCTTGGCAACGTCATCCGCCTTCGAGGTCAGGAACGCGATCACCGGCTCCGCCTGATCCTCGCTCAGCCCGACACCGTCGATAAACGCGCCCGACGCATCCAACCGCCCCTTGGTCAGCAACTCGCGCACGCCCTGCTCACCCACCTTGTCGAACTTGTCGATGGTGCGCAGTACGTTATCGCGCGCGCCTTCCCCCTCGGGCAAGCCCATCGCTTCCAGAACACCATTCAGGACCTTCCGGTTGTTCACCCGCACAAGGTAATCCCCGCGCGGAATGCCGACGGTCTCCAGCGTATCGGACAGCATTGCGCAAATCTCGGCGTCGGCGGCCATGCTCGCCGTACCCACGGTGTCCGCATCACATTGATAAAACTGGCGATATCGACCGGGTCCGGGCTTTTCATTGCGCCACACCGGACCCATCGCATAACGACGATAGGGGGTCGGCAAATCATTGCGGTGCTGCGCATAAACCCGCGCCAAAGGTGCCGTCAGGTCATAGCGCAGCGCCATCCAATCGCCATTTCCGTCTTCATCCGATTCCTGCCACGCGAAGACACCTTCGTTGGGGCGGTCCACGTCGGGAAGAAACTTGCCCAGCGCCTCGACGGTCTCCACCGCACTCGATTCAAGCGCCTCGAACCCATAGCGATGATACACCCCGGCAATCTGATGCAGCATCTCGGCACGCTCGCTCACTTCGGCGCCGAAATAGTCGCGGAACCCCTTGGGCGTGATCGCCTTGGGGCGGGGGGCTTTCTTCACTTTGGCCATGGCACAGGTCCCTTCGGAATGCGGTCGCCCACGCCTTTACCCAAAGCCCCGCACAGGGGCAAGCAAACCCTCTGTCGCAGACCCGCTTTCGCCCCGCGTTCCAGCCCGAAAAATCACTGACCCGAAGGCGCTCCGGGATCGAGACGCGCAAGCATGACGAAATACGTCACACGGGGAATCCTGCTCCAAAAAGCCGCTCCAGCCCGCGTCGCACCTCGATGGCGTCACCATCACTGGCGCACGGCATCTGGTTCATTACGGCCTTTCACACCACCCCGAGACATACGCCGACCCGCCACTTTCTTTTCCACAAATACCCTCGGGGGGAGCGTTTCCAAACCCCGTTTGGAAACCGGGGGGGGGGCAGACAGCCCCCTGCTTCAGATGTCACCAAAACTGCCGCCGCGGCCTTTTCCGGACGCAAATCGCGCCGCCCCGGCCGCCCCTTCGGCGGCAAACGCCGCGAAAGAGGCCCATTCCCGGCGCAGCGCCGACGCCAGCTCAACACCCGACAAACGCGCCGACAGGTGATCGGCGCGCATACAGCTCTGCGGAAACCGCGTCAGCCCCTCGGCTAGGTCCAGCGCCGCCGCCAGCGCGCCGCCCTCCGGCACCACCCGATCCGCCAACCCCATCGCCTGCGCCTCGACCGCCCCCACGGGGCGCCCGGTCAGGATCAGGTCATTGGCGCGCCCCTGCCCAATGAGACGCGGCAAGCGCACGGTCCCGCCATCAATCAAAGGCACGCCCCAGCGACGACAGAACACCCCGAACACCGCGCTCTCGGACGCGACCCGCATGTCACACCACGCCGCCAGCTCGATCCCCCCGGCCACGGCATAGCCCTCTACGGCGGCGATCACTGGCTTCGACAACAAAAGCCGCGATGGCCCCATCGGCCCCGGCAGGGGCTGCGCCGCCGCGTCGGACCAGTCGTCCGGCATCTGCACCTGCGACAGCCAATCCGCGCCTTCTCCCCCGGCCGCGGCCTTCAGGTCATAGCCCGCACAAAAATGCCCCCCGGCGCCCGCGAACACGGCCACGTCAACCGCGTCGTCCTGCTCAAAAGCCCGAAACGCCTCGTAAAGCGCCCGCGCCGTCTCCGGGTTCACCGCATTGCGCGCCTCGGGGCGATGGATCGTCACCACCCGCACCCGTCCCACCGTTTCCAAGCTGATCGTCATCTCCTGTCCTCCCGCCCCAACCCCAGCACGCAGCGTCTCCCCAAGCAAACAAAACGCCGCGTCGCTTGACGCGCCTGCCCGCCGGGGCTAGCCACACCTCATGGAAAAGCTTGAAGAACAGATCGCCCACCTGACCCGCACCGTCGAAGACCTCAGCGACGTCGTCGCCCGTCAGGATCAGGAAATCGCGCTGCTCACCCGCCGCGTCGCCCTGCTTCTCGAACGCGAAGCCAGCCGCGAGGCCGAAGGCACCGGTGGGGTGGTTTTGGGGGATGAACGCCCGCCGCATTACTAGGCGCGCGACCGGGACAATCGGGATGCGGGGGCCAGCCCCCACTTGAGCCTGCGGCTCAATTCACCCCCGGGGTATTTTCGAGCATTGAGAAGGAAAAGGCATCTTGCGCAAAAAGCGGGCGCGGCGCGGGCCGGGGATTCCCGCTGCTGACGCGGACGCCGCAAACTTCCCCCTAGCCATTCCGCCCCATAGTTCCTAGATTTCTAACGGATTCAACAAAGGGGCAAACGCATGTCCGGAACCGGATTACAAAAGCTTTCGTTTGTTCTTCTTGTCATCCTCATCCTCTATGTGTCGATCGCAGGAGGCGTGTGATGGCGCAAAAATTCGGCGGGAAATACAGCCCCGACAGCACGCCCCAGCCCGAAGCCTTTCAGGGCGCGCGGCGCAGCCGTGCCGGGGGGCGCGTCAACCTGTTGTTCCTCGCCCCGCTTCCGCTGATCTGGCAGGCTTTTGGCAATGGCCCTTCCGCGCTGGTGCTCAACCTCGCCGCCCTTGGCACCCTGCTTCTGGCTGCGTGGCTGACCCGCGAGGGGCTCCTCGCGCAAGAGGCATACGACGCGCGCAAGGTGGCCCGCCGCCCCGCCCTGCCACGCAAGATCCTCGGTTCTCTGCTTACAGGGACCGGTCTTGCCGCGGCGGGATTTGCCGCCGGCGGTGATCTCCTTGCGCCTCTGGCCTATGGTATCGTCGGCACGGTCCTGCATTTCCTTGCCTTCGGCCCCGACCCGATGCGCAACAAGGGGCTCGAAGGTGTCGACCTGTTTCAGACCGACCGCGTGGCCCGCGCCGTGGACGAAGCCGAAGAGCATCTGCGCGCCATGTCCGATGCCATCAAACGCGCAGGGGACCGCACGCTCGAGGGGCGCGTCGAGCGCTTTCAACAGGCGGCCCGCGCGCTTTTTCGCACAGTCGAGAACGATCCACGCGACCTCACGGCGGCCCGCCGTTACCTCGGCGTCTACCTGCTTGGTGCGCGTGACGCGACGGTCAAATTCGCCGACATCTATGCCCGCACCCGCAACGCCGAAGCCCGCGCCGACTACGAGGCGCTGCTCGATGACCTCGAAGAGAATTTCGCCTCCCGCAACCAGAAACTGCTGCTTGATGACCGCAGCGACCTGACCGTTGAAATCGACGTTCTGCGCGAACGCCTGCAACGCGAAGGCGTGCGCTAATCCTTTCAGAAAGGGGAACCCCATGTCCGACACCACCCGCCAGAAGGCCGAAGCCGCCCTTGTCGAGCTGGAAACCGTGACCGCCGTGGAACTCGCGGAACCGGTTGACGCCGACGCCATCGTGCCGCTGGAAAAGGCCGACGCGCCGCTCAGCGCCGAAATCACCAGGCGCATTGCGGAACTGGACATGAGCGACACCAACTCGATCGTGTCCTTTGGCTCGGGTGCGCAGGCCGAGCTTCAGGAAATCAGCCAGGCCATGCTGCAGGATGTGCGCAACAAGGATGTCGGCCCCGCCGGGGACAGCCTGCGCAACATCGTCACCACCATCCGGGGCTTTTCCGTCTCCGAACTCGACGTGCGCCGCGAACGCTCCTTCTGGGAAAAGCTGCTGGGCCGCGCTGCGCCCTTTGCCAAGTTCACCGCCCGCTACGAAGAGGTGCAGGGCCAGATCGACAAGATCACCGACAACCTGCTGAACCACGAGCACAAGCTTCTGAAAGACATCAAGTCGCTTGACCTGCTCTATGACAAGACCCTGAATTTCTACGACGAACTGGCGCTCTATATCGCCGCGGGCGAAGCCAAGATCGCCGATCTCGACGCCACGGACATTCCCACCGCCGAAGCCGCCGTGCAGGAAGCAGATGAAAACGCGCAGGTCATGAAGGCACAGGAACTGCGAGATCTGCGCGCCGCACGCGACGATCTCGAACGCCGGGTGCATGACCTCAAGCTGACCCGTCAGGTGACCATGCAATCCCTGCCCTCGATCCGCCTTGTGCAGGAAAACGACAAGTCGCTCGTGACCAAGATCAATTCGACGCTGGTCAATACCGTACCGCTCTGGGAAACCCAGCTGGCACAGGCCGTCACCATCCAGCGCAGCGCCGAGGCGGCGGCGGCCGTGCGCGACGCTAATGACCTGACCAACGAACTTCTAACCTCGAACGCCAAGAACCTGCGCGACACCAACAAGATGGTGCGCGAAGAGATGGAGCGCGGCGTATTCGACATCGAGGCCGTGAAACAGGCCAATGCCGACCTGATTGCCACCATCAACGAAAGCCTCCAGATTGCCGACGAAGGCAAGGCGCGCCGCGCCGCCGCCGAAGAGGAGATGAAGAAGATGGAGGCCGAATTGCGCGACACGCTGGCCGCCGCCAAGGCACGTCAGACCGGGCTGGGGGACACCACGGCCGGGGCAGTGCCCAAGGCGTGAGGCCCCTCGCTAGCATACTGGCAACAATGGCCCTTGGCGCGCTGGTCGCTTGCGACAGCGTGCCAACGACCACGCCCAAACCGGTGGCCCCGGCGCCGGCCAAGCCCTCGCAGGCGAGCGAATCCCTGCGCAACTACTATGCGCATGTGCAATCCGACCTGCTGGCGCGGGGCTTGTTACGCACCGATGGCGGCGGACCGGACACGCCCTTTACCCCGGACATGTTGGCCCGCAATTTCGAACGCATCGCATTTTATGATGAATACGCCCTGAACCGGGGTCTGCGTGCGTCGAACGGGCGCGCGGGAACCCTGCGCCGCTGGTCCGGTCCGGTACGCGTCAATGTCGAATTCGGCCCCTCGGTGCCCGAATCCATTCGCGCCACCGACAAGGCCACGGTGAACGCCTATGTCCCCCGCCTTGCCAAAATCACCGGCCATCCGATCACCATGTCCGCGCGTCGCCCCAACTTCCATGTCCTCGTGATGAGTGCAGACGACAACCCAACGATCGACGCCCGCCTGCGCCAGATCGTGCCCGGCGCCAATGCCTCGACCCGCGCCCTGTTCCAGGATGTGCCACGCAATATCCATTGCCTCGTGGCCGCCTTCTCCTCGGACAACAACGCGGGCAACTATACCACCGCCATCGCCCTGATCCGTGCCGAGCATCCCGACCTCATGCGCAAATCCTGCATCCACGAGGAAATCGCGCAGGGTCTGGGCCTCGCCAATGACAGCCCCGAGGCCCGCCCCTCGATCTTCAACGATGATGACGAGTTCGCCTTCCTGACCACCCATGACGAGATGCTGTTGTCGATGCTTTACGACGACCGCCTCGCCATCGGCATGCCACTGGAACAGGCCCGCCCCGTTATCCAAACACTGGCCCGCGAACAGACGGGTCGCATATACTGAATTCAGGACCACCCGAAAGGACTCTCTCCCATGGGCATTTTCGATTTTCTCACCGGCGAATTCATCGACGTCATTCACTGGGTCGACGACACCCGCGACACGCTTGTGTGGCGGTTCGAACGTGAAGGCCACGAGATCAAGTACGGCGCCAAGCTAACCGTGCGCGAAGGACAGGCCGCCGTGTTCGTGCACGAAGGCCAGCTTGCGGATGTCTTCACCCCTGGTCTCTACATGCTCGAGACCAACAACATGCCGATCCTGACCACCCTGCAACACTGGGATCACGGCTTCAAAAGCCCGTTCAAATCGGAAATCTACTTCGTCAACACCACGCGCTTTGCCGATCTGAAATGGGGCACAAAGAACCCGATCATGGCGCGTGACCCCGAGTTCGGCCCGGTCCGCCTGCGCGCCTATGGCACCTATGCGATCCGCGTGATCGACCCGGCCCGCTTCCTGACCGAGATCGTCGGCACCGACGGCGAATTCACAATGGACGAAATCTCGTTCCAGATCCGCAACATCATCGTGCAAGAGTTTTCCCGCGTGATCGCTGGCTCCGGCATCCCGGTTCTGGACATGGCCGCCAACACCGCCGATCTGGGCAAACTGGTGGCGGCGGAAATCTCCGGCACGCTGGCCGAATACGGCCTTTCCATGCCCGAGCTTTATATCGAGAACATCTCGCTCCCACCCGCCGTCGAGGCAGCCATGGACAAGCGCACCTCGATGGGCATCGTCGGCGACCTTGGCAAATACACGCAGTTCTCCGCCGCGGAAGCCATGACCGCCGCTGCCCAGACGCCGAATTCCGGCATGGGTGCCGGGCTGGGAATGGGGATGGGCATGGCCATGGCCCAGCAGATGGCCAATACCGGCCCTTGGGGCGCCCGCGCCGCCGCCATGGCCCCCGCGCCACAGGCGGCCATGGCTCCACCGCCCCCGCCGCCCCCGGTCGAACATGTCTGGCATATTGCTGAGAACGGCCAGACGCGCGGTCCCTTCTCCAAGGCCGCCATGGGCCGCATGGCCGCCGCCGGGGAACTGACCCGCGAAACCCATGTCTGGACCGCCGGTCAGGACGGTTGGAAACATGCCGAGGACGTCGCCGAACTGGCCCAGCTCTTCACCATCCTTCCGCCCCCACCCCCCGGAGCCTGACCCTTGCGCGATGTGATCGTGCCCAAGGCGCTGCGCGACGCCGTCGCCGCCTCGGGCTTCTCTCCGGCTGTGCGGGCGGGTGATTTCCTGTTCCTGACCGGCGCCACGGGCGGCCGGGCGGATGGGACGATGCCGGACACCGCCGCTGAACAGACTGACATCGCCCTCGCCAAGGTGCTCGAAATCCTGAGAACGGCGGGCGGTACGGTGGGCTCGGTGGTCGAATTGACCAGCTATCACACCGATATCGACGCGGATTTTTCCGCAGTCGACACCCGCCTACGTGCCATTTTGCACGAGCCCCTGCCCGCATGGACCGCCGTCGAGGTGGCCAGGCTGCGCCGCCCCGGCGCACGCGTCGAATTCCGCATCGTCGCCCACCTGCCCCAACCATCGGAGACCGCCCCGTGACCCGTCGCACACTCCTGAAATGGCTGCATTGGCTCGCCGCCGGTCTGATCCTCTATTTCTTTCTCGTGGAACCCGAAGAGGTGAGCGGCGCGGCCCAGAAGGGCGCCGCCCTCTCCACCCATGCCGGCATGGGGATGCTGCTTGGCCTTGTCACCGCGCTTTGGATGGGCATGTTCTGGTCCAAGGGCCTTGCCGGTCGCCCCGGTCCCAAGCTGCCCGGCTGGGGCAAACGCTTTCACAGCCTCTCGCACAAGGCCCTGCAATACGGCCTGCCGATCATGGTCGCCACTGGCGCCCTCACGGGGCTGGCCGCGCCCTTCATGATCCGCGCCTTCGGCGTGCTGCCGATCACCCCCGGAACCGCACCCAAGGGTCTTCACAAGCTGGCCGAGGAAGTGCACGAGATCGCCTTCAACACGCTGCTGGTCCTGATCATCGCCCATATCGCCTTCCACCTCTGGCGGCATTTCGTCCTCAAGGACAACGCCCTGCGCATCATGGCGCCCAAAGCCTTGCACAAATACCTCTGATCCTGCTTTCATTGCCTCCATAGATATTCCCCCGGAACCCCGTCTCATGTCCGCCACACCGCCGCCCGCCCCACAGGAAACCCACCGTTTTCCCTGTCCCCAATGCGGCGCCGACTACCGCTTTGCCCCGCGCGAGGCCAAGCTGGTCTGCGATCATTGCGGCCACGAGGAGCCCATGGAACAGGGCGACCGCGCCGCCGCGATCACGGAACTCGATTTCAAAAAGGCGCTGGCCGACCAGCTTCCCCAGGCCGAGATCGTCGAAACTCGCATCTCGACCTGCCCCAATTGCGCTGCCCATGTCACCTTTGATGGCGACACCCATGCCACCGAATGCCCATTCTGCGCGACGCCCGTCGTGGTCGACACCGGCACCCACCGCCTGATCAAACCGCGCGCCGTGCTGCCCTTCCAGCTTGACGAACGCACCGCCCACAAAGCCATGAACGACTGGCTGGGCAGGCTCTGGTTTGCGCCAAACGGCCTTCAGGATTACGCCCGCAAGGGGCGCAAGATGGATGGCATCTACGTCCCTTACTGGACCTATGACGCCGACACCAAGTCCAGCTATTCGGGCGAACGCGGCACCATCTACTATGTCACCCAAACCGTGATGCAGGACGGCAAGCGCGTCCAGAAACAAGTCCAGAAAATCCGCTGGACCCCGGCCTCGGGCCGGGTCAAACGCTGGTTTGACGACGTGCTGGTGCTGGCCTCCCGCGCCCTGCCCAAATCCTACACCGACGCGCTGCAGCCCTGGGACCTCTCCGCGCTCGAACCCTACAGCCCCGAATATCTGGCCGGGTTTCAGGCCGAAGGCTACACGATCTCCCTCGAAGACGGTTATGAGTATGCCCGCGCCCATATGGACGCCGTGATCCGGCGCGACGTGGCCTTTGACATCGGCGGCGACCGCCAGCGCATCCACCAGATTTCCACCAGCGTCAGCGACGTGACCTTCAAACACATCCTGCTCCCGGTCTGGATGGCCGCCTACAAGTATCACGGCAAATCCTACCGTTTCGTGGTCAATGGCCAGACCGGCCGGGTTCAGGGCGAACGCCCCTATTCGGCGTGGAAAATTGCCTTCGCCGTGCTGCTCGGGGCCATTGTGGCTGCCGGGATTGGCTATATCATCGCCCAAAACCAGTAACTGGCACCGGAACAGACAAAATGACCCCTCATGACGCCCTGACAGAGCTTCTGCATGCCCGCCATTCCTGCCGCGCCTTCCGCCCGGACCCGGTGCCGCGCGACGTGATCGAAACCATCCTCACCGACGCGGGTCGCGCCGCCTCTTGGTGCAACGCGCAACCGTGGAAAATCTACCTCACCAGCGGCGACCAGACCGAAGCCTTCCGCACAACCATGCTCGACGCCTTCGACACCAAGTCCTCGTCCTGCGATTTCGACCCGCCCACAGGCTATACCGGCGCCCATCTCGAACGCCGCCGCACCTGCGGCATGCAGCTCTATGACGCCGTCGGCATCGGACGCGGCGACCGCGCCGCCCGCAGCGCCCAGATGCGCGAAAATTACCGCTTTTTCGGCGCCCCCCACGTGGCCCTCATCGCGTCGGCGGGCGAGCTTGGCACCTATGGCGCGCTCGATTGCGGCGGCTTTATCACAAGCTTCTGCCTCAGCGCCCAATCCCAGGGCATTGCCACCATCCCGCAAGCCGCGCTGGCCTTCTACGCCAACGAGGTGCGCGCCTTTTTCGACATCCCCGAGGATTTCAAAGTGCTCGCGGCGATCTCTTTTGGCTATGCCGACACGGACCATCCCGCGAACCAATTCCGCACCGAACGCGCCCCGCTCGACGATCTCGTCACCTGGCGCGGCTGATCCACCCGCCCTCGGCACTTTCTTTTTCCGAAAATACCCCGGGGGTGGGTTTGAAAATGCCTGCATTATCAAACGAGGGGGCTGGCCCCCTCTCCCCACCTTGCCCCGCGCCCGCACCCTTCCTATAAGCGGTTGAGTTCAGCCACGGAGTGACGGCCCATGACCTTCCGCCAAAAGCACCTTCTCGGAATCGAACCGCTGCACCCGACCGAGATTACCACGCTTCTGGACCTCGCAGATCAATATGCCGATCTGAACCGGCGCGAACAGAAACACTCCGACGCGCTTTCCGGCCTGACACAGGTCAACATGTTCTTTGAAAACTCCACACGCACGCAGGCCAGCTTCGAACTCGCCGGCAAACGCCTTGGCGCGGACGTGATGAACATGGCGATGCAGGCCAGCTCGATCAAAAAGGGCGAGACCCTGATCGACACGGCGATGACACTGAACGCCATGCACCCCGACCTGCTGGTCGTGCGCCATCCGCATTCCGGCGCGGTCGACCTCTTGGCGCAAAAGGTGAACTGCGCGGTACTCAACGCCGGTGACGGACGCCACGAACACCCCACGCAGGCGCTGCTCGATGCCCTCACCATCCGGCGCTCCAAAGGCCGCCTGCACCGCCTGAATATCGCCATCTGCGGTGACATCGCCCATTCCCGCGTCGCCCGCTCGAACCTGATCCTATTGGGCAAAATGGAAAACCGCATCCGCCTTGTCGGCCCACCCACGCTTGTCCCGGCGCAATTCGCCGAGTTCGGCGCCGAGGTCTACGAAGACATGCGCGAGGGCCTGCGCGACGTCGACGTGGTGATGATGCTGCGTCTTCAGAAAGAACGCATGGATGGCGGCTTCATCCCCTCCGAACGCGAATATTACCACCGCTACGGGCTCGACGCCGAGAAACTCTCCTATGCCAAGCCCGACGCCATCGTCATGCATCCCGGCCCCATGAACCGCGGTGTCGAGATCGACGGCGAGATCGCCGACGACATCAACCGCTCGGTCATTCAGGAACAGGTCGAAATGGGAGTCGCCGTCCGCATGGCCGCGATGGACCTCCTCGCCCGCAACCTGCACGAGGCCCGCGCCAAACCCAGGGTGATGGTATGAGTGACGAAGACCCGAAAGACCCCCGCGCCTCCGGCATGGTCGCCATGGTGGCGCTGATCGTGATGTTCGCGCTGGTGGGTGTGATGATCTGGGTGGCCGGATGAGCGCGCTCTCTGTCGCAGAGCAGGAACGCGGCATGGTCCGCGTCTTTGCGCTCGACATGCCCGAGCGCGACCTCGCCCGCCTCACCAATCCCGGCCAGACCGACCCCAGCCCGCAGGCCACCGTCGCCATGCTGGTCGGCCTCGACTGGCTCGAAGAGGGCGGGTTTGAAATCTTCGAAACCGACGTGCTTGGGGAACTGGGCCTCGCAGGCTACCTGCGCGACGGCGGCGGCGTGGCCGAAGAAACCCTCGCAGCCGCCAAAATGCGCCTCAACGCTTTTGACGGCCCGGTCCTGATCCTCTATTCGCGCGCCTTTGGCGGCAAGGCGGCCACGCTCACCCCCGGCCCCGGCGTCACCCATCTGGGGAGCTTCGCCGAAGACAGCCCGCCCGTGATCTACGAAAAACTGCCCAGCGCAGCAGCCTCCGGCGCCCCGGTCTCCGGCGCAGCCCCCGAACCGGCCAAGCCCAATCCGCATCTCAACGTGCTTCTGGCCATTCTTGCCCTGCCGCTTGCCGCGATCATCATCGGTCTGATCTTCTACGGAGTTCTCAAATGAGCCCCTCCATGACTCCCACCACCCCGCTCGCCGACGGCGAAGAGGTGTTGCAAAGCTTCCGTGCCGACCGCGCCACCTATGTGCGCACCAATACGTGGATGGCCGCCGTTGCAATGGGCGCGGGCATGGTCATCCTCTGGCTTCTGGGCAACCCATATGTCTGGACCGGCGCCGTGGGCGGCCTCGCGGCGGTTGCAGTGCGCGCCTTCTACCTCATGTCCGAGGCCCTCTCCGAACGCTGGGACCTTACCAACCAGCGCATCCTTGGCCCGATGACCCGCGCCATCCCACTGGGCAGCATCAAGCAACTCAACACGCTGGGCTCCGTGGTCCAGATCGTCACCCATTCCGGCGACAAATACCTGATCAAGTATCAGACCGCCCCCAAGGCCACCATCGCCGCGATCCAGCGCGCTAGCGTCGGGGGGCACCCATGAGCGACGGCTGGGACGGTATCCTCGATCCGGGCGAGAAAATCCTCTGGCAGGGACGCCCCGACGGCGCGTTCGCCTTTGACTGGGGGGCTGTTTTCCCGCTGATCTTCGGCCTGTTCTTTGCCGGGTTCGCGCTGTTCTGGATGGTCATGGCATCGCTGGCAGGCGGTTTCTTCTGGATGTTCGGCCTTTTGCATTTCGGCGTCGGCGTTGCCATTGCCCTCGGCCCGGTATTTTGGCCCACATGGCGGCGGCGCCATACGTGGTACACGCTCACCGACAAGCGCGCCTTCATCGCCACGGACATCCCCTTCAAAGGCAAAAAGCTCGACTTCTACCCGATCAACGCGGGCACGGTGTTTTCCTTCTATGACGAAGACCTCGCGACCATCCATTTCGCCGAAAAGATCACCCAGACGAAAAAACACGGTGTCAGCCGCACCAAGATCGGCTTCGAACGCATCCCCGACGGACGCAACGTCTTGCGTCTGATGCGCGAGGTGCAGGACATCGACCGCCAGAAATCCGCAGACCCGGAAAGAGACAAGACATGAGCACGCTCTTCACCAGCGCCCGCCTGATCGACCCCGAAGCCAACACCGACGCCTCCGGCTGGCTGCTGGTCGAAAACGGAACGATCGCAGCCAGCGGGACAGGCGATGCGCCCCAAGCAGACGAAGCCATCGACTGCAACGGCAAATGCCTCGCGCCGGGCATCGTCGATATCGGCGTCAAGGTCTGTGAACCGGGCGAGCGCCACAAGGAAAGCTACAAGACCGCCGGTCTTGCCGCCGCCGCAGGCGGTGTGACCACCATCATCACCCGCCCCGACACCCTGCCCGCCACCGACACCCCCGAGGCACTGGAATTCGTCGAGCGCCGCGCCAACGAGGCCGCGCCGGTGAACGTATTGCCCATGGCCGCCCTTACCAAGGGCCGCGAGGGCCGCGAAATGACCGAGTTCGGCTTCCTGCTCGATGCCGGGGCCGTGGCCTTTACCGATTGCGACCATGTCGTCACCAACACCAAGGTCCTGACTCGCGCCATGACCTATGCCCGCGCCCTTGGCGCGCTGATCATCTCGCATCCTCAGGAACCCGGCCTGTCGTCGGGGGCCGCCGCCACGTCGGGCAAATTTGCCGCCCTGCGCGGCCTGCCCACCGTGTCGCCCATGGCCGAGCGCATGGGGCTGGATCGCGACATCGCCCTCGTGGAAATGACCGGCGTGCGCTACCACGCCGACCAAATCACCACCGCCCGCGCGCTGCCCGCGCTGGAACGCGCCAAGAAAAACGGTTTCGACATCACCGCCGGGACGTCGATCCATCACCTGACTCTGAACGAACTCGACGTCGCCGACTACCGCACTTTCTTCAAGATCAAGCCGCCGCTCCGCTCCGAAGATGACCGGCTTGCCGTCGTGGCGGCGGTAAAATCCGGCCTGATCGACATCATTTCCTCGATGCACACACCGCAGGACGAAGAGAGCAAACGCCTCCCCTTCGAGGAAGCCGCCTCCGGCGCCGTTGCGCTTGAAACCCTGCTCCCGGCCGCCATGCGCCTCTATCACGCCGACCACCTCACCCTGCCGGAACTCTGGCGCGCCATGTCGCTCAATCCGGCCAACCGGCTGGGCCTGCCCTCAGGCCGCCTCACCTCCGGTGCTCCCGCCGATCTCGTGCTTTTCGACCCGGACGCCCCGTTCATCCTTGACCGCACCAAGCTGCAATCAAAATCCAAGAACACCCCGTTTGACGGCCAGCGCATGCAGGGTAAGGTGCTTGCAACCTATGTTGGCGGCACCCCCGTCTACCGGAGAGCCTGATGCCCACCCTCGAAAGCGCCCCCCTTGTCCTGCTACTTTGGGCCGCCCTCGGCTACCTCCTGGGCTCGATCCCCTTCGGCATGGTTCTCAGCCGCGCCATGGGTCTCGGCAACCTGCGCGAAATCGGCTCAGGCAATATCGGCGCCACCAACGTCCTGCGCACCGGCTCCAAGAAAGCCGCCGCGCTGACCCTTCTGCTGGATGGCGGCAAGGGCGCTGTCGCCGTCCTGCTCGCCCGCGCCATCGCAGGCGAAGATGCCGCCCAACTGGCTGGCCTGACGGCCTTTCTCGGCCATTGCTACCCGGTCTGGCTCGCCTTCAAGGGCGGCAAGGGCGTCGCCACCTTCCTTGGCCTCATGCTGGCACTGGCCTGGCCGGTCGGCATCGCCTGCTGCCTGACATGGCTCGCCACCGCCGCGCTCACGCGCATCTCGTCGCTCTCTGCCCTCGTTGCCGCCGCGACCAGCACGATCTGGATGGTCTTTCTCGGCCATTCACAGGCCTTTTTCCTTGGCGTCCTGCTCACCCTGATCGTGTTCTGGCGCCACCGCGAAAACATTCGCCGCCTGCGCGCCGGAACCGAACCGAAGATCGGCAAGAAATAGGCCCTGCGCGGCCCCACCCCTTCATTTTGCCAGAAATACTCCGGGGGGGAGTCGCCTTTGGGCGACGGGGGGCAGCGCCCCCCGACCCGCTCAATAACTATAGGCGTCGTAGATCCTGCTCAGATCGCCGCCCCAATCCCCCTCATAATGCTCCAGAAGCTCGTCCGCCGGCACCTTGCCGCTCTCGACGCTCTCTTTCAAAGCATTGAGGAAATGGGTCTCGTCCGGCACCAGCCCGCCGGCCCCGGCCCGCGCCCGCGCCTTCAGGCCCGATTCCGAAATCTCCAGTACCTCGCGCGCGAGATCATGCATGTTCACATCGCCGAACTTCGCCTGCAACCCGTCACGCGACGCTGCAACGCGCAGCCCTTCGCGCATCTCGGTGTTCCAGCCCTTGACCAGATCCCACGCCGCATCCAGCGACGATTGATCATACATCAGGCCAACCCAGAACGCGGGTAACGCACAAAGCCGCCGCCACGGGCCGCCATCCGCCCCACGCATCTCCATGTATTTCTTGATCCGCGCCTCGGGGAAAATCGTCGTTAGATGATCCGCCCAGTCGCTCAGCGTCGGCGTCTCACCGGGCAGCGCAGGAAGCTCCCCCTTGATGAAATCCCGGAACGACTGCCCCAGCGCGTTGATGTATTTGCCGTCGCGATAGACAAAATACATCGGCACATCGAGCGCGTATTGCACATAGGATTCAAAACCGAACCCGTCCTCAAAGACAAACGGCAACGTGCCGGTGCGCGACGCATCCAGATCGCGCCAGACCCGGCTGCGCCAGCTCTTGTGCCCGTTGGGCTTGCCATCAAGGAAAGGCGAATTGGCAAACAGCGCCGTCGCCACCGATTGCAACGCCAGCGCCACGCGCAGCTTTTTCACCATGTCGGCTTCCGAGGCGAAATCGAGGTTCACCTGAACCGTGCAGGTCCGCCGCATCATGGTCGTGCCCATGGTGCCCACTTCCTGCATATAGCTGTCCATCAGCTTGTAACGCCCCTTGGGCATGAGCGGCATATCTTCATGTTTCCAGATCGGCGCCGCTCCCAGCCCGATGAACCCCACGCCGATCTTGTCGGCAATGTCCTTCACGTCGACAAGGTGCTGGTTCACCTCATCACAGGTCTGGTGAATGTTTTCCAGTGGCGCGCCAGACAGTTCCAGCTGCCCGCCCGGTTCCAGCGACACGTTGGCGCCGTCTTTCTCCAGCCCGATCAGCTTGCCGCCCTCTTCCACCGGGGCCCAGCCATGGCCATCGCGCAGCCCCTGCAACACGGCCAGAATCGACCGTTCCCCCTCATAGGGCAGCGGTTTATGCGTGTCCTTGCAATAGCCGAACTTCTCGTGCTCGGTACCGATCCGCCAAGTCTCGCGTGGCTTACAGCCGCTCTCAAGATAGCCTGCCAACTGGTCATGATGCTCGATCGGCCCGCCGCCGGACTGAGGGATGGACATGCGCTTTTCTCCGATCCTTTTCGCTCGCTTCAGGCAGTCGTGGGGGGAATTTCCCCGAGTGTCAATGCAACAGCACGCCGGATTTCTGCCAGATCACGACGGGGTGATCCGGTTTTTCCTGCAACCTGGCCAGCATCGCTTCGGTCTTCAAACCCGGCAAGGTGGCAAAGGCGTCAAACAAGGCATCGCTGCCCTTGGCATTGACCGGGATCATCAACGGCGCCTGTCCGGCCTGCGACAGCACCCAGACAGCCGGATGCGACCGCCCATCAAGCGCCAGCCGCGTGAGGTCGCGCATCGCCACGCTGCCCCCGTCAAGCGGTCCGAAATAAATCACCGCCCCTTCATCCACCTGCACCACGCCGGGGCCGCCCTGCCCGCTGCGAAACCGGGCGCGCTGAATCCCCGCAATGATGAAGATGACGCCCAAGACGGTCACACCATAGCCCAGCCATTTCAAAAGCCCGAACCCGCTGGCCCACCACAGGCCAAGGAGCAGCACCGCCAGCCCCAGCAACGCCTCGCGCCAGCGCATCATGGCCGCGCGCGCCTCGGGGCGCACAAAGCTCATCCCCAATCCCCCAGCGCCTGCTGCCAAATCGTCATCGCCGCAACCGCCGCCGTGTCGGCCCGCAGAATGCGCGGCCCAAGGCTGACCACATGGGCAAAAGGCAATGATTTCAGCCGCGCCCGCTCATCGGGCGAAAACCCGCCCTCCGGCCCGATCAGGATTGCCCACTGATCGCCAGAAGCCGCACCCAACCGCGCGGCACTTCCCACCTCGGCCTCGTCGCAAAACATCAACTGCCGCCCCTCGGGCCAGTCCGCCAAC
Source organism: Shimia aestuarii (assembly GCF_900114635.1). GTDB lineage: Bacteria > Pseudomonadota > Alphaproteobacteria > Rhodobacterales > Rhodobacteraceae > Shimia > Shimia aestuarii. The sequence continues at coordinate 766,555 of NZ_FOTQ01000001.1, forward strand.
ACCCGGTCGAGCTTCTGCAGATCGGCAACTTCCGGCACAAATGTCCCGCCACATTGCTCGGCGGCTTCCACCGCATGTGCCTGCAACCGGTCCTGCCGAATACGCTCGGAATTGGTGAAATCGGTCTGCACCGGCATGATCCGTGCCGCCCCCATCTCGGCGGCCTTTTCCACGATGAAATCCGTGCGCGCCTTCTTGATCGGGGCAAAGATCAGCCACAGGTCGGGCGGCATCTGCAACGGCTTGGTCTGCGCCTCGCAGACCAACACCCCTTTGCGCTTCCCGGCCTCGACCACCCCGCAGCGCCACTCGCCATCGCGCCCGTTGAACAACGCGACCGCGTCCCCCACGCCAAGACGCATCACCCCGAAAAGGTAATGCGCCTGATCCCGCTCAAGAGGAATGGTTTGCCCTTCCCCCAGCGGGTGCTCTACATACAGCCTGACTTTTGCATCTTTCATGGAGCAATACATATGGCCGCCACGCCGACAACGCCAGAGCCTCAAGGGCAGGTTTCCGATGCCGTCAAGGGCAACTGGGTCGATCACCTCGCCCCGGCATGGTCGCGCCCCTACCTGCGCCTTTCCCGGGCAGACCGCCCGATCGGCACATGGCTGCTGTTGCTGCCCTGCTGGCTTGGGCTGGGGCTGGCCATGCTCTTTGACGGGCGTGCTTCGCTCTTTGACCTCTGGATCTTCATTGCCTGCGCAGCCGGGGCCTTCCTGATGCGAGGCGCAGGGTGCACGTGGAATGATATCACCGACCGCGAATTCGACGCCCAGGTCGAACGCACCCGCTCGCGTCCCATCCCCTCGGGACAGGTCACGGCCAAACAGGCCGCTGTCTGGATGGTCCTGCAAGCGCTGATCGCCTTTGCGATCCTGCTCACCTTCAATCTCAACGCCATCCTCCTGGGCATCCTGTCGCTGCTGCCTGTGGTCGTCTACCCCTTTGCCAAGCGCTTTACGTGGTGGCCACAGGTCTTCCTTGGCCTCGCCTTCAACTGGGGCGCGCTGCTGGCCTGGACCGCCCATACCGGCACGCTCAATGCACCAGCCATCGTGCTCTACGTCGCCGGCATCGTCTGGACGCTCTATTACGACACGATCTACGCCCATCAGGACACCGAAGACGACGCCCTGATCGGGGTCAAATCCACCGCCCGCCTCTTTGGCGACAACTCCCCGCAATGGCTGCAAGGGTTCCTGATCGCCACCGTCGCCCTGATGGGGCTGGCCGTGATCCTCGCCGCCATCGACCGCTCCCCGGCATCGCTGGCCGTGGCGCTCTTGGGGCCGCTGGCGATGGGCTGGCACATGCAATGGCAGATGCGCCGCCTCGACATCGCCAATCCGCATATCTGCATGATCCTCTTCCGCGCCAATCGCGACACAGGGCTGATCCCCTTGCTGTTTTTCGCCGTCGCGTGGTTCCTGTGATTGCAAGCCCGTCCCCCGCGTCGTATCACCTCCGCACCACTTCGCTGAAACGGCTGACTGAATGCGTCTATCTTCCCTGCTCATCGTCTTTGCGACCTTCGCAACAGCCGCCCTTCTCAGCTTGATCGCCGCGAGCTTTTCCGCCGACCTGATCGAGGACAGCTCGCGCAGCAGCGTCAAACACGAGCTCGACGTGCAGGGCATGTCCTGGGCCGAGGTCCATGCCGAGGGGCTGCAAGTCTTTCTCGCCGGGGTGGCCCCCTCCGAGGCCGCCCGCTTCAAGGCGATCTCCGCGGCAGGCAGCATCGTCGACGCGGCCCGCGTGATCGACAACATGCAGGTCGAGGCCACGGCCGACATCGCCCCGCCGCGCTTTTCCATCGAGATCCTGCGCAACGACGCGGGTATCTCGCTCATCGGCCTGATCCCGGAAACCTCGGACCGCTCCGACATCGTCGACCAGATGATCGACATCGCCGGACGCCCGAACGTGACCGACCTTCTGGAAACCGCCGAATACACCGCCCCGCGCGGCTGGAACCGGGCCCTGAAATTCGCGCTCTCGGCGCTCGACATCCTGCCGCGCGCCAAGATCTCGGTTGCAGCCAACGCGGTCTCGATCACCGCCATGTCCGACAGCCCCGAGGCCCGGCGCGAACTCGAAGCCGACCTGCTGCGCCGCGCCCCCAAGGACCTGCGCCTTGATCTCGACATCTCCGCGCCGCGCCCGGTGATCACGCCTTTCACCCTGCGCTTCCTGATCGACGAAGAAGGCGCGCGTTTCGATGCCTGCTCGGCCGACACCGAAAAGGCGCGCGTCCGCATCCTGACCGCTGCCCGCCTTGCCGGGCTCGACGGCAGCGCCGATTGCACGATCGGCCTTGGCGTGCCCACCCCGAGCTGGGCCACCGCCGCCGAAAAGGCCATTGCCGGGCTGGCCGTTCTGGGCGGCGGCTCCGTCACTTTTACCGATGCCGACATCACGCTTGTCGCCCGCCAAGGCACCGAACAGGCCCTGTTCGACACCGTCGTCGGCGAACTGGAAAGCGGCCTGCCCGAGGTCTTCGCCCTGCATTCCACCCTGCCCCCGCCGCCCGAAGAAGAGGAAGGCGCTCCGGCCATCCCCGAGTTCACCGCCACACTCAGCCCCGAAGGGCTTCTGCAGCTGCGCGGCCGACTGCCCGACGAATTGTCACGCCAGACCACCGAAAGCTATGCCAAGGCCCGCTTCGGCGGCGGCGCGGTCCACATGGCCGCGCGGCTTGACGACACGCTCCCGGCAAGCTGGCCGGTGCGTGTCATGGCCGGGCTGGATGCGCTGTCGCTGCTGCATAACGGCGTGCTCAACATCACCCCTGACGGCCTGCGCGTCGCCGGACGCACCGGCAACACCGAGGCCAACGCCGAGATCGCCCGCCACCTCGCAGAGAAGCTCTCGCAGACCGACAATTTTTCGATCGACGTGCGCTATGTCGAGGAACTCGACCCGATCGCGGCCCTGCCCACGGCCGAGGAATGCATCGCCGGGCTGCAAGCAATCCAGAAAGACCAGAAAATCCTGTTCGAACCCGGATCGGGCACGCTGGACGCCAGCGCCGAACCGATCATCGACGCGATTGCACAGCAGCTTACCGAATGCCCAGATCTGCGGGTTGAAATCCAGGGCCATACCGACAGCCAGGGCCGCGAGTCGATGAACCAGGCCCTGAGCCAGACCCGCGCCCAATCAGTCCTGACCGCACTTCAGGATCGTCGCATCCTAACAGCGGGCATCGTGGCAACCGGCTATGGTGAAAGCCAGCCGATCGCCGACAATGGCACAGAAGAAGGGCGCGAAGCCAACCGCCGCATCGAGTTTGTCCTGATCCAGCCCGAGGCCGAGGAAGGCGACGGAACAGGCGGCGAGACGACCGACACCGCGCCCGAGAGCGGGTCCGAAGAGACCGCGCCCGAAGACGGGGCCGAGGAGACCGCGCCCGAAGACGGGGCCGAGGAGACCGCGCCCGCGGCGGAAGAGGCTGCGCCCGCGACCGAAGAGGCCCAGCCCGACGCAACCGCCGAAGACACAGAAGACACCGAAGGCTCCGGCGACGCCGAACCCGACACCAGCGGCGACGCCGCGCCAGACGCCCCGGAAACGAACGCCGAAACAGACACCACCGGCACGGAGAACACGACCGATGACACGAACTGAGTTTATCCTGATGACCGCCGTCATCCTCTTCGTGGCCTTCTGCATGGGCTGGTTCGCCAACTGGCTGGTGCACCGCTTCACCCGCGTCGCGCAATCCGACGTGGACCAACTCGAACGCATGAGCCAGGAGTTGCACGAGGCCGAGGAAACCCGCGATCAGGCGATCACCTACCTGCAACAGCGCGAGGCCGAGCTGACCAACCAGCTCACCCAGACCGAGGCCGAGCTTTCGGCGGCCATGGACGGCCTGCGCGATGCCCGCCACGAGGCCGAAGAGCTGCGCGCCTATGTCGAACGGGTGAACCAGAGCGGATAAGAGCAAGCCGCGCATCGCCCGACCGAGGGTGGGCGATGAAACGACGGTTATGCTCGCTTTATCTTACCAAGCACTTCCACAAATGAAATCTGCCCGCACTCTCCAAATCGCCCGCCCATGGGGCGGTCGGGCGATGCGCGGCGCCCTTCGGGCTTGATTCCGCGCTCCTTTGGACAACAACGGTGCACATCAGGCAAACTCACCGCCCGGCGTCTTAAACCAGCGATTTTGCCCGCCCATACCGACGCAATACCGACGTGATACCGACGCAAAACCGCAAGCCATTTTGCCTGTTAACCAAGGGGTTTCAGCACGATTCGGACCCTCTGACGCCTCTGCACTGAATCGCCCCGTTCAGACCCCGTTTACCAACGGCTGAGAGCGTCCTCATCCTCGTCCTTGGCGGCCACCCAATCGGCCCCGTCCCGCGTGATCTCTTTCTTCCAGAAAGGCGCCCGCGATTTGAGGTAATCCATCAGGTACTCCGCCGCCTCAAAGGCATCCTTGCGATGCGGCGCCGCCGTGGCGACCATCATGATCATGTCCCCCGGCTCCAACGCCCCGTGGCGGTGAATGACCAGCACATCGCCAAGGTTCCAGCGCGCCTGCGCCTCGCTCGCAATCTTTTCCAGCGCCTTTTCGGTCATGCCCGGATAATGCTCGATCACCATCCGGTCGAGATCTCCGCGCGCCAGGTCCCGCACCACGCCGGTAAAGGTCACGATCGCGCCCATGTCCTTGTGGCCACTGGCAAAACTGCTTGCCTCGGCCCCAAGATCGAACGCCGCTTCCTGCACCGAAATCCGCATGTCACCCTCCGGTCATCGGCGGGAAAAACGCCACCTCGCGCACGCCATCCAGCGATGCGTCAAAGTCGGTCAGCTCCTGATCCACCGCTACCCGCAGCGCGCTCAGATCGGCAAACGCTGCCGCGTAACGCTCTTCGCGCGCCTTCAGTTCCTCAACCAGCTCGGCCACCGTTTTGGCCCCTGTGTCGACCGTCTCCTTGGGCACCCCGATCCGCTCTCGCACCCATGCAAAGTAAAGCACATCCATCTGCGTCAATCCTTCAAATGCGGCTTGGCCTTGTTGAAATAGTCGATCCCCGTCACCGCCGTCAGCACCGCCGCAATCCACAAGAGCGCCATGCCGATCCAGCCCGACCAGATCATGCCGTCATATTTCCAACGCAGCCCCTGAAGGTCCTCGACTTCCCCGGCCATGACCTGATCCACCAGCGCCTGATCCATGCCCCAGGCGCTCATGCCAAGGTAATGTTCGAACACGCCTTGGGCAAAAAGCGTCGCGATTGCAATCATTTGCGTGGCCGTTTTCCATTTGGCAAGCTTTGTCACCTTAAGCGTCCCGGCCACGTCCCCAAGGAACTCGCGCAGGCCCGATACGAACACTTCCCGGAACAGGATCACGGTGGCCGGCAGCACCAGCCACGGCGACATCGACGAATAGCCCACGATGACCATCAACGCGATCACCACCATGGCCTTGTCGGCGATCGGGTCGATCATTGCGCCCAGCTTGGTCTCCTGCCCAAGGGCCCGCGCCAGATAGCCGTCAAACCAGTCCGTCACCGCCGCCACGAGGAACAGGCACAGCGCAAACCAGTCGGCATAAGGCCGCGTGAAATAAAGGAACATAACAGCGACCATCGGCGCCGCAAGAAGGCGCAGGACCGACAGGATATTTGGGATCGTCCAGTTCATGTCTGCCTTCCTAAAGGCTTTTGAATACAACAGCTAGCCCGACTTTGAACCGAATGTGCTATGATGGGCTCACGCGCGATATGCCAAAGCAAAGGAGAAGAGTATGAAACCAGTTGTACTCCTGATCGGCAAGCTGCGTCAGGTCATCAGCGAGGTGCCCCGCCAGCTGGATCACCTGCCGGTCAACTGGCTGGGCGCGCATGACCATGCCGAGGTCATGCACCAGCTTGAAAATGAACCCAATATTGCCTGCGCCATCATTGGCGGCTCCCTGCCTGACGACGTGCGCGGCGACCTCGTGGCAATGATCGCCACGCGACGGCCAGACATTTGCATCCACGTCAAGGACCGCGCCTCCGGCCCCGACGCCATGGCGGGTTTCGTGGATCGCGTCGTGCGCATGCAATTCGTGCAGGACCGTGCCCCGGCCTAACCGCGTTCGTGGAAATAATCATAGATGGTTTCGGCCAAGGCGTCCGAAATGCCATCCACTGCCTTGAGATCGGCCAGGTTGGCGCGTGACACCGCCTTGGTTGACCCGAAATGCGCAAGTAGGGCGCGCTTGCGCGTCGCGCCCACGCCCGGCACATCATCCAGCGGCGTCGCGCCAATCGCCTTGGCCCGCTTGGCCCGATGGGTGCCAATCGCAAACCGGTGCGCCTCGTCGCGCAAACGCTGCACGAAATACAACACCGGATCATTGTGGCGCAGCGCCATCACCCGCTGCCCGACGCGGTGGAACTCTTCCTTGCCCGCGTCGCGATCCACGCCCTTGGCGACACCCACCATGGGGATGTCCTCAACCCCCATCTCGCGCATGATCTCGGCCACGGCCGAGACCTGCCCCGCGCCGCCATCGATCAGCAAAAGGTCCGGCCACATCCCGTTTTCGCGGTCCGGGTCTTCCTTGAGCAGCCGCTTGAACCGCCGGGTCAGCACCTCTTTCATCATGCCGAAATCATCCCCCGGCGTGAGCGCATCCCCCTTGATATTGAACTTGCGATAGCTGTTTTTCATGAACCCCTCGGGCCCGGCAACAATCATCGCCCCAACCGCGTTGGTGCCCTGAATATGGCTGTTGTCATAGACCTCGATCCGCTGCGGCGGGCCTTCAAGGTCAAAGGCTTCCGCCAGTCCTTTCAACAGCTTGGCCTGCGTCGCGGTCTCGCTCATCTTGCGCGCAAGGCTCTCGCGGGCATTGCGCGCCGCTCCGGCCACCAGTTCGGCCTTTTCGCCTCGCTGCGGCACCAAAATCTCCACCTTGCGACCCAGCTTCTGTGTCAGCGCATCCGCCATCAGATCGGCGTTTTCAATCCCGTGGCTCAGGATCAGCTGCCGTGCCGGGTCCTTGGTGTCATAGAACTGGCCGATAAAGGCCTCCAGCACCTCTGCCGCCTCGATCTCGGCCCCCACCCGCGGATAGAAATCCCGGTTGCCCCAGTTCTGATGCCCCCGGATAAAGAACACCTGCACACAGGCCTGTCCCTTTTCCATATGCAGCGCGATCACGTCGGCTTCGGCCACCCCGCGCGGGTTGATCCCCTGCGCGCTCTGCACATTGGTCAACGCCTTGATCCGGTCGCGCAGCGATGCGGCCTGCTCGAACTCCATCGCGTCCGAAGCCGCCTGCATCTGCTTGGCCAAAGTCTCCTGAATCTGCGTCGACCGCCCCGCCAGGAACCGCTCTGCATCGCGCACGCTTTCGGCGTAATCCGCCTTGGAAATCTTGTCGACACAAGGCCCCGAGCACCGCTTGATCTGGTAGAGCAGGCAAGGCCGTGTCCGGCTCTCGAACATCGCGTCCGAGCAATTGCGCAACAGGAACACTTTCTGCAACTGGTTCAGCGTCCGGTTCACCGCCCCCGCGCTGGCAAACGGCCCGTAGTAGCTGCCCTTTTCCTTCTTTGCCCCGCGATGTTTCTTGATCTGGGGAAAATCGTGCGCCTTGCTCACGAGGATATTGGGAAAGCTTTTGTCGTCGCGCAGCAGCACATTGTATTTCGGCTTGAGCTGCTTGATCAGGTTCTGCTCCAAGAGCAGCGCCTCGGTTTCCGTCTTGGTCGTGAGAAACATCATCGACGCGGTTTCGGAAATCATCCGCGCAATCCGCCCCGAATGCCCCCCCGGTCGCGCATAGTTCGACACCCGCGCCCGCAGGTTCCGCGCCTTGCCCACGTAAAGCACCCGCGCCTGCGCATCCAGCATCCGGTAAACACCGGGCGACCCGTCCAGCGTCTTCAGATATCCGTGGATACAGGCGTAACCGGTGGGGGCGTTAGGGGTTTCTTGATCTTGGGATGTCATAGTCCACCGAAATATGATTCTTTTGGGCGCCCTGCAATCTCCCGCGTTTTTTCGCAAGGCAAAACAAATCCACCGAACCTGTGGATAAGTCTGATGATATCTTTCCGTGAACCGGAAATTTTCCTTGTTTTCGGCCCGCTTCGTTGATTTGCCTATTTTTTAGGCACTATTTTAAGTACTTGAAATAAATAAATATTTTTTCTATGCGTAGCAAAGGACTGAAAACATTACAAAAAATGTAACACGTTTGTGACGATTTGCGCCCCGGTGCAAAACTTGCAGGAGAGAGACAGGTTTAGACCTCGCCGAGCTTCTTCCTGCACCTGAAATACTTGCCCTTACGTCACCCTGAAACCAGACGCGCCCGGGCCTATTCCACGCCCTGAATGTCGGGGGTTTGCCAGCCAAGGTGCTGCCCGCCGTCGACACAGATCAACTGCCCGGTCACGGCCTTCGCATCGAGCAGATAGCCCAAAGCTGCGGTGATGTCCCCCGCATCCGCCCCGCGCTGCAATACCGTGTTGGCCCGCTGGTTCGCAAAGTGCCGGTCGCTCTGACGCGCCCCCTGCAGGGTCGGCCCCGGCCCGATCGCATTGACCCGGATATGCGGCGCAAGCCCCTGCGCCGCGGTCTGCGTCAGCGCCCAAAGCCCCATCTTGGCAATGGTATAGGTCGAAAACTCCGGCGTAAGCTTGCGAACCCGCTGGTCCACCATATTGACCACCAGCCCCGCCGCCACCGGCTCTGCCCCGGCATCCTCCTGCGCCTCAAGCCCCTGTCGGGCCATCGCCTGGATCAGCACGTAGGGCGCGCGCAGGTTGCTTTCGATGTGCCGGTCCCAGCCCTCCCGAGTCGCGGTTTCGATCCGGTCATATTCAAAGATCGATGCATTGTTCACAAGGCATGTCACCGGCCCGTTCAGCCCTGAGACCGCCGCCTCGAAAAGCGCCGCTGTTTCGGCTTCCTGCAACAGGTCGGCCTGCAGCGCGACCGCGTGACGGCCCATCGCCCGGATCTCGTCAACGACAGCCTCCGCCTCGTCGGCGGCGCTGGCGTAATGTACCGCCACATCAAAGCCGCGCTCTGCAAGATAAAGCGCCATGGCGCGGCCAAGCCGCTTGCCCGCACCCGTAACCAAGGCTCTTTTCACGACTGCCCTCCTTCAGACCGTCACGAAAGGACGATCATCACATAGGTAAGATACATCAGGGTCAGGGCGATACCCCAGACCCGGTTGATATCCTGCCGGAAGAACACGAACGGCACGATCAGGATCGACGCGCCCAGCATGACGAACAGGTCGAATTCCAGCTCCTCGATATCCACCGGGATCGGAGCCACGATCGACGTGATGCCGATGATGGCCAGCAGGTTGAACATGTTCGACCCGATCACGTTGCCCAGCGCCACGTCCGCCTGTCGGCGCAGGGCCGCCATGACCGTCGTCGCCAATTCCGGCAGCGATGTGCCCAAGGCCACCAGCGTCAGGCCGATCACCACTTCCGAAACCCCGTACCGGCGGGCAATCACTTCGGCATTGTCCACCATCAGGTCCGCACCAAGCGGCAACCCGACCAGACCCAGTACCAGGAAGACGATGATCCGCCACCACGGCATGTCAGGGTCCGCGCCTTCAAGCTCTTCCTCGTCCTCGACGACAAGCCCCCTAGCCTCCTTGCGGTGCTTGCGCGCGGCCATGAACGCGTCCCCAAGAACAAAGGCCAGTGCGCTCAGCAGCACGACCCCCGACCAGAAGGTGAAAATGCCGCGATAAGACAGGCAAATGAACAAGATCGACGCCGCGATCATGAACAGATAGGTGCGCCGCGTGTTGCAATGGCTGGTGTGCAGCGTCGCCAGAATTGCCGGAATCCCCAGCACCAAAAGGATATTGGCCGTGTTCGATCCGACCACGTTGCCCATGGCAATACCGGGCGCACCCTTCAGTGCCGCTTGCAGCGATATCAGCAATTCGGGCGCCGAGGTGCCAAAGGCCACGATGGTCAGGGACACGATCAGCGCAGGTATCCCGATCCTGAGCGACAGGTTGACCGCGCCGCGCACCAGCGCGTCACCGGCCAAAAGCAGGATTACCAGCCCCAATGAGACGAGAACCCACTCCATGCTTACCCCTTGCCCTTCTGGCAGGGACAAGGCCCCTTGCCAATCCTGTAGCGCCCGCAGCTCGGGCATTTTGCCGATTGTAACCGTTTCTGCCCCGGAAAGCGCAGCTTTCCGAACATGGCCAGCACTGCCATGCCCACCAGGAACAGAGAGACAATCTTGATAATCACGTCAGAGGCCAAAACGCGCGTATTCCGCCCGCTCCTCTATCCCGGCCAGTGCATCCTGCGCCACGTTGGCGCCAAAGCGCTGCCAGACCGAGCGGCGCATGCCATAACGGCGCAGCTTGACGTCCTTGCCGAACTTTTCCTTGAGCACGGGCACCATGTGCCCCAACCCGTCGATCAGGCCCAGTTTTTCCGCCTCGCGACCGATCCACACCTCGCCGGTGAACAGCTCCGGCACATTCTCGAGTTTTGCCCCTCGGCGTGTCTTCACATGCCGGATAAAGCTCGCATGGATCTGTTCCAAAAGCGCGGTCAACCGTTGCACGTCTTCCGGTTTCTCGGGCTTGAACGGGTCCAGCATCGACTTGGATTTCCCAGCCGTGTGCACCCGCCGCTCAAGCCCTTGCCGGGACAGGAACACATGCGCCCCGAACCCGGCCGAGATCACCCCGATCGAGCCGACAATCGAATTGTCATCCGCGTAAATTTCGTCCGCCGCCGCAGCGAGCCAATAGCCCCCCGATGCGGCTACATCCTCAACAAAGGCAAAAACCGGGATGTCCTTTTCCTCGGCCAGCCGCCGGATACGATTGCCGATCATCGAGCTTTGCACCGGGCTGCCGCCGGGCGAATTGATCTCCAGAGCGACGGCCGCCGGTTTGCCCCGGCGGAACGCCTTTTCCAGAACCGGACCCAATGCCGCATCGTTCAACGGGCCACGCGGACCGCTTGCAATCATGCCACTCAGGCGCACAACAGCCACAGTCGGTGGCGATTTGACGAAAGGGATCCAGCGTTTCATGTCTTCGGATGTAGAACGCCCTGCCCCCTTTCACAAGGCAAGCGTTCAACGAAACCTGCCGTGTTGAGGAAATATTGACGCGACGAAAGCCCGCCCGGCCATGAGGAGTGCCCTAACTGCGAATGCGCCACCCGGTCTTGAAGATCCACCAGATCACTCCAAGGCACAGCGCCGTGAACCCGGCAATCGCCAAAAGACTCATCCCGATCGGCACGTCCGCAACCCCGAAGAACGACCAGCGAAAGCCCGAAATCAGGTAAACCACCGGATTGAACAGCGTGATCTTCTGCCAGATCGGCGGCAGCATCGAGATCGAATAGAACGAGCCGCCAAGGAACACCAGCGGCGTCACCACCAAAAGCGGTACGAGTTGCAGTTGTTCGAAATTCCCGGCCCAGATGCCGATGATGAACCCGAAAAGCGCAAAACTCAGGCACGTCAGAACAAGAAAGGTCAGCATCGCCAGCGGGTGCTGGATCTGCACATCCACGAACAAGGCCGCCGTGCCCAGAATAACCAGCCCGATAAACAACGCCTTGGTCGCCGCCGCCCCTACAAAGCCCAGAACGATCTCAAGGAAATTCACCGGCGCGGACAGCAATTCATAAATCGTGCCGATGAACTTCGGGAAATAGATACCAAAGGACGCGTTCGACAAGGCCTGTGTCATCACCGACAGCATGATCAGCCCCGGCACGATAAAGGCGCCATAGCTCACGCCTTCGACCTGGTCGATGCGGCTGCCGATGGCGGCACCGAATACGACGAAATACAGTGATGTCGAAATCACCGGAGAAATGAAACTCTGCGCAATCGTTCGAAAGAACCGGGTCATTTCAGAAACATACATCGCGCGGATCGCTGCCCAGTTCATGCCGCGCCCTCCTTGACCAGCCCGACAAAGATGTCTTCAAGGCTCGATTGTTCCGTGTGGATGTCGCGCAAGGACAACCCGGCGGCCGACAAATCGCCCAAGAGCCGCGTGATCCCGGTGCTTTCACCCCGTGTGTCATAGGTATAGCGCAGCGCCTGCCCGTCATCGGCAAGCTCCAGCCCATAGGCGGCCAGCGCCTCAGGCACGGCCTCAACCGGCTCCTGCAGGTCAATCTGCAGGCACTTCTGCCCCAGCCGCTGCATCAACGCCGTCTTTTCCTCGACCAGCAAGAGCTGCCCGCCATTGATTACGCCAACCCGGTCGGCAATCGCCTCGGCCTCTTCGATATAATGCGTTGTCAGGATGATCGTCGTACCCTGTGCCTTCATCTCGGCCACGATCTCCCACATCTCCTTGCGCAGCTCCACGTCCACGCCCGCGGTGGGCTCATCAAGGAACAGCACCTCGGGCTCATGGGCCAGCGCCTTGGCAATAAGGACCCGGCGCTTCATGCCCCCCGACAGTTCCAGAACCCGCGCGTCGCGTTTATCCCAAAGCGACAGTTGTCGCAGGATACGTTCGATCAGCGCGTCATCCTTGGGCTTGCCAAACAGCCCGCGCGAAAACGCGACCGTATCCCTGACCTTGGAAAAGGGTTCCAGATTGATCTCCTGCGGCACCAGCCCAATCAGCCGTCGCGCCGCGCGATAGTCGCGCACCACGTCATGCCCACCAACGGCGATCGTGCCCGACCCCGGGTTGGTGATACCGCAAATTGTTGAAATCAAAGTGGTCTTTCCAGCACCATTTGGCCCGAGCAATGCCAGTATCTCGCCCTTGCGGATCGACAGGGTCACGCCTTTCAGCGCCTCGAACCCGCCCGCATAGGTCTTTCGCACATCACTTATGTCGACAATCGTTTCCATCAGTCCCCTCACGCCTTCGCCCGCGCAAGGTATCACCCTCGCGCCAAAGGCCAAGTCGCAAACCAAGAGACCAACCTGTGCATTCGCGCAGGGTCAGCGGCGCTCAGCCGCCCCTAAGTCGCTTGAACAGGCCTTTCTTTTCGCCCTGCTCTTCCTCGGCGTTCTCCGGCACGCCCTCAGGCTCATCGTCCGCAGGCCCCTCCAGATGCTCCTGAAGGTTGGTAAAGAACTGATCCGCCATTTTCTTGGCAAACCCGTCGATCAACCGCGAGCCCAGCTGGGCCAGCTTGCCCCCGACTTTCGCGTCCACCTCATAGCTCAGCAAAGTCCCGGTTTCGCTTGCCGCCAGGGTCACGTCCGCCCCCCCCTTGGCAAAACCGGCAGCGCCGCCCTTGCCTTCGCCGGTCAGTGTCAGGCTTTCCCCTTCGACCATGTTCGAGAGCACGACCTGCCCCTTGAACGTCGCTTTCACGGGGCCAACCTTCTGCACCACCACGGCCTCAAACCCGTCCTCGGGCGTCCCGGTCACTTCCTTGGCACCGGGCACACAGGCCTGCAGCACATCCGCACTCAAAAGCGCCGCCCAGACCTCGGCAACGGGGGCCGCGATTTCGCGCTCATCGCTCATATGCATGGGGTGGTCCTCCTCATCTCAACGCGTCGCCAAACTAGGCCCGGCAGACACCCCGCGCAACCAGACCAAGGTCTAACGATTGCGCCGGGGCATTTCCTCGTTCGTGGTCCAGTCAAACGTGCCCTCATCGCGTTCACGCACCGCCTGTTTCCAGCCCTTCTGCTCGGAGCGTGCCTTGAAGTTCATACCCTCGGGTGAATGCCGCGTGATCCCGTCGAACACCGTGGCAAGTCGCTGCGTCTGGTTGATCCCGGCCATCTCCACCGCCTGGTTGATCACCATCTTCTGCATTGCCAACTGGTTTACGGGCACACTCGCCATCCGCGCGGCCAGCGCTTCGACCTCATCATCCAGCGCGTCCTCAGGCACCGCCTTGAGCACAAGACCCATATCCGCCGCCTCGCGCCCGGTGATCTTGTCCCCGGTCAACAGCATGCGCTTGGCCTTTTCCGGCCCCAGCCGATAGACCCACATCGCCGTCGTCGGACAGCCCCAGACCCGCGCCGGCATGTACCCGATTTGCGCATCCTCAGCCATGATCGTCAGGTCGGCACAAAGCGCGATGTCCGATCCGCCCGCCACCGCAAACCCATGCACCTTGCAGACCACCGGCTTCATCGCCCGAAACAAGCTCATGAAATCCTGCGTGTTTTTCCACATGAACTGGTAATCCTGCATCGGATCCCATGGCATCTCCTGAACGCCCGGATTCGGCCCTTCCGCCTGAGCAAACTCGGTCAGGTCATAGCCCGCGCAAAACGCCTCGCCTGCCCCGGAAAGCACCATGACATGTACCTCGGGGTCGGCCTCCGCCTCCGCCACCGCCGCCGCAATCTGGCCCGGCATCGCCATTGAAATCGCATTGCGCACTGCGGGCCGGTTCAGGGTAATTCGCCCGATCCGCCCGTCCTTTTCATAGCGCACGTGCACCTCTTCAGCCGAAGTCATTGCAAGTCCTCCCTGATCGACTTTCACCCCGCAACTTTGCCGCTCTGCACCCCGTTATGCCCAACCTGACGTGGCGTCTCTTTTTTTCACCCACCCACCAATCCCGTGCTTTCCCCCTGAAAAAACGTGGCAATTAACTTATTTTCGCTATGCGGAATAGCATTCCGCAGATTGACACAAGCCAAAAAATTCGCTCTCATCCGCCCACAGGAACGAAATGACCAAATTTTCAGGGAGCCGGACCCATGATTGCCAGCCTGCTTGAGCCCAAAGAGGGCGTCGGCCTTGAATACGGCCTGTCCAAGTGGATTCGCATCGATCAGGCCATGATTGATGCCTTTGCCGACACCACAGGGGATCACCAGTACATTCACACCGACCCGGAAGCGGCCAAGGAGTCGCCCTTTGGCGGCACCATCGCGCACGGGTTCCTGACCCTTGCCCTCTTGCCGCAGATGGTGGCCGAGGCCGTCCCCAAGACCGCCAATGCCGAAACCGGGGTCAATTACGGTTTTGACCGCGTCCGCTTTGTCGCCCCGGTGCGCTCGGGGTCCGAGATTCGCGGCCGCTTTACGCTGGCGCGCTACAGTGAACCCCAGCCCGGCGTTCAGGAAATGATGTGGAACGTCACAGTCGAAATCCGTGGAGAGGACAAGCCCGCCCTCGTGGCGCAGTGGAAAAACCTCTTCTTCGAGAAAAAAGCCTAATCACCAGCAACAGGACAAGACCCATGCGCGACGCCCTTATTGTCTCCACCGCCCGCACCCCGATCGGCAAGGCCTATCGCGGTGCCTTCAACAACACGCAGGCCCAGGAGTTGATCGGCCACGCCGTTAGCCACGCTGTGTCACGCGCCGGTCTCGAAGGACACGAAGTTGACGATTGCATCGTTGGTGCCGCGATCCAGCAGGGCAGCACCGGGGGCAATATCGCGCGTCAGGCCGTGATCCGCGCAGGACTTCCGGTATCTGTGGCGGGCATGTCGCTCGACCGCCAATGCGCCAGCGGCATGATGGCAATTGCCACGGCGGCCAAGCAGGTTGTGCATGACGGTATGGATGTCGTCATCGGCGGCGGCGTCGAATCCGTTTCACTGGTTCAAAACCAGAACATGCGCACCGACCGCGCGGGAGATCCGTGGATCAAGGAACACAAGCCCGCACTCTACATGACCATGCTGGAAACCGCCGAGATTGTCGCTGACCGCTATGGCGTCACCCGCGAGGATCAGGACGCCTATGCCCTGCAAAGCCAACAGCGCACCGCCGCGGCACAGACGGCAGGCAAATTTGATGACGAGATCGTGCCCCTGACCTCGTCGATGGGCGTGATGGACAAGGAGACCAAGGAAATCTCGTTCCACGAGGTGACGCTAGAAAAAGACGAAGGCAACCGCCCCGGCACAACGCTTGAAAATCTTCAGGGCCTGCAGCCCGTGTTCAAGGATGGGCAGGTCGTGAAACAAGGCCAGCACATCACCGCAGGCAACGCCTCGCAACTGTCTGATGGTGCCTCGGCCTCGGTTGTAATGGAGGCCAAGCTGGCCGAACAGCGCGGCCTGACCCCGCTGGGGCGCTATGTCGGTGTCATGGCCGCCGGGCTGGAACCCGACGAGATGGGTATAGGCCCGATCCACGCAGTCCCTAAGCTGCTCAAGGCGCATGGGCTGACCATGGACGATATCGGCCTCTGGGAGCTCAACGAGGCGTTCGCCTGCCAGGTGCTGCATTCCGCGCGCGTGTTGGGCATCCCGAACGAATTGCTCAACGTGAACGGCGGCGCGATTTCCATCGGCCACCCCTATGGCATGTCCGGCGCGCGCATGGTCGGCCATGCGCTCATCGAAGGCAAACGCCGGGGCACGAAATACGTGGTCTGTACCATGTGTGTCGGCGGCGGCATGGGCGCGGCGGGTCTTTTCGAAGTTCTCTGAACACCGTTTCAACGGTGAACTCTTCAGGCGGCGCCCCGGTGCCGCCTTTTCTTGCGCCGATCAGCGTTGACGGCGCAGCAGTACAACCCAGACGCGCCGTCGCAGAACCGCCCCAACTGTCACCCAGATCAGAACAGCACACAGCACAGACTTGGAAACGGTCTCCATGGTGCCCTCGATCAACAGGGCATGCACCACGCTCCCAACCATGATTACGAGGAACAGTGCGGTGTGCAGGATGCGCCACAAGCGCGGGCGCATGGGTGGCCCCATCGCCGCCAAGCCCGCCGACAGGACCAACGCCCACATCGCCAATACACCCCAGACGGAAAACGGCGTGGGCGAGCGGAACAACAATGCGTCGATCATGTCCGGCGGGCTGGTCAGCCACAGCCCCGCCACATGCACCCCCACCAGCGTCAGAACCAACAGGCCGACCCACCTGTGCACACGCCGCGCCCTCTGGCGCAATAGCCCCGGCAGCTCCGCCGCCGCCAGCAGCGGCTGAAAAACCATGACCGTCATCGCCAGTATCCCTGCAAAACCCGCCACGACATAGGGCGCGTCCCGCCACTGTAACAGCGGGCTCTGCGTGGCCAGCGCAAACGGCACCATCAGAACACAGGCGCCCGTCCCCCAGATCGCCAGACTGCGCACCTGCTCAGACCGGGTTAAGCACAAAATCCGCCCGAAGTTTTGTGTCCTTCGAACTCTTCATGACAGGGCGCAGGAACACCGTTTCAAATTCGCCGCTGTCATAAGCCAGATGCCCGTGAGGCTGGCCGAACGCGGGGACGATCTGGGGCATCTCCAGCCGGAATTCGCCCTTATCATTGGTCAGCGTCGCGCCATGGCTGTGCCAGTCGCGCTCGTGCCCTTCGGTGGTATGCGCCCAGATCTGGATGCGCTGCCCCGCCAGAGGCGCCCCGTCGCCCGCGCGTCGGACCGTCCCATACATCCAGAACCCGCCGCCCCCGATCCGTTCGACGATCGGCGCTCCGGGGCGGTAATTGTTCGCCCCGCCCCGCATCGAGCGCGTTGGCGCAAGCGACTTGGCCCGCGCCGGCGCCAATAGCCCCGACCCGCCCGTCATCAGCGCAGCCCCCCCGGTGACCAACGCGCTCCGCCGTGAAAACAAATGTCTCGCCATCGGGCATCCTCCGAAACGTGAACTCCTGGCCTCACCATAGCGCAAAAGCGCCTCACAGCCGAAGCCGCCATGTTCACGAAGCGATCACACCTCGGTCAGGTGGGGTCCTCTTGACGAAATATCTGCCTAATCTCCATTGCAGATCAGGAGGACCGACATGCTGACACGCCGTACCACCCTTGGCCTTTTGGCCACCGCCCCACTGGGCCTTGCCCTCGCGCCCCGCGCCGCCCTTGCGCGCGAACCCGAAGTGTTTCAGAATCCGCTGGCCATCAACGGCTATGACCCGGTGGCCTATTTCACCATGCAGAAACCCGTTGCCGGGAGCGATGCCCACAAGCTGATGTGGAACGGCGCGACATGGCTTTTCTCAAGCGCCGAAAACGCCGCAACCTTCGAAGCCAATCCACGCGCCTATGCCCCTGTCTTTGGGGGCTACTGCGCCTACGCTGCGTCCAAGGGCTATCTCGCCCCCACCATACCAGAGGCATGGACGATCCACGAGAACACGCTCTACCTCAATTACAACCTGCGCGCGCAGGAGCTTTGGCGGCAGGACATCCCCGGCAATATCGCCAAGGGGCTGGCAAACTGGCCCGGAATACTTGGGTGAGCAAAAAGGCGCGGCCCAAAAGGACCGCGCCAGTGTTTTCCGAAAAGGGACGGATCAGGCCGCGTAGCCCGCCATCACCCGGCTCAGGTGATAATCGGTGTCACCAAGCTGCGCGTCCAGCATCACCAAACGCTTGGCATAATGGCTAACGGCATATTCCCATGTCATGGCGATCCCGCCATGCATCTGTATCGCCTCTTCCGCCACCAGCCGCGCCGCGCGGCCCACCATGTTCTTGGCCATCGACGCCGACAGCGCAGCATCGTCACTGCCCAGATCAGCTGCTGCCTTGATCGTGATCGAACGCGCCTGCTCGATCTCGGTCAGCATGTCGACAGCCCGATGCTGCAACACCTGGAACTTGCCGATCGGAACGCCAAACTGCTTGCGCTGCTTGAGATAGTCCACGGTCATGGCATGGGTCACATCCATCGCCCCCACCGCTTCGGCACAGAGCGCAACGATCCCGGCATTCACCGCGTCTTCCAGCGCCGCCGACGCATCCGCCAGCAACAGACGCCCCGGCGTGTCGTCGAGCAACACTTCTGCCGCGCCGCCGCCATCCATCATCGCATAGCCCGTCACGCTGGCATCCCCGGCCTGCACCTCAAAGAGCGCCACCGCGCCGTCCAGCTTGGCCGCAACAAGGAACACATCCGCGACCTGCCCGCCATACACGGTGCTCTTGCGCCCGCTCAGGACATGGCCGTCGCCACACGCACTTGCGACAGCGGCAATGTCGTTCACCTCGTAGGGCGCATCCAGCTCGGTGATCGCGACCGCGTATTTCGACGCGCCCGAGAGCAATGCCTCGCTATCTTCCCCGACAGCGCCCAACAGCCGCGCTGCCATCGCCGCGCCAAGCACGGGCTCGGGGCACAATGCGCGCCCCAGTGCCTCAAACACCACCGAGATATCAAACCCGGTGCCGCCAAAGCCGCCCGCATCTTCCCCGGCCAGCGCATAGAGCGCGCCCAGTTCCACCAGCTGATCCCATAGCGCAGGATCATGAAACGGCGCCTCATAGGCCACCTTGTTACGATGCTCGACCGGGTATTGATCCCCGAGAAAGCGGTTCAGCGTGTCCGACAGCATCTGCCGGTCTTCGGTCAGGTTGAAATCCATCTCTCAGAGCTCCAGCATGGTCTTGGTCAGGATGTTGCGCTGGATCTCGTTTGATCCACCGAAAATCGAGGTTTTGCGATTGTTGAAATAGGTCGCCGCGCTGTGGGCCGTATCGGGCGGTCCGAACATCAGGTTGCCGTCATTCACAAAGCCCGGGAAGGGTGCCGCCGCCGGACCCAACGCCCGACGCGCCAGATCGTTTAGTTCCTGGTTGATCACCGTCCCCTTGATCTTGAGGATCGAGGTTTCCGGCCCCGGCGCGCCCTGTTGCTGCGCTTGGAACAACATCCGCAGGTTGGTGATCTTCATCGCCTCAAGGTCAATCTCGGCCCGCGCGATCCGCGCCGCGAAAAGCGGATCTTCAATCAGCGGCTTGCCGCCCCGGCGCACCTGCCGGGCCAGCGCCTTGACCTCTTCCAGCGCCTGCATCGACGCGCCCACCCCGGCAATGCCGGTGCGTTCATGGGTCAAAAGGTACTTGGCAATCGTCCAGCCCTTGTTCTCCTGTCCGACAAGGTTTCCATAGGGCACCCGCACATCCGTAAAGAACACTTCGTTGACCTCGTGCCCCCCTTCGATCAGCTTGATCGGGCGCATCTCGATACCCGGTGTCTTGAGATCAACAAGGATGAAGCTGATGCCTTCCTGCTGCTTGGCCTCCGGGTCGGTCCGGCACAGGCAGAAGATCCAGTCCGCATGCTGGCCAAGCGTCGTCCATGTCTTCTGACCGTTGATCACCCATTCGTCGCCCTCGCGCACCGCGCGGGTCTTGAGCGAGGCAAGGTCCGATCCGGCGCCGGGTTCCGAATAGCCCTGACACCACCAATCCGTGCCATCCAGAATACGCGGCAGGTAATGGTCCTGCTGTGCCTTGGTTCCGAATTTCTGCAGCACCGGCCCCAGCATGCCCAGCCCAAAGGGCACGATCCTCGGCGCATAGGCGCGGTTGCACTCCTCGTCAAAGATATGCTTCTGCACCGGGCTCCAGCCGGGGCCGCCAAACTCCTTGGGCCAGATCGTCGCGAGCCAGCCCTTGCTGTTCAGAATGGCGTGCCATTCTTCCATGGTTGCCTTGTCCAACTCCCCCCCGGCGCGTACTGCGTCCGAGATATGCGCGGGCAGGTTCTCGGCCAGAAAGGCCCGCACCTCGTCGCGAAACGCGATTTCCTCGGCGGAATAACTCAGGTCCATCTCATTTCCCCCTGTTCATGTCGGCGAATGTGCTGCCATCCTCGGCCATGCGGCGCAGAATTTCAGGCACCTGCCAGTAATACGCGTCTTCCTGCGCATAGGTTTCAATCCGGCGCACAAGCTCCGCAGCGCCAATCGTGTCGGCATAATGCAACGGCCCGCCGCGGAAACGCGGGAAGCCATAGCCCATCAGGAACACCACATCGACGTCGACGGGGCGCAGTGCGATCCCGTCTTCGACCACCCGCGCGGCCTCGGAAATCATCGCCGTCATGTAACGGTCCACGATCTCTTCATCGCTGAAATCGCGCGGCGTAATGCCCGCTTTGGCGCGTTCCTCGTCAATGATGGCGTTCAGGTCCGGGTTCTCCAGCGTCTTGCCATCTTCATACAGGAAATACCCCTTTCCGGTCTTGCGCCCGTTCCAGCCGTTTTCACTCAGCCGGTCTGCAATTGCACCGCCATAGCGTTCCTCGGCGGGTCGCGTCGCCTCAAGCCGCTTGCGGGTCATGTAGCCGATGTCCAGCCCCGCAAGGTCGCCCACGCGATGCGGCCCCATGGCAAAGCCGAACCCTTCCAGCGCCTTGTCCACCTGATCCGGGTGCGCCCCGTCCTGCACAAGATAGCTCGCGGTCTTAAGGTAATGTCCAAGAATGCGGTTGCCGATAAACCCGTCACAGACACCTGCGCGCACGGCGACCTTCTTCATCCGCTTGGCAAGCGCAAAGCCCGTCGCAACAACCTCGGGCGCGGTCTTGGCCCCGACCACCACTTCCAACAGCCGCATGATATGCGCGGGCGAGAAAAAATGCAGGCCCAGCACATCCGCCGGGCGGCTGGTTTCAGCGGCGATCTCGTTGATGTCGAGATAAGACGTGTTCGAAGCCAGAACCGCCCCCGGTTTACAGATCGTGTCGAGCTTACCGAAGATCTCCTTCTTGATCTCCATCTTCTCAAAGACGGCCTCGATCACCAGATCCACGTCCGATAGTGCTTCCAGCCCGACCGCCGGTGTCAGGTTTGCCAGCGCAGCGTCGCGTTTCTCGGCGCTCATCTTGCCGCGTTTTACCGCACCATCCAGATTGCCGGTGATCGTCTTCACCCCACGCTCGAGCGCCTCTTCGGTGACTTCCACCAGTGTCACCGGCAGGCCCGCCATCAACGCCGAGGTCGAAATCCCCGATCCCATAGTGCCGCCACCAATCACGCCGATGCTGCCAATGTCGCGCGACGCGGCCTTTTTCTCGGGGATATTCGCCACGGCCCGTTCGCCAAAAAAGGCATGGATCATGCCCCGGCTCTGGTCATGCGCCAGGCACTCTATGAAGGCGGCGCGCTCGATCTTCATGCCCGCGTCGAAATCCCCCATCGAAGCTTCGATCGCATCGATGCAGCGCACCGGCGACAACAACAGCGGCGATTTCTTTTTCACCATCGCCCGTGCGGCGGCAATTGCCTCTGCGTCCGCCACCGTTTCAATGTCGCGCGTGCGGCGTGTCTTCAGTGTTCCCGCCGCCACATCCTGTGCGGCCTTGAGCGCCACATCGCGCGGCTCGCCCTCGTCGATCCGGTCCACCAGCCCCATCTTGAGAGCCTCGGCCACTGACACCTGCCGCCCCGAAAGGCTCATGTCCAGCGCAGCCGCAATCCCGGCCAGACGCGGCGCCCGCTGGGTGCCCCCGGCCCCTGGCAACAGACCCAGATGGATTTCGGGCAGACCAACCCGCGCGCCCGGCAAAGCAACACGCGCATGGCACGCCATGGCGAGTTCCAGCCCACCGCCCAAAGCCGTGCCGTGAATGGCACAGACCAGAGGGACGCCCGAGGCTTCGACGATGTCATAGAGCTCCGGCATCATCGGCGCCTGCGGCGGCTTGCCGAATTCGGTGATATCCGCCCCGGCGACAAAGGTCCGCCCGGCACAGTAAAGCCCGATGGCCTTGGCGGTGCCCCCCGCGTTGATCTCTTCCACCGCCTGCTGAATGCCACGGCGCACCGCCACACCGCCCGCATTCACCGGCGGGTTGTCGATACAGATCAGGGCAACGTCGCCCACCATTTCCGTTGAAACCTTTTGACTCTCGTCCATCTGTGTCTCCTCCTGCGCCCACACGCCAGCCACACGCGCCAGCGCGGTCAAATTCCTCCTGACATGGCCACCTGCCAAGTCTTTTTGATTTGTTGCACCCTTGATTTCACCCGTCAATCGTGCGGAAATCAATTTCACGATGCGGAATAAATAACGTAACGGCACATTGTCGGACATGCATATGAGGGGGGCATGCGCTTGTTTCTGGATGATACCATACCACGGCGTCACATCACGTCGCCCGAGGCGCGCCAACCGGATTTCTGGCCCACCGGAAAACCGTGGGATTACGAGATTCCCGACACCACCATGGATGCCAACCTCGAACGATCTGCCGCGCGGCTGGGCGAAAAGACGGCGGTGATCTACCAAGGCAACGAGATCAGCTATGCCGATCTCTGGCACAAGGCCGAGGCCATGGCGGGCTACCTGCAACAGATCGGTCTCGAGCGCGGCGACCGGGTGCTGATCTATACCCAAAACTGCCCGCAACATATCATCGCCTGTTTCGGCGTCCTGCGCGCAGGCGGCGCGGTGATCCCGGTCAACCCGATGAACCGAAGCGCCGAGCTTGACTATCTCGTTGCGGATACCGGCGCCAAAATCGCGATCTGCGGGCTGGAACTGCTCGACAACATCCTGCCTGCCCTGAAACGCGGCGATCTCGACCATATCATCGGCGCGCGCTATGCGGACATGGCCGATCCCGACTTCGACCTGCCCATCCCCGGCGCAACGGCAACCCTGTCCGAAGCCGAAGCCGAGGCTCTTGGCATCACCGGATTTTCGACGGCGCTGGCTGAAGCCCACAAGCCCGCCCCCCGGATCACAACTCCGGACGACCTCTGCGTGATCCCCTACAGTTCCGGCACCACCGGCCAACCCAAAGGCTGTGTACACACCCACCGATCTGTCATGTGCTCCCTTGTGGCCGGTATCCTGTGGAACCCGGTCGACGAAACCACCGTTCACCTCGGCGCGCTGCCCTTCTTTCACGTCACGGGCATGCAGAACGGCATGCACGGCCCACTGATGACCGGCGGCACCTTGGTGATCCTGCCGCGGTGGTCTTCGAAACTGGCCGCTGCCCTGATCGCGCGCTACCGCATTGCCCGCTGGCGCTCGATCGCAACCATGGCCATCGACCTCGTGAACGATCCGGACTTTGACAGCTACGACCTCTCCAGCCTCGAAATGATCGGCGGCGGCGGCGCGGCAATGCCCGCCGCCATCGCAGGCAAGCTCAAGGACATGCTGGGGCTCGACTATGTCGAAGGCTACGGCCTCTCAGAAACCATGGCCGCAACCCATGTGAACCCCATTGATGCGCCAAAACCGCAATGCCTTGGCCAACCGCTGTATCAGGTCGATTCCCGCGTGATCGACCCTGACACCGGCGCCGAACTGCCCCATGGCGAGGTGGGCGAGATCATCATGTTTTCGCCCCAGAACTTCACCGGCTACTGGCAGCGCCCCGAGGAAACTGCCGAAGCCTTCATCCAGATCGACGGTCTGCCCTTCTTTCGATCCGGCGATATCGGCTATCGCGACGCCGACGGGTATTTCTTCATGGTCGATCGCGTGAAACGCATGATCAACGCCGCTGGGTTCAAGGTCTGGCCTGCCGAGATCGAAATGCTCATGCTGCATCACCCGGACATCGCCGAAGCCTGCGTCATCGGCGCCACCGACCCGCGCCGAGGCGAATGCGTCAAGGCGGTGGTCGTTGCGCGCGCTGGAACGCAGCCAACCGAAGACGAAATCACCGCATGGTGCCGTACCCAGATGGCCGCCTACAAATGCCCCTCCATCGTGCAATTCGTCGAGGCCCTGCCCAAATCCGGCGCGGGCAAGGTCTTGTGGAAAGACCTCACATGACCGATAGACAGCGCCACCAAATGCCCAAGGCTTCGATATGAGAAAACGCCTCCCCACCTCTGACGGCCCCGCCGCGAAATCCACGGAAACGGACCGCCAGTTCGTCACCGCCCTCTCGCGTGGCCTTGATGTGCTGCGTGCCTTTCGCCCTGACGACCGCGCCGGTCTGTCCAACCGTGACCTCGCCCAACGCACCGGCCTGCCCAACTCCACCGTCTCGCGCCTGACCTACACGCTGATGCAGGGTGGCTACCTGCTTTATGACGAACAGACCGGGCGCTACCGGATCGGCATTCCTGTTTTGTCGCTGGGCTTTGCCTGCCTCGGCTCGATCCCGATGCGGGACGAGGCCAAGAAACACATGCAACGCCTTGCCAACGAGGCGGGTGAAGGTGTGCAGGTTGTCATGGCCGCGCGCGATGGCCCGACCATGGCCTACCTCGCCGTGGCCCGCGCCCCCAACAGCGTTGTGTCGATCCAGCTCGGCGTCGGCTCGCGCGTGTCCCTCGCGCGCACCGCCTCCGGGCTTGCCTATTTCGCCGGCAGCAGCCCCGCCGAACAGGCCGAGATCGAAGCCGAACTCGAAGACCACTACGGCCCCGAAGCCTGGCCAGAACGCCAACGCAGCCTTCATGCAGCGAAAGACGAGTTGGCTGCCCGCGGCTTCATCGCGGATTACGGCGACTGGCACGCCGGGGTGCATACCGCCGCCGTGCCTTTCCCCTCCCGCTCCGAGGGCACGCCCAACATGGCTTTTGCCTTTGGCGGCCCCTCCTCTTTCCTGCCCCGCGAGCGGATCGAGACTGAACTTGGCCCCCGGCTTGTCGAGATGACTCACAGCCTGCGCCACCACCTCGCGCACGGCTGATCCGCCCTTGACCTCCCCGCGCGGCGCGCCCACTGTGCCGCCCGGTCCGGCAACAGGAGACACCGCCATGGTCACGGTCACACAATCCGATATCGACGCCTTTCAGAAAGACGGCGTGGTCCTGATCCGGGGGCTTTTTGCCGATCATGTCGAGACCCTGCGCGCCGGTGTGGCCCGCAACATGGCCGAGCCCGGCCCCTTTGCCTCAGAAAACAAGAAAGCAGGCGAGTCGGGGCGGTTCTTCGATGATTACTGCAACTGGCAGCGCATCCCGGAGTTCCGCGCGGTGATCGAAACCTCCCCCGCCGCCGAAGTCGCCGCGCAGCTGATGCAGTCAGACAGCGTCCAGATGTTCCACGATCACGTTCTGGTCAAGGAACCTGGCACCTCGATGGCGACCCCCTGGCATACCGACGGCCCCTATTACTTTGTCGAAGGCAAACAGACGATCAGCTTCTGGTCCCCCCTCGACCCGGTCGAAGACGCCACCCTGCGCATGGTGGCCGGATCCCACCGCTGGGAAAAACCCGTGCTGCCGACCCGCTGGGTCAGCGAAGAAAGCTTCTTCCCGAACGAAGATGACTACATGCCCATCCCCGATCCGGATGCCGAGGGCATGAAGGTGTTGGAATGGGCCATGCAGCCCGGCGACGCCGTCGCCTTCAACTATGATGTACTGCACGGTGCACGCGGGAATACCTCGACCACCCGCCGCCGCGCCTTTTCGCTCCGCCTTCTCGGCGATGACGCGCGTTATGTCGAACGCCCCGGTCGTACCTCGCCGCCCTTCCCCGGTCATGACATGACACCCGGCCAGAAACTGCGTGAAGACTGGTTCCCGGTGCTTTGGCCGACCCCTTGAGCGTTGTCGCCAATCAGGAAACAGTTAATTTATGATTCAGCGTTTCCATTGACCGACGCGTACAATTCGCCTCATTCTTGACATTATTGCGCCATATTTGCGTTCAATTCATGAAAGCGAGGCACTTCCATGCCCATTCTTCCGCCGGTGATTCCGAATCCCGAAGACGTAATATTCCGTTTGCCGACCCTCAGCGACGCCGAGATCATCGCGGCTGCCGGACCTTACGATTTCACGATCGACGACACCGAGTCCGTTATCGTATTCGCAGACGTCGCAGTGCTGTTTTATGGAACAGAAAACGACAACGTGTTCACCCTGAATGACGGACGCGGGGTTTTCGTTGCGCGCGGCGGCAACGACCTGTTGTTCGGCGGCGCCCAGAATGACATCGCCTTTGGCGGAGATGGCAACGACACGCTCTATGGTGGCGAAGGAAACGACCTGCTCTTCGGCGAAGAGGGGAACGATCTCATCGAAGGCGGTGGGGGAAGCGATATCCTCTATGGCGGCATGGGCGCCGACACGATCCTTGGCGAGGGCAGCGCGGACTACATCGATGCCGGCGCCGGCTCGGACAGCGTGGTCGGCGGCGAAGGCAATGACACCGTCCTGGGCGGTACCGGCAACGATGTCCTGTATGGGGGGATCGATCACGACATCCTGCACGGTGAGTTGGGGAATGACACCCTGTACGGCCAATTCGGGCATGACACCATGTTCGGTGGGGCGGGGTCTGACTGGTTGTATGGCGACCTCGGCAACGACCTGATGTCCGGCGGCGGCGGAAATGATCGCATGTTTGGCGGGGATCACAACGACACCATGGGTGGCGACAGCGGCCACGACGTGATGCGTGGCGGAAATGGCAACGACATACTCGATGGTGGCGAGGGCAATGATCTGCTGATGGGAAGCGCTGGCCACGACAGTCTGATTGGCGGTACTGGCTCGGATGTTCTCAAAGGGGGGTGGGGCGCCGATCACTTGGACGGAGGCAACGGCGCCGATACCCTGATTGGCGAGGGTGGCGCAGACGTTCTCTATGGCGGCAACAACGACGACAGCCTCAATGGCGGCGCACATGACGACACCCTTTACGGCGACGCCGGAACCGACACCTTGACCGGTGAAGATGGCAACGACGTGCTTTGGGGCGGAGCGGCACGCGACTTCCTGCGCGGCGGAGACGGGGACGATTCCCTGATGGGCGGCTCCGGCAACGATTACATGCGCGGAGGCAACGACGACGATACCTTGCTGGGCGGCGATGGAAATGACCGCATGTTCGGCAACAGCGGCGCGGACTCTCTTGTTGGCGGCGACGGAGAGGACTTGATCGAAGCCGGCAGCGGTTCGGACTTTGTCTCGGGCGGCGATGGCGACGATACGATTTTCGGCAATATCGGAGATGACACCCTGCGGGGGGAACGCGGCAATGATGCCATGCATGGCGGCGACGGCAATGACTTGATGTTTGGCCGCCAGGGCAATGACACGCTTACCGGAAGCAGCGGCAACGATGTCCTGTTTGGTGGGGACGGCAATGACTATCTTCGCGGGGGTGTCGGCAACGATATCCTACGCGGTGGTGCAGACGCGGATCAGTTCGTGTTCCGCGATACGGTCAACAACGGTCTGGATGTGATCCTCGACTTTGAAGACGGCGTCGACCTGATCCGCATCGCGTCGGCCAACCATGGCTACACCGTCACCGGCACAGCCGATGGCGCACTCGTTGAGATGGACAACGGTATCGATTTTGTACTGACTGGCGTAAATGCGGCGTTGATCACCGACGACGACTTCGTATTCGTCTAGACCGACACACGCGTCATGAAAAAGGCCCGGATCAAACATCCGGGCCTTTTCTTTGCTGATTTCCTGAAATTTCAGCCCTGGTTGAGGGCATCCTTGACCATAGGGCCGACCTTGCCGAAATCCATCTGCCCGGTGTACTGCGCCTTGAGCGCGCCCATCACCTTGCCCATGTCGCGAATCGAGTTGGCTCCAACTTCGGCCACGATTGCCTTGATCGCCGCATTGACCTCTCCCTCGGAAAGCTGCTTGGGCAGGAACTCTTCGATCACACCGATTTCCGAGATCTCGCGTTCTGCCAGATCCAGCCGCCCGCCCTCTTCATAGGTGCGCGCGCTTTCCTGACGCTGCTTTACCATCTTGGCCAGAATGCTGAGGATTTCACCGTCATCCACCCCGCTACGATCTTCGCCTTCTGAGCGCGCGGCAATGTCGCGGTCCTTGATAGCCGCCGTGATCAGCCGCAAAGTCGACAGACGCTCGGCGGCGCGGTCGCGCATCGCCTGTTTCATCGCCGTGTTAATTTCGTCCCGCAGTGTCATTGGGCCCTGCCATTTCATGTCAAACATAAGGCCGGGACCATACAAAACCCCAACCCGACTCGCAACCGCCTGCACCCCGCGCGCCCCGAGGTCAACTTCGGCCTTGTTTTGCTGCGTTCGGCGCTTGACGCTGTCCCCACCCCGACATAGGTATCGGCCAATTTGTCAGCCGGAGAGTCGCACCATGGCCCAACAGCCCCCTTCCCACCCGACCGCTTGCCTTGCTCTTGCCGATGGGACGCTGTTTTACGGACGCGGTTTCGGCGCCACCGGCGAGACAGTGGCCGAGCTCTGCTTCAACACCGCCATGACCGGCTACCAGGAAATCATGACCGACCCGTCTTATGCCGGGCAGGTCGTGACCTTCACCTTCCCGCATATCGGCAATACCGGCGTCACCCCCGAGGATGACGAAACCGCCGATCCCGTGGCCGAAGGCATGGTCGTGAAATGGGATCCCACCGAGCCCTCGAACTGGCGGTCGGCAGATACGCTCTCCAACTGGCTCGCCGCGCGCGGGCGTATTGCGATTGGTGGCGTCGATACGCGCCGTCTGACCCGCGCCATCCGCCAGCAGGGCGCCCCGCACGTGGCGCTGGCCCATGACCCCGAGGGCAAGTTCGATACCGAGGCGCTGATCGCCAAGGCACGCGCGTTCTCCGGCCTCGAAGGGCTGGACCTCGCCAAGGACGTGACCTGCGCGCAATCCTACCACTGGGACGAAATGCGCTGGGCCTGGCCCGAGGGCTATACCCGCCAGCAAGCCCCCAAGCACAAGGTCGTCGCGGTCGATTTTGGTGCCAAGCGCAACATCCTGCGCTGCCTCGCTTCGGCAGGCTGTGACGTCACCGTTCTGCCCGCCACCGCAACCGCCGAAGAGGTTCTAGCCCACAATCCGGACGGCGTTTTCCTCTCCAATGGCCCCGGAGACCCGGCGGCAACCGGCGAATATGCTGTGCCGATGATCAAGGACGTGCTCAAGGCCGACCTGCCGGTCTTTGGCATCTGCCTGGGCCACCAGATGCTCGCGCTGGCGCTGGGTGCCAAGACCATCAAGATGAACCACGGCCACCACGGCGCCAACCACCCGGTCAAGGACAACGACACCGGCAAGGTTGAAATCACCTCGATGAACCATGGCTTCGCCGTGGATAGCCAGACCCTGCCCGAGGGCGTCCTCGAAACCCATGTCTCCCTGTTTGACGGGTCGAACTGCGGTATTCGCATCGCCGACAAGCCGGTCTTCTCGGTCCAGCACCACCCCGAAGCCAGCCCCGGCCCGCAGGACAGCTTCTACCTGTTCGAGAAATTTGCCGCTTACATGGCAGAGCGCTCCTGAAACGTCGGGCGTGTAAACCTTCCTTAACGGCGCATTAACCTTTCCCCGCGCATTCTGGCGATGCAGTCAGAATGTCGTGGGTAAAGTGGATGAACGACCCGGTCATGCGTGTTTTCCGGGAAGCCTTGCCGCCCCGCCAAGACGATCACATGCCGCTCGGGCGGGATCTGATCGAACACGACCTTATTACACCGTGGCAACTCTTCTACGCACTCCGCGCCCAGCGGCGCTGGCAGGCCACGCTTTCGGATATTCTGCGCTCCCGCGGCTGGATTTCCGATCACGACCTGCGAAACCGGCAGGCGGCGCGGTTTGCGACGCACCAGGTCGACCTGACACGCGAACCGCCCGACCCCCGGTTGGCGTCGCATCTGCCGCCGCATCTCTGCCTGAAATATTGCCTTGTCCCATGGGCGATCGAGGACGGCGTTCTGACTCTCGCCATCGGGCGCGCCGACCGGTTCGAGGAAATCCGCCCTCAACTCCCGCCTGACCTGCGCAGCGCCAATCTCGTTGTCGCCCCCGAGGATCAGGTCATGCAATACCTCTCCGTCACGCATCGCAAAGCACTGACAACACTGGCCGAAACGCGGGTGGCTCCTCAATTCAGCTGTCGCGGCTGGGACATTCGCACCCCGCCCCGGACCGCACTCCTGCTTGGCTTGCTCGCCTGTGCAGCCCTGATGCTCCTGTTCCTGCCCGGGCTGCTCTTTGCCGGGGTCATGGCATGGGCGCTGCTGTCGCTTTTGATCGCGGCAGTGATGAAAAACACCGCCCTGATCTTGCACATGATGCCCCGCAAAAACCCGCCTCTCCCTCCGCCGTCCTCACTCGCGCCGCTGCCCCGCATTTCGGTCATGGTGCCCCTGTTCCGCGAAAAGGAAATCGCCCACGCCCTGATCCGCCGCCTGACCCGCCTCACCTATCCGCGCGCCTTGCTCGACGTGGTGCTGGTGCTCGAAGAAAAGGACACCCTGACCCGCCAGACCATCGCCCAGACGCGCCTGCCAAGATGGATGCGCGTGGTTCAGGTTCCGGCCGGGTCCGGACTCACCACCAAGCCACGCGCGCTGAACTACGCGCTGGACTTCTGCAAGGGCGACATCATCGGCATCTGGGATGCCGAGGATGCCCCGGCCAAGGACCAGCTCGAACAGGTCGCCCGGCACTTTGCCCACGCCGCACCCGACGTGGCCTGTCTTCAAGGGGTGCTGGATTATTACAACCCCTATACCAACTGGCTGTCGCGCTGTTTCACCATCGAATACGCCACGTGGTTCCGCATCGTCCTGCCTGGGCTTGCGCGCATGGGGCTGGCCGTGCCGCTTGGCGGGACAACCCTGTTCCTGCGCCGTGCGGCCATCGAACATGTCGGCGGCTGGGACGCGCATAACGTCACCGAGGACGCAGACCTCGGCTATAGGCTGGCCCGGTTCGGCTACCGCACCGAACTCATGCACACGGTCACGCAGGAAGAAGCCAATTGCCGCCCCATCGCCTGGATCCGGCAACGCTCGCGCTGGCTCAAGGGGTTCATGATCACCTACCTCGTGCACATGCGCGCACCCCGCCAGTTGTGGCGGGACCTTGGCCCGCGCAAGTTCTTCGGCTTTCACATGGTCTTCATGACCACCCTGACCCAGTTCGTGCTGGCGCCGCTGATCTGGAGCTTCTGGGGGGCAGCACTGGGGTTCGGCCACCCGCTTGCCGAAACCTTGCCCCCGGCGGTGATCGGCGGCATCGCCGCGCTGATGATCAGCGCCGGGATCATGAGCGCACTCATCGCGCTCACCTCGATCCTTGGTCAGGGCCGGGAACGGCTCTACCCTTTCGTGCTGACCATGGCTTTCTATTTCCCACTGGCAACGCTCGCGGCTTACAAGGCTCTGATCGAACTGCTGATCATCCCCTATTACTGGGACAAGACCGCCCACGGCAAAACTGCCGAAGGCACACAGGCCCATACCAGCTTTTCGTCTGAATAGATCAGCCGTCGCTTTCTTGCTTGAGCCGCGTCACGAAGGCTTGCGAAATATGATCGCGCAGCGCGTTATAGGCGCCTTCCTCGTCTCGTGCTGCAATCGCATCCACGATCTTCTGGTGTTCGATTAGCGTGTCGGTCCCCCGTCCCTCGGCAGCAATCGACGTGGTCGCCATCAACGCCATCGAGCGATGCACAAGGTCAAGCTGCTGCACGAGATAGCGGTTGTGCGAGGCAAGATGGATCTGCTTGTGAAACCGCCGGTTCGACCGGGCAAGCGCGGAGGGGTCGTCCACCAGCTTGTGATCCGCATCCACCATGTCCTGAAGCACCCGCACCTCTTCATTCGTGGCATGACGTGCCGCCAACCGCGCGGCCAGCCCTTCCAGCTCGGTACGCACCACGTACAGCTCGGCCATCTGATTGTGATCCAGCGACGACACGATCAGACTGCGCCCGTCCCGCGCCAGCAGGGATTGCGTCTCGAGGCGTTGCAACGCCTCGCGGATCGGTGTGCGCGACACGCCAAAGCGTTCGGCCAGATCACTTTCCACCAACCTGTCGCCGGGTTTGAACACGCCCACGTCAATCGCTTCAAGGATCAGCGTATATGCATCCTTGTTGGTTGATTTCACCTGAGCCATCGGCGCGTCTCCCCGTCTTATTGCGCGCCAGACTAAGCGCTCGGGGCAATCATGCAACCCCATACGGCACCGCAGCGTCTTTCCCGCCATTGCGCCGTTGCGGTCAAACACCTACCTTCCGTCCATGCCAAAGGAATCCTTCGTACATGTCTCGACCTGGGTGTTCGACCTCGACAACACCCTCTATCCGCCGCAGGCGCGGCTGTTCGATCAGATCGAAGTGCGCATGACGCGCTTCGTGATGCAGGCGCTTGGCGTCGATCAGCCCAAGGCCGACCACTTGCGCCGCCATTACTGGGCCACCTATGGCACGACCCTCGCGGGCCTGATGCGCGAACATGATGTCGACCCCGGTCCCTACCTGACCGAAGTGCATGACATTTCGCTGGACCACCTTGAACCGGACGCGCAGTTGGCGGCGCATATCCGTGCCCTGCCGGGGCGGGCCATCGTCTATACGAACGGCACCGCCCCCTATGCCGAACGGGTGCTGGCGGCGCGGGGGCTGGATGGGTTGTTCGATGCGGTCTATGGCGTGGAACATGCCGGGTTCCGCCCCAAACCGGAACGCGAAGCCTATGAAACCGTGTTCAAAATTGATGGTGTGGATACCGAAACCGCAGCGATGTTCGAAGACGATCCGCGCAACCTTCAGGCGCCACACGAAATGGGGATGCGCACCGTGCACGTCGCACCCGATCCGCATGATGCGGAGCACATCCATCATCACACCGACGACCTGGCTGCGTTTCTGCGGAAACTGAGCTGAGCGCAGGCGGAGACTGCGACAGTTCGCCCGATCAAAAGATGCTTTTTCAATTCACATTTATATCCTGCACGCAGCAGGAGATGTTGAATGTCCGTATCAAAAACGCTTTGACCCCACGCTTTTCCCAATGATGCCCGCCCTTTCCGACCAGAAGACGCGCCGATTCTCCCGCCCTTTTGACCCTGTCCGGCACTTGGGCTGGCAGACTGTTCCTGATCTGGGAACCGTTTGGGCAGTCATCAACTGGGCGTGAACCCGCCGGTTCGGATTGCATGCAGAGGAAAGGCATCGTAAGGGACCGGCAGCAATGCTGCAGTGCAGCAAAACACATTGCCATTCACATATTCGCACTTGTATATGTGATTCGACTCGAAACCATCGCCTACAGGAGCCTCTGATGAGCCTGACCGAAACCGCAAACACCTCCGCCCCTGCTGAAACCCACGAAGCCGCCCATGACGAAGTCATCTCTGCCGCGGGCCTCAAGGCGATCTACGCCGTGCTGCTGGCCGTGGTCGCGGCATGGGGTTCGGCGATCTATGCCTATGGTATCCCCGGTCTCTACATGCCTGCCGTCGCTGCGGTTCCCGTGATCTGGATCATTCTGCTGGTCATCTCGCGGGGATGACAATTACGCCTCTTGGAACCCGGCCCGCACAGGACTAAGTTCCGGGTTCAGGAGGCTTTCCCATGACCACCCTCACACAAGTCGACATCCTGGTTTCCGGCGGTGGCATCGCCGGGCTGACCGCAGCCGCCGCCTTTGCAAGCGCCGGTTTCTCGGTGCAATGCGTCGACCCGACACCGCCCGTCACCGAACGCGACGCCGCCGGGTCGGACCTGCGCACCACTGCTTTCCTGCAACCCGCGCGTGGCCTGCTTGACGAGGCCGGGTTGTGGCAGCGCCTTGATGAGCACGCGGCGCCCCTGCAGATCATGCGCATCGTCGACGCGGGCGGCGAAACACCCGAGCCGCGCATCATCAATGATTTCAACGCCACGGACATTTCCGATCTGCCCTTCGGCTGGAACCTGCCCAACTGGCTGCTGCGCCGCGAGATGCTGGCCCGGCTGTCGGAAATGGACAATGTCGACCTGCGCCTTGGAACGGCGACAACGTCGCTGTTTACCCGCACGAACGAGGCCCGCGTCGGCCTTTCGGACGGCACCCAGACCCGTTGCCGCCTTGTCATCGCCGCCGATGGCCGCAATTCACCCATGCGCGAGGCCGCCGGGATCAAGGTGCGCACCACCCGCTATGGTCAAAAGGCGCTGGCCTTTGCCGTGACCCACCCGATCCCGCACTGCAATGTCTCGACCGAAATCCACCGCTCGGGCGGCCCCTTTACGCTGGTGCCCCTGCCCGATTACCAGGGCAAGCCCTCGTCCGCACTGGTCTGGATGGAGCGCGGCCCGCGCGCCAAGGAATTGTTCGAAATGGACGTGCCCGCATTCGAGGCTGCGATGACCGAACGCTCCTGTTCGCTGTTCGGCCCGCTCACACTCGCCTCGCGCCGCACGATCTGGCCGATCATCTCGCAATCTGCCGAATGTCTTTACGGAGAGCGCCTCGCGCTGGTGGCCGAAGCGGCCCACGTGGTGCCCCCGATCGGAGCGCAAGGTTTGAACATGTCTCTCGGGGACATGCGCATCCTTCTGGATCTGGCCAAGGCCAACCCGGCGGAACTCGGCAACGAGAAGATGCTCGAAACCTACCACCGCAAGCGCTTTACCGAGGTCAAGCTGCGCGTGAAGGGCATCGACCTTCTAAACCGGGCGTCGATGATGGAGGCCCGCCCACTGCGCGATGCCCGCGCAATGGGCCTGAATGCGCTCTATTCCATGGCCCCCGTGCGCAAGACGCTGATGCAGATGGGTCTTGGGGCACGGTAGTATCGTGCCTTTAGCGAGGCCGGGGGCCAGCCCCCGGACCCCCGGGATATTTTTGGCAAAAGGAAGACTAGGGCGTTTTTGGCGCGATCTTACAGCACCTTGTCGAGCACCGTTTTCAGCCTCGCCATCGTCCCGTCCACATCATAAAGCTTGTCCAGTCCGAAGAGGCCCAGACGGAAGGTCATGAATCCCTCGGGTTCATCACAGGCCAGCGGCACCCCGGCGGCGATCTGCATGCCCTCGGCGGCGAATTTGCTACCGTTCTGAACGCCCGGGTCCGAGGTATAGTTCACCACCACCCCCGGCGCCCCGAACCCTTCGGCAGCCACCGATTGAATGCCTTTTTCTTTCAGCATCCGCCGCACGCCATTGCCAAGGGCCCATTGCGCCTCGCGCAGCCGGTCAAAGCCATAGTCGCGGGTTTCCAGCATGGTATCGCGGAAGGCCCTGAACGCGTCCGTCGGCATGGTCGCGTGATAGGCATGCCCACCGTTTTCATAGGCCGCCATGATCGACCGCCATTTCTTGAGATCGATGGCAAAGCTGTCGCTTTCGGTCGTCTCCAGACGCTCCAACGCCCGCGCCGACATCATCACCAACCCGGCGGACGGCGAGGCGGACCAGCCCTTTTGCGGCGCGGAACACAGCACGTCCACCCCCAGCGCCTGCATATCCACCCAGACACAGCCCGACGCGATACAGTCAAGCACCATCAACGCACCCACCTCATGCGCCGCGGCCGCCATTGCCGCGATATAGTCATCCGGCAGGATGACCCCCGCGCTTGTCTCGACATGCGGTGCGAAGACCACGTCGGGTTTCACGTCCTTGATCTTGGAAACCACCTCATCGATCGGTGCAGGTGCAAACGGCGCCGTGGCCCCGTTGCCGGTCTGACGTGCCTTCATCACCGTGCTTTCGGCGGCGAATCCCCCGGCCTCGAAAATCTGGCTCCAGCGATAGGAGAACCAGCCATTGCGCACCACCAGCGTCGTTGCCCCGCGCGCGAACTGGCGCGCAACGGCCTCCATGCCATAGGTGCCGCCGCCGGGCACCAGCGCCACTGCATCCGCGTTGTACACCTCTTTCAGCATCGCGTTGATGTCCAGCATCACCTGCTGAAACGCCGCTGACATGTGGTTCAGGGACCGGTCGGTGAACACCACCGAGAACTCGTCCAAACCGCCGGGATCAATCTCGCTCGCCATGGGAAAACTCCTTTGTCTGTTGCCCAAGGGCTAGCGCGAATGCGCGTCAAAGCAAAGGCTCAAAGCGGCCCCGGCCGACGTTCCTCGCTCAACAGCACATTGGCATCCACGTTGCCGACACCCGGCAAGGTCATGATCCGCCGCCGCAGCACCCGTTCGAAATCCGGAATGTCGCGCGCCGTGACCCTCAGCCGGTAATCATACATGCCCAGCACATGCTCCACCGTCTGCACCTCTGGAATCGCCGTCACCGCACGCTCGAAATCCTCCAGCGAAATCTGCCCCTTGGTGGCCAGCTTCACGCCCAGAAACACCGTCACCCCAAAGCCCAGCTTCTCCGCGTCCAGATCAAGCCGCCGCCCGGCAATGACGCCACTGTCTTGCAACCGCTTGATCCGCCGCCACGTCGCGGGCTGGCTCAGCCCAAAGGCCCGCCCCAAAGCCCCCGCATTGCGTGTCGCATCTTCACTCAGGGCGCGCAGCAGCCCGCGATCGATCTCGTCCAGCTCGATCATACCGGCAGGTTCTCGTCCGACTTGATCCGCGCCACATGCATCAACGCTTCAATGTCGGCGATATGCGGCAGTGTCAGGATACGTGCGCGGTAAATCTCCTGATAATGCGGCATGTCCCGCGCGATCACTGAAAGCCGCACATCCACCTGCCCGAGAAAGGTCTGGATTTCGAGCACCTCGGGAATGTCCCGCGCCGCGGCAATGAAATCGTCAAAGGCCCGCGACTGTGTCTTGTCCAGCGTCACCCGCAAACTCACTTCGACGGCATAGCCCAACGCCTGCCAGTCGATCACCGCCCGCTGCCCCCGCAACACGCCCGTTTCACGCAGCTTCTCGATCCGTCGGGTCAGGCGCGACGTGGTCACAGTAAGCCGGTCCGCAAGATCGGGAATCGATTGCTGCGGATCAGCCTGCATGTGGCGAAGTATGCGCCTGTCGAGATCATCAAGCATGAATCATGCGATAAACCACATTCTGACGAATAGCTAGCGCAATATTTCGCGAAATATAGCGCCCAACACCGCTCGCCTTCCGCGGCCGCCCCCCTATGATCGCCCCAGAGATATCAAACAAGAGGGAGCGCCGATATGCGCGTTTACTACGATCGCGATTGCGACATTAACCTGATCAAGGACATGAAAGTGGCCATCCTCGGCTATGGCTCGCAGGGCCACGCCCACGCGCTGAACCTGCGCGACTCGGGTGCCAAGAACGTTGTTGTCGCTCTGCGTGAAGGCAGCCCCTCGGCCAAGAAAGCCGAAGGCGAAGGCCTGCAGGTCATGGGCATCGCGGAAGCTGCCGCATGGTGCGACCTGATCATGTTCACCATGCCCGATGAGCTTCAGGCAGAGACCTACAAGAAATACGTGCACGACAACATCCGTGAAGGCGCAGCCATTGCCTTTGCCCACGGCCTGAACGTGCATTTCGGCCTGATCGAGCCCAAAGACGGCGTCGACGTCATCATGATGGCCCCCAAAGGCCCCGGCCACACCGTGCGCGGCGAATACACCAAAGGCGGCGGCGTGCCCTGCCTCGTGGCGGTTGACCGCGACGCAACCGGCAAGGCGCTGGAAATCGGCCTGTCCTACTGCTCCGCCATCGGCGGCGGTCGCTCGGGCATCATCGAAACCAACTTCCGTGAAGAATGCGAAACCGACCTCTTTGGTGAACAGGCCGTTCTCTGCGGTGGTCTCGTGGAACTGATCCGCTGCGGTTTCGAAACCCTGGTAGAAGCCGGCTACGCACCGGAAATGGCCTATTTCGAATGTCTGCACGAAGTGAAGCTGATCGTGGACCTGATCTATGAAGGCGGCATCGCCAACATGGACTACTCGATCTCGAACACCGCCGAGTATGGCCAGTACGTCACCGGCCCGCGCATCCTGCCTTACGAGCAGACCAAGAAAGCCATGAAGGACGTCCTCACCGACATCCAGCAGGGCAAATTCGTGCGCGACTTCATGCTCGAAAACGCCGTGGGTCAGCCGACCATCAAAGCGGCCCGCCGTCACAATGACG
This sequence comes from Shimia aestuarii, assembly GCF_900114635.1. GTDB lineage: Bacteria > Pseudomonadota > Alphaproteobacteria > Rhodobacterales > Rhodobacteraceae > Shimia > Shimia aestuarii. Next base: position 804,943 of record NZ_FOTQ01000001.1, read on the forward strand.
AGCACCAGATCGAAGCCACCGGCGAGAAACTGCGCGGCATGATGCCGTGGATCTCGGCTGGCAAAATGGTCGACAAAGAAAAGAACTGATTGCGCGCGGGGCCTTCCCGCAGCAAGAGTTTTATCTGACGAAAACGATTGACCCCGGCCCCCGCGCCGGGGTCAATTGCCTTAAGGACATTCCATGAAGCAATCCCCTGACATCACCCCCCAAAGCTGGCTCATGGTCGCCGCGCTAGGCGTGATCTGGGGCGGCACCTTCATGGTGCAGAAACTGGCGCTGGGCTACCTGCCCCCGCTCTGGGTGGCCGCTGGCCGGATCAGCTTTGCCGCCGTCCTGACAGTGACTCTCTGGCAGGCGCTCGGCGGGCGCCTGTTTACGTCAGAGGACACCGATTGGCGCGGCCTCGGGCTGGTCTCTCTGCTGAGTGTTGCCATCCCCTTCATGCTCCTGTCCTTTGCCCAGCAATTCGTGACCTCGGGCTTTGCCGGAGTATCAATGGCAGCAGTTGCGCTGATCACCCTGCCTCTGGCGCATGTCTTCATCCCCGGCGAGCGAATGACCCTGCGCCGCAGCATCGGCTTTGTCATCGGTTTCATTGGCGTTCTGGTGCTGATCGGCCCCGGCGCCTTTCAAAGCTCGGGTAACGCACTGGAAACCGTGGGCCGTTTCGCCTGTCTCGGGGCGGCCTGCTGCTATTCTGTATCGTCAATCGTCATGCGCCGCCTGCCCCCGATCGACGCCGTAGGCCTTTCGGCGATCACGCTGGTCTTCGGCATGGGCCTCGTTGTGCCCATGGCGCTCATCAACCATGGCCTGCCGGAAATCCCGGCACCCCGGGGGTTGTTCTACGTCGTGTTGCTGGGCCTCGTTCCCACCGCAGGCGCGAACCTTTTGCGCAATGTCGTGATCCGAAGCGCCGGGCCGGTTTTCATGAGCCTCACCAATTACATGGTGCCGCTCTGGTCCGTCCTGCTCGGGGCGGTCTTCCTTGCCGAACCCGTGCAGCCCTCGCTGCTCTGGGCCACCATGCTGATCCTAGCCGGCGTCGGGCTCAGCCAGTACGGCGCGCTGAAGCGACTTTTCGGCGCGGTCTGATCAGCCCGCCACCGCCGCGCTCACCGCATCCACCACGCCATCGACGGTCTGCTCCAGCAACACGGAATCTTCGCATTCCGCCATAACCCGGATCAACGGCTCCGTACCGGACTTGCGGATCAACAGCCGCCCTTTCCCGGTCAACGCAGCCTCGGCATCGGCGATCGCCGACTTGACCGCATCCATCTCCAGCGGCGCCTGCCCGACTTGATACCGCACGTTCTTGAGCATTTGCGGCACAGCTTCGAAAACATGGGCAAGCTCGGACGCCTTCTGCCCGGTCCCCACCATGGCCGCGAGGAACTGCAAGCCCGCCATCAGGCCATCCCCGGTCGTGGCATAGTCGGTCATCACGATATGGCCCGACTGTTCCCCACCAAGGTTGTAGCCCCCCTTGCGCATCGCTTCGACCACGTAACGGTCTCCGACCGCCGTCCGCTCAAGTCGCAATCCACGCCCTTCGAGATACCGCTCAAGCCCGAGGTTCGACATCACGGTCGCAACCAATGCTTCCCCCTTGAGCCGCCCTTCGGCGGCCCAACGCGATGCCAGCACCGCCATGATCTGGTCGCCATCGGCCACCTTGCCGGTTTCGTCGATGATCATGACGCGGTCCGCGTCACCATCCAGGCAGATCCCCACATCCGCGCCATGCGCCACAACGGCTTCACTGGCGGTTTGCGGCTTGGTCGAGCCGCAATTCTTGTTGATGTTCAGACCATTCGGCGACGTGCCAACCGGAATGACGTCCGCGCCAAGCTCCCAGAGCGCTTCGGGAGCCGCGCGATAGGCCGCCCCGTTGGCGCAGTCGATCACCACCTTGATCCCCGTAAGCGGCAGCGCGCGCGGCAATGAGCTTTTGACCCGCTCGATATACCGGAACCGCCCGTCGTCGATCCGTTTTGCACGCCCGATATTCTGGGCATGCACCGGTTCGACCCCTTCTTCGATCAGCCGTTCGATTTCCAGCTCGGCCTCGTCCGAAAGCTTGAAACCATCCGGTCCGAAAAACTTGATGCCATTGTCTTCCGCCGGGTTGTGGCTGGCCGAGATCATGACCCCCAGATCCGCGCGCATGGAATTGGTCAACAGGCCCACCGCGGGGGTCGGGACCGGCCCCAGCAACAGCACGTTCATCCCCGTGCTCGTAAGCCCCGCCGTCAGCGCGTTCTCAAACATATATCCGGAAAGGCGCGTATCCTTGCCAATCACCACGCGATGCTGGTTGGTCCCGTCATTGCGGAAATACCGCCCCACGGCAGCGCCGATGCGCAAAGCCATCTCCGCGGTCATCGGATGCTGGTTCGCTGTGCCGCGCACTCCGTCCGTGCCAAAAAACTTACGCACCATGATACTCTCCTGTCGTCACTGCCTGCCACAATTGCAGGGCCTGCCGTGTTTCGGCCACATCATGCACCCGCACAACCTGCGCCCCCTGCGCAAAGCCTTCCAGCGCGACGGCCACAGATCCCGGCCCCCGCTGATCGGCCTCCGGCGCATTGCCGATCTTGCCGATGAACCCCTTGCGCGACGCCCCCAGCAGTATCGGGCAGCCAAGGCTGTGAAACAGGCTCAGCCGCGCAAGAAGGGCAAGGTTGTGCTCGATCCGCTTGCCAAAACCGATGCCGGGATCAACAAGGATCTGATCACGCGGGATGCCCAGCCCGGTCAGCATGCTGACCTGGGCGGCCAGGAAATCGTACACGTCCAGAAGCACGTCGTCATAACGCGGATCGCCCTGCATGGTCTCCGGATCGCCCTGCGCATGCATGACGCAGATCGGCACCGCGCGCTCCACGCACAATGTCTTCAGCGCCGGGTCGAATGTGAAGCCGGACACGTCATTGACAAGAAATGCCCCTTCGTCCAGCGCGGCCCGCGCCACCACCGCCTTGCGCGTGTCGATGCTGATCGGCACCTGCAACACGTTGGAAATCGCGGCGATTACCGGCGCGGTGCGGGCAATCTCGGCCTCGGGTGGCACTTCCATCGCGCCGGGGCGTGTGGATTCACCTCCGACGTCAATAAGGCTTGCCCCAGCATCAACCATGACCCGCGCATGGGCCAGCCCTCGGGCCGGTCCGACATGCGCGCCACCATCCGAAAAACTGTCCGGGGTCACGTTCAGGATGCCCATGATCTGGGGGCGGTCCATACGCACCCGCCCCAGCTTGGATCGCGTGGCGGTCATCGCCGCCAGCACATCCTCGGGCACGTCGCGCGCAGAAATCACCTCGGGCGGCGCGCCGCGCCGCAAATGTTCAACATGAGTAAACCAACACCAGCCCCCTGCGAGCACCAGCGCGCCTTCCGGACGCGCGGCATCGGTCTGGGGGAGCGCACGAAAATAATCCGTCATGAATGCTGAATGCGCAATTGCCAGCCGAAAGGCAAGCGCTCAGAACTGCTCTGCGTCGACAGGGACGGCCCGCACCGGAAGTTTCGCGCCTTCGGGCGGTATCGCGCCGACGGTCCAGAACCGCCGCGCCTGCACCAACTCGGCAAACCAGACGCCCAGCGCCACCGCGTCGCGCGGCTGCGCCGACGGGCCATCCACCGCATCCAGCACGATCTTGGACGGCGCCCAGACACAGAACTGCCCGTTCTTCATCGCCCAGTCCAGCTCGGTCCGGGTATTCACCACCACACAGCGCGGGTCTTTCGAAGCCAGCACCCAAGCGTTCTGCTCGATCGACAGAAGGTCGATCCGCCGCTGGGTCATGGCATGGCCGGTACGCGGCGCGGGCGCATCGCCGGCCCCGACGCAAAAGATCACCGGCACGCCGTCCCGTTCCAGCTGGTCAATCCAGCCCGTAAGGTATGGCGACGTGATCGCCTCGTTGGACAAGAACACAACACGCGGATGGGGTGCCTCGTCCTCGCCGGCCTCTTCGACGGGGGCCAATGATGCCTTGCGGCTGCGCACGATCTCCACGCCAAGAGCCCCCGGCCCCCGGTCCAGCTTTTCGATCCGCACGAACACCCGCATCGCCTGTGGCTCATGCAGGATGCGTTCGGCGACGCGCTCGGCCAGCGTTTCCAGAAGATTGAGCCGCTCGGCGGCCAGTTCATGGGCAATCGCCTCGGTCACGCGGTCATAAGACAGGATGCGGTCCACATCGTCCTCGACCGCCCCGGACAACGGACGCACCTCGACCACGACGTTGAAACAGACACGCTGCATCTGGCCGCGCTCCTGCTGGAACGCCCCGATGTCTACCTCGACGATATGGTCGCGCAGGGAAATCCGGTCCAGCGGATCGGGGCCAGAGGTGGCTTCGGACCGTTCGGACGGGTGCGCAAATGCGAGGCGGATTTCATTGGTCATGGCGCCGCTCCTGTTGGTATCGGGCAACGCCCAGACTAGGCGCTTGCAGGGCCTTTAACAAAGCCCAAGGCGGCAAACCAGTGGCGAAACGCGTCACTAGCGGGTGACTACGCAGCCGGAGATCGGCCTAATTCTGGGAAATGCGGGTCGGCATCCGGTAGAAATGATGCACACCGATGGTCGCGGTGCGCTTGAACTTGCGCGACCAGGACGGGCTCACGGCCTTGGTGTGATAGTGGGTTGCCCCTTCCGTCAACACCTTGGGCGCGCCGTCAATCAACAGCCGGGCCACCTTGCCCACGCGCTCATAAGCGGCCTTTTCGTGGATGCGGTTCTTCACCCCGTCGCAGTTGTAGGTGAACTGGCACTGATATTTGCGCCCGCTCGCCGTGCCCTGATTGATCACACCGCAGATGCTGTCGGGAAACGCGCCATGCTCGGCGCGGTTCATGATGACCTCGGCCACCGCGAACTGCCCCTTGATGCTCTCGCCGCGCGCCTCGAAATAAAGCGCCTCCGAAAGACACTGCCATTCCGTGTCGCGTTCCTTCTTGGCCACCGGCGGTAGCGTGTCGATCCAGGCACGTGAATAGCTCACCTGCTCGGTCAGCTTTTCAGACTTCGGCGCAAAGAAATCACGCAGCTTCTTTCCATCAAACAACGCCACGCGCTTGGGCAGCGTCGCGTCGTCCCGGTTGTCAGCGGGCGCCTCGGCCATCGCCACTCCGGACGTCAGAGAAAAAACAAGAACGGCAGCAAAAAACCTACGCATAGCGACCTCTAAATCGTTTCCAGACCGGACCCTCCCCGTCCGAAACTGGCGCCCTCTTAGCCGAATTGTCCAAAATCGTCCAGTCGGTCGCCTTTCGGCGCTTGCGACAAGACACGCCGATGTCAAGCAAAAGCCTCAAAAAAGTCTTATTTTATGAGATTTTGTCCTGAATCGCGAACTGTGCTGCGGCCAAACGCGCAACCGGTACGCGGAACGGCGAACAGGACACATAGTTCATTCCGATCTCGCGACAGAAGGCGATTGATTCGGGGCTGCCCCCGTGTTCGCCGCACACCGACAGCGTCAACTCGGGCCGCGCCTTGCGCCCCCGTTCTGCCCCCAGCCGAAGCAGCTCACCCACCCCTTCGCGATCCAGCGTATGGAACGGGTCTTCCGGGAAGACACCCTGCTGCACATAGGGCGACATGAATCGCCCCGCATCATCGCGCGACAGGCCATAGGTCATCTGTGTGAGGTCGTTGGTGCCGAAGCTGAAAAAGTCGCAATGCGGCGCGATATCCTCTGCCCGGAGCGCGGCGCGCGGTGTTTCCACCATCACGCCCAACCGATAGTCAAAATCACGCCCCTTCTCGGTACGCACAGCAGCGGCCACCGCGTCGATGCGGGTCTTGACCAGCTCCACCTCACGCTTGGCCGACACCAGCGGGATCATGATCTCGGGCATGATCGGCGCGCCGTCTTCCGTCACCATCAGCATCGCCTCGAAAATGGCGCGCGCCTGCATGTCATAGATTTCCGGCACCGTGATCCCAAGCCGCACGCCCCGCATCCCCAGCATCGGGTTGTACTCGCCCAGCGCTTCCACCCGCCGCGTCACGTCCGACAATGGCAGGTTCAGCGCCTCGGCCAGATCGCGCAGCCCGGCGCGGTCGGTCGGCAGGAACTCGTGCAAGGGCGGATCGAACAGGCGCACACAGACCGGACGCCCCTCCATGATGCGGAACAGTTCGGCAATCGAGTTACGCTGCAACGGCAAAATCTGCTGCAGCGCGGCGCGGCGATCCTCCGAACCGTCGGCAAAGATCATCTCGCGGATGGCAGTCAGCCGGTCCGCCTCAAAGAACATGTGCTCGGTCCGGCACAGACCGATCCCCTGTGCCTTGAAATTCAGCGCCGTGCGCGCATCGTCCGGCGTGTCGGCATTGGCGCGCACGTCAATGTCGCGCACGTCATCGGCCCAGTTCATCAACGATTGGAACGCATCATCCAACGCCGCCTCGACCATCGGCGCCTCTCCGGCAAGGATCTGGCCGTTGGTGCCGTCCACCGTGATCACGTCGCCTTCGCGGAACACCCGTCCATCCGGCGCCACCAGCCGCCGCTTGCGGGTCTGGAACCGCATCTGTGACGCGCCCACCACGCAAGGCAGACCAAGCCCGCGCGCGATCACGGCCGCGTGGCTGGTGATCCCGCCCCGTTCCGTCAACGCGGCACTGGCCGCATGCATGCCGCGAATGTCTTCCGGGTTGGTTTCCCGGCGCACCAGCACACAGGCTTCGCCGCGCGCCGCGCTGGCCTGTGCTTCGGCGGCGGTAAAGACGATCTTTCCCGAGGCTGCGCCGGGGCTGGCCGCCACGCCCGCGCCGACCACGTCGCGCTTGGTATTGGGGTCAATCTGGCGGTGCAAAAGCTCATTAAGGGCGCGTGGCTCGATGCGCATCACCGCCTCCTCACGCGGGATGATCCCGTCATTGGCCAGCGACACCGCGATCCGCACCGCCGCGCGCGCCGTGCGCTGCACACGCACGCCGTCAAGAATATGCACCTCTCCGCTGTCAATCGCGAACTCGCACTGCATCTCTTCGCGCAGCTTTATGCGCATCACTGCCGCATGGGTCTTGAGCTGTTCAAATGCTTCAGGGGCCTCTTCCTCCAACGACGCCCCGCGCGCATCCCTTTCAAGGTACAGCGCCTCTGCCCCGGTCTGTAATGCATCCCGCCCCTGGCTCTGGCTCAGGTAGCGCCCGGTGATCTGCGGCAGGCCCGAGTCGCCGTTGACCAGCTGCAACACGCCCGATCCGCATTCGCCCTGCCCGACACCCAGCACCATCGACTGCACCACCAGCCCAAGCCCCGCATCCGCCGGCGCGCCCTTGGCCATGCGCAACAGGCGCGCGGTTGTGCCTTCCCAGGCCCGCGCCATTGACCGCAACACGCCCACAAGCTGCTGCCCGCGTTCCTGCGGAAACGGCTCCTCAGCCTCGTCCTCATAGGCCTCAAGGAACTGTGCCACCACGTTGGGGGCGTTCATGTCGAGGTCGTCAAAGATATCCGGATCAAGCCGCGCGACATGGGTCGAATAGGACTGGATGAACTTCACATAAAGCCGCGCCGCCGCCTTTTCGCCAATCCGCTTGCCCAGCGCCTCAAGGCGGGCGTCGTTCATGCCGATGTTCAACACCGCCCCCGGCCCTCCCCAGTCGGGATCTTCCGAAGACGGGCGCACACACAGCAATTGTTCCGAGGCAAAAGGCGCAAGGATACGGGCCACCTCCGGCGTTTCGCCGGTCGCAATCCGATGTACCTCGTCAAAACTCAGCGCCACCGTCACCGGCACAGGCAGGTCCAGCCGCACGAGGCGCTGCAGGCATTTTGCCCGCCCGCCATGATTGGCGACGCTCACAGGCGCATCCTGCGTGATCAGGGTGATATCGGGGTCGTTTTGCTGCACTGCGGCACCTTTCTTTGAAACCGCAGCATACGCGCCAACTGAAACGAGGCAAGCGAAAGCTTGCCTTGCCCGACTGCGTCAGGTGATCACCCCTCGACGCGGGTCAGGTCGGCGGCCCCAAGGCAAATCGTGCGAATACGCGACAACAGGTTCAGACGGTTGCGCCGCACGGTTTCGTTATCACTGTTCACCTGCACCGCTTCAAAGAACGCATCAATCGGGGCGCGCAGAGAGGCCATGGTCCCCATGGCCGATGCGAAATCTTCGGCCTCGATGGCCGAAGAGATCGCGCGCTCCGCACCGTCAAGCGCCGCGAACAGCGCCTTTTCGCTCTCATCCTCGGCAAACTTCACATCCGCCCCAAAGGAATATTCCACCCCGTCCTTTTCCTCGGCCTGGCTCAGGATGTTGTTGGCTCGCTTGAACCCCTGCAACAGGTTCTCGCCATCTTCAGTGCTCATGAAGTCCTGCAACGCCCGCGCGCGCCTCACCAGCAGCGTCAGGTCATCATTGCCCGGCATCGCGATACAGGCGTCGATCACGTCATGGCGAATGCCCTGATCGCGCAGGTAGACTTTCAGGCGATCATGGAAGAACCCCAGCAAATCGCGCGACGTGTCCGGCAGACGGCTCTTCAACTCTTCCATATGCTCGGGCAGGTCGCCATCAAACGCATCCAGCACGGTGCGCACCGCAGCACCAAAGACGCCATGATCTGCCACTTCCGCCATCATGTCCGTCATCAGCCCACGCGACACCACGTCATCCCCGTTCTGTGCAATCTCATGACGTAGCAACTGGCCGTCGAAATACCGATCCAGCGACAGGCGCAGCTCGTTTTCCAGCACCAACCGGATCACCCCCAGCGCCGCGCGACGCAGGGCAAACGGGTCTTTCGATCCGGTCGGCTTTTCATCAATCGCCCAGAACCCGGTCAGCGTGTCGAGCTTGTCCGCCAACGCAACAGTCACAGACAGCGGCGCGGTGGGCACATCATCAGACGGTCCCAGCGGCGAATAATGTTCCTGCGCCACCGCGGCCACCTCTGCGGGCATACCCGCGGCCTCGATGTAATAACGCCCCATCAGACCCTGCAACTCGGGGAATTCATAGACCATCTGCGAACTCAGATCGGCCTTGGCCAGATGCGCCGCATCCTTCGCACGCCCCGCATCCGCACCGGTCACTACCGCCAGCTCACCCGCAAGCGCCGCAATCCGGTCGATCCGCGCGGCCTGTGTGCCAAGCTTGTTGTGGAAGGTGACGTTCTTGAGGTCATTGCTCCAGACCGTCATGTCCAGCTTGGCAATGCGCAGATCGTTCTCCCAGAAGAATTTCGCATCCGACAGCCGTGCAAACAGCACCTTCTGGTTGCCAGCCAGAATAGTCGCGCCATGGTCCGCCGTTTCTCGGTTGGCCACGGTAATGAACTTCTCGATCCGGCCCGTCTTGGGGTTCTTCACAGAGAAAAACTTCTGGTGCTCTTTCATCGAGGTCTGCAACACCTCGGCAGGCAGCCCAAGGAAATCCTCGGCGATATCACCCATCAGCACCACGGGCCACTCCACCAGCCCCGCAACCTCGGCCAGAAGCCCCTTGTCCTCGACCACTTCCAGACCTTGGGCAAAGGCCATGTTGGTCGCCTCGTGCCAGATATGCTCGCCCCGCTCCTCGGCACTCAGGATCACCTTGTCGCGCTTGAGCTTGGCCTCGTAATCCTCGAACCCCGTCACGGCAAACCGCCCTGCGCCCATGAATCGGTGGCCTTCGGTCGTGTCGCCTGCCTTGATCCCGTCGATCTCCAGCGGCACCACCTCGGCCCCTGCCTCGTCGCTGAGAATGCACAGGATCGAATGCAGCGGACGCACCCAGCGCAGGCTGCCCGCGCCCCAGCGCATCGACTTGGGCCAGGGGAAATTGCGGATCGTGTCTTCCAGAACCTCGGCCACGATCTCTGCCGCCGGACGACCCGGCTTGGTGATGGTGGCGAAATAGACCGCGCCCTTGGGGGTCTCGCGCTCTTCAAGGTCTTCACGCGCCACGCCCGCACCGCGCAGGAAGCCTTCGATCGCCTTTTCCGGCGCGCCCACCTTCGGGCCCTTGCGCTCTTCCTTGACGGTCGGGCTCTCGGCCAGCAATCCCTCAAGCACCAGCGTCAGGCGGCGCGGCGTCGAAAACCCATGCGCCCCGGCATAGGTTAGCCCCGCCTCGACCAGACCATCCGTCACACGTTTCTTCAGGTCTTCAGCAGCCCGCGCCTGCATGCGCGCGGGGATTTCCTCGGAAAACAGTTCGATCAGCAGATCAGGCATGACAGGTCCTTAGAAGTTCACGATTGTCTGTATGACAATCGCATTGGCGATATCCACGAAAAAAGCCGAGACAAGCGGCAAAACCACAAAGGCGATGGGCGACGGCCCGTAGCGCTTGGTCACGGCGGTCATATTGGCGATGGCGGTGGGGGTGGCCCCGAGCGAAAACCCGGCGAACCCGGCGGCCAGCACGGCGGCGCGATACCCGCGCCCCAGAACCGGAAACAGGAAGTAGCGGACGAACAGGAACGTCATGACCGTCTGGCAGGCCAATACCAACGCAATGCTCCAACCAACGCCGCGCAGGGTCGCGAAATCCAGCGTCATCAGCGAAATGGCAAGAAACGCCCCCAGCGCAAAATCCGAAATCACCGCCAGCGACGGCGTCCGCGAAATCGGCGCCATCTTCGGAAACAGCACGGGGGACACGTTGCCCACAACAATCCCCATGATCAGGCAAGGCACAAAGGTCGGCAACATCAGCCCGGCGGCCTCGATCACCTCGCCCAGCGCATGGCCAAGGATGATCGCAATGTTCAGCGCCAGCATCACTCGCATCAGGCTGATATGGGTGATGGGCCGCACATGGCCTTCCTTGTCAAAAGGCAGGCCCACGGTTGTCTCCTCGTCGGGACGGCGCGGGGTCAGGTCGAAACGGGCAATCAGCAGCTTGGCAATCGGTCCCCCGATCAGCGCCGCCACGATCAACCCGAGCGTCGCCATCGCGATCCCGATCTCGGGCATATCGGTCAACCCGGTCGCGCGCACCACCTCGGGCGCCCATGCAATGGCCGTGCCATGCCCCCCGATCAGCGCCGCCGATCCCAGCATCACCCCTGCCGGCACCGGCAGGTCAAAGTAAAGCGCCCCGACAACACCGATCCCGTTCTGTGCCACGATCATCAGCACCGTCAGCACCAGCAGGATCGCCAGCGGCTTGCCCCCGGCGACGAGATCGCCAAGACGTGCATTCAACCCGATCGAGGTGAAAAACAGGATCAGGAACAGGTCGCGCCCCTGCATCGAGAACTCAAGATCCTGCCCGCTTACCTGCATGTAAAGCGCAAACAGACCTGCGGCGAGCAACCCGCCCGACACCGGTTCAGGAATATTGAACTCGCGCAGGAACGCTACCTTGCGGGTCAGCCGAGCCCCCAGCAGAAAGACCGCGAACCCGAAGGTCGCGGTCAGAAAGTCGTTTATGATGACCGGCTCAGCCACCCATCAGCTCTCCGGCGCGGGCGGACAGCCCTCGGGCGCGGGCTTGCCGTCAAATACGACCTCGCCGCAGCGGTTGATCTGATGCCACGCGAAACCGCGCCCGTCGGGCAGGATCGCGATCACGCGATCCACGCCGTAAACCACGTTCTCAGTGCCCAGAAACGCCAGCGCCTCGCCTTCTTCCAGGGCATAACCGATTTCCTTGGCATCAAAACAGTCAAACCAGCCCGGCGCCACAAGCGGCTCTGGGCGCTCATAGGCTTCATAGGTCTCGGTCAACAGGCCGGAACTCATCGTCGTCGTGAAACAGGCCCGATACCGGATCGGGGAACTCTCCGAGTCGATTGCCTCGAAGTTTTCATAGAGAATCGGCTCGGGCTGACCGCTGGCCATCACGGTCAATTGCACGTCATCCGTGCCCGACGCCGGAACGGCATCGTAATAGGCATAGACCTGCAGGTAATACATGGCGATGCCAGAAATGAAAGCGACCACGACAATAAACCCCGCCAGCAGTTTTCCGTTCACGCCGCGTGCCCCCCGGCCTCGGTCAGCACAAAGGCATCGGCGCATTGCTTGGCCAGCGCCCGCACCCGCCCGATATAGGCTTGCCGCTCGGTGACCGAGATCACCCCGCGCGCGTCCAGAAGGTTGAACAAGTGGGACGCCTTGATGCACTGATCGTATGCCGGATGCGCCATGATGATGCGCTTGCCGGTTTTCGGGTCGACATGCTCCTGCGCCAGAATCTTTTCGCACTCTGCCTCGGCCTCCTCGAACTGCTTCAAAAGCACCTCGGTATTGGCCACGTCAAAGTTCCAGCGGCTGTATTCCTGCTCTGTCTGCTTGAACACGTCCCCATAAGACAGCGCAATCGGCGCGTCCGGTGCGTTGAACGGCATGTCCATCACGTGATCCACACCCAGAACATACATCGCCAGCCGCTCAAGCCCATAGGTCAGCTCGCCCGAAACCGGGTGACAGTCATGCCCGCCGACCTGTTGGAAATAGGTGAACTGGCTGACTTCCATACCGTCACACCAAACTTCCCAGCCAAGCCCCCACGCGCCCAGCGTCGGGCTTTCCCAGTCATCCTCGACAAAGCGGATGTCATGCAGCTCCATGTCGATCCCGATCGCTTCGAGCGAGCCGAGATACAGCGCCTGAAGATCCGGCGGGCTGGGTTTGATCAGCACCTGGTACTGGTAATAATGCTGCAACCGGTTCGGGTTCTCGCCATAGCGCCCGTCCGTCGGACGGCGCGACGGCTGCACATAGGCCGCGGCCCAGGGTTTGCTGCCCAGCGACCGCAGGGTCGTGGCCGGGTGGAACGTCCCGGCACCGACTTCCATGTCATAAGGTTGCATGACGGCACAGCCCTTCCCGGCCCAGTATGCCTGAAGCCGCAGGATGATCTCCTGGAAACTGCGCGGTTTGCTGTCTTTTGATGCCATGGCTCTGCCCCTTGGAAACGCGGCTCTTGCTTATGCGGATGCAAAGACGGGGTCAATTGCACGAAGCCTCAAAATGGGGATGCAAGACGGCGTGAACCTGCTAAACAGGTGCAACCAAGACACCTATTTGCATTTCAGGGGCCTTTCCAAAGATGTTGCGCGTACTACTGTCGCTGTTTCTCTCCGCTTTCTTCTTCACCACCGCTGCTTTCTCCCAATCCGCCGATGACGAACTTGTCTGGGTCCAGCTCGAGGCCCAACCCAGCCTGACCGTCGCCGAGGAACGCATCCGCGCCTATGGCGAACGGATGCAGGACGTTAACGGATTTTCCCTTGGCGGCGGCTGGTACGCCATCGCGCTTGGCCCCTATCAGCGCCGCGATGCGGAATCCGTGCTGCAGGTCTACCGCTCCGAGGGCCTGATCCCTATCGACAGCTACATTTCCACCGCGGGCAGTTACCGCAGCCAGTTCTGGCCGGTGGGCACCAACCAGCTTGGCAGCCAGACAGCCGCCGCCGCGCCTGATGCCACAAGCGACACCGTCACAAGCGTCGCCCCTCCCGAACCGCAAGCCGCCGATGAAACCCCGCGCGAAGCCCGCGCCAGCGAAGCCCGCCTCACCCGCGATGAGCGCAAGGAACTGCAGGAACTGCTGCAATGGGCCGGCTTTTACACCTCCGCCATCGACGGCGCCTTCGGACGTGGCACCCGCGCCTCCATGGCCGCATGGCAACGCGCCAACAATTTCGAGGAAACCGGCGTTCTGACCACCATGCAACGCCAGATGCTGCTGGATCAGTACAACGCCGTGCTCAAGGGCATGAACCTGCAACTGGTCAGCGACTTTGACGCCGGGATCGAAATCATGCTGCCGCTGGGTGTCGTTGCCAAGGCGACCACCGAATACCCGTTCGTGCAATATGACGCCACTAGCGACATCCCGGCCAAGGTCCTGTTGATCAGCCAGGCGGGCGACCAGACCACGCTCTTTGGCCTTTATGACATCATGCAGACGCTGGAAATCGTGCCCCTCAACGGCAAGCGCGACCGCAAGGACCGCGGCTTCCTGCTGATCGGGGAAGGCGCCGACATCGTCTCGCATACCGAGGTCGTGCTCAAGGATGGCGAGATCAAGGGCTTCACCCTGGTCTGGCCCGCCGGAGACGAAGAGCGCCGCACCCGCATCCTGACCGAAATGCAGGACAGCCTCGCGCGCATCGACGGCGTTCTCGATCCCGCGGCGGGCAGCAATCCGACGCAGGATATCGACCTGATCGCTGGCCTGCAGATCCGCAAACCCCGCCTGTCGCGCTCGGGGTTCTTCATTGACCCGACCGGCCGCGTCGTCACCACCGCCGAGGCGGTGCAAAACTGTACCCGGATCACGCTGGAAGAGGATTACGAGGCCACCGTGGCGACGATCGATTCCACCCTCGGCGTCGCGATTCTCGAACCGCAAAGCGCGCTGGCCCCGATGAGCGTGGCCAGCCTGCGCCTCGGCGTGCCGTTGCTGAAATCGGACGTGGCGGTTTCGGGCTATTCCTACGAAGGTATGCTCGGCGCGCCCACCATGACCTTCGGCCAACTGGCCGATATCAAGGGCCTCGCTGGCGAACAGGAACTCGCCCGCCTCGCGCTGGCGGCCCAACCCGGCGATGCCGGCGGCCCCGTGCTCGACGCGGGCGGCGCGGTCTTCGGCATGCTCCTGCCGCGCGCATCCGGCAGCGCACAACAGCTCCCCGACAATGTGAGCTTCGCGGTCAACGCCGATGCCATCCGCGCCCTGCTGGAACAGGAAGGCATCCGCGCCACCACCAGCGACGTCTCCGGCGCCATGGCCCCCGAGGACATCACCCGGCTGGCCTCCGGCATGACCGTCCTCGTGAGCTGCTGGACGGACTGACCCGCTTCTGCAAAGGACACAAAAGGGCGCCCCTCACACCGGGCGCCCTTCTTCATTTTGCCAGAAATACTCTGGGGGAATCGCGGCTCTGCCGCGATGGGGGCAACGCCCCCTACCCCCTCGCCAGCTCCGGCGTCATGCGAATAAGCGTCGGACGATCCGCCGCAAACGCCGCCAGCACCGCCTCCTGCAACGCCGCCACATCCTGCGGCGCTTCGGACAAACACCCATAGGCTTCCGCCAACTTGCAGAAATCCGGGTTCACCGCTTCAACCGCATTGGGCGCGATCTGGCTGGCGGTCATGCTGTCCTCGATCTCCTTGAGCTTGCCATTGTCCCAGAGCAGGATCGGGATCGGCAATTTCATCTCCACCGCCGCACCAAGCTCCTGCACTGTGTATTGGAACCCGTAATCCCCCGCGATACAGACCGTCGGATGTCCCCGCCGCGCCATCGCCCCGCCAATCGCGGCAGGCAAAGCATAGCCCAGCGTGCCAAACCCCGTGGGGTGGTGCCACATGTTCGGTCTGGCCATGTCCCAGACCTCCTTGGCGACATAGGCAAACTGGGTCATGTCCGAAAACACCATCGCATCTTCCGGCATCACTTCGGCCAAAGCCGCGCACAGCGGCACAATCCCCGGACGCTCCGCATCCGCCTCGGCGCGGAACCGTACCTTCGCGGCGGCAATCTCACCCGCGTCCCACCTGGCGGGCTGCGGCGCCTCCAGCAAGTCCAACAGCGCTTTGACAAACAGATAGGCATCCGCCTGCACCGTGATCCCGGCCCGGTGCCGGTCGGCCAGCACTTCCGGGTCGATATCCACCCGCACCAATGTCCCGCGATGGCCCAGTTCGTCCCGCCACAGATCGTTTTCAGACAGTTCCGTGCCAATCGCGATCACCAGATCAGCCTCGCCAATGATCCGCGCACTTTCCGGTCGCCCAAGGTAACAGCCAAAGCTCATCGGATCATCCGGCGTCAGCAAACCACCCCCGGCATAGGTCATGAACGCCGCCGCGCCACTTTCCGCCACAAGATCGCGCACCAGCCGCGCGCCGCCCATCCCGTGCGCCGCCATGCCCCCGCCAAAGATGAACAAGGGTTTGCGCGCTTGAACCAGATCCTGCACGATCCCGCGCATGTCTCCGGCATCCGGCACCCCATGCGCCTCGCCCCAGCCCGGCGGCCCTTTCGGCGCAGGCGGGGCCAGGCTTCCGAGCACCCCAATCGGCACCTGGATATGCTTGGGCCGCGCGCGGCGCGCCGCGAATTCCACCAGCGCCCGGTCAATCAGCCCATAGGCCGCCTCCGCACTGCGCGCCTCCTCGGACCAGTCACACACGCAAGCCGCCGCGCCCCTCTGGTCAAG
Source organism: Shimia aestuarii (assembly GCF_900114635.1). GTDB lineage: Bacteria > Pseudomonadota > Alphaproteobacteria > Rhodobacterales > Rhodobacteraceae > Shimia > Shimia aestuarii. Next base: position 821,096 of record NZ_FOTQ01000001.1, read on the forward strand.
CATCTGGTGCAGCTGCCCGCGCGTCGCCGCCACCTCGTCCAGACAGGATGAGATCACCAGCACCGGCACGCTGTCGGAAAAGGCCTGCCCCATCGGCGTCATGATATTGCACAGGCCCGGCCCAGTGATCACATAGGCCACCCCCGGCTTGCCACTGGCCCGCGCATAGCCATCCGCCATGAACCCCGCGCCCTGTTCATGACGCGCCAGCACATGCGTGATCCCGGCTTCTTCAATGCCTCGATACAACTCGACATTGTGCACGCCGGGAATGCCAAAGATCACATCCACGCCGCGCGCCCTGAGCATATGCGAAATCTGCGCCCCCAACGTCGCCCGTGCTTCCTCGACCATCACGCCCTCCAGAACTGAACCGTGAACAATACGTAGACCGCCAGCAACTCCAGCCGCCCGATCAGCATTCCGATAATCAACAGCCACTTGGCCGTGTCATTAAGCGTCGAGAAATTTCCGGCCGGGCCGATGATATCCCCCAACCCGGGACCGATATTCGCAATCGCCGTCGCGGCCCCCGAAATCGCCGTCACGAAATCAAGCCCTGTCATGCTGAGCGCCACCGCCAGAACCCCAAGGCTCACCGTGAAGAACACGAAAAACGTCATCACCGAGCTCAGCACGTCTTCATCCACCCGCCGTCCCTGGTAGCGCGTAGTAAACACGCCGCTGGGATGCTGTATCTTGCGCAGCTGCACCTTGATCGCGGAAAACAGAAGCTGGTAGCGGAAAATCTTGACCGAACAGGCGGTCGATCCCGCGCAACCACCAATCAGCCCGATGAAAAAAAACATCGTGATGATGAAACCGCCCCAGTTCATGTAGTCGACACTGGCATAGCCGGTTCCAGAAATGATCGAAGTGATATTGAACAGGGCTTCGCGGAACGACTGTTCCCAGTGGTGCGGGAAAATCCGGGTCAGAACCACCGTGAACAACAGCACGAGCACCCCGATCGTGATCAGAAATACATGCACCTGACTGTCCCGCAACAGGGGCCGCGACTGCCCGTTGACCATCTGGACATAGCGCACGAAGGGCAACGCCGCGAGGATCATGAACACCGACGCCGCGTATTCCATCGGGCCGGAAAACGCGCCGAACGAGGCATCCCGCGTTGAAAACCCGCCGGTGGACACCGTTGTCAGCGCATGCACGACCGCATCGAAAACGGGCATGCCCATCACGACATAGGTCGTCAGACAGGCCAGTGTCAGGCCGACATAGATCACCGAGATCTGCGCCGAGATCGCCGTCGCGCGGGGCAGGATTTTCCCCATTGTATCAAAGGCCTCCGACCGGAAGATCTGCATCCCGCCAACCCGCAGCTCAGGCAGGAAAACCATCGCGACCACAATGATCCCGATCCCGCCCAGCCATTGCAGCAACCCGCGCCACAACAGCATGCCGCGTGGCAGATCATCCAGCCCGGAAAACACGGTCGACCCGGTCGTGGTCAACCCCGACATCGCCTCGAACACCGCGTCCACAATCCGGGCCTCGGTGGCCCCCAGTATGAAAGGCATCGCCCCGAAGACCGGCAGCGCCACCCAGACGCCGGTGGTCAGAAGAAAGGTCTGCTGCAGGCTCAGCCCGCTTCCCCGCCCGTTATGACAGGACAGGGACACCAGCCCACCGGACAGAATCGTGACCACTGCGCTGATGAAAAACGTCGACCAATGCTCGGCACCGTCCATGAGATCCACGGCCATCGGCAGCAGCATGGTCATACCCAGCATGGCCACCAGAAGGCCGATCACGTATCCGACAGGACGCAGGTCAAACATGGCCGCAGCGTTGGCTTGCCCGTCCGTCCCTGTCAAGCAGGATCAGCCGCCCCGCGCGCCCTCACCCCAGCAAATCCGCAAAGACATAGGCCGGAATCTGGTCGCGCGTCAGCCCCAGATAGGCCAACTGACAATCGCTGAGCGCGTCCAGCGCAAAAGCGTCATGCAAGCGCCGCCGCCGCTCGGTTCCTGCGTTGAAGCCCATACCCTGCGCGGCAAGGAAAAGGTCCATCCGCCTGAGCATCCGGCTTGAAGAAACATGAATTTCGCAGTCGTCGCCGTTCATTGGAAACCTCCGTTCGAAACGTCTTCGGTTTCCTCCCACGGGTTCAGTCTACACCAACATCCCACCCGCGCGGGCCGCGCCCTGCCATACGGCAACGGCGGTGTTGCCCCCCTGCCGCACGCACGCGAGTCTTACCCGACGTGGAACAACGTTGTGAACAGCTTGGGATCAAGGCTCTGTCCTGCAAAGAACGGCCCCTCGGTCAGCACCGACACCGCGTCATGACTGTGCAGGCTCTCCTGGTGGCTGGCAATCACCCGGAAATCCCCGATCCGCGGATCGTTCTTGAGCTGCTCGCAAAACAGCCGCGCCGCATCCTCGACAAAAATCGGGTTGGCCGCATTGAGCTCGGCAAAGGCCTGCTCGTCCTCCCGCTTGACCATCACCTGCGTCTCTGTCGGCACCGCCGCCCGCGCAAGGTCAATCAGGTCTTCGAACCACAGGCAGTCGTCCCCGATGATCTCGACCGAAATCCGCGCCACCGAGCGCTGCGAATGCGGCGTCGCAAGCTGGCCGCGCGCCATGCGCGCATGTTCGCTCAGCTCCAGCGAACAGGGGCAGGTCGACGAATAGACATAGTCGAGATGCATCACTTTATGCAGTTCCCCGTTCATCTGCACCTTCTCCAGCGCGATGTCGTAATACTGGTACCCCTGCAGCCCGGACCGCAACGAGTCGATCTTCATCGGATAGCTGAACCGCATCTGAAGCCGCGCATCAAAGCTTTCCAGGTCAGTGATGTAATCGGCCAGCGCCGCTTCCATCACCTCGAAACTGAACGTCTTTTCCGCGTGCTTGTAAAACGACCGCATGATCCGGGACATGTTGATGCCCTTCTTGTCGGCCTCAAGGCTCACCGTCCCGGTAACGCTGGTTTCCAGCGTGATATCGCCATTGTCGCGCGTGTGAAACCGAATGGGCAGGCGGAAATTCGAAATGCCCACATGCTGAATCTGCTGCTTCTCGCCCTTGATCAGGCTGCTCGGCCCGTTTTGCAAATCCGGCAAGCTGGCGCGATAGGCCGCGTCCACCTCGAAATCTTCCGGATAATCCCGCGACAGGTCGGGATAGTTCGACAACGGCTGATCCGGCAAAAGCCGCGCCACCGCCGGATCCAGCTCTGCAATTTCCGTCACCGTCGCCTGTGCCGCCCAGGCCCGCAGGCGCTCAAGCGCCTCGCGTGCGTCATCACGGGACAAGCTGTCGGAGCCTTTGGGCGTCTGCATGTTCATCGGCGGGGTGCCTTTCGTTTCGCGTCCTGTCGCCAGACTAATGTAAGCAAAGCCCGGCAAGATTACCAACCTCGAAGACTCCTACGCCAAAAACGACGCCCCGGATCATTCAAGATCCCCTGGCCTCCATCCGGATAAGCCAGGCGAAACACACAAGGAACGCCTCCCTGGATCTTTCTTTTTCCAGAAATACCCCGGGGGAGTCGCAGCTTGCTGCGGCGGGGGCAGCGCCCCCTTTCCCCTTTGCCGCGGGCGGCGCGCCTATCCCTGCGCCGCCGCCAAAGCCTGCATCACATCCCCGATCAGATCGTCCGTGTCTTCCAGCCCCACCGAGAACCGCACCAATCCCGGCGTGATTCCCAACTCGTCCTTCTGATCGTCCGATAGCCGCTGGTGCGTGGTCGTCGCGGGATGGGTGGCAATCGATTTCGCATCCCCCAGGTTGTTCGAAATCACAGCCACGTTCAGCGCATTGAGGAACCGGAACGCCGCGGCCTGCCCGCCCTTGATATCCAGCGACAGCACCGTACCGCCCTTGCCCCCAAGCTGCGTCTGCACCAGCGCGTTCTGCGCATGGGCATTCAGCCCCGGGTAAAGCACACGCTGCAGCGCCGCATGCCCCTCAAGCGCTTCGGCAATCGCCTGCGCGCTCGCGGCCTGTGCGCGCACCCGCAGATCGATGGTCTCGAGCCCCTTGAGCAACACCCACGCGTTGAACGGCGACATGCTGCCCCCGGTATGCTTCATGTAAGGTTCCACCGTCTTGCGGATGAACTCCTTCGTACCAAGGATCACGCCCCCCAGCGTGCGCCCCTGGCCGTCGATATGCTTGGTTGCGGAATAGATCACTGCATCCGCGCCCTGCGCGATCGCGTTCGAGAAAACCGGGGTCGAGAACACGTTGTCCACCACCACCTTGGCGCCCACGCCATGCGCGATCTCGGCCACACCGGCCACGTCGATCACTTCGAGCGTCGGGTTGGACATGCTTTCAAAGAACACCGCCTTGGTGCCGGGGCGCACCGCCGCGCGCCATGCGTCAAGATCGGTGCCGTCCACGAACGTGACCTCAACCCCATAGCGGGTCAGAATGTCTTCGAGGATATATAGACAGGAGCCGAACAGCGCTTTGGCCGACACCACGTGATCCCCGGCCTTCAGCATCGAGGTCAGCGCGCCGTTGACCGCCGCCATGCCACTGGCGGTGGCAAAGGCGTCTTCGGCCCCCTCCAGAAGCGCAATCCGCTCTTCGAACATCGCCACGGTCGGATTGCCATAGCGCGCATAGATGAACTCGTCCGGCCCAGCCTCGATGAACCGCGCCTCGGCCTGTTCGGCACTCTCGTAGACGAACCCCTGTGTCAGAAAGATCGCCTCGCTCACCTCATTGTATTGGCTACGGCGCGTGCCGCCATGGACCAGCTTCGTGCGTGTGTTCCAGTCGTTCATTTTCATGTCTCCCGGGCGGTTCCAGACGCCCAACAAAAAAGCCCCGTTTCGGCCAAGCGAAAGGGGGCTCCTTCTTCCTGACCTCTTTAGCGGCATGTTTTACGTGGCCCGCAATCCGGTAACAAATCGCCACGCCGACCGATTAGCGCGCCAAGGTGTTGCACGTCAACACCGTCACGGTCCTGAAACCCGATTTTCACGCCAGATACACAAACATTCTGAATACCGCACACAAGATGTAGGGGAGTCGCCCAATGGCACTCATACGGATCAATGCCGATGGCCGCACGCCCAGGCTGCATGGCGCGGGACAGGGGCTTGAGCCGACTCTGCGGCGCGTACTTGCCACACCCGGTCCCATCGCCATCATGATCCACGGTTTCCGGTTTCAACCCGCCGACCCGGCCCATTGCCCGCACCATCATATCCTGTCGCTTAAGGACACGGCCCATCGCAAGGCACTGAGCTGGCCCCGCCATCTCGGCTTTGACAGCCAAGGGGTCGGCATCGCGTTTGGCTGGACCGCCCGCGGCAGCCTGAAACAGGCGCTGAAGGCCGCCCTTCGCGCCAGCCGCGCCCTTGCCGCGCTGATCGCCACCCTGCACCGCCTCGCACCGCACCGCCCGGTCCATCTCATCGCGCATTCCATGGGCGGGTTCCTTGCGCTTCGCGCCCTGCCCCACGCCCCCGCCGGGGCGGTCGGGCGGGTCATCCTGCTGAACGCGGCGGCCTTTGAGCGCGACGCCATCCGCGCGCTGGCGTCTCCGGCAGGGCGCCGCGCGGAACTCTTCAATATCTCGAGCCGCGAAAACGCGCCTTACGACTACCTGTTCGCGCGGCTCCTGCGGCGGCGGGACCGGCTTTTGGGGCGCGGGCTGAACGCGCCCAACGCCCTCACCCTGCGCCTTGACGACCGCCAGACCCTTGACCACCTCGCCACGCTCGGTTTTCCCATCGCCCCGCGCCGCCGCATGGTCTGTCACTGGTCCACCTACCTGCGCCCCGGCGTGTTCCCCTTCTATCGCAGTCTGATCCACGAGCCCGCGCGCCTGCCGCTGGCACAGCTGCAAACCCTCTGCCGCCTGACGTCCTCGCCTCGGCGCCTTGGCTTTTCCTTGCCCCTCTGGCCGAAACCGGCATCATGGCCCTCGCAACAGGAGCACGCCCATGACAGGACCGATCAACCTTTATTACTGGCCCACCCCGAACGGATGGAAAGTCTCCATCGCCCTTGAGGAAATGGGCCTGCCCTATGAGGCGCACCTGATCAATATCGGACAGGGCGACCAGTTCGCCCCCGATTTTCTGAACATTGCCCCAAACAACCGCATGCCTGCCATCGTCGATCCAGACGGCCCCGGCGGCGCGCCGGTTTCGGTGTTCGAAAGCGGCGCGATCCTGATGTACCTGGCGCGCAAGACCGGTCAGTTTTACGGGGCCTCCGAACGGGACAGGATCGCGGTCGAGGAATGGCTCATGTGGCAGATGGGCGGGGTCGGACCGATGGCCGGGCAGGCGCATCACTTTCTGAAATACGCGCCTGAGGACATCGCCTACGCCAAGGACCGCTACCGCGGCGAAGTTGCCCGCCTATACGCGGTTCTTGACCGGCGCCTGGCCGAGCACCGCTACGTAGCAGGCGACTTCTATTCCATCGCCGACATGGCGATCTGGGGCTGGGCCTCGCTTTGGGAAGGACAGGAGCAGACGTTGGAGGACAAGCCGCATATGGCGCGCTGGTTGAAAGAGCTTTGGGACCGCCCCGCCCTGCGGCGCGGACGTGCGCTCCATGCCGATCTGCGAGGCGATAAATCCGACACCTGGGTTCAGACGGATCTTTTGCGCCTTTCGGTGGCTCAGCAAAGCTGAGCCTGGGAGGGGGCCAGCCCCTCGGTTTGAAAATGCCCGCATTTTCAAACGCCACCCCCGGGGTATTTTTGGAAAAAGAAAAATCAGGCGCGGCAAGCCGCGTCAGTCTTCTTCCTCGACCGCGTAATCCTGAAACAGCTTGCCTTGTGTCAGGAAGAAAATGAACACCCCCGCAGTCAGGCCGAAGGTCTTGAAATAGACCCATGTATCGGTGCTTTGCGTGCGCCAGATCACCTCGTTGAGCACCGCCAGCACGAAAAAGAACAGCGTCAGGCGCCGAGTGAGGATCATCCAGCCTTCGTGTTTCAGCGGCAACATCTCGTCCATGACATATTTGAGGTAGCTTTCCCCGCGCAGCAGCCCGACACCCAGCAGCCCGCCGAACAACAGGTAGATCATGGTCGGCTTCATCTTGAAGAAGCGGTCATCATTGAGCCAGACCGACAGGCCGCCGAAGATCACGACGAGCACCAGCGTGGCCACCTGCATCTTGGAGAGTTTCCCCGTCAGCCGCCACAGGGCGAGGCTGGAGGCGATCATCAGGGGCACGAAACCCGCCGTGACGATGATGAACCCCTCGTACTCCGTGTCGCCGATCGTGAAAGTCCGCTCACGCAACCAGAGATAGGCGGCGAAGAAGACAATGATCGGCCCCATCTCGAGCGCGAATTTCAGGGTCGGGTTGATTTTCTTTTCGTTGGTTGTGTCGTCCATGCGTGCGCGTCCTCTCAGCCTCCCATCTCCACTATCACAGCGCCCAGCGCAATCAATGCCATCAAGGCGACCCGGCGCGGGCCCACGGTTTCTTTCAGGAAAATCCAGCCTATGAGGGCGGCAAACACCGTCGAGGTTTCGCGCAGCACCGCCGCCTCGCCCACCTTGTCGAGCCGCGTGGCCAACATGACCGAGCCGAAGCTGGCAAAGGCAATCAACCCGCCGATGAACCCGCGCAGCATGAGCGGTCCCGGCGCGGGTGGGTGCACCATCGAGCGCCAGCGCAGAAAGGCCAGCACCGGAAAGAACAATCCGTCGATGAAGAAGAACCACGCAAGGAAGGTGAACGGGTTGGCCGTGGCGCGGATGCCATAGGCGTCATAGGTCGTGTAAAGCGCCACGAACAACCCGGTGATCACCGCCAGCACCATCGCCATACCCAGCGTCTCGCGCCCCGAAGTCATGAACACCATGTTATAGCCTGCCAGCCCGAGAATCCCCCCCATCAGCACCAGCACCCCCAGCCATTGCAGGCCAGTAAAGGTTTCGCCAAAGATCAGGTAGGCGCCGATCACGGTAAAAAACGGCCCCGTGCCGCGCACCACCGGATAGACGACGGTAAAGGCGCCCTTGGTATAGGCCCAGCTCTGCATGAGCTTGTAGCCGACATGGATGAAAAAGGCACCCGCAAGGATCGGCCACATATGCGGTTCGGGCCATGGCACCACGAAAAGCGCGAAAGGCGCCGCCATCGCGCCATAGGAAAAGTCGATCGCGCCCCGGCTGAGCCACGGATCGTGCCGCCCCTTTTGCAGCGCGCCAAAGACGGCGTGCAGGAAGGCCGCCAACAGGGCCAGCGCCAGCGCCACCTGATGGCCGGTTTCGGTGCCTTCGAGCGAGATCAGCCAGTCGGACATGGCATGGACGCCAGACCAAAACCCGGCACCCTCCCCGGCACAGGCGTCACTTGTCCAACCCGGTCAGGGCGGCGGCGAATTCTTCAGGATCGAACGGCGCAAGGTCGTCGATCTGTTCGCCAACACCAATCGCATGGATCGGCAGACCGAACTTGTCAGCCAGCGATACAAGGATGCCGCCCTTGGCGGTGCCGTCGAGCTTGGTCATCACGAGACCCGAGACATCGGCCAGTTTCTGGAAGGTTTCAACCTGGCTGATCGCGTTCTGACCCGTGGTCGCATCCAGCACCAAGAGCGTGTTGTGCGGCGCCTCTGGGTCCTTCTTGCGGATTACCCGCACGATCTTGGCGAGTTCCTCCATGAGGTCCTGGCGGTTCTGCAAGCGGCCTGCCGTGTCGATCATCAGAAGGTCGGCGCCCTCGGCTTCGGCCCGCGTCATGGCGTCAAAGGCAAGGCTGGCGGGGTCCGAGCCTTCGGGCGCGGTCATCACCGGCACCCCGGCGCGCTCGCCCCAGACCTGCAACTGTTCGACAGCCGCCGCGCGGAAAGTGTCCCCGGCGGCGATCACCACGTTCTTGCCCGCGCTGCGGAACTGGCTGGCCAGCTTGCCGATGGTCGTGGTCTTGCCCGACCCGTTCACGCCAACCACCAGCACCACCTGGGGTTTGGACGGGTAAAGTGGCAGCGGGCGCGCGACCGGTTCCATGATGCGGGCCACTTCGCCCGCCAGCAACTCCTTGATCTCGCGCGACGAGAGTTTCTTGCCAAAGCGCCCCTCGGCGATGTTCGCGGTCACGCGCAGCGCCGTGTCCACGCCCATGTCCGACGTGATCAGCAACTCTTCGAGGCTTTCCAGCATGTCATCGTCGAGAACACGCTTGACCTCGCTCGGCGCGCTGCGCCCGGTCAGGCGCTGCAGGAAACCGGGCTTGGACGGTTGCGGCGCGGGCGCCGGGTCCGGCACAGCAGCGGGGGCCGGGACAGGATCCGGAGTGGGCTCCAGTTCGGGTTCCTGTGCAGGCTCGGGGGTGGCTTCGAGCGGGGGTGTCGGTTTCGGCGCAGGCGCGGGGGCAGGCGCTGGTTCCGGGGCAGGCTCCGGCTTGGGCGCGGGCGTCGGTGCGGCGACCGGCTCGAGCGTGGTGTCGACCACCACTTCTTCGCCCCCATCCTCGACAATCGCATCAAGGCCCTCTTCGAGCCGCGAGGAAGATTTGAACAGCTTGTCCTTGAGTTTCTTGAAAAACGCCATGGGGCCTCCGAAAATCGTCCCCTTCACCTAGTCCCAAATCATGCGATTTGGAAGAGCGGCGTTGACCAGCCCGCCCCGGCAAGGATGGCGAATTGTCCCAGCGCATAGAGCAGCCAGAGCGCGATCGAGGCCGGGCGCTGCCATGGAGAGCTGTCGGACATGCGGAAAAGCTGGATCGACAGGATCGTGTCCGAGGCGAGAAAGGCAAAGGCGCCGATCACCGCCAGCGGCAGGCCCGGCAGGCCCAACGCCGTGATCCCCATCAGCGAAATCAGCACGACGTAAACCCGCACAGGGACTTTCATGTCGCCGGTATAGGGCGCCAGCCAGAATTCGGTCGAGGCGGCAAACAGCAGGATCAGCGCAATCGGCAGCCATGCATCCGAAAGCCCCGCCGACAGCCCCCAGAAATGCAGGATATAGGCCACATGGGCCAGCGCAAAGGCGATCAGACCAATCAGGAAGGACCGCTCTCCGTCCCGGCTGAGCGCGATATCCCCGACCGCAGACAGCAAGAGTGCCCCCACGATCACCGGGTTGCCAAAACTCACCGCCGCCGCGGCGGCAAAGGCGGGCATGGGGATCGCCTTGATCAGCGTCTTGGCGCGGCTGGGACCACGATGACAGAAGAACAGCGCATAGGCGACGGTGGCAAGCAGCCCGATCAGGATCAGCCCGAAGCGCACCGATTGGCGCAAGGCGATTTCTTCAACAATGGTCATGCGCGCACCCTCTCCTGTTCGGGCCGAGACTAGCCGGGCGCGCCGTACCTGTCTGCCCCCGCCGTAACGGCAAGGTGGACGACATTGCAAAACTGTTTTGACCAGAGCACTATGTGCACCACGTTTCCTGCGGAGACTGCTCCAATGCCCCGAAAAACTATTGTGGCCCTTCTGGCTCTTGTCACGATCGGTCTTTTTCCCAGCTTCGCCGCCGCAGATGGCGCTTTTGGATACAAGGTCGAATTGGATATTCCCTACGGCACAGGGCTGGTCTCTATGGATGGCGACATCAAGGAACGCCCGCTTTTCATGGATGCCTACACACCGGTGGCCGAAAACAGCGACTACACGCGGGGGACCTTTGCGCCGGAGACAAGACGGCCTGCCGTCATATATGTGCATGGTGGTGCATATCATCGGGGTGGTCGCCGCCTTGCGCCATTCCAACTAGAAGCGGCTGTTCATTCTCGTCCAGAAGACTACGCACATCTGCTCGCCCCCCTTGGCTATGTCGTCTTTGTCGTGGAGTACCGTCTCGCTCAGGAGAACCCGGTAGTGGCGCAAAAACCGGGCGAAAATCACCTTGTCGAGGATGTGAGCGCCTTCATAACGGATCAGGCATTCGAGGGCACCGTGCGCGCAAGAGTCTCGTCGGGACTTCCCGGATTGGAGAATACGCCAGAAAACCGGCTCTTTCTGTGGAACGCGGCGCTGGCGGGGGCCGAAGACGTGAACCAGGCCGTGTCCTTCGTGATCAAGAACGCCGCGCGTTTCAACATCGACCCGGACAGGATTGCCATGGGCGGGCATTCCGCTGGGGCCGGGATCACGCTGAACGTCGCATTGGGGATGCGTGCTCCACTGGCGGCGATCTTTCCGCTTTCGGGTCCGGATATCCTTTATGATCACGACGCGGTTGCCGGGTTTGATGACCTGCCCCCCACTCTGCTTGCCTATTCCCAGTTCGACGAGCACCTGCAACTGGGCCAATTGCCGGGAATCGTCTCCCTGATGAAAGCGGCCGGAATCGACTATTCGCTGAACTGGATCCCGGGATTCGCGCATTTTTACCCGCATAACGCGGTTTCCTTGGGCGATGACGGTTCGCGCATGCCGCTCAGCGCACGGATCATCCACTTTCTCGACGCCAATCTCAGTGAGTGATCCGGTCGGCAGCCGATTGCCAAGAATACGCGCAGAGGGCCTGTAAGCCGGATTCTGTCACGGCGGGTCGCCCCGCCGCCGATGACCATTCATCTTGGGCACCCGTTACCGGATGCCCTCTAGCTGCCAACCCGGACCTGCTCGGGGCAAGGCGCCCCTGTGATCGCTCACGCGCGGTCCCTATTTGGCATTGCTCCCGGTGGGGCTTGCCGTGCCGCCGCTGTTGCCAGAAGCGCGGTGGGCTCTTACCCCACCGTTTCACCCTTACCCATCATGTCCCGCGAGGGACATGAAAGGCGGTCTGTTTTCTGTGGCGCTTTCCCTCGGATCGCTCCGGCCGGGCGTTACCCGGCACCGTTGCCTTGTGGAGTCCGGACTTTCCTCGCGGGCCAAAGCCCCCGCGGCCATCCGGCCCTCTGCGCGGGGTTGCATGTAGGCGGTGGAGCGCGGCCCGTCAACATTTGCGCGCGTGGCAGCCCCGGATTTGAGTATTTTTGGCAAAATGAAGATCAGGACGTGGAAAGAAGCCCTTCAAGGACGCGCGCATCCGCCTCGGCAACAGGGCCGCTCCCCCAGGGGCGGAACCGGGCGCGGAATGCGGCCAGCGTGGCCGCGGCGTCGTCCATCGGATAGCCGAAGGCGGTGGCCAGCGCCGCCCAATCCAGCGCCTGCGCGGTGCCATGTGCCGTTTTTGGCCAGACCGACAGCCCCTGACGCGCGAGGCGCTGCCAGTCAAACCGGGGTCCGGGGTCGAATTTGCGCCCCGGCGCCATGTCGGAATGGCCGATCACCCCCGGAGGCGGGATCTCCCAGCGTTTCATGATGCCGGGGAGCAGGGTTTCCAACGCCGCCATTTGTGGCTCGGAAAACGGATGGGTGCCGCGATTGGCCAGTTCGATGCCGATCGAGCGGGAGTTGATATCGTCCTTGCCCTGCCAGCGGCCTGCGCCCGCGTGCCAGGCGCGCATGTCTTCGGGCACCAGTTGGAAGACGCGGCCCTTCTCGCAGATCAGGTAATGGGCCGAGACCTCGGGCCCCGGATCACACAGCCGGTCCAACGCCGCCTCGGCGCTGTTCATCGCCGTGTAGTGCAGCACCACGAATTCGGGCCGCAGCCCGTCGCGGCGCGGCCCGCAATTGGGGGAAGGATGCGCGATGATCCCCGTCACGGGGTCAGTTCCGCGCCGCCTTGCGGAAGGGGGCCGGATCCCAGTCACAGGCATAGCCATCTCCGTCCGGGTCCAGACCCAGCCGGTCGACCTTGGGGCCGCCCTTGGACAGGAACGCGCTTTGGGCCAGGTCGTCGCGGGCGTATTTGGCACAGTTCTTTTCATAGCGTGACGCCGAGCTAAAGCCGATCCGCTGATAGGCGCGCGTGCCCTTGGGGTTGGTGGTCGAAAGCGCATAGGCCACGATATTCGGGCCGGTATTACCGGTGCGTTCCGGCACGGCGGTGGGGGCAATCACCGTGTAATTGGCCTTGTTCTGCTGGCGCAGGGCGGCATCGGCCTCGATCGAGCGGCGCTGTCCCACGGCGGCAAAATCGTTCTCGTTGGAGATGCCCGGGTTCGAGATCACCGCCGGGGCCGGGTTCGACGGGCTGGCCTCGAGCGGGCGTTCGCCGGAATTGGCACTGGCGGCCGCAAGCGCGGCCTCGGTCTCGCGCGCGATGTCGCTGGCTTCCGAGCTGGTGGTGCGCGTCGCCGACAGCGGCGCCGCGCTCGCCGCGGTGGCGGTCGGCACCGGGGTCGGGGTCGGAGTTGGTGCAGGCGCGCGGGCCGTGGCCGTTGTGGCCATGGGCGCTGCGGCTGGCGCCACCGGGGCGGCAGCAACACGTGGCGCTTCGGGAATGGTTTCCTGGCTCACGGCCTGTGGCGGCGGCACGGCCGGACCGGAGAGCTGCGACTCGCGGCGGGCCCGCGCCTGCGGCGAGTTCACCGCGTTGTCAAAACCAACGCCTGCCGCGCTGTCGGGAATCTGCGGCTGGCATGCCGCCAATCCCGTCAGCGCACATCCGATGAGGAGGATCCGCTTCATTTTCTGCCCTATCTGCCTTGCTTTTTATTGCTTGGCAGGGGTTTTACCACCATTTCGCAGGCTTGGCCACAAATCCGGCCGCCTGCTCCAGCGCGTAGGCAGTATTCAACAAATCGCCCTCTTCCCATGGACGCCCGATCAGTTGCAGACCCAGCGGAAGACCCTGTGCATCAAGCCCGGTCGGCACGGCAATCCCCGGCAGCCCGGCAAGGTTGACCGTCACGGTGAAGACGTCGTTGAGATACATCTTGACCGGATCTTCGTCGGTCATCTCGCCCAGACCAAAGGCCGCCGACGGCGTCGCCGGAGTCAGGATCGCGTCGATCCCGGCGGCGAACACGTCGTCAAAGTCTTTCTTGATCAGCGCGCGCACCTTGCGGGCGCGGTTGTAATAGGCGTCGTAAAAGCCCGCCGAGAGCACATAGGTGCCGACCATCACGCGGCGCTGCACCTCATGGCCAAAGCCTTCGGCGCGGGTTTTCTCGTACATCTCGGTGATGCCATCGCCCGCCGCCAGCGTTGCGCGGTGGCCATAGCGCACGCCGTCATAGCGCGCGAGGTTCGACGACGCCTCGGCCGGCGCAATCACGTAATAGGCAGGCAGCGCGTATTTCGTGTGCGGCAGCGAGATGTCGACGATCTCGGCCCCGGCCGCCTTGAGCATGTCACGCCCCTCGGCCCAGAGTGCGTCGATCTCGGCGGGCATGCCGTCCATGTGGTATTCTTTCGGGATACCGATTTTCTTGCCGCGAATGTCGCCGGTGAGCATGGCCTCGAAATTCGGCACCGGAATATCGGCGCTCGTGGAATCTTTGGGGTCATGCGAGCACATGGTTTCCAGCATGATCGCCGCGTCGCGCACGTTCTTGGTCATCGGCCCGGCCTGATCGAGCGAGGAGGCAAAGGCCACCACACCCCAGCGCGAACAACGCCCATAGGTCGGCTTGATGCCGGTGATGCCGGTAAAGGCAGCAGGCTGACGGATCGAGCCGCCCGTGTCGGTGCCGGTGGCGGCAAGGCAGAGGTCTGCTGCAACCGCGCTGGCCGAACCGCCCGAGGAGCCGCCCGGCGTCAGCGGCGTGTCTTCATTGCCCCGGCGCCACGGGCTGACCGCATTGCCATAAACCGAAGTTTCGTTGGACGACCCCATCGCGAATTCGTCCATGTTGAGCTTGCCCAGCATCACCGCGCCTGCGTCAAACAGGTTCTGGGTGATGGTGGATTCGTATTCGGGCACAAAGCCTTCAAGAATGCCCGAAGCGGCCTGCGACGGTACGCCCTTGGTGCAGAACAGGTCCTTGATGCCCAGCGGCAGGCCGCACATGTTGGGCGCGTCGCCCTGGGCAATGCGCGCATCGGCCGCCTTGGCCTGTTCCAGCGCGAGATCAGGTGTGTTGTGCACAAAAGCGTTCAGAGCACCGGCGCCTTCGATGGCGTCCAGACAGGCTTGCGTCAGCTCGACCGAGGTCACTTCCTTGGCGCGCAGTTTGTCACGGGCTTCAGCCAGCCCCAGCTTGTTCAGATCGCTCATCACTCAACCACCTTCGGAACTGCAAAAAAGCCTTCACGTGCGTCCGGGGCGTTGGACAGGATCTTGTCCTGCTGATTGCCATCCGTGACCACGTCTTCGCGCCGCTTCAACCGCATCGGCGTGACCGAGGTCATCGGCTCGACGCCCTCGACATCCACCTCGTTGAGCTGTTCGATAAAGCCCAGGATGGTGTTGAACTCCTGCGCCAGCGCGGGCAGGGCGTCTTCTTCGACCTTGATGCGCGCCAGCTTGGCAACGCGCGCGGCGGTGTCCTTGTCAATCGACATGAGCGAGGTCTCTCCGGTTGAAACGTGCGAGTCAGCCTTTACCGCCCTGCCCCGCGCGGTGCAAGCGGTTGGCCAGCTTTCCTTGGGCCAAGGCGCTCCCGCCCCCTCAAAGTGCATCAAAGATGCCCGTTGAGGCGTTGGGCCCGGCTCAGCAAGCTGAGCCTGTTCCTGAGTATTTTTGGCAAAATGAAGGGCGTGATCAGCGAACCCGGATCACGTGGCGACGGTAGACCTCGATCATCCAGCCCAGCATCACGGCATTGAGGATATGCCACAGGAAGTGGGTGCCAATCGGGATCGCGCCGCAAAGGGTATCATCAAGGCTGCGGAAGGTCAGTGACAGCGCGAGGAGCGAGGACCCAATGGCCAGCCCGCGCGCCACGTCCGGCAGGCGGTGGCGCAGAAGCAAGGCATAGGCCGCGATCAGGAGCGGGATCGGCCAGTATCCGGCAGAGACGTCAAGGAAGGGCAATTGCCGGAACAGCGGGACGGTGAGCGCGGCGTAGGGAAAGAAAAGCGCCGTTGTCCCCAGAGCCAGCGGCCAGCGCATGCCCCAATAGGCGCGATTCGCCAGCGTAATGTAGATCAGCACATAGACCGCGATCGGCAGCACATCCGCCACACCGGCCCAGACCTGTGCATGGGTGTGAAACAGGTAGCTGCCGATCCCGATCACTGCCAGCACGCCACAAAGCAACCGCGCCGCGCCCATCCCCGCACCCTGCACCCGGCGCCACATGATCAGCGCCGCGATCAGGAACGCGGCATTGGTGACTGCGTTGACCGGCTCGGCCCAATAGCCCGGGTCCGCCCGTTCGCAATATCCGTCCACCGCGCGCGTCCAGTCCATCTGTTCTCTTCCCTCGCCGCAAACCCGTGCTAGTCTGAATTCAATCCATTTCAGACATAGGGAGAGTCTTCATGCAAATCATCTGGCTTGGCCACGGATCCTTTCGCATCGAAACCGGTGACAAGGTGCTGCTGATCGACCCATGGCTCACCGGCAACCCGGTCCTGCCCGAAGAGAGCCACGACGCCGCCGTCGCCGGCGCCACCCACCTGATCCTGACCCATGCGCATTTCGACCACGTGGCCGACATGCTGCCGCTGGCGCGCAAACTGGGCGTGCCGATCGTCGGCCAGTATGACCTGATGTCCTATTGGAACGAGCATGAACACCTCGACACGGTCGGCTTCAACAAGGGCGGCACGGTCGACCTTGGCGGGGTGCAGCTTGCGATGGTGCCGGCCTCGCACAGTTCGACCTTTGCCACCGACGACGGCCCCAAGGCTGCCGGGTCCGAGGTGGGCTATATGCTCATGGCCGAAGGCAAGACGGTCTATATCTCGGGCGATACCGACATCATGGCCGACATGGACTGGATGGGGGATTATTACAAACCCGAGATCGGCATCCTGTCGGCGGGCGGGCATTTCACCATGGACATGAAGGGCACGGCCTATGCGGCCAAACGCTATTTCAACTTCAAGACGGTGATCCCCTGCCATTACAAGACCTTCCCGATCCTTGAACAGGACGCCGAGGCGCTCAAGGCGGGCCTGCCCGGAGTCGACGTGATCGAACCCGAGGTGATGCAGGCCATCGAGGTCTAAGGGACAATGTGCGCCGGGATCACCCCGTCGGCCGAGCTTGGCCCCATCGTGGAAAGGTGGCTGCGCGCTTATGCGCGGGGCGACAAGGAGACGGTGGTCAACCTTTTGTCGAATGATCCGGCGCTCTCTTATGTTGGCTCGGCAGACAATGAAATCTGGCGCGGGGCGGCGCTCAAACGCACCCTGCCGCATTACATGGATGAAATCCCGCGCTTTGACTGGTCCAGCACGGAATTCCGCGGCTTTTCCTGTGGCGACATTGGCTGGGTCGAGTGGCACGGAGACACCTTTGCCCGCGACACCGGCAAATCGGTCAAGTTCCGCTCGGTCTTTGTGCTGGCACTGGAAAAAGGCGTCTGGCGCATTGTGCTGGTGATGAACTCGAACCCGGTGGCGAACATGCAGGCGCTTGGCTACGAGGCCGAGGGCTTTGAAGACCTTGTTGACGCGGCCCTCTCCGCCCCTGCCACCCTTGCGCAAACGGGGATTGCCACGATCATGTTCACCGATATTGCCGACAGCACCACGATCGCCCAAACCATCGGTGACGCGCGCTGGACGGCCGCCGTGAACGCCCATGTGGATCAGGTGAGCAACGTGATCACAGACCATGGCGGCACCCTGATCAAGACGCTGGGGGACGGTACCATGGCCTCTTTTCCCTCGTCCCGCGCGGGCCTGCTCGCGGCCTCGGGTCTGCAACAGGCCATGAATGCGGCGACCAGCGAACCCAAGCTGCAAATCCGCATCGGGTTGCACACCGGGGACCTTGTCGAACGCGATGGCGACATGTTCGGCACCGTTGTGAACAAGGCCGCCCGCATCGCCGCTCTGGCCGCACCGGGCAGTATTCTCCTCTCGGATGCCACCCGCATCATGGTGGGCGGCGCGTCGGAGTTCTCCTTTGGCCCCTCCACCTCGGTGGCGCTCAAGGGGTTGGAGGGAGACCATACGCTTTATCAACTGGACTGGCAGGCATGAGCGACGTTCGCCCTTCGCCGGAATTGCTCGCGGTGGCGCGCCGCTGGTTTGACGCCGTCCCGAACCGCCGGGCCCGCGAAATTGGCAACCTCATGTCCGAAAGCCCCCATCTCACCTTTGTCGGCACGGATGAAGACGAACTTTGGACGGGCCGCGCCGTGCGCGACGGGGTGGCCGATTTCTTCGGGGCGGTTCCGGATTTTGCGCGCCAGGACGAAATCTTTGGGGCGGCCTATGAATGCGGCACCGTCGGCTGGGCCATCTTTACCCACGAAGTCAGTTTTCTGAATGATCCAAGCGAGGTGTTTTTCGTTCGCAATACGTTGGTGTTCACCTTGGAGCATGGAACATGGAGAATAATCCATCGGCATGGTTCGGTGCCCTACCCCAACGCAGATTTCACCGGCGCTGACCAGTCCGCGATTGCCGATCTCGTGGCCGCCGCGCAAGAGGGGTTTGCGCTGGATCAACGCGAAGGCTTTGCCACGGTGATGTTCACCGACATCGTGAACTCCGCGCGCATTGCTTCTGTGATGGGCGACAGGCTCTGGTCCGCAGAAATTGCCCGACACTTCGACACGCTGCGCAGGATCATCGAACAGGGCGGCGGGCAATTCGTGAAATCGCTCGGCGACGGCACCATGTCCAGTTTCGCCGCACCCACCGCCGCCCTGCAGGCCGCGCGCGCGATCCAGACAGCCGTGGAACAGTCTGACGGACCGTCGATCACGCTTCGGGTCGGCATCCATTCGGGCCCCGTTGTACAGACCGAGGCCGATTTCTTCGGGTCGGTCGTCAACAAGGCCGCCCGCATTGCGGCCTCTGCCGGAGCGCGCGAAATCCGGGTCTCGGACGCGACCCGCACCATGGTCGGGGATAGGTCCGGGCTCGCCTTCGACGCGCCTGCCTCGGTTGCGCTCAAGGGGTTTGAGGGAGAGCACCTTGTCTATCGGCTGGAGTGGTCCACATGATCCGCCCCTCCCCCGAACTACTGGCCGTGTCGCGGCGCTGGTATGACGCGATTGTCACCCGCCATCCCAGCGAATTGCAGAACTTTTTGTCCAGCGGGGCACATCTGCGCTTTGTCGGCTCTGCCGAGGATGAGCATTGGCTTGGCACCGCCGTGCGACAGGCCATCGGCGATCATTTTCACGAAGTGCCCGAGCTGATCCGCAAGGAAGAGCTTGCCGCCGAGGCCTTTGAAAGCAACGGCGCGGGTTGGTCCTTCTTTGCGCACCGCTTCTGGTTCGAAAACCGCCCCGATCAACCTGTCACCTTCCGCACCACGCTCGTTTTCACGCTCGAGGATGGCAGCTGGAAGATCATTCAGCGCCACGCCTCGGTGCCGGTCTCAAACGCGCTCATTACCGGCAATGAACACAAGGCGATACAGGCCCTGACCGAAGCGGCCCAACAGGGCTTTGCCCTTGGCCAGCGCGAAGGCCTGGCTTCGGTCATGTTCACCGACGTCGTCGACAGTTCGACCTTGGCCAACGCGCTTGGCGACAGGGTCTGGTCCGCGCGCGTCGCCGAGCATTTCAACCACCTGCGTGGCATTATCGAAACCCATGACGGACAGTTCGTCAAATCCTTGGGCGACGGTACCCTGTCGAGCTTTTCCTCGGCCAAGGCGGCCCTTGCCGCCGCCGTCGACATCCAACGTGCCATGACCGAGCAAGCCAGCGAACCCTACCTTCAATTGCGCATCGGCATCCATACAGGTGACGTCGTGCAATCGGATGACGATTTCTTTGGCAATGTCGTGAACAAGGCTGCCCGCATCACCGCCACCGCCGGATCGGGCGAAATCCGGGTCTCTGACATCACCCGTGCCATGGTGGGTGGGGCCAGCGGCTTTGCCTTTTCCGCTCCGCGCAGCGCACGGCTCAAAGGGTTCGACGGCGACCATGTCACACATGCCTTGGAGTGGTCCGCATGATCCGCCCCTCCCCCGAGATCGAGGCCATCGTGCGCCGCTTTACCAGCGCGATCCGCAACCATGACGTCACCGACCTGCCCCATTACCTCAGCCAGAATGACGCGCTGCTCTATGTCGGCACGGCCGAGGGCGAGGCGTGGCACGGGGCCATCGTGCGCGACGGCATCGCCGCCCATCTCGCCGAGGTGCCCGACTTCACCGAAACCGAGGTCGAGATCACCGCCTTTGAAAACGGCGACACCGGCTGGGCCTTTTATAAAAGCCGGTTCCACTTCGCGACCACGGGCGCCACCGGCACGCACCGGGCCACCTTTGTCTTCGTGCTGGAACAGGGCGGCTGGAAAATGATCCAGCACCACATTTCCGAGGCCACCTCGAACCTCGAAAAACTGGGGCTCGAACACTCGGCCATCCAATCCCTGCTTGACGCGGCACAGGCCGAAGAGTTCGACTTTGGTGACGAGGGTCTGGCCTCGATCATGTTCACCGACATTGCCGACTCGACCTCTCTTGCGGCGCTGGTCGGGGATCGGGTCTGGATGCAGGCGCTCGCCCGCCACATGCAGGACGTCACCGCCGTGATCGCCGCGCAGAACGGCGAACTGGTCAAGTCTCTGGGCGATGGCACCATGTCCGCCTTCCCATCCGCGCGCGGCGCGCTCAACGCCGCGCTGGCCCTTCAGGCCCGCGTCGCGGCCCATGAAACCGAGCCGCAGATCGCCGTGCGCATCGGCATCCACACCGGCGAGGTGATCCGCTCGAGGAACGACTTCTTCGGCACCGTGGTCAACAAGGCCGCGCGCATCGCCGATCTTGCTCGCCCCGGCGAAATCCGCCTCTCCGACGCAACACGCTTGATTGCGGGAACCGGCGCGGATTACCGTTTCACGGACCCGTCCACGCACCCGCTCAAGGGGCTGGACGGCGATCACCTCACCTATCAACTGCGTCCCAGAGAAAAGGACACCTGATGCCCGCCAGCGATTTCACGCCCAAAGAATACGCCGACCGCCTTGCCAAGACCCGCACCGCCATGGCCACCCGGGGCATCGACACACTGATCGTGGCCGATCCTTCGAACATGGCGTGGCTGACCGGGTATGACGGCTGGAGCTTCTATGTCCCCCAGGCCGTCGTCCTGCACAAATCGGGCGACCCCCTCTGGTGGGGCCGCACTCAGGACCGCCCCGGCGCGGCCCAGACCACGTGGATGGAGGCCGATCACCTGCTCGACTGGCCCGAGGAACACGTCCAGCACCCCGACCACCACCCCTACGAGGCGCTGGTGGCCCACCTGCGCGACCGCGGCTGGACCCGCGCCCTCGGGGTCGAGATGGACAATTACTACTATTCGGCCAAGTCACACGCGGCGCTGCTCGACGCCTTTGGACAAGACCAGATCACCGACGCCACCAGCCTCGTGAACTGGCAGCGCACCGTCAAAAGCCCGGCCGAGCTGGCCATGATGCGCAAGGCCGGGCAACTCAGCGAACATATGCACGCCACCCTGCGCGCGGGCTTTCGTGCAGGCCGGCCCAAACATGAACTTGTGGCCGAGGTTCAGGCCGCCGGAGTCGCGGGCCTGCCCGGCATCGCCGGGGACTATGCGGCCATTGCCCCGATTGCCCCCTCGGGCACCGAAGCTTCGGCCTCGCATATCACGTGGAATGACCGCCCCCTGACACCGGGCGAAGCCACCTATTTCGAAATTTCGGGCTGCTATCACCGCTACCACTGCCCGATCAGCCGCACGCTCTATCTTGGCGAACCTCCCGCCGATATCCGCCGCGCCGAAGACGCCGTTCTGTCCGCCATCACCGATACCTTCGCCGCGGCCAAACCCGGCGTGACCAGCGAAGAGGTCGCGGCCTGCGTTTACGAAAGCTTTGCGCGCGCGGGCTATGTCAAAGGCAACCGCACCGGCTATCCGATCGGCCTCAGCTACCCGCCCGACTGGGGCGAACGCACCATCAGCCTGCGGCCCGGCGATACGACGCCACTCGAAGAAAACATGACCTTCCACCTGATGCCCGGCCTCTGGACCCCGGATTGGGGTGTCGCGATCACCGAAAGCTTCGTCATCACCCCCGAAGGTGGTCAGCCGCTCGCCAATGTCCCACGCGAGATATTTGTCGTTCCGGCCTGAACACCACCGGCGCGGCCCTAGCCCGGGCGCCGCGCCGCGAAAAACGCCTTCAGCAACTCTTCGGCCTCAACCGCGCCAATCCCGTCATAGACCTCGGGCACGTGATGGCTCTGGGGATGGGCAAACACGCGCGGCCCCTGTGCCACGCCGCCCGACTTGGGGTCCGCTGCACCATAATACACCCGCGCAATCCGCGCCTGGCTGATCGCGCTGGCGCACATCGGACAGGGCTCCAGCGTCACGTACAAATCATGACCGGGCAAACGCTCGCTGCCCAGCACCCTGCACGCCGCGCGCATGGCGACAATCTCGGCATGGGCCGTCGGATCGTTCCATTCCCGCGTCCGGTTGCCCGCTGCCGCAACAACCTTGCCGTCGGGCGACACGACAACTGCGCCCACCGGCACCTCGCCGCGTTCGGCGGCCGCGCGCGCCTCGGCCAGCGCCTGATCCATATGGCTCTTGAACGTCATGTCCCCTCACTGCCCCGCCTTGGCCCCTTTCGCAATCCCCCAAACCCCGCTAGAGGGAAAGGCATGATCCAGAAAACACCCAAATCCGACAGCCCCGCCGGGGACCGTATCGCCAAAGTCCTCGCCCGCGCGGGCGTCGCCTCCCGCCGCGAGGCCGAACGCATGATCGAAGCGGGTCGGGTTTCCGTGAACGGCAAGAAACTCTCTAGCCCCGCGCTCAATGTGACCGCCAAGGACCGGATCACCGTCGACGGTAAACCCGTGGGCGAGCCCGATCCCGAACGCATCTGGCTCTATCACAAGCCCGCGGGCCTCGTGACCTCCAACAAGGACGAAAAGGGCCGGGACACGATCTTTGATCACCTGCCCGACACCCTGCCCCGCGTCATGACTGTCGGGCGGCTCGACCTCAATTCCGAAGGCTTGCTGCTCCTGACCAATGATGGCGGCGTCAAACGCAAGCTGGAACTGCCCTCGACCGGCTGGCTGCGCAAATACCGAGTGCGCATCAATGGCCGCCCCACCGACGAGACTTTTGCCCCCTTGCGCGAGGGGATCGTCGTGGACCGTGAGCATTTTCAGCCGATGGACATCACGCTCGACCGGCAACAGGGCGCGAACGCATGGGCGACGATTGGCTTGCGCGAAGGCAAGAACCGCGAGATCCGCCGCGCGATGGAGGCGATCGGCCTCACCGTGAACCGCCTGATCCGCGTGTCTTATGGCCCGTTCCAGCTGGGCGACCTGAAACCCGGTGAGGTGGAAGAAGTCCGCCGCCGCATTGTCCGCGATCAGCTTGGCCTGGATGGCGCCAAGCCCCCCGAGACCCGCAAGAAACCGGTGCGGCGTCGTCGCTAACCCCATAGCGCGGAATCAAGGCCGCAGGCCGCCGCGCCATCGCCAGACCGCCCGCACGGGCTGGCAATGCCACGCCTCGATTCCGGGCTGATGCCCGCCAATCCCTAACAAACCCTTGCGCCCGCCGCCTTAACACTCGGCGTTTTTTGCCCGCGCCCCGGCCCATACCGACGCGTTACCGATGCAATACCGACGTGATACCGACGCGCAAATCCAGCAAAACAAGGCCGTTAACCTTCGATTCGCCTGTGCGCGTTAATACTCTTCGACCGTCATCACCCCTTCGAGCGATTTCAGCGCACCCTTGATCTGCGGATTGACCGGAAACTCGGCATTGAGGTCCATCTCCACCTCACCGGGCAGCGCCGGGTCCATCAGGCACAACACAACCGGCCCGCGCGGCGTCCCCCGAAGGCTCTCCGCCGCCCCCTGCAGCACGTTGGCCACGGGCGCAACCGCCTGCATATCCTCAAGAAAAATGCGCAACCCCGCCGCCCCGGCATCCGCCACGATCGTATCCACCGGCGCAAAGGACCGCGCCAGAAGCTTGAGCTGATCGCTCTCCATCGTCGCCTCAACCGTGACCACAACCTTCGACCCGGTCTCCAGATACTCGCGGCATTTCTCCAGCGTATCGCTGAAAATCGTGACCTCATAAGCCCCCGTCGGGTCGCTCAGCTGGGCAAAGGCAAAGCGGTTGCCCTTGGCCGATTTCCGCTCCTGTCGCCCCGACACACGGCCCGCGAGCTTGGCAATCATCGCCCCGCCCCGCGCCTTCTCGGTGAGGTCATCCAGCGTCATCACCTGCTTGCGTTTGAGCGCGGGCATGTAATCCTCAAGTGGATGACCTGAAAGGAAAAATCCGATGGCCTTGGCTTCTTCATCAAGCTTCTCGGCAGGCAGCCAATCGCCCACGGGCGACAGGCGCGGCTCGGGCAGATCATCCCCCGCCTCGCCGAACAAGGACACCTGATTGCTGGCCTTCTGCTCAAAAATCGCCGCCGAATATCCCACCAGCGAATCCAGACTCTCCAACACCCGCCGCCGGTTCGGATCAAGCTGATCAAACGCCCCCGACCGCGCCAGCATCTCCAAGGGCCGCTTGCCCACCTTCTTCAGGTCCACCCGGCGGGCAAAGTCGAAAAGCGTGGCAAACGGCTTTTCGACGCCATCCACCTTGCGCCCCTCAACCACCAGCTTCATCGCCTCGACACCCACGTTCTTGAGCGCGCCCAGCGCATAGACCAGCGCACCGTCCACCACCTTGAACGTCGCGTCCGAGCGGTTCACGCAGGGCGGTACGTACGGGAGCTTCAACTGTTTCTTTACCTCTTCGAAGTAAACTGCCAGCTTGTCCGTCAGGTGAATATCGCAGTTCATCACCCCGGCCATGAACTCGACCGGATGGTTCGCCTTGAGCCATGCCGTCTGATACGAGACCACCGCATAGGCCGCCGCGTGCGATTTGTTGAAACCATAGTTGGCGAACTTCTCAAGAAGGTCGAACACCTCGGACGCCTTCTTGGCATCAACCCCGTTTTCGCCCGCACCCTTTTCGAACTTGGGCCGTTCGGCGTCCATCGCCTCCTTGATCTTCTTACCCATCGCCCGGCGCAACAGGTCCGCGCCGCCAAGGCTGTAACCCGCCATGACCTGCGCAATCTGCATCACCTGTTCCTGGTAAACGATAATCCCTTGAGTTTCCTCAAGAATATGGTCGATCAACGGATGCACGGATTCAATCTCGCGCAGCCCGTTCTTGACCTCGCAATAGGTCGGAATGTTCTCCATCGGCCCCGGACGATACAAGGCCACCAGCGCCACGATATCCTCGATACAGGTCGGTTTCATGCGCTTGAGCGCATCCATCATCCCCGTCGATTCCACTTGGAACACCGCCACCGTCTTGGCCGAGGCATAAAGCTTGTAGGTCGGCTCATCATCCAGCGGAATAGCGTTGATCTGGTTCTCCGCCCCCTCTGCCGGTTCATAAAGCTGCGTCCCATCCGCGGCGACATGCAATGGCCGCCCGCTGGAGTGGATCTGCTCAATCGCGTTCTGGATCACGGTCAGCGTTTTCAGACCCAGAAAGTCGAACTTCACCAACCCGGCCTGCTCGACCCATTTCATGTTGAACTGCGTCGCGGGCATGTCCGAACGCGGATCCTGATAAAGCGGCACCAGCGCATCCAGTGGCCGATCCCCGATCACCACGCCCGCCGCGTGGGTCGAGGCATTGCGCAACAGCCCCTCGACCTGCATCCCGTATTTCAACAGGCGGTCCACGACCTCTTCGTTGCGCGCCTCCTCGCGCAAACGTGGCTCTTCCTTCAAGGCATCCGAGATCGACATCGGCTTGACGCCCTCGACCGGGATCAGCTTGGAAAGCCGGTCCACCTGCCCATAAGGCATCTGCAAAACCCGTCCGATATCGCGCACCGCCGCCTTGGACAAAAGCGCACCAAAGGTGATGATCTGCCCCACCTTGTCACGGCCGTATTTCTCCTGCACGTACCGGATCACTTCTTCCCGGCGATCCATGCAGAAGTCGATGTCAAAGTCCGGCATCGACACCCGTTCCGGGTTCAAGAACCGTTCAAAAAGAAGGCTGTAGCGCAGCGGATCAAGGTCGGTGATGGTCAGCGCATAAGCCACCAGCGACCCCGCCCCCGAGCCCCGCCCCGGCCCCACCGGGATGTCATTGTCCTTGGCCCACTGGATAAAGTCGGCCACGATAAGGAAGTAACCCGGAAACCCCATCCCCTCGATGATGCCCAGCTCGAAATCCAGCCGTTCCTGGTATTCCTCGACGCTCACCGCATGCGGGATCACCGCCAGCCGGTCCTGCAATCCCGCGTTGGCCATGCGGCGCAGCTCAGCCACCTCGTCGTCGGCAAACTTCGGCAGGATCGGATCACGCCGATAGGCCATGAAGGCACAGCGCTTGGCAATCTCGACCGTGTTTTCAATCGCCTCGGGCAGGTCGGCAAACAGCGTCACCATCTCCTGCTGGCTCTTGAAGTAATGCTGCGGCGTCAGACGCCGCCGCCCCTCCTGCTGGTCAACATAAGCCCCTTCCGAAATACAGATCAGCGCATCATGCGCCTCGTACATGCCGGTTTCGGGGAAATAGACGTCATTTGTCGCAACCAGCGGGATGTCCATCGCGTAAGCCATCTCGACAAAGCCCCGCTCGGTCAGACGCTCCGCTTCGGGCTGTCCGGTTTCGCCGGGATGGCGCTGCAATTCGACATAAAGCCGGTCGCCAAAGATCGTCTTGAAGCGCCCCATAAGCGCCTCGGCCGCCTCGCGCTGGCCTTGCTGCAGCATCCGCCCGACCGGCCCCTCCGGCCCGCCGGTCAAACAGATCAGCCCCGCCGAATGCGCCTCCAGCTCCTCCATCGAGACCTGCGGCAACTGCCCGCCCTTGTCCACATAAAGACACGAGGACAGTTTCATGAGGTTTTCATAGCCCTCTTCGCGCTGGCTCAACAGAACAACCGGCGCCGGTGCGGGCGGCTGCGCCCGCCCCGACTGATCCGGGTTGGGCATGGTCACATCCACTTGGCAGCCAATGATCGGCTGAATGCCCGCACCGCTGGCCGTGACCGAAAACTCCAGCGCCGCAAAAAGGCTGTTTGTGTCGGTGATCGCCACCGCGGGCATGCCCATCTTCTCGCAAAGCGCGGGCAATTTCTTGACCCGCACCGCGCCCTCCAACAAGGAGTATTCGGTATGGGTTCTCAGGTGAATGAATCGGGGTTCGCTACTCATGGCGACAGGCTATCCTAGCCGCCCGAGCGATGAAATCCCCGATCCCGCCAATCGCGCACCCTGCTCTTTCTTTTTCCGGAAGTACCCCGGGCGGTGAGCGCCGTTAGGGAAACGATCCAATAGACCGTTTCAGGCGTGAACGGGTGGAGCCCACGCGCTTGAACACGACGGGGGCAGCGCCCCAAGCCTCCTCAATCCGCGAAACCTGCTCAAATAATAACCACGCCAGAGGTGCAACACTTTCAACAATTCATTGAAAATTGCAATTGTTTACCCATTAATTTCACAGGGATTTCCCCTTATTCTGCGCATCCGGCGGCGCCGTCAACCCTTTTTGCGCCGCCGTCTAAGTCCAAGTTTCTCTTGCAGAAACGCCCTTCCCCTCCCTAGGGTTAGGCCGCCAAATGACAGACAACGACGCGCCAGAACCGTCGGGACAAGCGGCCGCACAAGACGGCCAAGAAGGGACGTGACCATGACTGCACCTTTGCTGAGCATCTCCGGGCTGACCAAGGCCTATCCGGGGGTCGTCGCGAACGACAACGTGTCCTTTGATATCGGCGAAAGCGAGGTGCACGCGCTGCTCGGCGAAAACGGTGCCGGGAAATCGACACTGGTCAAGATGATCTACGGTCTCGTCAAACCCGACAGCGGCACGATGACATGGAAGGGTCAGCCCTTCACCCCCGCCGAACCCAAGGCCGCCCGCGCCGCCGGGGTTGCCATGGTGTTCCAGCATTTCTCGCTGTTCGACGCGCTGAAAGTGTCCGAAAACGTGGCGCTTGGCATGGAAGACCCGCCCCCGATGGGCGATCTTGCCCGCCGCATTCGCAAGGTATCCGAAACCTACGGCCTGCCGCTCGATCCCAACCGCACCGTGGGCGATCTCTCGGCAGGCGAACGCCAGCGGGTCGAGATCATCCGCTGCCTGCTGCAGGATCCCAAGCTCCTGATCATGGACGAACCAACCTCGGTTCTGACCCCGCAAGAGGTCGATATCCTGTTCAAGACCCTGAACAAGCTGAAAGAGGAAGGCACCTCGATCCTCTACATCTCGCACAAGCTCGAAGAAATCCGCGCACTCTGTGACCACGCCACGATCCTGCGGCTGGGCAAGAACGTGGGCGAATGCGTGCCTGCGGAAACCTCGGCCCGCGACATGGCCGAAATGATGGTGGGTGACACGCTCCAGACCCCGACCCGCACGACCGAGAAAACCGGCGAGGTCGTGCTCGATGTCTCCGGCCTCTCGCTGGAACCGGCGACACCCTTTGGCACCAAGCTCAAGAACATCCACTTCACCGTTCGCGCCGGGGAAATCCTTGGCATCGGCGGGGTCGCCGGGAACGGACAGGACGAATTGCTCGCCGCGCTCTCCGGTGAAACCCTGACGTGGAAAGACGCGGTCAAGGTCAACGGCAAGGAGGTCGCCAATCTCGGCCCCAACGCGCGCCGCAGGATGGGCATCCTCGCCGCCCCCGAAGAACGTCTCGGCCACGCCGCCGCTCCTGACATGAGCCTGACCGAAAATGCGCTCCTCACCGGGGCCATCCGCGAAAAGCTGACCGGCAAGGGTTTTGTCAACTGGTCCGGCACCACCGCCTTCGCCGAGAAGATCATCAAGGATTTCGACGTACGCACCCCCGGCCCCCATGTCGCGGCCCGCGCGCTTTCGGGGGGCAACCTGCAGAAATTCGTGATCGGGCGCGAGGTGCTGCAGCGCCCCGAAGTCCTCATCGTGAACCAGCCCACATGGGGCGTGGACGCCGCCGCCGCGGCTGCCATCCGGCAGGCGCTTCTGGACCTTGCCGCCAATGGCGCGGCCATCGTGGTCATTTCGCAGGATCTCGACGAACTCATGGAAATCTCCGACCGCTTCGGCGCCCTGAACGAAGGCCGCCTCTCCGACATCCGCCCGGCGGCGGGTCTCACCATTGACGAGATTGGCCTGATGATGGGCGGCGCCCACGGCATGGAAGTCGCGCAAGTGGGAGAAGACGCATGATCAAGCTCGAAAAACGCCCCATGCCCTCGCGTACCCTGTCGATGGCGACCCCGCTGATTGCCGTAGTGATCACCATGATCGCCGGCGGCTTGCTGTTCGCCGCGCTCGGCAAGAACCCGTTCGAGGCGATCCGCACGATCTTCTGGGATCCGGTGCTGGGTGAATACGCCTTCTATTATCGCCCGCAACTGCTGGTCAAAGCCGCGCCGCTGGTGCTCATCGCCATTGGCCTCTCTCTGGGCTTCAAGGCCGGTATCTGGAACATCGGGGCCGAGGGCCAATACATCATTGGTGCAATCTGCGGCGCCGGGGTGGGCCTTGCCTTCTATCCCACCGAAAGCATCCTGATCTTCCCCCTGATGATCCTCGCAGGCGCGCTTGGCGGCTGGGCATGGGCCATGATCCCGGCACTTCTGAAGGTCAAATTCGGCACCAACGAAATTCTTGTCTCGCTGATGCTGGTCTACGTGGCCGAGCAACTCCTGGCCTCGATGTCGCTGGGCCTCCTGAAGAACCCCGAAGGGCACGGCTTTCCCGGCTCGCGCAACCTCAATGACTACCCCTCGGCAACAAGCTGGATCAACGAGGCCGCGGGGCTGCACTGGGGCATGGCCTTTGCCTTCATCGCGGTGATCTTTGCCTATGTGCTCCTGAACCGTCACATCCTCGGCTTCAACATCCGCCTCACGGGCGAAGCCCCCCGCGCGGCACGCTTCTCGGGCGTGAATCCGACCCGCCTGATCCTGTTCTGCCTCGGCACCTCGGGCGCGCTGGCGGGCATGGCGGGTCTCTTCGAAGTTTCCGGCCCCTCGGGTCAGATCAGCATCGACTTCAACGTCGGCTACGGCTTCACCGCCATCATCGTCGCCTTCCTTGGCCGCCTGCATCCCGTGGGCATCCTGCTGGCAGGGCTGCTCATGGCGCTGACCTATATCGGCGGTGAAATCGCCCAGGGCAATCTCGGCCTGCCCTCCGCCGCGATCCAGGTCTTCCAGGGGATGTTGCTGTTCTTCCTGCTGGCTCTGGACCTGCTCACCAACTACCGCGTGAAATTCGCTGCAAAGGGAGCCGCATAATGGACCTTTCCGCCATCAACCCCGTCCTGCTGATTGCCTCCCTCATGGTCGCGGCCACGCCCCTCCTTCTGGCGGCCATCGGCGAACTCGTGGTCGAAAAGGCCGGCGTGCTGAACCTCGGTGTCGAAGGCATGATGATCGTCGGCGCGATCTCGGGCTTTGCCATCTCGGTGGAAACCGGCTCACCCTTCCTCGGCCTGATCGCCGCCATCATCGGCGGCGCGCTCCTGTCGCTTCTTTTTGCCTTCCTGACCCAGTTCGCGCTGGCCAATCAGGTGGCCTCGGGCCTCGCCCTCACCCTCTTCGGCCTCGGCCTCTCGGCCCTCATGGGCCAGTCCTATGTCGGCATCAAGCCGCCCGCCATGGCCAAGCTCGACCTGCCGGTGATTTCCGACATCCCGGTCATCGGCCCGATTCTCTTTTCCCATGACCCGGTGCTCTATATCGGCATCGCGCTTTGCGCCGCCGTCTGGGCCTTCCTGAAATTCTCGCGCGGTGGCCTCGTGCTGCGCGCGGTGGGCGAAAGCCACGATGCCGCCCACGCGCTTGGTTACAACGTGATCCGCGTGCGCATCCTCGCCATCATGTTCGGCGGGGCCTGTGCCGGGCTTGGCGGGGCCTATATCTCGCTGATCCGCGTGCCCCAGTGGACCGAAGGCATGACCGCGGGTATCGGCTGGATCGCTCTCGCGCTAGTCGTGTTCGCAAGCTGGAAACCGTGGCGCGTGCTGCTGGGCGCCTATCTTTTCGGCGGCATCAACGTGCTACAACTCAATTTGCAGGCGGCAGGTATTGCGATTCCTGTGGAATACTTGGCAATGTCTCCGTATCTCATCACCATCCTGGTGCTGGTCATTATGTCGGCCGACAAAAGCCGCGCACCCGCCTCGCTTGGCCGCACCTTCCACGCCTCTCAATGAGGCCAAAACAAAAACTGCTTACAACAACCGGGGAGATCTCCTTATGAAATTCACGAAACTCCTGACAAGCGCCGCTGTCGCGCTGGGTCTGGCGACCACCGCCATGGCCGCAGACAAGACCAAGGTCGGCTTTGTCTATGTTGGCCCCGTCGGCGATGGCGGCTGGACCTATGAACACGATCAGGGCCGCAAAGCCGTTGTCGAGGCCTTCGGCGACGCGGTGGAAACCACCTATGTCGAGAACGTGCCCGAAGGTGCCGACGCCGAGCGCGTGATCACGCAGATGGCGCTTCAGGGCGCCGACCTGATCTTCACCACCTCGTTTGGCTACATGGACCCGACGATCAACGTGGCTAAGAAATTCCCCAAGGTGAAATTCGAACACGCCACCGGCTATAAAACCGCCGACAACGTGTCGGTCTACTCGGCCCGTTTCTATGAAGGTCGCGCCGTTCAGGGCCACATCGCAGGCAAGATGACCAAGTCGAACGTGGTCGGCTACATTGCCTCCTTCCCGATCCCCGAAGTCATTCGCGGCATCAACTCGGCCTATATCCACGCCAAGAAGGTGAACCCGGACGTCCAGTTCAAGATCATCTGGGCCTACACCTGGTTTGACCCTGCGAAAGAAGCCGACGCCGCCAAGGCGCTGATCGAACAGGGCGCCGACGTGATCCTGCAGCACACCGACTCGACCGCACCGCAGGCCGCCGCTCAGGCCGCCGGCAACGTGATCACCTTCGGTCAGGCATCCGACATGGGTGAATACGCGCCCTTCCCGCGCGTTTCCTCGATCATCGACAACTGGGCACCGTATTACGTTGCGCGCACCAAGGCCGTGATGGATGGCACTTGGGAAAGCGTGAACACATGGGACGGCATCGGCGCTGGCATGGTCGGCATCGGTGAGATCTCCGACGCGGTTCCGGCGGATGTGAAGGCCGAGGCCCTCGCCCTCAAGGACGCGCTGGCAGACGGCTCCTACCACGCCTTCACCGGTCCGCTGAACAAGCAGGACGGCTCGGCATGGCTGGCAGACGGCGAAACCGCCGATGACGGCACGCTGGCGGGCATGAACTTCTACGTCGAAGGCATCGACGCGGAAATCCCGAACTGATCTGATCTCCGGATCAAAAGCGAAAGGCCCGCCATCCCGGCGGGCCTTTCTTGTTACAGACCCGCGATCGACACCGGCGCCCATTGCCCCCACCATGGGCGCGCTGCCTCAAGCTCATAGGCCAGCTCGAACAGAACGTCCTCGCGTCCGGCCGGGGCCACGAAATGGCTTCCGATCGGCAATCCCTGCGCGTTCGTGCCGGCTGGCACCGACATGCCGGGAAGGCCCAGAGTATTCTGAATCGGGGTATAGGATCCGAAGGCCGCGATCCGTGCGAACATCTCTTCAAAGGGCACTTCGGGATCAAAGAGCCAGCCCAACGGTGGCGCCACCCCGGCCATGACCGGAGACAGGAACACATCCATATCCGCCATCCACTCGGCATAGGTCCGGCCGAGATCCACCATGTACTGACTGGCCCGCGCCTCATCTTCGGGCGAGAAGTTCCGGGCGAAGTCGGCCCATTGCCGCACGAAGACATCCAGCATCCCGGTCTCTTCCGGCGAACGACCCGCCCGTGCCGCTGCGGCATCGGCAAGACCAACCATGCGGAACCCGAAAATCTGGTTGAATCGCAGCTCGAATTCCGCGTCCACCGGGCTTTGGGTTTCAAACACCTCATGCCCGAGACTCTCGCAGAGCTTTGCGGTCTCCTCGATGGCCTGCTGCACCTCGGGGTCCGGCAACTCCCCGTAAAAATTCTTCAGGTCAAATCCGATCCGCAAACGCCTGTCCGACGGTCCTGCCACAAACGGAACCGGCGCATGGGGCGCAGTTGGAGACCGGTCCTGTCCCAGCGCAAACAACATCGCGCTGTCACGCACGGACCGGCTCACGCAGTTGTCCACAGCATAGGTCGTCTGGTCGCTCGCCCCCCAGACCATCCGGCGTCGGCTGGGTTTGAGCCCGAAAACCCCGCAACAGGCGGCCGGGATACGGATCGACCCGCCTCCGTCGCTCGCGTGCGCCACCGGCACGATCCCGGCGGCAACCGCCGCCGCCGACCCACCGCTCGATCCCCCGGACGAATGTCCAAGCGACCAGGGGTTGTGACAGGGGCCGAGCAATTGCCCTTCCGTCACCGGAAGCGCGCCCACCTCGGGCATGTTGGTCTTGCCGATCAGGTTGAACCCCGCCGCCTCCTGCACCAGCGCAAGTGGCGCCGAGCGGGTCTGCAGATTGTCACTGTAAACGCGCGACCCGTGGGTCGTGTATTGCCCGGCAACATCCAGATTGTCTTTCACCACGAAAGGCACACCCGCGAACGGCCCTTGCCGACGCATCCCATCCGCCTTCGAGAGCGCCTGACCATACATCGGGGTCGTGATCGCGTTCAGCCGCGCATCAAGCGCCAGCGCGGCGTCGACCGAAGCCTCCACCAACTCGCGCGGTGTGACCTCTCCGGCTTTCACAAGCTTGGCAAGACCCAGACCATCCGTCGACATCATCAACTGCCGGATATCCGCGTTGCTCGCAAAGGTCCGTGTGGATGTCGCTGCGGTCACTCCGACCGCGGCGACGGAACAAAGAAAACTGCGTCGGGAAAACACCTTAACCTCCTGGAAAATGGGTTATTATCCCATTCCCTGAGCAGGAAGCCAAGCCAACCGCCGCCTTCTGCGCCGGATTGAGCAAAATATGGCCCGATGAGGCCAGCCCCCCCGATCAATGCCCGCCCGAGAACACCAGCGACGTCACCGGCAGCAACAGCATCCTGAGCCGCAACCCGGCGGCATGCACCACCCCGATCGTGTCTATCACGTGCAGGAAGATCCGCTGCCCGGTGCCAAGGCTGTCGTCATGGGCCAGCCGGTCGTGGTTCGACGTATAGGCCATGGCGATACAGTTGCTGCCCGGAGGCAGGTGATCGCTTCCACCCTCGTAGAGCGGCTCCATGAAGGCAAGGATCGACCCCTGCCGCAGGCTGAACGCCGGATCGCGCAACTCGTCCGTTGGCCGGAACTGCCCCGACGGGACCACGTCCTGCACCCCGACAACCACCATTGGCACGATGGTAAAGGGTTTCGCCGCACAGCCCATCTCGGCAATCATGCCGGGCTTGACCACGCCGATGGCCAACTGGTTGAACGCCGCCTCGAAACGGGCATGCCCCAGACCGGACGGCACAAGAATGCCCGCCGGGCGCAGGATCGGGTTCACATAGTCTCCGGGTTGAAGCACGAATTGCTCCAGCCGCCCCGCGACACCTGCCGTCACCACCGTCTTGTCCAACTCGCTCCGGGCCTGCTCAAGCGCGGCCACCGCGCTCGCTTTCTGCGCGGGCAACAGCACGTCGATATTCTCGACCACGGCACCCAGATTGGCTTCGGCGACATGTAATTGCCCCTCGCGCTCAGCCAGCCGATTGGCCTGCCGCTGTACCTCGGCCGGGTTTGCGGCGGGCGAATTGCGGTCCAGCAACTCCTTGTTGCGCAGATAATCATCTTCAACCAGCTCATAGGCCGCCCGGGCCTGTTCCACCGTTGCCTCTGCCGCCACCAATTCGGCCTTGGACACCTCGATGGCCGCTTCGGCCTCTTCGACCCGGCGCTCTGCCGCCTCGACGGCGGCCTGCTGGCTGGCGTCATCCAGCTTGAACAGAACCTCGCCCGCGGCCACGTCCTGGTTGTTGACCACATAGACCTCTGCGACGCGTCCGCCCACCTGCGGAAGGATCGTCACGGTGCGGAAATACGACGTCACGACGCTTGTCGAAGGATGGTAATAGAACAGCAGCGTGATCACCGACACCGCCGCCATGAAACAGGTCACCAACCCCCAGCGCAGCTCGTACCACACGGTGAAAAAGGTAATCTCGTGCCCGATCCTCTTGCCCTGCACATAGCGGCGATAAAGGTAGTCGGGCAAAAGGGTGAAGACGGCGCAAATCAGGGTTTCCAGCATGGTTCAGTGCCCCCCGTCCGCAGGTTTCAACGCTGCGCCCTCAGGCACAGACGGCGCCTCGACGTCCTCGTCGGGCGCATCCTTCTTGCCGGCCATGGACGCAAGCGAGTCCGCAATCGACGTGAGAGGTGTCATGAAATCCGGTGGCCGGAACGCCGCCACCAAAAGCGCGATGACCCAGAAAAGGTTGTTATGCGTGAACAGCGCCAACAGAGCGAGAATGCCGACCACCTGCATCTGCGTGTGGTTGCTCTTGTGCGCCAACTTCTCGGGCATGGCATGCAGGGTGAGGTACAGAATCCCGATTCCGAGGATCAGCAACACCGTGAAAACCGTCATCACCGTAAACAGGAAATCGCTGCCATCAGCGGCAACAATATAGCTTGGCAGATGCTCGGGCGCGGCGGGGTTGATCGCGGCTGCGCCCGCGCCGCTGACAGAAGTTTCGCTCATGGTTTCCCCTCGCTGGAAAAATGCAATCGGTCCTGAAAACGTGCATAACTGTGCGCCCGGCGCCGTGAAAAACTCAAGCGCATTTTCAGAGTTTCGGCATTTCGAATCGCACGAATGCGCCCTTAATCCAGCGGGCGCCGCGTTAAAGCCGCATTCCCCGCCGCCGATACCGATGTAATACCGACGCAATACCGACGTGATACCGAAACGGGTTTTCCAGGCAGATCAGAGCGTTAACCCTGATTCTCCATATCTGCACACCGCTCGTGCACCAACACCCGTACCCGCACCGCGCCGCGCGCCCTATACTCGGGTCAAAGGAGACCACAACCATGCGCAAGATCCAGGCCCAGGGCGTCCACCACATCACCCTCACCGGCGCCGACCGGCAAACCTCCATCGACTTCTGGGAGGGCGTGCTTGGCATGCCCTTCATCTTCGACCAACCCAATCTCGACAATCCGCGCGAAGGCCACCTCTACTTTGATCCCGGCGACGGGCGGCTGATCACCA
Source organism: Shimia aestuarii (assembly GCF_900114635.1). Lineage (GTDB taxonomy): Bacteria > Pseudomonadota > Alphaproteobacteria > Rhodobacterales > Rhodobacteraceae > Shimia > Shimia aestuarii. The sequence goes on from NZ_FOTQ01000001.1 coordinate 857,128, forward strand.
TCTTCACCAATGAAGACCGCAAGCCCGACCCGCGCCGCACTCCAACCGAACCGGGCTGCGTGCATCACATCGCTTTCAACGTGAGCCGCGCGAGCCTGCTCATGTCCTTGAAAAGACTGGATGATCGCGGCATCAAACACACCGGGATCAAGGATCGCGGCTTCATGGATTCGGTCTATTTCAAAGACCCGCTGGGTCTCATGATCGAACTGGCGAGTTACAAGTTCGAACCTCCCGTCGGCTGCACCCATGCCGACGTGATGATCCGCGCCCACAAGAAACGCGTCGCCGCCGGCGATTACAACATCGCCGAACCGCATCTGGCCGACGCGATCGAAGAACTGGTGCTGGAACGCCAGGGTTCTCTTAGCGACGACCGGGGCGCGAAACATCCTTACTGAACAGAGGGTTAAGGAGCACGCTCCGCTATCTGCGCGCGCACCCCGTACTTTCTTTTTCGGGAAATACCCCTGGGGGAGTCGCAGCTTGCTGCGGCGGGGGCAAGGCCCCCTTTTCCCCCGGAGAAATCCGTGTCAACGTCCCCGGAATCGCGGCCCCTGCGCCACCCATCTCTGATACGGGACTGAACATGATCGACTTTCTGGTAATCGGCGGCGGCATCGCCGGAACCTCCGCAGGCGCGCGCCTCTCTGAATTGGGCGAAACCGTTGTTCTTGAACGGGAATCTGCGCTTGGCTACCACGCCTCGGGGCGGACTGCAGCGCTGTTTGAATCCAATTACGGCCTGCCCAGCACCATCGCGCTCAGCAAGGCCAGCGCCGAGTATCACGCCACGGCGCATGGCGGGTTCCTAAGTCCGCGAGGCCTGATGTTCACCGCCCGCCCGGACGAGGCCGACGCCTTTGCGCAAGCCTGCAAACATTTCCACGCCGACCCCATACCCATTGAGCAGGCCCTGCAAATGGTGCCGATCCTGAACCCGGAAACCGTGGGCTACGTCGCCTATCATGAAGCGGCCTATGACATCGACACCGACCGCCAGATCCAGACCTTCGCCCGCACCGTGCGCGAGAATGGCGGTGCCGTCCTCACTGGTCAGGAGGTCACGGCCATCACCCGCACTCAAACCGGCTGGGACGTGACCTCCGGCGGCGAAACCCGCTCCGCCCGCATGCTGTTCAACGCCGCAGGCGCATGGGTGGACCAGATCGCCCGGCTTGCCGGCGTCGCCCCCCTTGGTTTCACCCCCCTCCGCCGCTCAATGGCGCGCATTCCCGCCCCCGGCGGGCATGACATATCCACTTGGCCGATGATCCTCGACATCCATGAAAACTGGTACGCCAAGCCCGACGCCGGCAGCCTTCTGGTCTCGCCCGCCGAAGAAGACCCGATGGAGCCATTTGACGCCTGGCCCGACGACATGGTGCTGGCCGAGGGGCTGGCCCGCTATCAGGAACACGTTACGGAAGAGGTCACACGGCTCGAAGCCAGCTGGGCCGGGCTGCGCACCTTCTCGCCCGATCGAAACCTCGTGCTTGGCCCCGCCACCGATGACCCGGCCTTCTTCTGGATTGCCGGTCAGGGCGGGTACGGCTTCCAGACCGCGCCAGCGGCCTCGCTTCATGTCGCCGACCTCGTCGCCGGGCGCCCCTCCGAGCTTGACGCCGGCACCTGTGCCGCACTCACCCCGAAAAGGTTCGCCTGATGCCGCGTCGCCTCAACCTGCCCGACACCGCCTCCGTCGCCACACCTGACGGTGACGGCAAACTCTTCGCTCCTTCCGCCGACCGGAATGCCGAGTTCATCGTGGCGCTTGTCCGCGAAAAGGCGCCCAAACAGGGCAAGGCGCTCGAACTTGCGAGCGGTACGGGACAACATGTCGTGACCCTTGCGCATGCCATACCGGACATCCGCTGGCAGCCGACAGATATCGACCGCACCCGACGCGCCAGCATCGACGCATATGTGCGGGATGCGGCTCTTGCCAACGTGGCTCCAGCGATCGAACTGGATGCCACCGACGCGGGTTGGAGCGCGCACAACACTGGATATGACCTGATCCTCCTGGTGAATCTGCTTCACCTGATCAGCACCGCTGAGGCGCAGACCGTGATCCGCGAAGCAGCCAAGGCGCTGGCGCCGGGCGGGGTATTGATCGTGTACGGCCCATTTATGCGTGGCGATGAACTGACCAGTGCAGGCGACGCCGCCTTCCATGCCAGCCTGCAGGCACAGGACCCGGAAATTGGCTACAAGAGCGATTTCGACGTGCTGGACTGGGGCGTCGACGCTTGGCTGGATGTGGCCGACGTGGTCGAGATGCCCGCCAACAACCTGGCCCTGTGCTGGCGCAAGGCGGGGGCCTGAACACGCGCCACCGAAACGACGCGACGGAACTTTCATCCTATCTGATCAGGATCAAAGTTCACATTCCGAATCCATGATCTGAGACCCTCAAACAACCTGTTACGGAGTAGATCATGAGCTGGAACGACAAGCTGAACGACACGCGCAACCAACTGCGCGGTCTGAACAAGACCATCCCCGACACCACCCGCGCCTTCGGCGCTCTGGGCAAGGCCGTCAAGGAAGGCGGAACGCTGGATTTCAAGACCAAGGAATTCGTCGCACTTGGGATCGCCGTGGCCATGCGCTGCGAAGCCTGCATCGTTCTGCATTGTGACGCGCTGCTCAAGGCTGGCGCCACCCGCGAAGAAGTGGGGGACGTTCTGGCCATGACCATCCAGATGGGCGGTGGTCCGTCGATGATGTATGCCGCCAAGGCGCTGGAATGCTTTGACGAGCTTTCTGCGGGCTGACAGCCGGCGATTGCCCCCGTGAGGTCACGGGAAAACACGAATGGATCAGGATATCGCACTCATGAAACACGTTTTCCCGCCCCTTGCGGCCATTGCCATGACAGCCAGCCTCGCCATGGCGGCCGATGCCGGTTTTCTGGAAGACTGGGATCTTGACGCGGATGGCGGAGTGACCTGGGCCGAACTGGAGTAACTGCGGCGCAATATTTTTGACGCCTTCGACGCGGATGGTGACGGCGCGCTCAACAGCGCGGAGTATACCGAATTCGACAAAGCCCGCGCTGCAGCCGCCGAAGCATCGGGTAATCCGATTGCCAAACGCGCCGTACATGGCCTTGCCCGCGAAGGGTTCGATCAGAACCTTGACGGGAAGGTGACGCGAGAAGAGTTCGAAACTGCTCTCAGGGAATGGTTCAATGCGCACGATGGTAACAAGAACGGCATTCTGGAAAAGGGCGATTTCTGATCGGATTCTGCCACGGAAAACACTGCGGCAATCTGACCCCGCCGGAAGCCGGCTTACATTCCGTAAAAGGAATGTAATTCTGGAAAAGGATCGCCTCATGCGCCCACACGCCCTCTTCATATCCGTGGTCTTGATTTCCGCAACACTGGCCAATGCCGAACCGGGCGGGCCCGGTGCTCATTTTGTCGAAAACTGGGACTTGAATGGTGATGGCCATGTCACGCTTGCCGAAGCCACCGAGCGACGTGCGGATATCTTTCTGACCTTCGATGCGGACGAGAACGGCGTGCTGGACGCTGAAGAGCATGATCTTTTTTAACGAAGCTCGCGCCAATGACATGGCTGAAAACGGCATGGGACAAGGCAAGGGGCAGAATAATCCGGCCAACGGCATGTTGCGGGATGTGACCGATGTCGACGGCGACGGACAGGTCTCCCGGCAGGAGTTCATGGATGCCGTGCCAGCATGGTTCGCCAAGATTGACCGCAACGACGACGGTGCGGTCTCGGTCGAGGATTTCAGGAAGAACTGAAAAAGGGGCCACATGGGCCCCTTTCCTTAGTGTCTCTTGACCTTGGCTCAACCATCCTTGCGGATGGTTTCGTTCTTGGGGTCATAGGGGCTGTCGCAGGTCACGACCGCATCCCACAGCTTGTCCTGCATCTTGACCTTGAGCTTGGTGCCCTCGACCGCCAGATCTGGGGTGACATAGCCCATACCGATGGATTTCTCGAAAGCCACCGAGTAACCGCCCGAGGTCAGGCGCCCGACACGGGTGCCTTCGGGGGTGTAAAGCGCCTCGCGGCCCCACGGATCGGCATCGTCCGGTCCGTCGATCAAAAGCGTGCAGCACTTGGCGCGGATGCCCTTGGCTTCCATCTCGGCCTTGCCGTGGAACTCCTTGGACAGGTCGATGAACCGCGGCAGATCGGCCTCGGCAGGGGTCGCATCGCGGCCCAGTTCGGTGCCGAAGGCACGGTAGGATTTCTCCTGACGCAGCCAGTTCTGCGCCCGCGCCCCAACCAGCTTCATACCGTGCTTCTCGCCCGCCTTGTTCAGCAGGTCCCAAAGGTAGTTCTGCATCTCGATCGGGTGATGCAGTTCCCAACCGAGTTCACCGGTATAGGCCACGCGGATCGCGTTGACCGGGCACATGCCCAGCTCGATCTGGCGCGCCGACAGCCACGGGAAACGCTTGTTGCTGAGCGCTGTCGCTGGATCGGCGTCGTTGATCACCTCTTTCAGCACGTCGCGCGTCTTGGGTCCGGCGATGGCAAAGACGCCCCATTGCGTGGTCACGTCCTGGATCTCGATATAGCCGAACTCCTCCATCTTGTCCTCGGCCGCCTTGCGCAGGTAATCGGCGTCATACTCGGTCCAGGCACCGGCAGAGACGAGGTAGTAGTTGTTCTCGCCATTGCGCACGATGGTGTATTCCGTACGCGTGGTGCCCGCGCTGGTCAGCGCATAGGTCAGGTTGATACGGCCCACCTTGGGCAGCTTGTTGCAGGTGAACCAGTCCAGGAACTGGGTGGCTCCGGGGCCCTTGACCACGTGCTTGGTGAATGCCGTGGCGTCGATCAGGCCGACACCTTCGCGGATCGCCTTCGCTTCTTCGACGGCATATTGCCACCAGCCGCCACGGCGGAAGCTGCGGGCATCCTTGTCGAAGGTCGAGGGCGCGTCCAACGGCCCGTAATAGTTGGGACGTTCCCAGCCATTGACCCAGCCGAACTGGGCGCCACGCGCTTTTTGCCGGTCATAGGCCGGGGCGGTGCGTAGCGGACGGCAGGCTTCACGCTCTTCGTCCGGGTGATGGAGGATATAGACGTGCTCATAGCACTCTTCGTTCTTGCGCGCCGCGAACTCGGTGGTCATCCAGTTCGACGAATACCGCTTGGGGTCGAGAGACGCCATGTCGATCTCGGCCTCACCGTCCACCATCATCTGGGCAAGGTAATAGCCGGTTCCACCCGCAGCGGTGATCCCGAACGAGAACCCTTCGGCAAGCCACATGTTGCGCAGGCCCGGTGCCGGGCCGACCAGCGGGTTGCCATCGGGCGTGTAACAGATCGGGCCGTTGAAATCGTCCTTCAGGCCACTTTCGGCGCAGGAAGGCACGCGCTCGGCCATGGCCATGTACTGTTCCGCGATCCGGTCCAGATCGAGCGGGAACAGGTCGGCGCGGAAGCTGTCGGGCACACCGTGTTCGAAACGTGCAGGCGCACCGTGCTCGTAGATGCCCAGAATCCAGCCGCCCCGCTCTTCACGCGCATAGGATTCGTTATCCGCGTCGCGCACGACCGGGTGCTCGGGGTTGCCCGCTTCGCGCCATTTGACCAGCTCGGGGTCCTTGTCCATGACGATGAACGTGTGCTCAACCGGGATGGCGGGCATCTTGATGCCCAGCATCTTGGCCGTGCGCTGTGCATGGTTACCGGATGCGGTCACGACATGCTCCGCCGTGATCACGACCTTCTCGTCGCTCTCTACAAGGTTGCCGCCCTTTTCGACCATCTTGGTGCAGGTAACTTCCCAGTGGGTCCCGGTCCAGTGGAAGGCATCTGCCTGCATCTTGCGCACGATCTCGACACCGCGCTGACGGGCGCCCTTGGCCATCGCCTGCGTCACGTCAGCAGGGTTAATATAGCCATCCTCGGTGTGATAGATCGCACCCTTCAGATCGTCGGTGTGAATCAGCGGCCAGCGTTCCTTGATCTGCGCCGGGGTCAGCCATTCATATTTCACGCCACAGGTTTCGGCGGTCGAGGCATAGAGCATGTATTCGTCCATGCGCTCCTGCGTCTGCGCCATGCGCAGGTTGCCCACTACTGCAAACCCGGCATTCAGCCCGGTTTCCTCTTCCAGCGTCTTGTAGAAGTCCACCGAGTACTGGTGAATGTGGGTCGTCGCGTAGGACATGTTGAAAAGCGGCAGCAGACCCGCTGCGTGCCAGGTCGAACCGGAGGTCAGTTCGTCCCGCTCGATGAGCATGACATCTTCCCACCCGGCCTTGGCCAGGTGATAGGCGATCGAGGTTCCGACGGCACCACCGCCGACAACCAGCGCTTTGACATTCGTTTTCATGTCGCAACGACTCCCAAAATGTGAACTTGCCACACTCTGGCAAAACGTGACGCAATCCGCACGATCCACCCGACGCAAAAACGCGCGAAACCGACCTGTCAGGCCGGAATCGCACGGATTTTCAGGTGTGCATCTCAGTCGGTGCCGATCCGGCAGCGTTTCATCTGACCGACCATCGTACAACTGCTGCCGCCAAACCCTGCCGCGCGCCGCACCTTGGGCTTTTCGGCAACTTCGGTGGGCTCTTCCGCGACAACCGGCTTGGGGGCCTGAGCGGTGGCAGGTTGGACCGCCTGTTTGGCCGTCTCATCCGCCGCGATCAGCGTCACCCCCCCCTTGCCGATACCGGCCATCTGAACCGGTTGCAGCGCATTCAGCGTGTCATAGTCAATCGCCTGCAGCAGTTCGACAATGGTTTGCTTGTCGGCCAATGCCCGTACCTTGAGCGTGATTCCCGCCCCCAGATCGGCCTTCAGGCGGACAACCGGGCTCGGGTCTTCTGCAATGTTGACCCCTTGCGCGAACGTCACGCCCTGAACCCGGGCAAAAGGTGTCCATTCCACCATCGACACACCGGCCATGTTGCGCATGGCCATCTGCATGGCGCCTTCCTGAACCTTGGCCATGTTGCGCTGCGCCGCAATCGGGTTCGACAGGGCTTTGGCCGGGTCTGCCGCATCCTCAAGGGCCGCTTCGAATTCCGTCTGCGAGACCACTTCTCTGGGTTCCGCATAGCGCACCCGAATCGAAATCAGCGCCTCAGCCTTGCTGTAAAACTGGTATTCTTCCTGTTGCTGGCGGGCGCGCAGATCCTTGCCCGACTGGCCCAACATGGCCATCTGCACATTTGTATGCTGCATCTCTTCAAGCAGGGCGCCGGCAATATCGTCTTGCTGCTTCAGAAGCTCCAGCGGGGTGGCCAACTCGTCGGTCCATGAAAACCGTGCCCAGCCCGCGGGCGCCGCAGGCAGATAGGTATTCAACGGCGCACGCAATTTCTCCAGTCGCGCGGTCTCGGTGGACCGGGTCTCTCGGGCATCCGTCACTTCCTGCCGCACCGAACCGAACCGGTCGGAAACCGTTCCGATATAGGTCGGCGCCGACAGCATACCTCCGTCTTCTGAGAGGTTCTTCGACTGGACCATGTAATCCAGTCCGACTGTGGCGCTCGCAGCGACCAGCACAAAAGGGGCAAGATACTGCAATTTAATAATAAAACTCCATCAACACAACTGTTGGCAGATTGAACCGAAGGCAATGGCGCCCTGTTGACGGAAAAGCGGCATTTTTCCGGCCAGCGCCGCATTGCAACAAAATCCTTGCTGCAACGCAGCGCAGACGTTAAATCCCTGACCCACCCTAGGAGGAGACGGGTGATATGAAAATCTGCCGCACGATCCCTGAATGCCGTGCCGCGCTTGGTGAACTGCGCCGGGCAGGCCACAGTATCGGGCTGGTGCCGACAATGGGATTTCTGCACGAGGGCCATATTTCCTTGGTCAGACTGGCGCAGGAGAACGCGGACAAGGTCGCGGTGTCCATTTTCGTCAACCCTGCTCAGTTCGGTGAGGCCGCCGACCTTGACGCCTATCCGCGCGACGAAGAACGCGACCTCGCGTTGCTGGAAGAGGCGGGCGTCGATGTCGTCTTCCTTCCCGAGGTCGACGCGATGTATCCCCCGGGTGATGAAACCATTGTCGAAACCACTCGCCTTGCGAATATGCTGCATGGCAAGGTGCGTCCGGGCCATTTCCGGGGCGTCACCACGGTGGTCAGCCGCCTCTTCAATATCGTTCAACCGGACGTCGCCTGTTTCGGAGAAAAAGACTACCAACAACTGCAGGTGATCAAACGCATGGTGGCCGATTTGCATATGCCCTTGGCCATCATCGGAGGCAAAACCGTGCGCGAAGCGGACGGGCTGGCCATGTCCTCGCGCAATGTGCGCCTGTCCCCGACCGACCGCCAGGCCGCGCTTGTCCTGTCCCGCTCATTGGATGCCGCTGAACAAGCGGCCCGCAACGGCACAACGGTTAACGCGCTCGACGGTTTGATCCGGGACACCATCGGCACCGAGCCGCGCGCAGAAATCAAGGGCCTCGACATCGTCGCAGCCGAAACACTCGATCCGGTGTCCGGCTCTCTGACCGGGCCGACCGCCATCATGCTTTCCGTCGCTTTCGGAGAGATCCTGTTGCTTGATCAAAGGGTTGTCGCACCATGAGCAAACAAACTCCTATCCGCCGCACCACCGTGCCCCAGATCGCCGCGCGCAAGGGCGGTGAACCCATCGTGTCGCTGACCTCGTACCACGCGCATACGGCGGCCATCGTCGACAAATATGCCGACTTCATCCTTGTCGGGGACAGCCTCGGCATGGTGATGCACGGCATGGAAAGCACGCTGGGCGTGTCACTGGACCTGATGATCATGCATGGCAAGGCCGTTGTCCGAGGCACCCAGAAGGCGCTGATCGTGGTGGACATGCCCTTTGGCACCTACGAGGAAAGCCCCTCGGTCGCCTTCCGCAATGCCGCGCGCATCATGAAAGAGACCGGCTGTGGCGCGGTCAAGCTCGAGGGGGGTGCACGCATGGCCGACACCATTCGCTTCCTTACCGAACGCGGCATCCCGGTCATGGCCCATATCGGTCTCACGCCCCAGTCGAGCAACGTCATGGGCGGTTTCAAGACCCAAGGGCGCGACGAAGATGACTGGCCCGCGCACGAAGCCGACGCCAAGGCCGTAACCGAAGCCGGCGCGTTTGCCATCGTGCTGGAAGGCATGGTCGAACCGCTTGCCGCCCGCATCACCAAACAGGTCGCCGTCCCCACCATCGGCATCGGCGCCAGCGCAGAATGCGACGGACAAATCCTCGTTCTGGAAGACATGCTGGGGCTCAACGAATGGACCCCGAAATTCGTCAAGGTCTACGGCGATCTCGGCCCCGCCATCGACCGCGCCGTCAGCCAATATGCCGAAGAGGTCAAGGACCGCACCTTCCCCGGCGAAGACGAGGTCTATCGCTGAAAAAACCGGTCTGATCTGTCACAGGTGATAGGTCAGGCCGCTTCGGATCAACATCCGCAAGGCATCCAACGGCAAATCAGCATCCGTTGGAAGCAGCACGGCCCGATTGCCATCCAGCGTGAAATCACCCGGAAACACCGCATCAAAATCCGAGATGATGCTAGACTGGCAGTGAGCATAGATGGCAATGCCGCCGCTTTTGGGCACTCCGAGCCTGATCGTCGACCCTGATTTCGTCTCAGGCGTCAGATAGGCTGGCTGCCCCCATTTCAACGTTTCCTCAATCCGCCCAACACCCTGGGTCTCTGCCGCCACCTCCAAAATCAGGCGACGCAGTAGCAGGAGCATCTCCCGTTCGTCAGGCGCAAATGCTTCGAAAGCGGCGGCGACCTTGGGATCGGCAATGGGCGGGACTGGCGCCATATCCTGATCAGATGATCTTGCCGGGGTTCATGATATTGTCCGGGTCAATCGCCTGTTTCACAGCCACCATCACATCGACAGCACCACCAAGTTCGCGCAACAAATAGGGCTTCTTGCCCTGTCCGATCCCATGTTCCCCGGTGCAGGTGCCATCCATCGAAATCGCCAGATCGTTGAGCCAGGACACAAACGCGTCGGCGCGCTCAACCTCGTCGGCATCCTCCATGTCGACAAGCGGCAGGGCATGAAAGTTCCCATCCCCAACATGCCCCACGATTGGCGCCAACAGGTTCAATTCCTTTGCCTTTTCCTGCGCCGCCGTTACGCATTCCGCCAGCCGCGAGATCGGCACGCAGACATCCGTCGAAATACCCTTCGCGCCCGGGCGCAATCCCATGGACGCCCAGTACATGTCATGCCGCGCCTGCCAGAGCTTCGTGCGATCTTCGGGTCGCGCCGTCCAATCGAACCCGGAACCGCCGAACTCTTCGGCAATGCTGCCGAACATCTCGGCCTGCTCGGAAACGCTGTTCTCCGATCCGTGGAACTCCAGCAGCAAGAGCGGCGTCTCGGGCAGGTCGAGCTTTGAATAGGCGTTGGCGGCCCCCACGCTCATCGCGTCCAGCAACTCGATCCGGGCCACCGGAATGCCATACTGAATCGTGGCCATGACCGCCTGACAGGCATCATCCACCGTTTCAAAAGAACAGCGCGCAGAGGACATCGCCTCGGGAATGCCCTGAAGCTTCAGCGTAATCTCGGTGATGATGCCGAGCGTTCCCTCGGCCCCAACCATCAACCGCGTCAGATCATACCCCGCGCTCGATTTCTTAGCGCGGCTGGCGGTGCGGATGACTTCGCCGGATGGCAATACCACTTCCAGCGCCAGAACGTTGTCCTTCATCGTACCATAGCGCACCGCATTCGTGCCGCTCGCCCGTGTCGAGGCCATTCCACCCAGCGACGCATTGGCACCCGGATCAATCGGAAAGAACAGCCCCTGATCGCGCAAATAGGTATTGAGTTGTTCGCGCGTCACACCGGGCTGCACCACGCAATCGAGGTCCTCGGCGTGAACGGCAACGATCTGGTTCATTTCCGTAAGATCGATGCACACACCACCCGCCGGGGCATTCACGTGTCCTTCCAAGGAAGTTCCCGTACCATAGGCAATCACCGGAACCCTGTGCGCTGCACAGACCTTGACCACATCCGAGACTTCCTCGGTCGAGCGCACGAAAACCACCGCGTCCGGCGCCTGGTTCCTGATCCAGGTCGTCGTGTGCCCGTGTTGTTCGCGCACCGACTGGCCCGATTGGAACTTCTCGCCAAACTGCTGCTTGAGAATACCCAGAGCAGCCGAGATTCCCTCTTCGTTGCGCGGCAAGTCAACAACTTTTCCCATACGCTTCCTCCCCCTCAGCCCCGCGGGCCAATATCATTCGCCAGCACTTAAACAGCCTTATTCACCATAGGCCAGCCCCTCGCGCCGGGGATCGGCTCCGCCAAGCAAATAGCGGCCCACGGAAATTACATGCAGACCCGAATTGAGGTCGCGCTGCGAAACTGAATACCCAAGCTTTTCCAATGGTTCGACAAGATCGGCCTGCTCGACGTCGTAGGCGCCGAACCGGTTGACCAGATGCGGCAATGCCACCGCCTGTTGCGCGTCCAGCCCCCAGTCAAGAACCGCGATAATTGTCTTGGCCACGTAGCCTATGATCCGGCTACCTCCGGGCGAGCCGACGACCAGAACCAGTTTGCCTTGCTTGAGCACGATGGTCGGCGCCATCGAGGATCGGGGCCGCTTGCCCGGAGCAACCTGGTTGGCAACCGGAACCCCATTCACATGCGAGCGAAATGAGAAATCAGTCAGTTCGTTGTTCAACAGGAACCCGCGCACCATCACCCGGCTGCCGAAACCGTTTTCGATGGTGGTCGTCATGCTAAGCGCATTGCCATAGCGATCGACGATCGAAATATGCGACGTCGACGGAAGCTCTATCGCATCGTCATCCGCCCAGTTCAGCGCATGATCAAACTCGGGTTGCCCCGGTGTGACTTCGGCAAGCGCGGTGTCCCCGGCCAGAAGCGTGGCGCGCTCGTCCAGATAGGCTTTGGCCAGCAGCCCCTTGACCGGAACCGGGACATAGTCGCTGTCCGCCATGTAGCGCCCGCGATCCGCAAAAGCCAAGCGTGACGCATCCCCGATAAGGCGCCATGTCTGTGGGTTGTCGGGCCCCATGCCAGCAATATCATACGGTGCCACAAGCCCGAGTATCTGCCCAACCGTCAGCCCGCCCGACGACGGCGGTCCCATGCCACAGACATCATGCGCGCGATATTCAATACAAACAGCGGGCCGTTGCTTGACCCGGTAAAGCGCAAGATCAATGGCGCGCAACTGCCCCGGAGACTTGGCGGTCCGCACGGCCGAAACGATGTCTGCCGCGATATCGCCTGTATAGAACGGCTCCGCGCCCTGCCCCGCCAGCGCCCGCAACGTATCGGCATACGACTTGTTCACCAGCCTGTCGCCGGCCTCGATCGGAGTTCCATTTGGCAGGAAATACGCTGCTGTCGCCGGATGGCTGGCAAGAAGCGCCGCATCCCGTGCAACGGACATTGCCATGCGCGGCGAAACGGTGAAACCATCCTCGGCCAATGTGATCGCCGAGCGGAACAGGTCCGGCCACTGCGCGCGCCCCCATCGCCGATGCGCCTCTTCCAACAACATCGGCGTGCCCGGCACACCAACACTGCGCCCGCCGACAACCGCGTCAAAGAACTTCAATGGTTGCCCGGCTTCGTCTTGAAACAGGCGCGGCGTTGCAGAGAGCGGCGCCGTTTCCCGCCCATCCAGCGTTGTTACCTCACCTGATTGCGCATCGTACCAGACCAGAAAGGCCCCCCCTCCCAGACCCGAGCTTTGCGGTTCCACCAGTCCGAGAACCGCCTGAACGGCCACCATCGCGTCCGCCGCCGTGCCCCCTTCGCGCAGGATGTCGGACCCCGCCCGCACGGCCAAAGGATGCGCGGCGACGACCATCCATTCCGGGGCAACAACCGGGGCCCCGGCGGTCTTGGCCTCAAGCGAGGCCTGCAATTGCGCCGGAACAATCCCCCCGAGTTCGGTCGCCTTTTCGGGCGCGACGGCATCGGCGGTCTCTTGCGCCATGCCCGGCACCGCCAGCGCAGAGCCCAGCGCCAGGGCCAACAACCACTGTTTCATGCGAATCCCCTCTCCGAAAATACACTCCGGAAGAAGCTTAGGTCAGCGACCGGGAATGAACAAACCCGCCAAGGGATAGGTCGCCATTGGTTGGTGAATGGCCCGCTCGGGGGTCAGGATCGATTCGAACAGGCTGAAATGGCTGACGGCACAATTCGGCAGGGCCCAATCCCCCATGCCTTCAAGGAAAGCACCCAACCGCGCCATTTCCTGTGCGCCCAGCCCGCCTCCGAACCGGGATATCGTGACATGCGGGTGAAACCTGCGCCGTTCGGGCATGATGCCGACGCGACGCGCGGCACTGCGCACGGCATCGTGCAACGCAATCAACGCCGGGTCAGGGTACGCACGCAGGCACAAGACCTTCGCACGCCGCCCGCCCAACACTTCCAACCCCGCAAGTTTCAGGGAAAACCCCGGCAACGAAATCTCGGCAAGGGCCTCGTGCAGTTCTTCCAGCACCGCGACCGGCTGCTCCCCGAGAAACGCAAGCGTCAGGTGCAGGTTGTCGACCGGAGTTGCCCGCCCCACCGGTACGCGCGCCTGCAGCGCCGCGATCTCCGCGCCCGTGGGGTCGCTCAGATCGATGGCCACAAAAGCGCGCATCGCCCCAACCAGTGGGGTCAGAGCATGGCCGGAACCACGAGATCCGGCGGACGGTGACCGTCGTCAAAGGTCTTGATGTTGATGATGACTTTCTCGCCCATCTCGATCCGGCCTTCGATCGTCGCCGAACTGATATGGGGCAACATCACCACATTGGGCATCTCGCGCAGATCGGGATTGACCTCGTTACCGTGTTCGTAGACGTCCAACCCTGCCCCGGCGAGTTCTCCTGCCTTGAGCATCCGCACCATGGCGTTCTCATCGATCACTTCGCCGCGCGAGGTGTTCACGATCACCGCACCGGGTTTCATCAGCTTGAGACGGCGCGCATTCAACAGGTGAAAGGTTGACGGCGTATGCGGGCAGTTGACCGACACCACGTCCATCCGGGCCAGCATCTGATCGAGGCTTTCCCAATAGGTAGCGTCGTGTTTCTCTTCGATCTCGGGACGCAGGCGGCGACGATTGTGATAATGAATCTGCATCCCGAACGCCTGTGCGCGCCGCGCCACAGCCGTGCCGATCCGGCCCATGCCCAGAATGCCAAGCCGTTTGCCGCTGATGCGACCTCCCAAAAGCGCGGTCGGTGCCCAGCCATCCCAGGTTCCGCTATGCATTCGCTGCAAACCTTCCGGGATACGCCGCGTGACCCCCAGAATCAGCGCCAGCGCCATATCCGCCGTGTCATCGGCCGACACACCTGGCGTGTTTGACACCAGCACACCGCGCTGACGCGCCGTGGCCACGTCAATGTGATCAACACCGGCGCCATAGTTGGCGATCAGCTTCAAACGGTCCCCGGCCTGCGCAATCAGGGACCTGTCGATTTTGTCAGACAGCGTCGGCACCAGCACGTCGGCGTCCTTCATCGCCGCGACAAGTTCCTCGCGCGACATCGGCGTGTCGTCATCTCGTAACTTGACGTCAAACAACTCGGACAGTCTTGTCTCCACGGCTTCGGGCAAGCGTCGCGTAACGACAACACTTAGACGTTGCTTTGGCATTCAGGGCCTCCCAGTGCTTTGCAATTCGGTGCGTTGCTGCCACAGTGCAACACACACCGACGGGGCACAAGAACCCGCGAAGAAATCAGAGCAGAAAATCAGGCAAGATACTCGTCATGGGGAGAAAAACGCTTTTTTGCATCGTGGCGGCCGGGGTGCTGGCCGTGGCCGGGGCCGTGGTTGCCGAAACCGCGCGCGGTCCGGTGACGAACCTGCCTTTGCCGCGCTTCGTGTCGCTCAAGGCGTCCAAGGCCAACGTCAGGCGTGGCCCGTCGCTTACCCATCGAATCGACTGGGTGTTCAAGCGCAAGAACATGCCTTTGGAGATTACCGCAGAATACGGGCATTGGCGCCGCGTGCGCGACATCGAAGGGGCCGGCGGATGGGTGCATTACTCGCTCCTGTCCGGCGCGCGCACCGTAATCGTCGAGCACGACATGCTGCCGCTGGCGATGCGCCCCGAAGCCAACACGCCCGCAGTGGCGCATCTCGAACTCGGGGTGGTGGCACGACTTGGCGAATGCGGCCCCGACTGGTGCTATCTCAATGCCGCCGGATACAAGGGCTGGGCGCAAAAAGCCCATCTCTGGGGTGTAACTCCGGACGAGCTGCGCGAC
The DNA here is from genome assembly GCF_900114635.1 of Shimia aestuarii. GTDB lineage: Bacteria > Pseudomonadota > Alphaproteobacteria > Rhodobacterales > Rhodobacteraceae > Shimia > Shimia aestuarii. Next base: position 872,374 of record NZ_FOTQ01000001.1, read on the forward strand.
TGATCCCGGGATGAAGAGGGCCGCACCTATTGCGCGGCTTCCGCTGCCGCCCGAAGGGCGCGGATGTTTTCACCGTAGACTTCGGGCGCGTCGACACTGCCGCATTTGAACACAGCTGACCCGGCGACGAGCACATCCGCCCCCGCTTCCGCCACGAGCGGCGCTGTTTCCGTCGTCACGCCACCGTCGATCTGGATGTGAATTTCGCGGTCCCCGATCATCTGGCGCAACCGGCGCGTCTTTTCGACACCGGAATGGATGAACTTCTGCCCACCGAAACCCGGGTTCACGGTCATGATCAGAACCATGTCCACAAGATCCAGCACATGCTCGACGCTCTCCAACGGTGTGCCGGGGTTCAGCGATACCCCCGCCTTCACACCTTGCGCTTTGATCGCCTGCACGGTGCGGTGGATATGCGGCCCGGCTTCGACATGGGCCGTTATCATGTCGGCGCCCGCCTCGGCATAGGCTTCGATATAAGGATCAACAGGCGCAATCATCAGATGTACGTCCATGAAGGTCTTCACATGCGGACGGAACGCTTTCACGGCGGGCGGCCCAAAAGTCAGGTTGGGAACGAAATGCCCGTCCATCACGTCAACATGCACCCAATCAGCGCCCTGATCTTCGATGGCACGAATCTCCTGACCGAAATTGGCGAAATCGGCAGAGAGGATCGACGGGGCGATCTTGATTTTGCGGTCAAAGGACATGCGAGTCTCCTTGCGGTCTGGCGCCGGAATGCTGTTTCAGTTCCGGACCGTCCTCCACAATGGAAAACGGCGTCTTGGGTTCTGCCGGACCGTGGATATGCACCACGATTCGACCTTTGCCGGGAAAATGGGGAGCGTCTGGCAAAAGTGCAACGTCAATTCCAACACCTTTGCCCGAGACCCTGTTTCAAATCCGCACAGATTTTCACCTCTTTCACACCGCAAGCCCAAATTTTCACCCGAGGCGGCCGGTAAAGCCCAATAATCCGGCACCCTATCTTCGAACTGTTACAGGCCGCTGCCAAGGTCGCGACAAGACACGAAGGAGTCCGCTCATTCCCGCCCTTGCCCAGATAGCCCCTGCGCCGTTGCCCAATCCGCCGCAGCCCCGCGCCATCGGGTCCGCCCTGATCAAGGCCAAACGTCGCGGCGCGCAGACGGTGCTGGACGATTTTCGCCTGTCCGGGTCCTGTCGGGTTCTTTTTCCGCGGCGCCGCGATGCGGTGCTCGAGGCGGTTCTTCTCAATACTTCGGGTGGTGTCACGGGCGGCGACGTTTTTGAAACCGTTGCGACCGCCGGAGCCGGAACAGCATTGACCCTCACGACCCAGGCAGCAGAGCGCGCCTATCGCAGCATCGATACCCGTCCCGGTCGCATTCAAACCCGCCTGACGCTCGACGAAGGCGCCCGGATCGACTGGCTTCCGCAGGAAACCATTCTGTTTGACGGGAGTGCCTTGAGGCGCAGTCTCGATATTCACATGGCACGGGACGCCCGCCTGCTGATGGTCGAGCCGATGATTTTCGGGCGTACCGCGATGGGCGAGACCCTTCGCAATGCGACCCTGCAGGATCACATCACCGTTTATCAGGGCGACCAGCTGGTATTCGCCGACCGAGTGCGCCTGAGCGGCGACGTACAGGCCCATCTTGACCGCCCAGCCATCGCAGGAGGCGCGCGCGCCACGGCTGCGGTCCTTCTGGCGGCTCCGAATGCAGAGAGCTACCTTGACAAGCTGCGCGGCATGCTCCCCGCCAGCTGTGGTGCCAGCCTGATCCGCGAAGGTCTGCTCTTTGCCCGCCTCCTGGCGCCGGACGGCCATGCGCTGCGCCAGATCCTGATACCTGTCCTGCGCGCCCTTCGGGGTGCCGACCTTCCCCGAACATGGATGCTCTGACATGCAACTGTCCCCCCGAGAAAAGGACAAACTGCTGATTGCGATGGCTGCGGAAGTGGCGCGCAAACGTCTTGCGCGCGGCGTACGCCTCAATCACCCCGAGGCCATTGCGCTGATTACCGATGCCGTGGTCGAGGGCGCGCGCGATGGCCGGTCGGTGGCCGATCTGATGCAGGCCGGCGCACACGTAATCACCCGCGAACAATGCATGGAGGGTATCGCCGACATGATCCCCGAGGTTCAGGTCGAAGCCACTTTTCCCGACGGCACCAAGTTGGTGACCGTCCACGATCCGATACGATGAAAGCACAGGAGACCAAGATGAAATACCTGATTGCCCCCGCTGCCGCCCTGTTGACCACCCCCGTACTGGCCCACGAAGGCGCACACCTGCATCCCCACGCCTCAGATCCGGCCTGGGCCCCGATCGTCGTCGGCACTGTAGCTCTGGCCTGCCTGGCCCGTTTGATCTGGGTTCGGCGATGATCCCGGGCGAACTCCTGCCCGCAGCAGGGGACCTTGAACTCAATGCAGGTGCCGAAGTGACAGTTCTCATGGTCGCCAACACAGGCGATCGCCCGGTGCAGGTTGGCAGCCACTACCATTTTGCCGAGACCAATCCCGCACTTGATTTTGATCGCGACGCGGCCATGGGCAAACGGCTCGACATCGCCGCAGGTACGGCGGTGCGCTTTGAACCGGGCCAGCGCCGCGAAGTCCCGCTCATCCCCCTGTCGGGGGCACGCAAAGTCTTTGGCTTCAACCAAAAGGTCATGGGTGCGCTCCCCTGACCCAAATCCTTCAGGAGACTGAAATGACCGAATTTCTGACCACTCCCGTAACTGTTTCGCTCACCGGTTATCTATTGGCGTCCCGGCTGATGGAACGCCAGATGCGGTTTACCTATGCCATGGGTCGCGCGCTCCTTGGCGCGACCGCCGAGCCGGTGCCAACCCCCAAGCCGAAGGCCGTAAAGGCCAAGATCGGACCCCGCCGCAGCACCGCCAGAAAGCCCAAAGCCAAGGCTCCTGTCGCGCCCAAAGTCGAAAAAACCGCGACGCCAAAACCTGCGCCCAAGCCGGTCACGGGACCGGCAGTGACTTCAAAGGTTGTTGCAAAGACCCCAATTGCACCGTCCCCCGCCAAAAGCACGCCCAAAACCAAGGTTGCAGAAAAAGCGAAACCGACGGCCGTCGCCGCAAAAACCTCGAGCGCACCATCTCAAGAAGCGCAACCAGCGCCGCGCCGCCGCCCACGCCAGCCATCCAGGCCGCCCGCCATGCCGGGCAAATCATCCGACAACTCCTGATTCCGAAACGGACCGCCCGCTTCCCCTTGCTCCAAGAGACCTCCGCATGCCTGCCACCATCTCCCGCTCCGACTATGCCGCCATGTTCGGCCCCACGACCGGCGACAGGCTGCGGCTGGCCGATACCGACCTGATCATCGAGGTCGAACGCGACCTGACCGGCCCCTATGGCGAAGAGGTCAAGTTCGGCGGCGGCAAGGTCATCCGCGACGGCATGGGGCAGGCCCAGACAACACGTGCCGAGGGGGCCGTCGACACGGTGATCACCAATGCGCTGATCGTGGACCACACCGGCATCTACAAGGCGGATGTGGGCCTCAGGGACGGGCGCATCGCCCGGATCGGCAAGGCCGGCAACCCGGATACGCAACCGGGCGTCGACATCATCGTCGGTCCCGGCACCGAGGCCATCGCGGGCGAAGGCAAAATCCTCACCGCCGGGGGATTTGACAGCCATATCCACTTCATCTGCCCACAACAGATCGAAGACGCGCTGCATTCCGGTCTTACCACCATGCTGGGTGGCGGCACCGGCCCGGCCCATGGCACCTTGGCGACCACCTGTACACCCGGTCCATGGCACATGGGGCGCATGTTGCAGGCGGCGGACGCGTTCCCGATGAATCTCGCCTTTGCCGGAAAAGGCAACGCCTCGCTTCCTGCTGCGCTCGAAGAACAGGTGCTGGGCGGGGCCTGCAGCCTGAAATTGCACGAGGACTGGGGAACGACACCTGGCGCGATCGACTGCTGCCTCTCGGTGGCCGACGCCATGGAAGAGCAGGTGATGATCCACACCGACACGCTCAACGAAAGCGGATTTGTCGAAAACACCGTCGCCGCCATGAAAGGGCGCACGATCCATGCCTTCCACACCGAGGGCGCCGGTGGCGGCCACGCCCCTGACATCATCAGGATTTGCGGCGAAGAGCATGTCCTGCCCTCTTCGACCAACCCCACACGCCCCTTTACCGTGAACACCGTCGATGAACATCTCGACATGCTCATGGTCTGTCATCATCTCGACAAATCCATTCCCGAGGACGTCGCCTTTGCCGAAAGCCGCATCCGCCGCGAAACCATCGCCGCCGAAGACATCCTGCATGACATGGGTGCCTTTTCGATCATCGCGTCCGACAGCCAGGCAATGGGCCGGGTGGGTGAAGTCCTCATCCGTACATGGCAAACCGCCGACAAGATGAAGAAACAACGCGGCGCGCTGCCCGAAGAAACCGGCAACAACGACAATTTCCGCGTGCGCCGTTACATCGCGAAATACACGATAAACCCGGCCATCGCGCATGGGATCGGCCACGAAATCGGCTCTGTCGAAGAAGGCAAGCGCGCCGACCTCGTTCTCTGGAGCCCCGCCTTCTTTGGTGTGAAACCGGACATGGTGCTTCTGGGCGGAACCATCGCCATGGCCCAGATGGGCGATCCCAACGCTTCGATCCCCACGCCACAGCCCGTCTATTCCCGCCCCATGTTCGGCGCCTATGGCCGGTCGGTTGAAAACTCCGCCGTAACCTTCGTGTCCGAAGCGGCCCAAAGCTCAGGTATCGCCACGACACTGGGCCTCGCCAAGACCACGGTGGCCGTGCGCAACACTCGTGCAATCGGAAAATCCGCTCTCAAACTCAACGACGCCACGCCGGAAATCGAGGTCAACCCCGAGACCTACGAAGTCCGCGCCAATGGCGAGCTACTCACCTGCCAGCCCGCCGAGGTGCTGCCCATGGCACAGCGCTACTTCATGTTCTGAGCCAAAGCCTTGCGAGCAGCGCAATCCGGCCATGACCAAAGATGACCTACACACGTCAACAATGATGACCCATATTCACGAACAAGGGAGGACCAACGACTTGAACCAATTCGAGGGTCCAAATGGCACATATCGCAACCAACACATACGCACACATTTCGCTTGGCAAGGTTCTGGCAAAGCCGTTCGTGGCTATCGGCAACTTTCTTGTGAAACTGGGCGAGGCCAACAGCCGCGCAAAAACCGTGCAGCGCCTCAACGACATGAGCGATGCCGAGCTGGCACGGCTCGGGCTTGCCCGCGAAGACATCGTACGTCACGTCTTCCGCGACTACATGTATCTCTGATCCCGGCAAGGGGGACCGTCGCATGACGATCTCCCTGCCGACCGCCCAACGCTACCACAGCCACACACACGGCCCGGCCACCGGGCATGTCGCGCTGACTTACGAGGACCGTTTCCTGCGGCGCAAGACTCTTGTGCTGGCTGACGGGGAGCGGATTCTCGTCGACCTCCCCAAGACCACTTCGCTCGATCATGGCGGCGTTCTGATTCTCACGGATGGGCGCGAAGTCGAAGTACGGGCCGCACCGGAACCGCTCCTGCAGATCACCGCCCCCGATCTCACCCGCATAGCATGGCACGTCGGCAACCGGCACACGCCCTGCCAGATCGAAGCCGGTCGCCTGCTGATCCAGCCCGATCACGTCATACGCGAGATGCTCGAATTGCTCGGCGCCACGGTCACGGACGTGACCGAGCCCTTCACGCCCGAAGGCGGGGCCTATGGCCATGGGCGCACGCATGGCCATGATCACTCGCATTCCCATGACCATTGATCCGGTCCTCATCCTCGCGCAATGGCTGGCTCCCACTTATCCGGTTGGGGCCTACACCTATTCGCACGGCCTGGAATGGGCCGTGCAGACCGGCATGGTGCAGGATGCCGACAGTTTCCGTGACTGGCTGTCGGATGTTGTCGAACATGGCGCGGGACGCAATGACGTGATCCTGCTTACCGCCGCCTACGAGGCAACGGACGAAGACAGCCTGCAAGGTCTGGATGAGTTCGCCCGCGCCCTCGCACCCAGCGCCGAACGCCTTCTGGAAACCGATCAACAGGGCGCCGCGTTTGCCCAAACCACTGCGACCGTATTCAAACAGGATTTATCCGCCTTGACCTACCCGGTCGCGGTGGGCCGCGCGGCCAGCCTGCAAAACCTGCCCCTGCCTGAAACGGCGCGCCTGTTCCTGCACGCCTTCGCCGCCAACCTGACATCCGCAGCGATCCGCCTTGTGCCCCTTGGCCAAACCGCCGGCCAACAGGCGCTGCACGATCTTGCGCCCCTTTGCCAGTCCGTATCGGATCAGGCGATCACCGAACCGCTCGACGCCATCGCCGCTTCGGCTTTTGCCACCGACGTCGCGTCGATGAACCATGAAACCCAATATTCAAGGCTTTTCCGCTCATGACTGCTCTGAACGGCCCCCTGCGCATCGGAATCGGCGGCCCCGTCGGTGCCGGCAAGACCACCCTGACCGCCAACCTCTGCCGCGCCCTGCGGGACAAACTCTCCATCGCCGTGGTAACCAACGATATCTACACCCGCGAAGATGCCGAGGAACTGATGCGCCAGCAGGTTTTACCGCTTGAGCGGATCAAGGGTGTGGAAACCGGCGGATGCCCGCACACCGCCATCCGTGAAGACGCCAGCATCAACCTCGCCGCCATCGCGGAACTGAATGACGCTTTTCCCGACCTTGACGTGGTGCTGATCGAAAGCGGCGGCGACAACCTCTCCGCCACGTTCAGCCCGGAACTTGCCGACATGACGCTCTACGTGATCGACGTCGCCGCAGGCGAGGAAATCCCCCGCAAGGGCGGCCCGGCAATCACCCGTTCCGACGTGCTCATCATCAACAAGACCGACCTCGCCCCCCACGTGGGCGCCTCGCTCGAGGTGATGGAGCGCGACGCCACGCGCATGCGCGCCGGACGCCCCTTTGTCTTCACGGCCCTGCGTCATGGCAAGGGCGTCGAAACACTGTTGCCGCTGATCGGAGAGATCGGCGGCATCCCCGCCCTCATGAACTCGGCCACCTGAACTTAGCAACATACCCAAAAATACGGATACCCAGACCCGCGAACTCTGGGCTAGGCTTCCTCCGGACGCGGCAAAAAAGCTGCGCATAGGGAGGAAAGATGACTAAACTCTTTGGACGCGCCGCCGTGGCGGCGCTGGCACTTGGCTTTGCAACAGAAGCCATGGCAACCGAATGGAACGTCTCGGTCTGGGGCAAACGCCGCGCCTTTACCGAACATGTCGAAAAGCTCGCCGAACTGGTCAGCGAGAAAACCGGCGGCGAATTCACTATGAACGTCAGCTATGGTGGCCTCAGCAAAAACCGCGAGAACCTCGACGGCATCTCGATCGGTGCCTTTGAAATGGCCCAGTTCTGCGCCGGGTATCACCGCGACAAGAACCCCACCATCACCGTGCTCGAACTGCCGTTCCTCGGCGTCAACACGCTGGAAGAGGAAGTGGCCGTCAGCCACGCGGTCTATGCCCACCCCGCCGCCCAGGCCGATCTGGCCCGCTGGAATGCCAAGCTGCTGATGACCTCGCCAATGCCACAGTACAACATTGTCGGCACGGGTGAGCCGCGCGACACGCTGGCCAAGATGGACGGCATGCGCGTGCGGGCCACCGGCGGGATCGGCAACGCGTTCAAGGCCGTTGGCGCCGTTCCCACCTCGGTGACCGCCACCGAAGCCTACCAGGCAATGGAATCCGGCGTGGTCGACACGGTGGCCTTTGCCCAGCACGCCCACCTGTCGTTCCGCACCATCGACCAGGCCGAATGGTGGACGGCGAACCTCAACCCCGGCACGGTGAACTGCCCTGTCGTCGTGAATGTCGACGCTTACGAGGCTCTTTCGGACGATCACCGCGCCGCACTGGACAGCTCGGTTGACGAAGCCATCGCCCACTATCTCGAAAACTACGGCGCCTTGTTGAAGAAATGGGATGGCGTGCTCGAGGAAAAAGGCGTGCAGAAGGTCATGATCGACGAGGCCGAGCTCGCGAAGTTCCGCGAAATCGCCGCCGACCCGATCCGCGAACAATGGATCGCAGACATGAGCGCTCAGGGCCTTCCCGCCCAGGAACTCTATGACCTCGTCATGGACACACTGAAGAAACAGCGCATGTAAACACGCATCAAGGAGGGCGAAGCCAATCCCTCGCCCTCCCCTGCCGACAACAGCCACGCGGTTCGGGTATTCTCCGGGACAAGGACTTTTCTTTTTCCCCAAATACCCCGGAGCGCGAGGCAGCGCCTCGCCAACCGCGCCCCAACGGGGCGCAAGACATGGGCGCCGCAGGCGCGCGACTTGACCACATCGCGGAGACAGACATGGCCACTGGGGCATCCGTTCTGGAAAATGACAGCCTGCTCAGCCGGCTCGACCAAAACCTCTACCGGATCGAACGATTTCTGGCGCTGATCTCCGGCCTCGCGGTTTTCGCGATCATGGTCTTCGCCGTGGTCTCCGTATCGGGCCGCAACGCGTTAAACGCGCCGGTGCCGGGATATGTGGACTGGATCGAACAGCTCATGCCCCTCATCGCCTTCATGGGCATCGCCTATACCCAGCGAGACGGCACCCATATCCGCATGGACATCCTGATCGGGCGGCTTTCGGGCCGTGCGCTCTGGGCCGCCGAGTTCATCACCACCCTTGCCGCGCTGATCCTGATGATCCTGCTCGTCTGGGGCAGCTGGTCGCATTTTCAGCGCAGCTTCGATTTTGCTGCTCCGTGGTGGAGCCGCGACAGTTCGATCGACATCGCCCTGCCGCTCTGGCCGGCGAAGCTGCTTGTCCCGGTTGCCTTTTCGATTCTCTGCCTGCGCTTTGCATTGCAGCTCTGGGGCTATGGCCGTGCCTTCGTGCTCGGCCTGTCCGAACCCGTGGCGATCCCGCTGATCAAATCCGCTGCGCAGCAGGCTGCCGACGAAGCTGCAATTCTTGAAGACACCAACGGCGAGAGAGGCTGATCCATGGAACCTATCGAGATCGGCCTGATCGTTTCCGGCGTCATGGTGCTCTTCGTCGTCCTTGGCATGCGCGTCGCCTTTGCCGCGGGCATGGCGGGGTTGCTGGGACTTATCTGGATCTTTTGGGCCAAGAAGGGCTACGACCCCGAGGATTTCGGCTGGGCCCTCACCGTCGCCGTGAAAACCGCCGGGCAGGTTCCCCATTCCAAGGTCTCCTCACAGGCGCTGTCCCTGATCCCCACGTTCATCCTGATCGGCTATCTCGCCTATTACGCGGGCCTCACGAAGGCCCTGTTTGAAGCCTCCAAGAAATGGGTGGGCTGGCTTCCGGGGGGGCTTGCGGTGTCGACCGTCTTTGCCACCGCAGGCTTTGCTGCAGTGTCCGGCGCATCGGTCGCAACCTCGGCCGTGTTCGCGCGCATCGCCATCCCGGAAATGCTCAAGATCGGTTACGACAAACGCTTTGCCGCAGGCGTCGTTGCTGCCGGCGGCACGCTCGCCAGCCTGATCCCGCCTTCGGCGATCCTCGTGATCTACGCCATTATCGTCGAACAGGACGTAGGCAAGCTCCTGCTGGCAGGCTTCATCCCCGGCGCTTTCTCGGCGCTGATCTACGGATTGCTGATCGTCACCCTGGCCATGACCCTGCCGAAATTCGGCCCACCGGTGCGCGGTTTCACTTGGGGTGAGCGTTTCCGCGCGCTCCCCCCCGCGATGCCGATCTTCTTCGTCGTCTTCATCATCATTTTCTTCATCTACAACCCGTTTGGCGGCGATGCCTGGGGCACGCCAACCGAAGGCGGTGCGCTCGGCGCCTTCGTGGTCTTCCTAATGGCCGTCTGGAAGGGCATGCGCTGGAGGCAATTCCGCGACGCCCTGCTGGAGACCGCGAAACTGGCGGTGATGATCTTCACGATCATCTGGGGCGTGCTGATCTATGTCCGCTTCCTCGGCTTTGCCGACCTCCCCGGCGCGTTCTCCGATTTCATCACCGGGCTCGACCAATCCCCTATGCTGACCCTCGTCATGATCCTGCTCGCCTATGCGGTGCTGGGCATGTTCATGGACGCTATCGGGATGTTGTTGCTGACCCTGCCCGTGGTCTATCCGGCAGTCATGGCGCTCAACGGGGGCGAGTTCGTCTCGGCGGCGGACAGCACATTTGGCATGTCCGGACCCATGTGCGCGATCTGGTTTGGCATCCTCGTGGTGAAAATGGCCGAGTTCTGCCTGATCACCCCACCAATTGGGTTGAACTGTTTCGTGGTGGCGGGCGTGCGTGATGATCTTTCGGTGCAGGATGTGTTCAAGGGCGTCACCCCGTTCTTCATCGCCGATGCGATCACGATCGCCCTTCTGGTGGCGTTCCCGGCGATCGTCTTGTGGCTGCCCAGCCTCGCCTGACTCCGCACCGACGCAATACCGACGTTTTGCCGACGTGATACCGACGCGCCTTTTACGGGGCGTCGGCGCCCCTGCCATGGCATCTTCAACCGCCCCGCGATTTGCGTTAAGAGCGCCCAAGGCCAGCCACGGGAACCGCCCATGATCGAGATCACCAATGTCAGCCTTGCCTATGGCCAGCGGACCGTGCTGCGGGACATCTCGCTCACCCTGTCCGAGCGCCGCATCGCCATCGTCGGGGCCAATGGTTCGGGCAAATCCAGCTTTGCCCGCCTGCTGAATGGCCTGCTCCTGCCCAGCGAAGGCACCGTGAAAGTGGACGGTCTGGACACCAGGAGCCACGGCAAGGACGTGCGCCGCAAGGTCGGTTTCGTCTTTCAGAACCCCGACAACCAGATCGTATTTCCCGTCGTTGAAGAAGACCTCGCCTTCGGCATGAAGAACCTTGGTTTTACCAAGGATACCATTGCCGCGAAGACTACGGAAATCCTGACCCGCTATGACATGCTCGACCTGCGCGAGCACCCGGCGCATCTCCTGTCGGGGGGGCAGAAACAGCTTCTGGCCATCTCCGGCGTGCTGGTGATGGACCCCGCCTATGTCGTGCTTGATGAACCCACCACCCTGCTCGACCTGCGCAACAAGCGCCGCATCACCCGTGCCATCGACGCGCTCGACCAGACCGTGATCATCGCAAGCCATGATCTTGACCTGCTCGGGGACTACGACCGCGTCATCGTCTTCGATGAAGGCGGTATTGTCGCGGATGACGTGCCCGGCAAGGCAATCCCCTTCTACGTAAACCGGATGAGCTGATGCTGGACCTCTATTCGCCCGGCACCTCGCCCCTGCATCGCCTCTCCCCCGGCCCCAAGATGCTGGTCCTGATGATCGGCGCGACGGCCCTGTTCCTGAATGAAAGCCTGCCCATCACGGTCGGCGCACTCTGCGGCGTTCTATTGCTCTACCCGGTGGCCCAGTTGACACTGAAGCAGGCATGGCAACAGATCCGCCCGCTCCTGTGGATCTTCGCCCTGTTCTTTGCCCTGCAATGGTGGTTCTCGGGGATAGCGCTTGCCGCCTATGTGGTGCTGCGCCTCGCCGCGCTGATCCTGCTGGCCAGCCTCGTGACGCTGACCACCCGCTCCAGCGATATGATCGAAACCATGACCTGGGCCTTGGGCTTTCTCCGCCCGCTGGGCGTCAACCCCGCCAAGGTCGGCCTCGCGATCTCTCTGGCCCTGCGGTTCATCCCGGTTCTGGCCCAGATCGCACAGGAGGTGCGCGAGGCGCAAAAGGCGCGCGGACTGGAGCGTTCGGTGCTGGCCGTTGCCATGCCCGTGGCGATCCGCACCATCAAGATGGCGGACGATATTTCGGATGCCATCGAATCCCGAGGATATCGTCCCTAGTTTGCCGCGATTTCTGCCCCCTCGCTTGCAGGGCCAAGGACCGCTTTCTACCAGCCGCGCAAACGAACAAAGTCACGAGGACACCCCGATGGACACCAAAAGCATCGTCTACATCGCCCTTTTTGCGGCGCTGACCGCAGCGCTCGGCCTCATGCCCCCGATCAGCTTTGCCGGGCTTGCGCTGCCTCCGATCACCGCGCAATCGCTTGGCGTCATGCTGGCCGGGGCCGTGGCCGGTCCGCGCCGGGGCGGGTTGGCGCTGCTCCTGTTCGTTGCCCTTGTTGCAGCCGGCTTGCCCCTTCTGGCAGGCGGGCGTGGCGGGATCGGCGTGATCCTCGGCACCTCTGGCGGGTTCATTCTGTCCTGGCCCATCTGCGCTGCGGTCATCGGCATTCTTGTCGCCAAGGCACCCAACGCAGGCTTTGTGCCCATGGCCGTCTCGATTGCGCTTGGCGGGCTTGTCCTGATGTATGCCGTCGGCATCCCGTGGATGGCCTTTGTCGGCAAACTCGGCCTGATGAAGTCACTCACGATCATGGTGGCCTATATCCCGGGTGATCTGGTAAAGGTGGTTTTGGCCACGATCGTGGCCCGCGGCCTGCGCCGCGCCTATCCGAACCTGTGACAAGGGACACCGCTTGCCGCTTCGCAACGCGATAGAAATGCACGCCCGCCAGCGCCCCGATGCGCTGGCGATCGACATTTCCGGCAGCAGCCTGACATACGGCGACCTGCACACCCGCATTGCCTGTTTGCATGGCGCGCTTGTCGCTTTGCCCAAACGCACCCGTCCCGCGCCCGCATTGCCCCTAGAGGGACGTCTCTACGCCTTCGCCGCGGGCAACCATCCCAGCGCGTCAGTGTTGCTCACCGCAGCCATGTCCACCCCCCACGCCGTCGCCCTGCTTGACCCGCAATGGCCCGAAGACCTGCATCACCAGATGCTGGTCAAGCTCCCGCCCGATGCGCTGTTCTGCCTTGCATCACAAACCGGCCTGATCACAGCGGCCGAGCGGCTCAACATCCCCGTCATCCGCGTCGATACGCCGGACCTCGCCCACTTTCTCAATGCCGCACCCGAACCGCTCCCTTGGGGTGATCCCGCCGACATCTTCCTAGTCGGTTTCACATCCGGCACCACGTCCCGCCCCAAGGCATTTGCTCGCGCGCGCCACTCATGGCGAGCCTCTCTGGACGCCAGCCGCGTCGCTTTTGCCCTCACCGATCAAAGCCATACGTTTGCACCCGGTCCGCTGGCCCATGGCATCACTCTTTATGCTTTGGCCGAAACGCTCGACCTTGGCGCGGCATTCCACGGCATTACCCGCTTCGACCTCGGCGGCGCCCATCGCGCCATGACCAATGTGCGCCGCATCGTGTCTGTCCCGACCCTGCTTGATGCGCTGACCCGAGGCACCCCACAGGACCAGATCGTCGAGATCACGACGGCCGGTGCCAAGTTGCCGCCCGCCCTTCTGGACAGGGCTCGCAGCACCTTTCCCCGCGCCCGTGTGCATGAATATTACGGCGCATCCGAGCTTGGCTTCGTCAGCCTCAACACCCATGGCCGCACCAGTTCCTCGGCGCCCCCCGACAGCGTCGGCCACCCGTTTCCGCATGTGTCCCTTTCCCTGCGCAAAGACGGTGAGGAAGTCCCCCAAGGCACCCCCGGCACAATCTTCGTGCGCGGCGACCTCGCGATCGACGGTTATCTCTGGGGCGGACGCAACAGCGGGTTCCGCCGCGAGGGTCCCTGGGCCACTGTCGGTGACATTGGTCGCCTGAACTATGACGGCAGCCTTTCCATTCTCGGGCGCGAAGGCGGCATGGTCATCACCTCGGGCTACAATGTCTATCCTCAGGAAATCGAAACGGCGCTTGCCGACGTGCCCGGCATCCAGGACGCGGTTGTCCTTGGCCACACCCATCCCACGCGCGGACAGGAGGTGATCGCCATTTTCGACGGAACAACACCGCTCGATGAAATCCGCGCCCGCCTCGCGCTCAGCCTGCCGCGCTACAAGCTGCCGCGACAATTCTACCGGATTGAAAGCTGGCCGCAGACCAGCAGCGGCAAGATTGCCCGCCAGACTCTGCTGGATTGGATCGACAAAAAGGACGACCGCCTTGTCCGCCTGTCCGCCTGATCGCCAACCCGTCATCATCGCCGCCCGGCGCAGCGCCATCGGCCGGGCCGGGGGCATGTTTTCCGGCCTGGAGATTGAAGACATCGCCGCCCCGGTCTTGCGCGCCGTGATCGAAGACGCCGGGATCGGCGCCAACGAGATTGACGACGTGATCCTTGGCAACGCGGCCGGTCCGGGCGGAAATGTTGCCCGGCTTTCACTTCTGCAAGCCGGATTCCCGACCGATATTCCCGGCGTCACCGTCGACCGGCAATGCGGTTCCGGGCTTGAAGCGGTGATCCTTGCCTGCCGCCTGATCCAATCCGGTGCCGGCGACGTCTTCCTGGCGGGCGGTATGGAAAGCCAGAGCCGCGCGCCCCTGCGCACACTCCCCGCCACCCGAGCCCTGCCGGAACACAGCTACAGCCGCGCACGATTTGCCCCGGAAAACATCGGCGACCCCGAAATGGGCGCCGCCGCTGACACGGTTGCCCAACAGTTTCGGGTTTCCCGCGAGCGACAGGATGCCTTTGCTCTGCAATCCCAGATGCGTGCTACGACTGCGCAGGCCCAAGGCGCTTTTGACGCGGAAATCACTCCAGTCGCAGGCCAATCCGACGATGAGTGCATCCGCACAACCATGACGGCCAAGCGACTTGCCCGCCTGCGTCCGGCCTTCTCCCCGCAAGGCAGCATCACCGTCGGCAATGCCTGCCCCCTGAATGACGGCGCCGCGATCCTGCTCGTCACCACGGCGGCAAAGGCGCGCGCCCAAGGCCACCGGCGCGCCCTCGCCTTTCTCGACGCCGCGAGTGCAGGAGTGGACCCCAATATCCTCGGCACCGGCCCGGTGGCCTCGACCCGCAAACTGCTTGCACGGCGCCCCGACCTGTCTCTCGACCAACTGACCCATCTCGAGTTCAACGAAGCCTTCGCCGCGCAGGTACTCGCCAGCCTCGATCAACTCAGCCTGCCCGACACCCTGCCCAACCCTCAGGGCGGAGCCATCGCCCTCGGCCATCCTTTCGGAGCATCCGGGGCCATCCTCGTCACACGCCTCTTTTCTCAGCTTGTTCGCCAGCCTGCCCCGGAATCCGCCCTCGCCATGGCCATGATCGGCATCGGCGGCGGACAGGGCCTGACCGCCGCCTTCGCCCCAATCACCCTTTGAGCGCCCCTGACTCGATCAAGAACGGCGATACTCTCGGATTCCCACAGACCCAGCGCCCAAAACGCAAAACGGGGCCGCAAACGCGACCCCGTCCAATCTCGCAAATTGCGAAATTTATTCGTCTTCGTCGAGCAGCCGCACCGCTCCGAGCGACGCGTTCGACACATGCGCCGCATAGACCTTGAGCGCCTTGGACACAGCGCGCGGACGCCCTTCGGCTTTCCAGACCTTCTTGTCCGCCTGCGGATGGTTCGCACGACGACGGGCAAGCTCCTCGTCGCTCACATCCAGATGGATCGACCGGTTCGGCACCGAGATCTTGATCTTGTCGCCATCTTCCACGAGGCCAATGACACCCTTCTCCGCTGCTTCCGGCGAGGCGTGACCAATCGACAGCCCCGCCGTACCACCCGAGAAACGCCCATCCGTCAGCAAGGCACAGGTCGTGTCGAGCTTCTTGGATTTCAGGTATGCTGTCGGATAGAGCATCTCCTGCATGCCGGGTCCGCCTTTCGGTCCCTCATAGCGGATCACGACCACCGAGTACGGCTTCACCTCACCCTGCAGGATGCCATGCATCGCGTCTTCCATGGATTCAAAGACCTTGGCCGTGCCTTCGAACTCGTACATCTCCTTGATGACACCGGCGGTCTTCAGGATACAGCCCTGCTCCGCAATGTTGCCGAACAACACACAAAGCCCGCCTTCTTCCGAATAGGCGTTTTCGAAATCGCGCACGCAGCCATCTTTGATGTCGACGTCAAGCTCGGTATACATTCGTGACTGGCTGAACGCCTCGGTCGTGCGCACACCGCCCGGAGCGGCGATGAACAGGTCACGCGCCTCGTTGCCTGCGCTTTCGCGGCGCACGTCCCACTTATCGATGAACGCACCCACGGTTTTTTCGTGAACGGTTGCACAGTCGCGGTGGATTTTTCCCTCGCGGTCCAGTTCCCCCATAATCCGGGCAATACCACCCGCGCGGTGCACATCTTCCATGTGATAAAGCGGCGTCGACGGGGCCACCTTGCAAAGATGCGGAATGTCCCGGCTCATGCGATCCATGTCGGCCATGGTGAAATTCACCTCGCCCTCATGGGCAATCGCCAGCAGGTGCAGCACCGTGTTGGTCGACCCGCCCATCGCGATATCCAGCGCCATGGCGTTCTCAAAGGCTTCAAAGGTCGCGATCCCACGCGGCAGGGCGGTTTCATCGCCCTCCTTGTACCAACGGTCACACAGTTCCACGATCTTGCGGCCAGCTTCCTCGAACAGCCCCTTGCGCTTGGAATGCGTCGCCAGAAGCGACCCGTTGCCCGGCAGGGCCAGCCCCAGCGCTTCCGCCAGACAGTTCATCGAGTTGGCGGTGAACATACCCGAGCACGACCCACAGGTCGGACAGGCCGAACGCTCCAGCTTCTCGACGTCCTCTTCGCTGCGATCTTCGTCGGTCGCGCCCACGATCGCGGTCACGAGGTCCGCCTTATGCTCGCCGTCCTTGAGGATCACCTTCCCAGCTTCCATCGGGCCGCCCGACACGAAAATCGCCGGGATATTGAGCCGCATCGCCGCCATCAGCATACCCGGTGTGATCTTGTCACAGTTCGAGATACAGACCAGCGCGTCGGCACAGTGGGCATTGGCCATGTACTCCACGCTGTCCGCGATCACTTCGCGGCTGGGCAACGAATAGAGCATGCCGTCATGCCCCATCGCGATGCCATCATCCACAGCGATGGTGTTCATTTCCTTGGCAACGCCCCCTGCCTTTTCAATCTCGCGCGCAACGAGCTGGCCCATGTCCTTGAGGTGCACGTGCCCCGGCACGAACTGCGTGAACGAGTTCACCACGCAGACGATGGGCTTTCCGAAATCTTCGGTCTGCATGCCGGTCGCACGCCAAAGCGCGCGGGCTGCGGCCATGCGGCGGCCAAAAGTGGACGTCTTGGAACGAAGATCAGGCATGTCAGGCTCTCCCGGAATTGATCTCTCCCCAAAAGGGGTTGGCCCAGACGGGTGCCATTCACCAAGCCGTTTTGCAAGGCAATAGCGTCATTTTGTGAACGTCAGCGCGGTAAATTCTTCTCGAATATGTCTCAGACTCGCGTCAAGGTCTGCTCCTCAAGGCGTCATCCGCTGCCCGACAACGTAGAATCGCTCGATCAGGCGCGGGAAACTGCTTGCTCCAAGGATGCGCAAACGCGCCTCCCCTGCTGAATTTTCAAAACAAACCCGAACATGTCCGCCCACCCGGCGCCCAACAAACGGGCATCGCCGCCATTCTCCGCCCAAAACACAAGCACCCAAGACCCTCTGCCCATTTTCCCGGCGCCATGGTTTGAGCTTTGTGCTGCATCGCAGAAAGGTAAGGCACCCAGAGCGCGAACGGACACACGTTTACATTTCTCGGGTGTGTGGCGGCCCAACGACTTGGACCTCGATACAGGCCACCACACGTTTTGCAACATCAAGTTGCAGGGTTCGACGTAGGACCGAATGCGCCATTGCGCAAGGGCTGCGTACCGTACCTTGCTGGAGGACGCACATGAACTTCCTGAAATCCACCCTCGCAGGCGCCACCATGCTGGCTGGCCTCGCCGGCACGGCATTTGCCGCCGAAGACACCATCAAGATCGGTGTTCTGCATTCGCTCTCGGGCACCATGGCCATTTCCGAAACCACGCTCAAAGACACCATGCTGATGCTCATCGACGAGCAGAACAAGAAAGGCGGCGTTCTCGGCAAGCAGCTCGAAGCCGTGGTTGTCGACCCCGCCTCCGACTGGCCCCTGTTTGCTGAAAAAGCCCGTGAGCTTCTGACCGTTGAAGAGGTCGACGTGATGTTCGGCTGCTGGACCTCGGTCTCGCGCAAATCGGTTCTGCCGGTGATCGAAGAACTGAACGGTCTGCTGTTCTACCCCGTGCAATACGAAGGTGAAGAAAGCTCCAAGAACGTGTTCTACACCGGTGCTGCCCCGAACCAACAGGCAATCCCGGCCACGGATTACTTCCTCGAGGAACTGGGCGTCGAGAAATTTGCGCTTCTGGGCACCGACTACGTCTACCCGCGTACCACCAACAATATCCTGGAAAGCTATCTCAAGGGCAAAGGCATTGCTGAAGAGGACATTTTCGTCAACTACACGCCGTTCGGCCACTCGGACTGGTCGAAGATCGTCGCTGACGTTGTAGCCTTGGGAGCTGATGGCAAGAAAGTGGGCGTGATCTCGACGATCAACGGCGACGCCAACATCGGTTTCTACAAGGAACTGGCCGCCGCTGGCGTGTCGGCTGACGACATCCCGGTCGTCGCTTTCTCGGTGGGAGAAGAAGAACTCTCTGGTCTGGACACAACCAACCTCGTCGGCCACCTCGCCGCGTGGAACTACTTCCAGTCGGCCGAATCTGACCTGAACGAAGAGTTCATCGCCAAGTGGAAGGCCTTTGCCGGTGAAGAGCGCGTCACCAACGACCCGATGGAAGCGCATGTGATCGGCTTTGAAATGTATGTCAAAGCGCTTGAGAAAGCCGGTACCACCGACGTCGACGCAGTGCGCGAAGCGATGTACGGCATCGAGGTTCCGAACCTGACCGGCGGCACCGCCGTGATGCTCCCGAACCACCACCTCGCCAAGCCGGTCCTGATTGGCGAAATCCAGGAAGACGGCCAGTTCGACATCATTTCCCAGACCGAAGAGGTTCCGGGCGACGCTTGGACCGATTTCCTGCCGGAATCGGCGGTACTCAAGTCGGATTGGAAAGAGCTGGGCTGCGGTATGTACAACACCGACACCAAAAGCTGCGTTCAGCTTCTGTCCAACTATTGATCCCCTGATCTCCGGGCGCAGGGGAGCACTTCCCCTGCCCCATTCTCCTCTGACTATCTGGTAGCACTCATGCGGGTACTCCTCGCCGCCCTTGCGGCCATCCTGTTCCTTTCCCCCACATTGCAGGCCCAGCCCACCACCGTTCAGGAGGTATTGCAGGCCCATGGCGACGCAATCGCCAAAGGGTCGCGCAAATCCATTGGCCCGGCCATCGACGCCATCGCAGCCAGCGGTCTGCCCCAGGCTCAGACTGTCCTGGAAACCTGGCAGGCCAAGGACATGTGGCAACGCAAATCCGACGGGTTGTTCTTCTCAGCCAAAGAAGTGGCTAAGAAAACCTATCGCCTGACCGATTTCGACACCGGTCAAACCGTCGGCGAGTTCGACAAGGGTGACCTCAGGCAACTGAAACCCAACAGCGGGGTTCGCGCCCTGATTGGCGTCGCGCTTGTTCAGTTCCAGCTTTCCGATCCTGACCCCGCGCGCCGCCTCGACGCCCTCACCGCCATCCAGCGCGATCCCGAACCCAGCCACCTCGCCCCCCTGCGCGCTTCCATCGATGGCGAAACCGACCCCGCTATCAAAATCCGCAAACAACAGCTCGAAACACTCCTGACGATCCGATTCGACAGCGACGATGCCTCCCGCATCGCGGCCATCGAAACCATTTCCAAGGACATCTCACTCGATACCCGCGCCACACTGAACACCCTTCTTGCGACCACCCGCAAAGCCGCTCCCGGCGCGGTGCCCGAAACCGAGAATATCGCCGCCGTTCTGAAACCCGGCACCGAACAGCTCTCGGCCGGAGACGCTTATACGCTGCTTGCAGACAACGGCCTCGCTCCGGCCCTGATAACCGATGGCGAGCAGCGCAACATCCTGTCGGCCAACATATCGGGTGGCAAGGTCAGCGGAGTTCCGGTGGCAAGCCTCAACACCCAAGCCGCCCGCGACCGCGCCTATGCCGCCCTGGTCGCCGAAGGCAAGGCGGTCCCTCGCCCAACCGCCGAAGACATCACTGCCGCGCTGGCCAATCACAGCTTCTATGATGCTTACTTCGAACCATCCAAACCCGTCACCGACGCCGCGGCCAAGGCGCTGAAAAGCGTTGAAATCCGCGTCGCCTTTAACCAGACGCTCGATCTCGCCCTAGACGGCATCTCGCTCGCTTCGATCTTTTTCCTTGCCGCCATTGGCCTTGCCATCACCTTTGGCGTCATGGGCGTTATCAACATGGCCCATGGCGAGTTCATCATGATGGGTGCCTACACGGGCTATGTGGTGCAACAGTTCATCCCAAACTACACCGTGTCGATCCTCGTCGCCCTGCCGCTGGCCTTCGCCGTCACTTTCGCCGCCGGGGTCGCGATGGAACGGCTTGTCATCCGCCACCTCTACAACCGCCCGCTGGAAACCCTGCTTGCCACTTTCGGCATCTCCATCGCCCTGCAACAGATCGCCAAGAACATCTTCGGCACACAGGCCCGCCCGCTGACCGCCCCCGAGTGGCTTGACGGGGCATGGGTGCTGAACGACGTGGTGTCGATCTCCTTCATCCGCATCGCGATCTTTGCCCTGGCCCTGATCTTCCTCGGGGTGTTTCTCTTCATCATGAGACGCACGCGCCTCGGCCTGGAAACCCGCGCGGTGACGCAAAACCCCCGCATGGCCGCCTCTATGGGCATCAACCCGGATCGCGTGAACATGCTGACCTTCGGCCTCGGCTCAGGCATCGCGGGCATCGCCGGCGTCGCCATCGGCCTCTTTGCCAAGGTCACGTCCGAACTCGGCTCCGACTACATCGTGCAAAGCTTCATGACCGTGGTGGTCGGCGGCGTCGGCAATATCTGGGGCACCCTCGCAGGCGCTGCCATGATCGGCTTCCTGCAAAAGGGCATCGAATGGATGAACCCGTCCAACACGCTCGCCGCCCAGACCTACATGATCATCTTCATCATCATCTTCATCCAGTTCCGCCCCCGGGGCATCATCGCCCTCAAGGGTCGGGCCGCAGGAGACTGATCCCATGTCCGCATCTTCATTTTGCCGAAAATACTCCGGGGGAGTCGCCTGTGGCGACGGGGGCAGCGCCCCCACCCCACCCAGCGCAAAAGGCACAACCACATGAGCAAGTCCCTCTTCGCCCGCAACCCTTCGGTGCTGATCTTCCTCGCCTGCCTCGCTCTGTTCACCCTCGGCGTGACCGCCCTCTCCGAGGCTCTCGGCACCGGCCTGATTTCCACCAGTTTCGTCAAAACTTTGGGCAAGACCCTTTGCCTCTGCCTGATCGCCATCGCGATGGACCTCGTCTGGGGTTATACCGGCATCCTGTCACTGGGCCATTTCGCCTTCTTCGGCCTCGGCGGCTACATGATCGGCATGTGGCTGATGTATGAACGCACCCGCGACATCATCGTCACCTCCATGGCCAACAACGACATCCCGCCCACCCCGCAGGAGGTTACCGACGCCATCGGCAACCAGATCTTCGGCGTCGTCGGCAGCTCGGACTTTCCCGTGATCTGGGCCTTTTCCCACTCCCTGACCCTGCAACTGGTCCTCGTGGTTGCCGTCCCCGGTCTGCTCGCCCTGGTTTTCGGCTGGCTCGCCTTCCGCAGCCGTGTCACCGGAGTGTATCTCTCGATCCTGACCCAGGCCATGACGCTCGCCCTCGCGCTCTTCCTCTTCCAGAACGACAGCGGCCTGCGCGGCAATAACGGCCTCTCGGGCCTGCAAAACCTGCCCGGCCTCGACGCTGTGCCGCAGGCCACCGTCTCGCTCTGGTTCCTCTGGGCGTCTGCCCTCGCCCTCGGCCTCGGCTATCTCTTCGCTGCATGGGTGGTCTCGGGCAAGTTCGGCTCGGTCCTGCGCGGCATCCGCGACGACGAGGCGCGCGTGCGCTTCCTCGGCTACTCGGTCGAAACCTACAAGCTCTTCATCTTCACCGTCACCGCCATCATCGCCGGCATCGCAGGGGCGCTCTATTACCCGCAGGCGGGCATCATCAACCCTGCCGAAATCGCCCCCATCGCTTCGATCTACCTTGCCGTCTGGGTCGCCATCGGCGGGCGCGGGCGGCTTTATGGTGCGGTCATCGGCGCGGCCTTTGTCTCTCTCGTCTCGACGTGGTTCACCGGCGGACAAGTGCCCTCGATCCCGCTCGGCTTCTACACGATCGACTGGGTTGACTGGTGGCTCGTCCTGCTTGGTCTTTCCTTCGTGCTGGTGACGCTGTTCGCCCCTCGCGGCATCGGCGGCTTGTTTGACTACTGGACCAACGGTCGCCCGCCCAACCGCCACGGGCAGGATCTCGGCCCCGGCGCGGGTGCGCTTCAGGAAAAGGAGGCCGACGCATGAGCACCCTTCTCGAGGTTTCCGGCGTCTCCGTGACCTTTGACGGGTTCCGCGCCATCAACAACCTGTCCTTCCAAATCGGCAAGGCGGAGATGCGCGCCATCATCGGCCCCAACGGCGCAGGCAAGACCACCTTCATGGACATCGTCACCGGCAAGACTCGGCCGGACGAAGGCCGCGTGATCTGGGGTGACAAATCGGTGTCCCTGCTGAAAATGTCAGAGGCCCAGATCGCCCGCGCAGGTGTGGGACGCAAGTTCCAGCGCCCCACGGTGTTCGAGGACCAATCCGTATTTGACAACCTGCTTCTCGCCCTAAAGAAAGACCGAAACCCATTCTCTGTCCTGTTCTACAAACGTGGCCCCTCTGACACCGAAAAGGTGCACACGCTTGCTGAGCAGATCGGCCTGACAGATCACCTGCCCCGCAAATCCGGCGAGCTTTCCCACGGCCAGAAACAATGGCTCGAGATCGGCATGTTGCTGGCACAGGAACCTCAGCTTCTTCTGGTCGACGAACCCGCTGCTGGCATGACCCCGGAAGAGCGCGAGCACACCACCTCGATCCTTGTCGAAGCGGCAAAGACCCGCGCCGTGGTCGTCGTCGAGCATGACATGGAATTTGTCCGCCGCCTCAACTGCAAGGTCACGGTTCTGCACGAAGGGTCGGTACTGGCCGAAGGCTCGCTGGACCACGTGACCAGCAACCAAGAGGTGATCGACGTGTATCTGGGGCGTTAAAAGATGCTGAAAATTGACAATCTCAACCTGCACTATGGCAGCTCACAAATCCTGCATGACATCTCGATGCAGGCCGAACTGGGCAAAACCACCTGTATCATGGGCACCAACGGTGTCGGCAAGACCTCCCTGCTCAAGGCGATTTCCGGCACCCATATGCGCAGCTCTGGCGACGTCTCCTTGAACGGAGAAGGCCTCGGAAAACTACCCGCCCACGCCATGGCACAACTGGGCGTCGGCTATGTCCCGCAGGGGCGAGACGTCTTTCCGCTGCTCACCGTGCGTGAGAACCTTGAAACCGGATACGCCTGCCTGCCCCACTCCGAGCACTTCATCCCGGATGAAATCTTCGAATTGTTCCCGATCCTGAAAGAGTTCCTACATCGGCGCGGCGGCGATCTTTCGGGTGGCCAGCAGCAACAACTTGCCATCGCGCGCGCCCTGATCACCAAGCCGAAACTGCTGTTGCTGGATGAACCGACCGAGGGCATCCAGCCCAATATCATCAAGCAGATCGGCAAGGTCATCGACTACCTGCGGGACCGAGGCGATATGGCGATCATTCTTGTCGAACAGTTCTTCGACTTTGCCTATGAGCACGCCGACAGCTTCGTGATCCTGCGCCGGGGCGCAGTGGTCAAATCCGGCGCGGCTGGCACACTGAGCCGGGACGAACTGCTCGAAGCGGTGTCTGTCTGACATTACGCACGCAGAAATCGCGCTTGCGCAAACCGCTCCCGCCCCGCACACTTGCCGTTATTGGCATGTACGAGGCGCTGATTTGAACCGATCCATTCCTGTCCTTCTGGCGTTGGCCCTCCTGTTGATCGGGTTCTGGGTCTATCCCGACATTCAGGAAATCGCCGCAGGTCTCGCCATGTTCCTTCTGGGCATGTCGCTTCTGGAGCAGGGGTTCCAGAATTTCTCAGGCGGTGGTCTCGAACGCATATTGGAACGGTCCACCGCTTCCACGCCCAAGGCATTGGGCCTTGGCATCGTGGCCACGGCACTCATGCAGTCGAGTTCGCTGATCACCGTGATCACCATTTCCTTCCTCAGCGCGGGCATGATCACCCTGTTGGGTGGCATAGGGATCATCTTTGGCGCCAATATCGGCACCACCACGGGCGCATGGCTGATTGCGGGGATCGGGCTCAAGATCGACATTGCCGCCTATGCGCTGCCGATGATTGCAATATCCGGCGTGCTTGGTTTTGCCCCCGGCAAGTATCTCGAAGGCACGGGGCGCGTCCTTGGCGGCATCGGCTTTTTGTTCCTTGGAATCTATTTCATGAAGGAAGGTTTCGACGAGATCAGTGGCCAGATGGACCTTGCCAGTCTTGCCATGACCGGCGTTGCGGGCCTGATCGTCTATGCCATCGTCGGTGCGCTCATGACCGTGGTCATGCAATCCAGTCACGCCACCATGGTTCTTGTCATCACCGCTCTGGCCGCCAGTCAGGTAACGTATGAAAACGCCCTTGCGCTGGCCATTGGCTCCAATGTCGGCACCACTGTCACGGCTCTGATCGGCGCCATTTCTGCCAATTACCAAGGGCGGCGCCTTGCCCTTGCCCATCTTCTTTTCAACGGCATCACCGCGACCGTCGCCCTGATCTTCATCGTCCCGCTCGCCTCCGCCGTACGTGAACTGAGCGACAGCGTGGGCATCGCCGAGGATGACTTCACATTGCGCCTTGCGATGTTCCACACGTTGTTCAACGTGCTTGGCGTCGGCCTTATGCTGCCTTTCGCCCGCCAGCTGGTGGGTTTTCTCGAACGTCAAATCCCGGAACCCAAGGTCGACATCTCGGTCCCACATTTCCTGAACGACGATGTACTGCTTTTCCCGGAAACCGCTGCCGAAGCGTTGCGCAACGAAACTCTGCATCTGCTCTCCAACACAACACGTCTTGTCGCCAGCGACATTGGCGTGACCGTCGAAGACCTGCGCAAATGCACCGACATCGCCGGCGACATCTCGACAAGCCTCTTCGCGCGCAGCCCCGGCATCACCTACGAAACCCGCGTCAAACCGCTTTATGGTGCAATCCTCAAATTTGCCGCCCGCCTGAACGCCTCCGAGCTGCCGCCACACATGTCCGACCACCTTTTTGACCTGCGCGAAGCCGCCGGGCGTCTGTCGCGTGCCGCCAAGGACGCCGAACACCTACGCCGCAACACCGAATTCTATGCCACCCACCCAAGCGGCAAGGCCTCACGCCTCTACAATGACCTGCGCGCCCAGATCAGCCGCATTCTGATCGAGCTTGACGCGATGTCCGAGGCTGACCCCGAGACACGCTCAAGCCTCTGGCTCGATGATGAACGTGTCGAGATCCGCCGCCATCGCTCCGCCCTCACGGAAGAGGTCGAACAGGCGATCCGCGACGAACGCATTTCCACCACGGCTGCCACATCGTTTCTCAATGATGCGCGCACCGCACATCATCTCATGGACAACCTTCTCGAAGCCGCCCGGACCTGCTATGGAGAAACCGATCCGGCGCTTGCCGAGATCGAACAACTCCTGACCATCGAAGAAGACGAGGCCGAAGACATCGGCCAGTCACAGCATATCGCACAAAAGGAGGCCTGAAATGGTCATCCGCAAGTCAACACGCAAGCTAGACGACTACATCGCCCGCATTGGCCAGCCCGACGCCCCCCGTGTAAAACCGTCCCACGTCGCCAAAGTTCTCGCCAAGCTTGAAAAGAAGGAAGCCGACCTTCTCGAAGAAATCGCCGAGACGAAAAAGGCGGAACGGCAGGACCGTCTCCAATCCAAGCTAGAAGTCGTGCGCGAACAGATCCGCCGCGGCACCATCCTGTTCAATGAACTAAGCCCACCCGATCCGGATCAGGGCGCCAAATAGGTCAGCCGCCCCAGAAGCTCGGTTGCATTCTTTACACCAAAGCGCTTCAACAGGCGCGCCCGCACGTCTTCCACGGTGCGCGGACTCAGCCCCAATTCCCGTGCGATCTCCTTGCTTGTAAGACCGCGCCCCAACCCGCCAACCACCTGCCGCTCGCGCGGAGTCAGCGCCGCCGGCGGGCTGTCCGAGATCACCGCGAATGTCATGACAAGACGCGCCAGCGGCGTTTCGGGCACCAGCGCATGTGCCCTGAACCGACACCAGACCTGCGACCCGTCCCGCCGCCGCATCATCCGTTCGTCGCTATAGACATGCGCCGCCTGCAACGGGCCCAGACCGATATCGCGCACCCGCTCGAATTCCTCCTGCGACCCGTAAAGCACCCGGAACGACTGCCCAAGAAGCGCCTCCCGCCCATAGCCCAGCATTGCGGCAAACTCGGCATTGCAGGCCCGGATCACACGATCCTCGCTCAAAACGATCCCCACCGGGGCCGCGTCATAGGCCAACCTGTCCAGATCCATCCCAACCTCCTGCGCCCATACCGTACTCCTACGGTATTGATACCGTAGCACGCTCTGCGCCATGCTGACCATGTCCCGGCTGGCGCCCATGACTTTCTTTTTCCGAAAATACCCCCGCCGGAGGCATCCAACAGATAATCACGCTCCGTCGCGCAAAGATGACAAGGACCAGGATGACCCAGACGACCCCCAATCTTGACGCCCTGATGACCCGTATCGAGACCATGCGCGACGACCTGATTGCGTTGACACAGGACCTGATCCGCATCCCCACACTGAACCCACCCGGAGACTGCTACCGCGATATCTGCGACTACCTCGACACCCGGCTGACGCGTCACGGCTTTGATACCCAACTTGTACGCGCCCATGGCGCACCGGGGGACAGCGACAAATACCCCCGCTGGAACATCGTGGCGCGCAAGGAAGGCCGGCACGCGGGCGAATGCGTGCATTTCAACTCGCATATCGACGTGGTCGAGGTCGGTCATGGCTGGACCTTCGATCCGTTTGGCGGGGAAATCTCGGACGGCAAGATCTACGGGCGCGGTGCCTGTGACATGAAAGGCGGGCTGGCCGCCTCGATCATTGCCGCCGAAGCTTTCCTGCAGGAGTTTCCAGACTTTGCCGGAGCCATCGAAATCTCCGGCACGGCAGACGAGGAATCCGGGGGCTATGGCGGCGTTGCCCATCTCGCGGAGCAGGGGTTTTTTGCCCCCGAACGTGTCCAGCACGTGATCATCCCTGAACCGCTGCACAAGGACCGCATCTGCCTTGGTCACCGCGGCGGCTGGTGGGCGGAAATCGAAACCTTCGGAGAGATTGCTCACGGTTCCATGCCTTTCCTCGGAGACTGCGCCGTGCGCCATATGGGCGCCGTGCTCGACAAGTTCGAAAGCGACCTTTTCCCGGCCATGGCCGCGCGCCACACCGACATGCCCGTGGTCCCCGAGGGCGCGCGCTCCTCGACCATGAACATCAACTCGATCCATGGCGGCCAGCCCGAGCAAGACCCGGACTACACCGGCCTTCCGGCGCATTGCGTACCCGACAGTTGCCGCATCGTGATCGACCGCCGTTATCTTGCCGAGGAAACCCATGCCGGGGTCTCGGGCGAAGTCGAGTCCATCCTGCGCGACCTTGAAAAAAGCCGTGAAAACTTTCGCTTCGCGATGCGCGAGATCAACCACGTCGCCCCCTCGATGACGGACCGAAACGCCCCCGTGGTCTCGACCGTGGATCGCTCGATCACCGAGATTCTCGGGAAATCGCCGGAATATGTCGCCTCTCCGGGCACTTACGACCAGAAACATATTGATCGCATCGGCAAGCTGAAGAACTGTATTGCCTATGGACCGGGCATTCTGGAACTGGCGCACAAGCCGGACGAGTATATCGGCATCGACGACATGATCGATAGCGCCAAGGTCATGGCCCACAGCCTGACGCAGCTTTTGCTGCCTCAAGGTGACGACTGAAAAAGACATAACAGGGAGACAAACCAATGCGTTTTCAAACCGGAAAGCTGGCCATGGCCAGTGTTTTCGCCCTCATGGCCGGGATTGGCGCGGCACAGGCACAGGACGACATCACCGTCGCCATGCAACTCGAACCTCCGCATCTCGATCCGACCTCCGCAGCCGCGCAGGCCATCGACTCGGTGGTTTACATCAACATCTTCGAAGGCCTGACCCGCTTCATGGATGACGGCTCCATCGTGCCCGCACTGGCCAAAAGCTGGGACATTTCCGAGGACGGCCTGACCTATACGTTCATGCTGAATGACGGCGTGACGTTCCATGACGGCACCACGTTGGATGCCGAGGACGTGAAGTTCAGCCTCGACCGCGCGCGCGCCGAGGACAGCACCAACGCCCAGAAGGCTTTGTTTGCAGCGATTTCCGAAGTCACCGTCGTCGACCCGATGACCGTGAAACTCACACTCTCAGAACCCAACGGCAACATGCTCTTCAATCTCGCATGGGGCGACGCCGTGATCGTCGCGCCAGAGAGCATCGAAAATATCAAGACCAATCCGGTCGGCACCGGCCCCTACAAGTTCTCGAACTGGGTTCAGGGCGACCGGATCGAACTGATGGCCAATGACGGCTACTGGGGCGACGCGCCAGCGATCAAGTCGGCCACCTTCAAATTCATCTCCGACCCCACCGCCGCCTTCGCTGCAATCATGGCCGAAGATGTCGACGTGTACCCCAACTTCCCTGCCCCCGAAAACCTGCCGCAACTCGAGGCGGACCCGCGTTTCAAAGTCCTTCGTGGGTCATCCGAGGGCGAAACCATCCTGTCGACCAACAACAAGATGCCGCCTCTGGATAACGTCAAGGTCCGCGAGGCCATCGCCCACGCCATTGACCGGCAAGCCATCATCGACGGCGCCATGTTCGGCCTGGGCACGCCCATCGGCACCCATTTCGCGCCGCATCATCCCGACTATGTCGACCTGACCGCCATCTCGGCATACGACCCCGAGCTGTCGAAAAAACTGTTGGCCGAGGCCGGATACCCTGACGGCTTTACCACCACGCTGAAACTACCGCCCCCCTCCTATGCACGCCGCGGTGGCGAGATCATCGCAGCACAGTTGCGCGCCGTCGGCATCCAGACCGAAATTTCCAACCTTGAATGGGCGCAATGGCTGGAGCAGGTCTTCCGGGGCAAGGATTACGGCCTGACTATCGTCAGCCATACCGAACCCTTCGACATCGGCATCTACGCCCGACCCGACTACTATTTCCAGTATGACAACCCGGCCTTCCAGGATCTGATGGCCGAACTCAACAAGACAACCGATCCCGCCATGCGGTCCGAAATGCTTGCCAAAGCACAGACGATCATCTCGGAAGACTACGTCAACGGCTATCTCTTCCAGCTTGCCTGGCCATCGGTCGTCCGCACCGAAATCGACGGGGTCTGGCAGAATGCGCCCACGGCGGCCATTCCGGTTGCTGAAATGAGCTGGGCTGACTGACCCGGGAACAAGAACAGGCAGGGGTCCCATACCGGGGCCCTGCTTTCGGAAAGGGCTCCCCATGATCGACATCATCCCCGCAGGCACCACGCCAAGCCGCCAGGGCTCCGCCGAGTATTTCACCGGCAATGTCCGACTTGATGTCGTGACCGAGAGCCGTCCCCCCGCAAGCATTTTTGCCGCGCGGGTTACCTTCGAACCCGGCGCGTGCACCGCTTGGCACACCCATCCTGTCGGCCAGTTGTTGCATGTCCTGTCCGGCTCCGGCCTCGTTGCCCTGCGCGGCGAAGCCCCGCGCGTGATCCGCCCCGGCGACAGCGTTTGGATCGAACCCTACGTCGAACACTGGCACGGCGCAGCCCCTGACACCGCCATGGAGCATATGGCGATACAGGAAACCCGTGACGGAAACGGCGCCGACTGGCTCGAACATGTCACCGAGCAAGACTACCTGACGCCGCCCACCTGACCCGACATGCTCCGCTATTCCCTCAAACGCCTCGCATCGCTGGTGATCAGCCTTGCCATCGCCTCGCTGGTAATCTTCCTCGTGATCGAGGTCGCCCCCGGCGATCCGGCCTCCTATATGCTTGGCATCAACGCCCAGCCTGAAACCGTTGCCGCCCTGCGCGCTGAACTGGGGCTCGATGTGCCCAAGGCCGAACGCTACCTGAACTGGGTCGGTGGCATGGTGCAGGGTGATTTCGGCACCTCCTATACCTATCGCACCCCCGTCGGCCAGATGATTGCCGATCGCATGTGGGTGTCACTTCCGCTGGCGCTCTACGCGCTCACACTTTCGACCCTTATCGCCTTCCCTGCGGGCATCTACGCCGCCGCACGCCGGGGCAAGCCCGGAGACATGGCGGTGATGGGCGCGACGCAACTGGGTGTCGCCGTTCCGAACTTCTGGTTCGCGATGATGCTGGTTCTGGTCTTTGCCATCAACCTGCGCTGGTTCTCTGCGGGCGGGTTCCCTGGCTGGGACAAGGGCTTCTGGCTTTCGATGAAATCCCTCACCCTGCCCGCCATAGCACTTGCCCTGCCGCAATCCGCCATCCTCGCCCGCGTCATGCGCTCATCGCTGCTCGACATCCTCTCCGAAGACTTCATGCGCACCGCCCGCGCCAAAGGCCTCTCGCGCCGTCAGGCACTCTGGCGCCACGGGTTGCGCAACGCCCTGATCCCGGTTCTGACCATCATCGGCCTGCAGTTTTCCTTCTTGCTCGCGGGCGGCATCATCATAGAACAGGTCTTTTTCCTGCCCGGCCTTGGCCGCCTCATCTTTCAGTCAATCTCGGCCCGAGACCTGATCGTGGTGGAAAGCGTCGTCATGCTGTTGGTATTCTCGGTAATCCTCGTCAACTTCCTCGTCGATCTGGCTTATGCCGCCGTCGACCCCCGTCTGAGGTCCCGCACATGATCCGCTCGCGCAACCTCTTCATTGGCGGCACCCTTTGCTTTGTCGTCGTTGCGGCGGCGCTGCTCAGCTTTGTCTGGACGCCTTACGACATCACCCAAATGGACATCCCCAACAAGCTGCAGAAACCAAATGGCATCCATTGGTTCGGCACCGACCATTTCGGGCGCGACATCTTCTCGATGATCATGATCGGTGCGCGCACTTCGCTTGCCGTGGCCATCGTCGCCGTAGGTATAGGCATGGGCCTCGGCGTGCCCCTCGGCCTCTGGGCCGCCGCCAACAAGGGCGGCTGGATCGACGAGATCATCATGCGCGGCAACGACCTGATCTTTGCCTTCCCCAGCCTCGTGATCGCCATCCTGATCACCGCCGTGATGGGGGCCAGCGCTCTGAATGCGATCATCGCGATCGGCATCTTCAACATCCCGGTCTTCGCCCGCCTCACCCGCTCCGGCGCCCTGTCGCTCTGGGAGCGCGAGTTCATCCTCGCCGCCCGAGTCGCTGGCAAATCCAAACCCCGGATCAGCGCCGAACACATCCTGCCCAACGTCGCCAACCTGCTGATTGTCCAAGGCACGATCCAGTTTTCCCTCGGCATCCTCGCCGAGGCGGGCCTCTCCTATGTCGGCCTTGGTGCGCAGCCGCCCACGCCCTCGTGGGGCCGGATGCTGGCCGATGCCCAAACCATGGTGAGCTTCGCGCCCCACCTCGCCCTCGTTCCCGGCCTCGCCATCGTTACTGCGGTTCTGGGCCTCAACCTTCTGGGGGATGGCCTGCGCGACCTGCTCGACCCGAAAATCCGCGTGGTGCGCTCATGAGCCTGCTGACTGTCGACAACCTCTCGCTTAGCATTGGGGATTTCTCGATCCTGCGCGATGTGTCCTTTTCGATCGAACCCGGCGAAATCGTCGCCGTTACTGGCGAAAGCGGCTCTGGCAAATCAATGACCGCCTTTTCCGTGATGCAACTCCTGCCCGAGCGGGCAAAGTCAACTGGCCAAATCCGCCTTGAAGGCAAGGACCTCCTGTCCCTTAGCGAGCCACAGCTTTGCGCCATCCGCGGCAACGATATCGGTATGGTGTTCCAGGAACCAATGACCGCCCTCAACCCAGTGAAAACCATTGGTGCGCAGGTGATGGAAACCATCCTGATCCATACCGACATGACGCCCGCGCAGGCCGAGGAGCAAGCCCGCGACATGCTCACCCGCGTCGGCCTGCCGCCTGACCGTTTCCCGCTCTCGCGCTATCCCCACGAACTCAGCGGCGGCCAGCGCCAGCGCGTCGTCATCGCCATGGCCATCGCCCTGCGCCCCAAGCTCCTGATCGCGGACGAACCCACTACCGCGCTCGACGTCACCACGCAGGCGCAAATTCTCGACCTGCTCAAGGAGCTGGTGGCCGAGTTTGGCATGGGGCTGATGATGATCACCCACGATCTGGCCGTGGTCTCCGACATGGCCGACCGGATCATCGTGATGCGCCATGGCGAGATCGTGGAACAGGGCGAAACCCGCGCGCTGTTTGCCGACATGAAACACCCCTACACCCGCGCCCTGTTCGAAGCCTCGGGCCATCAGGTCGACCTGCCCGACGCGCCCGACGGGCCCGACCCAATCCTTCAAGTCACAAACGCCATCCGCGATTATCCTCTGCCCCGCACCCGCCTGTTCGCGCCTCGCGAACACCATCGTGCGGTCAACGACATCACGTTCACCATCCACCACGGCGAACGCGTCGGCCTTGTGGGCGAGTCGGGATGTGGCAAATCCACCCTCACGCGCGCCATCCTTGGCCTCGAACCGCTGCAATCCGGCAGCATTACCGCCTTCGGACATACCGTCGGCCCCGCCATGAACCCGGCCCTGCGCTCGGGTCTGCAAGTCGTGTTTCAGGACCCATACGGCAGCTTCAACCCCCGCCACAAGGTCGCCCGCATCGTCACCGAACCCTTCCATCTGCTGCCCGATCCGCCCACCGGCACCGCGCGTGACACGGCCATTGCCGAAGCCCTCACCGCTGTCGGCCTCAAACCCGAAGACGCGCAGAAATACATCCACGAATTTTCCGGCGGCCAGCGCCAACGCATCGCCATCGCCCGCGCCCTGATCATCCGCCCGGAACTGATCATCTTTGACGAAGCCGTCTCGGCGCTCGACGTCTCGATCCGCGCCCAAATCCTAGACCTGATCGCTGATCTCTCCCGCTCCCACAATCTCTCCTACCTCTTCATCTCGCATGACCTTTCGGTCGTACGCACCGTGACCGACCGCGTGCTGGTGATGAAGTCCGGAGAGATCGTGGAACAGGGCGACACCAAGGAGGTCTTTTCCAACCCGCAACACCCCTACACCCAAACCCTGATTGCCGCCGCACCCGTGCTGCCACAGGTCGGCAAGGGGGCCGCATGACATCAAAGCTTTCCCACATCCGGGCAGACGATCTCTCGATCTTCCAGAATGCGCTCGCCACCTATCTTGCCGAAGTTGCGCCCGACGCGGATCTGTCGGCGACCCCCATCGCGACCCGCGCGCTCAGCGAACCGGACCATATCAGCCTCTGGATATTGCAAGACGACACCCGGATCGGGTTCGCCATCCTGCGTCAAACCGCGACCAACTCCCGCCAGTTGCGCGAGTTCACCATTTTCCCTCCGCATCGCCGCAAACACCTTGGCCGAGACGCCGCGCACCTCCTTTTTGCGACCTATCCCGGCGCGTGGTCCCTCAGCGTCGCCGCCAACAGCCCGCACGCCGGTGCCTTCTGGCGCGCCACCCTGAACACCCTTCCCAGCGCTTCGGGTTTACGTGAGCTCGCGCCCGAACTGCCCACCCAATCCCACAAACTCGCATTCACAATGCTCGGAGATAGCAATGCTGCCTGACCTCTGGTTCGACCCGTCCCTCTGCCTGATCAACGGCGCTTGGGTGCCGCCCGCCTCGGGTGACACGCTCGACCTCGTCAACCCTTCGGACGGAAGCACCCTCTGTGCCATCGCGCGCGGCACATCTCCGGATATCGACGCCGCCGTCGCCGCCGCACAGGCTGCACGCATGGGCGACTGGGGCCGCTTTACCGCCGCCGAACGGGGCCGCGTCCTGACGCGCCTCGGACAACTGGTTCTCAACCACACCGACACGCTTGCCCTGCTCGAAGCGCTCGACGTTGGCAAACCCCTGACCCAGGCCCGCAACGACGTGATCGCACTCGCCCGCTACTGCGAATTCTACGGCGGTGCGGCGGACAAGGTACATGGCGAAACCATCCCCTATCTCGACGGCTACACCGTCTACACCATCCGCGAACCCTATGGCGTCACCGGTCACATCGTGCCGTGGAACTACCCGATGCAGATCATCGGTCGTTCGGTTGGCGCGGCGCTCGCCATGGGCAACGCCTGCGTGTTGAAACCCGCCGAAGAAGCCTGCCTCACCGCCCTCGCCTTTGCCGATCTGGCTCAGCAAGCCGGCCTGCCCGCTGGCGCACTCAACGTCGTTCCCGGCCTTGGCGCCGAGGCGGGGGCTGCACTCTCCGAACATCCCGGCATCCAGCACATCTCTTTCACCGGCTCCGTCGCCACCGGCAGCCTCATTCAAGCGGCAGCGGCCAAAAACGTCGTCCCCGTCACACTCGAACTCGGCGGCAAATCCCCGCAACTGGTCTTTTCGGACGCCGACCTCGACGCCGCCCTGCCCTTCCTCGTGAACGCAGGCATCCAGAACGCCGGGCAAACCTGCTCCGCCTCCTCGCGCATCCTTGTCCAGCGCCCCGTCTATGACCAGGTCCGCGCCCGCATGAGCACCGCCTATGGTAAACTGCGCGCCGCCCCCGCCACTGATAACCTTGAACTCGGCCCCCTGATCTCCACCCGCCAGCAACAGATCGTGCAAAGCTTCCTCGACAAGGGCGCAGACCTTGAAACCGCCGCCACCGGCGAGATCGTCTCCAACGCTCCGACCAACGGCGCCTATATCGCCCCGACCCTCTTTGCCGATGTCTCCCCCAACCACGCGCTCGCGCAACAGGAAATCTTCGGCCCCGTACAGGTGCTCATCCCGTTTGACACAGAAGAAGAGGCGCTCGAAATCGCCAACGGCACCGAATACGGCCTCGTCGCCTCGGTCTGGTCGCAAAACGGCGCCCGCCAGATGCGCCTCGCCAGGCAACTCCGCTCCGGCCAGGTTTTCCTCAACAACTACGGCGCAGGCGGCGGGGTCGAACTGCCCTTCGGTGGCACCGGCAAATCCGGCCACGGACGTGAAAAAGGTTTCGAAGCCCTCTTTCACTTCTCCCAACTCAAAACCGTCGCCGCCCTGCACGGATAGACACAACACCCACTCTTCATTTTGCCAGAAATACTCCCGCCGGAGGCTCCGACAGATCGGCCCGGCACAGCATCCAAGAGGACCAATCCCATGCGTCTTGCCAACAAAACCGCAATCATCACCGGAGGCGCCCAGGGCTTCGGTGCCGGTATCGTCGACAAATTCCTCGCTGAGGGTGCCCGCGTCATCGTTGCCGACATCAACACCGACGCGGCCCAGCGCAAGGCGGGGGAACATGACAATGCCAGCCCCTGCAGCGTGAACGTCGCCGATGGCGACAGCGTTCAGTCGATGATCGACGGCGCGCTAAGCCAATGGGGTCATATCGACATTCTGGTCAATAACGCGGGCGTCACGCACCTCCCCGCACCCATGGAAACCATCTCGGAGGGCGACTTTGACAAGGTCTTCGCGGTGAACTGCAAATCCATCTACCTTCTGGCCCGCGCCCTCGTGCCCCACATGAAACAACGCGGGCAAGGCGCCATCCTCAACGTCTCGTCCACGGCGGGTCTGTCGCCGCGCCCCAACCTCAACTGGTACAACGCTTCCAAGGGCTGGGTGAATGTCGCCACCAAGACCATGGCCGTCGAGCTCGCTCCCTTCGGCATCCGCGTCAACGCCCTGAACCCCGTCGCCGGGGAAACCCCGCTCCTGAAGTCCTTCATGGGCGAGGACACGCCCGAGATGCGCGCCAAATTTCTTGCAACCATCCCGCTCGGACGCTTTTCCCAGCCCGAAGACATGGGCAACGCCGCCGCCTTTCTTTGCTCGGACGAAGCCAGCATGATCACCGGTACGCTGATGGAGGTCGATGGCGGACGCTGCATCTGACACGCCTGAAATGCTGCGCCTGCAAAACACACCGCGCCCAAAAAACCGCCAAGCCGGCAAAACCCGCCAATAATTCAGGCATTCTCCTGTCGCGTCCTACCTGCGATCTGGCACGGGCGCGACGGGCAGCCTACCACGGTCCAAAGACCCCAAGTCAGGACCGTGTCCCGCCCGTGCCCAGCCAACTCACCATCCTGGTCGTTGAACCCGACAAGACCCGCGCCGAAGCTATCATCGACAGCCTTGCCGCGACCGGAGACCACCAGATTCGCGTGCTGGCCGGACATACCGGACTGGCCCGATCCGTGGCCGAGATGAACCCCGATATCGTACTGGTCGACGTTACCAACCCGTCGCGCGACGTGATCGAGGAGCTCACCCTTGCCTCCTCGCCGTTGGAGCGCCCGGTGGCGATGTTCGTCGACCGCTCGGATGACAGCATCACAAAGGCCGCAATAGAAGCCGGCGTCTCGGCCTATGTCGTTGACGGGCTGCGCGCCGATCGCATCCAGCCGGTGATGGATGCCGCCATCGCCCGGTTCCACATGTTCAGCCGGATGCGCGCGGAACTCGAAGCAACCAAGCGCGCGCTGGAAGAGCGCAAGATCATCGACCGCGCCAAGGGTATTTTGATGCGCGCCCGCGGCCTTTCCGAAGACGAGGCCTACGCCCTGATCCGCAAGACAGCCATGAGCCAGGGCAAGAAGATCGCCGAGGTCGCCCAGGCTCTGGTCACGGCATCGGAGCTTCTGTCATGAGGATACAACCGCTGACCGTCGGCTTCATGCCCCTCGTCGACGCCGCCCCGCTGATCATTGCCCGCGAGTTGGGTTTCGCGGAGGAAGAGGGGCTTGCCCTGACCCTGCAATCCGGCCCCTCGTGGTCCACCCTTCGGGATCGCTTGGTGCTTGGTCAGATCGAAGCTGCCCATATGCTCGCCCCGGTCCCCGTTGCCATGGCGCTTGGACTTGGTGGAATCACCACGCCGCTCGACGCGCTCTCCGTACTCTCGGTCAATGGCAATGTCATCGGCGTCTCCAACCAGATCGCCGCCCGGCTCCGAGATGCCGGTTTCACCCCGGACTTTAGGAACGCAGCCGCCACGCGCGAGGCCCTGACCTCGGTCAGTGGCGCCCTGCGTCTCGGCGTGCCATTCCCCTTCTCCATGCACGCCGAACTTCTGCATTACTGGCTTGCCGGCGGCGGCAACACCGACCCCAAGGCACTTGATATCCGCACCATCCCGCCCCCCCTGATGGCCGAAGCCATCGCCGCGAACGAAATCGACGCCTTCTGCGTCGGAGAACCCTGGGGGTCGATCACGGTCGAAAACGGTGGCGGTGAGCTTCTCCTGCCAAGCAACGCCATCTGGAAATTTGCACCGGAAAAGGTTCTGGCCGCCCGTACCGACTGGACCGCCGCCAACCCGGAACTGACCGGGCGCCTGATGCGTGCCGCCTGGAAAGCAGCGCGTTGGCTGAGCGATACATCCAAACGCTCCACTGCGGCCGATATCCTTGCGTGGCCTGAATATCTCGGCCTGCCTGCCGAAATCCTCGAACGCTCCTTGAGCGGACATATGATCCTGTCCCGACACTCCCCTGTGCGCCATGTTGACCGCATGGTTGTCTTTCACGACGCAGCGGCTACCTTCCCGTGGAAGTCTCAGGCCGCATGGATCGGCGCCCGCATGGCACAGCGTTTTGGCCTCGATCCCACAAACGCCGCCCACAAGGCCACTGAGGTTTTTCGCACCGATCTCTACCGCCAACACCTCGCCCCGCTTGGCGTCGACATGCCCGGGGCCTCCGGCAAGGTCGAAGGCGCTCTGGCGCTGCCGACGCCCGTCGCCTCGGACAACGGCACCCTGATTCTGGGGCCAGATGCGTTTTTTGATGGCCGTGCTTTTGATCCCACACCCTTCGGCTGATCAAAAATTGTGCACTCGCAGCGAGAAAATGCGGCAGCGCAGAAAAATCACCTCCCAACCCGCCAAACCCGCTTGCACCGCGTCCCAACCCGCGTCCTAATGATCCCAAGCCGAGGCAATGGCGTCTCGCATCTCCCATCCTCCCCGCTGCCGGGGAACGCCGAGCAAAGCCGCTCGACCGCCTGTGAACACCACAGGGCTGGTCAGCGGCTTTTTTGTTTTCCGCCCCCTCCTCCACTCCCGGGGCCCACCAAAAGGAACATGCACCATGAAACGCATCGCCTCTCTCCTCGCGGCCACCACCATGCTGGTATCCCCTGCCATGGCACAACTGGACCTTGAAAAGGACGAACTCACCTTCGGCTTCATCAAGCTCACCGACATGGCACCGCTCGCCGTGGCCTATGAACAGGGCTTCTTTGATGACGAGGGCCTGTTTGTCACATTGGAAGCACAGGCCAACTGGAAGGTGCTTCTGGACGGCGTGATCGATGGCCAACTCGACGGCGCGCACATGCTCGCCGGTCAGCCGCTTGCCGCAACGATCGGCTTCGGCACCGAGGCGCATATCATCACCCCCTTCTCGATGGATCTGAACGGCAACGGCATCACCGTGTCCAACCAGATCTGGTCGGAAATGAAACCGCACATCCCACATGACGACGCGGGCAAGCCAATCCATCCGATCTCGGCAGCCTCGCTGAAGCCGGTGGTGGAAAAATACAAATCCGAAGGCAAACCCTTCAACATGGGCATGGTCTTCCCGGTCTCGACCCACAATTACGAGCTGCGTTACTGGCTGGCCGCTGGCGGTCTTGAGCCCGGCTACTACTCGCCCGAGAACATCACTGGCCAGATCGGCGCCGACGTTCTCCTCTCAGTAACACCGCCGCCGCAAATGCCCGCCACGATGGAGGCCGGCACGATCTACGGCTACTGCGTGGGTGAGCCGTGGAACCAGCAGGCCGTCGCCAAGGGCATCGGCGTACCAGTGATCACCGATTATGAACTCTGGAAGAACAACCCGGAAAAGGTCTTCGGCATCACCGCTGAATTCGCGCAAGAATACCCCAACACCACACTCGCGGTAGTCAAGGCCCTGATCCGCGCGGCGATCTGGCTCGATGAAAACGACAATGCCAACCGCATGGAAGCGGTCGAGTTGCTGAGCCAGCCGGAATACGTCGGCGCTGACAAGGACGTGATCGCCGCTTCGATGACCGGCACCTTCGAATATGAAAAAGGCGACGTGCGCGAAGTGCCCGACTTCAACGTCTTCTTCCGCTACAACGCGACTTATCCCTACTATTCGGACGCGGTCTGGTACCTGACCCAGATGCGCCGCTGGGGCCAGATCGCCGAGGCCAAATCGGACAGCTGGTATGACGAGGTCGCCAAGTCGGTCTACAAGCCCGAGATTTATCTTCAGGCCGCCAAACTGCTGGTCGAAGAGGGGCTCGCCAACGAAGCTGACTTCCCGTGGGACAGCGATGGCTACAAGGCGCCAACCCCGGCAGGCGATATCATCGATGGCATCGCTTATGACGGCAAGACGCCCAACGCTTATCTCGACAGCCTGCCGATCGGTTTGAAAGGCGACCAGAAAGTCGTCGGTACGGAAATCCAAGGGTAACGGTGCGTGATCTCACGCACCTCCCCCTTGCTCTCATTTGGCCAAGCCACTCCCACAAGGACCGCCCCATGACCGCGATTGATCCCCAAGCCCTTGCCGATGAAGAACGCGAAGCCCGTCGCGCCCGCCTCTTCACCCGCATCAACAAGGCCGACACCTGGTTCCAGGTTCTGGGCCTGAGCTTCATCACCCCGATCCTTAAAGCCGTCGCAGGCGACAACCCGCGCGCACAGGCTGCGGAAATCTGGCGCCTGCTCGGTGTCCCGGTTCTGGCGATCTGCTGCTTCCTCTTCGCCTGGGCCAGCCTTGCCCCCACCGTGCAAACCTCGCTCGGCGCGGTCCCCGGCCCGTCTCAGGTCTGGGCCGAGGCCGTCAACCTGCATGAAGACGCCAAGGCCAAGGGCGCCAAGGAGCAGAAATTCTATGACCGGGTCGAAGCCCGCAACCAGAAATTCATCGACAAGGGCGAGCCCGAAAAGGTCAAGCAAATCGCCTATACCGGCGCGCCCAGCTACTACGACCAGATCTGGACTTCGATCAAAACCGTCTTCTTCGGCTTCCTGATCGGATCTCTCGTCGCCATCCCCCTCGGCATTCTCGCGGGCCTCTCGCCCTACGCCAACGCAGCCATCAACCCCTTGATTCAAATCTTCAAACCGGTCTCACCGCTCGCGTGGCTGCCAATTGTCACGATGATCGTCTCGGCCACCTATACGGTCGATGACGGGCTATTTTCCAAATCCTTCCTGAACTCGGCCATCACCGTGACGCTCTGCTCGCTCTGGCCGACCCTGATCAACACCTCGCTTGGCGTGGCCTCGATCGACAAGGACCTCGTGAACGTCTCCAAGGTTCTGAAAATGAACACCTACACCAAGATCACCAAGCTGGTGCTGCCCTCGGCCCTGCCCCTGATCTTCACTGGCCTGCGCCTGTCGCTGGGTGTTGGCTGGATGGTGCTGATCGCCGCGGAAATGCTGGCCCAGAACCCCGGTCTTGGCAAATTCGTCTGGGACGAATTCCAGAACGGTTCCTCCTCCTCGCTGGCCAAGATCATGGTGGCTGTCTTCACCATCGGCATCATCGGCTTCCTTCTCGACCGCCTGATGTACGCCATCCAGTCGCTCTTTACCTTCTCTTCGAACCGGTGATCCGTCATGAGCATTCTCAAGTTCGATAACGTCTCCAAAGACTTCGGTGAGGGCACCGCCCGCACCGAGGTTTTGAAAAACATCACACTCGACGTGCAGGAAGGCGAATTCCTCGTCCTGCTCGGCTTCTCCGGCACCGGCAAGACCACGCTGATCAACCTCATGGCGGGGCTCGAACAGCCCACCAAGGGCAACGTCACCTTCAAGGGCACGCCCATCACCGGCCCCGGCCCCGAGCGCGGCGTGATCTTCCAGAACTACTCGCTGATGCCTTGGCTCACGGTGAACGGCAATGTCATGCTCGCGCTCGACTCGGTCTTTCCCAACATGCCCAAGGCCGAGAAAACGGCGACAGTCGCCAAATATGTCGACATGGTCGGTCTCTCCCACGCCGCAACCCGCCGTCCAGCCGAACTGTCGGGCGGCATGCGCCAGCGGGTCAACGTGGCCCGCGCGCTGGCCATGAACCCCGAAATGCTGCTTCTGGATGAACCGCTGTCGGCGCTCGACGCGCTCACCCGCGCCAATCTGGCTGATGAGATCGAGCATATCTGGGAAGCCGACAAAAAGACATGCGTGCTGATCACCAATGACGTGGACGAGGCCATCATCCTCGCCGACCGAATCATCGCGCTGAACCCGGACGGCACCCTTGGCGAAGAGTTCGCCGTTTCCATACCGCGACCCCGCGACCGGATGGAGATGAACCACCACGACGGGTTCAAGAAACTGCGCGCCGACATCACCACCTACCTGATGGATGTGGGGATCGAGGCCAAGGTCGACATGGCACGCGAACTGCCAAACGTCACGGCGATCCACAACCTGCCCAAGGCGCAGGCAGATGTGAAAGCCACCCAGTCCCTGCGCACCGACCGCTATCTCGAGTTCTCGCAACTGCACAAGATCTACCCGACGCCCAAGGGACCGCTCACCGTGGTCGAAGATTTCGATCTCAAGCTGAACAAGGGCGAATTCATTTCTCTGATCGGCCATTCAGGCTGCGGCAAATCCACGGTTCTGACCATGGCGGCGGGCCTTAACGACATCTCCAAGGGGGTCATCAACCTTGACGGGCGCGGCGTTGTCGGTGCCGATCCCGAACGCGCCGTGGTGTTCCAGTCGCCCAACCTCTTCCCGTGGCTGACCGCGCGTGAAAACTGTGCCATCGGGGTCGACAAGGTTTACCCCCGCGCCTCCCAGGCCGAACGGCAGGACGTTGTGGAATATTACCTTGAACGGGTCGGCCTTGCCGATGCGATGGACCGCCCCGCGCATTCCATGTCCAACGGTATGAAACAGCGCGTCGGGATCGCCCGCGCCTTTGCCCTCTCGCCCAAGCTCCTCCTGCTGGATGAACCCTTCGGCATGCTCGACAGCCTGACGCGCTGGGAACTGCAAGAGGTGCTGATGGAAGTCTGGGACCGCACCAAGGTCACAGCGATCTGCGTCACCCATGACGTCGACGAAGCCATTCTTTTGGCCGACCGCGTGGTGATGATGACCAACGGCCCACAGGCCACCATCGGCAAGATCGTCGATGTCGACCTGCCGCGCCCGCGCACCCGCAAGGCGCTGCTGGAACATCCCGACTACTACAAATTCCGCCAGGAAGTGCTCGATTTCCTCGAAGAATACGAGCACGGTGCCAAGCCGAAACCCAAACCGGCACCAGCCATCGCAGCGGAGTAACCGACATGAACGACACCCAGATTTCTTTGGTCCAGAACAGCTTTGCCAAGGTCGCGCCCATCGCGCCCCAAGCGGCAGAGATCTTCTATGCCCGCCTCTTTGAAATCGCCCCCGAGGTGAAACCCTATTTCACCGGCGACATGGGCGATCAGGGCATGAAGCTGATGACCACGCTGGGTGTTGTCGTGAACGGGCTGCGCGATCTGGACAAGATCGTCCCGGTCGCGCGCGAACTGGCCATCAAGCACGTCGAGTACGGCGTTCAGGCCAAGGATTACGACCCCGTGGGAGCAGCGTTGCTCTACACGCTCAAAACCGGGTTGGGTGACGATTTCGACGCTGAAACCGAAGCCGCCTGGACCACTGCCTACACGACCCTCGCGGGCGTGATGAAAGACGCCGCATATCCGGCGGAAACAGGGGAAACATGACAGAGAAACTGATCATCATCGGGGCCGGCATGGCCTCGGGCCGAGCGCTCGAACATCTGTTCGAGCAGGCCCCCGACGCCTATGACGTCACCCTCTTCAACGCCGAGCCGCGCGGCACCTATAACCGCATCATGCTCTCGCCCGTGCTCTCCGGCGACAAGACATTCGACGAGATCGTCACCCACACTGCCGAGTGGTACGAAGAAAACGGCGTCACCTGCCGCTTTGGCGAAAAGGTCATCGCCATCGACAAAACGGCCAAGACCGTCACCTCACAAAACGGCGATGTGCTGCCTTATGACAAGCTCGTCATCGCCACTGGCTCGGCCCCGTTTATCATCCCGCTTCCCGGTCATGATCTTGATGGCGTGATTGCGTATCGCGACCTCGAAGACACCAACGCCATGATCGCCCTTGGCGACAAGCCCGACGCCAAGGCGGTTGTCATCGGCGGCGGCCTTCTGGGTCTCGAAGCGGCCGCTGGCCTCAAGGCACGCGGCGTCGACGTGACCGTGGTCCACATCATGGGCCACCTGATGGAACGCCAGCTTGATGAGGCTGCGGGATACCTTTTGCGCAAGGCGCTGGTTGACAAGGGCATCACCGTGAAATGCTCGGCCAATTCCAAGGAAATCCTTGGCGAAAACGACCACGTCAAGGCACTGCTGCTGGATGACGGCACCGAACTACCCTGTGACCTGCTTGTCATGGCCGTTGGTATCCGCCCCGCCATCGGCCTTGCCGCCGACGCGGGCCTTGCCTGCGGTCGCGGCATTCATGTCGACGACCAGATGGTGACTTCAGACGCCGACATCCTGTCGCTTGGCGAATGCGTCGAACACGACGGCAATATCTTCGGCCTCGTCGCGCCGCTCTATGATCAGGCCAAGGTGCTCGCCAAAACCCTTCTGGGCGAAGAGGCGGCGTTCAAGAACAAGGAAGTCTCGACCAAGCTCAAGGTCACCGGCTGCGATCTCTTTTCCGCCGGCGACTTTGCCGAAGGTGAAGGGCGCGAAGACATCGTCTTCCGTGACCCGGCACGCGGCGTCTACAAGCGTCTCGTGATCGAAGACAACCGCATCGTCGGCGCCGTGATGTACGGCGACACGGCAGACGGAAACTGGTTCTTCGGCCTGATCAAGGACGGCACCGACATTTCCGAAATGCGCGACACGCTGATCTTTGGCCCTGCCTACCAAGGGGGGGCCGCCGTGGACCCTATGGCGGCCGTTGCAGCCTTACCGGCTGACGCAGAAATCTGCGGCTGCAACGGCATTTGCAAAGGTCAGATCGTCGACGCCATCAACAACGGCGCCACCGACCTCGGCGCTATCCGCGCCACGACCAAGGCGTCCGCCTCCTGCGGCACCTGCACCGGGCTGGTGGAACAGGTTCTGGCGACCACGCTGGGCGATGACTTTGTCATGCCCGCCGCCGCCTCGGTCTGTGGCTGTACCGATCTCACCCACGAAGACGTGCGCCGCCTGATCAAGGCGCGCGAGTTGCAATCACAACCCGCCGTCTGGCAGGAACTCGGCTGGTCGACCCCTAACGGCTGTCATGTCTGCCGCCCGGCGATCAACTATTACCTGCTTGCCGACTGGCCGCTGGATTATGCAGACGATCCGCAAAGCCGCTTCGTCAACGAACGCAACCACGCCAACATC
Source organism: Shimia aestuarii (assembly GCF_900114635.1). Classification (GTDB taxonomy): domain Bacteria; phylum Pseudomonadota; class Alphaproteobacteria; order Rhodobacterales; family Rhodobacteraceae; genus Shimia; species Shimia aestuarii. Next base: position 916,906 of record NZ_FOTQ01000001.1, read on the forward strand.
CAAAAGGACGGCACCTATTCTGTGGTGCCGCGCATGTGGGGCGGGATCACCACGCCCGAAGAACTGCGCGCCATTGCCGATGCTGCCGACAAATACGCGGTGCCCACGGTGAAGGTCACGGGCGGTCAGCGCATCGACCTTCTGGGTGTGAAAAAAGAAGACCTTCCTGCGATCTGGTACGATCTCAACCAGGCCGGACTGGTCTCGGGCCACGCCTACTCCAAGGGGCTGCGCACCGTGAAAACCTGCGTCGGCTCGGATCACTGCCGCTTTGGCACACAAGACAGCACCGGGCTTGGCATCAAGCTGGAAAAACACCTCTGGGGCTCGTGGACACCACACAAGCTCAAGCTTGGCGTCTCTGGCTGCCCGCGCAACTGCGCCGAGGCCACCTGCAAGGATATCGGCGTCATCTGCGTGGACTCAGGTTACGAGATTTCCATCGCAGGGGCCGCCGGCATGGAGGTCAAGGAAACCGAGCTGCTCTGCAAGGTCGCGACCGAAGAGGAGGCGATCGAGGTGATCTCGGCCATGACCCAGATCTACCGTGAACAGGCCAAGTATCTCGACCGTATCTTCAAATGGGTCGCCAAGGTCGGTCTCGACTGGGTCAGGGAACAGGTCGTCGACGATCTCGAAAACCGCAAAGCCTTGGCCGCGCGCTTCGAGATCTCGCAATCCGTCTACCGCACCGACCCCTGGGCCGAACACGCCCGCGAAAAGGCGGCCACATACCACCCCATCGCCAACCTGAAACTGGAGGCTGCAGAATGAGCTGGATCGACATTGGTTCCATCGACGACATACCCCTGCGCGGCGCGCGCATCGTGAAAACCGAACAGGGCTGCGTCGCCGTCTTTCGCACCGACGACAACGAGGTCTTTGCCACTTCGGACCGCTGCCCGCACAAGGGCGGCCCCCTTTCCGAAGGCATCGTGCACGGGCGCAAAGTGACCTGCCCGCTGCACAACTGGGTGTTCTCCCTTGAAACAGGGCAGGCCCAAGGCGCCGATGAGGGCCAGATTGCCACCTATCCGACGCGTATCCTTGATGGCCGCGTGATGCTCGACGGAACCCTTCTCACAGCCGAGGCCGCCGCCTGATGAAAGACCTTGATCTGATGCCCGCCAACGCAACCTGTACCACCTGTCCCTATTGCGGCGTCGGCTGCGGGGTGCTGGCATCGCCGGATGGCGCGGGCAGGCTCAAGATCAAGGGCGACCCGGCCCACCCGGCCAACCAGGGGCGGCTGTGTTCAAAAGGGTCGGCGCTCGGCGAAACCGTCGATTCCGACGGTCGTCTTCTCGCGCCGCAGATCGACAACCGTTCCGCAAGCTGGGACGACGCGCTCGATCTGGTCGCCACCCGGTTCAAGGACACCATCGCCAAACACGGGCCGGATGCGGTGGCCTTCTACGTCTCGGGTCAGCTTCTGACCGAGGATTATTACGTCGCCAACAAACTGATGAAAGGCTTCATCGGTTCCGCCAATATCGACACAAACTCCCGCCTCTGCATGGCCTCCACCGTCGCGGGCCACAAGCGCGCCTTTGGCACCGACACCGTGCCCGGCACTTACGAAGACCTCGAACTCGCGGACCTGATCGTTCTGGTCGGCTCAAACCTCGCCTGGTGCCACCCCGTCCTCTACCAACGCATCGTCGCTGCCAAAAATGCGCGCCCGAACATGCGCATCGTCGTCATCGACCCGCGCCGCACCGCCACAACCGATATCGCAGACCTTCACTTGCAAATCACGCCCGGCACGGATGTGGCCCTGTTCAACCGGCTGCTCTCGGAAATCCATCAACAAGGCGCGGTCGATGCCGATTTTGTCTCCAAGCACGTCACCGGATTCAGCGACACGCTCGACGCGGCCACCTCCGCCGATGCCGGCGTTACCGGCCTTTCCCATGCCGACCTCACCCAGTTCCTGAACCTCTGGGTGCGCACGGAAAAAACCGTCACCATCTTCTCCCAAGGCGTGAACCAATCCGCTCAAGGCACTGACAAGGTCAACGCCATCCTGAACTGCCACCTTGCCACCGGACGCATCGGCCATCCCGGCATGGGACCGTTTTCCGTCACCGGGCAACCCAACGCCATGGGCGGGCGCGAGGTGGGCGGGCTGGCCAATATGCTCGCCTGTCACCTAGATATCGAAAATCCGGATCACCGCGCCCTTGTCGGCGGCTTCTGGTCGGCGCCCGCCATGCCGGAACAGCCCGGCCTCAAGGCGGTCGACATGTTCCGCGCCGTGTCCGACGGCCGGATCAAGGCGCTCTGGATCATGTGCACCAACCCCGCCGTGTCCCTGCCCGACGCCGATTTCGTACGCGACGCCATCGCGGGCTGCGATTTCACCGTGGTCTCGGACCTGACCAACACCACCGATACCGCGCGGCTTGCCGACGTCGTCCTTCCTGCAACCGGCTGGGGCGAAAAGGACGGCACCGTCACCAATTCAGAACGCGTGATCTCGCGCCAGCGCGGTGTGCTGCCCGCGCCGGGACAGGCGCGCCACGACTGGGATATCATCGCGGATGTAGGGCGCCGCATGGGTTGGCAGAATGCCTTCGACTATTCCTGCCCGGCCGAGATATTCCGCGAATACGCCGCCCTGTCCAGCCTTGCCGCCGCGCAAGGAAAAGACTTCGACATCTCCGGTCTCGCCGAGCTTTCAAATTCGGAATACGACGCCCTGCGCCCAACACGCTGGCCAGTCTCGCGCCGCGATAGGCCAGCGGGCCGGATGTTCGCGGATGGCCGCTTCTTCACCGCCACAGGCCGCGCCAACATGCTGCCAGTGGAACAGGCGACCATGGAACCGTCCACGCCACGGCAATATCGCCTCAATACAGGCCGTATCCGCGACCAATGGCACACCATGACCCGCACCGCCCGCGCGCCCCGGCTCAACCAGCACTACGGCGAGCCCTTCCTTGAAATCCATCCCGAAGACGCGCTGGCCCTTGGCCTGAAGCCCGCAGAACTCGCGCTGGTGACCAGCGACCACGGCACCGCCGTGCTGCGCGTGCTGATCACAGATCGCACACGCCCCGGCACGGTCTTTGCCCCAATCCATTGGACCTCGGAATACGCCTCAGCCGGGCGCATCTGCACCGTTGTCCCGGCCATCACCGATCCGGTCTCCGGCCAGCCCGACAGCAAGGCAGCCGACGTGTTAATCGCACCCTACGCCCCCGCATGGTACGGGTTCGCCGTTTCAACCACCAAGCTTGATCCCAAAACCGATTACTGGGCCACCGCCCGCCACATCTCCGGCTGGCGCAGCGAGTTGGCCGGACTGCAAACGCCTGAAAACTGGGAGGATTTCGCCCGCGCCCTCTTCAACACGCCAAACGCGGAAATCTCTTCGGTCATCGACCCGTCCAAATCCACCGCCCGCATTGCCCTGCACGAAAACGGCGTCCTGATCGGTGCGCTCTACGCCGCGCCCGAACCCGTCGCCGTGGCCCGCTCCCATGTCGCCGCCCTGCTCGGAGATCCCGGTTCTGCCGCCCTCGCCGGACGCCCCGGCGCGGACCAGCCCGACCCCGGCGCCACGGTCTGCGCCTGTTTCAACGTCGGCGTGAACACCATTGTCTCCGCGATCGCCGAACAGAACCTGCTCAGCGTCGAAGCTATCGGCGAAGCGCTCGAAGCGGGCTCGAACTGCGGCTCCTGCCGCCCGGAACTCGCCTCATTGCTCAACGCCACTTTGGGTCAGGCCGCTGCGGAATAAGCTACGACAGGAACGACTGCGCTTTCATCGTGTCGGGCACCGGCACGCCCAACCGCCCCAGGATCGTCGGGGCAAGCTGCAGCTGGTGCAACACCGTGTCCTCGGGCGGGCCATCCCCGTCCCCAAAGTAATAAAGTGCGAACTCCTGCTGCAACGCCCCGCGTCCGCCATGATGGCCCCGGTCATCCTGCCCGTGATCGGCGGTGACAATCACTTCGTACCCGGCTGCACGCCACTTGGGGATGAACGGCGCCAGCATCTCGTCCATCACGAAACACGCATGGTCCATCTCGTGGCTTTCATGCTGGAACCGGTGCCCCATACTGTCGAGCGTACAGGTATGCAGCATCCCGTAATCCAGCCCGAACCGCAGACACAGGTTGGTCAGCGTCGCAAACAGGTCGACATCCGAAGGCGTCATCTGGTTGGCCGCACCATAGCCCGTCATCGTGTGGAACCGCCCGTGGTTGATGGTCTCGCTACCCGGCTCGTCATACTCGATATCGCGCACGTAATCGAAGGGATGCCGGTTGAAGAACTCCGACCAGAAGCTGTGTGCCACCGCTCCGGTAATCCCCCCAACCTTACGCACTTCGCTAAACACATCCGGCTGGCTGATCCGGAACACGTTGCCATTGCCGGTGCAGCCATGCTCCTGCGGTGTCACCCCGGTGTGGATCGAAGCATAACAACTGGCCGATGTTGAAGGCAGAACCGCCTGCATCCGCCACTTCTTCGCCATGCCTGTCTCGACCCAGCCTTCAAGGTTTCCAAAGAGCCGCCCCCAATTGCGCCAAGGCACCCCGTCGAGGATGATCAGCAATAGCTTTCCGTTCATAGTCATGCTCCATGCACAAAGAAAGGGCGCTCCCACGCCCCTTCATTTTGCCCAAAATACTCGCGCCGCAGGCACCAAATTCAGTTCCCTGCGCTCTCCATCTTTCGGTTCGCGATCACCTCTTCCAGCCAACCCAGTTTCATTTCCGGGACCGAGGACAACAGAAGGTCGGTGTAATCATCAAATGGCGGGCTCAACACGTCGGTCTTGCCGCCATAGCGCACCACCTTGCCCTGGTACATCACCGCGATCGAATCCGCGATCGCCCTCACCGTGGCAAGGTCATGGGTGATGAAGAGATAGGCCACGTCCTCGATCTTCTGCAGATCCAGCAGAAGCTTGAGGATACCATCCGCCACTAGCGGATCGAGCGCACTCGTCACCTCGTCACAGATGATCATCTTGGGCTTGGCGGCCAGCGCGCGGGCGATACAGACACGTTGCTTCTGCCCCCCCGACAATTCCGCCGGATAGCGATCAATGAACCCATCGCCCATCTCGATCTCGTCCAGCAGTTCCTTGATCCGCTTGCGCTTCTCTTCGCCCCGGAGACCGAAATAGAATTCCAATGGACGCCCGATGATCGTGCCCACAGTCTGGCGGGGGTTCATCGCCACGTCCGCCATCTGGTAGATCATCTGCAATTCCCGCAAATCTTCCCGGGACCGCCCGTCAAGCGCGGCCGAGAGATCACGCCCGGCAAAATGGATATTGCCCGATCGCGGCGGCAGCAGCCCGGTGATGACCCGTGCCAGCGTTGACTTGCCCGATCCGCTTTCCCCCACCACGGCCAGAGTCTGACCGGGATGAAGCTCCACGTTCACGTCATGCAGGACGTCAAAATTCGTGCCCTTGTAGCGCGCCGTGATATGTTCGACCTTCAGCACCGGCTCCGGAGTCGGCACCTTCTCTTCGTGGTCGATCGACCGCACCGAAACCAGAGCCTTCGTATACTCTTCCTGAGGCGCGTTGATGATCTGGTCGACATTTCCGTACTCGACCATATCCCCCATCTTGAGCACCAGAATATCGTCACTCACCTGCGCCACGACGGCAAGGTCGTGGGTGATGTAAAGCGCTGCCACCCCAGTATCCCGGATCGCCTCCTTGATCGCCATCAGCACGTCGATCTGCGTCGTCACATCCAGCGCCGTGGTCGGTTCATCGAACACCACAAGGTCAGGTTCGGGACACAGCGCCAGCGCCGTCATGCAGCGTTGCAACTGTCCGCCCGAAACCTGGTGCGGATAGCGGCTACCGATGTTTTCCGGGTCAGGCAGGCCAAGCTTACCGAACAGTTCAACGGCCCGCGCCTCAGCTTCCTTCTTGGAAAACTTCCCATGCCGGATCGAGGCTTCGGTCACCTGATCCATGATCTTCTTGGCCGGGTTGAACGATGCCGCTGCCGACTGGCTGACATAGGTCACTTCGCCACCGCGCAGCGACCGTATGTCGGACAGGCCGGTCTTCAGGATGTCGCGCCCGTTGACCCAGACCTCGCCGCCGGTAATCTTCACACCGCCCCGGCCGTAGGCCATCGACGCCAGCCCGATGGTCGACTTCCCGGCGCCGGATTCCCCGATCAAGCCAAGCACCTTGCCTTTTTCAAGGTCAAAGGACACCCCATGCACGATCTCGATGTCATGCGGCTTTTCGCCGGGAGGATAGACCGTCGCGCCGATTTTCAGGTCGCGGACTTTCAGCAAGGCATCACTCATCCACGGCCCCCTTTCAGCGATGTGGTCCGGTTCAGGACCCAGTCAGCAACAAGGTTCACGCTGATCGCCAGCGTGGCAATCGCCACCGCCGGATAGAGCGCGGCACCGATGCCATAGACGATCCCGTCCTTGTTCTCTTTCACAATCCCGCCCCAGTCTGCTTCGGGCGGTTGCACCCCGAGACCAAGGAAGGACAGGGTCGACACGAACAGCACCATAAAGATGAAACGCAGCCCCATTTCCGCAACAAGCGGCGACAGCGCATTGGGCAGGATTTCCCGGAAGATGATCCATCTCCGCCCCTCTCCGCGCAGCTTGGCGGCTTCGACATAGTCCATCACGTTGATGTCCACCGCAACGGCACGGGCCAGTCGGTAGACGCGCGTGCTGTCCAGGAACCCCATCACGATGATCAGCACCGGCACCGTTACCGGCATCACCGACAAAACGACCAGCGCAAAGATCAGCGACGGGATCGACATGATCAGGTCCACGAACCGGCTCATCACCTGATCGACCCAGCCACCAATGACGGCGGCCGCAAAGCCAAGGATCGAGCCGGTGACAAAGCTCAGGATGGTCGCCATGGTTGCGATCCAGATCGTCGTACGCCCGCCATAGATCATGCGACTGAGCAGGTCTCGGCCAATGTTGTCGGTCCCCAGCCAATGCTCGGCACTCGACGGTTCCCAGACACCGCCGACGATTTCGGCCATGCCATATGGGGCGATCCAGGGCGCGAAAATCGCGACAAGGAAATAGAGCCCGGTGAAAAACAGCCCGATCAGGGCGGCCAGAGGTATGGTCTTCATCTCTCTCCCTCCCTTATTTCGGATGCCGCAGGCGCGGGTTGGCCAGGATCGACACGATGTCGGCCACCATGTTCAGCCCGATATAGACGGCAGCAAAGATCAGGCCACAGGCCTGCACCACCGGGATATCGCGCTTGCTGACGTGGTCGACAAGATACTGCCCCATGCCCGGATAGGTGAACACCACCTCGATCACCACGACCCCCACCACGAGATAGGCGAGGTTGAGCATGACCACGTTCACGATCGGAGCGATCGAGTTCGGGAAGGCGTGTTTCCAGATGATCAGGAACATCGACAACCCCTTGAGCTCGGCTGTTTCGATATAGGCCGACTGCATCACGTTCAGGATCGCCGCACGCGTCATGCGCATCATGTGCGCCAGCACAACAAGCGTCAGCACCGAGACCGGAAGGGCAATCGTGTTGAGTTTCTGACCAAGGCTCATTCCGTCGTGGATCGTCGCCACGGTCGGTGCCCATCCCAGCTTCACACCGATGAAATACATCAGCACATAGCCGATCAGGAATTCAGGGATCGAGATCGACGCCAACGTGACCGCTGAAATCAGTTTGTCGGGCCAGCGTTCGCGGTAGCGCACCGCGAGAAGACCCAGGAAGATTGCCAGCGGGACCGATACGATGGCCGCCCAGAAGGCAAGGAAAAGCGTATTTTTGAGACGGCCGCCAAGGCTCGCGGCAATATCCTGACCGTTCGTAAGGGCCGTTCCCAGGTCTCCTTGTAGCAAACCGCCCAGCCAGTTCAGGTATCGTTGCAGGGCCGGTTCGTTCAGGCCCAGTTCTTCACGCAGGTTGGCAAGGGCTTCGGGAGTCGCGGATTGCCCCAGAATGGACTGTGCGACGTCACCGGGAAGAATGATCGTACCGACAAATATCAGGATCGATACGAGGAAAAGCAGCAGTATGCCCAGCGCAAGGCGCTGGGCAACAAGTTTCAATGCCGGGTTCATATCAGCCCGTGACCCACATCTTGACCGGAGCATAGAGGTTCATCATCGAGAACCCTGCCGATGCATCCCATCCCGCGACGCCGTCGTTATGCGCGTCGACGAAGTCGTTGAACATCGGGCAGATCAGGCCACCCTCGTTGTGCAGGATCATGCCCATATCGGCATACATCTGCTTGCGCTTGCCTTCATCAAGCTCGGCCCGCGCGGCAACGAGTAGCTGGTCGAACTGTTCGTTCTTGAACCGGGTGTCATTCCAGTCTGCCGACGACAGGTAGGCGGTGGAATACATCTGGTCCTGAACCGGACGTCCGCTCCAGTAGCTGGTACAGAAGGGCTGCTTGTTCCACACTTCCGACCAATAGCCGTCATTGGGCTCGCGCTTGATCTCGAGCGGCACACCGGCCTGGGACAGCGACTGCTGGAACAGGGCCGCCGCGTCGGGCGCACCCGGGAACGAGTTGTCCGACGTACGCAGCAGAACCGGCTGGTCATGACCGGACTTCTTCCAGTGATGCGCGGCCTTCTCGGGATCATATTCACGCTGCGGCAGGTCCGTGAACAGCGGATAGGATGCGTTGATCGGAATATCGTTGCCGACCGTACCGTAGCCGAACAGGATCTTGTCCACCATCTCCTGACGGTTCATCCCGTATTTCAGCGCCAGCATGACGTCCTGGTTCGAGAAGGGATCCGTGTCGACATGCGCAATGAACACGTAATGGCCCGGACCCGACTTGCTGTGGACATTTACGCCCGGAACGCGCGACACCAATCCGGCGGTACGCGGCGGCACGCGGTTGACCATGTGGACCTGCCCCGACTGCAACGCCGCCATCCGCGCCGTGTCGTCGTTGATCACGGTCAGCTCAACCGTGGACGCATGCCCCTCGCCGTTCCAATGGTTGGCATTGTGCTCGAATACGAAACGCACACCCGGCTCAACCGATTTCAACACATAGGGGCCGGTGCCGATCGCGGCAGTCGGATCGTCGTTGCCGCCGTTGGGCTGGATCAGCAGGTGATAGTCGGTGAGCAGGTAGGGAAGGTCCGCGTTGGCGGTCTCAAGCTCGATGACGAAATCCATCCCCTCCGCACGCATCGCCTTGATGCCACGCATGATGCCAAGGGCGCCCGACTTGGTATCTTCACCCGAGTGGCGCTCCATGGTCGCCATGACGTCTTCCGCAGTCAGCGGCTTACCATTCGAAAAGGACACGCCCGAGCGGATCTTGAACGTCCAGACCCGCGCGTCCGGAGAAGAGCTGAACTCTTCAGCGAGACGCATCTCCAGCCCGCCCCCGGCTTTCAGCTCAACCAGCGGTTCGCCCCACATCCGCGACACCATCCCCTGTGTCTGGTTGGCCGAAAGCGCCGGATCAAGGCTGTCCGAAGAACCGCCGCCGCTGATCCCGACCTTGATCGTACCGCCCTTTTGCGGCCCCGCGGCCTTGACGGCCCCGGCCAGCATCGTGTTCGCGGCGACAGCCGACAGGCCAAGCGCGCCCGCGCGGCCAAGGAAGCTACGGCGCGACAGGCGCCCGGTCGCAGCCCGCAGGCTGAGATACTTCAGTTCATCATTCATGGTTTTTCTCCCGTTGGTCTTTTCGTGTTTTCCCCATGCTGCGATCCCCCCGGACCACAAATCAAGAAAAAACTTGAATAGTCATTCAAACTTTTTCGCAAGTCGCCTCAGGCCCGCGGTATTTTTGCATCCCATTTGCGTTCAAAAACCACCGCTTCACCTTCTGTGACACAGATGTCCGCCTTTACGTGAAAATCGCGTGCATCCGCTTGCAACGACACGCCGGACTCCACCCGCGCGCCCCAGCTCTCACGCGCAATCGACCGGTCCCAGCGAAAGCTGGCCGACGCGGATGTGGGCGCATCCTCGACAATGAAAAAGCGCTCTTCCACCCGAGTCCCAAGTTCCAGCCCGGTCGTCATATCCCGAAGCCTACCACGGTCCCCGACGATCTCCAGAGCCAACGACCGTTCTGCGGCATTCCGAATCAACCGCTTGGCCTCCACACCTTTGCTCAACTGTTCCAGTGTCACCGGCTTCGCGCCTTTCGGCGGGTCGAACACCCATTCGTCGCCCGTTCCGGGCGCCCGCAAAGGCAAGCGCACCAGCCCGCCTTCGATTTCCAGAACACCCATTTCCGCCTCTGGCCAGACAAAGGGCCAATAGCTCGACGACACCGCGATCCGCAGCCTGTGCCCGGCGGGCAGGTGATAGGCGCATTGATCTAGTGTCAGACGCGCGTCCACGAACTCGCCCACCGGCAGGTCAACCATTGCCTCGCGACCATCGCGCTGGCGCAGGTTCAGGAACCCGTGTGCAATCAACGCACTGGTGCCATCAGGGCGCAAATCACAGAGCCGCACGGCCACCTGCGCGCACGGCGTCTGCGACGCCACGCGCAAGACCACTTCAGGCGCCCCGATGATGTCGCGCGCGTCCTGCGTTGGAGCGCTGTCGAAACAGCAACTCAGCGCGTCGTCCGTGCGCTGATCATCCGGCAATTCTCCGGGGCCAAAACCAAACGGGAAATACTCGCCCGTACCCTGCCCACAGCCCAGCGCCGGAAACACTTTGCGCACACCACCGCCGGAAACATCTGCCAGCGTTTCGCCATTCAGATGCCAGGTTTCGACCGACCGTTCCGCCTTCCAATCGCGGATCGCGGCCCAGCGCCCCGGCCGCGTGTCATAACGCACCTTGGGCGCAACGCTGTCCATGACCCAGACACGCATCTCGGGCCAGTCCTCGGCGCCGTTTTCAATGCCCTTCAGCCAGCGGTCCCACCAACGCAGCATTTCGTCCAGAAAATCTATCCGCGGCCCTGGCACGGCAAAATGCGGGTATTTGTGGTTCCACGGCCCGACCAGCCCCTTGACCGGCGCATCAAGGTTCTCAACCAAATGCGCAACCGTGTTGCGATAGCCGTCGTGCCACCCCCCCACGCTCAGCACCGCCGCCTTGATTGCACTGTAATCCTCGCACACCGAGCCGTGTTTCCAATAGTCATCCCTCAATTGGTGCTCGATCCATTTTGCCGCCAAAAACGGTGTGTTTTCCAACCGCTCCAGCCACGTGTCGCGCCAACTATCGCCCACGATCTCGGGATCGGGGGGAAGCGCGAACCACCCCAGCACGGTCGCCGCCCAGCCGGGGTTCTCGCCCAGCATCAGCCCGCCCTTATAGTGGATGTCGTCCGCATAGCGATCCGTCGTCGAGCAGATGCTGACCACCGCCTTGAGCGGCTCCGGCGCGCGCGCGGCGATCTGCAACCCGTTGAACCCGCCCCAGCTGATCCCCATCATCCCGACGCTGCCGCTGCACCATTCTTGCTCGGCCAGCCAATTCACCACCGCGACCCCGTCCGACAGTTCCTGTTCGGAATACTCGTCGTCAAACAACCCCTCGCTGTCACCACATCCGCGCATGTCCACCCGTACGCAGGCGTATCCATGACCCGCCATATAGGGATGGGTCAGCGCGTCGCGCTCGGCGGTACCGTCCCGCTTGCGATAGGGCAGGAATTCTAGGATTGCCGGGACAGGGCCGCTTCCCATGGGTCTCCAGATGCGCGCCGACAGGTGCACGCCATCCGGCATCGGAATGGCCACATGGGGCGTTTCCTCGATTTCGAATGGAAAAGTTTCGACGATCTGCATGGCTGGCTCCCTCGTTGCCGTGCCACTAAACGCGATTTGGAATTCGCCTGTCCAAGGAATTTCGAATTTCCTTGGACCCCGGCATCACCGCCGCCGCCCAAGCCAGAGCCGCAGCAAAGCGGACAGCGCGATCAGCGCCCACAGAACCTCAATCACGATGGCGCCGAAATTCGGACGCGCCCAAAGCGACGTCAGCACTAAACCCGCCCCGAGCAGGTTCCACAGGTTGAACCCGACGCCATCTGCCGGAAGCCGCCCGCGCGTCGCCGCAAAATAGGCGGCCGCGATGACCAGCGCACCGAGGATGCCAACCCAATCCGCCCAACCGAAATCCTGAACCATATGGCGTCTCCTAGAATACCCCAGCCTGCATCAGATCACGCGCGCAGCGCCGCAAGACCACCTTGCTCGCCTCCAAGGCGCTCTCCTCCGCAAAGACGTCCTCGGCATCCGACACCCCAAGAACCGCACGCACCGCGCCCTTGCGCCCCACCGGAACGGCCACCCCCGTTACACCGCTTTCGAACTCCCCGGCGACCACCGCGCACCCCTGCGCCGCCGCCTCGGCGACTGCCGCTCTGAGCGCATCGCGCTCCGTCACGCTCGCCGCCGTATATGCCTCCAGCTCCGCCGTCGCGATCTCGGCCTCTGCCGCCTCCGGGTCTCCCCACGCCAAAAGCATCCGCCCCATGGCCGTGTGAAACAACGGCAGCCGGCTCCCGATCGTGAAGCCGAATGTCACGCCCGTGTTGCGCAATGTCGACTGTGCCACCATCAAGGCGCCGCCCTCCTCCGGCATAGCAAGAATGACCTCGCGTCCCAATTCCGCCGCCGCACCGTTCAACAACGGCTGAATGACCCGGCCAAACTGGTTCCCGCGCAGAAAGCTTCCTGCCAGCACGAGAATGCGCGGGGTAAGCGAAAACACCCGCCCCTCGCGCCGTACGTAACCCAGATGCACCAGCGTCAGAAGCAACCGCCGCGCCGCCGCGGGATCAAGCCCCGTGCGCCGCCCGATCTCGCTCAGCGTCATGTGGCTGTTGTCTTCGTCAAAGGCTTTAAGCACCGACATGCCCTTGAGAAAGGTCAGCGAAATATCCCGGTTCGGCGGCGTTTCCTTCGGCAATTTCCCAATCCCGTCAAAGCGTTCCCCCGTTCTAGGCACATGGCGCAACTCCGGTCAATCGTCACCTATGCGAAATTTCTTGCGATTATCGCAAACTTAAGCAACCATCACCGTCACCAAGCGCGACAGGAGATTCCCATGATCAGCCAGGAAATGAACGACCTCATCACCCGCATCACCCCCGGCACCCCCGCTGGCGAGGTCATGCGCCGCTATTGGCAGCCCGCCGCTCTCTCGGACGAACTGGCCGGCAACCGGCCCGTCGTCCCGGTGCGTCTTCTGGGCGAAGACCTCGTTCTGTTTCGTGACAGCGAGGGCGAACTGGGCCTGATCCAGCGCGCCTGCCCGCATCGCGGCGCCGACATGTGCTTTGGCCGTCTAGAAGACAACGGCCTGCGCTGCCCCTTCCATGGCTGGCACTTCAACCGCTCCGGCCAGTGCGTCGAGCAACCCGGCGAACCCGAAGGCTCGCGCATGCACGAAAAGATCAAGGCGACCGCCTATCCGGTGGTTGAAAAGAACGGCATCATCTTTGCCTATATGGGCCCGGGCGAACCGCCCGCCTTCCCCGATCTCGACTGTTTCCGCGCCCCCGACACCCATGTCTTTGCCTTCAAGGGCCTCTGGGAATGCAACTGGCTTCAGGCGCTTGAGGTTGGCATCGACCCGGCCCACGCCTCCTTCCTGCACCGCTTCCTGCAGGACGAAGACCCCGAGGAAGGCTATGGCAAGCAATTCCGCGACAAGGCGGCGGATACCGAGATCCCCATGACCCGCCTCCTGCGCGAATACCCACGGCCTGAGATCAGCGTCGAAGACACCGATTACGGCATGCGCATCATCGCCCTGCGTCACCTCGATGACGGGCGCACCCATGTGCGCGTCACCAACCAGATCTTCCCCGAAGCGATCTCGATCCCGATGTCGCGCGAGATGATCATCACCCAGTGGCACGTGCCCGTAGATGACGAGAACTGCTATTGGTATTCGATGTTCACCAGCTTCGACAAGCCGGTGAACAAAGAGCTGATGCGCGCACAGCGGCTCGAAGAACACGACCTGCCCTCCTATGCGCCCAAGAAAAACAAGACCAACAACTATGGCTACAACGCCGAGGAACAAGGCGCGCTGACCTATACGGGCATGGGACTTGATATCAACGTGCATGACCAATGGGCGGTCGAAAGCATGGGCGCGATCCAGGATCGGACCCGCGAACATCTCGGCAAGACCGACGCCGCCATCATTGCCTATCGCCGCAAACTGCGCGCCGCGATCAAGGCGCTTCAGGACGGCGAGGAAGAGGCGCTTCCGATGCGCAACGGCGTGGACCCGACGACGATCAAAGGGCCGATCTCCAACGACACGCTGACCAGCGACGGCGACTGGCGCAAATCCTATGAACAGGGCGATGCCGCCCGCCGTGCCGCCTGCACCGACTGGGACGCGACCATCTGAACCAAACCACCACTCACGGGCCAAGGCGCGCGCGCAAAGCTTGCCGCGCGCCCGCCCTTGGTGTTTGATCCCCTTAACACATTCATTTCAACAGGATGCGCCCCTTGACCAGCCACAGGGACAAAATTGCAAACGGCGCGCTTGCGCGACTTGGCCTCATGACGCCCGAGCGGATCGACGCGGCCACAGCACTGGCCGAAACCGTCGCGACCTCCGATCTCGAAACCATCCGTGTCCTGTTTCCCGATCAGCACGGCATCCTGCGGGGCAAGGCAATCACCGCCGCCGCCCTTCCTTCAATCCTCGCCAGCGGCATGGCCGCGCCGTCGACCCTGCTGCTCAAAGACACCTCAAGCCGAACGGTCTTCCCGGTCTGGAGCGGTGAAGCCGCCACCGACGCCGACCCGATGCGTGGCGCGGGCGACATTCTTCTCGTTCCCGATCCGGCCACCTTCCACCCCTTGCCATGGGCGCCCCATTCGGCCTGGCTGCTCTGTGACGCGCATTTCAAATCCGGCGCGGAAATCCCCTTTGCCTCCCGTACCGTCCTGCGCCGCGCGCTGGACCAACTGGGCGCGCAGAACCTCTCTCTGACCGTTGGACTCGAACTCGAATTCCACGTCTTAGAACGCCTCGACCCGGCGCCCGAACATGCCGACACCACCATGCCGGGCCAACCGCCCCGCACCCGCCCGCTTGCCCCCGGCTACCAGTTCCTGACCGACTCGCTCTACGACATGCTGGAACCGGTCATGGATGACATCCGCCGCACCGCGCAGGCGATGAACATGCCCGTCCGCTCGACCGAAGTCGAAATGGGCCCCTCGCAGTTCGAAGTCACTTTTGAGCCGTCAGACCCCATGACCCATGCCGACACGATGGTCATGTTCCGCACAATGGTAAAACAGCTCTGCGCGCGACGCGGCCTGCACGCCACCTTCATGACCCGCCCCCGGCTCGACAATATCGCCGCGTCCGGCTGGCACCTGCATCAATCCCTTACCGATACGACGGGCAAGAACCTCTTCACACCCGGCGACGACGGCAGATTGACCCCACACGCCTCTGCGTGGATCGCGGGCCTTCTGGCCCATGCCGAGGAAAGCTGCCTGCTGACCACGCCCACGGTCAACGGCTACAAACGCTACCAACCTTTTCAGCTTGCCCCCGACCGCATCCAATGGGGACAGGACAATCGCGGCGCCATGCTGCGCGCGCTCATGGCGCCGTGTGACCCGGCCAGCCGTATCGAGAACCGTGTCCCCGAAAGCGCGGCCAATCCCCACTACGTCATGGCCAGCCAGATCCTCTCGGGCCTCTCCGGCCTGGCCCGATCCCTCACTGCCCCCGCGCCGTGCGAACAACCCTACGACCCGGCGGCGCCAGCCCTGCCCAAGAGCCTTGCCGAGGCCATCGCTCATTTCGAAACCGGCACGCTCTACCGCGACGCGCTTGGGCAGGACTTCGTCGCCTACATCACCCGTATCAAGCGCGCCGAGTGGGACCGCTACGTCGGCGCCCTGTCCGAATGGGAGCAGGCCGAATACTTCAGCCTGTTCTGAGCCCATGCTGCACACCGACGCCTATCTCGCCCGCCTCGGCCTCTCCGCCCCCGTCGCGCATACGCTCGACGGGCTGACGACGCTGCAGGCGGCGCACCTGCGGTCCATCCCGTTCGAAAACCTCGACCCGCTGCTTGGCATGGTTCCCGACCTTGACCTGCATGCCATCCAGACCAAGCTGCTGGACAAGGGACGCGGCGGCTATTGCTTCGAACAGAACGCGTTGTTCGGATGTGCCCTGCGCGAGTGGGGCTTCGCCGCCGAGCCGCTCCTGGCCCGCGTCCGCAACGGCGCCCCGCATGGCGGCGCGCGCAGCCACCAGGCATGGATCGTGGCCATAGACCGCCGCGAGTACCTTGCCGATACCGGCTTTGGCGGGGCGGGCAGCATCGCGCCCATCCAGCTCGACACCGACATGGAACAGCCCACACCCAGCGGCACCTACCGTGTGCGCCACGACGACACGACCAATGAAACCGTCCTTGAAAAAAATGGCCCCGATGGCTGGTTCTCCCTGTTCAGCTTTGACCGAATCGAGGTCGCGCCAATTGATTTTCAGGCCGCCAACCATCTCTGCGCCACATGGCACGGCGCACCTTTCCGCGACAATCTCCTGATGTCACGACACCTGCCTTCGGGCCGGATCAGCCTTTTCAACCGCGCCTTTCGGGAACGGGGCGCAACAACGCTGATCAACACCCCGGAGGCGTTCGAAACCCTTCTCACGAACCGGTTCGGCCTCACCCTGCCGGGTGGTATGGCGTTGGCTGCATGGAACAGGATCAAGGATCAGCCGGTCACGCGGTAGTGCCCCGCACTTGCACATCCCCCGGGTCGCGCGTCAAACCTTCGGGCTGCGCGCGATCACGATCAGGCGCGCCACCAGCATCAGCGCGAAACACAATACCAGCGCCACCCGCTGATCCATCATCGGCGCGACGATCACGAACACGGCCCCGCCCAGCAACGAAATCGTGGCATAAAGATCTTCCTTCAAAACCGATGGCGTGACATTGCACAGGATATCGCGGATCATGCCCCCGACTGTCCCGGTGATGCAGCCAATGATCACCGCGACCAGAGGATGCGTGCCCATCTGAAGCGCCACCTCGTTCCCCACCAGCGTGAATAGCGCCAACCCGACCGCATCGAACATCATCAAGAGGCGCAACCGCCGCCCATTGCCCGATGGCAACCGGCTCCCGATGGCAAAGGCCCCGATCCCCACGGGAATGGCCGTCAGCAGATAGGTCAGGTCAGTGATCCAGAACACCGGCACCCGCCCCAGCAACAGGTCGCGCACCGTCCCGCCCCCCACGGCGGCGGCCACCGCGATCACCGTCGCACCAAAAAGATCGAGATCATGGCGCACCCCCTGAATGGCCGCCGAGGCCGCCATGACCGCTGTCGCCAGCACCGTCAGCAGGAAAACCACCTGGGCGAGCGGATCAATCATGCCCGCCTACCTGCTCCAAAGGGTCATTCGGGTCATGCAAGGCCGCAAGCGCGCCCAGCGAGACGGGTTTTATGGGCGGGCGGATCCTGAAGTACCCCACCTCATCGGGATCGACGCCCCGCTCCTCGGCCATCAACCGCGTGACCGTCAATCCACAAAACCGCCCCTGGCACCGTCCCATCCCGGCGCGGGTGAAGGCTTTGAGTTGGTCCGGCCCGGTGCATCCGCTCGTCGCCGCCGCACGAATCTCCTGCGCGCTGACCTCTTCACAACGGCACACCGTCGCCTCGTCTTCCGGCACCAGAGCAGCCTCATAAGGTGGATAGGCCCGTTCAAGAAAAGAGCGGATACTCAATTCAATCGCCCTTTTTGATATCAAGGGAAGTGCCCGCGCGTTGCGTTCCTCCAGTGTTATGCCACCTAGCGCCTGCGCAATGGCCCAGCCCGCGATCCGGCCCGATTGTTCCGCAACCTGCGCGCCGCCAATTCCCGCGCCATCCCCGGCAATCCAGATTCCTTCGACCGGTGTCCGCCCCCAGCGATCCACCTCCGGCACAAAGGCGTGCTGCCGATTGTTCCAGCGGTGCGGAACGCCGACAGCGCGCGCCGCCTGTACGTTGGGAACAACCCCGTGATGCAGCAGCACCGTGTCAGAGGCCAGTTCGTGCACCGTCCCGCCACAGCGGAAATGAACCGCTTCGACCCGACGGCGCCCCAACAGGGTCACCTCCCGGGCACCGACGAATCGTGCGATGCCTGCGTTTCGCAATTCGTTGAGCATCGCCGCGCCGCGCTGCAGATATCGCCAGCCACGAAGCGCCGCCCGCCAATGGATCAACGCCCCGCGCATATCCCCCCGCGTCTGCGTTTCCACCAGCGCACGCGGTGGGTATCCGGCCCGCAGCAACTGCACCGCGACCAGGTACAAAAGCGGACCGGAACCCACCAATACCGCGTCCCGAGTGGCAATCCCGGCCTCCTTGAGCATGATCTGAGCCGCACCGGCCGTCATCACCCCCGGCAGCGTCCAACCCGGCACCGGCATCGCCCTTTCAAGCGCCCCCGTGGCCAGCAGGACATGTTCTGCACACACCTCCTGCGCCTCATCACCGGTTACAAAGCGCACCACGCGGTCTTCGATGGACCACACCGATGCCCCGGTTACATGCGTAATGTCGCGATGCGCCAGCCCCATTGTCAGCTTGCGCCCCACGACGAAGTCTTGCCCCAACACCTTGTCACGGACCTCGGACGCGGCATCGACATTGCGAAACACCTGCCCCCCGGCGCTGCGCTGTTCGTCAAGAAGCAGAACCCGAAGCCCGGCGCCCGCTGCTTCGGTCGCCGCAGCCATACCTGCAGGTCCGGCCCCGATGACCGCCAGATCAACGCGCTTCATAGGGCCCCTCCTGTGCCTGTCCGCTCCGGCGAATGTCCATTCCCTCGCGCACCTGCATCAGACACGCTTGGCGCGACTCGCCATCCACCTCGACCAGACAGTCAAAGCATGCCCCCATCATGCAGAAGGGCGCGCGCCCCACACCGCGCTGTGCCGTGCGCCCGAACACCTTCACCCCCGCTGCCAGCAGGGCCGCGGCAAGATTGGCCCCCTCCGGCAGGCGATAGCTCTGACCGGCAAAATGCACCGCCACGTGCGGCACATCCGGCTCCAGTAGCTCAAATCGCGAATCTGGCTTCACCAAACACCTCCAGATCGGGCGCGTCCGGGCGCCCCAATAACCAATCCCCAACCAACCGCGCATGGGCAGCGGCCAATGTGATCCCGCTATGACACGTTATCAAAAACGCCCCCGGCATCACGCCGCTTTCCTGATAAACCGGCAACCCGTCCGGGGTCATCACACGCAAGGCCCCCCAACTGCGCAGCAGCTTCGCGCGCGCCAGCGCCGGGTAGGCCGCAACCGCCTCGGCGGCCAGTTGCGCCAGCCCCTTGCCGGTGACCCCGTCGTCCATACCAACCCGTTCATTCGTGGCGCTGATCTGCACCCCACCCTCGTTCACCTGCCGCGCAATCAGCGACGGGCGTCGTATCAGAGGCGGTAGCTTTTCCGTGATCAGGATCTGACCGCGTTCCGGGTTGACCGGCGTCTTGAACCCCAGCTGCGGCCCCAGCATCGCGGCGCCAAGCCCCACCGCCAGAACCACCTTTTCCGCCCGGATTTCCGGGCCATCGGCACAGGTGATGCAAAACAACCCGTCCCCCTGTGTAACCCGGCTCACCTCGCGCCCCGCCTCGATCCGCCCGCCAAGGCGCTGCACATCCTCGCTCAGCGCGCGCAACAGACGCAGCGGGTTGGCGTGCCCATCCTGATGATGCAACAAGGCCCCCACCACGCGCGGCCCAATCGCCGGCTCCTCAAGCCTGAGCGCGCGTGCGTCCAGTATCTCGTAGGGATAATCTCCGCCCAAGGCCGCCTTGAGCGCCTCGTATTTCGCGGCCCATTCGGCAAGGCTGTCTTCGCTGAAATGCAGATCCAGCCCGCCCCGTTGTTCAAGTGCCACGTTCCGGCCCGTGGAATCCTCCAACTCTACGGCAAAGTCGGACCACAAGGCGGCGGATTGCTGGCTCCAGGCAGCATAGCGCGGCTGACGGGTTCCCTTGCCCTGCACCCAGATCAGGCCAAAGTTGCCCCGGCTCGCACGCGGCGTGCGCTCGGTTCCATCAATGACAATGACGCTCTGACCATGTTTCAAAAGGCCCCATGCCACCGACAGGCCGACAACACCGCCTCCAACAATGGCAAAATCCGCGTCCATCAAACATCTCCCGAGTCGCGTGAAATTGCACGCCTGCAGGTTCAATACCGGGTTGTCATGGGGCCTGCCAACCGCACTTTGCGGTCCGTGAAATTATTTGGGGGGCTTGATGCCCCCCGATTACCTGCCTGCCTGTCCCGATGGTCCCGTGGCTTCCCGATTTTGGTGGTCTGAATTGGCGGAAAACCGAGGTTGCTTCGACTATAAGCGTGGTGATTCGAATCAGTCAATGGGGTGATTCGGAAAAACGAATCAATTGCCCCGAATCGGCTACCCGATCACGAAAACCGCCCCGCGCCTGCCGTACGGACCGTATTTCAGCCGTTTTCGCGTAAAATCGCCCCGGCAAGGTACAGCGAGCCACAGATCAAAACCCGCGCCCGAGCATCCTGCGCAACAATCTCCCGCAACGCGGCCTCGACCGTGTCGGCCTCTTGCGCCACCAACCCGACAGCGCGCGCAGCCGCCGCGGTTGCCTCCGCCGGAAGCGTGTTCTGCTCGCCCGGAATGGACACGGCCGTCAGGCTCTCGGCCTCTGCCGCCAGCGGCGACAGGTATCCCGAGATGTCCTTGGTGTTCAGCATCCCGCAAATCAGGTGGGTCGGGCGTTTGGGCAGCTTCGCAAGATGCGCGCCCAGCGCCTGACCGGCGGCAGCATTGTGTCCGCCATCCAGCCACAATTCGACTTCCGGCGCAGCCTCGACCAGCGGCCCCTGTCTCAGGCGCTGCATGCGCGCGGGCCAGAATACATTTTCCATCGCCGCCACACAGGCTGCTTCATCCGCCCCAAGATGACGCAACGCGGCAATCGCCGCCCCGGCATTCTGGATCTGGTGGGCACCGGGAAGGGCTGGCATGGGCAGGTCCAGAAGCCCGGTCTCATCTTGAAAGATCAACCGCCCGCGCTCTTCATAGACATGCCAGTGCTGCCCATGCGCAATCAACGGCGCGCCCATCTTAGCCGCCTGTCGCTCGATCACCTCAAGGGCTTCGTCCTCCTGCGGGCCGACCACACAGGGCACGCCCCGCTTGAGAATACCGGCCTTTTCAAACGCGATCTTGCCCAGCGTGTTCCCAAGGAACTGTTCATGGTCGATCGACACAGGCGTGATCACCGTCATTGCCGGGGCGTCCATCACATTGGTCGCATCCAGTCGCCCGCCAAGCCCGACTTCCAAAAGCGTGTAATCCGCGGGCGTGCGGGCGAAGGCCAGCAGCGCCGCACAGGTGGTGATCTCGAAATAGGTGATATCCGCACCGCCATTGGCCGCGTAGCACTCATCCAGCACCGCCGTAAGGTGCTCTTCCGAAATCAGCTCCCCAGCCAGCCGAATACGCTCGTGAAACCGGGCGAGATGCGGGCTGGTATAGGCATGCACGGATTTGCCCATACCTTCCAACCCGGCCCGGATCATGGCTTGCGTCGATCCCTTGCCATTGGTTCCGGCCAGATGGATCACCGGTGGCAGGCGGTCCTGCGGGTTGTCCAACGCCGCCAAAAGACGCCAGACCCGGTCCAGCGTCAGATCAATGATCTTTGGGTGCAACGCCATCATCCGATCAAGGATGACGTCAGATGTCACGGCGCTCATTTCTTGGTCGACTTGTCCGAAGCCGCATCCGCCTTGGGCGTGCGCGCGTCCTTGGTTTCTACCTCTGCTCCGGCCTCGGGCGCCGGCAAGTCCCCGGCCACGGCGGGCGGCAAGCCCATCAGCATCCGCGTGATGGTGATCAACTCGTCCCGCAGCTCGGTGCGCTTCGTCACCCGGTCAAGCATGCCGTGGTCCAGCAGATACTCGGCCCGCTGGAACCCGTCGGGCAGCTTTTCACGGATCGTCTGTTCGATCACCCGCGGCCCGGCAAAACAAATGAGCGCGTTGGGTTCGGAAATATGAACATCCCCCAGCATGGCATAAGACGCGGTCACACCGCCGGTGGTCGGATGGGTCAGCACCACGATATAGGGCAAACCGGCTTCTTTCAGCATCTGCACCGCCACCGTCGTGCGCGGCATCTGCATCAGGCTCAGGATGCCCTCCTGCATGCGCGCGCCCCCGGCAGCGGAAAACAGGATCAGCGGGCGCTTGAGTTTCACCGCGCGTTCGGCTGCAGCAATGATCGCATTGCCGACATACATGCCCATCGACCCGCCCATGAAGCTGAAATCCTGGCACGCGGCCACGATCGGCGTGCGCCCGATGTCGCCCTCGGCGACAAGCATCGCTTCCTTTTCGCCGGTGTTCTTCTGGGCGGCTTTCATCCGGTCGGGATATTTCTTCTGATCGCGGAAATGCAGCGGGTCGGCCAGCGGCTCCGGCACCTCCACTTCCACAAACACACCGCCGTCAAACAGCGCCTCGAACCGGGCGCGCGGGGTGATCGCCATGTGATGATCGCACTGCGTGCAAACATTGAGATTGGCGCTCAGTTCGCGGTGAAACAACATCGTCCCGCACTCGTCGCACTTGGTCCACAGATTGTCCGGGACTTCGCGACGGGAAAAGATCGAGTTGATCCGGGGACGGACGTAGTTTGTGATCCAGTTCATGCGCTTTTTTCGCCTCTCGGGTTCGCAGTAGGCCTGAAATAGGACGCTACGGAAAGAAATGCAATCAGCGTCGCAACGCGATCCGCGCCGTCAACCACCCGCACAGCAACACCCCAGCCTCCAGCGGCATCGCCCAAAGCAGCTTCTCGGTATCTTCCGGCCCGAACGGCAAGGTATAAAGCGCCAGCCCGTCCCAATAACCTTCCAGTGACATGAGGCTCATGGCCGTGAAATTGTTCACCATATGCAGGGCAATCGCCGGACCCAGCGTCCCCGACCGCGCCGTCAGATCGGCCGCGGCAAGGCCGAAAACCCCCGCCCAGACCACCATCCAGATAGCTGCGCCGCCATAAACCCCCGGCTCGTAATGCAATAGCGCAAACAAGAGACTCGGCAGACCCATCCAGACAATGGGCGAACGGAACCGCGCCGCCAGCTGGCTCTGCAGATAGCCCCGAAACAGCAGTTCCTCGGCCCCGCATTGCAACAATAACAGCCCGAGACTGATCGGCAGCAACGTCAGCCAATAGCCGAAATCCTTGGCCCGCGTCGGTGCGATCTCCTCGGGCATCGGCATCAGGAACACCACGACATAAAGAACAATGCAAAGCCGGAAGACCCGCCACCCCTGCCCCCAGAAAACCCGCCAGGGCCCCAGAAGACCCAGCATCGAGCGGCGATGCACCAGCCGAACCGCTACCCAGAGCGCCGCCACGAGGCACGAGAAACTGCCCAGCAAAAGCGCCATGCCCCGCACGGTGGTTCCGCTGGCGATTTCCTCAAAAATCGTACCCGCATCCGGCATGGCCCGGATCGCCGCAAACCACCCCACATTCAGTGCGATGAAGGCGATCACGGTCACCAGAACCCCAAGAACCAGCCACCCCGGCGCAGCACTGCGACGGGCGGGGGCGATCAGGGGCTCATGCGGGTCATAGGCGCTCATGCTCCTGACCTAGCGCAGCCCCGGCGCAAAGGAAACAGCGACAATTTTTTTCACGCTGCCTTCCCCCTTGCTCTTGCCCGGCGCGCATTTGTGCGTTTGTTTGATGGCAACCTTTTGGGTAAATAATGAAAACAACCACCCCCCTTTGTTTCGCCAATCGAAACAGTATGGCGCGCGGCGGTATGCACAGGGCAGGTTCAGAGACACCATGGCGCAAGGCAGCAGTTTCTTCCAGCGGCTCTTCCAGAAGGGCGCCGCACGCCAATGGGCCCGCATGGCCCGCAAGGCGGAGCGCACCGACCTGCCCACCCTGCGCGCCCAGCGCCGCAGCGCCCGCAGCCTGCGCCAGCATCTTGATGCGTTGATTTCGGTGGCCGAAAGCCGCCTTGCCCTGCCGATGATCGGCTCGAACGCCTTTCCAAAACCGCATGGCACCGACTGGTCCTGGCGTCCCCAGCTTTGGCGCGAACCGATTGCGGTCAAGGGGCGCGCGGCGGTGGAAAACAAGGAAATGCTGGGGGATGAGGTCACGCTGTTTCACGACTGCCGGATCAGCGAACTGACCCTGCGCCAGCTGCGCAACAACCGGGACAAGGATCTTGCACCCTTCGGCCTGCGCATGGACGTGTTCCGCTTTGACGGCTCGTTCCTGTCGCTGGTCGTCGACCTGCCGCCCGAGTCGGTCGATGGCCTTAAACGCAATCACGTGATCCGCGTCGATACGATCGTGGAAATGGAAAAACCGCTGGAAATCTTTGCCCGGCTCAACATCCGCCACGGCCCCAATACGGAACAGATTGTGCGCGAACTGCCGCTGCGGGAAGAGGACATTCGCGTCGAGTTTGACCTGGCCTATTCCAACCTGAACGAAAAACGGGTCGAACAGATGTGGCTTGACCTGATCTTCGAAGGCCCCGAGATGAACCAGGTCATTCTGCGGGACGTGACCTTCTCGCGCCGCCCACGCGCCGAATTCTAAGACCAAAGGACAGCGATCATGAGCCAACTGACCCTGACCAAGACCCGGCTGTTCGAAGGCATCTGGGAAGGTGTTCTGAGCTATGGCGAGGGCACCGGCCCCGAACCCATGATCAACGTCACCTATCAAGAAAAGCCAGTGCCGGGCGTATCGGTCACCGCCCATACCGACAGCACCGGCTGGGCGCTGCGCATCCCGCTTCCCCCTGAAAGCCTTCAGGACGGGGTGCAGACCGTGCTGATCACCGACAGCGCCACGGGCGCGCGGCTCGACACCATCACCTTCATTGCCGGTGAGGCCCTGGCAGACGACATTCGCGCCGAAATCGACCTGCTGCGCGCCGAGCTGGACATGCTCAAACGCGCCTTCCGGCGTCACTGCGTGGAAACCATGTAACAGTTCAGGAAGTGGCCCATGATTACCGAGATTGTTCGTTTCGACCTTCCCCATGACAAGAGCCGCGCCGAAGTGGTTGCGTTGTTCGAGGCCACCGTGGCGCGATGGCAATCCAACGACCGCCTGATCCGCAAGCAATATCTCTATGACGGGGAACGCGGTATTGGCGGAGGCATCTATCTCTGGCCAAGCAAGGCCGACGCGCTTGCCGCCCATGATACCACTTGGTGTGAAATGGCCGAACAGGTCTATGGCAGCCGTCCATCCTTTGAGTATTTCGAAACGCCGATCGTTGTCGACAATGCCGCCGGGGTGGTTTTGCACGAGGGCTGAGGGCCGTTCGTTGGCTCAGCAAAGCTGAGCCTGTTTTGGGGGGCGCTGCCCCCGTCTCAGCTTTGGCTGAGACTCCCCCGGGGTATTTGGGGAAAAAGAAAGAACCGGGGGAGAAATCCGACAATGGTTAACAAATCCCAGCGTGCGCAGTCTTAACAATCGGGTTCTGAGATGCGGAGCCGAAGCGATACCGACGCAATACCGACGTGATACCGATGCAAAACCGCAGACCCCAATCCTTGAAAACAAGGCCGTTCACCATGATTCGGGCTTTTGGACGCAACGGCACCGTGCGGTGCCCTGTTCCATGACGCCGCGTCCCGCGTGACAGGCGCAAGGCTTTACGTTTTGGTAACCCAAACCCTGAGGAGGCTTTCATGACCCAATATCTGCACCTGCTGGCACCGCTCGATCTTGGCTTTACCACGCTGAAAAACCGCGTGTTGATGGGGTCGATGCATACCGGCCTCGAAGAAACCAAGGACTGGAACCGCGTCGCCGAGTTCTATGCCGAACGCGCCCGCGGCGACGTCGGTCTGATCGTCACCGGCGGCATGGCCCCATCGAAAGAAGGCGGCGTCTTTCCCGGCGCGGCGGGCCTGTTCAACGATCAGGACATCGCCAATCACAAGGTGGTCACGGACCGCGTACACGAGGCGGGTGGCAAGATCGCCATGCAGATCCTGCACGCGGGGCGCTATGCTTATGGACCGGAATGTGTCTCGGCCTCGCCGATCAAATCGCCGATTTCCCCTTTTCCTCCCAAGGAGTTGGATGAAGAGGGCATCGAGAAACAGATCCAGGATTTCATCACCGCGACGGTGCGGGCACGCGAAGCAGGTTATGATGGTGTCGAGATCATGGGGTCCGAGGGCTATTTCTTGAACCAGTTCCTTGTCACCCATACCAACAAGCGCACCGATCGCTGGGGCGGGTCTTATGAGAACCGGATGCGACTCCCGGTCGAGGTCGTGCGCCGCTGCCGCGAGGCCGTGGGCGACGATTTCATCATCATCTACCGTCTGTCGATGATCGACCTGATCCCCAATGGGTCAACCCATGAAGAGGTGGTTCAGCTTGCTCAAGCCATTGAAAAGGCAGGCGCCACGATCATCAACACCGGCATCGGCTGGCACGAGGCCCGCATCCCGACCATCGCCACCAGTGTGCCCCGCCGCGCCTTCGCATGGGTGACGAAAAAGCTGATGGGCAAGGTGGGCATCCCGGTCATCACCTCGAACCGCATCAACATGCCCGATGTGGCCGAAGAGGTCCTGGCCGAGGGCTGCGCCGACATGGTGTCGATGGCGCGCCCCTTCCTTGCCGACGCAGATTTCGTGGCCAAGGCCGCCGCGGGCAAGGCCGATCAGATCGCGCCCTGTATCGGCTGCAACCAGGCCTGTCTCGATCACACGTTCTCGGGCAAGCTGACCTCCTGCCTCGTGAACCCGCGCGCCTGTCACGAGACCGAACTGGCCATCGCGCCAGCAGACGCGAAAAAGAAGATCGCCGTCGTCGGCGCCGGTCCGGCTGGCCTGTCCTCGGCCATCACCGCCTCGCAACGCGGCCACGACGTGACCCTGTTCGACCGCGCCGACAAGCTTGGCGGCCAGCTTAACGTGGCCAAGCAAATCCCCGGCAAGGAAGAGTTCTGGGGCCTCGTGGACTGGTACGAAGCCATGGTCGCCGCCGAAGGCATCACCGTGAAACTGAATACCGAAGTGTCGGCCGATGACCTCGCAGGCTTTGACGAAGTGATCGTCTCCACCGGCATTGTCCCGCGCGATCCCGGCATCCCAGGCAGCGACCGCCCCGAGGTGCTCTCCTATCTCGACGTGCTGCGCGACAAGAAACCTGTGGGCAAGCGTGTCGCCGTGATCGGCGCGGGCGGTATTGGGTTCGACGTGACCGAATTCCTCGTGCACGAAGGCGAGAGCCTGACCGAGAACCTGCCGGAATGGATGAAGGAATGGGGCGTTGGCGATCCCGAGGAAACCCCCGGCGGACTCGCTCCGCAAGGCCCGCAACCCCATGCTCCCGCACGCCAGGTCACGCTGATGCAGCGCAAGGCCAAGGCACTTGGCAAAGGGTTGGGCAAGACCACCGGCTGGATTCACCGCGCCGCACTCAAGATGAAGAATGTCGAGATGCTCGGCGGTGTGAACTACGAAAGGATCGACGATGCGGGACTGCACATCTCCTTTGGCGAGGCGCGCGAAAACCCGAAGGTGATCGAGGTCGACAATGTGGTGATCTGCGCCGGACAGCTGTCTGATCGTACGCTGGCGGAAGCACTCGAAGCCAAAGGCATTTCCTGTCACGTGATCGGCGGGGCCGATGTTGCGGCTGAACTCGATGCCAAACGCGCCATCAACCAGGGCACCCGGCTCGCCGCAATGCTCTGATCTTCCCTCTCATTGGTTCCAAATACCCAATCGCCGCGCCCCTCGGGGCGCGGCCCGGCCCAACGCCTTGGAGCGCATCCCGGATGCGTTTCAATGGGGCGGGAGCGCCTCGTTCAACAACTGTTTCGCTGTTTCCACGCCGCAAACGATCCCTGACAAATCCCTGATATTGTCTGCCCTCTGCCCTCATCCTGCCCGATTTCGACGTGATACCTGATCCTCAACAATGCATGTAGAGGTAGGAACGAATGGATCGCCTGACCGAAATGGAAGCTTTTGCCACCGTGGTGGATCAGGGTGGCTTCACCGATGCCGCCAAGAAAATGGGCATCTCGAAATCAGCCGTGTCCAAGCACGTCTCAAGCCTCGAGGCGCGCCTTGGCGCGCGCCTATTGAACCGCACCACCCGCCGTGTCAGCCCGACCGAAATCGGTCTGGCTTATTATGACCGCGCCCGCCGTGTACTGAACGATGCGGGCGAGGCGGACGCCCTTGTCACTTCGATGCAATCTGCTCCTTCGGGCCTTCTCCGCATCTCCGTGGCCACCGATTTCGGCGTCAATCATCTGTCCCCGGTCCTGGGCGAATTTCTCAATGAATTCCCGGACATCACCGTCAACATGGTGCTCAACAACCGCTATGTTGAACTGATTTCCGAAGGCTTTGACATGGCCATCCGCATTGGCGAACTGGAAGACAGCACCCTGCGTGCGCGCAAGCTGACCGAAACCACCAAGCGCATGATTGCCAGCCCGGGATATTTCAAACGCTACGGGCGTCCGCAGAAGATCGACGACCTGAACGATCACAAACTGCTGCACTACTCCAGCCAGTCCAACGGCGCGGTCTGGAAACTGACCGCCCCGTCCGGCGAAAAGCGTCAGGTCCGCACCGCCGGCTGGCTTTCGGTCAATGATGGACAATCGCTCCTGAACGCGGCCATTGCCGGTCTCGGCATCGCCTACCTGCCGAGCTTCCTCTATGCCGAAGCCATGGAACAGGGTCTGGTCGAGGACGCGATTCCCGATTTACCCCTGGAAACCCAAGGCATCTACGCAGTCTATCCGCCCGGCCGCTTCACCCAGCCCAAGGTTCGCGCCTTCATCGACTTTCTGGTGCATGCCTTTGCTGAAAAGGGCCCGACCGACTGGTAAGACGACTTCCCCGAAGCTTTCCGTCATGCGAAAGCAAACCTGACCCGGACCGCTTTGGACCGGGTCTTTTTTTATTCGGTGTTCAAAAGAACCGCTTCCACCCGACGATTGGCGTTGCGCCCCTCTTCCGTCAGGTTCGACGCGATGGGCGACAGAAACCCCACACCCTGCGCTTCAAGTTGCCCCGCGCCCACGCCATAGGCCTCGACCAACCGGGCCTGAACGGCGACAGCACGCTTGCGTGACAATTCGCTGTTCTGTGCCAACGACCCTTCGCTGTCCGTGTGCCCCACCAGCGCCACCCGGCGGGTTGTATCCGCATTGAGATAAGCCGCGAGCGAGTCCAGCGACCGGAACGGCCCCGCCCCAAGTCGGGACGATCCGGTCTCGAACTCCAGATCCGAAAGCACGATGTGCCCTGTCCGTTCAAGCCAAAGCGGAATGCTGTCGGCATCAACCACGTCTGGGCGCAACGTCGTGTCCTGGCGCGCCGGTCCGGTGGTGCCGATACGAGGCGTCGAAGGCTCGTCTCCGACGCGCGCTTCCTGTGTTTCGAAGGGTGCCGGGCTGACCTCGATCACCTGCACCATACCCGCCTGTGCCGTGCGGCTGACCAGCACACCGACCCCCTCCGGCCCGGAATCGCCATCGCGAAAGCCCGAGGTGAACTGATAATCCGACAGGTCCACGAACATCTCGGGCGGGGGCAGAACTTCGGTGTTGAAACGGAAATCAAACCCGCCGCAAAGCTCTGCGTCGCAGGAAAATACGATATCGTAACCCGCGCTTAACAATTGTGCCGTAAGGTCGGCGGCCATGGCCCCTGTCCCGGCAAACCCACTCGGAATGCGCCAACTGCGCCGCATCACCGCGCCGGGCAATCGGTCGCTGGGCACCTCGTCATTGGTGAAGGGGCCCGTCGGTACCGCATAGAACCCTTGCGCGCTGCGGACATCGCCCAATAGCTGCGCCCCTTCTGGCAGCACGGGCTCGAACCCCGCCGCCAGCCCTGGCCACACCGCCAACGATATGGCCAGTCCCCGTTTCATCGCGCCTGTGCGTGATACTCATCATTGGGCCACATGCCCGTGGCCGAAGCGACCCGGTTTGACATGTTGTAGAACCCGGCGACATTGGCGATGTCCCAGATATCCCGATCGCTGAACCCGACGTCGCGCAGGTGCTGGCGGTCTACCTCCTCGATGGTCGCTGACGCCATTGTCATCTTCTCGGCAAAGGCCAGCATCGCGTATTGCCGCGCGTCGAGATCCGCCACCCGCCAGTTCATCACCATCATCTCGCCCAGCTTCGGGTCGCCTGAATACTGCCGCACCGCCGCACCATGCGCCACCAGACAATAGAAACACTTGTTGATGGCGCTCACCACGACCGCGATCATCTCGCGTTCCAGCTTGTTCAACCCGCTTTCACCCAGCATCAGGTCATTGTAAAGCGCCGTGAACGCGTTGAGCTTGGTGACATCAAGGGCATAGGCCTTGAGCACGTTCGGCACCATGCCAAGCTTCTCGGTGCAGATGTCGAAATAGCGCTGCGTCTCTTCGGGCAGCGGGTTCATCATCGGGATGTCCAATGCGGTTGGCTGGTCAGTCTTGCTCAACATAGTCTCCCTCAATCAATGACTTTCTGACGATAGTGATAGTGTCCCACAACCTTCATTCCGAGGGAAGAATAGAGCCCGTTTGCCGCCTTGTTACGCGACGTACAAATCACGGCAAGCGTGTGCCCGCCATTGTCGAGCACCCAATAGGCCGCCCGTCGCATCAACCAGCGCCCAACACCTTCGCGGCGCTGATGCGGCAGGATTTCCAGCGCGTGCACCATTCCAATTCCATCATGCATCGACAGGAACGACGCGCCCGCAGGCTGGTCCCGCCAACGTGACACGAACCCGGTCTTGGGAGCACTGGCACGATGCATCACCGCGAGCCGACCTTCACCGATTCCACCCGAAGCCCACATCTCCTCCATGATCTTCAGCGGCTCCCAGGCCGGGATCGCTGCCGTGCGAGGCGGGCGTTCCGTGGCGATGTCCTCCGAGCGCGCCGCGTACATCGTGACCGGATCGACGATCTCGTACCCAGCCTCGTCCAATACCGCGTCCAGCGCCGCGTCCCCCTCCCGGATCTGGAACAATGGCACCTGTCCCAGTGCTCGCATCGCGGCCTCCGCCTCTGGCAGGTCCGCTGCCGTCGCGGGCCCCTCCGCCGTCGCCGCCGACACCCGCTTGCCGCCACCACGCCCTTCGCGGATCGTGAACGGCCCGCACTGGCTGGTTGCATAAGGCGGCCACGTCGCCTCGATCACCTCGTAGAGCTTTTGCGCATCCGGTTGTGCCATTATCCAAACATCTCCGCCAGTCGTGTCATCGCCGCGTCCACCCGCGCGCCATCCGTGCCGCGGATGACGATATTCGCCCCGAACACCCCGTCCTTCTGGAAGGGATAGGACCCAATGGACAGATCGGAAAAATCCGCCGCCAACGCGCCCAAAGGCCCGGCAATATCGCCCTCGCCCTTCATGATCCGCAAGGACTGCGACAACAGCGGCGCACCGCCGGTCAACGTCGGCAACACGCTCGCCACCATTGCCTGGAATACCGACGGGACCCCGGCCATCACGTGCACGTTTTCTACCGTGAACCCCGGCGCCACCGAAACCGGGTTGTCAATCAAGGCCGCCCCGTCCGGAATACGCGCCATACGCAGCCGCGCCTCGTTCAGTTCCTGCCCCGAGTTGTCGTAATGCGCCTGCAACAGGGCCCGCGCATCGCTGCGCACATCAATCGACCGCCCAAAGGCCGCAGCGATGCAGTCGGCGGTAATGTCGTCATGGGTCGGCCCGATTCCACCGCTTGTAAACACTGTGTCATAAGTCCCCGACAATGCCTGAACGGCCGCGATGATCATCTCGCGGTCATCCGCCACGATCCGCACCTCTCGCAGGTCAACCCCGTGCTTGGTCAGCTCCCCGGCCAGGAAATGCATGTTCGCATCCCGTGTCCGGCCCGAAAGGATTTCGTCCCCGATCACCAGCATGGCAGCGGTGGGATTGGTCATGGCGCAGCGCTCCTTGTCAGAGGGTCACCGCAGGTATAGGGCTGAGACCATGCGCTTTCAAACCCCTCTTTTGCCCGCCGTGCTGATCCGCCGCTACAAACGCTTTCTCGCCGATGCCCGGCTCGAGGACGGCACCGAGATCACCGCCCATTGCGCCAATCCCGGTTCCATGATGGGGCTGGCTGATCCGGGCAGCCGGATCTGGCTGGAACCCAATGACGACCCGAAGAAGAAACTGAAATACGGCTGGCGGCTGGTCGATCATGAGAATGGCCATTTCACAGGTGTCGACACCTCGGTCCCGAACCGTGCCCTCAAAGCCGCGCTGATGGCGCATCAACTCCCCGAACTCGCCGCCTACCCGATGGTGCGCAGCGAGGTGAAATACGGCGAAAACAGCCGCATCGACTTTCTGCTGACCGGTGACGACTTGCCCGACCTCTATGTCGAGGTAAAATCCGTCACGCTCTCGCGCAGCCCCGGCTTGGCCGAGTTTCCCGACAGCGTCACTGCGCGCGGCACCAAGCATCTTGGTGAATTACAGCAGATGGTCACCGCCGGCCACCGTGCCATGATGCTCTACCTTGTCCAGCGCACGGATGCACAAACCGTCACCCTCGCGCGGGATATCGACCCGACCTATGCCGCCGCCTTCGCCGCCGCACGCGCCGCCGGAGTCGAGGTCATGGCCTATGGCTGTCAGATCACCCCCGACGCCATCGACATTGGCACGCGCCTGCCGTTCCACGACGCCCCCTGATCTTTCTTTTTCCGAAAATACCCCCGGGGGAGTCGCGCGTCTGCGCGACGGGGGCGGCGCCCCAACCCCCAACCCCCAACAGACATGCGCGCCCCCTCTGGTTCTTTCGCATGTTTCCGCTTAAGTAACAAAAAAAGCGCATTTGATGGAGCAGACCCCATGATCGGCAAAGGCCGCCAGACCCGCGACGGGATCCGCATTTACGAACAGGCCGATTTCGCAGGCATGCACGCCGCCGGCGAACTGGCAGCGCGCATCCTTGACGAAGTGGCTGAGCTTGTCGTCCCGGGCCAGACCACGGGCGAGATTGACCGCGTCATCGAATCTAAGGTCAACGCTGCGGGCGCCAAATCGGCAACGATCGGCTATCGCGGCTATCAGCACGCCTCCTGCATCAGCGTCAACCACGTGGTCTGCCATGGCATTCCCGGCGACAAGAAACTGAAAGAGGGCGACATTCTCAACATCGACGTTACCGTGATCGTTGACGGCTGGTACGGCGACACCAGCCGCATGTATGTGGCGGGCAAACTGAACCGCAAGGCCGAGCGCCTGATCCAGGTCACGCATGACGCGCTGATGACAGGGATCGAGGCGGTCAAACCCGGTAACACGTTCGGCGACATCGGCCATGCCATCCAGAGCTATGTCGAAGGCCACCGCATGTCCGTGGTGCGCGACTTCTGCGGTCACGGGCTGGGTCGCGTCTTTCACGCCCCGCCCAATGTGCTGCATTATGGCCGCCCCGGCACCGGCGCCGTGCTTGAAGAAGGCATGTTCTTCACCATCGAACCCATGGTGAACCTGGGGCGCCCCGAAACCAAAGTGCTGGCAGATGACTGGACGGCCGTGACCCGAGACAAGTCACTATCGGCGCAGTTCGAACACTCCATCGGCGTCACTGCGGACGGGGCCGAAATCTTTACCCTGTCGCCGGGCGGAAAGTTTCACCCGACCTACGGCTGAGCCTCAGTCATAGCTCACGGCCATCCGGTAAAGATGCCATGTTGCGTGGCCCAGCACGGGCAAGGCGATCACCAGGCCGATGAAAAACGGTACCGAGCCGATCACGAGGCAGGCAGCGACGACAAAGCCCCATGCCGCCGTCACAAGCGGGTTCTTGACCGCCACCCGGATCGAGGTGGCCACGGCGACCGGCAATCCGAAAGGATGGTCCACCAGCATCGGGAAACTGACAATCGTCGTGACCAGGACAACCGCGGCAAACACGAACCCGACACCACATCCGACCCAGATCAAGGTCCATCCCGCGGGCGTGGTCAGAACCTCACGCAGCATTCCCGTCAGCGTCTTGGGCAACTCCGGCCCCATGATGGCGCCATAAATTTCAAGCGCTACCACCATCCAGATCGCGTAGAACCCCAACAGATATAGGCCGAGCACCATGATCGGCCCAAACACGCGGCTGCGCAGCGATACCAACGCCGAAACCCATGTCACGTCTTCGCCCGCCTCGTATTGGCGACTCATCTCGTAAAGCGCAACGGCCGCCAAAGGCCCCAGAAGGGCAAATCCCGCCGCCATCGGAAAGACCAGCGGGATCAGGGCGCTATTGAAAGCGACCAATGTCAACGCCAACCCGATCAACGGATAGATCATCACCAGCATCATCACGTCGCTGCGGCTCCTGCCCAAATCAGCCAGCCCCAGTTTCAGCGCCTTCCTGATATCGTTCAGGTGCAGGGCATGCACCCGCGGTGAGACCCGTGCATCACTGGACATGCCTTCGGCCACGTCATGCGCCGCATGACCGAGACCACTCAGGGCCTTCGCGCCCCAACTCAGTGGATTTCCGATAGTTTCAACCATGGCGTCCTCCCGGTTTACACAAGGCAGGCCGCGCATTTCTCGCGTCTCAATGCAGGAGGGTCAGACCCAATTCAACAGGCCCGAACACTCAGGCGGCCTGCATCATCCCATCTAGTGTAGCATATTTCCCTGATTCACCGGCGCACAATCGTGCGATCATCTGCAATCGTTCGCATCACGCTCAAGGAAGGTCACATGCGTGTCGCCGTATTTGCGCTGATCCAGCAGGGCGAAACCTTCCGGTGCCAGTTGCGGCGCATTCTCTTCCCAAACGATCAACGCCCCCGGCGCAATCCACCTCCCCGCGACCGCCGTCGCAAGCGCCCGCTCTCCCATGCCCTTGCCATAGGGCGGGTCCAGAAACACGAGGTCGAACCCCGCGCCATCCCACACCGGAAGCCGCGTTGCATCGCGCATCACGAGCCTTGTCGACGCCTTGCTGCGGGTCAGGCGGATGTTTTCGCGGATCAACGATCCCGCCTTGCGCCCATCATCGACGAAACAGACCTCGGACGCGCCGCGCGACAGTGCCTCAAGCCCCAGCGCCCCAGTTCCTGCAAACAGGTCAAGCACCCGCGCACCGCTGATCGGATCGCTAAACTTGCCCCCCATCAGCACGTTGAACAGGCTTTCGCGGACGCGATCAGTTGTCGGACGCAGATGGGCACCCGCATCTCCCTTGCCGACACTGGCAAGCGCCGTGCCGCGAAACTGACCCGCGATAATGCGCATTCTTGCTTCCCTAACCGCGCATCAGCGCTTTCATATCGGTCTCGGGATCTGCAATCGCTGCCGGGTCCGCCGATTTCCCCATTTCGATCAGCCGTTTGCCCACCATGTAATCTCGCGGCGCGTTCATCGCGTCCACGGCAAGCAGCGTCTCCCCCTTGTAATACCAGAACGACACCGACATTCCCTCACCGGGGCGCGTCACCACGTTGTCATACCCTGCATTCAGCCCGGCAATCTGCAACTTGATGTCATACTGATCCGACCAGAACCACGGCTTCGCGACATAATCTTTTTCCGCCCCCATGATGTTCTCGGCCACGCATTCGGCCTGATCAATCGCGTTGGGCACACTCTCCAGCCGGATGCGGGTGCCGCGATAGGGAAACGAGGCGCAATCCCCCGCCGCCCAGATCGCAGGGTCCGATGTGCGCCCTTGTGCGTCGGTCTTGATCCCGTTATCGACCTCAAGCCCCGCTGCCTCGGCCAGCGATGTCGCCGGCGTGATTCCGACCCCCACAATCGCGAAATCCAGCACCAGTTCGGTGCCATCGCTCAGCACCGCGCCATCCACACGCCCATCACCCGTCAACCGCTCAAGGCCCACACCTTCAAGGATATTGACCCCATGGCCAGCATGTA
Source organism: Shimia aestuarii (assembly GCF_900114635.1). Lineage (GTDB taxonomy): Bacteria > Pseudomonadota > Alphaproteobacteria > Rhodobacterales > Rhodobacteraceae > Shimia > Shimia aestuarii. The sequence goes on from NZ_FOTQ01000001.1 coordinate 952,846, forward strand.
GTGTGCGGAAATAATCACTGGTCTGGGGCGCGGCCACGCGTTGCAGAATACGGTCCGCCATCTCGACCAGCGTCACCTGCAGCCCCTTGGACGCCGCCACCGCTGCTGCCTCCAGGCCGATATAACCGCCACCGATAATCAGAACCCGCTTGCCTTCGGCAAACTCCGGCGCCATGGCGTCCACGTCCCTCAGATCCCGCACGGTGTAAACCCCGTCCAAAGCACCTCCAATCGCAGCGGGCAAGCGGCGCGGCACCGAACCGGTCGTCAGAACAAGGTGGTCATAGTCAAGCGCGCGCCCGGCGGTGATCACTTTTTTATCGGCCCTGTCAATCGACACCACGGTCTCGTCCAGATGCAGGTCGATCCCGTTTTCGCCGTAATAGCTTTCGGGCCGCAGGTACAGCCGTTCGACCTCCATCTCTCCCAGAAGGTATTTCTTGCTCAGCGGCGGGCGCTGATAGGGCGGCGCATGCTCTTCCCCGATCAGGGTGATCTGTCCTTCGAAGCCAAGACTGCGCAGCTTTGCCACGCATGAAGAACCTGCCTGCCCTGCTCCGATCACAACAACGTGCGTCACGTCATTTCCCCCCATTTTTGTTTGCGCCGCTTCTGCGTGACCCTATATCGCTGAAACAGGGAAACGCAACGAAAGAGAAATCCTTCATGACAATTGAAATTGGTGCAGAGCTGCCTTCGGGCAATCTGATGAAACTTGGCGAAAACGGCCCCGAACCCGTGGATGTCGCGGCCCTGACCAAGGGGCGCAAAGTGGTTCTGTTCGGCCTGCCCGGTGCTTTCACCGGCACCTGCACATCGGCGCACCTGCCCAGCTTCATGCGCACCGCCGAAGCATTTCGCACAAAGGGCGTGGACGAGATCATTTGCATGTCGGTGAACGACCCTTGGGTCATGGATGCCTGGGACAAATCCATGGGCGCCTCGGAAGCGGGGATCACCATGCTCGCGGATCCCGCTGGCGACTTGACCATGGCAATGGGGCTCGATTTCTCAGCGCCCGTGGTGGGTTTCGTGAACCGCACCCGCCGCTTTGCAGCCATTGTCGAGGACGGCGTGATCCAGGCGCTCAACGAAGAAACCGAACGTGGTGTCTGCGATCGCACCGCCGGAGAAACTCTGCTCGAGGCGATCTGAGCAAGAGATAACCGTAAGTAAGAAACGGGCTGGTAATCATGGTGATTTCCAGCCCGTTTGCTTTTTTTTCAAAAGGGGTAAACCGCTGCCTAAAGCGTGTCCATCTTGCGCGCAAGCTTGGCATCCAGGGACGACACACCATCAACATCATGCGTGGTCAAAACCACCTCTACCCGATTGTAAACATTAGACCATTCCGGGTGGTGGTTCCATTTCTCGGCCCATAGCGCGGCGCGTGTCATCCACCCGAACGCGTCAACGAAACTGTCAAACTTGTAGGTCTTGGTGATCGCGTCGCGCCCCTCGACCATCTCCCAGCCGCTTGCCAGCAACGGCCCCAGCACCGCGTCCCGCGCGGCATCGCTCAGTCGTTCAGTCATTCGTGGTCCTCTCTGGTTTCCTTGCGAAACGGCCCCCACGCCGTCATCACTTCGATCTCTTCACTGACCGCCGCCCGTTCAGCCACCAGATAGCGGTCCACCGCCTCCGCAAAGCCCGGATCTCCAATCCAGTGCAACGACTGCGTCTGGACCGGCAAATACCCGCGCGCAAGTTTGTGTTCGCCCTGAGCCCCGGCCTCGACTCGGCACAGCCCGTGTGCAATGGCCCAGTCCATCGCCTGATAATAACATAGTTCGAAGTGAAGGCAGGGATAATCCTCGATACACCCCCAATAGCGCCCGAACAGGCAATCACGCCCGATGAGGTTCATAGCCCCCGCCACGGGCACCCCATCCCGCATGGCGAAGACCAACAGGATGTCGTCGCGCATGGTGGCATGCGCCATGTCGAAAAAGGCCCGCGTCAGATAGGGCGTCCCCCACTTTCGCGCCCCGGTATCCTGATAGAAACGCCACATGGCGTCCCAGTGCTCCGGGCGGATGTCGTCACCCGTGAGATGCACGATCTCGCCCCCGAACGCTTGCGCGCGCGCCCGCTCCTTGCGCAGCGTCTTGCGTTTGCGCGACGACAACGAGCCGAGGAATTCGTCAAAGCAGCCATACGCCCGATTCACCCAATGGTATTGCTGCCCGGTCCGCAGCATCAGCCCCATCGCCTGCCCGGCCTCCGCGTCGGCCTCGCTGCAAAAAGTGAGATGCACCGAGGACAGCTGATTGTCCGCCGCAACTTGCACTGCCCCCTGCACAAGCGCGCTCTGCCCCATCGCCTCGAACCCCGGACGCACCAGAAGGCGCCGCCCGGTGACAGGGGTAAAGGGCACCGCGATCTGCAATTTGGGATAATACCTTCCACCGGCACGCTCATAGGCATGCGCCCAGTTGTGATCAAAGACGTATTCGCCCTGGCTGTGCGACTTGGCATACATCGGCGCCACGGCAATAACCTGTCCACTCGCGCGGGCGCTGAGGTACTGAGGTTGCCAGCCGGTCCCCGGCCCGACCGAGCCGCTTTCCTCCAGCGCATTCAGAAAGCGGTAGGTCGTGAACGGGTCACGGGGGCGCCCCCCGTCTGCCACCTCGGGGCAGGCGCAGGCATCCCACTCCCCTTCGCCGATGCCAGACAATGTGCCGTGCAACGCAATCTCGATCTGTCCGCCATCCATGCCCACGTCTCCCTGCCCTTACTATCTGGCACCGATACGCGTGGGATCAAGGCCAACGCGGTTTTCACCCCATTGGCCAAATCACCCGGTCACTTCGCAGCAAGATATCCTTCAAAGGTCACGTTATCCGCGACCTCGCGGGCCTCAGCCTCAATCTCGGTGGACTTCACGGTCCAACAGAGCACATGCGTGCCCGCCTTCTTGAGGTCGGCCACCCGCGCGCGTTTCAGGTCGCTGACATGGTGGCTGATGAAACAGGCCCCGACCCGGTCGTAATCGGGGATGTCGCGCAACCGGTCGCGTACCGCGGCACGCACCAAAGGCCACTCATCGGCATCAAATTCTTCGGTCACGAGGCCACGGGGTACCTCTGGCGCAAATCGCGCCATCGCTGCCACGCTTTCGGGATTGAAGGACATGAAGGCAAGCGGCCCATCGTAGCCACGCGCAGCTTTGGCCGCCGCCGCCTCCAGAACACCGACATTCTTGCCCAGCGCGCCGTCCTGATCCTTGATCTCGACCAGAAGAGGCACCCGGCCATCAACGAGCGCCAACACTTCGGCAAATGTCGGCACCCCTTCGTCACCACCGCGAAGGGCAATCCCGGCCAATTCAGCCGCCGTGCGTTGCCGCACCGGACCAGAGGCTTCGGCCAAACGCTCCAACTGGTAGTCGTGGAACACCATGGCCTGCCCGTCTTTGGACAATTGCAGGTCGATTTCGATCCCATAGCCATGCGCCATCGCCGCTCGGATCGCCGCGCGGCTGTTTTCCGGACGCCCGTCAGAAACATCATGCAAGGCACGATGCGCCAGCGGGATCTGCAGAAATGCCGGGTCCAACACCATCTTCATGCGATCTGGAAAATGCCTTCGATCTCCACCGCAACGCCCAATGGAAGCGCCGCCGCAGAAACGGCTGAGCGCGCATGACGCCCCTTATCGCCCAGCGCCTCGACAAGGAAATCCGACGCCCCGTTGATCACCTTGGGTTGCTCAGTGAAATCCGCGGTCGAATTGACGAACCCGGTCAGCTTGACCACCCGCACCAAGCGCTCAATATCCCCGCCACAGGCGGCCTTGAGCTGGGCCAACAGGCCAATGGCACAGGTTCGTGCCGCTGCAGCACCGGCGTCGACGTCCATGTCATCACCCAGCTTGCCCTGGATCAGGCCATCCGCATTCATCGAAATCTGACCCGAGATATAAACGATGTCTCCCACCTGGACGAATGGAACATAGTTTGCCGCAGGCGCGGGCGCGTCCGGCAATGTTACACCCAGTTCTGCAAGTTTCGCTTCGATGGCACCCATTTCAGTTCTCCCAATTCTGCAATTCGCCGCGAACGCTAGAGGGCGACGACGATTATGGAAACCCCAAAATGCTTCGAATCAACCCTCTCTGAAGGCCCTGCTGAAATAGTCCGTGAGCGGTTTGATGAGATAGGCCAGCGGCGTCCGGTCTGCGGTACGCAGGTACGCATCCACCGGCATGCCGGGGATCAATGACACGTCGGCCGGCAGTTTGTCGATTTCCCCTTCCCGAATGATGATTTCCGCCCGGTAGTAATCGGAGCGTGTTCCTTCGTCCTGAAACGCATCCGCGGAAATCAGAACCACTTCGCCCAACAATTCAGGCGTTGTGCGCTGGTCGAAAGCAGAGAAGCGCAACGAGACCGTTTGTCCCGGGAAGACCTGATCGATGTGAATAGGCGGCACGCTCACCACCACCACAAGAGGGCGGTCCTGAGGGACGATAAACAGGATCGAATCTGCTGGCCTTATCACCGAACGCGGGGTCGTTACGCGCATCCCGAGCACGATCCCTGCAACCGGCGCCCGAATCTCCAGCCGCGAAATCTTTTCGACAAGGTTCCTGCGACGTTCGCCAAGTTCGACCTCACGATACCGCAAGTCCCGCAGCCTGGTGATCGCGTCTTCCCGCCGTGATGTGACCAGGCCGAGTATGCCAAGCTCGATTTCTGTAATGCGCCCCTCGGCCTGCGCACGCTGTGCCGTCAACTCGCCGACGCGCCCGGCGAGCCCGGCTTCTTCGCGTCTCAGGTTCAAAACACGGGCCGCCTGCGCAAGCCCCTTGTCCAAGAGAGCCTGCTGATCCTCCAACTCGTCCCGGATCAGTTCGAGTTGCGTGGTCAAAGCCGTGCGTTGCGCATCGATTCCCTCGATTTGGTTGACGATCTGCTCACGGCGCTTGGTCAATTGATCCACTTCCTGCTGAAGCGTTTCCTGACGCGCTTGGAACAGTCGGACCTGTCCATCAACCAACCCCTGTATCTCGGGACCAAGTTCAGCATTTTCGACAAGTTCACTGTCAAAGACGATCTCTTCGAGGCCATCGCGTTCGGCTTCAAACCGCCCGCGTCGCGCCATGAGTTCGAAAAGCTGGCTCTCCGTCACAGCCAGGTTGGATTTCAACAATGCGTCATCCAACTTCAAAAGCAGCTGGCCAACCTCGACGAGATCCCCTTCATCGACAATCATTTCGGACACGACACCACCGTCCGGGTGCTGAACTACCTGCCGATTACGGTCGACCTCGACACGACCCGAGGCGACAATAGCTCCGGAGATTTGCGTCGCGACGGACCATGCACCAAAACCGCCCAGCAAAAGGATCAAGGCGAAACCACCAAGGGCAAGTGGCCCCCACGCACTCCAAGATTTCTTGCTCACCTTACACCTCCCGGCCCGGAACTGTCCTTGATCTGCTGGTAATTCGTGAGAACCTCCCGCATGACTTCTTCACGCGGCCCAAAGGCGCGTTTCGCCCCGGAATCAAGAACAAGAAGCGTGTCGCACTCCTGAATAGCTGCTGGCCGATGGGCCATGATGAGAACCGAACGCCCATCTTCCTTTGTGGCGCGTATCGCTCTGTTGAGCGCCAACGATCCTTCGTTGTCGAGATTTGAGTTTGGTTCATCCAATACGAGGATAATCGGATCTCCATACATCGCGCGCGCCAAACCGATCCGCTGCATTTGCCCGCCCGAGAGCCGCCCACCATGCGTTGCAACTGGCGTGTCATATCCATTGGGCAGTTTCAGGATCATTTCGTGGGCATCAGCGCGCTGCGCCGCCTCAACCACTTTCTTCGGATCCAGATTTGGGTCAAATCGCGCAATATTCTCTGCCACGGTCCCGTCGAAGAGTTCCACACGCTGCGGCAGATATCCAATGTAACGCCCCAGGTCCGCGGGATCATAATGTTCCAACGCAGCCCCATCCAGGCGCACCTTGCCGCCAGCAGCGCGCCAAACGCCGGTCAGGGCGCGTGCAAGGCTCGACTTCCCGGCTCCGGATGGGCCAATCACCCCTACAGCCTGTCCGGGTGCAACTGAAAAGCTGACCATGCGCAGCGACGCTTGCGGCTCACCCGGCGGAAGAACTGTGAGCTGGTGAACATCGAGTTTTGCAGCCGGTACCGGAAGCTTTGTGCGCGGCACCTCGGGTGGAACTTCGCTTAGCAATACACCAAGGTTGTTCCAACCGGTGCGCGCCCGCTGAACCAGAGTCCATTGGTTTACCGCCATTTCGATCGGAGCCAACGCCCGCCCCATCAGGATCGAACCGGCAATCATGGCCCCCGGGGTCACCTCCCCCTTGAGTGCCAGATACGCACCCAAACCCAACATCGCCGACTGCAGGAACAGCCGGAATGTCTTTGTAGAAACCAGGAAAGCGCCCCCGACATCGGACGCGGCAACCGTCGCCCTAAGAGACTCGTCGCGCGCTTTTTGCCATCTTTCGAAAGTGGCATTCTGCATACCCATGGCACGCACCATCTCGGCTTCCGATTGTATCTGCGCGGACATCTTTTGCGCCCTGTGAGAGGTCGATCCGGCACGAGCCACGGAACGTCGTGTCGCAAACTGGTTTGCAACGGTGGTGAGGATCAAGATGCCGCCCCCTACGATCGCCAGAACACCAAGCCAAGGATGGAACAGAGAAATCCCGAACAAGAAGACAGGCGTCCACGGAATGTCAAAAACCGTTGTCAGGACCGGAGAGGTCATCAGTCGTTGTACGGATTCGAGATCGGCAAGACCAGTTTCTGCTTTTTCCGACTGCCCGAAGACCGACCTGCGCAAAACCGCATCAAAAACCCGCTTGTCCAGCCGGGATTGGAAACGCGCGCCAACCCGCGCCATGATCCGGCCCCTGGCGAAATCCAGAAGCCCCATCATTGCGAACAGAAAACCGACCAGAATTGCCAGTGCGAACAGGGTTTCCTCCGATCGGCTTCCAAGAACTCGATCGTAGACTTGCAGCATGAACAGCGGCCCAGTCAGCATCAGGAGATTCACGAAGAAACTGAAGATGCCGGCGGCCCAATATAACCCCCTGCTCTCCCGGCGCGCGGCGCGCAGTTCTTCAAAACCTCTGCCTGAATGTGGTATTGCCATCAATCAATCCTTGTTGCTGTGTCCAGCCCCCACTTCCATTTTGGCACGGGAAGGGCCGACACCCTGTAAAAAACCTGTTTCCATTCTGCCACAGCAGTATGGTAAGCCAATGACCCTATTTGGGGTCCTGCCCTGAATGCATTAAGTGTCACGTATTCGTTAGTAATAGAGAAATACCCTCGTGTCATCTCGTCAAAAACCGGCTCTGAACCGATTGATCCGTCCAATCCTCATCTGCGGCGCCTTGGCGCTTGCAGGCTGTGCCTCCAATAACGAGGTGAGCCGCTCCGGGATCTATGATCCCTACGAAAAAGACAACCGGCAAACGCACGAGTTCAACAAGGCCGTGGACAAATACCTGTTCTCGCCAGCGTCTGATGGCTACGGGTCGATCTTTCCCGCACCTGTGCGTCAGAGCTTCTCGAATTTCGCGGACCATCTCTCGCTGCCCAATGACGTGATCAACCATACGCTTCAGGGCGATATCGATGCTGCGGCTCTCACGACGGTGCGGTTCGTGGTCAACACGTTCTTCGGAATCGCGGGCTTTTTTGACCCGGCCACCGAATTCGACATCGCGCGTGAAGATACGGATTTCGGAGAAACCCTGCATGTCTGGGGCGCCGCCGAGGGGCCATATGTCGAATTGCCCTTCTTCGGCCCGTCGACATCACGCGACGCGGTCGGGCTCGTTACCGATATCATCATGAACCCCTTCGTAGTGCTGTTCCAGGATCCGACGCAATATATCGGCGTCGTTGCCTACGTGGTGGATGCCATGGGCAACCGCTATGACTACGATACGACCATCGATTCGATCCTGTATGAAAGCGCCGACAGCTATGCGCAGGCACGGATTCTTTATTTGCAGAATCGCCGTCATACGCTTGGAGTGGAGGGAGAAGATACTTATCTAGATCCCGATTTTGACCCTTACGAGGATCCATACGATGATTTCTGAGCTGTCCCGCCGCACTTTTGTGACTTGTCTTTCCGCCACGGCTCTAGTCGGTGCGGCTCCTGGCGCGGCGCTGGCTCTGAACGACGCACAGGCCAAGGCGCTGATCGACAAGGTCGTCGCCGACATCAACCGCGTGATCAACTCCGGCAAATCGCTGAACGCGATGATCAAGGAATTCGAACGTATCTTCGTCAAGTATGGCGACGTTCCGATCATTGCGCGCTCGGCCCTTGGCGCGGATGCCCGCCGCATGAGCAGTGCGCAGCTCAATGCCTATACCAAGGCGTTTCAGGGCTACATGGCGCGCAAGTACGGGAAGCGCTTCAACGAGTTCGTCGGAGGTAAGATCGACGTTCAGGGCAGCCGCAAGGTCAAGAGCTTCTACGAGGTCAAATCCACGGTCAAGCTGCGCGGCCAGGCGCCCTTCGAGGTCAACTTCCTCGTTTCGGACAAGTCCGGCCAGGACAAGTTCTTTGACATGATCATCGAAGGCATCAGCCTGCGCCTTTCCGAAAAGTCGGAAATCGGGGCCATGCTCGACAAACGTGGCGGTGACATCAACGCCCTGATCGCTGATCTTCAAAAGGCGGGCTGAGCACTTATCGCGCCTTGCCTGCGAACCCACCGCCTGCAAAGCTCCTGTTTGACCGAACAGGAGCTATTTCATGTCGCAACGCGCCCATACCGCCCATGAAATGATCTCCGGCATGTCACCAGAGCCCATGGACGGGACATACGTGTTTGTCACCACGACGGATACCGAACTGGCCACGGTCCTCACCGAAAACGCATTGGCACTTTATCGAGAAACCGAGGGCATCTCCCTGATTATTCCGGTCTCAGTGGCCGCCGAGGCCGGTTTCGCGGTCGATCAGCCAATGCGGTGCATCACGCTCAATGTCTATTCCGCGCTCGATGGCGTCGGCCTCACCGCTGCCGTGGCCACCGAACTGGCGGCTGTCGGTATTCCCTGCAATATGGTTGCCGCCTACAATCACGACCATGTCTTCGTGCCCGAAACCTTGCTGGAGCGCGCACTCGCCTCCCTGCAGGTGTTGCAATCAAGGGCGCAACAAGGCTGCTGACCCTAGTTGCCGCCAAGAATATCGTTGAACACACCGTTCAAGATGTCATCCAGACCCTTTTTCTTCTTTTTCTTCTTCGGCTGAGGCTTCGGCGGTTCAGGGGTAAAGGCTGGCAGAGGTGTCGGTTCCAGCCCTTCGTGAACACGCACCATGACTTCCCGCCAGATTTCTGCAGGCAACCCGCCCCCAGTCACCCCGGTCAAAGGCGTGTTGTCATCATAACCCATCCAGACACCTGCCACGTATTCGTTGGTAAAGCCGATGAACCACGCATCGCGCGCCGCCTGTGTGGTGCCGGTCTTGCCTGCGACCTGCCAGCCGGGAATCTGGGCCCGACCGCCAGTGCCTTCGCTGACAACCTTTTCCATCATCCAGATCAACTCCCGCGCTGCCGCGTCTGAAATCACCCGCTCACCGATCCCGCCACCGGTTCCCATCAGGGGCGTCTCCTCGCCCAAAAGGCGCAGTTCAACGAGGCCATAGGGCGTCACGGACGACCCCCCATTCAGGATGCCCGCATAGGCCCCCGTCATTTCAAGCAGACTGCTTTCCGATGCTCCCAGCGCAAGCGCCGGTCCTGCCGCCAGATCGCTTTCAATACCGAACATGCTGGCCACGGTGCGCACATTCTCGCGTCCCGCCTGTTCCGACACCTTGACCGCCGGGATATTCAGCGAATTCTTCAATGCAAAGGTCAGCGTTACTTCGCCATAGTGCTTTCCGGTGTAGTTCTTCGGGCACCATTGCCCCGACCCCGGGATATTCATGCAATAGGGCGCATCCAGAACCATGTCATTAGCATGCTGCCCAAGATCCAGCGCTGTGGCATAGACAAAGGGCTTGAAGGCCGACCCGGTCTGACGCTTGGCCTGTGTTGCCCGGTTGAACGCGCCCGACACCTTGGTGCGGCGTCCGCCCACCATGGCCCGCACCGCGCCGTCTGCGCTCATCACCACGATCGCCGCCTGTGCCTTGGACCCTTCGCGCACTTTGTTTTCGAAGACCCATTTCAGACCTTCTTCCGCAGCCGTCTGGATGCGCGGATCCATCGTGGTCTTGAGGATCACGTCCTCGGTGGTATTTGCACCAAAGAACTCGGGGACACCGTCGCTCATCAACCAGTCTGCAAAGTACCCACCCGCGCGCGCCTCAGCAGCCTCGGACAGCTCCGCCGGATGGCTCTGCCAGCGTTTCGTGTCCTTGTCAGACAGGTACCCCTGCTCGTTCATCAGGCGCAGCACCGTGGCCGCGCGATCCTGCGACCGCTGCAAATTGGCCGTTGGAGCCAAAGATGACGGCGCGGTCAGCAGCCCCGCAATCATTGCACCTTCTGCCGGGTTGAGATTCGCCGACGGTTTACCAAAATACCGCTGCGATGCGGCCTCGGCCCCATAGGCACCCGCCCCCATATAGGCCCGGTTCAGATAGACCGACAGGATCTCGTTCTTGGAGTACTTGGCCTCCATCGCCATCGCGTAGATCGCTTCCTTCGCCTTGCGCCAAAGCGACCCACGGCGACAATCGCTGACATATTCCGCCTCGTTCTTCCATTCCGATGCATCGTATTCCACGCCAAGACACATCAGCTTGGCGGTCTGTTGCGTGATCGTGGACCCACCATGCCCGCTCAAAGGCCCACGTCCTTCGCTCAGGTTGATCCGCACCGCACCGACGATCCCACGCGGGCTGACTCCAAAGTGACGATAGAACCGCTTGTCCTCGGTGGCGATCACCGCGTTCTTGAGGTGTTTGCTCACCGTGTCCGCCGTCACCACGCCGCCAAACTGGTCACCGCGCCACGCAAAGACCTGATCACCGCGGTCCAGCAATGTCACCGACCCACGCGCACGCCCGTCCAAAAGCTCCGTCACATCCGGCAAGGTCATGTAGACATAGCCGACCGCCATCCCCAGAAGCAGCACCACGACCAGGCTGATCCGCCAGGTAAACGCCCAGACAATCCCCCAGATCCAGCGCAGGATACCAAGGAAAAAGGCGACGATCGGATTGCGTTTTTTCTTCGAAGCCCGAGTCGGCTTGCGCTTGGCAGTAGCTTTTTTCGGCGCAGCCTTGCCCTTGGCGGCCGGTTTGCGCGTCGCACGCGACGGCTTCTTGGCCGCGCTCCCATGGCGTCTTTCCGCCACGAGGGGCGGTCTCTTACGTCCTGAATCACTCATACTGCTGCTCTGCCCGGCACGTTCTTTTGCCCACACAATACCTGCATTCCTCGGACTTGTTGAGCCATCCAGTCATCAGAATCCATCCGCTGATCGACTATTTTTTAGGCAACCAACCTTTTCAGCCCATTTTTTGTGCGTTTTGCTTCGAAAATGCGGCGTCTCCGGGCGCCGAGACTTCGATTCCCGGCCTCACACAGGTTTTTCTGCATGTGCAAAATACGCGAGGGGACGCCTCGCCATCTGAAAAGGGGAACAAGGTGAAACTCATCATTGCAACGATCAAACCGTTCAAGCTTGAGGAGGTTCGCGAAGCGCTGACCGACATCGGCGTGCGCGGCATGATGGTCACAGAGATCAAGGGCTTCGGCTCTCAGTCCGGCCATACAGAAATCTATCGCGGCGCGGAATATGCCGTGAACTTCGTGCCCAAGGTCAAGCTTGAGCTGGTCGTTCCGGCATCCATGTCCGACCAGGTCATCGAAACCATCACCAAAACCGCCCAGACCGGCAAGATCGGCGACGGCAAAATCTTCGTGCTCGACGTGCAGCAGGCGATCCGCGTGCGCACCGGCGAAACCGACGCAGACGCAATCTAAGCGTCCCAGGGGAAGGAAAACACTCATGAAAACCCTTACGAAACTCGCCCTGCCCGCCGCGCTGATCGCGCTGCCGGCCATGGGCATGGCCGAAGAAGGTCCGGTTCCCGGCGTGAACGCCTCGACCGACACGGTCTTCATCCTGAACTCGGTGCTGTTCCTTGTGGGCGGCTTCCTCGTGTTCTGGATGGCAGCAGGCTTTGCCATGCTCGAAGCCGGGCTCGTACGCTCCAAGAACGTGACCATGCAGCTGATGAAGAACGTTGCCCTGTTCTCGCTGGCGGCCATCTTCTACTACCTGATCGGCTACAACCTGATGTACCCGCTCGGAACCTGGTCGGTTGACGGTATCCTGTCGGGCGTCTGGGGTCCCGGTGTTCTCGAAGCAGTTGGTGTTTCGGCGGCAGATGCCGACGATTACTCCTACGCCTCGACCGGCTCGGATTTCTTCTTCCAGCTGATGTTCTGCGCCACCACGGCCTCGATCGTGTCAGGTACGCTGGCTGAACGTATCAAGCTCTGGCCCTTCCTGATCTTCGTGATCATCCTGACCGGTATCATCTATCCGCTGCAGGCATCGTGGAAATGGGGCGGTGGCTTCCTCGACCAAGCAGGCTTCCTCGACTTCGCTGGCTCGACCGTTGTGCACTCGGTGGGTGGCTGGGCCGCTCTGACCGGCGCGCTGATCCTGGGTCCGCGTATCGGCAAGTATAACAAAGATGGCAAGACAGTGCCGATGCCCGGTTCGAACCTGACCCTCGCAACGCTCGGTACGTTCATCCTGTGGCTTGGCTGGTTTGGCTTCAACGGCGGCTCGCAGCTGGCCATGGGCACCGTGGGGGACGTTGCCGATGTGTCGCGCATCTTTGCCAACACCAACACGGCAGCCGCTGGTGGCGCAATTGCGGCCATGATCGTCTCGCAGCTGATGTTCAAAAAGCCTGACCTTACCATGACCCTGAACGGCGCGCTGGCCGGTCTCGTGTCGATCACCGCAGAACCGCTGACGCCTTCCCTCGGCGCAGCTACCCTGATCGGCATGATCGGCGGTGTGATCGTGGTCTTCGCCATCCCGATGATGGACAAGCTCAAGATCGACGACGTGGTTGGCGCGATCCCGGTTCACCTGATCTGCGGCATCTGGGGCACCATTGCCGTGGCCTTCACCAACTCGGACGCTTCGATCGGCACCCAGCTTTACGGCGTGATCGTGGTCGGTATCTTCACCGTGGTTGTCTCGGGCGTGGTCTGGTTCATCCTGAACGCCATCATGGGCCTGCGGGTCGATGAAGAGACCGAGATCAACGGTCTGGACATGGCCGAGCTTGGGATGGAAGCCTATCCGGAATTCACCAACGGCTAATCCCGCCGCTCAATTCTGAAAAACAAATGAGGCCCGGGCTCCCCAAAGCCCGGGCCTCTTCGTGCGAAACGTCTTCCGCACGGGCCGTCCCGTCAGGCGCAAGCGCCCTGTGGCCGCATTTCCAGGTGCACGTGCTTTCGCAACTCGGCAATCAACTGGGCCTGCGCCATGCGCTCGCCGGGGTCGGTCAACTGCATCAACCGCGCTTGTGCGGTAACGATCTGCCGGTTGAGAAGCCCAATCAAACTGTCCCTGCGCGTGTTCGAACGGACATCTTCGTGCGACCGGGGCACCGCCGCCAGACGCAAGGCACCGTCCGGGCGTTCAGCCAGCTTCAAAGCTCTTTGAATAGCGTGATGCATCTGTTTGCGCATCTGAAATCCTTCCCGACCCGGCATCGGGTCCTTGTCTTCATGCCATGTCTTGTTAGCGGTCATATGGGAGCGCATCCGTCGTTTTTCAGGGGCAAAACACAGTCGTGACAGGAACTCACAAAAGATTGACGCCTCCGGTCAAACAGCCCCCTCCGACAAACGGACACTTCAACTTGACATATCTGACTGTTTTTGTCAGTTTATTTGCAACAGCCACCCGACAGGGAAGCCAACAATCCAGACCATCACTGAAAGAGGCTCGCATGACGGTGCACCAGCCATTTGCCCCGACCACCAACCTGACCCCGATCCACGATGCAACGCGCCTGACCGGCGACAATGGCCTTGCCCATATTCAGCTTGGCGACCAGCTCTATACGCTGCGCATTACCCGCGCCGGAAAGCTGATCCTGACCAAGTGAGCGCAGGCGCGACACATGCGCCCGGCCACATAAGATACTCACGCGACTTAACCCTCCCTTAGATATTTGACGCCACCCTGAGCGCAATTCTTTGCTGGGATTGAGTTTCATGGAGTTCTGGTTGCGCAACATCAAGGCTGTCATCTGCGCATGTCTCGTGAGTGTCCTCCTCGCGCAAACAGCCTTGGCGCGCTGCGGCCTGCCCGATGATGTCATGCACCTGTGGGAGCAATTGGAGACCGCCAGCGCCATCTCCGGTGCAGATCAGGCGGCCTGGGCTCACCGGCTCTCGAACGCATCGGGCCGGGTCGACATGGGCGCCGTGAGCAAGAAACTCTTCTCCGTCGGAATGCCAAACAGCCGCACGCAGGTGGACGTGCTCTTGCGCGAGGCGCAGAGGTTCGGGGGCGACAGGGACTGGTTCGATCGAAAACAGCTGCGCCGCCAGCTCGACCTTGTTGAACAGTTGGACATCCTTGTTTGCAAACTGGAAACCTCCGATGGCAGGTCCGGCGACCGGACGGAGCCCGAAAAGGTCGGCAAGTCCAACGCACAGATGCCCCTGCCCCGCCAACTCCTTGATTCAGAGGGCATGTTGAGAATGGGGGTGCTTCTCGGGGTCGTAGCCCTGATGATCCTCCTGATCTTCGCGATCAGAGTGGCCTTTGACTGGGCCTATGCCGTCACCCACAACCGTCGCAGCTGCCGGATACAGGCCGTCGTCGAATCGGGGCTGGACGTGATCGACGGACACATCACCATTCTCGGGCGCAAGGGGTGCCGTTTCCAGCCGGTCAACGAAGGCGCCTATGCCCGGCTCGAGCAAACGGCCCAGGCCCGATACGTAACACTCTATGTCAGTGATCACGCTTTCCCAATGCTGATCGACGGGACATATGGCCATTTCGCCGCCCTCTATTTCAATGTGCCGCTCAGTCGGGAAGGACAGGGAACCCTGCTAGGGTATTCGTCGATGACCCCCAGATACGTGCCCCGCAGCAAGACCACTGCACGGACACGCAAGAGCAAGCAGGCGGACAGGGCTCATTCGCCACACGGCTCGCGCGCCAGCGGATAAGAAAGGGCGCCTCGCAAGGCGCCCGGTCCAATCGGTATAGCGTGTCCGCGCAGATCAGATTCCAGCGTCAATGATCGCCTTGGCCAGAACCGGCACGCTGTGCGCATTCAGACCGGCGATGTTCAGACGGCTGTCACTGACCATGTAGATCGCGTGATCCGCGCGCAGGATTTCCACTTTGTCCGGCGTGGTGCCGATCTGGCTGAACATGCCGCGGTGCTGCGCGATGAAACCGAAACGGTCCGACCCGGACAGCTTCTGCAGCTCATCCGCCAATTGCTGACGCAGCCCCAGCATGCCCAGACGCATCTCTTCCAGCTCCGCCATCCAATCGGCTTTCAATGCCGGGTCGGTGAGGATTTCCGTCACCACCCGCGCCCCGTGGTCGGGCGGGAAGGAAAAGTTCTGACGGTTGAGGTGGTTCAGGTTGCCCTGCGTGACCGCCGTGTTCTCGGCCTTCTCGCCAATCGCAATCAACAAACCCGTGCGTTCGCGATAGATGCCGAAATTCTTCGAGCAGCTCGCCGCGATCAGCAACTGGGGCACCGAAGACGCCACCAACCGTGTCGCCGCCGCATCTTCTTCGAGACCGTCACCAAAGCCCTGGTAGGCGATGTCGATCATCGGCAGACAGCCCTTGTCGTTGATCAGGTCGATCACCGACTGCCACTGCGTCAGGTTCAGGTTGGCGCCGGTCGGGTTGTGACAGCAGCCATGCAGCAGAACCACGTCATTCGACGTCACATCGGCCAGGTCTTCCATCATGCCTTCGAAATCCACCGCCCGGGTCTCGGTGTCGAAATAGCGATACTTGACGACCGGAATACCCAGATAGCCCAGAATGCTCACGTGGTTCGGCCATGTCGGGTCAGACACAAAAACCCGCGCATCCGGATTGGCCATCTTCACCAGTTCAAACGCCTGACGCACGGCACCGGTGCCACCCGGGGTCGCCACTGCCGCCAGCCGCGCGCGGTCCACACTGTCCGCCAGCAAAAGATCACACATTGCTTCGGAGTAGGCCGGGTCTCCGGCCAGACCGACATAGGACTTGCTGGTCTGCTCCTCGACCAGCTTGCGCTCGGCCGCCTTGACGGCGCGCATGACCGGAGTCACGCCCTCGGCGTTTTTATAGACCCCCACGCCAAGGTCGATCTTGGTCGGGCGCGGGTCTTCGCGGTAAAGGGCCATCAGGCCAAGGATCTTGTCCTTGGGCTGTTCTTTCAGATTGCTGAGCATCATGCTTCTCCCGTGGCAATGGGCAAAGTGGGGAACGCCCCCCACTCGGTCCAGGAACCGTCATAAATCGAATAGTCGGACTTGCCGAAACGCTCCATGGCAAGCGCGAGAACACAGGCCGTCACACCAGAGCCACAGGATGTGATCGCCGGCTTGGAAAGGTCCACCCCGGCCGCCTCGAACGCCGACTTGAGGGTGTCCGGATCCTTCATCGTACCGTCGTCGTTCAGAAGCACGGCAAAGGGGACGTTCTTCGACCCCGGAATATGGCCCGACCGCAGCCCCTCGCGCGGTTCGGGTGCCTCTCCGCGAAACCGCTCGCCGCTGCGCGCGTCAATGATCTCGTAATCGCCAAGCTTGCTGGCGGCAGCGACCTGCGTGACATCTTTGACAAGGTGATTCTGACGGCGCACCGTCATGTGACGATCGCGGATCACCGGCGGCATGTCCTCGATCGGTCGCCCCTCGGCCTTCCACTTTTCGAACCCGCCGTCCAGCACGGCCACGTCGTTCTGCCCCATCAGCTTGAACAACCACCACACCCGCGCCGCCGAAAAGGCGCCGTTGGTGCCATAGACCACAACCTGATGACCGTCACCGACCCCCATGGCGCGCATCCGGCTCATGAACTTTTCGATCGGCGGCACCATATGCGGCAAGTCGCTGCGCAGGTCGCTGATTTCGTCAATGTCAAAGAAACGGGCGCCGGGAATGTGCTCGGCGTCATACTCGGCCTTGGCGTCACGATTCTCGGCCGGCATGTGCCAGCTTGCGTCGATCACGCGCAAATCCGGGTCCTTGAGGTGCTTGGCCAGCCATTGCGTGGAAACAAGCGTTTTGGGATCGTCCTGTGCCATGTTTGCCCCCGGGGTCAGAGTCGATCTCCTGCCTACTACCGGGGGCGCAGCGAGGCAAGGGTGCGGCGCCTGTTAAGCGCCGCACTTATTGTCCTATTTGGACAGCGCATTGCGTATCACGCTCACAAGCGCCAGAACGACGCCGCCGCCCACACCACCGCTGGCGATCTGACCGATGATCCCGGCAATATCCATGCCGCCCCCGGCCAGCCCCCCGGCGCCAATCATGCTCAGCAACTGACCGCCAAGCCCGCCTCCTAGGATCCCGGCAATCGAGTTGATCAGCACGCCCTGATCGATCTTGCCGACCAGCTTGCCCGCCGCATTACCGCCAAACGCTCCGGCCAGAAGCGAAATCAAGAGTTCCATGTCATGTCCTTTTTGTCATCCACAAGTGATCTGGTAACGCGCTTTGTCGCGTATACTCGTTATGGTCACACAGTACGGGCCGTTCACAGCTGTGGCAGCGGGAAAACCTTGCCGCCATTCCCCGCACCCAATACAGGAGCGCCGATGACCGCCCGCAACAACGACATCGTTCTCATCCTCGGAAGCGGCCCCCAGGCCCCCCATAGCCGCAACTGGAACAGAAGCCAGTTCTCGGACATCGTCGCTATCAACAACGCGTGGAATGTGCGCCCGGACTGGACCCACCTGATTCACCCGGAAGATTTTCCGCCCGACCGACGCCCCTCAGAACTGGCTCCGGGCCAGCGCATGGTCGACCATACCGAGTATGTCCCGCAAACCAACCGTTTCGGCGGCATGGTCTATGCCGGGGGAACGATGGCATTCACGGCCGGGTACTGGGCGCTCGGGGCGTTCCAACCGCGAATCCTCGCGTTCATGGGCTGTGACATGGTCTATCCAAGTAAGGGAAGAACACATTTTTATGGAACCGGCACCGCCGATCCGCTGCGCGATGACCTTACGCTGCAAAGCCTCGAAGCCAAATCCGCTCGCCTCTGGTTCATGGCCGCCGAACAGGGATGCCTTTGCGTGAATCTGTCGACCGCGCCCAGTCGCCTTCTGTTTCCCCGCGCGGCTCCCGCAGAACTGGCGGGCCTGCCACGGATCACAGCGCCACATCCCAAGGTGACAGCCCCGGCGATTCTGAACGAATTGAAACTGGGGTATACAGCCCCTGACGGACGGTATTGGGAACAGCGCGACCAATATGACGCGACCGAACTGGCGCGCATCGACGCCCTGTGGCTCGACGCATGGGGGGCGGCCTCAGTCGCCGTGGCGTAGCAGGCGCTGTTTCTGACGGCCCCAGTCGCGCTTGGCCTCGGTGGCGCGCTTGTCGTGGTTCTTCTTGCCCTTGGCGATGCCGATCTTCAGCTTCACCAGCCCTCTGTGGTTGAAATACATGACCAACGGCACCAGCGTCATGCCCTTGCGTTGGGTCGCATTCCAGAGGTTTGTCAGCTCCTTGCGGCTGACGAGAAGCTTGCGCTTGCGTCGTTCAAGATGAGAAAACATGGCCCGCTCGTAGGGCGCAATGTAGGAATTGACCAGCCACAGCTCGCCGTCTTCCACAGCCGCATAGCTTTCGGCAATATTGGCGGATTTTTCGCGCAGAGATTTGACCTCCGACCCGCTCAGGATGATGCCGCATTCAAGGTCATCTTCGATCGCATAGTCGTAGCGGGCGCGCCGGTTCTCGGCGATCACCTTGTAATTCGGGTCCGTGCTCTGTTTCTTTTTCTTGGCCATGGTCGGGATGGGATAGCGTGCGGCGCGCGTGGTGTCCATGGGGGTTCGGGGCGCTGCCCCGTCTCAGCAAGCTGAGACTCCCCGGGGTATTTTTGGAAAAAGAAAGACATGGGTGGCCATTGCGGCTATGGAGGCGCGATGAAGAAGTTCGAGATCTTTCTGGTGGCCCCGCCGGGGCTTGAAAAAGCGCTTGCCGAAGAGGCGCGCGCGGCGGGGTTTTCCAAACCCAAGATGATGCCCGGTGGCGTCCGCTTTCGCGGCAACTGGCAGGATGCGTGGCGCGCCAATCTGGAGCTGCGCGGCGCGGTGCGTGTGCTTGCGCGGCTGGGTGGGTTTTCCGCCATGAGCCTTGGCGCGTTGGAAAAGCGGGCGACTGATTTTCCGTGGCTCAACGTGCTGCGCAAGGATGTGCCGGTGCGGGTCGAGGTAACCTCGCAGAAGTCCAAGATCTATCATCAGGGCGCCGCCGCCGAGCGGATCGAAAAGGTTCTGCGCGAGGCGGTTGGCATCCCGGTCGCGGCGGATGCGCCGGTATTGCTCAAGACCCGGATCGACGACAATGCCGTGACCTTCAGCATTGATACCTCGGGCGAGAGCCTGCACAAGCGCGGCCATAAAGAAGCTGTGGCCAAAGCGCCAATGCGCGAAACCATGGCGGCGCTGTTCCTGCGCCAGATGGGGTTTGACGGGCAGGAACCTGTGCTGGATCCGATGTGCGGTTCGGGCACATTCGTGATTGAGGCCGCCGAGATCGCCGCAGGATTGAAGCCGGGCCGGTCCCGATCTTTTGCCTTTGAACACCTGGCGGGCTTTGACGCCGCCGCATGGCAGGAGATGCGCGCGCAAGGCCCCGCAGCCTCCCCCGCGGTGCGATTCTATGGCTCGGACCGCGACGCTGGCGCCGTGGCGATGAGCACCGCCAATGCCAAGCGGGCCGGGGTCGCCGACTGGACCCGGTTCACCCAAGGCAACGCCTCCGAGATCACGCCGCCCGACGGTCCGCCCGGTCTTGTGATCGTCAACCCGCCCTATGGCGCGCGGGTAGGCAACAAGAAACAGTTGTTTGGCCTCTATGCCGGGCTTGGGCGGGCGTTGCTTGAACGTTTCTCTGGCTGGCGCGTTGGCATCGTCACCACCGATGGCGGGCTGGCGCGGGCCAGCGGTTTGCCCCTGCGCGAGCCGGGGCCACCGGTGGCGCATGGGGGTCTTCGGGTCAAGCTTTACCGCACCGATCCGCTGCCCTGAACCTGCGGGGCAGGAACACCGATTGGCGGCGTCAGCAGATCCCGCAGCAATGCCACCGGATGGCGGCGCAGGGTCAGCCGCATTGCCACGTAATCCTCGACCACCTGCTCCCCCTCGCTCATCTCGGGCAAGAGCGCGGCCGGCTCCACGATCCCCTCGCCATCCATGTCCCCGGCAAACAGCGGCAGCGGCTTTTCGGCGGTGATCGCCTTGGCCTCCCATAGCGCCTCGCGCCGCTTGAGCCCCAACCCGGCAAAGCTGTCCGCCTCGGCCAGCAGGGTCAGCACATGCGGTGCCACCCCGGCCCGCCGCCAGACATCCTCGACCGTCAGATAGCCATTGCCCCGCGCCGCCGTGATCCAGCGCGCATCCTCTTCCTTCAACCGCCGCACCTGCCGGAACCCAAGCCGCAAGGCCAGCCCCCCGCGCCCGTCCGGTTCCATCACGTTGTCCCAATAGCTTTCGTTGATATCCACCGGGCGCACCTCGACCCCATGTTCGCGCGCATCGCGCACGATCTGGGCCGGTGCATAAAACCCCATCGGCTGCGAGTTCAGCAAGGCGCAGGCAAACACCCCCGGATGGTGGCACTTGATCCACGCGCTGGCATAGACCAACAGCGCAAAAGACGCCGCGTGGCTTTCGGGGAAGCCATAAGAGCCAAACCCCTCAATCTGGGAAAAACAGCGCGCAGCGAAATCTTCGTCATAGCCGTTCTTCTTCATCCCCCGCATGAAGCGATCGTGAAATTCGCTGACTGACCCGTGTTTCTTGAAGGTCGCCAGCGAGCGGCGCAGGCGGTCGGCCTCTTCCGGGGTGAACCCGGCGCCGATGATGGCGATCTGCATCGCCTGTTCCTGGAACAATGGCACGCCCAACGTCTTGCCCAGCACCTCGCCCAGCGCATCCGACGGGAACGTCACCTGCTCCTCGCCATTACGCCGCCGGATATAGGGGTGCACCATGTCGCCCTGAATGGGGCCGGGTCGGATGATCGCCACCTCGATCACCAGATCATAGAAATTGCGCGGCCGCATCCGGGGCAGGAAATTCATCTGTGCCCGGCTTTCCACCTGAAACACGCCGATACTGTCCGCCGCACACAGCATGTCGTAAACCGCCGGGTCCTCGGGCGGCAGGCTCGAAAGCGTGAAACGCTGCCCGAGATGCAGCTCCATCAGGTCAAACGCCTTGCAGATACAGGTCAGCATCCCAAGGCTCAGCACATCAACCTTCAGGATGCCCAGCGCGTCGATATCATCCTTGTCCCAGCAAATGACCGTCCGGTCTTCCATCGTCGCGTTTTCGATCGGGACCAGCTCATCCAGCCTCCCCTCGGTGATGATAAATCCCCCGACATGCTGGGACAGATGGCGCGGAAACCCGATGATCTCGTGCACCAACGCCATGGTGCGTTGCAGCTGCGGATCACGGGGATCAAGGCCGATCTCGCGCATCCGCGCATCTTCCACGCCCCGCGCGCTGAAAAACCCCCAGAGCTGCGAAGACAGCGCCGTGATCGTGTCCTCGCTCAGCCCCATGGCACGGCCCACTTCGCGGATGGCGCGCTTGCCCCGGTAATGTACCACCGTCGCACACAGCCCCGCGCGGTGGCGGCCATAGCGCTCATAGATCCACTGGATCACCTCTTCGCGCCGCTCATGTTCGAAATCCACGTCGATATCGGGCGGCTCGTCACGCGCCTCGCTGACGAAGCGCTCAAACACCATGGTGCCGATTTCGGGGCTGACCGAGGTCACGCCAAGGCAATAACAGACCACCGAATTGGCCGCGCTCCCGCGCCCCTGACACAGGATGTCGCGGGACCGGGCAAAGGCCACCACATCGCGCACGGTGAGGAAATAGGGCTCGTAGTTCAGCTTGGCGATCAGGGTCAGTTCGTGTTCGAGCATGCCCCGCACCTTGTCGGGTGCCCCGTGCGGATAGCGCCAGCGCAACCCCTCATGGGCCAGCCGCCGCAAACGCTCGCTCGCGGTCTCACCGGATGCCACTTCACTGGGATATTCATAGCGCAACTCATCAAGCGAAAAGCCACATCGGGCCGCAAGTGCTTCGGTCTGCGCCAGCGCCGCTTCATACCCCTTGAAAAGCTGCGCCATTTCGCCCGCACTACGCAGGCGCTGCTCTCCATTGGCCAGCGCAGCGCGCCCCAGTTCCGCCACCCGGCATCCCAGCCGCACCGCGCTCAGCACATCCGCCAGCCGCCGCCGTCCACCGTGATGCATCATCGGCGCGGCCGTCGCGACCAGCGGCAGGCTGAGCCGTGCCGCCTCCTCGGCCCGCGCGGCAAAACGGGCGGCATCCTCGCCATCATATCCCGGCGTCAGCGCAAGCTGCATCCGCCCGGCAAAGCGGCGCGTCAACCGGGGCAGATGCCGCGCCCACCCGCTCGCGCCGCACGGCGGCCCCGCCAGCTCCCCGACATCGCCCTGTGCCCCCGGATGCAGGATCAACTGCAGCCCCTCACCATGATCCAGCAGGTCAGCAAGGGTCAGCCTGCAACGCCCCTTCTCTGCCCTGAGCCGCCCCTTGGACAGAACCCGGCACAAGCTGGCCCAGCCCACCCGTGTTTCGGGGAGCGCGGTAACCGGCGGCGCATCCTCAAACACCAGCCGCGCGGCCGGGATCAGCCGGGGCGTGGCATAGATCGGGGCGCTGTCCGGCTTTGGCGCATGGTCGGGCCGGGGTGGCCCAATCAGCCCCACCTCCCGGTCAAACGCCAGCCTCTCGCGCACCTTGCGTGAAATCTCACGCGCCTGCGCATGTGCCCGCACAATCCCCGCCACGCTGTTCACATCGGCAATCGCAATCGCCTCCAGCCCCGCCATGGCGGCCCGGCGCATGTATTCCTCCGGGTGCGACGCCCCCGTCAGAAAGGTGAAATTGGACGTGATGCAAAGCTCGGCAACCATGGTGAATCAAGATAATATTCACCTTTTGTTCTTATTGCGAGTCACATTCCCGGTCATGCGTGCTGCAAGGACGGGATTGGGTATTTGGGACCATTGAGAAGAGGCTCAAACGAAAAACGGGGCCGAAAGGGCCCCGTCTATGCGCATGTCTGTCCTGATCAATCGGCAGCAATCAGCTCGGCCTGTGCCACGATCACCTCGGCCTGCTTGATCGAGGCGATGTCCACCAGGCGACCCTTGTAAACCGTGGCGCCTTCGCCATTGGCCTTGGCCTGTTCCATCGCGGCGAGGATTTCGCGCGCTTCGGTCACGGCTTCCTCGGAGGGGGTGAACACCTCGTTGGCCAGCGCGATCTGCTTGGGGTGGATGGCCCATTTTCCGACCATGCCCAGCGTCGCGGACCGTTTGGCCTGCGCGATAAAGCCTTCGTCATCCGAGAAGTCACCAAACGGCCCATCAACAGGCAGAACGCCATGGGTCCGGCAAGCCGCGACAATCGCCGCCTGCGCCCAGTGCCACGGGTCAGACCAGTGCTTCTGGCCTTCGTGGATCATGTAATAGTTTTCCTGCGTGCCACCGATCCCGGTGGTCTGCATCCCCATCGAGGCCGCAAAGTCAGCCGCGCCGAGGCTCATCGCTTCAAGGCGGGGCGAGGCGGCGGCAATGGCTTCGACATGGGCAATCCCGGCTGCCGATTCGATGATCACTTCAAAGGCAATCGGCTTCGCGCGGCCCTTGGCGCGCTCAATCGCCGTGACCAGCGCATCCACCGCATAGATATCTTCGGCGCAACCGACCTTCGGGATCATGATCTGGTCCAGACGGTCGCCTGCCTGTTCAAGCAGGTCGACAACGTCGCGATACCAATAAGGCGTGTCGAGCCCGTTGATCCGCACAGACAGGGTCTTCTTGCCCCAGTCAATCGTGTTGATCGCCTCGATCGCGTTGGCGCGGGCCATGTCCTTGTCGCTCGGCGCGACCGAATCTTCGAGGTCGATGTTGATCACATCCGCCGCAGAAGCGGCCATCTTGGCGAACAGCTTGGTATTGGAAGCCGGGCCAAACAGCTGGCAGCGGTTGGGGCGGGCCGGGGCGGCGGGCTGGATGCGGAAGCTCATGTCTGTCTGGCCTTTCGGTAATGAAATTGCGTCAGGGTCTGGCGTAGCGGTATTAAATTGCGCGCCCCGCTGCAAGTGGAATCTGTGCGCCTGCGGCATGATCACGCCGCGCCGCAGAAGAAATAGGGCAATCTTGCTGAGCCATTGACAGATTCCGGGATAATGACCCCACGTTAAGAAAAATTCTCCCGCAAAATTCGAAGTTCTTCGAATTTTCTTCCAGTCACGCAGGCATTCGACGCAGCTTAACAAGATAATTTCGCGACCGCTGGGCAAAACTGCCATTCAAGAAACATGATTGGGGAACTGCGCCATGTCGATGATTGAAACTCCGTACCTGCTTTTCCTGGGCGACGCCCCGGACCAACTCGCCGCAAAAGTTGCCATCGGTATCAAGGACTGGCGCCCTGAGAACGCCGTTGGCCAGTTCCGCATGGAAGGCTGCAAGGCAGATGTCGGCCTCACCGACATGACGCTGGTCGAAGCCCGCGAAGCCGGTGCCAAGACGCTGGTGATCGGCGTGGCCAACCGTGGCGGGGTGATCTCTCCCGAGTGGAAAAAGGTTCTCGTTATGGCGCTCGAAGAGGGTTTCGACCTTGCCTCGGGCCTGCACAACCTGCTGCGCGACGAACCTGACCTCGTGGCCGTGGCAGAAGCAACGGGGCGCAAGCTGCATGACGTGCGCGTGCCCGAAGTCGACTACCCGATCGCCAATGGCAAGAAACGCCGCGGCAAACGCTGTCTCGCCGTGGGCACCGATTGCTCGGTCGGCAAGATGTATACGGCGCTCTGCATGGATGACGAAATGCGCAAGCGCGGTATGAAGTCGACCTTCCGCGCGACGGGCCAGACTGGCATCCTGATCACCGGCGACGGTGTGCCGCTTGACGCCGTGATCGCCGATTTCATGGCCGGGTCCGTCGAATGGCTGACCCCGGACAATGACGACGACCACTGGGATCACATCGAAGGTCAGGGCAGCCTGTTCCACGTCTCCTATTCCGGTGTGACCATGGCACTGATCCATGGCGGTCAGCCGGACGCTCTTGTTCTTGCCCACGAGCCCACCCGCGAACACATGCGTGGCCTTCCCGAATACCAGCAGCCCTCGCTGCCCGACCTGCGCGACATGGCGCTGGCGCTGGCCCGTGTTGCCAACCCGGCCTGCCAGGTGATCGGCGTTTCGGTCAACACGCAGCACATGGGTGAAGACGAAGCCAAAGCTTATCTCGCCGCAATCGAAGCCGAGATGAACCTGCCCGCCACGGACCCATTCCGCTTTGGCGCAGGCAAGCTGGTGGATGCGCTCGCCGCCGTTTGATAGAAGGTAAGGCCGGGGGCGCTGCCCCCGGACCCCCGGAGTATTTTTGGCAAAATGAAGGAGCAGGTTGTGGAGATTTCGGTCACGGCTGATGTGTTCAAACTGGCGCAGGTATTCACCATTTCGCGCGGCTCGCGCACCGAGGCCAAAGTGCTGACCGTGCGGATTACTGAGAATGGCGTGACCGGATGGGGCGAATGCGTGCCCTATGCGCGATACGATGAAACTCTCGCAAGCGTGACCGCCGAGATCGAAAGCGTCAGCGGCCCCGTGACGCGGGAAGGGCTCTACACCCTGCCGGCAGGGGCTGCCCGCAACGCGCTGGACTGCGCGCTTTGGGACCTCGAAGCCAAGAAGGCGGGCAAGCGGGTTTGGGACCTGGCCGGGCTGCCCGCGCCGGGGCCGGAGATCACCGCTTACACCCTGTCGCTGGACACCCCCGAAAAGATGCGGGAACAGGCCGCACAGAACGCCTTTCGTCCGCTTCTGAAGATCAAACTTGGCACGCCCGACGACATGCCCCGCCTTGAAGCCGTGCGCGCGGGCGCCCCGAAATCGACCATCATCGTCGATGCCAACGAGGGCTGGTCCGCCGCCGTCTATGCCGATCTTGCGCCGCATCTGGTGCGCCTTGGCGTGGCCCTTGTGGAACAGCCCCTGCCCGCGGGCGAGGATGACGCGCTTCTCGGCATGGAGCGCCCGGTGCCTGTCTGCGCCGATGAAAGTTGTCATGACCGCGCCAGCCTTCCGGCACTCAAGGGCAAATATGATGTGGTCAATATCAAGCTCGACAAGACCGGCGGCCTGACCGAGGCTCTTGCCCTGCGCGAGGCCGCACTGGCTGAGGGCTACAAGGTCATGGTCGGCTGCATGGTTGGCTCAAGCCTTGCCATGGCGCCGGCAACGCTGGTGGCCCAAGGCGCGATGATCACCGATCTGGACGGGCCGCTTCTGCTGGCCGAGGACCGCGACCAACCGCTGCTGTTTGACGACGCGGGCGTGCACCCCCCGCAGGCCGATTTGTGGGGGTGATCGGAACCGGGCCACACCCAGCGCGCCAAGGCGACCTGCGTTGACAAACCCCGCGTTTGCGCCAAAACAGACGGCGCAGCGCAAAACCCTAGCAGAGAAGACTGAGAGACATGACCAGAACCGTATACGTAAATGGCGAATACCTGCCCGAAACCGAAGCCAAGGTTTCGATTTTTGATCGCGGCTTTCTCTTTGCAGACGCGGTCTATGAAGTGACATCGGTCCTGGACGGCAAGCTGATCGACTTTGATGGCCACGCCGTGCGCCTGCAGCGTTCGCTGGACGAGCTCGAAATGGCAAGCCCCTGCTCCAAGGAGGACCTGCTCGAAGTCCACCGCAAGCTGGTGGAACTGAACGGAATCGACGAAGGTCTGATCTACTTGCAGGTCACGCGCGGCTCGGATGGCGATCGCGATTTTGTCTTCCCTTCGGAAGACACCCCGCCAAGCCTCGTGCTTTTCACTCAGAACAAGCCCGGCCTCGCCGACAGCCCTGCCGCCAAGAAGGGCGCCAAGGTCATCTCGATCGAGGACATCCGCTGGGGCCGCCGCGACATCAAGACGGTGCAGTTGCTCTACCCGTCGATGGGCAAAATGATGGCCAAGAAAGCCGGATGCGACGACGCATGGCTGGTTGAGGATGGCTATGTCACCGAAGGGACATCCAACAACGCCTATTTCGTGAAGAATGGCACCATCGTGACCCGCCCGCTCTCCAATGACATCCTGCACGGCATCACTCGCAAGGCGGTGCTGCGCATGGCTCAGGAAGCCCAGATGAAAATCGAAGAGCGCCTCTTTACCATCGAGGAAGCCCAAGGAGCCGATGAAGCTTTCACCACGTCGGCCAGCGCCTTCGTGATGCCGGTCATCGAGATTGACGGTGTGCAGCTTGGCGATGGAACGCCCGGTCCGATCGCACGCCGCCTGCGCGAGATCTATCTGGAAGAAAGCCGCAACGCCGCAGTTTGAAGACAAGGTGGGAGGGGGCCAGCCCCCTCTTGAGCCTGCTGGCTCAATTCACCCCCGGGGTATTTCGAACCATTGAGAAAAGCATGCCATGCTATTCTCAATGGTAGTGAGTACCACGGGGGGAGTCGCAGCTTGCTGCGGCGGAGGGCAGCGCCCCATTATTTATTCAACCCGTCTAGACGTGCGCGCACGCTCAGCCCATGCGCCTCAAGGCTCTCCGAGATGGCCAGCGTCTCAGCGGCCGGCCCAATCGCGCGGAGCGCTTCGGGTGTCATTTTTGACAAGGTCGTGCGTTTGATGAAGTCCATCACGCTCAGACCGGACGAGAAACGGGCGGACCGCGCTGTCGGCAGCACATGGTTCGGCCCACCGACATAATCCCCGATCGCTTCCGGTGTGTACTGACCCAGAAAGATCGCGCCCGCATGGGTAATATCCTCAGCCAGCGCATCAGGGTCTGCGACACAGAGTTCGAGGTGCTCGGGCGCGACGCGATTGGACAAATCGGCAGCAGTCTTCAGGTCAGGTACGGTGATCACCGCGCCATAGTCGCGCCAACTGACCCCGGCGATGTCCCGCCGCTCCAGTGTTTCAAGGCGTTTGTCCACCGCCTGCGCAACCGCCTGCCCAAAGTCTTCATCATCCGTGATCAGGATCGACTGCGCGCTTTCATCATGTTCGGCCTGGCTCAGAAGGTCGAGCGCGATCCAGTCCGGGTTGTTATCCTTGTCAGCGATCACGAGGATTTCCGACGGCCCCGCGATCATGTCGATCCCGACCTTGCCGAACACGCGCCGTTTGGCCGCTGCCACGAAGGCGTTGCCCGGCCCGGTGATCTTGTCCACCGGCGCAATTGTGTCTGTGCCATAAGCCAAGGCGGCAACCGCCTGCGCGCCACCGATCCGGTAAACCTCGTCCACGCCTGCCAGCCGCGCAGCCAGAAGCACAAGGGGATTGGCCACGCCGTCCGGTGTCGGCACCACGATGGCCAGCCGTTCGACTCCGGCGACCTTGGCTGGAATCGCGTTCATCAGTACCGAGGATGGATAAGACGCAAGCCCCCCGGGCACATACAGACCTGCGGCGGATACTGGGGTCCAGCGCCATCCCAGCATGGCGCCGGTTTCCTCGGTCCACAGCGCATCTTCCGGCATTTGGCGCGCGTGATAGGCGCGAATGCGTTCCGCCGCCAACTCCAGCGCTGCGCGATCTTCGTCGTTCACTTCGGCGCAAAATGCGTCGATGTCCGCATCCGAAAACCGCAGCGTGTCCGGCGTCAACTCGAGCCGATCAAACTTCGCCGTCAGCTCGATGACCGCCGCATCGCCACGGGCGCGCACATCGGCGATAATGTCGGCCACAACAGCGTCCACATCCGGGCTGTCTTCGCGCTTGGCCCCCAGAAGGGCCGCAAAACGGGATTCGAAATCAGGTGCGTTGGCGTTCAGGAACTGGGGCATCGGGCTCTCCTTTGATGCGCTCATACCGCTCCGACGCCCGGGTCTCAAGCGCCACGTCGCCGCGAAGAAAGCGCGAAAGGGCTAGAAGAGTTGCCCGCGCTTTACACCTCGTGTTTAGGGGCCTGGCGCGACGGCGCCATATAGGGGCGCGTCACGTCCTTGAGGGTCACTTCCAATGCCTCGACAGACAGGCGGATTCCGCCATCCCCGGCCAGGGTCAGGACAACAAACCCGGCCCCGTCATCGCCCGGTTCGAACGAAACCGTCAGCACCGAAAGGATCATGTCCGTATCTTTGCGATCGACGCCCTGGCTCGCCACGCCAAGCACGTTGTCGACCACCAACAGCGATTGCACACGCTCGACGGCGCGTTTGCGCCGCTCGGCCGCCGGAAGGTCTTCCCAGCGGAAGCGATTGACCAACAGCGCAAAGCGCCGTTCCTTTGGCAACCACTTCATCTCGCTGGCCGGGAATACCGCATCCTGCATCAGCGTGGACAGGACCTTGAGATCCTCAACGTCCAGCGCCCCAAGGTTCAGCGGCGCCTCGCGCCCGTCTTCAAACCGTGCGTCCTGCATTACGTCTCCCGAACCCTTTCGATATGTGCCCCGACATTGCCGAGCTTCTCCTCGACCCTCTCATAGCCGCGATCCAGATGGTAGACCCGGCTGACGATGGTCTCGCCTTCGGCCGCCAACCCGGCAAGGATCAGCGACACGCTGGCCCGCAGATCGGTCGCCATCACCGGCGCCCCCTTGAGCCGCTCGACACCATGCACCGTCGCGGTGCCGCCATGTACCTCGATCGACGCGCCCATGCGCACAAGTTCCGGCGCATGCATGAAGCGGTTCTCGAAGATCTTCTCTTCCAGAACCGATGTCCCCTCCGCCGTGCACAACAACGCCATCATCTGGGCCTGCAGGTCGGTCGGAAAGCCCGGGAATGGCTCGGTCGTCACGTTCACCGCGCTGACCCGGCCATTGCGCCGCGCCACCTTGAGGCCCTTTTCGGTTTCCTCGACGTGAATTCCGGCCGCGTCGAGCTTCTCGGCGAAAGCCCCGATCAGATCGAGCCGCCCGCCCAGGCATTCCACCTCACCGCCGCAGAAGGCCGGGGCCAGCATATAGGTGCCAAGCTCGATCCTGTCCGCGACAACCGGATGGGTCGCCCCGTGCAAACGGTCGACCCCCTGCACCACGATCTCGGATGTTCCGTCACCTTCAATCTGTGCGCCCATGGCGCGCAGACAGGTGGCAAGGTCCACGATTTCCGGCTCACGTGCCGCATTCCGGATCACCGTCGTGCCCTTGGCCAGCGTCGCGGCCATCAGGATATTCTCGGTTGCCCCGACCGATGCAAAGGCCAGCGCGATTTCCGCGCCCTTCAACCCACGCGGTGCCTTGGCATGCAGATAGCCTTCTTTCAGTTCAATTTCGGCACCCAGCGCTTCGAGACCGTGAATATGAAGGTCCATCGGGCGGGCACCAATCGCGCAGCCGCCGGGAAGCGATACCACCGCCTGCCCCAGCCGCGCCAGCATCGGCCCCAGCACAAGGTTCGAGGCGCGCATCTTGCGCACAATGTCGTATTCCGCGACATGATTGTCGAGGTCATGGCTCGACATGGCGAGCACCTTACCGTCCTGAAGGCTTGTCACCTCGGCGCCCAGCGACCCAAGCAGAAGCCCCATCGTCTTGATGTCACTCAGCCGAGGCGCATTGGTAAGCGTAAGCGGTTCCTCGCTCAGCAAGGTTGCAGGCATCAACGTCAGACAGGCGTTCTTGGCGCCTGCAATCGGGATCTGGCCATTCAGTTCGCCATTCCCGCGCACAATAATCGAATCCATCAGTTCTGCCCCTCGTTGCTGCCTGCCTCATCCCCATCCGCTTTGTGTTCCGCGCGGGCACGCGCCTGCGCCTTGCGACGGCCCATATTTGCCTTGAGCGCCGCCTTCAGGCGATCTTCCCGGCTTGGTGCCTTTTTCGGCTTGGATGCGGTGGGTGATTTACGTTCCATGCACTTTCCTTACATGAGGTGCAAAAAAGGGTCCAGATTGGGGTTGCGCCCTCGGAACTTTGTCGCTAAATCCCGCGCCACGACAGATGCTGTGGTAGCTCAGTGGTAGAGCGCACCCTTGGTAAGGGTGAGGTCGGGAGTTCAATCCTCCCTCACAGCACCATCCTCCCTCGACAAAATGACAGCTTTCGACGCCCCAATCCGAATTAAGTTCGGTGCAGGTGCAATTTGCGCGGGAATCACCGCGCTGAATTGATGCCAAACACTTGATTCGAATCAGGTTTGTTCCCGCAGCCGACCCAATTCCCGGCGCAAATTCGACTTTGTTTCCGCTTTGTGCCCAATCCTGCCAGAAGCGATTTGGTCCGCTGACCACGCCGTTTTGTTGCCGTCCTCCAGATGATTGGTTCCATGCTGGAAACGAAGCATTCGGCAAATCGGACCATTCCCGGCACAGCCAGTGAAAAAAGGCGGGAATGTGGCATGTTTTGGACACCCGTCGCTGCCAATTTCGCCAGATTTCCGCCACATTCAGGAAACAATGCGCCAACAAAGTCATATAAAACAGGCGTATACGTATCGCTGAAATTGAGGCATGTGCGACGCTTTTTTGCCAAATTTGACAGGTTTTTGTTTTCCCCGCTCGCCCGATGGCCCATATTTGGAGCACGTCCAACTGGGGGGCGGGAGTTCTGGCTAGGGGCGGCCAACTGACAACTGAAGCATCTTCGCGATGCCTACTTACCGCTGCGTGTGGACGGCGCCGGGATGTTTTCCGACGCACCTGTTTCCTGCGGCCGGTGTGGCGGCGTGGAATAGTAAATGAGGTTTATTATGGCTGATCCTACTGGTCCCGGCGTCGTGGACGGAACTGAGAACGACGACATCCTGGACGTTGGCACGACCGATTCTGATGGCGATTCCATCACGGTAGGTGGCGACGTCGTCAGCGCGGGCGACGGTGACGACTCCGTTCGTGGCGGCGAAGGCGACGACACGCTGTTCGGCGGCATGGGCAGCGACACGGTACGTGGCGGCGCGGATGACGACATCATTCTTGGCGACGAATTTGGCCCATACGACGGCACCGACTCGCCCGGCGACGACCTGCTCGTCGGCGAAGGCGGCAACGACACCATCTTTGGTGGCGACGGCAATGACACCATCTACGGCGACTACGAACCCGGCACTCGTCCGGCTCCCGCCGGACCATCGCGCGAAAGCTTCAACTGGGACGAAGTTGGCACGCCTTCCGACGAAGACCCGCTTGGTGGGCCTTACACGCAGGATACCGGCTCGGTGGAAGTCACGTTCACGACCGGTACCAACCATGGCGTGGAAACGACTTTCGAAGACGATCCGCAGATCCTGACGGGCATCGACAGCGGCACTGAACCGACCAATCCCAACAGCGCGTTGGCCTCAGAGGTCGAAGAGCGCGAGGGCGCCAGCTACATGCTGAGCTTTTCGGAGCCGGTCGAAGACGTTCAGTTCCGGATCAACGACATCGACAACGACTCTGCCGTCAAGGTCTACGCCTACGACGCCGAGGGCAACCGTATCGAGGTCAACCTGACCGGCAGCGATACCACGAACCTCAATATCCTCGATATTGACGGCGCGCCCGGTAAAGAAGCTGCGGTATCCGGCGGTGGCGACGGTGCATCCGATGATGCTGACAACTCCGTTCTGGTCGACATTCCCGGTCCGGTGCACAGCATCGAAATCGTGCACCTGAACCTCGGCACGGAACCGTCTGAAATCACCATGTCGGACGTGTACTTCACCAACCCGGCCAATGTTGTCGCAGAAGATGCCGACGATCTGCTGATCGGTGGTGCGGGCGATGACGTAATCTATGGCCAGGAAGGCAATGACACGATCGCGGGCGTCTCCGGTCAGGACGACATGTATGGCGGCGACGACCGCGATGTCTTTGCCCTGTTCGGCCCCGGCAGCACCATTCACGGCGGCGAGGGCGGCGACGACTTCGACTCGATCAGCCTTGCCGGTCTCGTGGACCGCTACGTTCCGGGCGGCGAAGTCCGGGTCGAGTTTGACCCGCTGGACAGCGAAGCCGGCACCATCACCTACATCGACGATGAGGGTAACGTGGTGGGTGTGACCGAGTTCTTTGAAATCGAGAACATCTTCCAGACGCCGGTTATTCTCTGCTTCACCCCGGGCACCCGCATCCTGACGCCGATGGGTGAAATCCCCGTCGAACAGCTTCAGCCGGGCGACAAGGTCGTGACACGCGACAATGGCCTTCAGGAAATCCGCTGGGCGGGTAAGAAGCACCTGTCCGGCCAGGAATTGATGGCGCGCCCGCAACTGCGCCCGGTGCTGATCAAGCAAGGCGCCCTGGGCCCGAACCAGCCCGAGCGTGACATGATGGTCTCACCCAACCACCGCATGCTGCTGGTGTCCCAGCAGGCCGAGCTGCTTTTTGACGAGCGCGAGGTCCTGATTGCGGCCAAGCACCTGACCCATCTGGACGGGGTCCAGCAGGTCGATACCGTTGGCGTGGATTACGTGCACTTCATGTGTGATAATCACGAGGTCGTGCTGGCCGATGGCGCTTGGAGCGAAAGCTTCCAGCCCGGCGAGTATTCGATCAACGGAATCGACAAGGACCAACGCGCGGAACTTTATGACCTGTTCCCCGAGTTGCGTCAGCCCGAGGGCCTCGAAGCCTACCCGGCCGCCCGTCTGACTCTGAAACGTCACGAGGCCCAGCTGATCGGCTGATCCGACGCACAACGTTTCGCTATGGGATCGGGCGGCCTTCGGGCCGTCCTTTCTCGTTTTGGCACCCCACGATTTTGTCACCGGACAAGTTCCGCCAATCAACGCGGTTCACCTTGGCCACGGACCGGAAATCTGGCACTCTCATCGCCAAAGACATAACCGCACCCTCAAACAAAGCGGAAAACAGGCATGAGCATTTCACGACGTCATTTTACCATTGGCATGGCCGCCCTCGGGTTGTCGGCTTGCACCAATCAGGCCCTGCGCCAACCCCAGCAACGCAGCACCGTTTCCATAGGCGGACTCCCCGTCGATCTGCGGCCCATCCCGAATGCGGGGTATGACGCTTGGGTCAAAGCGTTCCGCGGTCGCGCAATGGCCAAAGGCATCTCCGAAACCACCCTGAACGCGGCCTTTCGCAACGCGGGTTACCTACCCGGCGTAATCAAACGCGACCGGAACCAGGCCGAGTTCAAACGCAGCCTCGAAGACTACCTCTCGATTGCCGCCTCGGACGAACGCATTTCCAAGGGACGCGCGGCCTTTGCACGCCACCGTAACACTTTGAAAACACTGGAAAGCAGCTACGGCGTGGATGCGGAAATCATCTGCGCCATCTGGGGTCTGGAAAGCTTCTATGGCGAGCGGCGCGGCGACGTGCCTGTGATCTCGGCCACCTCGACCCTTGCCTATGACGGGCGCCGCGGAGCGTTCTTTGAAAAGCAACTGGTCGCCGCCTTGCAAATCGTGCAGTCCGGCGACATCCCCGCCGACCGCATGACCGGAAGCTGGGCGGGCGCCATGGGCCACACCCAGTTCATCCCGACCTCGTATCAGGCTTTTGCCGTCGATTTCACCGGCGACGGGCGACGCGATATCTGGTCCGAAGATCCGACCGACGCGCTCGCCTCCACCGCGGCCTACCTGCAAAAGAACGGTTGGACCCGCGGCGTGAAATGGGGCGGCGAGGCCGGCCCCGGCGCGCCGTCTGGCCGCGTCATTCAGCCACAAGATGGCGGCCCCAAATTCTCGGTCACAAGCAACTTCAACGTGATCAAGCGCTACAACAACTCGGATTCCTATGCGATCGGCGTTGGCCACTTGGCCGACCGGATTGGCGGTGCAGGCCCCTTGCGCGGCAGCTTCCCGCCCGATGAATACGGCCTGACCAAGAAGGACCGCATCGCCATGCAGGAAAAACTGACTGCTCGCGGCTTTGACACGGGCGGCTCGGACGGGGTGATCGGCCCCAAGACCCGCGAGGCCATCGGCGCCTATCAATCCAGCGTCGGCATCACCCCAACTGGAGAACCTTCGCTCGACCTGTTGCGTAAACTTGGATAGGGCGTAAAAAATCACGGCTTGACTCCCTGTTCGGAATTTACTTAACATGTGAATTATAACCGGAGGGGGTCATGCCGCATTTCATCATCGAATACTCGGCCAATCTCGAAGAGGCGCTGGATATCGCAGGCCTCTGCGAAGAGATCCGCGCCTGCGCGTCCGAGATCGACACCTTTCCCACGCCCGGCATCCGCGTGCGCGCGTTCCGCACGGATCACTACGCCATCGCCGATGGCAATCCGGCACACGGCTATATCGACATCTCGATCCGTTTGCGCGGCGGACGCCCCGAGGACGTGAAACGGGATGCAACGACCCGCATTTTCGAAGCCGCCCGCGCCTATGTCGCGCCGGTCATGGCCCGCCAGCCCATCGCTCTGTCGCTTGAAATGCGCGACATTGATCCCGCCCTCTCGCCAAAGACCGGCTCTATCCGCGACTTTCTCTGACAGGAGTTTCCCATGCCCGTTCCTGCCCCGAACCTCTATCCGCCGTTCAACATCGTGCGCCTGAGCCATGTCGAATACCGCGTACGCGACCTTGCCAAGTCCCGCGCCTTTTACGTCGACACGTTGGGCCTTCAGGTCACGCATGAGGACGCCGACCGCATCTACCTGCGCGCCTTGGAAGAGCGCGGCCACCATTGCATCGTTCTGGTGCGCGCCGAAGCTTCGGACGTGGGCGTGCTGGGCTTCAAACTCTACGACGAGCCCGACCTCGACCAGGCCGCCGCATGGTTCGCCGACAAGGGCCTGCCTGTGGAATGGGTTGAACGGCCCCACATGGGTCGCACTCTGCGCACCCGCGATCCGTGGGGCATTCCTTTGGAATTCTACGTGAAAATGGAGCGCCTCGCCCCGATCCACCAGCACTACAAGCTTTATCGCGGTGTGCGCCCGCTGCGCATCGACCATTTCAACATGTTCTCGGCGGATGTCGACGCCTCGGTGGCATTCTACAACGAGATGGGATTCCGCACGACCGAGTACACGGAAGACGCCGAAAGTGGCAAGGTCTGGGCGGCTTGGATGCACCGCAAAGGCGGCGTGCATGATGTCGCCTTCACCAACGGCCTCGGCCCGCGCCTGCACCACACCGCCTTCTGGGTGCCCACACCTATGGCGATCATCGACCTTTTGGACCTGATGGCCACCACCGGCTGGGTCGACAACATCGAACGCGGCCCCGGTCGGCACGGGATTTCCAACGCCTTCTTCCTTTATGTGCTCGACCCCGACGGACACCGGATCGAAATCTACTGTTCGGATTACCAGACGGTTGATCCCGATCTGGAACCGATCAAATGGGACCTCAAGGACCCCCAGCGCCAGACACTCTGGGGCGCACCCGCGCCGCGCTCTTGGTTCGAACATGGATCACTGTTCGAAGGTGCCGAGCCACAGGAGGTCGCTCTTAAGGCGCAGCCGATCATTGCGCCGTGAGCGGCGGAATTCGAGTATTTTTGGCAAAATGAAGCAGGGGTGTTGGACATGAGATTTGCAACCGTTTCGGCAGGTGGAGAGCAGCTATATGGCGCGGTGGTCGAAGGTGGCTTCGTGGCGCTGTCCCCGGACTTTCAACATTGGCCAACGCTCAAATCCGTGATCGAAGCCGGGGCGCTCGACCAGCTCGAAGCTGCCGCTCAGGGGCGGGCCGTCACACATACCGAGTTCACCTACGACATCCCGATGCCGGACGTGGTGCGCATTCTTTGTGTGGGTGTGAACTTCCCCGACCGCAATGCCGAATACAAGGACGGCAGCGTGCAACCGAAGTACATGTCGCTCTTCCCCCGCTTTTCCAGCGGCTTTACTGGCCATGAGCAAAACCTCGTGCGTCCACCAGAAAACCATACGCTGGATTACGAGGGCGAGGTTGTCGTGGTGATCGGCAAACCCGGGCGCCGGATCAAGGCAGAAGATGCCTATGACCACATCGCCGCGCTGACGCTTTGCAACGAAGGCACGATCCGAGACTGGGTGCGCCACGCCAAGTTCAACGTCACCCAAGGCAAGAACTGGGACAAGTCCGGCGCCATTGGCCCGTGGCTGGTGCCCTTCAGGGATGCCACCCAGCTGGACGATGCGCGCATCATCACCCGCGTCAACGGCGAGGTTCGACAGGACGACACGCTCAACCGCATGATGTTCCCGATCCGCGAGGAAATCGCCTATATTTCGACCTTCATGACCCTTCAGCCCGGCGACATGATCGTCACCGGCACGCCCACTGGCGCCGGTGCACGCTTTGACCCGCCGCGCTATCTTAAACCCGGGGATGTGGTTGAGATCGAGGTGAACGGCATCGGCACTCTGCGCAATGGCGTGGAGGACGAGGCATGACGCCGGAGAAGCACGCCGAGGCCGCCGCCGCCCTGCTCCACGCGGAAAAAACGGGTCAACAGATCGGCCTTTTGTCCCTGCAATACCCGGACATGACGCTGGACGATGCCTATGCGATCCAATCCGCGCTGATGGCCGCGAAACTGGCCGATGGGCGAAAGGTGATCGGCTGGAAAATTGGCCTGACGTCGAAAACCATGCAACGCGCGCTGGGGATCGACATTCCCGACAGCGGCGTGTTGTTCGATGATATGATGTTCGCTCATGGTGCCGCGATCCCCGAGGGGCGCTTTATTCAGCCCCGCGTCGAAGCCGAGATCGCCTTTGTCATGAAGGCCCCTTTGGGCGGTGCCGATGTCACGCGGGACGACGTTTTGCGCGCCACGGAATATGTCGCGCCAAGCCTCGAAATCCTCGACACCCGCATTCTGCGCAGCGACCCCGCAACGGGCCGCGCGCGCATCATCACGGATACCGTGTCCGACAATGCCGCCAATGCCGGGATTGTTTTGGGCCCAGACCACCACGCCCCCGACGCGCATGACCTGCGCTGGGTTGGCGCAATCGTCACCCGCAACGGCGAAGTCGAAGAAACCGGCCTTGGCGCCGGCGTCCTCAACGATCCGGTCGAGGGCATCGTCTGGCTGGCGCGCCGGATGCACACCTACGGGCAAAGGATCGAAGCTGGACAAGTCATCCTGTCCGGGTCTTTTATCAGCCCCATCGAATGCCCGCCCGGCGCCGCGATCCACGCCGATTTCGGCGCGTTCGGCACCGTGTCCTGCCACTTCTGAGCGAGAGGTTTCCCAATGCCCGCCCCAATAAACCCGTTCAAATCCGCCATCGCCGCGAACCGCCCCCAGATCGGCTGCTGGCTGACCTTTGCCGAGGCGGGGGCCGCCGAACTGATGGCCCATACCGGGTTTGACTGGCTGGTGGTCGACGGCGAACACAGCCCCAACGACCTGCGTTCGATCCGCGATCAGCTTGCGGTGATCGACCCAACAGACAGCCACGCCGTCGTGCGCGTGCCCTTCGGCGAGGCATGGATGATCAAACAGGTGCTCGATGCCGGCGCCCAGACCGTGCTCGTACCGATGGTCGATACCGCAGAGCACGCCGCCGAGATGGTTCGGGCCTGCCGTTACCCGCCCGAGGGCATTCGCGGCATGGGAGCCACAGGCGCCCGTGTCACGAAGTTCGGCGCGATTCCGGATTATGTTTCCAACGCCAACCAGGAAATCTGCCTGCTGGTTCAGGCCGAAAGCCGCGCCGCGCTCGAAAATCTCGACGCGATTCTCGCCGTCGATGGCGTCGATGGCGTTTTCATCGGCCCGGCCGACCTATCGGCCGACATGGGCTATCCCGGCAATGCCGCCGCACCGGAAGTACAAGAGGCCATCGCCGACGCCATCCCCCGCATCCGCGCGGCGGGCAAGGCCGCTGGCATCCTGACCCAGACACTCGAAGGCGCGCAAAAGCATCTAGATCAGGGCGCAACCTTTGTCGCGGTGGGCATCGACACGCTGATCCTTGCCAAGGCCGCCCGTGCCCTCTCTGCCGGAACCAAGGCCATGATCAAGGGCTAGACAAGCCCGCCCCCATGGCCGATCAAGGCGACATGGCGGGACAAACCAACATGATCGTTCAGGCGATCCTCGAAGATATCGACCGGGGCGATCTCAACCCCGGCGACAGCCTTGACGAACAGACACTGGCCCAGCGTCTCGGCGTCTCGCGCACCCCGGTGCGCGAAGCGCTGATCCAGCTGGAAACCTCCGGCCTGATCCTGCGCCTGCCGCGCAAGGGTGCGGTGCTCTTCAAACCCACGCTCGAGGAATTCCTCGCCATTCTCGAAGTCCATGCCAAGCTCGAAGGTCAAGCCGCTGGCCTCGCCGCCCGCCGCCTCTCCGAAAACGGCCAGTCCCACCTCGAAAGCATCGTCACAGCCTGCGAAATCCATGCTTCCACCAAGGGCGATGCAGACCCGGACGGCTATTACCAACTCAACCTCACCTTCCACAAAACCGTGGCCGAAATCGCGGGCAACCCGTTCCTTCTGGACATGATCAAGACCAACGCGCGCAAGCTCATGGCCTATTACCGCGCCCGCTATGCCTACGTCGGCGCCATCGCCACCTCGGCCCGCGAACACCGCGAAATCGCGGACCACATCTTTGCCCGCGACGCCGCCGCCGCCGAAACCGCCATGGCCCGTCACGTGCAATTCGATCAGGTCACGGCCATGGACCTGCTCGCGGCCCTGAGCTGAGCCAACTCTTCCTTTTGCCGGAAATATCTCGGGGGAATCGCCGCTCGCGGCGCTGGGAGCAGCGTCCCCTATGCCTTAACAGCCCACTCGAAAAACCCGACGATCTGACGCGCCCAATCTTCCCGATCCGCGCGGTTCTTCAACGATTCCCGCGCCGCTTTCGTCACCTCCGGCCCCACATAATCTGCCGTGAATTCCACCAGATCCGCAATGAACGCATCCGTCATTTCCGGGTGATATTGTGTTGAATAGATATGCCGCCCCTTGAGGTAGCCCCCCACCGGGCACCCCGGTCCGCTTGCCACGGCCTCGATCCCCTCGGGCAAGTCCGCGACCTGCTCGATATGGCTGGCATAAACCCCGATCCGCGCTGGTGCCTCGGCCCAAGGCAGCGGCATTTGCGTCACGTCGGCATACCCGTGCACCCAGCCCTCAGGGTTCCGATCCACGGCCCCGCCCAGCGCCACCGCAATCGCCTGATGCCCGAAACAGGCGCCAAACATGGGAATCTCCCGCCGGTCAATCTCGCGGATCAACGCAAACAATTGCCCCACCCACGGCGCCTCATCATGTACCGAGGCCGGGCTTCCGGTGATCATCACCCCGTCAAACGCCCCGATATCCTCGGGAAACACCCCATCCTTCACCGGGAACACCGAACAGTCCCAGTCGGGGCGCAGCTCCTTGATCAGAATGGTGAATTTTTCACCATCCTTGGGCCGCGCCTGGGCGAATTCCGTCTCATCCGTGTTGGTCATCAGGATCGCGAGATGCATGATTGGCCTCTCCAAAAGATTCTTCTTTGCGTATTTATGAAGTCCATATATATACATAACAAAGCAAGCAAACAAGGGAGGTGCTTTGCATGACGGTCTGGACTCCAACCGATGACGGCTTTGCCGATCTGACCAGCCACGACACCTTTGCACAAGGCGCCCCGCACAATACCTTTGCCCGCCTGCGCCGCGAAGACCCGGTCAGCTGGACCGATTACGATCAGGGTCAGGGCTTCTGGTCGATCACCCGCCATCAGGACATCACCGAGATGAACCGCAATTTCGCCGTGTTCTCCTCGGCCCGCGGCATTCGCATGGAAGACCAGACCTACGAGGAATACCTCGCGCGCCGCACCTTTCAGGAAACCGACCCGCCCGAGCACATGAAAACCCGGATCAAGGTCGCCAAGGCGTTTTCCAAACCTGTCGTGGCCGGGTTCGAACAGGACCTGCGCGACCTCTCCAACCAGATCCTCGACGCCGCCCTCTCCAACACCACGTTCGACGCCACCAAGGACATCGCCCGCCAGCTTCCGATGCTCATGTTGGGCCGCATCCTCGGCACCCCGGAAAAGGACCTGCCATGGCTCGTGGAAAAGGGTGACGCCCTGATCGCCAACACCGACCCGGATTTCACCGATCACGTGCTCGACCAGATGACCACGGATGAATTCCGCATGATGCCCTTCAACTCCCCGGCGGGCGCCGAGCTATACGCCTATGCCAAGGAATTGATGGCCCACAAGAACGCCACCGGCGATACCGACGGAGTGCTGCACCTGATCCTGCAACCGGACAAGGACGGCAACACCATCTCCGAAGAGGAATTCCGCAACTTCTTCTGCCTGCTCGTAGCCGCGGGCAACGACACCACCCGCTACTCGATCGCCGCCGGCATTCAGGCCATGTGCCACCAGCCCGAGCTGCTCTCCCAAATGCAACAAGGCGGCGACGACCTCTGGGAACTGGCGCCGGACGAGATCATCCGCTGGGCCACCCCTGCCCTCTATTTCCGCCGCACCCTCACGCAAGACTTCGAGGCGCATGGCAAGCAGATGAAAGAGGGCGACAAGGTCCTTTTCTGGTGGTCCTCGGCCAACCGCGACGACACCGTGTTCGACGACCCGTTCCGCGTCAACTTGATGCGGTCCCCCAACAAACACATGTCCTTCGGACAGTCCGGCCCGCATGTCTGCCTAGGCATGTGGCTCGCACGCCTCGAAGTCCGCGTGTTGTTCCAGGAGCTATGCAAACGGCTCAAAAAGATAGAACCTGATGGCAAACACAAATTCCTGCGTTCCAACTTTGTCGGCGGCATCAAGGAACTGCCCGTCCGCGTTACGCTGCAATAAGGATATCCAAGATGAAAGACCGCCTGCGCGCCGTTTTCTGTGACCACCTGTCGATCATGCGCGGCAAATACCTGCCCGCCTCGAAACTCGCCGACAGCGAAACCCGCTTCTGCCGCTCCACCTTTGGCGTGCATTACGACAAGGATCTGCTCCCGGCCCCCGGTGCGATGATGATGGACGGCCTGCCAGACATGGAGCTGCGCTGGAAACATGACGATATCCGCGACAGCTGGGATCCGCATACCAAGATTGTTCTCGGCGATCTTTACGACGACGAAGGCGCGCCGCTCGAGCTTTGCCCGCGCGGCACCCTGAAACGCGCCGTTGCCAAATGGGAGGCCCGCGGCCTCACCCCCAAGGTCGGCATCGAGCTCGAGGCCTTTGCCATGCAGGCGGATGAGGATGGCAACCTGCGCCCCTATGATACGCCAGGTGCGGTGGTCTATGGCACCGGCCCGCTCACCGACCCGATGCGCTTCAATGATGCGATCTGGGAAAAGGCGGATGAGCTGGGCTTCCGCCTCGACATGATCACGGCGGAATTCGACGCTCCACAATTCGAATACACGCTCACTTTTGACAATGCGGTGCAGGCGGTGGACGACATCGTTCTCTTCCGCCTGATGGCCAAGGAAATTGCGCTCGAACATGGCATCATCCTGACCTTCATGCCCAAACCCATCGCCGAGGCGGGCGGCTCGGGCATGCATATCAATTTCTCCTTCTCCGATGTCTCGGGCGGCAACGCGCTTTCGTCCGGCGCGCGCAACATGCCCGAAACCCTCAACGACCTTTCCAAGCAATGCCTTGCCGGCCTGCTGCACCATCACAAGGCGCTCGCCGGTCTGATCGCCCCTACCGCCAACAGCTACCAGCGGCTGCAACCGGGCTCGCTCTCGGGGTTCTGGAAGAACTGGGGCGGTGACCACCGCAACGTCACCACCCGCATAAGCTCCGAAGGCGGCCCGAAATCCCGGCTTGAACACCGCATGGCCGACGGTACGGCCAACCCCTACACCGCCGTCGCCGCCGTTCTGAACGCCTCGCTTCTGGGCGTGGAAAACAACTACCCGCTGCAGCCAATCGAAACCGGTGACGGGTTTGAGAAAAACGACGCCAAGGAAAGCTGCGCCATGGATCTCAAAGGCGCCGTGGCCGACCTCAAGGCCGACACGGTGCTGGCCGACGCTATCGGTCGCCTGCTGGTCGACAACCATGTTTTCATGAAAGAGAAAGAAGTCAAAAAGACCAAGGATCTCGAAGGCGACGCCCTGCGCGACTTCTATGTCTACTTCGTCTGACCCCTCTTCATTTTGCCAGAAATACTCCCGCC
Organism: Shimia aestuarii; assembly: GCF_900114635.1. Taxonomy (GTDB): domain Bacteria; phylum Pseudomonadota; class Alphaproteobacteria; order Rhodobacterales; family Rhodobacteraceae; genus Shimia; species Shimia aestuarii. Next base: position 996,127 of record NZ_FOTQ01000001.1, read on the forward strand.
GGAGGCCTAAAATCTCCGGCGTAACGCCAAAGGACATGCCCGATGAAAGTCACCTGGAAACTCCCCGACGGCACCGAGAAATCCGCCGATGTCGCCAATGGCACCTCGATGATGCAGGCCGCCGTGGACAACAATATCCCGAACGTGATTGGAGAATGCGGGGGGTGCCTGTCCTGTGCCACCTGCCACGTTTACGTCGATGACGCATGGGTGGCCAGGACCGGCGCGGCGGATGATTTCGAAGACGCCATGCTCGACGTGGCCGAGGCCGAACGGCGCGACACCTCGCGCCTCTCCTGCCAGATCGAAGCCAGCGACGCGCTTGACGGGCTGGTGCTCATCGTTCCCCAGCCCTGACCCGCCGCTAGGGAAACTCACGGTTTCGTGATACCCTCTTCCGGCAAGCGAACAGGAAGAGGGACGATTAACCATGAAAACCGGGATACTGGCCGCATTCATTCTGAGCGTGGCAACACTCGCCCAAGCCGAAGTGTCCGCCGAACGCGGGGAATACCTCGTGCGTGGCCCCGCAGGCTGCGGCAACTGCCACACGCCGCAAGGGCCCAACGGTCCGGACATGTCCAACGAATTCGGCGGCATGATGGTCGAGAAGAACGACCATTTCGAGGCCTGGGCGGTCAATATCACCCCCGGAGGCCGGGTTGCCGACTGGTCCGACGCGGAACTGGCCCGCGCCATCCGCGAAGGCATCCGCCCCGACGGAACCGTGATCGGCCCACCCATGCCCATTGGCCTCTATCGCGGTTTGGGAGACGATGACCTGATGTCCATCGTCGCCTTCCTGCGCACAGTGCCGCCCAGCGACAACCAGACGCCATTCTCGACCTACAACATCCCGCTGCCGCCCGCCTACGGCCCGCCCATTGAAAGCGTGACCGCTCCGCCGCGCGGTGTTTCCGCGGAATACGGCGCCTATCTCGCCGGCCCGGTGGCGCATTGCACCGAATGCCACACGACCTTTGGTCCGATGGGTCCGATGTTCGACACCCATCTCGGCGCGGGCGGGTATGAATTCCACGGCCCTTGGGGCGTCTCTGTCGCGCCCAACATCACCAGCCATGAAGACGGCCTTGCGGGCTATTCCGATGCCGAACTCAAAGCGATGATCACCACCGGGACACGCCCGGACGGATCGCGCATGAAACCCCCGATGGGGTATCACCACTACGCCGCCACATCGGACGAGGATATCGACGCCATCATCCTCTACCTGCGGACAATTCCCCCCTTGCCTGATCCGTCCTGAGCCTGACCTCCGAAACCCTGAGAACACGGAAACGGCCCGCGCGATATCTTCACGCGGGCCGTTCTGCTCTTCATTACCGACGCAATACCGACGTTATACCGACGTGATACCGATCGCCATTTTCACCATTAACCCAATAGCTTGAGCCTGATTCGCGGGGTTTTACCCCGCGGCGGCCGCAAACCCTGCATCCAGCGCCGTCAGGATCGTCTGCACATCTTCGCTGGTCAGTACCAGCGGCGGCGACAGGATGATATTCGGCCCCGACACCCGCACCATGGCACCGTTCTGGTACGCGACTTCCTGAACGGTACCAATGGTTTGCTTGTCGATCGGCGCCTTGCTGCCCCGATCACTGGCAAGCTCCATCGCCGTCATCAGGCCCTCTCCGCCACGCACGTCGCCAATCGCCTCGTACTTGCCCTGAAGGGCCTGCAACCCGGCATAAAGCTCTGCCCCACGCGCCGCCGCGTTGTCCTTGACGTTGAGCCGCAGCGTCTCGGCCACACAAGCCAACGCCGCCGCCGCCCCCACCGGATGACCCGAGTATGTATACCCATGCCCGATCGCCGCCGCACCGCTGGTATCCTTCTCGAACACCTCTGCGACGTGCTCGGCAATCATCACTGCGCCAAACGGGAAATACCCGTTTGTTATCGCCTTAGCCGTGCACATCAGGTCCGGCTGCACCCCCCAATGCCGCGACCCGGTCCAGCTTCCACTGCGCCCAAACGCCGTGATCACCTCATCCGCGATCAACAGGATTCCATGCTTGGTACAGATCTCGCGCACACCCGGCATAAAGCTTTCATGCGGCACGATTACGCCCCCGGCCCCAAGGATCGGCTCCATGATCATTGCGGCGATTGTGCCTGCGCCTTGGAACGCGATTTCGTCCTCAAGCGCCTGCAAACAAAGGGCCGACAGCTTCTCGGGATCGGTTTCGTTGAACGGGTTGCGATAGGTGTAAGGTGCGGGAATATGGTAGCACCCGGGCAAAAGCGGCTCGTACTGGGTGCGGAAATTCGCGTTCCCGTTGACGCTCGCGCCGCCCATATGCGTCCCGTGATAGCCTTTCTTCAGCGACAGGAACTTGGTCCGCCCCGCCTCGCCCCGCACCTTGTGATACTGCCGCGCCAGACGCAGCGCGGTTTCCACCGAATCCGACCCACCCGAAGTATAGAAAGCCCGTGTCAGGCCATCCGGTTCATAGAACTCGCGCAGGACCTCGCTCAGCTCAATGATCACGTCATTGGTCGTGCCTCGGAAGGTCGAATAATAGGGCAACACGTCCAGCTGGCGCGCAATTGCATCCTTCACCGGCTGGCACGAAAACCCGAGGTTCACGTTCCAGAGGCCGCCGACCCCGTCGACCACCTCATGCCCATCCACATCCCGGATGCGCACACCTTCAGCGCCGGTCACGATGGTGGGCGGGTTGTTCAGACTGTCGGCCGGATGCGCCATCGGATGCCAAAGCGACCGGGCGTTCTTTTCCTTAAGAAAATTGCTGTCTTTCATGGTTTAACCTCTGTTTCAGGCCGCGGGCGCATGCCCGGGCATCGTTTCGAATTTTGTTTTGAAGGAGGCCGGTGGGAACCCGCCAAGAAGTCGAGTCATCTCCAAAGCGGCGCGCGGTACTTCGGCGCGAATCACGGCACGAAGCGCATCGCTCATCCGGGCGACGGGCGCCGCAACAGCCACCGCGCCATAACAACGCTGCTGCGCATCAAACACGGGGGCGGCATGCGAATGCACATCCTCTTCAAAACCGCTGACGTTTTCGGCAATGCCCGACCGGCGCACATCCTCCAACTGCCCGAGAATCACCTCCGGGTCGGTCACGGACATGGGGGTGCGTCGTTCAAGCGGTTGGGCCAGAACCTGTGTAACAAAGGCCGTGTCGCTATGCGCCAGAACAGCCAATCCCGAGCTGGTCGAATGGAAGGTGATGACCTCCGCGTCATCCATCGTCACCCGCGTGCCGTGCTGAACACTGTAGCTATAGGCCAGCGTGCACAACTGGTCGCCCTGCAGGATGGACATATGCGTCGTTTCACCGGTGGCCGCGCTCAGCCGGTCCAGCACCTGCTGGGCCATCTCGCGCATGGGCACAGCCGCTTCCCGCAGACTCGCAAGACGCAGGAAAACTGGTCCCAAGCGATAGGCACGCCCCGATCCAACCTGCTCAACGAATCCGTTTTCTGCCAGTTCAGTGAGCAGACGAAACACCGTCGCCTTGTTCAGCCCGGTCAGCCTCGTCATCTCGGAAAGCCCGATCTCCTGCCGGTCCCGAGAGAAAAATCCAAGCAAAGACAATGCCTTGGATACTGTTCCCATAATGTCCTCCCGGTTTAAGCTGCCCCTGGGTCAGGCGGTTTCAAAATTTTCCCGTGATCACGGTTTCTAAAAGTGTTGACAGATTAATAGTTAACCTGTCAATCTATTTTCGAACCTTTGGTTTGAATAATGAACCGCACACAAGTGCGATCAGAAAACAGGGAGACCAGAATGAAAACGACCCAGATACTCGGCGGCGCCCTTGCGCTTGCCATGACGGCCATGGGCGGCGCAGCCCTTGCCGAATACCCCGAAAAACCCGTCAGCTTCGTTGTGCCGTGGCCTCCCGGTGATCTCGAAGACGTGCTGACTCGCATGATTGCCGAAGACTTCCAGGCCGAATACGGCGTGGCAGCAGCCGTGGTGAATAAACCCGGCGGCGGCGGTGGCCCCTTCCCCGGCGCGATTGGCGTCGCAACGGCGCCGGCTGACGGCTACACCATTGGTTCCTTCGTACCCGCCGTCCCGGTGATCGGCCACGAAATCGGCATCGACGAACTCGCCGACGAAGTCTTTGAACCGATTGGCATTTTCCTTACCTACCCGTTCGTGATTGCCACTGCAGGAGACGCACCTTATTCGTCCATGGCCGAGTTGGCCGAGTATGCAAAATCCAACGACGTGGCGCTTGGCCATTTCGGTGATGTGCTGACGCCGACCCAGGTAACCAAGGCATTCGCAGTGAATGCCGGTTTTGAATGGGGATCGGATGCGGCCTTTGACGCGCTCGACTGCAACACGCTGGCTTCGGGCGACGCCGATGTGATCAACACGACGCTGCAACTGATCCTGCCCTGCCTCGACAGCGTCAAGGTTCTGACCTCGATCACCGGCGAGCGCATTTCTCTGGTGCCGGATGCACCGACCATTGGTGAGCTGGACAGCACGCTCGACATCGCTCTTTGGAACGGGCTGTTCGTGCACAAGGACACCCCCCAGGACGCCCGTGACAAGATCGCAGCCGTCGCGGCGAAAACCGTGATGAGCGACCGCGCTCAGGCCGTAGCGAAGGAAACCGGTGCGTTGGTTTACTGGGCCGATGCCGCCGCGTCGGCCGACATCATCGCCAAGGACAAGGCGACTGTCGCACACATCGGCAAGCTTCTGGAATAAAACACCTTTTCAGGGCCGGGATTTGAGAAAACCCCGGCCCTCTTTGCATCCAAGGGACCGCCGACATGAGTTCACTCGAGGAAAAACGCTTCCCCGGCCCGCTACGTGGCCAGTTGATATTTGCCATCGTGTTCTTTGTCGTGGCCCTGCTTCTGCTGTCCCAGATCGGCGAGCAGACAAAGTGGGTCAAACGGACCAAGTTCTTTGCCCAGCCCCGTTTCTGGCCTGCGGTCGGACTGATCGGCATGGTCGTGTTCGGAGGGCTGCATCTCTGGAAGCTGCCACGCCGCCGGTTTGACCGGATGGACTACCGCGAATGGCGCATCTGGTTCCTTGCGATTGAATGGGTTGGCTGGTTCCTGCTCTATGTTCTGCTGGTCCCTATCATCGGCTACCTACCAACAACGATGATCTTCATGCCCATTATCACTTGGCGCCTTGGCTATCGTGACAAGCGCATGCTGTGGGTGGCGGCGACCTTCGGAACACTCGTCGTGGTGCTGTTCAAATCCTTGCTTCAGGTCAAGATCCCCGGTGGCCTGATCTATGAATACCTGCCCAGCGCGCTGCGCAGCTTCTTTATCCTGAACCTGTAAAGGCGCGCCATGGACCTCATTCTTTCCTCCATCGACATTCTTGCCCGCTGGGACGTTCTGCTTGCCCTGCTTGCGGGATCCGTGGGCGGCGTTCTGATTGGCGCTATCCCCGGTGTCGGCCCGGCCGTTGCCATTGCGATCCTGCTGCCTGCGACGTTTTCGATGGACCCGATCGTCGGTCTGACCGTGCTACTTGGCATCTATGGCAGCTCGATGTATGGCGGCTCGATCCCCGCGATCCTGATCAACACCCCCGGCACGGCCGTCAACGCCCTGACCACCTATGACGGCTACCCCATGACAGCGCGCGGCGAAGCCCGCCGTGCCCTGTCACTGGCCTATTCCGCATCCTTTTTCGGCGGTGTTTTCTCGGTAGTCTGCCTGATCCTGTTTGCCCCGATCCTTGCAAAGATCGCCCCCATGTTCGGCAGCCGCGAGATCTTTCTCGCCGCGCTCCTTGGCATCATCCTTGTGGTCATTGCCCATCGCGGCCAATCGTTGATCGCCGCCGCGCTGGCCTGTTTCGGCATCTTCCTCAACACAGTTGGACTCGAAGCGGTCAAATACTCTAAACGCTACACATTTGATCAGTCATTCCTGTCTTCCGGCGTCAACCTGATCGTGGTCGTACTCGGCCTTTTCGCCCTGTCCCAGGCCTTCTATCTCTTACAGGGCGAGGACGAAAAAACCCGCATCACAAAACTGCGCGGCGGGCTGTTCCAAGGCTTACGGGAACTGGCCCGCCACCCCCGTGTCGCAGGCGTTTCGGGCACGTTTGGCGTCCTCATGGGCATGATCCCCGGCGTCGGTGAGTTCACGGCACAGTTCCTGAGTTACACCTACGCCCAGAAAACCTCAAAACGCCCGCAGGATTTCGGCCACGGCTCTTCCGAGGGCCTGATTGCTGCCGAAACGGCCAACAACGCAGTACCGGCCGCCGCCATGGTTCCGCTGCTTGCGCTTGGCATCCCGGGCGAAGCGCTCACGGCGATGATGCTCAGCGTATTCTACGTGCACAACGTGGTGCCCGGCCCGCAACTGTTCCAGAACCAGATGGACTTTGTCGTCGCGCTCTATATTGCGCTTCTTCTGCTCAACGTGCTGGTGCTGGTTTTTCTGCTCTTTGCCACAAACCACCTGATCAAGGTCGTAAAAATCCCCAACCGTTTCCTCGGCGCCTGCATCCTCGTGCTCAGCTTTGTCGGGGTCTATTCCTTGCGCAACTCGGTTACGGATTGCCTGATTGCCTCGGCATTCGGCATCTTCGGATTTGTCCTGAAACGCCTGTCACTTCCGGCAGTCCCGATCATCCTCGGCATGGTTCTGGGCGGCATCATGGAGGTGAAGCTACGCGCCGGCATGGCACGGGTCAAAACTCCGTTCGACTTCATTGATCGCCCCATCGCCATGATCCTGTTCCTGATGATTGTGGGCGTTCTCATTCTGCATTTCATACGCGTCCTGAAGGACCGCAAAGACCTCAAGGAGGCCAAATGGTCGACCAAGCACGCATCGACGAACTTCGGCATGCACCTCTTCCGCCGCAAAAGCTTTTTGTTGCGGGAACGTGGCAGGAAGGTTCGGGAGAAACACTTGAAGTACAATCCCCGATCGACGGACAAACGCTGACAACGCTTGCGGGCGCTTCGACATCCGATGTGGATCGCGCTGTTGCCGCCGCCCGCTCGGCTTTTGAAGATGGCCGCTGGTCGCGCATTGCCCCTGCCGCGCGCAAAAGGGTTCTGCACCGGCTGGCGGACCTGATTGAGAAACACGCGCTGGAACTGGCGGTACTGGGTGTGCGTGACAATGGCACCGAACTTAATATGGCGCTCAAGGCGGAGCCTGGATCAGCCGCGGGCACATTCCGTTACTACGCTGAAGCGATAGACAAGATATACGGTGAGATCGCCCCAACGGCGCCTGGAACTCTGGGCCTCGTCCACAAGGAACCCGTGGGCGTGGTCGGTGCCATTGTGCCCTGGAATTTCCCGCTGATGATCGGCGCGTGGAAGCTGGCCCCGGCCTTGGCTGCAGGCAACTCCGTTGTGCTCAAGCCCGCCGAAACTGCGTCGCTTTCGCTTCTGAAACTGGCCGAACTGGCCGCCGAAGCCGGGGTGCCTGAAGGAGTTCTCAACGTGGTGACCGGCTCTGGCGCCGTCGCGGGTGAAGCCCTCGCCATGTCGATGGATGTCGATGTGCTGGTCTTCACCGGCTCCGGCCCGGTGGGGCGCCGCCTTTTGGAATACTCCGCCCGGTCCAATCTCAAGCGGGTCTATCTGGAGCTTGGGGGAAAGTCCCCCAATATCGTTTTTGCCGACGCCCCGGACCTCGAAGAGGCTGCCATGGTGTCTGCCGGGGGGATTTTCCGAAACTCGGGACAGGTCTGTGTCGCCGGGTCGCGTCTTCTGGTCGAAGAGAGCATTCATGACACCTTTGTCGAACGCGTCGCGCATCATGCCCGTCAACTCAAGGTTGGCGATCCGCTTGACCTCACGACCAATGTCGGGGCCGTAAACTCCCTGCGACAGTTGGAGGGCAACCTTGGCTTCATCGACAGTGCCCGCAGCGAGGGCAACACCATCGCGCTTGGCGGCAACCGCATCCTTGAGGAAACCGGTGGCTATTACATGGAACCCACCATTGTCACCGATGTGGGGCCGCAAGACCGGATCGCGCGGAACGAGGTCTTCGGCCCGGTACTGAGCGTGCAGACCTTCGAAACCGACGCCGAGGCCCTCGCCCTTGCCAATGGCACCGATTATGGTCTTGCCGCCGGAGTCTGGACCAGCAATCTCAGCCGCGCGCACAACATGGTTGCGGGCATCCGGTCGGGCGTGGTGCACGTGAACACTTACGGAGGCGCAGACGCGACCGTGCCGCTGGGGGGGATGAAGCAATCGGGCAACGGGCACGACAAGTCCCTGCATGCGATGGACAAATACCTCGACCTGAAAACCGCCTGGATCAAGCTATGACCGCGACGCAAACACTGGTTGACCGCCGCGCGAAACTGCTCGGCCCCAATGTCAGTACATTCTACGACGACCCCGTTCATATCGTGCGCGGCGAAGGCGTTTGGGTCTGGGACGCAGACGGGCGACAGTACCTCGATTGCTATAACAACGTCCCCCATGTGGGGCACTGCCATCCGAAAGTTGTCGAGGCAATCTGCAAACAGGCCTCCACCCTCAATACCCACACACGCTATCTGCACGAAGGCATTCTGGACTATGTCGAGGACCTGACCGACACATTCGACGACCCGCTCAACACCGCCATCATGACCTGCACGGGGTCCGAGGCAAACGACATTGCTCTGCGCATGGCGCAGGGCATCACCGGCAACACCGGTGTGATTGCCACCGATCACACCTATCACGGCAATACCATGGCGGTGTCGCAACTCTCATGCACCAATCCGCCACCCGATCGCTGGAACAATGTCGCCTTTGTCCCAGCACCTGACAGCTATCGCCCCTTGGGCGGCGAAGGTGGACAGGCCCACGCGCAAGCTTTTGCCGCAGAAATCGAGCGCGCCATTGCGGAGCTTCAGGAGCGCGGGCATCAACTGTCGGCCCTCATTATTTGTCCCTACTTCGCCAATGAAGGTTTCCCAACACTGGAAAAGGGCTTTCTACGGCCTGCGATTGACGCCGTGCGCAAGGCGGGGGGCATCATCATCGCTGACGAAGTCCAGCCCGGTTTTGGCCGTCTCGGCACTGATTTCTGGGGGCACCAGAAGGCAGGGTTCCTGCCTGATGTCGTCGCCTTGGGCAAACCCATGGCGAACGGACACCCGGTTGGCGGCGTCGTCACCAGCCCTGAAATCATGGCGGCATTCCGGAAGAACTTTCGATATTTCAACACCTTTGGCGGCAACCCCGTTTCTGCCGCCGCCGCCCGGGCAACTTTGCGTATCGTGCACGACGAAGGCCTGATGGAAAACGCGCGCGCCGTCGGCGACTATGCCCGCGACGGGTTGCGCAAATTGGCGGAAACCCACTCCTGCATAGGGGATGTGCGTGGTTCGGGATTGTTCTTCGGCGCTGAATTGGTCCTCGACCGAGAGTCGCGCGCACCTGCCACAGCCTTCACCAAACAAATTGCTAACGCGATGCGCCGCAAAGGCGTTCTGCTGAACTTTCTTGGCATCCACTATAATGCTCTCAAAATCCGCCCGCCGCTTCCGTTTTCACGAGAGAACGCGGATCTGATGCTGGAGCGTCTGGACGAGGCGCTGACCGAAACGCCGCTTGCTCCATGACCGATCCCGTCGTGCAACAGGCCCTGCCTCTCTGGGGTTTGCAGGGGGCAGACTTCTCACTGCTCGCGCAACGCGAGAACCATGTCTACGCTGTGCGACAGGGCACAACGAAATACGCACTACGCCTGCACCGCCCGGGTTATCGCACGACGCCCGAACTGGTCTCGGAACTCGATTGGATGATGTACCTGTCCCGTCAAGGCCTGCACGTCCCTGCACCAATCCCGACCCACGACGGCTCATACCTGGCGAAACTTGGGACCATCCACGCCAGCCTGTTGACATGGCTCGACGGCACGCCAATCGGAGAGGGCTCGGAGATTAGTGAGGGTTCCCCCACACAGATCGCCCGGATGGTGGGGCGAGAAATGGCGCGCCTTCACGATCTCACCGACAACTGGGGCTGTCCCAATGCCTTTGTCCGCCCCAACTGGACCGCGGACGCCCTATTAGGGGAAAATCCTCTTTGGGGGCGCTTCTGGGAACACCCGCACCTTTCACCAGACCAAAAAAACCTCCTGCTGAAGACCCGCTCCCGCGCCTCTCGAGACCTTCATGCTCTGGAAGCCGATGAAGGCCTGATCCATGCGGACCTTTTGACCGAGAACATCCTGCTGTGGAACGATGGTCTTGGCATTCTCGACTTTGACGATTGCGCGATCGGATACCGCTCTTTCGAACTTGCGACATTTCTGCTGCGCTACCTCGAACGCCGGGATTTTCCCGATTTGCGCAACGCCTTGCTAGACGGATACGCCGCGCGTCGTGCCATCTCGGCGGAGGAGCTTGATCTCATGCTTCTATTGCGCGCCTTGACTTACGTGGGCTGGATCATCCCGCGCCTGAATGAACCCGGCGGCGAGACCCGCTCGAAAAGAATGATCGCCAGGGCCACGGGCTTGGCCAATACATACCTGGAAGGGAGACCATCATGAGCCAGGAAAAAACCATTCTCGTTGTCGGCACCTACGATACCAAGGACGATGAATTGAACTATATGTGCGACTGTATCCGGAGTCAGGGCGGCAACGTGCTGTCGATGGATGTGAGCGTGCTGGGCGATCCCTCGCAGCCGACGGATTATTCGAAACATGATGTCGCCGAAGAGGGCGACAGCTCGATCCAGGCCGCAATCGACTCGGGCGACGAAAACATCGCCATGCAGATCATGGCACAAGGCGCGTCGCTCCTCGCTCTGCGGCTCTATCACGAAGGCAAGGTGGATGGCGTTGTCGTGCTTGGCGGCACCATGGGGACCGACCTGGCGCTGGACGTGTGCCAGGCGCTGCCGCTAGGTGTCCCGAAGTACGTGGTCTCGACGGTAAGCTTCTCACAGCTTCTGCCGCCGGAACGACTTGCGGCGGATATACAGATGATCCTGTGGGCCGGAGGTCTCTACGGGCTTAACTCGGTCTGCAAATCGTCACTGTCACAGGCGGCGGGTGCCGTTTTGGGCGCGGCCCGCGCCGTGGAAAAACCCAAAGGGGACAAGCCCTTGATCGGCATGACTTCGTTTGGAAAGACCATTCTACACTATATGGTCACACTCAAACCCGCGCTGGAAGAGCGTGGGTTTGAGGTGGCCGTATTCCACGCCACAGGAATGGGCGGGAGGGCCTTTGAGTCCTTGGCTGCAGAGGGGGCCTTTGCCTGTGTCATGGATTTTGCGACGCAGGAGGTGGGCAACCACCTGATGGGTGGACTGTCTGCCGGGGCCGACCGGCTGACAAATGCCGGGGCCAGCGCCACTCCGCAGATCGTGGCCCCTGCCTGTTATGACCTGGTTGACCTTGTGGGCTGGAAACCGCTCCCCGACCAGATGAGCGAAAAGCCCGCGCATGACCACAACAGGCTTTTGAAGTCTGTGGTGCTGGATAACGAAGAGCGCCGCGCCGTGGCGCGGGCGCTTTGCGAGAAACTGGCCACGGCCAAGGGGCCGACGAGCTTCATAATGCCCAAGGGCGGTTGCAACGAATGGGATAGGCCCGGTGCTGACCTTCACGACGCGGCGGGTCTTGCCGCCTTTGTGGAAGAGATCGAAGCCGCGATGCCCGAAACGGTCGATTACGTGTCGCTAGACGGACATATCAATGACGCCCAATTCTGTGAAACGGTCCTGCGTATCTTTGACGGTTGGGTCGCAGATGGCACGGTGAAACGCTGAAATCACGGCTTGAAGCCCTGCCGCCCGCACCTCTACTGTGTGTCAACGATCAGGTGAGAGGGGCGGGCCGTGGGACAAATCGACCAACTGTTTTGGGGATCGGTCCTGCTCGGGATCTGTGCCGTCATTCACGTGGGAATGCTGTCTCTGAGCATTCGGCTTCTCGAACGGCTGGGCGTTGCCCTCGAAGAACGGCTGCCCTCGTTGCGCGTGTCGATCATCGTGCTGTTCGCGTTCGGCATGATCGTGCTGTCGCATACGATCCATGTGTGGATCTGGGCCGGGACGCTGATGCGCATGGGGGCGATCACCTATTGGTTTGACGCCATATACTTTTCCCTGGTGACATATACGACCGTGGGATACGGGGACATTGTTCTGCCCATCGCATTCCGCGTGTTCGGCGCATTTGGCGGCGTTACGGGGATTTTGTGTTTCGGTGTCAGCACCGCCTTTCTTGTTGCCCTGCTTGGGCGCCTGTTGCCGCGTTCGCTCACGGGGTTAAAGCGCGATTGAACACGGCAGCACCCAAGGTTATCTACGACATATGCTAAAAATTGCTTACACCATGGCGCACGGGCGCGGCGAACTGGATCTGTTGCTGGCCGATCTCGCGCAACGGCTCGAGGCGCGCGGCCTTAGAACCCGCGGCATTGTCCAGATCAACAGCGGCTGCGAAACCGATCAGAAATGTGACATGGATGTGCAGGTCCTGCCGGACGGTCCCATGATCCGCATTTCGCAGTTCCTTGGCAAAGAGGCGCGCGGATGCCGGCTTGACCCAAACGCCATGGCCGCAGCGGTGGCCGAGGTCGAGCGCTCTATGGCAACGTCATACGACGTTTTCCTGCTCAATAAATTCGGCAAGCAAGAGGCCGAGGGGCGCGGGTTTCGCGACCTTCTGGCCGAAGCTGCGGCCAGCGGCGCCACGGTCATTGCCGGGACAAACCCACTTAACGCACCCGTTTTTGAAGAGTTTTCGGATGGTGAAGCGAGCTGTGTCGCCCCGGATATCGACGCGCTTCTGGCGTGGTATGACAAGGTAAACGCCGCCTGACGCGTGTTTCAATCGTCCACTTCGCTGGGAACCTGACCGTTGTTGGTCAGCAAAACCGCCAATGGCCGCGTCGTTTGGAAGAACGACATGATCGTCATGACCCCCGAGGTCAGGATCACCGAAAGGATTGCACCGATCGGCCCCCAGATCGCGGTCCATGCAGCAAGGGACACCATCACGATGACCGGAGACAGGTTCATGGAACGCCCCATCAAACGGGGCTCCCAGAAATACCCCACCCCGAATTGCGTGACGCTCAGGGCGCCAAACAACAGTACCGCCTTCAGACCCAACCCGAAATCGCCGATTGCAAACAGCATGGGCAGGGCCATCGCGATCCAGCTTCCAACATAGGGAATATAGTTGAACACCGCTGTCAGCACGGCAAAAAAGGCCGCGAACTCGACCCCGAACAACAGGAAGATAACGTAGCAGATCACGCCAAGCACGGCATTGATCAGCGTTTTGGTGGTGAAATAGGTGCCGATCTGATCCGTGATCAGGTCGATCGTGCGCCAGACCGTCTGGCGGCTTTCCGCATCGGGCACGACAACCTGAAGCTTGGTGGCAATGCTTTCACGTTCGATCAGGAACAGGATGGCATAAAGAAACACCAGCGCCAAGTAGCCGGCGGAATAGCTGAGCGAATTGACCGTGTAGCGAATGAGCGCCTGCAGGTCGACATTGTCGAAAACCAGCCGGTCAAGCGATTGCCATGTCACCTCAAGCTCATAGTCGAAGCGCGCCGCGAAGGCCGAGAGAATGCCGGACAGGGACTCTGCGTATTGTGGGATGGCGCGCACGACCGGTTCAAGGTTGCGGGCAAAGAACGCCACGCCAACGGTCAGCACGACAAACAACACGAATGTTGCCATGGTCATGCGCAGCCAGGCCGGGATGACCCGGGAATAGAGCGGGATGCGCGAGAGCAAGTTGGAAATACCATCCATGAGAAACGCGACCAGCGCCCCAAGCACGATGGGCACCAGGATTGGCTGGGCTTCTTTCAGCACCCACCCGATGGCAATCGTGGCGATCACCGCGAGGCTGACCGCCGAGATACGCATAGATGTCTCGATCCGTTTCACAGGCGGTCCTTCCTCTGGCGTTGCGCCATCCTATCGCGTGGCACAGGGCGGGCAAGGGGGATCGCTCTAGCCAATCAGCGCGCGCCGGATCAGGTTCAGTCCCGCAATGGTGAGCACCAGAAGCGTGGCCTTGCGAAACGTCGCCTGGTCGATGCGGTCATGGATCCGCCCGCCAAGCCACATTCCCAGGATCGCAGGGGGCACCAGCATCAGCGAGAACAACGCCGTGTCACCGCGCAGTACTCCCGAACCGATGTGGGCAAAGAACAAGAGCACCGCGCCCAGCCCGTAGATTACGCCTTGCACGCGGATTTGCTCGGCCTTTTCGGTGCCCAACGCGGTCAGATACGCCACTGTGGGTGGCCCCCAGACACCGGACACCCCCCCGATCCCGCCAGCGATCGCGGCAATCACCGCCTCGACCCGACGGGACGGTTTGGACAGGGCGATGGTCACGCCGAACAATTGCATGGCGGCAAACGCGGTCACGGGCAGACCGATAAGCAGCAGGAAGGCGTTCTGTGGCAGCACCCGCACGAACTGGGCCGAGATCACCAGCGCCACCGCGCCGACCAGAAGAAAGGTGCGGAACCTCACGACCGAGTGCAGCGCGGCCCGCGGTCCCTGACGCAGGGCCTGCATGCCGTTTGTCACCACCGTCGGCAGGATCAACCCGGCAAGGGCCCAGTCAGGGGTCAGGAAGGTTGACAGGGCAGAAACCAGAACCATGGGCATTCCGAACCCCACCATCCCCTTGATGATCCCGGCAAAAACCGCGATCAGAAGGGACGAGACCAGAAGCACTGGGCCAAGGTGGGTCAGAATTGCATCCATGGTTTGCTATAGGGCGTAAACCCCATGGGCGCAAAATCTTTAACGCGCAACAAACGAACAAAACCAGCGCAGCATTCGTATTTATGTTGCGCTGCACCTGCAAAAGAAATATGTCACACTGCAGAAAAAGAGGAACATGATTCATGGCCCATGATGGACAGGACCTGACGATGACAAAAGCCGTAATTCTCCCCGATTTGCTTTCCCTGACCGGTGCGGCGGTAGCCCCGGTGGAAGCGATTCTGGAAACCGCCAAAAACCGCGTACGTGAGACCGTATCCGAAAATGGTAAAGTTTCCGGAAAGCTGATCGAAGAAAATCAGTCGGCCGCGCATGGTCTTGCATGGCTGGCAACCTACGTGCAGTCGCTGCAACAGATGCAGGCCTGGGCCGAACGCCTTCAGTCGGACGGCAAGTTCGGCGAAATGGAACAGCTGATCCACCAGATCGCCTTTGGTGAATACCTCTGGCAGATCTATGGCGGCATCCCGATGAGCCAGAACGAGATCGTGCGCCTGCAGGATCTGGGTCTTACGCAGGACGAGACCCGCGGCCTGATGGCGCCCGAAATCATGACCCTATGCCAACAGGGCAACAGCCAGGCCGCACGTATGCGTCTTGTCGACCTGATGCAGGACAACGCGGGCCACGCGACCTTTGGCGCGACCGGTCTGGACGAAGAGCTGGAAATGATCCGAGAACAGTTCCGCCGTTATGCCGACGAACGGGTGATTCCCAACGCTCATGAATGGCACCTGAATGACGAGCTGATCCCGATGGAAATCATCGAGGAACTGGGCGAGATGGGCGTGTTTGGCCTGACCATTCCCGAGGAATATGGTGGGCTTGGCCTCTCCAAAGCGTCGATGGTTGTGGTATCCGAAGAACTGTCGCGCGGCTATATCGGTGTGGGCTCGCTGGGCACCCGTTCCGAGATCGCGGCCGAGCTGGTCGAAGCGGGCGGCACCGAGGAACAGAAACAGCAGTGGCTGCCGAAACTGGCCAGCGCCGAGATCCTGCCGACCGCCGTATTCACCGAACCGAACACCGGGTCGGACCTTGGCAGCCTGCGCACCCGCGCGGTCAAAAATGCCGAGGGTGACTGGGAGGTTACGGGCAACAAGACGTGGATCACCCACGCCGCGCGGACCCATGTAATGACCCTTTTGGCGCGCACTGATCCCAACACGACCGACCACCGCGGCCTGTCGATGTTCCTTGCCGAAAAGACGCCGGGCACCGACGAGAACCCCTTCCCCACCGAAGGCATGACCGGTGGCGAAATCGAGGTTCTGGGCTATCGCGGTATGAAGGAATACGAGCTTGGCTTTGACGGGTTCAAGGTCAAGGGTGAAAACCTTTTGGGCGGCGTCGAAGGTCAGGGCTTCAAACAGCTGATGAAGACGTTTGAAGCGGCGCGTATCCAGACCGCCGCCCGCGCCATCGGCGTGGCACAAAACGCGCTTGAGGTCGGCATGCAGTATGCCAATGACCGCAAGCAATTCGGCAAATCACTGATCCACTTCCCGCGGGTTGCGGGCAAGCTGGCGATGATGGCAGTCGAGATCATGGTGGCGCGTCAGCTGACCTATTTCAGCGCCTGGGAAAAAGACCACGGCCAGCGCTGTGACCTTGAAGCGGGTATGGCGAAGCTGTTGGGGGCCCGCGTGGCATGGGCCAGCGCGGACAACGCGCTGCAGATCCATGGCGGCAACGGATTCGCGCTGGAATACCAGATCAGCCGGATCCTGTGTGACGCGCGTATCCTCAATATCTTTGAAGGTGCGGCGGAAATTCAGGCACAGGTGATTGCCCGCCGCCTGCTGGGCTAAGCCTCCCTAACAGGAAGTGAAGATGCCGCCCCGCGTGATGCCGACAGGTGTTGCGCGGGGCGAATGCGTTTTGCTGTGATGTAAAAGGGTAAATTCCTGAAAACGTGCGGTTTCCCCGGTTCGGTAACGCGTCGGTATCACGTCGGTATTGCGTCGGTGTCCTGCCGGGATTCGGCAGTAAATCACAAAATGAACTCAGCGCGCTTAAGTTCACGTTAGGAATTGGTGCCGCAGGCAGGCGCGCACAGGTGATGCAGGAAAGCCGCTCCGGCGAAATGCTGCGATGCAGCGCGACAATGCTGCACTTGCAAAACAACTTGGCGCAACGTAACCCTTGGGGCATGACTGCAACGCGCCTTTCTCCTGACCTTTGGATTGCCGCCGGGTTCGACGCCCTGCTGGAGCAGGGTCCGGCTGCGCTCAAGGCAGAGTCATTGGCACGTCGGCTGAAAACGACCAAGGGATCGTTTTACTGGCATTTCAAGGATGTACCGGCTTTCCATGCTGCCATGCTGGAACAGTGGGAACGTCAGGCGCTGCTCGATATTGAGGCCGCTTTGGTCGAAGACTCGACCGCCGCGCAGAAGCTGCGCCACCTGAGCCAGATTGCGACGATCGGCAATGGCGATTCGGCAAATGGCATGCGGCTTGAGCCTGCGATCCGGGCCTGGGCACATGACAATGACTTTGTGGCCGAAGCCGTGGCGCGGGTGGATGATCTGCGCCTGACCCAGCTGACCGCCGCGCTCAGCGAAAATGGTCTCTCGAACCCGGAACTGTCGCGCATTCTCTATGCCGCCAATCTTGGCATGGCGGAACTGAGCCGTCGTGACGGAGAAGTGAATGACGCTCCGCTTGGAACTCTGGTCGACCTGATCCTCGCGCTTTACGAATAGGCCATGCGCCTGTTCCTGACGTTTTCTGCCCTTTTGCTTGCTGCTGCCTGTACGCGCAATGAAACCGTTGCCGCCTATGGGGGCGCGGATCATGTCTGGCAGTTGAGCCGCATTGACGGCGTGCCCGTATCCTATGTCGCGACGCTTTCGTTTGCGACGGATGGCAAAGTGGCCGGGACGGGGCCGTGCAACGAATTTGCGGCCCGCCAGAGCGCGCCCTACCCGTGGTTCACGCTGGAACGGTTTGTGGCAACCGAGATGTATTGCGACAAGCTTGCCGATGAGCAGAGCTTTTTCGCGGCCCTTCAGGAGATGAGCTTATCCGAAGTGTCGGGAACTCGGATGATCCTGAGCAATGACGCCAAGCGCGAGATGCTGTTCACGGCTGTGACCGGCGGCTGAAGAGGTCGACAAACCTATCGCGGGCTTCCGGCAGAGGTTTGTGGCCCAATTCGGGCGCCAGCTTTTCCTTGAGGAAGTAACCAGTCGTTTTCAGGGCCAGGATGACTTGCGTGTCCGGCGCTTCGCCAGCGCCGCGCAGGCAATCGGGCAAAGGGAGCAAGCGATCTGCCCACTCCCCGGCCCCTAGGGCGGAAACCGCGCGCCCGGATTTCGGAGAAACATAGACCAACCTTTCGGTCGTGCCCGTCACGGCGCAAGAGGTGAGATCAAGCCCGAACCCCAGTTCTTCAAGCAGGGCCAGTTCCCAGCGCAGGTAGGCCAATGGCCAGATCTCGTTCTGTCCCAAGAGATCCATGAGCGGTTCGGTGCGCGCGTAAAGCCGGGGATGGGGCTCGCGTTCGGGCAGGCAGAAGGTCAGCAACGCCGTGACCGCATTCAGCCCGGCAAGCGCCATGCGATCCGAGAGCACGGCAGCGCGCGAGCGCAGCGGTTCGACGGTGTAGGCGCCGATATGATCCTCGAGGCGGGCGCGCCATGCCACGTCAAGCTGCCCGCCCGGTTGCAAGATCGGGGTCATCTTGCGGCTGATCCCCCCACGCACGACGCCCGCATGGCGCCCGTGTTCTGCGGTGAACATGTCGAGAATGACCGAAGTTTCGCCGTGCTTGCGGGTGGAAAGAACGATGCCTTGGTCGCGCCAGTCCATGTGTCAGATCCCTGATGTCGGAAGGTTAATCTAACAGGGCCCGGCCGTGAATCAATCCGACAGCCCCTGCTCGTCCAGCAGGTGGCGGCCCCGGCGATCCTCGACCTCGATCACCCAGACATCAGTGTCAAAGCTGCGTTGTCGGGCCAATGATGCGTCAACCTCGGCCTCGGCACCTTCGGCCAGCACCATCCAGTTTCGTTCCCCTGTCATCAGGTCAAAACTGCGCTGGAACACCTTGGCCTGTCCGTCAAGCGTGTTGAGCTTGACCAGAACCGCACCCGCCGTGTCATCGCCATGCGCCACGACAAAGGCCAGGATGTCATTCAGGCGCAGCCGCGCGAGATAGGCCTGCACCCAGAACTCAGCCGTTAACTTCATGGTAACCATCCTTGGGCAAGACTGTCCGATACCGAGGGGGCCGCAAGAGCCAAGAGGATCGACAGGACCGATGAACGAGCAATTTCAAACCCCCAAGGGAACCCGGTTTCTTGGGCTAACCATGCTGGCGCTGGCGGTCATGGACTTTAGCGGTGCCATAGACCCGGCATTCAAGACACCGGTCCGTGTCACGATGGTGCTCTGTGCGATTGCTTCGGTCACATGGTTCCTTTTGGCGGTCATGCGTTTCCGTCGCTGAAGTCCAGACCCATTTCCGAATAGCGTTCCTTTTCATCAAGCCAGTTGGGCCGCACCTTGACCTGCAGAAAGAGGTGCACCTTGCGGCCCAGAAACTCGGAGAGCTCTTCGCGCGCGGCCTTGGACACAGCCTTGATGGTTTCGCCCCGGTTGCCCAGCACGATGCCCTTGTGCCCGTCGCGCATGACATAGATGATCTGGTCCACGCGCGCCGAGCCGTCTTTGCGTTCTTCCCAGCTCTCGGTTTCGACCGTCAACTGGTAGGGCAGTTCCTGATGCAGGCGCAGGGTCAGCTTTTCGCGGGTCATCTCGGCCGCGATCATGCGCATGGGCAAATCGGCAATCTGGTCCTCGGGATAGAGCCATGGCCCTTCGGGAAGTTCCTCAGCCAGCCACTTGCGCAACGTGTCACAGCCATGGCCCTTTTCGGCGGAGATCATGAAGGTTTCCGCAAAGGAGAAGCGCTCGTTCAGATCCTTGGTCAGCGCGAGCAGCGCCTCGGATTTCACGCGGTCGATCTTGTTGATGGCGAGCGCGATCTTGCGCCCGGTGCTGATCTCTTCGAGCCGTTCAAGGATGGTTTCCACGCCCTGCGTGATGCCGCGATGCGCCTCGACCATAAGGACGATGATATCGGCATCCGCCGCCCCGCCCCATGCCGCGGCCACCATCGCGCGGTCCAGCCGGCGGCGCGGCCGGAACAGGCCGGGCGTGTCCACGAACACGATCTGGCTGTCACCTTCGAGCGCCACGCCGCGAATGCGGGCGCGGGTGGTTTGAACCTTGTGGGTCACAATCGACACCTTGGCACCCACCATCTGGTTGGTGAGCGTGGATTTCCCGGCGTTGGGCTCTCCGATCAAGGCGACGAATCCGGCACGTGTGGTCATGGGGTGTTCCTGTACTAGCAGCTCAGAGCATTTAGAGCATTTGCCGCAAAAGAGCCAGTACCTCGAGCAGGGTGGTACCCGACCGACACAGGGCACGGTTGGAAACGCCGGGATCAGCCCGTCAGCTTGTCCAGCAGCGCCTTGGCAGCGGCCTGTTCGGCCTTGCGCTTGGAGCCGTCACGCGCCTGGGCTTCCTGTCCGGTATCGAGCCGCACGGCGATGGTGAAAATGGGTGCGTGATCGGGGCCGGAGCGGGACAGCATGATGTAGCTTGGCGGGTTTAACCCCCGCCCTTGCGCCCATTCCTGAAGGGAGGTCTTGGGGTCGCGGGCATCAGCCTCGACCGTCTGAATGCGCTTGCCCCACAGGCGCAGCACCAGATCGCGCGCGACCTCGAACCCGGCATCCTTGTAGACGGCGGCAATCACGGCCTCCATCGCATCGCCCAGGAGCGCCTGCTTGCGTCGCCCACCTGACATCATCTCGGAGCGGCCCAGTTTCAACGCCGCGCCAAGGTCGATCTCGGCGGCCACTTCGGCACAGGCTTCCTTGCGCACCAGCGCGTTGAAGCGCGGGGCAAGCTGGCCCTCGGAAGCGCCGCGGTCATGGGCCAGAAGCGCCTCGGCCATCACGAGGCCAAGCACCCGGTCGCCCAGAAATTCGAGGCGTTGGTTGTCTTCGCGCGTTGTAGAGGAGCGCGAGGAATGCGTCACCGCGCGCACGAGGAGGTCTGGCCGGGAGAACGTGTGGCCAAGCCGCGCTTCGAGCGCTTGGAGGTCGGCGGAAAGCTTCAATAGATGCCCTTGAAGAAACGGTCCGAACGCCAAGTCCAGAAGGCAAACATCGACTTGCCCGCAGAAGAGAACATGATGCGATCCGCGCGCCCGATCAGGTTTTCATAAGGCACGAACCCCACCCCGCGCGCGGCCTGTGGCACACGGCTGTCGGTCGAGTTGTCCCGGTTGTCACCCATGAAGAAATAATGGCCTTCGGGGACGGTGTAGACACCGGTATTGTCCGAGCCCTGATTGGTGATGTTGAGGATCGCGTGGCTGACCCCGCCCGGCAGTGTCTCGATCTGGCGCGACTTCACGCAGAGACCGCCATCGCCCACGGGGCCGTTTTCACAGCGCGGGCGCAGGCGTTGCGGGCCCTGCGGGCCTGCGGTTTCTTCGAACAGGCCGCCATCTTCAAGCTTCACCGCTTCACCGTTGATATGCACCACGCCGGCGATGATCTGAACCTTGTCGCCGGGCAGGCCGATCAGGCGTTTGATGAAGTCAAACCCGGTGACCGGGTGGCGGAAAACCACGACATCGCCGCGCTCGGGTTCACCGCCCAGAATGCGGGTGTTGTCGCCATCCAGCCAGCCGCAGAGGTTCTTGGCGTCGATATTGATGCCCACGGCGGGGATGCGGATCGATGGGCAGGAGGCGTAGGAATAGCCATAGGTCATTTTGTTGACGAACAGGAAATCCCCGATCAGCAACGTGTCCTTCATCGACCCGGAGGGAATCCAGAAGGGCTGAAAGAACAGAGTGCGGAAGACGCCCGCGATCAGCAGGGCATAGACGATCGTCTTGATCGTCTCGACGATGCCGCCGTCTTTCTTCTTGGCCTTGTCTGCCATGTCTGTCTCTCCGGTTGCGCTTTGGCGCGTTACATGAGGGGCGGCGCGCTGGGTGTCAACCCGGCGTGGATTGGATCGGGCGGGCTTCGATCACGACAAAGGCCTGTGCCCATGGGTGATCGTCGGTCAGGGTGACGTGGATGATGGCTTCGTGCCCCGGCGGTGTCATGTCGTCGAGGCGTGTCTTGGCCCAGCCTGTGACGTGCATGACAGGCTGCCCGGTGCGAAGGTTCGAGACATACATGTCCTTCCAGCTGATCCCCATGCGCAGGCCGGTGCCCAGCGCCTTGGAACACGCCTCTTTGGCGGCCCATCGCTTGGCATAGGTGCCCACGGTATCACGGCGACGTTCAGCCTTGGCCTGCTCCACGTCGGTGAAAACCCGGTTTCGGAACCGGTCGCCAAACCGTTCGAGCGTGTTCGCGACACGGTCGATATTGGCCAGATCTGTGCCCACGCCGAGGATCATGCGCCCTTCATGCCTTTGCACTTTCCGCCCGCGCCTCGTCCATCAGGCGGCGCATTTCGTGGATCACGGGGGTAATTCCCGAGAAGATCGCCTCGGAAATCAGGAAGTGGCCGATATTGAGTTCCATCACCTCGGGCAAGGCCGCGATGGGTTTGACCGTGTCGAAGGTCAGCCCGTGGCCCGCGTGCACTTCCAATCCAAGTGAGTGGGCAAAAGTTGCCATCTCGGTCAGCCGGACCAGTTCGGCCTCACGCTCTTCGAAGCGGCCCTCGGCATGATAGTCGCAATAGGCACCGGTGTGCAGTTCGATCACTTCGGCGCCGATCCGGTTGGCGGCCTCGATCTGGGGCCGGTCGGCGGCAATGAAGATCGACACCCGGCAACCCGCCTCGCGCAGGGGCGCAATGAAATGGGCCAGCTTGTTTTCCTCGCGCGCCACTTCCAGACCGCCTTCGGTGGTCTTCTCCTCGCGCTTTTCGGGCACGATACAGACCGCGTGGGGTTTGTGACGCAGGGCAATCTGCTGCATCTCGTCCGTGGCGGCCATCTCGAAGTTGAGCGGCACGGTCAGGTGCTCCATCAGCGCGTCGATGTCGGCATCAAGGATGTGGCGGCGATCTTCGCGCAGGTGCGCGGTAATACCGTCGGCGCCAGCCTCTTCCGCCATACGCGCTGCGCGGACAGGATCGGGATAGGCCCCGCCCCGCGCATTCCGCACGGTGGCCACATGGTCGATATTCACCCCAAGACGCAGCATGGTGACAGCCCTCGTAGTTTGTTGGTCAGTGATGCGGACCCTATGACGCCAAGGCGCGCAAGAAAACCGCTTTCTTTACCGCTTGGCCTTTTCAGAAGCCGCAGCACGGGCTGCCTGTTCGGCGGCCCTGGCACGCGCCTTTTCCATCTTCTTGCGAAGCCGCGTCACACGCCGTTTCTGATAGGCGCGGATCACGGGCACCGAAAGGTAATAGGCGATCGTGCCCGCGATGATGCCCGGAAGGATGCCGCCGATCATGTAGGGGAAAAACACTTCGTCATAGAAGATGCTGAGCCCGGTCCAGTCGGGGGTGTCATCGTTGAACATGGCCCAGAAATTGTGCCACAGGTCCCCGCCGGCATTGGCGAACTTCGCCGCCAGGGATTGATGCGCGCCCTCGTGGAACTCGGTCCCCAGGAGGAAATGCCCGGTCTTGAGCGAGATCACCCCGATCGGCAGGTAGGTCAGCGGATTGCCGAAGAATGTCGCCAGCAGGGCCGCCAGAAGGTTCCCCGACAGCACACGCGCAAGGATCGCAGCGACCACGAAGTGCAATCCGTAAAACGGCGTGAACGTGGTGAACACCCCACACCAGATACCGCGCGCGATGAATTCCGGTGTGCCCGGCAAACGGTGCAGACGGTGCCGTACATAGTGGAACGCCCGGGTCCAACCACCACGCGGATAGAAGAATTCCGCCACCACCTGGTAGAGGGGTCTTCTATCGCGGCGCTTGAAAACCACAGGTGACGTTTCCTTTGCTGATCAGCCCTCGGACGATGCGCGGGCCTTCTCGGGGTTTCGATAGCGTTCGATCTCTGCCACATCCGACTCCGCCTCGAGCGCCATCATCAATTTGTGCAGATGCTTGGCATCGCTCAGATCGACACTGACGAGAAGACGATAGAAATCCGGCTTGCGGTCCACGAACTCCAGATCCGAGATATTGGCCCCGTGCTCTCCGATCAATGTGCAAATACGTCCCAGTACGCCCGCGTCATTGCCGATCGTGACCCAGATCTGAACCGTATAGATCGGTTTGTGCTGCCCCGCATGCCAATGCAGGTCCAGCCAGCGCTGGGGCTGGTCCTCGTAATCGCCAAGAGAATCACAATCGATGGCGTGCACCACCACCCCCTTGCCACGGAAAGTGATGCCCACGATCCGCTCGCCCGGAAGCGGCTGGCAACAGGGGGCCCGGTGAAAGCTTTGATCCGGGGACAGGCCGATCACGGCGCGCTCACCCGACACTTCGTCGCTTTGTTCTGGAGCCAGGTCGGGATAGACCGCTTGCACCACTTCGGCTGCCGTCAGCTCGGCCGAGCCGAGCCGGGCAAGGACCTCGTCCTTTTCCTTGAAACGCAGGTTCTTGGCGGCGATCTCGAGCACCTTGTCGGTCGACTTCTTGCCGACATGCTCGAACGCGGCGCGGGCCAGTTCCGCTCCCAGCCTGACAAACCTTTCGCGGTCCATCTCGCGCAGGGCGCGGCGGATGGCGGTACGCGCCTTGCCGGTGGTTGCGATGTCCAGCCAAGTCGCCTGGGGCGTCTGGCCCTCGGCAGTGATGATCTCGACCGATTGGCCGTTCTTGATCCGCGTCCAGAGCGGCACCCGCTGGTGGTCGATCTTGGCGCCGACACAGGCATGACCGATACGGGTGTGAATGGCATAGGCAAAGTCGATTGGGGTCGCCCCGCGCGGCAGCTTCACCACCTCGCCCTTGGGCGTGAAGCAGAACACCTGGTCCGAATACATCTCGAGCTTGACCGCCTCGAGGAAATCCTCGTGGTCTTCCTCGGCGTCAAACTGTTCGGTCAGGCCGCTGATCCATTTCACTGGGTCGACCGCAAAGGGGTTTTCGCCCCGCACGCCATCCTTGTAGGACCAGTGCGCCGCAACACCGGATTCGGCCACGTCATGCATCTGGTGCGTGCGTATCTGCACCTCGACCCGGCGCCCGTCACGTCCCGACACCGTCGTATGGATGGACCGATAGCCGTTCGACTTGGGTTGACTGATGTAATCCTTGAACCGCCCCGGCACGGCCCGCCAGCGCTGGTGAATCGCCCCAAGTACCCGGTAACAATCGTTTTCGTTATCCGTGATGACGCGAAATCCATAGATGTCGGACAGGCGCGAAAATCCCTGCTCCTTCATCTGCATCTTGCGCCAGATCGAATAGGGCTTCTTGGCGCGGCCGACGACAACGGCATTGATGTCGTTGTTATACAGTTCTTTTTTCATGTCGGCGGTGATCCGTTCGATCACATCACCGGTTTCCTTTTGCAGCGTGATGAACCGCCGCATGATCGAAGCGCGCCCCTCGGGGTTGAGAACCTTGAAGGCAAGGTCTTCCAGCTCGTCGCGCATCCACTGCATCCCCATGCGCCCGGCAAGCGGGGCATAGATGTCCATGGTTTCACGCGCTTTCTGGACCTGTTTCTCGGCCTTCATCGCCCTGATCGTGCGCATGTTGTGCAGGCGGTCGGCCAGCTTGACGAGGATAACCCGCAGGTCCTTGGACATGGCCATGAACAGCTTGCGGAAATTCTCGGCCTGCTTGGTCTCGGTCGAGCTGAGCTGTAGGTTGGTCAGCTTGGTGACACCATCCACGAGCACTGCGACCTCGTTGCCGAACTTGCCCGCAACCTCATCATAAGACGCCTGGGTGTCCTCGATCGTGTCGTGCAATAGGGCGGTGATGATCGTCGCGTCATCCAGATGCTGTTCGGCCAGGATCATCGCCACTTCGATGGGATGCGTGAAATAAGGCTCGCCCGAGCGACGAAACTGCCCCTCGTGCATGTCGCGGCCATAGTCATAGGCCGCGCGGATCAGCGCTTCATTGGTGCGGGGGTTGTAGGCGCGAATGAGATCGACAAGGTCGTCTGCCGGGATCATGCGTGCCTACCTGTGGTTCTCTTGGGGGGTCAGCCCTGACCCTGTGCTTCCATCAGCGCGCGCAGCAGCTTTTCTTCGGACATGTCGTCATCCGCAGGCGCATCGCTTTCGGCACCCATCAGCAGAGCCATCTTGTCGTCTTCCGGCTCGTCCACCTCGATCTGGGTCTGGTTTTCCTCGATCAGGCGCTCGCGCAGCTCTTCCGCGGTCTGGGTTTCCTCTGCGATCTCGCGCAGGGCCACGACCGGGTTCTTGTCGTTGTCACGATCCAGCGTGATCGGGGCACCGGCCGAAATCTCGCGTGCGCGGTGGGCCGCGAGCATCACCAGCTCAAAGCGGTTCTGAACCTTGTCGACGCAATCTTCTACGGTAACGCGGGCCATGGGGCACTCCACTCTCTTGGATCGGATAGGAAGCCGTGTATGTAAGGGGCTTTTCCCCCCTTGACAAGCACTGATTCACAGGGGTTTCAGCGCATCCCGGTCTGATTGCGGCAATTGCGCAAGGAAATCGCGCAAGGACTTGCCCAACAAGGGGTGAATCCAGTTCGGAGCGATGTCACAAAGCGGCCCGAGCACGAATGCGCGGTCCTGCAGACGCGGGTGCGGGAGAATCAGGTCGTCGGGAGCCTTCTTCTTCTGGTCTTCGATCGGAAGGTCGCGCCAATGCGTTTGGCTCACCGGGTCAGGCAGCACCTTTTCGCCATAGGCAACCAGATCGAGATCCAGCGTGCGCATGCCCCAGCGCTGCTCGCGCGCGCGCCCGAAATCAGCCTCGATGGCGTGAAGCTCGTGCAACAGAGCCTTAGGCGAAAGCGATGTGCGCACCGATACTGCCGCGTTCACGTAATCAGGGCCGGCGCCTTCGGGAAAACACGGCGTCTGGAAGAATCGGCTGACCGCACAAAGGCGAATTTGGCCCTCATTCAACCGCTTGAGCGCTGCGGCGATGGTTTCGGCAGGCGTGCCGAGATCAGTTGGCAGGTTGCCGCCAAGAGCTAAGAGCGCGCATTCATTCACTTTTTGTTAACCTTTTGTAACGTACGCATGTAAAAAGGCGATCCACGGCTTGAAGGCAAGCCAAATTTCTTTACCTTATAACTGCTGTTGTGCCTGCACTTTTTTACTCACGGGACTTTCAAGGCGCGGCAGAGTCAGAAAGGACATTATTGATGTTTTATAAGGACGAACGGCTTGCGCTGTTCATAGATGGGTCGAATCTGTATGCCGCAGCGAAATCGCTGGGCTTTGATATCGACTACAAACTGCTGCGGCAGGAATTCATGCGACGTGGCAAATTGCTTCGGGCATTCTACTACACAGCCTTGCTGGAGAATGACGAGTATTCGCCGATCCGCCCTCTGGTGGACTGGTTGCACTATAACGGCTTCACCATGGTGACCAAGCCGGCCAAGGAGTACACAGACTCCCAGGGCCGTCGCAAGGTCAAGGGGAACATGGATATCGAGCTGGCTGTGGATGCCATGGAGCTTGCGCCGCGCGTAGATCATATCGTGCTGTTTTCCGGAGATGGGGATTTCCGGCCGCTGGTGGAGAGCCTGCAGCGCCAGGGTGTGCGTGTTTCGGTGGTGTCGACCATTCGCAGCCAGCCGCCGATGATCTCGGACGAGCTGCGTCGTCAGGCCGACAACTTCATCGAGTTGGAAGGGCTTCGCGAAGTGATCGGGCGCCCGCCGCGCGATCCGATGCCGGACCGCGACCGCGAGGTCGAGTTCAGCGCCAAGTAAGACCGGACCGGGGCCAAGTGCCCCGGTTTTCTTTTGTGGTTTCGTGGCGGGCTGGTCTAGCCGCCGTTGCGCGCGTTGTGCATGTCGATCACGCGCGCGGGCCAGGTGCTTTTGATATAGGCAAGCACTTCGAGGATCTGTTCATCACTCAGCACGTCCTCGAAGCCCGGCATGTTGCTTTCATAACCCTGCCCGACCACCTTGGCCGTGCCATACTTGGTGATAGCGAACAGCACCTGATCCGGGTGATGCCACGTGTGCCCGCTTTCATCATGGGGCGGGGCCGGCATCAGCCCGTCTGCGCCGCGGTCGCGCCAATTGTCTTCCCCTTCCAGGTTTGCACCATGACAGCTTGCGCAATTCTCAACATAGATCGCTTGGCCGCGTGCCACCGCGCCCGTATTCTCATAGGGCAAAAACCCCTCGGCCACCCCTGCCCCGACAGTCGCTATCAACGCGGCGCCTCCCAGAATCGCCGCCATGCCCGCCTGTTTCATTGCCAAACTCCTCGCATATTTCTTCTCCGGTTACGCCCTTCCCGCACTGGAAGGTCAAGCCTCTGGACGTGGGCGCGATGAGACACTAGGTCTTTCACGCACAGCCGCGAGGACGTTCCATGACGAAGCCCCCCCTGACCATCCATCTCGCCGCCCCGCGTGGCTTCTGCGCCGGTGTGGATCGCGCCATCAAGATCGTCGAAATGGCGCTTCAGAAGTGGGGCGCCCCGGTCTATGTCCGCCACGAGATCGTGCACAATAAATTTGTGGTAGACGGATTGCGCGCCAAGGGGGCGGTATTCGTCGAAGAACTGGGCGACTGTCCCGACGACCGTCCAGTGATCTTTTCCGCCCATGGCGTTGCCAAGTCGGTTCCAGCCGAAGCCGAGCGGCGCGAGATGATCTATGTCGATGCCACCTGCCCGCTGGTTAGCAAAGTCCATATCGAGGCCGAGCGCCATTCCGACAATGGCTTGCAGATCGTGATGATCGGCCATGCGGGCCACCCGGAAACCATCGGCACCATGGGGCAGCTCCCCGAGGGTGAGGTTGTGCTGGTGGAAACCGAAGAAGACGTCGCCACGATTTCGGTGCGCGACCCGAACAAGCTGGCCTTCGTCACCCAGACCACGCTGTCGGTGGACGACACGATCGGCATCGTCGCCGCGCTTCAGAACCGCTTTCCCAATATTGTCGGACCGCACAAGGAAGACATCTGTTACGCCACCACCAACCGGCAGGAGGCGGTCAAGGCGATTGCGCCCAAGGTGGATGCGATCCTTGTCGTGGGCGCGCCCAACTCTTCGAACTCGCGGCGACTTGTCGAGGTTGGTGCAAACAATGGTTGCGCCTATTCGCAGCTTGTGCAGCGCGCCACCGAGATCGACTGGCGCGCTCTTGAGGGCGTGGGGTCTGTCGGCATTACCGCTGGGGCGAGCGCGCCCGAGGTTCTGGTGAACGAGGTGATCGACGCCTTCCGCGAGCGGTTCGACGTGTCGGTGGAACAGGTGGAAACCGCGGTTGAACGGGTGAATTTCAAGGTGCCCCGCGTGCTCAGGGATCTGGACGCATGATCCGCATTCCAACCGCACCGCTTGTTCTGGGTCTTGCCGGGCTGATCCCCTTTGTCTGGGGGGCGTTGACGATTTTGATGCCCGACTGGCGTGACTGGGGCGCTTCGGCATTGGGGCCGCGTTTTGTCGGCCCGTATGTGCAGCTTTTTTATGGCTCGGTGATCCTTGCCTTCATGTCAGGCGTACTCTGGGGCTTTGCCACCAAGGTCGAGGGATCGCGCGCCGCCATCGGCTATGTCCTGTCGACGATCCCGGCGCTTTGGGCGTTTTTCATGACTAGCGGCGGGCCGATTGGCGCCGCCACCAACCTTATGTTCGGCTTTGCCGGATTGCTGCTTCTGGACTACGCTTTTTATCAATGGGGTCTGACCCCGCCCTGGTGGATGCGGCTGCGCCTGTTGCTCACGGCGGTTGTCGTGACCTGCCTTGCGATTACCATCGTTTATTAGGGTCGCTGCCCGAAAGGACATTTCATGATCTCTGCCCAGTTCCTCTTGACCGCCCTTGTGGTGGTGATCGCGCCCGGAACCGGAGTGATTTACACGCTTGCCATGGGGCTTGGACAAGGCAGGCGCGCCGCGCTCTGGGCGGCTTTGGGCTGTACCTTCGGAATTGTCCCGCACCTGGTGGCGGCCACGCTGGGGCTGGCGGCAGTGCTGCATACATCCGCGCTGCTGTTCAACATCGTGAAATTCGCCGGTGTCGCCTATCTGCTTTATCTGGCTTGGCAGGCCCTGCGCAGCGGCGGCGCACTGTCGGTGAGCGCCGAAACACGGGCCCAGCCCGGAGCGGCCGTCGCGCGCCGGGGCGCGCTCATAAATATCCTGAACCCGAAACTGTCGGTGTTCTTTCTTGCGCTTCTACCCCCCTTTCTGTCGGGCAACCCGACAACCGCGACAATGGAGATGTCCCTTCTCGGGGCGGTCTTCATGGCGATGACCTTTGGTGTCTTTGTCCTTTACGGCCTGTTTGCGGCAAGCGCGCGTGACCTCTTGCTTGGCAGCGCAACGGTGATGCACTGGCTGAACCGGGGCTTTGCGGCCATCTTCGTCGCCCTGGCCGGACGGCTGGCACTGGAGCGGGCATGAGCGACAGGGAAACCCTTGGCGTCTATGCCCGCAAGCACGACGACTATGCGGCTCTGCCCGTGTCAAAGGATCAAGTCGACGCGCTGAACATGTTCTGTGCCGCGCTCTCCCCCGGAGCGCATGTGTTGGATCTGGGCTGCGGTCCGGGCCTGCAAGCAAGGGAACTCGTGCAGCGCGGCCTGAGCGTCAGCGCGCTGGATGCCACACCGGAATTCGTGGAGCGTGCACGCGCCAACGGGATCGACGCGCGGCTGGGCACATTTGACGACCTGACAGAGACCAACGCCTATGACGGGGTCTTTGCCAGCTTTTCTCTGCTGCACGCGCCCAAGGCTGATTTCCCGCGCCACCTCGACGCGATCAAACGCGCGCTGCGCCCCGGTGGATGCCTTTTTCTGGGCCTGAAACTGGGTGAAGGCGAAGCACGCGACAGTCTGGGTCGCTTCTATGCCTATTACTCGGAAGCGGAATTGCGCAAACATCTGGAAAAGGCCGGTTTTTCGCTGTTGCAAGCCGTGACTGGAGAGGGCAAGGGACTGTCTGGAAGCATTGACCCTTATATCCTGATGACTGCACGTGCCTGATCTTTTTGCCTATACCGATGGAGCCTGTTCCGGAAATCCCGGCCCCGGAGGCTGGGGCGTGCTGATGCGCGCCATGGACGGCGATACCGTGCTCAAAGAGCGAGAATTGTCCGGCGGTGAACCGGAAACCACCAACAACCGCATGGAGCTGATGGCGGCGATCACGGCGCTGGAAACGCTGGAGCGGGCAAGCACGATCACCATCGTCACCGATAGCGCCTATGTGAAAGACGGGATCACAAAGTGGATCCACGGCTGGAAGCGCAACGGGTGGAAAAAGAAGGGCGGGCTTAAGAACGTTGACCTGTGGCAACGGCTTGACGCGGCACAGGCGCGTCACGACGTGACCTGGGAATGGGTCAAGGGCCATGCCGGTCACCCCGAGAACGAGCGCGCGGACGAGCTGGCCCGCGCGGGCATGGCGCCTTTCAAGCTCTAGGGATTACTCCGCCGCGATCCCGGCGCTGTCGTCCCAGCGTTTCTGATAATCAGTCTGATAGACTTTTTCGCTCCCGTCCCCGGCCCCTTCGAGCGGTTTGCGCACGGCGTAAGTGAGGATCACCGGACCTTCGGGCAACTTGCCCTGAAGGCGCGGGCGCACGCCGGTCTCGTTCGGGTTCGACGTGGTCACAACACGACGCGCGAACATCGGCAACATCGGCTGGAGCGCGCATTGCAGCA
The DNA here is from genome assembly GCF_900114635.1 of Shimia aestuarii. Taxonomy (GTDB): domain Bacteria; phylum Pseudomonadota; class Alphaproteobacteria; order Rhodobacterales; family Rhodobacteraceae; genus Shimia; species Shimia aestuarii. The sequence continues at coordinate 1,027,645 of NZ_FOTQ01000001.1, forward strand.
CCTCGTAGCCCAGCGTTTTCTCCCAGAAGCCGTACACCATCTCGGGTGTGATCTGGTAAAAGCCATGGTTGATCCAGTTGTTGCAGGGCGAATGGCCGATCAGAACCCCACCTGGTTTGAGCATCCTGTTGATGTTGCGATAGGCGGTGGGCAGGTCGAACACGTGTTCGCAGGTGCCCCCGTCATAGACCACGTCAAAGCGCTCGTGCAGCTCTTCGGGAAGCTCCCCGGCAAGGTCCTGCACGATCGAGGCGTCCTCAAAATCCGACACGTCCATACTGTCGACCTGATCAAAGCCGATCTTCTGGAAAAAGGTCTCGCAGAAATGGTTGTCGCTGTTCTTGAGATCCTCTTCGGTGAGACCCGGAAAATACTTCTCAAGGGTCTCGTCAAAGAGCGCTGCCGATCGTTTGCGGCGGCGCCCGATCCAGCGCTGGCGGCCCAGCATCACGATATTGCCGCCAAGGGAATGCTCGGTCACGACATCCATGATGCGGACGGCGAGCGTGTCGGAAATAGCCATTGAGGTATCCTCGAAGAAGAAAGCGGACAGGCCGTCAGGCGGCCTGATCCAGTTCGATACGTTCGGCCAGCCTGGCAAGGAATTTCTTAGCCATGGGCTGACGGCGGGCCTTGATGGCCATGCGTTGCGCCCAGTCAATTGCCTTGGCGTGCTGACGCGCCACGGCCTCGTCCCGCAGGAGCAGCTCCTTGATCGCAAGCGCCTTGTCAAAGCGATGGACAAGACCAAGGTCCTCGACGTCGTTGCGGTCGAACTTGTTCCAGTAGCTGAATTCGATCTTGCCGTTCTGGTGGTTCGCGCGCCCGCGCCGCTGTTTGTTCAGGAAGGCGCCCATCGAGCGCAGCGCATAGTGGTTGAGCTGTGCCACGTCATAGCCATAGCCCGTGTTCACATGCAGCGCGCCCTTGATCTGCCGGTCGTCGAACCGGGTGCCGTCCGGCGTGATCCAGTTGATCGGCCCGGCGTCCTGCTGCACGAAGGGGCGGTGCACCCCCATGCGGTTGAACTTGGTCCGGTCATTCTTGAACAGGGTCTTGAAAAAGCGGTGCTCACCCTCGCGGCCCTCAAAGGGTTGGGCGCGGGTGAATTGCAGCGGGACGGGTGTATCCTCGATCCCTTCTACGCCGTTGTTGCCGAAGATGCGCCAGACAAGAGAGATCGCATCGACCCCCGGAAAGGCGTCGATCAGCGCCTTGAACGTGCCGTCACCGACGTTGATCTGCAGGTACTCGTCCACATCCGCCACGAAAATCCAGTCGGCTTCGCGCACTGCAGCCTCGTGTTCGCCCCACATCAGGGCGCTCTTGTGCGGCCCACGGCGCATCACGCGATTGAACCGGTGATGCACTTCGCCCATGCGGTTGAGATTGCGCAGGATCATGTCCGTCTGATCGCTGCAGTCGTTGGTAAACACGACGATATCCGTCGCTCCCAGTGCCCGGTAATGCGCCACCCAGTCGAGGATGTAGGCACCCTCGTCCTTCATGGTGGTTACCACGGTCACTTTCGGCGCGGCTGTATCGCCTCCGAATCCGAAGAAAGCCACTGCTATATGCCTCATATGTAAGCGGCTCGTTCAAGCGGCCGCGTTTATGAAGAGAATCTTAACGCGGACCGACGGGAAACGTCTACAATTTTTCGTTATTTGTTCGGAGTGTGGCCTGGACGACTCTATTTACGCCAATGGGTTGGCACGATGATCAACGCCCCGATGGACGAGATAATCGCGTTGAGACCGGGGCTGCCAAAGCCGATGTGGAACATGCGGGAAATCATGTAAAACAGGAAGGCCCCACCGATGCAGATAATGATCGAGGGGACATAGCCGTTACGCGTGAAACCGCTGCGCTCGGACGCATAGCCGATGATACCGGCAATGATCACGGTGCCGAAAAAGGTAAAGAACATGTTCGGCTCCTAGAGCTGGCGTCCTTTTTCCAGCGGAAAGCCCCGCAGGAAGGTTTCTGCATCCTGCGCGCCTTTGCCCGCCCGTTGCAAGCGCAACAACTGCACCGCACCTGTGCCACACGCCACAGTCAGCGCGTCATCCAGCAGCGTGCCGGGGGCACCTACGCCTTCTCCCAGCCGGGATGCCAGCAGTTTGATCCGCTGCCCGTCGATCTCGGTCCACGCGCCGGGAAACGGGGAAAGCCCGCGGATCTTGCGATCAACGTCTTCTGCCGGGGCGGTCCAGTCGATCTTGGCTTCGGACTTGTCGATCTTGTGGGCGTAGGTGACGCCATCGTCGGGCTGGGGCACCGGAACCAGATCCGGTAAGTCGCTCAAAGCCGCCACAATCAGCCTTGCCCCCATCTTCGAGAGCCTGTCATGCAACAGGTCCGTCGTTTCGGTTTCCCCGATCCCGGTCTCGTCAACCATGAGCACCGGACCAGTGTCCAGTCCGGCTTCCATCTGCATGATGCAGACACCGGTTTTTTCATCGCCCGCCATGATAGCGCGGTGGATCGGCGCGGCCCCGCGCCAGCGCGGCAAAAGGCTGGCGTGAATATTGAGGCACCCATGCGCGGGGGCATCAAGAATAGGCTGGGGCAGGATCAACCCATACGCGACCACAACGGCCACATCGGCATTCAGCGCGGCAAAGGCGGCCTGTTCTTCCGCCCCCTTGAGCGAGACCGGATGCCGGACCTCAAGACCAAGCGCTTGGGCGCGGGCATGCACGGGTGTCGGGCGGTCTTTCTTGCCGCGCCCTGCGGGGCGGGGCGGCTGGCAATAGACAGCCGCGATCTCGTGGCCCGCCTCGACCAGCGCATCCAGAACCGGCACCGAGAAATCCGGCGTGCCCATGAAGACCACTTTCATCGCAGCTTCCTCGCCTTCTTGATCAGCATGTCGCGCTTTACCTTGCTCAGGCGATCAAAATACATCTTGCCGTTGATATGGTCGATCTGGTGCTGCACCGACGTGGCCCAAAGCCCGACAAAATCGCGCCGCTGGATCATGCCGTCCTCGTTGAGAAACCGCACCGTTACTGCGCGCGGGCGTTTGATCATGGCCGACACGCCGGGCAGGTTCGGGCTGGCTTCGTCGTGTTCGCGATCCTCGATCGAGGCATGCAGGATTTCCGGATTGGCCATGCGTACGGCCTGTCCGCGGGTATCGCTGGCATCGACCACGATCAGGCGCAGCATTTCACCGATCTGGTTGGCGCCCATACCCACACCGGGCATGGCCTCCATCGTGTCGATCAGGTCGTCCCAGACCTGCCGCACATGATCGGTGATCTCTTCCACCTCGGCGGCAGGGGTGCGCAGGCGTTTGTCGGGCCATTGCAGGCAGGGGCGAACGGTCATGTCTGGGCCTCATATGTCGCGATGAAATCGGCCTTGTCGGCTTCGGTCAGGTGATCAAGCGTCACGCGCCCATCAAGATGGTCGATCTCGTGCTGGATGCAGCGCGCCTCGAAACCGTCAAAGTCACGCATATGCATGTCGCCGCGCGCATCCCGCCACGCCAACGTCACAGCGACGGGACGTTCCACCGGAACCATGAGACCGGGAATGGAGAGGCACCCTTCCTCCATCACTTCGGTACGCTTTTCGCGCACCATGATGACCGGGTCGAGAAAGGCCTCGGGCGTGGGGTCGCCCTCTTTCCAACCCGCGTCCATGACGAAGATCCGTCGCATGACACCCACCTGCGGCGCGGCCAATCCGCGCCCATTGGCGGCATACATCGTGTCAAACATGTCCTGCACCAGCGCCTCGTGATCGTCCTCGCCCACATGGTCGCAGACCTGCGACAGGCGCTCATCAGGCCAGATCACCAGCGGCAGCACACTCATCCGCGCGCCAGCTCGCGTTTCAGCTTCTGGGATTTGCGGGTCATCATCTGGCGTTTCATCGGGCCGAGGTAATCGATGAAAAGCTTGCCGTTTAGGTGGTCGATCTCGTGCTGGACACAAGTTGCCCAAAGCCCGTCGAAATCCTTTTCCTGCGGATTGCCGTTCTCATCGATCCAGCCGACCCGGACCGCAGCCGGCCGGGTGACTTCGGCAAACTGTTCCGGGATCGAGAGGCACCCTTCTTCGTAGGTGTTGAGGTCGTCGGACTTGGCCAGAATTTCAGGATTGAACATCACCATGGGCTCAGGATCGCCCTCTTTCACGCAATCCATCACGATCAGCCGTTCCAGCACGCCCACCTGCGGTGCGGCGAGGCCAATCCCGGGCGCGTCATACATCGTCGCCAGCATGTCTTTGGCGAGGCTGCGCAGCTCGTCCGAGAGATCGTCAACGGGCGCACAGACCTTTTTCAAACGCGGGTCGGGGTGGATCAGGATCGGCTTAATCATGGGCTTCATCTAGGCCATGCGCGCGCGCTGTGCAACGGGGCTTGCAACGCGGGGGGAAAGCGGTAGCTTCACCCGGACCCAAGAGGAGCAGAGGACCCATCATGAGCTTTGACGAAATCATCGACCGCTTTGGCACCCATTCCGTGAAATGGGACATGATGGAAGAGCTTTATGGGGTGCCGGCCAAGGACGGGATTTCCATGTGGGTGGCGGATATGGATTTCCGCCCGCCGCAATGCGTGCGCGATGCATTGCAGGGCATGATCGACCACGGGGTTTTTGGCTATTACGGCGACTATACCGGCTATCACGCGGCGATCTGCTGGTGGATGGAAACCCGCCACGGCTGGACCGTGCAGCAGGACGAGATTTTCACCACCCACGGTCTGGTCAATGGCACCGCCATGTGCATCGACGCCTTTACCCAGCCGGGCGATGGCGTGGTGCTGATGACGCCGGTCTACCACGCGTTTCACAGGGTGATCCGCGCAGCTGATCGCAAGGTCGTGGAATGTGAACTGGCCCTGAACGAAGGGCGCTATGAAATGGATTTCGACGCTTGGGACGCGCAGATGACCGGTGACGAGACCATGCTGATCCTGTGTTCGCCGCACAATCCGGGCGGCCGTGTCTGGACCCTCGAGGAATTGCAGGGGGTGGCCGATTTCTGCAAACGCCACGACCTGATCCTTGTGTCGGACGAGATTCACCACGACCTCGTCTATCCCGGCAACACCCATATCGCGATGGCGCTGGTGGATGAAAGCATACGGGACCGTCTGGTGATGATGACCGCGACCACCAAGACCTTCAACATTGCGGGCGGGCATTCCGGCAACGTGATTATTCAGGATCCGGAGCTGCGCAAACGGTTTGGAGCGCGCATGGCGGCACTTGGGAAATCGCCCAACTCCTTTGGTCTCTACATGGCCGAAGCCGCCTATTCCCCCGAAGGCGCGGCATGGGTCGACGACCTCGTGGCCTACCTGGATGGCAACCGCAAAGTGCTTGACGACGCGGTGGCGGCGATCCCGGGACTGCAGTCGATGCCGCTGGAAGCGACCTATCTGAGTTGGGTGGATTTCTCGGGAACGGGCATGTCGCGCGAAGAGTTCACCCGTCGTGTCGAACAGGACGCGCGCATCGCCGTCAATCACGGCCCGACCTTTGGCAAGGGCGGCGACAGCTTCCTACGCTTCAACATCGCGACCCCCCGCGCGCGTGTGAGCGAGGCCGCTGAACGCCTGACGGCAGCTTTCTCGGACCTTCAGTAAGCGTCAAAAACAAAGGCTCCCGCCCCTTTGTCGGTGCAGCAAAGCTGCGCCGCAAAGCGTTGGGCGTGGCGCGCCTTTGGCGCGCGTTTGAGTATTTCTGGCAAAATGAAGAACCGGGGGCGGCAGGATATCTAGCCGTTGGTGATCAGCCCTGCGGGAACAAACTCGGGTTGTTCGAAATCGACCGGGGGTTTGTCGGTTGCCTGGGTGGCGCGCTTGAACTCGTACCGCATTTCACCAGCCTCTTCTTCGGAGGCGACGATCAGGCATTGCAGGAAATGCCGCCCGCCGTCGTACAGGTCCACGAGGCCGCGCAGGTGCGGTGCGTCCTCGACATCCAGGGTGAACCCGTCTTCCTGAAAGCGCAGCACGCGAAAGCTGCGCCCATCAGCCTCGACCCGCAGCTTGTTGCGGCGCTTGAGATCTTTCTTGCGGGCCGCATCCAGCCCTTTCTGCACTTCCGGCGGTACATAGGTCGACATTGTTCGCTCCATTCCTGCCCGTAGGGTTCAACCACATTCGGATTCGGTCAAGACAGGAATTTCCGATTTGCCGCCCCTTGTGCAAATACGCGCAACTCCTTTGCGCAGTGTTGCGTTTTCTCCGCACCGACCGAGACTTAGGTAGGAGACGAGCAAAACGGGAGCATAGGATGGGACACCTTCTGGACGGACGCTGGGTGACGGAAGCGATCGACACCAAGGCAAGTGGCGGCAAATTCGAACGCGCAGCGGCCCAGTTCCGCAACTGGATCACACCGGACGGGGCACCGGGGCCGAGCGGGGCCGGCGGGTTTGCTGCCGCAAGCGGGCGCTATCATCTTTATGTATCCTACGCATGCCCATGGGCCCATCGCACCCTGATTTTCAGATCCCTGAAGGGGTTGAGCGATCATATCGCGGTGTCGGCAGTGCATCCCGACATGCTTGATGAGGGCTGGAGCTTTGACGACGACTTCGCAGGCGCCACGGGGGATGCGCTTTTCAACAGCGGGCACGCCCACGATCTCTATACCCGTGCAGACCCGGCGTATTCGGGCCGGGCGACGGTCCCGATCCTCTGGGACAAGGAACAGGCCACCATCGTTTCAAATGAAAGCGCCGAGATCATCCGCATGTTCAACAGCGCCTTTGACCGGATTACCGGAAATGACCTTGATTTCTGGCCCGAAGCGCTGCGCGAAGAGATCGAGGTTGTGAACACCCGCATCTATGACACGCTCAACAATGGGGTTTATCGCGCCGGTTTCGCCTCAACGCAGGACGCCTACGAGGACGCGGTATACCCCCTGTTCGACACGCTGGACTGGCTCGAAGACCGCCTCTCAAGAAACCGCTTCCTGATCGGCGACACGCTGACCGAAGCCGACTGGCGCCTGTTCACCACGCTGATCCGGTTCGATCCGGTCTATCATCTGCACTTCAAATGCAACCGACGCCGCATCGTGGATTATCCCAACCTGTGGGCCTACACCCGCGCACTGTACCAGGTGCCGGGTATCGCCGAGACGGTGAAGCTTGATCATATCGTGCGCCACTATCACTACAGCCACGAAAGCATCAATCCGAACCGGATTGTCCCGATCAACCCGATTTTGGACTACGACGCGCCGCACGGGCGCGGCACGTCTCAAATCACCTGACGGTTTGTACCATAGTGCTCGACCATCGCGGCAAGGTCTTCAGGCGGGGTTCCGGTGGGCAAAAATGCCCGCGCGTTTGCGCAATGGTTGAAGATCGAGCCATCCGAGAAAAACACCGAGTTGGTGACAAAGATCACCTGCATCAACGGATGGCGATAGCTGGCATAATCCGAAAGGGCCAGCGCAGCGCCCCCTTCCAGCATCAGGTCGAGCACCATCACCTCGTAGGTGGCATCCGCGCAGGTGGCGTCTTCCAGCGCCGAAACCGCATCTGCGTGCGACGTGGCAAGGTCAGCCTCGACCCCCAATCGCAGCAAGTGTCGCTGCCAGACGATCCCCAAATCGGCGCAGCCCTCTACGATCAGCGTGCGCATGTACACCCCCTGCCACTTCTGACAATTCGTTACGAATTTTCAATTAAACGTTGATGCGACGATTTTCCTAACGATTGGTTAACGAACTGTTAACGCCCCTTGCGTCGGCGGTCTCTTGCCAAAGGCCAGGTTTTCCGCTTCAACGCCGATCAAGAGGAACGCCGCAATCATGACTGTCCCGACACAAAAAAAACCGTTCGACACCCCCCGCGATCACGGGGGCGGGCTGGACGCGGCCATGGCACAGTGGGGAGGCGCCCGCGCCGACTGGCTGGACCTCTCCACGGGAATCAACCCGGTGGCCTATCCCATACCCCCCATCCCGATGTCCGCCTGGATGGAACTGCCTGACAGGGCAGCACAGGCGGCGTTGATCGCGGCGGCGCGCAAATTCTGGAACTTGCCCGAGGCCGCAGCGGTGCTCGCCGCTCCGGGCGCCTCGGCGCTGATCGCGCGGATACCGGCACTGGCCACATCGGGGACGGTCGACATCCCGGCTCCGACCTATAATGAACATGCCGCCGCGTTCCGCGCACAAGGCTGGCAGATCGGCACGACCGCGCCTGACGCACGGGTTCTGGTGCATCCGAACAACCCCACCGGGCGGCTCTGGTCGACGGCGGACCTCACCGCGCCTCTGACGATTATCGACGAAAGTTTCTGCGATATCTGCCCCAGCGACAGCCTGATCGCCGAAGCCGCGAAACCGGGGCGCATCGTGCTCAAGAGCTTTGGAAAGTTCTGGGGGCTCGCGGGTATGCGGCTCGGGTTTGCCATCGGAGACCCGGCGCTGATCGCGCGGCTGAACGACCTGTCCGGGCCGTGGGCCGTGTCCGGCCCTGCCCTCGTCACAGGCACTGCCGCCTTGCAGGATGCAGGCTGGGCCGAAGCCACGCGCAACCGCCTTTCCGAAGATGCATCCCGGCTCGACACGTTGTTGACCGGAGCCGGGGCGCAACTGGCCGGGGGAACACCGCTGTTCCGGCTTTATGACGTTGACGATGCTGTCGCGTGGCAAAACAAGCTGGCCCGCGCCCATGTCTGGAGCCGTATCTTCCCGTACTCAAAGACATTTCTGCGCCTTGGTCTGCCCGCACCAGATCGCTGGGCGCAACTGGAGGACGCGCTATGAGCACCGCTGCCCTCCTCGCTCTGGCACTACTGATCGACGCGATCTTCGGCGAACCGGATTGGGTCTGGCGCCGCCTGCCCCATCCTGCCGTCCTGATGGGACGCCTGATTGGTTGGGCCGAAACACACCTGAATCGAGGCCCAATTCGCCGGGTGAACGGCATCCTGCTCGTGCTCACCCTCGTGGGTGGCATGTGGGCCCTGGGACGGGGACTGTCTTTCCTCGGCTGGCTCCCGGAAATGGTCCTTGCCGCTATCCTTATGGCGCAACGCTCGCTTGTCGATCACGTGCGCGCCGTCGGGGACGCGCTTCGGATCTCGCTCGGGGACGGGCGCCGGGCCGTTGCACGTATCGTCAGCCGCGACACCGCCAACATGGATCAGAGCGCGGTTACACGCTCGGCAATCGAAAGCGCGGCCGAGAACCTCAGCGACGGCGTGATTGCCCCCGCTTTCTGGTACCTTGTCGCCGGGTTGCCCGGACTGCTTGTCTACAAGATCATCAACACGGCTGACAGCATGATCGGCTATCGCACGGACCGTTTTGCCGCCTTTGGCTGGGCGGCGGCACGGCTTGACGATGTGCTCAACTGGATACCCGCCCGATTTACGGCCGCCTTGATCGCCGCCACGCACCACGGGTTTTCCGACTGGGGCGCCATTCGCGCCGATGCCCGCCTGCATCGCTCGCCCAATGCCGGCTGGCCTGAATCCGCCATGGCGCGCGCGCTCGATACCGCCATCGCCGGGCCGCGCGCCTATGACGGCGAGATGCGCGATTTTCCGTTCGTCAATCCACATGGCCGCCACGATCTTGGCCCAGATGATATCGACGCCGCCTGCACCGCGCTCTGGCGCTCATGGGGCGCATTCCTCGCAATCGTGATCGGCCTCGCCTTGATCTGAGTGTTGCCCTGCGCCTGCTTCCTGTTAACCTCTTTGAAAATTCATTAAGAGGTTTGCCCCATGCGATTTCTCCCCCTTCTCGCCGCGCTTGTCCTGAGCGCGGGTGCGGCCACGGCCAAGGCGCCCTGCGGCGGGTCATTCAACAGCTTTGTCGACGGACTCAAGAAAGAGGCCATTTCAAAGGGGCATTCCAAGTCTACGGTGGACAAGTTCTTTGCCAGCGCACGCTTTGACCAGAAAACCATCAACGCGGACCGCGCCCAGGGCGTGTTCCAGATGCCATTCCTCGATTTTTCGCAGCGCCTGATCAGCCAGAACCGGATCGACAACGGGCGCCGCAAATCGAAACAATATGACGCTGTTTTCCGCCAGATCGAACGCCAATACGGTGTCTCGCGCGGCGTGCTTCTGGCGTTCTGGGCGTTCGAAACCGACTATGGTGCGTTTCAGGGCAACTTCAACACGCTGAACTCGCTGGTGACGCTGTCGCATGACTGCCGCCGACCCGATCTTTTCCGCCCACAGGTGTTTGCGGCGCTCGAACTTTATGAACGCGGCGATTTCAGCCCCACCAAGACCACGGGCGCCTGGGCGGGTGAAATCGGCATGGTCCAGATGCTGCCGGCCGACATTATCGAGAACGGTGTGGACGGCGACGGCGACGGTGAAGTCAATCTCAAGACCTCCGCCCCGGATGCGCTGATGTCTGGTGCCCAGATGCTCAGCCACCTCGGATGGCGCAAGAACGAACCGTGGCTTCAGGAGGTCGACGTTCCGCAAAACCTCGACTGGGCGAAATCCGGGCTTGATCACCAGATGAACGCCCGCGACTGGGCGAAACAGGGCGTGAAACCACGCTATGGAAACCTTCCGAACCTGCCCGCCTCGCTATTGCTGCCACAGGGGCGCAAGGGTCCGGCCTTCCTCGCCTATCCCAACTACCGCGTCTATTTCGAGTGGAACAAAAGCTTTGTCTACGTGACCACCGCCGCCTATTTTGCGACCCGGCTCGAAGGCGCGCCGCGCTATGATGCGGGCAATCCCGACCCCGCGCTCTCAGGCAACCAGATGAAACAGCTTCAGAAGAAGCTCAAGGCGCGCGGCCATGACGTCGGCAAGGTGGACGGCATCCTCGGCAAGCTGACCCGCGCCGCCGTGCAAAAGGAACAGATCCGCCTTGGCTTGCCCGCCGACGCCTGGCCCACCACGGCGCTTCTCAACAAGCTCTAAGTCTCACGGTCTGACCGGGAACCGTTCGCCGTTTTCGGTCAGCACCACCAGCCGCCCGCCATTCTCGACAATCCGATCACAGCGCTCGACTCCGGTCACGAAGGTCACGCAGACCTTGCTGTCCGCCGCTGCCTTCCAATAGCCGTACCAGATACCGCCACCGCCATAGGTGTAGTTGTATTTGCCATCCGCCTCGTAGACGGATTTCCCGTCGTCAAAGAAGACCAGCGTCTGACCGGAAAGCCGCGCCTGCAATCCAGCCTGATCAAACAGGACGTCGCCATCGCGCATCTTCCAGTTCTGCGCCATGACCGGGCCTGCCCCCAGCGCCGCCACAAGCAACCATCTCACCATGCCACGTCCTCCTGCCGGACAGACTAGCCCGACAGACGCACACACAAGCCTCACAAAAGAGTGACCCGCCCCGCACTTTCTTTTTCCAAAAATACCCCGGGGAATCGCGGCTCTGCCGCGATGGGGAAGCGCCCCCAACCCCGCTCAGGCGACCAGCGTCTCCGCCGCTTTGAGATCGACCGACACAAGCTGTGACACACCCTGCTCCGCCATGGTCACCCCGAAAAGACGATCCATGCGCGCCATTGTCACCGCGTGGTGGGTGATGATCAGGAAACGCGTGTTGGTGCGGCGACACATCTCGTCCAGAAGGTCGCAGAACCGCGTGACGTTCGCGTCATCCAGCGGCGCGTCCACCTCGTCAAGCACACAGATCGGCGCCGGGTTGGCAAGGAACACCGCAAAGATCAGCGCCATCGCCGTCAGGGTCTGCTCCCCCCCCGACAACAGCGACAGGGTCGACAGTTTCTTGCCCGGCGGCTGACACATGATCTCAAGCCCGGCTTCAAGCGGGTCGTCGCTTTCCACCAGTACAAGATTGGCCTCACCGCCGCCAAACAGGTGGCGGAACAACAGGCCAAAGTTCGAATTCACCTGCTCAAACGCTGTCAGCAATCGTTCCCGCCCTTCGCGGTTCAGGCTGGCAATCCCGTTGCGCAGGGTGCGGATCGCCTCTTCCAGATCGGCTTTTTCAGTGACCAGCGTATCGTGCTCTTCCTGCACTTCCTTGGCGTCCTCCTCGGCGCGCAAGTTCACCGCACCAAGGCTGTCGCGTTGCCGTTTGAGCCGGTTCACATCCGCCTCGATGCTGGCTGAATCCGGCATCTGGTCCGGATCGACATCCAGCCGTTCCAAAAGCGCGGCGGGGCCGACCTCCTGCTCTTCCATGATCCGCTCAGCAGCATAAGCCACGGTTTCGCGCGCCGCATCTGCGCGCGCTTCGGAGCGGGCGCGTGCCTCACGTGCTTCGCTGGCCGCGCGCTCGGCATCACGTTCGGCATGCTCCGCTTCCCGCAGCGCGGCTTCCGCCTCGGCCAGCGTGTCGGCCGCCTTGCGCCGGCGCGCTTCGGCCTCTTCGATCGCGTCCGTCAGCTCCTCGCGCTTGGCGGCAATCTCTTCGGGCGCGCTTCCGGCTTCGGCCAGTTCCTCTTCCGACGTTTCCTTGCGCTCGGCCAGCTCACCCATGCGTTTTTCAGCCGTTTCCAGACGATGCCGCCAACCGCTGATTTCCTTGGTCACCTCCTGTGACCGCTTGAGCCGGGCCTCGCCTTCGCGGCGCACCTCGTCATGGGCTGAGCGGCGCGACATCATCATGATGCGCGCGGCCTCGACCGTCATCTTCACGTCCTCGACGTCCTGACGTGCCTTGTCGAGATCCCCCAGATCGTCCAGCCCGCGCTCGGCCTCAAGCACCTGCGCACGCGCCGACATCGCCTCTTCTTCGTGGCGGGTCACGGCCAGCCCCAGCGATTCGAGCCGCCCTTCGGCCAGGTTGCGATCCGCTTCGGCACGGCTCAGCGCGCGATTGGCATCGGCCACCGCCTTGTCCGCCTCGCGCCGGGCCAGACGCGCGGCCTTGTCGACCTCGGCCAGATCACGTAGGCGCATCTGCAGGGTCTCATGCGCCTGAACGGCACCATCCGCGCGGGCCGTGGCCTGTGCCATGGACTGCTTCAACTCTTCCAAACGGTTGAGCTGTTGCAGGCGCAGCGCCGCAGCGCTTGGGGCGTCTTCCGCCCATGCGCGATACCCGTCCCAGCGCCACAAATCGCCTTCGAGCGACACCAGTCGCTGCCCCGGCTTCAACATGGGCTGCAAACGCGGCGCGTCTTCGCTTGAGGCCAGTCCGATCTGACTCATTCGCCGTTCCAGAACCTCGGGCACCGACACGTGCTGCACCAGCGACGTGACCCCGTCTGGCAAGGGTTGATCCTCGGGATAAGGCGGCAGCACGTACCAGCCAGAGGGGCCATCCTCGTCCACCTCGGGCGCGCGCAGATCATCCGCCATCGCCGCACCCAGCGCCTTCTCAAAGCCCTGCTGGACCTGAAGCCGATCAAGAATCTGCCCGCCTTCGGCGGTATCACGCTCGACCAGCTTGGCCAGCGCCGTGGTCTCGGCCCGAAGCGCGTTCAGCTCGCCCTCGGCCTCCGAACGTTCGGCGCGGGCATCGGCCTCGCGTGCCTGCGTTTCGGCGCGTTCCTCTTCGGTCGCGGCCAGCCGTTCCTCGGCAGCCTGCGCCGCCTCGATGGCCTCTTCCTCGGCCTCGCGCGCATGCTCAAGCTCCTTGGCAGACCGCTCCAGCGCTTCCCGAGACTCGGCCACGGCGGCGCGCGCCTTTTCGGCTTCGGTCTCGCTCTTGGCCTGGGTCTTGCGGCTGTCCTCCAGCAAACGATGCGCCGACTGGTGCCGGGCAGCAAGCCGCGCCACGTCCTCGGTCAGCTGTGCCAGTTCCGATTCGCGCTCCTGCAGCACGCTCGCCGCCTCGCGCGCTTCGTCCGCGGCCGCTTCGAGACGCTCGGCGTGGCCTTCCCCGGCCTTGGCGAGTTCGCGTTGTTCCCATTCGAGCCGCTCGATGGTCTCGCCCGCGTCCCGGTTCAACCCGGCCTCGCGTTCCATGTCGTGGGCCAGTTGCACGATACGGTTCTTCAGCGTCTCGATGATCTGGAGCGCGTGGGCTTCCTGATCGTTGAGCGTGTCGCGCTGTACCTGCAGGCGCTGCAGAACGGCGGCGGCGATAGCCTCTTCCTCGCGCAAGGGCGGCAGGGCTTCATCCCGCACCACCCGTGCCTTGGCGGCGGCGCGCGCCGCGCCTTCGGCCTGTGCGGCGGCGGTGGTGCGCTCGCGCAATTCGTCATCCGCCCTGGCGCGTGCCTCGTCCGCTTCTTTCCAGCGACGATAGAGCAACAGTCCCTCGGACTGACGCAGTTCCTCGCCAATCGCGCGGTAGCGGGCGGCCTGCCGGGCCTGCCGCGCAAGTTGCGCCAGCTGGTTGGCCAGCTGCTCGATCACATCATCGACGCGCGCCAGATTGGTTTCGGCGCCCTTGAGCTTGAGCTCCGCCTCGTGGCGACGTTGGTACAGGCCCGAGATCCCGGCCGCTTCCTCTAGGATGCGACGGCGGTTCTTGGGCTTGGCGTTGATCAGCTCCGCGATCTGACCCTGCCGGACAAGCGCCGGAGAATGCGCCCCGGTCGAGGCATCGGCAAAGAGCATCTGCACATCGCGCGCGCGCACGTCCTTGGAGTTGACCTTGTAGGCGCTGCCCACGTCCCGCGTGATGCGGCGCACGATCTCAAGGCTGTCTTCGTCGTTGAATCCTGCAGGCGCGAGCCGTTCCGAGTTGTCCAGAAGCAGGTTCACCTCGGCGAAGTTACGCGCCGGACGGGTTGCGGCCCCGGCAAAGATCACGTCCTCCATGCCGCCGCCCCGCATCGCCGTCGGACGGTTTTCCCCCATGACCCAGCGCAGCGCCTCCAACAGGTTGGATTTGCCACAGCCGTTCGGCCCGACAACCCCGGTCAGACCATCCGCAATGATCAGGTCGGTCGGATCGACAAAGCTCTTGAAGCCGTTGAGTCTGAGTTTCGAAAAGCGCAAAAGGCGGACGTCTCCTGATTCCGGGTTCGGCAAGTCTGCAAACTCGCCCCCCCGCGAGTCAACGCCAAACCACTGAATGTGGCGACAGACCGCCAGTTATCCACAAGATATTGAAGAACGCCGCCAGATTGCAATTTCGCCACAGGCCGTTTTGGCGCATGCATGCGTCGGAATCTGCCTTGACCAGCAGGGGCAGGACAGTCCAAACAGGAAGGGTACGGTTTCTGCGGGTGCTCAATGGCATCCAAGGATGAAATGGGAATGCGGAAACGGGCTTACGCCCCAAGCCGCAGCCGCCCCCGCGACTGTAAGCGGCGAGCGCGCGTTCAATACCACTGGAGCCCCGGCTCTGGGAAGGGAATGCACCGCGTTGACCCGCAAGCCAGGAGACCAGCCGTGCGCAACGCAACCCCAATCGCCCGTCGGGTGTGACGGGAAAGGAGACTAGGACCATGACGACCCAAACCGCATCTTTCGCCGCCGCCAAAACCCACGGCCTCGCCTTCATCCTGGCGATGACTGTTGGTGTTGCCCTGCTGACCGTTTCGGGAATGGCGCAGGCCACCGTGCTGCATGACGCCGCCCACGATCAGCGTCACGCGATGGCATTCCCCTGCCACTAAGCAGGCGCCTGTCGTAAGACAATGACCAAAAATCTGTTATCCAGCGCCGTGTTCGCTGGCCTGATTGCAGGGCTGATCGCAGCCCTGCTTCAGTTCGTTTTTGTCATCCCGCTTCTGCTGGAGGGCGAACTTTATGAATCCGGTCAACGGGTGCATTTCCTTGTTGACGGCATGACCCAGTCCGAAAAGGGCGGGCCCGGCCTTGGCAATGAATGGGGACGTCACCTGATGACCGTGGCGTTCAATGTCGTGACCTATACCGGCTACGGCCTTTTGCTTGTGGCGGCGATGGGCTTTGCCCGGGAACGCACCGGGCTGCAGATCACCGTGCAGAATGGTCTGATCTGGGGTCTGTGTGGCTTTATCGCCGTGCAACTGGCCCCGGCGATGGGCCTGCCGCCGGAACTGCCCGGTACGCCCGCCGCCGAAGTGGCCCCGCGACAGGTCTGGTGGATCGGCACGATCCTTGCCACGGCGATTGGCCTTGCGCTGATTGCCTTTGGCAGGGGTGTTCTTGTCCACGCTGTTGCCCTGTTGTTGATCCTGATGCCGCACCTGTTTGGCGCGCCGCATCTGGACACCTATTTCGGCATCGCCCCGCCCGAGCTTTCGGCCGAGTTCGCCACGATCTCGCTGGGTGTGGCTGCCGTGGGTTGGTGCCTGCTGGGGTATTTCAGCGCCTATTTCCTCGCCCGCGGCGAAGACTAGGAACCACACAAGACAACCAAGAACAAAGCCCAACCGGAGCAACCCGGTTGGGCTTTTTCTTTGTCACGCCGATTACTCTGCGCGGCGGAGCCAATCCAAGCGGATGTCATGCGTATAGCGGAACTCCGGCGGCAGGGTCGGCGCGGTCGAGCTGTCGATCTCGGCATGCACATTGACCGGCGGCTTGATCGTGGCATCGCGCCCGAACAGAAAACTCTGCTCTTGGACAATCACGCGATAGGCCTTGTTCATCGCGAGCGCGCGCTCCGCGCTTGGCGTGATCAGGTCGTAGACACTGCGCCCCTGCATCGCCGCGTGATCGACCTGTCCATTCGCATCGAACCAGCGCGCGCGCATCTCGTCGTTTGAGCGGAACTCGTCCGCCCCGCCCGCACGCTCAAGATAGGTCGCAATCTCTCCGCGTGCCTGACCCCGGTTTGGCACATCCTGCATCAATCTGAGGTCGATATAGCCCCAGCCCTCGGCACCGGGAAGCTTGCGCGGAAAGGCCCATGTCTGATCCAGCGTCGCCCCAACCGAGGCATGACAACCCCGGCAAAACAGCTGTTCCTCGTCGGTTTGGGGCCGCAGATCCCCGTTGGCATCCTCGATGAAGCCCAGCAGGGTCCAGCCAAACCCGGTATCCATACCGCGATCCCCAAGGTCGATATATCGGGGCAGGTTCTCGTCCAGCTTCTCCTGATTTTCATTGCCATAAAGCGAGGCCAGCGCCGGGGCGGTATAGAGCCGCGACTTCACCATGTAGCGCAACTCCTTCATGCGCCGTGGCACATGAATTGCCCCATTCTCGCCCACACCGACATAACGCACGGAATGCAGGAACTCGGTACCTTCGGGGTAGAGCATCCGATGCACAGGCTGATCCGACGCCGCGCCCAGAAACCTGTCGCGCCGCAGGATTTTGCCGGTCTTGCCCAGCACGCCATCGCCGTCGATATCCGCGCCAATCGCCCCCTCGTCCACCATCGGCAGGGTGGTGTCTTCAAAGTCCTGAAACGCCATTTCCAAAAGCGCGAGATTGGCCATGTAGACGTCCCGCGACTCGGCGCCGTTTTCATCGGTGTAGAAGGGCGCAGGCAGGCGGATCAGCACATCATCGGTCGACCCGTTTGACGGCCAGAAGGTCGATGGCTGAGGTTTGTAGACAAAGGCCACCCACCACGATCCGTCCCGCGCCAGCCCATGTTCATCAAAGGCCCCCGCACCCGCTCCATAATCCGCAAGGTCCGGCATCCAGCCCTGCCAGTCCCGCGCGGCAAGGCGCGCAGGCAGCGCATCGTAATTGTCCTGATTGATATAGGCGAGGACGTCTTCATCCGGCATCGCCGCCACCGCCTCGGTGCGATCGACAAACAGGTTGGTCCAGTGGTTCACCAGCGCTGCGTCGGAAAAGGCGTATTCCTGCTGCAGCGACCCGTCGCCCATATAGTTGGGTCGCGCGCTGTCCTCATAGCTCTGATGGCAGACGTAACAAGGGTTATGCTTGCCCTCGATCCGCGTGTAACACATCGGCGGCACCGGCGCTTCGGGGTTGTAGCGCCGCCCGACAGCGGCCAGCTCCTCAGAGGCGGGCCGGGCCTGCATCAAGGCCGCGCTGTCCATGCTGGCAAGGTCGGACCCCGCCCACGCGGGCGCGGTCAACAGAAGGCAAAGAGGGACTGAAAGAGCTCTCATCGTGGCGCGTCCTTGATTGTGCAGACGGGGCGGCTCGCCTGAGCCACCCCGACAGGTCGTTTCCCCTGAGCCACGGCTTAGCCGCGACGCCACAGCCACATGGCGTTGTTCTCGTGCTTGCCGGTGTCTTCCCCGATCAGCACGTCACCATTATCCAGAACCAGAATGTTGTCGGGGTTCGAGATATTGTCGAGCGCACAGGCGTTGGCGCCGTTGTTCTTGTCATAGGGACCACCGGCGACGGCGGGCACCATCATGCCGACGTTATAGTTGGCATCGAGCTTCATCTCATAGACCACGCCGCATTTGTTCTGGGACACCTGAATGTCACCCGCATCGTCCGACATACCTTTTTCCACGGCGGACATGGCCATGTACATGTAAGGCACCGAGCCGTTCTTGGCGGCGTCAAGGTTGATGTTCACGCCTTCCATCTTGCGGAACTCGGCCGTGGCGCCCTTGGCCACCGCCGCTTTGCGCGATTCAAGGAAGGCCACCCGGTTGTCCCGCGCTTCCCCAATGGCCCATTCCGCGACCTCGGCGTCGGAGATATAGCTGTTTTCCCCGGCCACATAATCATCCTGCGAGATCCCGTCATACTGCGCGATCCAGCTTTCGATTTCGGTGTTGGAGCCATGCGCCAGTTCGATCCAGCTGATCTGGAAACCGGTGGTGGCCGAATCTGCCCCCGGCTCGCCCAGCTGCGTCGCCTTGGCCGCATAAAGCGTGCCTGCGCTCATGTCGCCTGCCGTATCCGCCACAAACTTGTAGAACACCACGTCCGTGCCATCGTCGGACAGGTACACGGTGCGCTGATCCGGCATGACCACTGCGTTCTCATGGCTGAAACGCCCTTGGGCAAAAAGCTTGACCGGAGTGGCCGTGCCCGCCGGGTCGGTGATCTCCACTATATAGCCATAGCGATAGGGGTTGGGATAGGCGCCGACATAGCTCTCCAGCGCCTCGACCCCGCCGATGTATTTGTACTCGGGATTGTTCCAGTCGGCGGTGGTGTCGAAATAGAGCTCTTCCGAGGTGAGCGGCGTGCCCCACGGGCTGAGCGTGCCGAAACAGTTCACCCATGTGCCCTGCACCCCTGAGAAATCCAGCATCTTCGCGTCGGTTTCATCCACGCGCCACATCCCGTCCGCGGCGCGGCTCATCTTGACGCGGGACATGCCGCCGGGGCGGTCTTCCCAGTTGGTAAAGAGATACCCGACGTCATCACCGGTCGGAACAAAGGCATTGAAATCCGGATCGTTGGAAATCTTGATCTCGCCACCGGCTCCAACGATATGCCCGATCCGACCAAAATCGCCTTCCTGAACGAGAATCTGGTACGTCCCCATGCTGCTCTTGACCACGGCCTTGTCGTCATCGCTGGTCGGCACGGCCAGTTCACCCGCCGCAAAATCGGCATTGGCAATCACACCGACCGTGGCTTTGGCAAAGTCGCTGGGCAGGTCCGACGCCGGGTGCTGCACGTTGAAAAAGAGGTCGTCGCCCTGAAGGAACATGCCGGTGATTTCACCGCCGACAGGCACGGTGGCGACGCGGGTCAGCGTGTCGGCCATTGCCGCAGAGGTCAGGCAAGTCGACGTCGCCAGAACAGCAATCAGATGGGTCGGCTTCATAATAGGCATCCTTGAAATTCGGTCCAATTTGGCGCGGACCCTAGGCAGAGTATACTACAGCTCTGTGACAGGGCCTTGTCAGGGATATGAAACCCGGCGCAGACGCGACTAGCCCGTGATCCGTTTCATCACCTCAAGAAACTTGGCCACTTCCTGCACAGAGTTATAGTGGCACATCGACACCCGAACACAGCTGTCCAATCCCAGCGGGGTCAGGATATTGCCGGAATAATGATCGTCCTTGCGCAGATGGGTGCGGATGCCTTCGGCGTTCAGCCGCGCAACCACCTCGACCGATGGCACCCCATCGACAACGAGCGACGCCAGCCCCTCGCGCGCCGGGTTGTCGATACCGCCAATGATCGTGACCTTCTCCATCTCGGCCAGACCGGGCAGGTTGCCGGTGCCATGGATCATCGCGTGGCAGAGGGCCGCCTCCTGTGCATGGATCGCCTCTCCCGCTGCGACGAATTTCGAGCGCCGGTCCGTGGCGTCGCTCACCTGCCCCCCAAGCCATTCGAAATATCCCACCACATCCGACATGGTGGCATAGGCGCCCGTGTCGCGCGTGCCCATTTCCCAGTTATCTTCCGGCCCGCCGATCAGGCTGTCATGGGGCAAGGCCGTCAGGCGGTCCGAAATCCACGCCACGCCATAGCCATGCCGCGAGAACACCTTGTAGGGCGAGATCACGTAGCCATCCGCGCCATAAGCCGTCAGGTCGATTCGGCCATGCGCGGCGTGCTGGATTCCGTCGATGATGACGAAACACTCGGGTGCCACGGCACGGATCGCGTCTACGACGCTTGCCACATCAACGCCCATGCCCGTCACCGGCGATGTGTGCACAATGGTCGCCACGCGTGTGTCCGCAGTCACGGCGGCGGCATAGGCCTCGGCCCCCACGGTCCCCGTGGCATCGTCATGCGCCACCAGCACATGCTCCAGCCCGGCAACCCGCGCCCAGCGCGCCGCCGCACTGCGTGTTGCGGGGTGTTCCAGCGTCGTGCCAAGCACGATGCCGTTCCCCTGCCCGACCCCGAGACAGATATTCATGATGAGGCGGAACAGAAGTTCGGTTCCACTCTCGCCCACGAAGAACTGTCCGCCCGGCGCGTTCATGAAGGCGGCCATGTCCTCGCGCGCGCTGGCAATGGTGCGCACCAGCGCATGACTGCCCGGATTGTCCCGCCCCTGGTTGTCGGGAATGGCGGCATAGCGGGTCGAGGTTTCCACAACCGATTTCAGCGTCAGCGCGCCCCCGGCATTTTCGAAGAAGACGCGCTCTCCCTGTTCGGGACAGGCCTCCACCTGCGCAAATCGCGCGCGGATCTGGGACAGAAGATCGGGGGTGATCCGGGTCATGTGCGTTTCCTTGTGCCGTTCGTAAGTCAGACCTACGCAAAAATCCGCCAACGCGCAGCAGAATTTGTTGTCTCAAAGCGACAATCTCTGGCGCATTATCCCCGTGTCTCTGGTCCCCGGGCCAGCGATCAGGTTTAGAAGGCGCACGGGCCGCGCGTCTTGATTGGAAGACGCCCATGACCCATCCCACAACCAGAAGAGATTCAACGCCATGTCCGCGCCGATCAAAGCCCCGTTCATTGCCGCCGCACTGCTTGCCGCCACGTCGACCTCCGCCCTTGCAGAATACCGCTGGGAGACCTCGGGCGGTGGCAGTTTCCAGTTTTACGGTCAGTTCGACCCGGCCTACCTGTCCTTTGACGACGGCGTTTCAACAAAGGACGGCATCGTCGACAACACCAATTCGAACAGCCGCGTCGGCATCTGGTTCCGCCAGCCCACCGACAACGGCGAATTCGCCATCAACCTTGAATCCTCGTTTGGCCTGCGCCCCTCTGCGGGGATGACCCAGGGCTTCACCCCGGATGCCGCCAACTGGCGCCGCACGAACATCCGTAAGGTCGAGGCGATCTGGAAATCCGACCAGTACGGCACCTTCTTCCTGGGCCAGGGCAGCATGTCCAGCGACAGCGCAGCAAACAAGGATCTGTCGGGCACCACGCTCGTGCTCTACAACTCGATTCCCGACACCGCCGGTGCCTTCCGCTTTCGCACCACTGCAGGCGCACTGACCACGAAGACCATCGCGCAGGCGTTTGGCAGCTTTGACGGCGGGCGCAAGGGCCGCATCCGCTATGACACCCCGGCCTACAAGGGCTTCAAACTGTCGGTGAGCTATGGCGAAGAAGTGCTTGCCAAGAACGTCAACCAGGAGGTGACGGATGTGGGCATTCACTATGCGCGCCAGATTGGCGCCTACAAGCTTGCGGGCGGCTTGGCGTATTCGCACAACGAGTTTGGCAACGGCACCAAACGCCGCGATACGATCGGCTCGTTCAGTGCCCTGCATGACTCGGGTTGGAACGTCACCGTCGCCGCTGGCGACCGTCGCGAGACGGGGCACTATGTCTATGGCAAGATCGGCTATCAGGCGGACTGGTTGGCGGCGGGCAAGACCGCGCTTGCGATCGACTATTATTCAGGTCAGGACAAGACTTCTGCCGGGTCCGAGTCGGATTCGGTGGGCATCGGCGTAGTTCAGAACTTTGACCGCGCCCGTGTGCAGGCCTATCTGGGCTATCGTCAGTACAGCCTGAACGAAACCGGCGTAACCTATCGCGATGCATCGTCCGTGATGTTCGGCGCACGCTGGCAGTTCTGACGCACCCCTGAACAGAACGCGCCCGGCCTGCGCAAAGGCAGCCGGGCGCGCATGCTCGAATTTGACCACCCGGCAAACTCGCCGAAACGGGCAGCCCGATGTTACGTGACCCTTGAAACCGTCTGGTATTTTGGGTCCCGCCAAAGCTCCTGCGTGATCACGTCTTCAATGATTTTCGCTGCGGCGATCACGTCGCCCTCGTCGATGTACAAGGGTGTGAAGCCAAACCGCATGATGTTGGGCGCGCGAAAATCGCCGATCACGCCACGATCAATGAGCGCCTGCATCGCCGCATAGCCGTGCTCGAACCCGAACGACACCTGCGAACCGCGCAGCGCGGCATCACGCGGCGAGGCCAGTTCCAGCCGCGGACAGCGCGCCTCGACTTCCTTGATGAACAGATCACACAGGCGCATCGACGCGGCGCGCAAATCGGCCATGTCTACGCCTTCCCACACCTTGAGCGCCTCTTGTAGCACCGACAATTGCAGGATCGCAGGAGTGCCGACGCGCATGCGTTCGGTCGACATGGCCGGGCGGTAATTGCGCTCCATTGCAAAGGGCGCATCATGACCAAGCCACCCCGACAACGCTGGCTGTACCTTGGTCGCAAGATCCGGGCGCACATAGATAAAGGCCGGGGCGCCGGGCCCGCCGTTGAGGTATTTATAGGTACAGCCCACTGCGAATTCCGCGTTGCTGGCTGTCAGATCCACCGGCACCGCGCCCGCCGAATGGGCCAGATCCCAGATCATCACCGCGCCCATGTCATGCGCGCGCTGCGTGATCGCCGCCATGTCATGCATCCGCCCCGAGCGATAGTCGACCTGCGTGAGCATCACCACGGCCACTTCTTCGGTGATGGCCTCCATCACGTCTTCAGGCGCGGGTGTGCGCAGCTCGTACCCCTTGTCGATGGTCCCGATCAGCCCCTCGGCCATATAAAGGTCAGACGGGAAGTTGCCGTTGTCCGAGAGGATCACCCGACGGTCCGGGCGCATCTTCAGGGCGGCGGCAAGAGCCTGGTACACCTTGATCGAGAGGGTATCGCCAGTAGCCACCGACCCGGCAGGCGCGCCCAGAAGCCCCGCCAGCGTATCACCCAAGTCCTGCGGCAAGGCCATCCACCCGGCTGTGTTCCACGCCCGGATCAACTGCTGCCCCCATTCCTCGCGGATCACGCGCGTGGCACGCTCAGCTGCCCCTTTGGGCAGAACACCCAGCGAGTTGCCATCAAGATAGATGACCCCTTCGGGGATATCGAACAGCTCTTTTCTTGGCAGTGTCACACCCATGATCACAATTCTCCTCGCAGATGCCAAAGTTCGGGAAACAGTTCGACGCTTAACATCTTACGCAAATATTGCACACCCGAAGTTCCCCCTGTCCCGCGCTTGAACCCGATCACCCGTTCCACCGTGGTCACATGGTTGAACCGCCAGCGTCGGAAATAATCCTCAAGGTCCACAAGCTTCTCGCCCAGTTCGTAAAGGGTCCAATGGGCATCGACATCTTCATAAACAATCTTCCAGCGCGCCTGAACTTCTGGAATCGCCTCATGAGGCGCGTTGAGCTGGGGCGCGGGCGGGGTGGCATCCGGGCCGTCCAGTTCGCGGTACAAAAGGGCAATCACCTCGTCATAAAAACTCGGACGCGCCAGTTCCGCCGACAGAACGTGGTGCACGTCCGGCACATGCTCATGCGGCTTCAGAAGGTTCGGGTTCCGGTTCCCCAGCACATACTCGATCATCCTGTATTGCCAAGACTGGAACCCACTCGACGGCCCCAGGGCCTCGCGAAACCGCGTGTAATCGGCAGGCGTCATGGTGCGAAGCACATCCCACGCGCTGTTGAGCTGTTCAAAAATCCGGCTCACTCGGGCCAGCATCTTGAACATATGCGCCATGTCGCCGTCGACCAGCGCCTGCCGCGCCGCGCCCAGTTCATGTATGGCCAGTTTCATCCACAATTCGCTGGTCTGGTGCTGGATGATGAACAGCAATTCGTCATGGGCGCCGGAAAGTGGGAACTGCTGGTCCAGCAACGCGTCCAGATGGAGATAGTCGCCATAGGACATCGCATCCACAAAGGACATCTTCGCGCCGTCCCGGCTTGGGTCAAAGGGGGGCTTGGTCATGTGTCTTCCCGCAATCGAAAAGGTTGGAATGTCCCGGTCTCGGCCAAGGTCGGAACCGCGATGGCGGCTATGGACCGGGGATAACTATGGGATTCGATGACCGCTTTGACATGGTTTTGCAAGGGTTACGCCATGGCGGGTGATCCCCCTTCCCCTTGGCTGAGAACCCGGCACACCATAGGATTGCGGGTGTCCCACAATGTGCCACAGGACCGCCACTGCAGCTTGCCTCCGGCCGGAGCTCCTCAATTTTCACCCACCGACGGGCTGAGCACTTGACCGTTAATCGCGCCCGCTTCTTCGGAACACAACCAAAGCGCCGCAGCGGCAATTTCGTCTGTCCGATTGAATTGGCGCTGCGGGCTGATCTGCTGCAAGGCGGCCTTTGCCTTGTCCAACTCCAACCCGGCTTTTTCCACGATATCGGATCGCGACAGGTCCATGATCCGGGATTCCACATAGCCGGGGCAAATCGCATTGACCGTGATCCCGCTCGTATCCAGCTCAATCGCTACTGCCAGCGTCAGCCCGACCACCCCAAATCCGGCGGCGCAATCGCCGCTGACACAGGGGGAGCCCTTCAACCCGGC
This sequence comes from Shimia aestuarii, assembly GCF_900114635.1. GTDB lineage: Bacteria > Pseudomonadota > Alphaproteobacteria > Rhodobacterales > Rhodobacteraceae > Shimia > Shimia aestuarii. The sequence goes on from NZ_FOTQ01000001.1 coordinate 1,052,565, forward strand.
CATCGAGGCCACCGCGATCAGCCGCCCCCAGTCATGCCGGCGCATGTCGGCCAACCCGGCCTGCCAGCAGTGAACCACGCTCTTGAGATTGACCGCTAGCGAAGCATCCAGTTGCTCGTTCGTCATCTCCTCAAATGGCACGCGCTCCCCGCCCTCGGGAGCGGCAACCACGATCTCAACGGTACCGTTCAGCCCCCGCGCCTGGCGAAACGCATCCCCGACGGCGTCCCGGTCGGTCACGTCACATGTCACCCAGCCAATGGCCTTGTGCTGCTTCGCAACCTCCCGCAAAGGTGCTTCGCGCCTGCCCAACACCGTCACCCGCGCCCCGGCATGGGCCAGCACCTCTGCGATTGCTGCCCCCGCCCCGGAACCGCCCTCGCTTACGATGGCATGTTTGTCGGCAATGCTCATATCCGGATCACCTCCGCTTCACGATTGAAAAGGGCACCCAAACCCCTTGCCCAGGGTTCGACCCCGGCCCTGATTTGGAGTTGACCCGCCGGACCTTGCCCCTCGGACCATTGTCCGAACACTCTTGTCACACAAGCCCTCACAAACATGACAAAGGGGGTTTCCTGACTTGTGGCCATGGTAGGCCAAGCCAGATTTTGCTTCAGGCTTGAAGCTCAATATTTGAAATGCCGAAAATCCCCAAGCCGAACAGGCTGGATTCCAATACCGATGCAATACCGACATGATACCGACGTAACACCGACGCGCCCAAAACTGCGATTTGCGCCAATGGCAGATCCCGTGTAAGACGGCCCTCTTATCATGGATGCGCGACTCATGACCCAGAAAAAATCCGAACTCCTGATGCCTGCGGGCAACCTGCGAAAACTCAAGATGGCGGTGCTTTACGGTGCCGATGCCGTCTATCTTGGCACGCCTGACCTGTCGCTCAGGACCAAGTCGGAATTCTCTCTGGAAGAGGTGATCGAGGGCGTCGAGTTCTGCCACGCGCATGGCCGCCGCGCCTACCTCACGCTCAATTTGTTTAGTCATAACAAAGATATACCCAAGCTCGACGAATATATCGACACGGTACGCAAGGTGAAGCCTGACGGGCTGATCATTTCCGATCCCGGTGTGTTCCAGTTCGTGCGCGAACGCGCCCCCGAAATCCCGCTGCACGTTTCGACACAGGCCAATATCGCCTCGTGGCTGACCACACAGTTCTGGCAGTCCCAAGGCGCCGACCTGGTGGTTCTGGCACGCGAAGTCTCGTTTCCGGAACTGGAAGAAATCCGCGAAAAATGTCCTGATATCAAGCTCGAAGCCTTCATCCACGGCGCCATGTGCATGACCTATTCCGGTCGCTGCCTGTTGTCGAACTTCATGGCCGAGCGTGGCGCGAACCAGGGCAACTGTGCCAACTCCTGCCGCTGGAACTACAAGTTCCACATGCGCCTCAAGGATGGCACCGTGCAGGAACTGATCGTCGACGAAGACAACCTGCACATGTTCGAGTTTCTGCTGGAAGAAGGCGTGCGGCCCGGTGAATTTCTCCCCATTCAAGAGGATGAACGCGGCAGTTATATCCTGAATTCCAAGGACTTGTGCTTGATGCCCAAGCTTGACGACTATCTGCGGATTGGCGTGGATAGTCTCAAGGTCGAGGGGCGTGGCAAGTCGGAATACTATGCCGCCATCGTCGCCCGCGCTTATCGCATGGCGATTGATGACTATTACGCGGACCCCGAAAACTGGAACGCGGCCGACTATATGGAAGAGCTCGAAACGGTTGGAAACCGCGGCTATACGCTCGCCTTCCACAAGGGCCGACTGACCAACCTCGCCCACGGCTATGAGCAGACACAGGCCATTGCCCAGTGGGAATATGCCGGGTTCGTCACCGAGGTGAAGGACGATGCCTTCTTTGTCGAAGTGAAGAACAAACTAGAGCCGGGCGACGTGATCGAGATTGTCTCGCCGGTGGCCCGCAACACGATTCTTCTGCGCGGTTACGAATACGAAGTGGCTGAGACCGGTGAGAAAAAAGAGGTTATCCACGGCTCGACAAAAACCGTGATCCGCCTGCCGTTTTCTCTTTTTGAACAAGAAGATATGGACGATCTGCGGCACAACTTCCCGCCGATGACCGTGCTGCGCAAGGAGCGCGCGCTGACTGAGGAACAGTGGAAACGGCTGCAACTCGACAAGACGGCGCTGGCGATGGAGGTCAAGGATTCCACGAACGAAACCGCCTATAAACGCCGCCGCGATGCGCTGGTCGAGGCAATCGAGGCCGACACCAATACGCGCCGTTTCAAGACCAACCGCAAAGGCACCGAAGGCTGTTGCGGCAAGGGGTGCAACGGCTGTCTGATCTTCTGGCAGGACGACATGTACGCCCACGCCCGCGAAGTGCTCAAAGAGCGCAAGCAAGGCGCGATGTTGACCAAGGCCGAAGCCGCCGCGTTCAAGCTGCCGGCGGCGGAATGATCTGCACGGAAAGCGTTTTTCAACGCCTTTGGGTCAGGTTCTGTAGAAACAGTAGCGGTCCGGCGCGACGGTTTCCGGGCCACGCACCTGCTCAAAACCGACCAGCGGCTGGCCTGAAATCAGAACGCCGCCCGGCGCCATGATATCGGCAATCATGGGCGACAGACGCGCGGCTTCGGCCACGTCCTTGTCTTTCTCGCCAAAGCCAAAGTCATAATGCGCCAACACGATCTTGGCGCCGCTCGCGGCCAGTTTCCTGAGCATGTCTTCGGCTTCGCCTTGCAGGAAGTCCTGCTCGGGTGGAATGCAGGAAGGATGACATTGCAATACACGGTCGATGACCCATATCCGGCGATCGGGCGCGATCTCGCGCAGGTGGTCATAGGTGCGGCCATTGCCAAGCCCCATATCCACGTAATCGCCTTCGACCCCAGCCACACAGGCGTGCCCCCATTCCAGCCCGTCCCGCTGGGCGGCCAGCCGCCGCATCATGCTGTCCAAACGGCTCATGTCCTGTCCTTTCCGTTCTGCCGAAAGAGCGTCACGGGCCCCTCGCAAAGTTCCAAAATGAATTGACGCGAGAACTCCCAGATATCCGCGTCATGTACAAGGTGATGTGTCAGATACCCCAAGGGCTCGGCATTGTCTGACCGCCCCTCCCGCCTGTCACGCAACAGGGCAACCGTCTGTTCCAAAATAGCTTCTGGCGGTACAAGCCCACGTGTGCCGCGCCAGAAGATCGGGTCGATATGGGTGTTGATCTGTTCCAGCCCCGGCACAGCATCGACCGACTTGCGCGGCAAATAGGTCGAAACCGACTCGTATCCCAGCGACTGCAACAAAGGCAACGCACCATTGTCCAACCGGTTCCAAGGCGGCACGAACATCCGCGCCAAACGCGCGCCGAACAGGTCTTCCATCCTTGCCAGACCCGCCTTCAAATCGGCCTCGATCTCGGCCTTTGGACGGCCCGGTCCGAACTCGGCTTTCTTCTGCCCTTCCGGCGCGTTGTTGGCATGGGCCCAGCCATGCACGACCGGCACAAAGCTGTCGTCAAGGGCCCGCGCCAGATCCGGCGTCGCCTCGCTTGGGATGATCGCCAGATGCACCGGGACGCCGGTCTCGTGGCTGAGCACGGCAAGACGGTCCAGTGCGGCGGTCGGCGCCACCGCGTCGTCGTCCCGCCACCAGAGCGGAAAGGATTTCCCCTGCGCGCGCCACAAAGTCAACTCGGCACGCAAACTGGCAAAATCGACCCTCATTTGCGCATCTTCCCGAGAAGGTCTTCCACAATCTCTACGGTTTCTTGTGCGCCCCGCATGGCAAGGCCATCGCCGCTGCGCCGCCCCTCTGCCATCACGGAGTCGACTGCTGCCGCCATGGCTTCGGGTGTCAACTCAACGGTCGGAATCACATCCACCGCCGGAAGCGCGGCGAGCGCGCAGGCGCGCAGGCTCTGTTCGACTTCACCGCCGTCATCAAATGGCACCAGAACAGCGGGAAGCCCGGTCTGCAACAGATCCAGCGCCGTATTGTATCCACACATGCTCACCGAAGCCGCCGCACCGGTCAGCATCTCGCGAAAATCCGGGCGCACGGGTTCGATGGTGATCTCAAGATCTCCCGCTCGCGCCGCAAGTTCAGCGATCCGGTCGTTGCGCTCTGCGCCGCCCACCAGCAGGCGCCAAGGCAATGGAGATTGCCGCGCCGCCTCGACTGCACATTCAAACAAAGCCTGCCCCACAGCCCCTCCACCCGCGCTGACGATGATCTCGTCCTGCCCCACTCCGGACGGATGCGGCGCGGCGGGTGGCGGCGCGACATACCCGGTATAATGCAGCAAAGGTTGGATCACTTCGGCCACCGGCCAACTGTCTTCCAGCCTGGTGATTTTCGGGTCGGAATGCACGAGCACCCCGTCATAGTGTTCCAGCAGGATTTCCCGTGCGCGGTCAGCCTTGGACGGCTTGGAAGGCGGCGCAAGTATGTCTCGGATCGAGGCCAGCACCAGCGGTTCGGGGCGCATCTGGCCTGCCGCCTGCAACAGCGCGAGAAACTCGGCCGACAGTGCACGGCGGCCAAAGGGAAAAAGCTCGGTGATGAGCACATCAGGGGACAGGGCGCGCAGCGTTTTCACCATGCCCTCCGTCCGCTTCGCAAGATAGGTTTCATCCACCACCTGCCCATCTTCATCCAGAAGACGGGTGAAATTGGTGCCGTCCGAGGTGAGCGGCGGTAACTGGACGAGGTTCAGGCCATCCATGTCAAGATGCGGTGCCGCGCGACCACCCGAGAGCACCGTCACCTCATGGCCTGCATCGGAAAATGCCCGCGCCAGTGTCACCGCGCGCGACAGGTGGCCTGCCCCAAGCAGGTGCGTGACCGCGATCAGAACTTTCATGACTGGCGCGTCTCCAATCGCACGATATCCGGGTCCGCCACACGTACACCCGCGTCCGAAATCTCGACCACGAACAGGCGATTTCGTTTGATGCGATATGGCGCAGGGCCGTCAAAATCCCACCCATAGGCCCGTGCAAGAACGATACGCATCGTGCCGATATGGCACACCGCGATACTGTCGCGTTCAAGCGACATCAACCACGGCTCAAGCCGCGCCCAGACGTCGCGGGGGCTTTCCCCTCCGGGAGGGCGATAATCCCAGCCCCAATGTTCAATATCGCGAAAACCAGAGGACGGGTCCGCCTTGAGATCGACGCCCCTGAGCCCTTCCCATGTCCCCCAGTCCATCTCGATCAGTTCAGGTACCAGCGTTGGTGTGTGCCCGGCCACGATCCGGGCCGTGTCACAAGCACGGGTCAGGGGGCTCGCATAAACGTCGGCGTCGCGCCAGCCATCCGGCAGCGTGTATCCCGCCAAATCCGCGCGCGCCATGTCGTCCAGCGGTATATCTGTGCGGCCCTGAATCCGGCCCGCGCGGTTCCAGTCAGTGTGTCCGTGGCGCATCATGGCAAAGCGGATCATTCGGCCTCCGGTATCATCGGGGCAAGTGTGCCCCAAAGCGTGTCACGCGCCGCGCCGATCAGGTGGTGCGCCGCGATCCTTGTGCGCGCCTCTTTTGCACGGCGTGCGTGATAGGTGGTGTCATTCAACAGGTGATGCAACTCGGCGGCAAGGGCTTCTTCCGCCTGCGCGGGCACAAGGCCACCGGGGGCGACAACATCGCGAACCCCCTCGCGGTTTTCGGCAACCACCGGCACCCCGGCGGCCTGGGCTTCGAGATACACCATACCAAAGGCCTCGTTCACCCCCGGCCAGAAAAAGGCCCGCGCCCGGCGATAGGCTGCAGCCATGCCGTCGCTGTCCAACTGCCCGAGGAATGCAACCTTCCGGCTCAACGGCGCGAACATCGCGGCGACCTCGTCCTTCATTGGACCGTCCCCGGCAATCTCGGCCCGCCATGGACCATCGGGCAGTTTCGCCAAGGTTCTGGCAGCAATGTCGTAGGAGGCAAGCTTGTCTCCGGGCCGCATCATGCCGGCAAGCAGGATGATCGGGGGATCGCATGGCGCGGCGATGTCCGGCAAGGCCACTTGCCCAAGAAACGGGGCCAAATGCACAAGGCGCTGACCGCGCCGCAGGAACGGGCGCAACCCATCTGCGTCGCGGGCGGTGAAATGGAACAGCACGTCGGCGCGGTCACAGGCTGCGGCGGCTCTTTCTTCGAACATCGCCCATGGCCCGGACAATCGCTTGGCCGCGCGGGTTGCCTCGATGGTGAGATAGGGAATGCCAAGCGCGTCACAGACAGCCGGGCCAAGCAGGTCGGGCGCCTTGTAGTAACTGTGATACGTCACCCAGGCCTGCCAAGGAGCTTTCGCCACAAGTCGGTGCACCTCGGCTTCGGCCTGCGTGATCAGCACCGCCTGCCGGGCCGGATCCCCCTGCTTGTCTAGGCTGCGAAACTCGGAGACCCGTTCAACTTGGTGACCATCGCGGGCAAGTGCCTTGAGCAGGTTGCGCGCCACTTCACGCTCGCCAGAGGGCACCGGATGATCGGGCGATTTCAAAGGGGCGTAAAAGGCGATCCGCGACATCAGCAGGCCGCCGCAAACAGGCTTTGCAACCGCCTGTCCAGTTGCGCAATCCCCGGTGCCATCAGGAAATGGGCGTTAAGACGATCATAGGCTGCCTCTGCCAGTGCCTCGCGGCGTGCCGGGGCGCGGGCCAGGTGTTCCAGCGCAGCGGCAAGGTCCGAAGGTGCATCGCTTGACAGAACGCCATGTTCCCCGTCGGTGATGAATTCGGGAATGGCCGAAACCGGCGTGGACAGAAGGCACAGTTTTTGCGAGGCCGCTTCCATGAGCACATTGGGCAAACCATCACGGTCGCCATCGTCGGCGATCCGGCTGGGCAGCACGAAAATGTCGGACCGGCGCATGGCCTCGATTACCTCGGGCTGATCACACGCACCGCGCCAAGTGATCCGATCCGCCAACCCCAGCCGGTCGGCCTGCGTCTTGAGAGCATTGCTCAACCCACCGCCGCCAATATGCTCCCAGTGCCATTCCAGATCATCCGGCAGGCGTGCGAACGCTTCGAGAAGACGATCAAACCCCTTTTTCTCAACCAGACGTCCAACCGACAGAAACCGAGTGGCGTCGGCATCCAGGCGGTTTTCGGGCGGCGGCGGAAACCGGGCGATGTCGAGCCCGTGATACACCAGTTCAACCCGGTCGGGCCGGTCTGCCAGGTCTTGCAAATGTGTCGCCCCTACGCCGGTGCAGGTGGCCAGGAAAGTCGCGCCAAACGTGTCGTCCTGCAGCTTCTCGCGCTTTTCCCACTCGGGCGAAGTCCAGATGTCCTTGGCATGGGCCGAAACGGCCCAGGGCATACCTCGCAGGATCGCCGCATAGCGGGCGACCGAAGCCGGTGTATGCATGAAATGGGCATAGATTGCCGCTGTCTCTGACGGCATTTCCGCGGCCATCACGCAAGCCTGTCCGAAACGGCGTACGCGGTTGCGGGTCCGATCCCGCCGCAGGTCGCGCCACCAAGCCCCAAATGCCCGAGCAAAACCATCGCGGAACACGCATTTCACAACGCCGCGCAGCACCCGGAACGGTTCCTGATGCAGGTATTCAGGCAGATACCGCACCTCGGCCTGAAGGCGGTCATGCAAGGGGTGGCGCTTCTTGTCGGTGGGAAAGCGCAGGGACCACAGATCGAGCGCGTAACCGGCCTCTTCCAGAGCGACCAGTTCCTGCGCGATGAAGGTTTCGGAAAGCCGCGGCCAGCCCTTGACGACCACCGCCAGCTTGCGTTTTGCAGACGTCATGCGACCCCTTGGGACTTCTGCAGGCCGAGCATCTGCAGGACACGGCCGGACACGAAATCCAGCCCGTCCAGAAGCCCGGGGACAAATGCAGAGCTGGGCTTGGGCTGCGACGGCAAGGCACGAATGGCGGCGATCATCGCATCCGCCGTCAGCCCGTCACGGTATTCATCCAGCACTCGGACAAGCCCCAATCCTTCGGCCCGGCTGGCGCGGATATATTGTTCGAGACGCGGCTTGGTCCGTGGCACGATCACGGCGGGTTTGTCAAAGGACAGAACCTCGCAGAACGTGTTGTATCCCCCCATGCACACAATGCCCTGCGCCCCGGCAAACAGGTTCTCCATCCGACTTTCAAAGCCCACCGCCCGCACCCGTCCGTTCAGCGCGGCGACACGCATTTCGAACTCGGCCCGCTGAACACCCGACAGGAAGGGCCCATAGACCAAAAGCGCGTTTGGCCCGAGATCCGGCGCGCGCTCATAGGCCGACAGGACAAGGTCCACCATGCTGGCCCCATCACCACCGCCGCCGGGCGTGATCAGCACATAGGGTTCCAGCGGGATTTCTCCTTCGGTCAGTTCGTCCCGGCGCAGATAGCCGGTGAATTTCATGCGCGACCGGAACGAGGTCGACAGGCTCAACCCCTCGGTCGGGTCGCAAATCGAGCGCAGGCCATAGACCCAGGTCTCATCATAGTACTTTTCCGCCGCGGCGAGCGCCTCCTTGCGGTTCCATTCGGCGGCCAGCACCTCTGGGTCGTCCAGCACATCCCGCAAACCAAGAACGATCTGGGCCTTGCGCTTTTCTTTCAGCCAGTCCAGCGCGGGCAACAACTCGCCCCGGAACCCGGTCGGCTCCTTGTCGACGATCAGGATGTCGGGATCGAAATGCTCTACCGTCGACTTGATCAACCCGGCCCGCAACGCCGTGGTTTCGTCGATATGCAATCCAAGCCGCTCTGACTTGTAGTCCCCATCCGGCGTTTTGGTCACACCGGGCAAACGGATATGATCAACGCGCTCGGGAAAGGTAAACCTCCCGGCCACCGGCGAACCGGTCAGGATCAGTGCAGAAATCCGTTCGTCCGCCTGCGTGATCGCGCTGGCCAGCGCACGCGACCGGCGCAGATGCCCCAAGCCATAGGTATCATGGCTGTAGAACAGCACGCGCGGCGAGTCTCCTGCCCCGTTTTCGCAGTTTATGGAAATCGCGTCAGACACGCCCTCGCCCCGCTCTCCACCTTGTTACAACCTCAAATCCGACTCGGATTTTGCCAAAAACCCTCAATATCGTAAAGCAAAGCGCCCGGCTTTCCGAGTGCCCTGATTGCTGCTCCGCAAATGCTTGCGAACACGCCATGGGCCGCCGCGATGACGATCCCATCATATGTACCCGCGTCTGCCTCCGAAACCGGAGATATTCCATACTCATGTCGGATGTCATCTGCATGAACATGTGGGTCCCGGACATGAACCTCTGTCGAGTAGCTTTCCAGCTCGTCTACAATATCGGATGCGCGCGTTTTGCGGGTGTCGGGATCAAAGCCGATCACCTCGAACCCCGGCCGTCCACGGGACTGCGACAAAGGCAGGCCCACATAGTCCAGCCCCAAAACGGCGATCTTGTCCTGTTTCGCTTGGCTCACGAGTTCCTTGCCTCACAGTATCCGATTGTCTGACAGGTTCAGTGCTGCGCTATAGAAAATGGCACCTGTTGTCACGCCCAAAGCGGGAAAAACTCCCGCAAGGGAAACAAAGGTGGGACACCAATGCCAAAGTGCGTTTGTGTTGCGCGGCAAACAGCACGGCATTGCGATTTGCCCGCACCTGCAAGTCGCGCTAGAGATTGGACGTGTAGAAGAGGATCGCGAAACCACCATGCGCCAGTTACTCACCTCGATTATTGTGACTCTTTGTCTGGCTTTGCTGCTCCCGCTGCACATGGCTGATGCCCAGGAAACAGTGGATGCGCCACAGAATCCGGCAATTGCAAGCATCGTGGAGGAAGCGGCGCGCAACGGGATGAGCGTGATCATACTCGACGCCAGCGGGCAGCCCGTCGGTCCCGATGCTGCCCCGTCCAGCGGCGACGTGGAAGACGCATCCGAGGATCAGGGCAAGGGTGCGCTGATGCAGGTGCAATCCGAGGTCGACGATTTCCGCTCTGTGCTGAACAGCCGTCTGGATGCGCTCCCGGCCGCTATCAACGAAGTTCTGTTCATTCTGCGCGCGTCCAGCCCGGACGGAACGATCATGGCCTTCGTTCGCACGTTATTGTGGATGCTGAGCTTTTTCTTCGTCGGCATACTGTTTGAACGCTTTGTTTATGGGCCGAAACTGGCTGCGCGGTTTGTCATTCCCATGATCAAGGAAAACCCGCAGGGCTATTCAGAGAAGCTGCCATTCCTCGTCGTGCGTTTTGTTGCGGGTGTGATCGGCGTGGCCATTTCGATGTTCATCGCTTTCCTGCTGGGGCTGATCATTCACGGCCCGGCAGATGACACCGCGATCCGGTTCACCATTGTCTCGATCAATGCGGCCTATGCCCTGTGCCGGGTCGTGTCGCTGGTATGGCGCATGATCCTGTCACCCTACCTTGCGCAATACCGTATCCCCGCGCTGACCACGAAGGATTCCAAACGCCTGCATCACTGGGCGTTTTCGCTTGCCATTCTGGACATCTGCGCGACGGTGTTCGGCGCCTGGCTCAAGGAACTGGGCCTGAACTACGACGTCTACGCGGTGATGCTGCTTGCACTGACTGTGGTGATCGCAGTGGCCAACATCTCGATGGTTCTCGTCAACAAGAGGGCAATTTCGACCGCGATGCGCAATGGGCGTGCGCCGGAAAACGTGACGCTGCTGACCCGTTGGGCCAGCATTCTCTGGGCCCCGATTTTCATACTCTACATTCTCTACGGCTCGGCCGAGCTGGCCTTCGACCTCGTGCTGGGACAGCCGACCTCGATCCCGCTGATCGCCGGGGCGTATTTCATCTTCACTTCGATCATGGTGGTCTATGCCACGATCAACTTTGCCATCGAGCGCTATTTCGCCCGGTCCCGAAACCTGCAGGAAATGAACGAGGCGGCGGACGCACTGCGCGAAAGTGCGGAAGACGGCGCACCGCTTGACGCGCAGCAGGAAGACGAACTCGAGAAAATCCAACGGTTTCTCGACCACCGCCGGATCAGCACATTCGAGGACCTTGCGCGGCGGGTTTCGGGGATTCTGGCCGTGGTGGCGGGGCTTTATGCAGCCCTGCGCATCTTTGGCGCACAGGATCTCATGTCGTCGCAAAGCTCGCTTTCGGATCGTTTCCTCGACGTCGCGGTCATCGTGTTCATCGGCTATATCGTGTTCCATGTCTTCCGGATCTGGATCGACACAAAAATTCAGGAAGAACAGGGCGATGAATCCGAGGAGGCGGAGCTTGGCGACGAGGGCGGCGCCAACAGTGCGAGCCGCCTTGCGACCCTGCTTCCGCTGTTCCGAAGCGTGATCCTGCTGGTGATCATCGTCACGATTGCGCTGATCGTGTTGATGGAACTGGGCGTGAATGTCAGCCCGCTCTTTGCCGGTGCCGGTGTGGTTGGCCTGGCCATCGGGTTCGGGGCGCAGTCGCTTGTGCGGGACATCTTTTCCGGCGCGTTCTTCTTGTTCGACGATGCGTTCCGCAAGGGCGAGTATATCGACATCGGCAGCGTCAAAGGCACGGTCGAGAAGATCTCGGTCCGCTCGTTTCAGCTGCGCCACCACCTTGGGCCGCTGCACACCATTCCCTTCGGCGAAATTCAGCACCTGACCAATTTCTCAAGGGATTGGGTGATCATGAAACTCAAGCTGCGCGTGACGTATGACACGGATGTCGAGAAGGTGCGCAAGCTGGTCAAGAAGCTTGGGATCGAGCTGCTGGATGACCCGGTGATCGGGCATAATTTCATCCAACCCCTGAAGTCTCAGGGCGTGGTCGAGATGCAGGACAGCGCGATGATCATCCGCGTCAAGTTCATGACCAAGCCGGGCGACCAATGGCTGGTGCGCAAGAAAGTCTATCAGGACATCCGCGAGCTGTTCGAGCGCGAAGGCATCAAGTTTGCCCACCGCGAAGTGACGGTCAGAATTGCGGATGAGGATGCGCAGGGCCTGACGCCCAAGCAGCGCGAGGCGGTTGTCGGCGCGGTGGAGGCCGCGATGGACGATGACGACGGACCGGACGCCGGGGGCGGTGACGACCGCTAGGGGGCGACTCGGGGGTTGACGCCTTTGTTTGTTGGCAAAACCGGCTTCGGCGTTGCGTCGGTATCACGTCGGTATTGCGTCGGTATCAGATCGGTCGACACCGGGATTAACGCGGCGGGCGTTGCGTTGTTAGGGGGGCCAGCCCCCCGCCGCCTTTGGCGGCGCCCCCCGGAGGTATTTTGGGCAAAATGAAGAGTGGGCGCCTTTTGGGGAGCGCGCCCGACTTGACCTAGCTTCGGTTGGGATCGAGCGCGTCGCGCAGACCGTCCCCAAAGAAGTTGAAGGCCAGCACCACCACCACGATGGGCAGCATCGGGATCGCGGTCCACGGATAGATCTCGATCGAGGCGAGGTTCTGGGCATCATTCAGCATGACTCCCCAACTGACCGCCGGCGCGCGCAGGCCGAGGCCGAGGAACGAAAGCGCGGTTTCACCAAGAATCATGGCCGGGATCGAGAGTGTTGCCGAGGCAATCAGGTGACTGAGGAAGTTGGGCAGCAAGTGACGGCGGATCACGCGGCTTGGTTTGGCCCCCATCATCTCGGCGGCGCGCACAAATTCTTCTTCGCGCAGCGACAGGAATTTACTTCGCACCGCGCGCGCCAATCCCGGCCAGTCAAGTATCCCGAGGATGATCGAGATGATGAAGAACACTGCAACCGGGCCCCAGTGCGAGGGCACCGCTGCAGAAAGCGCAAGCCAGAGCGGCAATTCCGGCAGGGAACGCAGGATTTCGATCACGCGGTTGATGATCCAGTCTAGGAAGCCCCCGAAATACCCCGCGATCGACCCCAGCACGATGCCGATCACGAAAGACACGGTGATGCCCACGAGACCCACGGTGAGCGACAGTTGCGCGCCGTACATGATGCGACTGAACACGTCGCGCCCCAATCGGTCGGATCCCCAGAGGAAGACGGTGGCGCCTTCTGGGGCGCAGAACAGGTGTGTGTCGGTCTTGATCAGCCCGGCGAGGCGGTATTGCCCGCCTTTGCAGAAGAATTCGAGCCTGGCGGGTTTGCTTTCATCGGCCACGTATTCCCACGCGAATTCTTCAAGGTTCATCTGGGCTGTTGTCTCGTAGACATGCGGTCCGATGAACTTGCCTTCATGAAAGAAGTGAATCCATTGCGGCGGGTGGTAGAGGTAGTCTTCCTGCCGCTCGTTGGGCGTGTAGGGCGAGATGAAGCCCGCCACAGGCAGCATCAGGTAGCTGAGCAGAAGGAACAGGGCCGAAATAAGCCCCAGCTTGTGCTGCTTGAAGCGCAACCACAAAAGCCGCGTATTGGACATGTCGAGATCGGCATGGCGCGCCTCTGCGCCAATGTCGCGCTCATAGGGCTGGTCGTCAACATAGCGTCCGTCGGGGGTCATGGTCATTTCTCACGCCCTCCAAAGCGGATACGGGGATCAAGCAGCGCCAGCAGGATGTCAGACACCAGCGTGCCGATCAGGGTCAGAAGCGCCACGAACATCAGCACGAAGGCCGACAGGAACAGGTCCTGTGATTTCAGCGCGGTGAGCAGCACGGGGCCGATGGTTTGCAGGCCCAGCACCACCGAGACCAGAACCGAGCCGGAGACCAGCGAAGGCAGCAGCGTGCCGATGTCGGCCACGAAGGGGTTGAAGGCAACGCGCAGCGGGTATTTGACCAACATCGCGCTTTCGCGCATCCCCTTGGCACGGGCGGTTTCCACATAGGGTTTACCCAGCTCGTCCAAGAGGTTGGCGCGCAGGCGCTGCATCATGGCCGCCGCACCGGAGGTGCCGATCACGAAGGTCGGAATGATCAGGTGGATCAGCACCGATTTCATCTTCTCAAACGACATCGGTTCGCCTTCGAATTTCGGGTCCATCAGCCCGCCGATGGGCAGGTTGAGATAGCGGTTTCCGTAATAGAACAGGATCAGCGCCAAGAGGAAGTTGGGCGTGGCAAGGCCAAGATAGCCGACAAAGGCCGAGGTATAGTCGATCCAAGTCTTGGAACGCGCTGCCGCGATCACGCCCAGCGGCAGGGCGATGGCATAGATGAAGAGCACGGCGGCAAGGTTGACCAGCACGGTCATCCAGAGCGCGCCGCCAACAAGATCGGCCACGGGTTTGTCAAACTCGAAGGACCAGCCAAACTCGCCCTGAATAATGCCCAAAAACCCGTGCGGGCCGGGCATGAAGCCCATCCAGATCATGTATTGCTTCCACAAGGGTTGATCGAGCGAATACTCGGTGCGCAGGAATTCCGCCTTGGCGATGCCGTTGGATTGCCCGGTGGCGCGCAGTTCGTTGATCTGGTTGGAGAGGTAATCCCCCGGCGGCAGGTTGATGATGATGAAGATCATCACCGACACCACCAGCAACGTGGCCAGCATCGTGAAGAACCGGAAGATGGCAAAGCGCAGGATGGCCATTATTCGTTCCTAGTCCTCAAAATAGAATTCGTCGGGGCGGTGCATGCCGAAATGGGCGCCGGGCGACCACGCCCAGATTGCCTTTTCCGGCACGTTTTTCAGGCGGTTTGAGACAACAACCGGCTGGGGCGCGGAGTTCAGGATACCGATGGCAAAGAGCTGATCGGCGTGGATGTTGATCATCTCCTGCCATGCCTGCCCGCGTTCGACGGCGGTATAGGCGCGGTTCCACGCTTCAGCCAGTTCGTTCAGCCGGATCGCAGCGGGCATGTCGGGCGGCTCTCCCGCATCACCGTTGGTCTGGTGGTACTGCCCCCATTTCGGCCAGGCAAAGAACTCCTGGTGATGCGGGGCGACGTAGGAGGGCGATGTGTAGGTCTGGGGGATGCCGTTGTCCCAGCCGAACCAGACCGCCGCCATGGTGTTCCCCGAATAGACACGGTTGCGCAGAATATCGCGTTCCAGCGGGCGCATGATCAGCTTGATCCCGATGTCTTTCCAGTTGTCGATAATGATCTGGAGCGCGTTTTCGACCTCTTGCCGCTCACCGGCAGTTTCGACCACGATCCACATCGGGCGCCCGTCAGGCAGCTTGCGATAACCGTCCTTGTCCCGTTCAGTCAGGCCCATTTCGTCGAGGATCGCGTTGGCCTGATCGACATCGTAATCTGCCCATGCCTTGCGGTTTTCTTCCTTGTAGAAGGGGCTGATCGGAAGCACGGTCATCGCGCCTTCCTTGGCGAGGCCGAAATACAGCCCCTTGTTGATGATCTTGCGGTTGATCGCCAGCGACAGGGCACGGCGCAGGCGCACATCGCGCATCATCTCGCGCCAGCCGTCATCGTTGTAGTTCAGGTTGAGGTAGATCGCGATTTGCGAGGCGGTGCCGTTGCCCCAGAGATGGGTGGTGTAATTTCCGTTGGCCTCGCCCTTCTTGAGGATCGCGGTATCCTTGAAGTCAAGCCCGCGCGCCTGAAGGTCCACTTCGCCTGCGTTGGCCTTGGCGGCAACCAGTCCCGGCGCGACGACCTGCATTTCCACGACATCGACATAGGGCAGGTGAACGCCGTTGGTGTCGACCCGGTGATAATAGGGGTTACGCACGAAAAGAAAGCGGCTCTTGCCGTCCTTGGTGGCCAGCATCCACGGTTGCAGTGTGGGCAGATCCGGGTTGTCGAACTTGTACATGTTGTCGCTGCGATTGTGCAGCGCGGGCCAGCTGCGCACGCGTGCCTCGTAGAGCAGCTCGTCAAGCTCTTCCTCGTTGGCGTATTTGGCGTGCAGCTTCTTGAGAAAATGCGCCGGGCGATAGATGAAGGGCGGGCGCGCCTCGGCCAGGGATTGCAGGAATTGCGGGTTCGGCTTGGACCATTCATAGATGATGGTGGTTTCGTCGGGGAAGGTCACGGTGGGCAATTCGCCCTCAACCCGCAGGAAATCGACCGGGCCGGAGGGCGACAGGAGTTCGTTGTTGGCGACATCCTCCCACCAGTAGCGGAAATCCTCGGAGGTGAACGGGTGGCCGTCCGACCAGCGATGACCCGCGCGCAGGTGCATGGTGAACTTGCGGTCATCCTCGATGTCGATGGCCCGGAGAATATCTGGTACGATCTCGTAGCGGGCATCATAACCCACGAGGCGGGCATAACCGTAGACGACCATCTGGCGCACATCCTTGGCCCGCGTGACCATGGTGCGCAGGGTGCCGCCCTGCTGGCCAAAACTGCGCCCCTTGCGCTCAAGATCGACCATGAGCGGTTCAGACGGAACGCGGTCCGCGACGGGTGGCAGATTGCCAAGATCGACCTCGGCTTTCCAGAAGGCGCTTTCCTGCACCTCGGTCGCCCCGGCCAGCGTGGCGGACAGCGACATGGCAATGGCAAAGAGATGTTTCTTAAACATGGCAACGTACCTTGTGCCCTGGCCCCGTCTCGGTAAGCGGCGGCGCGTCAAGACCGTCGAAGCGGAACGCGTCCGGCCAGGTTGAGGGTTCCCCGGCACCCTGCGCCACGATCCTGAGGTTGATCGGGCGATTGATGTCCGGCTCTGGTTGAGCCGCGATCAGCGCCTTGGTGTAGGGGTGTTGGGGGTTATAGAACAATTGATCCGGCGGCCCCTGCTCGACCACCAACCCCGAACGCATCACCGCAACTTCGTCGGCGATCCGCGCCACGACGGCAAGGTCGTGGGAAATGAACAGGTAGCTGAGGTTGAGCCGGTCGCGGATTTCTTCGAGCAGGGTCAGCACCTGTTCCTGCACCGACACATCGAGCGCCGAAGTGGGTTCGTCACAAACAAGGAACGTCGGCCCCAGCATCAGGGCGCGCGCGATCGAAAGACGTTGTCGCTGGCCGCCGGAAAAGGCGTGCGGATAGCGGGTCAGCATGTTCTGGGACAGCCCGACCCAGCGCAGCATTTCGGCGGCGCGATCCATGCGTTCGGACGTGTTGCCGATGCCGTGGATCTCCATCGGCTCCATCAGCGCATCCTTGACCCGCATCCGGGGATTGAGCGTGGAATAGGGATCCTGAAACACCATCTGCGCCTTGCGCTGGAACGCAAGCCGTTCGACATTGTTCAGCTTTTGCAGGTCCACAGGTTCGGCGCCTTTTTCCGAGCGGAACAGGATCGACGCGCCGGGATCGGCACGTTCCGCGCCCAGCGCCATACGGGCGCATGTGGTTTTGCCCGAGCCGGATTCACCGACGACTGCAAGGGTCTTGCCGCGCTCGACACCGAATTCGATGCCACGCACCGCGTGAACAACTGTCTTGGGCTTCCACGGCGACGACCCCTTGAGCGTGAAGGTCTTGGAAACATCGCGCATTTCGAGGATGTAGTCGCGCTCGGTCTCCTTGCCCTTGTCGACCGGGGTTGCCGGGATCTCGGGCGCGGCGGCCATCAGATCGCGGGTATAGCCATGCTTGGGATCACTCAACACCAACGGCGCGGGGCCGGATTCCATCACGCGGCCCCGGTTCATCACCACCACGCTGTCGGCCATGTTCGCCACAACCCCGAGGTCATGAGTCACGAGGATCACGGCCATGCCGTATTCCTGCTGAAGGTCCTTGATCAGACCCAGCACCTGCGCCTGCGTGGTCACATCCAGCGCGGTTGTCGGTTCGTCGGCGATCACCAGTTCGGGTCGGCCCACCATGGCCATTGCGATCATGGCCCGCTGACGCATCCCGCCAGACAACTCGAAAGGATAGCTGTTGTACACACGCTCCGGGTCTTTGAAGCCGACCCGTTCGAACATGGCCAGTACGCGCTTGAGCTGTTCGCCCTTGCCCATGTGCTTGTGCAGGCGCAGCACCTCGGTCACCTGATTGCCGATCTTGTGCAGTGGCGAAAGGGAGCGCATCGGCTCTTGAAAGATCATCGAGATGCGTTCGCCGCGCACCCGGCACATCTGCCGTTCGCTACGCTGCATCAGGTCGATGGGGGTCGCGCCCTCGGGTCCGGCAAACAACACCTTGCCCGACCGCACCTGGGCCGCCGCAGGCAGGATGCGCAGCGCCGCGCGACAACTCAACGTCTTGCCCGAGCCGCTTTCCCCAACCAGCGCGAGCGTCTCGCCGGGTTTCACCGAAAAACTGACATCGTCCACGACAGGTGCGGCGTTATCAAAGCCGATGGTCAGGTTTTCAACAGTCAATAATGCGGTCACACCAATTTCCCCTGACGCGCCCGGATATTCGCCCTGACAAGCAGGTGGACGCTTTTTTGCGAGTGAACATGATTATCCGCTTTGTCGCAAGCTTCTAGCACCCGGATGGACGCAAGGGCGCGACAGTTTGATGACTTTTGATCAGAGGTGATTTGTCGGACCCACGTAGGGGTGACATCCGGTCGGGAACTGGTCTAGGAGATTGAAGACCGCAAATCAGGAGACCCGCATGAGCCGTCTGGACGTTTTTATCAACAGAATGGTGTCACAGCGCGCCTGCCTAAACTATGCCGCTGAACAGACAGGGGACATGGACGGCCCGGTTTTCGAGCTTGGCCTTGGCAACGGGCGCACCTTTGATCACATGCGCGAAATCATGTCGGGGCGACCGATTTACGTGTTCGAGCGCAAGGTTGAATCCAACCCGGCCTCGACACCAGAACCAGAGATGACCATTCTTGGCGACGTGCGTGAAACGCTTCCGGCGGCGCTGGAGCGGTTTGGCGCGACGGCCAGCCTGATCCACGCCGATCTTGGCGGCCACAACCTTGAGAAAAACGACCGCTTCGCGCGCGAAATCTCACCACTCATCGAACCGATGCTGGCCGTGGGCGGGCTCATGGTGTCGTCGGACCGGATGTACTTTGACACCCTGACCGAGTTGCCAACCCCGCCGGGCGCGGTTGAAGGGCGGTGTTTCGTCTATCGCAAAGATAAGTGACTTTGTGGGAAAACGGGTGTTTTTGCCCCTGACGCCGATGAATTTTATGGCCTCCCGCCACTTGGGACTTCATATTCGCGCGGCAACGGATTAGGGATTGCCGCAATTAGCGGGTTTTTTGGCAGTTCGATTGAGCGCGAACCAGATCACGCGCACCAGATTGATTGAATACTCCGGAACGGGGACGTACATGGAAAGCAAGACCTCAAGCTTCTTGAAATTCACCGAGCGGTTTTTTCGCCTTGGCGGTGGCTTCCTGATCGAAGAGGACAACCCGTATTTCGTTGCCACGGACATGCTCGAGGACATGAGCGACCAGTGGCCCGACGGTTATCTGTCGATGGCCCATTACGACTATCTTGGCCTGATGCACCACCCGGAGACCACCGAGGCCGCCAAGGCCGCCATCGATCGGCACGGCACCGGCGCGGGCGCGTCGCGTCTGGTGGGGGGCGAACGCATGGCGCACCGCGCCTTTGAAGAGGAAATGGCCGAGTTCCTTGGCGTGGGCGGGGTCATGACGATGATCTCGGGCTATCTGACCAATGTGAGCGTCATTGGGCTTTTCATGCACCACAAGGACCTGATCGTGGTGGACGAGTTGGCGCATAACTCGATCATGGTGGGTGCACAGGGGGTTCGGGCGGATGTCGTATCCTATCCGCATAACGACCTTGATGCACTTGATGCGCTGCTGCAGGAAAAGCGCGGCAACTATACGCGGGTGATGATCTGTACCGAGGGGCTGTTCTCGATGGACGGGGACATCACCGACCTGCCGAAGCTTCTGGAGATCAAGGAACGCCACGACGCCTGGCTTCTTCTGGACGAGGCACATTCCTATGGTGTGCTGGGCGCGACGGGGCGCGGTTCGTGCGAGCATTTCGGTGTTGACCCCGAGCGGATCGAATTGTCGGTGGGCACGCTTTCCAAGAGCTTTGCCTCGGCTGGCGGGTTTGTCGCGGGCAACAAGGCGGCGATCGACGTCATGCGTTTCGGCGTGCAGGGCTTTATCTATTCGGTCGGCCTTCAACCGGCGACGGTGGCCAGCTCGCACCAGGCGCTGCGCATTCTGCGCCGCGAACCCGAGCGGGTCACACGCCTGCGCGAAAACTCCGTCATGTTCCTGAACAAGGCGCGCGAGGCCGGGTTGAACACAGGAACAGCCGTGGGTGAAGCGGTTGTGCCGATCATGTTCGATACGCCGATGGAATGCCTGCAAGTTGCCAAGAAGCTGATGGATCAGGGGATATATGCCCCGCCCGTCATCCAGATCGGCGTTCCCAAGGATCTGCCGCGTATCCGGTTCTTCATTTCCGCAAGCCACACCGAGGCCGACATCGACCGGGTGATCAACGCCGTGATCGAGGCCTCTGGCGGCGCCCATGCGGCGCGGGCTCGCCTGAGCGCGGAGTAACGGCATGCCCCGGTTGCGTCACCTCTCATTGTCATTGGCCCTGTTTCTGGGCCTGACATGGGTGTTGAGCGCGCTGGTGCCGCAAGAGGTCGAGGCAAAGCCTCGCCTGATCTGGGGCGAAAGCAAGACGACAAGCCAGCTGCCGGTCGCAAAAAAGGGATTTCCGCACCCCAAGGACCGCTACCAGCTGTTTTTTGTTCAACGCACGATGAACGCCAATACCGTAGTCTATGCCGCGAAGTTCGATGCCGACGGCATGCTGAACGCGCGCCGACCGATTGTCGGCTATTGGCGCCGCTACGAGGAACAGGGGCAAACCATGGCCCTGCGCTGGTATGAACGTGTCTTCGGATACGGCGTCCGCACGCGGCGCCATGCCAACGGGCGGGACTTTGTCGTTTCCTTTAACGCGATGCGCAACGAGACGCTCGAGCTGCGCCAGACCGGACCTTTTCAGGCCACGCTATGGACACGGCGCAACAATCGTGATTTTGAGCTGATCTATGGGTTTCTCGATCTTGATGAAGGCGGTGTTCTGCCCCGGGTCGAGCGCCTGCGCCTTTATACGACGGATCCGGCAACGGGCCGTTATGTCACACACTTGATTGCCGTTTCCGGTGGAGAATACCACGAATGACTTCTCAGACGACGCCTACGCCCATCCGCACCGTGATCGTGGGTGTTGGCAACTGTGCCAGCTCGCTGATTCAAGGCGTATCCTACTGCAAGGCCATGGGCGATGACGCTGTTGGTGTAAGCTTTCCCGATCTGGGCGGTTATCGCCCGCAGGATATCGAACTGGTCGGGGGCTTTGATGTTGACCTGCGCAAGGTCGGCAAGCCGCTTGGCGAGGCCGCCTTTGCCCAGCCCAACTGCACCGAGAAATTCTATACCAAGCTCGATGATCAGACCGCGCAAATCTATCGCGGGCCAGATCTCGACGGGGTTGCTTGGCACATGCTGCAGAACCCCGAGGACCGGTCGTTCCGCCTGTCGCCGGAACCGGCGATGAGCCAGGCCGAGGTGGTCGACACGCTGCGCAACCTCAAGGCGGAAGTGATGATCATCTTCCTTCCCGTCGGGTCGCAGAAAGCCGTGGAATTCTATGTCGAATGCGCGCTGGAAGCGGGCGTGGCCGTTGTGAACGGCATTCCGGTCTTCATCGCCTCGCACCCGGTCTGGGCCGAGAAATTCCGCGCCGCGGGCGTGCCGATCCTTGGCGACGATTTCAAGGCGCAGTTCGGCGCGACCATCGTGCACCGCACGCTTGCCAACCTGGCCAAGATGCGCGGCGTCGAGATCGACCGCACCTATCAGCTTAACGTCGGGGGCAACACCGACTTCCTGAACATGACCGAACAGGAGCGCCTGACCAACAAGCGAGAGAGCAAGACCGAAGCGGTGCAGGCCGTGCTCAACAATCGCCTGCAGGACGATGATATCCGCATTGGTCCCTCCGATTACGTGCCGTGGCTCAATGACCGCAAGGTCGCCTATGTCCGCATGGAAGGCCGCCTGTTCGGCGGGGCGCGCACCAATATCGAAGTACGTCTCGATGTCGAGGACAGCCCGAACGCGGCCGCCGAGGCGCTGGTCGCGATCAGACTGGCCAAGATTGCGCAGGATCGCGCCATGGCCGGCCCCATCGCCGACGCAAGCGCGTTTCTGTTCAAGCATCCGCCCGAACAGATCGAAGACACCGACGCCCATGACGTGATCCTGAATTTCGCCCAAGGGGGCGAGGCGGGCGCCTGATGCGCCCGGCCTTTATCACCGGCGGGTCCAGCGGCATTGGTTTGGCCGCTGCGATCCGGTTGGCGCAAAAAGGCCACGACATCGCGCTGTTTGCACGCGACCCGAGCAAGCTTTCGGCGGCGCGTTTGGCCATTCTGAACGTCGCGCCAACCTGCGATGTGCGCGAATTTCCTGTTGATGTCAGCGACCGCGCCGCGATCACGGCGGCGGTGGGTGAAGCCGTCGCGGCACTTGGCGCGCCCGAGGTGGCGATTGCCAGCGCCGGGATCGCGCAGCCGGGGTTGTTCAGCGACCAGAGCCTCGACGTGCATGAACGGCAGATGGCCGTGAACTATTTCGGTGCGCTCTATTTCGTGCGCGCCCTGACCGAGCCCATGGCCGCCGCCGGTGGGGGCCAGATCGGGCTGGTCTCGTCGGGGGCGGCGTTTTTCGGGATCTACGGCTATGGCGCCTATGCGCCGTCCAAATTCGCGCTACGCGCTTTGGCGGAAATCCTGCACCTCGAACTTGAGGCGCAGAAGATCGGCGTCACGATCTGTTATCCACCCGATACGGACACGCCGATGCTCGAAGAGGAAATGAAAACCAAGCCCGCCGCCACCGTGAAAATCTCGGAAGGGGGCGGATTGTGGACCGCTGACGCCGTGGCCGTTCGCATGCTCAAGGGCATGGCCCGCCGCCGTCCGGTCGTCGCGCCCGGTTTCCAGATGGCGGGGCTGCACTGGTTCACGAGCCTGATCGCGCCTCTCCTGCGCTGGCATCAGCGGCGCATCATCCGCAAGTACGGCCCATGAGCGGTTTGTCGATTGAACAGGTGGCGCTGGCGGCGGCTGGGCTTTTGGTCATGGGCTATGTCCTGCTTGGCCTTGTCTGGCTGTTTCCCGGAACCCGTGCCACGGGGGCCGAGCTTCTCAAGGTGTTCACCAGCGCGACGCTGATCGCAGCGATCCTGATCGGTGCCGCCCTTGCTGGCACTGTGGGGGTCGTGGTGCTGATGGTGCTGGTCGCGTTGCGGGCCGGGTATGAGGCGGGCACGGTACGGCTTGGCGCGGGGATGGCCGCAAAAGGCATGGCCGTTCTGGCGCTCGGGCTTTGCCTTGCAGCCATGGTCGAGCCCTGGGCCGCCGTGGCGATGGCGGGTTTGTGGCCGCTGCTGCTGCTGCGCCTGCTGATGGCGCAGGGCGCGGACAGCGCCGCGCGCCGGATCGTGGACCTCATGGTCTTCCCGGTTCTGCCAATGACGCTTCTGGCGTATGGCACAGTACAGCCCGAGCTGCGGGTGACGATGTTTGCCGCCTATGCCATGGTCGAGATTTTCGACAGTTTTGCGCTCTTGTCGGGCAAGCTTTTTGGCCGGCGCAAGGCGTTTCCGGTGCTTTCACCCAACAAGACGGTCGAGGGTCTCATCGGCGGGGCAGTGAGCCTGTGCCTGATCACCGCGCTGGTCGCGCCGATGCTGTCGCTGCCGCTGACCCTGTCTGTTGGGGCCGCCGCCATGGTGGCCGTTCTGGCCATCGCGGGGGATCTGGCCGCGTCGCGGCTCAAGCGGATGGCCGGGGTCAAGGATTACCCGGTGGTGCTGCGCCGCCAAGGCGGCGTTCTGGACTCGCTGGACAGCTGGATCGCCGCGGGCGGCGGGCTGGTGGCGCTGCATTTCGTCCTGACCCTGCTGTAACGGGTTGTCTGGGATGGCTGCAACGGGGACACTCGCGCCATGAGACTGTTCGCATCGCTCTTTCACATTCTGGGTCTGCCGATCTTGATCCGCCTGTTGCTGATCCTTGCGGCGGTGGAGGCCATTTTTCTGGCCGAGAGTTTCACGACCCTGATGGAAGAGGCCCTTCGCAATGACGCGATGGCGGCGGATGTCGGGGTGCTGCTGGTATTGCGGATGCCCCGGATTGCCGATCTTGCATTGGCGATCGGCGTGTTGATCGCAGTCTATTTCGTGGTGTCGGATGCCCGGAGCCGTGGTGAGCTGGTAATCCTCGCCTCGGCCGGCGTGCGTTGGAGCCGGATCGTGCAACTGGTTCTGATCCTGGGCCTTCTGGGCGGCGCGGTCAGCTTTGCCACCGCCGGCTTTCTGTCGCCCATGGCGCGCTATGCCAGCCGGATCAAGATGGCTGAACTGCGCCGTGATCATATCGTATCGCGAATTGAACACGCCGGCCCTCTGGAAAGCCTGCAAACCATCCGCGACGTGACCTTCATCGCCACCCCGCCGCCCGACAGCCTGACCCGGCATGGTCAGCTGTTCATCTTTCAGCCGGATGTGGACGGACGGTGGCGGGCCATGCAAGCGCGCAACTGGGTCGTGACCGACCCGGACGACACAGGTCAGCGCAAGATCGAGCTCGAGGATCTGTCCGCCTATGAAGGCGCCTATCCCGCCCCGGCACGCCCGATGCGGTCGATCAGTACCTTTGCCGTCCGCTCCGCCGATTTTGCCTTTGGCATGTCCGATGTGACCTCACCGCCCAAACGCGAACGCAGCCGGGCGGAACGCATACTTGACATCTCGACCGAGGAAACGCCGCGCCTTGCGCGGGTCATGGCGCGGGCATTGATGGTGCCGACGGCCGCTTTGCTGGCGCTTGCGGCGGTGGTGGCCGGAGGGGGCGGTCTGGCACGATTCGTGGCCCTGCCGCTGGCGGCGGTCCTGCTGATGAGCGGGGATGTCATGGCGCGCGCGGTTGTGGTTGGCATCAGCGCGGATATCGGGCTTGCGCTCACGGCGCTGTTGTCCTTTGTCGTCTATCTCGCACCGCCGCTGGCCTATCTCGCCTATCGCGGGGAAACTCTGATGATCCCGCAGGGGCGCGGCGCATGAACTGGCGGGCACATACCGGGCTGGCCGTGCGGGCGATGGTGCGCGCCTATCTCGTGGCGATCGGGTTTGTCCTCTTTACGCTGCTGATCATCGCGCTGACCATCGACCTGACCGATACGCTGGAACAGATCCGCACGCGAGCCGATGACACCGACACACCGCTTTGGCGTCTGCTGTTTCCCTATGCGGGCTACCGCGCCGCGGATATCATCACCCGGCTTCTGGGCATGGCGGCCCTGATCGGTGCGGGCGTGGCGACAGTGCTGCGCCATCAGCGCATGGAGGATGTTGTCCTCTCAGCCGCAGGGTCGGGGCCGTCGCTGACATTGGGGGCACTGCTGATCACCGGGCTGTTGACCGGCGCCGTGCAGGGCACGTTTCAGACCTGGCTGCGTCCCTGGGCGGTCCAGCAACAAGTCGCGCTTGAGCTGGGCAGCTATGGCGCACGCTTTTCCAAGACGCACCTCAGCCACCGCTGGTTCGTGGACGGCGGACGCGCGCTCCGCGCCGAAGTGACGCGCGGCGGCGAACCGGGGCTGCGCGACCTGCACCTGTTCGAAGGCATTGATCAACCCGCGCTGACGCGAGTGATGACTGCCGAGGCCGCAGAGCCAACGGCGCGGGATGGCATCTGGGTCCTGCAGGGAGTGACACTGTGGGATCGGGCGGCGGGAATCGGCAATGCCACAACCGTGCTGGACGAGATGGAATTGGCCTTTCCGCTCAATCAGGAGCGAGTGAAGTGGTACGGGGTTGGCGCGCATTACGTTCCGGTCAGCGCGCTCAAACAGGTGGCCCGGCTCAAAGGCACAGATGCGGCGGATGACGCCGCGACCGAACTGGCCATTCGCTACACGGCGTTTTTCCTGCCCGGTGTGTTTGCACTTTTGGGGATGTCGCTTGCGATGGCCGCGCGACAGGTCCGGCGGCTGGCACCGTTCCGGCTCTTGCTGGTGGCGACGCTGGGCTATGTCACGCTGGTGTCGGTCAAGGTGTTCTGGGCCTTGGGCAGTTTCGGACGCCTGCCGCCCTATCCGGCGGCGCTTGGTCCGATGGTGGTCGCCGTGCTTCTCGCCGTGCTGCTGCAATTGCGGCAGGCAGGCTATCTGCAGATCCGGCGACGATAGAGGGTCAGCCGCCCTGTCCGTCCCGTTCAAGGATAATGGGCCAAACGGTATTCATCGCGCGGGCGAACATGGTCTCGTTGTCGATCTCGGTCCATGCCAGATCGTCGAGAAGGACCGCCTCGATGTCCGTTTCCCGCGCAAGTTCGATCACCGCTTCTTCGTAATCCGCCTTGGGGTCCTGCGCCAGCACCGCCTTCCCCGCGTCGCGCAGGCGCGCAACCTCGGGCGCGGCGAAACAGGTGATGCCCATCAGCTCGCCAAAATGCGGCTGGGGCTGGGCGTTGATGTTCTTGGACATTGTGTCAAAGGCCGGAGTTCCGTTCACACCGGGACGCGACCAGACATAGACCTCGTCCGTGGCGTTGGTCTCGCCCGACACGATCAGGCGTGTTTCCCCGGCGGCCACGGGTGACAGGGCGCGCGCTTCGTAGATCACATCCGATTCAAGCAGCACCACATGCCCGTCCAGTCCTTCAAGCCCGGTCATCAGCGATTGCAGGCTGCCGGTCTGATCATAAAGCGGGTTGTGGATCAGCTCGACCCCGGCATGGCCGTCAAACGCGGCGCGATACTGGTCTTCGAGATGCCCGGTAACGATCCGCACGGACTTAATCCCGCGCCCCTGCAAGAGCGCAACCGAGCGCGCCACCAACGGCACGCCGTCAATTGCCAACAACCCCTTGGGGGTCAGGCGGCCCCGCGGTCCCATGCGAACACCGCGCCCAGCGGCAAGGATAAGTGCGCTCAAATCAGCCATGTTGTCCGCTTTCAAAACCCTCTAAGAACGGGGCGGACCCTAAGTGAGGTCCGCCCCAACCGCAAGAAGGCAAAAGAGCACCCGTCCTATGCGCTATTCCCTGCGACATGTGTTTGAAAGCAACCGT
Source organism: Shimia aestuarii (assembly GCF_900114635.1). Taxonomy (GTDB): domain Bacteria; phylum Pseudomonadota; class Alphaproteobacteria; order Rhodobacterales; family Rhodobacteraceae; genus Shimia; species Shimia aestuarii. The sequence goes on from NZ_FOTQ01000001.1 coordinate 1,079,366, forward strand.
GAAACAACGCGCGAAGAGCGGCACACCAACTGGTCCGTGTTCCTGCTCTACCGCTGGCCCGGCATGATCATGGCCTGGCTGTTTCTCTTGATCCCGCTGACCCCGACCCGCGTCACGAGCCTGATGTTGATCCCGGTGGCACTGTTGCCGCTGAGCGCGCTGTTCCTGCCGTTGTCCGTGGCCGGGATCGTGGCCTGCGCGCTGGCGCTTCTGATCTTCGCGCTGGACTGTGCGGACGGAGCCATGGCGCGGGCCAGTGGCCAGAGTTCCGCCGCCGGGGCGCGGTACGACTTCCTGCTCGACATGTTCACCTGGGGCGTTCTTTACGCCTCCATGGGGATTCTGGCGGACCGGATGGCCGAGGGCGGCACCTTCTGGACCATGATCGGTTTCGCCGCGGCCTGGCTGCGCCTGTTTGCCCGCGTCTGCAACGACCGCGCCCCCGAGACCGATGCGCCCTCCGCGCTACCGCGTTTCTGGAGCGCCACTTGGTTTCTTGACGGGTTGAGCGGGCTTATCCCCTTGTGTCTGCTGTCCGGTTCCCTGATGCCGGCCGCGGTCATCGCGGTCCTGATTTACAGCATCGGGGACGTGGTATTTGCGCTGAAGCGGGTCATCGAATGAAAATTGTCCAGATCACACCTTATGCCATGAACCGGCCCGGCGGGGTCCAGAGCCATATCCGTGACCTGAGCACATGGTTGCGAGAACAGGGGCACGAGGTCCGAATCGTGGCACCCCCGGGTCATGCCGACCTGCCCGGTCTGAAGACCCTTGGCAATTTCCGCAATATCGCGGTGCACGGCACCCGCTTCGAGATCAGCCGCGCGCGGCGCGACGAGGTGGCGACCTGCGCTCAGGAGCTGCGCAACTGGGGCGCCGAGGTCGTGCACCTGCACACCCCATGGACTCCCATGATGCCCTGGCAGGTCTGGAAGGCACTGGATCTCCCGGCAATTGCTACTTTTCACGCCACCTTGCCCGCCAAACCCGGGCTTGACCCGCTGGCATGGTTCCTGCGCCGCAGCGCGCATTACTTCAACAAGCGGCTTAAGACGGTGATCGTGCCGTCAAAAGCGCCGCAGGACCAGTGGGCGGCAAACAAGGTCGCCCCCCTGCCCCGCATCCTGCCACCCGCGGTGGATCTATCGGCATGGCGCGCCGCAGGAGAGGCAGCGCCGCTGGCACAGGGTCTGCGCGCGGTCTACATGGGGCGGCTTGAAGAGCGTAAGGGCGTGGCGGTACTGCTTGAAGCCTGGAAGCGCGTGCATGAGGAGCGCCCCGACGCAGAGCTGATCGTGGCCGGAGCCGGTCCCGAAGAGGGGTTGTTGCGCAACCAGATCAAGCATTCCAACATTGGCGGCGTCACCTTTTGCCCACCTCCCGATCAGGCGGGCGCGCACGCGCTTGTGGCGGGGGCCGACCTGTTCATTGCACCCGCCCTGCATGGCGAGAGTTTCGGCCTAGTTCTGGCCGAGGCGATGGCGGCGGGGACCGTGCCGATTGCAGCGGCAAATGCGGGCTACGCCACTGTGCTAAGCGGCCCCGGACAAGAGTTGCTGGTGCCTCCGGGAGAGACCTGGGCACTGTCCCGCAAGATACTGGACATGGCCGAAAACCCTGCGCGCCTTGCCCAGATGCGCCGCTGGGCGCTCAGCCAGGCACAGCGATTCGACGTGCGCACGGTCGGACCGGCCTATGAGCAGCTTTTGGCAGAGGCGCTCGGTTAACGCTCGAACCGTGAAGGTGCCGGGAACTCGCGCTCCAGCCAGCGCCGCACCAATCGTTCCACCCGCTTGTTGGGACGAGGACCAAAGCTGTCGTTCAGCGTGTAGCAGAACGGCGCGCGGCGCTTCATGTTCCAGAGCTGGAACCATGTCCATGGCAGCACGTTTTCCAGCGAGGCATACCCTTCCATCGCCGCCGATTCCTCGGGCGTGCAGGGCACGGCCGCGCCCTGTTCGACCATGGCGTGCGGATAGAAATACTCCAGCGGCAGGTTTGATCCGTCGCGAAAGCGGGTGGCGCGGGTCTTGGCGAAATCTTCGGAAAACTGCTCGACCAACCCGGCAACGGCGGATTTGTCGAACAGGCGCGGACCATGAATCGCATAGGCGCGCGGCTTGTCTCCCCACGTGTCGTTGAGCACCCGGTTGGCATTGGCAAGCGCATGGTTCCACGGTCCATCCTTGACCGGATCAAGCGCATCGGCGTTCTTTGTCGTCTTCTGCTTGAAAAACGAGATCGGCATGCCGTCGCGCTGCATGGCCTGCATCAGGCCGGGACGCGCCAGCATCATGTCATCTTCGAAAAACAGGTACTGGTCACTCAATCCGGGCAAAAGATGCACATGGGACATGATCGAAAAGGAATTGAAGGTCGGCTGAATGGCCGGGTCCATGACCGCGTCATGATGCACCAGCCGCAGATCCGGGTGCTCGGCGTTCAGCCATGGGGGCACCTGCGGGCGCTGCGTGAAAAGGTAGAGATGGCGCATCTCGGGCAGGTGCGCATCCAGCGACCGCAGGCAATAGCGCAGCAGTTCGAGATTGTCGCGGGTGCGGTTGGGGTTGGTGTCATGCGTGGTGCGCGCATATTGCGCCAATTGCGCCTGATAGCCATCGAACTGGTCATCGACCCACATGATCACCACGTCGGTTTTTTCGCCCGGATTTGAGGGAGATTGAGGGGTCGTACCAGTCATTTCTGCATATTTGCGCCCATCCGCCGCCGGGGCAAGCGAATAACACCGCAATGTCCCGTTGCAATGGCAGGGAGAACCATGCCAGACCGGACAGCACCGCCAAGGACCTTTTTCGGCGGTGGGCAGGCATCAATTGGGAACGACATCTTGGCCAATGGCGATCTGGTGATTTCGGCGGATTTCGGCACTTCGGGCGTCAAGGTCGGGGTGGTCGACAGCGATCTGAACATTCTTGCGCGCGTGACCGAAACCTATCCACTTGCGCTGGGAGGCAACGGGTTTGCCGAACAGAACCCCGAGGATTGGTGGGCCGGGTTTACCCGCGCGGTCGCTGCGCTTCACAGGGAATTGCCTGATCTCAGGAAACGCGTCGGCGCCATCGTTTTCTGCAGCCAGGTCTGCAGCGTGATCTGTGCAGATGAGAACGGCACGCCCCTGCGCCCCTGCCTGACCTGGATGGACAAGCGCGGCGCGGCGGTCGGCAACAAGTTGATTGGAGGATTTCCAAGCGTTCATGGGTATCGCGCCGACAAGGGGTTGATCTGGCTTGCATTGGCCAACGGCGCCCCGGCCAAGAATGGCATGGACCCGACAGCCAAATTTGTCTGGGTGCGCGAGAACGAACCCGAGATCTGGGCACGGACACGCTGGCTGTTGGATGCGCGTGACTGGCTGGTGGCGCGGGCGACAGGGGAAATCACCTCCTGCGCTGAATCCGCCAACCTGACATGGGTGATGGACACCCGGCGCGGGCGCGAAGGCTGGTCCGAACGCCTGTGCAAGATGGTGGGTGTGCCGATCGAGCGGATGCCGCCCATCGTACAGGGCGAGGCATGCGTTGGTGGCCTGACCAAAAAAGCGGCGGGCGAACTTGGGCTGGACCGCGATGTGGATGTTCTTGGCGGCACGATTGACGTCACCGCGGCCGCGCTGGGGGCGGGCGAAGTCGAAGACGGCGCGCTGCATATCAGCGTGGCGACAAGCGCATGGATCGCCGGGTTCTTTCCGGGCCGACGGCTCAGCGTGCCACATGCCTTTGCCACGATCACCTCGGGGCTTGATTATCGCCCGCTGCTGATCGCTTCACAGGAAAACGCCGGATCGGCCATGCAATGGGTGGTCGAAAACACCGGGGGCGACATGCAGGACGCGCTGCAAACGATGGGCCCGCTCATGGCGGATGACCCGATGTTCCTGCCCTGGATGACAGGGGAACGGGTCCCGGTGGATGATCGCCGCCTGCGCGGCACGTTTCACGGGCTCGGGCTGCATCACGATACGGATGCCCTGCGCCGCGCCGCCGTGGAGGGCGTCGTGCAAAACCTGCGCTGGGCCTTTGGCCTTGTGTCGCGCCAGCGAGGCGCAGACCGGCGGGGGCCGGTTTCGCTGGTCGGGGGGGCGGCGGCCACGCCGGCCTTTGCTCAGATGCTCGCCGATGCGCTTGACCGCGAGGTGCGCGTGGGCGAGGCGCGCCATGCCGGGATGCTGGGGGCCGCCACACTGGCCGCGCCGGTCATGGGCTGGGCCGACAGCGCCACGCAGGCCGCGGCCCGCCTTGGCCAGCGCGCCAACGCGATCTATACACCCGACCCGGTCCGGGTCGACCTGATGGCACTCCGCGCGGAGCGGCTGAACCGGATACGCCCGGACATCGTGCGCAGCTATCGGCGCAACGGTGGGCACGGGGATGAACAAGGGACGTTTGAGCCATGATTGACGGGCTGTTGAAAGCAAAGATCGACCCGATCTGGGAATCCATGTCGACACCGCTGGTCAAGGCAGGAATGACCCCGAACCAGGTGACATTCGCCGGGCTGGTCCTGATCCTGCTTGCGTCGGGTGCGTTCCTGCTGCATGGCTCACCACTGATCTACGGGCTGAGCCTTGCCGTCGCCTTTGCCTTTGACGCGCTGGACGGGGCCGTGGCACGGCGGCGCGACATGCGCTCGATGGCGGGGGGCTATTTCGACGCCATGGTCGACCGCTACCAGGAACTCGCCGTGCTGGCGACGATTGCACATGTTTATGACCAATGGCCGCTGGCGCTGGCCTGTTTCTCGGGCAGCGTGATCACCTCTTATGCCAAGGCGCGCACCGCCATCGAGATCAAGATCAGCAACGAGGACTGGCCCGATTTCTTCGAACGGCTGGAGCGGGTGATTTACCTCTGCGCGATGCTGATCCTTGCCGGGGTTCTGGGCGCTTGGGTGATCTGGGTCGGCCTTGCCGGGTTCGCAATCCTGTCCCATGTCACGGCGTTGCAACGCGCGCGGCGCGCGACCGGGTTGTTGCGACAGGTGGATCAGGACGGGCGGTAACCGCGCAGCGTCGCCAGGCAATCCGATACCCAGCTCAACAAAAAGAACAGGAACGACGAGATCAGGATCAGCTCAGTCGTGACATAGGCGTGATAAAGCAGGTCATTCCACGGCGAAAGGTCGATCCCCTTAACGATGAACAGCCCCAGATACAGCACCGACAGGGTATAAGGCACCAGCACGTAATATCGCCGGAAACGGCAACTCGAACGTGGAAGAACCCGCTGCGCGTCGTCCACTCTGTCATGCAGGTTCGACAGGTGCGAGCCGACAAACACCACCCCTGCCTGTGAAAAGAAGAACAGGTAGCTGCCCACCATGTGCATTTCATGGTGATCGGGAAAGCGGAACTGGCTAAGCATGATCATGCCCGTCGAGGCCAGTGCCTGAAGGCCGACAATCGCGACGGAAAAAACCGTGATCCATTTCAGCTGGCGCGGATCGACACCGGGCTGTCGTGCAAGGCGGTTGCGGAAATAGCTGGTGAACAAAAGGATGGACAGGAACAGCGCCGGGGCGCAGATCAGCATCCAGATCGCAAACGGATCGCCGACGGACGGCTCTTCAAGCGCGCGGCTGATCGTGGGGGGCGAATGCGCGATATAGTCAGGGCGCAGCTCGGCAAAGGCCCAGCGCGAGGTATAGATCTGTTGGTTCACCATGGTCACGACCAGCAGATTGCAGGTGATGGCCACCCAGAGAAGCAGACTGTCTCGGCGCGCGGGCAGCGGCAGGGACGTCATGATGCGGCCTTTCGGGTCTGACGTTCATCCGACACCACACGCCCGCCTTCCATCTTGATCAGGCGGTCACACTTGCCGAACTGGTGGTCATCATGGGTGATGGCCAGAACAAGCTGTCCGGTGGCCGCCAGTTCCGGCACCAGCACATCGTAAAAGAACGCCCGGTTGGCCGGGTCCTGATCGGCGGCGAATTCATCCAGCACAATGATCGGGCGCTGTTCCGCCAATGCCACGGCCAAGGCAAGACGACGGCTTTGCCCGGCCGACAACGAGGTCGAGGAAAAGCGGTCTTCGCGAAGCTTGACCCGCTCGGACAGGCCCAGCTGCGTAATCCGTCGGTCAAGTTCCGCCAACTCCCCTTCATCCATGCCATAGGCTCGGTCAAACAGGTGAAATCCGCTGAACACACCGCAGAACAACTCGCGATAGCCTGACGTGGTCTCGTCATCAAGCGCCTGCCCATCGAGCAGGATTTCGCCCTTGTCCGGGTGCCGCAACCCGGTGATCAGAGAGAGAAGCGTGGTCTTGCCTGAACCGTTACCACCGCAGATGAACACGGTTTCACCGGGTTCAAAGGCAAGGTTGACCGGCCCGAGATGAAAGGGTTCGGCATCCGGTTTCCCGGGTTCACGGATCGTGGCCTGCACATCACGCAGTTCGATCCGTTCAAAACGGTCCGGCACTGCTCCGCCCCCGAACAGAACGTTGGACTGGGCTGCGGACAGCCGTTCCTCGACATTCTGGATCTTGTAATAGGCGTTCTCGGCGCGTGACAGGCGGGGCATCATGTTGAACATCTGTTCGATGGGACCGTTTGTCAGGAACACGATGGTCAGCACCTGGAACATCGTGGTCGTGTCCCCACCCTGAAGCAGCGGAATGGCGATCACCACGAAACACAGCAACAGCACGATGGCGGATTGCCCCACCAGCGTGCTTGCGGAATAAAGCGTTTCCGACTTCCGATGGCTGTCCACATTGTCCGAAATCGCCTGCATCGTGACGCCTTCAATCGCTTCACGGCGGGTCTGGCGCTGGCGCAATTCGCGCCAGCCCGAAAGCATGTCCCCGATGCGGTCGCAGTAATTGGCAAAGGTCTGGGACGCGCTGGCGTTGTGGCGCCGCGCCGGCAGGTCAAGAAGGAGATACCCTGCGATGCCGATCACGACGGCGAAAACCGCTGCAAGACCGGCCGCCCAGGACACATAGAACAGGTAGGGCACGGCAATGAGCAGGACAACCACGGCCTCGATCGCCTCAATCACGTTGATCACGGCGCCGGAAAGTTCCCCGACCTCGCGGGTGGCCGCGGAATAGACTTCGCCCCGCGGGCTGGAACTCAGGAAATCGACATTGGCCCGCAGCAGTTGATGCGCCATGCGCATCCGCAGCCGGGCCATGATCCGGGTAATGATGCCAAAGGCGCGCAGTCGTTGGTAATAGCTGGCGACGAGCATCGTCAGCGCCGACACGATCAAAAGCCAGATGCTCCAGCCAAATCCCTCGTCGAAATTCTGGGCGGTTTCATTGATGGCAAAGATCATGCCCGAGCGGCTGATACTGGCAAGCAGGGTCAGAAGCACGATCGGGTCGCGGGCCACGCCGCTGGTGACTGTCAGGAACCGGATCACGGTCATGCGGCGCCGGAACAGGGCTTTGAGGCCGCGCTCTTCCGGTCCGGGAATTTTCCTGAGTTCGATCGACACGTTACCCTCGGACGTCATGGCCGGAACGCTATCGGGTTTGCCTGCCATGTGCCAGTCACCTTTTGGCCGGGCCGCCGACCTGCCAACGGTCGGCATAGTGGCGGATGGCCTTGGAATTGTTGCGATCCTCGAGCGCGCCGTTGCCCCGGTTCAGGTTGCCCAGCGCGGTGGCCTTGTAATGCACCGCATCGGCCTTGGGCAGAAAGCTCAGCCCCTTGCAAGGCAGCACCCGGCGCGGCGCGTGGCACAGGGCGCTGGAGCGCACGTCATCCGCCAGAAACGCGGCGCGCGGCGTGTCCGAGAAATCGGTCAGCTCCTCGAGGTCAAAGAACCGGGGCTGCACCGCATAGCCGAAAACGCCCATGAACACGTCAACGGGAAACAAACGACGCTGGCGATGGCCGCGCACCGGGGCGGAAGGCTTCTGCAGGATGTTGCTCAGGATGGTGGTCGGACGGTCCAGATAGTCCTCGGGCACCACCCAACCGGCCATGGTCAGCGCCGTGTTGGGATGATCCGCCATGCCTTTTTCGAACGTCTCCAGAAAGTCGCGCGGATAGATGCGATCATCATCCACCACCACGATCACCTGATCGGGCGCGGCATCCAGAAGGGTCGGGATCAGCTTTGTCGCCGGCCCCCAGTCACGTCCCCTGCGAATTTCGAGAAAGGCCAGACCGCTCAGCGCCTCGGGGATTACATAAGGTTCGTCCTCGCGCAGAGATTCATCCGGCACGTTCAGCACGATCTTTTTTGGCGGGCGCGACTGGTCGATCAGCCCCTTGAGCACCGTTTCCAACCGAGAGATTCGGCTGGGGATGGTGGTCAGCGACACGATGAGGTCCGACGTCTCGTTCGCCTGCCAGCGCAGGTCCAGTTCCTGCAGTGACAGGCGCGAAAGGCGGCGTTCGCGCAGAAGGTCGGGCAACAAACGCTCCCCTTCAAAGAGGTGATGCAGCCAATAGGCCAGTCCCAGCGCCACCACGATTGCCGCGATAAAAATCAATACCTTGCCCCTTGTCGCCCCGGCTTGCTCTGACCCGGAATGAAATCTGGTCATTCCCGGTCCGGCCCGGTTAAATGCTTGTACGTGCAAATAACCCCGGGTGCGCCGTGATGCAAAGGTCGAATGATGCAATTTTTGTGACGGGCGCGGATGCAACCTATGCCCGGACCTTGTATCAGCTTTTGCGAGCGGTGGCGCGCAAGGGCTGGAACCGCGGCATGACGTGGATCGCCTACGACCTTGGTATGCGCGCCGAGCAGCGCGAAATGCTTGAAACGCAGTTTGACTGGGTCACGTTCCGCACGCTCGATCTTGCCGCCCTGCCCGGCCATTACGTGCCAGCCGAGGGCAGCTATGCGTGGAAACCGCAGATCATGTGGGAGGTGGTCGAGGCCGCAGACGGCCCGGTGATCTGGATGGACAGCGCCAACCTGCCCCATCGGGCGCCCGACGGGATGCTGGCCCATATCCGCGCGCATGGGCTTTATCTTTTGCGCGGACAGGCCCCGTTGCAGGAACGGTGCGATCCCAAGGTTCTTGAGGCTCTGAATGTGCCGCGCTGGACATGGGGGACGCGGGAATGCGTTTCGGGGCTGGTTGGCGTGGATGCAGGCAATCCCGAGATGCGCGAGATCATGCAACGCTGGTGCGCGCTGGCCGAGCAGCCCGAGATCATGCGCCCGAAAGAGTCCATCGAGCGGCACATGCACGATCAGGCGGTGCTGAACGCGCTGGTTGCTGATCGGGTTTGCAAGGGCGAGATCGTGCTCCCAGAGGAGGACGTCGATATCTCCTCTGGCCGCCCGGTGCGGTTCCTGTCAACGCGCAACAAGGTCAAACCGGATGCACCGCTTTGGCAGGACCCGTGGATCAGGGCGCGTTATCGTATTTCCAAGATCGTGGACCAGTTCCTGCACCGGCTGGATGCGTTCCATCTTGATCACGATCCCTTCTGGCGCATGTGGGGGGAGAAATTCGTGGTCATGACGCGGGATGGTGCGGGCGCGCCAGAGGAACTCCCCTGCCCGTTTGGCCACTATTATGCCGACCCGTTTCCGATCGAAGACAACGGCGAGACGTGGGTGTTTGTCGAAGACCTGAACTATTGGAAGGATCGCGCCACGCTGGCCGCGATCCCGCTACACGGTAATCGCAAGGCGGTCCCGATCCTTGATCCGGGGGTGCATGCATCCTTTCCCTTCCTGTTCCGCTATGACGGGCGGCTATGGATGCTGCCCGAGACCTGCAAGAATGGGCGGCTGGACCTTTATGAATGCACCTCCTTCCCGGATGGTTGGCGATTGCACCGCTCGATCCTGACCGGCGTGAACGCTGCGGACAGCGTGATTTTCGAACATGGTGGGCGCTGGTGGTTGATCACGTCGATGGAATCGCCGTTTTCGGGCGGGGCTTACCGCGCGCTGGCGATTTTCCACACGGATGACCCGATTGACGGCGATTGGAAGGCGCATCCTGTCAACGCAAAGGGGCGCGAAATCACGGCGCGCCATGGTACTGGGCGCAATGCCGGGGCCGTGTTCGAATGGCAAGGCAAGTTGATAAGACCCGTGCAATCGAGCCGCGAGTATTATGGTCAGGGCATGGAACTGCGCGCGATGACGCTGACGCCCGAGCATTTCGAAGAAGAGGTGATCGAGACCCCGCCCCACCTTGAGATGACGCGTGGCGAAGGCGTGCATCACATGGCACAGCTCGGCACGCGGATCGTCTGGGACCGGCGCACACGCCACTGACAGCGGCGTCGTTTCCTGCAAACCCAGTTCGGTTTCCGGTCAGTAAAGCGGCGAAACACCGATCTAAGCTGAAGGCGTTCCATTCAACGGGAGATGCCTCATGGCTCTTGATTCCCGCCGCCGTTCCGGCGGCCGCTCCGCCCGTCGTGCTGCGCGTTCGGCCTATGATTTTACGATGCTGCCTGGTCTGACCAATACCCTGCCGCTCTGCGAAATCATGGACGGTGCGCAGGTCGAATGGATCGACGCGGCCTCGATGGATATTCTGGAAAATGTCGGCGTGGTGTTTCGCGATGACATCGCGCTGGCCGATTGGCGCAAGGCCGGGGCACGGGTCGAGGGTGAGACCGTTTTCCTTGATCGTGGACTGGTGCGCGAGCTGATCGCGACGATCCCGTCGGATTTCACCTATCAAGCGCGCAACCCGGCCAACAATGTGCGGCTTGGCGGGCGGCATGCGATGTTCGTGCCGATGACCGGCGCGCCGTTCCTGCGCGATCTGGACGATGTGCGCCGCAACCCGACGCTGGACGATCTGGCGATGTTCCACAAGCTGAGCCACATGATGCCCGCCCTGCATTCCAGCGCCCATCACATTGTCGAGCCATATGATCACCCGATCAGCCAGCGACACCTGCGCATTACCTATTCTTCGATGAAGTATTCGGACAAGACCTTCATGGGCATGACCACCAGCCCGAAGAACGCCGAAGATGTTCTGGACATGTGCGCTATCCTGTTCGGCGAAGAGTTTATGGAAGAGCACCCCGTCACCACCGGAAACTGCAACGGCAACAGTCCCCTTGTCTGGGATGAGACCATGCTCGGGGCGATGCGTGCCTTTTGCCGCCGCAACCAGCCGGTGCTGTGCTCGCCTTTCGTGCTTGGCGGCGCCAATACGCCTGCCTCTGTCGCCGCCTCGGTGGCACAGCTCAATGCCGAAGCGCTGAGCGCGCTGGCCTATACACAGGTGATCCGCAGGGGCGCGCCTGCGATTTACGGGCATTACCTGTCGACCGTTAGCATGAAGTCGGGTGCGCCGATGGCCGGGACGCCCGAGATCTCCCTCATGAATTTCATGATCGGCCAGATGGCGCGGCATTACGGCGTGCCGTGGCGCACGTCGAACACGCTGGGCGGGGCCAAGACCTTTGACGCGCAGGCCGGATACGAAAGCGCCACCACGCTTTCGGCGGTGATGCATGCAGGCGCCAATTACATCTGGCATTCCGCCGGGTGGAACGAAGCGGGCATGCATTGCTCGGTCGCCAAGTTCATCGTCGATGCCGAGCAATGCGCGATGGCCTATCGCATGGCCGAGGGCGTGAACTGGGCCGATTTTGAAGAAGCGCTTGCCGCGGTGCCGGATGTCGGGCCGGGCGGGCATTACCTTGGCCATCCGCACACACAAGAGAATTTCCAAACCGCGTTCTTCATGCCCGAGATGTTCGACAACAATTCGATCGAGCAATGGATCGCGGAAGGGTCGGTCGAAATCACCGAACGGGCGCTGACCCATGCGCGCAATCTGCTCAACGCCTACGAAGAGCCTCTGCTGGATCCTGCCAGGGACGAGGCGCTCCGGGACTACATTGCGCGGCGCGAACGGGAAATCCCGGCGGCAGACGCCCTGAACCAGGACTTTTGAAGCGGACGCAAGCAGCGATTGCCAAATCAGATTCGGGCGCGCAAAGTCGCCAGACACGCTGCGCCTGATCACGAGACCCGCCGCCCATGGACCGTCCCGAACGCTTTGCCTTTCTCCTGGTGCCCGAATTCACGCACATCGCGTTTTCCTGCGCGATCGAACCGTTGCGCATTGCCAACCTCATCGCCGGAAAGACGCTTTATGAATGGGTTCTGGCAAGCAAGGAAGGCGGAAGCGCCACGGCATCGAACGGGATCGTGACGCTGGTGGATTGCACCTTTCGCGACCTGCCGGCCTGTGACCGGGTGTTCGCCCTGTCCGGCATCCATGTGCACAAACACGTGGACGCGGAACTCCTTAACACGATGCGCCGCGAACGGGCGCGCGGGGCCAAACTGGGCGCCTTGTGTTCCGCCGCCTATCTTCTGGCCAAGGCCGGGATGCTGGAGGGCATGCGCGCAGCGATCCACTGGGATTTCCATGACGGGTTCATGGAAGACTTTCCGGGGGTGAACCTTGTCAGCAGCGTGTTTGTCGCCGATGAAGCGATCACAACCGCGTCGGGAGGAACGGCGACAGCGGATCTGATGCTTCACCTGATCGAGGAAACCCATGGCGCGGACCTTGCCATCGCCGTGGCGGACCAGATGGTCTACAACGCCGTGCGCGAGGGATCAGCTGAACAGCGTGTTTCCCTGCAATCACGCCACGGGATGCGCAACCCACATCTCGTGAAGGCGATCCAGATCATGACTGACTGTATCGAACGTCCGAAATCTCCATCGTTCATCGCCGAAGAGATCGGCATCTCCGCACGTCAACTGGAACGCCTGTTCGGGCGACATCTGAACTGCTCGCCCAAGAAATACCTGATGGACCTGCGCCTGCAACGGGCCCGCAACCTGCTGGTGCAAACGGATCAAAGCGTGACCGAAGTAGCGCTGGCCTGCGGCTTTGAAAGCCCCGGACATTTCGCGCGTGTCTATCGAACGAAGTTCGGCATCACGCCCACCGCGCAGCAGGCCAAGCTGAGCTGACTTTCAGGTCACGCGGAACCATGTTTTCATGCCCGCCGTCTGATGCGACAGCATGTGACAATGGATCAGCCATTTGCCAGGATTGTCCGCGACAAAGGCAAAATCCCGCGCCTCGCCGGGATTGACGAGCACCGTATCCTTGTGCGGCCCGAACGTGCCATCCTCCAGAACTTCCTGAAAATGGGTGCCATGCATATGCATCGCGTGGGGAAAAGCCGTATCGTTGCCCATCGACAACACAACGGTTTCGCCGCGTGAAACCTCGATCAACGGTGTTTCGGGCAACCCGGCCTCACCGTTCAGGGTCCAGAGCTGCCCCTCGGCCACAAGCTCGCGCATCGAGAGGGTCTTGCCCTTGTAGCGCCCCTCTTGAAGCCCCCCCATGGCCCCGCCCTGCATCAAGAGCGGCACTTTGCGTGCATCATCTGTGGAGGTCAGGTTGGCAATCGGGTTGGGTGGCAATGGCTGGAGCATGGGGCGGCGCGACTCTGTCCCCGGGCCCGTGACCGGGTATTCGTTGAGAACGTAACCCGTGTCGCGTTGATGAAACACGACCAATACCTCGCCGCCGGTTTCGGCCGTCACATCAACGATGAGGTCCACCCGCTCCGCCGGACCGAGCACCACCATCTCGAGCGGCTCAGGCGTGCGCAGCGGCATCCCGTCACGCGCAACAATCCAGCCTTCGACGCCGCGCAATGAAACGGGCATGATCCGGTCCGTCGCCACGTTGATCAGCCGCAGCCGCAGCCTTTCGTTGGGGGCAAATTCGGTTGGAGCGGGATCAATCACGGCCTGGATAAAGTTGCCCATGCGCCCGGCATGGCTCAGATCATGCATGTTGTCGAAATCATCCGACACCTGCGCCTCGGATGTGAGCCGCCAGTCCTCCAGAACCACCGTCAGATCGCGGTCCACCTCGGGCGCTTCGGGTTCGTCTACCACCATGACGCCATACAACCCGCGCGCCACCTGCTCCATGGAGCGGTTGTGGGAATGATACCAATACGTGCCCGCATCGCGCAGGGTCAGATCATAAAGGAATTCTCCGCCCCTTGGCACCGCGTCCTGCGTCATGCCCGGCACCCCGTCCATGGCATTGTCGATCCGCAGCCCGTGCCAGTGCACCGCCGTCGCCTGGTCGAGATCGTTGCGCAAACGCAGGAGGGTCTGCGCACCTTGCGGGGCGCGGATCGTCGGTCCGGGCACCGAGTCGTTGAACCCCCAGACCTGCGTTGCGGGGTATTCTGCCTCGACAAGCTGCACATTGGCGGCTCCCGCCCGAAGCAGGGTTTCCCCGGGATTGGCCCGCAGCATGGCGGGGAGGAGTGCCGTTGCGGCAGCGCCCTTGAGAATGGTCCGGCGAGTGAGTGTAGTCATTGGCATCCCTCGAGAAATCAACACATCCAAGCGCGAAGGTAGCCGCACATGGACCGGGGAACCATACAACAATCCGTGTCAGGAGCCGTGGCGGGGTCGTTTCGGAACAAAATCGACAGGGCGGCCTTTGATTCGATTCTTTTGACAACAGTGTCAGAGACCAAAGCGGTGATTCTGCCTCGGGATCCTTGCCCGACCACAGGCGGTTTGTCGCACCGAAGAGGCCGTGCACCCGCCGGATCCCGCCGATGCCAACCGCATGCTGGCACCGCTGGCTCGAGCCGATGGCCCACCGGCGGCACAGTCCCGACGACCGTGCACGATAATGCGCAGGCTCAAGCCGGAACATGGTTTGGACGATGTGTTGCAATGCAGCGCAATGCACCGGAGAGCACGCCGGAAAACGGGGGGCGGCAGGCAATGTGGCCGCCCCAAAATTGGCAATGGTGCAAAATGTTACTGATTCCTGCACATTTAGCCCTTGATGGTTACATTTTGCTGGTTTGAAAAAGTCTGGCAACAATGATGCGCGAACATCTAATACGGAGCACGAATACTACCGATTTCCACGGAAAAGTTTCCACTTGGAAGCCCCCCTGTTCATTGAATTTGCGTTCAGGGGATTGGAATGCTGCACAACCCGTTTGCAGAATTCAGAAAAAGGCTAAGGTGGACATCCTTGAAATGGGGATCGGCACGGTGTCGCTCGGTAAAATAGTTCTTGGCATTGTGACGCTAGGCATTATTATGCACACCATGCAATAATTTGGCATTATAGTGCCAAAGGTCATTTGGGAGGTAGACATGACCACTCGCAGAACAATTCTCAATCTCATCGGCGGCGTGGCTGCCGCGGCGCTGACCGCTGGCGCGGCCATGGCACAGGACGTGACCCTGCGCATGCACCAGTTCCTGCCGCCGCAGGCAAACGTACCGAAGCTGGTGCTGGACGTCTGGGCTGACGCTGTCGAAAAGGACTCGGGTGGCAAGATCAAGATCGAACGCTACCCCTCGATGCAGCTTGGCGGCAAACCGCCAGAGCTGATGGATCAGGCGATTGACGGCGTGGCTGACATCGTTTGGACGGTTGTGGGCTACACCCCCGGTCGTTACCCGTCGACCGAAGTTTTCGAACTGCCCTTCATGGTGGAAGATGCGCGCGCCGCGTCCTATGCCTATTGGAAGATGTTCGATGCGAACATGAAGGACACCGAGTTCAAGAACGTGCACATCCTGGGAACCTGGGTACACGGTCCGGGCATGTTCCACACCAACAAGCCGGTTGCCAAACCGTCTGATCTGGAAGGCATGAAAATCCGTGGCGGTTCGCGCCTCGTGAACGAACTGCTGACTCTGACCGGGGCAACCCCGGTGGGCATGCCGGTTCCGGCCGTGCCGGAAGGTCTCTCCAAGGGCGTGATCGACGGCACCACCATTCCGTGGGAAGTGACCGCCGCTCTGAAAGTGCCGGAACTGGTGGACAACCACACCGAGTTTGAAGGCCCAGCGCTCTACAACCTGACCTTCGTTCTGGCGATGAACAAGCCCCGCTACGATTCGCTGCCTGACGATCTGAAAGCAGCAATCGACAAGAACTCGGGTCTGGACTTCTCGGTCTTCGCCGGTGGCACCCAGGCCGACTCGGACGGCCCGGCGCGTGAAGCGGCTGTTGCCCGCGGCAACAACATCATCACCGTCTCCGAAGCCGATGCGCAGGAGTGGAAAACCGTTGTTCAGCCGATCTATGACACCTGGATCGCCGACATGGCGAAGCGCGGTCTTGACGGTCAGGCCATGATCGACGAAGCGCGCGCGCTGATGGAAGAGTACAAGAAGAACAACATGTAATCCGAATACGGATCACCTGTTGAAGGGGCCGCAGCATCTGCTGCGGCCCTTTTTCGTGTTCGCTCAAGACACCTGAAAACACCCGGCCCCGCGAATTCCAATTCGCGGGGCAAGCCCACTCGCACAGGCCTTTTCCCGGCCTCAATCGACCACTCAACGCCATTTGATGCATTATTTTGCCTATCTTGGCAAAATTTTGCTACAAATCCGCGATCATTTGTGCACTATTAAGCATAGGCGAGTCGGCGCACCGAGGAGGACGGTGCGCCGACCCAAGCGCGAGGGAGGACAGGACATGTCAGGAAACGAGAACGCGGCGGTCTATTTCGTCGACCGCCATATCAGCGAGGGACGCGCGGACAAGGTTGCCTTTCGCGAAGCGGACGGGGCACGGCGCAGCCTGACCTATGGACAATTGGCAGAAGAAACCGCGCGGTTTGGCGGGGCGCTGCTCCGTCATGGCGTACGGCGCGAAGAGCGTATCGCGATGATCGTGCGCGACCAGATCGAATTCCCGGTAGTCTTCTGGGGCGCGATGAAAGCCGGGGCTATTCCGGTGCCGCTCAATACCCTGTTGTCGGCCCCGGTCTACGAAGCCATCCTGAGCGACAGCCGTGCCTCGATCCTCGTGGTGTCGGAACAACTCTGGGAAACCGTGAAGCCGGCCATCGCCGACAACACCGCGTTGCGCGCGGTTCTGGTGATCGGCGACGCCCCCGAAGGGACTGAAAGCTACACCACCTTCACCAAGGGCGCGGAACCCATCGAAACGGTCGACGCACATGGCGATGAGTTGGCGTTCTGGCTGTACTCCTCCGGCTCCACCGGCACGCCCAAGGGGGTGCGCCACGTGCATTCCAGCCTCAAGGCCACCGCCGATACATTTGGCGCGCAGGTGCTTGGCATCCGCGAAGACGACACCGTGTTTTCGGTCGCCAAGATGTTTTTTGCCTACGGGCTGGGCAACGCCATGTCCTTTCCGATGTCCGTCGGCGCCACCACGGTCATCTTTGGGGGCCGCCCTACGCCGGACGGGGTGTTCGAGATCATGGCCCGTGAAAAACCCTCGGTTTTCTGTGGCGTTCCGACGCTATTCGCGGCGGTGGTCGCCGAACAGGAGGCCAAGGGTGATGCACCGGATCACGCCATCCGCATCAGCACCAGCGCGGGCGAAGCCCTGCCCCGCGAGATCGGCGAGCGCTGGGAAAAACTCTGGGGTTGCGAGATCATCGACGGCGTCGGTTCGACCGAAATGCTGCATATCTTCCTCTCCAACCGTCCCGGCGACATTGCCTATGGCACTTCGGGGCGCGCTGTGCCGGGCTATGAGGTCCGCCTTGTGGACGAGCATGACGAAGACGTGCCCGAGGGCGAAGTTGGCGAACTTCTCGTGCGCGGCCCGTCCAGCGCCGAGGGTTACTGGAACCGCCGCCACAAAAGCCAGTCGACCTTCGAAGGCCACTGGACCCGCACCGGGGACAAGTACGAACGCGACGCCGAGGGGCGGTATATTTATTGCGGGCGAACGGATGACATGTTCAAGGTCTCGGGCATCTGGGTCAGCCCGTTCGAAGTGGAACAGGCGCTGATCGAGTTTCCGGGTGTACTGGAAGCCGCGGTGGTGGCACGCCGGGACGATGAGGACCTTGTCAAACCCGCAGCTTTCATCGTGATGAAGGAAGGCGCCACCGCCCCGGATGGGCAGGCGCTCAAGGATTTCGTCAAGGACAAGATCGGCATGTGGAAATACCCGCGCTGGGTCTCCTTTGTCGAAGAGCTTCCCAAGACAGCCACGGGCAAGATCCAGCGTTTCAAACTGCGGGACAGCGCATGACCGCGCTGGACTGGAAGACCGGCTCGGGGCGCTTGACGGCGGGCGGCAAAACGCTGGAGTGGGCGGCATGGGGACCAGAGCCCAAGGACGGCCCGGTGATCGTGATGCTGCATGAAGGGCTGGGCTGCGTCGCACTTTGGCGCAACTTTCCCGAAGCGCTAAGCAAGGCAACCGGCCTGCCGGTCTTTGCCTTTTCGCGCGCGGGTTATGGCCAGTCGGACCCCGCAGACCTCCCCCGGCCGGTCGATTACATGAGCCGCGAAGCAACCGGGGTTCTGCCAGAAGTATTGAACGCAATCGGTGCAGGGCAGTTCATCCTGCTGGGCCACTCGGACGGGGCGACTATTGCCGCCGAATACGCCGGGCGGGTCGAGGATTTCCGCGTGCGCGGCCTGATTTTGATGGCCCCGCATTTCTTTACCGAACCCATGGGGCTGGCCGAAATTGCCGATGCCAAGGTCGCCTATGAAAGCACCGACTTGCGCACCAAGATGGGCAAGTATCACGCCAACCCGGACAACGCGTTTCGCGGGTGGAATGATGCGTGGCTGAACCCCGCGTTTCAGGATTGGGACGTGAGCGAGGTAATCGACTACCTGCGCATTCCGACACTCGTCATTCAGGGTGAGATGGATCAATACGGAACGCTAGCGCAGGTGGAAGAGGTCGAGACCCGCTCCTATGCGCCGGTGGACACGCTGGTTCTCGCGGAGTGTCGCCACGCCCCCCACCAAGATCAGCCGGAACAGGTGATGGCCGCGGTCGCCGAGTTCGTGGCACGGTTGGTGCGGATCGAAGCGGCAGAGGTGGAAACCGCATGACGCCCCCGCCGGCCTGGCGCCCGCCCCATGCCTATGTGCCGGGGCAAACACCGCGCCACGCGGACGGGCTTTTTGACAGGTTCGGCTTCGATATCGACGACATAAAAGGGTCAGACCGGTGGGGTCTGGCCCTTGCCTTCATCAGAGACGGGTATTTTTGGGAAGCCCATGAACTGCTTGAACCGATCTGGATCGCCTTGCCTGAGGAAAGCGCGGAACGGCGGATTGTGCAGGGTCTGATCCAAATGGCCAATGCCGGTTTGAAGCGGCGGATGAAGCGCGACAAGGCCGTGGCGCGGCTCGAAGCCATTGCACAGGATTTGCTGGCCGGGGCGCGCGGCCACCCGGGCAAAGCGATTCTCGGATTGAACGACTCGGAGATCGAAGCACTGTGGCGTTCGGCACTGCACAGGCTCCCCCAAGCAATATGATGCACTATAGTGCATATTATTCGCTGATTTTGACCAATACTCACGAAAATGTAGGTTGAAATCCGCCAAATTGGCGCACTATTGTGCACTAACGGGGTTTACCAACAGCAAAATAGGCATTATCGTGCATACATCAAAAGGCACGAGGAAACGCGACATGACCAAGCTGATCGACTTTCAGACGGACCCCTCCAAGTATCGCCACTGGCGGGTTGAATATGACGGCCCCGTGGCCAACCTGATCATGGATGTGGATGAAAACGCCGGTCTGTTCGACGGGTACCAGCTCAAGCTCAACTCCTACGATCTGGGCGTGGATATTGAACTTGCCGATGTCGTGCAGCGGATGCGGTTCGAACACCCCGAGGTCAAGGTCGTGGTGATGAAGTCCGGCAAGGAAAAGGTGTTCTGTGCTGGCGCGAACATCCGTATGCTGGGCGGCGCGGCACACAGCCACAAGGTCAACTTCTGCAAGTTCACCAACGAAACCCGCAATACCTTTGAGGCCGCCGAAGCGGACTCGGGCCAGAAATACGTGGCCGCCGTCAAGGGCGCCTGCGCCGGGGGCGGGTACGAGCTGGCGCTGGCCTGCAACCACATCATGCTGACCGATGACAGCGCGTCCTCGGTGGCGCTGCCAGAGGTGCCGCTCCTGGCGGTGCTGCCGGGCACCGGCGGGCTGACCCGTGTGACCGACAAGCGCAAGGTGCGCCGGGACCGCGCGGATATCTTCTGCACCATCGAAGAAGGAGTGCGCGGCAAGCGCGCCCAGGACTGGCGCCTTGTGGACGAGGTAATCTCGAACGCCAAGTTCGACGCCGCCGTCGAAGAGCGCGCCAAGGAATTTGCCGCGGCATCGACCAAGGCCGACGTTGAAAAAGGTATCGAGCTGACCCCCCTGCAGCGCGAGATTGGCGCAGACGGAAGCGTCACCTATTCGCTGGTAGAGGTGGCCGTCGACCGCGACGCGCGCACGGCAACGATCACCCTGCATGGCCCCGAAGAGGATGCCCCGGCGGACATGGCCGCCTTCACCGAGCAAGGCGCACAGGCCTACATGCTGCGTCTGGCGCGCGAGCTGGATGATGCCTTCCTGCACCTGCGGCTCAATGAAATGGAACTCGGCCTGCTGGTGCTGCGCACGCAGGGCGATCCCGAGAAATTCCTCGCACACGAAGCCCTGCTGCTGAACAATGCCGATCACTGGCTGGCCAACGAAGTCCTACATTACTGGAAGCGCATACTGAAGCGGGTCGATGTGACCTCACGCTCGATGGTGGCGCTGGTCGAGCACGGGTCGTGCTTTGCCGGTATCCTCGCGGAACTGCTGTTCTCGGTGGACCGCTCCTACATGATGGAAGACGAGTTCGAGGGTGATAATCGCCCGCTGGCGACCGTCACGCTGAGCGAGGCCAACTTTGGCCGCATGCCGATGGGCAATGACCTGACCCGGCTGGAAACCCGCTTCCTTGGCGAACCCGAAAGTGTGGAAAAGGCAAAAGCAGCGATCGGCGAGGCTTTGGAAGCCGAAGACGCCGACGAACTGGGGCTGGTGACCGAAATCCTCGACGATATCGACTGGGAAGACGAGATCCGCATCTTCATGGAAGAACGCGCCAGCTTCAGCCCGGACGCGATGACCGGCATGGAGGCCAACCTGCGCTTTGCCGGGCCGGAAACCATGGAAACCCGTATCTTTGGCCGCCTGACCGCTTGGCAGAACTGGATCTTCAACCGTCCGAACGCCGTCGGGGCTGAAGGCGCGCTGCAGCGCTATGGCACGGGGGTGCGCGGCAAATACAACATGGAACGTGTATAACGTGACGCAGATGCCGGGCTAAGGCCCGGCCTACGGACCCCGGCGAATGTCGGTACCGATGACAAGACGCAGGCCGCGCGGATGCCGGCACAACGGAGGAAACCCAATGCTTGATTTGATCAACGTAAGCTACGACACGCAGATCCCGAACAATGTCGGCCTGTCGTCGGACAAGAAAGTGCTGAAGGCGCTTGAGAAATGGCACCCCGGTTACATCAACTGGTGGAATGACCTGATCCCGCAGAAATTCCAGGAATCCATGGTCTACCTGCGCACCGCCGTGAGCGTGGACCCTAAAGGCTGGGCCAAGTTCGACTATGTGAAGATGCCCGAATACCGCTGGGGCGTCCTTCTGGCGCCGCAAGTCGACGGGCGCACCATTCCCTGTGGCGAACACAAGGGTCAGCCCGCGTGGCAGGAAGTGCCGGGTGAATACCGCAACCTGATGAAACGCCTGATCGTCATTCAGGGCGACACCGAGCCGGGTTCGGTCGAACAGCAGCGTTTCCTGGGCCTGACCGCCCCGTCGCTTTATGACATGCGCAACCTCTTCCAGGTGAACGTGGAAGAGGGCCGTCACCTCTGGGCGATGGTTTACCTGCTGCAGAAGTACTTTGGCCGCGATGGCCGTGAAGAAGCCGACGACATGCTGCGCCGCTCATCGGGTTCCGAAGAAGCCCCGCGCATGCTGGGTGCCTTCAACGAAGAGACCCCCGATTGGCTGTCGTTCTTCATGTTCACCTATTTCACCGACCGCGACGGCAAAATGCAGCTGGAATCGCTGGCACAGTCGGGCTTTGACCCGCTCAGCCGCACCTGCCGCTTCATGCTGACCGAGGAAGCGCACCACATGTTCGTGGGCGAAACCGGCGTGGGCCGCACCATCGAGCGCACCTGTCAGGTGATGAACGAAAACGGCATCACCGACCCCTACGACACCAACAAGATCCGCGATCTGGGTGTCATCGACCTGCCGACCATCCAGAAGAAGCTCAACCTGCACTACACGCTGAGCCTCGACCTGTTTGGTCAGGAAGTTTCGACCAACGCTGCCAACGCGTTCAACGCCGGGATCAAGGGCCGTTATCAGGAAAACCGCATCGACGACGACCACATGCTGACCAACGACACCTATGTCGTCTGGGACATGGTCGATGGCCAGGCGGTACAGCGCGAAGTGCCTGCCCTGACCGCGATCAACATGCGTCTGCGCGACGATTATACCCGTGACGCGGCGGGTGGCGTGGGCCGTTGGAACAAGATCATCGCCAAGGCGGGGATCGAGTTCGAACTCAAGCTTCCGCACGAAAGCTTCAACCGCAAGATCGGCGTCTTCGCCGGGCACAATTTCGACCCGGATGGCAAGGTTGTCAGCGGCGCGGAATATGATGCGGGCCTGCCCAAGTGGCTGCCCACCCACGCGGATGGCGATTTCATCCAGTCGCTGATGAAACCCGTGACCGAGCCGGGCAAATATGCCGGCTGGATCAACCCGCCCAAAGTCGGCATCGACAACAAGCCGGGTGATTTCGAATACGTCAAACTGCACATGGCGTAATGTCCCGACCGGGCGGGGCTATCCCCGCCCGCCTTTCCGATGTAGGGTGACAACATGAGAATCGATCGCAATATCGGACACGCCCCGCGCGTCGAAGCCATCGGACAAAAGCTGATGGAAAGCCCGATGCGCTGCGTGGACTGCACGGAATGCAAGGGGCTTTGCCAGGAACTGATCGAAGTTCTGGTCTTGCCCGACATGGTGCTCAAAGGCAGGGATGGCTGATCGCTTCGGCGCCCCTTTCCCGCCTTTCACCTCAAATGACACTTTCCTTTGAACTGGAGCGCCTCTCGTGAACCAGCCTCTCAAACAACATCTGATCGACCCGGAAATCTGCATCCGCTGTTACACCTGCGAGATGACATGCCCCGTCGGCGCCATCCAGCATGACGACAACAATGTCGTGGTGGATCCGGACAGCTGCGAATTCTGCCTGGATTGCATCCCCGTCTGCCCGACCGGCTCGATCGACGAATGGCGCGTCGTGGAGACGCCCTATTCCCTTGAGGACCAGTATGGCTGGGACGAACTGCCCGAACAGGCCGAGATCGGCGAAGGCGCCGATGGCGGTGCCGAGGCGCTGGACCCGGCGATTGCCGCTTTGCTCGACGACGCGCACAAGGGCGCAGGCGGCAAGGCGCGCGCACCCGAAAGCGCCGCCAAACCGACCATCAACATGTACACGATCGGCAAGCCCGCCACCGCGACCGTTCAGGGCAATTTCCGCCTGACCGCATCCGGGGCCGAAACCGATATCCGGCTGGTGATCCTGAATGTCGATGGCCAAACCTTTCCGGTACTTGAGGGTCAGACCATCGGCGTCATCCCCCCCGGCACGGACGAGAACGGCAACCCACACCTGCCCCGCCTCTATTCCGTGTCGAGCCCGCGTGATGGCGAACGCCCAAACTACGGCAACGTTTCCCTGACCGTGAAACGCGAAGAACATGGGGTCGCGTCGAATTTCATCTGCGACCTCAAACCGGGCGACGAAGTGCAAGTCACGGGTCCCTTCGGCTCGACCTTCCTGATGCCGGACGATCCCGAGGCACGCCTGCTCATGGTGTGCACCGGCACCGGCTCGGCCCCGATGCGCGCCTTTACCCAACGGCGCGCGCGCACCGTGGGCAACAAATCGGGCGGCATGACCATGTTCTTTGGTGCCCGCTCGCCCGAGGAACTGCCCTATTTCGGCCCGCTCAAGAAGCTGCCCGAGTCGCTGCTGAAAACGCACATGGTATTTTCCCGCCTGCCCGACCAGCCCAAGGAATACGTGCAGGACCGGATGATGGCCGAGGAGGAATCCGTGGCCGAGCTTCTGGCCGACCCCAAGACACACATCTACATCTGCGGCTTGCGCGGCATGGAGGAAGGGGTCGAGAAGGCGCTGACCAACATCGCCGAGAGCATCGGCACGCCATGGGCGGCCTTGCGCGACGTGATGCGCAACGAAGGCCGCTATCACGTGGAGACTTACTGAGCATGGACGGAACGACGGGCGGGCATCCGCATTTCGAACACGAAATCCGGGTGACATGGGGCGATTGCGATCCCGCAAAGATCGCCTATACAGCGCGCATCCCCTGGTTTGCGCTGGATGCGATCAACGCCTGGTGGGAGACCCACCTTGGCGGCGATGGCTGGTTCCAGATGGAGCTGGACCGCAATGTCGGCACCCCCTTCGTTCACATGTCGCTGGATTTCAGCGCCCCGATCACCCCGCGCCATCGGCTGATATGCCAGGTCGATCCGATCGATCTCGGCAACAGCTCCATCCGCTTTCGCGTGTTGGGGCGGCAGGATGGCGTCTTGTGTTTCTCCGGAGAGTTTGTATGTGTGTTCATCGTGGCGGACAGCTTCTCCAAGCAACCCGTCCCAAGCGATATTCGCACAATTGTCGAACCGCTCCTGCGTCCGGTCGGAGCATGATATTGCAGCTTTTGCAGCTGGTTCACGCTTAAACAATTGATCACTCGTCCAATCCGCGCTAATTTTTGCATTAAAATACACAACAGGCGTGGTCCGATGGCGGAAATCACGAATTTCAGGGGCGATACGCAACCCGTCGAGCAATTGTCCTCGATTGACCGGGCCGTGCAGCAGCTGATTGTCCGTGTCGGCGACCGTGTACGCAAGGCGCGGGAACGCAAGGGCATTCCGCGCCGCGTGCTCTCGGAACGCTCAGGCGTCAGCCCGCGCTACCTTGCACAGCTCGAGGCCGGGGCCGGGAATATCTCGATTGGCCTTCTGGAACGCGTTGCGATTGCGCTCGACCACCGGATCGAATGGTTTGTCGGAGAGGAAGATCCCTGGACTTCGGATTCGGTAAAGGTTGCCACCCTGTTTCAATCCGCCGACCGGGCGACGCAGCAGGCGGTGCTGGGCATGCTTGGCCCCTCGGAACCGGGATTGCAAAAGGCGCATCGCATCTGCCTGCTGGGATTGCGCGGGGCGGGCAAATCTACGCTTGGTCGGGCGGCGGGTGAAAAGCTGGACCTGCCGTTCCTCGAACTCAACCGCGAGATCGAGGATCACAGCGGCATGCCCGTGTCCGAGGTGATGGCGCTTTATGGTCAGGAAGGCTATCGCAAGCTCGAAAGCCAAGCGTTGCAGCGGGTGATCGCCACACATGACTCGGTCATCCTTGCCGTGGCGGGCGGCATCGTGGCCGAGCCGATGACCTACAACACGCTCCTGAGCAATTTCCACACTGTCTGGGTCAAGGCGAGCCCCGAAGAACATATGAACCGGGTGCAGGCGCAGGGCGATGATCGGCCCATGGCCGGGAATCCCGAAGCCATGGAGCAATTGCGGTCCCTGCTTGTCAGCCGCGAGGCGCTGTATGACCGGGCCGAAGCGCGGCTGGATACCACGGGGCGCAATTTCGAACAGTCGCTGGGCGACCTCTTGGCCCTGATCGAGAGCGAAGGGTTCCTGGGATAGGATGCAAGGGGGCGTTGCCCCCTCTTGGTCCTGCGGCCCAATTCACCCCCAGGGTATTTCCGGAAAAAGAAAGAGGGGGCCGGAGCGCCTTATTCGAAGTTCGGTTTGCGCTTTTCGAGGAAGGACAGAACGCCTTCGCCGTAGTCGGGATGTGACCCGGCGATCCCCTGCAGGGCGGCTTCCTGTTTGAGATAATCCCCGAGACCGGGCGCCGTGGCGGCGGCGGCCATCGCCTGTTTGATGCAGGCCAGCGCCGTGCGGGGGGTGGAAGCGAGTTTTCTCACGACAACTTCGGTTTCGGCCTGAAGCGCCTCATCCGGCACCGATTTCCAGATCATGCCCAGATCGGCGGCATCGTCTGCCGGGATCGCTTCGGCCAGCATCAGCGCCGCCTTGGCGCGGGGCATTCCGAGACTGCGCAGCAGCGCGAGGCCACCTCCGGCATCTACCGACAGGCCGACCTTGGAAAAAGACTGGATGAACTTGGCCGATTGCCCTGCGATCACGATATCACAGGCCAGCGCCAGCCCCGACCCGGCCCCCGCCGCGACCCCGTTCACGCTGGCCACCACGGGCTTGGGCATATTGGCAATCGCCCGCACGATGGGGTGATAAAGTTCGGCCTGAATGGCTTCGAGGTCGAAAGGTTCGCTGCGTCCGCGCGGGTCGCGTTCCGAGAGATCCTGCCCCGCGCAAAAGCCCCGCCCCGCCCCGGTCAGGCAGACCACCCGCACCGAATCATCCGCCGCTGCCGTGTCGATCTTGTCCCGCAGCATCAGGATCAGGTCGCGCGTGATCGCGTTCAGGCGCTCCGGGCGGTTCAGGGTGATGGTTGCGATTCCGTCACTTAAGGACATCAGCACGGGGTCAGTCATGGGCGTCTCCTTTTGGTGATTGCGATATAGCACGTTTTGTGCATTAAAAAGCACAAATTACAGAAATCCACAGGAGCGCGCATGTCTGTAACATTTCGCCGCGAAGGCCCGGTTGCCTATGTCGAGCTGGACAACCCCCCGGTCAATGCCATTGGTCTGAGCATTCGGCAGGGGTTGATGGATGCCCTTGATTGGATCGCCGAAGAGGCGCATCTGGACCGGGTGATCCTGAGCGGCAAGGGCCGCGCATTCGCCGCCGGCGCGGATGCACGTGAATTCGATGCCGCACCCATGCCGCCGCACCTGCCCGACGTGATCCGCCGCATGGAGCAATGCGACGTGCCGTGGATTGCCGCCGTGGATGGCGTGGCACTTGGCGGGGGATGCGAGCTGGTGCTGGGCTGCCATTACCGGATCGCGGCCCCCGGCGCGCTGATCGGTCTGCCCGAAGTGACGCTGGGTGTGATCCCCGGCGCGGGCGGCACCCAGCGCCTGCCGCGTCTTGTGGGATTGGACACCGCGTTGCAGATGATTTCGACGGGCAAACCGGTGAACGCGGCACGCGCCCTTGAAATTGGCCTTGTGCACGAAGTCGCCGAAGACGTGAACTTTGCCGCAGAAGAGGTAAATGCCGAGCTGCTCACCACCCTGCCCGCG
This sequence comes from Shimia aestuarii, assembly GCF_900114635.1. Taxonomy (GTDB): domain Bacteria; phylum Pseudomonadota; class Alphaproteobacteria; order Rhodobacterales; family Rhodobacteraceae; genus Shimia; species Shimia aestuarii. The sequence goes on from NZ_FOTQ01000001.1 coordinate 1,106,448, forward strand.
CTGGCTGATCTTCCGGGGCCGGAGATGGACGCGAACGCAGTGAATGCCGCGCGTGTCAACGCCTCGAAAAAGACCGCGCAGCAGATCGCACCGCAGCGGGCGATTGACCTGATCGCCGCGAGTTGCTCGGAACCGTTCGAGACCGCCATGCTCAAGGAACGGGCCACGTTCCTCGACCTGCGCCAGGGCGATCAGGCACGCGCCCTGCGCCACGCGTTCTTTGCCGAACGCGCCGCCAAGGCGCCTGAGCGTCTCAAGGCCGTTCCCACACCGGAACTGACGCATGTCGCGGTTGTCGGTGGCGGCACGATGGGCGCGGGCATCGCCTATGCGCTCCTGAACGCCGGGCTGCGGGTCACGGTTCTGGAGACCAGCGCCGAAGGGGTGGAACGCGCGCAGGCCAATGTGAAAAAGATCATCGCCGCCAGCCTCAAGCGCGGGCTGATCAACGACGCCAACGCCGAAGACCGCCGCGCGCGGCTGGTCTGCAGCGATGATTACGGACAGGCAGCGGATGCCCAACTGGCCATCGAGGCGGCGTTTGAAAGTATGGAGGTCAAGAAAGACGTCTTTACCAAGCTGCAGGCGGTGATGGCCCCCGACGCGGTGCTGGCGACCAACACATCGTATCTTGATGTCGACGAAATCGCCGCCGTTCTTGAAGACCCGACGCGCATGGTCGGCCTGCATTTCTTTGCCCCGGCGCATATCATGAAGCTGCTGGAGATCGTGAATGGCAAGGCCACGTCCGACGCTGCTCTGGCGCTGGGGTTTGATCTCGCCAAGCGGTTGCGCAAAGTGCCGGTGCTGGCCGGAGTCTGTGACGGGTTTATCGGCAACCGCATTCTCGCCCGCTATCGCGAGGCGGCGGATTCGCTGCTGCTGGATGGCGCGCTGCCTCAGGACGTGGACGCCGCGATGCGCGGGTTCGGCTATGCCATGGGCCCTTACGAGGCTCAGGACCTGTCGGGTCTGGACATCGCCTTTGCCAACCGCCGCCGCCAGGACGCGACCCGCGATCCCAACCGGCGCTATGTGGCGATTGGCGACAAGATGGTCGAGGCCGGGCGGCTGGGGCGCAAGACCGGCAGCGGTTGGTATGACTATTCCGATGGTCAGACGGTCGATCCCAAGGTGGCCGAGATCATCGCGGCAGAGTCGGCAGTGGCGGGCGTGAAACGGCGCGAGATCGGCGCAGAAGAAATCAGCCGCACGCTGGTTCTGGCGATGATCAACGAAGCAGCCGACATCATCCACGAGGGCGTTGCCCAATCGGCGCGCGATGTCGATCTGGTGACGCTGTTTGGCTATGGCTTCCCGCGCTGGCGCGGCGGGCTGATGCATTACGCGGATGTGTTGGGGCCAAAAACGGTTCTGCAAGGCATCGAAGCCCTGTCTGCAAATGACCCCGTGGCATGGACAGTCAGTCCGCTGATCCGCGACTGTGTCGAGCGCGGCATCTCCTTTGCCGAGGCAAGCTCAGCCTAGATACGCCTTGAGCGCGGGGGGCGGATTATCAAGCAGTGGTGCGGTGTCTTGCGGAGCAAGCGCCGCGCCGTCGGCCACAAGAATGGTCCGTTGCGCCACGCGCCGCGCATCCTCGGGGTCATGGCTGACCATGAGGAGTGTGGCGCCCGTCTCGTCGAGAAGCTCGGCCAAAAGGTCGAGCATTTCTGCCTTGAGTGCCGGGCCAAGCGCCGAGAACGGCTCATCCAGCAACACCAACGGGCGGTCCTGCACCAGCACGCGTGCCAATGCGACCCGGCTTTGTTGACCTCCTGACAAAGCAGAGGGTTTGCGTGCGCCATACCCCGCCAGCCCAACACGGGCGAGCGCCTCTTCCACCCGCCGGGTGTCTTCACCGCTCAGCCGCAGATCGGGGCGCAGGCCAAGCCCGACATTCTGCGCCGCTGAGAGGTGCGGAAACAGGTTGTTGTCCTGAAACAGCATCGCCGCCGGGCGCGCGCCCGGGGCCGTTGCCGTGATGTCCTCATCGTTCCAAAGCACTCGTCCAGCGACCGGCTCCAAAAAACCGGCGATCAGCGACAACAGCGTCGACTTGCCTGCCCCGGATGGTCCGATCACGGCCACGCGGGTGCTGTCTTCTACCGAAAAATCGGCGGACAGGCGGAAGTCACCCTGAACGATGGAAATCCCCTCAAGCGTCAGCATGGCCGCGCCCTCCCTTGTCAAACAGCCAAAACAGGCCAAAGCTCAGAGCAAGCAACAAAACCGCCGCGCCTGCCGCCGCTTCGATCCGGTAGGCCCCCATCAGGCGATACATCTGCAGCGGCAGAGTGGCGGTCTCGGGATCGGCAAAAAGCGCGATCACGCCAAGGTCCCCCATCGACATCGCCGCCGTCAGACCACAGGCAAAGCCAAGACTGCCCCGGATACGGGGCAAAAGCACGATCCGCACCCATGGCACCCCGCGCAGGTTCAGCGTCGCGCTCAACCGCCCATACCCCTGCACCACGTCGCGCACGGGCGGCACCATGATCCGCAACGCAAAGGGCAGCGCCATTACCGCGTTCACCACCGCCGTGACCGGAAAGGCAAGACGGAACGGATCGGCAATCGGGTAGATCACGATGAACAGCCCGGTGCCAATGACCAGAGGCGAGGCGGCAATTCCCAGCAAGCCCACCGCTTCAAGCCGCCCCCGGCCAGAAGCGGCGGCGAGGCAGATCGGTAGGGCAAGACACAGCATCAGCGCCGTCGAGCCAAGCGCCACGATCAGCGATACCCCGGCCGCGCGCCAGACCGACAGCGGCAGTTGGGCCAGCCCCGGCAATCCATCGAGCAACACAAGCGCGATCGGTAACACAAGAAACAATGCGGCCAGCGCGATCCACAGCGTATCGACAATACGAAGCGCACGGGTTTCCGCATCCCAACGGCGCAAGGCGCGATCCATGCCCGCCCCGAAACTGTCGCGCCCCGACAGGCGCAGCGCCAATACCGCCGCCATGCCGACCAGCACGATCTGAACACAGGCCAAAAGCGCGGCCCGCCCCAGATCGAAATCAAACCGGAAGGCCTGATAGATGGCGAGTTCCACGGTGGTCGCCTTGGGGCCACCGCCAAGAGTCAGCGCCACGGCAAAGCTCGACAGGCAGATTGCAAAGATCACCGCCGCCGCGCCGGGAAGCACGCGGGCCAGCATGGGTCGTTCCAGCGTGCGAAACACATCACGCGGTCCAAAGCCCAGTTGCGCGGCCAACCGGAAGCGTTCGGCAGGGATATCCTGCCAGCCCTGCAGGATCAGCCGCGTGGCCAGCGGCAGGTTGAAGAACACATGCGCCAGCACCACGCCATGCAGGCCATAGACGCTGACTTCGGGCCAGCCCAGCCAGCGCAGGACGACGTTCACCAGTCCCGAGCGGCCAAAAACCGCGATCAGCCCCATGACCGCAACGATCACCGGCAGGATGAAGGGCGCGCCCAGGAGCGTGATCAACAGGCGCCGCCCGAAAAACCGCCGCCGCGCCAGCGCGCGGGCCACGGGAATGGCAAGCCCGGCGCTGATCAGGGCGGAGAGCGTGGCCTGCAACAGCGTGAAGCGGATCGCAGACCATTCGGCGGGGCCAAGCCCGCGCCCGGCCTCGGCCCGCAAGGCCACGGCCAGCAGCGTGCCCAGCACGAGCACGGCGACCAAAGCCGCCGCGATCCTGCCGGGCCAGCACGTTACTGCGTCAGCGCGCTCAGCCATTCTGCCAGCGCTTCTTCGCGGATGTCCTGCACCTTGTCAGAGGCCACGAGCAGACCCTTGTCCGGGACAACAAGCGTTTCAAACCCTTTGGGCAGCCCCTCGGCCGGGGTTACGGCCGGGTACATCCAGTTCGTGGTCGGAATGATCGACTGGAACGCGTCCGACACCATGAAGGCCAGAAACTGATCCGCCAGTTCCGGCTGATCGGTATTGGCCAGCTTGCCGGCCACTTCGATCTGCATGTAATGGCCTTCGTCGAACTTCACCGCATCCTTGGAGGCGTCTTCCTCGGCAATCAGATGATAGGCGGGCGAGGTGGTGTAAGACAGCACCATGTCGGCTTCGCCTTCGATGAACATGCCATAGGATTCCGACCAGCCCTTGGTCACGGTGACGATATTGTCCGCCAGCCCTTCCCAGATCGCCGGAGCCTCGTCGCCATAGGCGGTTTTCACCCACATCAGGAGGCCCAGACCCGGCGTCGAAGAGCGCGGATCCTGAATGACGATCTTGAGATCCGACGCGCCGAGATCACGGAAGTTGGTCGGCGCATCGAGATCAGCGTTCTTGACGAAGGCAAAGACGCCCCAGTCAAAGGGCACGAACTGCGCATCGTTCCAGCCCATCGGGAAGGCGTACTCTGCCGTGACGCTGTGATCGGCAAACAGGCCGGTTTCACGTGCAGCAGCGGTCAGGTTGGTGTCGAGACCCAGCACGATGTCAGCCTCGGTGCGCGCACCTTCCAGCTTCACGCGTGCCAGAAGCGCGGCGCCGTCACCCGCACCAACGAATTTGAGGTCGCAGCCACAGGTTTCCTCGAAGGCTTTTTCCACCGCCGGGCCGGGGCCCCAGTCGGAAACGAAGCTGTCATAGGTGTAGATGGTGAGAACTGGAGTGTCGGCCACAGCAGATGTGGCAGCAAACAGTCCCGCGGCAATGCTCAGATACTTCATTGCATCCTCCTTATTGCGACGGGCGGAGCAAGTCGGAGCCATTGTCCGTACCTTCCCTCCGCCGGTCTTAACCGGTTCAGGTTCAACGGGTTCGCATCATGCATCTCAGCCGCCGCATCGCGCGGAGGCACCCCGAGGTAAGGCGTTATTTAGGCGTGGGCGGGACTTGTGGCAAGCGGTTTTGCTTTGAAGGGGAAGGGGGCGCTGCCCCCTCTTGCGCCATCGGCGCAATTCACCCCCGGGGTATTTTGGGAAAAAGAAAGAACAGGCTCAGGAGGCGGGGTCGCGCCATTGGCCAGGCATGTCGTGGTTTGTGCCCGGTGCGCGAATCCGGCCGAGCGCCTCCAGCGGCGCGGCCATGAGCTTGCCCAGCGGTCCCTTGCGCACCTTTGCCTTGAATTTCTCGAACTGCATCACGTTTTCGATGCGCCGGTCGAGAAAGGCCCATGTCGCCTCGTGGCCTTCGCTGTCATCACCCAGCCAATAGAGCACGGTGGCACTGTAGACACCGGAAAGCGTGGCGCGCTTGGTGTACCAGTTCACATCTTCGGACGTGTCCCCGATTGCGGTCCAGATCGCGTCGCAGCTGCCCCAGATCAGCTCGGCCCCGGTGGGTGCGTATTGCGGCAGCGAAAACAGCGCCGTCCCGCGCCGGACGACTTCCTTGTCGTGACAGATCTCGAGCCGGGTTCGTACCGCATGGGTAATTTTTTCGCGAATCTTCATGTCCGACAGGTCTTCAGCAGCCAGTTTCGCCACCATCTGTGCGTCACCCTTCTTGTGAAAGGCCACCGCCAGATCCACCGCCCCGCGCGGGAAAAGCGCCTTGGCCACAACCGGGTCGATGCCGGTATCCATCACGGCCGCATCGAAGGTTTCCCGGGACCAGCCATCGAACGGCACATGCATCTCGGCGGCCTCCAGCAGGCGGGATTTCAGGTCATCATCGGGGGCGTGGGTCATGACGGGCTCCTTTGCGAGCGACATACTAGACATAGTTGGCAGGCTTTGCTATAGCGCGGGCTCCTGCAATTCCTTGCAACTCAAACTTAGAAAGGTGGTGAAAACCACATGCAGGTTAGTGTTCGCGACAACAACGTCGATCAGGCGCTTCGTGCCCTGAAGAAGAAGCTGCAGCGTGAGGGTGTCTTCCGCGAGATGAAGCTCAAGCAACATTTCGAGAAGCCGTCCGAGAAAAAAGCGCGCGAGAAAGCTGAAGCGATCCGCCGTGCCCGTAAACTGGCACGCAAGAAAGCCCAGCGCGAAGGTTTGCTCTAAGCGCCTTTGTTCCAGCTTTGGACACATGGAATGGACGACCCCCGTGGCCCCGCCTCGGGGGTTTGTCTTTTGTGGGGAGGGAAAAAGACGCTAAGCTGGCCGCATTCACCAATGGAGACGCCCAATTTGGCGATGGACCCGCCCGATATCCTGTCCCGACTGCCACGCTGGTTGGCGTGGTATCTGAGCTATGGGTTGGGAGGTAAGAATACGCGCCAACGACGCAGGCTTTTTGCCCTTAACATCATTTCGATTTTCGCTGTTATCACCTCCCTGACATATGCAGCGGTTTATTTTCTCTTCGACTCAAGCCTCTGGCCCGGCGCAATAGGGGCAACTTCCAACGCCATCATCTTTGGCAGCCTGCCATTCATCTATCGGAAACACGAGATTTTCGGCTTCTTTGTCGGCGCCATTCTTAGCTGCATCAGCTTTCTGTTGCTCACATACCTGATGGGGATAGGGTCCGGCATTCACTTGTTGATGTTTGTCGCCCCCGCCGCAGTTCTGGTCATTTTCGGCCCTCTGCGCTGGCACCTTTTGCTCGCGTCTTTGCTTGTCTCAACCCTCACGGTTTCCTTGGCCGTTGTTTTGATAGGCGACCCTGCTCTACCTGCGGCCAACGATCCCGTGCTACAGACAGGTCTAATGTTGGTGTCGACTACATCCGCTCTCTGGCTGGTCATAATCCCCGGATATGTCGGCTTTCTACGCGCCGAACGCGCCGAAGACGCCCTCGAAGCGGAACACGCCCGCTCCGAGGCGCTGCTCTACAATCTCCTGCCCACCGAAATTGCCACCCGGCTCAAGGAAGCCCCCGGCAAGACCATCGCGGATAACCTTGATCACACCGCGATCCTGTTTGCCGATATTGTCGGCTTCACGCCCCGCTCTGCCCGGATGACGCCAGAAGAGTTGGTCAAGTTTCTCAACCGCATCTTCTCAACCTTCGACATGCTGGCCGAGAAACACGGGCTGGAAAAAATCAAGACCATCGGCGACGCCTACATGGTCGCCGCCGGATTGCCCCAGCCCGTCGACCAGCCCGTGCAGCGCGTGGCAGAGATGGCCTTTGACATGCTCACCGCCATGCAAGACTTCTCAGACGAGATCGGCGACACGGTCGAAGTCCGAATCGGCATCCATGCCGGGCCGGTCGTGGCCGGGGTGATCGGACATCAGAAACTGTTCTACGACGTCTGGGGCGACACGGTGAACACTGCCAGCCGCATGGAGAGCCACGGCGAACCGGGTCGCATTCAGGTGACTGCCGCGGCGCGCGACGCCCTGATGGGCGACTACGCCTTCACGCCCCGTGGCTTGGTGGAGATCAAGGGGATCGGAGCGCTGGAGACTTGGTGGTTGAAAGCTGCCCGCAAAACTGATTGAGAAAAGGCGCCCGCACGACGGGAAATACGTCATGCGACGTATCATTGTCGCAACGGGAGGCACACCCATGAGCCGCATTACCAGCACCATTCTGATCGTGATTGTCCTCGGGGGCGTGATGGGCGCGCTTTATGGTGTGTTCATCGACCAGTTACAGGATCACGGTTATGGCGCGTTGGCCTTGGTCCGGGGCGGTATCCGGGGCGTTGCCGTGGCATCCGTCGCCGTTGCTCTGGAACTCTGGGTGAGCACCGGGATCGTGGGCCGATGGTTGCGCCGCCTGTCTTTTGCGCCGTCTCTGGCCATGCGGATCGTGGTTACCACGGTGATCCTGTTCACGGCCCTGTCCGGATCGCACCTCGTGTTGATTCGCGACCCCGACGTATATGCCAACTGGTTGAAACACGGGTTGCCCCGCGACTTTCTGATCGTGATGGGCGTGGCAATGCTGATCCAGGTTCTGCTGACCGCGCGCCGCCTGATCGGCGGGCGCACGCTACGCAATTTTGTGCTGGGCCGTTACAAGCGGCCTACCCATGAACAGCGCATTTTCGTGCTGGCCGACATGGTCGGGTCCACTGGCATGGCCGAACAGCTGGGCGATGAAAGCGCCCTTGCGCTGATTGCACGGTTCTTTCTGGATATCGACCCGAGCATTCACCGCCATGGCGGCGAGATTCATGCCTATGTCGGGGACGAGGTGGTCATCAGCTGGCCGCGCGACAGCGCAGAGCGCAATGGGCGGGTGCTGGCCTGTGTTGCCGAGATCCTGGACATCGCGCAAACACGGGGCGCGCATTACCAGGAGCGCTACGGGGTGGCGCCAAATCTGCGTATCGGGATTTCAGGCGGGCATGTCGCGGTGGGCGAATGCGGCTGGGAAAAGCCGCAAGTGATCTATATCGGCGACACGATCAACCGCGCCAAGCGCCTGCAGGAGGCTTGCAAGGTCTATGGCACGGCGGTTCTGATCGATGATCAGACCGCCGGGCTCATGACCGTGCCAAAGCCGCTGGCCTTGTCAGAGATCGGCGAGGAAACCCTGCGCGGCCACAGCCACACCACGCGCCTCCTGACGCTCCGGCCCAGCGCACAGGTGGAGAGCGCCGCCTAGCGTTTGCTCCCGCCTTTGCGGGCGGCCTTGGCGGCCGCGGCACGCGCCTTGTTCTTCTTGCTGTTGGGTTTGCCCTTGGGCGGGGGCGGGCCCTTGGGCTTGTCGCTGGGTTTGCGCCGTTTGGCGGGACCGTAGCCGCCATCATTCTTGCGCTTGGTCTCGTCGCCGTGACGCGGCTTTTTGCCTTGCGTCTTGTCCGAGGATTTCGGCTTCTTCTGGCGCGGGACCGGATCGTCGTTCCAGTCAATCGGCGCGGAAGAAGGTTTCTTCGGGGCAGGCGCCTTGGGGGCGGGCTTGTCGAAAGACGGCTTTTCCGGGCGTTTTCCGCGATGATGCGGCTTGCCCGGAGCCTTGCCACCGGGGCGCGGCGCATGATCAAACGTCGGGGCCTCGGCCAGTTTCGAAACAACCGCGTTGCCTTCGACCGTCATGTCCGACCCAAGCGCCTTGAGGAAGCGATCCACGCTGCCTTCCCGTATCTGGAAAAAGGACTCGGTTTGCTGAATGCGGATGGCGCCGATGTCGTCCTTGGAGAGATCCCCCGCCTTGCATAGCATCGGCAGGATACGGCGCGGTTCGGCATTCGCCGCGCGCCCGCCCGTCAGCGAGAACCAGACCGACGGCCCGAACTCCTTGCGCGGCATCGGCTTGGCATCCATGCTGCTCAGCTCTTCGGGCGCGGTGTGGGCGGCACGATAGAGACTGACATAAGCGGTCGCAATCTGCTCGGGTGAAAACTGCGCCACCAGCTTTTCGATGGTGGGAACATCGCTGTCCTGCGCCGGCTCCTGCCAGACAGGATCGGCCAGCATGCGCTCTTCGTCCCGTGCCAGAACCTGTTCCGCCGAGGGCGCGCCGGTCCATTCCGCGTTCAATTTGGCCCAGCGCAGAACGCGCTCGGCTTTCTTGCGCGACTTGTTGGTCACGATCAGCGCACTCACACCCTTGCGGCCCGCACGCCCCGTGCGGCCCGAACGGTGCAGCAGGGTCTCGTGGTTCGACGGCAGTTCGGCATGGACCACCAGATCAAGGTTGGGCAGATCGATCCCGCGCGCGGCCACGTCGGTCGCCACGCAGACCTGTGCGCGGCCATCCCGCATCGCCTGAAGCGCATGGGTGCGCTCGGCCTGCGACAGTTCCCCCGACAGGGCCACAACCTGAAAGCCCCGGTTCGAAAGCCGCGTTGTCAGGCGGTTCACCATCGCGCGGGTGTTGGCAAAGACGATAGCGTTGGGCGCCTCGTAAAAGCGCAAAGTGTTGATCACCGCGTTGTCGGCATCGCGTTCGGCCACCAGCATGGCGCGGTATTCGATATCCGCGTGCTGGCCCTCTTCGGATTTCGTGACGACGCGAATGGCGTCGCGCTGATAGCTCTTGGCAAGATGGGTGATCGTGTTCGGCACCGTGGCGGAAAACAGAAGGGTCTGACGGTCTTCGGGCGCTTCGCTCAGGATGAACTCAAGATCCTCGCGGAACCCGAGGTCAAGCATTTCATCCGCCTCGTCCAGCACCACCGCGCGCAACTGGCCAAGGTCGATCGACCCGCGCGTGATGTGATCGCGCAAACGCCCCGGCGTGGCCACAACGATGTGCGCTCCACGCTCCAATGCGCGGCGTTCATCCCGCATGTCCATGCCACCCACGCAAGACGCCATCCGCGCGCCCGCTGCCGCATAAAGCCACTGAAGCTCGCGCTTCACCTGCAACGCAAGTTCACGCGTCGGCGCGATGACCAACGCAAGCGGTGCGCCCGCCTCTCCAAATGCCTCGTCGTCGCCCAACAGGGTCGGCGCGATGCTCAGGCCAAAGCCCACGGTCTTGCCCGATCCGGTCTGGGCCGACACCAGAAGGTCCTTGCCCTCATAATCGGGGTTCAGAACTGCTTCTTGAACGGGGGTCAGTTTGTCATATCCACGCGCATCGAGCGCGTCACGAAGAGCTTGTTTCACGGCTGGGTCTCTTTTCAAAGGGTATGCCCCTTTTCAACGCACCCTTCGAACCCGGCCTTTCGCCGTTGTTCACCCTTCGCGTCATTTCAGAGCAATGAAGACGCGCGTGTAGGGCATTTGTTCGTGTTTGTATAGCACTGCAAAACGCATGGCTGCCTTGCGCAGGCCCGGAGCCGGAAATTTGCCCTGATTTTATGTGCCCCCCTGCACATTCGCGCAACAAAGCTTAAGTTGGCCCGAATGACATGACAAACAGGGCGCGAGATACATGACCGATACCTATACCCCCCCGAAAGTCTGGACCTGGGATCAGGAAAGCGGCGGCCGCTTTGCCAGCATCAACCGTCCCATCGCCGGCCCCACCCATGACAAGGAATTGCCCGTCGGCAAACACCCGTTCCAGCTTTACTCGCTGGCCACACCCAACGGCGTCAAAGTCACTGTGATGTTCGAGGAATTGCTGGCCGCTGGACACAAGGATGCCGACTATGACGCGTGGCTGATCAACATCGGCGAAGGCGAACAGTTCGGCTCGGGCTTTGTGGACGTGAACCCCAACTCGAAAATCCCGGCCCTGATGGACCATAGCGGCGACAAGCCTGTCCGCGTGTTTGAATCGGCGGCCATCCTCATGCATCTGGCGGAAAAGTTCGACGCCTTCCTTGGGCCACAGGAAAATCGCTCGGAAATGCTGAGCTGGCTGTTCTGGCAGATGGGCAGCGCGCCCTATCTTGGCGGCGGCTTTGGCCATTTCTATGCCTACGCCCCCGAAAAGTGGCAATACCCGATCGACCGCTTTGCCATGGAGACCAAACGTCAGCTTGACGTGCTGGATCGCCAGCTTGCCGACAACGCCTTCATTTCAGGCGACACCTACACAATTGCCGACATGGCAATCTGGGCATGGTACGGGCAGCTTGTGCTGGGCCGGCTCTATGACGCTGCCGAGTTCCTTGACGTGGAGAGCTACAAGAACGTGCTGCGCTGGGCCAAAGAGATCGACGCCCGCCCCGCGGTTCAGCGTGGCCGCATGGTGAACCGTGCCTTTGGCGATCCGGCGAGCCAGCTGCGCGAACGCCACGACGCGGGTGATTTCGACACCCAGACATGGGACAAGATCGGCCCCAAGGACGAGGAAAGCTGATCCGCTTTTCGACAATCTATCAAGAGAGCAGCCCCGGATCACATCCGGGGCATTTTTTCGTCAACATACCGCACGTTCCATGAACGTTTCGCATCCTGCGGACAAATACCGACGTAATACCGACATGACACCGACGCGATACAGACCGGGGTTTTGCCCATTAACCCAAGGCAACTCACACCGATTCGCGCGCCTTCCGGCCACAAGCCCCGAGCGCACGCGCCAGAGTTTGTTAACCAACGGCGCTAGGCTCCGGCGAGGATCATCTCCGCCGCCTTCTCTCCGATCATGATCGTGGGCGAGTTGGTATTGCCGCTGGTGATGGTCGGCATGATCGACGCATCCGCCACCCGCAGCCCGCCAATCCCCTTCATCCGCAACTGCGGGTCCAGCGGTGCGGCCTCATCCGCCCCCATCCGCACCGTGCTCACCGGATGAAAGATCGTCGTGCCAATGTCACCTGCCGCCTTGGCCAGTTCCGCCTCATCCTGCGCCGTGATCCCCGGTTTCATCTCCTCGGGCGCATATTTCGCCATCGGTGCCTGCGCCATGATTGCCCTTGCCTGCCGGATCGCCGCCACCGCCACGGCCCGATCCCCTTCGGTCGACAGGTAGTTCGGCGTAATCGCCGGGGCATCACCCGGATTGGGCGACGTGATCCGCACATGCCCGCGGCTTTCGGGGCGCAGGTTGCACACGCTCGCCGTCATCGCCGGAAAATCATGCAAAGGCTGGCCAAACGCCTCCAACGTCAGGGGCTGCACGTGATACTCCAGATCGGGCGTCGCAAGATCGGGGCGCGACTTGGTAAAGGCCCCCAGCTGGCTTGGCGCCATCGACATCGGCCCGGTGCGTTTCAACAGATATTCCAGCCCGATCTTGGCCTTGCCCACCAGCGAATTTGCCATGGTGTTCAACGTCTTGGCCCCATCCAGCTTCCAGGCACAGCGCAATTGCAAATGGTCCTGCAGGTTCTCCCCAACCTGCGCCACCTCGTGCACCACATCGATGCCGTGCTCCTTCAACAGGGCCCCCGGCCCGATCCCCGAAAGCTGCAGGATCTGCGGCGAGTTGATCGCCCCGGCACAAAGCACCACATCCCCGCCGCACCGCGCCTCTTTCAACTCACCATTCTGACGATATGACACACCCGCAACCCGGCCCCCTTCGATCAAAAGCCGCTCGGTCTGGGCATGGGTTTCGATCTTGAGTTTCACATCCTTCAAAGGGCGCAAAAACGCCTTGGCCGTATTCAGCCGCCAGCCCCGGTTCTGGTTGACCTTGAAATAGCCCACGCCCTCGTTGTTACCTGTGTTGAAATCATCCGTGCGCGGAATGCCCGCCGCCTCGGCGGCTGCCATCCAATCGTCCAGCACATCCCAATGCAGGCGCTGATTGTCGACATGCCATTCCCCGCCCGCACCATGCATCTCCGACGGGCCGTCCATGTAATCCTCGACCCGTTTGAACAGTGGCAACACGTCCTCCCAGCCCCAGCCGGGATTGCCCATCTGCCGCCAGCCATCGTAATCCGCCGCCTGTCCACGCAGGTAAAGCATCCCGTTGATCGAGGAACAGCCGCCCAGCACCTTGCCCCTCGGATAGATCAACGACCGTCCGTTTAACCCTTTGTCAGCTTCGGTCCTGTACATCCAATCTGTGCGCGGATTGCCGATGCAATAGAGATACCCCATCGGGATGTGGATCCAGTGGTAATTGTCCCGCCCCCCGGCTTCGAGCAGCAACACCTTGCGCCCCGCCTTGCTCAACCGGTTGGCCACCACGCAACCGGCGCTTCCGGCGCCGACGACAATATGATCCCAGTCCATCACGTCCCCTTTCGATTGATCGAAGGAGACGACCCGAGGACGGGATTGTCAATCGGTCGAAAGCGCCCTGCCCAGCTTGTCCGGGTTGCGCATGATATAGAGCCATTGAACCTCACCTTGCGCATTGGGAACAAGCGTGGTCACCGCATCGAGCACATCATCGTGGTACCGGGCAATGGCCGGGGCATTGTTGGCGCGCACCATCGCGAACCGCATGCCCGGGATGTCCTTCTCACGGCTCATCACTGCGGTCAGGACCGTCATGATGTCCTGCGGTCCATGCAATACACGCAGCGCAGCCGAAGCCTTGCCGCCCCCGTCCGAAATGGCCATCGCGTCACTCGCCAGCATTTCCAGTGCCGCCGCGTGATCCTGAGTGGCGGCCAAAAAAAACCGCTCCAACGCCTCTGCCGCCTCTTCTCGCGACACATCGAAACGTGGCCCCTCGGATTGCAGGCGCTTATGCGCGCGGCTCACCATCTGGCGGCAACTGGCCTCAGAACGTTCAAGAATGGCGGCAATCTCGGCGTAATCCGCATCAAACGCCTCGCGCAGAACAAAGGCCGCGCGTTCCACCGGGGCAAGACGTTCCATCGCCCAGAGCAGCGCCAACTCACATTCCTGCGCCAGTTCAAACCCGGTTTCTGTCGACGGTTCATGGGCCGAAATCAGCGGCTCCGGCAGCCACGGGCCAACATAGGTCTCGCGGCGTTTCTGGGCAGAACGCAAGGTATCGATCGCCACGTTGGTTGCCACGCGGCGCAACCAGGCACGCGGATTTTCAATCGCACGCCCGGCTGCGAACCGCAGCCAGACCTCCTGCACCACGTCTTCGGCGGCGCTGCGTTCGCCCAGCATGCGATAGGAAATCGACAAAAGCGCCGGTCGCTCCGCCTCGAACAGGTCCACAAGGTCCTTCATCGCTTACACCGCCACTTTCCCGACCCGGCCCAGCACCTCGATCTGCTGGCAAGCATGTCCACTTCCCAGTCCGCGTTTGAAGACCGGGTAAAACCGCCCGGACGCGGCTGCAAAGCTCGCCGCGACCAACGCCTGTTCTCCAAAACGTGCCCTTATCGTATCGGCAAATTCGTTGGGTTCATAGGAGCGCGAAATCGCGGATCGGGCAAATTGGACGCCAAGCCCGACGTCGCCAGCCTCGTCCAACCGCCCCTCGACCGCAGCCAGAAGCGCGTTTTCATCCACTCTGTTTTCCAACGCGAAATCGACAACCAACTGTGCGCAAGGTCCGCAATCACCGTCCAATGTCGAAGCCAGAAGCGCCCCGGCCCAGACACCGCGCGCGGCCTTTGGCCCCTTGTATTGGGACACGAGCGGCAAAAGAGACAGCGCCAAGCCTGCCGCCGCCGAGGTGTCGATCACGTGATGCATATAGTCCACGTTATAGTCATAGCGGCGGCCAAAAACGCGCGCGCCCCGGTGCAAGAGAGCCCGTATCATGCCCTCGCCTCCGTGTTGCCAAGCCGACCCGCTGCGATCAGGGCAAGCCACGCAGGAAGTTGGATCCCGACAAGGTTCACGAAGGCCACCAAATCAAGCGCTGCGCCACGGTGCAGACCCCAAATCCAAAGGTGGAATGCCGCATGCAGCACTGGAAAGCCAGCAGCGAACAGGGCCAACGGCCGGTTGTCGGTGCGTGCCGCCACCACGAGCCCCGCGCCGGAGACCGCAAAGGCAATCGCGACATCGCGGATGAAATGCGCGTTGAACCCGCCGGTCGCTGCAACGCCGGGGACGCTGTTGTACCAAGGCAATGGCGCCGTCCACATTATCGCGCCATTGCAGATGAAATAGGCGCCCAGCCCGTAAAGGATCGTTCGTGTCATGTGCAATCTCCTTGGTTGTTTAATCCAAGACGAGACAGCAATTGGTTTTGTGACAACCGATGTGAAATCAGACCGGCAAGGCCGTGGTCTTGAACACGGTCCGCAGCGCAAAGGACGACTGCATCTGTGCCACGCCCGGCAAGCGCGCAAGGTGTTGCCGGTGAATGCGCGCAAAATCCTCGGTGTCCTCGGCCACCACCTTGAGAATGTAATCCGCCGTGCCCGCCATCAGGTGACATTCGAGCACATGCGGCACCCGCGCTACGGCCTTTTCAAAGGCTTCCAGCACTTCGTCGGCCTGCCCTGACAGGGTGATTTCCACAAACACAGTCGTGGGTAGGTTCATCCGCCGCGGATCAAGCAAGGCAACATAGTCGCGCACATACCCTTCTGCTTCCAGCCGATGCACCCGCCGATGACAGGCCGAAGGCGACAGGTTCACCTTTTCCGAAAGCTCTGCATTCGAGATGCGCCCCTGTTTCTGAAGCACCCTCAGAATCCGTTGATCTGTCTGATCCAATGACATTTTACGATCATTCCTTGCGATTTTTCTCAGAGTACTCGAATATTCTTCGAATAGCGAGTTTTCAAACTGCACAAAAAACAAGCAAATTCTGCCTCGGAGCCGCCACATTGGAGAGAGTAAAATAATTGCTCTCAGGGAGACTCGCAAAATGAAGATCGGTTGCCCCACCGAAATCAAACCCCAGGAATTCCGCGTCGGTATGACCCCGGACGCCGCCCGCGAAGCGGTCAACAACGGCCACGACGTCCTGATCCAGAAAGGCGCCGGTATGGGCGCAGGTTTCACCGACGAAGACTATGTTTCGGCGGGTGCCGCGATCATCGACACGGCAGAGGAAATCTTTGCCACCGCCGACATGATCGTCAAGGTCAAGGAACCGCAGGCCGTCGAACGCAATATGCTGCGCGAAGGCCAGCTTCTGTTCACCTACCTGCACCTGGCACCCGATCCCGAGCAAACCAAAGACCTGCTCGAATCCGGCTGTACCGCGATTGCCTATGAAACCGTGACCGACGATCGTGGCGGCCTGCCACTGCTCGCCCCGATGTCTGAAGTTGCAGGCCGTCTCGCGCCGCAGGTTGGCGCATGGACCTTGCAAAAGGCCAATGGTGGCCGTGGCGTTCTGATGGGCGGTGTTCCCGGCGTGGCCCCGGCCAAAGTGGTCGTGATCGGCGGCGGTGTCGTTGGCACCCACGCGGCCAAGATCGCCGCGGGCATGGGCGCGGATGTGACCGTTCTCGACCGTTCGCTGCCGCGTCTGCGCTATCTTGACGACGTCTTTGGCGGCACCTTCAAGAACCAGTACTCCACCGCCGGTGCGACTGCCGATCTGGTGCGTGAAGCCGACATGGTAATCGGCGCGGTTCTGATCCCCGGTGCTGCGGCTCCGAAACTGGTTAGCCGTGCACAGCTCAGCGAAATGAAGCCCGGCGCGGCCCTCGTGGACGTGGCCATCGACCAGGGCGGCTGCTTTGAAACCTCCAAGGCGACCACCCATGCCGACCCGATCTACGAAGTCGACGGCATCATGCATTACTGCGTCGCCAACATGCCCGGCGCCGTGGCCCGCACTTCGACCCAGGCGCTTGGCAACGCGACCCTGCCGTTCATGCTGAACCTTGCCAACAAGGGCTGGCGTCAGGCCTGCGAAGACGATCCGCACCTGCTCAACGGCCTGAACGTGCATGCCGGTCAACTGACCTATTATGCCGTGGGCAAGGCGCTGGGACTCGACGTGATCTCCCCCAGCCTCGCGCTCAAGAGCTAAGCGAAACGGCGCTGCCCCGGCACGGGGCAGCGCCGCCCGACCCAACGCTTTGGGGCGCAGCTTGTCTGCGTGTCAAAGGGGCGGGAGCGCCTGCCGAAAAATCTCAGGCGCGGCGGGTGCCCAGCGTCGCAATCCCCAGCACATCCAGCACCTTGGCCTCGATCTGCTCGGCATTCATCGCCGCGACGTCATACATTGCCTTCGGGCTGGCCTGATCAATGAACGTATCGGGCAGCACCATCGAGCGGTATTTCAGCCCATCATCAAACACGCCGTTTTCTGCCAGAAGCTGCGCGACATGGCTGCCAAAGCCGCCGATCGCACCTTCCTCGATGGTGATCAGCGCTTCGTGATTGGCGGCAAGGTCAAGGATCATCGCTTCATCCAGCGGCTTGGCAAATCGCGCATCGGCAATCGTGGGCGTGATCCCCCTGGCCGAAAGCGCCTCGGCGGCTTTGCGCACCTCTTCCAGACGCGTGCCCAGCGACAACAGCGCCACGCGCTTGCCTTGCTGGATCATCCGGCCCTTACCGATCTCAAGCACCTCTCCGCGCTCGGGCAGGTCAACGCCCACACCCTCTCCACGCGGGTAGCGGAAGGCAATCGGCCCCTCGTCATGCGCAGCAGCGGTGGCGACCATATGGACCAGTTCCGCCTCATCGGCGGCGGCCATGACCACCATGCCGGGCAGGTTAGCCATATAGGCAATGTCGAACGATCCGGCATGGGTCGCCCCATCCGCGCCAACCAACCCGGCGCGGTCAATCGCAAAGCGCACCGGCAGGCGCTGGATCGCAACGTCATGCACAACCTGATCATAGCCACGCTGCAGGAATGTCGAATACATCGCGCAGAATGGCTTCATTCCACCCGCCGCCAGCGCGGCGGCAAAGGTCACGCCATGCTGCTCGGCAATCGCGACGTCAAAACAGCGGCTAGGATAACGCTCCGCCATAAGGTTCAAACCGGTACCATCCGGCATTGCGGCGGTCACGGCGCAAATCCGATCATCCCGCGCAGCCTCGTCCACCAGCGCCTTGCCGAAGGTCGCGGTATAGGACGGCGCATTCGAGGGCGCCTTGAACTGCTTGCCTGTCACAACATCAAAACGGGCGGTCGCGTGCCCCCGGTCCCGCGCCGCCTCGGCCGGGGCATAGCCCTTGCCCTTCTTGGTGATGATATGGAGCATCACAGGCCCGGTCGCCCGCTGGCGCAAGGTGCGCAGCAAAGGCAAGAGCTGATCCATGTCATGCCCGTCTATGGGCCCCACGTAAGAGAACCCAAGCTCCTCGAAAAGCGTGCCGCCAACCGCCATGCCCTTGATCATTTCCTTGGCGCGCTTGGCGCCTTCGCGGAACGGTTCGGGCAACAGCGAGACAGCGCCCTTGGCAGCCGCCTTGAATTCCTGGAACGGTTCGCCTGCGTAAAGCCGCGAAAGGTAGGACGACATCGCCCCCACCGGCGGTGCAATCGACATGTCGTTGTCGTTCAGAATCACGAACAGGCGCTTGTCGAGATGCCCGGCGTTGTTCATCGCCTCATATGCCATCCCCGCCGAGATCGACCCATCCCCGATCACGGCAATCGCATCGCCCAGACCGCCTTCGCATTGCCCGCCCAGATCACGCGCCACGGCAAAGCCAAGCGCCGCGGAAATCGAGGTCGAGGAATGCGCCGCACCAAACGGATCATAGACGCTCTCGGAGCGCTTGGTGAAACCACTCAGCCCGCCTTCCTGACGCAGTGTGCGGATGCGATCTCGCCGTCCGGTCAGGATCTTGTGTGGGTAACACTGGTGTCCCACATCCCAGATCAGCTTGTCACGTGGCGTGTCGAACACCGCATGCAGCGCCACGGTCAGCTCAACCACGCCAAGCCCGGCGCCAAGGTGTCCGCCGGTTTCGGAAACGGCGGAAATGGTTTCCGAACGCAATTCCTTTGCCACCTGAGTCAACTCGGCATCCGAGAACTGTTTCAGGTCTGCCGGGCTCTGCACCCGGTCGAGCAGGGGGGTATCGGGTCTGGCTGACATGGCCTCGCCTTTTTGTTAGCTGTCTCGCGAGATAACGAAACGGGCGGCTTCCCGCAAGGCATCGGCCTTGTTTCCATACGGCGAAAGCGCCTCGCAGGCGTCTTCAACCAGCGCTTCGGCACGATCCCGCGCGCCTTCCAGCCCCATGAGGGATACGAAAGTGGCTTTCCCGGCCTCGGCATCCTTGCCCACGGCCTTGCCCACCTTGGCGGCGTCGCCCTCGACGTCCAGAATGTCATCCGCAATCTGGAACGCCAGCCCGAGATCTTCGGCATAGCGCTGCAGCGGAGCGGTATCTGCCCTGGCCATCACCGCGCCGACACAGGCCGACCACGCGATCAGCGCGCCGGTCTTGCCCGCCTGCAACCGGGTGATTTCCTCAAGGGACAGGGGCTCGGGGGCCGTTTCCGCCGCGATGTCGAGCGCCTGACCCAGCACCATGCCCTGCGCCCCCGCAGCACGCGCCAGCGTCACGGTCAGGGCCGCACGCACGGCCGGATCAGGGTGGCATTCCGGACGGCTGACACATTCAAACCCCAACGTATGCAGCGCATCGCCCGCCAAGACGGCCGTGCATTCGTCCCATTTGACATGCACCGTGGGCAGGCCGCGGCGCAACGCGTCATCGTCCATGCAGGGCAGGTCATCATGCACAAGGCTATAGGCGTGAATGGCTTCGATCGCGGTCGCGGGCCAAATCGCTTGATCCGGGTCGATTCCGTGAAGGCGCGCGCTTTCCAGCACGAGAAAGGCCCGCAACCGTTTGCCGCCCGCGCTGGCATAGCGCATGGCCTCGACAACCGGCAGATCGTCCATCGAAGCCATGACGGTTTGCAAATGCGCCTCAACCCGCTGGGCGGCGTCTCTCAGGTGGGATTGGAACACGTATCAGCCCCTGTCGGTTCGCGCGTCAGAGACCATCAACGGGCTTGAGCCCAGCCGGGTTGCCGTCGCCGTCCAGCGTGATCGCCGCGACCTTTTCCTCGGCTTCCTTGAGCTTGGCTTCGCACCGCTTCTTCAATTCCGCGCCGCGCTCATAAAGCTTGATGGAATCCTCAAGCGCCACGTCACCGCGTTCCAGTTGGCTAACAACCTTTTCCAGCTCGGCCATGGCCGCTTCAAAGCTCAACTCACTGACTGGCGTGTCACTCATCCCGCTCTCTCCATCAAGACACTCACGTGGGCCGCGACCGAAGCCGCCAGCGCGTTCAGATCATATCCGCCTTCCAGAGTCGAGACGATCCGTCCGCCGCAATGGGTATCGGCCAGGTCACACAACCGCCCGGTGATCCATGCGAAATCGTCGGTGGTCCAGTTCAACTGCGCCAGCGGATCGGCGGCATGGGCATCAAAGCCAGCCGAGATGATCAGGAGTTCCGGCTTGAACCGCTCCAGTGCCGGAAATGCCTCTGCTTCGTAGGTGGCGCGCATCAGGCGGCCGTCACTATGCGGTGGCAGGGGCAGGTTGTGGATGTTGCCGCTCACACCCGTGTCCTCGGCCATGCCGGTTCCGGGCCATAGCGGGTTCTGATGCGAAGAGATGAAATAGCTGCGCGGCTCGTCCCACAAAAGCGCCTGCGTCCCGTTGCCGTGATGCACGTCGAAATCCACCACCGCTACACGCGACAGCCCATGCCGCTCAAGTGCGTGTTTTGCAGCAATCGCCGCATTACCGAAAAGACAGAAGCCCATCGGCGTGCTTTGCTCGGCATGGTGTCCCGGCGGGCGACACGCGACAAAGGCGTTGCCCACCTCTTCGTCCAGAACCGCGTCCACCGCCGCAATACAAGCCCCCGCCGCGCGCCGCGCTGCCTGCATGGAACCGGAAGACATCCATGTATCGCCATCCAACGGTACTGCCCCGGTTTCGGGCTCGGCTGCGGCGATGGCGTCAATATGGCTCTGCGGATGGCACAAGGTCAGGTCTTCATCGCTGGCCAGCGTCGCCTCACGACGATCCAGCGCCTGAAACTGCGGCGCCGACAAAGCGCCATAGATGTGTTCCAGCCGCGCCACCTGCTCGGGATGGCCCGATGGGGTGATATGCTGCATGCAATCGGGATGGGTGAACAAGGCTGTTGTCATCGTCCCTCTTTCATTTTGCCCAAAATACTCAACTTCCAACGGCCATCACGGGCGGCGCGGCGTCAGTCGGGCGCCAGCATATAGCCCGCGCCCCGCACTGTCTGCAGATATCGCGGCTGCTTGGGGTCCTCTTCGATCTTGCGACGCAATCGCGTGATCTGCACATCCACGGCGCGCTCCTGCGCCTGCCCCTTGTCGCGCCCAAGGTCTTCGACCAGCTTGGCGCGCGTGATCGGTTCGCCCGGGCTTGCTGAAAAGATCCGCATGAGCTGGGCCTCGGTCGCGGTAAGCCGCACCGGCGCGTCGCCCTGCCACATCTCGCCCCGGTCGATGTCATAACGGATCGACCCAAGATGCAGCACCTTAGGCACCGTGTCGGCCTCGTCCGGCTCCGGCATCCTCCGCAGGATCGCGTTGATCCGCAGGAGCAATTCCTTGGGTTCGAACGGCTTGGCAAGATAATCATCCGCCCCCGCCTCAAGCCCGGCAATCCGGTCTTCGGTCTCTCCCTTTGCCGTTAAGAGTAGGACCGGCGTCATCGACGTTTCCCGAATGGCCCGGGTCAGGCTCATGCCGTCTTCACCCGGCATCATCACGTCCAGAACGATCAGGTCGAAATCCAGACCCGACAGAATACGCCGCGCGTGGGCGGCATCGCGCGCCGCCGTGACAAGAAACCCATGCCGCATGAGGAACTTGCGTAACAGGCCGCGAATGCGTTCGTCGTCATCGACAATCAAAAGATGAGGCGCAACGTCGTTCATGATGCCCCCTATTGTCCGGTTTCGCGTAGTGACAGGTACTGGCGCTGCAACTCGCCGTCCATCATCGCCTCAAGCACCCGACGAAAACCAGCCACAGCCTCTGGACCGGCATCACGATAGGCCGACCGCATGCGCGCGCGCTGCGCATCCGACAGGCGGTTTTCCAGCGCCTCGCCTGCCTCGGTCAGGTAAAGGTTACGTTCGCGCCGGTCTGTGGTGCCGACGCGGCTCTCGACCAGTCCATCCTCAATCAGGGTGCGCAACACCCGGTTCAGCGACTGCTTGGTCACACCAAGAATGGCCAGAAGATTGGTAACAGTCGTCCCCGGCGCACGCTTGATGAAGTGGATCGCCCGGTGATGCGCCCGTCCATAGGCCATGGTCGCCAGAATGCGATCCGGGTCCGCGGTAAAGCCGCGATAGGCGAAATACATCGCCTCGATGCCTTGCCTCAGCTGCTCGTCGGTGAGAAAAAGCAGGCTCTCGCTGCTGCTGGTAGCGTCGCCCATCGCCCCCTCCGGTGTTCATTTTTGCCTGTTATTGTGCCACAATACGTCAGCTTTGTTGACACTCCAAGCGTCAACTGGTAGCGACTCGCAGATTTTGCGCAACTTTGTGACCGTTTCGGCCATTTTCCGCGCAACAAATGAAAATCGACGTAAGGAAAGGAAGCGGCCATGGCGGGCGCAGCATATGATGATCGTGACGGCGTGATCTGGATGGACGGCGAACTGGTCCCGTGGCGGGATGCCAAGGTGCATATCCTGACCCATGCAATGCACTATGCCTCGTCAGTATTCGAGGGCGAACGTGCCTACAACGGCAAGATTTTCAAAAGCCGCGAGCATTCCGAACGTCTGATCGCCAGCGCCGAGGCGCTGGACATGCCGATGAAATGGTCCGTGGACGACATTGAAGCCGCCAAGGAAGAGGCGCTCAAGGCGTCCGGCCTGCAGGATGCCTATGTCCGCGCGCTTGTCTGGCGCGGCTCGGGCGAAGATATGGGTGTGGCCTCGGCCAGAAACCCGGTACGTATGGCCGTCGCGGTCTGGGGGTGGGGTGCCTATTACGGCGACGCCAAGATGCAAGGCGCCAAGCTCGACATCGCGGAATACAAACGCCCCTCGCCGGAAACGATCCCGGTGCATGCCAAGGCTGCCGGGCTTTACATGATCTGCACCATCTCCAAGCACAAGGCCGAGGCCAAGGGCTGTTCCGACGCACTGTTCATGGATTATCGCGGCTACGTGGCCGAGGCGACCGGCGCCAATATCTTCTTCGTCAAGGACGGCGAAGTGCACACCCCGCTGCCAGATTGCTTCCTCAACGGCCTGACCCGTCAGACCGTGATCGGGATGCTGAAAGAGCGCGGTGTCACCGTGCACGAGCGCCACATCCTGCCCGAGGAGATGGAAGGATTCGAACAGTGCTGGCTGACCGGCACCGCTGCCGAAGTGACCCCGGTTGGCCAGATCGGGGACTACACGTTCGAAGTCGGCGACCTGACCCGCGAGATCGCCGAAGCCTATGAGAAGCTTGTCCGCAGCTGATGGCGGGCCTGCGCGCCGCCATTGAACAGGCCGGGGTAAAGGACGGCGCCACGCTGTCCTTTCACCATCACCTGCGCAATGGCGACAACGTGATGCGACAGGTGCTTGTCACTTGTTGCGAAATGGGGCTGCGCGATCTGCATATCGCGCCATCCTCGCTTTTTCCGGTGCATGGCGCGCTTGTCCCCTTCGTGGAAAATGACACCGTCAGCCGGATCACCACCTCCTACATGACCGGCCCGCTGGCCGACGCCGTCAAGGCAGGTGCCCTGCCCCACCCCGTGCGCCTGCAAAGCCACGGCGGGCGGGCAGCGGCGATTGCGTCCGGGCGCCTGACAATCGACGCGGCTTTTATCGCGGCCCCCGCTGTGGATGAGCTGGGCAACCTGTCCGGCGCGGTCGGGCCATCGGCCTGCGGCCCGCTGGGCTATGCCATGGTCGACGCGGCGCACGCCGCACATGTCATCGCGCTGACCGACCACCGCCGTGAAACCCTCCCGCGCATCTGCATTCCGGCCGATCAGGTCGACCGGATCGTCGGTGTGGACCACATCGGCGATTCACGCCAGATCGCGTCAGGCACCACAGGGCGCGCGCCCTCCGAAAATGGTCGGATCATCGCCGACCTGACCGCACGCCTGATTGCCTGTTCGGGCCTGTTGCAGGACGGTTTTTCGTTTCAAACCGGGGCCGGGGCGACCTCACTGGCAGTCGCCCGAGCGCTCGCTCCGCTCATGTCGGACTGCGGTGTGACAGGGGATTTCGCGGCAGGCGGGATCACCGGCGCGCTGGTCGACATGCTGCACGCCGGCCTGTTTCGCAAGCTTTGGGATGTTCAGGCCTTCGACCTTGCCGCAGTACGATCCTATGGCGAGGACCCGGCACATCTGCCCATGTCGGCAGAGCTTTATGCCAGCCCGGATCGCCTCGACAGCATTGCACGCCAACTGGACGTTATGATCCTTGGTGCTGCCGAGGTCGATGCGGATTTCAACGTCAACGTGACCTGTGCCAGTGACGGGCGCATCATTGGCGGATCGGGCGGACATGCCGACACCGCCGCCGGGGCGAAGCTGCCGATCGTAACCACGACCTTGCGGGCAGGCGGACATGCGAAGCTTGTGGAAGCGCTGACCTGCCTGACCACACCCGGCACCACCATCGGCGCGGTTGTGACCGAGGCGGGGATCGCCATTCACCCCACACGCCCCGACCTCGTAGAGCGGGCGCGGCGGGCCGGATTGCCGCTCACCTCCCTTTCAGAGCTACGCCGGATGGCCGGGGAGACCACCCCTACGGGGCGTGGGGCGGGCCGTGTCATTGCGGAATGCGAAGGTCCAAACGGCGAGACGATCGACACAATCCGCATGGCGTGATCCCGTCGCGCGTGCAGAGTGTCTTGGCGGCCATGCCCCGCCGGATAGGGACCTGTCATAAGATCTTGACCAAAAATTCAAAAAACTGACGGGGCCGTGTTACCCTTTCCCCTTGAGGTGTTTGCGTGAACCCATCCCATTTGGAAAGCGCGAGGGAAACTGATGACCAAGCTTCTCACACCGACCCGCCGAGCCCTTCTGGCAGGCGGCACCGCCTTTGCCGCCACACTGGCCCTGCCATCACTCAGCCGCGCCGCGTCGCGCCCCGTTTTTACCCATGGCGTTCAGTCAGGTGATGCTGATGCCGCCTCGGGCATGATCTGGACCCGCACTGATCGGCCCGCACGCGTGATGATGGAAGTCTCGACCACCGAGAGCTTCTCCAATGCCCGCACCCTGCCCCCGACGAACGCGCTGCCCGAAAGCGACCTGGCTGTGAAGCGGCTGGCCGACGATCTGCCCGCCGATCAGGACATCTTCTATCGCTTTGTCGCGGCGGATCTCAACGACGTCAATGCCGTGAGCGAACCCATTGTGGGTCAATTCCGCACCGCCCCGACCGAGAAGCGTGATATCCGCTTTGCCTGGTCGGGTGATACCGCCGGTCAGGGCTGGGGCATTGATGATCAGGGCATGGCGACCTATGCCACCATGGCCAAGCACCGCCCCGACTTTTTCATCCACTCGGGCGACACGATCTATGCCGACGGCCCGATGCAGGACACGGTCGAAAAGAACGGAGAGGTGATCTGGAAGAACACCACCCTGATCGACGAAAAACGCAAGGTGGCCGAGACACTGGACGAATTCCGGGGCCAATGGAAATACAACATGATGGATGCCCATGTTCAGGCCATTAATGCCATCTGTCCGACCTTTTACCAATGGGATGACCACGAGGTCGTCAACAACTGGTCGCCAACCCGCAACCTGATGGGCGATGACCGCTATTCGGAGAAATCCGTGCATGTGCTGGTCGCCCGCGCAGGTCGGGCGTTCCACGAAATGACACCGATCCGCCATACCCCGGCCGAGCCGGGCCGGGTCTATCGCAAGATCTCTTATGGTCCGATGCTGGACGTGTTCTTCCTTGACCTGCGCAGCTACCGCGCTGGGAACAATGACGGGATGCAAACCGAGATGGGGCCGGAAACGGTGCTGTTGGGGGCCGAGCAGCTGGCTTGGCTGAAGCGGTCATTGGCCGCCTCGAAGGCCACGTGGAAAGTGATCGCCTGTGACATGCCGATCGGACTGGTGGTCTGGGACCAGTGGAAAACCCGGTCGGGCGTCGAAGCCATCGCCAATGGCGATAATGGCCCGGCCAAGGGGCGCGAGCTGGAGCTGGCGGATGTGCTGAAATTCATCAAGACCGAAGGCATCCGGAACACGGTCTGGTTCACGGCGGATGTGCATTACACCGCAGCGCATTACTACAACCCCGACAAGGCGGTCTTCCAGGATTTCGATCCCTTCTGGGAATTCGTATCCGGCCCGCTGCACGCCGGGACCTTTGGCCCCAACGCGCTCGACATGACGTTCGGACCAGAGGTGAAATACGTCAAGGCGCCGACCAAGGAGCAAGGGGTCAACCTACCACCGAGCATGGGACTTCAGTTCTTCGGTCTCGTCGACATTGACGGCGCCACGCAGCAGATGACCGTGCGTCTCATGGACCGTGCGGATACCGAACTGTGGTCGGTGACACTTGATCCCGATCTGTCGGCGATCTGATCTGAGATCGGTGGAAGGGGGCGCTGCCCCCTCTTGCCCCGCCGGGGCAATTCACCCCGGGGGTATTTTGAGAAAAAGAAAGATCACGCGGTCAGCCTTGCGGTGTCATGGTCTTGCGCGCCGAGCGTTTCAGGCCGAGCTGACGTTCGCGCCAAATGATCAGAACCCCGGCAAAAATGATGATCGCGGCGCCGACGAGCATGAACGGAGTGGGCACTTCATCAAACCAGACATAGCCGATCACCAACGCGAACAGGATCGCCGAGTAGTCGAACGGCGCCACGGTTGAAGCCGGGGCATATCGGTAGCTTGTTGTCAGAAAAATCTGGGCAATGCCGCCCAGCAACCCGGCGCCGATCAACAGCAGCATTTCCCACCCCGTCGGGATCACCCAGCCAAAGGGCAGCGTCAAAAGCGACAGGCCGGTCGCGGTGAGCGAGAAGTAGAACACGATGGCGGAGGTCTCTTCCGATTGCACCAGCTTGCGGATGTGAATCTGCGCCAGCGCGCGAAAAACCGCGGACCCAAGAACCAGCATCACACCCAACGCAGCCGCGTCTGTCGCTGCCCCTCCGCCAAAGATCGTCAGGCGCGGCCAAAGTACGATCATGACTCCTGCCAAGCCAATCGCCACGGCGGTGAGGCGAAAGGCGCGCACGGTTTCCCCGAGGAACATCGCGGCAAAAATCACCGTCAAGAGCGGCGCGGTGAACCCGATGGCGGTCACCTCGGGCAGCGGCAGATACCCCAGCGACGCAAAGCCCAGCGCCATGGCCGTCGTACCGATCAGACCGCGCCAGAAATGACCCATCGGGTTCTTGACCCTGAACCCTGTCGCGAGATCTCCGCGTTGCCAGAGCCAGGCCACAATCACAGGCAGAGCGATCGCTGAACGAAAAAACACCGCCTGCCCGGTTGGAACGTGGCCCGCCGTCGCCTTGATGAACGCAGCCATGACCGAAAACAGGCCCACGGCAACAAGCATATAGAGAATTCCACGGGCCGGATTCATGGCGACACCCTGTCGATCGAAACACCATTTTGTTAACAGCTTCATCGCCTCGTGGAAACCTCCCCCTTGATCTTTGCCTGACAGGGCGCGAAGACATGGACACGTTCAAAGGAGGCCTCCCGCATGTATGAGCAAAACCACCTGATTGCGCGACTGCGCGCGGCATCTCTGGGACAGGATGACCGGGTGTTTGCCGAGAGTCCGGGGTGTGCCCCGATCTCTTTTGGCGCGCTTTTTGCCGGGGCGGAGTGCATGGCCGCAGCCTTGCAGACGCTGGGCGTTGAACCGGGCGACCGGGTGGCGGTGCAGGTCGAAAAAACCATCGAAGCGATCCAGCTATATCTGGGCACGGTCATGGCCGGCGGGGTCTTCCTGCCGCTCAACACCGCCTATACCACGCCCGAGGTCGCCTATTTCCTTGGGGATGCCACACCGCGCGTCGTGGTCTGCGACCCGGCGCGAGAGGCCGACATTGCCGGGATCACCGGGGATGCAAAGGTCATGACGCTGGATGCGAACGGTTCAGGCAGCATGGCCGACGCCGCAAGCGCTCAGACCGGGTTCTTACCCGTGGCGCGCGCCGCGGATGATCTCGCCGCGATCCTCTATACCTCGGGCACCACAGGCCGCTCCAAGGGCGCGATGCTCAGCCATGACAATCTGTCTTCCAACTCGGAAACTTTGCGCGACACGTGGCGCTTTACCGACAGGGATGTGCTGATCCACGCCCTGCCGATCTTTCACACGCACGGGCTTTTCGTGGCCACCAATGTTGCGCTTCTGGCCGGGGCTTCGGTGGTGTTTCTTGCCAAGTTCGACGCCGATGCCATTCTTGAGGCGATGCCGCGGGCGACCAGCCTGATGGGGGTGCCGACCTTCTACACACGGCTTCTGGACGATCCGCGCCTCGACAGGACGCGCGCCGCCAACATGCGCCTGTTCATTTCAGGCTCTGCGCCGCTTCTGGTGGACACGCATGAGAAATGGGAGGCCCGCACCGGGCATCGGATTCTCGAACGTTATGGCATGACTGAAACCAACATGAGCACGTCGAACCCCTATGAGGGGGAACGACGCGCCGGGACGGTGGGGTTCCCCTTGCCCCGTGTCGAGGCGCGCATCCGTCTGAAGGGCGAAGAGGTCGCCCAAGGCGAGATTGGCGTTCTGGAAGTGCGCGGTCCAAACGTGTTTCAAGGCTATTGGCAGATGCCGGAAAAGACCGCAGAAGAGCTGTTGCCCGATGGCTGGTTCATCACCGGCGATTTGGCCAAGATGGACGCGGATGGCTATGTCACCATCGTTGGGCGGGACAAGGATCTGGTGATCACCGGCGGCTTCAACGTCTATCCCAAAGAGGTCGAGAGCCTGATTGATGACCTGCCTGGCATCAAGGAAAGCGCTGTGATCGGCGTGCCCCACCCCGACTTTGGCGAAGCGGTGGTGGCGGTTGTCGTGCCCGAGGGCGACGCCCCGGCCCCCGAGGCGATCACCGAACCGCTGGCGGCGCAATTGGCCAAGTTCAAGCAGCCCAAGAGCGTGATCTTCCTGTCTGAACTGCCGCGCAACACCATGGGCAAAGTGCAGAAAAAGGCGCTGCGCGAAACCTACGCCAACCTGTTCCAATAACGCGCAACGCTTGCCCTTGGTGACAGGGGCTGAAAGACTGGCGGGCGGAGGAGACCCGCCCCATGTCTAACGCCCCCATGTTCGAGATTGACCCGCAGGCTTTCTGGCAAGACCCCTACCCCACGCTCAAGCGGATGCGGGCCGAGGCGCCGATCGCCTATGTTCCGCAACTGGGCGCGACGCTGATCACGCGGCGCGATGCGATTTTTGAGAACGAAAAGAAGATCGAGGTGTTTTCGTCGGATCAGCCGGACGGGTTGATGACCGTGCTGATGGGTCAGAATATGATGCGCAAGGACGGCGCAGACCATGCGGCCGAGCGCAAGGCGATCTTCCCCACCGTATCGCCCAAGACCGTGCGGGACGTCTGGAAGGCCCAGTTCGAAGCGGCGACGCGGGATGTGCTTGAACGGGTCCGACCGCTGGGTGCGACCGATCTGGTGGCCGAGATCGCACGCCCCATTTCAGGTGAGGCGCTCAAGGCGATGACGGGGCTCACAAATATGGCGTGGCAGGAGATGGACCGCGTCAGCCAGGGCATGATCGATGGCTGCGCAAATTATGCAGGCGACCCCAAGGTCGAGGCCCATTGCCATGACTGCACCGCCTCGATTGACGCCCATATCGACGCGCGCCTGCCCGCGCTCAGGGCTGCGCCGGATCCTTCGCTTTTGTCGGTCATGCTGGAGGCGGGCCTGCCGATGGAAGCAATCCGCGCCAATGTGAAACTGGCGATCAGCGGTGGGCAGAATGAACCGCGCGACGCGATTGCCGGGGCGGTTTGGGCGCTGCTGACTCACCCTGACCAGCTTGCGCTGGTGCGCGACGGCGCGGCCACGTGGCAGCAGGTGTTCGAGGAATACGCCCGCTGGATTTCCCCCATTGGCATGTCGCCGCGCCGGGTGGCTCAACCCTATGAGACCCAAGGCGTGCGTTTTGAGCCGGAGGACCGCGTGTTCCTGATGTTCGGCTCGGGCAATCGGGATGAAGCGGTCTTTGCCCGCCCGGATGTCTTTGACATCACACAGGATTGCGGC
Organism: Shimia aestuarii; assembly: GCF_900114635.1. Lineage (GTDB taxonomy): Bacteria > Pseudomonadota > Alphaproteobacteria > Rhodobacterales > Rhodobacteraceae > Shimia > Shimia aestuarii. The sequence continues at coordinate 1,136,669 of NZ_FOTQ01000001.1, forward strand.
CCGGCGATCAGCTTTGGCGCAGGCCCGCATTTCTGTGCCGGGGCATGGGCGGCGCGCTGTCTGATTGCCGAGGTGGCCTTGCCGATGATCTTCGACACGCTGCCGGGTCTTCACCTTGATGGCGCGGCACCCTTTGGTGGATGGGCGTTTCGCGGCCCCTTGCGCGTGCCGGTCGCGTGGTAAGGCCTCAGACCAACAGGAAAAGCAGCACCGAAAGCGTGACAAAGGCGCCCGAGGTGGCCATCAGCATCGCGATGGACGCGGCTCCTTCCAGCCCCTGTTCCTGAGCCAGAACCGTGTAGATGCCAAACATCGGCATCGCCGCCGACAGGATCACCGCCACGTGCAGATCAGCAGGCAGCACCACCCAGCCCAATGCCATCAGCGCCGCCGCGCTCAGGGCGACCAGAACGGGGTGCAGGATCAGCTTGCCCAAGGCAATTTGCACGGCCATCTTCCAGTTGCCCTTCATCGGCAGGCCCACCAGCGATCCCCCGATCACGATCAGCGACAGGGCCGACGCCGAGGCCGCAAGCATCTGGAACAGGCGCGCGGCGGGACCGGGCAGCGGGATTTGCAGCAGGGACACCAACAGACCCAATAGCAGGCCGATCACCATCGGACGGCGCAGCACGCCCCAAAGCACCTTGCCGATCAACCGCATCGGCGAAAGGCCCGGCTGATCCTTGGCCAGCTCCATCAACATCAGGCAGAGCGGGATCAGGACCACGTTTTCCACCAGCATATTGAGGGCAAGGATCACCCCGGCCAGATCGGGGAACACCAAAAGCATGGTCGGATAGCCCACGAAGCCGGAATTGGGACAGGTCGACCCCATCACGGCGATCGCGCGCCGCGGGCGGTCGGCGGCGGTGAGGCTGAACCATGCGAAACTCAATCCGAGTGTCAGAACGCCGCCCACAAGGAATACCAGCATGTAGTCGGGCCGTATGACCTCAGACAGATTGCGGCTTGCCACGGCGTGAAAGATCAAGGCAGGCAGCGCGATATCCATCACGTATTTGCCCAGCACACGCAGATCGGCGGGTTTGAACCACCCGCGCCAGACGATCAGGTAGCCAATCGCGATGGCGGCATAGATCGGAAAGGTGATGGCAAGGATCTGGGTCATGTCGGATCGGCCCAACCCCGAGGCCCGGTTGTACCGATCTCCTCAGCCAGCCCGTCGATAAAGCGCAGCATCCGGGCGCAGCGTTCTTGCGCTAGGGCGCGCCCCGCCTCTGTGAGCATATCTTCCGGCAGGCGCAAAAGCTTGGCAGGCCAATGATCGAGCGCAAACGCCGTGTCATCCAGCTCCCTGCCCGAGGCAAAAGGATCACCCGGATCGTAAAACGTGCGCCCCAGTGCACCGGAGACGGCAAAGCAACGGGCAATCCCAATCGCACCCAGCGCATCGAGACGATCCGCATCGCGCAGGATACGGGATTCGGGTGTCTTTGGAGGAATACCAGCCGAAAAACTGTGCGCCTTGATAGCATGGCGTGCCGCTGCAATCGCTTCCGGCGCAAAGCCCAGTGCGTAAAGGATCGGACCCGCCGCGTCCGCCGCCAGAGTCGACGCCTTGGCGCGGTTGGGCGCATCCTTGGGCAGGTTGACAAGATCGTGCAGGTAACAGGCCGCCAGCAAAACCGGCTTGTCCACGTTGGTTATGTCCGCTGCAATCCGCTGGGCATTGGCCCAGACACGGTCAAGATGAGCAAGATCATGGGCAGGGTCAGTAGCCATATGCTCGGAGGCGACCCGGCGTAGCTGATCCCGCAAGCCCTGCATGTCAGCCGATCTTGCCGCGGTTTTCTCCGACCTGCCCACGATGCAAGAGCATGTGGTCGAGGATCACGCAGGCCATCATCGCTTCCCCGACCGGGACGGCACGAATGCCCACGCAGGGATCGTGACGGCCCTTGGTAATCACGTCGATCGGGCTGCCGTCCTTGCGGATCGACTTGCGCGGAGACAGGATCGACGACGTGGGCTTCACCGCAAACCGAACAACGACGTCCTGCCCGGTGGAAATCCCGCCAAGAATGCCCCCGGCGTGGTTGGAACTGTATTCCGGGCCATTCTCGCCCATGGTGATCTCGTCGGCATTCTCGGTGCCCCTGAGACGCGCCGCAGCCATGCCTTCCCCGATCTCCACGCCTTTGACCGCGTTGATCGACATCATCGCGGCGGCCAGATCGGTGTCGAGTTTGCCATAGACAGGCGCGCCCAGACCGGCGGGCACGTTGCGCGCCACGACCTCGACAATGGCACCAACCGAGTCATGCGCCTTGCGCAGGGCCAGAAGATAGGCTTCCCATTCCTGCGCCACTTCGGGGCCTTGCGGGATCCAGAAATCATTCTGCCCGATGGCGTCCCAGTCAAACGTGCTGCGGTCAATCTCGAGATCGCCCATCGCCACCATGTAGCCGGTGATTTCGACATTCGGAGCCAGCGCCTTGATCGCCTCGCGCGCCACGCCCCCGGCGGCAACCCGCGCGGCCGTCTCGCGCGCGGAACTGCGTCCACCGCCGCGATAGTCACGGATGCCGTATTTCTGCCAATAGGTGATATCGGCATGACCCGGCCGGAAGGTCTCGGAAATGTCACCGTAATCCTTGCTGCGCTGATCGGTGTTTTCGATCATCAGCTGGATCGGTGTCCCGGTGGACTGGCCCTCGAAAACGCCGGACAGAATCTTCACCGCGTCCGGTTCGTTGCGCTGGGTCGTGTTCTTGTTCTGACCGGGGCGCCGCTTGTCGAGCCAGTGCTGAAGCATCTCCGCCTCGATCGGCACGCCCGGAGGACAGCCATCCACCGTTGCACCAAGCGCGGGCCCATGGCTCTCGCCCCAGGTGGTGACGCGGAAAAGATGGCCAAAGCTGTTCATCGACATGGGCGGGCGGGCTCCTGAAAATCTTCGAGGTGTCTAACGGTCAGCGCGCCATTGCTCAAGGGTCTTTGCCTTTGTCGCCACCCCTATCCAAAGCGATAGCTTGATGCCGTCACGCCGCCCCGGATGTTCTCCTGATGATAGACGCGGCTTGCGGCATCGGCCTCGGCGGCCCCGAGGGCCACGAACAGCGGCACGAGATGATCTTCTTCCTTGTGACATACGCGGGCAAATGGACCCTGTTCCCAGTCAAGCAACTGCGCGGTGCGCTCGGTGGGGGATCGTTTGAGAACCTCACCAAGCCAGGCGTCGAATTTCTCCGACGGCTCCTTGGCTGAGGGATTGAAAAGCCGCAGGTTGTGAAAGCTCAGCCCCGACCCCACGATCAGCACCCCCTGATCGCGCAAGGGGGCCAGCGCGCGTCCAAGTGCAAAATGCTCTGCCGGGTCATAGGACTCGCGCATCGAAACCTGCAAAAGGGGCACATCGGCCTTTGGGTACATGACCGCCATCGGCACGAACGTGCCATGATCAAACCCCTGTGCGGCATCAAGCCGGGTAGGAAGCCCCGCATCCGAAATCAACTGCGCGATCTCTTCGGCCAAATCGGGCGCACCCGGGGCGGGATAACTGATCTCGTAAGTGTGAGGCGGGAAGTTATAGTAATCGTACACCATCGGCGGGCGGGGCGAGGACATGACTGCGTATTCATTCCCCTCCCAATGGCCAGAGATCATCAGCACGGCCTTGGGGCGGGTGGCGATTTCCTCGGGCATTCTGGCCAGCGACTCGGCCAATGGCGCAAACTCGGCGGCCATCTCGGGAATCCATGGCCACGGTCCCCCACCATGCGAGATGAAATAAGTTGGCAGGCGCGTGTTCATGGTGACTCTCCTTGGTTACGATACTACCGCCAAGATAGCCCCGCCACCAACGCACAAAAGGCAAAAGATGACACAGGGTATGTGCGAATTTGCGCGAAGCAGCTCAGGGCACCAGCACCGCCGCTCCCTGCAACCGCCCCGCCCGCAAATCGTCGAGCGCCCTGTTCGCGTCCTCCAGCGGATAGGCCGTCGTCTCGGTTTGAACCCCCGCCACCGCGGCCAGCGGAAAGAACGCCTCCCCATCCGCGCGGGTCAGGTTTGCCACAGAGCGGATTTCGCGTTCTTCCCACAGATCCGCATAGGGGAAGGCCGGGATGTCGCTCATGTGGATGCCCCCAGACACAACGCGCCCGCCCTTGCGGACGTCCTTGAGCGCCTTGGGAATGAGCGCCCCTACCGGCGCAAACAGGATCGCCGCGTCCAACGGCTCAGGGCTTGGCGTGGTCGACGCCCCAGCCCATGCCGCGCCAAGGCGCAACGCAAAATCCTGCGCCTCCCGGTCGCCGTCACTCGTGAAGGCCAGCACTTTGCGGCCCTGCCAGACGGCAATCTGACACAGGATATGCGCCGCCGCGCCAAAGCCATACAGCCCCAGAACCTTGCCCTCGCCGGCAAGGCACAAGCTGCGATACCCGATCAACCCGGCACACAGCAGCGGGGCAAGGGCAACCGGGTCGCCGTCTTCGGGCAAGGCAAAGGTGAAATCGGTATGGGCAAGGCAGTATTCGGCATAGCCGCCGTCAAAGGTATATCCCGTGAACAATGGCGCGTCGCACAGGTTTTCCCGGTGTTCCGCGCAATAGGCACATGTCCCGCAGGCATGGCCCAACCACGGCACCCCTACCCTCTGGCCTGCGTCATAGCCAGCCACACCCGGCCCCAGTGCAGCAATGCGCCCGACAATCTCGTGCCCCGGCACAAGGGGCAGCTTGGGTGATGTAAGATCCCCGTCAGCCACATGCAGATCGGTGCGACAAACACCGCACGCCTCGACCCTGATCAGAACCTGTCCCGGTCCGGGTACCGGACAGGGAATGTCACGTAGGGCCAAGGGCCGACCCTGCTGCTCCAGAACCATGGCACGCATATGCACCTCCTTGCCGTTCCTCAAAGTCTAGCAGGGTATGGGATGGCATCCGATGAGGTGGATCAACTTTGCATGGCGCCCTGGCCAGCGTTGGTTTGAAACGGAAATTGCAGTAGCATGGTCCTGCGCAAACAGCGGAGCGGGTCCTTGGAAAGAAAACTCGCCACGATCATGGTCGGAGATTTCGTCGGGTCGACCCCTGCGATGCAGGCCGATGAAGAGACTGCCCTGGCACGGGTCGTGCTTGGGTTGGAAATGGTTTCGTCTTGTGTCCAACGCCACGGTGGGCGGGTTTTCAACACGGCGGGCGATGCCATCCTCGCCGAATTCGACAGCCCTGTGAACGCCCTCAAGTCGGCCATCGAGGCGCGCTCCCTCATGGCTTCGGCACCGGGTCTGTCCCCACGGGACATGCGCTTTGGTATCCACTTGGCCGATGTCGTTTGCGTGAATGATGACCTGCGCGGCGACGGGGTGAACATTGCGGCCCGGTTGCAACAAGGCGCGGAGCCGGGCGAGATCGACGTGTCCGGGGCGCTGTTCCAGCACGTGCGCAGAGTATCTCCATGCACATTTTCCGACTTGGGCGAGCGGGTCTTCAAAGGCCTATCCGAGCCGATACAGGTTTTGCGCGTCAGCGCGTCGATGGACCGTCACGTGTTCCAGAAGGCACCGACCGTCCCCGCGCCCCAGACCGCATTTCGTGCGAACTCGATTGCCGTTGTGCCCTTTCGAACCGGCCCGACAGATGACGAGGACCAGACCTTTCTGGCCGAGGGGCTGAGCGAAGACATCATCCACGAACTTGGCATGATCCGTTCGCTCTTTGTCAGCTCGCGCACGGCGTCCAGCATGCTGAACACCGAAGACCCGGTCGAGATCGGCAAGGCGCTTGGCGTGCGCTACGTTTTGACCGGGGCGGTGCGCAAACTGGGTCCACGCGTGCGTCTGAATGTAAGCCTGTCCAACACCACCGATGGCGGCCTTGTTTGGTCGGATCGCATCCAACGCCCCTTTGACGAATTGCTTGACGCGATGGAGGATATCGTCGCGCGGGTGGCGGCGACGGTCTACGGCCGGATCGACCACGCCGAAATCGGCGCCGCGCGCCAGAAGCGCCCCGAAAACATGAGCGCCTACGAATACTACCTGCGCGGGCTGGAAAAGCACCGGATGGGGGGCGTGGCCGATCATTACGCCTATGAGGCACGCGAATGGTTCAAGCGATCGCAGGCCGCTGATCCGGGGTTTGCCCGACCCATCGCAATGGAAATCTGTGCTTGGTCCTATTTGCCGGATTTCGACCTGCCCACGGCAGCACGGCTTTTGAACCGGGCGATGGAGCTTGATGGCTCGGATCCCGAGTTGCACCGCATTTTCGGCGTGGTGCAGATCAAGCTGAACCGGGATTACGAGGCAAGCCGCCGCCACCACGAAACCGCGCTGCGGCTGGCCCCGAACGATGCCTATATCGTGGGGCGCTGCGCGGCGTTCTATACTTTCGTCGGAGAAGCCGAACGCGCGCTGGAGCTTTTGACCCACGCCGAAACCCTCGATCCGTTCCTGCCGGTCTGGATCATCGAGGAACGCGTGGCGGCCCTCTATGCGCTGGGACAGTTTGCCGAGATGAACGACGAGGCCCGCAGCCTGAACTTCCAGACCCGCCGGTCGCGGCTGTACCGCGCGGCAGGGCGTGTGGCGCGCGGCGATGTCGAACGCGCACAGCAACTTGTGCAAGAGGCGCTCGCGGACGATCCGGCGCTGTCCACGGCCTATGTCGAGACCCAGGAACTGTTCAGCGATGCGGGTATACTACTGACATTGCTCGACCGGTTGAAACAGGCCGGCCTGCCCACGGCCCCGGCTGAGGACCCGGCCTATGCCAACCTGACACGGCTGGTGTCAGGCGACTAGATCAGGCCTTGTCCTCGCCCACATTCTCGGCAAACGCGACCTTGAAAGCGGCTTTCTGCTCGGCATTCGCTTCGGTCTGGTGTTTGTCCTTCCACTCGGAATAGGGCATTCCATAGTAGATTTCGCGCGCCTCTTCCTTGGACATTTCGATGCCGCGCGCATTGGCGGCTTCCTGATACCAGCGCGACAGACAGTTCCGGCAAAACCCGGCCAGGTTCATCATGTCGATGTTCTGAACGTCGGTGCGCTTTTCCATCAGGTGTTCGCGCAGCGTGCGAAAGGCAGCGGCCTCAAGTTCGATCTGTGTCTGCTTGTCCATTTTACGGCTCCTCGAAATCGGGTTGATCCATGGCTACCAGCCGGACCGCGCGCGGGCAACCGCGTCAGATCATCTGCAGCGCCAGCCACGGCACAAAGGCAAAGACAAGCGCCAAAATCTTGTAGGTCGCAAGCCAGCGGAAATAGGACATCCGCACATCAGCCGCCTCCAGACCGAACATGCGCGCATGCAACTCGGATGCCCAGTCGCGCATTGCCATAAGTGCAATCCCGGCCACAGCCAGAAGCGCAAAGTTAAAAACGGTCATCCACCCGAAAAAGGCCGAAAGGGTATCGAGAGTCATGGCGCAAACCTCCGCGTCGTTCAGGGTCAGTCAAAAGATATGCACTGCGCCCTGCCCGGACAAGAATTGCCCCGCCGTCACCTATTCGCGTTTCCCCATCCACGCATCGACCTTGGCATCAAGCGCGTCCCAGTCGGTATAGACCTTGTCGGAGTAGAGGTCGGCCTCGGGGTCTTTCTTGGCGATGATCCGGCGCATGGTCAGTCGCCGGACCAGATCATAGCGCGACGGCATATAGGCGCCCGCTACATGCAGAACCTCGTCCGCGTTCCAGCCTGTCGCCTCTTCGAAATCTTCCGCGATCCGTTCGAGATCGCGCCATTCATCCGCTGCGTGGCCAGCGGCGGCAAGCGACACAGAGAGCAAGAGCGAGGGTTTGGAGGTGAGCGCCTTGGCGTTGGCTTCGGCAAAATCCGCCAGAGCGCGCTGGTAATGTCCGATATGCAGCGAGGCGGCAAGAATCACGCGGTTAAAGCGTCCTAGGTCCAGATCCTGCGCATCCGTCAACGCGAGCAGTTCCACACCATGCCCTGCATCGAACATCCGGTCGGCAACATGTCGGGCAATCTTGCGGGTATGCCCTTCGCTCGTGGCATAGGCGACGAGCACTTTCATGGCGCTCTCCAATGGCTTTACAAGAATACCTCTCGATAATCCGCGCACAGCCCAGAGCGCCATGACGTGTATCAAATCATGTGTCGAGACGCGGCGTCAGAGCCCCGTACGGTTCAGCGTATCGGTCAACACCGTCGCCAGCCGTTCGGCCCAATGCGCCTGCCCTTCTTCGCTGGCAATCACGTCCTGTCGCAGCTCGATCAGGGCATTCAGGCGGCGCTGGCGCAAGGCGTGCTGATCCACGCTGTCCCCCGGCAGATGTCCGGCATAGGGCTCGTTGTCCCCCACGGTCAGGTCCGTTTCTTCCTGCAGGCGATCGATGAGCGCCAACCCGAACCGATCCTCCTGCGGTGCATGCAGGATACCGATCTCCCACGGGCGCGGCGCACGACCGTTGAGCTTGGGGGAAAAGGAATGCATCGCAACGACGATCACATCCTCGCGCGCGCTGGCAAGTGCGCCAAGCGCATCGTGGTAGGGCTGATAATAGGTGTCGATCCGGCGCTGGACTTCGGTGTCATCCACGCCACGGTTCGCCGGGATGATCGTGCCGTCATAGAGCCGCATCACCAGCGTGGGATCATCAATGCCACGGTTGGGGTCAATCACCAGCCGCGAGAAATTGGAGCAGATGACCGGCGCGTTCAGAAGCTCGCCAAGGATGAGCGACGTCCCCCGCGCCCCGACGTCATAGGCGATGTGGCGGTTCATATCCGCTGCACCAATCCCCAGATCACCACCGTTGATCTCGGGCGGGACAAAGTTCGACGCATGATCGCATGTGATCAGCCACCGCGCCGGGCGGTCGGCACCAAAAACGGAATAGGGTTGATATGTCATAGGCCTGTCATTTCCTTCCGGAATCACTTAGGCCAGAAGCAGGCAAAAGGGAATTGCACTTTTCCCGAACTTGACAATGTTAGCGGTAACATTTAGCACGAGGCACAATTTTAGGGGCGTCCGACCAGACGTCCCGGAACGGATGAAAAGACGATGCGACGTTTGAGAAATGTAAAGATCGTGGCCACGCTTGGGCCGTCTTCGGAAACATATGAGATGATCCGTGCCCTGCACGAAGCGGGCGCCGATGTTTTCCGGCTCAACATGAGCCATGGCACCCATGACGAGATCCGCGAAAAGCACCGCATCATCCGGCAGATCGAAAAGGACCTGCAAAGCCCAATCGCAATCCTCGCCGACCTGCAGGGGCCGAAACTGCGCGTCGGCGTCTTTGCCAACGACGCGGAAGAGCTGGAAGAAGGCGCATCCTTCCGCCTAGATCTTGACCCGGTAGACGGCGACGCCACCCGCGTCTGCCTGCCCCACCCCGAGATTTTCCAGGCGCTGGAGCCCGGCGCACGTCTTCTTGTCAACGATGGCAAGATCCGTCTGACCGTCGACAAGTGCGGCCCGGATTTCGCCGATTGCACCGTGACAGTCGGCGGGACGATCTCGAACCGCAAGGGCGTGAACGTACCGGATGTGGTGCTGCCCCTCGCCGCGCTCAGCGAAAAGGACCGGGACGATCTCGAATTCGCCTGCGGCCTTGGAGTCGACTGGTTGGCGTTGAGCTTTGTTCAGCGCCCCGAAGATGTCGAGGAAGCGCGCGGCCTTGCCCAAGGGCGCGCCGCGGTCCTCTCCAAGATCGAGAAACCCGCCGCTGTAGAGCGCTTCGAGGACATCCTCGCCGCCTCCGACGGCATCATGGTCGCGCGTGGGGACCTCGGGGTTGAGCTGCCCGTCTCTGCCGTGCCGCCGATCCAGAAACGCCTGGTACGCAAATGCCGTTTTGCCGCCAAACCGGTGATCGTGGCGACGCAAATGCTGGAAAGCATGATCGAAAGCCCGATGCCGACACGGGCCGAAGTCAGCGACGTCTCGAACGCCATCTATGAAGGCGCCGACGCGATCATGCTGTCTGCCGAATCCGCGGCTGGTCAATATCCGATCGAGGCTGTGTCGACGATGAATGCCGTCGCTGAAGAGGTCGAAAGCGATCCGACCTATCGCGAGATCATAGAAGCATCGCGCAATGCCCCCCGCTCAAGCGTGGCCGACGCAATTGTCGCTGCAGCCCGCGAGATTGCCGAAACCACCGAAGTTGCCGCGATCTGCTGTTTCACCGAATCGGGCACCACCGCGCTTTTGACCGCGCGCGAACGTCCGCGTGTGCCGATCATCGCCATGACCTCGCTGCGCGGCACCGCACGCAGGTTGGCCCTGAGCTGGGGCACCAATTGCGTGATGTCGAGCGAGGTGTCCCGCTTCAAGATGGCCGTGGTTGCTTCGGCTCGTGCGGCGCGTGACCTTGGCTATGCGCAACCTGACGATCAGATCGTTGTCACCGCCGGATTGCCATTCAACGTCCCCGGCACAACGAACATTCTCCGGGTTGCGCCTTGCGATGAACGTTTGATTTTTAACATGGAAAACGAGTAAACCTGTCTCCGGGCAGACGGGGACTTGACCAGATGACAGCCGACTATGTGATGACCATTGGCATGGTAATCGGCCTGTTTTCCATCCCCGCCATGCTCTCGGCCTATGCCGACGAGCGTTTCCCGCGCGGCCCCATGGCAGCATTCATCCTTTCGGCGGCAGTCATCGTACTGGCCTTTGTCATGAACCCGGGCCGTTACACGGTTGCCGAGATGCCCAACGTGGTGGTGCGGGTGATCGCGGACATCCTGCATTAACCGCTTGCACCGCACGGGATTGCCGACTATACGGCGCCTCTATTCGCGCGACCGGCCTGAAAGGCATGCCGAGTCGCGTTTGTCACCGACCGAATACTAAAGGAGACGGAAATGCCTAAGATGAAGACTAAGTCGAGCGCCAAAAAGCGCTTCAAGGTCACTGCCACCGGCAAAGTTCTGGCCGGTCAGGCCGGCAAGCGCCACGGCATGATCAAACGCACCAAGAAATTCATTCGTGACGCCCGCGGCAACACGACCCTGTCCGCCCCCGACGCCAAGATCGTCAAGGGCTACATGCCCTACGACCGCTAAGAGGAGATCGAGATATGTCCCGCGTTAAAGGTGGTACCGTAACCCACGCCCGTCACAAGAAAGTCGTCAAGGCCGCAAAAGGCTATTATGGCCGTCGCAAGAATACCTTCAAGGTAGCGCGTCAAGCCGTCGACAAGGCAAACCAGTACGCAACCCGCGACCGCAAGAACCGCAAGCGCAATTTCCGCGCGCTGTGGATCCAGCGGATCAACGCAGCCGTGCGTGCGCATGACGAAGCACTGACTTACTCGCGCTTCATCAACGGCCTGACCCTGGCTGGCATCGAAGTGGACCGCAAGGTTCTGGCCGACCTGGCCGTGCACGAGCCCGAAGCATTTGCTGCGATCGTGGATCAGGCCAAAGGCGCTCTGGCAGCCTAAGCACCTGACAGCACCGAATAGAGAGGCCGCCGCAGATTGGGGCGGCCTTTTTTTGTCGGTTGCAGCGCTGCTCGATACCACCAGTCACAAGCATGGAACGCACGGCTGAAGACAGCGCAATCGGGGCCGTTCAGGCAAAGAACACGTCAAGCTGGGCGTCAAACAGGTCCGATTTGATGAGGTGATCGAAGGGGATATGCACTTTGCATTCTTCGATCATTTCAGACGTGGCATTCTCAAGCGACAAGAGGTCTTCGGAGTGCAGCTTGTCGATGTACTGCCCCTCGGAATAGTAGGAGTTTATGTGTGGTTTGTGCCCGGCGTTCATAATCCGCGTTTTGGGATCAATCAGTTCCTTTGGTTGTATCTTTTTCAGTCGTTGCTGTAGGGCGGCGGCACGGATATCGCCGATTTCTCTCAGGAAGGGCTCGGTGGCATTTGTTGCCGCCGAATACAGGAGCAGGTGTTTTGCCTGAAGGTCCGCCGTGACGTTCATTGCACCAAACCCACCGCCAGAGATACCCATGACATAGAGTTCTTCATGGCCGGGCAGTGTGGCAATCAGGTTTTTCAGCGACGTGACGAATTCGGAATAGGTCGCGCCATTTGGGCTTGCCCCTGTAAGATACATGTCCCGATGCGTATCGCGCAGCATGACTGTGGTAACACCTCTGGTAGCAAAATACATGTCCAGCATGGCCAGCGGGAAACCAACATCACCGCGCAACCCCCCGAAAATCAAAATCGTTTTCCCGCTTGGACCGGGAGGAGAAACCAACACAGGGTTTGTCCCGTCATCAACCAACAAGGGGCGCTGAAACTCTTTGCCTGCAAACTGCCCCTCCATGGCCTTGCGCAACAATTTGAGCTCTTCCGGAGATTTTGAACTTCCCCTCGTTGCGAGTTGGACTTTGTAGGCGGCAAAAAGCAAAGGGATCGACTGTACCGGCGAGACTTCAGGCACCGAGATAACGACGGCTTCGCCCGCTTTGAAGCCTGAGCGCTCGACCTCGGCCAAGACCTTTTTGACACTGGGGTGGTCGGGCCATTTTTTGCGCGCCCGTTCCAGAAGCTCACTCAATTGTGGTGAAAAGCCGGCATGGTCGCGCATGTACACCAGTATCGAAAGAACCTCGTGCGGCGCGCCATTCCCCGCGAAGATGCGTTTTTCAAAAAAAGCAGGGAGGTCTTCCATCGCCCGGTTGGCGCAAACGGCTTGATAGTAGGCAAGGACAAAGGAGTCGACCTCGGGCTTCTTCTCAGCAAAAGCGCGTGTGAATTCTTCTTCAGCGGCTGGTTGCCCGGTTTGGCGGAAACTGCGAATAACCTGCCTGAAGACGGTGCCAACCGGAAGAATCCCCTGGTCTAGACACTGCTGAGCAATATCCGCAGTTGCGTGCCAATCCTGACGTGCGATGGCCAACCGAAGGTCGAGAACCAGAGTTTTTTCGGCATCAGCGCCGAGGTCCTTGGCAGCCTCAAGGGCGGTTTCTGCGCGGTCCGCGTCATTGGATGCCAGCGCATTTCTAACCATGTCCAGGTGCAACAGCGTGCTTTTTGGTCGCTCTGAGATGCCTTCAAGCAGCACTGCCTTGGCGGCTTCGTGATCTCCCTGCACTGTGAGGGCCTTTGCCTTGGAGGCGTAGTCTTGTGCGCTGACTGAATTCTGCTTCATCTGTTCCAAAGATCTTTGATTGTTTGAAATTTGACTCCGGCAACCGCCGGGATTGAAGAATACCACGCCTGTTTTGGCCGTCCCTTCCTAGCATTGCAAGTCGACAAGTTAAGCAACATTCCGTTTTTCGCAATAGGACGCGAGCGCTCACACAATTGTCGCCGTGCAGACGCTGAACACCAAAAACAGTTGGAATCAGGGTCGAAAGTTTCAACCGCAAGAGCGACCAGAACCTCCTCGCGCTGGAGGGCGCAGCCGCAGGTATGGCCCGAGCGCATTGGCACCAATCCGCTTTGCCCCCGGCACCCTTGGTGCGCATCGGGTACATTTCGCGTTTCCCAATCACCGCATCCTACTCGCCCTGCCCTGGCCAGGTATCTGGTCAACGACTCCACCGCACATGTCGCGCCGATCATTCCACGCCGTTCACGGACCTGCCCTAGTCCCGAGACCGGCATGTCCCGGCGGCGCGCTCGATCTGCCCGCCCATCCTCACACCTTCGCCCTGAATGACCTGTTCCCCCTTTCCTTTTCATCACGCGCGTGGCTTGATCTTCGAACCTGAACCAACTGGCCCTCTCATGTCCGACCCTTTTCGCCACCACCCCCGTCTCGCGACCCTGATCACGCCGCCCGAAGAGTCGAGCTTTCGAGATTTCGACCCCGAAAAGATGGACGACATCGTGCGCGAGAATGGCGGCCCGGCAGATTGGCGGCTGAGCGATCAGGCACGAGAGGCCGACCGGCAAAAGACGCTCGAAAACCGCTGGGAGAGGGATCTTTGGGTCTTTGCCTACGGATCTCTGATGTGGAACCCGGGCATTCATTTCGCCGAGGTCCGGCGCGGGTTTGCCCCCGCAGTTGAGCGCCGATTCATCCTGCGAGACAAGTTCGGCGGCCGGGGGACCTGTGATGCCCCCGGCGTCATGGCTGCGCTGGAACCGGGTGCGGGCTGCCATGGGTTGGCCTTTCGCATCGCGCACACTGCTCTCGAAGAAGAAACCCGCCTGCTCTGGCGGCGGGAACGGGTCGGCCATGCGTATCATTCCGATTTCATAAAAGTCGAAACCGACCATGGCCCGGTCGAGGCGTTGGCCTTTCTTGCCAATCACGACGCCGAGCTGATCGTCCCCGATCTGAGCCACGCGGATCAGGTCCGCTTTTGCGCCACGGGCAAAGGATGGCTTGGCAGCAGCTTTGACTATGTCGCCAATCTCGCCGCGCATTTCGCAGAACTGGGTATCGAGGATCCAGGCGTCACTCGGCTCTTGGAGGACGCGCGGGCCTTTCGCGCAGAAAATGGCGCCTGAAACCTGACTAGGTTTCTGGGATTCCTGCCTTGCGAAGCCCCTCAAAAAACCTCTCTCGATAGGTCGCATCCTGATATTTCGATGGCCATGTCGAAAGTGTCGCTTCAAATCCCAACGCCCTGAGTTCTTCCAATTGCCACTCGGCATCATCGCGTTCGCCAAGATGTCCGAGCGTTGAAATGAGAAACCGGTGGCTGGAGCGCCAACTCGGGTTCCGTGCGATCGCGTTTTCAAAACTGGTTTTTGCAGCCTCGTACCGGGTCAGCTGAAACTGGTTGGCGCCCAGCGCGAAATGGTACCAAAAGGGGAAATGCGGGTTCAGGCGCATGGCCGTTTCGACCTGTTCTATGCCTTCCTCGGCGCGTCCGGCAAATTGCAAAGTGTTGCCAAGCATCGCGTATGCATCCGCGTAGTTCGGGTCAATTTCAATGGCTCGACGCAAACTGGCAATCGCCTTGTCCGTGTCCCAGTATTCGTCGCGGGTATAGACACGCGCCATGGCCCAGTGGGCAATCGGAAGGTTTGCATTCTGCGCCACCGCCTCACGCGCAAGGTTGAGCGCCAGTTCAAGGGTTGCCTGCAAATCCGGAGACCAGTTGAAATCCGCCAGAACCGTGTACACGGTTGCCAGACGCGCGCGCGCCACCGTAAACCCCGGGTCAAGCGCAAGCGCTTCGTGATAGTAGCGTATCGCAGCCTCGGTGCCTTCCTTGGTGAAATAGCTTTCCTGCTGCAGCGCGCGCAGATAGGCGTCATAGGCTGCGGGATTGTCGGTCAGGCTATCTGCCAGGGTTTCCGCCTCTTCCGGCGTCAGTTCGACTTGCAGCGCGGCGACGATCCTCGTGCGCACATCGTCCTGTAAAGCAAATATGTCCTCCATCTCGCGATCATAGCGTTCGGCCCAGATATGCGCGCCGGTCTCGCTGTCTATCAGCTGCGCGTTGATACGGATTCGGTTGCCGGCGCGACGAAGGCTTCCTTTGACCACATAGCGAACACCCAGATCCTCTGCCACATGGGTGGGGTTGCTTTGCGTATCCCTGAAAGTAAACGACGATTCACGCGAGATGACGATCAGCCCGGAAACCTTAGCCAAATCGGTGATTAGATCCTGCGTGATGCCATCGGCAAGATAATCTTGGTCGCTGGTCCCCGACAGGTTTTCGAACGGCAACACCGCCAGCCCTGGCAGGCTGTCAGCCTCCCGCCGGACGATGGCAATGTCAGCGCGCCCCTGATCGCGCGGAGCAAATTGCCAGAATGCGATCCCTCCAAGCGCCAAAAGCAGTACGGCCAGCACAGGCAAGACAAAACGCCTGCGCGATCGCGGCGGCATACTTCGAACGGCGCCGGGTTCGGACGGGTTCAGAAGGTAGGCATGAATGGGGCGACTGATGTTCTTGACCCGGCTCGGACCCAAATCGCGCAGCCCAACGTCAATCCGATTTTCAACCTGATCAAGCACCGCTCGTGAAATGGCGATCGTGCCCGGCTCGGCAAGCGTTTCTAGCCGCGCGGCCACGTTGACCCCGTCACCGTGAATATCGCCTCCTTCGCTGATAACATCGCCCAGGTGGACTCCGATCCGCAGGACGATCCGGCGATCTTCTGCAACATCTCGCTCCCGGTCCGCCATGTCCCTCTGAATGGCTATCGCGCTATTGACCGCATCGACCACACTGGCGAACTCGGCCAGAAGCCCGTCGCCCATCTGCTTGATCACGACCCCATCGTGCTCGGAAACTCGGGGAAGCACCGCCTCATTGAGGTGCATTTGCAGCGTGTCGTAGGTGCCCTGCTCATCCACCTCCATCAACCGGCTGTAGCCGACCACATCTGCGATCATGATGGTTGTCAGGCGGCGCTGCATGGCGAGACCCTCGTTTTTGCTGGTATCCAGTTTAGAAAGACGGCCCCCTCCGATCAACGATTAGCACTCAAATCCGGATATGGCGCGCTTGTCCGTGGCCCCGCCCCTTGCTTTCAGCGGTCCATGTGGTAGCAGGGCGCAAGCAGAATTTGAGGGACGTCATGGACGATCTGAAGGCAAAATACCTGGGCCAGATTTCCGAGGCCGCCGACGAAGACGCGCTTGAGGCGATCCGCCTTGCCGCCGTGGGCAAAAAGGGCGAGGTCGCGCTAAAGATGCGCGAGCTGGGCAAGATGACTCCGGAAGAGCGGCAGGTTGCCGGCCCCGCGCTGAACGCGCTCAAGAACGAGATCAACAGCGCGCTGGCGGCCAAGAAGGTCGCGCTGGCCGACGCTGCGCTTGACGAACGCCTCAAGACCGAATGGCTCGACGTAACCCTGCCGGGCCGCGCCCGTCGCACCGGCTCGATCCACCCGGTCAGCCAGGTGATGGAAGAAGTCACCGCGATTTTTGCCGATATGGGCTTTGCCGTGGCCGAAGGCCCGCAGATCGAAACCGACTGGTACAACTTTGATGCGCTGAACATCCCCGGCCACCACCCCGCACGGGCCGAGATGGACACGTTCTACACGCACCGCGCCGAAGGCGATAACCGCCCGCCGCATGTGCTGCGCACCCATACCTCTCCTGTGCAGATCCGCTCGATGGAGAAAACCGGCGCGCCGATCCGCATCATCTGCCCGGGCCGCGTCTACCGCGCCGACTATGACCAGACCCACACCCCGATGTTCCATCAGGTAGAGGGGCTCGCGTTGGGCAAGGACATCTCGATGGCCAACCTCAAGTGGGTTCTGGAAGAGTTCTTCTCGGCCTTCTTCGGCACCCACGTCGAAACCCGTTTCCGTGCCTCGCACTTCCCCTTCACGGAACCTTCCGCCGAAGTGGACATTCAGTGCAGCTGGGAAGGCGGCACTGTGAAAGTGGGCGAGGGCGACGACTGGCTCGAAGTGCTTGGCTCGGGCATGGTGCATCCCAAGGTGCTCGAAGCGGGCGGGATCGACCCGAACGAATACCAGGGCTTTGCCTTCGGCATCGGGATCGACCGTCTGGCGATGCTGAAATACGGCATCCCCGACCTGCGTGCCTTCTTTGACAGCGACCTGCGCTGGCTGCGCCACTACGGCTTCGCCGCGCTGGACCAGCCGACGCTGCATGGTGGGCTGAGCCGCTAACATCCCTGAGGCAAGGCGTTTTCGAACGCCTTGCTCATGTGTTCTGAATATCGCTTGAGCCTCGCAAAGGACGCGGACGCACCTCTACATGTCGCGGCTGGTTGGGACTTCGCGACCTTGAGCGCTACCCTTCTTACTGAAGAAGGAGCGCCCCTATGACCATTGTCCTGATCATCGAAAGCAACACCCCCGAGCTTCTCGCCGGGGGCAAATCCGCATCCGCCTTCTTCCTGCGCAGCCTGCATGGCCTTGACGCCTCGCTGACGCTCAAGGTTGTCTGCCCCTATGCCGCCCCCCCGCCTGCAGACATCTATGACGGCGTTGACGGCATCATCTACACAGGTTCCGGCGTGAACTGGGCCACCGATGCGCCCGAAGCCGCCCCCCTGCGCGCCGAGATGGAGCGCAGCTTTGAACAGAACCTCCCGGTCTGGGGTTCCTGTAACGGGCTGCAACTCGCTGCCGTAGTGCTGGGCGGAACCGTTGCCGCCTCTCCCAACGGGTTCGAAATCGGCCCCGCGCGCGACATTCGTCTTTCCAAGGAGGGCGCAGCCCACCCCATGATGACCGGCCGCGAATCCGGCTTCTCGGCACCTTGTGTCCATCGCGACGAGGTTCGCACCCTGCCGGACGGGGCCACTCTCATTGCCGGCAACTCCCATTCCCCGGTGCAGGCCATGACCTATGGCAAGGGCGGCGTGGACTTCTGGGGCACACAATACCACCCGGAAATGCGCATGGCCGACATCGCGGCATCAACCGGCGGACGCGGCCTTTTCTCGGGTGGCACCGATCTGACAGCCGACCTGTCAAGCGCCGACACCGACGACGCAGCCGCGCGACGCCTTGGCACGTCGACCGAACAGCTCGCACTGGAAACCCGCGCCACGGAACTGTCCAACTGGCTGGCACATGTCAAAGCGCGTCGCGCCTGAGCCTATACTTTAATACCATTTTCGCGCCCCGTGATGCGCTTGGTTAGCCCGGGGAGACGCCCATCTCTTGGCCGAGGCAGCGCCCCCATTTACCCACACGTTCGCATCCGGGGTTTCCCCTGTCCGCCATATCCGTTAAACGCCTGTCTGACCCCTATTTGACTGGTGGAATGGCGCAATGAAGTTCACCCTTTCCTGGCTGAAAGATCACCTTGAAACCGACGCAAGCGTAGACGAGATCGTCTATGCCCTGACCGACCTTGGGCTGGAGGTGGAAGAGGTGTCCAACCCTGCCGACCGCCTGTCGGCCTTTACGCTGGCCAAGGTGAAACACGCGGAACAGCACCCCGATGCCGACCGCCTGCGCGTCTGCACCGTTGAGACCAACGAAGGCGACAAACAGATCGTCTGCGGCGCCCCCAACGCGCGCGCCGGCATCACGGTAGTGCTGTGCAAACCGGGCGACTATGTGCCGGGCATCGACATCACCTTGTCCGTGGGCAAGATTCGCGGCGTCGAAAGCCACGGAATGATGGCATCCGAGCGTGAGTTGGAACTCAGCGACGAACATGACGGCATCATCGAACTGCCTTCGGGCGAGGTGGGTCAGACCTTTGTGGACTGGCTGGCCGAGAACGATCCGACCAAGGTCGATCCCGTGATCGAGATCGCCATTACCCCGAACCGCCCCGATGCGCTGGGTGTGCGGGGCATCGCGCTTGATCTCGCCGCGCGTGGTCTTGGCACGATGAAACCCGTCAAAACTGCCGCCATCGAAGGCAACGGCCCCTGCCCGATCACCGTGACCATCGACGAAGACACCCGCACCGACGGCTGCGAGGTCTTTGCCGGTCGCCTGATCCGGGGTGTAAAGAACGGCCCAAGCCCGCAATGGCTTCAGGATCGCCTTAAGGCCATCGGCCTGCGCCCGATCTCGGCGCTGGTGGACGTGACCAACTTCTTCACCTTCGACCGCAACCGCCCGCTGCACGTCTTTGACGTCGACAAGGTCAAGGGCAACCTGCGCGTGCACCGCGCCGAGGGCGGCGAGACGCTCGTGGGGCTGGACGAAAAGGAATACACCTTCAGCAAAGGCATGGTGGTGATTTCCGACGACGAAGGCATCGAATCCATCGGCGGCATTATGGGCGGCCTTGCCACCGGCTGCACCGAGGACACCACCAATGTGTTTGTCGAGGCCGCAGTCTGGGACCATATCCAGATCGCCTATACGGGCCGTGGATTGAAGATCAACTCGGACGCGCGCTATCGCAACGAACGCGGCATTGACCCGGCCTACAATATGCAGGCCGTGGACGACGCCACACAGATGATCATCGAACTGTGCGGCGGTGAGCCGAGTGACGTGGTTGTCGCAGGCGAAGTGCCGGACGTGAGCCGCGCCTACAAGTTGGATACCGACCGCGTGCAATCGCTCGTCGGCATGGAAATCCCCGCCGAGGAACAGGTCAAGACCCTGACGGCGCTGGGCTTTGTCATGGATGGCGACATGGCGCAAGTGCCAAGCTGGCGTCCCGACGTACAGGGCGAAGCCGACCTTGTTGAAGAGGTTGCGCGCGTCGCGTCGCTCACCAAGCTTGAGGGCAAACCGCTGGCGCGCACGACCGCTGGCGTGCCCGAAGTGATCCTGTCGCCGATGCAGAAACGCGAGCAGATCGCGCGCCGCACCACGGCCGCGCTCGGCTACAACGAATGTGTCACCTATTCCTTCATCGACAAGGCATCCGCGACGCTGTTTGGCGGTGGTGACGACGCGACCATGCTGGAAAACCCGATCAGCTCGGAAATGTCCCACATGCGTCCGTCACTGTTGCCCGGGCTGTTGCAGGCCGCCGCCCGCAATCAGGCGCGCGGCTTCATGGACATGGCGCTGTTTGAATGCGGCGCGGTGTTTCATGGCGGTGAGCCGGGTGAGCAGGAGACCATTCTGACCGGTATTCTCGTGGGCCGCACCGTGGGCAAGGACATCCATGGTGAGAGCCGTGGCGTGGACCTTTATGATGCCAAGGCAGATATGGAAGTGGTCATGGAGGCGCTGGGCGCCCCGGCCAAGCTGACCTACAACCGGGGCACCAATGGCTGGTGGCATCCGGGTCGCAGCGCCAAGGTGGGTCTCGGCCCGAAAAAGGTACTGGGCGCCTTTGGTGAGCTACACCCCAAGGTATTGACCGAGATGGACGTGAAGGGCCCGGTTGTGGCCTTTGCCATCCACATTGCCGAGATCCCCATGCCGCGCAAGAAATCGGCAAGCCGCGGGGCCGTGACCATGAACGACCTGCAGGCGGTCGAACGTGACTTTGCTTTTGTCGTGGATGCGGATGTCGAGGCCCTGAACCTCGTCAACGCCGCCGCCGGGGCAGACAAGGCGCTGATCGAAGACGTGCGTGTATTCGACGAATTCGTCGGCGGCAACCTTGGTGAAGGCAAGAAATCCATCGCCATGACCGTGCGCCTGCAACCGACCGAGAAGACGCTCAAGGAAGCGGATATCGAAGCCGTTGCTGCGAAGATCGTCGAGAAGGTCTCCAAGGCCACCGGCGGCACGCTGCGGGGCTGACCATGACACCGCGCCTTGCCAAAGCTGATGAGGCCGAGGCACTGGCGCGGCTCATTGATGCCGCCTACGAACCCTATCGCGCGCGGGGCATCGCCCTGCCGGATGTGAGCGATGGCGTCGCGGAAGCCATCGCCGCAGGCGAGGTTTGGGTCGCGGAAAACGGCAAGATTCTGGGCGTCCTTATGCTGCGCCTTTCCGTGCCGGATGCCCATCTGATGAACATCGCGGTCGCGCCCGAAGGCCAGGGCAAGGGCATTGGTGGCGCGCTGATCGCCCACGCGATCTCCTTGGCCAAGGCCGCCAATTGCGCAGGTATCGCGCTCGCCACGCATACCGAGCTTCCAGAGAATATCTCTTTGTATCAGCATCTTGGCTGGAAAGAGCAGGCGCGCGACGGAATGCGGGTAAGGATGCACCGCCCGCTCTGACCCGGCGCGCTACGTGGTTTTTGCGCCACGTTCCGCGGGACATGACTGCAATTGTCACTTGAGCCGGTGCCCCGCCTCGGCCTATCCACCCTCCAAAGCAACACGCCCGATATCCGGGCAGAGGATCGACATGACCTTATTCTCAGAACGGCCAAATGGCCGACAGATAGCCCGCTCTCTCTAGTTGCCTGTGGTGATCCCGCAGGCCTGATTGACCTGTTTGGGATTTCCAAAATGACCCCCGAAGACATTCGCTACGCGCGGCACCTGCTGCCTGCGCAAATCCATTTCCCCTATTACGCGGACCGCGAAAGCCCGTGGCTGCTGGCTCAGCAAATGGACCGGCGCGCCTGCGTGCGCGATCTGCGCGGCGCACCGCTCGCCCGGTTCCTTGACCGCCCTCTGGTCAAGCCGCTGGTCGCTGGGTCCGGAGGCACCCTGCGCCAGCGCGATATCATAGCTGTCGCCCACGCCGCCGAGGCCTATGCTTTCCGCGACCTGTCGCGTGCTGCACGGCACCAGATCGACACGATCTGGGCCGGGGTCTGGCATGATTTCGAGCTGACCTTCACCCATTGGGGCATCGACGAGCCGCATGACTGGGCCCAGATGTCACGGGATGGGGGCAACCTCGTGCTGCAACTGGGTTTCCCGTCGGACCACGCCGAATTGATGGGGCGCTACCTGACCGGGGACGTCCGCAAGGAGTTCCTCGATTACGGCCACCCGGTTCGGCAAGAAGGTCGCCCGACGCTCGCTTGGTCCCGCCTCGACTTGGATTTGTCAACGGGACAGGCGCTGATCGAAGAGGTCCAGACCGACTGGCTGCGGCTGGTGCGTGACGAGATCAGGGTGCTGGAAAACCGGCGCCCGCAATCGCGCGCGCTGCAAGTCACCCGCGCCTATGATGCGGCTCTGCGCGCCCGTTATGACCGGATCTGGTCGCAGGCTCTGATGCTCGCAGCGCTTATTGTGCTGCGCGACTATCTCGGCATCCGGGACGTGTTCATGCACAGCCCCGAGACCGGCTGGGCGCTGCAGGAAACGGACCCGTTCTGCGGTCCGCCGGTGTCGCTCTACCGCGATCTTCCGCGCAAGTTCGGCTTTGCCAGAAGCGAGGACGCGCCCGCCTTCCTGACCCCGGCGCGGCGGCATGACCTCGCCACCCTGAAGCGTCATGGGCACAGCTTCTGGCGGCTGCAAATCTAAAAAACCGACACGTCCCGCGCCTCGCGGGGCGTGTCATGGCTTGATGGCCAGATGATTCGCCAACAGGTCGAATACCAGCCGTATCCGGCGGCTGGTATGCAGCTCGCGATGGGTCGTCAGCCAGATCGGAAATACGAAAGGGTCCATGTCGGGCAAAACACGTTCTACATCCTGCCCCTTGGCCACGCTGTCCGACATTGGCGCGATGCCAAACCCCTGCCGCACCAGTTCCCACGCCGCCAAACCGCTTTGCGACCCAATCCGAAAATTGTCTGCCGTCACCGGCACACCCAGCGGGACAAGGTACTCCAACGTCCGCTCGACATCTCCGAAATTCACAAAGTCATGCGCGGCCAGATCCGCCATGCTCTCGGGCCGCCCCGCCCGGTCGAGATAGCGCCGTGCCGCATAGAAATGCGCCGTGTCCTCGCGCACCATGCGTGCAATCAGATCGGGTTGATCCGGGCGGACATGGCGAATGGCAATATCCGCCTCGCGCCGCATCAGGTCGCGAATGTCGTTTGCCGCCACCACGTCAATCGTCAGCTTCGGCGCCCGAAGCCGCAGCGCCCGCAACGCCTCTGGCAAAAGATACGCCGAGTAGACATCGCTGGCCGTGATTGCCACGCGCCCCTCGATCGACTGCGACTGCCCCGACGCCACCAGCGCCACCCGGTCCGCCGCCGCCCCCATCGCGCGTACCTCTTGCAAGAGCTCCGCCCCCGCCGCCGTCAGCGACAAAGACCGTCCGACACGCTCGAACAGCAGCAGCCCCAGATCGTCCTCAAGCGCTGCAACCTGCCGCCCCAGCGTTGGCTGGGTCAGCTTCAGCCGCCGCGCCGCAGCCGAGAGCGACCCCTCCTCAGCAGTTGCCAGAAAGGCGCGGATATGGTTCCAGTCAAATGGTAGCTGCGGTGCACTCATGCAAATATGTATAAGCAAACTGCAAATTTCGGCAATTCCCAACATATCTCTGCATGAATTAATACATCCTCAAAGGAGAGTAACATGACGAGTGACGCAAAATTCTGGGACGGCATCGCCGAGAAATACGCCCGCAGCCCGATCAAGGACATTGCGGGATATGAATACACGCTCGAGCGCACCCGCTCTTACCTAACGCCTAATGACAGTGTTCTGGAACTCGGCTGTGGGACCGGATCAACCGCGCTTCTTCTCGCCGGGTCCACCGGCCAGATCGTGGCTTCGGACATTTCCGATGGCATGCTCGACGTGGGGCGCCGCAATGCTCGGGATCAGGGCATCGACAACGTGCATTTCCTGTGCGGCGATGCTCACTCCCCGGCGCTGGACGGTCAGCAGTTCGACGTGATCATGGCCATGAACGTCTTGCATCTCGTGGAAGACCTCGACGCGGTTCTGGCCCGCGCCCATGCGCTTCTCAAACCGGGCGGCGTGCTGATCTCGAAAACCCCCTGCCTCAGCGACAGCAACATCTTTATGCGCGGCCTGTTCCGCGTGATGATTCCGGTCATGCAGCTGTTCCGCCGGGCCCCTTTCGTGGCCTACCTGAGCACGCCGCAACTGGAACGCAAGATCGAGGCCGCCGGGTTCAAGCTGATCGAACGGGTGTCGATCCCCGCCAAAGGAGGCCGCCCTTACCTCGTGGCACGGCGCGACTAAGCCACATTATGCGCTCCTGCCAAAAACGGCTTCCACGCGGGCCGGGGTAGTCCCCGGCCCCGCTTTCACGTTACCAAGGCGAAAACACAGTGACAGGAGCGATCATGACCCTCAAAATCTACCTTTCCGGCGAAATCCACACCGACTGGCGCGAACAGATCATCGACGGCGCCGACGGGCTGGATGTCACCTTTGACAGCCCCGTGACCGACCACGACGCGAGCGATGATTGCGGCGTTGCGATCCTTGGCGCGGAACCCAACAAGTTCTGGCACGACCACAAGGGCGCCAAGCTGAACGCGATCCGCACCCGCAAGGGCATTTCCGATGCCGACATCGTCGTCGTGCGCTTTGGCGAGAAATACAAGCAATGGAACGCCGCTTTCGATGCTGGTTACGCCGCCGCCCTTGGCAAATCCGTCATCGTGCTCAACCCGCCGGAACACCAACACGCCCTCAAGGAAATCCACGCCGCCGCCCTCGCCGTGGCCGAGGAACCGCGCCAGGTGGTCGAGATTCTGCGCTACGTTCTGACTGGAGCCCTGCCCGGCTGATCCCCAACGAATGCCCCCCACCTTCCTTTTGCCAGAAATACCCTCGGGGGGAGGCCAAAGGTCGGGGGCAGACAGCCCCCATCACCGACTCAGTCGCGCGGTGGCGTCACCAGCCCCTTCTGCACCGCAGGCCGCGCCCGGAACCGCTCGACATAGGCGCTCACATTCGGGAAATCCTCCATGCCCACGGCTTCTTCCGCGCCGTAATACGCAATCATGCCCAACCATGGACCAAGGGCGATATCCGCAATCGAATAGGCCCCGGCGATCCAGTCTTGCCCTTCCAGCGCGGTATTGACCACATTCAAAAGCCGTCGCGCTTCGGCGACATAACGGGCGCGGGGGCGCGGGTCTTCGATCTCCGCCCCGGCAAACTTGTAAAAGAATCCCAATTGCCCGAACATCGGACCGACGCCGCCCATCTGGAACATCAGCCACTGGAGGATCTGCGCCCTGTCGGTCGCGGTGTTCCCCAACAGTTTGCCTGTCTTTTCCGCCAGGTAGTTCAGGATCGCCCCGCTTTCAAAAAGCGCCACTCCGGTCCCGTCAGGGCCATTCGGATCAAGGATGGCCGGGATCTTGTTGTTGGGGTTGAGCGCAAGAAACTCGGGGCTCTTCACATCCGCATCCGCAAGCGTGACCCGGTGCACTTCATAGGGCAACCCGATCTCCTCAAGCATGATCGCAGCCTTCACACCATTGGGCGTGGGAAAAGAATAGAGCTGCAGGATACCCGGGTTCTCGGCGGGCCACCTGCGGTTGATCGGGTGATCGGTTACAAAGCTCATCTTCCTCTCCTGTCTTGTTATGAGGGAAAGATAAGTTAATTTTCCCATCCAACCAGAGCCCAAAGCGTGCAAAACGCAACATGACCCCCTGCAGAATCGCAGAGCTCATCCGTTAAAGGGGTGCGAGGATACCGGCAAAGACCGCTTGAAAATCATCCTCCCCTCTGGACTATTGGCACGAAACCCCGCCCGGCCCTGCGGCGCGCGGCACAGACAGAACGAAGGAAACGCAGAATGGAAATCATGATGGAACAGGCAGGCGCTTTCGGCCCGCTGGTGATCGCAACGATCAAGGCGCTGGTGGTCCTGATCCTTGGCTGGATCGTCGCAGGCGCCGTCAGCGGCTTTGTCCGCCGCCGCGTGAACGCCACGCCCGAGATCGACAAGACTCTCGGCAATTTCGCGGCCAGCATCGTGCGCTGGGTGATCCTGCTGATTGTACTCGTCGCGATTCTCGGGCTCTTCGGGATTGAAGCGACATCGCTCGTTGCCATGCTGGGGGCCGCCACGCTGGCCATCGGCCTTGCCCTGCAAGGCACGCTTTCAGACCTCGCGGCAGGGTTCATGCTGATCCTGTTCCGCCCCTACAAGATCGGCCAGTATGTCGACATTGGCGGCACCGCCGGCACGGTTGTCGACCTCAATCTTTTTGTCACCGAACTGGTGACACCGGACAACGTGCAGATCATCGTCCCCAATGGCCAGGCCTGGGGGTCAATCATCACCAACTTCTCCGCCCATGACACACGCCGCGTCGATCTTGTCTTTGGCATCGACTATGGCGATGACGCGGACAAGGCCAAGGCCGTGATCCTTGCTGCCGCCGAAGCAGACGAACGTGTGCTCAAAGACCCCGCGCCCTGGGTCCGCGTCACCAATCTGGGCGACAGCTCGGTCGACATCACCGCGCGCATCTGGTGCAACGCCGCCGACTATTGGGAACTGAAATTCGCCATGACCCAAGGTGTCAAGGAAGCCTTCGACAAGGCCAACATCTCGATCCCCTATCCCCACACGGTCGAAATCAAACGCGACGCCTGAGGCGCAACAGAATGACCACTCGCGAAGCGACAGCGCCCCGTCAAACTCATGGCGGGGCGTTGCCTTTTCTGGCGGATTCCTGTTTCAAACCTCACCGCGCCGCACCAAGGTCAGCGCCCCGGCCATCACGACCAGCACGCCACCGCACAGGCGATCCATCCAGCAGGCACCCCGCGCATTCAGATAGTGCATCGCCTTGCTGCCAAGCGCAGCATAGGCGGCCATCACGGCCACATCCGTCGCGATGAAAATCACGCCCAAGGTGACATATTGCGCCAGTATAGGTGCGCCCACGTCCAGAAACTGCGGAAAGAACGCCGCAAAGAACAACAGCCCCTTCGGGTTCATTACCGCCACGACAAAACTCTTTCGCAGGATCTCCAGCTGCCCGCCCCGCGCCCACCCTGGTGCGGCGTTCGTGGCAACCAGCCCTGAAGACCGCAACATCTGACTGCCGATCCAGACGAGATAGGCCACCCCGACCCACTTCACCACGCTGAACCAGAACGCAGACGCCGTTAGGACAGAGCCAAGCCCTACCCCCGCCGCCGCGATCAGAACCGCATCGGACAGGGCCGCGCCGATGATTCCATACCCGGCGCGCAACATCCCGAAGCGCGTCCCGTTGGACAAGGCCAACAGAACCGTCGGCCCCGGTGTTACCACCACGACAAGCGCCATCGCGGCAAAGGTCAAAAGAGTGAATTCCATCATGCCCGCATTGAGTTGAGGTTGATCAGGGCGACGCCGGTCAGCATCAATGCAAGGCCGCTGAAACAGGTTCGGATCATGTTCCACATCTGCCAGCGGCCCGAATAATCCTGCCAGATACGCTGCGCTGCATCCTGATCCAGCGGGATTTCAACCAGCGCCAGCGCTTCATTCATCGGCACGTTGATCAACGCCGTGGGCAGAAACGCGCCGAGCACATAAGTGACGGTAGCCAGCGCAAGCAGGAGAGCCGAAACCTTCCGGATATCAAGCAATGCCACCCGTGCCGTGATGGCCAAGACCACCGGCGTGCCAAAGAATATCGGAAAGAATACAGGGTTGCGCACAGACGCGTTCATGCTCTGCATCGCGGCAATGGCCACCCCCGGATCACCCGCATCCAGCCCCCACATGGTCGAACAGACCCACGCGTAAAAAAAGCCGAAGATGCCCCCCACGCACAGCAGGGAAAGCACCGACAGGACCACCAGCAAGCGCGCCATTACACCCGCACCTCGTTTGCGTGCGTGGCTTCTCCACGGCGCGCCATGAAAACCCGCACAAAGATCACCACCGTGGCCATCTGCCCCAGGATCACGGCGGGCCATATCAGCGGAAACTGTGCATCAAGGTATTTCTGCGGTCCAAAGGACACCAGCGCCATCAGCGCCGCCAGCAGGCTCAGACCTCTCCCCGCCGTGTCCGTCAACGGCCCCACGATAATCGCGCCAATCGCAATGGCCATCGCCGCCCCAAGGAAAGGCGCAATGCCGAACAACGGCGTCGCAATGGGCGGATGCGGGCGGATGCCCGCATAGAGAGCCGACAGCATGATGAGCTGCAACAGGATCAGAGCCACAAGCGCGGCGATGGTGTGACGATCAAATTTTGTCATATCGATTCCTTCAAAAGCGTATTTTGTATTACGGTTGCACATATCCGTAATTGTCGTTACGGTTTCTGTCAACAAGCCGGGGAAAAAAATGCGCGACGAAAAACGCTCGATCCGTCAGCAACAAATCGAAACCGCCGCCTACGCGGTTCTGGAAACCAAGGGCTATGGCGGGACCTCCATGGCGGGCATCGCGAAACAGGCACGCGCCTCAAACGAAACCCTCTACAACTGGTATGGTGACAAGCAGGGGCTGTTCCGAGCCCTTGTCACGCGCAACGCCGCCGAGGTGAAAGCCCATCTTGTCGAGGAACTGGACACAGACCATGACGCCCTGTCGATTCTCGCCTCGCTTGGCCCCAAATTGCTCAATCTGTTGACTGGCGATCGTGCCGTTGCGCTCAACCGGGCCGCAGCGGCAGATCACAGCGGCGAGCTTGGCGCCACGCTCTCGCAATCCGGGCGCGAAGCCGTGTTTCCTCTCCTCGAAAAGGTGCTGGAACGCGCACGCGACGACGGACAGTTGCACTTCGCCGAAACCGCCGATGCCGTCGGACTCTACCTCGACCTGCTGATCGGAGACCTGCAAATCCGCCGGGTCATTGGCAGGCAGCCCAGCCCGTCAGAAGAATTCTGCCAGACTCGCGCCCAGCGCGCGGTCCACCATCTGGAAACGCTGCTTGGCACCCCGCCCCCCTGATCCAAAAACCCGGAAAGCCTCATGACCAACCTCATTGCCCCCGAAAACTGCACCTCAATGGCCGATCTGCGCGTGCAGATCGACGCGATTGACGTGCAACTCATCACGCTGCTGAAGACACGCAGCGGCTATATTGACCGGGCCGTCGATCTCAAGAGAATCGAAAACCTGCCCGCCCGAACCACCAACCGCGTCGCCGAGGTCTTGGGCAAGGTCAGCGCGACTGCCGAAGCCAAGGGGTTGGACCCGACCCTCGTCCGCACGCTCTGGACGGAACTCATCGAATGGTCCATTGCGCAAGAAGCCAAGGAACTCGACGCGTAGCGCCGTGACCCGCCCTGGACAACAACGCGCTTAACGCTGTTCCTCTTCCAGCATGGATTTCAGCGCATCGCGATAATTGGGATACTTCAACGTAACGCCCAATTCTTCCTTGATCCGCGCATTCGATACCCGCTTGCTGTCGCTGTAAAAACTGCGCGCCATCGGCGTCAGGTCCGCATCTTCAAAGGCCACTTCCGGCGGCGGGGCCATCCCCAAAAGCTCGGCCGCATAAGCAAGGATATCCTGCGGCGGGGCCGGTGTATCGTCACAGACATTGTATATCCGCCCCGGATTGGGCTGATGCATCGACGCTTCCAACACCAGCGCGATGTCATCAACATGGGCGCGCGAAAACACCTGGTTCTTCTTGATGATCCGCCGCGCCGTGCCATTGCGCAGCTTGGCAAAGGGGCCACGACCGGGGCCATAGATACCCGCCAGCCGGAAGATATGCAGCGGCAATCCGGGCACATCACGCCATTCTGCCTCGGCCAGAACCCGCATCTGCCCGCGCTTGCCGCCGGGATGCAGCTCTGTATCCTCATCGACCCAGCCACCATCCATGTCGCCATAAACCCCGGTGGTCGACAGATAGCCGACCCACTCCAGATCAGGCGCCGCCCTGACCAGTGCCTCGCGCCCGATACGCAGCACCGGGTCGCCCTCCTTGTCCGGGCGGATCGAGGTCAGAACATGCGTAACCCCCTGCAATGCCGTGTCAAAATCAATCGGCCATTGCAGCGCTTCCGCGCCTTCGGCTTCGATTGCGGCGATCTGGTCGGTATCGCGGACGGTCCCGATCACACGCCACCCTTGGGGCACGAGACGGCGGGCAAGGGCGCGGGCGCTATAGCCATGCCCGAGGGAAAGCAAAGTCTTGGTCATTCCCGCACCCTGCCTCCAGCCTGCGCCCGACACAAGAGCCGCCTCTTGCTTTTGCGCGCTCCAGCCCGTTCACTGTGACCATGAGTCCCAAGAAAGACCCAAACCTCGAGGCCGCCTACAGCCTCAAGACCCCTCAGGACTCCCGGCGCCTCTATCGCGACTGGGCACAAACCTATGACACCGGCTTTGCCCAAGCCTCTGACTATGTCCTGCCCCGCGAAGTCGCACGCTACTTTGTCGAGGCGGGCGGAGTCGGCCCCGTCCTGGACGTAGGAGCAGGCACTGGACTCTGCGGCGCAATCCTCACCGCTCTGGGCACCACACCATGCGACGCAACAGACATCTCACAGGAAATGCTGGATGTCGCCGACACTAAATCCATCTACCGGACTCTCTTTGTCGGAGACCTGACCAAGCGCCTGCCGGTCGAAGACGCCACCTATGACGGGATCGTCAGCTCAGGCACCTTCACAAACGGCCATGTCGGCCCTGACGCTTTGGATGAATTGCTGCGGATCACCCGCCCCGGTGCGCTTTTTGCCCTGTCGATCCACGAACGCCATTTCGAAACCGTCGGCTTCAGAGCAAAGCTCGACGCCTTATCCGATCGGATTTGCGATTTGCACCTGCCCAAGGCCCGCGTTTACGGCGAAAGCGCCCACGGCCCCCACAAGGACGACCGCTGTTTCATCGCCCTGTTTCACCGCCTCTGATCTGCGCTTGCCAGTTCCGCCTCGGTCAACGCACACCGTTGCCCTTCAAAAAACTTAACCAACACCCGTTCAAAAACATCCGGCGCCCCCGGAACAGCGGAAAACAGCGTCATCGAACTCTGCAGCTTGAGCGCATCCACCGGTCCCATGATCGCCTCAGGTGCCATACCCTCATGCAGCAACACCGCATCGCACAATGCAATCAACCGCGCGGCCAGAACCGGATGCGCCAGATAGCGCTCCGCCTCATCTAAATCGGCCAGACCGTAATCACGCGCCCGCTGCGACCGCCCAAGAGACCGCAGTTGCGGAATCTCCCACCAAATCCAATGAGTCACCTTGCGCCCGGCCCGCAACTCGGCCACCGCCCGCGCGTGGGTCTCGTCCTGGCGCGGTAGGAACCGCTCAAGGGCTGCGATGTCGATCACCGCCCCTTCCAGACCGGATCGCGCTTCTCGGCAAAGGCCCGCGCGCCCTCCATCTGGTCTTCGCTGTCATAAAGCACATCAACCGAACGCAACTGCCGCTTGGTGATCCGGTTCATGGCATCCTGGAACTTTGCGTCTTCGGCATCGCGCACGATCTCCTTGATCGCCGCATAAACCAGCGGCGGCCCGCTCGCCAGAAGCTCGGCCAATTCCCAGGCTCGCGCCATCAACCTCTCACCCGGCACGATCTCGTTCACAAGCCCCCAGCGATGTGCCTCCTCGGCATCAAACCACCGACCCGTGAGCAAAAGCTCCATCGCAATGTGATAGGGAATGCGTTTTGGCAGTTTCACGCTCGCTGCATCCGCCACCGTGCCTGACCGGATTTCCGGCAGGGCAAAACTGGCATGATCGGCTGCAAGGATGATGTCGCCCGAAATCGCCAGCTCCAGCCCGCCGCCACAGGCAATCCCGTTCACCGCCGAAATCACCGGCTTGTTCATGTCACGCAGTTCCTGCAACCCACCAAAGCCGCCGACACCATAATCGCCATCCACCGCGTCGCCATCCGCCGCCGCCTTGAGGTCCCAGCCGGGGCAAAAGAACTTGTCCCCGCCGCCGGTCAGGATCGCAACCCGCAGATCCGGATCATCCCGAAAGTCGCGAAACACCTCGCCCATGACCCGGCTCGTGATCAGATCAATCGCATTGGCCTTGGGCCGGTCCAACGTCACTTCCAGAATGGCACCTTCGCGCCTCGTTTTGACCGGCGTCTCGCTCATGGCTCTCCCTTTCGTATCAATGCATCCACCGCCACCGCGCGCGTCGGCGTCGCAATAAGCGGGTTCACTTCAACCTCGCCAAGCGTCTCCGCATTGGCAAGGACATAGTTCTGCAACCCTTCGACGGCGTCCAAAATGGCCTCGATATTGGCCGCGGGCGCCCCTCGGTACCCATGGAGCAACTTCGCCGTTTTGAGCTGGAACAAAGCCTGTTTCAGCGTTTCGCGACTCGACGGCACAAGCACCGACACACTGTCCTGCAAGACCTCGGTCAGCACGCCGCCCGCTGCAAGCGTCAGCACAAACCCATGCGCAACGTCGCGGGTCACACCAACCAACAGCTCGGCAACGACCCCGTCGATCATCTCTTCCACAAGAAAACGCGCGCTGGGCATATCCTGCGCCGCCGCCTCGAGCTCCCCAGCCGACAGGCCCAGCCGCACCGCCCCCGCCTCGCTCTTATGCGCAAGCCCCATGCCCTTGAGCACAAGCGGCGGCGCCAAACCTTTGGCAGCCCCGGACAAGGCATCAATCGAATTCGCCACGCCCCGCCGGGGCATGTCCATGCCAAACGCCGCAAGCTCGGCCTTCGCCTCATCCTCGCTCAGCAAAACATCAGCGTTGCGCCGCCCCGGCAAGGCCAGCGGCAAGTCTTCCGACGCCCCAACCCGCGCCGCCGCGGCCACGGCCTCAACCGCCTCGCGCAGCCCGTAAAGCGGCACCACACCAGCGGCACTCAGCTCTTTGGCAACATCCTGTGGCATCAACTCGGGCAGGCTCGCCACCACCGCCATCGGGCGCCCCGTCAACCGATGTGCCCGGATCGCGGCCTCGGTGGCGCAATCCCAATCCTTCCGGTTCTCGTGCGGGTAATCGACGATGGAAAAGGTCAGGGCAATCTCGGGGGCCATCATCCCGGCCCAGGCCCGCGCCATCGCATCCGCATCGCGCCAGATATACGTGTGGTAGTCCAGCGGATTGGCCAACGCCACCATCGGTCCCAGAACCTTCGCCATCTCGTCCTTCTGCGCGGCCAGCAACGGCGGAAACGCCAACCCGGCCCGCAGCCCCAGATCGGCCATGAGGCTGGCCTCGCCCCCCGAACAACTGATCGACGCCACCGCGGGCGACGCCAAAGGACCCACCATGTGCAACAGCTTCAATGTCTCAAGAAACACCGCCGGGTCATGCACACGCGTGAACCCCAACCGCGCAATCAGCGCCTCCGCCCCCGCATCACTTCCGGCAAGAGACGCAGTGTGCGACACCGTCGCCGCCTGTGCCTGCTCCGACGCCCCGACTTTCAGCACCACCACCGGCACCCTCCGCGCATGCGCGGCCTTTGCCAGCGCCTCCCAGTCGCGCAGGTCGCTGAACCCCTCGACATGCAGGCCAAGAACACTTACCCGCGCGTCTTCCAGCAACGCCCGCGCCATGGCCGCCTGGCTCAACTGCGCCATGTTTCCACAGGTTGTGACATAGGCAATCGGCACACTGCGTCGCTGGTTGGTCAGGTTAATCGCAATATTTGAGCTCTGGGTCAGAATCGCCACCCCGCGCTCAACCGGAGCGCACCCATGTTGGTCCGGCCAGATCGCGACACCATCCACAGCATTCACCAACCCGTAACAATTCGGCCCGAGAATCGGCATATCGCCCGCCGCTGCGATCAACGCGGCCTGCAGGTCCGCACCCTCGGCATCCTCCGCGTGCGCCTCTGCAAAGCCCGAAGCAAAACACACCGCCCCGCCAGCACCCATGCCCGACAGCACCGCAACCGCTTCAATCGTCGCCCTGCGGTTGATGCCAACAAACGCCGCATCCGGGACGCCGGGCAAATCCTCCAGCCGCGCATAGGCCGCGCGCCCGCCAACCACCTGCGCCTTCGGGTGAACCGGCCAGATCGCTCCGTCAAAACCAAAGCGCGCCAGCTGCCGCACCACTTCGGCGCACCACGCCCCGCCCCCGATCACGGCCACACTCCTAGGCCGTATCAGCCTCGAAAGGTCACGCGACATCGTCTGCTCCTGCGCGTACCGCAAGGACAGAAGCCTCCGGCGGGGATATTTGGGGCAAAAGGAAGAAACGGACTATTAACCTTGCCGTTGCAAGCTGTGGGCGCGGCACAGGCTGGGAAGCCGATGACCGTGCAATCGGAAGACCCTCGTGTTTTCTTGGGAGGTGTCTGTTCGGGCGCCTCCCACTCTCCTTCCTTTTGCCGGAAATATCCCGGGGGTGTGGGGGCTGGCCCCCACGGGCAAGTGCGTTCGAAGGACATGTCACCATCGTCATGCCCCCAATGGCCGCAAAAGGTCGCGGCTGATGATGTGGCGCTGGATCTCGCTGGTTCCATCCCAGATTCGCTCCACCCGCGCATCTCGCCAGAACCGCTCCAACGGATAGTCATCCATCAAACCCATCCCACCGTGGACCTGGATCGCGGCGTCCGTCACCCGCGCCAGCATTTCCGAGGCATAAAGCTTTGCTGAGGCGATCTCGCGGTTCGACGGCAATCCCTTGTCGAGCCGATCCGCTGCCGCCAGCGTCAAAAGGTCGGCCGCGTCGATCTCGGTGATCATGTCCGCAATCTGAAACCCGACGCCCTGAAACTTGCCGATCGGTTGGCCAAACTGCTCCCGCTGCGCCGCGTAATCCAAGGCAAAGTCAAACGCCCGCCTCGCGCGCCCCACGCAAAAAGCCGCCACCGTCAGGCGGGTCGCATAGAGCCATTCATTCATCACCGCGAACCCGCCATCCACTTCGCCCAGAACCTGTGCATCCGGCAGGCGGCAGTCATCAAACTCAAGCACCATGTTCTTGTAGCCGCGGTGACTGACGGACTTGTATCCGTCACGAATGGTGAACCCCGGCGTGCCGCGATCGACAAGAAAGGTCGTGATCCGCTTTTTCGGCCCCTTGGGCGTCATGTCTTCCCCGGTGGCGACAAAGACGATCACGAAATCCGCGTGCTCCGCGCCCGAGATGAAGTGCTTGGTGCCGTTGAGCACCCAATCGCCCCCATCCCGCACCGCCGAACATTTCATTCCCCGCACATCCGACCCGGCCCCCGGCTCGGTCATGGCCAGCGCGTCCATCCGCTCGCCGCGCACTGCCGGAAACAGATAGCGCTCTTTCTGTTCGCCCTCGCAGGCCATCAGGATGTTTTGCGGTCGCCCAAAGAAATGGGTAAGCGCCATCGAACCGCGCCCCAATTCCCGCTCCACAAGCGCAAACTCAAGGTGGCTCAACCCCGCGCCCCCGACCTCCTCGGGAAAGTTGCAGGCGTAAAACCCCAACTCGATGGTTTTCTGCTTGATCCGCTGGGCGATCTCTTCGGGCACCTCGCCGCTGCGCTCGACCATGTCCTCATGCGGATAGATCTCGTTTTCCACGAAACTGCGCACGGTGGAGACGATCATCTCCTGCTCTTCATTCAACCCGAACTGCATCACGGCTCTCCCTTTGGAATGGACCCATGGAAATGCGCTTGCGCCAGCTGATCATGCAGAATTAGTGTTTCACCATGCCAGTTTGGGAAAAAACACATGCCGCGCCGCAGAAGATCGGAGTTCTCCTGTTTCAGGGCTTCTCCAACCATTGTCTCGCCAATGCGGTGGAACCCATGCGCGCCGCCAACATGCTGTCGGGTCAACAACTTTACGACTGGACCTTTCTTTCCCTCGATGTCCAGCCCGTTGAAAGCTCAAGCGGTCTCCCGGTCACACCGCACAACCGCCTGAACGCGGCGTCAGGGGACATGTTGATGGTGATGCCCTCCTATGGCTTTCACGGCCACGACGGATGGTCCACCCAGGCCGCCCTGCGCGCAGCCGCCCGGCGGTTCTCAACCCTCACCGCCCTTGATACGGGCAGTTGGCTTCTGGCCCGCGCCGGGCTGCTCGACGGGTACAAGGCTACGATCCACTGGGAAGAACTCACCCCCTTTGCCGAACGGTTCCCCGAGGTCGAAGTGCTGCGCGAACGCTTCGTGATCGACCGGGACCGCATCACCTGTTCCGGGGCGATGGCCGCCTTTGACCTCGTGCTGCATCTCATCGGGCGCGACCACGGTCAGGCGCTCGCCCTCGAAGTGGCGCAGCTTTTCATGACCCGCGACTCGGCGCGCTCACATGGCGGCAGCGTCCCGGCCAGCCGGATCGTCAACCGCGCGCTGGCGCTGATGCAGGAAACACTGGAAGACCCCCTGCCCATCCCAACCCTCGCCCGCCGCGCCGGGGCCACACAGAAGACCCTCGAAACCCGGATGCGGGCCGAACTTGGCGCGCCGCCAGCCACGGTTTATCAACGCATGCGCCTGACGCTGGCCCGCAAACTGGTGGTGGATACCGATCTTGCCGTTTCCGAGATCGCGGTGCGCTGTGGTTACGCCAACCCGGCCGCAATGACCCGCGCCTTTCGCGCCACCTTTGCCACAACACCCCGCGCCCTCAGACAGGGCTAACGTGTATACATCTGCTTCTTATGCGCCCGCGTCCGCTCGGTCCCTGCTGCCGATCCGTCGTGAAACGTGCCGAACCACTTGTCGAACGGGATTTCCGAGGTGCCATAATTGCACTCGAAATAGCGGTGATGCAGTTGGTGAAAGAAATCCCCCGACTTGGCAATCTCGCTGTCCTTGGCAATCAACTTCTCAAACCCGCAATGCGAAAACACCGGGCTCAGCTGCTGAAAATAGACATGAAACATCAGATGCAGCGGATTCGACGGCACCACCAGATGCACGAAGTAGGTCGTGAAGTAGAACATGTTCTCGTACCAGTGGTTCGAGATGCCCGACCATGGCCCGACATTCACGTTGCGATGGTGCACCGCATGCACATGGCGATAGAGCTTGGGATGATGCTCGAGCCGATGCACCCAGTAGAAATGCAGCCCCGACCACATGGGAATCAACGCCATCCAGATCAGGAAAAACACCGGCGCATCGCCAAAAGTGATCACAGGCACCCAGCCATTGGCCATGATCCAGAAGATCAGCCATTGGTAGACCGTCGCCACCGTCATCGCGCTGCCCAACGTCCACCAGATATTGTCGAGCACCTGATTATCAAAGGTAAAGACGCCGTTCTTGCGCGTGAGATCGCGCTTGTCGAATTTCTTCTGCATCCCCTGCCCCTTGCGCATGTAGAGCCACCAATGCAGCCCCCCTGCAACAAGGGTTTGCGGGATCACATTCAACAGCCAGACGCGCAGCATCCAACCCGCCTGAAAGGTCTTCATACTCTCCAGCGGCGGCAGGAACACGGCCCACACGACCAAGGCAAAGGCCAAAGGAACGGTTACGGCGGTTATCATCAACCAAGCGCCGCGATACCAGTCCCAGACCGCGCGCAACCGGATCGGCCACTGGAACAGGGGGTTGAGCCGCACCGGATGCGGCGGGCGATAATGCCAGCGCGCCGCCTCGTCATCAGTTGCAAAATCGCCGGACATGACAGCCCTCCCCAAAATGCGCCTAGCTGGCGTAATCGGACCCTTCGCTGTCCAAAATCGCCTTCAACTCGGCCAGATGGCGCACATCCTGCTCAGGGTACTCTTCCAGCTCCCGCGCCGTCTTCTCGGCCACCTCATCCGACAACACCCTGAGAGGCATCCCCGTCTGCAAGGCGCGGATATAGGTCTCAGCCGCTCGTTCGAAATAATAAAGCCGGTTGAACGTGTCCGCGACACTGCCCCCGATCACCATCACACCATGGTTGCCCATGATCATCGTTTTGACCTTGGGGTCGGTCAAAAGCGCGGCACAGCGCTCTCCCTCATCCTCAAACGCCAACCCGCCATAGCCCTCGTCGATCACGTAGCGATTGAAGAACGTGGCACAGTTCTGGTCGATCGGTGGCAGGCGGCTGTCAGCCAGCGACGCCAGCACCGTGGCAAAGATCGAATGTACATGCATGGCGCAACGCGCATGTGGGCAATGCCGGTGAATACCGCCATGCAGCCCCCAGGCCGTCGGGTCGGGCGCATCCGGTCCTTCAAGCGTCTCGGGATCATTGGCATCCACCAGGATCAGCTCACTCGCCCGCACGCGGGAGAAATGTACCTGGTTCGGGTTCATCAGAAATTTGGTGCCATCCTCGTTCACCGAAAGGCTGAAATGGTTGGCCACACCTTCATGCATGTTGAGCCGCGCCGTCCAACGGAACGCGGCCGCCATATCCACGCGCTCCTGCCAGAATTCCATGTTGGGGCGCAGTTCAGTCACGCTCATCTCTCGTTCTCCCGATATCGTTTCAGCCACCCTGCCCCGGGCCAAGCCGACCTCGCTATCTCAAAAACGACACCTGCATTAAGTAGGGCTCCCGCCATCTTCGGTGCCTGTCGGCACCTGCCAGATGTTGGGCATGGCTCAGCAAGCTGAGCCTTTTTGGGACGGCGCCCCGGGATAGGGTCACGAGAAGGAAGCCCAAACTCCCGACATCTTTCTTTTTCCGGAAATACCCCGGGGGAGTCGCAGCTTGCTGCGGCGGGGGCAGCGCCCCCATTTGTCACAGCGGCCGGCTGGGCACCCACGCATATCCGTTTCCACAAAGCAGGTAACACTCCCGCAGCCCGTGCGGCTTGTCGCTCGGCGCCTGCAAAAGATGCATCCCCACCGACACGCCTTTTTCAGCCGCTTCATCGGGGTCCGTGTCATAAAGGCGGATCTCGATCCCCGCCCCACGTGCCCCGGCTTCGGGCAACAGTCCCAAAAGCGGGTTGGAATGATAGGTGCCGTCACTGTGCAGCTGGAAGACCTGCGCGCCATAGGTGACAATCGCGAAATCCGCCGTCACCTGATGCGTCTTCATCACAAAAACACGCTCCAGTACATCACACAGCGCCTTCACGTCCCGCACCAGAAGATTAAGCCCGATCCCCCTCAGGGAGGCTCCGAATTCCCCGGCCCCGACGGTTTCAAAATCCACCTGAAACACCTTTCGCAAAAGCTTCATGATGGACAACCTTGAACACCCCCCACACTCATGTCAACGTGGGCCATGGAGCGAATACATATCAGAACGTGGGCCGAAACGGCCCCCCGCCTCGTCGCCGTTGCCGCAGGCCGTGACGCCGCGGACACCGTGATCCGCAATGGCCAATGGGTCAACGTGCACACGCGCGAGATCCTTCCCAACAGCGATATTGCCATGGCCGAGGGGCGCATCGCCTATGTCGGCCCCGACGCCTCTCATTGCATTGGCCCCGATACCGAGATCATCGAGGCAACCGGGCGTTTCATGATCCCCGGCCTGTGCGACGCGCATATGCATATCGAGTCGGGCATGCTAACCCCGGCGGAATTTGCCCGCGCCGTGATCCCGCATGGCACCACGTCGATGTTCACCGACCCGCATGAAATCGCGAATGTTCTGGGCCTTGAAGGGGTACGCATGATGCATGACGAGGCGCTGATGCAGCCGGTCAACATCTTCACCCAGATGCCCTCCTGCGCGCCGTCCGCGCCGGGTCTCGAGACCACCGGGTTCGAGATCGGCCCCGAGGATGTGGCCGAGGCAATGCACTGGCCCGGCATCATCGGCTTGGGCGAGATGATGAACTTCCCCGGCGTGGTGAACGGCTCCCAGCAGATGCTGGCCGAGATCGCCGCCACCCAGAACGCAGGCAAAACCGTGGGCGGCCATTATGCCAGCCCCGATCTTGGCCCCGCCTTTCACGCCTATGCCGCGGGCGGTCCGGCGGATGATCACGAAGGCACCTGCGAAGCCGACGCCATCGCCCGTGTGCGCCAAGGTATGCGCTCGATGATGCGTCTGGGCTCGGCGTGGTATGACGTCGAAACCCAGATCACCGCCGTCACCGAAAAAGGGCTCGATCCGCGCAGCTTCATTCTCTGCACCGACGACTGCCATTCCGGCACGCTGGTGCATGACGGGCATATGAACCGCGTGGTGCGCCATGCCATCGCCTGCGGCTGTGATCCGGTGATCGCGCTGCAAATGGCGACGATCAACACCGCCACGCATTTTGGCCTCGAACGCGAACTGGGGTCGATCGCCCCGGGGCGGCGTGCCGACGTGATCCTGACCAGCGACCTGACGACACTGCCCATCGAACATGTCATCGCCCGCGGCCAGACCGTCGCCCGCGACGGCCAGATCACCGTGGATTGCCCGCATTACAACTGGCCCGCCCATGCGCGCCAGACCGTCAATCTCGGCCCGGCGCGGCGCGCATCCGATTTCGAGATCGCAGCCGCAGATGGCGCCACCTCGGTCATCGCCAACGTAATTGGTGTGGTCGAAAATCAGGCGCCAACCAAGGCGCTCACTGCGACGCTGCCCGTTAAAGACGGCATCATAGAAACCGACCCCGCCAATGACATCTGCCAGATCGCCCTTGTCGAACGCCACCGCGCCACCGGCACCACCACCAACGCGCTGGTCTCGGGCTTTGGCTACCAAGGCAAGATGGCGATGGCATCCACAGTGGCCCATGACAGCCACCACATGATCGTGGTTGGCACAGACCGCGAGAACATGGCGCTTGCGGCCAATCGTCTGGGCGAGGTTGGCGGCGGTGTCACCGTCTTCCAGGATGGTCAGGAAATCGCCCTTGTCGAACTGCCCATCGCGGGGTTGATGTCCGACCGGCCCGCGTCCGAGGTTGCCGCCAAGGCGCAAGCCATGGTCGAGGCGATGGAGGCCTGCGGCTGCACCCTCAACAACGCCTATATGCAGCATTCCCTGCTGGCGCTCGTGGTGATCCCCGAATTGCGCATCTCCGATCTTGGCCTTGTCGATGTAACCACATTCGAACTCACCCCAGTGATCAAGGCCGCCGAATGACCCCGCAACAGATTCCCGTCCTGACCCCCGACGTCCCCGCCCCGCGCTCTTATACAAATGCGGCCGAGGCCGTTGGCCGCCTGATCGAGCTTTATGAAACGGCGATTGCCTTTCTTTGCGACCAGTTCCGACATACGCTTGCGCATGGCCCAGAAGGCCACCGCGTCCGCGCCTTTTATCCGGAAATCCGCATAACCACGACCAGCTTTGCCCAGATCGACTCGCGCCTCTCTTATGGCCACGTCGCCGAACCGGGTGTGCATGCGGCGACGATCACCCGGCCCGACCTGTTTCGCAATTACCTCACGCAACAGATCAAGCTCCTGCTCGACAACCACAACGTCCCCGTCACGATCCGCGCTTCGGAAACCCCGATCCCGGTGCATTTCGCCGTCTCCTCGGAAACCGACCTGACCGTGCCACAGGAAGGCGCCACCGCCTTTACCCTGCGCGACATCTTCGACGTGCCGGACCTCTCCACCACCAATGACGACATCGTCAACGGCATGCATGCGCATGATGAAAACAGCGTCGGCCCCCTTGCCCCCTTCACCGCCCAGCGCATCGACTATTCGCTCGCCCGCCTGTCGCACTACACCGCCACCGCGCCCGAGCATTTCCAGAACCACGTCCTGTTCACCAACTACCAGTTCTACGTCACCGAGTTCGAAGCCTATGCCCGCGAGGTTCTGGCCGATCCGAACTCCGGCTATTCCAGCTTTGTCAGCACCGGCAATGTCGAGATCATCGCTCCCGATGCCCCTATCCCGACGGTCGACAAGCAACCCCAGATGCCGACCTATCACCTCAAGCGCCCCGACGGGTCGGGCATCACGCTGGTGAATATCGGCGTCGGCCCGTCCAACGCCAAGACAGCCACCGACCATATCGCCGTGCTGCGCCCCCACGCATGGGTCATGGTCGGCCATTGCGCGGGCTTGCGGAACTCGCAAAGCCTCGGGGATTTTGTCCTCGCCCATGCATACCTGCGCGAGGATCACGTGCTCGATGACGACCTGCCGGTCTGGGTACCGATCCCGGCGCTGGCCGAGGTGCAGATCGCGCTGGAACAGGCGGTGGCCGATGTTACCGACCTCAAGGGCTATGATCTCAAACGCGTCATGCGCACCGGTACCGTCGCCACGATCGACAACCGCAACTGGGAACTCCGGGAACATACCGGCCCGGTGCAGCGCCTGTCCCAGTCCCGCGCCATCGCGCTCGACATGGAAAGCGCCACCATCGCCGCCAACGGCTATCGATTCCGTGTGCCCTATGGCACCCTGCTCTGTGTCAGCGACAAGCCGCTGCATGGCGAATTGAAGCTTCCCGGCATGGCGTCAGACTTCTATAAGACACAGGTGGCGCGTCATCTGATGATCGGAATCCGGGCCATGGAAACCTTGCGCGAAATGCCTCTTGAACGGCTGCACTCGCGCAAATTGCGGTCTTTTGACGAAACCGCCTTCCTTTGACCTAGCGGAAAGTTGCTAAAAACCCCTTAAAAAGATGGTTTTTGGGCACACTACTGATTGTGTTGCCCTACCATATCCCGTTAAATGCGCCACACGAGGCCCAACTACTCGGGCAGACTAATGGAGACCTGAAATGGCGAAACCGATGACCAAGACCCAACTCGTTGCCGCGCTGGCCGAGGAAATGGGCTCTGACAAGAAATCCGCAGGTGCCGCACTCGAAGCCGTTTGCGCCCTGATCACCCGCGAAGTGTCCGCCGGTGGTGCCGTGACCCTGCCGGGCGTTGGCAAGATCTATTGCCGTGAACGCCCCGAGCGCATGGTACGCAACCCTGCGACCGGTGAGCAGATCAAGAAAGAAGCCGACAAGGTGGTGAAAATGACCATCGCCAAGGCGCTGAAAGACAGCGTGAACGGCTAAGCTTTCGCTTGGTATGTTATCGAAAGGGTCGCCCTCGGGCGGCCCTTTCTTTTTGTCGCGCCCCCACGGCGCGCCAGCTGCTTGTCCCCTCGACCTCCGCAGCCCATACTCCCCGCGAACGCGCGCCCCGTCACCCGAGGACAAAATGAGTACGACAACCCTTCGCGCCCTTCTGGCCAACCGCCCGATTCACACGGTTTCCCCCGACACCCCCCTGCGTGAAGTCGCCCTCAAGATGGCGCAACAGCGTGTGGGCGCGGTTGCAGTGACGGCGGGCGGGACACTCAGGGGAATCCTGACCGAACGCGACATCGTGTTTCGCGGCGTCGCGCAGGGGCTTGCCTCGGACACCGCAACGGCGGATCAGGTCATGACTCCGGATCCCGTGACCGTCGATATTGACGATGCCATTTCCGATGCGCTGGCGGCCAAGTTGG
The DNA here is from genome assembly GCF_900114635.1 of Shimia aestuarii. GTDB lineage: Bacteria > Pseudomonadota > Alphaproteobacteria > Rhodobacterales > Rhodobacteraceae > Shimia > Shimia aestuarii. Next base: position 1,179,915 of record NZ_FOTQ01000001.1, read on the forward strand.
GCGATGCCTTTCGTCACCTGCCTGTGATGGAAAACGGCACGCTGGTCGGTATCTTGTCCTTCCGCGACATCCCGGCAGAATACGTGATGATGTTCGAACGCTTCCGCGAGATGTCCTCGGCCCATGCCGACGACGGAGCCTGACACGCCTTGACCCGCGCGACAGCGCCTGCGCCCGTCCCAGCGATCTAGCGTATCGACTGCTGCAGCATCCAATCCCGCAAGGTCGCCGGGTCGTTGATCTCGACCCTGCCGCCTGCGCTGCAAACACCCACGTCTTTCAGCCGGGAAAACGCCCGCGACAGGCTCTCCGGCTTCATGCCCAACATGCCCGCAAGCACGACCTTGCCAAATGGCAGAACAAAGCTGCGAAGCCCGTCATGCTCACCGGATTGTTGCAACAGGAATTCGCCCAGACGTTGTGTCGCGGTCTTGATCTTGAGCCCCTCGATCTGGTTGGTCATGCTGTTCATGTGGATCTGGGCCGCTGACAACACCGCTTGGGACAGTTCCGCCCGCGCGTTTGTACAGGAACAGATGTCGGACAGGTTCAGCATCAGAACCGTGGCATCGGTGATCGCCTCTGCGGAAACGGCGCTTTCCCCGCCAAGCAGCGCAGGCACCTCGTCAAAACTCTGGCCGTGCCCCAGTGTATTAACGACAGCCTCATGCCCCTCTTCGCTGACCCGGAACAGTTTGACCCAGCCGCGCGTGACGATCTTGAGCGTTTCAGCCCTGTCGCCTTGCCAGCTCAGCGTTTCCCCGCGTTTCACGTCACGAGTGCGTGCACGGCTCAACAGGCAGTCGCGCACCTCTGGTGACAGGGCACGCAGCAACTCTATCTTGCAAATGCTATCCGCGCATACCTTCGCCATCCCTGGCCCGACTCCATGTTCAACTTCCAGCGGTAAGCACCCACCTTATTGATGCACGCGGGATGTTGGATTTGAGCTAGATCAAAACTGTGAAATTATTTTGAAGGCATACAAGAAAACGGGATTGCATGGCGCCAATCACATACGCGCTCGTATGGTGCAGGAGCAGTCGTCTTGCAAAGTCGCCCTTCCATTCAAAGAAAGGTCTGCATCTCGATCACATAGCCGTTCGGGTCCCGGCAGAAAAAGCTGTAGATACCAAAACGCTCCATCTTCTCGGGCGCGCGCATGGGTATGGCTCCGGCATCGACCATTCGCTGATACCAAGCGTCCACGGTCGCCACATCCTCGACCAACAGCGTGATCATGCCCCCCTTTGGCTCGACAACACGGTCGTCGAACGCCTCGCATACACCGACAAACGCGCCCGGTGCAGTTTCGAAAATCATGGCCGCCCCGGAGTCCCGGTCAATCCTCAGCCCCAGAACATCGCGGTAAAACGGAATCGTCTGCCCAAGGTCTTCCGCATAGACCCAGGTGATCTGCCCCATGATCCGGCCCGAGGCTCTGCTCACGTCAACCGCCCGACACTGCGCCCGATGAAGATCGCTACGAACATGGTTCCGACAATGGCCTGAAGCCCGGTCAACATGCGCGGCAACTCCGCCGCCGGGGTGATCTCGCCGTAACCGACCGTGGTCATGGTGATCATGCTGAAGTAGAGAAACGGCCCTTGCTGCGCCCCGCTCACCCCGTCGGGCAGGTTGAACGACCCGGGCGCAACAGCTTCGATCCGCCAATAGATCATCCCCCAGATCACCGCCATCAGGAGATAGCTGAACACGCCACTGGCCAGCCGCTCGTATTCCGAATGGGCCGACACAAACAGCTGCCGGAATCCGATCAACATGCTTCCCGCCCACAACACTGCCGCGACACCGGTCAGCAGTACGTCGATCCCGTCGCCCGGCCACAGGTTGTTGGCCAGCATCAGCGCGATCCACACGGCCACGGGCAACATCATCACCGCCCGCAGCCAGGTGTTCCGTTCGATCGCTCCCACAACCCCGAGGAACAGAAAGCTCATGCCGATCTGCGACACGCGTTCCAGGCCATTGAAATGCCCTTCAAGACCGCCAATCGCGACCAGAACAACCAGCAACCCCAACAGGATTGTCCAGCGATGATGATCCATCCAGACAAGGGGGCCCGCATTTTTCTGCATGTTTTCCAATTTCCTGTCCTCAATATGGAATCTCTGTGCCAGACTGCGACAATTGCAGTTGGATATTTTTTCCAACTTACGCGGAAAAAACGGGATTTGGGAAGGGTACGACATGAACCAATCAGATGATCGCCGCATCGTGGACCTCGGCATCCGGCTGGTCTTCTTATGCCTCTTCATCTACGCGGCATTTGTCATCGTGGCGCCGCTGGCCGGTATCGTGATCTGGGCCACCATTCTGGCGGTCGCAGTCTACCCGGTCTACGACTGGCTCGCCCGCCTTCTCGGAGGACGCGGCGGCTGGGCCGCGACGATCATCGTGCTCCTCGGCCTCGCGCTCACAATCGGCCCGCTCTGGGCCTCGGTCGCGGGGCTGGCGCAATTCACCAACGACTGGGCCCATCGCGCCGCCTCTGGTGACCTCAGGCTCCCGCCCCTGCCTGAACGGATCGACAGCTGGGAAATCCTCGGCCCGAAGATCAAGGAGACCTGGGCCCTGTTTGACAACAACCTAGCGCAGGCGGTCGACAAATACGGCTCGGTGATTGTCAATCTTGGAAAAAGCATCGGCGGCATGCTCGCGGGCATCGGCCTCGGGCTTCTCGCCATGGCGTTGTCGGTGGTGGTCATGGGTATGATGCTGCCCGCGGGGCCAAAACTCGGCGGTATGCTGCACAACTTCGGCAACCGCATCTTCGCTCCCAAGGGTGGAGAATTCGTCAGGCTGGCCACCGCCACAGTGCGCAACGTGTCGCGCGGCGTTCTCGGCGTTGCGGCGATCCAGGCGTTTCTCGCAGGCGTCGTCATGTTCCTCTTCGGCATCCAGACGGCCGGCATGCTGGCGATGATCTGCCTTGTGCTCGGCATCGTTCAGGTCGGACCCGGCCCGGTGATCATTCCCGCAATCATCTGGGCCTGGTCGGCCATGTCGCCGGGTATGGCCTTCCTCTTCACCGCGATCATGATCCCGGTGATGATCATGGACAACTTCCTGCGCCCGATCTTCATCGCACGCGGCCTCGACACGCCGATCCTTGTGATCCTTGTCGGCGTCATCGGCGGCGTGCTTTCCGGCGGCATCGTCGGCATCTTTATCGGCCCGGTCATCCTGTCTGTCTTCTACGAACTGGTCATGCTGTGGATGAATGACGGCCAGCCCCTCGTCACGGACGAAACCGAAGCCGCCGAAGCAACCGGAGAAACGCCATGAAGAACGCCTTCTGGACCACGCTGTCCCTGCTGCTCGTGATCCTCGTCTGGTATCTCGCGGCCGACCGGATCACGCCTTTCACCTCGAATGCCCGCGTCAAGGCGGTTCTCACGCCGATCACGCCGCAGGTCTCGGGCACCGTGGTCGAGATCCGCGCCCGCAACGGCCAGATCGTCGAGGCCGGAGAAGTGCTCGCCGTGATCGACCAGCGCAGCTATGAAATCCGCGTCGACGAAGCCCGCGCCGACCTCGCCCGCGCCATGCAAGATGTAGGCGCAGGCTCTGCCGACGTGGAAAGCGCACAGGCCAAACTGTCGCGCGCCAAGGCCGATCTGGAAACCGAGAAACTTCAGGCCTCCCGCGTTTTCGACCTCGAAGCCAAGGGGCTTGTGGCCATTGCCAAGGGCGACGAAGCCCGCCGCCGCTTGTCCGAAGCAGAGGCAGAGGTCGAACGCGCGACCGCCGATCTCGAAAGCATCCGCACCTCACTGGGCAGCACCGGACAGGACAACCCGCGCATTCAAAAGGCGCTGGCGGAACTGGCCGATGCGGAACTCAAGCTGAGCTGGACGACCCTCACCGCCCCGGCACGCGGTGCGCTCTCCGATCTCGATCTTGCCGCCGGCAGCTATGCACGCGCCGGGCAGGATCTGCTCACCTTCCTCGATGCCTCCAATGTCTGGGTCGAGGCCTACATGACCGAAAACAATCTGGGCAACATCAAGATTGGCGACCGGGTGGACGTAGTTCTTGACCGCCATCCGGGCCGCATCATCGAAGGCCGGGTTTCAAGCTATTCCGCCGCTGCCTCCGACGGCACGACAAGCAAACCCGGCCAACCCGCCGCGATCCCGCGCGCCTCGGGCTGGCTGCGCTCACCTCAGAGATTCCCGGTGCGCATCGTTCTGCCGGACTACATGACCGCCGTCGAAACCGACGACGTCCGCTTCTCGCTCAATGGACAGGCCGACGTGATCGTCTACACGGGGGACAACACCTTGCTCAACACCATAGGACGCGCCTATATCCGGGTCGTCTCGTGGTTCTCCTATGCCTACTGAACAAACCCATCAGGCAACCACCGGCCCAATGCCGGACCTGCCAGACGCGGTGCCAGAGCGCCCCGGGCTGTCCCCGGCAGCAAACAGGCGCGGGCTGCGCCTCGCCCTTGGCGCAAGTGCCGCATTCTCGCTGGCCCTTCTGATCGGCTGGCCGCTGGCCACGTTTTCAGCCGTCTTCGTGACCCTGTTCCTGCAAGCTCCCGTTGCCATACCAGCCCGGGCCTTCCGTAGCCTGTTTCAACTGGCGGTCGTCTTGCTCGTGGCGTCCTGGCTGATCGCGTCGGTGCTGTCGCCCTACCCTGTGCCGTTTCTGCTGGCCGTGGCCATGGCGGTGTCGATCAGCTTCCGCTGGGGTGCCACCGGCGCAGGCAAAATGTCGGTCGTGCTGGCGCTGATCGCATCCCTGATGGTACCCAACCTGGTGATCGTTTCCCAGGAACTCACATGGCTTCTCGTGATCTGGCTTCCGATCAATCTCTGTATCGCGTGGCTTTGGACAGTCTTCATGTTCTGGCTGATCCCGCCCGGCGCCATGCCCGCGCCCGCCGCCGAGGCTCCCGGCGGCACCCGGCTCGACCCGGGCCGCCTTGTCCTGCGCATGTCGCTGGTCACGATCCCTTTCGCCGTGCTGTTTTTCTTGTCGGGCAGCGGCATGTTGATCACCCTGTTTTTCGTGGCCATCCTGTCAATGCAACTGGCCGCCGCCCGTGGAGCAGGCCCCACCGTCGCCAAGGGAATGCTCATGGCGAACGTTGTCGGCGGGATTGCTGCCGTGATTGCCTACAATGTCACCGTGATCGCTCCCCTCATGGTGGTGGCGATGCTGGTCATGACACTTGGCGCCGTCACTTTGGCGCGCTGGCTGGTGTCTGATCGCGCGGATTCCGCCCTTGCAGGCAGCGCACTCTCCACCATGATCATTATCTTTGGTGGCGCCATTTCGCCCTTCAGCGGCGATGCCGACGTGAAGATGATCGACCGCCTCTGGCAAATCGGCCTTGCGCTGGCCTTCGTGCTTCTGGCCTATGTCATCGTCGACCGGTTTTTTCCGCTGCATCGCAGCGCCCCTCCCTCCGGAGAAGGCTTCCTGCGCCGCCGTCGCAAAGCACGTCGGGCCGCACGCCGCGCGCAACGGGCGCAGACTTAACCACCCACATCAACAGTTCCGCTACCGACGCAATACCGACGTGGTACCGACGCAATACCGAAGGGCGTTTTTCCCACGAACCCAACCCGTTAACCCCGATTCGCCTCCTCGACCGCACGCAGGGCGTTGCGGCCCACCGCGCGATGTTGTTACATCGCGGCAATTGGTTAACATGTGAGGCGACCAAAAATGGACTTCCGCGCAATCGCCATGGGGCTGTGCTTCGCCTTCCTTTGGTCCTCGGCTTTCACCTCGGCGCGCATCATCGTCGCAGACGCGCCGCCCCTCGCCATCTCCTCGATCCGCTTCGCGATTGCGGGTGTGCTCGGCGTCGCCATTGCCCGCGCCATGGGCCAAAACTGGAACCTGACCCGCGACCAGTGGCGCGCCACGCTGATCTTCGGACTCTGCCAGAATGCGCTCTATCTTGGCCTGAATTTCGTGGCGATGACCACGATCGAAGCCTCCCTTGCCTCGATCATCGCCTCCACCATGCCCCTCATCGTGGCCTTTCTCGGCTGGGCGGCCTTGCGTGAAAAACTCTCGCCTTTGGCCGCCCTGGGCCTCGTGCTCGGCTTTGGCGGCGTGGTGCTGATCATGGGCAGCCGAATGGGTCAAGGCGTTGATCTCTTTGGCCTTATGCTCTGCATCATCGGGGCAATCGCCCTTGCGATTGCCACCCTGTCTGTACGCGGCGCCTCGTCTGGGGGGAACTTGATGATGATCGTCGGCCTGCAGATGTTCGTCGGCGCGGTCGTGCTTTTCATCGTCTCGATCCTGTTCGAAACATGGGAGTTCAACTGGAACTGGCGCATGGGCACGGCCTTTACCTACACGCTGCTTGGTCCCGGTCTTCTGGCCACGTTCATCTGGTTCGCGCTGGTCGCCCGCATCGGTCCGATTAAGGCGGCGACCTTCCACTTCCTCAACCCGTTTTTCGGGGTGGTCGTGGCCGCGATCGTGCTCGGTGAAACGCTTGGCCTGATGGACATCATCGGCGTCGCCATCATCGCGGCGGGCATCCTTGCCGTGCAGCTTTCGAAACAATCCAACACGCCCAAGTGATCTTTCGTCAGCTATCGGCGGGCTGACATTACAATCGACCCTTGGCACAAACATGCCATGGAACTTCTCTTTGCATACGGCGCGGGCTTGCTGACCCTGATCAACCCCTGCGTGGTCCCGGTCCTGCCCATCGTGCTCGCCGGCGCCCTGCAGGCCAGCCGCTATGGCCCGCTGGCCCTCGCCGCCGGGATGAGCCTGTCTTTTGTCCTGCTCGGCATGGCCGTCACCACCTTTGGCTACGCCATCGGCCTCACCCCCGACACCATCGCCCAAGCCGGGGCTGTGCTGATGATGATCTTCGGAGCGATTCTCCTTATCCCGCGGTTTTCAATGGCCTTTTCCACCGCCACCGCCGGTGTCGCCGCCCGCGCCGGCAGCAACATGGACGTACTTGACCAAACGTCCTTGCGCGGCCAGTTCCTCGGCGGCCTGCTGCTTGGCGCGGTCTGGAGCCCCTGCGTCGGACCCACCCTCGGCGGCGCCATCTCTCTGGCCAGCCAGGGCGAAAGCCTCGGACGCGCCGCCATGATCATGGTGTTCTTTGCCCTTGGCGTTTCCACCCTGATCCTCGGCCTCGGCTACGGCGCCCGCTCGGCTTTGCAGTCCCGCCAGGCACTCATGCGCAGCCTCGCCACCAAGGCCCGCCCGGCCATGGGCGTCATCTTCCTCGCCACCGGACTGGCGCTTTTCTTCAACCTGCACCACGCGATCGAAGCCTGGATGGTCAACGCCCTGCCCGCCTGGCTGATCGACCTTTCCGTATCCCTCTGACTTTCAAAGGAGCCCCCCAATGAACCGCCGCGACTTCCTGATCCTTTCCGCAGCCGCAACGGCCCTGCCCATGGCCGCTCATGCCGCCCCACTCGACTACACGCCCGGCCTCGTCAAAAAGCACCTCGCCAAGGGCGATACCGTGTTTCTCGACTTCAAGGCCAGCTGGTGCTCGACCTGCGCCGCACAGGAACGCGTGATCAACGCGCTCAAAGCCGAAAACCCCGACTACGAAGCCAACATCACATTCATCAATGTCGACTGGGACGACTACGGCAAATCCGACATCGTGAAATCGATGAAAATCCCGCGCCGCTCCACCCTCGTTGTCCTCAAGGGCGATCAGGAACTGGGCCGTATCGTGGCTGGCACGTCCAAAGGGCAAATCAAGCAGCTGATGGACGCCGCCCTCGGCGCAGCCACCGCCTAGGTCTTTCTTTTTCCGAAAATACCCCGGGGGGTGAGCGCCGTCTCGGAAACGGTCCGGTGGACCGTTTCAGGCGTGAACGGGCGGAGCCCTGGCTTCACAGCGACGGGCGCCGCGCCCCCTATCCCCCCTCGCGGGCCTGCGCCAAGACCCAATCGCGCACCCGTTCTGCCTGCGGGATGAGGGGCGTGCGCCGCGACCAGACAAGGTAAAACCCCGCCCCGGTCTCCCATCCCCAATCGGTGCGCCCTTGCAAAAGCCCTTGGGAAATCAGCCCCTTGGTGACATGCTGCCAGCCAAAGGCAAACCCCTCCCCGGCCATCGCCGCCTGTAACACCAGCGCATAATCATTCAGCCGCAGCCCGGCCTTCGGAGCCCTGTCACGCACGCCATGATGCGCAAACCAATCCCCCCAGTTGGGGCGCTCCCGCACCGGTTCCTCAAGATGGATTAACCGCTCCTGAAACAAGTCGGACACCTGCCAAAGCCCCTTGGCCTGTGACATGACCACCGGGCTGGCAATCGGAAAAATCACCTCGCGCGCGATAAGCTCAGCATGACAATCGGTCCACTGCCCATAGCCTCGCCGAACCCCAAGGCTAATCCCCTCGGCATCAATGTCCGGCTCCCGGTCACTGGTCTGCAAGCGCAGGTCAATATCCGGATGTACGCCATGCAGAACCTGCAAACGCGGCACCATCCAGTAATAGGCAAAGGCCGTCGAAACAGAGAGCGTGACATGGTCCTTCTGGCCCCTCTGGTGGACCGCCCGCGCCGAAGTCAGCACCCTTTCCAGCGCCTGTGATACATCCGCAAACAACCGCTCGCCCGCCGGGGTCAACGTCACCTGCCGATGCGCCCTTTGAAAAAGCTGCACCCCCAAAGACGCCTCCATTTGCCGGATCGCAGCGCTGACGGCGGGTTGCTGCACGTTCAGCTCTCCGGCAGCGCGGGTGAATGATCCGTGCCGTGCGGCGGCTTCAAAAAAGATCAGGTGGCGCGGCGACGTCACCAGTTTCCAGAGTTCCTGCATAACTCAGGCTTATCCAAAACCATGCACAATTCAAGGATCACAGAGAGGTTCCGCCGCCCTAGCATTTCTAAAACTGTTACCTTTCGGAGTCACACGATGGCGCGCCGCTCCCGCAATTCACGCCCCCGCAGCGCTCCGTCCGGAGCGCCGCCCTCGCCCTATCTTCAACGAGGGCTGTCCTATTTCGACCTGCTCGACGAAGAGCAGCTGTCCCGGTTGGAAACCCAGGTTGACTGGCTGATGCAGGATGTCGGCATCGCGTTCCGCGACGACCCCGAGGCCCTTCAGCTCTGGCAGGCCGCAGGCGCCACGCTTGACGGGGACAGGGTGCGCATGGCGGCGGACGAAGTTCGCGCGCTTTGCGCAACCGCGCCCTCTCAGTTTACTCAACTGGCACGCAACCCGCAGCGTTCGGTTGTAATCGGCGGGCAAAACCAGGTCTTCGCCCCCATTTACGGGGCGCCTTTTGTTCGCGATCTCGAGGGAGGCCGCCGATATGGCGACATGCAGGCGTTCGAGCAATTGGTCAAGCTGACCTATCTGCACCCGCACCTGCACCACGGCGGTTTTGTCACCTGCGAACCTTGCGACGTGCCTGTGAACAAGCGGCATCTGGACATGCTATTCCTGCACATGACCTGCTCGGACAAGCCGCATCTCGGGGCCATCACCGAAATGAGCCGCGCACAGGATAGTGTCGACATGGCCGAAATCCTGTTCGGGGCTGAAGTGATGGACAAGAACTGCGTGATCATGGGCAACGTCAATACCAACTCCCCGCTTCTGGTCGACAAGGTGGTGACACAGGCCATCCGCACCTATTGCGCGCGCGGTCAGGGCATCGTCGTGGCCCCCTTCATCCTGTCCGGCGCCATGGGGCCGGTCTCGACCGCCGCAAGTATTGCGCAGGCCATGGCCGAAGCGCTGATGTGCTGCGCCTATTCGCAACTGGTCCGCCCGGGCGCGCCCTTTGTGCTTGGCAATTTCCTCTCGTCGATGTCGCTCAAATCCGGCGCGCCGACATTCGGCATGCCCGAACCGGTATTGTCGAACTATGTCATCGGGCAACTGGCACGGCGCGCCGGGTTGCCTCTGCGCTGTGGTGGCTCGCTGACCGCCTCCAAGATCGAAGACGCGCAGGCCGCCTATGAAAGCGCCGATTCGATGCATTCCACCATGCTGGCCGGGGCAAATTTCGTCCTGCATTCCGCCGGTTGGCTCGAAGGTGGGCTGTGCACCGGCTTTGAAAAGCTGATCATGGATGCCGACCGGCTGGGCGGCTACCAGAAACTGGGCCACGGGTTGGATGTCGGCGATGAGGCTTTAGCCCGCGACGCCTATGGCGAAGTCGAACCTGGCGGGCATTTTCTGGGCACGGGCCATACGATGCGCAACTACCAGACCGCGTTCTACACACCGGACCTCAGCGATTCCGAGAATGTCGAAAGCTGGGAGGAAGGCGGCGCCCAGGACATGCGCCAACGCGCGCATGCCCGCTGGAAAAAGATGCTGCAAAACTATGAGCCGCCGCAGATGGATCCGGCCAAGCGCGAAGAACTCGCGGCCTTTGTCGCGCGGCGAAAACAGGAAATGCCCGATGCGTGGTATTGAGAGAGTTCAAGGCTCCGCCGGGAGTATTTTTGGCAAAATGAAGAGGGGGGCGGATCATGCCTGAGGTGCACAGGGAAGAAGCAACAACGGGCAAGAAGCTGCCCAGCCATGCCAAAGTCGTGGTGATCGGCGGCGGCGTTGTGGGCTGTTCGATCCTCTTCCACCTGGCCAAGTTCGGCTGGAAGGACGTGGTGCTCCTTGAGCGGGACGAACTCACCAGCGGGTCAAGCTGGCACGCCGCAGGTCAAATCCATACGATCAGCTCCGATCCCAATATCTCGCGTCTGCAGGGCTATACCATCGACCTTTACAAGGAGATCGAGGAGACCTCGGGACATTCGGTCGGCCTGCACATGACCGGCGGCTTTTACCTCGCCTCGAACAAAACGTGGTATGACTACCTCAAACGCGAACGCTCCAAGGCGCGCTACATGGGGCTGCAACAGGAATTCATCTCTCCGGCCGAAGTGGCAGAACGCCACCCACTCATAGACCCGAAACACTATTATGCCGCGCTTTGGGATGATCAGGATGGCGATCTTGATCCCTCGGGCGCCACCTATGCCTTTGCCAAGGCCGCGCGGGTGCACGGGGCCCAGTACTTCACCCACACCCCTGTCACCGCCACCACCCAGCGCGCCGATGGCAGCTGGGATGTGACCACCCCAAAGGGCGTGATCAATGCCGAGCATATCGTGAATTGCGGCGGTCTCTGGGCGCGGGAAGTGGGGCATATGCAGGGGCTGCACCTGCCCGTTCAGCCAATGGAACATCACTATCTGATCACCGAACGGATTGACGAGATCGCCAATGCCGGGCGCCGCCTGCCCTGCGGGATTGACTACGAGGCCAACATCTATTTTCGGCAGGAACGCGAAGGTATGCTCTTGGGCACTTATGAACCGACAGGTGTGCCGTGGAAGGTTGACGGCACGCCATGGGATTTCGGGCACGAGTTGTTGCCCCCTAATCTTGATCACATTGCCGATCGGCTTGAGCTGGCCTTTGACCGCATCCCGGCACTGGCCGAAGCCGGGATCAAGGATGCGATTAACGGCCCCTTCACCTTTGGCCCCGATGGCAACCCGATGATCGGCCCGGTACCGGGCATGAAGAACTACTGGTGCGCCGTTGGCGTCATGGCGGGCTTCTGTCAGGGCGGCGGCGTGGGTCTGACCATGGCGGAATGGATGATCGACGGGGAACCCTCGATCGACGTCTGGGCCATGGATGTTGCCCGTTTCGGTGATTGGGCCACGCCCGACTGGGGCACGGTGAAATCAACCGAGAATTACGAGCGCCGCTTCGTGATGACCTTTCCCAATGAAACCCTGCCCAAGGGTCGGTTGCAGAAAACCACCGCGCTTTATGACCGCCTTGTTGCCAAGGGCGCGCGCATGGATCAGGGCTTTGGTCTTGAGAACGCACTTTGGTTTGCCGATGGCCCGGAAGATGCGTGGGAAGACCCGAGTTTCGAGCGCAACCGCAGCCACGCCTATGTCGCCCGCGAAGTCAAAGCCGTGCGCGAGGCGGTGGGGGGCATCGAGATCGCCAACTTTGCCAAGCACGACTTCAAAGGACCGGGCGCGCGCGCCTATCTTGATCGGGTTCTGGCGGGGTATGTCCCTAAGCCGGGCCGCCTGACCCTGACGCCGATGTTGACCCCCAAGGGCAAGCTTTACGGCGACCTGACGGTGGCATGTCTGACCGAGGATCACTTTATCCTCTTTGGCTCGGGCGTCATGCAGGAGGCCCATCGCCGCTGGTTCGAAAAGGACCTGCCCGCTGATGTGACCTATGCCAATGTCAGCGATGACTGGCACGGCATTGCCCTGTCGGGTCCGAAATCACGCGAGCTGCTGGCCTGTATCACCCGTGAAGACGTCAGCGCCGAGGCCCTGCGCTTTCGCGACCTGCGCCAGACCTATGTGGGCAGTGTGCCTGTAATCCTGAACCGGATCAGCTTTTCCGGCGAGCTGGGCTATGAAATCTACTGCAAGCCGCAATACCTGCTGCGCCTTTCCGAGGCCATCGAAGCGGCCGGGGCCGATCTGGGCTATCGCTGGTATGGCGCGCGGGCGTTAATGTCGATGCGGCTGGAAAAGGGCTGGGGCGTGTGGACGCTCGACTATCGCCCGGATTTCAACGCCATCGAAAGCGGCATGGACGCGTTCATCAACTGGAACAAGGATTTCGTCGGCAAGGACGCCACGCTTGCGCTGCGCGAGGCTGGTGTCTCGCGCAAGCTGGTGCCGATGACCATCGATGTTGATGGCATCGACGTGTCAGGGGACGAGGCCATTCTTGGTGATGGGACCGCTGTCGGCTATGTCAGCTCGGGCGGCTTCGCGCATCACGCCGGTAAATCCATGGCGATGGGCTATGTCAGCATCGACCACGCAGCCCCCGGCACTGAATTGCAGGTGGAAATCCTTGGCGAAGCTTACGCGGCCAAGGTGTTGGGCGCCCCGATCTATGACGCGAACGGGGCCAATATGCGCTCTTAGGAACTTGTGGCGCGGTCGGGCAAGAGCGCTTCGAGCGCGTCACGGATCTCGCGCGACATCGGCTTGGTGCGGGATCCATACGTGTCCACCACCGTGCCGTCCGGCCCGATCAATACCTTGTTGAAATTCCAGCGCGGGCGAAATCCTGTCTCATCTTTCAGCGAGCGATAGAAGGGGTGCGCGTCCGCCCCCTTCACCGAGGTGATCCCGGTCATGGGCAGGTCTATACCATATTGCAACTCGCAGAATTCCTTGACCGCTTCATTGCTCGACAATTCCTGACGAAAGTCATCGGACGGCACGGCCAGCACCACCAGCCCCTGCGCGCGATAAGTATCATAAAGCGTCTGAAGCCCCGCATACTGGTCGGTATAGCCACAGCGGGAGGCGGTGTTTACGACCAGAACCGGCTGCCCGGCCCATTGCGACAGGGCAAGCTGCCCCCCGTCGATATTGTCAAACGGCGCATCCAGCTCCAGCGCCACGGAAACGGTGGCCCAAAGCGAGAGCAGAACGGCAAGAACAGGTTTCATGGCGGTCTCCTTTCAAGGCTTTCCAAGATTACGCCGCAGATCGGTGTGCGGATCAACTCTGCGTCAACGATCTGAAACCTGCATTTGTATTTTTCGTGAAGCTTCCAAATAATGCACAGACGCATTTGGACAGGAAGATCAGTCATGACCCAATACCGACGCGACCCGGACGCGATTGCCGCGCTCACCGACGAGCAGTTCTGGGTAACGCAGGAAAGCGGCACCGAACGGCCCGGCTCGGGCAAGCTGCTCTACAACAAGGCCCCCGGCATCTATGTGGATGTGGTTTCGGGCGAGCCTTTGTTTGCCAGTTCTGACAAGTACGAGTCGGGCTGTGGCTGGCCCAGCTTCACCAAACCCATTGAACCGGCACACGTGACCGAGCACCATGACAGCACCCATGGCATGATCCGTACCGAGGTGCGCTCCAAACATGGCGACAGCCACCTTGGCCACGTCTTTCCCGACGGCCCGGCGGATCGCGGGGGGCTGCGCTACTGTATCAACTCGGCGTCCTTGCGTTTTGTGCACAAGGACGACATGGAGGCAGAAGGCTATGGCGCCTATCTGGATCAGGTGGAGGACGTGACATGAGCGAACGCGCAGTACTCGCAGGGGGATGTTTCTGGGGTATGCAGGATTTGATCCGCAAGATGGATGGCGTGCTCTCGACCCGCGTCGGCTATACCGGCGGCGATGTTCCCAACGCCACTTATCGCAATCACGGCACCCATGCCGAAGGGATCGAGATCGTGTTCGACCCGTCCCGGATCAGCTACCGCAAGCTCCTGGAGTTCTTCTTCCAGATCCACGATCCCACGACGGTCAACCGGCAGGGCAATGACCTTGGCATGTCCTATCGTTCGGCGATCTACTACGTGACCGAAGACCAGAAAGCCGTGGCGCTCGACACGATTGCCGACGTTGACGCTTCGGGCCTCTGGCCCGGCAAGGTTGTGACCGAGGTCGAGCCGGTGGGTGATTTCTGGGAAGCCGAGGAAGAGCATCAGGACTACCTGGAAAAACACCCCAACGGCTACACCTGCCACTTTGCGCGGCCCGACTGGGTCTTGCCACTGCGGGAGGCTCAGCAAAGCTGAGCCTGAAGGGGGCTTTGCCCCCGCCGCCCCTGGGGGCGACTCCCCCAGGGTATTTCTGGAAAAAGAAAGATCAGTCGCGCACGATACGCGGGCGGCCGGACGCTTCGACATGCACTATGGCCTCGATGAAGATCTCCCGCGCCTCGGCCTCGGCCTTGCGAATATCGCGTTGGGTTGTGAGGTGGATGTCCTCGGCCCCGGCGGCCCGGGCCTCCTCCCTGGCGGCATCTGAAAGAACGTCTTGCAACCGGGCCATCGCCGCCTCGGCATCGCTGAAATCTTCCGGCCCCGTGTCAAGATGCACCCGATAGCGCCCCTCAGCCGGGGCCGTCACTGTCCCCGACCTGCGGATCGTCACACGCCCGACCACGGCGCCTATGGCATTCGCAACATCCGCGTGCTGTGGCAGATCCATACGGCATCCCAGCCTGTCTCCCACCGCCGGGTAATAAACCGAGGCTGAAGCGCCCAGGCCGATCACCGGCCCGCTCAGCCCGGTATCCAGCCGCACCAATCCCCGATGCCCGCCCAAGCCCGCCTGCATCAGAACATGCCGCGCAAGCTGGTCCGGCGGCAGACCGAAATCTCTCCCGTCTTCAGCAAACGCCGTTTCAAGCAGCGCCAGCCCCGTCTGATGTGTCAGTTGGTCCACGATACGTCGCGCCATGTCCAACGGGTCAGGCGACAGCATGCTGCCGGCCCCGGTCCGACGACGCCCCATCAGGCGCAAGGCCTTTTCTGCCGCGCTCGCGTCCCATGCACCTTGCGTCCCGAGCACGTGGCTCGCGTCGGAGGGCGTGACACCCGACACCTGAACAAGCCCGCGTTCGATTAGCCGCCGCAGCGCCTTGGCATCAATCCGCATCCGCAACACATCACCGACGGGGTGCACCGTACCGCCGATCCTTACGAGCAAGGCCGCCTCGCGCGGGGCAAGCCCATCCGCCGCCACACCCTCGACCGCGCGCACGAAACGCCCGTCATGTTCCCCCGGCACAGCCCGGCGCAACTGGTCATCCAGTGCGGCATGCACCACCTCCGGTGCCTCGCTGGCCAACAAGGACACCGGCAACACCCGGCGCGGCCCAAGGGTGACACCTCCCTGCAGGCCTTCGCTCAGAAAATGTACTTCACTGTCACCGCCGAGCCCGAACGTGCGCATGGCAACGGCTTCGACCATGGTCCGATAGGGGCCTACACGGGCGCCATCGGGATCAATCGCCGGGTGCCCATCGCGCAGCACCGCCACGTCTGTCGTCGTTCCGCCAATGTCGCTGACCAGCGCGTCCTGCGCTCCAGTCAACCAGCGCGCGCCGACAATCGACGCGGCCGGTCCGCTGAGGATGGTTTCGATCGGCCGCTCCCGGGCAAACATGGCCGAGATCAACGCTCCATCCCCCCGCACAACCATCAAGGGGGCCGATATCCCCAGTTCAGTCAGCCGCGCCTGCGCACGTCCGATCAGACGGTCGATCATCCCGATCAGGCGCGCATTCAACACCGCGGTCATGGCGCGCTTGGGTCCGTTCAGGCGGGAGGAGAGGTGATGTGATGCACTCACCGGGCGCCCGGTCACTTCGCGGATGATGTCGCAGACCCGCTGCTCATGCGCCGCGTTTCGTGTCGCGAACTGCCCGGCGACGGCAAACCCCGAAACCGCTCCGGCTTCGGACGCAAGCCATGTCCGCAACGTCTCCTCGTCCAGCGGAGCGCGTTCATTGCCGGAATGATCATGCCCCCCGGCCAGCACAAGCGCCGGATCCCCCGCCAGCGCCGCATCCAGCCCGTGCTTTTCAAGGTCACTTTCCCGGAAGCCGATAAGGACAAGCGCAACGCGCCCACCTTGTCCCTCGACAAGCGCATTCGTCGCCAGCGTCGTCGAAAGAGACGCCAAGGCCACCTCTGCCACGTCCACTCCGGATTGTTGCAATACAGCCGACACCGCTGCCCCGATCCCTTCGGCAAGATCATGCCGCGTGGTCAGCGCCTTGGCCGTGGCAATCACGTCCCGTTCATCCCGGATCAACACGGCATCCGTATAGGTGCCGCCCGTATCCACCCCCAATGACAAGGCCATTCAGGTCTTCCCTTCCTGTTCACGCCCGCGCAGGTAACGCCAAGAGCATGGGCTAATCCAGCCTGTTTGCGACGTCTTGTAATCGTGTCACAGCCCATCGCGCCGCATCCGCCACAGTTGCATCCGCGTCATCACACAGTTTTTGGGCCACGGGGATCAACGCGCACTCGCCGGAATTGCCAATCGCATAAAGCACATTGCGCACGAACCGGTCGCGCTTGATGCGCTTGATCGGAGAGCCGGAGAAGTGTGCCCGGAAAGTCGCATCATCCATCGTCGCAAGCTCGGCCAGTTTCGGAGCCACCAGATCTTCGCGCGCGGCATAGCGCATCTCGCGCGCTTCCTGCGCAAACTTGTTCCACGGACAGGCCGCAAGGCAATCGTCGCACCCGTAGATGCGGTTGCCCAAAAGCGGGCGCAACGCTTCGTCCACCGGCCCGTGATGCTCGATCGTGAGGTAAGAAATACAGCGGCGCGCGTCGATCTGGTGCGGCGCAGGGAATGCCCCGGTCGGGCAGGCATCAAGACAGGCGCGGCACGACCCGCAATGATCCACTTCGGCTGCATCAACGGGAAGGTCCAGCGTGGTGAACACCGACCCTATGAAGAACCACGATCCAAGTTCCCGGCTCACGAGATTTGTGTGCTTGCCCTGCCAGCCCAGCCCCGCAGCCTGTCCCAGCGGTTTTTCCGGCACCGGGGCCGTGTCCACGAACACCTTCACCTCACCCCCGGCCTCGGAAATCAGCCATCGCGCCAGCCGCTTGAGCCGCTTCTTGACGATGTCGTGGTAATCCTTGTTCTGGGCATAGACCGAAATCGCCCCCCGATCCGGCATCCCGTGCACCTCCGTCGGATCGTGCTCGGGGGTATAGCTCTCCGCCAGAACAATGACCGAGCGCGCCTCGGTCCACAAAACCGAAGGATCGCTGCGCCAGTGGGTGCGCTCGGCCAGCCACCCCATCTGCCCATGATACCCCTTGTCCAGAAACCTGGCCAACCCCGCGCCGACGTGACCCACCGCGTTCGGACGGCAAATCCGCGCCATGTCAAACCCGATCGCGCGCGCTTCCTCGATCAGCCGCGCCTTCAGTTCGGCAGACACTGGGCCACCTCTTTCTTTTTCCCAAAATACCCCGGGGGGAGTCGCCACAGGCGACGGGGGGCTGGCCCCCCTTTATTAGAAATCCAGATCGGCATAATGCGCGGGCGGCGGGAAACCGGGAATCTGGTCCGCCAGAATGGCACGAAAGGCCGGGCGTGACTTGATTGTCGCATACCAGTCCTTGACAACTTCGGACCGGTTCCAATCCACGTCCGAAATGTAATCCAGCGACGACAGGTGCGCGGCCGCCGCAAAATCAGCCAGCGTCATCACGTCCCCGGCCAGCCAGCGACGGTGATCCAGAAGCCAGTGCATGTAGTCGAGATGATACTTGATCGCCTTGGCCCCGGCCTTGACGTTGGCGCTGTCGGGATAGCCCGTGCCCATCACCTTCTTGTTCACCCGCTCGTAAAGCAGCTTTGATGTCACTTCGTTGTGGAACTTGTCATCGAACCACGCCACCAGGCGGCGCACTTCATAGCGCCCGTCCGGATCGCGCGGCATCAAAGAAGGTTCGGGGTACTTTTCCTCAAGGTATTCACAGATGGCGCTGCTCTCGGCCATCATCTTGCCGTCCATCTTGAGTACCGGAACCTTGGCCGCCGGGTTGCGACGCAGGAAATCGGCGTCCTTTTCCCAATACCGTTCTTCCACAAGCTCCACTTCGATCCGTTTTTCGGCCAGGCTCAGGCGCACCTTGCGGCAGAACGGGGACAAGGGAACATGGAAAAGTCGGTTCATCGCGGCAACACACCATTTAGCGGGATTTCTCCCTCAATGCCTTGCCGCGCGCGGATTTTCAATCCTCGAAACACGCCGCGCGGGCCTCGTCGCGGATGGTCGCCGCCCCGTCCATGATCCGCGCCGCGCGTTTGCGCAAAGCGGCTGACGGATTGCTTGCCGACCGTTTCTTCGGGTTGGGCAGCACCGCCGCCAGCCGCGCCGCCTGCACCGCGCTCAGGTCTTCCGGCCCCACGCCAAAGTAATGCCGCGCCGCCGCTTCGACGCCAAACACCCCCTCATCGAACTCGGCCACGTTGAGGTAGACTTCCAGAATACGCCGCTTGGACCACGTGATCTCGACCAACGGCGTCAGCAGCGCTTCGATCGCCTTGCGCGCCCAGTTGCGCCCCTGCCAGAGGTACACATTCTTGACCACCTGCTGACTGATCGTCGAAGCCCCGCGCCCCGCGCCCTCATCAAGCGCGGCGCGGATCGCTTTCATGTCGAATCCCCAGTGCAGACAGAAATTGGCGTCCTCTGCCGCCACGACCGACCGGCGCATGACCGGCGCGATCTCTTCGATCGGCACCCATTCCTGATCCACTCTGCCCAACCGTCGTGTTTCGGACAGCATGGTCATCGTGGTCGGCGGGTTCACAACCGAAAACAGAAGAACGACAAGGATGATCAGCGAGACCAGCCAGACCGCCGCACGCCGCAACCAATAGCGCAGGCGCAGCCATTGGCGCCTGGTCCATCTCTGCTTCTTCGGCGCCTTCTTCCCGCTCATACCTAGCCCAATCGTTATTGAGCGATGGAGTAGACGCTCAGGCGTTTCCACGCAAGCGTCGCAAGGTCACGCTTCAGGGGGAACAGGCCCAGACACGCACCTGGCAGTTGTTGCCGTATTGATAGCAGTAGTCCAATGCGTTCGACTCGGCGATGGAGCGCGACCCGCCCCAGCCGAATCCCCAACTGCCATTGCTGCCCGAGGCCATGGCACCACAGGTGTTGTAGAAGGTGCGCACGGTGTCACAATCCCAGCCACATTCGTTCTGCAACAGATTGATCGCATCCTGCTCGGAGTACTGACCGTAGGAATAGCCCCAAGCGCCCCCTGGACCAATCCCAACGGCACCCCAGCAATAGTCATATCCGCATTGCCCCGCGAAAGCAGCAAGCGGCAGCGACAACCAAAGAACAACTCCCATCCAAATTTGCTTGATCATGATGATTCTCCCGGAATACGGCCCCAGTATGCGCCCAAGGGCTGAAATCTGCCAAATCAAGCGAAAAACCCCGCAGGCCATGGGTCTGCGGAGTTTCAAATCTTGGGTCGAATGCCCGGTTATTCGGCAGGAACCGCCGCCTCTTCCACGCTCAGCGGATGCTTGAGATGCACCAGCATCTCTTTCGGGCAAACCTGAAGGAAGTTGGTCTTTTCCACATCCCAATGCTGCAGGATGTCGGCGCCCTTGCGGCTTCCGGTCTCGGCCACGTGACGCTCGATCAGACCCTTCAACTGTGTTTCCCAATGCGCCACCGTCACGGGACAAGTCACCAACGTCTCCATGTTCATGACCGCTTCGGCCCGGTTCTCCGGGTCATAGAGATAGGCCATGCCGCCGGTCATGCCCGCGCCAAAGTTGGCCCCGATCTCGCCAAGGATCACGGCAACACCACCGGTCATGTATTCACAGCCGTTGCTGCCACACCCCTCGATCACCACTTTGGCCCCCGAGTTGCGCACCGCGAACCGTTCCCCGGCACGTCCAGCGGCAAACAGGTGGCCGTCGGTGGCCCCATAAAGAACCGTGTTGCCGATGATGGTGTTTTCACTCGCCGTCAGCGGGCTTGCCATAGGCGGGCGCACGACGATCATGCCACCCGACAGGCCCTTGCCGACATAGTCGTTGGCATCGCCCGACACTTCGATCTTGAGCCCCGGCGCAGCAAACGCCCCAAGCGATTGCCCGGCAGAACCGGTCAGCTTCACGGTCAGATGATCCTCCTGCAGTGCGTTGCGCATCCCAAAGTTACGCACGATATAGGACGAGGTCCGCGTGCCCACCGTCCGGTGCGTGTTCTGCACCGCATAGGAAAGCTGCATCTTCTCACCATCCTCAAGGAAGCGATGCGCGTCACGCACGATTTCCGCATCAAGCGTATCCGGCACGGCATTGCGCGGCTTGTGGCGGTCGTAGACGATCTCTGCAGCGCCATCGACCGTGATCAAAAGCGGGTTGAGATCGAGGTCGTCCAGATGCGCAGCCCCACGGCTGACCTGTGCCAACAGGTCGGCCCGGCCGATTATCTCGTCCAGCGACCGTGCGCCGATGCTGGCAAGGATCTCGCGCACTTCCTGCGCATAGAAGGTGATCAGGTTCACCACCTTGTCAGCGCTGCCGGTGTATTTCTTGCGCAGGTCTTCATCCTGCGTACATACACCAACCGGGCAGGTGTTCGACTGGCACTGACGCACCATGATACAGCCCATCGCGATCAGCGCGGCGGTGCCGATGCCGTATTCCTCGGCGCCCATCATTGCGGCCATCACAATGTCGCGACCCGTGCGCAAGCCACCGTCGGTCCGCAGCGTGACCCGGTCCCGCAGCTTGTTCATAGCCAGAACCTGATGCGCTTCGGTCAGGCCCATTTCCCACGGCAGGCCCGCGAACTTGATCGAGGTCGCCGGGGATGCCCCGGTGCCGCCATTGCCGCCCGAGATCAGGATGATATCCGCCTTGGCCTTGGCCACGCCGGCCGCAATCGTGCCAACACCCGAGGATGCCACCAGCTTCACCGTCACCTTACAGCGCGGGTTGATCTGCTTGAGGTCATAGATCAACTGCGCAAGGTCTTCGATCGAATAAATATCGTGGTGCGGCGGCGGCGAGATCAGGGTCACGCCTTTGGTCGAATGGCGCAGACGTGCAATCAGGTCGGTGACCTTCATGCCCGGAAGCTGGCCGCCCTCACCGGGCTTGGCGCCCTGCGCGACCTTGATCTCCAGTTCTTCACACTGGTTCAGGTATTCAGCGGTCACACCGAAACGACCCGAGGCCACCTGCTTGATCTTGGCCGACGGGTTGTCGCCGTTGGGTTCCGGCACGAAATGCGCCGGATCTTCCCCACCTTCACCCGAGTCGGATTTTGCACCGATCCGGTTCATCGCCACGTTCAGCGTCTTGTGCGCTTCGGGGCTCAGCGCGCCCAGAGACATGCCCGGCGTCACAAAGCGTTTGCGGATCGCTGTGATCGATTCCACTTCCTCGATCGGGATCGCCTTACCCAGCGGCTTGATGTCCAGTAGATCGCGCAGGTGGATCGGCGGGTTCGACCGCATCTTCTCGCTGTACTGCTTCCAAAGCTGGTAGGAGGCGCGGTTGCAGGCCGCCTGCATCATGTGCATGGTCTGCGCACTCCAGGCGTGGGTTTCGCCCGACTTGCGTGCCTTGTAGAAGCCACCGATGGGCAACACGTCCTGCCCGCTCAGCCAGCCCTTGGCGTGAACCTCTTCGGCCTTCTTCTGGATACCAGTTACACCGATACCCGAAATACGGCTGATCATGCCGGGGAAGTATTCCGCACACATCGCACGCGACAGGCCCACGGCCTCGAAGTTCAGACCGCCGCGATAGGACGAGATCACCGAGATCCCCATCTTGGCCATGATCTTCAGCAACCCCTGATCCACCGCCTCGCGATAGCGCGCGACATTCTCGGTCAGAGACCCGTCGGCAAGCCCCCGTGCAATCCGGTCGGCCAGCGTGTCTTCTGCGAGATAGGCGTTCACCACGGTCGCACCAGCGCCGATCAGCACGGCAAAGTAATGCGGGTCGATACACTCGGCAGACCGCACGTTCAGCGAACAGAAGGTCCGCAACCCCTTGCGCGTCAGGTGGCTGTGCACGGCGCTCGTGGCAAGGATCATCGGCATGCCAACCTTGGCCTCGCCCTGCGCCTCGTCGCTCAGCACGATATGCCCCGCACCGCTGCGCACAGCGTCCTCGGCCTCGGCGCGAATCCGTTCCAGACCTTTACGCAGCGCACCGTCCCCGGCCCCCGCTTCGAAGGTACAGTCGATACGCACCACCGTGTCATCGAACGCCTTGAGAAGGTGCGCGAACTGAGTGTTGCCCACGAACGGGCTTTCCAGCATCACGATCTCGGTCTGGCTGCCGTCTTCGTCCAGAACGTTCTTGAGGTTGCCGAACCGCGTCTTGAGGCTCATCACCCGGTATTCGCGCAGGCTGTCGATCGGTGGGTTGGTGACCTGGCTGAAGTTCTGGCGGAAGAAATGGCTCAGCGGACGGTACATCTTCGAGAGAACCGCGCTCGGCGTGTCATCGCCCATCGAGGCCAGCGCCTCTTTGCCATCCTCGGCCATCGGCGCAAGGATCTGCTCAACCTCTTCCATGCTGAACCCGGCCGCGATCTGGCGCTTGCGCAGTTCTTCACCGGCAAAGCTGGGCTTCTCCTCGATCTCGCCCAACTCCTCTCCGAGGTCACGGATTTTGCCAACCCACTCGCCATAAGGGCGGGCATTGGCCAGTTTGTCCTTGATCTCCGTATCGTGGTAGAGCTTGCCCTCTTCCATATCCACGGCCAAAAGCTGCCCCGGACCCAGCGCGCCTTTCTCGATGACGTTGAATTCGTCAATCGGCACCATGCCCGCTTCAGACCCCGAAATCAGCAGCCCGTCGCCGGTCACGACATAGCGCATCGGGCGCAGGCCGTTCCGGTCTAGACCGGCACAGACCCAACGGCCATCGGTCATCGCCAGCGCGGCGGGGCCGTCCCACGGTTCCATGACCGAGTTGCAATAGGAATACATGTCGCGCCATGCCTGCGGCAACTCCACCGCCTGCTGCGACCAGCTTTCGGGCACCAGCATGGTTTTCGCCATCGGCGCAGACCGCCCGGCCCGCACCATCATTTCGAAAACGGCATCCAGCGCCGCCGAGTCCGAGCTGCCACCCGGCACAATTGGTTTGATGTCTTCGGCGAGCTCACCAAAGGCCGCCGAAGCAAGACGGATCTCGTGGCTCTTCATCCAGTTCAGGTTGCCCTTGAGCGTGTTGATTTCGCCGTTGTGGGCCAGCATGCGGAACGGCTGCGCCAACCACCACTGCGGGAACGTGTTGGTCGAATAGCGCTGGTGATAAATCGCAAAGGCCGATTCAAAGCGCTCGTCCTGCAGGTCGGGATAGAACACGGCCACCTGCTCGGCGAGCATCATACCCTTGTAGATGATCGACCGGCACGACAGCGATGCCACGTAAAGACCCGCGATATTGGCCGCAGCAGCCGCTTTCTCGATCCGACGACGGATCACATAGAGTTCGCGTTCGAACTGTTCTTCGTCGACACCTTTCGAGTTCGAAATCAGGATCTGCTCGATCTCAGGACGGGTCGCGTTGGCCTTTTCGCCCAGGCAGGTGATGTCCACAGGAACATGGCGCCAGCCATAGATGGAATACCCCATCTTGAGAACTTCGGTTTCCACGATGGTCCGGCACGCTTCCTGCGCCCCATGATCAGTACGCGGCAGGAACACCTGGCCAACCGCCATCAGGCGATCCATCTGCGGCTCGTGGCCGGTACGGCGGATCTGGTCGTAGAAAAAGTTTACGGGAATCTGAACGTGAATACCCGCGCCATCGCCGGTCTTGCCGTCTGCATCCACAGCACCCCGGTGCCAGATCGCCTTCAGCGCGGTAATTCCCGCCTCAACAACCTTGCGGCTGGGTTTTCCATCAATCGACACGACAAGGCCAACACCGCAGGAAGAATGCTCTTCTTCCTCCGAATACAGACCGTTCTCGGCAAGCCACTTGCGCTTGGCTTCTTCGGCACGGGCCCAGTTTTCATCATACTTCGTCATCGGGGCTCTCCTTCTAAGGGGGCGGTCAGCGACCGGCCTCGGCCTTGGGTGTTATTTCGTTTGCGCGTCCCGCTGCGGGATGCTGGGTCATGTCGCGGGCAGTCTTAGCTGCCACACGGAATATCTGATGTTGTCGCCAGGAAACCGGGCTCCCCGGCAAAGACGATTTTTTGCGGGGTCCATTCCAACCGACTTTCTCTGCCGAACTGGTTCACATCTGCGGCGCCCTCGATGAAAAGCGACGCGTCTGGGGTGGCATAGACCACAAAGTCATATTGCGCGGTCACGCCGTTCTTCTGCACCGTCATGAGACGCGACAGCGTCCCCTTGCGCAGGGAAACGCCCCCGATCTCGACAGTTTCGTCGCCAAAACGCAGCGCCGAGTCGACCGTGACCTTGTTGCCCTTGAGCACACCCGACGCGAATTCCAATTCACGTGTGCCAAGACTTTCTCCGCTTTCCAGCTCCGCGGTCAAATCCGCCTCCGGTGCGCTGCCTGCAAGGGCTCTGACTTCGGCCTTGCCGTCATCGGCGAAATAGCCAACCAAATCCCATTGCGGACCGAACACATGGGTGTCGTGCAATAGACCTTCGGAATAGGACACGGCCTGCACCTGGTCACCGCAGCGCAGATACGAGGTTGCCACACAGCTATCGCGGTGCACCGTCGCAAAGGCTTCACAGCTCGCGGGCACCGGAACTTCAGCCGCCAGAACGCTGCACGCGGCGAGGATCGCGCTCACAAAGGTAAGTGAAGCGCTACCAAGCTTGAGGGCAGTCAGGTCAGCCATGCTGTCTTTCCTTCTTTTGACGGGTGCGTGGCGATACCGACGTAATACCGACGCGTTACCGAAGCCTATTCGGCGGCCACCGCAGCGTTTGCACCAAACCGCTCAAGGATCGCATCGGCACAGTCGCGCCCGTCCTTGATCGCCCAAACCACCAGCGAGGCACCGCGCACGATATCCCCCACCGCATAGACGCCATCCATGTCGGTTGCGCCGGTGGTGAACGCCGCCTTGATCGTGCCCCAACGGGTCACTTCCAGATCGGGCTGCTCCCACAGTGTCGGCAGGTCTTCGGGTTCGAAACCCAGCGCCTTGATCACGAGGTCGGCTTCTTCGACATAGTCCGCGCCCTCGATCACCTCGGGGCTCTGACGGCCCGAAGCGTCGGGCTGACCCAGACGCATCTTCTGTACCATCACGCCGCTGACCGGATTACCGGAAAAGCCCTTGGGCGCCGACAGCCAGACGAACTCCACGCCCTCTTCTTCGGCGTTCTTGGTCTCGCGCTGCGAACCGGGCATGTTGGCACGGTCACGGCGATAGAGGCACTTCACGCTTTCCGCGCCCTGCCGGATCGCGGTGCGCACACAGTCCATTGCGGTGTCGCCGCCACCGATCACGACAACCTTCTTGCCCTCGGCATTGAGTTCCCCGCTTTCGAACTCCGGCACCGTATCGCCAAAGCTCAGGCGGTTGGACGCGGTGAGATAATCAATCGCCTTGACGATCCCGGCCGCACCGGCACCAGGCCCTTGCAAATCACGGCTTTTGTACACGCCCGTCGCGATGATCACGGCGTCATGCGCTTCGCGGATTTCGGCGAACGAGATGTCCTTGCCAACCTCGCAGTTGAGCCTGAAGGTCACGCCGCCCTGCTCAAGCTGATCGTTGCGGCGCATCACCACATCTTTCTCCAGCTTGAATCCGGGGATGCCATAGGTCAGCAGACCGCCAGCGCGGTCATGGGTGTCATACACCGTCACCTGAACGCCCGCTCGGCGCAGACGATCCGCCGCCGCAAGGCCACCGGGGCCGGCCCCGATGATGCCAACGCTCTCGGGACGCTCCTGCGCCGGGACGATAGGCTTGACCCAGCCTTCTTCCCACGCGGTATCGGTGATGTACTTCTCGACGGCACCAATCGTAACGGTCTCGTGGCCGGACTGCTCGATCACGCAGTTGCCTTCGCACAGACGGTCCTGCGGGCAGATACGACCACAGATCTCCGGGAACGTGTTGGTGGCCTGGCTGATGCCATAGGCTTCTTCCAGACGACCCGTCGCGGTCAGGCGCAGCCAATCGGGAATGTTGTTGTGCAGCGGGCAGTGCGACTGGCAATAGGGCACACCACACTGCGAACAGCGGCTGGCCTGCTCCTCGGCCTTGGCCTTGGCGAACTCTGCGTAGATTTCATTGAAATCCTGTTTCCGCGCACTCGCATCACGCTTTTCCGGCATGTCGCGTTCAACGGTCACAAATTTCAACATCGGTTGCTTAGCCACGGCAGCTGCCTCCTGATTACATCCAGTGGCGCGTGTTTAAGCAATTCCGGAACAGGATAAAAGTCAATTGTGCTGACCTAAATTCATATTTTTCGCTCTTCGAGCGCAGAAAGTCGCGCTGAAACCCCCTATTTTTGGTCCGAACCGGACGCAAAAACAACTTTCCATTTATTTTCTGTTACTTATACCATAGCACCATCACCGGCGCGCGCGAGGCCCCATGACACTGTTTCACATTTTTCTGGTCGCTGTCATTCAGGGCATCACCGAATTTTTGCCAGTCAGCTCATCCGGGCACCTGATTCTCTTGCCGAATCTCACAGGGCTCGACGATCAGGGACAGGCAATTGACGTCGCTGTACACGTCGGAACGCTCGGTGCCGTTGTTCTTTTTTTCTGGACGGACGTGCGCGCCGCTCTCTTTGGATTGCCCCGCCTGTTGACCGGCCATCGAGACACACCCGGAGCGAACTTGGCCTTTTTGCTTATCGTTGCCACAGTCCCTGTGATCCTCGCCGGGTTGGCACTCAAGCTGACGGGGCTTGACGACGCCATGCGCTCGATTGCCGTGATCGGCTGGGCTATGCTTGTCTTCGGGATCGTTCTGTGGTGGGCCGACCAGAAGGGACCCACCGACAAGGTTGATTCAGCATGGAACCTGCGCGACGCCATCATCATGGGCCTGTGGCAGGCCGTTGCCCTTATTCCCGGAACATCGCGGTCCGGCATCACCATCACCGGCGCCCGCCACCTTGGGTACAACCGCCACGACGCGGCCAAACTTGCCATGCTGATGTCGATCCCGACAATTTTGGCGAGCGGCACCCTTCTTGCCATCGAAGTCGCCGGGCAGGCCGATTTGGCCACCGCACGTGACGGGGCCATCGCTGCTGTGATGTCCTTTTTCGCCGCCCTACTGGCGCTGAAGTTCATGATGCGCCTTCTGCGCTCGGTCAGCTTTACACCATATGTGATCTACCGGGTTGTGCTTGGTCTTATCCTGCTGGGCATCGCATACACATAAGGCGGGTCGTTTCCGACCCGCCTTTCGTTTCTTTCCGAGTAGTCTTGCGTCTCAGACACGCAGATTTTTGGCAGAATCCTTGATGGCATCGTACTGACCCGACGGACGGAACCGCCACAGGTAGTCGGCAATCACCGATTCCGGTGCCACTGGCTTGATCCCCAGCGCCTCAAAGCTCTGTGCCCCTTCGGACACCACGTTGTCATGGCGCAGCAACTTGACCTGATCACGGGTCAGGATCTTGTTGTCGAACAGACCAAAGAGAACCTTGCAGATCATGTCAAAGGTCCAGCCCATCAGGCGACCAATGCCAAACGGCAGGTTCAGGATGACTTTCTTGCGGTGGATGACTTCAAGGATTTCCTCAACCCAGCCACGCAGAGTTTTGACTTCCGGGCCACCCAGCTCGAACAGGCCTTCGGCTTCGCCCAGAACGCCCATCACGGCAGCCTTGGCAACGTCATCCACGTAAACCGGCTGGAACTTGGTTTCGCCACCGACGATCGGCAGGATCGGCCCCATCCGCGACATCGACGCGAAACGGTTGAAGAACTGATCATCCATGCCAAAGATCACCGAGGGGCGCAGGATCATCGCACCAGGCATATGCGCCAGCACACCAGCCTCGCCTGCTGCTTTGGTCCGGGCATATGCGCTTTCGGACTCGGCGTCCCCACCAATGGCCGAAATATGCACCATGCGCTCGATCCCTGCGGCAGCCGCCAGCCGCGCAATACGCTCTGCGCCATCCGCTTGCACCGCGTCAAAGGTGTTCTTGCCGCTGTTGTCGAGAATACCAACGCAGTTTACCACCGCATCCGCCCCGTCCATCACAGCCGCCACCGAGGCGTCGTCGCGGATGTTGCAGAACACGGGCTCGACCTGGCCGACGGCCCCATAAGGTTTGACGAACATCGCTTCGTTCGGGCGACGCACGGCCACACGCACCCGCCAGCCTTCCTTGGCCATACGCTGTGCAATATGGCGCCCAACAAAACCAGAGCCGCCGTAGATGGTGACAAGTTTCGACATGAGGGGCCTCCGCTATCAATAAGTCCCTGTCCGAATAACGCCCAAGGGCCTTGGGAACAAGCCGCAAACACCCCCCCGCGACAAGAATCCCCTTCCTGGGAGTTTTCCTCAAAGCACATCGGCCCGAATGCCCCGAAACTTTCGGAAATAATTTTTCCGATTCTTTTCAGAATCGCCGTTGACACGCCCCCGCCCCGGGTCTAAACGCCTGCCTCACCAACCCGTGCCCAGATGGCGGAATTGGTAGACGCGCTAGCTTCAGGTGCTAGTGTCCGTATGGACGTGGAGGTTCGAGTCCTCTTCTGGGCACCAAATATCCCCAAAAATTGCTGCACGTGTTTCGCCTGAAACCAACCCTACAGCATGGCCCAGCGCGTCTGGACCCGCTTCACGTCGCACCAAGGCTTTTCATGATTTTGCTTTGGCGACCCCGGCAGGATTCGAACCTGCAACCTGCCCCTTAGGAGGGGGCTGCTCTATCCAGTTGAGCCACGGGGCCGCTTGCCGACGCTTCTATCTTTCTGTTTGGACGATGTCATGCCCCCATACAAAAAAGTTTCCCTTGGTCGAAGCTTTCGGCAACGCTTGAACCCGCAACGATGTTCGCGGTAACATCGCTTCAGCTCAACAGGATGATATTCAGTGGCAAGCGACAAACGTTCATTGACATTGCGCGACGTGTCCGAGGTTTCAGGCGTGTCCGAGATGACGGTCAGCCGGGTTCTTCGAAACAGAGGCGATGTGTCCAGCGCAACCCGCGAAAAAGTTCTCAAGGCGGCCAAGGATCTAGGCTATGTGCCCAACAAGATCGCCGGGGCATTGGCCAGCCAGAGGGTTAACCTTGTGGCAGTGATTATTCCATCCCTGTCCAACATGGTATTCCCCGAGGTACTTTCCGGCATCAGCCAAGCTCTTGAAGAAACGGATCTGCAACCGGTTGTTGGGGTTTCTGACTATATCCCTGAAAAAGAGGAAAAAGTCCTTTATGAGATGTTGTCCTGGCGCCCTTCGGGCGTGATCATCGCGGGTCTGGAACACACCGACGCGGCTCGCGCGATGCTGAAGGCCAGCGGCATTCCGGTGGTTGAGATCATGGATACGGACGGTGATCCTGTCGACGCGATGGTCGGGATCTCGCATCGCCGCGCCGGACGGGAGATGGCTTCGGCCATTCTCGACGCCGGATACCGAAAAATCGCTTTCCTGGGAACGAAGATGCCCCTCGATCACCGGGCCAGGAAACGCTTTGAAGGGTTCACGGAAACGCTGGCCAAATCCGGAGTCGAGGTCTGCGACCGCGAGTTCTATTCGGGCGGGTCGGCACTGGCCAAAGGGCGCGAGATGACCAAGACCGTTCTGGATCGAAGCCCCGAGATCGACTTCATTTATTATTCCAACGACATGATCGGCGCGGGTGGTCTTTTGTACCTGCTGGAACAGGGGATCGACATACCCGGCCAGATCGGTTTGGCCGGGTTCAACGGGGTCGAACTTTTGCAGGGGCTGCCGCGACAGCTTGCAACGATGGATGCCTGCCGCAAGGAGATCGGCACAAAGGCGGCCGAAATCATCGCACAACGCGTCGCCGGTGACGATCCCGACGGGAAAGTGACCCTGACCCCCAAGATCAGCTTCGGAGACACGTTGAAACGCGGCTAGCGTTTTTTCTCGTATTTGGCGATGCGTTGCTCGGCAGCGCGCAGTGCCTTGCGAAAATGCGGCCCGCGACGCCGGGCCAGCACGGCACGGCAATAGCGCGCCAACAGCTTCGGACGATTCATCCCTTCGAGCGTGTGCAGCATTTCCTTTTGAAAGCGCGGCGTTTCCCGGCGGCGGCGCAACAGGGTGTAGAATTCCGCATCCGTCATCGTCCCAGCGACACAGCCTTCGATCACCGGTTTTAGAACTCCCATCTGCAACCACAGCGACGCGATCCGGTGCCCCATGAAACGACAGCGATACTTGTGAACATGTGCGCCGCGAAACAGGGCGGCATGCATCGCGTCAAGCGCCGCGCGCGGATCATAAAACAGGTGCACCGCCTCCGCATCGGACACCATGTCCGGGGCATAGCCATAACGGTCGGTGTAGTTTCGCTTCCATGCCTTGCGATAGCGTGTCTCCCATGACGCGACCCCGCGATCCAGTGTCGCTTGTGGGGAAATGCAAATCACGGTCGCGCCGGGGGCTGCCGAGGAAAACACCGCGGCGGCATAAGCGCCCATCGACGCACCATAAAAGATCACCTTGTCGAAACGCTTGAAAAACCCTTCTTCGCGCAACCGGTCAAAAAAGTCATGGACGTCACAATCACGATACCACGTCCAGTCATGCGCCATGAGACCAAGCATCGACCAACCACGCGAAGTCACGAAATCATAGCCCCAAGGCATGCGATCATCTGCGTTCCCATAGACATGATCCAGATTTTCGAAGGTCACGATCAATGTCTTGCCGCGCTCGACAAACAGGGCCGTGTGCTCCGGACCAAGCGCCTCGTAAAACCCCTCGCGCGCGCCGATGGATTGCAAGTTTGTCTGCCATTCGGTCTGCGTCTGTTCGGGCCGATCCTTCATGTCATGCCGCCCTTGCCAGCGTCCGGCGAACGTCTTCATACATTTCGAAGTCGGGTCCAAAAGCGGTTTCGATGTTCTTTCGGTCGGTCGCCGTCATGGCTGCGATCAATTCGGCACTCATGGACTTGTGACCAAGCGAGGTTCGTGTGTCCTGAACTTCCGGATGTTCGACATCGAATATGCGGCGCACGATCCTTGTCATGGCGCCGTTCAAATCGGCCATGTCCCCTACAAAGTCATAGTTGATGAAATCGTAGGACACTTCGAGCCGCTGACTGCGCCAATGGCGGTCCACGTCGCGCGCGCCCTCGTCATGGGCCATGACATCGAGAAACTGGGACAAGCTCATGTCGCTGTCTGCCGGCCTCTTGAGATAGCGCATCAGCTTGGTCTTCTGCTTTTCCCCCTTCAAAATCTTGTCGGCAAAGGAAGACACGGTGCGCGCCACGGGTTCGCGCACGATCGTAAAGCGATAGACCTGCTTGTCCGCCAATGCCTCCATCACCCGGGGCATCGAAAGACCCCGCGGACCAGTCAGCAGCAGGGTATTGGGTGGCGTATGCACCGACCCCATGTCGATGCTTTCTGTTCCCTCACCTTTTTTCTGCAGGAGATTGGCCATCAACGTGGCAAGCACCGTGGTGCAGGCCGCCTTGTGGTTCTTCATGTAAAGGAACGGTGTGCCAAACAAGGGGATATTCACCAGCTGCAGGAAATGCCGCCGGTGTTGGTAATTGTCGAGGATACGCGGGCGATAGTCCATTTCAACCCTCGCGAAAAACACCAGGGGCCGCCGCGACCAGCTTGTCCCGGCAATCCTTGATAAAGCTTTTTTCGACAAGGTAGTCGCGCGAAATCTTGGTAATCGACGCCTCGCCCTTGAGCGATTCAATGGCGATTTTCGCCTGGAACTCGGGATCGTCCACAGGTGCCTTGTTCTTGACCACACGCGCCGGAATTGGGGCGGCGTCGGGGTCGATCCCGTGTTTGACCATAACCTCGCGCATGAAGGAACCGCGCCGCGGGCGGTTGTTTTCCTTTTCCTGAAGCCGCGGCTTCATCCGGCGGGCCCAGAAATGCACCCCCTTGGTGTCTTCGGTAAACCAGTCATCCATGTCGAACCGGCTTTGGAACATCTTGTTCCGGTCCTTGAAACTCACCGGGTAGAATGCGGCGACAGGTTCAGCATATTTGATTTCGCCGGATTGCTTGAGGAAATACGTCACCGCCGCAGGTCCCGTGAACCCCCAGTTCTGCGCCGTCATATGAACCGGATTTCCAGCATCTTTCTCTGCCTGCAATTCCTTCTGCTGCCATGGCCTCAGCCAGGGGCCGATGGCGTACTCATCCTCGAAAAATTCGAGCATCGCATTCAAAGCCTTGGAGGTTTTTGGCAAGCCCAACACGGCGTTGCAGACAAGATCATCCTTTTCCCATCCGAACACGGTTTTCCGTGTGAAATTGAACGGGCGGTAGCAATAGATATCCGCGTCCACCCAGATCTTGTCAGTCTTTTTCAGAAGGTTAAGACGCCACAGATCGGCGTGTATCGCAGGGCTTCCAGTGCGCACGTGGCGATACATCGGTTCGCCCGGAAAGATCTCGTTCGCATCTGCCGTATGGACCCCTTCGGGCACATTCGTGATTTCCTCGTAGCTGTAAAGCGTCGTGTGATGCCCAGCGTCGGCAAAGCTTTTCAGGCAAAGCTGCTCCAGCCAGCTGAGCTGCCCACCAATCCACAAGGATGCAATCTCGGGAAGTTTGGCCATGTCGCCTGCCCTTTGTTCTTGATTTGCGAACAGTTTACCCGGTCCGCCAGATTTTGTCTCCGATTTTCAAGCTAAAATCAAAGACATCTCCAGACCCGATCAATGTGCGGTTTCCTGTTTATCAACGGTAAAGAAAAAGTCTTCTGCCAAGTCCTTTTCAACAACCCAATCAGGGATTACCTGCGGCCCGGCTAGGAACACGTTGGCTCCGAAATGCGGATGCAACCGAGCCAGCTTTTCCATGCGCGCGCCTGTCAACTCTTCGTAGAATTTCGCATAGTTCTCCGTGGCTTTCAGCGCGTCGATCTTTGCCCGGTGGCGATCCACGCAAAAGGCATGGGCCTCGGCAATCTCGGGATCGGACAAAAGGCGATCCATCTCAGCCTGCATCAACGGGATCATGCGCTGGATCGAGCAATCTTCGTCCACGTTGTTGTTCATCCTGAACCAATAGGCCAACCCCTGATCCCGATCCACGTGGTTCACACGCCCCCTGTCACGCTTGACGAGGAAACTCTCGGCGGACCGGACCGCGTAATGGTTGAGCTGCACCAGATCGTATCCAACCGTATCCGTCGTTGAACGCCACGCGTTGCGGTACATGTCCTTGGGCAAAGGCTTGCCGGACCCGTTCACCCATTTGATTTCGTTCCACAACTGCGGGTTAAGCCCCTTGGGTCGGTGCACCCCGAGCTTCTTGAACAGGCCGATATTGCGGTAAAGCGTCTTGAAGCCCCACGCCTGATGCGGCTTGCGGGTCATTTCATAGGCACATCGGGTGAACTGCGCCATCAACGGTTCATCCGCGTATTCATGCACGTCCGAATTTCCGAACAAACGCCAGGTGCAGGAAATCAGGTTCGCCCCCCCAACCGCATTGAACAGCGCTTTGAGTGTCCCGTCACCAGTCTTGATATTGATGAACTCATCCACGTCCATCGAGATCACCCAATCGGCGCTCCTGATCACATCTTCCTTTTCCCCCGCCTGCAATGCCGCGTGCTGTGGTTTCAGCCCGGTACCCTTGAACGGGTTTTCGCGATGCTGGACATAGCCTTTGTCCTGCAACAGCTGCAGGAACGCGTCGGTGCCGTCGTTGCAGTCGTTGGTGTAGACCAACACGTCCTTGACCCCGATGGCCCGGTGATAGGCCAGCCATTCAAGGATGAAGGGGCCCTCATTTTTCATACAGGTGATGATCGTGACATCGTTGCTGTCGGGGTCAATCTTTGGTTTTGCGATCTCGGGCATGCGAACCGGTTTGTGCTCGAACACGTTTTCCGCAAGGTCCAAAAGCGCCGGTTCTTCGATCAGCGCCGTCTTGGGCACGATCTTGGACACCGTATCTGTTGGATGGCGCAACCCCATGCAGCGATAGAAGTAGACCCACTCCTCTGGGCTCGGCGATGTCCCCACAATCCGCACCAGCCGCCAGACAGCCCCGGGTCCGGCCCGGCCCGGCGCCACACA
The DNA here is from genome assembly GCF_900114635.1 of Shimia aestuarii. Classification (GTDB taxonomy): domain Bacteria; phylum Pseudomonadota; class Alphaproteobacteria; order Rhodobacterales; family Rhodobacteraceae; genus Shimia; species Shimia aestuarii. The sequence continues at coordinate 1,214,432 of NZ_FOTQ01000001.1, forward strand.
CCATCTGCGACGCATCTTGCTGGCATCGAACTGTACGCAGATATGGTCGCCAAAACTGGCGTCGTCATTGTTGCGCACACGCCACGGGTAGCAATGCTGCCCAACCAGCGTGACCGCACCGGACGACGATTGCACCGCAGCGTCAAACACGTTGCGCCCCGCAACACTGTTCCCGGTGCGTTTGGTGAGCAGGTCCGAGATATCCAGCAGTGCCACCGCGCGGGCGCGATCAAGGAACCACCGCCGCATCAGCTCAAAAACTTGCAGCTCGCCCAGCGGCGCATCCCAAGGAGAAGGTGGCGGTACATCCATCCGATCCTTGCCCGGCGCATCCGGCGCGTTGAACGGATGGGCTTCGGGCGGCAGGTCGTGGTGGCCCAGCGGCATGTCAGCATGCACTACGACCACCTGTTTCAGCCCCCTGATCTCCGTTGCCTGTCGCCCAAGATCACCGGCAAAGCTGGCTGCTTCTTCGGGTCGCGTCCGATCCAAGATCAGAGCTGCCTGCATTCCGTGATGCTCGACATGATAGCGCAGCCAGTCGATGGTCGCGGCCAACGTTTCCCCGTTTCGAATGGCAAATGCGACGTTCAGACCTTCAAACAGCGCCTGTTCCTGCAAGATCGGTTGCAAGGTAGCCGCGTGTCCGTTCAAGACTAGCTCTGGCCGCGCTCCATCATAGCGCAGATCGGCAATCAACCCATTGCCGACACTACGAAGGTTGAGAATGTCGGTCTTGTCTCCCGGCACGATCATATCCGCAGCGGTGCCAGTCGAAAAATAGGTCACCGCATCGCCCTTGCCGATACCAATCGTGGCCAGCACCCGCACGCCATCAACGTCAAGATGTTGGAAGGAACCGCTTTGAAACCTCACCTGGCTCATGTGCCTACTCGTACCCTGCGTCCTGTCCCGACCGTGTTCAGCCGGTTGTCTTGTTGGCTTCCTGATACCACCGAACCAGTTGCCGCTGCAAACGCTGTGGTAGTATGGCGCTGCTCCCGGCCACCAGAATCTCGGTCATCAACGCTTGATACGCCGGTCGGCTCACCAGTTCGCTAAACCGCGCCCGATGCCATGCCACTGCCTGCTCGTGAAGCTCTGCGACACCCGGCACCGCGCGCAGCTCCTTCTCGGCCTCTTCCGTGGCAGGGCGCATTTGCGACACGGAAGAGTCAGGAACAGAATTGAAGTTTCGTTCGATCCAATATGAAAGATCGACGAGCTTGTGCGCCCTGTTTGGCAGGCCGCGATCGCATTTATTGACGAAGGCCGCGGCCGACCGCACGGCATAGTGGTTCAACTCCACCAGATCACGCCCCACCCCAAGGTCAAACAGCGAAAGACGTTGCGGGGCACGGGCAAGAAACGGGTGCATCGGCTGCCCCGATCCATCGACGAAAATGGGCAAACCCGCTTTTTCAGGGTCTTTCTGCTTGGGGCGGTGCACGCCCAGTTGATTGAACGGCCCCTTGGCCCGGAACAGAGTCTTGAACAGGCTTGCCGAGATCGGGAACTGCAAATCCGCAGGGGCCGCGCGGGTAAATTGCTCGGTCACGGGGGCGTCTTCGATCCCGACCACGTCATTGTGCCCAAAAAGCCGCCACGGCAGCACGATCGCATCGGTGTTTTCCGGCACCCTGTTCACAAGCGCCGGAATACTGTGACCTTCGACATGGATGTTGAGAAATTCATCCACATCCGAGACCAATATCCAATCCGCCTTCTTGCGCAACGGATGGCGCCACGCCTGTCGCAGAGCCTGCCATTGAATGCTCTTTCCCGGCTTGGGCTCATGCGGCACATGGCAAATGACCCCGGCGGCTTGCAACGCCTCGAGCATTTCGTGCGTGCCATCATCGCAATCATTTGAAAAAATTAGAAAATCCGACACGCCGGCGGCCCGGTGGTGGGCAATCCACTCCAGCAGATAAGGCCCTTCGTTCCGAACCGATGTCACACTGAGAACGCGCACGAATGCCTCTTCTTTCCTACCCCTGTGCTATTGCTAGCACGACGCACGGCGCTGGCACATCCAAAGGAAACGCGCGCCGGGCAACCTGAGTCCTGCGGGTTACAGTGCTTGGTCAAGGCGCCGCGGCCCAGACCTCGATTTCGACCACGAAATCAGGGCGTGTAAATCCGGACACGATCAGAAGGGTCGAGCTTGGCAATCTCTCGGCCTCTGCAAGGAAGGCGTCGCGCGCCGCCATGTAACCGTCCATGTGGTCACGATCCGTCACGAAGGCGGACACATGCACCACGTCTTCGGGCATCATGCCGGCCTCGGCGAGAATATGGCGGATGTTTTCGAAACAGATATCAGCCTGCTCCCGCGCGCCTTGGGGCACTGTGCCATCCTGCGCCAAGCCCAGCTGGCCCGAAGTCCGGACAATCCGATGCCCAGCCGGGACTTCCACCCCATGTGAATAGCGGGCGAAGGGCGGTGCGATTGCGACTGGGTTGAGCGGGCGCATGGAAACCTCCTGATCCTGACCCGGCAAAGACTTGCATTTTCCTCCACGCTTTGTAAATTTCCGACATCTCTGGCACAGACATAGGGCCACGTTCACCACCCACTCGGGGCGGCGCGTGGCTTTTGCATTTCTGCCTCGGCGTTTTCCCGACTTTTGGAAAGGCTGGCACATGCAGGGATACTGGTCCGATCTCAAGGCCCCTCAATTTCGCGATCTGCCCGCGGATACAATCGCTGTTCTCCCGCTTGGTGCGACAGAGCAACACGGCCCCCACCTGCCGTTATCCGTGGACAGCGACCTTGTTGACGCCGTGCTCTCGCGCAGCCTTCCCCATTGGGACAAGGGCACCAACGCACTGATCCTGCCCACACTGCGCATCACCAAGAGTAACGAACACTCTAACCATCCCGGCACGCTTGCGCTCTCAGCCACCACGCTTCTGGCGATGCTTGAAGACATCGGCGACAGCGTCACGAGGGCCGGGATCACACGTCTTGCCATGTTGAACGGGCATGGCGGCAACACCGCCGTGCTTGAAATCGCCAGCCGCGAGATGCGCGTGAAACACGGCATCATTACGGCGCATGGCAGCTGGTTCAGCTTTGCGGACTGGAACGGAGTGATGGCACCGGACAATCTTGACCACGACCAGCATGGCGGCGACAGCGAAACCAGTCCGATGCTTGCCGCGCGCGCCGATCTTGTGGACATGCAGGCCACCGGGGATTTTCGCTCGAAAAGCCGGAAATGGCAGGCAGAGCAGCGATGGATCGGCCTCAATGGTCAGGCAATGCGCCCCGGTTGGATCATCGACGATCTGCAGGCCTCGGGGGCCTGCGGCGATGCTTCTGCGGCGACGGTCGAGAAAGGCGAGGCGATGTTGAACAGCGCCGCTCGCAACTTTGCCGCTTTCTTGCTCGACTTCGCACATTTCGACCCGGAGGCGTAATCCGTGGAGACCCAAGCCATCGCCATCCTGCCCGACATTTCAATCCCATTGGACCTGATCCATCGACGGGAACAATTTCACGGCACCTCCGTCAATGATTGCGTGCACGGCGACTTGATCCTGAGCCGCGGCCGCGTCGTCGGGATGCGCCCGTCAGCGGCTGCGCAAACTGCCCCACGCCTGCTGTTCCCGGCATTGACCGAGCCGCATTGCCACCTCGACAAGTGTCACACGATATCCCGAATGCCCCACTCCGGTGGCGATCTTCTCGCGGCCATCGAAGCCCAGATGAGGGACAAGGCATATTGGAGCGAATCCGACATCCGCACCCGCGCTCAACGGGGGCTTGACGAAGCCATTGCGGCGGGATGCCATACGCTGCGCAGTCATGTGGACTGGGGGCATGAGGCCACACCGCCAACCGCGTGGCACGTACTACTGGAACTGGCTCAGGAAAGCGCCCTGACTCTTCAACTCTCGCCGCTTGCCGGCATAGACCAGATGGCGGACCCGACTTTTGCGGCGACCGTGGCGCGGGTTGTTCCGGACGGCCATGCCCTTGGCGCCTTTGTCCTTGGTCACACCCAGATCCCGACGGGGTTACGTAACATGTTCGCCTTGGCAGCGGATCACGGTCTGCCGCTTGATTTTCATGTCGACGAAACGCTCGACCCGAAAATCAACGGCTTGGAGGCCATTGCCGATATGGCCCTGGAAACCCGTTTCGACGGGCCTATCCTCTGCGGGCACGCAGTCAGCCTTGCCACCTGCACACCTGATGAGTTCAGGCGGATCGCGGACAAGCTGGCGCGCGCGCGGATCACCATTGTCGCCCTGCCCACGACCAACCTTTATCTTCAGGGGCGCGATCCACATACCCCCGGACTGCGCGGCCTGACCCCGCTTGACGCGCTGGCCGCGGCAGGTGTCCCGATCCTGTTGGGTAGCGACAATGTACGTGATGCCTTTTGCCCAGTCGGGCGGCACGACCCGCTTTATGCGCTTGAACTGGCGATACTGGCCGGACATCTCGACCCGCCGCTCGGGCGCTGGTTGCGAACCATCACCACCGATGCGCGCACCGCGCTTGGCATGAACCCCACTCCAATCGACGGTGCTCATCTCAATGACCTTCGGATCGCAGATGCGAGCGATCTTTCGCACTTGATCAGCGGCGCAGCGCACAGGCCCGCAACTGACCTTCTGAAGGAGCATCTTCAATGACCGACAGCATATCCGGGAAATCCAACCTCAACTGGGCCAGTTTCGCCGAGGAACTCGCCCCGGTGGCAACCATCTCCGAGCCGGTTCTCGTCAAGAAACGATCGCGCGATTTCTTCTGGTACTCGCCCATCCTGAACAGCCAGTTGCGCCGAAGCTTCGGCGACCTTGTAGCGCTGCCAAAGACACCCGAAGAAATGGCACATTGCCTGAGCGTGGCCTATGCCCATGACGCGCCGATTGTGCTTCGCGGGGGCGGGACTGGCAATTACGGGCAGGCTGTACCGCTGGATGGCGGGCTGATCATCGAGACCACAGCGATGAACCGCATTCTCGACATCGGTGATGGCTATGTCACTGCCGAAGCCGGAGCCAATATCGAAGAGATCAACGCCGCCCTACACGCGAAAGGCTGGGAACTGGCCATCTTTCCGTCGACACAGGACATCGCCACCATCGGCGGTTTCATCGCAGGAGGTTCATCGGGCATCGGATCGGTTGCCCAGGGCATGCTGCGCGATCCCGGAAACATCATTTCACTCAAGGCAATGAGCGTCGAGGACACTCCAAAGTTGCGCCTGTTTGAAGGCCAAGACGTCAACCAGATCCACCATGCCTGGGGTCTGAATGGCGTCATTACCGAAGTGACCCTTCGAACCGTACCGCACCAAAAATGGATCGGATGCATGGCGACGTTTGACAGTTACCCCAAAGCCTACGGCGCGGGGTACGCGCTGGCCTGCGCGCCCGATATCCATCGCAAGCTTGTGTCCACCGTGGACGCACGGATATGTGCGTATTTCCCGCGCCTTGCGGATCACCTGCGCCCTGGAAAGCACCTGATGACCTCGTTGGTTCCGGTCGAGGACATGGACGCCTACCGTGCCCTGATCGCCGAACAAGGTGGCACCGTGGACCTTGCGATGTCCGAGACCGAGCTCAAGGCGGCCAAACTGCCCCATGTGTTCGAATTTGCCTATAACCATACCACACTCCAAGTCCTGAAGGCGGACCGCAGCGCGACCTATCTACAAGTGGGTTGTCCGACACCGCCCGATCCTGCAGCGATTACCGACCTTGGCCCCAAGCTTGGGGACGATGTGTGGCAACACCACGAATTCGCGCTTCTTGATGGACAGATCGTCTCGTTTGATCTGCCGATCGTTTGGTATTCCACAGAAGACCGCCTTCACGAGATCGAGGCCACCTACGAGGCGAACGGCTTTCCGGTGTACGACGCGCATGTGTGCATGGTCGAAGGGGGCGGGCTCAAGAATGCCGACTACCGGCACCTTGCGTGGAAAAAACGGATGGACCCGAAGGGGTTGCTGAACTCGGGCAAGTCGCTCGAATGGGAAAACGTCAAGCATAAGACGCCTGAAGAAATCGAGGCCATGATCCCCGAATGATGGACAACCAGTGGTCCATTTGCAGGAGACTTTGGCAAAAAGCCGCAGAGGAATGGCAGTAAAGCGACCCATGATGTCGAATATTGCACTCGTGGGGTCGTTATCGGACCAGAGGAATCAGCGCATGCAAACGCTACAATCAACTATGCTCTGGCATTCCGACAGCCCACTCCTGCCGGTTCCGGCCCCCTCCACTACAGTTTCCGACTGTGGCACGTCTCGGTCCGTCGCTCAGAGCACCTCACGAAAAAAAGATCGGAAATCTGTTGCATACCGGACCTATCATATGGCTGGATATGATCAGAGCGCGGTGCGGAAGGCATTGAATTGCCATGCAAAGCCCGATTTTTGGGACTGTCCCGAGGGGGGATTATACCCGAAACACCAAAGATGCGGTCGTCTGGGCCGCTGCAATAATGCAGGCACACTGCACACCGGGGCACCCCGGAATGACCAACAGAGAGGAACATCATGACTTTTTACAAACGTAACGGACAGCCGCTGCCTGACGTGATCGTGGACCAGGCGTCCAAGGTCGGCACGGACCCGGTCAACCGCCGCGAATTCCTGGCGCTGGCCAGCGCCTTCGGGGCAACTGCGGCAACCGCCTATTCGATGATCGGCATGGCCGCTCCGGCGCAGGCGGGCAGCCACGCCAAGATGGGCGGCACGGTGCGCATCCAGATGGAGGTGCGCGCGCTCAAGGATCCGCGCACCTATGACTGGTCGCAAATCGCCAACTTCTCGCGTGGGTGGCTGGAATACCTGATCACGTACGAAAACGACGGTACGTTCCAACCGCAGCTTCTGGAAAGCTGGGACATCTCGGACGACGCCAAGACCTATACCCTGAACGTGCGTAAGGGCGTGAAGTGGAACAACGGCGACGATTTCACTGCGGAAGATGTTGCACGCAACATCATCGCATGGTGCGACAAGGACGTTGAGGGCAACTCGATGGCGGGCCGCTTTGCCACGCTGATCGATGCGAACACCAACAAGGCCATCGATGGTGCGGTCGAGGTTGTCGACAGCCATACGGTGCGCCTGAACCTGCCCAAGCCGGACATCTCGCTTGTTCCCGGCATGGCCGACTACCCGGCTGCGATCGTGCACAGTTCGCACAATGCCGACAACATGCTTGGCAATCCGGTCGGCACGGGCCCCTACCTGCCGGAAAGCCTCGAAGTGGGCGTCAAGGGTGTGCTCGTGCGCAACGAAAGCCATACCTGGTGGAACGAAGGCAACGGTGCGTTCATGGATCGTATCGAATATATCGACTATGGCACCGACCCGGCTGCGTGGATGGCTGCCGCAGAGGCCGAAGAAGTCGACATGCTCTATTCGGTTGACGGCGAATTCATCGACATCATCTCGTCTCTCGATGGCTGGGTCGAGAACGAGGTTGTCACCATGGCCACCATCGTTATCCGTCCGAACCAGCTTGCCGAAGTGGAGGGCGTTAAGCCATACGCCGACAAGCGCGTGCGCCAGGCCATCGCCATGGCCGTGGACAACAACGTGTTGCTCGAACTGGGCTATGACGGGCGCGGCGTTGTCGCGGCCAACCACCATGTCGGACCGGCCCACCCGGAATACGCCGATATCGGCATGCCCAAGCATGATCCGGCCGCTGCCAAGGCGCTTCTGGACGAAGCGGGCATGGGCGATTTCGAGATGGAAATCCACTCGATCGACGACGCATGGCGCAAGAACACCACTGACGCCGTCGCCGCGCAGCTGCGGGATGCGGGCTTCAACGTCAAGCGTACCATCCTGCCCGGTTCGACCTTCTGGAACGACTGGACCAAGTACCCGTTCTCGTCGACCAACTGGAACCACCGTCCGCTGGGCGTTCAGATCTGGGCGCTGGCCTATAAGTCGGGCGAAGCATGGAACGAATTCGGCTACTCCAACCCCGATTTCGACGCCATTCTGGAAGAAGCACTCGCTACGGCTGACGTTGAAAAGCGCCGTGCGCTGATGGCCAAAGGCGAAGCGATCCTGCAAGAGGACGCTGTCACGATCCAGCCTTACTGGCGGTCGCTCTACAACCATGCCCGCGAGGGTTTGGCCGGTGCGGCACACCACATTTCGTTCGAGATCCGTCCGGCAGACCTCGCCTGGACCTGATCCCGACCTGAAGCAACATGCGGGCCGCCTTCGGGTGGCCCGTTTTCATGAGAGGACAACCCCATGGACATGACGCTTTTTGCGCAAACCGTATCGCTGGCGCTTCCGGCGGCGTGGCTGACAACCGGGGTACGCGACAATATCCTGCACCCTCCCGTGAACGAGGTCTTCACGGCACAGGTTCTGACCATGGAGCGCATGCGCAATGACTGGCCACAGGAATACGCCCGCGTCGAACACCGCGCCATCAACAACCGCGGGGTTCAGAAAGGTCTTTTCCGCCTGATTGTCGCGTCGGAACTCGTCACCGCATTGATCATGTGGAGCGGCGTCGTTCTCTTGGGACTGGCTGCTGTGGGTATAGCGCTGCCATCACTGGCGCGCGATGTCGCTCTGATCGGCGCGCTGTTATTCACCGCGATCTGGGCCATGTTCACCATCGTCGGCAACCATTTCAGCTATTGGTTTGCCCATGAAGGCGCCCAGAACACGCATTTTCAACTGGTGCTCTGGGGGATGGCCAACATGGTGTTTCTCAGCGTTTAACCCTTTGGCTCAAGGCAGGTTGCAAACTGCTCGCCCATACGGGCGATGAGACGCTGATAGAGACCGCTTCCCCCGTCCAGCCCCACACCAATCGGATCCAGCTCGACCACCGGAATCTCTCCGTTTTCCGAAATCGCCGCGACGATCTTGGGGTCGAACTGCGGTTCGGTGAAGATGCAGTGCACCTGTTCGTGCTCCAGCTCCTCATGAAGCGCGCGCAGACGCCCCGCGCTCGGGGGAGCGCCGTCGCTGTGCAAAAGCGCCCCGGTCAGGTGCAGGCCAAAGCGGGTTTCGAAATACTGGTAGGCATCGTGGAATACGACAAACCGACGGTCGCGCATCAGTTCAAGACGCGCGCGGGTTTCCTTGGTCAGCGCCTCAAGATCGGCCGACAAAGTCGCGGCGTTGCCGTCATAGATGGCGGCATTGCCGGGATCCATCTCGGAAAGCTGCGCGGCAATCGCATGAACCCAGACCTGTGCATTGACCGGGTCGAGCCAGGCATGCGGGTCAAGCCCATCATGATCGTGGTCATGAGCGTCGCCCGCATCATGTGTTTCGTGATCATCATGCGCTTCGTGTTCGTCGTCGCCGTGCTCCGAATGCTCTTCTTCACTGTCATGATCAAAGATTATCCCGTCACGAAAGGGCAGACGGCGGGTATCAGTCACGTCCAGAAGCGTGATCTGCACCGCCGACCCCGCGAGCGTACCAATGCTCTCTTCAAGTGACGGTGTAAGCTCCGGCCCGATCCAGACAACGAGGTCGGCCTCCTGTAGCGCGCGGGCTTCGGACGGGCGCATGGCATAGTCATGCGGCGATGTACCAGGGCGGATCAAAAGCTTGGGGGTGCCGACACCGTGCATGACGCCAGCCACGAGGTACTGAACCGGGGCGATATCGGTCACGACCTTGGGCACTTCGGCCTGCGCAAAAACAGGCCACGCAAGCAGGGCAGGGAAGAAGCGGGCAAATCTGGACATATGGGTGGACCTTCGGATAAAAGAGGTTCTGGCTCTAAAAGAAATGTTATACTATATCAAGTGCCATTTCTAAGAAAGGACTCCGATGAGCGAAATCGGATTTGAGAAACATGATCACACGGCATGCATGGCCGGTGCGCTGGACGCGGCGGAAAGCGCCTGCGAAGCGCGCGGGTTGCGCCTTACCAAAGGGAGGCGGCGCGTTCTGGAGATCCTGTTGCAGGAACACCGGGCCATGGGCGCTTATGACATTTTGGGGTTAATGGCCGATGAAGGCTACGGCGCACAGCCGCCCGTGGTCTATCGCGCTCTCGACTTTCTCGTTGGCAACGGGTTCGCGCACAAGATCGAGCGGCTGAACGCCTATATTGCCTGCTCACATCCGGGCGACGATCACGCGCCGGTGTTCCTGATCTGCCGCGACTGTGGTGTTGTGGCCGAAACCGGCATGTCGCTTAGAAACAGCCTTGGGGCAGCTGCTGAACGGGTCGGATTTGCCATTGAAACCACGGTCATCGAGGCCGAGGGGCTGTGCCCCGCCTGTCGTGAAAAGAGCGCCGCATGAGCCTTATCACGGTATCCGGGCTCAGCATTTCGCATGGTGATCACCAAGCCCTTTCGAATGTGGACCTGAACATCGACAAGGGCGAGATCGTCACCATTGTCGGACCGAACGGGTCGGGCAAAACCACGCTTTTACGCTGTATTATCGGGGCGTTACGCCCCAACGCGGGCGAGGTGAAGCGCGCGGCGGGCCTGCGCATCGGCTATGTCCCTCAAAGCCTGAGCATTGACCAGACCCTGCCGCTTAGAGTGGAACGTTTCCTGTCCCTGCCCCGCCGCCGCGCGCCTGGCGACATTGCGGCCGCACTGGTACAGGCCGGGGCCGCAGGGTTGGCTGACAGGCAAATGACCGGACTTTCGGGCGGACAATTCCAAAGGGTCCTGCTGGCTCGCGCGTTACTTGAAAATCCGGACCTTCTGATCCTGGACGAGCCAACAACCGGGCTGGATCAACCGGGATCGGCCGACCTTTATGCCCAGATCGAACAGGTGCGCCGCGAAACCGGGGCCGCCATCCTGATGGTGAGCCACGAGTTGCACGTGGTCATGAGTGCGAGCGACCGGGTGATCTGTCTGAACGGGCATGTGTGTTGTCATGGCACGCCTGAGATCGTCGCCTCGGCCCCGGAATACCGGGCGCTGTTCGGGACTGGCACTCATGGGGCACTGGCGCTTTATCGCCATGAACACGACCACCACCACGATCACGAAAACTGCGATCATGATCACACGCACGACCACGAGGCCCATACCCATGCTTGACGATTTCCTCGTGCGTGCGCTGTTGGCCGGGATCGGCGTGGCGCTGGCTGCGGCACCTTTGGGGTGTTTCGTGGTCTGGCGCCGGATGGCCTATTTCGGAGACGCCACCGCGCATGCCGCGATCCTTGGTGTGGCGTTGTCGCTGGCCTTTGGAACCTCTGTCTTTGTTGGCGCTTTGGCGGTCGCGCTGGTCATGGCGCTTACAGTTTCAACCCTCTCGGGGCGCGGCTATGCAATGGATACGTTGCTCGGTGTTCTGGCGCATTCCGCGCTGGCCTTTGGACTTGTCGCAGTGAGCTTTCTGCAGGGCGTGCGGCTTGACCTGATGTCTTACCTGTTTGGTGATATTCTTGCCGTGGGCAAAGGCGATCTGGCTGTGATCTGGTCAGGTGTGGCCTTGGTGATCGGGTTGATGGCATGGCGCTGGCAGGGGTTGCTGACGGCAACATTGAACCCCGACCTTGCCTATGCCAGCGGCATTGATCCCAAACGCGAACAGATGGTTCTGACGCTGGGGCTGGCGCTGGTGGTCGCAGTGGCGATCAAGGTGGTCGGGGCATTGCTGATCGTGGCCCTGCTGATCATCCCGGCGGCAAGCGCGCGGGCCTTGGCGCGCTCGCCTGAAAGCATGGCGTTTGGCGCGGCGGGTATTGGTGCGGCCTCGGCCATGGGCGGACTGTGGGCATCCTATCACTATGACACCCCGGCGGGTCCGTCGATCGTATGTGTGGCGGCGATTATTTTCGCATTCAGCAACTTATGGGCCCGAATCGGGTTAACACGCTGATTTAGCGGCAAAACACGGTTCGGTTTCACGTCGGTATAACGTCGGTATTGCGTCGGTATGGATTGCACGTCTCCACGAAAACAGCCGCTTTAAGTCGCCGTGCGCAAGGTTACGTTAACCCCTCAACAGGCGGGGCATCGGCCAATATGGGGCGCCGGGTCGCAAGGCTGCGCCGGGCCTCGTCGGCACGGCCGAGTTTCAGAAGGATATTGGCGTAGGTCAGCTCCAAGAGATCGCGCTGTGCCCGGCTGCCGCCAATCCTTTGCGCGCAGGCCAAAACGGGCGTGAGTTCCGCCAATGCCCCGGCCCAATCCCCACGCGCCACGGCCCGCCAGGTGCGTGCCACCGGCGCTATGAGATCGCCGGCAAATCCCTGATCGGTTTCCGCCAGCACCGACAGCCGCTCTCCCTCACCGGCCATGGCATGGGCGAGGGCCACATGCATGTCGGCAAAGCTTTGTCCCGGATTGGGAAAGAAGGACGCGGCATAGTCGCTGAGCGTTTTCCAACGCGCCGGGTCCACCTCGATGCCCGCGAGTTCTGCGCGGTGATAGATCGCGGCGGCATCGGTCACGACATTCAGCGGCAGGCCGTGGGCCGATCCCGGAGCAACGCCGCTATCCACCGCACGCCACATGGTTTCAGCCTCGCCATCATGCAGCGCCCAGAGCGCGGAATGCCAGCTCAGGTGGCAATGCAACAGGCCGCGATTGTCATAATCGGCCAGCCATGTATCGAGATAGGCCCGACCGGCGGCGGTCTCGCCGATCTCGTACTGGGCATGGGCCTTGAAATGCACCCCGTGCGCGTTCTCGGGATTGATCGCCAGAGCCTGTTCCATCAGGGTCAGCGACTCGTCAGCCTCGCCCACTTCACAAAGCGACAGGGCGTGCATCGACATCATCCACCAGTCATCGCCGTAATGCGGGAATAGGGTGCTGGTATAGGCAAACAGGTCTGCCTCGCGCCCGACCTTTCCCGAAAAGCCGATCAGCCCGAAGATATTGGTGCATAGCTGGGCCAGGAGCGCGTCGCGCGGGAATTCCTGCACATGGGCGCGCACAAGGCGGCGGGCTTCAACGGCCTTGCCTGCCAGAAGCGCCGCCATGGCCGCGATATGCTGGGCTTCGCGCCGGGAAGAACTGCCAAGCGCCTCGGCCATGGCGATGCTCTCTTTGGCTCCGGCCATGTCCCCGCCCATCATCCGCGCCCGGGCCAGCCCGGCATGACCAAGGGCAAAGCCCGGATCGGCGGCGACGCAGGCGTCAAATTCCGCGATGGGGCCATATTGTCCGCTCAGGAACAGGCGCACGCCACGGTCATATGCATCGCGGGCCGCGGTGGATGTGGTGGTGACGGGATTCTCGTAGTGATCCTTCAATGCCATGGCGGGCCTCCTGTTGCGCAAGAGGCAGCCTAGGGCAGAATCAGCGGATCACGAAATCATCCTGCCAAGGCGGCATGCACCAGCGCCTTGAGCTGTGGGCGCGTGGGATAGGAGCTTGAGGGCGAAAGCTGGGTGAAGAACACGACCGAGAGCGCCTCGACCGGATCGAACCAGAAGAAGGTCGACGCCATGCCGCCCCAGCTGAAATCCCCAACGGAGCCTGGGCAGCGCGCGCGACCGGGATCAAGCACAACCGATCCGCCAAGGCCAAACCCCATGCCCTCCATGGGCTGTTCGGCAAAGCTTTCCGGCCCCATCGAGGCGATGTCGCCCGGAAGGTGGTTACGGGTCATGAAGTCAACGGTGCGCGGCCCCAAGAGGCGCAAATCACCCAAACGCCCGCCCCGGCGCAGCATCTCGGTAAAGCGCAAATAATCGTCGATGGTGCCGACCAACCCACCGCCGCCGGAATACATATCGGCATTGCGGAACGGCGATGTGCCGGGCGCATCGGTGAGGCGCAGCGTGTCGCCGCCCGTTTCGGCCGAGTTCAGGTCAAATGCGTCCCCTGCCAGCGGGGTGTAAAGCGCGGCAAAGCGCTCTTGGGTGCCCGGCATGACGGAAAAGCCGGTCTCATGCATGCCCAGCGGATCAAGGATTTCTTCGCGGAAGAAAGCATCCAGCGATTTGCCCGACACCACTTCGATCACGCGGCCCAGAATGTCGATGCCGACCGAATATTCCCAGCGCGTGCCCGGATGAAAGGCCAGCGGTAGGGCCGCGACCTTGTCCACCATTGCCGCAAGCGACCCTTGGTTGGGTTTGAACAGCATGTCTTCGGCGTCCATCGCCTGTGACAGGAGACCCGGGTTGAACGGATAGCTCAGCCCGCTGGTATGGGTCGCAAGGTGGTGCAGGGTCGGGGTGGCGCAGGGTTCGGTCTGATCCATCGTCGTCGCGCCGGGGATCAGGGCCTGACAATCGGCAAAGGCAGGGATGAAATCGGATACCGGTGCGTCAAGGTGGAACAGCCCACGTTCGGCCAGCATCATCAGGGCGACGGTCGTGATCGGCTTGGTCATGGAATAGATCCGCGCCACGGTATCGCGTTCGAACGGCAGGCCGGTGTCGAGATCGCGCAGTCCGGTGGCATGGTCGAACACCACATCTCCATCCCGCGCAACCAAAAGCGAATTGCCCGCATATTTGCGATCCGCGACCAACGCATCCATCCAGACGCGGATACGCTCTAGCCGCTCTGTGTCAAAGCCCTTGGTTGCAGGATCTGCCGTACCGATCATCGTGCCCTCTCCCGTTAGCGCGCTTGTCCTCCGGCCCTCAGACTGCCCGCTGGGAAGGCCCTCGAACAAGGCGGTAAGAATACGTAGTTTTTTGCCACGCGCCGTGAAATCCGACAGATTGTCACCCGCTTGGGCCAGGAAATGGTGTGATTTCAACGCAACCCTTGGAACACCCGGCGGAATCGCCACATAGTTGGACAAGCCTGCAGCGGGGAGACAACATGCGATTGATTGGCGGCATTCTGGCGATGTGCCTTGCCTTGAGTGGGGCAGCGCAGGCCGAGACGCTCAAGGTCTATGTCTACGGTAACAGCCTGATCCACCACCTGACCGACAGTGACGAAACCACGGCGCCGCACTGGATCGCCAAGATCGCAGCGGCGGCGGGCAACGATTTTGCGCTGGATGGACAATGGGGGTTCCTGCGCGATTTTGCCGGGTCGGAGCGTGCCAAGGCGAATTGGCGGTTCAAGGAAGTGCCGCGCGCGTGGACGCGCCAGTATCGTAATTATGGAGATGTGGGCTGGGACGTGATCATGATCAACCCGGCGAACTTCATCCAGTACCAGGCGCCGGACAAACCCTATGACGGCAAAAATGACGACGGATCGTCGCCGCTGTCGGCGATGCTGACGGTGATCGACCGGGCCAGGGCCGAGGCCGCGCCGGGGCGGTTCGTGATTTATGAAGGCTGGGCCGATATGGGGGGGTACGGGCGGTCCTTTCCGCCCTCGCAGCGGCAGATGCGCAAGTATTATCGCTATAATGCAGGGGAGTATCACGACTGGTATGAAGACTTCCTGTCGATGCTGCGGGCCGAGCGTCCGGCTGTACAGATTGACCTGATCCCGGTGGCAAGCACGCTAGCTGCGTTGCTGAATGGTGGTGTGCTGGATGGCATTCCGGCCGAGGCGCTCTATTCCGATGACGCGCCGCATGGCACGGCAACGCTCTATTTCCTTGCCGGGGCGATTACCTATGTTGGTTTATATGACGCGCCATTGCCGCAAGCGCTGAACCTGCCCGACTCGATCGACGCAACGGTGCGGGGTAAATACGGCGCGCTGCGTGACGAGATACACCGGCTTGTCCTGAACCGCTCCGAGGCCAGTGGGCGCAAGGTGGTGGTGCCGCCTACGGTCACCGCTGTGGCCTCCGAGCCGGGTACGGCCTTCCCGACCCCGGCCCTGCGCCCGGACCAACGCAGCGAGTCCGGTCTTGGCCTTGCCGATCCGGCGCTGGCGATGGGGTTGAGCGGCATTTCGGACTGGTCGACGCAACACCCGTTCATCGACCGTTTCAAGACGGCGCGGCCCTGGGTAGGGCATTTGCCGGGGCAGTGGGGGGGCGTGTCGACAGACGACCTGCTGGATCGCGGCTTGATGGACGAAGAGGGCTGGGTCTGGGGCATTCCCGAGGATATTGAAACAGTCGAAGCGCTGATCCTGACGGATCAGCCCGAAGCCGCGACCGGGCTGGCGGGGATGTACCGCGTCACATGGCAGGGAGCCGGAGAGCTGCGCATCACCGGACGCGCGCGGGTGGTGCGGCAACAGCCCGGCGAAATCTGGTTCGACTACACGCCCGGCGACGGGCCCGTGGGCCTGCGCATCGAGATGACGGACCCGGAGCGGGTCGGTGACTATATCCATGACATCGTGGTCGTGGCCGAGGATCACATCCCGCTTTACGAGGCCGGGGCGGTGTTCAATCCCGATTGGCTGGCCGTGGTCGACGACCTGCGCATGGTGCGCTTCATGAACTGGATGAAGACCAATGGGTCGACCATGGAAACATGGGCGGACCGCCCGCTGGTCAGCGATTTCACGTGGAGCTGGCGCGGGGTGCCGATGGAAATCATGGTGCGACTGGCCAACGAGGTCGGCGCCGATCCGTGGTTCTGCATGCCGCATCTGGCGGATGAAGATTACAACAAACGCTTTGCCGCCTATGTGCGCGACAACCTTGATCCGGGGCTCAAGGCGTATGTCGAATACTCCAATGAATTGTGGAACTGGGGCTTTCGACAGGCGCAATGGGCGCTCGCACAGGCCGAGGAACGCTGGGGCGCGAATGCTGCCGACGATGCGTGGATGCAATTTGCCGGTATGAAAGCGGGCGAGATGGGGCGCATCTGGGGCGAAGTGTTCGGCGCCGAGACCGACGCACGGCTGGTGCGCGTGGCAGCAACACACACGGATTGGCCGGGGTTGGAGAAGGGGCTGTTGCAGGCCCCGTTTTGGCAGAAAGAAGGCAATCCGGCACCAGTGACGTTTTTTGATGCCTATGCCGTCACAGGGTATTTCGGGGTCGAGCTGGGTATGGATGAGGGAGCGCCCAAGGTGATCGGCTGGCTGGAAGCGGCCGGGGCCAAGGCGCGCGTCGATGGGGAGGAGCGCGGGCTGAAACGGGCGGCGCTGGACGCCTATGTCGATGAACACCGTTACGACGGCGTTCACGCCAAGACAGCGGCAGCACTGCGCAAGGGCAGTCTCAACCATATCCTGACCAAGGCCCTGCCCTATCAGGCGCGGGTGGCCCGCGAAAACCGGCTGGCGCTGGTGATGTACGAAGGTGGCAGCCACGTGTCCGGCGTACTGGAGTGGGCCAATAACAGCGCCTTGACCGACTATTTCATTACCTTCAGCACAAGCGAGGAATTGGGCGAGATTTACCGCGAGTTGCTTCCGGCCTGGGCCGGGCTGGGCGGTCAGGCATTCAACGCCTTTACCGATGTGGGCCAGCCCAGCAAATGGGGTAGTTGGGGACACCTGCGCCACCTTTGGGACAAGACCCCGCGCCATGATGCCTTGATGGCCTATAACCAGCGCGGCCAGCATTGGGGCGCAGAACGTGCCAAGGGCGTCTTTCTGCATGGTGGCGTGTATATCGGGACGGATGGCGACGACCGCCTTACCGGCACCAAAAAGCGCGACGTGTTGATCGCCGGCTTGGGCAATGACACGCTTGTGGCACAAGGGGCGGGCGATCTTTTGCATGGCGGGCCGGGCGAGGATACCGTCCTTCTGCCGGGCGAGCGGCTCGACTATGCCTTTGATCGGTATCAGGGGCGTATCCGTGCGCTGGGGATCACGGGCGAGTACCTTTTGACCGAAATCGAGACCGTGGTTTTCGAAGCGGAACCGGATGTGGCTCTGCCTCTTGATGGGCTTTTGTGACACAGGGACGAGCGCTGGCGCAGTTTTCCCATGACGCCGGACTCCTGCCAATGCTAGGTTTTTTGCATAAAACAAGCAGGGCAGAGCAGCCGTGATCAGCATCATCATACCGGCCAACAACGAGGGTGCGCATATTGGCGCGTGTCTTGAGGCGGTGTTCGCGTCGGACGGTCCCGCGCGTGCGCAGGTGATCGTGGTCGCCAATGGCTGCAACGACGACACCGTGACCAAGGCACAGGCGTTTTTCGACGCGGCGGACGCGCGGGGGTGGCAGCTTGAGGTGTTGGACTTGCCCGCGGTGGGAAAAATGGGCGCGCTGAACGCGGGCGACGCCGGGGCGGCGCACGGCACGCGGGCCTATCTGGATGCGGATGTGATCGTCGATCCGGCCCTGTTTGGACAGATCGCCAAGGCGCTTGATACCGACGCGCCGCGCTATGCCAGCGGGCAATTGCGGTTGGCCAAGGCGCGCACATGGGCCACCCGTGCCTATGGGCGCATCTATGCGCGGGTGCCGTTCGTGACCCATGGTGTTCCCGGTGCGGGGCTGTTCGCGGTGAACGCAACGGGGCGCAGGCGCTGGGACAGCTTTCCGGCCATCATTTCCGACGATAGCTTCGTTCGGCTGAGTTTCGCGCCGGACGAACGCATCGGCGTGGCGGCAGGCTATGACTGGCCGCTGGTCGAGGGGTTTGGCAACCTCGTGCGCGTGCGGCGGCGGCAGAATGCCGGGGTTGCGGAAATCGAACGCGACCATCCCACGCTGCTGCAAAACGACGACAAGCCTTCGCTTGGGCTGGGCGGCCTTCTCGGGCTGGCGCTCTCTGACCCGCTCGGCTTTGCCGTCTATGCTGGGGTGGCTCTGATCGTGAAACTGACACCGGGCAAGGCCGCAGGCTGGGAGCGGGGAAGATGAGCCGGTTGCGCAACCTGACCCGTGGCGAAAACCTTGCCGCCCGGGCGATGCGGTCCTCGGCGCTGACCGTGCTGGGCTATGGCGGCTCACAGGCATTGCGGCTGGCGTCGAACCTGATCCTGACCCGGCTGCTGTTTCCCGAAGCCTTCGGTCTGATGAGCCTTGTCTGGGTCTTCCTGCAAGGTCTGTCGAATTTCTCGGACATGGGGGTGGCGCAATCCATCCTGCAATCCAAGCGCGGCGAGGAGAAGGATTTCCTTGATACTGCATGGACGGTGCAGGTGTTGCGCGGGCTGATCCTCTGGGCAGCGACATGGGCGCTTGCTGCACCGGTGGCGGCCTTCTATGACGCGCCTGAGCTGCGTGAACTGCTTCCGGTGGTGGGGCTGACGCTGTTCATCATGGGCCTGTTCCCGACCAAACGCGACAGCGCCAATCGCAGGCTGGTGCTGGGGCGGCTGACGGCCATCGACCTTGTCGCGCAGACCATCGGACTCGGGGCTGGCGTTCTTGTCGCATGGATGACCGGGTCGGTCTGGGCGCTTGTGGTCAGCGCAGTTGTGACCAACCTCATGCAGCTGGCGTTTTACACTATCTTCCTGCCCGGCGCGCTCAACAAACCGCGCTGGGAACCGAAAGCTGCACATGAGCTGATCCATTTCGGCAAGTGGATTTTCCTGTCCACGGCAGCTGGCTTCCTGCTCAGCCAGGGGGACAAGATCGTTCTGGGCAAGTACCTCAGCCTCGGGGCGCTGGGGGTTTATAATATCGGCTATTTCCTCGCCTCATTCCCGCTGCTTTTGGGCGGCATGGTGGTGCGTCGGATCATGATCCCGATCTATCGTGAAAAGCCCCCGTCCGGAAGCGCGGCCAATGTCGCCAACCTTCACCGGATGCGGATGATGCTCTCGGGCGGATTGTTTGCGCTCTTGTTCGGGTTTGCCATGCTGGGGGTGTGGCTGGTGCTGGTTCTTTATGATCCGCGCTATGAACTGGCCGGGGGTGTCGTTGTGCTTCTTGCGCTGATGCAGATCCCGCAACTGATCGCGCTGACCTATGACAATGCGGCCCTTGCAGCCGGGGATTCGCGCGGGTTCTTCGTGTTGGCGGCAACCCGCGCCGGCCTGATGATGGCCGGGTTGTTGATTGGAGCGAGCCAGTGGGGCTTGACCGGCGCGTTGCTGGGACAGGGGACCGCGATGGTGCTCGCCTATCCCGTGGTTGTCTGGCTGGCGCGGCGCCACGGGGCGTGGGATTCGCGCCACGACGCGCTTTTCTGGGCCTTGGGGGTCGGAATTGCAGCCCTGTCGCTTTGGCTCAACTTCAGCGCAATTCAGGGGCTAACCGCCCTCAATTTGCCCTGATTTGACCTTTGTACCGGGCGTTTCGCGGCGTATCTTCGAGATCAAGAATATTTCCCGGTGCAGCACACCGGAGCAATTGTGGCGCAGTTTTGACAACAGGTTGTGAGCGTTGAGTAACGTGGTCGGTGACATAAACGAGACGGATATTGCCATTGTGGGCATGGCGGCCCACCTTCCCGGTGCGCCGGGGATCGAGACCTATTGGCAAAACCTGCGCGACGGAATCGAGTCGATCACGCGGCTGAGCGAGACCGACTTGCAGGCCAATGGCGAAAGCCCGGCCCGCATGAAGCACCGCAACTACGTGCCCGCCGCCGCGATGCTGGACGGGTTTGCCGATTTCGATGCTGACTTCTTTGGCCTGTCGCCGAAAGAAGCGGCAATCATGGATCCGCAGCACCGCCAGTTTCTCGAGGTGAGCTGGGAGGCGCTGGAGAATGCCGGACACATGCCGGAGCATTTCGACGGGCCGATCGGAGTATTCGCGGGCTGCGGCATGGGCAGCTATTTCTACTTCAACATCTGTTCGAACCGCGATCTGGTCGAGTCGACCGGCATGTTCCTGTTGCGCCACACCGGGAACGACAAGGATTTCATGTCCACCCGGCTGAGCCACATCCTTGATCTCAAGGGGCCAAGCCTCGGCCTGCAAACGGCCTGTTCGACGTCGCTGG
The DNA here is from genome assembly GCF_900114635.1 of Shimia aestuarii. Classification (GTDB taxonomy): domain Bacteria; phylum Pseudomonadota; class Alphaproteobacteria; order Rhodobacterales; family Rhodobacteraceae; genus Shimia; species Shimia aestuarii. Next base: position 1,235,084 of record NZ_FOTQ01000001.1, read on the forward strand.
TGGCGGTGCATTACGCGACGCAGGCCATTCTGAACGGCGAATGCGACATGGCGCTGGCGGGCGGCGTGACCATCGAGTTGCCGCATGGGCGGGGATATGTGTTCGAGGACGGAGAAATCCTGTCGCCGGACGGGCATTGCCACGCCTTTGACCACCGCGCGCAGGGCACGGTGTTCGGGTCTGGCGCGGGTGTCGTGGTGCTGCGACGACTGAAAGATGCCGTGGCGGATGGCGATCACATCTGGGCGGTGATCAAGGGATCGGCGGTCAACAATGACGGCTCGGCCAAGGCCGGGTATCTGGCGCCCTCGGTGGATGGACAGGCAGCGGCGGTGGCCGATGCGCTGGCAATTGCCGATGTGCCAGCGGACACGGTGGATTATGTCGAATGCCATGGCACCGGCACCTATCTCGGCGACCCGATCGAGGTCGCCGCGCTGACCGAGGCGTTCCGCGAAACCACCAAAGACACCGGGTTCTGCCGGATCGGGTCGGTGAAGACCAATATCGGGCATCTCGATACGGCGGCCGGGGCCGCGAGCCTGATCAAGACGTCGCTGGCGCTGCATCACAAGCAGATGCCCCCGTCGCTGGGCTATGAGGCACCGAACCCGGCGATCGATTTTGAAAACAGCCCGTTCCGGGTGAATGACACGCTGACCGAGTGGACGACCCGCAACGGACCGCGCCGCGCCGGGGTGAACTCGTTGGGGGTAGGTGGCACCAATGCGCATGTGATCGTCGAAGAAGCCCCTGCCCGCCCTGCATCAGAACAATCGGACTGGCCGTTCCAACTGCTCGTGGTTTCGGGCCGGTCCAACAAGGCGCTGGATGCAAATGCATCGCGCCTTGCCCAACATCTGCGTGCCCATCCCGAACAGCCGTTGGAGGACGTCGCCCATACGCTCCTGAATGGTCGGCGCGCGTTCGAGAAACGCCGGTTGGTGGTGGCCGAGAGCCACGAAGAGGCCGCCGACCTGCTGGAAAGCGGCAATCCGCGCCGCGTGTTCACCCATGCCGCCGACATCGACTCGCCGGAAATGGTGTTCATGTTCCCCGGCGGCGGGGCGCAATATGTCGGCATGGGGCGCGACCTTTACGAAACCGAGCCAGTGTTCCAAGAGTGGATGGATCGCGGGTTCGACGTGCTGGCAGGCAAGGGGGGCGAAGACCTCCGCGCTCTGTGGCTGGCCGAGGGCGAGGAAGCCTCGCACAAGGCTGAGGAGCGGCTCAAGCAGCCCTCACTGCAACTGCCGCTGATCATGATGGTGGAATATGCGCTGGCGCAGCTGTGGATCAGCTGGGGTGTGAAGCCCGGCGCACTGGTCGGACATTCCATGGGCGAAAACACCGCCGCCTGCATTGCCGGGGTCATGTCGTTCGAAGACTGTCTTGGTCTGGTCCAGCTGCGCGGGCAGCTTTTTGACACGGTGCCGCCGGGTGGGATGCTTTCGGTGCCGCTGCCATTGGCCGAGGTCCAGCCCCATCTGAGCGAAGATTGCGACATTGCGTCGGTGAATGCCCCTACCCTGACGGTCATCTCTGGCCCCGATGCGGCGCTGGCCGCGCTCGCCGAGCGGCTTGCCGCCGAAGAGGTCGAAACCCAGCGGGTGCCGATCAACATCGCCGCCCACTCGCGGATCCTGGACCCGATCCTTGAACGGTTTGGAGCCTACCTGCGGTCGATCCCGCTTCAAGCGCCGCGCCTGCCGATCATCTCGAACCGCACCGGCGCGGCCTTGCTCGAAAGCGAGGCGACGGACCCGGAATACTGGGTACAGCATCTGCGCAACACGGTGCTGTTTGCCGACGACATCACCACGCTGGCGCAGAACAGCGCGCGCGTGTATCTCGAAGTGGGGCCGGGCAAGGCCCTGTCTTCGCTGGTGAAAATGCACGGGGGCGTCAAGCCGGACAAGGTACTGTCATCCCTGCGCCACCCCGAGGACGAGATGGCCGACGACGCCTATTTCCTGACCGTTCTGGGTCAGCTCTGGGCTTGCGGCGTCGCTGTGGATTTTGAACAATACTGGGGCGGTGTCCCACGGCAGAAGGTGGTTCTGCCGTCCTATGCGTTCCAGCGGTCGCGCTATTTCATAGAACCGGGCAAGTCCCGGATCGACGCGCCCGAAGACATCCTGATGCGGCTCGAGGACCGCGCGGACTGGACCTATGCCCCCGCCTGGAAACCGGCGCTGGCGGAATGCGAGATTGATGTCGAGACCGAGCTTGGCACCGCGCCGAAACACGCGTGGCTGATCTTTGCCGACGATGGCGGGACCGGGGCGGCGCTGGCCGCGCGGCTGCGGGTCGACGGACACGATGTCGTCACCGTCACCACCGGGGATGCCTTTGCCCAGATCGGACCGGACAGCTATATTCTGGCCCCCGAGCGCGGGCGCGACGGGTATGATGCGCTGGTGCAGGACCTGATGGGCCGGGGCCGTGTGCCGGACCGGATCCTGCATATGTGGCTGCTGACCGAGACGGAATCCCACCGCCCCGGTTCAAGCTTTTTCCACCGCAACCAGGAACAGGGCCTCATGAGCCTGTTCTTCTTGGCACAGGCCATCAGCGACGAAAACCTGCCCCGCCCGCTGCATATCACCACCATCAGTTCCGGTGCCGTGCAGGTCCGCGGCGAGGCGCTGCCCTACCCGGAGAAATCCACCGTGCTGGGGGCCGTGCAGGTGATCCCGCGCGAATTTCCGGGTGTGACCTGTGCCCTGCTGGACGTCACCCCACCCGACCGCAAGGGGCGCGATGCGCTGGCCCTGCGGCTGCTGGAAGACCTGATGGCGCCGCCGCGCGACCTGATCGGCGCACTGCGCGGCGAGAAACGGTTTGAACGCAGCTATCGCAAGGTGGCGCTGGATCAATCGGACGCGCCCACATGGGTGCAGGGCGGCACTTACCTGATCACTGGCGGGTTTGGCGGTATTGGCCTGACGTTGGCCGAGCGCGCCATTCGCGCGGCGGGCGCCAATATCGCGCTGCTGTCACGTGAAGGATTGCCCGAGCGCAGCGACTGGGAGCGCTATTTGAACGGCCACGGGCCGATGGATCGCACCGCGCGACGCATCCGGGCCGTGGAGCGGCTTGAAACGCTCGGCGGCGACGTGCTGTGCCTTGCCGCAGATGTCTGCAATATCGACGAGATGACCGAGGCTGTGAGCGCCGCAAAGACAGCGTTTGGCACCATCAATGGCGTGATCCATGCTGCCGGTGTGATCGACGATGGCCCGCTTCTGGCCAAGACCTCTGCCGGGATCGACGACGTGCTGGCGCCCAAACTGCATGGGGTGCAGGTGCTGGAAACCCTGTTCCCGGACGGAGCTTTGGACTGGCTGGCGCTGTTTGCCTCTTCGTCCACCGCGACCGCCCCTGCCGGACAGATCGACTATGTCGCTGCCAACGCCTATCTCAACGCCTATGCGCAGTCCCGTTTGGGCGACAAGACCCGCGTGCGCGCCATAAACTGGGGCCTGTGGGCCGAGGTCGGCATGGCCGCCGAAGCGGTCGCCGCGCGAAGTGGCGAAGTGCTCGAAGTACCCTTCGAGCCGATTGGCGTACCTTTGCTGGATGCGGCCGGTTTCGACAAAGCGGGTGCGCGGGTCTTCACTGCGCGCTATGACACGACCCGCTGGGTGCTGGATGAACATCGCACCAAGGACGGTCAGGCCGTCATGCCGGGCACGGGCTATGTCGAACTTGCCTTCGAGGCGCTGGCCGCGCAGGGCGAAACCGATCCCTTCGAAATTCGCGATCTGCTGTTCCTGCGCCCACTGCAGGTTTCTGACACCGGCGAAACCGAGCTGCGGGCACGGCTGTTGCGCAGCGAAGAGGGCTACCGGTTCGAGGTCCAGACTGCCTGTCTGTTCGAGGGGCGCAAGGGATGGCAGACCCATGCCGAGGCGCGACTTGTTCCGGTGCGTGCCGCCCAAACACCCCGGCTCGAAAATTGCGCGATCCTGGCGCGCTGTCCCGAGCGGCAATCGGGCGCGGGAATGGCGCTGAGCACACCGCAAGAGACACATCTCGACTTTGGTCCGCGCTGGAAAGTGCTGCGCGAAACGGCGATTGGAACCGGCGAAGGGGTTGCGAGCCTGTCTCTCGATCCGGCCTTTGCCGGGGATGGGTGCGAGGTGCATCCCGGCCTTCTGGACATCGCAACGGGATGGGCGATGGATCTCATCCCCGGATACACGCCAAGTCATTTGTGGGTGCCGGTCGGCTATGGCGCCCTGCGCCTGTTGGCCCCGTTGCCGTCCGAAATCGTCAGCCATGTGCGCCTGTCCTCGGGCGATGGCGACACGGGCATGGCGAGCTTTGACGTCACCATTGCAGAACCAGACGAAACCGTATGTTGCGAAGTCAAAGGTCTGTCCATTCGCCGGGTGGAAACCGCTGCCGGATTTGCCCGCGCGCAGCCCCTGCGCAAAGGGGAAGTCACGTTTGACGAGGCGGACACGGCGCAGGCGCCGCTGTCCCCGGCAGAGGAACGGCTGGCCTATAACCTGACGCAGGGCATACCACCCGAACAGGGAGCCGAGATGTTCGAAGCCGCGCTCGCTGCGCCGATGGCGCAGGTCGTGATCTCGTCCCTCGACCTGCCCGCGTTGATCGCACAGGCTGCGGCGGGCATGCGCGAAGAAGGCGGCGACGGGCAGGCCTTCGAGCGCCCCGAGCTGGACACGGATTACGTCGAACCGACAAACGACATCGAACGCACGCTGGCCGGTTTCTGGCAGGATCTTCTCGGCGTCGACAAGGTGGGCATCCGTGACAGTTTCTTCGACCTTGGCGGGCACTCTCTGATCGCGGTACGCCTGTTTGCGATGGTTAAGAAAGCCTATCGGATCGAATTCCCGATCTCGATCCTGTTCGAAGCCCCCACGGTTGAAAAATGCGCCGCCATGATCGCAGAACGGCTTGGACCGGACGCCCAAGGCGCCGACGACGGCGCGCCTGCGCCCGAGGCGGCGCCTGCCCGCCGGTTTACGCATCTCGTGCCGATGCATCAGGGCGAAGGCGGCCAGAAAACGCCGTTTTTCCTTGTGGCAGGCATGTTTGGAAACGTTCTGAACCTGCGCCACCTTGCCCATCTGATCGGCACCGATCGCCCTTTCTATGGGCTTCAGGCGCGCGGGCTGTTCGGTGACGAGGCCCCGCATGACACCCTTGTGCAGGCGGCGACAGACTACATAGCCGAGATGCGGCAGGTGCAGCCACACGGCCCCTATCTTCTCGGTGGATTTTCGGGTGGCGGCATCACCGCCTATGAAATCGCGCGCCAGCTCGAGGCGGACGGCGAAACCGTTTCGCTGGTGGCCATGCTCGACACACCCCTGCCGGTGCGCCGCCCGTTGTCCCGCGCGGACCGGATGAAAATCCAGATGCAGGAGCTGAAGGCCAAGGGCGCTGCCTATCCGCTGATCTGGGCGCGAAACCGGATCGCATGGGAGATCGGGAAACGACGCGCTCCCGAGGAAACCGGGCAAGAGGCGCAAGGCCAGCAATTCCATGATGCCGAGATCGAATCCGCCTTCCTGCAGGCCGTCGGGCGCTACGAGATGCATGGCTGGGATGGCAATCTCGTGCTGTTCCGTCCTCCACTGTCGGGCAAGTGGGACATGGGCGATGGCCGCCTTGTCGATCAGGACCGCGCCTATGTGTTCCATGACAATGACTGGGGCCAACACGTACCGGGCGTGCGCGTTTTCGAGGTGCCGGGCGACCATGACAGCATGGTTCTCGAACCCAATGTGCGCGTGCTCGCCGCGCGCATGAAAAAGGTGATCGCCGAGGCCGAGAAAGCCATGCCACCGGGCACGAGACGGGAGGCGGCCGAATGAAGAACCCGTCGCTGCTGACCATCATTCTGAACTACAAGACGCCCGAGATGACGCTTCAATCGGCCGAGGCTGCCCTGCGCGAGATGAAAGGGATCGACGGGCAGATCGTGGTTGTCGACAACGATAGCGGCGATGGGTCTTTCGAAACCATCCGGGCCGAGATCATCCGGCGCGGGTGGCCTGCCGACCGAATCGAAGTGATCCGATCCGGGGAGAATGGTGGCTTTGGCGCGGGCAACAATTTTGGCATCCGGCACGGATTCGCCACGCGCATTTTCGATTTCGTCTATATCCTCAATTCGGACGCCTTTCCCGACCCGGGCAGCATTCGCACCCTTTTGGATCACATGTGCCACACCCCGGAAACCGGGCTCGCCGGGAGCTATATCCATGGCCCCGACGGCGATCCGCACCTGACCGCCTTTCGATTTCCGTCGATCTGGGGCGAGCTTGAAGGCGCGGCGCGCGTGGGCGCGGTGAGCAAGATGTTGGAAAAGCACATTGTTCCCCTGCCGATCCCGTCCGTTACGACGCGAGTCGACTGGCTGGCAGGTGCGTCGATGATGATCCGGAGCAAGGTGCTCGAGCAGGTGGGCGCCTTTGACGAAACCTTTTTCCTCTATTTCGAAGAAACCGACCTTTGCCTGCGCGCTGCGCGTGCCGGGTGGTGCACCGATTATGTGCGCGCCAGCGAGGTGACACATATCGGGTCGGTTTCGACGGGCATGAAAACATGGACCCGGATGCCCCGCTACTGGTTCGACAGCCGCCTTTACTATTTCCGGCGCAACCATGGCGGGCTCTATGCCGGGGCCGCAACGCTGGCCCATGTTGTCGGCGGCCTCATCTGGCGGCTGCGCCGCCTGATCGGCGGGAAACCCCGTCGTGATCCCGACTGGTTCCTGTGGGACCTGATCGTGCACTACTGCAAGTTCTCTCTCAAACACCTACCGCGCGAACGTAACCAAATACCCACTTTTGCCCTTTTACCTGATCCCGCACGCGGGGGAGAGATGCCATGAGCCTTGATACGATTTCCGCAAATGCCCCGATGTCTGCCGTTTTCATCGGCAACGAAAGCCTTCTGATTCAATGCGCGACCCTCTGGCGGGATACCGGCGGCGGGATTGCCGCCATCGTGACCCGTTCTCCCGAGATCGCGGACTGGGCCCAGGATGCCGGATTGCCTGTGATCTCTTCGGACGCCGCCCTCGTTTCGGAACTTGGGCGCCTGCGGTTCGACTGGTTGTTGTCGGTGGCCAATCTCGACATGCTGCCCGAGGCGGTATTGCGCCTGCCTTCGCGGGGTGCGGTGAACTTTCACGACGGGCCGTTGCCGCGCTATGCGGGGCTGAATGCGCCGGTCTGGGCGCGCATCGCGCAGGAACCGCGCCACGGCATCACCTGGCACGTGATCGAACCCGGCGCCGACACGGGCGACATTCTCGTGCAGCGCATGTTCGACATAAGCCAGACCGACACGGCCCTCGCACTGAACACGAAATGCTATGCCGCCGCCATCGACAGCTTTCCCGAGGTTGTGCAGGCGCTTGCCGACGGAATGCCGGCACGGCGCGCACAAGACATAAGCCAGCGCAGCTATTTCGGGCGCGCCCATATGCCGGATGGCGCCGGGCGGCTGGATTTCCGCCGCGATGCGCAGGAACTGGTCGCGCTGGTGCGGGCGCTGGATCATGGCGATTACTTCAACCCGATCACCGCGCCCAAGATTGTCGCGGGGGGGCGTGTGCTGCTGGTGCGTTCGGCGGAACTGGCCGAAAGTGCCGGACGCGGAGAACCGGGCGCGGTGCTGGCCGTGTCCGACGACAATGTAACCGTGGCCTGTGGACGGGGCGCAGTTGTGCTTTCGGGGCTGAGTGATCAGACCGGCACTGCCGAGCAACCCGCGCATATCCTGCGCATGGGTGAACGCCTGCCGATGGCAGACCGCGCCGCCGCCGAAGCGCTGGCGCAAACCATGGGAAGCGCGGCGAAATCCGAACCCTTCTGGCGCAAGCGGCTGGAAGGTTTCGTGCCCGCGACGCTGCCGCTGATTGGTGCGGCGGGCGACTTGCCCGACATGCGCCGTTTGCCGGTTAATCTCAAGGGCGCGGATGGTTTGGCCGCGCTGGTGCTCTGGGCGCTGCGCTCCGGCGCGCCTGAAACCTGTGACATCGCCTATCGCGGCGCCGACGCGCCCCATTCCGCCGGGTATCTCAACGACTGGGTGCCGCTGCGCATGGATGCCGCGCTGCTGCATGATCCGGTGGATACGGCCCGTGCCGCAATCCGTACCGAGGCCGAAATCTGCGACAGGAATGGCAGCTTCGCCCGCGACCTGATCGCACGCGATCCGAAGCTGACCGCGCCCGCGATGCCCGATCTGGCGATCTGTTGTGACACCGGGCATGGTCCGCTTGAAGGTGCGGCCCTGTCCTTTGTTCTGGCGGACGAGTCGGCAACCCTGCACTATGATGCGGCGCGCGTGCCTTCCGAACATGCCGCGCGGCTCGTGGCGCGGTTGGAACTTCTGGCGGGCGCGATGGCTGACGAAGTCGCGGGCAAAGACCTGCCAATCCTGCCCGAGGCCGAACGTGCCGAGGTTCTGGAAAGCTGGAACGCGACCCAGACCGACTTTGATCCCGACTTCACCATGCAGGCCCAGTTCGAGGCGCAGGTGGCTAGGACGCCCGACGCCCCGGCACTGGTATTCGAGCATGACATCCTGAGCTACGCCGACCTGAACACGCGCGCCAACCGCGCCGCGCATGTGCTGCGCGACATGGGCGTGACGCGCGGCTCGCTCGTGGGGCTTTGTGCGCGGCGGTCGCCCGACCTCGTGGTCGGCGCGCTGGCGATCCTCAAGGCGGGCGGGGCCTATGTGCCGCTGGACCCGGCCTATCCGCAGGACCGGCTGGCGCATTACATTGCCGACTCGGGCTGCGGCGTGATTGTCTCGCAGGCAGCACTTGCCGCCGATCTTCCACCGCATCAGGCACAGTTGCTACAACTTGATACGGATATGCGCCTGAACATGGCGCCGGATGCAAATCCCGATCCGGTGAGCGCAGGCAGTGATCTGGCCTATCTGATTTACACATCTGGTTCGACCGGCACCCCGAAGGGCGTGATGGTGGAACATGGCAATGTGGCCAATTTCTTTGCCGGGATGGATGCGCGCATTCCCCATGCGGCGGGCGATACGTGGCTGGCCGTCACCTCGCTCAGCTTTGATATCTCGGTGCTCGAACTGTTCTGGACTTTGGCGCGCGGCTTCAAGCTGGTGTTGTCCGGTGACGAAACCTCGACCCAGATTTCCAATGGTCGCCTGCCCGCCGCTGCCGGGGGCATGGAATTCTCGATCTATTACTGGGGCAATGATGACGGGGTCGGATCGAAGAAATACGAAACCCTGCTGGAAGGCGCAAAATTCGCCGACGCGCACGGGTTCTGCGCCGTCTGGACGCCCGAACGCCATTTCCACGCCTTTGGCGGCCCCTACCCCAACCCGGCGGTGACCGGCGCCGCCGTGGCCGCCGTGACCAAACAGATCGGCGTGCGCGCCGGGTCCTGTGTGACGCCGCTGCACCACACCGCCCGCGTGGCCGAGGAATGGGCCGTGATCGACAACCTGACCGACGGACGCGCGGGGCTTGCCATTGCTGCAGGCTGGCAACCGGATGACTTTGTGCTGCGCCCGGAAAACACGCCGCCGCGCAACCGGGATGTCATGTTCGAACAGCTGGAGGAGTTGCGCAAACTCTGGCGCGGCGAAGAGGTGGAGTTTGCCCGCAAGGATGGCAGCAAGCATTCCGTTCTGACCCAACCGCGCCCCGTGTCCAAGGAACTGCCTGTCTGGGTGACAACCGCGGGCAACCCGGAAACATGGAAAGACGCCGGGCGGCGCGGCTGCAATGTGCTGACCCACCTGTTGGGCCAGAGCGTTGACGAAGTGGGCGCCAAGATCGCGCTGTATCACGATGCGCTGCGCGAGGCCGGGCACAACCCGGATGACTTCACCGTCACGCTGATGCTGCACAGCTTTTTGGCCGAGGATCGCGACACCGCGCGCGAGATTGCCCGCGAGCCGATGAAGGATTACCTGCGCAGTGCTGCCGGGCTCATCAAGTCCTACGCCTGGGCCTTCCCGGCTTTCAAACGGCCCAAGGGCGTGGACAACGCTTTTGAGCTCGACCTTGGCATCCTGTCGCCAGAGGAACTCGAGGAAATTCTCGACTTTGCCTTCCTGCGCTATTTCGAAGACAGCGGCCTCTTTGGCACGGTCGAAGACGCGCTCGACCGGGTGGAGCAGGTCAAGCGCATCGGTGTGACCGAGATTGCCTGCCTGATCGACTATGGCATTGCACCGGCAGATGTGTTGCAGGGGCTGCGCCCGCTGGCCGAGGTGCTCAAACGCGCCAACGAGGGCGGCGAACTGGACCCGTCCGACACCTCGATCGCGGCGCAGATGCTGCGTCACGAGGTCAGCCACCTGCAATGCACCCCGTCCATGGCGCGCATGATCGCCATGAACGACGAGGCCCGTTTTGCCCTTGGCGGCGTGAAACACCTGATGATCGGGGGCGAAGCGCTATCGGGCGCGCTGGTCTCGGACCTGAACGCCGCCACGCGGGCCGAGGTGCAGAACATGTACGGGCCCACGGAAACGACGATCTGGTCCACCTCGGCTTTGACCGATGCATCCGAGGGGGTCGCCAATATCGGCACACCCATCGTCAATACGCAAGCGTATGTTCTGGACGACGCGGGACGCCCCGTTCCGATCGGGGTTCCGGGCGAACTCCATATCGGGGGGGAAGGCGTCACGCGCGGCTATTGGCAGCGCGAGGAAATGACCGCCGACAGGTTCGTCGCCAACCCATTCGGTGAAGGGCGGCTTTACCGGACCGGGGATCTGGTGCGCTGGCGCGCTGACGGCAAACTCGATTTCCTTGGGCGGGCCGACCATCAGGTCAAGCTGCGCGGTTATCGGATTGAGCTGGGCGAGATCGAAACCCGGCTGGAAGAGATGACCGGCATCGATCAGGCGGTGGTGATCGCCCGCGAAGACACGCCCGGCGACGTGCGGCTTGTGGCCTATCTGCGCGGAGCGTCGGTGCCTGCGGACGCAGATATCCGTGCCGCGCTGCGCACAACCCTGCCCGAGTTCATGCGGCCCCAGCACTATGTCACGCTTGAAAGCTTCCCGTTGACGCCCAACAAGAAGGTGGATCGCAAGGCGCTGCCCGCACCCGAGGCGACCCGCAAGCTGTCGGTGCCTGAACCCAAGGCGGCCCCCGTGGTCGCCGCCACCGCCACCAACAGCGATCTCGCGCAGGTAGTGGCGGATGTCTGGGCGCATGTGCTGGGCGTGGGGCAGGTTTCGGCAACCGACAATTTCTTTGATCTTGGCGGACATTCTTTGCTGGCAGTACAGGCGCATCGCGAGATCAAGGCGCAAATCGGCGTTGACAGGCTGACCATCACCGACATTTTCCGCTTCCCGGTTCTGGGTGCGCTTGTCGGACGTCTCGAAGAGCTGACCGGCGGCGCCCGACCGACCGGCACCCCTGAAACTGCTCCGGCCGAGGAAGTGGCAGAACGCGCCACCGATCGCGCCGAGGCCATGTCGAAGCGGCGCGCCATGCGAGCACGGCGCCGGGCAGTTGCCAAATGATCCTGAACAACAACCACCTGAACCAACTGATCGAGCGCGGCATTTCCTGGGCGCCGGAGGGTGTTGGGATCGCAGTTACTGATCCGACCCTGCCCGCCTACCCGGTCTGGCCCCAAGAGGCCCCGGCGATTGCCCGCGCTATTCCGGCCCGGCGGCGCGAGTTCGCAGCAGGGCGCCATGCCGCGCGGCGCGCTATGGGATTGATCGGGGTCGCGCCCCGCGCGTTGCCCGGCGGTCAGAACCGTGCGCCGCAATGGCCCGCCGGGCTAACCGGATCCATCAGCCATGACGCCACGAGCTGTATCGCCCTGGTCACCCGGACCGACAGGTTTCGCGCGCTTGGCGTGGACGTCGAGCCGGACGCCCCTCTGCCCGAAGATCTCGTGCCGGAAATCTGTGTTTCAGCGGAACGCGCATGGCTTGAGACACAGCCCGTAGTGTCGCGTTACATGCTTGCGCGCAAGATTTTCTGCGCCAAGGAAGCCCTCTACAAGGCCCAGTTCCCGTTGACCCGCCTGCTTTTTGGTTTCGATGCCGTGCAGGTATTTCTGGATCCCGGACAGGACACCTTTACCGCCGTATTCCTGCGCACCGTCGGTCCCATCCGGGCAGGCAGCCGCCTGTCAGGCAGGGTCGGAAGCGCCGGCGGGCATGTGCTGGCCATGGTGTCGCTGGGGGTGCAAAACGGTTCACAAAACGCGGATTTCCCTGTTTCGGCCATTGGATAACCACATTCCCGCGCCACATTGACGGGAACAGAGCGTAAATAACGAGTCGCGCCACCGACTATTGAGGACCGGGCATGGACAAGATCCAGACACTTGGCGAAGTGCTGAGCATGCTCCGCAGGAGATTTTTTCTGTGGGCGTCGGTCATTGCGCTCGGCGTCCTTGTCTCTCTGACCTATGCGCTGAGCCTGCCACGCGAATACGAAACCTCTGCCACGATCCAGATCGAACAGCCCTCGATCCAGACCGGCGAAAGCTCTTCAGGGTCGATCAATGCGTCGATGCTGCAGAAACTGCAGATCGTCGAACAGCGCGTGATGGCGCGGGACAACCTTCTGACCATCATCAACAAATACGGTCTGTATCCGGGGCTGGCCGACGCGCAGAAGGTCGAACTTCTGCGGCGTTCGGCGCGTGTGCATCACATCACCAACCCGGATTTCCGCTGGCGTCAGGATATCAGCCCCTCGGCCCTGTTGGTTACCGTGCGCATGAACGATCCCGTTCTGGCCGCCAACGTCGCCAATGAGTTGGTCAACAACGTGCTGGCCGAGGAAGAGGCACGCCGTACCGCCCGCGTGCGCGAAACGCTGGCGTTCTTCGACGGCGAAGAGCGCCGGATCGGCGCAGCAATCTCGGTTCTTGAAGAACAGATCGCAGAGTTCAAACGCCGCAACGACGTGCTGTTGCCCGGCGGTCTCGAGGCTCTGCAAACCCGCTTGTCCAACCTTCAGCAATTGCAGCTTGAAGTCTCGCGCCAGATCGTTGCCTTGACAGAGATCGGCACCGGGTCGGAAAACTCGGTGCGGGCCCAGCGTGTGCGCCGGCTTGAGGAAGAGCGCGACGTCTACCAGGACGAAATCAACCGCATCGTCGCCCAGATCCGCGCCCTTCCCGGCATGGAACAGCAATTGTCCAAGCTGCAACGCCAGCTGCGCACGCTCGAAGACCAGTTCGCCGCGATCACAGTTGGCAAGTCCGAGGCGGAAATGAACCAGATGCTTGAAGCCAACAGCCAGTCCAACAGCTTTGCGGTTCTCGAAAAGGCGTTGCCGCCAGATTGGCCGATTGCGCCGTCACGCAAGAAAATCCTGGCCATGGGCGGACTGCTGAGCGGCGTGGTTGCGCTGGTTCTCGTTTTCCTTGCCGAGCTGCGCAGCCCGAAGATCTGGACGCGCTCGCAGCTTGAACGCCAGTTGGGCATGCGCGCGGTCGTGGCGATCCCCGTAATCGAAAGCAAACCAGAGCGCCGCAAGCGCTTTGTCAAAGCAGGATTGACCCTCACTGCGTTCGCAACCATGGTCGCCGCCCTTGCCGGGGTCATCCTGAAATTTGGACGCTAAGGCGCCACAATTCCGACGCAATTTGACGCGCGGATACATGAACTCCCCGAATCACTGCACACGTCCCGGCCAGCGGGGGACGCAATCCCGCCAGCCGCAGGAAACAATCTCGCAGACGAAGCGTGGACTATTTCTAAAACATGAATATTAGCGCGTGCTTTTGAGGCAGTTTTTTCGGCAATTTGGTCGCGCCCACAAATTGCCACAATTCAATCCGTTATTTTTCAGATACTTAGGGGAATATTCGAAAAATATATCGTAGATTTAAAAGAGAATGTGTCTAATCTATGTCCTTGGGTGGGCGCTTCTTGGATAGGAGCACTTAAGAAACTGAGTCACGACTGCTCGCGTGGACAAGCCCCTGCTGCCGGGGCGATTTCTGGAACAGTCACGGTCTGAACGACTGCACGCCTTTTGGGCGCGCGTTGGTTGCTTTTGGCCTGCTGAAATGACGGACCGGTTTCCCAAGCTGCACATCCAGGTTTTGTGGGGAAGAAGCCAATGGCGATTTATTCGCGCAAGGACTTTGAAAGAGCCTATTTGGCCGTGCCAGAGCGCACGGGGTTTTACCGCAGGTATTTCAAGCGCGCTTTCGACATCCTTTTCGTGCTGGCCATCGCGCTTCCGGTCGGTCTCATCATTGCGGTTCTGGCCATTGTCATTGCCCGGGACGGCACGTCTCCGATTTATCCTCAGGAACGTGTCGGGCTCAACGGCAAGCGCTTCAATATGCTTAAGCTGCGTTCGATGGTCCCTGATGCAGAGGCCAAGCTCGAAGTCTACCTGCGCGAAAATCCCGAGGCACGCCGGGAATGGGACGAGAAGCAGAAACTGCTCAACGACCCACGGATCACACCCATCGGCCGCCTGATCCGCAAGACGTCTCTGGACGAATTGCCGCAATTCTGGAACGTGCTGGTGGGAGACATGTCGGTGGTCGGACCGCGTCCGATGATGACCGAACAGGTAAGTCTTTATCCCGGAACCGCTTATTATGCGATGCGTCCGGGCATTACCGGGTTCTGGCAAATTGCTGAACGCAACGAATGCAGCTTTGCCGAACGCGCCCTGCACGATACCAACTATGACCGCGCCCTGTCCTTTGGCACCGATGTGGCCGTTGTGGCACGCACGGTGCTTGTTGTGGCCGTGGGCACCGGCGTCTGACCCTGCAAGACTGACACGCTCTGTTGCGCGCGCTATACTTGGCGCGCGCCCTGTTGTTTCGAGGAAAGGCCCCGCGCGCCATGCCCAACGTCATCGCCAATCTGATGCTGTTGCTCTGGCCGGTCGTGGTCTGGCGGCTTTTCGTGGCGCTTCCCCCGGGGCGGGCGCTGGTCTGGTCCCTGCTGGGGGCCTATCTGCTTTTGCCGCCGCCACCGGCCAAGTTCGACCTGCCCCTCATGCCCGCGCTCGACAAGGAATCGCTGCCCCACCTGGCAGTGTTTGGCGTGGTGGTTTTTGTGCTCGCCCTGAAGCCCAAAATCCTGCCCGAGTCCCGTCCCGCGCGCTGGCTGGTGCTGTTGTTCATCCTGTCCCCGGTACTGACCGTGGCCACCAACTCCGACCCGCTGATCTTCACGGAACGCTATATCCGCGGGCTTCACCTGCAGGACGCGATTGCCCAGCCGATCAACCAGTTCATCATGCTGATCGGCTTTCTGATGGCGCGCAACTTCCTGCAGACGCGAGAAGACCAGCGCGACATGCTGCTGGCTCTGCTGATCGCGGGGCTGGTTTATACGATCCCGACTCTGATGGAGGTCCGGCTCAGCCCGCAGATCAATAACTGGGTCTATGGCTATTATCAGCACCTGTTTTCCCAGACCATTCGTGGCGGCGGGTATCGCCCCATGGTGTTCCTTTATCATGGCATCTGGCTGGCCTATTTCATGCTCACCTGCCTGCTCGCGGCACTGGCGCTTTGGCGGGGCGACACGCGCCAATCACGGATCAAGTTCCTGATCGCGGCCTGTTACCTGGCGGTGATCCTGGTACTCTGCAAAACCTTGGCCGTGCTGGTTTATGCCGGGGTTGCAGGGTTGATGATCATAATGTTGTCGACGGGGGCGCAGCTCCGGATCGCCGCAGCGCTGGCCTTGATTGCCTGCCTTTACCCTGCGTTCAAGGCCGCCGGGCTGGTGCCAACCGATTTCATTCTGGCACAGGCCGAAGCCGTGTCGCCAGAACGGGCCGCGTCATTGGCCTTTCGGTTTCAGAACGAAGATATTCTGGCCGCACGCGCGTTTGAGAGGCCGTTCTTCGGGTGGGGCATCTGGGGGCGCAACCATCTGCATGATCCCGTCACGGGTCAGATCACGTCCGTGTCCGACGGTTATTGGGTGATTGTTCTGGGTGTCTGGGGGGCGGTCGGCTACGCGGCGCAATTCGGGCTGCTGTCGTTGCCGATTTTCCTCTTGTGGCGGCGCCTTGGACAGGCTCGCTCGGATGCACGCACCCGGTTCGTGCGCGAGACATCCTTTTCGATGCGGGGCGACAGCCATCCCCGAGCGGATTTGGCCCGCGTGTCGGTTTCGCCCTATGTCGGGCCGCTGGCGCTGCTGCTGGGCGTGAACCTCGTTGATTTGCTGCCCAATGCCACGCTCACCCCGATGACATGGATCATTTCCGGCATGTTGCTGGGTCATGCCGAGATGTTGGCGCGGCAACGCAAGGAAGGCGTGGAAGAAGGCTTGCGCGCCATGCCGGAACCGGCACGACGGCGCACTGTTCTGTAAAACGGGAACCACGCGGATCAGGTATTGTCCTTCATGCGGATGACCCGTGCCGGAATACCGGCCACGACCGCGCCATCCGGCACGTCCTTCGTCACCACCGCATTAGCGCCGATCTCGACATTGTCGCCAATGGTGATCTCGCCAAGAAGCTTGGCCCCGGCGCCGACATCCACGTGCCCGCCCATACGCACCGCACCCGACAACGTGACCTGATGCATCAGCATACAATTCGGCCCGATCACGGCGTTGGGATGAACGATGATGCCCGTGGGATGCGGCATGCGCAGACCGCCGCCGACCTCCATGTGCAGGTGCAGTTCGGACTGGGTGATCACCGACCAGAACCGATGCACCAGAACCCAGTACTTGGACGCGAGTCGCCCAAACAGACCGCCGCGCGCGCGCGCCTTTTGGTAGCGGCGCAGGGCGCGGATCAGCTTGGGACCGGGATCCCAGAACCGGGTCACTTTTTCCCGTGACCAGTCGGCCTCGGTGGCCGATACATCGAAATCCATCTTCACTGGCGGTCCCCTGCCATCAAAATGCCCTTGAATCGTTGTCGCAAAACCTCTGTTGTTTCGCAACTTCGGACTGCATTTGCGCCTATTCTTGAACCCACCCCGGCGGCAATGCTTTGCTGGGGCCACAACAAGAGCAGTTTTCGGGCATGACCCAGACCACACCAGCGCCCCACCGGGCCGAGATCGACGGGCTGCGCGCCATCGCCGTATCGGCGGTGGTGCTCTATCATTTCGGCCTGCCCGGTCTCGCGGGCGGCTTTGTCGGGGTCGACATCTTCTTTGTCATTTCCGGTTTTCTGATCGGTGGCATCCTGTGGCGGGAAAAAACCGCGACCGGGCGTCTGTCGCTTGGGCGCTTCTATCTGCGCCGCATCCGCCGCCTTGCCCCCGCATATGTCGCGATGTCGGCGGCTGTGCTGCTTGTCGGCTGGCTCGTGCTTTTGCCGTACGATTTCCGCGAAACCGCCAAGGGTGTGATCGCGGCGACGGTATATCTCTCGAACGTGCTGTTCTTTCGCCAGTCGGGCTATTTCGACACGGCGGCCGAGGACAAGGTGCTCCTGCATACATGGTCGCTTTCGGTCGAGGAACAGTTTTACCTGTTCCTGCCTCTGGTCTTCCTGCTGTGCGGACGGTCACGCCGGGGCATGATCCTTGCCTTTGCTGCCCTGTTTCTTGCCTCGCTTCTCAGCGCCATTCCCCTGACCAGCCGTGCCCACACAGCGGCGTTCTATCTCTTTCCCTTCCGCGCATGGGAGCTTTTGGCCGGGGTGCTGCTCGCGGTCTGGGGACAAGAGCGCGGCACCGACTGGCGTTTTGGACCTTGGCCAAGCTGGCTCGGGCTTGCCCTCGTGCTGGCCGGGATTGCCCTGATCCAGCCCGGTCCCGGTTTTCCCGGATGGCAGGCCGTGGTGCCGGTCGCCGGAACGGTCCTGCTCCTGATGAACGGGGGCGATCCGAACCCGGTGAACCGGGTTCTGTCGATGCCCGCCCCGGTCATGATCGGGCTGATCTCCTATTCGCTTTATCTCTGGCACTGGCCGGTGCTGACCCTCTCGACCTACATGCGTGGGGAGTATTCCGGACCGCTGGAGACGACGGGCTGGATCATTCTCTGTCTGATCCTCTCGTTGCTATCGTGGCGGTTCATCGAACAACCCGTGCGCCGGGCCTCCAACCTCTCCGGCAAGACGCTCTTGGGCGGGGCGGCATTAGCCTCGGTTCTTTTTCTCGGAGCTTCCGCGGCGATCTTCCGCGCCGACGGGATGCCGGGGCGCTTTGGCCCGGAAACACAGGTGCATATCGCAGCCTCCGGCGATTTCCTTCAGGATTTCTCGCGCTGCACCACCCCCGAAAACGGCCCCCTGAAGGGGATCGAAACCTGCCCCATTGGACCCGAAGGCCAAACACCAACCTTGTTGATCTGGGGCGACAGCCATGTGCGTGCGCTCTATGAGGGGCTGGCGCAGGCCGCCCACGACCACAACCGCGCCGCGCTGGTGATCTGGCGCGCTGGCTGCCCGCCCGCCTTTGACCTCGAAAAGCAGGAAAACAGCGCCACCGCCACCCAGAACGCCGCCTGTCGCAGCGGCAATGACCAGATCAGGGCGGCCTTGGCCGAGATGCCCGATCTGCGCGACGTGCTTTTGATCGGACGCTGGGCCTATTACGCAACCGGCACCGGGAGCGGAATCGACGCGCACAACACCATCACGCTTAAAGGCGACGGAGCGGACAAGCCGCAGGATGCGCTTTTAGCCGAAGCCCTTACGACCACGGTTCAGACACTGGCCTTGCAGGACCGCACCGTCTTCCTGCTACGCCAGCCGCCGGAAATCCCGCACTATGCCGCCCCTGAAATGGCTCGCGCGCTGGTGCATGGGCGGGTGACTGCGCAAGAGGCGCAGCGCATGGGGCAGGTGACGATGGACGCAGCTGAAGAACGCGCGGCATCTGCCGAGAAGGCGATTGCCCAAAACGGTGCGCAGATCCTCGATCCGTGGCCGTTCCTGTGCGACCAGTTCCTTTGCGAGGCGGTGCGGAACGGGCAAGGCTTTTATTTCGACAACAACCACCTGACCAATGCTGCCGCCCGCCAAATCCGCGCCGTGTTTGCCCCCGTCTTTGCCGAGGGCGGCACATGACACGGCCACAGGACAAAACATGGGACGTGATCGTGATCGGCACCGGAATGGGCGGCGGCCCGATCGGGCGGCGGCTCGCTGAAAAGGGGCTGTCGGTGCTGTTTGTCGAACGCGGCCCCGCCGGGTTGAGGGCCGAGGAACAGGAGCTTAGCGCCGACATTTGGGGCAAGGAAGCGCGACTGGTGCGGGGATATTGGCCCGAGCCCCTGCATGCACGGGTGAACGGCGTCGACACCATATTCAACGCTCCGCTGGGTGCGGGGGTGGGCGGGTCTTCTGTGTTCTACGCCGCCACGCTGGAACGCCCCGAACCGCATGATCTTGATGACAGCGCGGACATCCCCCACCCGACCGGCGGCTGGCCCGTGTCCTATGCCGAGATGCGCCCCTATTTCGAAGAGGCTGAGCAGATGTTCCATGTCTGTGGCAGTGTCGATCCGCTGGGTGATCCGGCGGAGCTGCCGCCGGGACCAGAAATGCCGCCTGCCGACAAGGCGCTTTTCGCGGCGATGCAACGCGCCGGATTGCATCCCTATCAGGGGCATATGGCGCTGCGCTATCTGGAGGGCTGCCAGTCCTGCCTGGGCTCGAAATGCCCGCGCGCCTGCAAGATGGACGGGCGATCTGCCGGGGTGGAACCGGCCTTGGCCACGGGGAACGCCTCACTTCTCGACCTTTGCGAAGTAACGGCGCTGCGGACCGAAAACGGCGCGGTCCGCGCCATTGAGGCCACCCACCGGGGCACGCCGATCACGCTGCAGGCACGGGCCTATGTGCTGGCCGGGGGGGCGCTGGCCTCGCCGCGCCTCCTGATGGCGTCAGGCGATCTGGCGAACAGCTCGGGGCAGGTCGGACGCAACCTCATGTTTCACCTTTCGGAAATGTTCGCCCTTTGGCCGGGGAGCGGCCACAAGGGCAGCGCCCCCACCAAGGCGCTTGCCTTCCGGGACCTCTATCGGGACAAAAACATACGCTATGGTATGGTGCAGGCCATGGGCATCGAAGCCCGCTATGGCGAGATCGTGCATTACCTCAACATGGCTTTCGACCGCTCGCGCCTGCGCGGTCTGCGACCCCTGCGCCAGTTTACCCGCCTGCCCGCCGCGATTGCCGTGAAGCTGTTTGGCGAGGCCAAGATCTTTGTCGGTATCCTCGAAGACCTGCCGATGCCGGAAAACCGCGTTATTTATGACCCGGACGCCCCGCGCAAGCTGGCGATCACCTATGACATGCCCCCCGAACTGGGAACCCGCCGCAAGGCGTTCCGCAAGGCGATCCGCAAGCGGCTTCGCGCCGTGTTTCTCGGCTCCGGCCCGGACCTGAACTATGGCCATCCCTGCGGTACGTTGCGTTTCGGGCATGACCCGTCGACCAGCGTGCTCAATGCGGATTGCCGCGCGCACGAGCTTGACAATCTCTGGGTCGCGGATGCCAGCTTCATGCCAACCTCGATGGGCGTGAACCCTAGCCTGACCATTGCCGCCAACGCCCTGCGTGTCGGTGATCGGCTGGCGGAAACCTTGCAAGCGGAGGGCAAGACATGAGCACAGGCATGACAGTCGTGACCGGCGCGGGCTCGGGGCTTGGGCGGGCTTTGGTCGTGGAACTCTGTGCACGGGGACAACATGTTGCAGGGCTTGGCCGCCGCGCGGACGCCTTGCAGGAGACAGCGGCACTGGCGGGCGATCTCTTCACGGCAATTCCGGCAGACGTGTCCGACCCGGCTTCGGTAAGGGCAGCCTTCGCGCAGGTCCGTGCGCTTGGCCCCGTGACCATCCTCATCAACAACGCGGGAGTCTATCCGCATCGCGATATCTTCGACGAGACCGCGCAAAGCTTCATGGAGACGGTGAACACCAACCTTGGCGGCATGGTGGCCTGCACCCGCGAAGCGCTTGCCGATATGGGCGCGGCGGGCGAGGGGCGCATCGTCAACGTGTCGAGCTTTTCCGACCTCTCGCCACCACCCTGCAGCGCGGCCTACAGCGTATCCAAGGGGGCCTGCACAGTGTTTTCGCGCGCGTTGGTGGCCGATCTGGGGGACCGCCTGCCGGGGATCGTGGTCAGCACCTGGATGCCGGGCATGCTCAACACCGACATGGGCATTCCAGAGGGGCTGGACCCGGCGGTCGCGGCGAAATGGGGGGCGGCGCTGGCGCTTTGGTCGGATCGCACCCTGAGTGGAACGGTGTTCGAAATGGATCGGGAAATCCTGCCGCCGCGCGGGCTGAAAGGGAAACTCAAGGACATGCTGCTGCTGCGCCGCCGCAAACCCCGCCGGATCAGCGTCTGAGAGCACCGTCAGCCGTTGCGCAGCTTCATCGCATCGCGGGTCAGTCCGGGAAGGATACCGAAACAGCGCGCGTAACGCACCGCCAACCGCGCCGGGTTGCTCAGCATCCGCCACAGCCATTCCAGCGCGAGGTTCTGTACCCAGACAGGGGCACGGTTCTGTGTCCCGGCCAGAAAATCCAGCCCCGCCCCGATCGAGGCAAATCCCATCTCCGGCACCACGACGCGCCCGCGCGCGGCCAGTACTTCCTGCTTGGGGGCGCCCAGCGCCAGAAAGGCCATGCCCGCGCCGGCTTCGGAGGCTTGTCGCAACACCGTGTTCGCCACCGCGCTGTCCGGATCGAACCCCATTGGCGGCGCGATCCGTGCGACGATTTCCAGATCCGGCACCTGCGCCTGCAACGCGTCCCCTGCCGCCGCCAGACTGTCTTCCGTACTTCCAATCAAGGCCACCGTAACGCCCTCAGCAGCGGCCCATTTAGCCAGCGGCAGCACGAGGTTGGCCCCCGGCAGCAACCCGACGGGGCGACGCGCCAGCCGGGACAGCCAGACCACCGGATTGCCATCCGCGACCACAAAATCCTGAGCCTGGTAGGCGCTGGCAAAATCGCGGTCCTGCCGCAGCTTGACGAGGTGATCAAGGTTCAACGTCGCCAGCGCAAACCCCTCGCGCGCCCGGAACCGCGCGCGCACCGACGCTTCCAACGCGTCCATAGTGGCGATGTTGACCGTCACCGGCCCGTCGATCGTGCGAAATTCCACCCGTTGCCCTCGGTTTGTCCGACTTCAACACTAGCACCTGCGCCGCGCGCCGCCAGAACCTTGCCGCAAATCCCGGATAAGTGGTTCCCCTGCGCCACAAATCGCCACAGAAACCGGCCCGCCGCTGGCCTCGCCCGCCGCTTCCCCTATACTGTCGCCAATCGCTTGCGGGCAAAGGGTATTTCACATGAACGGCAAACCCATCCGGGCCGTGTCCATCATCGGTTGTGGCTTTGTTGCCGATCTTTACATGCGTTCGCTTGCGGCCCATCCCGATGTCGCCGTGACCCAGGCCTTTGATCGTGATCCGGCGCGGCTGGCCGCGTTTTGCGCGCATTGGAAAGTCACGCCCGCCGATACGCTGGAGCGGTTCCTTGGCAACCTGCCGGTTGGCTCACTGGTGCTCAACCTGACCAATCCGGGGTCGCATTTCGAGATCACCCGTACCTGCCTCGAGGCCGGACATCATGTCTACTCCGAAAAGCCGCTGGCCATGGCGATGGACGACGCGCGGGCGCTGCATGACCTGGCCGCTTCAAAAGGTCTTCTGCTCGCCTCTGCCCCCTGTTCGGTGCTGGGCGAAACCGCCCAGACGCTTGCCAAGGCGGTGCGCGACGAGGTCTGCGGACCGGTCCGGCTAATCTATGCCGAGCTTGACGACGGGTTCATTCCACAAGCCCCCTACAAGGGCTGGAAAAGCCCGTCAGGCGCGCCGTGGCCCGCCGAGGATGAATTCGCGGTGGGCTGCACGTTGGAACACGCGGGCTATTACCTGACATGGTTGATCGGTATGTTCGGCACCGTGCGCCGGGTCATTGCTGCTTCGGCCGAGACCCTGCCCGACAAATCGACCACCGGCACCCCCGACTTCTCGACCGCGACCCTTTTCTTTGAAAACGGCATCACCGCGCGTCTGACCTGCTCCATCGTGGCCCCGCATGACCACCGCATCCGCATGTTCGGGGACAAGGGCGTGTTGCAGGTCAAACAGGCCTGGGACAACAGCGCGCCAGTACGGTTCCACCGCCGTTTCGTCCTACGCCGCCGCCTTATGGAGCACCCGATAGGCAAGTCCATCCGACTGGGGCGCGCCACCCATCCCAAGGTTGACCGGTGGGGCGCGGCGGCGATGAATTTCGCACTTGGCCCGGTGGAAATGCTGGACGCTTTGACCGAAGGGCGCGCCTGCCGGCTCTCCGCCGAATTCGCGCTGCACCTCAACGAGGTGACATTGGCCATCCAGAACGCGGGGGACAGCGCCGGAGTGCAGGACATGACCACGCGCTGCGACCCACTCACCCCGATGCCGTGGGCGTCATGAACGGCCCCATTGCCATCACCGGGGCAACCGGGTTCGTCGGACAGCACACCGTTGCCTATGCGCGCCTGATCGACCTGCCGCTCCGCGTGATCGTGCGTGCGGAACACAGCGTTCCGAGGGGGTGGGTCAATGATCCGGGCGTCACGACCCACGAAGCCGATCTGGCAGAAAGCACCAATATTTCCAGCAGCTTAAAGGGAGCCAGCACCCTGATCCACGCCGCAGCGACGCTTGCCGGGGATCACGCGCGCGACACGATCGCGGCAAGCGAGAACCTGATCGCTGCAATTATCGAGGCTGGGGTACCGCATGTGGTTCTGGTCAGCTCCCTGTCCGTTTACGATGTCACCGCGCTCCGCGACAATGACATCCTGACCGAAGCGTGCCCGCTGGCCACCACGGGGCGCGATGCCTATGCTGCCGCCAAGCTTTCACAGGAACACATGTTCCGCGCCGCCGCCCAAGAACACGGTTTCACCCTGTCTATCCTGCGCCCCGGCGCGATCTACGGGCCGGATCGCCTGTTCAACGCCCATATCGGCCCCGGCATTGGCCCGGCGCTGGTGATGATCGACGGCGGCGGCAAGGTGCCGCTCTGTCATGTCGACCTTGCCGCAGAATGCCTGATCCGCGCCGCCCAGTCCCCGAACGGGATCGAAGCGATCAACCTTTTTGACGACGCCCTGCCTAGCCGCGACCGCTTTGTAACCAGTTTTCGCAGAACCGGCTGGCCCCGACTGGTGCTGCACTTGCCGCTTGGCATGGCGCGGCTTCTGGCACGGATCACGCCCAATGGCGCCTCCATGCCGGGGCTGTTGCGGCGCGATACGCTTGAGGCGCGCCACAAGCCGCTGTCTTATGACAACACCTTGATGCACAAACGCCTGAACCCGGTCACAATGCTGCCCTTTGAAACCGCTATGTCCGGATCAATCGGGATCGAGCAGGACCGAAACACGTGAGCGACACCACAGACCGCCCCATCGCCTATCTGACGGGAGAGTACCCCCGCGCCACCGACACCTTTATTCAACGTGAGGTGGCCGAACTGCGTGCCATGGGGCAAGAGGTCGTGACCTGCTCGGTGCGACGCACCGGCGACGAACATCTCGTCGGTGAGGAGCAGAAAAAAGAGGCCGCGCGCACCTTCTACATCCTGTCCGCCGCGCGTCCGCTGCACCTGCTTCTGTGCCATCTGGGCGCATTCCTGCGCAGCCCGGCGCGGTATCTGCGTGCGCTCTGGCTGGCCATCCGCACGTCCCCCGGCGGCATCAAGGCGATGCTCTATCAGCTATTCTATTTTGCCGAGGCCGGGGTGCTGGCCGCACATCTGCGCAAAAACAACGTGCGCCACCTGCACAACCACATCGCCAAATCCTCCTGCTCGGTCGCCATGCTGACATCCGAACTGTCGGGCATCCCCTACAGTTTCACCCTGCATGGCCCAGACATCTTCTTTGCCCCGGAACACTGGCGGCTTGATGAAAAGATCGCGCGCGCCGCTTTCGTGGCCTGCATCAGCCATTTCTGTCGCTCTCAAGCGATGGCCTTCAGCGATCCGAAACACTGGCACAAGCTGCACATCATCCATTGCGGCGTCGATCCGCGTCGCTATGCCAATGACGAACTGCCGATGGGACACAACCTCCTGTTTGTCGGGCGTCTGGCCCCGGTCAAGGGCTTGCCGATCCTGCTGCGCGCGATGGAGACACTTGTCGGGGACTATCCCGACCTGCACCTGACCGTGATCGGCGATGGCCCAAGCCGCGCAGCGCTCGAGCATCAGGCGGAAAGTGCGGGGCTGGGCAACCATGTGGATTTCGTCGGCTACAAATCGCAATCCGAAGTCGCCGAAGCGCTGGTCGCGGCGGACCTCTTTGTTCTGCCGAGCTTTGCCGAGGGTGTGCCCGTCGTTCTGATGGAGGCCATGGCCGCCGCGCGTCCCGTGGTCACAACCCATATCGCGGGCATCCCCGAACTGGTCACCCACGGCGCCTCCGGGCTGCTGGTGCCGCCCGGCGACCCGGCAGCGCTGGCCGAGGCGATTGGCAAGGTCGTCGGCAACCCGTCACGCGCCACGGGGATGGGCATCGCGGGCCGCGCCACCGTGGAAACTGCCTTTGACGTCAGCATCGAGGCCGTCCGCCTCAAGGCACTGCTTGACGGGAGGGTCACATGACCACCGCCATCGTCATTGGCCGCAACGAAGGCAAACGGCTGATTGCCTGCCTGACCTCGCTGGTCGAGCAGGACGTCGAAATTGTCTATGTCGACAGCGGCAGTTGGGACAATTCCGTGGCCGAGGCCCGCAGCGTGGGCGCGCTTGTGGTCGAACTGGATCACACCCTGCCTTTCACCGCCGCCCGCGCGCGGCAGGCCGGGTTCGACGCGCTCAAGGCCACCGGCGATCTGCCGCAATTCATCCAGTTCGTCGATGGCGACTGCGTGGTGGTTCCCGGCTGGATCGCCGCAGGAGAAGCGGCCTTGCGCGAAAACCCCGACCTTGGTCTGGTGACTGGCTGGCGCGCCGAGCTTTACCCGGAACGATCGGTCTATAACGCGCTTTGCGACTTTGAATGGCACCGCCCGGCGGGCGAGATCACCGCATGTGGCGGGGACATGATGGTGCGCAGCGCCGCGTTTGAAGAGGCGGGCGGGTTCAATCCGAACGTGATCGCCGCCGAGGATGATGAGTTTTGCGTAAGACTGGCCAAGGCCAACTGGAAACTCCGCCGCCTGCCGCTTGAAATGACCCGCCACGACGCCGCGATGCTGCATTTTGGCCAATGGTGGCAACGCGCTGTGCGCACCGGGCATGGCTTTGCACAGGTTGGCTGGATGCATCCCCCCTATTTCCGGCGCGAACAGATCCGCGCGCTGGTCTATGGCCTTGTCCTACCGCTACTGGCGCTGATCGGCCTCTGCCAGTCGGCATGGCTGTTCCTCGCGGTGCTGGCGCTCTACCTGATGTCCTATATCCGCACGAAACGCGGGCTTGTTGCCGATGGTCTGCCCTATTGGGAGGCCCGCCGCCACGCCCGCCTTCTGTCCATGTCTAAGGTGCCGAACGTGATCGGCATGTTCCTGTTTCACTGGCGCCGCCTGCGCGGTCGCGCCATGAAGATTATCGAGTACAAGTAGATGATTGCAGACCTGAACAAAGACCGCCCCGTGCGCGCCGCCCTTCTGGGTGCAGGCTATATCGCAGACTGGCACGCAGGCGCGATTCAGGCCACTCCGGGCGTGGAACTCGTGGCCGTGTGCGATACTTCGCAGGCCGCCGCCACTGCGCTGGCCGAGACCTATGGCATCGCGCCCTATACCGATCTTGCCACCATGCTCGACGCGGGCATCTGTGATGCGGTGCATATCGTCACCCCGCCCCAAACCCACCGCATGCTGGCCGAGACCTGTCTCAATGCCGGGCAACATGTGCTCGTGGAAAAACCCGTGGCGCTCTCGGCCGAGGACACGCTGGCCATCCACGAAGCCGCACTTGCCAATGACCGTATCTTTGCCGCCGGGCATAATTTCATGGGCACACCCGGTTACATGCGGCTCAGGGATGCGGTCGAGATGGGTCGTGTCGGGTGCGTTGCAGCCGCCGAGATCAACTGGCACTTCCCGCTTGCCCCCCTGCGCTCGGGGCCGTTTGGCCTCTGGCTGTTGCAAGAACCCCGGAACCTCTTGCTGGAACTGGGCCCGCATCTCTTTGCCTTTGCGGTCGACCTCTTTGGCCCGCTGCATATCGAGCATGTCAGCCTGTCCAAGCCCATCGCCATCCCTGGCGACACCACGCGCCCGCAAAGCTGGCGTATCCTTGCCACCGCCGGGAGGGTCGCCGTGACGATCAACCTGTCGCTGGTCGAAACCATGGATGACCGCTCGGTCACGCTGCATGGCTCGACGGCCACGGCGCGGCTGGACTATGCAAATGATGTACTGGTGATCGACGCCGAGAATGCCGCCGACATCGTCGCCAACCCGTTCCTGCGCCAGATGTCGCTCGCCGGGCAGCACCTGCGCGAAGGCATGGTGAACGGCGTGCGGCAACTTGTGTCACTGAACCGAAAATCTCCCTATGGGCTAAGCTTTTTCGGTCTCACCGGCGCATTCTATACGGCAATCCGCACCGGTCGCCCGCTCGACAAGCGCTTTTCCGGCGACAGCGCCGTCGCGGTCATGACCGCCATCGACGCCGCACTGGCGCTGTTGCCGAAACCCGAGAAAAAACCCAAGCCTGCCACCCGCAAGAAACCCAAGCCCAGCGTGCTGATCATCGGCGGCACCGGGTTCATTGGACGCGACCTGACCCGCGCTTGGGTGGCTCGGGGACGCGATGTGCGCGTTCTTTCACGTGGGCAATCCGGCCCGTTTGACGATATTGCCGACCATGTCGAACTGTTTGGCGCGTCGCTGTCGAACCCCGATCAACTGGCCGCCGCCATGGACGGGATCGAGATTGTCTATCACCTTGGCAAGTCGCTGGATGCCACATGGGACGCCGCGCTCAAGAACGATGTCGGCGTGACCGAGACCATTGCCCGCGCTGCCAATGCCAGCGGCGTGGCGCGCTTTATCTATACCGGTACGATTGCCAGCTATGACATGTCCGACCCGGGCGTCACGATCACCGAACAGACCGGCTTTGCCGACGATATGACGGATCGCAACATCTATGCCCGCTCCAAGGCCGAATGCGAGGCGCGGCTTTTGGAGATGCATCGCAAATACGCCCTGCCGCTAACCATCGCCCGCCCCGGCATTGTCGTGGGCAAAGGCGGCCCGCTGCAACATTGGGGCATTGGCCGCTGGCACGGGGCCGGCGCGGTGCGTATCTGGGGCAAGGGCAACCATACGCTACCGTTTGTTTTGAATGAAGACGTGGCCGAGGCGCTGATCCTCATGGCGGAAAACGACGCCGCGATTGGGCAAAGCTTCAATCTGGTCGGAGAGCCGATGCTGTCAGCCTGCGATTACTTCGACGCGATCCATGCGCGATTGGGCGCGCGGATCAAGGTCAAACCGGGCAATCTCACCGCGTTCTATGCCTCAGCGTCGGTCAAGTACGCACTCAAGAAACACGTGCTGCGGCGCGGAGGGCTCAGCAACCCGTCGCTGGCCGACTGGAAAAGCCGTGCGCATTTCTCGCCCTTTGACAACAGTTTGCCCAAGGCGGTGCTGGGCTGGGCGCCGGAAGCGCGGCGTGACGTGTTCCTCACAAAGGCAATCGACGAGGCGGATCTTCTTGGCTTCTGACACCGCAAAGACCCCATTCGCGCCATTCTTTTGTCCGCATTGCGCTGTTATGTTCTGCAGCAGAGCAGCCCGGGTATCACAATGATCGACGATCCGTCCGAAGAGACACATCCTGATGTCGAAGACACCGCGCCCCGCCTCCCGGCGGTGCACGACCCCGCTGTCTATTGGGACAGCCTTCCCATTGTGCGACCCAACACTGAAACACTCGAACGCAACCACATTATCACCGCCACGCGCAGCCATCCGGCCCATGCAGCGTTCGACATGCTGCGCACGCGACTGATGCAGGCGCTGGCCGATCAGGGTTGGACCCGCGTCGCCATCACCGGCCCGACCCGCGGGTGTGGCAGCAGCTTTGTCACCACCAACCTTGCTTTTTCGGTGGCCCGACTTGAATCGGCACGCAGCGTCGTCCTTGATCTCAACCTGCGCGCGCCTGCGTTGCATGGCCTGATGGGGCTCCCGGCGGAACATGCCATGGCCGACTATCTGCAGGGTGCGCTTGCCCCCGAAGAATTCCTGTTGCGCAGCCATGCCAATCTCGCCTTTGGTCTGAACAACACACCCGCCAACAATGCCGCAGAGCTGTTTCAGGATACGATGACAAGCGACGTGCTGGACGAGTTGCAGGATTTGCTGTGCCCGCACTTAATGCTGTTCGACCTGCCCCCGGCACTGGAACATGACGACGTGCTGGCCTTCCTGCCCAATGTCGACGGCGTGCTCGTCGTGGCAGGCGCAGGCGAGTCGACAGCCGAGGATGTAACCAAGGTCGAGCAGATGCTGAGCGAAGTGAAACCGCTTCTGGGTGTCATGCTGAACCGGGCCGAAGGCAAGCTGTCCTTCTGACCTCTGCTTTCCAACTCCGCACCGACGCAATACCGACGTTATACCGACATGAAACCGACCCCGTGAAATACCGTTTTCCGGGCATTCGCGAACATGACCGTTATTGTCATCAAGAAAGGCTTTGTGATCGCGACCCGAGATGCCAATATCGGGCCATTCACGAAGCCGGGGACATCCCGGAATTGCTCGAGGAGTGTTGACCCTTATGAAGACCAAATCCTTTATCCAGGCCGCCGTGGCCAGTATCGCCATCGGCGCCGCGACCCTTGCTTTTGCCGAGGACAAGACCGGCACAAACGTTGCTGAAAACGCCGAGGGCGTACAAGGCCCGGTGGCTCAGCTTGCCATGGCCCAGAACCTCTATGCCTATGGTATGGAACAGAAAAATGCTCTGGCCGTACTGACCGCGGCGCAGATCACCATGTCTATCGAGGTCACCGATGTAGATCGTGAAGTCGAGAACAAACCCACCGAAGGCGCAGGCGAAGTGGTTGATGGTGGCGAAGGTACCGAGGCACCGGTTTCGGCCGAAATGATGCTTGCTTCGGCGCGCGAGCTTGCCGGTGGGGATGAAACCATCCTCGGGCTGATCGAAGACGCCGAGGCCGAAGGCGCACGTGGCCGCATCGGTGGCCCCTCGCGCACCCTGTCACGCCTGCACGCCGGACGCACGGACATCTTCCGCGTCCCCTTCTACGGCGGGCGTCTCGCCGAACTCGCCATCATCGGCGACGGCGATGCGGACCTCGATTTGCTGGTCACGGACGAGAACGGAAACGTTATCTGCCGCGATGTCAGCTACTCGGACAAGCTTTACTGTTCGTGGACCCCGCGCTGGGATGGATACTTCCTGATCGGCGTGGTGAACCAGGGCCGCGTTCGCAACAGCTATTACATTCTGACCAACTAGCCCCGAGACCAATCGAGCAGACAGGCGTCCCTCATACGGGGCGCCTTTTTTGTTGGCCCATTTGCCGCGCGAGCCGAGACCTGCTATCACATCCTATATCCAGAGGAGCGCCCTGCCAGTGATCAAGTAAGTCCATGATTTGAAAGGCCAACACGGCCAAGGACACCTTATTCACGAAAGCTGGAGCACATCATGCAACCGGTCATTTATGACGTTGCCGTCTCGATTGACGGCTTTATCTGTGGTCCCGAAGGGGACATTTCTCAATTCGCGCATACCGGCCCCGTGGTCGACGATTACATGTCGCGCCTGACAGAGTATTCTGCGGCGATCATGGGGCGGCATAGTTATGAGTTCGGCTATCGGTTTGGGCTGCAACCGGGGCAGAACCCTTACCCGCACATGAAGACCGTGGTGTTTTCAAACACGATGGAAACACCGGCACAAAGCGACATTCACATCCTGCGCAATGGGCTTGAACACCATGTCCGGGACCTGCAACGCACGGCCTCCGGTCCGATATACCTTTGCGGCGGGGGAAAACTCGCGGGCGCGCTGCTGAACGCCGGGAGGATACAGAGACTGCGCCTCAAACGCGCGCCCATCCTGTTGGGATCCGGCGTCGGTCTCTTCGAAGGGGTCAAAGCCACGCCGCGCCTGACACTCCTTGAGGAAAAGCCCTATGCCGGCGGCTGCCTGTTCCAGGAATTCAGGATCGAAAGCTAGAACGCCAAAGGGCGCCGAGACATCGGCGCCCTTCTTTCGCAGTTCGCAAGACGATCAGTTGTTCCGCGCGATCGTGTCGTTCAGCCAGCCGACGTAATTCGCAGTGCGGGTATAAGCCGAGAAGATCGCGTTTTCGGCACAGGTCTTGCTGTCCTTGGCCGAAAGACCCCAGCTCACCACACCTGCCTGAATGAACGACCCGTCATTCAGCGGCACCACCAGCGGGCCGCCGCTATCCCCCTGACACGAGGTCTTGCCGCCTTCATAGGTGCCCGAACAGATCATGTTCGGCGTAAGCGGTGCCGGGACATGCTGGACAAACTCGGACCAGGCCTGTTCGGCCGTGGCCTGGTTCATGCCAAAGACCTGTGCGGCATAGCCGAACCCCTTGACCGCCTCTTCGGCGCGCGCCTCAAGCAGCAGGCCATTGCACATGTCCCGTTCCATCATCTGGATCTGTACCTCGCGCAGGCGGTCGGGGTTCTGGGCACCCTCGATCAGGCCCCAGCCGGTGACAAACGTGGTCACGCCCGGCTGTTCGAGATAGTCGCCAAACTCGGCATCCGGCACCTTGATCGTCCGGTAGGGCGCGCGCGGGGCGCGAGCCAGCTTGATCAGCGCAATATCGTTGTCAAACTCGGTGCCGACATAGCCGGGATGGCGGAACACGGCCTCGACCGGCACAACGTCCCCCTTGCCCTCGACAAGATGGTTGGTGCCCACCACAACATTGAACCGCTCGGCGGGGATGTCGCGATAATTGCCGTTGTCATCCGCCATGTGGATGCAATGCGCCGCAGTCAGCACCCAGCGATCCAGCACCATCGAACCACCGCAGAACTGGATATCGGGCTGAAGCGGATAGCCGCCCACCACCAGCGCCACCTGCCAGGGCCATGCGCCATCTTCCGCGACCTTTCCGCCGATCACCTTGGACCCGCTTTCCTGTGCGGCAACTTCCTTGGCGCGTTCGGCCTTTTTCTGACTTTCCGCGAAGGAGAAAGGCGAGGCCATGACCGGGTCGGCCTTTTCCCCTCCGAATTCCTGCGCGTTTGCCATGCCGCCCACCATCAGCGCGGCAGCGCAAATCTGACTTATCTTCCTGATATTCATGAAGGTTACTCCTGTTCCCTTACTCTTCCCGAGGCAGAACCTCGAATCCAAATCTGTTGACCTTGAGCGGCGCCATTGCCCCGCTCAGACTGAGCGCGCGGGTGGCACCATCAGCAACCGCCGCGCCCAGGAAACTTTCCAACGGGCTCTGATCCCCGGCCCGTGTGGGCGCCCCGTCCGCCAGCGCGGTCAGCACCACGCGCGGAGCGTCCGGATCGACTGGAACCGCCAGAACCAGAAGCTGTTCCTGTCCGCTGGCAAAGGGCGCATCCGGCGCGCTTTCGTTGACGATGCGC
Organism: Shimia aestuarii; assembly: GCF_900114635.1. Taxonomy (GTDB): domain Bacteria; phylum Pseudomonadota; class Alphaproteobacteria; order Rhodobacterales; family Rhodobacteraceae; genus Shimia; species Shimia aestuarii. The sequence continues at coordinate 1,267,621 of NZ_FOTQ01000001.1, forward strand.
ATGCCGATGCTTTTCTGACCACTGGGTTCGATCCGGTTGGACAGGGACGGTTCGGGCCAAAGCGCGCTGATGTGAAAATCACGGTCCACATAAAGCACGGTGACATCCTGCGCCTTGCGGGATTGGTTGGTGAGGTTGATCCAGAGCTGATCGCAATGCCGTAGCGCCGCACCGTCTCCGACCTCTTCCTTACCGCGCGGCTTTGCACAACCCGATCCCCGCGCCGGGGTCGGGCGCCGCTCAAGCGCCACTTTCAAACCCGTGCCACCAATCGAGAATCCGCCACCCTTGACCCCGTTCAGCGCCGCTGTCAGGCGATGCACGCGCCCGATCCTTTCGAGCCAGCCCGCCAGTTGTTCCTGAATATCGCCCGTCGGACCATACCGGAACCGGGGCGAGGTTTCCGGACCGTTCGGGTCAAGGATGCCATCCCGCCCGGTCAGCGCCAGCGTGCCGTCCATAAGAACCAGTCCCATGTCATAGCCCTGATCCGCAAAGGCGACGCCATCCACGCGGTCGTCCGCCGCGAGACGATCAAAGGCTTCCGTCAGCGGGCGGTATTCATAGCCGTCATGTTCGATCGCGGCGCGGGGCGGTGCAATCACCAGCTTTGGCGGCAGGCCCGGCGCCACTTCTTCGCCGTAGCCCGCGGCGGGCACGGCAAAACCGTCGCGTCCCCGAAGCGTGGCTTGCGTGGGCATGGCCTCGATCACTTCGACCTGCCCCAGAACTTCACCTCCCGTCGCGGCGCCGTACACAGCCAGCACCGCACCGGGCGCCACACCGGAAAGCGCGCCGCGCTGCAGCTTGCCGCCCTTGATCACCATCCGCTGCCCGGCGGCCCCGCCCTCTCCGAAAACCGCAGCATCCAGAAGCGTACCTTCGCCATCCGGGGTTTGCGTAGCGGTGGCTGAGGCCTTGCGCATCCCGTCGCGCGCGGCTTGCAGCCACTGTCCGTAGCTAAGCGCATCGGCCTGTTCGAGCACCTGGACAAGGTTGCGGGTGAAGTCGCCGTACCAATTGGCCGGATCGGCGCCATCGCCCAAGGGATATTCGAAACTGCGCTGGTCGGATTGCGAGGAGTAGAGAAACACAAAATCACCGCTCAACTCGGCCCCCGTGTCGTGGGTTTCGCGTGGCTCAGCGGCATCCGGCACGCCCAGCATGGAGGGATCGACATAGCGTGCTGCCCCCGCCCCGCCTTCCAGTGCGCGAAACCCGGTACCGGAATGACAGGCATCGACAATCGCCACCAGCTGCGCACCCCGCCCCAGCACCGACACCGCCCAAACGCGAAGTTCATCGTCAACAAGCGCGTTTTCCACGGCGCCGATACTCGACTGCCAGCCTTTTGCATCGGCAGGCAGGAAAATCTGGTCATAGCCGCCCTGCTCATCGCCGCTCTGGTCGGGCATCTGCGAGCCGTGGCCGGAGAAATAGAACAGCACCGTGTCGCCCGAAGCGCTTTGACCTCTGGCAGCCTCCATTGCCGCCAAAATCGCCGCGCGGGTAGGCTTGTCTTGGATGACACCCTCGGGGGCATCCTCAACGCCCTCGCTCAGAACGGTGATATTCTCCGGTGCGATCCCGCGCCCAAGCAGAGCGCGCAGCATCAGCGCCACATCATTGCGCGGCCCTCGAAGGTCCGCGTCCAGATGATAGTAATCGCTCACCCCGACAAGAACGGCTCGCGTCTGCGGGGCGGTCTGCGCATGGGTCTGCGCGACGCCCAGGACAAAAAGCGCCGCGCAGAAGACTGTCATGAGCAGTCCGAGGTAATATGATCTTGGCTTAAGAGCTTTGGTCATAATAGCCAACGATACAAGGGATTTGGCACCGATCAAGCGCGTGTTGAAACATGAACGGATTTGTCATCAATTCGAAACCGGGGCTGATTTTTTGGGCGTTATGCGGCGCGCACCTTCGACAGGCTCCGCCCCCTTAAGACTGCGCAGAAAGCCGTTGAACTCGGCGTTGAGACGGGTCGATTGGCGCGCGGCGGCAATCGCAAGGTCCACCTGCTCTTCGGGCAGCTTGAGCCGCGTCGGAATCTCATCAAGCCTGTCCCGCATCTCCTTGGGCAGCGGATCGAAATTGACCTCGCCCACGAACAGCTTCACGTCCTGGCAATCCCATCCGTCAAGCGATCCGCGCAGGTCCTTTACCTCGGGCAATGACAGGCTACAGCGCCATTCCACGAGGTCATTGTGCCAGCGATCCAGAGACAGGCGCATCACGTCAAAGCCCACCCGCGTGGCGGCTCCCATGGAGCTGTTGGCAATCGACATGGCAAGTTCCACGCCCCCCGGCCCCTTGATCTCTTGTGTCCATTTATAGTCCTGCTGCACCCCGGCATTGGCGACAAGGAACATCATCCGTCGCATCCGTACCGCCTGTTTCGGGGTCAGCGGACCGACCTCGTTTTGCGACTTGGCACGCGCCACCGAAAGCCCAGTGGTGCCGAAATTGTCGGTCACGGCCCCATCCAGCAGCTTCACATAACGTACCTTGTCCGGGTCGCGATAGCTTTCAAGCGCCTTGCCATAGGCACGCAGGGCCGATGTGGCCTCGGGGTTGTTGCGCGCCGCCGTAAGCCAATCGGGTTCCCGGTAGTTACAGTCCTGATGGCTCTCAAGCACGATCGGCGCAAAGACCAACGGAAACGCCGCCGACGCCGCCACCGCCTCGGACACGGGCAGCTTGGTCAGGTCGCTACACAGCGCGGCAAAGGTCTCGGTGGAAAACAGGAAGGGCGTGTTATTCGCCACGTCGCTGGCGTTGATCCAGGTTTCGACCCCGGACTTGTGCAGGTCCTTGAAGGTCGCGTTGTGGAACAGGGTTTCGTCAAGGAACCGTGCAAAGGTGCTGCGATCATTGGCGCCGCCCGAAAGCCCCTTGGCAATCGTGACCGGATTGACCGGGTTGTTCGCCATATAGGTTTCGGCGTCCTTGATCAGGTATCTCTCACGATAGCCTTTCATGCCGCGCGGTCCGGTCAGCCCGTAATAGGCCGCCGTCACCGATCCGCCGGACACGCCCGACACCAAACGCACGTATTTCAACAGGCCATTGGCCTGCAGTTCCTGCAACATGCCATAAGAGAAAGACGACGCCCGCGTACCGCCACCGGAAAAGGCAAGTCCGATAAAGACGTCATCAACAACATAGGTGGTTTGGCTTTCGGCTCCGCCCGGAATACCGCCGCGCGACGTCGCATTAATCGGTTCGTTGACGGCGGCGCACCCCGCCAGTGTCACCACGGCCGCGCCCAAAAAACTACGCAAAATTTCAGAAACCAATGTCCAACCCAACCCAGATGCAGCAGCTTACATCGCGTCAACTCTAGGCCAAAGGCATTCGACCGCAAAGCCCTTGTTTTGAGGCAAAATCCTGAGCTTGGCCCCGTGGCGCGCGGCAATCGCGCGCACCAGCGCCAAGCCGAGACCGTGTCCCTTCACGCCGCGCGCCGGTTCACCCCGTGAAAAATGTTCGAACAGCCGATCCCGCAGCTCTTGCGGCACCCCCGGGCCGGTATCGGAGATGCTGAGCCGATGCCGCTCGCCAGCCTCTTGCAGCGACAGGGTCACGGCATCCCCGGGCGCTGTAAACTTCAGCGCATTGTCCAGCAGGTTCGCCAAAAGCTGTGAGACAAGAGCGCGGTCTCCGACAATCCAGAGATCCGGCGCAATCTCGGCGCTGACCCGCAATTCGCGCTCTTCGCCCAGCGGTTCGTAAAGGTCGAACATCTGTTCGCACAGCTCCGAAAGATTCACCGGGACAAGCGACGGCATGTCCCCGGTTGCGGCCTCGGCAGAGGCGATGTCGAGCAGCGCCTCGAACACCCGCACGGTGTCATTCAACTCGGCCTTCAACCCATCAACCACCGCGTCTTGCCCCTCGACCCGGTCCAGCCCCTGCCGGATGCGGTTCAGGGGGGTGCGCAATTCATGCGCGATATTGTCGGACAGGCGCGCCGTTGCGTTTTGCAGGGTCTCGATCCGATCCAGCATGTCATGCACATGGGTTTCAAGCTGTCCGAACTCGTCATCGCTGCGCGCACCGGGAATGCGGGCGCCAAGCTCACCGCCCGCCACCCGGTCGGCCAGCCGGTTCACGCGGTCAATGCGCGTGATCACCAGACGGCTGACTAGCCATCCAGCAACGATGCTGAGCGCGACCATGATGACCGCCGCAAGCGCAATCGTGGCCCGCATATCCGCCATCAACGCCTGTTTCTGGGTCAATGACGTGGCAACCAGAATGGGAAAGCCACCGGGCAAAGACCTCGCCACGCCCATGTATCGACCGGCCTCACCATTCGGGAGCGTATAGTCAAACCATTGCACCGGGTCGGCTTTAAACCCCTGCGCAGTGATTTCCACACCTTCAGGCCAGCTTGGAATATTGCCGCCCAGGAATTGCTGTTGTTTATCAAGCAGCAGGAAGACGCGCTCGTACCCCACCTGCGTGCGGGCCCGGAACTCCATCGCCTGCCGCAGGGCCGGGATCCGCCGCTGATCATAAAGCGCGGAATACCCATCCAGATCAGCCTGTAACGCCTCGATCTGGCGCGCATCAAAGGCGCGCGCCACCTGTCCGTACTGGAACCACAGCCCCCCAAGCGACACCAGCACCATGACCCCCGCGATCAGGATGGTCAGGCGCAGGCTGGCCGATCGAGAGGTCTTGCGATCCATGTATCAGGCAGCTTCGGGCGCGGTTGGCGAAAAGATATACCCCTCACCCCGCGCGGTATGGATGTAGGTCACGCCGGTATCGGCCTCAAGCTTGCGACGCAGGCGACTGATATGAACATCGACCACGTTGGTGCCGGGGTCAAAATGCAGGTTCCAGACCTCGGAGAGCAATTGCATCCGCGTCACCGGTTGGCCGGCATTCTGGGCGAAGAAGGTCAAAAGATCGAATTCCTTGGGCGTCACCTTGATATGGGTCTGGCCGAAATGCACGGTGCGCGCCTTAAGCCGCACCTCGAGGTCGCCGAACACCAACAGGTCATTGTCGCTGGTCTGCATCCTTGCACGCCGCAACAGCGCCTGCACCCGCGCGCGCAGCTCGTCGGCATCAAACGGCTTGGCAAGGTAGTCATCCGCCCCCCGTTCCAGCCCTTCGATCTTGTTCGCGGCCCGGCCCAACGCGCTCACCACGAGGACAAGCGCATTCGAGCCCGCACCGCGCAACTTGGCGATGGCGTCGATCCCGTCGCCACCGGGCAGCATGCGATCCACGATGATCACGTCGAAATCTCCGGACGTCGCCGCCGCCAACCCATCGTCATAGGTGCCCTGCACCTCTGTTTCGCACCCAAGGCTTCGGGCCACGGTGGCGACGGTTTCGGCGCTGACAGGATCGTCTTCAACAATCAGGACAGAGGGGTTGGTCATGGCAAATTCCTTTCGCCAAGTTCAGAAGAGTACAACGCTTTCGTCAAGCACATTCGCACCGGACACCGGCCGCAACCGACCTGGACGCGCCCACGGATCAAGGATCACATGCTTGGTCGACCCGTCGGACACCTCGACCAGCAAGAGCACAGGCCGCGTGATGCGGAAGCTCTCGAACAGCCCGTCGACTACAGTCACCCCATTCACCGCGACGATCCGATCCCCGGCCAGCAAACCTTCGTAATGGGCAAGACTCAACTCGGTGACCGAGTCGATCCACCCGTCCGACCCAATTTTCATTCCGGTTTCATCAAAGCCATACTCCGAGCGGCGCGCGGGTTCGCCGTGCCGTACCGCGCTGGTCGGGGTTTCACCGGCCGTGGTTACAGTCAGGGATTCCTCGCGCCCGCTGCGCTCAACGATAACTTCGAATTCGGGGCGCCCGGCGACCGCCTCGAGCGCAAAGGCGAGGTCACCGATCTTTTCCAGCGGACGCCCGCCCACTTCGCGCAGGATGTCACCGGGTTTCATCCCGGCGCGATCCGCCGCGCTGCCAGCCGAAACGGAATCGACCAGAATGCCCGAGCGATCTTCCAGATCCATTGCGGCGGCCACTTTCGGGCTCACGGGGCGCGTACGCAGCCCCATGCGCGGCAAGTCTGTCTCGCCCCCTTGCTCAAGCCGCGCGATGGCCGCCACAAGCGCTTCGGTCGGAATGGCATAGGCGATGCCGATGAAATTGCGGAACCCGTCCGCGATCTGGCTGTTCATGCCCACAAGCCGCCCGCTCATGTCCATCAGCGGCCCTCCGGAGCTGCCGGGATTGACGGCGGCGTCATGCTGGATCATGCGCATCGGCACATTGGCCTCGATCTGGCGTTCCAGCGCCGAGATAATCCCCCGGCTGAGCGAGAACTCCACCCCATAGGGCGCGCCAATGGCATAGACCACCTGTCCCAGATCCGTTGTCCCAGCAGGGGTTGGTCGCAGGTAGGTGTCGGACTCCGAGACGCTCAGGATCGCGATATCGCGCACCGGATCGCGGGCCACCACCGTCGCAACCTCGCGCGCGCCGTGCACATCGACAATCAAAACCGTGCTCTCATTGCCCACCACATGCGCATTCGTCACCGCCAAACCAGGGCGCAGAAACCGGAACCCCGACCCCAGAAGACGCTCTTCCAGATCGTTGGACCGAATGACGAATGTGGCGTCGATCGCAGGGCGCATCGAGGCCATTGCCTTGGCCATCTGGGGCATGGCGAACAGCCACAGCGGCAGTACCATGAAAAGGACAAATCGGGGCAAAACTCGCATCTCGTACTCCTTGATCTCGGTTTCCTGCACCCTAGCGGGGCGCGTCACGCAAGGCTCATGACAAATCCGGTTAGAAACGGCGGATCACGCAGAATTCCGTTGATCCGGGCAAAGCTGCCTCCTTAGATTGAAGACAAGTTAATTATTTGAATTCCCCCTTTTCAGGAGACCCGGAATGAAGCTCAAAGCCCTTTGTCTCTCGGCCCTTCTGGCCGCGACCAGCGCTCAGGCACAGGCCCAGACCAGCCCGTTGAATACCTTCCGCCTCTCCGGAGAGCTGTTTGCCATCGCCCAGGCCGAAACCGATCCCCTGCTGATGATCTCGGCCGCCAAGCTGCGCAAATCCGTAGCGCTCAGCGCCAGCGATCGCGCCCCAGTTGGGGGCAGCAGCGGTGGAGAGATGGTCACATGGCAGGACATGCTCGACACCGCTGCGGCGCTGGCCGGGGACGATGAGCTCATGTCGGGGCTGATCGAGGATATCCGCGTCGAGATGACCAAGGGCGTCGCGGACGGCCCGGTCTACAGCGTCGTCACCATCGGCGCCAATGGCACCGACCAATATGAATCGCTCCCGTTCACCGGCGGCGCCTATGCCGAGGTCTATGTCGAAGGCAAGGGCAACACCGATCTCAACCTCTACATATATGACGCACAGGGGCGGCTCGTGTGTTCGGACACGGATGTCAGCGACATCGCCTATTGCGGCTGGCGCCCGGCGACCACCAGCGGCTTTCGTGTCGAGGTGCGCAACAAGGGCGCGGCGGAAAATCAATACGCATTGATCACCAATTGAGGATGCCGGACATGTTGCGCACCACCCTTCTTGCTTCGGCCGCCGCTGCCATGCTGGCGCTGCCCGCCCTTGCACGGGACAACCACGCGATCCTGATCGGAGCCTCGACCTATACCAACTTGGATGAACGGTTCTGGCTGAGGGGTCCGGCCAATGACATCGACCTTGTGCAGCGGTTCCTGACCACGTCGGCGAGCACGCCCTTCGCGCCGGAAAATGTCACCATCCTTGCCGATGGTATCGAAGGATCGACCGCGCCCACGCTGGCCGCGATTCGTCAGGCCTTTGCCGATCTCACGGAAACGGTTCAGCCGGGGGACTTTGTCTATCTGCACTTCTCCGGCCACGGGAGCCAGGCCCCCGCCGCCGACCCGGACAGCGAGCTGGACGGGCTGGACGAATTGTTTCTACCCGTCGATATCGGCCCTTGGAACGATACGGTGGGCACAGTCGAAAACGCGCTGGTTGACGACGAAATCGGCCAGATGATCGACGCCCTGCGCGCGCGCGGCGCCACCGTCTGGGCGGTTTTTGACAGCTGCCATTCCGGCACCGCAACCCGCGCCGCGCCCACGGGGGATGACGACGTGCGCCTGCGCAAACTCGACCCGCGCGCCCTGGGCATTCCCGATGCCGCGCTGGCCGATGCCGAAACCAGCTCCCGCGCCCTGCCCGATCCCCGTGCCCGTCCCGAAAGCCCGGTCGCCGATGCGGCCCCGGCGGGTGACACCGGCGGATTCGTAGCCTTCTTCGCGGCGCAGACCAACGAAACCACCCCCGAAAAACGCCTACCCAAGGGCAAGAAGGGGCGGCGATCCCAAGGGGTGTTCACCTTTGTCCTTTTTGAAACGCTGGCCCAGAACCCCGGCATCACCTATCGCCAGTTGGGGCAGGAGGTGTTGCGACGGTACGCGGTCAAGAACATGGCCCGGTCAACCCCGATGTTCGAGGGCGATCTCGACACGGTCGTGTTCTCGGGCGAGCCCGTGAAACCCGTGACCCAGTGGCCGGTCGAAATCGGGGGCGACGTGCTGACCATCCCCGCAGGCGCTCTACACAATCTGACCGAAGGGGCAGAACTGGCGCTGTTTGCCTCGGCCGCCGATGCGGACGAAGCGGTACTGGGTTATTTCCGCGTGGACTGGGCCGATGCCTTTTCCGCCGAAGTTGTGCCGATTGCCGCCCATGGCCACGAAGCCCTGACGCCCGACGTCATCCCGAACGGCGCCTATCTGCGCAAACAGGCGCAGGGCATGGATTTCACCCTCACCGTCGCCCTGCCCGAGCCGGATGCCGCCAACCACGGCGCCGCCCTTGCCGAAGCACTCGCGGTGATCCGCACTGATGGTGAGATGTCCAGCCGCATCAGCTTTGTCCCCCCCGGCGAGGACGCGGATATCCGCATGGCCTTTCTCCCGGACAGCCCGCGCCCCGGCGCGGTCTGGCTGTTGCCCTCCTCGGGGCTGTTTGATCCCGAGAACCCTGGCCAGACTCCTTCGATCAGCATTGCCGACAAGTCGACCGAGGATCTGGCCATCGTTCTCGAAGACACGCTCGGTCACATGTCGCGCGCGCTCAATCTTCTGAAAATCGGCGCAGGCTATGGCGCATCCGATCTGGATGTGGACGTGGAACTGCGCACCAAGAACAAGCGCAACAAGACGCTTCGCACGCTTGATACCGTGGCCGTGCCCAAGCTGATCCCCGGCGACGAGGTGCATATCCTTGCCCGGAACAACACGGATCAACCAGTGGATGTGAACGTGCTGTACGTAGGCAGCGATTATTCCATCAGCCATTTCTTTTCCGGCCGGATGCAGCCCGGCGACAGCCTCAAAAAAGGGTTGCTGCGGATCACCGACACGGCCTTTGGTCGCGACCGGGTGATCATGGTCCTGACCCCGGCCAAACCGCAATCCGTGGTCGAGAACCTTGCCTTCATGGAGCAGGCCGAGCTGGAAACAACGCGCGGCAACGCCTCAAGCATGGCCGCCGCCTTCATGCAGGCCGGTTTCGGCACCACGACACGCGGCGCGATTGCGCTGGATGACGAGGAAGACGGCCCCGGTGGCGCAGTGCTGCAATTCGAAATCGACGCCGTGCCGGGGGATGGCTGAACCATGCTGTGCCGTATGGTTCTGTTCCTGGCCTCGATGATCACGCTGACCGGGCTGGCCTGCGAAAGCCACGCCGCGCCCGAACCACAGCGGATCACGCTTCTGGACGAAGCGTTTCAGGCCGCGCAATGGGGCTTCCTGTCCTCTGCCGGAAGCGCGCTGCAACAGACCCAGCCAGCGCCTTGCGGCAGGGGATGACGCGCTTGCCCGACGCCTTCAGGATCGCCAGATCCTCGCCGACAAGGTGCAGGCCAACGAGGCCGCTCTGGCACGTCTGGGCGGGGACGCGGCTGGGGATGCGCGCGCCGAATTCACCCGACTTTCGGGGGAAATCAGCCATCTCAACACCCAGATCGCGGCGCTCGATGCCACCATCGCAACCGAGTTTCCCGAATTCGACAAGCTGGCCCGCCCGCACCCGCTTTCCGTTGCGGATGTGCAATCCCATCTCGCCGCCGACGAGGGGCTCTTGTTTCTCTATTCCGGCGAACGGCGCACATTTGTCTGGCTGATCACACCGGATGCTGCCGCGTGGCATCGCCTGTCGCTGGGCACCTCGGAAATTGGCGAAAGCGTCACGGCCATTCGTCAATCGCTTCAGGCCGCAGCGACCGTGCGCGCCGCCGAAGCGCTGGACGACGCTTTTGACGGGCCTTCGACCCCGGCTTTTGATCGGCTGAACGCGTGGCTGCTCTATTCCGAACTGATCTTCCCGCTGGAGCCATATCTCAAGGGCCTCAACCACATCTACACCGTCACGGACGGCCCCCTGTCCGGCCTGCCCTTCGGCCTTTTGGTCACGGACCGGAAAATCAATGGGCAAAACAACGATCCGGCGGCGCTCCGTGCGACGGGATGGATGTTCCAGCGCCATGCGCTGACCACCCTGCCCTCAGTCGAAAGCCTCGCCCTCGTGACCCGAGACCGCGCCGCGCCCCACGCGGATCAGCTTGCCTTTCTCGGGTTCGGCGATCCGATCTTTTCCGGCGCGCTTTCCAACCCAAGCGGCGGGCAGTTCTTCCGCTCTGGCGCGGCCGATCTCGACAGCATCCGCGCGCTGGCCCCACTGCCCAACACCCGGACCGAGATTGATCGGCTGGCCGAGGTTCTGGGCCGCGACCAAAGCCGGGTCCATCTGGGTGCCGACGCCTCCGAGCCAGCCGTGCGCGCCGCCCCCATTGACCGCGCCGAAGTGATCGCCTTTGCCACCCACGGCCTCTTGTCCGGCGAGCTGCGCGGGCTGGCCGAGCCCGCGCTTGTCCTGACCCCACCTGACACCGTGGCGCCGGGGAATGACGGGCTGCTGACAAGTTCCGAGATCGCGGGAATGCGTTTTGCGGCTGACTGGGTGGTCCTGTCGGCCTGCAACACCGCCGGAAGCGATGGACACCCCGATGCCGAAGGACTTTCGGGCCTTGCACGCGCCTTTCTTTTTGCCGGGGCGCGGTCCTTGCTGGTGTCCCACTGGCCGGTGCGCGACGACGCCGCGGCGCGGCTGACCACCGATACCTTCACCGCCCTGCGCGCCGCGCCCGGAACACGTCGCAAGGCCGAAGCCCTGCAATCGGCGATGCAAACCCTGTTGATGGATCAAAGCGATCCGACACTGGCCCACCCGGCGGCCTGGGCGCCTTTCGTCATCGTCGGGCACGGGGGTTATTGATGCGCCGCCTGCTTGCCACCTGCCTGACCTGTCTCACCCTTTTTGCCCCACCTGCACAGGCCTACACGCTTGATCAGGCCATGGCCGAGATCGACGCGCTGTTCCAAAGGGGCGCGAACCCGGATGAGATGGCGCTCGGAATCGCGGGCATCCTGCGCAGCGTTAAGGCTTCGGGTGTCATCGACCCGGACCTTGCGATTCTTTACGCGATGCTGGCCGATCACCTGCGACTCGAGGCCCGCAATCCCGCCTATGCCCTGCAGGTTGCCGAAGACGGGCTTGCGCTGATCGCGGGCGATGCCGGGCAATCGGATTTTCAGGCCGCGCTGATGGCCTCGCGCGCCTACGCGCTTGCCGATCTGGGCCGCTTTGCCGAAGCCCATGCCGCGCTGACCCTTGCCCTGCCCACCCTGGCCCGCACCTTTGGCGCAAAGGACATTGCCGATTACAAAAAACACGCCGCCGAATGGGCCGAGGGACAGCTTGGGGATTTCAATACATCCGCGCTCGACATCGCGCGTGACACGCTGGAAACCGCCTACGACGCCCAGTCCTCCGGGTCCTATGGACGGGTGCTGGTGCTGGCCGGATCGGCGCTCCTGCCGATGGACACGAGCTTTGCCGAGGCCGACCTACGCGCGGTGAACACCGAGGCGGAAAAACTCACCGCCGAGGCGCTGTTTTCCCTCGGGCGCCACCGCGAGGCGGCGAATGCCTACATGCGGGCGCTTGGTTACATGACAACGACGCCGTGGCAATTGTCCGGCCATCCCGATTGGTGGGGCCATGTGAATACGGAAGCAGCCGACATCGCCTTTTCCACCCTGAACGGTCTCGCCGCCGCCGCCACCGAGATCAACCGCCCGGACGTCGAGCGCGCCGCACTGGCCGCCGCGATGGACGTCGTCTCAAGCCCCCGCCAGCGTTACACACTACTGCAACGCCAGGCACGTATTCTGGCCGCAGATGGCCAGATCGACGCCGCGCTTGACCTGCTCATGCAATCGCGCGCCATTGCCGAGGGCGCAGGGCTGGACGTTGATGCACTTGTTGCAGAGTTCTACGTCGAAATGATGCGTATCTATGGCCAGTTGGTGGCGCAGGAGCCGATCGCCACCGCCGCCTTCATCGCCGTAACCGACCGGGTTCTCGCGGCGCATGAAACGCATCAGATGCCAAACCGGGATTTCTTTCTCTATTCGGCGGCCAATGTCCTGCGCCATGGCGATGTCCCCGACAAAACGCTGGAATACGCCCGCAAGGCGCTGCGCTGGCGGCAGGCCGATCTGGCCCGAAAAACCGATACCGGTTTTGGTGCCACGCAGGCACGCCGCGCCAGCCGCGACACGCTGGAGTTCTTCCTTCACGCCGCCCATACCGCCGCTTCGGCCTCTGACCTTCCGGGCCAGCGCGTCGAAAGCTGCCCCTCGGACGATGCCTATACCTCCTGCCTGATCGTGATGCCCTCTGATTGAGAAACTGCCCATGAAACCCTTTGCCCTTGCCGTTTGCCTTGTTCTCTCAACGGGTCTGTCCAACCCCACGCAGGCGCGAGACCTGACCGAGGCCGAAGGCAAGATCATCACGCAGGCATTCAACATCGCGCTCAAAGCCAATGAACTCTATTACGCAGGCCGGTATGCCGAAGCCGAGGCGCTCTATCACGAAACCTACGCGCTCAATGCCTCGATCCCGGAAAACGAGCTTTCGATGGCGTCCGACCTGCACAACATCGCCGCCACGCAGGCCCAGCAAGGCAGGCTGGTCGAGGCCGAGGAAACCGCGCGTCGCGCACTGCAGATGCGGCTGGATCATGGCGGGATCGACAATGTCATCATCCACTCCAAGGCGCTTCTGGCCACCATTCTTGGCGATCTCAACCGCTTTGAAGAAGCACGGCTTTTGCAACAGGAAGCGGTTGAACTCACCCTGAACAGCCCCGAGGCCAGCAAGGAAGACCTGATCACCAACGTCACCAACCTTGCTTATTTCACGGAACAGGATGGCTATGTTCAGAACGGCATCGCGATCCTCAACCAGGTGGTGCCGATGCTGGCGGAATTGCCCAAGCACGACACCGTGCGCGTGCTCAATGCACTGGGGCGTCTCTCGTCGCTGAATGGCGATCCGCAGAGCGCAGAGACCTATTACCGGCAGGCGCTTTTGCAACAGGGCGACATGACACCCAGCCCAAATTGGTCCACCCGCGATATGGCCACCGTGATCGGCAACCTTGCCGCAATCCTGCGTGGACAGGGCCGGTTTGCCGAGGCGCGCGGCCTGTTTCTTCAGGCCGATTCCATGCTGGTCGGGGCCGGGATCACCACCTCAGAAGTGCGCGCCAACATTCTTGACGGGCTGGGCGAAGCCCTGCGCGCCGAAGGCGATCTCAACGGCGCGTTCAAGGCACAACGCAAATCGCTCGACATCCGCCTTGCAATCTTCCCCGAGGATCACCTCAAGACCGGGGTTTCCTTTTCGAACCTGGGATTGACCCTGCTGCAGTCCGGTCAGGTCGCGGAGGCAACGCAGGCGCTTGAAAAGGCCGTTGCCATCCAACGCCAGAGCGACGATCCGGCGCGGTTCGCGCGCGCCGCTCTGAACCTCTCTGCCGCGCGGGGCGCTGCGAATGACTTTGCCGGGGCCATCGAACTCGCCGCCGAGGCGCAGACCGCGCTGGCCACCGTCCTGCCGCCCAACCACCCCGAACTGATCAAGGCGACCTTCAACCGCGCATGGCTGCATCTTGGCGCGGGCGACGCGGCAACTGGCGCGAAACTGTCTGATGCCGCGATGCAGGGCTTCCTGTCGAACCGATGGCAGATGGATATTGAGGTCACCACCGGCGCAGAGGAATTGCGCGACACCCGTCGACAGGTGCTCTCCAGCGTGGTTGCAACATGGGAAACGGATCGCGACGCGGGCATGAACCGGGCCTTCGGGGCGGCGCAGTGGGCGCAGGCCAGCAAGGCCGCCCATGTCGCCCAGCGCGTCGCGGCGCGCTTTGCGGCCGGGGACGACGCACTGGCCGCACTGGCGCGGCAAAAGCAGGAACTGGTGAACCTGTGGCGCGCGACAGACGCGCAATACATCGCGCTTCTGACCCACACACAACAAGGCGACCCCCGCCTTGCGGCTTTCCGGGAACAGCTTGAACAGCTCTCCGAACAGATCGCTCAAACCGACCGCGCGCTGGCGGCCCAGTTCCCAGACTTCGCCCGCCTGACCCAGCCCCGCACCGTATCCGTTTCCGAGATCCAGTCTTCTCTGGCCCAGGGCGAAGCGTTTTTCATGCCGGTGTCGACGCCAGATGAAACCTATCTTTTTGCCATGACCGCAACAACGGCCACATGGGCCCGTTCGGCCCTGACAGATCGGGAACTGGATGAGGCGATCCGACGGCTGCGAGCCGATCTCGATCCCTCCGGCCCATCGCGCGCCGCGCAGGCGCTGGATGAGGCGTTTGCCGGGGATGCGGCCCCCGCCTTTGATACCGAAACAGCCCACACACTCTATCAGGCGCTGATCGCGCCGATCTCGGACAGTCTGGACGGCGTCGAGACAGTCTATGTCGTCAAGGAAGGCGCCCTGTCCGGCCTGCCCCTTGCCGTGTTGCTGGACCGTCCCGTCACCCTTGAAACCGATGCCGATTTCCAGTCCGCCCCGTGGCTGATCCGCCGCTTTGGCTTTGCCACGGTCCCTTCTGCCGCCGCCTTCCTCGCCCAGCGCGCAACTCAGCCGACACGTCCCCCCAAGGTCGCCCTCGCGGGATTTGCTGATCCGGCATTTCAGGGCGCGCCGGATGCCGAGACGCCACAGATCGCCACTCTGTTCACCCGCAGCGCCAACGCGGCAGACGAAGTGCGCGCACTGGCCCGCCTGCCCGGCACACGGCGCGAGCTGCTGGGGCTGGCCGATGCACTGGACACACCGCTCGACCACCTCGCCCTCGGAGCCGACGCGACAGAGGCCGCCGTCAAATCATCTACACGCCTGCGCGACGCTGAAATCGTGGTGTTCGCCACTCATGGTCTCGTGGCGGGCGACCTGAGCGGGCTCAGCGAACCGGCGCTGGCCTTTTCCGCCCCCGATCAACCGGACGAAACCGACAACGGGCTACTGACCGCCTCCGAAGCGGCCCGGCTGGATCTTGTGGCGGATTGGGTGATCCTGTCAGCCTGCAATACGGCGGCGTCCGATGGCACGCCCGGTGGCGAGGGTCTGTCGGGGCTGGCGAGCGCATTTCTCTTTGCGGGGGCGCAGTCACTTCTCGTGTCACACTGGCCGGTGCGCGACGATGCCGCCGCCCGGTTGACACTGGCCACGCTCTCGGCCCCGCCCGAAGCGGAAGGCGCCGCCAAGGCACAGCACCTGCGCCGGGCAATGCTGGACATGATAGATCGCGGGGAGATCACGCATCACGCCCACCCGTCGGTCTGGGCACCTTTCGTGGTTGTCGGGGCGCGCTAAGACTGCCCCTACCAGAGCGACTTGCGGTATTCCGGCGCGGCTTCGCCTGCGAAATCATACCCGTAGTCCTCGATCTCCCGGCGGCAGTGCCTCGCCACGAAATCCCTGAGGTCATCATCGTAGTACTCCTGCCAGCGCCGCGCCGTCTTGGGGCGGATACCGGATTTCGCGTTCGGCGGCACCGGGCGCCCTTCAAGGCCAAGCCCCGCACCCAGTCGCGCGAGGTCTTCCTCGAGACGTTCAAAGAAGATGACAAATGCCGCCTGGTTTTCACCATTGCGGCTGTACATATGGTGATTGGACAATGCGCGCTGCCGCTTGCGTCCATAGACCCAGTCCAACGGCCCGCGCGGACCATAGGTGCGGGTATATTTGGCAAACGCCGCGCGCTGGTCGCCAAAATCCCGCGCCCGCATGTCGGTGCGCCGCATGGTCCAGAAGAACTGCGAAACCGCCCGGTCCCACGGGTTGCGCGCGATGGTGACGATGCGCATGTCGTCGATCCGTCGGCCATAGACAAAACGCGCCCGCCACAGCGGCGAATGATCCCTGAGACTGATGCCCAGTCGTGCAGGTCGTCCGATCAGAACCCCTTCGCCGGCATTGCGCGTTTCCTCTTCCTTCGGATTGATCGGCGTCGCGACATCACCGGCCGCGAGGAAAGGCGACAAGGCCAGCTCAACCGAAGTCCCGGCAGTCTTGCGTGTCTTGATGAGCAGGAAATTCTTGCTGAAGCTTACAATCACGGGGCGATTTTCCATTCCTGTGGATCACTTTGGTATAAAGCGCCCGCCCGCTCCTGCAACCGCCTTTGTGCCGGGCCGTACATGTATACCCGCCAAAAGCATGCGCCCCCCGGAGGCCCTGTGCCCCAACGAGCTTTTCACGCTCCGGGCGGGTTGGCGCGATACCCGGATGGCGAAACCCCCGTCCAGCTTTTGAAAGCGCGCCGAAAGCTTCTGGGATGCTTGTAGCCCAGCATGCTGGAGATCTCTTCCAGGGGTCTGTCCGTCCGCGCGACGAGATGACGTGCGTTTTTCTCTGCAAACCCTGCCCGCACATCCCTGAACGACGTCCCTTCCCGTCGCAGGGCACGCTGCAATGTTCTTGGCCCGATCGCGAGGTGCCGTGCCACGGATTCCTCGGACACGTCCCCATGTGCAAAGGTGATGCGGAGAATGTGTTCGACGACATCGGCAACTGTCTGTACAGGGGATACCCCCATCAGCCCGGCTAGGTCCTGCAACGCGATCTTGTCTTGCCGGTGCGACACGTCCGGGTTCAGCGTCGGCAGTTCAGACAGCCGGATGGCAATGCCAGGGGGACCCGCGCGGACGCGCACCGGCGCCCCGACAAGACGCTCGAGTGTTTCAATGCAATTTCGCGGCTCATCGGGGATTTCGACCCAGTCCGGCACCCAGCCCGACCCGAGGAAATGCCGCGCCACGGCCCCAATGACGAAC
The DNA here is from genome assembly GCF_900114635.1 of Shimia aestuarii. Taxonomy (GTDB): domain Bacteria; phylum Pseudomonadota; class Alphaproteobacteria; order Rhodobacterales; family Rhodobacteraceae; genus Shimia; species Shimia aestuarii. Next base: position 1,284,849 of record NZ_FOTQ01000001.1, read on the forward strand.
ACCGTGCCTTCGTCGAGATGCCTGTGACCGGTGATCGTCAATCCCCTTGAATCCCTTCCGACCACGAGATGCGAACCGGTTTGCCGGAATGTGATTGAAGAACCGGGATGCGTCAGCACCAGCGCCCGCCGTCCTCTTTCGAGCGCCGATCCCAGATCTGGCGCGCCCAGCACATAGGTCGCGTAGGCACCGTATGTCGAATAGTCGAATGCATGGCCAACCCTTGCCCCCAGATGACGATCCCCGACGGAACGTGCCACGGCCTCGACCACAACGCCCTCTGCGGCATAGGGGGCAAAACCCGCTTTCTCTTTCAGGACGGAGCGATCCAATCCTGCAGACAGAAGGGCGCCATCCACAATTTCCGGTGCGGCAAACCGATCAAGCAGGTCAACCACATGCGAAAACTCCCGGATTGTCACCATGTTGAGACGCATGCCGTCAATCTGTCGGGAAATGTCCGATGACACAACCTAGCGAGGAGCGGCATAGTGACCGCGCCCGCACTTCAGCAAAGCAACAGGGTTTGACCATTCCGGGTCGCCGCACGTAACATTTAAAGATTTTTTTGGAGAATTGATATGAACAGGACTTGTCGTTTCGCAATGGGGGTCAAGGTTGCTGCGGCTGTCACGATGCTGTCCGGAGCAACGTCGGCAGGGGCGGGCTGCCCGAACAGGAAGCACTCTACCTTGGCGTCGAACCCAGACTACCGGTGGGTGAACACAGGATCGACGTCTCCGCAGTCGTGCCCGTTGGTGCATTTTGGTCCATCAGCCTCTACAATGCGGCCGGTTTCTTCGAACCCAACGCGTTTGATGGCTACGTCGTCAATTCGGTGATGGGCAAACGCAACGATGACGGCTCGCCGACGGTGCACCTAGGCGGATGCGAAGACGGGCGGGTGAACTGCCTGCCAATCATGGAGGGATGGAACTATACAGTGCGTCTCTATCAGCCCAGCCCGGAAATTCTTGATGGGAGCTGGGCGTTCCTGTCTGCCCGACCCATGCAGTGACGCAACCATGAGCTAGAACCGACACCGAACAATTACGATCAACAAAGGAGACCTGACCATGTTGAAGACCAGAACAATGCTGACGACGGCCATCGCGCTGCTTTTGGCGACAAGCCTCGCGATGCCGACGGTCGCCGATGCACAGTCCAAGCGCACCAAGAACACGGTGAAGGGCGCCACTGTGGGCGCAGGTGTCGGGTATCTCGTCGGGGGAAGTGATGGCGCCAAGGCGGGTGCCGTCGTCGGCGCCATCGCCGGCTACCGGAAGAAAAAGTGATCGGCGCGCAACCACGCCTCCAATAACAATGGTGACCCACATGTTCAGACATAGACTCTATGCCGCAACCTCAATTGGCCTGATGGCAATTTCCGGGCCCGCGTCCGCCGACGAACAAATGGACGAAATCATCTCGTCCGCAGCCCCGTTCATGCATCACAGCTGCGAAAGCGTTCTGACTGAATTCGAGAACGACCCGGAACAGGTGATCCAGATCGTGCGCCTGATGGCCATGGTCTCGCTTTACAACCGCCAGATCGACGTTGTGGCAACCGTCCCGGAAAGCAGCCTTGGCAGCCTCAAGGACGAGTTTGTCGAAGAGCTCAAGGACGCCTGCGACGATGATGGCGGAAAGCTATTGGCCGGCGCCGTGGACGATGCCGTGAAAGAGATCTTCGAAGCATTCGAATAACCCGCGCCACGATTGCAACGGCATGGCCCCGGCGCGGCCTTGCTTTCGAATCCGATCTTTTCGGACATGCGGATACGCGCCCGGAAACTCGGCCATGAAGCTGGCGCTAGCCTTCGGGTAGGGCGTTCGGCTCAGGTGAAGGGGGGCATGCCGCCGACACGTGGTTGCATGCAGTCGGATTTTCTTGCCGCGCTAGCCAACACCAATCGCGCGCGCACCGCGCCCCAAAAGATGCGCGTGCAACACACTGTCTTATCAAGATAAAGTGGTGAGCCGTGTAGGATTCGAACCTACGACCCACTGATTAAAAGTCAGTTGCTCTACCAACTGAGCTAACGGCCCACTCTGTGGCGCGGTTACTATGCTGACTGTCCAAGGGGGTCAAGACGATTCTCAAGAAAAAATGCATCGCTCTGGAAACGGCGAAATAACAGGCGTATATGCGCGGCATGATCAGGTCCCAGAACATATCCCTGCCCTTCATGAAAATGCATGGGCTCGGCAACGATTTCGTTGTCATCGACGCGCGTACCCGAGACGTGGAACTGAGCGAATCCCAGATCAAGGCGATTGCGCATCGGCATTGTGGCGTCGGCTTTGACCAGCTTGCCGTGATCAGCTCGGACCGGCACGACGGGCACCTGACCTTCTACAATGCCGACGGATCGACCTCGGCCGCCTGCGGCAACGCCACGCGCTGTATCGCGCGTCATATCATGGACGAGACCGGGCGCACGTCGCTGCGCCTGACCACGGATCGCGGCACCCTGATGGCGCGGGACGCAGGCGACGGTCTGACCTCGGTCAACATGGGCCAGCCCCAGCTTGACTGGCAGGATGTTCCGCTGGCCCGCGAAATGGACACGCTGGAACTGCCGATCGACGGCGCGCCCACTGCCACCGGCATGGGCAATCCGCACTGCACCTTCTTTGTAAAGGATGCCGAGACCGTGGACCTTGCCCGTTTCGGTGCCGAACACGAACACCATCCGCTTTACCCGGAACGCACCAACGTGCAGGTCGCCCATGTTGTCGGGCCGGATCACATCCGCATGCGGGTTTGGGAACGCGGTGTCGGCATCACCATGGCCTCGGGGTCCTCGTCTTGTGCCACCGCCGTGGCCGCTGCGCGACGAGGCCTGACGGGACACAAGGTGCGGATCGACCTTGATGGCGGCACGCTCTGGATCAACTGGGCCGAGGATGGTGTCTGGATGACCGGACCGTCAATGCATGTCTTCTCCGGCGCCTTTACCCACAGCTTTCTGGAGTCGGCCTGATGGCTGGCGCGCCACCCAAGTTCACCACCCTCGGATGTCGTCTCAACGCCTACGAAACCGAGGCGATGAAGGCCATGTCGCAAGAGGCCGGGCTGGGGGATGCGGTGATCGTGAACACCTGCGCCGTAACTTCGGAAGCGGTGCGCAAGGCGCGGCAGGAAATCCGCCGCCTGCGCCGCGAAAACCCCACCGCCCGCATCATCGTCACCGGCTGCGCCGCCCAGACCGAACCCGAAACCTTTGCCGCGATGGGCGAAGTTGACAAGGTGATCGGCAACTCCGAGAAGATGCGCCCGGAAACCTGGGCTGGCATGGCCGCGGATTTCATTGGTGAAACCGAAAAGGTCATGGTGGATGACATCATGTCCGTCACTGAAACTGCCGGTCACCTGATCGACGGGTTCGGCACGCGCAGCCGCGCCTATGTGCAGGTCCAGAACGGCTGTGACCACCGCTGTACCTTCTGCATCATCCCCTTCGGCCGGGGGAACTCCCGCTCGGTGCCTGCGGGCGTGGTGGTGGACCAGATCAAGCGGCTCGTGGACAAGGGATTCAACGAGGTTGTTTTGACAGGCGTCGACCTGACCTCTTGGGGAGCGGACCTGCCGATGGAACCGCGGCTGGGCGATCTTGTGCTGCGCATTCTCAAACTGGTGCCGGACCTGCCCCGCCTGCGGATCAGCAGTATTGATTCCATCGAAGCCGATGACGCGCTGATGCAGGCCATCGCCACGGAACCACGCCTGATGCCGCACCTGCACCTGTCACTGCAGGCCGGGGACGACATGATCCTCAAACGCATGAAACGCCGCCACCTGCGCGACGACGCCATCGCGTTCTGCGAAGAGGCCCGCAAACTGCGCCCGGACATGACCTATGGCGCCGACATCATCGCCGGCTTCCCGACTGAAACCGAGGCGATGTTCGAAAATTCGCTCAGGCTGGTGGCGGAATGCGACCTGACATGGCTGCATGTCTTCCCCTACTCCCCCCGCCCCGGCACCCCGGCCGCCCGGATGCCACAGGTCAATGGAAACGCCATCAAGGCCCGCGCCGCACGCCTGCGCGACGCCGGACATGACCAGGTGGCCCGCCACCTTCAGGCGCAAGTCGGGCACACGCATCACGTGCTGATGGAAAACCCGCAGATGGGGCGCACAGAACAGTTTGCCGAAGTGATCTTCGACTCGCCCCAGATCGAAGGCGCCGTGGTGACCACCAAAATCACCGGTATTCTGGGCGGACAGCTGACCGCCTGATCGTGGCGCTCCCGCCCTCTTCGGGGCCTGACGGCCCCTGCCAGAGGTTGGGCGTGGCGCGCTGCGCGCGTTTTGAGTATTTCTGGCAAAATGAAGGAGGAAGAGACCATCATGGCCGATCCTGTTCTCTACAGCTTTCGGCGCTGCCCCTATGCGATGCGGGCGCGGCTGGCCGTGGCCATCTCAGGGGTGAAGGTCGAACTGCGCGAAATCCTGTTGCGCGACAAGGCGCCGGAGTTTCTGAAGACCTCGCCCAGCGCGACGGTCCCTTGTCTCAAAGCTGGCGATCTGGTTCTGGACGAAAGCCTCGACATCATGATCTGGGCCTTGCAACAGAGCGATCCGCAAGGCTGGCTCTCGATGCCCGCCGACGGCCAAGACCTGATCGCCCGTGCCGATGGCCCCTTCAAGCGGGTCCTCGACCGCACCAAGTATCACACCCGCTATCCCGATCTGGACCCTGAAGACCAGCGCGCGCAGGCGATGACCTTTCTTAACGACCTGAACACCCGGCTTGAAGAGACCCCATGGCTCTTTGGCCCAATCCCAACCCTGTCAGATATGGCCATCCTGCCCTTCGTTCGCCAATTCGCCTTTATCGACAAGCCTCGGTTCGATGCCGAAGCGCCCCCTGCGTTGGGCCGTTGGCTCAATACCTTCCTCGCCTCGGACCTGTTCGCAAAGATCATGCCAAAGCCTCCGGTCTGGAAAGCGGGCGATCCCCCGACCTTCATTTCGCAGGAAATACTCGCGCCGCAGGCATCGGGGCGGGCCTGACCCGCCCCAAAACTTTCTTGTGCGCCGCAAGGCGCGCCGCTGGTCTACGCCGCAGCCACAAGCCCCGCGCGGGTTTTGAGAACTCCAAGCGCCGCTTGCGCCGCCTCGCGCCCCTTCTCGACGAAATGCGCGCGGTAGATCGCATTGTGGTGTTCGGTCTCCTGATACTGGTGCGGCGTCAGCGATACCGAAAGCACCGGCACCCCGGTATCCAGCCCGGCCCGCATCAGACCATCGACCACCGCCTGCGCGACGAAATCATGGCGGTAAATCCCGCCATCTACGACGAAAGCGGCACAGGCCACCGCGCCGTACTGCCCGCTGGCGGCAAGATCGCGCGCCAGAAGCGGCATTTCGAAGGCGCCGGGCACGTCGAACACGTCGACCTGCGCCGCCGGGATGATCTCGCAGAATCCCGCCAACGCCTGATCGACAATATCGGCATGCCATTGTGCCTTGATGAAGGCAAATCGGGTGTGTGTCATATCGGTCTCTCCTTTTGCAACAGACACGTCACCCAAGGCGATCACGAACAACACCGGCGCGCCCCGGCACAGGGCGCCCGCGTTGCACGTTCTCTTCCATCCGGACTATCACCGTCGGCTCCGGCCTCGCACCGGATCTGCTTGTCACCCGACCATCGGTCGGGCCGCTCGCGGGCTCATGAGGTCTCCCCCAAATACCGCCGGTGGGGAATTTCACCCCGCCCTGAGAACATCACCACCTTGCCAATCCGGAACGTCCCCTGCAACATCCAATCGACCAAGGAGACGCACCGGCACATGCACCCGAACCCCGCCTTTCGCACCATTCCTTCCGAGGACAATCTCGCCTTTGCCCGAGAACGCGGCTTTGGCATCCTGACCACGCCGGGCGACGCGGCACCGTTGATCTCGCATGTGCCCTTCGTGCTTGACCCGGACGGCACCCATGCCGACCTGCACCTCGTGCGCTCCAACCCGATGGTCCGCGCAGTTTCCGGGCCAACCCCGGCGCGCATCGCAATCAGCGGTCCCGACAGCTATATCTCGCCGGACTGGTACAACCTGCCCGACCAGGTTCCGACCTGGAACTATGTTGCCGTACACCTGACTGGCACTCTGTCCCCGCTGCCCGACGATCAATTGCCTGGGCTTCTCGACGAGCTGTCCCTGCAATTCGAAGCCCATCTCCTGCCCAAGCCGCCATGGACAAGGGACAAGATGACCCCCGGCGCCTTTGAGCGCATGCTGCGCATGATCCGCCCCTTCCGCCTGACCATCGACGATGTTGCGGGCACGTGGAAGCTTGGCCAGAACAAACCCGCCCCCGCGCGCCACGCGGCGGCAGACCAGCTTGGCGCATATGGCGTCGGCACAGAAACCCGCGTTTTGGCGGGGCTGATGCGCTCGCCCGTTGCCAACCCCGACCAGCAAGAAGGATAATCCGATGCAACTGATCCATTCCCCGGCGTCGCCGTTCGTGCGCAAGGTGCGCGTGACGCTGATCGAAACCGGACAACAGGACGATGTAGAGCTGATTCCCGTGGCGACCACGGCGCTCAACACCGCACCCGAGGCTGCGGCGGCCAACCCGCTGGGCAAAATCCCGGCCCTGATCCGCCCCGATGGCCCGGCGATCTATGACAGCCGGGTGATCTGCCGCTACCTTGCCGCGCGCGCCGGGGCCAATCTCTATCCCGAGGACCGGCTCTGGGATGTGCTCACGCTTGAGGCCACCGCCGACGGCATTCTCGAAGCGGCTGTTCTCATGGTCTACGAAAAACGCCTGCGCCCCGAAGAGATCGTCTTCGAGCCGTGGCTCGAAGCGCAATGGGGCAAGGTCACAAACGCGCTCGACGTGCTGAATGAACGCTGGATGAGCCATCTTAAAGGCCCCGACAGCATGGCCCAGATCGCCGTTGGCTGCGCCCTTGGCTATCTTGATTTCCGCCACGGCGACCGCGACTGGCGCCGGGGCCGTGACGGGCTGGCCCAGTGGTATGCAGACTACGCTCAGCGCGAAAGCATGCAGGCCACGATCCCCGAAGGCTGACCCACAAAAAACAAGGAGCGGCCCGAGAGCCGCTCCTCTTTTCTTACTCGGCTGCCACAGGCGCGCTGGCTTTCGCCACCTTCACCGCCGAGTATTTGAACTCGGGGATCTTGCCATAAGGGTCCAGCGCCGCGTTGGTCAGGATGTTCGCCGCCGCCTCGACATAGGCAAAGGGCAGGAACACGTTGTCCTCGGCCACCGCGCGATCCGCCCGCGCCATCACCGTCACCGTGCCGCGCCGGGTGCTCAACTCCACATACTCCCCCGGGGCCACACCCAGCGCGCTCAGCGTCTTGGGATGCATGGAACAGTTCGCCTCCGGCTCAACCGCATCAAGCACCTTGGACCGCCGGGTCATCGACCCGGTGTGCCAATGTTCGAGCTGCCGCCCGGTGATCAGCACCATTGGATAGTCCGCATCCGGTGTCTCATCGGGCGGGATCACGTCTGCGGGGCGGAAACTCGCACGCCCTTCGGCACGCGGGAACCCATCGCCAAACACGATCGGCTGGCCGGGATCTTCGGGCGACAGCGACGGATAGGTCACCGCCGTGCGCTCAAGGCGCTCCCACGTGATGTTGTCGAGCGAGCCCATGTTAAGCTTCATCTCGGCAAACACCTGGCTTGGGTGGTCATACGCCCAGTTCAGCCCCAGCCGCTTGGCCAGTTCCACTTCGATCCACCAATCTTCCTTTGCCTCGCCCGGCGGCGTGCAGACAGGCCGCCCCATCTGCACTTGCCGGTTGGTGTTGGTCACGGTGCCCGATTTCTCGTACCACGCGCTTGATGGCAGGATCACATCGGCATAGTTCGCCGTTTCGGTGAGGAAGATGTCCTGCACCACCAGATGCTCCAGCTTGGCCAAGGCCGCGCGGGCGTGATCCACGTCAGGGTCCGACATCGCGGGGTTTTCGCCAAGGATATACATGCCGCGAATATCGCCATCGTGGATCGCATGCATGATCTCGACCACGGTCAGACCTTTTTCATTGCTGAAATCCTCTGACTGCCAGACCTCGGTAAAGGCAGACCGCACCCCATCATCCATCACGCTCTGGTAATCGGGCAGGAACATCGGGATCAGACCGGCATCCGAGGCGCCTTGTACGTTGTTCTGCCCCCGCAAGGGGTGCAGACCCGCGCCCGGTTTGCCGACATTGCCGGTCATCAGGGCAAGGTTGATCAGGCAGCGCGCATTGTCGGTGCCGTGGATATGCTGGCTGACGCCCATCCCCCAAAAGATCATGCCCGCTTTCCCGGCGGCAAAGGTCCGCGCCGCCGCGCGCAACGCGTCCGGCTCGATGCCACAGATCGGCGCCATCTTCTCGGGGCTGAATCCCTTCAGATGCTCTTTCATCGCCTCCCAGTTCTCGGTGAACTGCGCGATGTAATCGGCGTCATAAAGCTCTTCCTCGACGATCGCATGCATGATCGCGTTGAGCATCGACACGTCACCGCCCGCCTTGAATTGCAGGCGATGGGTTGCGAACCGTCCCAGCCCCACGCCGCGCGGGTCCATCACGATCAACTTGCCGCCGCGCTTGGCGAACTGCTTGAAATAGGTCGCGGCGACAGGATGGTTCTCGATCGGATTACACCCGATCACGATGGCCACATCCGCATTCTTGATCTCGTTGAACGTCGCGGTCACAGCACCGGACCCCACATTCTCGATCAGCGCCGACACCGACGAGGCATGACAAAGCCGCGTGCAGTGATCGACATTGTTATGCCCAAACCCCTGCCGGATCAGCTTCTGGAACAGATAGGCTTCTTCGTTCGAGCACTTGGCCGAGCCGAACCCGGCCACATAGGGGCCCTTTTGATCCCGCAACCTTGCCAGCCCACCTGCCGCGGCATCCAAAGCCTCTTCCCACGTCGCTTCGCGGAAATGAGTCATCAGGTTGCCCGGATCAACGTTCAGCCCCTTGGCGGGCGCATCCTCGCGCCGGATCAAGGGCTTGGTCAGGCGATGGGGGTGGTTGATATAGTCAAACCCGAACCGCCCCTTCACGCACAGGCGGTTTTCGTTGGCCGGGCCGTCAATGCCCTCGACATATTTGATCTTGTTGTCCTTGACCTTGAACTTGATCTGGCAGCCCACCCCGCAATAGGGGCAAACACTGTCGACCTCGCGGTCATAATCCGCGCTGTCCCCGGCGCCGGTCTCATCCAGCACATTGGCTGGCATCAGCGCCCCCGTCGGACAGGCCTGCACACATTCACCGCAGGCCACGCAGGTGGAATTGCCCATCGGGTCGTCCTGATCGAACACGATCTTGGCCGAACTGCCCCGCCCGCCCATGCCGATCACGTCATTCACCTGTACTTCACGACAGGCCCGCACACAGAGGTTGCAATGGATACAGGCATCAAGGTTCACGCTCATCGCGACGTGGCTCGCATCCAAGAGCGGAATGCTCTCGGGCGCTTTCGCCGGAAAACGGCTCTCTTCCACCCCGTTCAACGCCGCCATTTCCCAGAAATGGCTCGACGCGTCATGTTTGACCTCGGGCTGGTCGGCGGCCAACAGCTCGACGACCATCTCGCGCGCCTTCTTCGCCCGGTCGCTTTCGGACTTCACCACCATGCCCTCCGAGGCCGGTCGAATGCACGACGCCACAAGCGTGCGCTCGCCTTCCACCTCGACCATGCAGGCACGACAGTTGCCGTCGGGGCGATAGCCCTTGGCCGGCTTGTGACACAGATGCGGAATCACCAGACCCCGCCCATGGGCCGCCTCCCAGATCGTGGTACCTTCAGGCACGGTGACGTCTTCGCCATTGAGGGAGAAGGTTACCATTTCGATATGTGCTCCGTCAGCCATCTCAAACTTCCTCCCCGAAATGCTTCATCACCAACCGAATCGGGTTTGGCGCCGCCTGCCCCAAACCACAGATCGAGGCATCGCCCATCACCTGGCACAACTCTTCCAGCAGAGGCTGATCCCAGCGCTCCGCCTGCATCAGCTTCACCGCCTTTTCGCACCCTGCACGGCAGGGCGTACACTGCCCGCAGCTTTCATCCTCAAAGAACCGCAGCATGTTGAGCGCCGCGCCGCGCGCCGAATCCTGATCGCTCAGAACCACCACGGCGGCCGACCCGATAAAGCTTCCGTGCGGCTGCAACGTGTCAAAATCGAGCGGAATGTCATCCATCGACGCCGGCAGAAGCCCCGAAGACGGCCCACCCGGCTGATACGCCTTGAACACATGCCCCTCGGCCATGCCCCCGGCGGCTTCGATCACATCCAGAATGGTCGACCCCGCAGGCAACAGGTGCACGCCCGGATTTTTCACCCGTCCCGACACCGAATAGCTGCGCAGCCCCTTGCGCCCGTTTTTCTCGACCGCAAAAACCTCCGGCCCCTCACGGCAGATCCGCCCCACCCAATAGAGCGTTTCGACGTTGTTCACGAGCGTCGGACGGCCAAACACACCGACCTGCGCCACAAATGGCGGGCGATGACGCGGCAACCCACGCTTGCCTTCGATCGACTCGATCATGGCGCTTTCTTCGCCACAGATATAGGCCCCGGCCCCGCGCCGCAGGTCGATATAGCCCGGCGCCACGATCCCGGCCCCTTCCAGCTCTGCAATCTCGCGCCGCAGGATCTCCAGCACCGCCGGATATTCATCGCGCATATAGATGAAACAGGTCTCCGCCTCGACCGACCACGCCGCGATCAGCATGCCCTCAAGGAACATGTGCGGCGTGCGCTCAAGGTAATAGCGGTCCTTGAACGTGCCCGGCTCGCCCTCATCGCCGTTCACGGCCAGATAACGCGGCCCCTTTTCGGCACGCACGAATTCCCATTTCTTGCCCGACGGGAACCCGGCCCCGCCCAGACCGCGCAGGCCCGAGGAGAGCACTTTCTCCCCCTCGGCCACCGGATCGCCGCTCTCACGCAGCGCCAACAGGGTCTCATACCCCCCCGCATCACGATAGGCCGTGAAACCCTCATACTCCGGCAGATGCGCATGGGTGTCCCCGGCGGCAAGCGCCGCCGCCACCTTCTCGGGCGTGGCATGGTCGATATGGTTGTGCCCGATCTCCAATACCGGCGCCGTATCGCACCGCCCCATGCAAGGTGCGCGCAACACCCGCACCTCTGACGGGTCCAGCCCGTCCTGCAACGCTGATCGCAGCGCCTCGGCCCCCGCCATCTCGCAGGACAGCGAATCACATACCCGGATCGTCAGGGAAGGCGGCGGGGTGTCCCCCTCGGCCACCACATCGAAATGAGCATAGAAGGTAGCCACCTCGTAAACCTCGGCCTGCGCGATCCCCATCTCATCCGCAAGCGCACGCACATGCGCGGCAGACAGATGTCCGCAAGCATCCTGAATAATATGCAGAAACTCGATCAGAAGGTCCCGCCGCCGGGGTTGATCCCCCAACAGAGCGCGCACCTCGTTCAACGCAGCATCGTCCACCTGCCGCCCCTTGGGTGTGCGCCGGGATTTGCCGGTGCCCTTCTTCTTCCAGATGCCATTTTGATCGTCCAGCGGTGCCATGCTGCCCTCCTTGCCAGAGCGCAACAGTGACATCAGCCAAACTGATAATCAATCGCCCCGAAATGAAGGCGCATTAACTTTTGCTTATCAAGAAAGCGCCAGCAACCGGCGCAGCGCCTCGACTGCGGGCAAACCCGGATCGCGCCGCGCACTGACCAGCGCAACTTCCTTTTCGACTTCCGGCTCCACCAGCGGCAGCGCAACCGTCCCCGCGCCCCCACCCAGCGATTGCACCAGTAACTCGGGCACCACGGTCGCGGCCATCCCGTTCGCGGCCATCGCCATCGAGGCCGTGAACCCGTTGGTTTCCGCCACCACGCGCGGCACAAGCCCCAGCTCGGCAAACAACGTATCCAGGATGCGCCGGTTGCGCATTCCCGGCTCCAAAAGGCTCAAGGGCAGCTCCGCCGCCTCTTCCCAGCGCGCAACTCCTTCCCGTCGCGGCGCCATCGCTTCGGGTGCCAGCAACAGATAACGCTCGTCATAGAGCCGCTCGACGCGCAACAGATCCCGCGACACGCCTTCCGCATAGGTCATGCCGGCGTCGAACCGACCGTCCTCAAGCCCCTGCTGAATCTCCAGCGACGTGGCCGCGAGAATTCGCAGGGTGATACCGGGATGCCGGTCATAGAGCCGACGCGCGGTCTGGGCCGCAAAGGCCACCGCCGTCGGCACCACCCCGAGCGAAAGCCGCCCGGTGATGTCGCCCCGCGCCGAGCGGAACTCGGCTTCCAGAAGCTGCACATTCTCCATGATCTTACGCGCATGGCGCACCAGCGCCTCACCCTCCGGGGTGAAACCGCGAAACCGGTTGCGCCGCGTCACCACGGACGTGCCCAGCCGTTCCTCCATCTTGCGGATGCGCATGGAAAACGCCGGTTGGGACACGCCACATTCCTCCGCCGCACGCGCAAAATGCCGGTGCCGCGCCAAGGCGGACAGAAATTCCAGATCTCTCAGGCTGATCACGGCGCGCCGCCTCCTCTGCATTCCGTCTCTGCCCATAGCAGCTTTGTCACTGCCGGGCGACTCACTCTGCCGGACGATTCCCCCGGCACTTTCTTTTTCCAGAAATACCCTGGGGAGTCGCGCAGACCTGCGCGACGGGGCAACGCCCCGCCCCTCTGCGACGGTGGCCAGCGGCCAACGGCGCGGACATCCTGCGCGCCACAGGCGCCCATTTCCACCACCTTGCCGGAAATCATCCCCAGTTGCGGCCCATATGCTGCACAAGCGCGACAGAGAGACGCGAGGGCTTGTCAGAGGCGAATGTTCGCTGGACGGGTAGCAACTCTCTCGTTAAATAGCGGCGGGGAGAGGCTGCGGGACACCGCGGCCCCAACGATATTGGCCGGATTTCGGCTGAAAAATGGAGAGAACCTCGTGTCCCACGCAGAAGATCACGAAGGCACCCGCAGAGACTTCCTCTACTACGCCACCGCTGGCGCAGGTGCCGTGACCGCAGGTGCCGCCGTCTGGCCGCTGGTCAACCAGATGAACCCCTCCGCGGATGTCCGGGCGCTGTCGTCGATTCGCGTCGATACGTCGGGCATCGAGCCCGGCACGCAGCTGACCGTAAAATGGCTCGGCAAGCCGGTGTTCATCCGCCGCCGTACCCAGGAAGAAATCGACGCAGCCCGCGCCACCCCGGCGTCGGACCTGCCGATCGACCAGATGTCCCAGAACGCCAACAAGCCCGGCTCCGACGCCTCGGACGAGAACCGCTCGATGGACGAAGCTGGCGAATGGCTGGTGATGATGGGTGTGTGTACGCACCTCGGCTGTGTGCCGCTGGGCGATGGCGCCGGCGACTTCGGCGGCTGGTTCTGCCCCTGCCACGGGTCGCACTACGACACATCCGGCCGTATCCGCAAAGGTCCGGCTCCCGAAAACCTTCATGTTCCGATCGCCGCCTTTGAAGGCAGCGAGCTGGTCCTCGGATAAGGAACGCGCACATGTCCGGAATTCCTCACGATCATTACGAAGCCAAGTCGGGCGCCGCAAAGTGGGTCAACTCCCGCCTGCCCGTCATTGGCCTGATCTATGACACCATCATGATCCCCACCCCCAAAAACCTGAACTGGTGGTGGATCTGGGGCATCGTCCTGGCCTTCTGCCTGGCGCTGCAGATCGTCACCGGTATCGTTCTGGTGATGCACTACACCCCGCATGTCGACCTGGCTTTTGCCTCGATCGAACACATCATGCGTGACGTGAACGGTGGCCACATGCTGCGCTACCTGCACATGAACGGCGCCTCGCTGTTCTTCCTTGCCGTTTACATCCACATCTTCCGCGGCCTGTTCTACGGCTCCTACAAGGCGCCCCGCGAAATCACGTGGATCGTCGGCATGATCATCTACCTCCTGATGATGGCCACCGGCTTCATGGGCTATGTTCTGCCCTGGGGTCAGATGTCCTTCTGGGGCGCGACCGTGATCACCGGCCTGTTCGGCGCCATCCCATTCGTGGGTGAATCGCTGCAGACCTTCCTTTTGGGCGGCCCGGCCGTGGACAACGCCACGCTGAACCGCTTTTTCTCGCTGCACTACCTGCTGCCCTTCGTGATTGCCGCACTGGTGATCGTGCATATCTGGGCCTTCCACACCACCGGGAACAACAACCCGACCGGTGTCGACGTGCGTCGCGGTTCCAAGGAAGAAGCCAAGAAAGACACCCTGCCGTTCTGGCCCTACTTCGTGATCAAGGACCTGTTCGCCCTGTCGCTGATCCTCGTGGTGTTCTTCGCGATTGTCGGCTTCATGCCCAACTATCTGGGTCACCCCGACAACTACATCGAAGCCAACCCGCTGGCGACGCCCGCACACATCGTTCCGGAATGGTACTTCCTGCCGTTCTACGCGATCCTGCGCGCCTTTACCGCCGATGTCTGGGTCGTGATGTTCGCAAGCTGGATCACTGGTGGCATCATCGACGCCAAGTTCTTCGGTGTGCTTGCCATGTTCGCAGCGATCATCGTCATGGCGCTGGTGCCCTGGCTGGATACCTCGCGCGTGCGCTCGGGTCGTTTCCGTCCCCAGTTCAAGTGGTGGTTCTACCTCTTGGTCATCGACTTCATCGTCCTGATGTGGGCCGGCGCAATGCCCGCCGAACCGCCCTACTCGACCATCTCTCTGATCGGGTCGGCCTACTGGTTCGCCTATTTCCTCGTGATCCTGCCCATCCTGGGTGTGATCGAAAAGCCGACAACCCCGCCGGCCACGATCGAGGAAGACTTCGAAGCCCATTACGGCAAGCCTGCTGAATAAGAAGGAAACAGGATAATGCTTAAGAAACTTAGCATCGCCGCAGTTGCTGCCCTGTCCCTTTCGGCAGGTGGCGCGATGGCCGCAGGTGGCGCTGGCCACATCCACGACGTGGACTTCAGCTTTGAAGGTCCGTTCGGCAAGTTCGACCAGAACCAGCTGCAGCGCGGCCTTCAAGTCTACACCGAAGTCTGTTCGGCCTGCCACGGTCTGCGCTATGTGCCGCTGCGCACGCTGGCCGACGAAGGTGGTCCGCACCTGCCCGAAGATCAGGTTCGCGCCTATGCCGCGCAGATGGACATCTACGACGCCGAGCTGGAAGATGATCGCCCGCGCAAGCCCACCGATCACTTCCCGATGTCGGGCGATCCCAACGCGCCTGACCTGTCGCTGATGGCCAAGGCCCGCGCAGGCTTCCACGGTCCTGCCGGAACCGGTATCAACCAGTTCATCAAAGGCATGGGTGGCCCGGAATACATCGCCTCGATCCTGACCGGCTACACCGGTGAGGAGAAAGAGGAAGCGGGTACCACTTTCTACGAAAACACCGCCTTCCCGGGCGGCTGGATCGCCATGGCGCCCCCGCTCTATGGTGAGGACGTGGAATTTGCCGACGGTCACTCGAACGAACTGCACCACGAAGCCGAGGACGTTGCCGCCTTCCTGATGTGGGCCGCCGAGCCCAAGATGATGGCGCGCAAACAGGCCGGTTTCATCGGCGTGCTGTTCCTGACCGTGCTGACCGTGCTTCTGTACCTGACCAACAAGAAGCTCTGGGCACCGATCAAAGGCAAGAAACTGGATCTCTGATCCACTCCAGATCTCGAAAACCAAACCCCGTCCGGCATGTCCGGGCGGGGTTTTTCTTTGGAGTCAAACTGCAAACTGCTCTGTCGGACGGTTCACCCTTCCACCGGCGCCACGGCCCGTTGATAAAGATGCCACGTCGTGTGCCCAAGAATCGGCAACGTGAAGATCAGCCCCAGAAACGCGGGGACCATCGACAACAGCACCGTGACCGATATGATCGCCGCCCAGCCAAGCATGACCACCGGGTTTTGTTTGACCACCTCGACCGAGGTCAGCATGGCAGTCACGAAATCACACTCCCGGTCCAGCAGCATCGGCATGGCCACAACCGTCACCGTGAACAGGGCGGCAGAAAGCAAAGCCCCTGAACAGGTGCCGATGGCAAGAAAGGTCCACCCTTCGGGCGTGAAGAACACGGTATTCAGAAAGCCACCGACATCCGAAAATGACGCATTCTGCAGGACGATCGCCAGCCACAGTCGCACCTGATACATCCACACCCAGAATATGAACAACGTGACAAAGGCCATCCAGCCCATCTCGCGTTTGCGCTGATCGGCCATGACGGTAAGGATATCCGCCCAGCCAAAGCTTTCCCCCTTCTGCAATCGGCGCGACATTTCATAAAGCCCGGCGGCGGCAAAGGGTGCGACCAGCGGAAAGCCGACGACGGCGGGAATGATCATCCAGATCTTGCCGAGCCAGACAAGGCACCAGACAAGCAGAATGCCGAAAACCGCGTAGAACAGGCCGAAAAAGCCGCTCATGAACGGGTGGGCGAGGAAATCGGAAAACCCGGCCTTCAGCGATGCGGTGATATCATCGGCGGTCACCTTGTTGACCTCTGGAATGCCCCCTTGCTGCGGTGTCGGGGCGTCCGGTTGCGTGGACTCTTCGGTCTTGGATGTCATGAAACACTCCTCCCAATGCGTTGCGCCGCGCTGGACCGTTTACCCCCCGTTTTGGCGGAACACGGACACCCTTCCTTTGACGACAAGTCTGCATCAGGCGGGGTTTTCGGGCAAGTGGCGGCCTGACCGGGCTTGTTAACCTCCGCAGGCCTAGCCCCCTTGTCACAGCCCGCTGCGTTAACCCGGCGGATTTTCCGATCCCGCACCGACGCAATACCGACGTGATACCGACGCGAAACCGAACCCCCAAAGCCCCATGAAACAAGGCCATTAACCCCGAGTCGCGCGGCCTGCGCATTGACCCACGCGTGCGACCTGTTACGGTTTCGCTAACCTTTGAGGAGCCCGCCATGTCCCATGCCCTGATCGTGATCGACGTCCAGAATGATTTCTGCCCCGGCGGAGCGCTGGCCGTACCGGACGGCAATGCCATTGTTGCCGGGATCAACGCGCTGATGCCGGGTTTCGACGCCGTGATCCTGACCCAGGACTGGCACCCGGCGGGCCATTCGTCCTTTGCATCCTCACATGAAGGCAAGGGCCCGTATGAGCTTGTCGACATGCCCTATGGCCCACAGGTGCTCTGGCCCGATCACTGCGTTCAGGGCACCACCGGCGCTGCCTTTCACGCCGATCTGAACACCACCCGCGCCGATCTCATCATCCGCAAGGGTTACAACCCGGCCATCGACAGCTACTCGGCCTTTTTCGAGAACGATCAGAGCACGCCAACGGGGCTGGAGGGTTATTTGAGGACGCGGGGCATCACCGACCTGACCATGGTCGGACTTGCCACCGATTTCTGCGTCAACTTCTCGGCCCAGGACGCCGCGCGCTTGGGCTTTGCCGTGACCGTGCGCCGCAATCTCTGCCGCGCGATTGATCTGGACGGATCTCTTGATGCGGCGCTTGCCGGGATGACGGACAAGGGCGTCGCGCTGGCCTGATCAATAAATTGCCTAATTCTTAAGGATTTACCCCATAGAAATGGATCATCTTTGCAGAAGGATGATCCCCGGAATGGGCGCCGAAATTCTCGAGATCGACCGTCGCCTGGCCCACTTCGACCGGCGGAACACTCCTGTGGGCCTGCTGGAACGCTATGCCGTCGGGCGGGTGAAACACTTTCTCGGACGCCAGGTCCTGACTCTCACCGGCGCACTTTCCCTTGTGATCCTCGCTTCACCCCAGATCGGCGCATTGGCGGTGCTGCTTGCCCTGACTGGCGAGGCGATTGACTGTATCTACCTGCGCCGCGTCCCCGCGCAGATGGCAAGGGGGGCCTCGTTCCGGGACGCCTATGTTCTTTCGACCTGCACCGCGGTTCTTCAAGGCGCCACCATCGCCGCCTGTGTCTGCCTTGCTTGGTTCTCCGCGCCTGGTGATGCCGGTATGTTCTTCTGCCTCGCCTATCTGACCGGCGCGGCGATCAATGGCGGCGTCGTGCTCCCTTTTCACAAGGCCGCCGCCCTGGGTCGGTTGAGTGTCTATGTGCTCACGGTGCTTGGGCTTTTCGTGATCGAGGTGCTGCACGAGCACCACGCTACAATTGCCTTTTTTTACAACCTCTTCGGGGCCGTGATGATGGCCTACATGGTGTTTGTCTTCATCACCTTCGTACAGGCCGGGCATCGCCGCGAAACCCGCAACAGCCTAAACCTGCTCAAGCAAGGGCTTGAACTGGCCAAGGCCAACTCAACCCTGCAAACCCAGCAAAGCGAAATGCGTCGTCTGGCAATTGTCGCCGAACGCGCGCTCGACAGCGTCATCGTCAGCGACGTGCGCGGCAGGATACTCTGGGTCAATGACGCCTTCACACGCATCACCGGCTTCGAACCAAACGAAGTTGTCGGCCGCAGACCCGCCGATATTCTCAACGGGCCCGACACGTCCGAGGAAACCAGCCGCGAGATTGCCGAAGCCATTCAGGACGGACGCAGTCACAGGGCCGAAATCATCAATTATACCAAGGACGGGCGCCGCATCTGGATTGAAACGAACCTCGCCCCCGTGTTCGATGAAACCGGCAACATGGAAATGGTCATCGCGATCGAACGCGACGTGACGCTCGCCAAGCAACACCATGAGGAGCTCGCACAGGCCAAGCGCGCCGCCGAGGAGGGTGAGCGCGCCAAGGCCGATTTCCTTGCCAGCATGAGTCACGAAATCCGCACGCCGATGAATGGCATCATCGGCATGTCCGACCTATTGTGCGATGCCGACCTGTCCGAAGAATCCCGGCTTTATGTCAACACCATTCGCCACTCAGCCGAAGCGCTGTTGACCATCATCAACGATATCCTCGACTTTTCCAAACTGCGCGCCGGCGAGATGCAGATCAATGCGGTTCCGTTCGACCCATCCGATTGCATCGACGGGGTCCTGAACCTGCTGCGCCCTGAGGCCCAGGGCAAGAATGTGAAACTGACCTTAACGGGACAGGAGTCGCTTCCTGACCGCATCATGGGTGATGACGTTCGCCTGCGTCAGATTCTTGTGAATGTGATCGGCAATGCGGTCAAATTCACGGCGCACGGTGAGGTTGCGGTGCATCTGGACACCAAGGACAAGGCAGACGGCCTGTTGCTCTCCATCGACGTGACTGACACGGGAATAGGCATTCCCAATGATCGGATGGAACGCATTTTTGAACAATTCGCGCAAGCCGATGCCGCCACTACCCGGCAGTTCGGTGGCACGGGCCTTGGTTTGTCAATTTCCCGCGGGCTGGCGCGCAGGATGGGGGGGGACATCACTGTATTCTCCACGCCGGGCAAAGGATCCTGCTTCACCATTACCCTCCTGCTTCAGCATGTGGATGACGACGTAGAACAGACTCACGATGCCCAGCGCCCCCCCTCTGAAAAAGCGCTTGCCGGAATGACCATCCTTCTGGCTGAAGACAACAAGACCAACCGCCTCGTGATCGCCAAGTTTCTGCGGGACGCCCAGGTGGATCTCATTGCTGCCCATAATGGGCGCGAGGCCGTCGAACTGGCCAGCGCACACAGGCCCGATGTCATCCTGATGGACATGAGCATGCCCGAAATGGACGGCATTGACGCCACCCGCGTCATTCGCCGGCAGCCCGGCGCGCAGCCCCGCATCATAGCCTTGACAGCCAATGCCTACCAAAGTGATCGCGACGCCTGTCTCGAGGCCGGAATGGACGCCTTTCTCACCAAACCCGTGAGAAAATCAGAGCTCCTGCACCAGATCGCTCGGGCACCTGTCCGCCGCACCTGAAAACCCTTGCGGGGAAAGGGCTTGGACCCCTGTGAAATAATGGGTATCAACGGCAAACAATCGTAATCCGGGGGCCCGAGCCTATGGTCGATATCGCCACGCGAGTCTGGAACCACAAGTGGAAGATTGATCCCATTGTGCGCTCCCTGATCGACAACGACTTTTACAAACTGCTGATGTGTCAGTCGATTTTCCGGAACCGTCCGGATGCAACCGTGACCTTCAGCCTGATCAACCGCACGAGTTCCGTCCGCCTTGCCGATCTGATCGACGAAGGTGAGCTGCGCGAACAGCTGGATCACATCCGTTCGCTATCCCTGTCCCGCGGCGAAAGCACCTTCCTGCGCGGCAACACGTTTTACGGCAAGCGTCAGATGTTCCGCCCGGATTTCATGGAGTGGTTCGAAAACCTGCGCCTGCCCGACTACCACCTTGAAAAGCGCAATGGGCAGTACGAGTTGACCTTCGAAGGCAAGTGGCACGAGGTCATGCTCTGGGAAATCCCAGCTCTTGCAGTACTGATGGAGCTGCGCGGGCGCGCGGTGTTGCATGACATGCGCCGGTTCGAGCTTCAGGTGCTTTATGCACGGGCGATGACCAAGCTCTGGGAAAAAATTGACCGGCTGCGCGACCTTCCGAACCTGCGTATCGCCGATTTCGGCACCCGTCGGCGCCACTCCTATCTCTGGCAGGACTGGTGTGTTCAGGCCATGGTCGAGGGGCTGGGGGACAAGTTCGTCGGCACATCGAACTGCCTGATAGCAATGAAGCGCGACCTTGAGGCCATTGGCACGAACGCACATGAGCTGCCCATGGTGTTTTCTGCGTTGGCTGAAACCGACGCCGAACTGCGTGAAGCGCCCTACAAGGTTTTGGCCGACTGGCACGAAGAGCACGAAGGCAACTTGCGCATCATCCTGCCTGATACCTATGGGACCGAGGGGTTCCTCAAACATGCACCGGACTGGCTTGCGGGCTGGACCGGCATTCGCATCGATTCCGGCGATCCGGCAACCGGGGCCGAAACGGCGATCCGCTGGTGGAAAGAGCGTGGAGAAGACCCAACTCAGAAGCTGATCATCTTTTCCGACGGACTCGACGTGGAAAAAATCGAAGAACTTCACAAACAGTTTGCCGGGCGCGCCAAGATCTCGTTCGGTTGGGGCACTCTGCTCACCAATGATTTCCGCGGCCTAACGCGGGGCGATGGGCTGGCCCCCTTCTCTCTGGTGTGCAAGGCGGTCAAGGCCAATGGCAATCCGACGGTCAAGCTTTCGGACAATCCCAACAAGGCGATGGGTCCGCAGGATCAGATCGATCGCTACAAGCGCGTGTTCGGGGTTGGGGAACAGGACGAGATGGACGTGATTGTTTAACCGCGCGTCTGGACGAAGGTCAGCGCACGCGCAATCACGCCCGGGTCGCGCAGGATGCGGTTGTGCCCGAGACTCTGGGTCATCTCCAACGTGGCACCGGGCCAGAACCGCGCAAGCTTTTCCCCCTCATCCAAAGGCACTTGCCGGTCATCCTCATCATGCAGGATGAGCGCAGGTTGGCTGAGATGGCGCGCGGCCGACAGGGGACGGTAATCTTCGAAAGGCGCACCGTGGCGCGCTTCAAGCAGGGCCTGCGCTCGTCCGGCGGCTTTCTGACTGATCCCGAGATGACGGGCAATGCGCGGAAGATAGGTCTCCGGGTGCACTGGCGGTGCAATCAGGACGGCGCGGTCAGCCTCCATTCCCCGATAGAGACATTCGACCAAGGCCGTGGAACCCAGCGAATGCGCTACCACAGCTTCTACGGGGCCGACGTGGCCGGCAACCTTGGCCAATGCCCGCACCATCTCTTGAATGGCGGTCCGCTTTCCATCCGAAGCGCCATGCGCAGGGGCGTCGAACGCCACCACCCTGTACCCGGCGGATACAAAAGGGGCAACAAAGCCGCCAAGCTGCCCGGCACGCCCCTCAAACCCATGCACAAGTAGCACAACCGGCCCTTCACCCCATTCATATAGTGCAAGCGAATCCGCCCCGTCGAAAGGCAGGCGGGACGGTCGCGCCTGGCGCATCCAATCCTTCTCTCTCCAGGCCACAGGGAACCGGCGCGGCGTGGTGAAACGCTCTGCGTACCAGCGCGCCATGAGATCGGGGGCGGCGTGCGACAGGCTCCACAACCCGGCACGTATGCCCACCTGTCCGATCATTTTCATTCGGTCACGCACCCGCGATGGATGTCGAAATCGGAGGGTTTGCGTCGTATCGGTCATATCGGCACCCATTGAGTTCTATTTTTAGACTCACTAGTAAATTCTATTTTGGAACTTTGTCAAGCCGTGCTATGAAACGCATATGAAATGGAATGAACTCCCTGACGAGGCCTGCCCCGTGGCGCGCGCCATGTCCGTGATCGGTGATCGCTGGACGTTGTTGGTGCTGCGCGATTGTCTGCTGGGTATACGCAAGTTTGATCAGCTTCAGGCCGATCTCGGCATAACGCGACATGTTCTTGCCGAACGGTTGAAGAAACTGGAGTCAGCCGGCCTTCTGGAAAGACGCCCCTACCAGGAACGGCCAACTCGTTTTGAATACCGTCCAACGCAGGCCGCGCGCGATTTCGTACCGGTCATGCAGGTTTTGATCGGTTGGGCCGAGGCGCATATCCCTTCTGACAAAACGCCGCCCTATCGCATGGTCTCGCGCGCCACCAGGGCACCGATCGCCCCGCGCGTGGTGGACGCCATTACCGGGGAAGAAATCACTTATCAGTCTGTCTGGGCCGAACGCTCAGAGGATTAGATCCACGCGCGTACCATTTCGAGCGCGCGTTGCGCGTAATCCCGCACCGCCGGGTGATCATCGGGGTAGCGCCCGATGACCCAGCCACATGAGGCCAGTCCCCGCATCACCGTGAAGGACTGCAATAGCGTTTCGGCATCATCTGGCAATGCGCGCACCTGCCCATACCCATCCAAAAGCGCCACGCCCAGCGCATCCCGGTTGGGCTGATCCCAATTCTGCGACATGGCAACGCCCAGTTCGTACATGCGAAACCCGAAAACACCGTCGTCAAAATCAATCAGGCGCACACGCCCCCTGGCAACCAGCACGTTTTCTCGCAAGGCATCGGCATGGATCAGGCCGAAATCACCGCCCGCCGCTGCATGCTGCAGCAGAACCGTGCGCAACCGTGCCCGCGCACGCAGAAGCAGTGCGGTTTCCTCGGTCGTCAAGCTGGCATTCTCCCAGAATCGGCCCCACGCGGGTGTCTCGCCGACAAGCGCCTCGACATCCAGCACCCCACGCGTGAACCCGTCCGGCAGTGTCGCATTGTCACTTTCGATGTGCAGCCGCGCCAATTCCGCGCCAAGCGCCCGATGTAACGCCACCTGTTCGGCCTCTGGCATCGCCAGCGGCACACCGCCTTCGCCAAGAGGTTCGCCGTCCATCCACGTCACAAGAGACGCCATCCGCCCCGGCACGGCTGCCAGCACATCGCCATCCATCGTGCGGATCGGCAAGGGCACATTCATGCCCGCCGCCCCAAGCGCCTCGGCCCACCACAATTCAGAGCGGATTGCATCGTCACTCTGATAACCCGGTCGATGAAGGCGCAGCGCCGCGCGTTCACCATTCGGCCCGCACGCTTCGAACACGACGTTTTCGCGGTTCTTGATCAGGCGCGGCGGCGCGGTCACGCCCCACGCCAGCAAGGCGTCCGAAGCAAGCTGATGGACATCCCGCTCCATCAGGTCACCGCCCCAAGTGCCGCGTCCATCACATCAACCAGTTGGTCGGCATTCTCCCGGCTGAACACGCAGGGCGGGCGCACCTTGAGCGTGTTGGAATGCCGCCCGACTGAATGCAAAAGCACTCCCCGGTCCCGCATTTCGTCGACCATGGCCGCGCAAAGCCCGGTCGCGGGCGTACCGTCGCGCCACAGCTCGGCCCCAAAAAACAACCCTGCCCCACGCACATCCGCGATCACGTCATGCCGCGCCTGCAACTCCTGCAACAGGCCCACCGCATAGGCGCCCACATCGCACGCATTCTCCACCAGCGCTTCATCTTCAATCACCTGCAACACCGCCATTGCCGCAGCCGCGCTCACCGGGTTGCCGCCAAACGTGTTGAAGTAACGGAATGCCTCCTGAAAGCAGGTCAGAATCTCTGGCCGCGTCACCACCGCCGCCACCGGATGCCCGTTGCCCATCGGCTTGCCCAATGTCACGATGTCGGGCGCAAACCCGAGCCGTTCATGTCCCCACCAATGTGACCCGATCCGCCCGAAACCGGGCTGCACC
This sequence comes from Shimia aestuarii, assembly GCF_900114635.1. GTDB lineage: Bacteria > Pseudomonadota > Alphaproteobacteria > Rhodobacterales > Rhodobacteraceae > Shimia > Shimia aestuarii. Next base: position 1,308,956 of record NZ_FOTQ01000001.1, read on the forward strand.
TCGTCGGCAATGATCAATCCACCCGCCTTGCGCACCGCGGCGATTGCACGATCCAGAAAGCCGCGCTCAAGCGTTGGAAAGCCCTCGTTGGCAAAATACGGGCATACGATCAGCGCAGACACGCCATGCCCCGACGCGTCGAGCTCGGCCACGGCCTTCTCCACGCCCCGTGCAAAGGCTTCGGCCTGCCCCTCAAGACTCCCACCCACGGGGGCCATGTTGTCCGGCGCGGGCACCTGCCGGACGTGATCCTGATAACCGCCCACCGGCACCTTGGAGGAATTGAGTTGCGACACCGCCGCCGTATTGCCGTGATAGGTGTTGTCCGTCCCGATGACCCCGGTTTTTCCGGTCATCGCCTGCGCCATGCGCAGCGCGACATCATTGGCCTCGGAGCCGGAGCAGACCATCACAAGGCTGTCCAGATCATGCCCGAACTTCGCAGTGAGCGCCTCGCCGTAATCAAGGATCATGTCATGCACATAGCGGGTGTGCGTGTTCAACGCACCCGCCTGCCGACAGATCGCCTCGACCACGCGGGGATGGCAATGACCGACATGCGGCACGTTATTGTAGCAATCCAGATACTGACGCCCGTCCTTGTCCCAAAGCCAGACACCCTGTCCCCGCACCACATGCACCGGCTCGCGGTAAAACGTGGTCATATGCGGCCCCAACAACCGTGCGCGCCGTTCCAGATCCGATGTCATGTCGCCAACCCCTTGATATTCACGCCCCTTTGTTGGCGACTTGGCCACGCTGGTTCAAGCCCGAAATTCGCAAGAATGGATTGCCGCGTTGCAGGCCACCCGCTAGGGTGAAGAAAAAGCAAAACATACTGGCCGGGCAGCCATGAAACTTGAACGCATCGACATGTACGAGACGCGCCAACAGGCGCGCGAATCCGTTAAACGCATTTATGCGGAAAATCTCTTTGGCGCGGCGGAACCTCCCCCGCCGGGTACTCTGCGCGGTATCGACGTGCTGCCCGCAGCCGACATTGTTCACAAACTTGCCCGCGCGCTGCAAATCGCATTGTCCACGCGCGGGCGATATCTGAACTACACCGCACCCCAGACCTATTTCGAAAAACTTGTCCTCAGCAAGTTCTTCGCACCGGTCCCGATGCCCTCTCCGGCGGACAAGATCGCCTGCGCCGAATACATTCCCGAGGACCTGCGTGATGTGGCAAGCACCATTCCCCCCGTCTGGACAGGCAATACCCCGATTACCCCGGCTTTGCTGGACACCCTGTCGCTTGCACCAGGCACCTATTACGCGAAATCCAACACAGGTTGCACCACCAACTATAGTTTTTCGATCCCGCCCAAGGACGACCAGCTGGAGCGGCTGGAGCAGTACTCGACCGGCTGGCTCAAACGCATTCACGGGGTGCGCGCCGGGGAATGGTGGTACAGCATGATCCGCAATCAGAACCTGATCGAGGCGGACCTCTCTCCCAAGCCCGGCGAGTCTCTTGTGGACTGGAAGTTCCACGCCTGCCGTGGCCGCGTTTTCGCTGCACAAGTGGATCAGGACCGCGCCACGGATCATCGCCAACTGATCTTTGACCGCGACTTCAACTTCGTCCCGGAAATGCTGTTCTTCCAGACGGGCGAAGGCCTGCCTCGCCCCGAAAACTATGACCTGATCCTGAAGGTGGCCGAAGCGATCTCGAAACCGTTCGAATATGCCCGTGTCGACCTCTATCTTGTCGAAGCTCGTATTTATCTGGGGGAAATCACCCTGGCGCCTGTGGGTGGGCAGCGCCTGCCCATCTCGGCAGATCTGGATCTCTGGATGGGGCAGCGCTGGAAAGGCGGAATATTTGACGAGGTCACTCCTCGCCCGTGATCCGGCCCCGCATCGCCTTGACCTCGCCGCGCACTTTCTTGGCTTTCAGGCGTCGCTGCTGTGAGCCCCATGTCGGCTTGGTCTTTACCCGCTTCTTGGGCGCGACAAGCGCCTTGCGGATCAGCTCGGCTAACCGGTCGCGGGCAATTTCTCGGTTGCGGGCTTGGCTTCGGGTTTCATCGCACTGGATCACGATTGCCCCATCCCGCGTCCACCTCCGCCCGGCCAGCCGCCGCAGCCGCGTCTTGACCGGCCCGTCCAGCGAAGGCGAACGCGCCGCTTCGAACCGCAATTCAACCGCCGTCGCCACCTTGTTCACATTCTGACCACCCGGACCGCTGGCGCGGACAAACTGTTCGGTCAGCTCCCAGTCCTGAATGGTGATCCCCTCGGCAACAACCAGCATGTCGGCCCTTTCAATGGTCCGTTTCTCAAATTGGTTACGAAATCCTGAACCGAATCCGGTTCGAAACGGTGAAATCGCAGAAACGAGCAACCACACCGACGCAATACCGACGTCATACCGATACGATACCGACAGCGCAAATCGGCGGGGTCCACGCAACGAAAAGGGCTGCTCCACGCGTGGGAGCAGCCCTTCGAGATTGTAGGAGGTGCATCGGTTAGGTGAGCACCAATTCGGTTTTCGTCTCAGCCAAGGGCTGCCTCAGCTGGTCTCCTTCCGAACTGTTCCGACACTGCTCTCCATAGCTTCTCTAGACAATGGGCACCTCCTTTCAGATTGTTTCGCGTACCCTCAGCCTGCCACAGGATGAGGATATGTCAAACAAAATCATGTGGTACGGTGCACCATATTCCCCACGATGATGCGGAATGGCACAAGAGCGAGCAGCGCCAGCGAAAGTTTGACCATCCAATCGGCAAATCCGAGGCTGACCCAAAGCGGCACGACCGGGCCCGCACCCAGAAGCGGCAGCATTTCACCCGCCCAGCTCACATCATTGCCCGGCTCGAGAAAGCTCAGCGCGCCGGAAAAAGCGATCGTAAAGAAAATCGCAGTATCCACGGAAGAGCCGATCAAGGTCGAAGCCAGCGGCGCACGCCACCAGCGCCCTTCGCGCAGGCGGTCGAAAATCGCAACGTCCAGCAGTTGCGCGGTCAGGAACGCGAGCCCCGAGCCCAGCGCGATCCGCAAGGTGACGGCGGGATAGGTATAGCCGTCGCCTTCGAGCATGATTTGCGTGCCGATGACCGAACAGATGACGCCGACGATAAAACCGGCAAAGACCACCCGCCGTGCGGCGGCAGCGCCGTAGACGCGGTTCATCACATCCGTGACGAGAAAGGCGAGAGGATAGGTAAAGGCCCCCCAGGTCAGCCATTGACCAAAGAGAAACTGAACAAGGATATTGGACGCGACGACGATCGCGGCCATGGCAAGAATGCCTGGAATGTGGATACGCTGCATGTTTTCTGAGCCCGTTTTGACAAGGTAGCGGCGACTTGGCCCCGCACCATGCGGGACGGGCGGCGTTTAACGGGCCAAACGCCTTGAATCAAGGGGTTTTGGTCAGGACGTATTCGACGATCTCGGTACGCTGAAGCAGGCGGAAGTTGTCGTCCGAGATCATCGTAAGGCGAATGCGGCCCAGTTCATCCCGCCAGACCGACAGCCCTTCGAGATTATCGTGCACACCTACCCCTTTGTGAAACAACAGCTTTTCGTCGTGCAACCTGTCGCCGGACATGGCAAAGCTGCGCACCCGTGTCCGAAAACCAAGCCCGTTGAACCCCCTTTCAAGAAGGTAAAGGCGGCCATCAGGGCCGAAATCCATACCTACTGGTTGAAACTGTTTATCGCGTTTCAGAATAAACCTCTGCCGCCAGACATTGCCCTCAAGTCGAAATCCATGCATCCGGTCGTCGGCCCCGATAGGAAGCTCGGGAAAGGCGTAAAGCCGCCCCTCTGCGTCTTTGGCGATGCCTTCGAAACCGCCATTCAGCACCATGGCGTTCAGCGCACGGGACCATGGCATACGCTGCGCGCTTTCGCCCGGTTGACGAAAGCGCTCGATCCGGTGGCTTCCCTCGAAAGAGACAACAAGCTGCCCGTCAGTCTGCCGCGCCAGCCCCTCGGAATCCCGAAGCCCAGTCTTTCTCTCAAATTCACCGCCGCTGTTCAAAACCTTGTACGCATGCACGTTTTCAACGCGCATCGATGTCATCTTCGAGCGCGTCAATGTCGCCTTCACGAAGTGCCCCCGATCGGACAGAGCAATCATCTCTTTTCCGTCTTCGGACAGGACCAGGCCCGAGTACCCCCCAAACCAGCCTTCAGGTATTTGCCAGCGAGTCACGGAGAGCAACTGCGCATGCTGCGCCGGTCCGCTCGCACGGCCCGTTTGCAGTCCGACAAAGAACAATCCGGCGATTACGGCGACTGCAAGACGTTTATACATTGGCGCGGGAGGTCTGCCATCTGGAGTTCACGACGGGGTTTCGGCTTGGGCGCGTTCGGGTCTGACGGAGGCGGGAACAGGATGTCTTGCACCCACTTCTCCGCATCCTTGCAGCCATCCCCTGCGGGCGGCGGGTTCTGATCGACACATCCCTTTGCGCCCTTGGGACAGTTCAGGCGTACATGGAAATGATAGTGATGCCCCCACCAAGGCCGGATCTTGCGTAACCAGGCCCGGTTACCTTTTTCGTCATTGCACATCTGCACCTTTGCACCGGGAAAGACGAAAATCCGGGCAACTCTCGGGTCGCTGGCCGCCGCCTTGAGTATCTCGTGATGCTGCCGGGTCCAGTTGCTGTTGACATAGGCCCCCTTGTTCTTGCGCATCGAGATTGACGAAATACTCTCCCGCTCCTTGGTCGAAAGGTTCAACCGTTGGGGCGGCAGCATCCAGATATCAATATCGAGCCCAAGTTGGTGACTGCGGTGCCCCGAAAGCATCGGCCCACCGCGCGGCTGGCTGATATCCCCGATATAGAGCCCCTTCCATCCCGGTTGCGTCGCAGCAAAGGAGGACAGGTCGCGAATGAAATCAACTGTCTGCGGGTATCCCCAGTTCCGATTGCGCGAGAGGCGCATGGCCTGCCATGTCGGACCGGACTCCGGCAATTGCACCCCACCAGCCAAACAGCCCTTGGAATAACTGCCATAGGGCACGGCCGACTGGCGTGACCCCTGTGCTTTGGCCCCGAACAACTGCCGTGCCTCCACGCCTTTCATGGACGCTGGTACAGCAGCCTGTGTCGACACACGAGCCTGGCTTTCTGTTTCGGACTTGCAGCCGACCAGAAAGGCGGCGGCGCTCAGGATCAGGAAGAGGCGGACCATTTTGTGGGATCTCCTGCCGGTTTCACCCAGACTAGCAGGATCAACCCGAGAAGAAAGAGACCGATCAGCGGGCTCACTCCAAAGCGCTGACTTCCGCTTATGTCAGAGGCCAGCGCGATCAGCGCCGGAGCAAGGAAGGTGGTCGCCTTGCCCGACAGAGCATAAAGGCCAAAGGCTTCTGTCATCCGCTCGGGGTTGGATTGCAGCACCACCATGGTCCGGCTTGCCGATTGCAAGGCCCCCCCGGCCGCGCCAATCAAACCGCCTGCCACATAAAACAGGATGTCGGGAAGCGCTGATCCCGGTTCAAGCACCACGCCGAAAATGGCCTCGCGCGAAATACCGACGACCAGAATTGCTGTGAAAAGCAGCGTCACGATGCAAGTCACGATCACCGGTTTGGGGCCAAGCGCACGGTCGGCCTTGCCTCCGATCCAAGCGAACAACGCTCCGGTCAGTGCCGCCACAATCCCAAAGATGCCGACCTCCATGATCGACCACTCAAGAACGCCAAGCGCGTAAATACCGCCAAAGGTATACATGCCGTTGAGCGCATCGCGGTAGAACATCGACCCACCCAGATAGGCCAGAAGGCTGGGATGGTTGGGTAGATTCACGATGGTTTTCCACAAATCACAAAGCGCGGTGCCCACCTTGTGCGGTGTATGGTTCGGGTCCGGGCGTTCGCGCACCCACAAAAAAAACGGGATCATGAAGACCGCGTACCAAAGCGCCGTCAACGGCCCGACAACACGGGTGTCTGCCTTGGTGGCGGGGTCCAGCCCCAAAGCGGGCGTCAGCCCGACCATCGTCTTTCCATTGGCGCCCGCCTGGAACAGCACCAGCATGATTGCCAACGCAACAACGCCCCCGACATAACCCCAGGCCCAACCTGTCCCGGATATCTCGCCGATCTGCTCCTTGCTGCCCAATGACGGCAGCATGGCATTGGTAAAGATCGTTGCGAACTCCATACCGATCAGGCCAACCCCAAAGAAAACCAACGTCATCGTTATGTCGAAATTGCCCGGCTCCGTGTACCAGAGCATGTAAGCGCCCAGCACGTACATGAGGGAAAACAACCAGACCCAGCGCATCCTTTTGCCCGTGCTGTCGGCGAATGCCCCGAGAATAGGCGCCATCACGGCAATAAATATGCCCGAAATCGTCAGCCCATAGCCCCAGTAGGCCTGCGCCTGCGCCTTGGCCGCATCCGATTCAAACCCTTGTCCCATGAGCGATTCAGTCACGACCGATGCAAAATAGGGGCCGAAGATGAAAGTCAGAACCAGTGTATTGTAAGGCTGGCTGGCCCAGTCAAAAAACCACCAGCCCCAAATACGCTTGCGCGCCGAAACGTCTGTCATCCCCATCCCTCTGGTCTTTTTAACCATTTAGACAAGCGCGGCGGAACAATAGCAAGTTAATCCTGCATCGGAGGCCAGGGACGCTCGGCCTCGGCGTCAATCCAGCGGCGCACCCATTCGGGCGCTTCGGGCGAAGCTTCATCGCGCCCCATGGCCTCAAGGACCCGCGCAGGCGCCACGATCCCGTTCTTGTCCGTGACAGCCGCGCGATAAAGCGCGTGGTTGGCGCATTCGCCATCCTGTTTCCACATGGATTGCTCGATATAGATGAAACGCTTGCCCCAGCAGAGCGCGCGACTGCGGATTTCGACCTTTTCAAAGGTCCGGATTCGGCGGCGATACCGTACCGTGACCCCCGCCATGGTGAGACCCCACCCGGTTTTCCGCAATACACCAATGAGTCCGATCCTCTGGGCCATCGGAATGCGCCCCAGATCATAAAGCGTCAGCGTCCGCCCGTTGTTCAACTCGGCCCACATGTCGATATCCCACGGCCAGCACCGATGGGTCGAAACATGCGTCCCGGTCAGCGGCAATGGCGCCGCCTTGCGGTTTTTGATCAGTTCCTTGACCATTCGAACATAGGGGTACATCGCGTTCTCCTTTGCGTTCGTTCTTTGCCCGCTTTCCGCAAAGGTCAACCACAACCTTGCGGCAGACTTGTGCTTTTGCCTGCAGGTGCTTAACTGTGGCGCAACGAATGGAAGGAATACCCTCATGATGGCGATCTACGGCCCCTTGCGGCTGATCCTCGACGTGGCCTTTTTCATCATGCTGGCCCATATCATCATGAGTTGGCTGATCAGCTTTCAGGTCCTGAACCTGCACCAACCGATCGTTGCGCAGATCTGGACCGGACTGAACCGCCTTCTTGAACCGATCTATTCGCCGATCCGACGCATCCTTCCCGATACGCGCCCGCTGGACCTTGCGCCGCTTGTGGCATTCATCATCATCATCTCGCTGCGCGACTATATCCTGCCCGCCATCCTGTTCTGAGCCTCTTCAGGGCTTGTTCAGCGAATCCGGTTATGGGATTGTCGGCTCTAACGAGCAGACAAACCAACAAACACGGGTTTTTTCATGTGCGCCGCTGCCACGGTTCTGCGTGACGTCTTCGGGTTCGACAGTTTTCGACCCGGCCAGCAGGAAATCATCGACGCCGTGACGCGCGGCGACAACGTGTTGGCGATCATGCCAACCGGCGGTGGCAAATCGCTTTGTTTCCAACTTCCGGCCTTGATGCGGGACGGCGTGACGGTTGTGATTTCACCCCTGATTGCCCTGATGCGTGACCAGGTGCGCGCCCTGCGCGAAGCCGGAGTCGAGGCCGGCGCGCTTACCTCCGGCAATACAGAAGAAGAGACCGCCGAAGTCTGGGATGCGCTGGAGGGCGGACGGCTCAAACTGCTTTATATCGCACCCGAAAGGTTGGCCTCGGGGGCGGCGCTCGGCATGTTGCGTCGGATCGGCGTTGGGTTAATCGCGGTGGACGAGGCCCACTGCGTCAGCCAGTGGGGCCATGATTTCCGCCCCGATTACCTACGAATCGGCGAGTTGCGACGCGCGCTGAACGTACCGTTGGCCGCCTTTACCGCGACGGCCGATGCCGAAACCCGCGACGAGATAGTGACCCGCCTGTTTGACGGTCAGCCACCCGAAACCTTCCTGCACGGGTTCGACCGCCCCAACATTCACCTGGCTTTTGCGGCCAAGGACAATCCCCGCCGCCAGATCCTGCACTTTGCTGCCGCGCGCAAAGGGCAGTCCGGTATCGTCTACTGTGGCACCCGCGCAAAAACCGAATCCCTTGCGGCCGCCTTGCGGCAAGAAGGCCATCTTTCGCTGCATTATCATGGCGGCATGGACCCGGAGGAACGGCGCGACACAGAAGCCCGGTTCCAGCGCGAAGACGGGTTGATTGTCGTGGCGACCGTCGCTTTTGGCATGGGGGTCGACAAGCCGGATATCCGATGGGTAGCCCACGCAGATTTGCCCAAGTCGATCGAGGCATATTACCAGGAAATCGGGCGCTCCGGGCGCGATGGGGCCCCGGCGGAAACTCTGACCCTGTTTGGTCCGGATGACATCCGCCTGCGCCGTTCGCAAATCGACGAAGGGCTCGCGCCTCCCGAACGAAGGGCGGCAGATCACGCCCGCCTGAATGCGCTGCTGGGGCTTGCCGAGGCGCTGAAGTGTCGACGCGCGACCCTGCTCAGCTATTTCGGGGAAACCGAGGTCGAATGCGGGAAATGCGATCTGTGCGACAGCCCGGCAGATGTGTTTGACGGCACCGAGGCCGTGCGCAAGGCGCTTTCCGCCATATTACGCACCGGGGAGTGGTTCGGTTCGGGGCATCTGATCGATATCCTTTTGGGCAACGACACAGACAAGGTGCGCCAGCGTGGACATGATGCTTTGCCGACATTTGGCGTCGGGCGCGAGTTCGACAAACGTCAGTGGCAGGCCGTGTTCCGGCAGATGATGGGCCATGACCTGATCCGCCCCGATCCTGAACGCCATGGAGCGCTGCGCATGACCGATACCGCCCTGCCAGTCCTGCGCGGCGAAGACAGCGTTTCCTTACGCCGAGACACGATCAAGACAGCAGCACGTCGCCCCGCGGCCAAGATGCTGGTGAACGAAGAAGACGCGCCGTTGCTCTCGGCGCTCAAAGCCAAACGCCGCGCCCTGGCCGAGGCGGCGAAGGTGCCCGCCTATGTCATCTTCAACGACCGCACGCTGATCGAAATGGCAGAGAAACGCCCAGCGTCTCTGGACGAGATGGCCCATGTCAACGGGGTTGGCGCCAAGAAACTGGCCAATTACGGCGACGCCTTCCTCGCCGTGATCAATGGCGAAGCCGCCGAGATGCACCCCAGCCGCCGCAAGATAGCGGGTCGCAACGAAGCCGCGCTCTACGATCGTCTGCTCGAAGCACAGGCCGCATTGGTGCGTGGTCCGGACGGGATCGACAAACCGATGACCTGTTCCGCGTCACTCTTGGCAAAAGTCGCCAACACCAAACCTCGCGACGAAGACGACATGGCGCGATTGTTGGGTGAAAAACGTGCCGCGCGGTTTGCGTCGGCCTTTCTGGACGTCCTGACCGAAGCGGGCTAGGTCTTGGGCGCAACACAACTGGAGGTGCGCATGCTGATCGTGGTTTCCCCGGCAAAACGGCTGAACTGGGATCCTGTTGATGGAGAGACAACCCGTCCTGCGTTTCAAGAAGACGCGCTGCGTCTGGCCAAGACTGCGCGTAATCTCACGTTGGGCGATCTACAGAAACTGATGGACCTAAGCCCCGATCTGGCGCGGTTGAACCGCGATCGGTTTAAGGTTTTCGAAGCCGACCCCGACACATTCACGACACGACCGGCGGTTCATGCATTTGCAGGCGACACGTATGTCGGCCTTGAGGCCAGCAGCCTCGACGCAGAGGAAATGTCCTGGGCGCAGGAGCATTTACGCATTTTGTCGGGCCTCTATGGGGTGTTGCGCCCGATGGACGCCATTCAGCCCTATCGCCTGGAGATGGGCAGCCGATTGAAGACCCGGCGCGGCAAAAACCTCTATGACTACTGGCGCGACGCGCCTGCCAAGGTCCTGCGTGAGCAGGCAAAAGCACTTGGCACGGACACGTTGGTCAACTGTGCCAGCCAGGAGTATTTCGGCGCAGTTGATCCAAAAGCCTTGGGCCTGCGCATTATTACCCCCGTTTTCATGGAAGAGCGTAACGGAACCGCCAAGATCGTGTCCTTCTTTGCCAAGAAGGCCCGCGGTTCGATGGCACGCTATGTAATCCAGCGCCGCTTGACCGATCCCGAGGGTCTCAAGGATTTCGACCTTGGCGGCTACGCTTATCAGCCCGAAATGTCAGAAGGCGATCGTTTGATATTCCTGCGCGACTACCCCGAAGCCTGAGCCATCGTGTCGATTGGAGAGTCGGCGACGGCCAAGTCTTCGACAAACGGGTCGATCACATCGTCAGGCCGGTACCGCGTAATCATTTCAAAAATCGCAGCTTTGCGCAGCGGCTTGGTCAAGTAATGGTCCAGTCCGGCCGACAGGATACCCTCTTTGTCACCATCGACCGCATGCGCGGTCAACGCCACGATCGGCGTTTGCTTGTCGGTGGCAAGTTCCATTTCGCGAATGTGGCGGGTCGCCTCCTTGCCGTCCATTTTCGGCATCGAGATGTCCATGAACACGATGTCTGGAGAAAACGATTGATACAAGGCAACCGCTTCTTCCCCGTTTGTGGCGAATTCGATCTCCATTTCCAGCGAATTCATTAGCTTGCTGAACACCAGCCGGTTCGTTTTGTTGTCCTCGGCCGCCAACAACCGCATTGGGCGCAACAAGTTCGGCGCGGCCGGGGGCTCGGACGGCTTGTCCACCAATTGTTGCTGCTGAACGGCCTGCGCGATCCGCGCGAACAGGTCTCCGCGAGAAACCGGCTTGTTCAAACTTCCCTGCACCAGCATCATACGCTCATCACCTGCAATTGACGCAAGATCCGATCCCAGCACGATAATCGGAACATCCAATGCACGCGCGCGCAAGGATTCTGCAATCTCAAGCGCGGCCATTTCCGGCAGGTCCTGATCGATCAGCACCAGATCAACCTGTTCGGCAAGCCGCAACGCCTTGTCACCAGCGCCACAAAGCGACACCCGCGCGCCCATCTGTTCCAGCTGCCGCTTGAGCAACTGGCCATTGATCTCGGCTTCGTCCGCAATCAGCACATGGCGAATACTGCTGGGCAAAGGCGTCGGCAAGCCATCGCAATTCTCGTCCACCGGCAGGGTCAACCGCAGCCCGAAATTCGATCCCTCGCCCTCAACGGAATCCACCCAGATTTCGCCCGACATAAGGGCGATAAGCCGCCGGGTGATCGCCAACCCCAACCCGGTCCCTTCAAAGGCGCGATTTTGTGCCTCATCGACCTGGTTGAATTCCCCGAAAATATGATCGACCTTGTCCGAGGGAATGCCAATCCCAGTGTCCTGCACGGTAATATGCAACTCGGCCTCGGTCCCCTTGTTGCGCACTACGCCAACGACCCGCACCATGACGTGCCCGTGCGATGTAAACTTGACGGCATTGCCAATCAGGTTCGTCAGAACCTGTCGCATCCGGCCCGGATCGCCCACGAAGATAGTCGGTAGGAAAAGGTCGTAGTCCACGATGAGGTCGACGCCCTTCTGTCGTGCCGACAATTGCAAAAGCGTCATGACTTCGTGAATACACCGCTCAAGATCAAAGGGTTCCGGGCGCAGGTCGAGTTTGTCGGCCTCGATCTTCGAATAATCCAGCACATCATTGATGATCACCAGCAACGCCTCGCCAGAATTCTTGATCGTAGACACAAAAAGTCGCTGTTCTTCGCTGAGCGACGTGTCCATCAACAGGTCCGCCATGCCGACAACACCGTTCATGGGGGTGCGTATTTCGTGGCTCATGTTGGCAAGAAAGGCCGATTTGGCCCGGCTGGCGGCCTCAGCTTTTTGCTGCTCTCGCTTGAGCTTGGCTTCGTAGCGCACAGTATCGGTGATATTCAGGGCAAGGCTGACGATGTCGCCGCCATGCCCGCGTTGGTCAATCAGCTTGATGTATTCCCCGTTCCACAGGCGCAGCACGATCGGTTCAGGGGTCGGTTGGTGCCAGCGTTCCTGCATCATCTGGCGCCATTCAGACGCGGGCGTATCGCCAATATTGAAAATGCCTTCATCCGTGATGGTCTGCAAAATTTCTGAATAGGTGATGCCGGGGCGGACGTCTTCCAAACCGTCAAAAACAGAAAGATAGGACGGGTTCGCTGCGATCATCCGGCTTTCCACATCAAAAAAGGCAAAACCGTCCCGGATCGACGCGATCGACAGCCAAAGCCGCCGCTCGGCAATTTCGATTTTTTCGTTCGCGACCTGAAGGTCGGATTTCACCTTCTTGTTCTCGTTGATGACGTTTGCGACCTCTGCCCGGGTTTCCACGATTTCATTGGAAAGTTCGGCCGCGTGCTTTCCAAGTTTGCGATTGGCGGCGAACAGTTCCGCCTGCTTCAATTCCAGCAAACGCTCTGCCGCCAGGCGGGCCCTGCGTTCATCCGCAAGTTTTTTTGTTAGCGACATGTGCCCTTCCCCGGACTCGCATATTTGATTCTCCGCAGCATCCGCAATGCGGGTGAACATCCGCTTAAACTTGGGCAAAGCATTTGAATCGTTGCGTGATCGGGAAACCGCGTGGCACGATGGCCTCATTCGACAAGGGAGATATTCATGCGTTGGCTCATTGCGGCACTGACAAGCCTGTTCATCGTTCAAACTGCGCACGCACAGCAAAGCTTTGTACCCGACCGGCGGGTGGTGGTCAGCCGCGATGTCGATTTTTTTGGATCGGATCTCGAAAACCTGTTCGACACGACCTATGACGCCTGCGTTCAGGCCTGTCTTTCCGATACGCGATGCGTTGCTTTCACATTCAATTCTCGCTCGAACGCCTGTTTTCCCAAAAGCGCCATCAATGACAGGCAGCCCTATGAAGGGGCCATTTCAGCAACAGTTTACGAAGCCGATGCCGGTCTCAAATTGCGCGCCGAAACCCGCGCAAAAGAGCTCGGGTTCCTCAATTCCTCTGACCTGGCGCAGGCCGCCGACCTTGCGCTGAACATTGGTCGCATTCATGCAGCCGGTCCTTGGGACATTCAGGAAATGGTGCAAACGGCCCGGGCTCGGGAACAGGAAGGCAATACGGAAAGTGCAATGCGCTGGATGGGCGGCGCGGTCAGCAAATCCGATGCGGCTGACCTGTGGATGGATTATGCGCGACTGAACAACGTTGCCAACGGCGCGAACAGCTCGACGACACGCAAGTACCGCGCGCGCGCCCTGTCGGCGTCAATCAACGCATATCTGCGCGCATCCTCCGACGCATCGCGTGTGAGCATCCTGGTCCAGATGGCGACGCTCCTCGAAGAACGCAAACGTGGACAATCCATGCTGCGCACGCTCCGTCTGGCCGAGTCGATCCAGCCGCGCGACGATGTCGTGAGCTTGTTGGAGACCGCCATCGGAAAATACGGGTTCCGCATCACCGAACACAGCGTCGAAAGTGACCCGGAAGACCCGCGCATTTGTGCCGAATTCAATGAGGCGCTGGCCAAGTCGGGGATCGACTATGCCGACTACGTCAAGCGCCCGGATCAGCGGATCGCGGTTCAGGCCAGCGACCGCAAAATCTGCCTGAGCGGTGTCGAACATGGACAACGTTACACTTTCACTTTCCGCGAGGGGCTTCCTGCGGAAAGCGGCGAGGCGTTGATCAAGGATATCGACCTTTCGGTCTATGTGCGCGACCGCAGCCCACGCGTGGCCTTTCCGGGGCGCGCTTATGTCTTGCCCCGAAGTGCAGACGCCGGTTTGCCGATTGAAACTGTGAATCTGGACAAGGTGGATCTTACTTTGCAACGGGTCAGTGACCGCAACCTGTTGCGCACCATTCAGGACAGCTATTTCGGCAAGCCGCTGTCCTACTGGCAGATCGAGGATTTCAGCCGCGATGTCGCTGAAACCGTCTGGACCGGAACCGGACAGGTTCAGAACACCCTGAACCAGACGATGACAACACGCCTGCCTGTGGGCGAGGCCATCGCGGACCTGCCGCCGGGTGTTTACGCGCTGACGGCTGATCTGCCCGGCGCGGACACCTATGACGAGACCTCAAGCACACAATGGTTCGTGCTGTCTGACCTGGGTGTCACGACGCTCAGCGGGGCGGATGGGCTGCATGTCTTTGTGCGTGGACTTGCTCGGGCCGAGGCGCGCAGCGGTGCAAGCGTCACGCTCCTGTCCCGCGCCAACCGGGTCTTGGGCAACGTCACGACCGATGAAAACGGTTATGCGCAGTTCGAGGCCGGTTTGACGCGCGGTACGGATGGGGCTGCGCCTGCATTGGTGCTGCTGGAAGACGGTGACGACATGTCGTTCCTATCGCTGACCGATCCCGCTTTCGACCTCTCCGATCGAGGAGTCGAAGGCCGACCACCCGCACCCCCTGTCGATGTATTTGTCGCAACCGACCGTGGCGCTTATCGGGCCGGTGAAACGATCCACGCCACCGCGCTCGTTCGTGGCGATGTGGCCGAGGCCCTGCCCGGATTGCCTCTGACCGCAATCCTCACGCGACCCGATGGCGTGGAGTATGCGCGTCATGTTTCGACACAAGACTCCGCAGGTGGGCATGTCTTTGCCATGCCGACCGGGTCAACTGTCCCGCGCGGCTCTTGGAAGATCGCGTTCAAATCCGATCTCGACGCGGCCCCTTTGGCAGCGACAAAGGTGCTGGTCGAAGACTTCTTGCCCGAACGGATCGACTTTGAACTGACCTTGCCCGATGCACCGCTGGACATGGAAGACCCGGCCCCCCTCTCGGTTGAGGCGCGCTACCTGTTTGGTGCGCCCGGCGCGGGGCTGGCGATCGAAGGCAACCTGACCCTGAGCGCACGCGACGAGGTGGAAGGATTCAAGGGCTATCACTTTGGCCGCCATGACGAACGCTTTGACCGGCGCACCGAGTATTTCGGCGGGGACGAAACCGGCGCGGATGGAACAGCAGAAGTGTTCCTGCCCTTCCCGACTGTCGAAGCCAACGGCCGCCCGCTTAAGGCTGATATTACCGTGCGCGTCATGGAAGGTTCGGGACGACCTGTAGAGCGGAAGATTTCGCATGCCGTGGCCCCCACCGGCCCCATGATCGGAATTAAGCCCGCGTTTGAAGACAATATCGTGGCCGAAGGCACCGAGGCTGGTTTCAGGCTTGTCGCTCTGGGCGCGGACCTGTCGCAACAGTCGATGAAACTGCGCTGGAGCGTAAATCGCGTGCGCACCACCTACCAGTGGTATCAACTCTATGGCAGCTGGGAGTGGGAACCGACGACGACGCGCACCCGCGTGGCGGGCGGCGAGGTGGCAATGACCGGGCAGCCGATCGACGTCAGCGCACCGGTCGAGTGGGGCCACTACGAAATCGTGGTTGAACAGCTCGATGGCGATTTCGTGGCCAGTTCCACCGATTTCTACGCGGGCTGGTATGCACCAGCTGATGCCTCGGACACGCCGGACACGCTTGAGCTTTCACTCGACAAACCGGGTTATCGCAGCGGAGAAACGGCAACCTTGCGCGTGGTGCCCCGTTTTGCCGGAACAGCGCTTGTGACCGTCATGTCCAACCGCCTGATCGCGATGAAAGCCGTTGAGGTGAGCGAAGGGGAAAACCTGATCCCGCTGGATGTCACCGATGAATGGGGGGCCGGGGCTTATGTGACGGCGTCGGTGATCCGCGCCGCCGACGTTCCTGCCGGGCAGAATCCGGCGCGCGCGCTGGGACTGAGCTATGCCAAGATCGACCCCGGCGCAAAACAGCTTGCGGTCACGCTGGAGGCACCCGAGAAAACCGCACCGAACGGACCTTTGGATGTCGGTATCAGCGTCGCGGGAATCCGCCCCGGAGAAACAGCCTATGTCACGCTTGCGGCGGTTGACCTTGGTATCCTCAACCTGACCGGCTTTCAAAGCCCGGACCCGTCGGGGCACTATTTTGGCCAGCGTCGACTGGGCATGGAAGTGCGCGACATCTATGGCCGCCTGATTGATGGCATGAACGGCAACATGGGCGCCTTGCGATCCGGGGGCGATGCCACTTCGGGCACACAATTCGACTCGCCACCGCCAACCGAAGAACTCGTGGCCTATTTCGCTGGCCCGGTCGAGGTCAGCGCCGACGGGAAGGCAACCGTCTCGTTTGACCTTCCCGAGTTCAACGGCACGGTGCGCCTGATGGCGGTTGCCTGGAGTCCGACTGCAGTCGGTCAGGCCGAAGCGGACGTGCTCGTGCGCAACCCGGTCGTTGTCACAGCCAGCCTGCCGCGATTCCTTGCCCCTGGCGACACCAGCCGGCTTTTGCTCGAAATCGTACATGCCGAGGGTCCAACAGGGCGCATGGGTCTGGATGTGGTTGCCGAAGGTATTGCTCTGGATGCAGCAAGCATTCCTTCGGGTATCTCTGTTGCCGATCAGGCAACAGAGCGCCTAAGCATCCCGGTCACGGCGCTGGACGTGGGCGATCACAGCATTCGCGTGGCATTGACCACGCCAGACGGCAAGCATTTGGTCAAATCTCTTGTCATGCCCGTCCGGGCCAATGACCCCGAGGTCAGCAGCACTCAGCGTATTGAGTTGGCGGCGGGCGACACGATGACCGTGGATGCCAACCTGTTCGCCAACCTGCGACCTGGCACCGGCTCTGCCGTGATCTCTTCGGGGGCGCTGGCGCGGTTTGACGCGCCGGGGCTGTTGCAGGCATTGGACCGTTATCCGTATGGCTGCACAGAACAGGTCACCTCGCGCGCCTTGCCCTTGCTCTACTTCGACACGGTGACAAGCGCGCTGGGTCTGGCAAGTCGCGACAAGGTGCAGGAACGGATCGACCAGTCGGTTGAGCGCGTTCTGACCCGTCAGGCAAGTAACGGCGCCTTTGGGCTTTGGCGGGCGGAAAGCGGGGATTTCTGGCTTGACGCCTATGTCAGCGATTTCCTCTCGCGGGCGCGTGGTAAGGGGTACAACGTGCCCGATCTTGCCTTCCGCCAGGCGCTGGACAACCTGCGCAACCGTATCAACTATGCGCCCGATTTTGATGAAGGCGGGGAAGACATTGCCTATGCGCTTCTGGTTCTGGCGCGTGAGGGTGCGGCCGCGATGGGAGATCTGCGCTACTATGCGGATGTAAAGGCCGAGGCCTTTTCAACCCCTCTGGCGGCCGCCCAGCTTGGTGCGGCACTTGCCTATTATGGCGATCAGACGCGCGCCGATCACATGTTCCGTCAGGCGGCGCGACAGGTTGAACAGCTCTGGTCCGAAACCCCGTCACAGCTTTGGCGGGCGGACTATGGTACGCGCCTGCGTGATGCAGCAGGAGTCCTGACACTGGCCGTGGAATCCGGTAGCACCGCCCTTGATCGGGGGGCGCTTGCCAGCCGCGTGTCGGCGCCGGGACGAACCCTGTCGACACAGGAATCGGTTTGGTCCCTGATGGCGGCACATGCGTTGATCGACGACGACAGCCTGAACAGCCTGAGCCTTAACGGCGCGCCAATCGAGGGCCCACTGCTGCGTGCGCTGGAACAGGATATGCTGTCCAGCCCGATGCAAATCCGAAACGATGGCGACACGAGCACGGACATTACCCTGACCACGCTCGGAGTGCCGAGTTACCCGGTGGAAAAAGGCGGTTATGGCTACACGCTTGACCGCCAGTATTTTGCAACAGACGGCACCCCGATGGACCCGAGCAATGTCAGGTCGGGGGATCGCTTTGTTGTTGTGCTGACAGTGGATCCGTTTGAAAAGGGCGGTGCGCGATTGATGGTCAACGACCCGTTGCCGGCCGGGTTTGAAATCGACAATCCAAACCTTCTGTCCAGCGGTGATGTACGGGAACTCGACTGGCTCGATCCGGCGTATGCCGAACATAGCGAGTTCCGCTCGGATCGCTTCCTTGCGGCGGTTGACTGGCGGTCGGACAACGCGTTCCAACTGGCCTATATCGTGCGCGCAGTGTCACCCGGCACCTTCCATCACCCGGCAGCTTCAGTCGAAGACATGTACCGTCCCCAATACCGCGCCCGCACCGCCGCCGGCCAGTTGACCGTTCAGGAGTGATGCGCCGGTCTCTACCCATTGTTCTTGTGGGCCTGCTTCTTTTGGGAGCAGGTCTGCGGGATGGGTTTGACCAGTGGGTACACGAAACCGACCTGCCTCCGCTTCTCGCAGACACTTCTGTTGAGGTTCGCGACAGGCATGGCGATCTGCTGCGCGCCTATACGGTTGATGGCGGTATCTGGCGCCTGGGCGCGCGTCCGGAACAGGTAGACCAAACCTATCTGCGGATGCTGATCACCTATGAAGACAAACGGTTCTTTCAGCATTCCGGCGTCGACCCGCGCGCCGCGTTGCGGGCGGCGTGGCACGGTCTGATTAGTGGGCGTATCGTGTCAGGCGGCTCCACGCTGACCATGCAGGTCGCACGCCTGATGGAGGACTCAGGTACAGGTAGATGGCCAGGGAAACTGCGCCAGATTCGTGTGGCACTCGCGTTGGAACAGAGACTGTCCAAGGATGACATCCTTGCTCTTTATCTCACGCATGCGCCTTTTGGCGGGAATATCGAGGGCATTCGTGCGGCTTCATTGGCATGGTTCAACAAGGAACCTTCGCGCCTCACGCCTGCACAGGCCGCGCTTCTGGTTGCCTTGCCACAAAACCCCAACGCAAGGCGCCCCGATCGACACAGCCGCGCCGCACAGACCGCGCGGACGCGGGTTCTGAAGCGCGCGACTCGCGCTGGTGTGCTTTCACAAGGAGATCTTCAAGCGGCTCAGAGCGAACCTATTCCTGCTTCGCGACACGATTTTCCGACAGTTGCGGCCCATCTTTCCGACCGTGCTGCACAAACTCAAAGCGACGCACGGGTTCATCACCTCAGCATAGCCAAACCCCTGCAGCTGTCTCTTGAAACCCTTGCAAAGAATGCGCTTCTTGGCTTGGGAGAACGCCTTTCGATTGCGATGGTGGTGGCCGACCACGAAACGGGCGAAATTCTCGCATCGGTCGGATCGGCCCGCTATGGGCAGAACGATCATCGACAGGGTTTCGTGGACATGACCCGCGCGCGCCGATCGCCCGGATCAACGCTCAAGCCGCTGGTTTATGGACTGGCGTTCGACCAGGGTTTGATCCATCCCGAGACCATGATCAACGACCGCCCGGTTCGGTTTGGCAAATACGCGCCACAGAACTTCGACGGGACTTTTCGGGGAGAGTTGAAGGTTTCAGAAGCTCTGCGAAATTCGCTGAATATCCCTGTCATCTTGCTCATGGATGAACTCGGTCCCGCCAACCTGATGGCCGCGATGCGCAAAGCCGGATTGGATCCGCAACTTCCGGGAGCAAAGCCAGGATTGGCGATGGCGCTTGGGGGGGTCGGCGTATCATTGGAAGAGTTGGTGCAGCTGTTCGCGATGCAGGCCAACGGCGGCATCACGCGGGTACTGACTTGGCGTTTAGGTGAAAAACCCCTTTCCGGTCAGCGAGTTATAAGCCGGTCAGCGGCCTGGCATCTTGGGCATATCCTGTCGGGCATCGTGCCGCCCCCCGGAGCCCCGCACAACCGGCTCGCCTACAAAACCGGCACAAGCTATGGTCACCGGGATACCTGGGCGATCGGGTATGACGGGCGTCATGTGGCCGGGGTTTGGATCGGACGCCCCGACGGCACGCCCGTTCCCGGCGCCTTCGGCGCCAAGGTGGCCGCACCAGTGCTGTTTGATATGTTCCAAAGGCTGAAACCAACGCTGGAGCCGCTGGGGCCTCCGCCGCCTGAAACCATCCTGCTTGGAAACGCACAACTCCCTGAACCTTTACGGAAATTTCGGAGTCGGAACGCGGTGTTTTCGGCGGCGGAGGATGCCGTGAAGCTGGCCTTTCCGCCCAATGGCGCGCGTTTGTCAAAAACCGGTGCAGGGCTGACGATTAAGGTCAAGAATGGTCAAGAACCGTTTTCAGTGCTGGCCAATGGGGCGCCCTTGGCGACGGGTGTGCGGCGGCGCGATATCCAGCTTCCATTGTCGGAAAGCGGGGCCTCGACCATCACTGTGATTGATGCGCTGGGGCGGTCCGACCGGGTGGAAATCTGGTTGGAATAGTCCCGAAATCACCGCGTCGGTAAAACGTCGGTATCGTGTCGGTATTACGTCGGTACCAAGGGTGCCCGGACGCCTACCACGCCCCTTCGCAGCGAACCACTTTCAGGTTTCACGGGCGCGAATGAGATAGAAAAAGGCCCGGCGCATTGTGCGCCGGGCCATGTTATCAGATGCGCTCGATCGCAAGCGCGATGCCCTGACCGCCGCCGATGCACATGGTGATCAGCGCCTTGGAGCCGCCGATACGCTCGAGTTCATACATCGCCTTGACGGTGATGATCGCGCCGGTGGCACCAACCGGGTGGCCCAGCGCAATGGCGCCGCCGTTCGGGTTGACCTTGGCGGTGTCGAGGCCGAGGCCCTTGTTCACGGCAATGGCCTGCGCAGCGAAGGCTTCGTTGGACTCGATCACGTCGAAATCGGCAATCGACAGGCCGGTGCGCGCCATCAGGTTCTCAACCGCCGGGATCGGGCCGATGCCCATCACTTCGGGGCGGACACCTGCCAGCGCATAGCCCAGAACGCGGAATTTCGGCGTCAGGCCCGCTTTTTCGGCAGCATCGGCGCGGGCAAGGACGACAGCAGCGGCGCCGTCATTGATGCCCGAAGCGTTGCCTGCGGTCACACGACCGTCCTTGCGGAAGACCGGGCGCAGCTTGGCCAGCGACTCCATGGTCGATGCCTTGGGGTGCTCGTCGGTGACGAAATCGACCATGTCGCGCTTGACCTTGACCGGAACCGGCACGATCTGGTCCTTGAAATAGCCCGCCTCGATGGCGGCCAGCGCACGTTCCTGGCTGGTCACGGCAAAGGCGTCCATGTCTTCCCGAGTGACGTCGTGCTCATCCGCGACGTTTTCGGCGGTCACACCCATATGGCCGGTGCCGAACGGGCAGGTCAGCGCGCCGAGCATCATGTCGAGCGTCTTGACGTCACCCATCTTGGCCCCAAAGCGCTGGGAGGGAACGATATATGGGGCGCGGCTCATGCTTTCGGCGCCGCCCGCCAGGGCGAAATCGGCGTCGCCCAGCATCAGCGATTGCGTGGCAGAGGCGATCGCCTGTGCGCCCGAACCGCAAAGACGGTTCACGTTCATCGCCGGGGTCGTGTTGGTCACACCAGCTTCGATTGCTGCCGCGCGCGACAGGTAGGCGTCACGGGGATCGGTGTTGATGACGTGGCCGAACACGACATTGCCGATCTGGCCCGGCTCGACACCGGCGCGCTGCATGGCGGCTTCCGAGGCGATCTTGGCCAGTTCAATGGGGGTGGTGTTGGCAAGCGCGCCGCCAAAAGTGCCGATGGCGGTACGGGCGCCGCCCAGAATTACGATATCCGACATATGGATGTCCTTTGTGGTGATAGTTACTCTCAAGCACGCGTACCCTACTGATTTGGTCCATTGCTGTTAAGGCGCGAATGGTCGCTGCGACGCAGCGTGCATTGACAGCGACGCCGCGTCATGGGCAGGAAGGAAGAATGTCCAACGATTCCCATATCCTCGGCCTGCTGCCGAGCCGTCTGAAAGAGGCCCGGCGCCAACAGGGATTGTCGCTTGATGCGGTCGCCAAACTGTCGGGCGTGTCCCGTTCGATGGTGAGCCAGATCGAAAGGGGCGAATCGAGTCCGACCATCGCGACGCTGTGGAACCTGACCAAGGCGCTGCAGGTGGATTTCGCCGGGCTGCTGGAGGAAAGCACAACGGCGGACCGGATCGAAGTGCTGCGGGACGGACAGGTGCCGACGATCGAGAATCGCGGCGAAGGTTGCTCGATCCGTATCCTGTCGCCTCCCGAAGATGCCGGGAAGCACGAGATCTACGACATCCATTTTGCCCCTGACGGTGAGTTGGACAGCAACCCCCACACGCGCGGTGCCCGTGAACAGTTGAGCGTGATCGACGGCTGCGTGGACATCACCTCTGGCGAGGCGACACAACGGCTTGGCGCCGGAGATACGGCCCGCTACGCCGCAGACGTGACGCACTGCATCCGCGCGGTCGGCGGCCCAGCACGCGTGTTCCTGGTGGTACGGGACGCCTGAGTCCCCTCTTCTTTTTTGCACTCAAGTTTGGCGGGCGATGCGTTGCGTCGCCTGATTCCGTTATTTTGGATTTTTTCCTAAATAGTGAAATTCTTCTATTTCGGAGGCGCATCCGCTATGATAGATTGCCTTCCAGAATCATGGAGGAACCAATGTCCGAAGCATTCCTGACCCACATTCGCGAAACGCTGAACACCATTGAGGCCGAGGGGCTCATGAAGCGTGAACGCATGATCACCTCGCCCCAGGGCGGCGAGATCATGGTGGGGGAACGCGAGGTCATCAATCTGTGTGCCAACAACTATCTCGGGCTGGCCGATCACCCCGCGCTCATCAAGGCGGCGCAGGATGCGATGGAGCCACGCGGTTTCGGTATGGCGTCGGTGCGATTCATTTGCGGAACGCAAGATATCCACCGAGAGTTGGAGCAAAAGCTGGCGGCGTTCCTGAACAAGGATGACGCCATCCTTTTTGCTGCCTGTTTCGATGCCAATGGGGGCCTGTTCGAACCGCTGCTGGGCCCCGAGGATGCCATCATTTCCGACAGTCTCAACCACGCGTCGATCATTGACGGGGTGCGGCTCTGCAAGGCGAAACGGTATCGCTACATGAATAACGATATGGCCGATCTCGAGGCGATGCTGAAACATGCCCGCGAAGAAGGCGCGCGGCATATCATGATTGCCACGGATGGCGTTTTCTCGATGGATGGCTACCTTGCCAACCTGCCCGAGATCACCCGTTTGGCGCGCGAATACGAGGCGCTGGTGATGGTGGATGATTGTCACGCGACCGGGTTCATGGGGCCGAACGGGGCGGGCACGCCGGATCATTTTGGGGTGGATGTGGACATCCTCACGGGGACGCTGGGCAAAGCACTTGGGGGGGCCATCGGCGGTTATATCGCGGGGCCGCAGCCAGTGATTGATCTCTTGCGGCAGCGCGCGCGGCCCTATCTGTTTTCCAACTCGCTGCCGCCCAGCATCGTGGCCGCCGGGATCGAGGCGATCCGACTGGTCGAAGAAGGCGCCGACATGCGCGCACGGTTGTTCGAAAACGCCGCCTATTGGCGTGCGGGTCTTGAAAAGCTGGGATTTGACATTCTGCCGGGCGAGCACCCGATCATTCCCGTGATGCTGGGCGAGGCGCAGTTGGCGCAGGACATGGCCGCACGTCTGTTCGAGGAAGGCGTCTATGTGAGCGGGTTCTTTTTCCCGGTGGTGCCGCGCGGCCAGGCGCGCATTCGTACGCAAATGAACGCGGCCCTGACAAAAGACGAACTGGATCGGGCTCTGGCCGCATTTGGCAAGGTCGGGCGCGACCTGGGGGTGATCCAATGACCCGGCCCAACACAATGAAAGCACTGGAAAAATCCGAACCGCGCGAAGGCCTTTGGATGGTGCAGGCGCCCGTGCCCGAGATCGGACCGGATGACGTTCTAATCCGAGTAAACAAGACCGGGATCTGTGGCACGGATATCCATATCTGGAATTGGGATGAGTGGGCCGCACATACGGTGCCGGTGCCGCTGATCACCGGGCATGAGTTTGCTGGTGAAATCGTTGAACTGGGTCGGGATGTGACTGGGCTGGAGATCGGTCAGCGGGTGTCGGGCGAAGGACATCTGATCGGCACGGAAAGCCGCCAGAGCCGCGCAGGGAAGTTCCACCTTGATCCGGGCACGCGCGGGATCGGGGTGAATGAACAGGGCGCGTTTGCACAATATCTGCGCCTGCCAGCATTCAATGTGGTCCCTTTGCCGGACGATATTCCGGATGAGATCGGGGCCATTCTCGACCCGTTGGGCAATGCCGTGCACACGGCTTTGAGCTTTGATTTATTGGGCGAAGACGTGCTGATCACTGGCGCCGGACCGATCGGGATCATGGCGGCTGCGGTGGCGCGTCATGCAGGGGCGCGTAACGTGGTGATCACGGATATTAATCCGGACAGGTTAAAACTTGCTGAACATGTGGTGCCGACAGTGCGCACGGTGGATGTGGCGCGCGAAGATTTGCAGGACGTGATTGCCGAATTGAAGATGAAACAGGGCTTTGACGTGGGGCTCGAGATGTCCGGCAGCCAGGCGGCGCTGGACCAGATGGTCGAGGCGCTGGTGATGGGGGGCAAGATCGCGCTTTTGGGAATACCGCCAGGCAAGTCGCCGGTGGACTGGAGCCGGATCGTGTTCAAGGCGATCACGATCAAGGGCGTCTATGGGCGCGAGATGTTCGAGACCTGGTACAAGATGATCGCCATGTTGCAGAACGGGCTTGATGTGAGCCGCGTGATCACGCACCAATTTGGTGTGGATGAGTTTCGCGATGGATTTTTGGCAATGAAGTCAGGAACTTCTGGGAAAGTGGTATTGAACTGGCGGTAAGGGGCGTTGCCCCTCTGGGCCGCTGGCCCATTCACCCCAGGATATTTTGGGCAAAAGGAAGAGGGCATGGCCGCGAATTCCCTTATGGACGTGATTGGCGGGACGCCTTCGGTGTGGCTGGACCGGCTGGTGCAGGCGCGGGGGCTGGAGGGGCGTATGCTTGCCAAGCTGGATTACCTGAACCCCGGATTTTCCAAGAAAGACAGGGCCGCCAAGGGCATTATCGAGATGGCGGAAGCCAGTGGCGCGTTGCGTCCCGGGCAGACGGTGGTCGAGCTGACCAGCGGCAATATGGGGACCGGGTTGGCGATTGTCTGCGGGCTGAAGGGCTATCCGTTCGTGGCGGTGATGAGCCGAGGGAATTCGGTTGAGCGGGCGCGGATGATGGCGGCTTTGGGGGCCGAGGTGGTGTTGGTGGACCAGCTGCCGGGTTCGGTGCCGGGGCAGGTTTCAGGCGGCGATCTTGCCGAGGTGGATCGGGTAACGCGGGAAATTGTTGAAAAACGACAGGCCTTTAGGGCGGATCAGTTTCATCACGCCGGGAATGCGCGGGCGCATTTTGAGACCACGGGGCCGGAGATGTGGGCCGATAGTGATGGCAGCCTGACCGCCTTTGTGGATTTCGCCGGGTCTGGGGGTACCTTTGCCGGGACCATCCGCGCGCTGAAGGATTGCAACCCGGGCCTGCGCGGCTATGTCGTGGAACCCGAGGGCGCCGAGGCTCTTGCCGGGGGTGTGGTGACACGTCCGGATCATCCGATTCAAGGCGGTGGCTATGCGATGGCCGATCTGGAATTCCTTCAGGGCTGTCAGGTGGATGGCTACCTGTCTGTCACCGGGGAGGCCGCGCGGGAAACGGCGCGGGCCCTGGCGCGGGAGGAAGGTATTTTTGGCGGGTTTTCAGCCGGGGCCAATGCGGCGGCGGCGCTGGATTTGCTGGCCGGACCGGAGCGTGGCGGTGTGGTCGGGATCGTGATCTGCGACAGTGGATTGAAATATCTCAGCACCGATTTGTGGGCCTGATCCGGGCTTACGCAACAGCAAATGGTTAATGGCCCTGTTTTACAAGGGTTTGGTGATCGGTATCGCGTCGGTAACACGTCGGTATTGCGTCGGTATTGATGTGAGTCGCGCCCGAAATCGGCGTGTGTTACCGCAGCGGCCTTTACCTTTGCGTAAGGGTTGGCCCCGTCGCCTCAGGGCTGCAGCACCCGGCGCCCGTCTTCGTCCAGCACCCAGCAATCGCGGCCTTCGAACACCGCAGCCGTCAGGGCGCGGCCATGGCCTGCTCCGCTGTCGAGATTGACACGGTTGCCGCGATGCTCCGGTGCCGGGCGGTGTGTGTGGCCATGCACGACAAGCCACGGGTGCGGGTCGGAATAATCGAGGAACTCGCGGCGAATCCAGCACAGATCGTCATTGGACTGGTCCGCCAAAGCCAGGCCGGGGCGGACCCCTGCATGCACGAAGAGCAAATCGCCATGGAGATGGTGGTAGGGCAACCCGTCGAGGAAATCGCGGTGGGCCGTTGGAACGGCCTGCTGTGCCTCGGGATGGACCTGGTAGTAGCGCGCGCCGTCCGGCACGGTCACGCCGTAGGACGCGAGGGTATCCAGCCCGCCGATTCGGTCGTCGAGCCAGTGATAGCCAAGCAGAAGCTGGGGATCAGGCTTGATGTCCTCGGAGAGCCAGTAGGACATCATCCGGTCATGGTTGCCACGCAGGACGGTCCAGTCCCGGCCCTCTTGGACTCCGGTCATAAGCCGGTCGATCACACCCCGGCTGTCGGGGCCACGGTCCACGAGATCGCCTAGGAACACCACCTTGGCATCCGCACCGCCGTCTCGCGTGATCCGCTCAAGCGCCGCGTCAAGCTTGTCGAGGTGTCCGTGAATGTCTCCGACAGCATAGATGGGGGCGGTCATGGGGTGTCTCCTGCGTCTGCAGGAGCTTTGTAGACCGGGAGGCCGCGCGGGAAAAGCAAAACGCCGCCCCGGTGTGGGACGGCGTCGATTTTGCAGTGCGTTTCAGGATCACGCCACGTCAAAGGCGAGCGGTTTCACCTGACGGAACATGCCGGTCTTGCACAGTTTCTCGATGATCGGTGCAGGGACTTGATCATCGACGTAGAGCAGAGCGATGGCTTCGCCACCGACGTCAGCGCGGCCAAGGGTAAAGTTGGCGATGTTGACGCCGTTTTCGCCCATGGTCTGACCCAGCATACCGATGATGCCCGGCACGTCTTCGTTGGTGGTGTAGAGCATGTTGGCGCCGACCTCGGCGTCGATGTTGATGCCCTTGATCTGGATGAAGCGCGGCTTGCCATCCGAGAATACCGTGCCCGCAACCGAGCGTTCGCGTGCGTCGGTGACGACGGTGACCTTGACATAACCGTCAAAGGCGCCTGCCTTGTCCTGATTGGTGGTCGAGATCTTGATGCCACGTTCCTTGGCCACAACCGGGGCCGAGACCATGTTCACGTCGGGGTTCACGCGCTTCATGATACCTGCGATGACCGAGCAGTTCAGGGCCTCGAGGTTCATGTCGGCGGCGACACCGTCGTAAAGGATGTTGATCGCCTTGATCGGCTCGTCGGTGAGCTGACCTGCGAAGGCGCCAAGGTGATCGGCGAGCTTGATCCACGGGCCCATGATCTTGGCTTCTTCGGCAGTCACGGACGGCATGTTGAGCGCGTTTTCGACAGCGCCGGTCAGCAGGTAGTTCGCCATCTGATCGGCAACCTGCAGGGCGACGTTTTCCTGGGCTTCAGTGGTTGCCGCGCCGAGGTGCGGGGTGCAGACCACGTTGGGCAGGTTGAAGAGCGGGTTTTCCTTGGCGGGTTCTTCGGAGAACACGTCAAAGGCCGCACCAGCCACGTGGCCGGATTTCAGCAGCTCTGCGAGGGCTTCTTCGTCCACCAGACCACCGCGGGCACAGTTGATGATGCGCACGCCTTTCTTGGTCTTGGCGAGGTTTTCCGCCGACAGGATGTTGGCGGTTGCCGGGGTGAAGGGCACGTGCAGGGTGATGAAATCGGCGCGGGCGAGGAGATCGTCGAGTTCGACCTTTTCGACGCCCATCTTGTTGGCCTTCTCTTCCGAGAGGAAGGGGTCATAGGCGATGACCTTCATCTTGAGGCCACGGGCACGGTCGCAGACGATGCCGCCGATGTTGCCGGCACCGATGACGCCGAGGGTCTTGTTGGTGAGTTCGACACCCATGAACTTGGATTTTTCCCATTTGCCCGCGTGGGTCGAGGCGGAGGCCTCGGGGATCTGGCGGGCGACGGCGAACATCATCGCGATGGCGTGTTCGGCGGTGGTGATCATGTTGCCGAAGGGCGTGTTCATGACGATCACACCCTTTTTCGATGCGGCTTCCTTGTCGACGTTGTCGGTGCCGATGCCGGCGCGACCAACCACTTTGAGGTTGGTGGCTGCTTCGAGGATGGTCGGGGTGACCTTGGTTGCCGAGCGGATGGCGAGGCCGTCATACTGGCCGATCACTTCGGCAAGCTTGTCCTTGTCCTTGCCAAGGTCGGGCATGAAGTCGACGTCAATGCCGCGATCGCGGAAGATCTGCACGGCGGTTTCGGACAGTTTGTCGGATACGAGAACTTTGGGGGCCATGGTGGCGCTCCTTCAAAGATGAATGTCAGGGAGAAAGGGGCGGGGTTTCCCCCGCGCCCGGAACTTAAGCTTGTGCTTCGATTTCGGCTTCAAAGGCCCATGCGAGCCAGGGCAGCATGGCCTCGATATCCGAGGTTTCCACCGTGCCGCCGCACCAGATGCGAAGACCGGCAGGGGCGTCGCGGTAGGCACCGATATCTAGAGCGATGTTCTCGTTCTCAAGGCGCTTGGCCACGGCCTTGGCAAAGGCGGCGCCGTCCTTGATGCGGTCGTCGGTGAACTTCAGGCAAACGCTGGTGTTCGAACGGGTCGCGTCATCTTCGGCGAGGTTGGCGATCCAGTCATTTGCGTCGCAGAAATCGAACACGGCCTGTGCGTTGGCATCGGCGCGGGCGATCAGGCCCTTGAGGCCACCCACCGAGCGCGCCCAGTCCAGTGCAAAGAGATAGTCTTCGACGGCCAGCATCGAGGGCGTGTTGATGGTGGCGCCGGTGAAGATGCCGTCGATCAGCTTGCCGCCTTTGGTCAGGCGGAAGATTTTCGGCAGGGGCCATGCGGGGGTGTAGCTTTCCAGACGTTCAACGGCGCGGGGGCTGAGGATCAGCATGCCATGCGCGGCTTCGCCACCCAGCACTTTCTGCCAGGAGAAGGTGGTCACATCGAGCTTGTCCCAGGGCAGGTCCATCGCGAAGGCCGCCGAGGTGGCGTCGCAGATTGTGAGGCCCTCGCGGTCATCCGCGATCCAGTCGGCATTGGGAACGCGCACACCGGCGGTGGTGCCGTTCCATGTGAAGACAACGTCGTTGTTGCAATCGACCGAGGCGAGATCGACGATCTGGCCGTAGTCGGCGGTTTTCACTTCGGCGTCGATCTTGAGCTGTTTCACCACGTCGGTGACCCAGCCGGAGCCGAAGCTCTCCCATGCCAGCATCTCGACCTTGCGTGCGCCCAGAAGCGACCACAGGGCCATTTCGACCGCGCCGGTGTCCGATGCGGGAACGATGCCGATCTTGTAATCAGCGGGGATGCCCAGAACTTCGCGCGTACCTTCGATCGCGGCCTTCAGCTTGTCCTTGCCAATGGCGGCACGGTGCGAACGGCCCAGAGCGGCGTCGGCGAGTTTGGTGACATCGAATGTGGGGGGTTTGGCGCAGGGGCCAGAGGAAAAACGCGGGTTGGCCGGCCGCGTTGCCGGTTGTGAAATAGCCATCAATGCTACCCTTCCAGATAAGCGCCCCTCGTTGGGGAGGGGTGTCCCACGGACGGACATAGTCGGCGAATCTTCGGTCGGCAACCTGATAAATGACCCCAAAGCGACCAATTGCACCAATTTTGCGTCTCGATTGTTCATGATAGGAAACTTGGCAAAGGTGGATGACTTGAGATGTGAACAGGTGTCACAAAATGGCTGATGCAAAAAAGAACCTGATCGCAAGAGGTCTGGGGTTTCTCCAAAACCCGTTTCGGGAGGTAGAAGCCAATCCGGCACGCGCCGAGCAAGTGCAGGAAATGGCGTTGGCCGATCCGCGTTATGTCATTTTCTTCACGCCACGCAGCGGATCGTCGAGGCTGACCGATCTGTTGACGCATACCGGGGCGCTGGGCAAGCCCGATGAGGTTTTCAATCCCGCCTTCATGCCAGCCATCGCGCAGTTCTATGGGGCTACGAGCATGCGGACTTACACGCCACTCTTGTTGCGCGGACATCAATTGGGCGGCGTCTTTGGATGCGAGGTCACCTTTCTGCACATCATGCGCGCGTTTGGGACCGGCGCTCGGTTTCTCAAGGCGTTGCAACCTAAGGCCTGCCTGTGGTTGGTACGCGAAGATATCGTCGCGCAGGCGGTTTCGGTACTGCGTATGTTACAGACCCGGCAGGCGCACGCCATTGGGCGCGAGAGTGCGAGCGGTGACACGGATGATGCGGCGTTCCGGTATGATGCCATGACCATCAGGCTTGCCATCTGGCGCATCAGATGGATGGAACAGCGCACCGAACGCCTCTTTTCTCGAAATGGTCTGCAGCCCTTGCGGCTCAGCTATGAACGGACCATTGCGATGGATGAAACTGCGCTGATCAGGCAAGTCGCCTTGCATGTCGGTGTTGAACTGGGCGTCGATGTGACAGCTCAGAACCGACATCAAAAACTGGGTGGTCAAAAAAGCGATGATTTCGCGCAGCGATTTCGGGAGGACAACCCTCGTTTCGTGGCGAGGCTGGACAGGGCGCGCGCTCAGATGATAGCCGCACTGCAGAATTAGGCAGCCCAATATCGGAGAAACCTCATGTTCGTCGCCATTATGCTTACGGCCCCCTCCTCTCCTTCGCTTGACCCTGCGCTGGTCGAATCGCTGCGCAATGCCTGGGGGGGTGGGGACGCCAATTGGCTCGCCGTGGATGAGGCCGCCGAGTTCACACTGGAGATGATGCCGGACAATCGCTGGGACGTTTGGGCGGACTTGCAGAAGATGGGTGTCGACCTCGTGATCCTGCCCGCCGCGAGGCGCCGCAAGAAGATGCTCTTGGCCGATATGGACAGCACCATGATCCAGCAGGAATGCATTGATGAGCTGGCCGACGAGGCCGGCGTGGGTGAGCGGGTCAAGGACATCACGGCACGGGCGATGAATGGCGAGCTGGACTTTGAAGGCGCGCTCACTGAACGAGTTGGGTTGCTCAAGGGGTTGAACGAGGGCGTGATTGGCAAGGTGTTGGCCGAACGGATCACGCTGATGCCGGGGGGGAAGGCTCTCTTGGCGACGATGAAGGCGAACGGCGCCTATGCCGCGCTGGTATCGGGCGGGTTCACGGCGTTTACCGCCAAGGTTGCTGCCGAGCTTGGGTTTGACGAGAACCGGGCCAATATGCTGTTGGTCGAAGACGGCGTTCTGACTGGCGATGTGGGGCGGCCGATCCTTGGGCGCGAGGCCAAGGTGCAGGCGTTGAAAGAGATTTCTGAGCGCCTTGGGCTGACCCATGACGACGTGATGGCCGTGGGCGACGGGGCCAATGACCTTGGGATGCTGGGGCTGGCCGGGGCCGGGGTGGCGCTTCATGCGAAACCGTCGGTAGCCGCGGAATGCGATATCCGCATCAACTTCGGCGACCTGAGCGCGCTGCTTTACATTCAGGGCTATGCCAAGGCGGAGTTTGCCGCTTAAGAACCTGGGTTCCCGGCTGAGCCGGACCTTCATCCTTTCAGCCGTAGAGCACGCCCCCGGATCAAGTCCGGGGCAGGTTTTCTGCACGCTCACGAAACCGTGACGACAAAGCATTGGCTTTTTATTTAACGGATATGTTAAATAAGGTCATGGCACAGCTTACAGACACTTTTGCCGCGCTGTCCGATGAGACGCGGCTTGCGCTCGTGGAGCGGCTGATGGCCGAGGGGGAATTGCCCGCCGGTGTGTTGGTTGCGAATGCCGAGATCAGCGGACCGGCGGTTTCGCGGCATCTCAAGGTGTTGCGCGAGGCGGGGGTGATCCGACAGCGGGCGGAGGGCACGCGGCGGCTTTATTCCGTGCGGCCCGAAGCGCTCAGGGCGATTTCGAACTGGACCATGGATCATCGCGCGTTCTGGGAGGCGGGGTTGGACCGGCTCGGCGCGCTTTTGGCGGAGGACAAGGAATGAGCGATTTGCGACTGGAGCGGAGTTATCCGGTCTCGCCGGAGCGGCTTTTTGCGGCTGTCACACAGCAGGCGGACCTGTTGCAATGGTGGGGACCGGAAGGGCTGCACGTACCCGAACATGCGCTGGACCTGTCGCGGCTGGGGCCGTGGCTTTCGGTCATGGTCAATGGCGAGGGGCAGCGGTTCAAGGTCTCGGGGCAGGTGACGAGCTATGATCCGCCGCGCTCGGTCGGGTTTACATGGGCCTGGCATGACGATGCAGATGTGCGCGGGGCAGAGAGCCATGTGACGTTTACAGTCGCGGCCTCGGAGGGCGGCGCGACGCTGATCCTCGACCATCGGGACTTGTCCGATGCCGAGGCCGCACAGAATCACGAGATGGGTTGGGGATCCTCTCTCAACAAGCTGGACGCGTTGTTCAGCTAGGGTTTCAACAGGAGGAGAAAAGATATGCCCAAATTCATGTTCATCTACCACGGCGGCGGACGCCCCGAGACGCCGGAAGAAGGCGAAAAGGTCATGGCAGCCTGGGGCGCGTGGATGGAAGGGATCGGCGCGGGCTTGATTGACGGGGGCAACCCGGCGGGGATGTCCAAGACCGTGACCGCGTCGGGTGTCGAGGACAATGGCGGGGCGAACCCGGTGTCGGGTTACACGCTGGTCAATGCCGCCGACATGGATGCAGCCATCGCGATCGCCAAGGGCTGTCCGATCCTGGACGGAGTCGGCGGCACCGTGGAAGTCGCAGAAGCGATGGAGATGTAGGCGGTCTATCTGCACCGGCAGCGCGAGACGGGCGGAAGGATGCCTCCGGCGGGAGTATTTTTGGCAAAATGAAGAGAGGGGCCGCGCGTATTTGCGGCCCCTTCGCTTTTCAGGGTCAGGGAAACCCGGCTGCGGGTTTCATGACACCACAGAGAATGTCGCGCCGGTTGGTGATCGGGGCGTCGATATAGTCCTTGGCCGTCGGATGGTCCGGATCCAGCGCGCCGTGGCGTACGAGAAGCGAGGCAATCGCGGCTTCGGCGGCGCGGGTGGTGCCGTCGGTGATCTTGAGCGCGATGCCCAGTTCCTGTTCGGGCAGGATGGCGATGAAATAGGCCTCGGCCCCGGTTTTGATGGCGACCTTGTGATCCATGGCGCGCATGAGCCGGGTGCAGGCGCGGCCTTCTCCGGCGACATATTCGGGGTGTTTGGCCATGGCGTCGCGCAGGCGGGCAGCGGCGGTGGCGCGAGTGCCCTGCCCTTCGCGCGCGGCGGCAAAGAAGGCCATGGCACGGGCCATGCCGTGCATGGTGCTGGCAAAGTTGGGGGCAGAACAGCCGTCGATGGCATAGCCGGGGCTGGTTTCGTTTGTCGTCTCCTCGACCGCGTCGCGCACGGCTTTTTGCACAGGGTGGTCCGGGTCGATGTATTCCGGGCCGGCGCCGAGATGGCGTGAGAGGGTCAGGAAACCACTGTGTTTACCCGAGCAGTTGTTATGGACCTGGCAGGCCGGATCACCGCAGCGGATCAGGGCATTGCGGGCCGGGATGTCGGCAGGTTCCTGGGGGCCGCAGCGCAGATCGTCTTCGCCAAGGCCAAGTGCGGAAAGCCAGTCACGCACCATGGATGTGTGGATATCGGCGCCGTTATGGGAGGCGCAAGCAAGGGCGAGGTGCTGGTCCGTCAGCCCATGCGCATCGGCGGCACCGCTTTCGATCAGCGGCAATGCCTGGAGCATCTTGGAGGAGCTGCGCGGCAGGATCACGGCGTTTGGATCGCCCCAGCTTTCGACGATCGCGCCACTTGGGTCGCAGACCACGGCATGGCCGTGATGGGTGTTTTCAAGGAAATCACCACGCCAGATTTCCACCATTGGGACAGGTTGAACCATGAATCCTCGCTTTTTCACCGGCAATTTTGTGCCAACGGGTCTTTCACCCGGTAAATAAATCAGGCTAAACTGTGGCCATCGGGATAGAAATGTCCAGCCCAACAAAACAAGGCATCAAGCCGGGGCCGGGACAATTGAGGCAAATGAACAGCTTGGAGGCTGTGGATTATGGGATCACGTTTCGTGAGCGCGTTGGTTGCGGCAGCGGGTCTGTCGCTTTTGGCCGTTGGGGCGCAGGCGCAGCAGGTCAGCGAAAACCAGGTCGCGGCCATGACCGACTGGAGTGTTTTCGAACATAGCGACAGCGGCAAGAAGGAATGCTGGGCGGTCAGCACCGCCAAGGAGAGCGTCAACACGCGCGAAGGGCGCGTTGTCGCCGTGCGCCGCAGCGACATCCTTCTGATGGTAAGCTACCTGCCGCATATGAAGGTCGAAGGACAGGTCGGGTTTACCGGCGGCTATCCCTTTGCCAGCGGATCGAATGTCGAGGTCACCGTAGATGGCAACTCATTCGTGATGATCACCGAGGGCGAATGGGCTTGGCCTGCGTCGTCCGGGGACGATGCCAAGATCATCGCGGCCATGAAGCGGGGCAGCAAGGCCACGCTGACGGCGCGGTCCTCGCGTGGGACCAAGACCGAGGATTCGTTTTCGCTGCTCGGGTTCACCGCCGCAGTGGAAGACGCCGAGAAACGCTGCAAGTAATGTAACACCCGCCTTTCGCGGCGGGACGGGGCCTCTGCCAGGGCCGGACACTGCCACATCGCCACACGGGGGAAGCCGATCGGGACAACCGGTCGGACGAACGGAACGTGGAGGCAGGACATGGCGGAGCCGAAATTTACCGAGATCAAGTATCGCGGGCCAGGTAGTCAGGATTTCATAGAAACCTCTGTGCCCGCCGGGATGGATGTGTCGACCATCCAGATCGTCGTATACCATCCCAATGGCAACGTGCGGTCAATCAACGGGATCGGCGACTACGACGACACGATGTTCGGGCAGGATGTCTATTCGCTGGATGCGGCCGTGCACAAGGACGGGGCCGTCGCGCTGGTGGTGGACGGTGTCGTGGTGAGTTTCGTGTCGTTTGACAATATCGTGACCCCGACAAGCGGTCCGGCGGCGGGGATGTCATCGACCCAGATCGGATCAACCGGCAACAACCAGAATGAATCGGTTCAGCTTGATCAGAATGGCAACTGGACGACGGGAGCCATTAACGAAGGCACGATCCCGTGTTTCCTTGTCGGGACCAAGATCGCCACACGGCGGGGCGAGGTTGCTGTGGAAAACCTGCGCCCCGGTGACATGGTCGTGGTGCGCGATGGCGGCTTTGCGCCGATCCGCTGGATCGGGTCCTATGTTGCCGACGCGCGCGGCGCGGGGCATGAGAAATGCGCGCCGATCTGCATTCCGCGCGGGGCGATGGGGCGCGGCGTGCCGGCGCGGGACCTTTATGTTTCGCCCAATCACCGGATCTGGATGCGCGACCCGAGCTTTGAAATGCTGTTCGAGGAACGTGAGGTTCTGATCCCGGCCAAGCAGCTTGTCGGGTGGAAGGGTATCAAGCAGGTGTCCTATGTGCCGACGCCGGAATATTTCCACATCCTGTTCGACAAGCATCAGATCATCATTTCCGACGGGATGCAGACCGAGAGTTTCCACCCCGGAGAACTGACCTTTGACCAGTTCGAGCACGAGGCGCGGGACGAATTGTTGCGCCTGTTCCCCGAGCTGATCGAGCTGGCAGCCTATGGCGAAACGGCGCGGCGCTGTTTGAAATCGCACGAGGCGCAGGTGGCGGTGCGGTCGGCCTGGGTGGCCTGACGCACCCTACCCGGCCCTCTGCCCCTTGTTTTGTTTGCTTTTGCGGCCAAATGGTGTAATGCACCCGTCTGATTTCCTAGCCCGGACACCAAAGCCATGACCGCCAGCGCCCCCGTCACGCAGGACGTAATGACCATTCCCCGCAAGCTGCCCGAGGGCGGCAAGATCAACCTTGTCGGGTTGACGCGGGACGGGCTGCGCAGCGTTCTGATCGAGAATGGCACGCCGGAAAAGCAGGCCAAGATGCGGGTGAACCAGATCTGGCAGTGGATTTACCAGTGGGGTGTGCGGGATTTCCACGCCATGACCAACCTTGCCAAGGCGTATCGCGCGCAGCTGGACGAAACGTTCTGCATCGAGATCCCCGAGATGGTGAGCCGTCAGATCAGCGCGGACGGAACGCGCAAGTACCTTGTGCGGATCGCGGGCGGGCACGAGGTTGAGGTGGTTTACATCCCTGAGACCGACCGTGGCACGCTGTGTGTGAGTTCTCAGGTGGGCTGCACGCTGACCTGTTCCTTCTGCCATACGGGCACACAGAAGCTGGTGCGCAACCTGACCGCTGGGGAAATCGTCGGGCAGATCATGATGGCACGCGACGATCTGGATGAATGGCCGCAGCCGGGCGTCGGCACGGGCGATGCGGGACCAAGGCTGGTGTCGAATATCGTGCTGATGGGCATGGGCGAGCCGCTTTACAATTTCGATAACGTGCGTGACGCGATGAAGATCGCGATGGATGGCGAGGGGATTTCCCTTTCGCGCCGCCGGATCACGTTGTCGACTAGCGGCGTGGTGCCGGAGATTGCCAAGACCGCCGAGGAGATCGGCTGTATGCTGGCGGTGTCGTTCCACGCGACCACGGACGAGGTGCGCGACAAGCTGGTGCCGATCAACAAACGGTGGAATATCGAAGAGCTTCTGGCGGCGCTGCGCGCCTATCCGAGCCTGTCCAATTCCGAGCGGATCACCTTTGAATACGTGATGCTGAAGGATGTGAATGACAGCGACGCGGATGCACGGCGCCTCGTCAAGCTGATCAGCGGCATTCCGGCCAAGATCAACCTGATCCCGTTCAACGAATGGCCCGGTTCGCCTTATCAGCGCTCGGACTGGGACCGGATAGAGGCCTTCGCGGACATCATCTACAAGGCGGGCTATGCCTCTCCGATCCGTACCCCGCGCGGCGAAGACATCATGGCCGCCTGTGGTCAGTTGAAGTCGGCCACCGAGCGGGCGCGCAAGTCGCGCAAGGAGATCGAGGCCGAAGCCGGGCTGGGCGGCGCCTGAGATCGCGCGTTTACAGATCGCGAAAACCGTTTAGGCTGTGGCGCAGGTTTTCCTGAGGAGGGACGCGCGCATGCCCCGATTTGTCATTTCCGCTGCGGCACATCTGATTGCCAATGCTGCCGGCCTATTGCTGGCATCGATCCTGCTTGATGGGTTTTCGATTGGGTTCCTTGCCCTGATCATCGTGACGGTGATCTTTACCGTGGTGCTGATGGTGATCACGCCGATCATCCGCAAATTGTCGGAAAAAAACATGCCGTCGCTGTTGGGGGGATTGTCCCTGATCACGATTTTCCTTGGCCTGCTGATCACGCAGCCTTTCGTGGATGGCTTTACGATCGGGGGGACGGCCAATCTTTTGGCGGCGACATTGCTGGTCTGGCTGGGAGCGCTGATTGCCGGAATTCTGGTGCCGAAGTTCCTGTTTCCCTCGCTGAAAGTCCCGAAATCGTAAACAATCTGTTTCTGCGCCATAAACTTTCCACAATTGGGCGCCAATTCAGCCCCGATCAACAGACAGTTTCTTCAATGTGAACAATCACGGAAGGGACTGACAGATGGCACATGCAGATATTGGCGGCGCAATCATTGATGCGCCTGTACTGGACATTCTGAAGCGCGAGCGCAGCAAGGCGCTGAGCGTGCGGGAGTGGAAATTCCGCCTCGCCGGGTATGGCTATGCGATCAAGGACGTTGCGGGCGCACAGGTCGTGACCAAGCTGCCACAAGGCACCGAGCTGGGCGTTTTGCCGGGCCATATCCAGTAAGCGGGCAAGGCGTTTTATCGCCGCCCTCCCCGCCCGGTGGATGCTTTAACGTCCGGGGATTTCGCCCCGCCGCCCGCAATCGCCCCAATTGTCGATCACGTCGATCGCCTCTTCGGCGGTTTCGACAAAGCGGAACAGCTCCAGATCTTCGGCCGAGATCGTGCCGGCATCCGCCAGCGCATCCCAGTTGATGATTTTTTCCCAGAAGTCGCGCCCGAACAGCAGGAACGGCACGCATTCCATGCGGCCGGTCTGGATCAAGGTCAGCGATTCGAACATTTCATCCATGGTCCCGAATCCACCGGGAAAGACGCAAATCGCGCGGGCACGCATCAGGAAGTGCATCTTGCGAATCGCGAAATAGTGGAAATTGAAGCACAGCTCAGGCGTCACGTATTCATTGGGCGCCTGTTCATGCGGTAGCACGATGTTGAGCCCGATTGATTTCCCCCCGGCATCCACCGCACCACGGTTCGCGGCCTCCATCACACCGGGACCGCCCCCTGAAACGATCACATTCTCGCGCCCGTTGCTGCGCTCGGTCATGAGATGGGCGAATTTGCGCGCCTCTTCGTAATACTCTGACAGCCCCGCGAGGGTTGCTGTGCGCGCCGTGTCCTTTTTGGACGGCTCCGGGATACGCGCCCCGCCAAAGAGCACGATGGTGCTTTCGATACCGTGTTCGTCGAGGATCAGCTGAGGTTTCAGCAGTTCGAGTTGAAGGCGGACCGGGCGCAGTTCTTCGCGGCACAGGAAATCATCATCCGCGAAAGCCAGCCGGTAGGCCTTGGAACGGGTTTGCGGCGTGTCGGGCACATGGCTTGCGGCGTCGCGGTCGCTGTGGGCATCGGATAGAGGGTGCAAACGATCTTCGGGCATGTATTGGATTTCCTTGAATGCGCATTTCCCTTTCAGGGGTACTGTGTTTGGCGCCGTAGGGCCAGTCACGCGATTGCGAGGGTGACGTCGAGGCGCGATGCCGTTATGAAAGCCCGAATCCTCTTTCATCGGAGCCATAAAGACATGTCGAACGCCCAACTGGAACAAGCCATCGAAGCCGCGTGGGAAGCCCGCGACACCATCACCCCGTCGACCGGCGGCGAAACCCGCGAAGCCATCGAAGCCACACTCAATGCGCTGGATTCAGGCAAGCTGCGTGTTGCCGAGAAGATGGAGAGCGGTGACTGGCACGTGAACCAGTGGGCCAAGAAGGCCGTGCTTCTGGGCTTTCGCCTGAAAGACATGGAACAGCAGGATGGCGGCCCGCAAGGCGGCCACTGGTGGGACAAGGTCGACAGCAAGTTCAAGGGCTGGGGCGATGCGGAATGGACCCAAGCCGGGTTCCGCGCCGTGCCGAACTGTATCGTGCGCAAATCGGCCTATGTCGCGCCGGGCGTGGTGCTGATGCCGTCCTTCGTGAACCTTGGCGCCTATGTCGACGAAGGCACCATGGTCGACACCTGGGCCACCGTTGGCTCTTGTGCGCAGATCGGCAAGAACGTGCACCTGTCGGGCGGCGTCGGCATTGGCGGCGTTCTGGAGCCGATGCAGGCCGGCCCGACCATCATTGAAGACAACTGTTTCATCGGCGCGCGCTCGGAAGTGGTCGAAGGCTGTATCGTGCGCGAAGGCTCGGTTCTGGGCATGGGTGTGTTCATCGGCCAGTCGACCAAGATCGTGGACCGCGAAACCGGCGAAGTGATGTATGGCGAAGTGCCCGCCGGGTCGGTTGTCGTGGCCGGGTCGATGCCGTCGAAGAACGGTGTGAACCTGTACTGTGCCGTGATTGTGAAACGTGTGGATGCACAGACCCGCTCGAAAACCTCGATCAACGAGCTGCTGCGGGATTGATCCCGTTGCGGGCCTGACCCACGACGGATCGCGAGAAATGGTGAAGGCGCGCTTGGTTCGAGCGCGCCTTTTTCGTTGTCAGGCGACCTTGAGCAGCGCCTCGGCTTCGTAGCGGCGCAGGGCAACGCGGGCGGCTGGGCCATAGCCATAGCCCATCATTGCATCCATGTTCGGCATCAGGCGCAGGATTTCTTCGCGTGTTTCGGCATCGAAACTGTCCATGGTCTCACGGCCCGGATGATAGCTTTCGCTGTCCATACCGTTGCCACGCACGATTTCGTGGCGGTCAAATAGAAGATGCACGTAGGTGACGGGCCTGCCGGTTTCCTGAACCGTGACGGTGGTGCCGTTGACCAGATCGCGCGCCTTGACCAGCACCTCGGATTCGCCAAACAGCAGCGCCGCCTTGGGCGAGTTGAGCAGGATCCGGTGATTGGGTGAAAACGACACGGCCTCGTGATTGCCCAGCGCCCCTGCCGCAAAACTGATGGGGGCGTCATGGCCAAGGGCAAGCCTGGTTGTCCTGCCGATCCAGCGCAGCGGCTGAAAGCCATTGTCGCGGGTCAGGATCATGTGGCCGGGTTCGAGCGCCTCGACCGGGACAAGGCCGGTCTGGGTCAGAATCTCGGTCCCGGCGACGAAACAGGGCGTGGTCGCCTCGGTGGTTTCAAGATTGACGAAGCCGACATCGGTGTTCCCGTCCGCGTCCTCGACCGTGTAGGTGAAGACGTTGGTGCCAATATCCTCGTCCATTTCGACGGTGATCGTTCCATCCGCGTTCAGCGTGATCATTTCACCGGTCGGAAGGGTGATCGTATCCCCCGCCGTCACCGACTGACCGTTGATATGGGTAATGGTCAGCGTGCCCGACGCGCTGGTGCTGT
This sequence comes from Shimia aestuarii, assembly GCF_900114635.1. Lineage (GTDB taxonomy): Bacteria > Pseudomonadota > Alphaproteobacteria > Rhodobacterales > Rhodobacteraceae > Shimia > Shimia aestuarii. Next base: position 1,349,427 of record NZ_FOTQ01000001.1, read on the forward strand.
CATTGGCAAGGATGTCGAACGTGTCTTCGCCTTCGGCCCCCACGGCGATGTCATCATCTCCGGCGACGAGCGCGCATTGGACCGAGTCCCCCGCGATCAGAAGGTTGGAATCATAACTGCGGTCGCCACCATCGGCGATCCCGATCTTGATGGTGTTCTCCTCGCCCGGATTGACCGGCGCCTTGAGGGTCAGCGTGACGGTGAACCCGTCCATCTCTGTGTTGGCGACCTCGGCATTGGCCGGGTTGTCGACGTAAAGGTTGGAATTCGAAGCATCGTTGATGTTGTTGATGGTGATGTCGCCATCCCCGACAGTCAGTTCGGCCTTGACCCCGTTGACCCAGATGCCCACCGCATCATTGAAACCCGATCCGACATATTCGAGATATTCCTCGGACGAGAACACCACCTGCATGGTCAGCGTGCTGCCATCGGGCACGAAGGTCGCTTCGAAAATGGCGGCATCGTATGTCTGGACCCCGGCGATGGCGTTGAGGTCGGCATCGCCTGCGGTCTGCATATTGCCCGAAGTGCCAGCCGAGGTGTTGGCGTCGCCCGAGCTGTTGGTGATTGCGCTGGCGTTGCCGGTGGACAGGATGACGCCGGTATCCGATGGCGTGACATTCGGCGCGACGGTGTCGCCATCGCTGTAGATGCCCGACGCAGCGCTGGCGCCGGTATAGGTGGCCGACGTGATTTCTATTCCCGAACCGAACATGGACTCTGCCATGTCCATGGCGCTGGCAGATGTGTCAATTGGCAGTTCCGAAGCCGTCGGCATCGCCATTCCCCCTTCTGATAACCGTCTTCACTCACAAGGCACGTATGTGTGGGCGCCCCTTCTTATCTTGGGAATCGGCACCGAATTATCAGGAGAAAACGCCACGCCCATTCCCCCTTTGCGCCGCCCGGGAGCCTGTGCAAAGGAGACGTTCCGCATGCTTGCGAGACGCGTTGAAAACGGGGGGCGAACACCTGCCTCGGTCGCGAGCCCATGTTTTCAGAGCTAGGGCAAGAGCATTGCCAATTGGATTACGCCAAGGGACAATCTGTCTCGCAATCGACGCGAATTGTAGTCGAAAGCAAAGGAACGCCGCATCCACAGGTTGACGGGCCAGCCGGTCCCGCGATAAGGCCAGCGCCATGGAAAAGCCCAAGAAAAAATCCCGCCAGCAGGTCTATACGCTTCTTGTCCAGGTTGGGCGCAAGGAGGGCGACGGGCTTCCCGACAAGGCCACCGGGGGCGCGCTGATGATCTATGCCAGCGGCGTGGACGAAGCCGAGGCCGTGCGCGAAACCGTGGCCATCCTCAAGCAGGCGGATCTCAATCCGCTGGATGTGACCGGCTATGGCACTGTCGAGGAGCGCGAGGCGCAGGGGCATGACATTGCCGAGGACGAACGCGCGCTTATGCAACGGGCTCTGGACGAGAACTCGGTCGTGGTGGCGCAGTTGACGCCGTTCTTCTATGGCGAGGAAAGCGAAAGCAGTGACGCGCCGATGAACTGAGGCGGAGCGCCGGGCGCCGTCAGGCGGCGGCGCGTTGTGCGGCGAGTGTCAGGGCCTCGAACTCACCCAGCACCGGGAACACCGTCCGGGAATGTTCGGGCAGGCTGCTGCGCGGCTGGGTGCAAAGCAGGCTGGCGCGCAGGGCGTCGCGCTTGCGCCGGATGCGCCCGATGTTGAGGGTTTCAAGATAGGTTCCGGCACAGAGGACTGCTTCGTGATCCGGCAGCATCAACTGGCAATAGGTGATCAGAAGATCCCCCTTTCGTTTCGATGCGGCCTTGCCGTGTGTCAGCGGCCCGGAGGGCACAAGCACGTGCTCGGAACCGAACAGGTATTCGACCCGCGACCCACCGATGACAAGCTGCTGGGACGGGGAAACGGTGATGTCCTGAGTCAGGCCGAAATACGGGGAGCGCAGCCGCACTGGAGCGAACAGACCCGCTGCGGGAACAGTCCGGCGGAATGTGGCCAGAACGGGCACGAGGCTGCCTTCAAGAGTCTGCACGACATCGCCGCGGCGGATATCTGACGCCGGGCGATAACCGGACCCGGTCATGACCGGCGTGTTGGGGCAAAGCGACGGCATCGGTCCGACGGGCTCGATCCGGTCCGAGGCCGCGACATAGCTGATGTCGGACGACAGCACACAGAGTTCGCGCTTCATGACCATATCACGCAGATCGGCCCGGCTGAGCGGCATCGGGTCGGTGAGCTCGCGCATGGCGATGCGCGCGCGGCCCGGACGCTCGACCGTCAGGCGCCCCCGGCGGGCACGCAGATCCCAGCTATAGGTGACACGCAGAATGTCGGTGCGGCCCCCGGTATCCAGGTTGACGGCGGCATGGAATGTCTCTGCCCCCCGGGTCATGACAAGCACGATGCCACCACCCGGCACGGCCTGAAGCGTCAGGGCGGTGCTTGCCTGGCGAGGCGATCGGTAGCCGATCAGGAGCTGGGGGCGGTCATAGGGCGAAACCTGTGTTTCAAGAACAAAGCTGCCTGAGACCATTGGCCGGTGCAGATCGGGACCGTTCTTGGGCAAGGGCTGAGCATGTCGCGCGAGACCATCGGCGCGGAAATGCGCGCGGGTGGTATCACATAATGCGATCCAGCTCATGCTTTTGGTCCCTTGCCATGTCGGACGCGTTGGCGTTGAAAGCCTCTATCACAAACGGCCTGCTGCCTGCGCCCATCGCACCTAAGCGGATTCCACCAGCAGCGCCGGGGTTATCCCGGTCGGGTGTATGCAACAATCAAACCGGCGTCAGAAACGCCGGGATGCCGCGAAGGGCCTTTTTGTTGGCCTGACTGCTCGTGTGACCTGCCTCGGTCTTGTTATTGGCTCTATCTAAACACGAAAAAAGGACGCCTGTTAAGGGGCTTGGCCGAGAATGTGACGGGAGCCGGGGTGTTTTGTGGCTTTCCGGCAATGGCGGGCTGTGCGACAACTGCCCCAAGTCCAGAACGCCAGCAAAAGAAGGACCCCGCAATGCCCGATACCGACGCCGCCCTGTTGACCGCGCAATTGATCCGCTGCCCCTCTGTTACGCCGGAAGAGGGCGGCGCGCTCGTGTTGCTCGAAAATGTCCTGAGCGATGCCGGCTTTGCCTGCAAGCGCGTGGATCGGGGTGGCGTGTCCAACCTGTTCGCGCGTTGGGGCGACAAGGGGCACCCGCGCACATTCGGCTTCAACGGCCATACCGACGTGGTGCCCGTGGGCGACGCGGCGGCTTGGACAGTCGACCCGTTCGGCGCGGAAATCCGGGACGGGATCATGTTTGGACGCGGGGCCACGGACATGAAATCGGGTGTCGCCGCCTTTGCCGCCGCGGCGGTGGATTTCGTGACCGATACGCCACCGGACGGCGCCGTGATCCTGACCATCACCGGGGACGAGGAAGGCGACGCGATCGACGGCACCACGGCACTTCTCGACTACATGGACCGCGAACAGGAAAAGATGTCGGTCTGCCTTGTCGGGGAACCCACCTGCCCCAACGAAATGGGCGACATGATGAAGATCGGGCGGCGCGGATCGCTGACCGCCTATTTCACCTTTACCGGGGTGCAGGGCCATTCCGCCTATCCGCATCGTGCCAAGAACCCGCTGCCTGCCATGGCGCGACTGATGGACCGGATGGCGTCGCATGTGCTTGACGAAGGCACCGCGCATTTCGATGCTTCGACGCTGGCGGTGGTGACAATGGATACAGGGAATCCCGCAACCAACGTGATTCCGGCAGAGTGCCGCGCCACGGTCAATATCCGCTTCAACGATGCCCATTCGGGCGCATCACTGACCAACTGGATGCAAGGTTTGGTGGACGCGGTTGGCGCTGACACCGGGGTCGAAATCAACATGCAGGTCAAGATTTCCGGTGAAAGCTTCATCACGCCGCCGGGGCCGCTTTCGGATCTGGTGGCGGCCAGCGTCAAGGCCGAAACCGGGCGCGACCCGGAGCTGAGCACGTCGGGGGGCACCTCGGATGCGCGGTTCGTTCAGCATCACTGCCCGGTGGTGGAATTCGGGCTGGTGGGCAAGACCATGCACAAGGTCGACGAGAACGTACCTGTCGACCAGATCCATCAGCTCAAAGCGATCTATTCGCGGATATTGCGTGACTATTTCGGCTGAATATCGCTGGCGTCAACGGCTCGTGGTCATGGCCAAGGAACCGCGCCCAGGCCGCGTCAAAACCCGTCTTGGGCGCGATATCGGCATGGGGGCGGCAGCGCATTGGTTCCGCCAGCAAAGCCTGTCGCTTCTGCACCGCCTGCATGATCCACGCTGGGAGATCATCCTCGCAGTTGCACCGGATCGGGAAGGAATGGCCTCGCGCGTCTGGCCGGCAGAGTTCAGACGTGCACCACAAGGCCGGGGCGATCTGGGCGCGCGGATGAAACGCCAGTTATGTCATGGGCTGCCGGGGCCGACGCTGGTCATCGGGGCCGATATTCCCTGCATCCGCAAACACCACATCGCAGAGGCGTTCCGCGCGCTCGGCGACCATGATGCCGTGTTCGGCCCGGCCATGGACGGCGGTTACTGGCTGGTTGGCCTGAAACACGCGCGCGCGCCTGCCACCCTGTTTCAGGGCGTGCGCTGGTCAAGCGAACATGCACTGGCCGATAGCATCGCCACCCTGCCCCATCACCGCATTGCAACCGTGGCGACCCTGCGCGACATCGACACGGCCGCCGACCTGCTTCTTTCTTTTTCCGGAAATACCCCGGGGGTGAAGTTCGAAAATCTTTCGATTTTCGAACGAGGGGGCAGCGCCCCCTAATCCCGCGTGACGCCACGCGCGACCCGTGCTAGGCCATTTCCATGCGCATACCCACAAAAGAGGAAATCCTTGAATGGATTTCCGAGAACCCGACCCTCACCTCGAAACGCGACATCGCCAAGGCCTTTGGCATCAAGGGCGCGGCCCGGATTGATCTCAAGCGGATTCTCAAGGAGCTTGAGGCCGAGGGACACTTGCAAAAGCGCCACAAAACCTATCGCGATCCGGACAAGCTGCCGCCTGTGTCTGTCCTGCAAATCACGGGCACAGATAGCGACGGCGACCTGTTCGCGCGCCCCCTGGAGTGGCATGGCGAGGCCGAAGAACCGCGTATCCTCGTGATCCCGCGCGCCAGCGATCCCGCGTTGGGCGAAGGCGACCGCATCCTTGGACGGCTGACCGAGATCACCGGCGAAGAGCATGCCTATGAGGCGCGCCTGATCCGGCGCATCGGCACCAACCCGCGCCGGGTTCTGGGCGTGTTCCGCAAGACCGACGAAGGCGGGCGCATCGTTCCGGTCGACAAAGGCGATGGCAAGGAATGGATGGTTCTGAGCGACCACGTTGGCGGCGCCAAGGACGGCGAACTGGTCGAGGCCGAACAGACCGGCCCCAAGGGGCGGCTGGGCCTGCCGCGCGCGAAGGTGGTGTCGCGGCTGGGCGACCCGAGCGCGCCCAAGGCGGTGTCGCTGATCGCGATACACCAGCACGGCATTCCCGACACCTTCCCCGATGACGTGATCAAGGAAGCCGACGCCGCCAAGCCCGCGCCTTTGGGAGACCGCGAAGACCTGCGCGACCTACCTTTTGTTACCATCGACCCGGCGGATGCGCGGGATCATGACGATGCCTGCTGGGCGCATGAGGATGACGACCCCAAGAATGAAGGCGGGCATGTGATCTGGGTCGCGATTGCCGACGTGGCGCAATACGTGCGCCCCGGAACGGCGCTTGACCGCGAGGCGCGCAAGCGGGGCAATTCGAGCTACTTCCCTGACCGGGTGGTGCCGATGCTGCCGGATCGCCTTTCGGGCGACCTGTGCTCGTTGCACGAAGGGGTGCCGCGCGCCACGCTGGCGCTGCGCATCCAGGTGGATGCCAAGGGCCGCAAAATCGGCCACCGCTTTACCCGTGCCATGATCCGGTCGGTGGCCTCGCTGAATTATGCCGAAGTGCAGCAAGCCCGCGATGGCGCCCCCAACGAGATCTGCGCGCCGTTGATGGACGAGGTGATCACCCCGCTTTATGCCGCCTATGACGCGCTGACCAAGGCGCGGGCGGCGCGTCAGCCACTGCACCTCGATCTGCCGGAACGCAAAATCGTGCTGAGCGATGCCGGCGAGGTAGAGTCCGTGGCCTTCCGCGACCGGTTCGATGCGCACAAGCTGATCGAGGAATTCATGGTGCTGGCCAATGTCTGTGCCGCCGAGACCCTGATCGCGGCAAAGTCGCCGCTGTTGTTCCGGGTGCATGAAGAACCCAGCCCCGAAAAACTCGACGCGCTGCGGGAAACCGCCGCGGCCTCGGGATTTACGCTGGCCAAGGGGCAGGTGTTGCAGACGCGGCACCTGAACGCGCTTCTGGATGCCGCCGCAGGCACGGACGAGGCCGAGTTGATCAACCTGTCGACCCTGCGGTCGATGACGCAGGCCTATTACAGCCCGTCGAATTTCGGGCATTTCGGCCTTGCCCTTCAGGCCTATGCCCATTTCACCTCACCGATCCGGCGTTATGCCGACCTGATCGTGCATCGGGCGCTGATCTCGGCGCATCGATGGGGCGATGATGGTTTGTCACCCGAGGGTGTGGAGCTCCTTGAAAACACGGCCACCCATATTTCCGAAACGGAACGGCGGTCGATGCTGGCCGAACGGGACACGACAGATCGTTATCTGGCGTCCTATCTGTCCGAACGGATCGGGGAGGAATTCGGAGGCCGGATCAGCGGAATTGCCCGGTTTGGCGTCTTTGTGAAGCTGGATGAAACCGGGGCGGACGGGCTTGTCCCGATGCGCGAACTGGGGCGTGAATATTTCCATTTTGACCGTGATACCAACACCTTGGTCGGGGCGGACACCGGGTTGGTGATCGGGCTGGGGCAACGCGTGACCGTGCGATTGGCCGAAGCCGCCCCAGTGACGGGCGGTGTTGCGCTGGAACTGATTTCGCTGGAAGGCGAGGTGGTCAAACGCGGCTCGGGGGGGCGTGGCAAAGGCCGCCCGGTCCGGCGCAAAGCGACCAAGGCCAAGCGCAAGGCGGACAAGATCAAACGCAAGGTGTCGCGACGGCGACAGTAGGCCGTTGATCGGCAAATCCCTGCGTGTGCCACGTCGACTCGCTTTGACGGGGCGCGCAATCGCGCTAGTCTCTGGTACAAAAGAGCATGAGGCACATATGCGGTATCCTGGTTCAGCTTTGATGGCGGCCACCCTTGGGGTGATAGTGGGCGTGGGCGTTGCAGAGGCAAATGCGCCGGGCAAATCGCTGCGCCCGACGATCAGGCCGGTGGCTTTGCAGGTGAGCGAAAGCGGAAACGCGGCGTTTCACCGGTGGATCGAGGGCTACCGGGACCGCGCATTGGCCGCCGGGATACGCGCGGACGTATTCGACCGGGCCATGGCCGATTTGCGTTACAACACAAGCGTGATCCAGAAGGATCGCAACCAGTCGGAATTCACCAAGACGGTGTGGGAGTATCTTGACAGCGCCACGTCGGACTTGCGGGTCAAGAACGGGCAGGCCGCGCTTGCTGCGCAGCGGGGCGTGCTGGAGGAGATCGAGGCCAAGTACGGCGTGGACAAGCAGATCGTGGTGGCGATCTGGGGGCTGGAAAGCGCCTATGGCACGTTTCGCGGGTCGATCCCGATCATTGAGGCCATGGCGACGCTGGCCCATGACGGACGGCGCGGCGCGTTCTTTGAAGAACAGCTTGCAGCGGCGCTCAGAATTCTTCAGAGCGGGGACGTGACGGCGGCACAGATGAAAGGCAGCTGGGCCGGGGCGATGGGGCATACCCAGTTCATGCCGACCTCGTTCCTGCAGCATGCGGTCGATTTCACCGGCGACGGCAAACGTGACATCTGGAGCGATGATCCACGCGACGCGCTGGCGTCAACGGCGGCCTATCTCAAGGCGAATGGCTGGACCAAGGGGCAGCCCTGGGGGGTCGAGGTGCAATTGCCCAAGGGGTTCGATTACGCCGAGGCCAACCGCGACAACATGAAGATGCCGAGCGAATGGGCGCGGCTCGGGGTTCTGGACATGGATGGTCGTGCGGTGCCCAATCACGGCAAGGCGTCGGTGTTGCTGCCTGCGGGGGCCGATGGTGCAGCATTTCTGATCTTTGACAATTTCGAAGTGCTGGAAAGCTATAATACCGCCGATGCCTATGTAATTGGTGTCGGGCATCTTGGGGATCGCATCCTTGGGGGTGCGAAGATCCGGGGCGAATGGCCGCGCGAGGATCGGGCGCTGACCTATGACGAGCGGATCGAGCTGCAGGAGCGGCTGACTGGCCAAGGCTTTGACACGAAGAAGATCGACGGCAAGATCGGACCGCTGACCATCGAGGCGGTGCGGCAGTTTCAGAAAGCGAATGGCATGAAGCCGGATGGCTATGCCTCGCTGCATATCCTCAAGAAGCTGCGCTAGGGGCCGAGCGAGGCGTTACATCACCGTGACTTTGGTCCCAAGCGGGATGCGCGTGTACAGGTGCTCCACGTGCTCATTCAGCATACGGATGCAACCGTTTGAAGACGGCGTGCCAATCGACTGGGGCGTATTGGTGCCGTGGATGCGGAACAAGGTATCGCGACCGTCCTGATAGAGGTAGAGCGCGCGCGAACCGAGGGGGTTGTTGGGGCCGCCGGGCATGCCGTTGGCGTAGCGCGCATAGCCGGGATTACGTTCGATCATCTCTTGCGTCGGGCGCCAGCTTGGCCATTCGACCTTGCGGCCGATCACGGCATTGCCACGGAAATTCAGACCCTCTTTACCCGTTGCCACGCCATAGCGTGTCGCGGTGCGCTCATCATGCATGTGGTAGAGGTAATGCGCCTGGAGCGTCACCACGAGCTGGCCCGGTTCGAACCCGTACTTTTTTTGCACGCGCACTTCGCGGGGGCGCAGGTGTTCCATCAGCTCGAAGGGCACTCCGGCAGACGCACGCAGAATCTGCGGCGTGGCCAGTGCGGCGGTTGCGGCGGTGAGGAATGTACGTCGTTTCATGAAGGTCTCTCCTGCTCTGGATTCAGCATGCCATGAGCAATGGTATTCTGCAAAGAGTGCACACCATTGTCCTCACCAGTTCGTGACTGGAATGGCCGTTGACCCTACCCCACTGGAAGCCTGTAGGGCGGAGTTGGAAAGAAAACATGGGGATCACATGAACTGGAAGATATTGGCCATTGCCGGAGTTGTCGGCGTTGCCGGGGCCATTTCGCTTGCGGTTATGAGCGATCGCGAGACCGAGGCGCCAGCCGCCGCGGGGTCAAGCGACGCGCTTGCGCGGGTGACACTACCCGCAAGCCTGAGCGACATGGGAAAGATCGGTGAACAGATCTTCACCGCCAAGTGCAGCGACTGTCACGGGGTTAATGCCGTGGGGGTGGATGGCGCGGGGCCGCCGCTCATTCACAAGATTTATGAGCCGTCGCACCACGGCGACGAGGCGTTCCAGCGCGCCGTTCAGCTTGGCGTGCGGTCCCATCACTGGTCGTTCGGGGACATGGCGCCGGTCGAGGGACTGACGCGGGGGGATGTCGCAGCGATCATCTCGTATATCCGCGAAGTTCAGCGTGCCAACGGTATCTCGTAAAACAAAAGGGGCGCCCGTTTCGGGGCGCCCCTTTTTTCATTCGGTTATCCCTGACGTCAGCTCGGCGACATGCCACGCAGACGTTCAGAGCGACGGCGCAGCATTTCCACGACCGTCAGCAGGCCAATCGAGATCACCACAAGGATCGTCGCAACAGCGAGGATGGTCGGGCTGATCTGCTCGCGCAGGCCGGTGAACATCTGCCAGGGCAGGGTCTTCTGGCTGGCCGAGCCGACAAAGAGCACGACAACCACTTCGTCAAACGAGGTGATGAAGGCAAAGAGGCCGCCCGAGATCACACCGGGCAGGATTAGTGGCATCTGAACCCGGAAGAAGGTCGTGACCGGGTTGGCCCCCATGTTGGCCGCAGCGCGGGTCAGTGAGCGGTCAAAGCCCACGAGCGTGGCCGTCACGGTGATGATCACGAAGGGAATCCCCAGAACGGCGTGGGCCAGAACAACTTTGACATAGCCAACGAACGTCTTGTTAAAGCCGAGCGTGCCTTCGAGCCAGTTGCCGATTTGGCTGTAGAAGAAAAACATGCCGGTGGCCGAGATGATCAGCGGCACGATCATCGGCGAGATCAGGATCGCCATGATCGCGCGGCGCCCCGGTACGTGGCTCTGGCTCAGGCCGATGGCGGCCAGTGTGCCAAGGCTCACCGAGATAATGGTCGCGATGGGCGCGATGATCAGCGAGTTCTTGAAACTGCGCTGCCATTCGTTGTTGGTGAAGAAGTCGCGGTAATGCTTGAGCGAATAGCCCTCGGGGTCAAGGCGCAGCATTTCCGGCGTGAAGGTGAAAAAGTCCTGCGCATTGAAGGACAGCGGCATCACGACAAGGATGGGCGTGATCAGAAAGACGAAGATCGCACCACAGATGAACAGGAACGTGTAGTGCCAGAGCACCTGTCCCGGTGTGAGATAGGGCAGCAGGCGCGCGCGGTAGCGGCCTTCGTAGGTCCAGTAGATGAACCAGTGAAACAGCCAGCCAAAGATCGCGCCGAGGATGACCCCCGGAACGCCGCCAAACAGGAAGCCGAGCCCGGCCACGAAGAGGATGGATATCCACTTGGCCGTGGTTTCGTTTTTCAACACGAAGATGAAGAACAACCCCATGAGCGAGACCAGTGCCGCGCCGATGACGATGCCGAGCAAACCCGAGCCATTGGCGGTGCCGACGAACAGGCCCAACAGGCCGCCCGCCCCTGCGATGCAGGGAATGACGAGCGAGAGGGGCTTGCGGGAGATGGGTGTGAGTGCAGCCATTGTTCCTTACCCCAGTTTCACGTTGTCGATGCCCACGATCTTGTCATAGGCCCAGTAGAGGATCAGCACGACCGCCAGCAGGATCGTCCCCAGCGCGGCCGCGAGGCCCCAGTTGAGCGATGTCGAGATGTGGAAGGCAATCCGGTTCGAGATGAAGACACCCTTGGTGCCGCCGACCAGTTCCGGCGTGATGTAGTAGCCGATGGCGAGAATGAAGACGAGGATCGAGCCCGCGCCAATGCCCGGCACCGAAAGCGGGAAATAGACCCGCCAGAAGGCGGTCCAGTTGGTCGCGCCCATGGATTTCGCAGCGCGCAGATAGGACGGGTTGATCGTCTGCATCACCGAATACATCGGCAGGATCATGAAGGGCAGCAGGATATGCGTCATGGCGATGATCGTACCCAGCTGGTTGTTGATCATCACAAGCCGCGCATCATCGGCCACAAGGCCCAGCCAGACGAGCGTATCGTTGATCACGCCCTGCTGTTGCAACATGACCTTCCAGGCAGAGGTCCGCACCAGAAGCGAGGTCCAGAACGGCAGGAGCACGAGAATCATCAAAAGGTTCGCCTTGGCCGACGGCAGGTTGGCCAGGATCCATGCCACGGGATAGGCCAGCACGATACAGGCCCCCGTGATGATCAGCGACATGATCAATGTGCGTTTGAAAAGAGTGATGTAGATGCGCTCGGATTCAGGGCGGATTTCGGCCCCGTCGGCGCCTTTCTGCATGTCGGCGGCGTTCAGGAAGTAGCCGTTTGTATATTTCGGGCTGTAGGTCTGAATCGTACGCCACACGTCGGGATCGGCCCAACCGTCGTCGATCTTGATGAACTGTTCCTTGAACGGACCGTCATTCTCGACGTCCCACTTCTTGGCCTTGCGGCCCGCCTTGCGGAACAGGGAACTGATCCCTGGCGTTTCATAGTTCAAACGGCTGCCAACCCGCGTGTGGGTCTTTTCGTTCGAGGCGACGTACAAATCGGCTGCCAAGGCGGCAAAAACAGCCTCGTCAGGTGCTTGTCCCGAAGCCGCATCCCAATCCTGAAGGGCGATGACGGTTTTGGGCAATGTGTTGGCGACGATGTCATTTTCAACCGAACGGAACAGCATCTGACCGATCGGGACAATGAATGTCAGCAGCACGAAGGCCAACAAAGGCGCAATCAGCATCAATGCGCGAAGCTTCTGTATCCGCAAAGCACGGTGCAAGCTTCGTTTCAGCGGCGTGCCATCGGCGGCCAAAACCGGGCCGGATTGGGTTGTGTCGCTCATTGCAGTCCCCGTTGCAGTGGTCCCGTTGTGCCATTTTGGATGGCATTATTGCGGGAAGTCAGAGAGGCGGAGGCCGCCTCTCTGGGTGTCGTTTATGGAATTACTTGGCCAGCCATGCCTGGAATTTTGCGTCCAGATCATCGCGGTTGTCGGCCCACCATTCGTAGTCATAGATGTGCACGTTGCCAGCGTTGGCCGGGTCGGTCGGCATGTGCGGCGCCATGTCGATACCGAGAGAGGCGTGCTTGCCCACCAGGGGAGCCGACGATTTGCGGGCCGGACCGTACGAGATGTACTTGGCCTGGTCTGCGAGACGCTGCGTGTCGGTTGCGAAGTAGAGATAGTCCAGCGCGCGCTGCTTGCGCTCTTCGCTCAGACCGGCGGGGATGATCCAGCCATCAAGGTCAAAGGACTGCATGTCCCAGAGCATACCGATCGGCTGGTTCTGTTCGGCAATGGCCGAGAACAGACGACCGTTGAAGGTCGAGCCCATGACGACTTCGCCGTCTGCCAGAAGCTGCGGGGTTTCTGCGCCGGCAGTCCACCAGACAACGCTGTCCTTGATGGTGTCGAGCTTGGCCAGGCCGCGCTCTACGCCCTCGGGGGTGCCCAGAACATCATAGATGTCTTCCTTGGCAACGCCGTCGCAGTACAGAGCCCACTCCATGTTGTCGATCGGACGCTTCTGCAGCGAACGCTTGCCCGGATATTTCTCGAGGTCAAAGATGTCGCAAACGCTGGTCGGCGGCGTGTCACCCACCATGTCGGTGCGGTAGCCGAAGGTGGTCGAGTAGACGATCTGCGGCACGAAGCAGTCGCTGACGATCAGGTCACCGAAGTCTTCCGAGGCCGGGGTGCCGTCAGGCGCTGCGGCCAGAACGGCATCATGGTCAAGCTCTTCGGCCAGACCTTCGTCGCACAGACGCATCGCGTCCGATGCCACCACGTCGACCACATCCCAGGTCACGTTGCCGGCTTCATTCATCGCGCGGATCTTGGCCACGGCTTCGGCCGAGCTGTCATCGTTGATGATGGTGATGCCGGTTTTGGCAGTGTAGGGCTCGTGATAGGCCAGCTGCTGTGACTTGGAGTAGGCGCCACCCCAAGACACGATGGTCATCTCTTCGGCTATGGCGGCCGGGGCCACCAAAGCTGTCGTCACGGCAAATGCTGTGAGTTTGGCTTTCATTTGGGTACTCTCCTTGTTGAACTTATTAATTTGATCCGCGCGATGGCGCGGACCGGCGCGCCGACGGTGTTCAGGCGTCGAGCGCGCGACAGTCTTCGGGCAGCCAACCGATTTCGATCTGCTGTCCGGGTTGCAGGCGATCCACGTCCGGCGCGTTCCGGGTCTTGATGATGAACTCATCATTGCCAGCCACGTTGAGCCGTGTGCGGAAGATGTCGCCCATGTAGATGAACTCTTTCACTTCCGCCTTCAGCGTGTGGACGCCTTCTTTCAAGCGGTCCTTGTTGTATTCAACCCGCTCGGGGCGGATCGACACACGGGTGCGCGCGCCGGGTTTCACCGACTCGTGTACCGGCTGGCAATCGATCAATTCGCCATCGTCGAGCTGAACCAGCGCCAGACCATTGTTGATCTCTTTCACCACGCCTTCCAGCGTGTTGTTTTCGCCGATGAACTGCGCGACGAAGCTGTTTTTCGGCTCTTCATAGAGTGTGTCGGGCGGATCGAGCTGCTGAATGCGGCCATCGTCGAACACGGCGACGCGGTCCGACATCGTGAGCGCCTCGGTCTGATCGTGGGTCACGTAGACGGTTGTGATGCCCAGTTCATGCGCCAGATTGGTGATCTCGAACTGCATTTTTTCGCGCAGCTGTTTGTCGAGCGCGCCGAGCGGTTCGTCCATAAGAACCAGTTCGGGTTCAAACACCAATGCGCGGGCCAGGGCGACCCGCTGCTGTTGACCGCCGGAAAGCTGGGCCGGACGACGGCCACCAAAGGCACCCATTTCGACCATGTCGAGCGCGCGCTTCACCTTTGCCTCGCGTTCCGACTTGCCCAGCTTGCGCACTTCGAGCGGGAAGCTGAGGTTCTCGGCAATCGTCATGTGCGGAAACAGGGCGTAGTTCTGGAACACCATTCCGATCCCGCGTTTGTGCGGCGGAATATTGTTGATCGACGTCCCGCCAAGGCGAATGTCGCCATGTGTGGCTGTTTCAAACCCGGCCAACATCATCAGGCAGGTCGTCTTGCCAGACCCGGACGGGCCAAGCATGGTCAGAAACTCGCCTTTCGGCATGGTGAGATTGAGGTCTTTGACAACGAGAGTCTCGCCATCATAGCTCTTCTGGACACGTTCGAACTCTACGAACGCGTTGGATGTGTCAGCATCGGCCAAAACCGGCTCCCCGTTTTTAACTGGCGGATTTACCCCGCGCTATTACCCAAATGTAACCACACTCGGGTGTTGGTGTGCAACCAATCGGTTAAAAAGAGATGTTAACCCTACGGAAACGACACAAGGCGTCAGAAACGACACTTTTTTGCCCGAAGCGTCGCTGAACGCTCGACGCCAATGGGCATCCCTCTCAAAGCACTCACCATAATCCATTGAAACCATTGAATTTCTGAAAGCTCTGAGGACACCGCCCGGAATTGGCAGGTTGGCGTCGAGGCAAGGGTTTTGGGGCAATAACTGCTGAAAATTCGCCCTGAAAATGAGCAGACCCGCCGGGCATTCCAGCGGGCCGCAAAGGTGTTTCTGACGCTGGAAAGCCAGTCTTACTTGTAGAGTCCCTCGGATTTGATGCGCTCGTAAGTCTGATCCAGCGCGCGTGTGGCGCGTTCGATCAGCGTGTCGATCTCGTCCGGCTGCATGACCAGCGGCGGCG
Organism: Shimia aestuarii; assembly: GCF_900114635.1. Classification (GTDB taxonomy): domain Bacteria; phylum Pseudomonadota; class Alphaproteobacteria; order Rhodobacterales; family Rhodobacteraceae; genus Shimia; species Shimia aestuarii. The sequence goes on from NZ_FOTQ01000001.1 coordinate 1,364,441, forward strand.
AAATGATCATGCGGTCCCCGACGTGGCGCATCACCAGGTTGTTGGCAAAACAGTTCTCGCGACAGATCAGGCCCACAGTGCCCGCATCAGCGGCAAAGGGCGCACGCGCCTCCTTGTTCGGGGTGAGGGCAATCGACCCCATCATGCCCACGATCTTGGCTTCGCCCACAAGCGGATGATCGGTCAGCGATTCCCATTTCTTCTTGAGGTACGGCGCGGCGACGTCGCGGACATGGCCGATGATGTTTTCCTCTTCCAGGATACGCAGGTTTTCAAGCGCGACAGCCGCCGCAACGGGATGGCCCGAGTAGGTGTAGCCATGGTTGAACTCGGTCGCGCCCACGACCTCGGCCACTTCGTCGCATACGATCGACCCCCCAATCGGCGCATAGCCCGAGCTGAGCCCCTTGGCGATGGTCATGATGTGCGGCTTCCACCCGACGGTCTGCGAACCGAACCAGTTGCCCGTGCGCCCGAAGCCACAGATCACCTCGTCCGCGATCAGCAGGATGTCGTACTTGTCACAAATACGTTGGATTTCCGGGAAGTAGGTCTCGGGCGGGACGATCACGCCGCCTGCCCCCTGGATCGGCTCGGCGATAAAGGCCGCTACACGGTCTTCGCCCAGCTCCTCGATGGCTTTTTCAAGCTCTTGCGCGCGGGCGAGCCCGAATTCCTCGGGGGACATGTCGCCGCCTTCAGCCCACCAGTTGGGCTGGGGGATGTGATGAACATCCGGAATCGGCAGGCCGCCCTGCTGATGCATGGGAATCATGCCACCGAGGCTCGCTCCGCCAAGGGTCGAGCCGTGATAGGCGTTCTGGCGCGAGATGATGATCTTCTTTTCCGGCTTGCCCTTGGCCGACCAGTAGTGGCGCACCATGCGGATATTGGTGTCGTTCGCCTCGGACCCCGACCCGGCATAAAACACGTGGTTCAGATCGCCCGGTGCCAGTTCCGCCAGCTTGGCCGACAGCGCGATCACCGGTGCATGGGTGGTCATGAAGAAGGTGTTGTAATAGGGCAGCTCGCGCATCTGGCGCGCGGCCACGTCGGCGAGTTCGTCGCGCCCGTAGCCGATATTCACGCACCACAGGCCCGCCATGGCATCGAGGATCTCGTTGCCCTCGCTGTCGGTCAGGGTCACGCCGCTGGCGCGCGTGATGACACGGGCCCCGCGATCAGCCAGTTCCTTCTGGTTGGAAAAGGGATGCATGTGATGCGCGGCATCCAGCGCCTGGAGTTCTGCGGTGGGCAGATGGTTGGTGATCATGTTCATGGCGAACCTCATAAAGCCGGAATCAGGGCCGCCCGAACAGGGGCAGACCGTTGCGACTCAGAATATGATCAAATTTTTATCTGTCAATCAGTTCGCCATCCAGACCCGAACTTTCCAAAGCGGCGCGCATTTGCTCCATCCCCTGAAGCACGTCCTCGCGAATGGCGTCCGCCGTCGCATCGGTATCGCCGGCCCGCAGCGCATCCAGCGCCTTCTTGTGATTGTCCGGCAGATTCTGGGTGCCCATCCGCCCACACACCACGCGCATGGAGGGGCCAAACCGCAACCACAGACCAACCGCCACTTCTGTCAGGATCGGTGCCGCCGCGATGGAGTAGAGCTTGTCATGAAAGGCATAATTGCGTCGCAGGTAGGCACCGACATCGCCCTGGGCAATGGCATCATCCAGCCCGTCATCAATGGCTTCGAGCGCGTTGATATCGGCCTCGCTCGCGCGAGCAGCGGCACGCGCCGCCAGCTGGGGTTCGAGCATCTCGCGCAAAAAGATAAGTTCATCAATGCCTTCAACGGTCGGCATCGGGACACAGACCCGCCGGTTGCCGCGAAATTCGAGCGCGCCTTCACTTGTCAAACGGCGAATCGCCTCGCGGATCGGCGTCATTCCCGCGCCTGTCCGTTCGATCAGGCCCTGAATTGTCACCGCTTCGCCCGGCGCCAGCTCTCCGAACAGAACGGCCTCGCGCAGTTGCTGGTAGACTTGCTGGTGAACCGGAATACGCTGTGCGTTTTCATCGCCATAGGAGGTTTTTGGCCCCGAAGAAAAACTGCCTTCCATTTGTGCGTCCGTACCTCCTGATCTGATCGCCCGCACATCATATCGGGTGTCAGTTTGCATTACCATATTGCCATATTGCAAAAACTTGATCAAATTAATCCCACAACAGAATGGTCGGTTTCAGGCCGACCCACCAACGGGAGACCCAAATGAAGAAGACCCTGATCACACTCACGGCCACCGTGGCGCTGGGGGCCATGGCCGCGCATGCGGAAGAAGTTCACGTCTACAACTGGTCGGACTATATCGACGAAGAACTGCTGACCAAGTTCGAAGAAGAAACCGGCATCAAGCTGATCTATGACGTGTTCGACAGCAACGACGTTCTCGAGACGAAAATGCTGGCGGGCAAGTCGGGCTATGATGTTGTGGTTCCCTCGGGCACCTTCCTACAACGCCAGATCCAGGCGGGCGCATTCCAGAAACTGGACAAGTCGAAGCTGAGCAACATGGGGAACATGTGGGACGTCATCTTGGACCGCACGGCCAAGTACGACCCCAACAATGAATACTCGATCAACTACATGTGGGGCACCACCGGACTTGGCGTGAATGTCGGCAAGGTTCAGGAAGTGCTGGGCGAAGACGCCCCGATCGGCTCGCTGGCCTTGGTGTTCGACCCGGCCAACATGGAAAAACTGGCTTCGTGCGGCGTGCATTTCCTGGATGCCCCGGACGAGATGATCCCGGCGGCGCTGGCCTATCTGGGCGAAGACCCCAACAGCCACGACAAGGACGTGATCGCCAAGGCGGAACCGGTGCTGGAAGCCGTGCGCCCCTATATCCAGAAATTCCACAGCTCGGAATACATCAACGCGCTGGCCAATGGCGATATCTGCGTGGCCATGGGCTGGTCGGGTGACATCCTGCAGGCGCGTGACCGCGCATGGGAAGCAGAAAACGGCGTCGAGATCGCCTATAACGCACCCAGCGAAGGCGCCCTGATGTGGTTTGACCAGATGGCCATTCCGGTCGACGCACCGAACCCGGACGCGGCGCACAAGTTCCTGAATTTCATCATGGATGCCGGCAACATGGCGGCGGCTTCGAACTATGTCTACTATGCCAACGGCAACAAGGCATCGCAGCCGATGCTGGAAGAAGATGTGATCGGCGACCCGGCGATCTATCCGGATGAGGCCACTTTGAACAACCTCTACACCACCACGCCTTATCCGCCGAAGACCCAACGGGTCGTGACCCGGATGTGGACCAAGGTCAAATCGGGCACCTGATCTGACGTATCCCGGAGAAGCCCCGCGCAATGGCGTTGCGCGGGGCTTTTTCATGTCGCGTCGTATAATGCGGCACGTTCGAGTTCGAGCCCCCTGGCATATTCGGGGGATCCGTGTTCCATCTTCCACTGGCAATAGGCCGCCATGCGCCAATGATAAACCGGGGCAAGGGCGCGATAGCGGGCAGTGATTTCCGGCGCGCCATAGGCCGCCAGGAATGTGTCGATTTCCTGCCCGGTGAGCGGCCCCCCGCGATAGACCTGCTGCATGGCCGGTGACAGGAAGATCGCGATATCCTCGCACGGGTCGCCGATAGCCGGGCATTGCCAGTCGATCAGGTGCAACCCGTTGTCGTTGGAAATCAGGTTTCCAGGAACGATATCCCCATGCAGAAGCACGGTGTCCCCGATTGGAGCAATGTCGCAGGCGGGCCGCAGGGACGCGGGCAAAGGGGTGTGGTTACAGGCGTCGAGAATCGCCTCGGCCTGTTGCAGAAGCGCGCGGCTGCCGTTCGCACAGGCGCGCAACCCAGCCGGAACAGCCAAACCGTGCAGGCGCCGCATCATCCGGGCCACATCACCTGTTCCCTGCCGCCAGACGGTTCCGGGGATATGGGAATACACATTGCACCGCGCGTCCGGCGTGTTCAGCGTTCCGAGCAACGCGGGCGCCAGTCCGGTCCCCCGGAGATATTCCAGAAGGTTGGCCTCGGCTTCGGGGAGGTTGGGAAACAGCGGGTTTTGCGATCGGTCCCGGTATAGTTTGAGCACGATGTCGCGATCCTGCAGGTGGCCGCGCCACGCCGCGTTCGTACGCCCGCCCGACAGCTTTTCCCACCGAACAGGGGTTTCGCCCGACAGGAGCGTGGGCAATGCGCGGCACAGGTCGGACGGCGGCGATTGGGGAAAACTGGCGGTCATGACGCTCCCGAGTAAAAGCGCCGCGCACGCTAGTCCAGTCCAAACCGCGAGGCAAGCGTCAGCGCGGTTCGCGCAGGGAGATCACGTCCGAAGACAGGAACTCGACCCCGCCCGAAGCGATCAGAGTCGTGCCGTAGAGGCCACCACGCGCCTCGGAAATGCGGGTATAGACATCGGCCGGATGGGTTTGCAGGACCTTGCCATTTGATCGGCTTTCGACCTCGAACCGGTAGAGGCCGGGATCGAACGGCTTGCCAGTGTCATCAACACCCTTCCAATGCAGGGGATCGCCGGTCGTGTCGATCGCGTATCTCTGAACCTCGGCCCCGTCGGCATCACGTACAATCAGGTGTGCTTCATCCGCCAGGGATTCAACGTAGGGTACCACCTCGACAGGGTTTCCGGTGAAACTGGCCGGGCCAGTAATGCGCGCTTCCATCCCGATCCAACTGGCCAGGCTGCTCATGCCCATAGCACCCATTTGCGAGGACATGAGCGTGAGGAGATCGTTGGTGAACACCTGCTGCTCAACCGATGAGAAAGTCGCCAGCTGCACGGCATATTCGCTCGAATCCGTGGGGTTGAGCGGGTCCTGGTTGCGCATCTGGACCGACAACATGTGCAGGAAGGTTTCGAAATCCGAACTGAGCGCCGATGCGCCTTGGGCCGATTGGGTCTGTGCCGATTGGGCCGCGGTCGGCGCACCGGACGGCTGAGACGTGGCGACGGGTGAAATGGTCATGAAAACCTCCTAAAGGCGAATGTCGACGCCCGCTGATGAGAGGGTGAGACGGGTTTCCGAAACGGTCCGCATCTCGGGAGCCTCGCCGGTCGGGGCGTCGTTTATTTCTGGAGAATCCTGTCCCTGCCCGCCGAATGCATTCTGTTCAAAGGTGAAGGAAACATCCTTGTACCCCTGCGCCAACAAATCCTGCCGCAGCATGTCCTGATGACGCCGCAGCAAATCGGATGTGGCGGATGCGTCGGCTTGAATGGTCACAGAAATCGACCCGGCGGTTTCCGCCATCGCCATCCTGATCCGACCAAGCTCGGGCGGATCGAGCGTGATTTCTATCAAGTCCCGCCCGGACGAACCGAGCGCCTCTAGTACCTGGCGCACGATCACCTGCGGCGTTGGCAGAGCCACGCCCGAGGCGCGAAACTGGGACTGGGCCACGGTCTCAGGCGCGAGTGCCGACACAGACTGTGCGAGAGGGGGCGGTGCCTCTTCTGATCCGAAAGCAATCGCAAGCGAATGCGCCTCAGACGGCCCTGTCGATCGGACAAGGGCTTGGCGCAAGGGGGGCAATTCAGTGCGTGTGACAACGCCTGGCGCTGCTGCTTGTTCGCTTGGAATGGTCGCAGAAATCACAGTATGGGCCGTGGCAGAGGGCGATATGGTCTCAAAACGGGTCATTTTTGTCGACGCCCCGCTATCGCCAAGCGCCGACATGGTCGAGGTCAAAAGCTGCGGCGCGGCGACGGTTTGCGACCCTGCCGGAACATCGCCCCGGCTCTTGGCGGCTCCACTCGGCATGTGTGGCTCTGCGCGAACTTCGATATCCTTGTTCCCTTCTGTCGGAGCGGCGTACTCCTCAGGGCGCGTGCCAGCATCCCGTCGCTTGATGTCTTGGCCGCCCTGCGCCACCTGATCGTGGCGCTGCGCTTTTGTCGTTTGCGGATCTGGCACCATCTCACCCGGCTCGGGCGTCGATATCAGCGCAGTTTCTGCGGACCGGAAATCGACGAGTTGCGAAGGTACACGGGGCGGCATGCCCGCTCCGGCCACCGAAGTTGTAGATTCGGGGCGGGGAGTCCCCCCCAGACCTTTCCGATCTGTTGCGGCCACGCGGATGGGGAGAGGTGTCTCCTGCGGAGATAATTCGACGCCATCAGAGGTGTTCTGCTGTGCCACAAATGGCGCGGGTTTCGTACGACCGGAGGTCTCCGGGCCTATGGCGCCGCCCTCCCTCAAATCATCAGGGAGCGTCGCGACATCTTTGACCGGCTTGGACAGAACGCCTGCAATGAAACCCTCTTCACGGTCATCTGCGGACTCGCCCGCAATTATTTTGTGTGTCGATTCCGGGGTGTGCGGTTGCAGCTCGGACGCAGCCTCATCAGTTTCAGAGGTCTCCGCAGTGGTCAGGTCCGCTTCTGAATCGGCAGGCAACACTTCCGATGCCATCTCATCAAAGATGGCCATGAATTGACCGGAACCGGGACCCGGTTCGATCCGGACACAGTCTCCTCTCCCGGTTCCAACACTTGATTGCAGTAATAAGACGGGCGGCGTCTGCATGGACTCTCCGGGATTTCTTCCTCTGGGAACCGCATCATGCCCTTGCTTTCCTTACCAATTCTTTACCGCTTTACGATCTGATCTGGAAAATTCAGATCAATATGGAGTCAATCATGATCACGGCTTTTTCACACAGCCCTCCCCCGCACCCGACCGGTACAAATGAAGGTGCATTGCGGCAGGCCGCACAGGAACTGGAGGTCTCTTTCCTTGCAGAAATGTTGAAATCTGCCGGGTTTGGCAAACCACGGGAAAGCTTTGGCGGCGGCGCTGGTGAAGACCAGTTCGCCTCTTTCCTGCGCAGGGAACACGCGCGCGCAATGGTTCAAGCCGGGGGCATCGGCCTCACCGAATCGTTTTATCAGGCACTGGTGGAGAGGGCAGATGAGCATGTCGGCAACACGGAAGATCTTTGAGACCCTGGATGCGCTTCTGGAAGAAGAGCGCACCGCCCTGATCGAAGGAAACCTTGAAGCACTGCAGCATCTGGTAAAGCGCAAGGAGCTTTTGTTCGACAAGTTGTCCAAGTTGGACGGCAAGCCGGAATCCGAACTGGCAGCGCTGCGGGAAAAGACGTTGCGGAACCAGGCGCTGCTGGACGCGGCGCTTGCCGGTATCAGGTCGGTCGCGGATCGCATCCAGAAACTCGGACGGGTCCGGCAGTCGCTGGATACCTACGATGAAAACGGGCGGCGCCTGTCTGTTTCGACAGTCCGCAGCAAGATCGAGAAAAGGGCCTAGAAACGGATTTGTTTCAAATGCCCGGAAAACGAATTGGCGGGCTTAGCACTCCGTTAGCACATCGAACGACATGGTAGTCCCGCATCCGAAAGGGTGGCACCGATCCCGGCTCGGGACGGTATTCGTCAGAAAGACGGGTCGTGAGCGCCCTTCGGGGCGCACTCTAGCAACCGGCGCAAAGCGCCGAACACTTCAAGGGAAATGCCATGTCCAGCATTCTGACAAACAACAGTGCAATGGTTGCGCTGCAAACTCTGCAATCGGTCAACAAGAATCTCGCGTCCACGCAGTCGCAGATCTCGACCGGCAAACGCGTGGACAGCGCGCGTGACAATTCGGCGATCTGGGCGATCTCCAAGGTCATGGAATCCGACGTCAAGGGCTTCAAGGCGATCTCGGAGAGCCTGTCTCTGGGCCAGTCGACGGTTGCAGTGGCCCGCCAGGCCGCCGAAACCGTGACCGATCTGCTGACCCAGATGAAGGGCAAGATCGTCGCCGCCCAGGAAGACAACGTCGACCGGGCCAAGCTGAACACCGACGTGACCGCGCTCAAGGATCAGATCGCCTCTGTGGTCGGCGCGGCCCAGTTCAATGGGTTGAACCTGGTGGACGGCTCCACCGCGAGCGCCGACATCCTCGCCTCGCTTGACCGGGACAACGCGGGCAATGTGACCGCCTCGTCGATCACCGTGACAGCACAGGACCTGTCGACTGGCGCATATGCCGCGAATGACGTGTTCGCGGCCGGCGGCACGGTCGGTAACGCTACGGTTTCGACGGATGCCGATACCTTTGTCCTGTCGCTCGACCAGGGCGGTGGTTCGGATGACATCGCCATTGCCGACGGTACCACCGCTTGGGCTGCCGGGGACAAGATCACCATGCGAATTGGTGAGCAAACTGCGTCCTATACCGTAACGGCAAACGATCTCCTTGGCGGGACCACGACAGTGGACATGATCGCCGTTGGCATGAAGAACTCGATCGACGCATTGGGAATAAGCGGATTGGAAGTCGACTACGATCCGGGCAACTCCGGCGAACTCGTCTTTACCAACAATGGCTCGATCGACCTGTCCGTGAGCGGCCAGTTCAGCAATGCAGGTTCGGGCGGTCTTGGTGCACTGGCCTCGATCGACGTGAGCACGTCGGGCGGCGCGGCAACCGCACTGGGAACGGTCGAAACGCTGATCGACACGGCCATTGACGCCGCCGCGACATTCGGTTCGGCGCAAGGCCGGGTGGATACCCAAATGGATTTTGTATCCAAGCTGACCGACTCGCTGAAATCCGGCATCGGGTCGATGGTCGACGCCAATATGGAAGAGACCTCTGCGCGTCTGCAGGCGCTGCAGGTCCAGCAGCAGCTGGCAACGCAGTCCCTGTCGATTGCCAACCAGGCTCCACAGTCGATCCTGTCCCTGTTCCGCTAAGGGAACCATGGAGCGCGCCATCGCGCGCTCCATGACACGCTGAACCCGTGTGACCACAGGAAGGACAGAATGTGACTCCGAATACGCTTGCGCAGCGGGGCTATTCCCGCGCTTCCGCGCCGACAAGAACACCCCGCAAACTTGAATATGACGTGATCGCAAGGATCACCCACCGCCTCAAATCCGCCGCTCAGAAGGGGAAACCCGGCTTTGCCGCTCTTGCCGAGGCGGTGCATGAAAACCGGCAACTCTGGACGCTGCTGGCCACCGACGTGGCGGATTCAGACAATGGGCTGCCAGAATCCTTGCGCGCGCAGTTGTTTTATCTTGCGGAATTCACCAATCATCATAGTGGCAAAGTGCTTGCTGGGCGCGCCTCGGTACGGCCATTGCTCGAAATCAACACCGCCATCTTGCGCGGCCTTCGCAGCGGGGAGAAAGCGGCATGAGCGGTCTTGTCCTCAAACTCAGCCCGAAAGAGCGGGTTCTCGTGAACGGCGCCGTTATCGAGAACGGTGATCGACGCAGCCGGTTGTCCATTATGACGCCAAACGCCCATATCCTGCGGTTGCGTGACGCCATCCACCCCTATGAAGCAGATACCCCCGTGAAGCGCGCCTGTTATGCACTGCAACTGGTTCTGTCAGGCGATTCCGATCCCAAGGAGGTCGAGCTCAACCTGCTGCGGCGTATCGAGGAACTGAGCCAGGTCCTGACGGATATCGACAGCCGTCAGCAACTGACGCTGACCACCACGGCCATTCTTGAGGGGCAACATTATCAGGGCCTGAAAGCCTTGCGGGCACTGCTGCCAAGAGAGGAGCGGCTGCTTGCCGCCGCGCGCAGGTCATGAGTTTTCAGCCGGTTGTCGCGGGGAGCGGTTTGGCGGGGTGGGCGTTTCTGAAGCGAACTCTGCCGGCCCAGACCGATACGTTCAACACATCGCCAATGCTTCAGCGCGACACGGCGTATTTTTCTGAAAACATTAGAAAAATCGAGAGCGCAGAACAGTTGGTCGCGGACCGGCGGTTGCTGCGGGTTGCGCTTGGCGCCTTTGGTCTGGATGCAGATATCGACAACCGGTTTTTCATTCAGAAGATCCTGGAGGAAGGCACCCTCAAGAGTGATGCGCTGGCCAACAAGCTTGCCGACTCGCGTTACTCCAAGCTTTCCAAGGCGTTCGGCTTCGGCGATTTCGCGACACCTTCGACCAAGATCTCCGATTTCGGGGAGAAAATCGTCTCGGCCTATCGTGCGCGCCAATTCGAAATCGCGGTTGGAAACCAAGAGGACACGATGCGCCTCGCCATGAACGCGATCCGCGAACTCGAGGAGGTTTCTTCAACAGGACGCAGCGACGATGCCAAGTGGTATTCGGTCATGGGCTCGCCCCCGCTGCGCAAGGTTATGGAAACCGCGCTTGGTCTTCCAGCCTCCTTCGCGCAGCTGGACCTCGACAAGCAGAAGGAGGAATTCCGGGACCGGTTGAACAGCGCCTTCGGGGACGGTGAGATAAGCCAGTTCACATCGGAAGCCGCAAGGGAAAAACTCGTGGAACGGTATCTGGTCATGTCACAGCTGGACACCGGGCAGAGCATGAATGGCGGGCAGATTGCTCTGACCCTGCTGCAGTTCTAGACATCAGGTGCCTTGCGGCATTCCCGCCCCGGCACGCCGTATGATCAGACCCAATTTTGCAAAAGAATCTGTCGTGGTCATGCCCCGCTTTTCGCCGAGAAAGGCGTCCAGCTCTGGCCAGGCCCGAATGGCGTTGTCTAACAATGGATCAGTACCTTCGCTGTAGAGCCCTGCGCGAATCATGGTCGCCGATTGATCGTAGGCCCCCAGAAGTCTCCGCGCTCCGGAGATCAGATCATTTTCTTTTTCCGTCGCTGCAGCAGGCAGGCTTCTTGAGACAGAGCGCAGAAGATCGATCGCCGGGAAACGCCCGCGTTCGGCAATCTTTCGGTCGAGTACCACATGCCCGTCCAGAACACCCCGGAGAATGTCGGCAATCGGCTCTTCCATATCCGACCCGGCGACCAGAACGCTGAAGATACCGGTGATATCCCCCTGCCCCATCTGTCCGGGGCCGGCGCGTTCACATAAGGACATGATCAGGTGCGAGGTGGAAGGTGGGTACCCCCGCAATGCCGGCATCTCGCCCGCAGCAACGGCAACCTCGCGGTGGGCTTCGGCAAAACGGGTGATCGAGTCCGCCAAAAAAAGCACGTGTCGCCCCTGATCTCGAAAATGTTCCGCCACCGCCATGGCCGCCCATGCACAGCGCCGCCGCACAAGCGGAGACTGATCCGAGGTCGCGGCGATCACGACAGAATGGGCCAGCCCCTCTTTGCCAAGGACATTTTCGACAAAATCGCGCAATTCGCGCCCGCGTTCCCCAATCAGGGCGATCACCACGACGTCGGCCTGCATCTGTTGTGCAAACCGCCCCATCAGGCTGGATTTTCCAACCCCCGAACCGGCAAAAAGCCCCAGCCGTTGTCCCTGCACGATGGGAAGAAGCGTGTTGAACACCGCCATTCCGGTTTCAAGTCGCCTGCCCATGGCCCGCCGCGCCGCCGGCGGCGGCGGGCTGGCCTTGAGCGGGCGGGGATCCGGCCCGCGCAAGAGAGGCGCACCATCCAGGGGCACGCCATAGGGATCTACAATGCGCCCGATCCACGCATCAGTTGGCGCGATTCCGGTTTGGTGGCGCAAAGCAACCCGATCGCCGATCGAAACCCCGTCCGGTGCGGCATTGGGCAGAACGGTCAATTCTTCCCCGTGAAGCTGGATGACTTCACCGGTGAGCAGAGTGCCATCTCGCAGCCAGACACGCAGAACATCTCCGATGCTGCACGTCGCGCCAAGGCCACGAACGCGCAACAAGTTGCCCTCAACCGCACAAACCCGACCGATCTCCCGCACTGGGCGCGCAAAACGAAGCTCTGCTCCGAGCGAGGCGATATCCAAAGCAGTCATGCGGTCCTCCAATTCATTCCTGAAAACAATTTCTAAAGGAATCAGGGTTAAGCCTTGATTTAAGCTGTTCGAGGGAGAAGCCCCGATGTTCAAATCGCTTGAGGTTTTCAAGATCTCACATGCCATGGCGTCACATGCCGCCAGGCAGCAGGCCGTCGTGGCCCGCAATATCGCCAATGCCGACACCCCCGGTTATGCCGCGCGCGTCCTGCCCGAATTCGAGGACATCGTCGGGCACCATCGATCCACTGCCCGCATGCACACCACGCGGCCCGGGCATTTCGGCAGCACGCTGGAACCAGCCGCCATACGCCCTGAGGATGCAAAAGGGCATACCTCTCCGAATGGCAACGGTGTTTCCCTAGAAGAAGAGATGATCAAGGCCGTGAACGTCAAACGGCAGCATGACCGCGCGCTGGCGATCTACAAGTCGTCGCTGAAGGTCCTGCGCACGTCGCTTGGCCGCCAGTGATCTGAACCAGAAAGGTTGACCCATGAGTGATTTTTCATCCGCACTCTCTGTGACCAGCAGCGGGCTCCGCGCCCAGGCCGCGCGCTTGCGGCACGTTTCGGAAAATATCGCAAATGCCGACACGCCGGGCTACCGTCGCAAGACCGTAGCCTTCGAAATCAACCCGAACGCGCCCGGTGTCAGCGTCGGGCGGGTTCAGCTGGATCAGAAAGATCCCAAGCGCATCTTTGATCCCGCGCACCCGATGGCCGACGAAAGCGGCCATTACCAGGGGTCCAACGTGGACCTGATCCTCGAGATTGCAGACGCCCGAGAGGCGCAGCGCAGCTATGAAGCCAACCTGAAAATGTTCGATCAGACGCGGCAGATGTCCGCCTCTCTGATGGATCTTTTGCGCAGATAAAGGAGAACCAGAATGGATATCCGATCCGTCACGGCCGCCCAGAAATACACGGCCTCCAAACCTGCCACGGAACCACGCCCCGGAGAAGGCGGGGGGACGCTTGCAAGCCTTGGGAAAGATTTTGCCGCGACGCTGCGGGAAGGCGAGCAAGTTGCCATGCAATCCATGACAGGGGACGCTGACCCGCACGCGCTCGTCCAAGCGCTGGCGCAGACCGAACTGGCCGTCGAAACGGCGATAACAGTGCGCAACAAGGTTGTCGAAGCCTACCAGGAAATCCTGCGAATGCCGGTCTGATGCTGGACGAAGCCCTTTTCTTTGACACCCTGCGGCAAGGGCTGTGGATCGCGGTGATCATCTCGGTCCCTATCCTCGCCGTGGCGCTTCTGGCCGGTGTGACGGTCGGCCTGTTGCAGGCGCTGACGTCGATCCAGGAAATGACCCTCACCTTCGTGCCCAAGCTGCTGGCCATCGTGATCGTGTTCTGGGCGTCGATGGGGTTCATGAGCCAGACCCTCGTCTCATTCTTTCAGGATCACCTGATCCCCCTGATCATAGGAGGCTGACAATGGACAATGCCGTTTATACCACGCTGACACGCCAGGCCGGGCTGACACGCGAGATGTCCGTTCTAGCCAACAACATCGCCAATGCCTCCACAACCGGGTTTCGTCAGGCTGGCGTGACGTTCACCGAATACATCAAGACCGCGCCAAACACCGAAAGCCTGTCGATGGCGGTCGCCAACCTGCCCAGCATGTCGATGGCACAGGGCACATTGACCCGCACCAGCGGCACGTTTGATTTCGCAATCGAAGGTGACGGGTTTTTCATGGTGGAAACGCCTGATGGAGAACGGCTTACGAGGGCCGGGAGTTTCGCCGCAAATGGCGATGGGGATCTCGTGACGCCGGATGGCTTCAAGGTGCTGGATTCCGGCGAAACCCCGATTTTCATCCCACCCGATGCCAAGGGAATTGACATGGCCTCCGACGGTACCCTGTCGGTCGGCGGTCAGCCAATCGCCCAGATCGGGGTGTTTTCGCCTGTTGACCCGCTTTCACTCAAGCGCGTGGGCGGCGTGATGTTTGACGCCTCTGGGGACGTCGAGCCCGTTGAAACCAGCCGTGTCGTGCAGGGTTTTCTGGAAAGCTCGAACGTGGACACCATTGGTCAGCTGTCCCGCATGATCGAAGTGCAGCGCGCCTATGAAATGGGTCAGAGCTTTCTTGACGCAGAGAACGAACGCATTCGCTCGGCTCTCAAAACTTTCATTCGCTAACATCAAGGAGAACGCCGATGCGTGCCCTGAAAATCGCCGCCACCGGTATGAGCGCCCAGCAATTGCGGGTCGAAACCATCTCGAACAACCTCGCCAACATGTCGACCACCGGATACAACGCGCGGCGCGCGGAATTCGCTGACCTGCACTATCAACAGGTGTCGCGGGCAGGTGCGATCAGCGCGTCGGACGGTTCGGTTTTGCCGACCGGGGTTCAGGTCGGGCTGGGTGTCCGCCCCGCCGCCATCAATGTCCATCTTTCCCAAGGGTCGCTGTCGCAAACGGGCGGCGATCTTGATCTTGCGATCGAAGGACTCGGGTATCTTGAGGTTGAGCTGCCATCCGGACAATCGGGCTATACACGTGACGGGGCGCTCAAGCGAAGTGCCGACGGGTTGATCGTCACATCCGATGGCTTCGGCGTTTCGCCGGAAATCACCATCCCTGCCGACGCGCGCAGCATCTCGATCAATCCCGACGGAGAGGTCTATGCCTATTTCGACGAATCCGCCGAAGCACAGCTTCTCGGTCAATTCACCCTGACCAGTTTCGCCAACGCCAAGGGACTCGAAGCGATTGGAAGCAACATGTTTCTTGAAACTGAGGCCTCTGGCGCGCCAATTCTGGGCAACCCGGGCGAGGATGGACTCGGCGTTCTGCGCCAGGGGTATCTTGAGGACAGCTCGGTTGATGCCGTGCGGGAAGTCACCGAGCTGATCGAAGCCCAGCGTGGATACGAACTCAACGCCAAGGTCATTTCCGCCGCGGATCAGATGATGGCTGCCACAACCCAGGTGCGGTGATGCGTTTTCTCTGCATGACACTGGCGTTGCTGTTGGCTCAAATGGCGCAAGCGGACATGGTTGTGGCCACGCAAACCATCCGCGCCACGTCGATCATCCCGGCCAAAGCAGTTGCCCTCAGGGATGGAACAACACCGGGCGTGCACTCAAACCTTTCCGAAGTCATCGGCTTCGAAGCCCGAACGACCATCTATGCCGGGCGCCCTGTGCGTCTGGCAGATGTGGGAACACCCGCCCTGATCGAACGCAACCAGATCGTCGTGGTGACTTTCGTCACGCACGGCCTGACCATCCGGGCCGAGGGGCGGTCGCTGTCTCGTGCGGGCGTAGGCGAACGCGCCCGCGTCATGAACCTATCTTCGCGAAATACTGTGAGCGGCACAGTGATGCCAGATGGCTCGGTAAGCGTTTCAAATTGAAAGGAAACTTCATGAAAGCCCAGATTTATCTGACGCTCGTGGCCGGCCTCACGCTTGCCGCATGTGCCCGCCTTGATCATGTCGGCAAGGCTCCGAGTTTCACACCGACCGTCAACAACCAGGAACACTATGCGATGATGAACCCACCGCTTCCGCCAACGCTTTTGCAGAAGCGGCGAACCGAAGAAGCGTCACTTTGGAGCCGGAACCGGCAATCCCTGCTCGGAGACCGTCGCGCCATGCGCCGCGGGGACATCATGACGGTCGTCATCGAGATCGACGAAGAGGCCAAAATCAACAACGAAACCTCTCGCAGCAGAAGCGGGTCAGAACACCTTGGTGTACCGCACCTGCTTGGATTACCTCAAAGGCTAACGCCGGAACTCCCTGCCGGCGCCTCAACCAACCCCGCCGTTTCGCTGGATTCGACCAGCAACAGCACCGGCGACGGGTCCGTGCGCCGGAGCGAGGAGCTCACCTTACGGGTCGCGGCCACGGTGGTGGATGTTCTGCCAAACGGGATTTTGGCGATCGAGGGCAGCCAGGAACTGCGCGTGAATTTCGAACTTCGGGAACTGCTGGTTTCCGGTTTCGTGCGGCCCGAGGATATCTCGAGACAGAACGAAATCACCTATGACAAGATCGCCTCGGCGCGTGTGTCCTATGGTGGAAGAGGTCAGATCACGGACGTGCAACAACCGCGGTACGGCCAACAGATTCTTGACGTGATCATGCCGTTCTGAGGAGGCGCGAATGAAAAAGCTCCTTCCTGTGCTGCTGGCACTTATCGGGATTGGCGCCGGGATTGGCGCCGGCCTTTTCCTGCGCCCCGAACCTGCCACCGAAGAGGCCGCTGTGCCATGCGTTGCCGATCATGCGACACCCGTGACCACCGAGAGCGTTCCCGAACCGGTCGAGGCGTCGACAAGGGAATATGTCAAACTGACCAACCAGTTCGTCGTGCCGGTGGTTGTCGACGAAATGGTTACGTCGCTTGTTCTTGTTTCCCTGTCATTGGAGGTCGGCGCGGGCGACCGCGAGGCGATTTTCGCGCAGGAGCCAAAACTGCGAGACGCGCTTTTGCAGGTCATGTTCGATCACGCCAACGCGGGCGGGTTCAAGGGGGCTTTCACCAATTCGAGCAAGCTTGACATTCTGCGCAACACGCTCAGCGATGTCGCCCGGTCCGTCTCGGGCAACCGTGTGTCCAGCGTGTTGATTGTTGATATAGCGCGCCAGGATGTGTGACCAAACCTCAGCCGAGTAACCTCACCTGCATGGCTGCCTCCAATGCGGCGGCCTCTCGGCTTTTGCGCCGTGACAGTCTCTGTTCTGACAAGAGTTTCCCCAAAACGTCCGCCTTGCCAAAGGCCCCCTGCACCTCTGTCATGGCGGTTTCTCTGACCACGAGTAGCCGCGCCAATTGAAGATTGAGCACCGCCCGTCTATTCCCAACCCAGCTATTCCAAGCCTGATCGCCGCGAACCGCCCTGAACGCGCTGTCGGCGATCAATGCGCCACGCCCGATTTCCTGATCGCGCGTCAAATTGGCGAGCAGGTCCCGCAGGCGCCTTTCTTCGGCCGTGATCGCCGCCAGTTTTGCCTGTGAAGCGTCGTACTTCGCCTGAGCCACTTCATGCAGTTGCGCGAGTTGTTCTTCCTTCATAGCTGCGACCTCATCTTCATGCGCATCGCTTCGGCAAACCGGATCGCCGTGGCCACCGGCCGATAGAGTTCACCCGGAATTTCCTGACCAATATCCACCGTGGCAAAAAGGGCGCGCGCTGTCGGGGGATCGCTTCTGATCGGAACGGCCGCCGCCTGTGCTGCGTCACGGATACGGCGCGCGATTTCATCGGTTCCCTTGGCCACGCAAATTGGCGCTTCGCCGGGTTTTCGACTCCATTTCAGCGCCACAGCGTAGTGGGTCGGGTTCACGATCACCACGTCCGCACTCGGGACATCTGCCAACATCTGGTTGCTTGCGATTGCCTGTGCCTTCTGCCGACGGCTCTGTTTGATGTAGGGATCCCCCTCAGCCTCCTTGCTTTCGTCCATCATTTCCTTGCGCGTCATCATGTTCTTGCGGATGTGCTCCTGGCGTTGCCAGAGATAATCGATCACGCCCAAAACGGACGCCACCAGCGTAACCACCAGAAGAAGGCTTATCAGCAACTCTGCCAGCATCGCTGCCGCCATTGCCGGGTCGGCCAGAACCGTGCTCGCCATCTTGTCGAGGTTGGCACGCAGGAAAAAACCAAGGCAAATCGAATAAATCAGAAGCTTGGCAAACCCTTTTGCGAACTCGAAGAGTCCGCCCCTGCCAAATTTGTTCCGTGCGTTCTGCACAAGACTGATGCGGTTTGGTTTCATGGCGAGTTTTGACGGGGTGAAAAGAATAGCGCGCTGCGCGAACAGGCTGAGCAAAACAGCAGTTGCAGGCAAAACGAACAGCGGCGAAAGCGACCAGAGCAGATTCTTCAGGATCCCGCCAAAGACCGTCGCGGGGTGGCCTTCGA
This sequence comes from Shimia aestuarii, assembly GCF_900114635.1. Taxonomy (GTDB): domain Bacteria; phylum Pseudomonadota; class Alphaproteobacteria; order Rhodobacterales; family Rhodobacteraceae; genus Shimia; species Shimia aestuarii. Next base: position 1,382,030 of record NZ_FOTQ01000001.1, read on the forward strand.
AGACAAGCGGCGCAATATTGTGAGCCTGATCCAAAAGCACGGTCAAAGCCTCGCCCGTATGTGCGACTGCGGCAACACCAAGGACTGACAGGGTGAAAAACATGCCCGCATATCCTGCAGCCACGGAAAAATCAGCAGATTTGGCGATCTCGCCCTTCCTGCGGGCCTCCTCAAGCTTGCGCGGCGTCGGTTCAAAAGACTTTTCGCTGTCGTCGTCCTGTCCGCTCATGGCGCCATCCCCGGAGTGGCAAGAAAGTCTTCGAGCGCCGCCAGCCACACGGACAGGAGAACCGGCGACAAAAGGGCCAGCAACGCCAGGCCACCCGCCGTGATCGCGGGCGCCCCGATGAACGCCACCATCAGTTGGGGCATGGCCCGGTTTATGACGCCCAACGTGATGTTGTAGAGAACCGAGACAATCACGAATGGAGCCGCGAGACGAAACGCCATAGCGAAGGCGCTGGACACCTGCGCTAGCCCCCACTGAGACAGGACCGTCGCAGGCGGCATTTTCCCGAATGCCAACACGTCATAGGACGCTACAAAATAGGCGGCAATCCGTACGTGCAGTCCCGTCGTGACAGCCAGCGCCAGGCCGGACACCACCAAGACATGTCCAATCGCCGGCAATGGCTCCCCTCCAGTGTTGCCGAGCAGCTGCGACAAAGAAGTGGACTGGGCGGCAATGGCGCCCGCTGTCTGCAGAACAAAAACAAACATGCGTACTGCAACGCCGAGCAACAGCCCGTTCAGGGTTTCCGCCACAATCAGCACAATCAAAGCGGACAAATCGAGGAACTCGACGCTGATTGGCACGGTCGGCGCCACGATCCCGGTGAACGCGACGGAGATGCCCAGTTTCACGCGCGCCGGCACAGACATTTCTCCAAAAGCAGGCAAAATGGAAACCGCTGCTGCCAGTCTCAAGAACACGAGAAAGCCGTGAATGGCTAGGTCCTGAGAGAGGTTCAGAAACGCCTGTGCCTGCCCAATCATGCGGCAACCAACCCAACCAGGGATGGCCGTGCCTCAAGGCCAATTTCCTCAAAAGACAGAACCGGGTTTCTAATACCTTTTGCGAACAACACGGTTCGCAGGAACCGTCGTCGGCGCGTTGAGGTAACAACGGCGGGAATCAGACCCTGTTCCCCTGCATCCGTGATGCGGTCGGAAATGGACTGCGCCAGCTTGTTGAAGATGTCGGGGGGCAACGCCACGTCCAACCCGCCGCCTTCACGGTCGATCTGGTAATTTGCGAACGTGTCTTCCCATTCCGGAGCCAGTTGAACGAGCGGGATCGTGCCGTCTTCACGTTTCATCTCGGAAACCAACTGAAAACCTAGCCTTTGCCGCACGTGTTCGCAAATCGCCTCGGGTAGAACATGCACCTGCCGCGCCTCGGCCACGGCCTCCAGAATCAGGGGCATGTTGCGGATGGATACCTGTTCTTCCAGAAGCAAGCGCAATACCCGGTGCAGCAAATCCAGCGGCACCTTCTCCGGAATGAGTTGATCCAACATCTTCCGGTTTGCTTCGGCACGTGCAGGATCGCTCAGATTAACCATCTCATCCAGGATACGCCGCAGAGATTTCAGGGTCAGAAGCCGGTTTAGATTATCCTTGGTTGTCTCGAGAAGATGCGTTGCCAGCACTTCTCCTGGGGCCACGATCGTCGCACCGGACAGGGCCGCCTTTTCCTGATCCCGCAAATCGATCCATCGTGCAGGCGCGCCATAGACCGGCTCGCTAACATCCTGTCCGTCCGGCAATTCATCCGGCGCTTCCGAAATCAGAACCAAGGCCTTGGCCGGTTTAAGCTCCGCCCGGGCCTGGACGACACCCTGCACCCGAATAACGTAGGTTCCCGGAGGCAAAGAAGGCGCGTCGGTCAAACGAATTTCGGGCATTATCAGCCCATAGGTCGCAGCAATGTGGGTCCGCATATTCGCGATGCGGGCGTCGAGCCCCGTTCCTGTATCCAGAACAAGGTTGACAAGATCAGGGGAGAATTCGACGTGAATGTCATCAAGATCAAGAATATCCCCAATGGGCTTTTCCCGTGGACCTTCGGGCAGTGAGGGGACGTTGTCGCTTGTGTCGTCAGACGTCTTGTTGCGGTGCAGATAGAATGCCGCTCCTCCCAGGATCGCCGCCCCGAAGATGAATGGCAAGAACGGCAGCCCGGGAACAAGGGCGAACAACACCATCAAAACGGAAACCGCGACCAGTGCCGGGGGATAATTGCCCAGTTGGCGCACAAGAGTCAGGTCGGTCGATCCAGTGGCCCCGCCCCGGGCCAAAAGCAATGCAGACGCGATCGAAATGATCACGGCAGGAATCTGTGTGACGAGCCCGTCGCCAACCGTCAAAATTGCATATGTTTCAAATGCCTGGCCCATTGGCATGCCATGCACCGCGACACCCATGATAAGCCCCATTACCAAATTCATCATGGTGATCAGAAGACCGGCAATGGCATCGCCTTTGACGAATTTCGAGGCACCATCAAGCGAACCGAAAAACGTGGTTTCCTGTTGCTCGCGTTCTCGCCTGGCCTTGGCTTCTCCATGGTCGATGGCCCCCGCCGACATGTCACTGTCAATCGCCAGCTGTTTGCCCGGCATGCCGTCCAAGGCAAACCTTGCCCCAACTTCGGCCATTCGGGCCGCACCCTTGGTGATCACCATGAAATTGACGATCAGCAACACCCCGAAGACCACCAGTCCGAGAAAGACGCTTCCCCCCATGACGAAGTTTGCAAACCCTTCGATCACGTCACCTGCAGCGCGCGTTCCGGTATGACCCTGACCGATAATCAGCTTTGTTGACGACACATTAAGCGACAGGCGCAGCATCAATGAGGCCAGTAGCACCGTTGGGAAAGCCGAGAAATCCAAGGGTCGCTCGATGAAAAGCGTCACCGTGAAAATGAGAATTGCCAAGGCAAAGGACCCGGCAAGACCAACGTCAAGCACCCAGGCCGGCACGGGCAAGATCATCATCACGATGATTGCCATCAATGCCAGGGCCAGCAAAATGGTTGGACTGAACAGAAGGCGCAGGTTTTCACGACTCATGTTATCCGCCTCTCTGGATGAACGGACGTGTGCTGGCTTGCCTCAAAGGCACAAGCGACCCTGGCGTGGTGCGGTTGTTGCCCTTTACCAGAAACGGAAAATGATTTTCGCTTGAAGTCGTCTTCGGCAGATTGGCCTTTGATCGCAGCGCATGCTGTTCACCGGCTCCGCCTTCAGAGAGTCCGGCAAAAATGCGATTGAACCGCGTTTCATACTTCGTCGCATATTCCGGCGTGCGGGAGTGATAAGCCGCAGCTGCCTTGGACCAATCGCCCGTTTCAAGGTGGAGGCGGGACAGGAATCCAGCGGCGTAACGTGCATTCTCAATCGGGTCGAACATGGCGGTGATCGAAGTGAAGTGTTCGCCATGCCAACGGTGGTTGATCTGGAAACAACCGATGTCAAAGCTGCGAGCACCCTGCTCAAAACGCAGTTCGGCATATGCGCGCGCCTTTTGGCGGGTGTCGAACCAAATACCCTTACCTTCCATGTTGACGGTCCACGGCCAGGGCGAAAGTCGGCCATCACTTTTGCGCCCCGTTTCCGTACGGGTAATCGCGAGCATCACGTTCTCTGGAACACCCATTTCCATGGCAGCAAGGCGCGCGGCCCGGTCACACAAAGCAGAGTCTGATGCCTCTTGTGCAGCGGCTTCCATGGACCAAAAGCTACCCAAAAAGATCCAGAAGTATGCCAACAACCGGATTCTGGTTCCAACTATGGAACGGGTGGACCGACACATTCTTCCTGCCAATTTCATGATCGCCTTTTGCATATCAATGGAAAGGCTAGTGGGAATGTCTTGAGATTCGGTAAGCGTCAGCTGCCTTCGGCCTGAGAAGCGGGGTGCATTTCCAGCAGCTCTCCAATCACGCTTCGGACATCGACACTTTCGTCAAGCAGAGCGCGATTTCTTGAAAGAATTCCATTTGTCAATGGCTCGACGCCGTCATGCGAAACGACTGGCTCGATCGGTTCACCATTCAAGAGCGCCAGTTTTTGATAAGACTCTGTCTCTGCCAGCGCCTGCCAATCGCCTCCAAGCCACGCCTGTTCCGTTGCGGCAGGAATGTCACCAATCGCCTGGAGCAAGGCAGCCGCTTTGGAATGATCTCCCGCCGCGGCCCGCGCCGCCGCGCGAAGTTCATCAGCGTCCCGACCGCTGAGTCCGAGGATTTCTGCCTCGGCCCGGCGCGGCAAACCTTCGTCCAAGGCAATACGTGCCATTATCAGGCGCCGGCGATCAGATTTCATGCCTGGCAAAGCGGCTTGCAGCTGTTGCCGAGCCTCCCGCAGGAACCCGCGATCCACCAGTCTTTCCGCGACCAAAACCGCGACCGGCTCGGAGAACATACCCGGCGCAACCAGCCCACGACCAACACTCAGTTCTAGAAATTCAAAGTCATCCGCATGTGCTACCAGGCTCCGGCCCAACATATCACGCAAATCAGAAACGGTATTTGCATCATCCAGTTTCTCAATTTCTTCCAGCAGATCCAATGCCGAGCCGTGTTCCCGCGCTTGCAACCGTGCCAGATAATGCGCGCGCCTCAGCTTTGGACCATAGGGCGTATGCTTGTGCTCAACAGCGAACGCGCCAACGAGGGCAATGGTATCACTGGTCGGCGCCAGATCTTGCCTAACGTGGAGGTCTATCAAATCAACAATTGCGTCCAATGACATTTCCGAGTTGTTATCAACAACCTCCCTCAATTTTTCGTTGGCTGTGTCGTGATCGCCTTTGGCACTCGCCAATTTCGCCTGTGCAACACCAAAATCAGGTGGCTTGGGGCCGTTGAGACGTTCAACAGCATTGAGAACAAGTTCTGCCGCTTCGATATGTCCCTGTCGATTAAGCGCGGCACTCAGACGCCCGCCAAGGTGTTCGCGCAGATGCCGAGGCATGTTGTTGAAAGTGTTCACGACACTGGTCACGACATGTTCCTCGCTGAGGCGCGCGCCAGACAAAAGCGCCCACAAGGCGGAAGGCCCGGCGCACTCAGCCTGCTCTTGAAAAACCTTGGTCTGCGGCGGCAATCCTTCAACCAGATAGGACATTTCCAGCAATACCAAGGCATCATCAACTGCCGCCATGTTCAGGATTTGCCGGGCCTCCACACCGAACGTGAAATGGACGTACAAACGCGCCAGCTCTTGGGCGGCGGAAAGGTTGATCGCGTCAAATTCTCCGTAAAGTTTGCCCCGCAGCGCTGCGACCTGCGCGTCAATAGTACGGTCGTCGGCCCATGCTCCGATGTCCAAAGCGTCTTCCGGGAGACATCTGCTACCCGGCACCAGCGCCCTGGACAAACCCTCTTGCAGAGTAAGGAACTCGTCCATGGCATTGTGGGCCGCCATGTTGCCCTTTCCGCCAGTCCTGTCGGGATTCCGTTCAGTTGTTTCCTGAAGAAAAGAAGCCGACTCGGGCTTCTGCGAAGCCCTCTGTGGCAAAACCTGCACCGGCTCCAACAGCGATTGCGTCGCCGCGCGCCCGATCTGTTCAAACAGTTCGGATTGTGCAGTTGCGAGCGCTTTCTGCTTGTCAACGGCACTTTCCGGAGCCGTCGCAGCCTCCACGATATCGGATATTCGCTCTTTCGCTTCTACTTTCGAAGGATAAGTGGGCATGCCACCGCCAGTTTCCGCAAAGCGGAACCTGCGGGTAACCTCCATTTCAATCGGATCCAGTTCAAAGACAAAGCGGTCTGGCCTGATGTTGGTTTTCGCGACACGATCACGAATGTCGAAAACGACGTAGCGGTCTTTTAGAATGCGGGTTTTGATCTGGCATCTGCAATTCAGAACCAGTCGAATCTGACCCTTGGCTTCATCGGCGACGATCTCCTTCAACCTGTCACGGCGAATACGGCCGAACACAGACCCAGCATCAACTTTCAGCGCCGGGTCCGCCACGGTGACAAGATAGGTTTCTCCTGTCCCGGACAATGCCCATTCCGTCGTAGCATCGGGCAGGGTCATCACAAGGCGTGTGAATCCGTCGTGTTCCCCGGACTGAAAGGAAACTTGCCCAGCCCACGCGACGACGGCAGACAGGACATAGAGGAAAAGAGTCGAAAGCCACCTCATGCCGCTTCTTTCTTGACGGATTTCAGCGCCTCTTCCAGATCCGCAAAATCCGGGCGGCAATGGGCAGGTGTGTTCTGGCGGCCAACCTCGATGCAGATATTGGCCGAATGATTGTGAAGATTGGCGACCAGAACCTCACGGATCAGTTGATAGAAATGGCTGTCCTCTTCAATCACGGCCTTGACCTTGGATGCGAAGGGGCCCACCAGACCATAAGCCAAAAAAACGCCCAGAAAGGTGCCAACCAAGGCCCCGCCAATCATTTTTCCGAGGATTTCGGGCGGCTGATCAATCGAACCCATGGTCTTGATCACCCCGAGCACGGCAGCAACGATCCCAAGGGCGGGAAGGCCGTCCGCAACTGTCTGAAGTGCGTGACTGGAATGCATGGCGTGGTGAAAATTCGCCTCCATCCGCTTTTCGAGAACTTCCTCCACCTGATGCGGGTCATCATAATTCATCGACGCCGAGCGCATTGTGTCCGCGATCAGTTCGACGGCTTCCTTGTCGGCCTGAATACGCGGATATCGGGAAAAGATTGCCGAGTCCGCGGGTGCCTCGATGTGCTCTTCGATGGCAACCGGGTTCTGCCGCGCAAGACGGATAAGTTCATAGAGCAGACACAACAGATCACGGTAATCCTCGGGTTTCCACTTGGGGCCTTTAAAAACCTTTCCGATATCCTTCATCGTGTGTTTGACCGCCGACATGTCATTGCTCAGAAGGAACGCTCCCACGGCAGCCCCTCCAATCATGGCCAACTCGAACGGCAGAGCCTTGAGAATGATCGCAAGCTTGCCGCCCGCCGCAATGTAGCCGCCAAAAACCATGACGAAAATGATGGCGATTCCGATGATTCCGATCACGGTGCAACTCCTGACTCAGCTTTGGTCCAGTCTGACCCGCAAGTGGTAAAGAAAGCCCTCACTCCCGGGGGACTTCCGCATTCCGCCCGGCAATAATGACGCTGATCGTATAGGCTGCAGACGGGCTCATGCCCGTCATCACGCCGGCCGCGATTTCCGGGCGCATGCGCCCAATGAAACCGGCTGCAAATTCCGGATCCATTTCCTCGAACAAGGCCGCAGCATCTTTGGGCTTCATCGTTTCGTACACAGTTGTGAGACGAGTCAGATCGTCTTCGGATGCGGTTTCAGCCAAAGCAATCGTTGCCCTTAGCCGCTCCTCTGCCTGCACAAGTGCATCAAGCTTTTGCGACACCTGATCATCGGCGACAGCGAGCGCCTGCATCCTGTTGCGAATATCAGACTCCTGCCGGGCAATCCGTTCTTCACGCGCATCGAACGCCTCCATCAGACGACGCAAGTCTTCGGGCGGTTCGCACACCTGCTCGGGCGCCAGGGGCGTGGTTTCGATGATCGAATGCGATTTCGTACCTGGATCGACCTTCGCAAAGGCTTGCCCGGCCTCGCTGCCGATACGCAGTACGGCCGAGCCGATCAGGAAGCCGGCGATCAACATTAGACTTCCCTTTGCGGGACGTTTTCGGCTTCGACCACCGCTCATGATGCAGCGCTCTGTTCAGCGGGGTGGCGTCGGAAAACCGGCTCCACCGGTTCTTGCGCGGGCGGCGATTCCGGCAGATCGTGCATCGACGCGACCAACAGTTCGAGACGTTTCGCAACATCCTCGGCGCGCCCGGTCAGATCATCGAGAGTTTCCGTCGATTCGCCCGCCGTTTTCTGCGCCGCCTGCAACGTGCGGGTCAGATCGTCGACCTGTGCAGACAGCACCGCCACGGCCCCACCGACCCCGGTCTCAAGGTCATTGAACCGAGACAGACGCCGGGCAAGAACAAAGCAATAAAGGCCTGCCCCCAATGCGCCGGCCACCAGCAGGATATCCGCAATCAAATCCATCTCACATCCTCTCAGTTCAGCACAAATTCCATGATCAAGAGATCGCGCACCCTGCCCTGACCGGTCACGATCTGCGCCCTGCGGAGCATCTGTGCCCGCAAACGAACCAGCGCGTCAGGAGCCTCAATGTCCGCAGGTGACAACGCGCGCAGATAACTGTTCAAGACATCAACGATGCGGGGCAGAATGTGTTCGACATCGCTTGCGTATTCACCCGGCACTTCCAGTTGCGCTCGAAACCGCAGGTGGCTGCTTCCCCCATCAACAAGTGACACCACGATCGGGTCGAGTGGCACAAAGACGACGTCGGGCAAGGGTTCTTCGGATGCGGTTTGATGCATCTCTTCTTGGGGGTGAGAAGCAGCTCCGAACAGCAATCCGGATTGCGCCGCGTAGAACCCGCCGCCGCCGCCGGCAAGTGCAAGTACAAGCCCGATGATCATGGGCAGTCGCGAAGACTTTGCCGCAGGCGGTTCCTCGATTTCAGTCGTGTCGGTCATCTCAGGGTCCGGTTTCTTGGTCCCCTTTTCTATAACCCCACAGAAACTAACCGATTGTTAAGGCTGATCGGAGAAAGATGCCCATGCAGCCAGGCAGAACGTCTGGCGTGACGGAGGAATGTCTTGCAACAGCTTCTGAGCATCTGGTCCGCGATGGACACGCGCCGCAAAGCCATTGTGATCGTGGCGACCCTTGCCATGTTTGCAACCGTTCTCGCGCTCGGGCGCATGGCGACTCGCCCCGGCATGTCTCTTTTGTATAGCGGCCTGGAAAGCGGTGCCGCGGGCGAGGTCGTGCGTTCGCTGGAGCAAAGAGGCGCCGTTTTCGACGTGCGCGGTGGCGCCATTTATGTCGAATCGTCCGCCCGTGACGAGCTTCGCATGACGCTGGCCAGCGAAGGTTTGCCCGCCAATACAACACAGGGCTATGAGCTGCTCGATTCGTTGTCCGGGTTTGGCACCACGTCCCAGATGTTCGACGCCGCCTATTGGCGTGCAAAAGAAGGTGAGTTGGCCCGCACGATCGTTGGAAGCCCCTTGATCAGCTCGGCACGGGTTCACATCGCCCATGCCGGGTCCAACCCGTTTCAAAGACGGCTGCAACCCACAGCATCCGTAACCATCACGTCGACCGGCGGTGGCCTGCCCCCTCGTCAGGCTCAAGCATTGAAGTTTCTGGTGGCATCGGCCGTTGCGGGTCTTTCTCCGGATGATGTCGCCGTCATCGACGGTGCAAACGGTCTGGTCGGTGCCACGGATGACGCCGCCCCCCATGCCCAGGATAATCGCGCGGAAAACTTGCGGCAGTCCGTGCAACGTCTTTTGGAGGCGCGCGTAGGTATGGGAAATGCCGTGGTCGAAGTGAGCGTGGAAACAGTCAATGAAAGTGAATCGATCAAGGAACGCATCTTTGATCCAACGGGCCGGGTTGCCATCAGTACAGACACCGAGGAACGCAATACCGATTCTACGAACGCTACGTCAGGTCAGGTCACGGTGGCGTCGAACCTGCCAGACGGGGATGCAGCCCAGAATCCCGGCTCGTCCAACAAGAACAGTGAAACGCGTGAGCGCGTGAACTATGAGGTGTCCGAAACCCAACGAGAGGTCACGCGTGAACCCGGCGCCATCCGTCGCCTGACCGTTGCCGTTCTTGTTAACGGGAGCGCTGTGGCGCAGGAAAACGGCGAAACCGCCCTGTCGCCCCGGTCCGACGAAGAGCTGGGCGCGTTGAAAGAGCTGGTCGCATCCGCCGTCGGATTCGATGAAGCCCGGGGCGACGTCATCACGCTCAAATCCATGCTGTTTCAACCAATCGAACCGATGGGTTCCGCCGCAAGTACCTCTCTGATTGGCGGTTTGACCCTTGATGCCATGTCGTTGCTGCAGATGGCCATCCTTGCCGTTGTAGCGATTGTGCTGGGCATGTTTGTCGTACGTCCGATCCTGACGCGGTCGACCGGGGAGCTACCGGCACCCATGCCGCCCGCGCGTCTTGTCGAGGCACGCCCCGGTGAAATGCCGACAGACGCTCAGGTGCTCACAGGTGAAATTGACGAACCGTTGGGAGGAGATGCTCTCGGTGCCGATAAGTCGCTTTCGCTGCCGGGGGCCGAAACGAGCCAGACTGACGCGGTGGAGCGGCTGCGCGCCCTGATCAGCGACCGACAGGCGGAAACCGTTGAAATCCTGAGAAATTGGCTCGAAGACAAAGAGGAGCGCGCGTGATGTCGATTGCTCATCTCCTGGAAGACTTTGGCGTCGTGACTTCCTCCGGCATGCCATCTGGACAATCGGTACCTGCCAATGATGCCGACCTGCTCGACAGTTTCGAACAGGGATACAAGGCCGGGTGGGAAGATGCCATTCGCGCCAAATCCGAGGAACGCGCCGGCATTTCCGCCGACTTCGCACGCAATCTGCAGGATCTCGGCTTCACCTATCACGAGGCGCGCGAAGCCGTCGTTGCCGAGCTAGCGCCGGTGGTGGAGCAGGCGGTGATGTCGGTATTGCCGGACATGTCGCGACAGGCGATCGGCCTCCAGGTGCTGGAGCAACTGAACGCGATTACGCGCGATCACAGCGGCGTGCCGGTGTTGATCACCACGTCCCCGGAAAACTACGAAGCTGTTTCCGAGCTGTTGCCGGACAAGGTGGACTTTCCCGTCGATGTCGTGCGCGACGCCGGATTGAGCGAAGGCCAGGTGCGGTTTCAGTTCGGTCAAAGCGAGCGGCAGATCGACATGGACGAGGTGCTCTCAATCGTATCGCGTGCCTTTGCCGGTTTCACTCATCAATCCAAGAAGGAGATCACTCATGGCTGACCCAGAGAAGAAAAGCCTTTTCAAATCCGTGCCGGTCGAAGTCATCGTTTCGGTCGGTAAAGCTCGGCCTTTGATCGGCGATCTTCTGGATCTTTCGGAAAACGCGGTTCTGCCACTCGACAAACGCGTCGAAGACCCTGTCGAACTCTACATCGGGGACCGCCTGATCGCGCGAGGTGAACTTGAGGAGCTCGAAGGTGCACAGAAAGGTCTGCTTGCAGTCAGATTGACGGAACTCGCAGAGATCGGGACCGGATTGGGATGACCCGGACCCAGATTGGCATCTGCTTTGTTGCGGGTTTGGGCGTCGGCGTCCTTCCTGATCTCGCGCTTGCGCAGGATGTGACCGTGGCCTTGGGCGATTCTGGTTCTCTGACGGCACGCAGCATACAGATTTTCCTGCTCATCACGGTGCTCAGCCTGGCTCCGGGCATCGCCATCATGGTCACGTGTTTCCCCTTCATCGTGACTGTTTTGTCCATCCTCAGGCAAGCTTTGGGGCTGCAGCAATCCCCGCCGAACATGTTGATCATCAGTCTGGCGTTGTTTTTGACCTATTTCGTAATGGAACCCGTGTTTTCCAAAGCGTGGATCGACGGTATCGCCCCCCTGATGAACGAAGAAATCGACGTTGAAACCGCATTCTCCAGAACGCTGGAACCGTTCCGAGGATTCATGGCAGCCCGCCTTGACCCGGAAACCTATCAGGCCATGGCCGAGCTGCGCCCCAACGCACCCTCGACAGCCCCGACATCAGACTCACCCTTGTCGGTTCTCGTACCGAGCTTCCTGCTCTCGGAAATGGCCCGCGCTTTCCAGATCGGTTTCCTGATCTTTCTGCCCTTTTTGATCATTGATCTGGTCGTTGCCGCGATCCTGATGTCGATGGGGATGATGATGGTGCCGCCAGCCATCGTGTCCCTGCCTTTCAAGCTTTCCTTTTTTGTTATCGCGGATGGCTGGAGCCTTATCGCTGGCAGTCTGGTTCGCAGCTATTTCTGAAGGGGCTTGCACCCTTCAGAACCGATACATCAGCGAACGATGAACTCGGCATGCAAGGCGCCGGCGGCCTTGATGCTCTTGAGGATGTCGATCATGTCACGGGGCGCGACCCCGAGAGCGTTCAAGCCGGCAACAACTTCGCTCAGCGACGTTCCGCCCGGCACTTCGGCAAGACCAACTCCCGGCTCTTCCTCGATCTCTGCATTCGTGCGTGGCACCACCACGGTACGCCCGTTGGCGAACGGGTTCGGCTGGATCGCGATCGGTGTTTCCTGAACTCGTAGCGTCAGGTTGCCCTGGGACACGGCCACACGTGAAATGCGCACATCGTCCCCCATGACGATGGTTCCAGAGCGTTGATCGACGACAACCCGTGCCTTTCGTTCCGGTTCAACGGCGATATTCTCGACCTTGCCCAGCGCATGCGCGGCCGAGATCTGACCACTGCGTGCAATGTCAAACTGCACCGTCCCTGCATCCAGCATCAGGGCCACCCGGCGCCCAAAACTTTTATTGATGGCTTGTTCAATCCGGCCCGCCGTCGTGAAATCCGGTTCTCGCAGCGCGAGACGCAGGTTGGTCAACGATGAAAAGTCAAAATCGATCTCACGCTCGACCCGTGCCCCTGCCGGGATGACACCGGCCGTCGGAACTCCCTGGACGACCGCACCCGCATCGCCTTCGGCTGACGCGCCGCCAGCGATTACTGTGCCTTGAGCCACAGCATAAATTTCGCCATCGGCCGCGTTAAGCGGCGTCATGACCAACGTGCCCCCAAGAAGGCTTTTGGCGTCTCCGATCGCGGAAACGGTGACGTCGATCCGGCCCCCGGCGCGCGAAAATGGCGGAAGCGCCGCTGTAACAAAAACCGCCGCCACGTTCTTGGGCCGCAGCTGTTCGCCGGTGACGTTGACGCCAAGCCTTTCGAGGATATTCGACATGATTTCCTCGGTAAAAGGCGCGTTTCGAAGACCGTCGCCCGTGCCATTCAAACCAACGACAAGACCATAGCCGACCAAATCATTGCCTCGAACACCCTCGAACTCGACAAGGTCCTTGATCCGGATCGGGCTCGCGACCGAAAACGTTGGAAGCATCAGGCAGAGCAGCGCCATCTTGAAAAACCGCATGGCAATCACCTCAGATAATCCATCAATGAAAGGCGCGAAAGCCGCGCGGTAACCGTGTACAATGTCTCAAGCTGCACCTGCGCGGCTTCGAGTTGCGTGGCGGTTTCAAAAGGGTCCGCCGCAGTCAGCGTGTTCCGGGTGATCTGAAGACTTGTTCGGCGCGCCGCGTTTTGTGTTTCGATATTCGCAATCCGTTCCTGCACGAACCCAAGATCACTCCGTATCCGGGTCAATCCTTCCTGCTGTGTCAGAAGACCCTCTCCTGCGACTTCGAGCAGCTGTTTCTTCTGGCTCAAATCGAGACTCAGCCCTGAATCACCAGCGAGCGCCGCAAGCGCGGTGTCGCGCAGCAAGGTACGCAGTTCCATGCTGTCCGCCGTGAGTTCGTGGCGGACCGTTTCATGCTCGCCGAGCTTGAAGGGTGCAAGGCTTTCGGCAGCACCCTGATAGCCCATCGATTCAAATCCATCGCCGGGCGCCATGAACCACTGATCGACCGTATTCACGATGTCAGAAACGGTAAGCGCACCAGTCAGGGCCGTGCTCAAATCGCTTAACATGGCGTCCGCCGCGGCAAGTGCCGCGCTTTGTGTGGCAGCGCCTGAAAACAAACCCCGCCCTGCGACCTGCGCGTTGAGGTTCGACACGATTGCGTCAAAGCTTTCTCGTGCCTTGCCGATGGTGCTGTTGATCGGCTCTTCCAAGCCTGCGGACATCACGGAGAGAAGCGACGTCCCGAGTGCCTGAGATTGGGTCTGGACCTGCTCAAGCACATTCTGGACCGTGTCGGTGAACAAACGCGCATCCTTGAGCGCCATCGCATGCCCTTCCAGCAAGGTGAGCGTATGTTCGACGTCGCCAAGAACCGAAAAATCAGCGGAAACCGCACCGGCGATGTCGCTTTTCCTGCCGGATGCCAGCTCTTGGGTCAGAGTGGTCATCTGGGTTTTCAGAAATGTGTTTTGGCGGCGCATCATCAGATGCTGGGCAAGGTCGCCCACTTGAATAAAGCTCATGATTTACAACCTCAGCAACTGACTCATCATTTCGTCAACGGTTTCGATCACCCGGGCGTTGGCTGCGTAGGCCTGTTCGATCAACATGAGCTGTTGCATCTCATGATCGCTATCCACGCCCTCGGAAAGCTCCGCCTCTTGCAAACCGAAGAGCCGATTGGCTGAAAAGCTCAGTTCCTCATCGCTCCTCACCCGGTTGGCTGCCACGGCAGAAAGCACCCTTTCCGAAAGCTGACCCATTGACAGGGCACCGCTTGAATGGCTTCCCGATCCGGGATTGCGCTTTTCCGCAAGGACATCTGACATCGCGTTCAGCAAAGTCGCATCCCCGGCCAGACCCGGACCCGTGGCACCAAGGCCTGCACGCAACCGCCAGGCTTCGTTGGCTCCGTCGGGATCGACCAATGCGTTGAGTGTCAATCTCCCTGACAGGCCAACCTCGTCGGCAGGATCAAAAGCACTTCCCTGATCGGCAAACAGGCCCGCCTGACCAGGCGCAAGGGTGGGGTCCACCCCCGAGGATTGAAACCGTTCAACGAGGCTTCGCGCGGCCGCGTCCAGCTCGGCTTGAGCTTGCGGCGTATGGGTGTCGCGAATGTCAAACTGCGCGGCCAAGGCCCCGCCTGCAAGGGCACCGACCCCGTCCAAGGCGACATCCCCCACCGTCAACCCCGACAGAAGCCCGCCTTCGAGCGTCATATGGGGCAGGATTGTCGGAGTGGGTTCGAACCCGATTTCCGGCGCTTTCCCATCCAGAAGGATCGCCCCGCTTGTCGTGTAAAGCGCGACCCCGCCGCGATCGCGCGCGACGGACTTGATCGGAACCAAAACCGAGATTTCGTCAATCAGCTTCTGGCGGTCATCCTCGAGGGCCGATGTATCCCGGCCCTGATTGATGGCAGCGGAAATCTTCTGGTTCACCTCCTCGGTACGCGAAAGCAGGGTGTTCAGCCGTTCGACCATTGTGCCAATGGTCCGGTCGGCCTGTTCGCGGGAAGTTTTGATATCGGATGCAGCCGTGTTGAACGTGTTGACAAGCGCTGCGGCATCGCGCGCAACGGTTTGCAGGCGCGTCTGACTCTCGGGGGCGCCGGACGCACCGATGAGGCTGGATTGGAACGTCGCCAGCCTTCCGCTCAAGCTGCTGCTTTTGTCCGGAGTCCCCAAGTTCATTTCCAGCCGGTTGTAAAAATTGTTCAGCGCGCTCGCATTCCCAAACTCGGCATCCGCCAGGCGCCGCTCTGCCAGCAGAGCGGGATTGGAATGGCGCACAATGCCATTGACCAACACCCCACCAGAGGCCCGCAGGTTCTGTGAAGACAGGGAAATCTGCCGTCGCCCGTACCCTTCGGTCATGGCGTTGGCCAGGTTCGAAGACACGATCTCGGCCGACCGCGCTGCCGCGGTCAGCCCGGAGAGGGCGTTGGAGAGGGCGCCTGAGATGCTCATGGTTCACACTTTCCGGCCGACGAGGGCCTTTACCGTTTGATGTTGGTGGTTTCCTGCAGCATTTCGTCAACCGTCTGGATGACCTTGGCGTTCGAGCTGTAGGCCCGCTGCGTCTGGATCATGTCCGTCAGCTCACCCGCGACATCAGTGGCCGATTCTTCACGGGCATAGGAAACGATGTCGCCGGTTGGCCCATCACTGGCATCCCAGAGGAAATACGACCCGCTTTCGGGAGAAGGCGCGTAGGTCTGGTGATCGAGCGAGACCATTCCATTGGGGTTTGGCAAGTCGACGAGCGGTACCTGGTAGATCGTTCGAGTCACGCCGGTATCAAAGAACGCATGCACAAAACCATTCGCATCCACCTCTACCGACGTCATGTTGCCGACGGGTGAACCATCCTTGGAAATCTGCAGCGGTGCGAAGCTGTCGGACAGTTGGGTAAGGCCCCCGCTGGTCCCCAGTTCACCAATGGTTATCTCCATGGGGCCACCAGCAACGTTGACAATCACGGAACCGGTCGTGGGATCGTACCCCCCGCCAGAAACCGCCGAAACCGCCTGAAGCGTGCCACCGGACGCCCGCCCGTCGTCAAAGGTCAGCGTGTATTCACCCACCACAGCCCCGCCGGATGCGGTGTCGTGAATGATCATCGTCCATTCATTGGATGTGCCGGAAGCGGGCACGGTCGGCACAAATTCAATCTGGAGACTTTCGGAGCGTCCCAGATTATCGAAGTACTCGATCGAGAGATCCTGCGTGTCCCCGGCGGCCCCGGCCTCGGTTTCCGTCGCCGGCAGGTTCACGCCCAGCGACATTGAGGTCGTCGGCTCTCCCGTAAGTTGGTTCACGTTGATTTGAACCGGCTCCAGGCCATCGCTTGTGTCGCGCGGAAATGGCGGAACCGACCCATCCGGGCTTGCCGGCCAGCCGAGTAGCATAAGGCCGGATTCCGACGTCAGATAGCCTTGTGCGTCGGTGCGGAACGACCCTGTCGTGGTCAGAAGCATTTGCGCGTTTCCACGACCAAGACCCACCTCGGACGCCAGGGCCACTGGCAGCATACCACGACCCCGCACCGCGAGATCGGTGGCGTTCGATGTCGACACAAGCGAACCGCGTTCATCAATCAGGCGCTGGGTTGTCGCCCGCACACCCCCGGCGGAATACGCGCCACCGGACGACGATGTGACCATCGAATGGAAATCCGATTCCATGCGACGATAACCATAGGTGGCAGAGTTCGCGATATTGTCGGAAATGGCTGCAAGCCGTGTCGCGTTGGCGGACAGGCCCGCCACCCCCGCGTTGAGCGAAGAGGAAATTGTCATGAATACGCCTTTCTGCTGCATCAACCAAACTTCAATGCAACAGATAAGTCGCAGCCCCTTAATGGCGCGCTAACAGATAAAATCTTACATAGTTAGCGCCTGTCCTTTCTCAAAAGAATGATCTCAATGCGGTTGTTTCGCGCGGCGCGCGGGTCCGTGGACACCAGCTCTCTGTCGGAATGCCCGGTAACGCGCGAGAACCGATCGGGGTCAATGCCATGGGTCTCCAGCAGTCCGCGTACCGTATGCGCCCGTTCGGAGGACAATTCCCAGGATTGCGCACTGATCTGCACCACCGGCGCCGTACGCACATGCCCTTCCACGGCAATTTCGTTGCGCACGAGGTTGGCGGCATCGGCCACAACTCGCAGCAGTTCGAGAAGAGCGCGATATGGTCTGGATTGTGCCTCGACAAACAATTGCACATCGTCGCTGTCGAACAACTCGATCACCAGGCCTTCATCGGTCAGTCGCGTCACCACGTGTTTGCGGATGTCGTCTGACAGAAAGCTTTCACCACCACCGCCGATCAGGAAATCCTGAACCTCCGAAAGTCCGGTTTCTTCTAGTTGAGCCCCGCTTTCGCTGTCCGACGGCTTAGGGCCGCCAGACAACCGCGTAGGCAGCCCGCCAACCCCATTATTGGCCAAAAACTGTTCCTTGAGGATGCTGTCCCCGCCGAACATGTCATTACCACCGCCGGAAATGCGGTTGATCGGTGTCGTCGGATTGAAGTAATCCGCGATCCCCTTGCGTTGTTTTTCAGTTGTCGCGTTCAACAGCCACATCAACATGAAAAAGGCCATCATTGCCGTCACAAAGTCGGCATAAGCGACTTTCCAGGCACCGCCATGATGCCCACCGCCGCTAATGATCTTTTTCTTCTTGATGATAACTGGCGCCGCGTTCGAGCGCGCTGCCATGTCTCACCACCTATTTCTCACCCGCATCCAGCATTACCGGCGAGGTGTTACTTTGCCATTAACACATTGAATTTTAGATATCTTGTCAGGGGGATCAGCCGTGTCGGCGGGCCGTGGAAGACCCCCAACAAAAGGATCTCCGGAGCGCGTCCAACTCATTCGCAGCCCAACACAACGCATCCGATTTTGATCGGTGGACGACACGGACTCGAATCAAGCCATAAGGGCAAGACGCACATCGCCGGAAATTCGCCTATCTGGCGGCTCTTCTATGGTCAGCTACCAAACCTTGGTTTAGTCTGCTTCAAAGCCGAACAGGGGTTCGGCGTGACTTGGCTGTTGGGCTCTTTGAGGCCCTGCTTGGGGAAGAGAATGCGGCAACGCGCAATTGGTGTCCTGTTTGCTAAATTTGCCCCGGCGGCATTGGTGGCGCTTTGTCTTCTGCCCACACAATTATCTGCATTCGAAATTGCTCTCAACGTCGCGGGAAACGACGAAGACCTTCGTGACAGGATCTCGGGTTCTTCGCTGATTTTTGCTGCAAAAACGGAAGGCACGACTGATGGTCAGGACATCATCGCCGCCGCGCAATCGGACTATAAACGGCTGGTCAGCCTGCTCTATGAACAGGGATATTTTGGACCTGATATCCGAATCCGCGTGAACGGCCAGGAGGCGGCGGCCATTTCGCCATTTGCCAACATTGCGAATGTGCGCAACGTAGCCATCGAGATCAACCCGGGGCCCCGCTTTGATTTCGGCAAGACCCAGGTTGCCCCCATTGCACCCGAAACCGAACTTCCCAAGGAATTCGCCACGGGAGAACGGGCAAGCCTGTCGGTGATCCAGAACGCAGCCGGGGCCGCCGTGGACGGATGGCGCGCCGTCGGGCACGCCAAGGCGGACATCTCGGATCAAAAAATCACCGCCAATCACCCCGAAAAACAGCTCGATGTTGACCTGAAAGTGGCGCCCGGCCCCCAGCTCGCCTTTGGCAACCTAATTTACACCGGCCAAAGCAAGGTCCGGGAAAAGCGGGTGCGCAAGATTGCCGATCTGCCCACCGGGGAAACTTTTGATCCGGAAAAAGCCAAGCGCGTTGCCACACGGCTGCGGCGTACCGGAACTTTCCGATCCGTCGACTTGCGCGAGGCCGAGGATATCGGCCCGAACGATACACAGGACATGACATTATCGCTGGTCGACGATCTTCCGCGCCGCATCGGGTTCGGTGCCGAACTGGAGAGCCGCGACGGGTTGGGTCTTTCGGCCTTCTGGTTGCACCGGAACCTGTTGGGCGGTGCCGAGAGCCTCAGGTTCGATGCTTCAGTCGAAAATATCGGCGGCCAGAACAGCGGTATGGACTGGCGGCTGGGCGCCCTTTACACGCGCCCGGCAACACTGGGCGCAGATACCGACCTTCTGATTGGGGCGGAAATCAAGCAGGAAGACGAAGAGCTGTATTTTCTGCGGCAGGCAGGTATGCAGGTCGGTTTCCGGCGCTACCATTCCGAGCGGCTGGAAACACGCGCGGCGTTCGGGTTCCGGTTTTCGGAGGTCGAAGACAACTTTGGCAATCGCAATTTTGCGATCTACGGCATTCCATCCGGAGTGACCTGGGATATGCGGGATAATTTCGCCAATCCCACCCGTGGTTATTATCTTCTGGCAGATGTGGTGCCCTATCTGGGCCAAAAGGACGCTGATAGCGGACTCTATCTCAAGGCCGATTTGCGGGGGTATCGCGGCATCATGGAAGAGAACCGCGTCGTCCTAGCCGGTCGCGTGCAAATCGGGTCCATTTTAGGACCGTCAATCAGGGGCACGCCGCCGGACATGCTGTTCTACACAGGCGGTGGCGACACCGTGCGGGGTCAGCCCTACCAGTCTAATTTCGTGACCGTGAACGGCATCGATAGCGGGGGGCTGTCCTTTTTGACACTGTCCGGCGAGGTTCGGGTCAAGATCACGGATCACATTTCGACGGTCGCCTTCTACGACGCGGGTTTCGTGGGCGAGTCCTCTGATTTCTCCGGCGCAGGCAACTGGCATTCCGGTGCGGGTCTTGGGGTGCGGTACAACACCGGCTTCGGCCCGCTGCGCGTCGACCTCGCCACCCCGGTATCAGGGAGCACAGGTAACGGGCTGCAGCTCTATATCGGCATAGGGCACGCGTTCTGATGCGCCGGTTGGTTATGATATGCCTTCTTTTCCTGCCAGTCATGGGTCTGGCGCAGGAAGAAGACGACAAGGGGATGTTGACAAAATTCCTCGAGTCCTCGCTATCCGGGGCTGGTCGGTCTGTCGAAGTTGTCGGATTGCGCGGCGCAATCAGCTCGGAAGCCACAATCGAAGAAATCCGGATTTCGGACGATGAAGGGCTTTGGATCACGCTCTCCAAGATCAAGCTTAACTGGAACCGGCTCGCTGTCTTGCGGGGCAACATCAACGTTAACGAGCTTTCGGCCGACAGCATTGTGCTCGCCCGCCTTCCAAAAACAACACCTGACCCCGAGGCGCCAACCGCAGAGGCCACACCGTTTTCCCTTCCGGAACTGCCTGTCAGCATCAATATCCAAAAACTCAGCGCCGGACGTATCGAACTGGGCGAGCCGGTACTCGGGCAGGAAGCCGTCCTGTCGCTAGAAACCAAACTGGTCCTTCTAGAGGGCGACGGCGAAGCCATTCTGGAAGCGACGCGGATCGAAGGACCTTCGGGCAAGTTCGACCTTGATGCGGCGTTCTCGAATGCGACGCGCCAATTGCGTATTGATCTTGAAGCGGCCGAGGTGGCGGACGGCATTGTGGCCAGCCTTTTGCGCCTGCCCGGAACCCCAGCCATCGACCTGCGCGTCAAGGGTGAAGGACCGCTGGATGATTTCACCGCCGATATTCGTCTTGCCAGCGCTGGCGAAGAGCGCCTGGCCGGGCAGGTCATCCTGTCTACCGAAGCTTCCGAAACCCCGGAAACCCCGGCGACGCGGGTCATTCTTGCGGATATCTCGGGGGACATGGCGCCCCTGTTCGCCCCGGAATACCGGGATTTCTTCGGCTCCGAGATCGCTCTCAAATCGTTGGTACATCTCTATGCCAATGGAGAAGCGACGCTCGACAACCTGTCGCTGACCACAGCATCGATGGCGCTCAAAGGTGCTGTGAGCCTGTCTTCGGATGGGTTGCCGGACAAGTTTGACGTCACATTGAAAATGGCGGACCCGTCAGGCAAGCCGGTGCTGTTGCCGGTGGCCGGAGCGCGGACCCTTTTGAAAAGAGCGGATTTGACAGCCGCGTTTGATGCGGCAAAGGGGGAACGCTGGGCCCTGTCTGGCATCGTGGAAGGATTTGACACCGACACCGTCGATCTCGGTCGGGCGGCAATTGCCGCAAATGGCCTGATCCGGCGCGATACACCCTCGCGCGTATCTGCGGCCCTGCGTCTGGACATGGACGGTTTGAAGCTGGCCGATCCAGCGCTTGATCAGGCGATTGGATCGAGAGGCCAATTCACCGGCAATGTCTTGTGGGAAGAGGGCGCCGACATACAGCTTTCGGATTTCGAATTGGCTGCGGGTGGGCTTTTGGTGGATGGCAAGGCGGCGATTGGCGGGCTTGGCAATGACCTTATGTTGAACGGTCGCTTGCGGATGCTCGCGCCCGACATCACCCGATTCAGCGGCCTTGCGGCAAGGCCGTTGACGGGTGAGTTGCTAACGATCGTCGAAGGGTCTTTTGCACCCCTGACCGGCGCATTCGACGC
Source organism: Shimia aestuarii (assembly GCF_900114635.1). GTDB lineage: Bacteria > Pseudomonadota > Alphaproteobacteria > Rhodobacterales > Rhodobacteraceae > Shimia > Shimia aestuarii. The sequence continues at coordinate 1,403,506 of NZ_FOTQ01000001.1, forward strand.
TGATATCACCGCACGTGGCCGTGACCTCACGATCAACGACCCGCGATTTGACAGGCTGGCCAGAGGAGAAACCGTGCTGGCCTTTTCAGGCAAGCGAGACTTTGATGGACTGAACCTGCGCCACGCCGCGCTCGACACGGATGGATTTGATATCACCGTCAAAGGAGATCTGAACAGCAACAACGGCAACGTGGTCCTTGCGGCGCGGCTGGAGGACACGGCCGTTGTTCTGGAGGGCGTGTCCGGTCCGTCCACTGTCGACGGAACCGCCACGCTGACCAACGGGGACTGGAGTTTTGACGTAAAAGCAACCGCCCCCGGCGAGACCGTCGCGACGATCGACGGCGGAGTTCCAGCCTCTGGCCCAATGGATGCCAGTATTGATATGACCGTAGGCCGACTCGAAACTTTTCTGGACGCCCTGCCCGGACAGGCGCGCATTCAGGCCGATACACGCCAACTTGAGACAGGCTGGAAAGTTGATCTCACGGCTTCTGGTCCGTTTGAAACACAGGCAGCCGGGTCGGGCGTGATCGATATCGAAGGCAATAACAGCCTCTTTGATCTGACCGGATCGTTGCCACTGGCCATCGCCAACCGACAGCTGGCGCCGAATTCGGTACAAGGTCTGGCCACCTATGATCTGCGTCTGGAAGGGGCGCCTGCACTGGAAAACATCTCGGGAACGATACGCACGGCCGGTGCGCGCTTCTCCCTGCCTTCGCTGCGCGCTTCGCTGGACGACATCAACAGCACGATTGCCCTTGCCAATGGGACCGCAGGCGTTGCGGTAACAACAGCGTTTTCCGGAGGTGGCACCATTTCCGTTGACGGCTCTGTCGACCTCTCGGGGCCTTTTAATGCGAACCTGCCAATCCGCGTGAGCGATCTCGCGTATCGGGACGGTCAATTGCTGGAAACAGTCGTTGACGGAATGGTTCAAGTGGCTGGCCCCCTGACCGGCGGCGGCACCATTTCCGGCGATTTGGTTCTCGGTCAAACCAATATCCGCATTGCTTCGGCGGCTCTGGCCGGGGTTGGTGACGTGCCGGAGATTGCGCATGTAGGCGAACCCGCCAGTGCACGGCGCACGCGCGCAAATGCGGGTCTGATCAAGGAAGAGACCACCAAAAGCAATGCATCAGCCCCCTTCAGTCTCGACCTGCGCATACGGACTGGCGAACGCATATCGGTGCGCGGGATGGGTCTCAATGCGGATTTCGACGGGGGTATGACGATTGCCGGAACGACCAACAACCTTGATACGCAAGGGCAGCTGGAACTGATCCGGGGGCGCATGGCCTTCTTGACCAAAACCTTTGATATCGACGAAGGACTGATCCGGCTCGAAGGCGATCTGATCCCCTGGATGCGGGTTCAGGCCACCTCAAAGCAAACTGATGCCACGGTTCGCGTCATTCTCGAAGGGCGGCTTAACGATCCCGAAATCATTCTGGAATCGGAACCGGAACTGCCCGAAGACGAAGTGCTGTCTCAACTACTCTTTGGGCGCGACCTTTCTAGCATCTCGGGGCTTCAGGCGGCGCAGCTGGCGGCGGCGCTGGCTTCTCTTTCGGGTAACGGACCGGGGCGACCGCGGCTGGGGCGCAACACCGGGTTGGATGAACTTGCACTTACTTTCGACGAATCGGGTACTCCCGGTTTGCGAGCGGGCAAATACATCAACGAAAACGTCTATACCGAGGTGGGTGTAGACAGCGAGGGCAAGAGTTCGATCAGCCTCAATCTCGATGTCACGGAAAGCCTTACGGTCAAGGGCCGGGTTGACTCCGATTCCGACAGTGGAATTGGGCTTTTCTTCCAGAAGGATTACTGAGTCGGAGCCGCGCCGAAGGCCGCAAAACACATGTGTTTGCAGGGTCCGGTTTCCTCTTGCCACGCATTCTTCATGCAACTATACCCCAACGCGGCGCCGGTGTAGCTCAGCTGGTAGAGCACGTCATTCGTAATGATGGGGTCGTAGGTTCGAGTCCTATCACCGGCACCAGTTTCCCCTCAAAATGCACTGGCAGTTTTTGCAGAAGTCAGGGACGCCGGATTTCTCATTTTCCTCGCCTGCACCGAATACCTGTGAAGCAGCCGGAAGAATCGCGCCTTGATTTTTCCAGCATCTCGGGATGTCTCAACATGCCGTTGCGGCCCGAAAGCGCCAGCGAAACGCATTTTCCAAGCACTCCAAGGACCTCGCTGGCAGATGACAGCACCATCATACACGGTTTTGGCGGCGGAACATTAAGGGTGTCTCATTTTCAAATGCAAATGTCTCAAATTCCAAATCAAAAACGGCTCGATACCTCCAAATATCAATCATCCAAGGCGAACACATCGAACGTCAAACGCAAAAACAAAGTCAAAAAGGTTGGAACTAAGACAAACGCACGCAAAAACACTGTACTCGCAACCCTCGCCGCCGCTCTTATAGTGGCTCTCCCCATGACCGCACATGCCGACTATGTCGCTGAAAAGGCAGTCAAAGGTGCGGTTGCTGGTGCCGCCGTGGCCGAGGCAACCGGCGGAGACGCCGCGCAGGGCGCGGCAGTTGGCGCAGCGGTTGGCGCAGTGGCTGGGGTCGTACAGAAAAACGACTTCGAAGACCGCTACGACCACCACCACAATGGAAACCACCACGGCAAGGTCAACAAGGCGCATGGCAACGGCCACTACAAAAAAGCCGGCAAGAACCGTCGCTAAAAGCACAAACCGGATAGGTTAAACCCTTCCAACCTGAGCCAGACTCGCTGGCTCGCTCGCAAACCCGGTCAGGATTCAAGCTGGCCGGGTTTGTTTTTTTGACCAATGAGCCAATCACCCGCACTGCCGGGCGACCAAATCAGTCGGATCTCCGGGAACCCAGTGAATCGCCAAGAACCGCTTCGGCATCACGTCGGTATTGCGTCGGTATCGCGTCGGTATTGGAGGCCGGGTCAGAATCCGGATCCGAATTAACGAAAGTCAAGTCGCGGGCGCCGCAGCGATTCTAGAAACGGGCAACCTGAAACGCGAGAGGTTTACGATGCCCGCCAGCAAGGCAGCAGACCAAGGCCCTTTCCGATCCCGTTGGATCGGCATGCGCCCGGTGTCCGCGATGCTGGCAGCGCTAGCCCTGATGCTGCAGTTGATCACGCCGTCTTTGGCACAATCAGCCGCCGCCAACGGGGCAAGCTGGATCGAGATCTGCGCGGAAGCGGGCGCTGTCTGGATTGCGGTCGAAGACGAGTTCGACCCCGACTCGGACACTAAGGCGCCCCGCCATAGCGAATGCCGTGACTGTCTTCTCTGTACAGTTGCGACGCCTGCGGCCCAACCTGTGGCTGCAACACTGTCCGGCCCTGCGCCTGTATTCTGCGTCCTTGTTACAGGTGCAGGGTTCCGGATGTCCTCCTCCAAACCATTTGTAAGCACCATGACTCGCGGTCCTCCACGCGTGTTCCAAGTCGACATGGACCCTGCGCGGTCCGCTGGCATGGCGCAATTTTCCCAAAAAGGAGATGCGCTGTGAGAGCAAAGCGCACAATTTTTTCCTGGTTAAGTGCCGTTATTCTGATTCTGAGTGCGATCGTGGCCGCAGAAGCCCGCGCCGACAGCCTCGCCAGCTTTCTACCCGAGATTACCCCCGAAGAGCTTGCCCCCGGCGCCGATGCCTTTGGCCCGGTGCGCGATGATGTGAAGGTCGCCCCGGTTCTCAAGAACGGCGAAACCGTCGCCTGGGCCTTTCTGACATCTGATTTCGTGGGCACGACCGGTTACTCCGGCAAACCCATTCACGTCGTCGCAGCGATTGACGCCGACGCCGTTCTGACCGGTGTGAAACTGGTCAAACACTCGGAACCGATTGTGCTGATCGGTATTCCCAACTCCAAGATGGTTGCGCTGACCGAGAGCTATGCCGGACTGGACCTCAAGGTCGAAGCAGCCACGGGTGGCGAGGGGCATGACCTCGACATTATTTCGGGTGCAACCGTGACGATCATGGTGATCGACGACAGCCTTGTACGCGGCGGCATCAAGGTCGCGCGCGCGCTTGGGCTTGGCGGGTTGTCCCCGGTCGAGCTGGGTCCGAAACGCGAACTGGACATGACAAAGGACACGGTTGAGAACTGGGAAAAGCTGGCCGGTGACGGATCGGTGCGGCGCATGACGCTTGACGTGGGACAAGTCAACACCGCCTTCGAGGAAACCGGCGATGCCCGCGCGATCAAACGCCCCGAACCGGGCGAACCGGGCGACACCTTCATTGACATGAACATGGCGCTGGTCAGCGTGCCAAGCATCGGTCGCAGCCTTCTGGGGGACGCGGAATACAAAAACCTCGTCGAATGGCTCGACGAGGGCGAGCACGCGATTCTGGTGCTGGGGCGCGGGGCCTATTCCTTCAAGGGATCGGGCTATGTGCGCGGCGGGATCTTTGACCGTATCCAGCTCATCCAGGGCGATAACTCGGTTCGCTTCTTTGACAAGCAGCAACGCCGCCTTGGCGAAGTGGCCGCCGAAGGCGCGCCGAGTTTCACCGAGCTTGATGTTTTCAAAATCCCCGCCGACAGCGAATTCGATCCGGCAGAACCCTTCCGCCTGCAGCTTTTGGTGCAGCGTTCCGTCGGAGCATTGGACCGCGTCTTCCTCACATGGGATCTGGGTTACAAGCTGCCGGAACGTTTCCTGTTACCGGTGCAGGCCCCCAACCATGTCGAGGATGCCACCGCGGAAGCCGCCGCCAAGTCTGCGCTCTGGAAACGTATCTGGAAGGACAAAACCTTTGAGATTGGCGTTCTGGGCGTGATGCTACTGGTGCTCACGGGGGTGTTCTTCTTCCAGTTCCAGGCCACCGCAAATGCGCGTGTCTTCTATTGGTTCCGCATCGGGTATCTGTCGGTCACGCTGGTCTTCCTTGGCTGGTATGCCAATGCCCAGCTTTCTGTGGTCAACCTGATGGCGCTGGCCGGGTCGATCCGCACGGGGTTCACGTGGGATGCGTTCCTGATGGACCCGCTTGTGTTCATCCAATGGTTCGCGATTGCCGCCGCGCTGCTGTTCTGGGGACGGGGCGCCTATTGCGGCTGGCTTTGCCCCTTCGGCGCGCTTCAGGAACTGCTCAACAAGGCCGCACGTGCGCTCAAAGTGCCGCAATGGACCTTGCCTTGGGGCCTGCATGAACGCCTTTGGCCGCTGAAATACATGATCTTCCTTGGCCTGTTCGGCCTGTCGATGGTGTCGATCCCGCTGGCCGAGCAATATGCCGAGGTGGAACCGTTCAAGACGGCGATCATCCTCAAGTTCGTGCGCGAGTGGCCGTTTGTGATCTTTGCTGTGCTCCTGCTTCTGGCCGGCCTGTTCATCGAGCGCTTCTATTGCCGCTACCTCTGCCCGCTGGGCGGGGCACTGGCGATCCCGGCACGCATCCGGATGTTCGACTGGCTGCGTCGCTACAAGGACTGCGGCAGCCCGTGCCAGACCTGTGCCAATGAATGCCCGGTTCAGGCGATCCACCCCACCGGGGAAATCAATCCGAATGAATGTGTGGACTGTCTGCATTGTCAGGTTCTGTACCAGTCCAAAGAGAAATGTCCGGTCGTCATCCGCCAGCTCAAGCGGCGCGAGAAGACCGGCTCGGCGGAGATCAAGATTCCGAAAAAGGCTCCGCCAGCCAATCACCCTAATGCCAAAACCAAGACCGCTTCTTGAAGGAGGGAAAACCATGACTGAAGAGGTAAAAAAAGGCCTGAGCATGACCCGTCGGGGTATGCTGGGCGCGACCGCCACGGGGGCCGTTCTGGCCGCCGGTGGGGGCGCCGGACTGCTGGGGAGCGCCACCCCGGCCAAAGCTGCCGGGGGCAAGTTCGCTCTCGAGCCCGGTGAGCTTGACGAATACTACGGCTTCTGGTCGTCCGGTCAGACCGGCGAACTGCGGATTATGGGCGTTCCGTCCATGCGCGAACTGATGCGTGTGCCGGTGTTCAACCGCTGCTCGGCCACCGGCTGGGGTCAGACCAATGAATCGCTCAAGGTTCTGACCGAGAACCTGCTGCCCGAGACCAAGGAATTCCTCGCCGCAAACGGCAAGGTAACCTATGACAACGGCGACCTTCACCACCCCCACATGTCGTTCACGGATGGCACCTATGACGGTCGCTTCCTGTTCATGAACGACAAGGCCAACACCCGCGTGGCACGCGTGCGTTGTGACGTGATGAAATGCGACAAGATCATCGAGATCCCGAACGCGCATGACATCCACGGCCTGCGTCCGCAGAAATACCCGCGCACCGGCTATGTGTTTGCCAACGGTGAGCACGAAGCGCCGCTGGTCAATGACGGCTCGATCCTCGACAAGCCCGAGGAATACGTCAACATCTTCACCGCCATCGACGGTGACACGATGGAAGTCGCATGGCAGGTGATCGTGTCGGGTAACCTCGACAACACCGACTGTGACTATCAGGGCAACTATGCCTTCTCGACCTCGTACAACTCGGAAATGGGTATGAACCTGGCCGAGATGACCGAATCCGAGCAGGACCACGTTGTTGTCTTCGACCTCAAGGCTATTGAAGCTGCTGTTGCTGCTGGCAACTACCAGGAGCTGAAAGGCGTCAAGGTTGTCGACGGTCGCAAGGGTTCGGACCTGAATGTGACCAAGTACATCCCGATCCCGAACAGCCCGCACGGCGTGAACGCCGCGCCGGACAAGAAGCACATCATGATCAACGGCAAGCTGTCGCCCACCGTTTCGGTGATCGACGTGACCAAGCTGCCTGACGTCTTTGGTGGTGCCGATCCGCGCTCGGCCGTGGTTGCAGAACCGCAGTTGGGTCTTGGCCCGCTTCACACCGCGTTCGACAACAAAGGCAACGCCTATACCACGCTGTTCCTCGACTCTCAGGTCGTGAAGTGGAACATCGGCAAGGCCATCGAAGCTTATGCAGGTGCCGACGTTGATCCGATCATGGACAAGGTCGACGTGCAGTATCAGCCGGGTCACAACTCGACCTCGATGGGTGAAACCGCAGAAGCCGATGGCAAGTGGCTGATTTCGATGAACAAGTTCTCGAAAGACCGCTTCCTGAACGTGGGTCCGCTCAAGCCGGAGAACGAACAGCTGATCGACATCTCGGGCGACAAGATGAAGGTGGTCCATGACGGCCCGACCTTTGCCGAGCCGCACGACTCGATCATCGTTCACCGCTCCAAGGTCAACCCTGCCGACACCTGGCAGCGGAATGACCCGATGTGGGCCGATGCACGGGCACAGGCCGAGGCCGATGGCGTGGATCTTGACGACTATCAGGACACGATCATCCGCGACGGCAACAAGGTCCGCGTCTACATGTCGAGCCAGGCGCCGAGCTTCTCGCTGGAGAGCTTCACCGTCAAACAGGGCGACGAGGTCACCGTGATCGTCACCAACCTGGATGACATCGACGACCTGACCCACGGCTTCTGCATGGCGAACTTTGGTGTCGCGATGGAGATTGGGCCGCAGGCGACTGCATCTGTTACCTTCGTTGCTGAACGTCCGGGCGTACACTGGTACTATTGCCAGTGGTTCTGCCACGCGCTGCACATGGAAATGCGCGGCCGGATGTTTGTTGAGCCTCGCGGAGCATAAACACATGAAACGGTTCCTGCCCCTCCTGCTTTCCCTGCTGGCTGCTCCCCTCGGTGCGGCGGAATGGGATGTGCCAGTGCGGGCAGGCGCCATTTCCGAGATACTGGCCAAGGCGGCGGACGGCGACGTCCTTCGCCTTGGTCCCGGCACTTATTCGGAAAACGTGGTAATCGACCGCGCCGTGACCCTTGATGGGCAGGGCCACGCCACGATTGACGGGCAAGGCAGCGGCACGGTTGTGACCGTCACCGCGAAGGATGCGATTGTGCAGGGTCTGACAGTGATCGGCTCGGGCTCGGATCATGGTGAGATCGACAGTGGCATCAAGCTGACCAAGACCGCGGATCGCGCGATTGCGCGCGACAACGTGGTCAAAGGCAACCTTTACGGCATCGACATTCACGGCGCCAAGCATTCGCTTGTGACCGGAAACGTGGTCGAGGGCCGATTGGACCAACGCATGAACGACCGGGGCAACGGTGTTTACATCTGGAACGCGCCCGGCGCCGTCGTGGACGGCAATGATATTCGCTGGGGACGGGACGGGATTTTCGTCAACTCCAGCCGCGATAACGTGTTCAAGAACAACCTGTTCCGCGACCTGCGCTTTGCCGTACATTTCATGTACGCCAATGGCAGCGAAGTCAGCGGCAACGTTTCGATCGGCAATGATCTTGGCTATGCGATCATGTTCACCAAGAACGTGCAGGTGATCGGCAATGCCTCGCTGGATGACCGGGAACACGGGATTGCGTTCAACTACACCAACAGCAGCGAGATCCGGGACAACTATGTCCGTGGCGCCAAGGAAAAATGCGCCTTCCTGTATAACTCGCACAAGAATGATTTTTCCGGCAATTGGTTCGAAAGCTGCGCGATTGGCATCCATTTCACCGGGTCGGACAAGAACGACATCCTTGGCAACAGCTTTGTGGGCAACCGCACGCAGGTCAAGCTGGTGTCGACCAACTGGTATGAATGGTCCCGCGACGGGCGGGGCAATTACTGGAGTGACAATTCCGGGTTCGACGTCGATGGCGACGGGATCGCAGATCAGCCGTTCCGCCCGAATGACAGCATGGATCACGTGCTGTGGACCCAACCGGCGGCCAAGCTTTTGATGGGGTCGCCTGCCGTACAGCTGGTACGCTGGTCGCAATCCGCTTTCCCGGCTCTGTTGCCGGGGGGTGTGATCGACAGCAATCCGCTGATGACGCCACAGATGCCCGAGGCGGGCAGAAAGGTGAAGACTGATGGATAAGGGAAACGCGCGAGTTGGCTCTGATCCGGTGCTGAGCATCAGGGGCCTGAACAAGTTTCGCGGCAAGGTGCAGGTGCTGCACGGGGTCGATCTTGATCTCTATGCAGGAGAGCGCGTCGCGCTTCTGGGCCATAACGGAGCCGGGAAATCGACCATGATCAAGGCTGTTCTGGGTCTGATCAAGGCCGAGGGCGGCGAGATTTCGATCTGCGGCAGCAAACCGGGCAGCGCCAAGGCGCGCGCGGCCACTGCCTTTTTGCCCGAAGCGGTGAGCTTTCACCCCGCTGTTACGGGACGCGAACAGCTGACGCTGTTTGCCCGTCTGGCCGGGGTCAAGGCCGACATTGTCGGTTTGCTGGAACGTGTTGGTCTTGGCGAAGCGCTGGATCGGCGTATCGGCACCTATTCCAAGGGGATGCGACAGCGGCTTGGCCTTGCTCAGGTGCTTTTGGGCAAGCCAAAACTGGCGCTTCTGGATGAGCCGACAAGCGGGCTCGACCCGATTTCACGGCAGGATCTTTATGCCATCATCGACGAGCTGGCCGCGCAAGGCACCGCCGTGCTGATCGCGTCGCATGCGTTGACCGAGGTCGAGGCACGTACCGACCGGATTGCAATCATGCGCAAGGGCGTTCTGGTTGCGAATGACAGCCTTCAGGGTCTGAGCGCGCAGGCGGGTTTGCCAACGCGCGTGCGGATCAGGGCCAGCGAAGACGCCGCCGCGATTGCAGCTCGGACCGGCGGGCGCCGGATCAATGGCGCCTCGGTCGAGATTGAAATTCAGGCTGCTGACAAGATGGCCACGCTGCGCGAAATCGCGGCGATGGGCGATGCGGTGGCCGATCTTGAGATCACGCCGCCCCGGCTGGAAGATCTCTATCGCCATTACGCAAAGGAGGGGCTGCAATGACCCGTTTCCTGGCAATCGCGCAATGCGAAATGCGCATCCTGCGGCGCAATCGCTGGCTGTTCATGGCCACGCTGATCATGGTGCTCTTTGCACTGGCTCTGACGTTCGCGGGCAGTGCGCCGACAGGGTCTCTGGGGGTGGACATGCTGACCGTTTCGGTGGCGTCCATGACGACCCTGTCGGTGTATCTGGCACCGCTTCTGGCGTTGATGATTTCCTTTGACGCCGTGGCGGGCGAGGCCGAGCGTGGATCGCTGGGCCTTTTGCTGAGCTATCCTGCGGGACGGGGTGAAGTGCTTTTGGGCAAGTTCGCCGCGCATCTGGCCGCGCTGAGCATCGCCATGGTAGTGGGGTTTGGCAGCGCGGGCGCCGTGGCTGCGTGGTTTGGTGGGGCAGGATCAGAAAGCCTTCTGGCGCTGGCCCGGCTGATCGCCACGAGCGTTCTTTTGGGCGCGGTGTTCCTGACGCTGGGCTATCTGGTGTCGGCCCTGTCGAAATCGAGCACGGCGGCAGCGGGCATGTCGGCGGGTCTGTGGCTCATTTTCGTGGTGCTTTACGACCTTGGCCTGTTGGGTGCCGTGGTGATGGATTCCGGTGGCTGGTTCACCCAGACGCTGTTCCCCTGGCTGATGGTGGCCAACCCAGCGGATGCGTTCCGCGTGTGGAACATTGCCGGGAGCGAAGGCGTGGCGCTTTCGTCCGGAATGGTGGGCGCAGCGCGCGCCCTGCCCGCATGGGCGGCGCCCCTGTCGCTGCTGATCTGGCCGTTCCTTGGCTTTGTCGCCGCACGGGGAGCCTTTCGGAGGGTTGAGCCATGAGGTTTGCCGTTGCTCTGATCGCCGCGCTGACCCTTGTCGCCTGCAAGGAGGACGTCGCCAAGGCGCCGCCACCGCCCGCGGACCTGACAGAAGAGGCGCTGAGCTATTTCTGCCAGATGAATGTCGCCGAACATGGTGGCCCCAAGGGGCAGATACATCTCGACGGTCACCCCGCCCCGCTGTTCTTTGCACAGGTGCGGGACATGGTGGCCTACCTCAAGAGCCCCGAGCGGGATGCAGAAATCACTGCGGTTTATGTCAGTGACATGGGTGTGGCCGAGAATTGGGAAACACCTGGAATTGGCAACTGGATCGACGCCGAGACGGCGGTCTTTGTTGTGGGTGCGCCTGTCCGTGGGGGCATGGGCGCACCGGAAATTGTTCCATTTGCCGGACGCGGTGCTGCCGAGGCGTTTTCCGAACGCTGGGGTGGCAAGGTGGTGTCGCTTGATGCGATCCCCGATGAAGCCGCGATTGGCGCTATTGATATGACTTTGACTTTGGAGACACCTTCATGAGTGTTTTGAACCGTCGCCGTTTTTTGACCATTGCCGCGGCGAGCGTCGCCCTGCCTGCCGGGGCCGCATCTTTGACAAGTGCGACCTGGCGCGGACAGGCGCTTGGCGCGACCACACAGATGAAAGTCGCGGGGTTGAGCGATGCCGAAGCGGCGCCGATCTTTGCCCGAGTTGAGCAGGAACTGACGCGTCTGGAGAGCATTTTCTCGCTCTATCTCGACAGCTCGTTGGTGACGTTGAACCGGGATGGGCAGCTTGACGCCCCGGCGCCGGAACTGCTTGAGGTACTGAGCCTTGCAGATGGTCTGCACCGTGCGAGCGGTGGCGTGTTTGACCCCAGCATTCAACCGAAATGGCGGGCGATGGCCGGCCAGGGCGCAGATGGGCCGGTGGGCTGGAGCCGCGTGCGGTTTGATGCGCGCAAGGTGGTGCTGGAACCGGGGATGGCATTGACGCTGAACGGCATTGCGCAAGGATTTGTAACCGACCGGATCACGGCGCTGTTGCGCAACGAGGGGCTACGGGATGTGCTCATGGACATGGGCGAAGTTGCTGCCATGGGTGCACGTGCGGATGGGACGCCGTGGAAAGCGGGTGTTGCCACGCCGCAAGGCGACGTGATTGCCCGCCTGACGCTCAAGGATCGCGCGTTGGCGACGTCGGCGGTTCGGGGAACGGTTCTCGGGGATAAGGGTCACATCCTGCATCCCGCAGGCAAGGATCCGCAACGCGCCCTCGTGTCGGTATCGGCCCCGCGTGCTGTCATTGCTGACGGGTTGTCCACGGCGCTGTGCCTGATGAGCGAAGACGCTGGTGCCGCGCTGGTGTCCCAGTATGCGGGTGCCCGGATCGAGGCTGCGGTCTGAACCAATCACAAAACAGGCGGCGCCGGAGCACCGCCTGTCCTTTCCCCGCGCCCGGGAAAATCACGCGCCGTATGGACGACGCGCGGGGGGGGTTACCAACCCAGGGTCTTAGTGTTGGGATCAAACAGCCAGCTCTGAACCAGTTCGGGGCTACCCATCTGGATGCCGTCGATATAGTCCGCCTTGGTCAATCCGGCAGCCTTGGAACAGGCCCCGCACATGATGACCGTACCACCATCCGCCATAAACGCGGTTAGCATGTCCTGAATCGACGTGCCCTTGTCAGCCATCAGGCCATGCACGTGGCTCGGGCGTTTTTTGTCCGCCAGGTAAACAGCGCGCACATTCATCCAGATCGCCGCGTCATACCCGGCGTTCTGCGCCCTTTGATGGGCGAACATGATCGCCTTGGCGGCCGCCCACGTGTCATCCGTGGTCAGGTTAATGAACAGGCGTTGTTTGTCATCCTCGGCCTGCGCCGAAAACGGGCTTAGCGCGACGGCCAATACCAGAACGAGCGTTTTAAAGATGTTGGTCATGGGATCCTCCGACTCAATATTCCATATTTCTAATATCTTTGTTATGGAATATGTGAGGGAAGCTGCTCCGAGGCTCAAGGGCCAACTTGTCGCATGGCCCTCGGCGTTTTTCGTAGCGGGATATTGTGTTGTGGATCAGGCCGCGTTGGCGGTTGGGCGCAGCCAGCCCAGAAGCGCATCCGTATCGGCGGGCAGAGAAATCGCCAGACCATCGCAAAACGTCTGAAACGCCTCGACATTGAGCGCGTTGGTGCCCACCAAAACCGGGATGTCGCGGCTCAACGCCTCTGCGATCACCTCGCGGAACCCGCGCCCCTCAGCCTCGTGCTTGCCGAACTTGTTGATGATAAGCAGTTCCGCGTCGTCAAGACGCGGCAAAGTCAGACCCACGGCGCGTTCAAGCGCATCAGCATCCAGCCGGCAGCCCTTTGCACCCTCGCCAAGGTCCTGACTGATGCGCAGGATCGGGCCATCCGGCAACACTTTCACATCCATATCGCAATGGTGGGTCTTGGGGCGCGGCGTATCGGTCTGAGTGGTTCCGGCCACTCGAACACCCTGAGCGATCAGGGCTTGCGCCGTTGCGGCCAGCGCGCGGTTCAGTTCGCCGGTCTGGTCGGTAAGGACATAGGCGAGTTTCATTGCGTTCTCCGGGAAAAAATGGAGGTTGTCGCGAGGGGCGGGCCAACGATGTTTCGTCAGCCCGTCCCGGTCATTCGATCCGGACTCAGACGGTGGTGCCCTTGACGCGGACGGCGCAACCCAGCGCCCCCGCCATCAGGCCCACGCCGATCGCGATGATCAGGTCGAGCGTTTCGACTTTGGCCATGTCGAACCCGGCAAAACCCATGGTTTCGACAAAGCCGACCACGGCGCCCAGACCTGCAGCAAGGAACAGGTTGCGGGTCATCAGGCCAAGCGTGAAGCCCAGAATACCGGCAAGGCCAAGAATGTTACCGGCAATCGTGCCCAGAAAGTTAAGCATGGATCAGTCTCCGGTTTTCTCTGAAGTGGTCTTGTTCAGGTAGCCCTTGATAGCTCCGGGGTTGGCATCCGCCGTCTTGAGCGACTTGGGCCCTTTCTCCATCGCCAACTCGTCAACAACGCGTTTGTATTCGTCGAGATACCCTTCGGGCAGGCGGTGCGCGATACCCTGGTGGCAGTCGATACAGGTCATGTTGTTGTCGATCGCGCGCTGGTGTTCCTTGGCGGCGCGGGTCTCCTGAATGGTGAAGTCCATATAATCGAAGTTATGGCAGTTCCGGCATTCACGGCTGTCGGACGCTTTCATCTTCTTCCAGGTCTGCGAGGCCATCTTCAGGCGGTGATCTTCATATTTCTCAGGCGTGTCGATGGTGCCCATCAGCTCGTGATAAACGTCTTTCACGGCCATCACCTTGGCCTTGACCTTGTGGTTCCATTCCTTGGGCACGTGGCAGTCCGAACAGATCGCACGCACACCCGAGTGGTTGTTGTAGTGGATCGTTTCGCGATACTCACCGAGGTTGGTTTCCATGGTATGGCAGCCGGTGCAGAATTCCTCGGTGTTGGTCATTTCCATGGACCAGTGGAATCCACCCCAGAACAGGATGCCTGCCATGAAGCCGACGATCAGCGTGAAGCCCACGCTGAGCACCCCGGATGGGCTCCAGAACCAGCCCCAGATGCGGCCGAGCAGCCCCGGTCTTTTGTCTTGGTCTGACATGATCGTTATCCTTTCCGCGCGCCTCAGTTCGAGGGGTTGAAGGTATTGTCGACCAGCGCGGGCGCTTCGGCCTGCGGTACGTGACACTGGTTACAGAACCAACGGGTGCCAGCCACGCTGTCAAGCTGGTTGCCGTCACGGTCGAGATAGTGGGTCATCGACAAGGTCGGTGCGCCGCGTTCACCCGCATTACTCCAGTCATGGCAGGCCAGACACTGGTTTGCCGAGAGGTCGATCTGGTAGCTGTCGATCTGGTGCGGGACCAGCGGCGGCTGCTGACGGTAGTTGCGCACGAACCGTTTTTCTTCCTGACGGTAGTTGTCTTCGAGCGGCACGTATTCATCAACCTGCGATCCGCGCAGGCTTTTGACATTGCTGGCCTGCTGGGCGACGGCCAGGCCGCCTGCGGCAACCACGGCCGCTATGGTCAGGGCACTGATGAGGCGTTGTTTTTTCATCTTGCTATCTCCTTGGCTCGCTCAGGCGGCTTTGCCGACCTTTGGCGCAGGGTTGGATCGAGTTCGGACACGCCCCGGCGCGGGCGTCTCGTCGAAACGATGGGTAAAGTGGAAAACGTCGACCGAGCACACGTCGATGCAGCGGCCGCAATTGGTACAATCCGGCGACAGGATCAGAGGGGTGTCCTCGTCCGTGCCGCGCAGGGCGGGGGTGATCACGTGCATTTCCGGGCACACGGCGAAACAGTCCATGCAATCATCGCAGGCTTCGCGTTTGTCGGCGGTGATGCGGAGCACGGATTTCTGTCCCAGAAGACCATAGAAGGCGCCCACGGGGCAGAGGTGGCCACACCAGCCGCGCCGCGCCAAGATCAGATCAAACAGGAAGACGCCGATCACGAAGGCCCAGGCAAAGCCCATGCCAAAGATCAACCCGCGATGCAGCATCGAGATCGGGTTGACGAACTCCCATGCGATGGTCCCGGTCAGAGCCGAAACCGCGATCACCATGCCGAGCATGAAATACCGGGTGTTGCGTTTGGGCTGCCAGCCCTTGGGCAGGTCGAGCTTGCGATGCAACCAAGAGGCGGCGTCTGTCACCGGGTTGATCGGGCAGACCCAGCTGCAATAGACCCGGCCACCAATGAGCGCGTAGGCCACGCCCACGATCAGCGCGCCGATAAGCGCCGTGAGTTCGGGCCAGTGGCCGGCGGCCAGACCTTGGAGCGTGATGAAGGGGTCGGTCAGCGGCAGGATGTCAAAGGTCATCGACCCCGAGAGGTTGCCTTTGACCCACCAGATGCCGAACCACGGCCCCAACAGGAACAGCGACAGGAAAAACGTCTGGCTGACCCGACGCAGGATCAGATACCGATGGGCATTGAACCAGCCCTTGTCCCGGATCGCTTCGGCGCCAACGGGGAGGTGGGTCTTGTCACTCATCAGTTAGACCCCCCTGTGCCGGGCAGCGAGAAGGACGGTTTGAACCCGCCTTCCATGCTGGGATCGGGGATCGCGTCTCCGGTGAAGCCACCGGGCGCAACAAGGTTGTCCGTGCCCGGTCCGGGCAGGCGGTCGGGCAGGTCGATCAACTCGTCAACCAGCGGGTTGTTTTCCTCCCAGCCGCGTTTGTAGTGGTCGGCGGCTTCGGCGCGGGCGGTGCGCATCGGCAGCACCTTGATCGCGCTTTCGCCCGGAAGCACACAGGATTTTTCACATTTGCCGCAGCCGGTGCATTTGTCGGCATGCACCGTGGGCATAAAAATCGCATGGTGACCCGAGCGCGCGTTGTGCGTGGTCTCAAGCGTGATCGCCTCGTCAATGACGGGGCAGACGCGATAACAGACGTCACAGCGCAGGCCCAGCGCGTTGAGGCAGTTTTCCTGATCGATCAGGACGGCGACACCCATCTTGGCGTCGTCGATATTGGTCAGCCCCTTGTCGAGCGCACCTGTCGGGCAGGCGGCGACACAGGGGATGTCGTCACACATCTCGCAAGGGATGTCGCGGGCGGTGAAGAACGGCGTTCCGGTGGCAGCGCCATCCACACCCAGTTCGGCCAGCACCAGTGTGTCATAGGGGCAATCGCGCACGCAAAGACCACAGCGGATACAGGCAGACAGGAAATCATCTTCGGCCAGAGCCCCGGGAGGGCGGATGGCGCGGTCCGGCAGGGCGCGGGCGTCCTGAACCAGCCAGGTAAGTCCCATGCCCGCCACGGCACAGCCTGCCGCCCCGCGCGCTGCATCCTGAAGGAAGCGGCGGCGGTCGCGGTTCTTGATCTGTGTCGTCTTGGCGGACATGGGTTTCTCTTGAGGTCAGCTATCGAGCCAGTAGGTGAGCGCGTCAGGCGCGCTCAATCTTGCAGGCACATTTCTTGAAGTCGGTCTCTTTCGAGATCGGGCAGGTCGCATCCAGCGTCAGCTTGTTGGTCAGCTGGCTTTCATCGAACCACGGCATGAACACGACCCCTTTGGGCATCTTGTTCCGGCCACGGGTTTCGACCCGGCTCACCACGTCGCCACGGCGGGTCGACAGGGTGATTTCCTGACCCCGGCGCAGACCGCGATCCTTGGCGTCCGACGGGTGCATGTAGACCACGGCGGACGGGTAGGACCGGTGCAGCTCCGGCACACGACGGGTCATCGAGCCCGAGTGCCAATGCTCAAGCACACGGCCGGTGACCAGCCACAGGTTGTACTCGTCATCCGGCTCTTCCGGGGCAGGTTCGAACGGTGCGAAGATGATGTTCGCCTTGCCGTCCGGCTTGCCGTAGAACTTGACGCCTTCGCCCTCTTTCACATAGGGGTCATAGCCTTCACGGAAGCGGTAGAGCGTTTCCTTGCCATCGACGACCGGCCAGCGCAGACCGCGGGCATTGTGGTAGACGTCGAAGTCGGCCAGATCGTGCGCCTTCCCGCGCCCGAAGGACGCGTATTCCTCGAACAGGCCCTTCTGAATGTAGAAGCCGAAATGTTCGGATTCGTCATTGTCAAAACCTTCTGCGGTTTCCGACAGCGGGAACTTGTCCACCTGACCGTTGGCATAGAGCACCTCGAACAGGGTCTTGCCCTTGTATTCGGGGTTGGCATCGAGGATCTCGGCCGGCCACACTTCGTCGGTCTTGAAGCGCTTGGAGAACTCCATCACCTGCCAGACGTCCGAACGTGCCTGACCCGGTGCCTTGACCTGCTGACGCCAGAACTGGGTGCGGCGTTCAGCGTTACCATAGGCACCTTCCTTTTCGACCCACATCGCCGTGGGCAGAATGAGGTCAGCGGCGAGCGCGGTAACGGTTGGATAGGGATCGGAAACCACGATGAAGTTGTCGGGGTTGCGATAGCCCGGCCAGCCTTCTTCGTTGATGTTCGGCGCCGCCTGCATGTTGTTGGTACACTGCACCCAGTAGGCGTTGATCTTGCCATCCTTGAGGTGGCGGTGCTGCAAAACCGCGTGGGCGCCGACCTTGCCGTTGAGCAGACCCTTGGGCAGCTTCCACTTTTCTTCCGAGAAGGTACGGTGGCCTTCGTTGGCGACCACGAGGTCGGCGGGCAGACGGTGGGCAAAGGTGCCAACCTCGCGCGCAGTACCACAAGCCGACGGCTGACCGGTGAGCGAGAAGGGCGAGTTGCCCGGCTCGGAGATTTTGCCGGTGAGCAGGTGCACGTTGTACATCAGCGAGTTCACCCAGGAACCGCGGGTGTGCTGGTTGAAGCCCATGGTCCAGAGCGACATGACCTTGCGGTCGGGGTCGGCATACTGGGCCGCAAGGCGCAGCAGCGCGGACTCCGGAACGCCGGACATCTCGCTGACTTTCTCGAGCGTGTATTCCGAGACGTATTCCTTGTAGGCTTCGAAATCGATCTTTTCGAGCTTGCCGTGCTTGCCTTCGTGGCTGGGATTGGCGGCTGCCTGTTCCAGCGCGTGTTCGGGGCGCAGGCCATAACCGATATCGGTCGGGGTCTTGGTGAAGTTGACGTTCTTGTTCACGAAGTCCCAGTTCACCGCGTCATTGTCGATGATGTACTTGGCGATGAAGTTCAGGATCGCAAGGTCGGTCTGCGGCTTGAAGATCATGCCGTTGTCGGCCAGCTCGAAAGAGCGGTGTTCGAAGGTCGAGAGCACATGCACCTGGCTGCCCGGCTTGGTCAGGCGGGTGTTGGTCAGGCGCGACCACAGGATCGGGTGCATCTCGGCCATGTTCGAGCCCCAGAGCACGAACGTATCGGCATGCTCGAGGTCATCATAGCAGCCCATCGGTTCGTCGATGCCGAAGGTACGGATAAAGGCGGCCACGGCGGACGCCATGCAGTGACGGGCGTTCGGGTCGATGTTGTTCGAGCGGAAACCGCCCTTCATGAGCTTGGACGCGGCATAGCCTTCCCAGACGGTCCACTGGCCCGAGCCGAACATGCCGATGCCATCGGGGCCTTTTTCCTTGAGCGCGGCTTTCCACTTCTCGGCCATGATGTCGAAGGCTTCTTCCCACGACACGGGTGTGAATTCGCCTTCCTTGTCGTATTTGCCGTTGGTCTTGCGCAGCAGCGGTTGGGTCAGGCGGTCTTCGCCGTACATGATCTTGGACAGGAAGTAGCCCTTGATACAGTTCAGGCCCCGGTTCACGGGTGCCTTGGGGTCACCCTGGGTGGCGACGACGCGGCCGTCCTTGGTGCCGACCAGAACCGAGCAGCCGGTGCCGCAGAAGCGGCAGGCGGCCTTGTCCCAGCGGATATCGGGGGTGCCGACCTGTGCGGCAGCGGCGCTGGGCAGGGTGATCCCGGCAGCCGAAGCGGTTGCGGCGGCGGCCGAGGCTTTCAGAAAGGAACGTCGGGACGTTGGCAATGTCATGGCAGGGCCTCCTCAGAGCGTATGCGCGGCGGCCGTGTCGGGGCCGAGCGGTTCGAAATGGTGATAAGTGAGCGTGACGGTCAGCACGCCGGGGATCTGGTGCATGTCCATGATCTGATCCGATGCGCGTTTGTCAGCGGTGTCTTCAACGGTGACAACGATGCGCCCGTCTTCATGGGCGTGCACCTCGCCGCCTTCGGTCGCGTTGATCGCGGAAATGACTTCTTCGGCCTTTTCCGGAGTCGCATGGACCAGGCATCCGCAGATGTTCAGCATGGCTTTTCCTCGCTGTGCTGGGGGGTGACTTGATGAAAGGCAACAGCGCCCGCCGGGCAGGCCGCCGCGCAGGCGCCGCAGCCGATGCAGCTATCGCTGTCAAAGGTGATATCGGCCCGTCCGTTGAGCTGGGGACGGAACCGGATGGCCCGCTGTTCGCACTGATCTTCGCACGTCCGGCAGGTTATACCCTGCAGGTTCAGGCAGGACGACGTGGGTTTCGCACGCCAGTTCCAGCCCGAGGCGGGTAGAATGGCCTCCGGCTCGCAAACCGATGCGCACACTCCACAGAAGGTGCATTCCCCCTTGGCCAGATCGACCTTGGGCAAACCGTCCTCATCATGGAAGATTATCGCCTCGGGACAGGCCTTGATACAGGCATCACACTTGGTGCAGGTCTCGGCAAAGTCGTCCGGTGTCAATGCGCCGGGAGGACGCATGACATTGGACCGCGTAAAGCGGCCTCTCAGAAAAGAACGACGGGCTGGCTTATGAGACATGCTCTTGCTCGCGAAAACATCGACATAGCCATAGTGCGAAACCCTGAGTCGGGTACTTGATCTGCATCATACAAATGCAGATTTTTATGGATTAAGTCCCTGTAAGAATTCCGAAAATTGAATAAGTAGATGCTGCCCCGCAGCAATGTTGCTGCGGGCCAATAAAACATGACTAGATCGTGCACCTTTTAGAGGTTTGTTACTGGGCGGCGCACGGAATCCTTGCCATTTGGCACCGATTCCAAAGTTCGGAAAGAGCACCAAGAAGTTGAGCGACATCCGCCTCGGAATGAACCGGGGACGGAGTGATTCGCAGACGTTCCGTACCCTTTGGCACGGTCGGATAGTTAATCGGCTGGATGTAAATCCCGAACTCTTCCATGAGCGTGTCGGAGATGAATTTGCATTTGACTGGGTCACCCACCATCACCGGGATGATGTGGCTCGGGTTGGGCAGATGCGGGATGCCAAGCTCGTCGAGACCGGCACGCACTGCGGCCACGCGGTCACGCTGACCCTTGCGTTCGCTGCCTGATTGCTTGAGGCGGCGCACCGACGCGGCCGCACCAGCGGCGACTGCTGGCGGCAATGCCGTGGTGAAGATGAACCCGCTGGCAAAGCTGCGCACGAAGTCGCACAGCTCGGTCGAAGCGGCGATGTATCCGCCGACAACGCCGAATGCCTTGCCCAGCGTCCCTTCGATCACGGTCAGGCGATCCATAAGGCCTTCCTGCTCTGCGATGCCACCGCCGCGCGGGCCGTAAAGGCCAACCGCGTGCACCTCATCAAGATAGGTCATGGCGCCGTATTTGTCCGCAAGGTCGCAAATCTCGGCAATCGGTGCGATGTCCCCATCCATGGAATATACGGATTCAAAAGCGATCATTTTGGGCGCATTGGCTGGCGCCGCAGCCAACTTGGCCTCAAGATCAGCCAGATCATTATGCTTCCAGATGACTTTCTGTGCCCGTGAGTGGCGAATGCCTTCGATCATGGAAGCATGGTTGAGCGCGTCCGAAAACACGATCATGTCAGGAATTTCCGAAGCCAGCGTCCCCAACGCCGCCCAGTTCGAGACATAGCCGGAGGTAAAGAGAAGCGCGGCGTCCTTGCCATGCAGATCGGCCAGTTCACGTTCGAGAAGAACGTGGTCATGCGTCGTGCCGGAAATGTTGCGCGTGCCCCCTGCCCCGGCGCCACAGCGATCCAGTGCGTCATGCATTGCGCCGGTCACGTCGGGATGCTGACCCATGCCGAGATAGTCGTTCGAGCACCAGATCGTCACGTCCTGCTGCTGCCCCGATTGCGCGGTGTGCTCCGCACGGGGGAAATCGCCGCGATAGCGGGCGAGATCGGCAAAGACGCGGTAGTTACCCTCGTCTTGCAGCGCAGTCAGGCGGTCTGAAAAGTAGCTCTGAAAATCCATGGCGGGCCTCTTGCGGTTTCTTGATTGTCAGAAACCACATTCAGGCCGGCGAATTCTTGACAATCGTCAAGAGTGGCGTCGATCCGCATGTCATGGACGTCTCGTCATTCATTTGATAGGGCTGTTGCCATGTTGGGCCGCAGAGCGGGCCACAGGACTTAAGGAAACACGCGTGCCACACGAAATTCACAAGGCAATTGCGCGGAACG
The DNA here is from genome assembly GCF_900114635.1 of Shimia aestuarii. GTDB lineage: Bacteria > Pseudomonadota > Alphaproteobacteria > Rhodobacterales > Rhodobacteraceae > Shimia > Shimia aestuarii. Next base: position 1,424,963 of record NZ_FOTQ01000001.1, read on the forward strand.
CGCTGTTGATGAAGGCGTTGCCGGATCAACATATCGAAACGCTTCTGAGCAAGGCGCTCTGGCGGCATTACGACCGCGGCGAAACCCTGTTTCTTCAGGATGAGGAAGCCACCGCGATCCATATCGTGCTGGATGGGTGGGTAAAGCTTTACCGCGTCACACCAAACGGCAACGAAGCGGTGGTGAGTGTGTTTGCGCGTGGGGAAAGTTTTGGCGAAGCCGTGGCGCTGCGTCATATGCCCTATCCAGTTTCGGCAGAGGCGGCGACCGCCTGTGACGTGATGCATATCCCGACCAACGCGCTTGTCGATCTGATCCGGCACGATAGCGAAGTTGGCCTGACCATCCTGTCATCGACCTTTAACCACCTGCATTCGCTGGTCAGTCAACTGGAGCAGCTTAAGGCGCAGACCGGTGCACAGCGTGTCGCCGAGTTCCTGTTGAGCCTTGCGGACTGCGAAAGCGGGTCGTGCTCGGTAAAAATGCCCTATGACAAGGTGCTGATTGCGGGCAGGCTGGGGATGAAACCAGAAAGCCTGTCGCGGTCCTTTGCACGGCTCAAGGATGCCGGTGTGAAGATCGAGAAAGACGTGGCGCGCATCAAGGATGTCGAAGCGCTGCGAGACTATGTCGAGGTCGAGCACTAAGGCGGATCACCCGGCGAGGTATAGACCCAGGATCGTTGCGCAGAACAGGCTCAGCGTGAGGGCAAAGCCCCGCGCCCAGCTTGGCGCGGAGGCCAGGTCAAGATAGTCGCGCAGGATGATCCGCGCCTTGAGCAGCGCCAGCAACAGGATTGCCGGAGCCGCGATGCGGATCGGCAATCCCATTGAGCATGCCGCCGCAACAAGAGACAGTCCGACCAGCAGGGCCCAGGCGCGGGTGAGGTTTGCATGAGTCATCATCGTCACCCCAAGAGATAGATCACTGGGAACAGAAGCACCCAGACCAGATCGACCATGTGCCAGAACTGTGCTCCGGCCTCGATATTGCGGGGCGCATCCTTCCACGCGACCAGCAGCAACAGCACCACCCCGGCAACGACATGGGCCGCGTGAAATCCAGTCAGCAGGTAGTAGAAGGTAAAGAACGGATGGGTATCCCATGCGATCCCCTGCGCCGCCTTATCCGCGTACTCCGCGCCCTTGATGATCAGGAACACGACGCCCAGCGCCGCCGCGCCGGCCAGCGCAAGGCGCGCTTTCGGGCGCGCACCGACCCCACGCCACAGATAGGCCCGCGCCGCAAGATACCCCGAGGTGACAAGCACCCCGGTATTGAGTGCGGCCCCGGTGCGGTGCAAATGCGATTGCGCCTCGGCAAAACCAACCGGATCGGTCAGGCGCACGCCCATAAAGGCCAAAAGCCCGGCTCCGAACACCAACAGTTCCGAGATGATGAGCACCCACATCATGAGTTCGCCCGGCAAGGCGCCCGGTGGATGCGTGCTGTCTGCTTGGCTCATCCCGTGACCAGCTGCCTGTAGATTTGCGGCAAGGCATAGATCAGCTTGTCCGGGTCCGGGATGATCGAGAATCCGCCCTGCCCGAACATCCGCGCAAACCAGCTTTTGCCGTCCCGATCCACCGTCACGCCATAGACCGCATGTCCGGCGCGACGCGCCTCGCGGACCGCCATCGCGGTGTCTTCGATCCCGTGGCGCCCTTCGTAGTGGTCAAGGTCGTTTGGCTTGCCATCGGTGATCACCAGCAGCAACCGGCGCTTGCGGGTCTGTTCGGACAGATCCGCGGACACATGTCGGATCGCCGCCCCAAGGCGGGTGTAGAAGCCGGGGCGCAAGCTGCCGATCCGCTGTTCCACCAGGGGGCTCATCGGTTCGTCAAAGCCTTTGCATTTCTGGATATATACCCGGTCACGCTTGAGCGAGGAGAACGCGTGAATGGCAAAATCATCGCCACAAGCATTCAGACCCCACGCCAGCGCGTCCAGCGCTTCGCGCTCGATGTCGATCACGGCGCGGCCAGTAATGGCGCTCTCGGTGGAGCGGCTGACATCAAGCAGGATCGACACCGCCAGATCGCGCGCTTCGGGGCGCGATTGCAGCCAGATCCGATCGGACCCTTCACCATCGGCAATCCGGTCGACCTGCGAGCGCACGGTGGCGTCCATGTCGAGCGCATCGCCGTCCAGATGCCCGCGCGTGGTCACGCGGCCCGGGCGCAACGCTTCGAACTGCTTCTTGACGGCCCGAATGCGGCGCGCCGCAACCGGATCGCGGGCATAGGCCTGATTTTCTTCTTTCGCCTCGGCGTCCGAGGTCAGCACACAGACGTGATCTTGCAGATACTGGCCCGTGCGCACATCCCATTCGGGATACATGATCTTGCCAGAAAGCTTCTCGCGGTCGACGTCTTCGGGCGCGAGATCAAGGTGCAGCTTGAGCTTGGTCGGCGGGGCCTTGGAAATCTGTCCCAGGCCGATCTCGTCCTGATCATCCGCCGCCTTCTTGGCATTGTCGGGATCGTCGTCATCCACGCGGCGGTTGAGGTTCAGGAACTCGGCCCAGCTCAGGATCGCTTCGAACTTGTGCAGGATAAAGCTGTCCGTGCGCTCGGCCTGATCCGACTTGCGGCGGCGGGCACGGTGGGTTTTCTCGTTGGTGTCACCTTCTTCCGGCGGGCCTTCGGTTTCGCGGTTCTCGACCTCGTGGCCTTCCGAGAACTGTACGGGGCGCAGTTCGGGCCAGAGCGGAACGGGGCGGAATGTCTGGTATCCGCGCGGTGCGGAAATTCCGTCAAGCGCGTCGTTTTCCATGGCCTGCCAAAGCGGTTGCGCACTGGCAGGAAGGTCGTCGCCTAGCATGTGGCGCACGATATCATCCACCGCCGCCTCGTCGCGGGGCAGGTCCGATTTCAAGCGATAATGCAGGATGCCCTGACACAGAGCATGATAGAGATCGCGCAAGCCCGGTGCGTCTTCCAGCGTGTCAGCGACCATCTTGCGCGATGCGGCCAGCGCGCGCAGATCGGCGCGCAGCGGGTCATCCTCGGCCACGCGGTCCGGTGCATGGGCCGCCACGGCGGCCAGCCAGACATACATCGCGCCGTTTGCCTCGCGCGTAGGCAACACAGCGAGACGCGAGGGCAGACGCAGGATTTCACCGTCAAAGCTCGTGCGCGCAACCAACTCGGCCTCGGTGCCAAGGCGACGGCGCCAGCTCAGACGGTGACGGGAAATCTCGTCGGAGACGGGGCGCAGTTCGACGCTCGAACTGCCCCCCAATCCCCTGAAAAGAACTGCCAGCCGCCCGCCAACCTCGGAAAGGTCGACTCCGGCCTCATCATGCGCCTCTGGCGCATCAAGGCGACTGGCAAAATTGTGCCACAGTTTCCCGACGGTTTCTTCGGGTTCCCATGGCTCAAACTCGATCTTAGCCATTACCGGCCTCACCCAAAGACAGCAGTGACAAGATCGAAGAGGCCGCGTTTGATGTCCTCGTCATCAGTAAGCGGTTCAATCATGGCCGCGCGAATGGCGCGATCCACGTTCATTCCCTGCGCGATCAGGGTGGCAGCATAGACCACGAGGCGGGTCGAAACCCCTTCCTCCAGATCCTGCCCCTTGAGGCCGCGCAGCTTGTTGGCCAGACGCACGAGCGGTTTCACGCGCTCCAGCTCCAGACCGCTTTCCTCGGCCACGACCTTCTCCTCGAGATTGGGTGCGGGGAAGTCGAATTCGACCGAGATGAAACGCTGCCGTGTCGACGGTTTCAGCGTCTTGAGGATATTCTGATAGCCCGGGTTATAGGAGGCCACGAGCATGAAGCCGGGAGCGGCTTCGAGTTCTTCACCGGTGCGGTCGATCGGCAGGATGCGACGATCGTCGGTGAGCGGGTGCAGCACCACGGTCACGTCCTTGCGCGCTTCGACCACCTCGTCGAGGTAACAGATCGCCCCTTCGCGCACCGCGCGGGTGAGGGGGCCATCGACCCAGACCGTTTCGCCACCCTTGAGAAGGTAGCGCCCGATCAGGTCAGCGGCGGCCAGGTCGTCATGACAGGCAACCGTGTAAAGAGGGCGGCCCAGTTTCGCGGCCATGTGGGCCACAAAGCGGGTTTTACCGCAGCCGGTCGGACCCTTGAGCAGAACCGGCAGATTGTTGGATGAGGCAGCTTCGAACACGTCGCATTCGTCGCTTTGGGCGAGGTAGAAGGGGGCGTCTGCCGCCCCCTTCAGTTCGGGGTTCATTGAACCGTCCATTTTCATCACTCCGCAGGCGTCTCAGCCGAGCCGGCTTCGATGATTTCCTTGCGCGGTACTGCCATCGAGTAGATGAACAGGATCGCACCAAGGACAACCACCAGACCCGCACCGAAGCGCATGTAGTAGAAGAGTTCCACCGAGTCCTGAACGTCCATGAAGTATTCGCCAAGAACACGCTGCATGTGCGTTTGCACGGTGCCAGCAAAGGTCAGGACGAAGGTCATGAACACCATGCCCGAGGTCATCATCCAGAACGAGGCCATGTTGAGAACCTGGTTGTAGGGATCACGGTTGCGCAGCACCGGAAGGGCGTAGCTGATGATCGCGAGGTTCAGACAGACATAGGCACCGTAGAAGGCCAGGTGACCGTGTGCGGCGGTGATCTGCGTGCCGTGGGTGTAGTAGTTCACACCATGCAGCGTGTGCAGGAAGCCCCAGACACCCGCGCCGAAGAACGCCAGAGTACCACAGCCAAGCGACCACAGGAGGGCAGCTTTGTTGGGGTGGTCACGACGCCCTTTCCAGACCATGACAAAGGCGAAGGCCATCATGGCAAAGAAAGGAACAACTTCGAGCGACGAGAAGATCGAGCCGATCCACTGCCAGTAACCGGGCGTACCGATGAAGTAGTAGTGGTGACCTGTACCAAGGATACCCGAGAACAGAGCGGCAGCCACGATCACGTAGAGCCATTTCTCGACAACTTCGCGGTCCACGCCGGTCAGCTTGAGCATCAGGTAGGCGAGGATCGATGCCATCACCAGTTCCCAGGTGCCTTCCACCCACAGGTGCACGATGTACCACCAGTACATTTTGTCGAGCGCCAGGTTGTGCGGGTTGTAGAAGCTGAACAGGAACAGCAGTGCCAGACCCCAGAGACCCAGAAGCAGGATGTTGGTGATCGCGGTTTTCTTGCCCTTCAACACCGTCATCGAGATGTTGTAGAGGAAGATCAGCGCGGCCACGACGATACCGGCCTTGACCCACTTGGGCTGTTCGATGAACTCGCGGCCTTCTTTACCCAGCAGCCAGTGACCTTCGAACAGGTTGAAGACATAGGTCACAACCACGCCCAGCGTGCCGACCACGAGGATCAGAAGCTGGAGATAGGCAAGCTTCTCGCTGTGGATTTCCCGCTCGGATTCCTCCGGGATCAGGAAGTAGGCAGCGCCGAAGAAGCCGAGCAGAAGCCAGACAACCAACGAGTTGGTGTGCAGCATCCGAACGATGTTGAACGGCAGGAGCTCGGACAGCGTGTTCGGGGAGACATAGATCCAGCCAGCCAGAAGGCCGCCCAGAACCTGGATCGCGAACAGGCCCATTGCCACGGCAAAGTAGACCAGCGCGATTTTTTGAGATTTGTATTTCATTGGTTCAGACCTCCTTAACCCGCTTCATTCGGTGGCCAGTCCTGCGCGTCGATCGTGTTGATCCACAGGAAGAACTCGGACAGGTGACGGATCTCGTCGTCACTCAGATTGAAGTTGGGCATTTGGCGGCGTCCCTCGATCCCGGTCGGCATGGCTTCCATCCAGCCTTTCAGGGTTTCGAAAGCGGCCTCCGGGTCGTCATCGACGCCCCAGCGGGTCATCACGTTCACAAGCTCAGGTGCAAAGTATGCCCCTTCGCCCAAGAGCGTATGACAGTTGATACACGCGTTATCTTCCCACACCTTTTTACCCAGCGCGACTTCTTCGGACAGGGTTTCTACGTTGGTGGAGGTAGTGACGATATAGCGATGCGAATGGAACGATAGTCCCAGGAAGATGATGATGAAAAACAGTGACCCGCCGTAGAAGATGTTCCGGGCCATGCTTTTTGTCATGACTTCGCGCATTGGGCTCTCCTTTGCGCCAGGTTGATAGTAGAACACTTATCGGCGGAGGTCCGCCGATCTTCCTTAACAAAAGTCAAGCTTGCGGATTCATTGCTGTGGAGAAGTCTTCTTTTTTCAACTTCTGATATTATCTTCAAAAGCTTAGCCGCTTACGCGCGGCTGCGTCAGCGCGGGCCAAAGACTGAAGACAAACAGGATGAAGACCAACCCCCAAAGCAGACTGACGCCTGCCATCATTGGAAAATACGCTTCGGGACTCAGGATCGAGACCAGCCAGCGGGCCAGTGCGGTCAGGGCAAGAAGCCCATAAGAAACAGCCACTGCACGCGGTGCAACCAAAGGTCGCCCGGAATGGCCAAGGGCCGCGCGACTCATCACCGCGAGCGTCATGCCCCCGACTCCACCGATTCCAATCACATGCAGGGCCGCAATCTCCTGGCCAAGTCCAAAGGCCGCAGCGCCCCACAGGATCAGCCCGACGCCCAGCGTGCCCAGCCCGAGATGCAAGGCAAAGAGAATCGGCTGTTTCCATGCCCAGCCCGCACGCCAGCGGCTAAGCCGAATGATCTGCACGACCCCCAACAGGATCGCAACGATCGCCGACAGGAAGCCAGGCACCGAAAGCAGCATCAGAACCGGCAACAGGAGACCCAGTACCAAAGACGCGCGGTCGGACACGGCACATGTAACGGGCCAGTCTTCTTCGCCCACGCCTTCACGTTTCATCGCATTGCGGGTGAAGGCCGGGGTGATCCTGCCCCCCAGTACAACTATCATCGCACAGAGCGCGAAGAGACCAGCCCGCAGACCCGCATCAGCGGTCGCGCCGGTCACACCACTCCATTCGAGATGGACCATAAGGTTGCCAAGCCACAGCAGCGTGAGAATCAACAGGAACATCATGTTTTGCGGCTTGGGCCGTTTGATCAGCTGAGTCGCGATCTTGAGGCCGAGAATCGGCACAAACGCGAGGTCGAGCGCGGCGACAAGACCCGGCGGCAAGGCGCCAAGGCCCCACATCGCAAGACGGCCCGCCAGCCACAATCCGGCAGCCACCGACAGGAATGACAGGCGCGCGGCCGGGGTGTTGGTCCAGTTCGGCACCGCGGTCAGGAAAAAGCCGCCCATCGCCGCCCCGGCATAGCCAAAGATCATCTCATGGGCGTGCCACATGACCGGATCCGAGGCCCGCAGCAACGACTCGCCGCTGCTTTCGACGGCGACAAGCCACATCGCCCAAATCACGCCGACAAAGACCCCGTAAAGACCGGCCAACAGGAAAAAGACCCGAAAGCCTTCGCTCAGAATACGTTTCAGAGTGGACACCTGACCTTCTCCATTGATCTGCGCTCGCCCGGATAGGGGCGGGTTTCTGGCGGCGTGCCGTTTGGATGAGAAGGGAGCGGCGCGCCATCTGCTCTTGCGTGCAAGAATATGTCGGCGCCTGCGACTGCTCTTAACAATTGTCAAAGGGCGGCGATATTTTTCACTGCGACGTCTTTGCAAATCGGAAGGGGAGCTAACAAAAGTCAAGGATTGGAATCGGCGATCCCCCTCATATCCGACCTGCCTCACCAGCAAAGGAGAGTGATCATGTCGCTTGGAATCACCTACAAAAAATCTCGTCGGGCACTGGGAGTCGGCTTTGCTTTGCTGCTTGGCTCCACCGCTGCGCCCGCATTGGCAGAAGGCCCCACCTTGAGTGAGGAAGCCTTTGAAGCCTCCAAACAACTGTACTTTGAACAGTGCGCGGGCTGCCACGGCGTTCTGCGTAAAGGCGCCACCGGCAAAAACCTGGAGCCGCATTGGAAAAAGACTGCCAAGGATGGCACCGTCACCGAAGGTGGCACGCTGAAGCTTGGCCAGGAACGCCTTGAAAAAATCATCGCCTGGGGTACCGAAGGCGGGATGAACAACTTCTCGGACATCATGACCGAGCAGGAAATCAAGGACATGGCGACCTACATCATGATGGATCCGCCGAAGCCGCCGGAGATGTCGCTTGCCCAGATGAAAGAGACCCGCAAGGTCTATGTCGAAGAAGCCGATTACCCGACCGAGCCGCTGCACGGCCGCAACTGGGAAAACTTCTTCGTCGTCATCGAGCGTGACGTAGGTAAAGTGGCCGTTGTCGACGGCGACACCAAGGAAGTGCTGACGCACATCCCCACCGGTTACGCCGTGCACGTTCTGAAAGCCTCCGAGCACCACAAGCTGGAAGAGCCGGAAAACCCGGGCCGCTTCTGGTACACGATGGGCCGCGACGGCAAGATGACCAAGATCGACCTCTGGCAGACGCCGGACAAGATGCTGGTTTCGGAAGTCAAGATCGCATACGACGCACGTGACGTGGCCGTTTCCGGCGACGGCAAATACGTGATCGGTGGCGGTTACTGGCCTCCGCACTTCGCCATCGTCGACGCACAAACCATGGAACCGCTGAAAGTCGTTTCGACCCGCGGTGTAAACGTGGACGGGGACTATGTGGAAGAAGCCCGCGTGGCCGCCATCTACACCACCCCGAACGAGCCGACCTGGATCGTTGCCGTGAAAGAACTCGGCCAGCTGTGGCAGGTGGACTACACCGATCTCGACAACCTGCGGATCGACAAGATCAACTCGGCCAAGTTCCTGCACGATGGGTTCTTTGATCCGACAGGTCGTTACTTCCAGATCGCGGCAAACGCCTCGAACAAGATGGTTGTGGTTGACACCAAAACCCACAAGCTGGAAGCGATGATCGACACCGCAGCCCTGCCGCACCCCGGCCCCGGCGCCAACTGGAACGACCCGAACTGTGGTCCGGTTGCCGGTACGACCCACCTGGGTGTTGGTACTGTGACCGTTTGGGGCAACGACCCCGAAGGCCACCCGGACCAGGCGTGGAAAGTCTGCTACGAGACCGAAACCGATGGTGCCGGCCTGTTCGTACGGACTCACCCGAATTCGGACTACATCTGGGCGGACCAGACCAAGCACCCCGAGCCTGAAATTCAGCAGTCGGTGCAGGTCATCTCGAAAGAGACCGGCGAAATCGTGAAAACGATCCAGATCACCGAAGAAGAAGGCAGCGCAGCTGTTCACTTCGAGTTCAACGCTGACGGTACCGAAGTTTGGGTGTCCAAGTGGAACCTGTCGACCTCGAAAGAGCCGAACGGCGAGATCGTGATCTTCGACGCGAAAACGCTGGAAGAGATTGGTCGCGTGAAGGGCCTCTACGCCCCGACCGGCAAGTTCAACGTCTACAACCGTTCGAACCACGTCACCTGATCGTGACCTGAGACCACCTCGGAAGGGCGGGCCACGCGCCCGCCCTTCTTTTCTTGCACCGCGGTGCCGGATTGCGACGACCGCGGGGAACCCGGGCAGAGCATAAACCCCGGATTTTGCCCCCCGCTCCTTGCAATCCAACACCCTCAGACCCCGGCAAACGGGGCCCTCTTAGAAGAGTGACAGACGGAGCCTGGAGATGACCCAGACCAACGAACCAGAAACCAAAAAGCCCCTGTGGAAGCGCTATGTGCTCTGGGGTATGCCCATCGGTGGGGTCCTCGTGGCCTTTATCGCCGGGATCGTCTTCTGGGGTGGTTTCAACACCGCCATGGAAGCTACCAACACCAAGGATTTCTGCATCTCGTGCCACGAGATGGAGAACTTCGTATACCAGGAATACAAGGGCACGATTCACGATGTGAACCGCTCGGGTGTGGGCGCCGTTTGCTCGGATTGCCACGTGCCGAAAGACTGGACACACAAGATCATCCGCAAGATCAAGGCCTCCAAGGAAGTCTGGGGCAAGATCACCGGCAAGATCAACACACCCGAGAAATTCGACAAGCACCGCCTGCAACTCGCGATGAACGAATGGGAGCGGATGAAGAAGACCGACTCGGTTGAATGCCGCAACTGTCACCACTTCGACTCGATGCTGCCCGAGTTCCAGAAACCGCGTGCCCGTCAACAACACCTGAACGCCATGACCGCCGGTCAGACCTGTATCGACTGTCACAAGGGCATTGCACACAGCGACCTGAGGGGCCGTGCGGACGAGGAGTATCTTGAAGCCCTCGAAGCGCCGAACCCGAAATTCGTGCGCGAAGTGCCGCAGAAATACCTCGACAGCCTTGCCAAGATCGAAGCCATCGAGGCAGAGGAAGCCGAAGCCAAGAAAGCTGCGGAAAAAGCTGCTCGTGACGCGGTTCAGGCCCAGATCGCCAGCGCGGTCGACGCGGCCCGTGCCGAGGAACAGGCCAAGGCTGCTGGTCAAGCAACCGAAGCCGATGCCGGTGACGCAGTTGGCGCAAACGTCGACTGGGCCTCTGTCAGTGGCGCCGACCTGACGTTGTTCTACCCCGGTCAGGCCTCGTTCGAATGGGTGCAGAACGGCAAAACCCACGGCGGCGCTCGTCCGCTGACCAAGGGTGGCGATCAGTGCACCACGTGCCACGCGGCAGAGCTTGAAACCATCGGCAACAAGGTCGTCGGCGGCGCCGGAGGCAAGGACGGCGAGCTTGAGCCGACCCCGATCCCCGGCAAGCCTGGCATCATCAATGCCACGGTTCAGGCGGCACATGACGGCGAGAATGTCTATTTCCGCCTGCAATGGGCCGACAATCCGCACGCCCCCGCACCCTTTGTGGACGGCGGCAAGATGGACCCGGACAACCAGGTGAAGGTGGCCATGATGATCACCGGCACCGGTATCGAGATGGGCGAGCAGGTTGGCTGCTGGGCGACCTGCCACGCAGACAACACCTACATGCCCGCCGATCCGGGTGCGGATGCCATCGCTTCAGCTGCCGAGATCGCCGCTCAGCTTCAGGCAACCGACACCATCACCAAGTACCTCGCAGAGTCCCGTACCGACATCGAGATCAAGGGACGTCGTGCGCCGCAGGGCGGTTGGGACAAGCTGAAGTCTGCGGAAGAACTTGACGCCTATCTCAACGATGGCACCTTCATGGACCTGATGCGTGTCTACGCCGACGGCAGCGCCACCAACGGCTACCTGCTCGAACGCCGGGTGCAGAACGAAGGCGAGATTGCCGCCTCTGCCAATCTGTCGGCCGGTATGTGGACCGTTGTCTTCTCGCGGCCTCTGGCCGGGGGTGTGGGTGACGTGCCGCTCGAGGCAGGCAAGACCTACACTGTGGGCTTTGCCATCCACGACGACTTTGCCGCCGCACGCTTCCATCACGTGACGCTGAACACGACGATGGCGCTGGACAACGGCGAAGCACAGATCAACGTGGTTGGTCAGTAAACAAACGGACGGTGGCCGGGGATTTCCCGGCCACCGCTTTTTTGGTAAGGAGTGGACCCATGCGTATATCCAGATTTCTCTCCCCTGCCCTGCTGTCGCTCGCGGCAGCTTTTCCCGTTTTGGCGGGTGACGACGACAAGGCCGCGATCTGCGCCGAAGCCGAGGAACGCTATGTCGAGATGTTCGGCGCACCCTCGTCCGAGGCCGAAGGCGTGACGGTCGTGACCATGTACAAATACAACTTCTGCCCAGCCGAAATCACCGTGCCCGTTGGCACCACAGTGCGCTGGGTGAACGTTGACAAACGCACGAGCCACAGCGTTCTTTCGCCCGATGCCAGCATGCCCGAATCCGACCGCGCCTTCCCCGAAGAGCATGTCGAATTCACCTTCCTTGAACCGGTCGATGCCCAGACACTCTGTGGCCCGCATTGGGAAACCCAGAACATGATCGGAATGGTCAAGGTTCAGGAGTGAACCCGCCGTTGTCCTGAAAATCAGGAAGGTCGACCTTCGCGAGCCTCTAGCCGGAAGTGCTGCATGGTCCGACACTGCTTTTGGCACATTCAGCGGAGCCGAGAAGGGCCGCAGTGTACCGAAAGTGCCCCGCTTGCAATAGCGCATCGCTGGGCCGTGGCGCAGCGGACCAACATTTGAAGGACAGCACTTTATGCCCGCAAAACCCGAATACCCACACAGTCGTGCGTCAAACTCGGCCAAATCGCTGCGCCGGGGGACGGCCCAGAGATGCGCGGCGCCCTCGGCTTGATTCCGCGCGGGGCGAACGGTCGTTCTGTCCGGCGAGCGGACGTAAACCCCTGAGAGAACTGTGTGCCAAAAACGGTCGTTTATGCCACCAACACGAATAGCCAGCACTTACTCAACACGCAACATCGGTCAAGAAGGCTCGAAGCAATCACCAAGTGACTCTGATCGAAATCCTGTTTCGATCACGCTTTGACCCCAAAAACCTCTATCTCTAATAGATATTTATCAGCCGCATCTATTTCGCCCTGCCTTAACTTTTGTCAAGGAAGCGCGGGCGCCCAGGGGCCAATCTCGGGCCCATGAAACGCCAGGATTCCCAAGCCAGAATTTTCTCTTCCGGTACCGTTTACGGTGCGGAGTCCGGGCCTGTCCGCATCCACACCAACAAGCGAGATTTCCCATGACCGGTAAAGTGTTCCTGATTGGAGCCGGCCCAGGCGACCCCGAGCTGATGACCCTGCGCGCCCTGCGTATGCTGAAAGAGGCCGACGTTGTGGTCTACGACCGGCTTGTCTCCGACGAAATCATGGAGCTTTGCCCCGAGGGCGCAGAGCTGATCGCGGTCGGTAAATGCCCCAAGAATCATCTCGTCCCGCAAGACCGGATCAATGAAATCCTGTGGGAACAGGCAGCGATGGGGCGCAAGGTGGCGCGACTCAAGGGCGGTGATCCAATGATCTTTGGTCGTGGCTCGGAAGAGGCCGCCTATCTCATGGATCGCAATATCGAGATCGAATACGCCCCCGGCATCACTGCCGCACAGGGCGCAAGCTGTTCGACAGGCGTGCCGCTGACCCATCGCGGGCTGGCCACGGGCGTTCAGTATGTTACCGGGCACCGTCAGGCGGACAAGGTGCTTGATCTTGACTGGAAACGTCTGGCGGACCCGGACACGACGCTGGTCGTCTACATGGGTGTTGCCAATATCGGCCAGATCGCCGTAGGCCTGATGACAGAGGGTCTCAAACCCTCGACCCCGGTCATGGCGATCTCACGTGCCACGGCGGCAAACGAAGAACGCATGGTTTCGACCCTTGGCACCATCGCGCAGGATTGCCGCGATGCCGGTCTGAAGCCCCCCACTCTCTTTATCATCGGCAAGGTCGTCTCGCTTTATGCCTCCAAACCGCAAGACCTGCCCGTCGAAGCGGTGAGCGCAAATGGATAGGTTTGAAAAAGCATATCGCGACCCGATCCCGCGCCCACCCCGGCGGCGGCGCAACGCCCTGACAGGCAATGCAGTCTTCACTGGGGCGCTCTTTCTGGCAACCATGGCGCTGGCCACGGACGCGATCGACCCGGACGCACTCAAGCGACTGGTGGTTCAGGATTGCGGCTCTTGCCACGGGTTGACGCTCAAGGGTGGGCTGGGTCCCGACCTGCGCCCCGAAACCATCGAACATTACGACGTCGAGGTGCTCAGGGACGTGATCCTTGACGGTATCCCTGACACCCCCATGCCCCCCTGGCGCCCGCTGATGAGCGAGGCAGAAGCCGAATGGGTGGCCCGTTACCTGCTTTCCCCGGAGGACATGCAATGAAATCGCTTGGCCTGACGCTGGCAGCGGCGCTTTTTGCGACGACTGCGTTTGGTGAACCCACTGCGACGGGGGATCTCGGTCTGGTGATCGAGCGGGCAAAAGGCTCGGTCCTTCTGGTAGACCAGTCCGAACGCGCCGCGCTGGCACGGATCGAGGGGCTGGGCGATCTCAGCCACGCGTCGCTGGTCTATTCGCCGGACGAACGCTTTGCCTATGTGTTTGGCCGTGACGGTGGCCTGACCAAGGTCGATATCGTCACCCGCGAGATTGCAAATCGCGTGGTACAGGCCGGAAACGCGATCGGCGGCGCGATTTCGGATGACGGAACCCTCGTGGCCGTCTCCAACTATGAGCCCGGCGGTGTGCGCATCTTTGATGCTGACACGTTGGAAATGGTTGCCGACATCCCGACCGACAGCAAGACCATCGGCCTTGTCGATGCGCCCGGCCGTCGCTTTGTGTTTACCATGTGGGATACGGGCGAGACATGGATTGCCGATCTGTCCTCGGGCGATCTCGACATCACCAAGATCTCCGACATGGGCGACCGTCCCTATGACGCGCTGATAACTGCCAATGGCCGCACCTATATCACCGGCCTTTTTGGCGAAGACGGGCTGACCGCGCTGGACCTGTGGGACGAGAACCCCCAACCGATCCGCGTGCTGCCCAATTATGGGCGCGGCCAAAAGGAAATGCCGGTCTACAAGATGCCCCACCTCGAAGGCTGGGCGCATACTGGCAACGAATTTGTCCTGCCCGCCGTGGGTCACCACGAGGTTCTGTGGATCAATTCCGATACGCTGGAGGAAAGCGGACGCACCCAGACCTATGGCCAGCCGGTCTTTGCCATGGCGCGCCCCGACGGGCGGCATGTCTGGGTGAACTTTGCCCATCCGCTCAACGACACGATCCAAGTGATCGACACGGTAAGCAAGAAAATCATCCACGAGTTCAAACCCGGCCCCGCGGTGCTGCACATGGAGTTCACGCCGCGCGGCAACGAGGTCTGGATCAGTGTCCGCGATGCCGGGAAGGTCATGATCTACGACACGCACAGCTTTGAAAAGCTGCGCGAGATTGACGCCGACAGCCCCTCTGGCATCTTTTTCACAGCGCGCGCGCACAGGACGGGACTGTAAGCCATGAAGATCGTTGCCGACCCAATTGACCGCCTGTTGCTGGATGATTTCCAGCGTAATTTCCCGATCACCGCGCGCCCCTTTGCCGAGCTGGCCAAGGCGCTGGAGATTACCGAGGACGACGTGCTCGACCGCCTGTCGAAGATGCAGAATAGCGGACGGATTACGCGGGTCGGCGCGACCTGCGCGCCCAACACCGTGTCGGCCAGCACACTGGCCGCCGTGGCGGCACCGGATGAGCGGATCGAAGAGGTTGCCGCGATCATCGGACAGGAGCCTGGTGTGAACCACTCCTACGAGCGTGAAGATGAATGGAACCTGTGGTTCGTTGCCACCGGACCTGACCGCGCCCATGTGGATGCGTCGCTGGCGCGGATCGAGGAACGTACCGGCCTGCGTGTTCTGGCTCTGCGCCTCGTGCGGCCCTTCAATGTCGACCTCGGCTTCCGCCTCAATGGTGGCGAGGGGACACGCGGCGCACCTCCCGCTGCAAAACAGGCCGATTGTTCCGCGCTGCGCCCGGGTGATCAGGACATCCTGCAACTTCTGACCAAAGGCATGCCGATCGTGGCTCAGCCCTATGCCGCCCTTGCCGAGACGCTGAATCGCAGCGAGGCCAGCGTGCTTGAACGCGTTGATCGACTGGTGGACTCTGGCATCATTGCCCGACTTGGCGTGATCGTGCGGCACCGCGCGCTGGGATGGCGCAGCAACGCCATGGTGGTCTGGGACCTGTCACCAGACCAGATAACGGTGGCCGGCCCGAAACTGGCTGCGCAGCCGGGCATTACTCTGTGTTATGAACGCACCCCCGTCGAAGGTGTCTGGCCCTATCGCCTTTATTCCATGATCCATGCCCGCAGCCGGGGCGAAGCGCTGGAAGCTTTGGAAAACGCTGCCAAACTGCCCGAACTGCAAGGGGTACGGCATCAGGCGCTGTTTTCCACCCGCTGTTTCAAACAGACCGGCGCGATGATCACCGCCCCCAAGGAGAGCGCAGCATGAGCGAGCTTGACCAGCTGGACCGCGACCTGATCAACCGGTTGCAGGATGATCTGTCGCTGGACCATCACCCCTTCAAGGTTTTGGCCAAAGAGTTCGGGATCACCGAAGAAGAAGTTCTTACCCGCATTCGTCAATTGCGTGCCGATGGTGTTCTGACCCGGTTTGGCCCGTTCTTTGATGCCCATGCAATGGGCGGCGACTTTTGCCTGTGCGCCATGGCGATCCCGGAAGAAGACTTTGAAACCGTGCTAACCAAAGTCAATGCGCGCCCCGAGGTTGCGCATAATTATGAACGTACGCATCGGTTGAACATGTGGTTCGTGCTGGCTTGTGAAACGCCAGAAGCGATCGGACAGGTGGCCGAAGCAATAGAACAGGACACTGGGTACAAGGTACTCCAGTTTCCCAAGCTTCAGGAATTCTACATCGGGTTTCGGGTTGCCGCATGACACTTGACGCTACAGACCGCCGCATCGTTGAAGCCCTTCAAGGGGGGCTGCCGCTTGTCCCGGCGCCTTATGCCAAGGTGGCCTCGGAGCTCGCCATTCCCGAAGGCGAGCTGACCAAACGCCTGCAGGCGATGAAAGACAGCGGTGTGATCCGCCGGATTGCCGCCGCCCCGAACCACTACAAGCTGGGCATGACCGCCAATGGCATGACCGTCTGGGATGTCCAAGATGATCGTCTGGCCGAACTTGGCGCACAGATCGGTGCCCTGCCCTTTGTCACCCATTGCTACGAGCGTCCGCGCGCGCTTCCTGACTGGCCCTATAACCTGTTTGCCATGGTGCACGGGTCTTCCAAGGACGAGGTCGAGGAAAAACGCCAGCAGATCGTGACCCTCCTCGGCGACGCGCTGCGGGGCTGTGACACGCTCTATTCCACCCGGATTCTGAAAAAGACGGGGCTTCGGCTTCGCAAGAAAGGGGACTGACATGTTCCGCCTTACCGAATACATGCACCAGCTGGTCAAGCCGACACCCGCGCGGCACCGCAACCCGGACCGCGCCGTGAAACCGGTGGTGATCTGGAACCTGACCCGGCGCTGCAATCTCAAATGCCGTCATTGCTACACTGTGTCGGCGGACGTGAATTTCCCCGGCGAATTGTCCGAGAAACAGGCGTTCGATACGCTTGAGGATCTGGGTCAGTTCAAGGTCCCGGCGATTATCCTGTCAGGTGGCGAGCCGCTGGACAGCCCCTATCTTTTCCCGCTGGCGGAACGGGCGCGCAAGCTGACCCGCGTGCTGGCGTTGTCGACCAACGGCACCAAGATTCACGGCGAAACCGCCGACCGCGTGGCCGAGATCGGTTTCAACTATGTCGGCATCTCCATCGACGGGATCGGCGCGACCAATGACTGGTTCCGCGGTGTCGATGGCGCGTTTGACGATGCCGTGCGTGGCGTGCGCGAGCTCAAGAAACGCGATGTGCGCGTTGGACTGCGCTTTTGCCTGACCGAAGGCACACAGCACCACCTGCCCGATCTTCTCAAGCTTTGCGACGACGAAGGCGTGGACAAGTTTTACCTCAGCCACCTTGTCTATGCCGGGCGCGGCGACAAGAACCGGGGCGAGGATGCGCATCACCTGATGACCCGCAAGGGCATGGACCTGTTGCTGGAACGGGCTTGGGAATCTGCCAATGGCGGGCGGGAACTGGATATCGTCACCGGCAACAACGACGCCGACGCGGGCTATTTCCTGCAATGGGCAGCAGAGCGGTTCGACGCCGACAAGGTCGCCCATCTGCGCGACCACCTCGTGGCCTGGGGCGGCAACAGCTCTGGCCTTGGCGTGGCCAATATCGATTTCCTAGGCAAGGTGCATCCTGACACCTACTGGTCGGATTATTCCGTCGGCAACGTTAAGACGACGCCGTTTTCCGAGCTTTGGACTGGTGACGATCCGATGCTGGCCACCCTGCGCACCCGGCCGCGCCCCCTAAAGGGCCGTTGCGGCGCCTGCGCGATCAAGGATGTCTGTGGCGGCAACACCCGCATCCGCGCATTGCAGGTTACGGGCGATCCGTGGGCCGAAGATCCGGCCTGCTACCTGACAAATTCCGAGATCGGTGTCGATGAGGCCGAACGGCTGAGCGTCACCCCGTTTCGAGGCAAGAAACATGACCCGCAACACCAGTTCTTCTGACCCCTTCGTCGGCGCGCGTTCGGACGCCTACCGCATGAGTATTTTCGGCAAAATGAAGATGGGACGAATGCTGACCACGCTGGCGGCCGTGTTCCTGTCGGGCATGGCGTTTGCCGGAGCCAAGGAGGATTACGCCGAGCATTGTGCCTCGTGCCATGGAGAAGATCGGCTGGGCGGTTCGGGACCGGCGCTGATCCCCGAAACCTTGCGCAAGATCCGAGGGCCGAACCTGGCCGAAGTCATCCTGAACGGGCGCGTAGCGACGCAGATGCCGGCCTTCAAAGAAGAGCTGGATCAGGCGCGGGCAGATGCCATTGTCGAACTGCTCAGAACCCCGCTTGAGGCGCTCCCTCCGTGGGGTAAAGCCGAGATCAACGCCAGCCGCGAGATGAACCCGGACTATACGCCGGTGGATGGACCCGTTTGGGATGCAGACCCGATGAACATCACCGTTGTCGTGGAAACGGGGGACCATCACGTCAGTGTTCTGGATGGCGACACGTTCGAGGTACTTGACCGGTTCCCGACGCCTTTTGCCGTGCATGGCGGGCCGAAATACGATCCGACTGGGCGGTATCTGTTCATCATGTCGCGCGATGGCTGGGTGCAGAAATATGACATCTACGCGCTGCAGACCGTCGGTCAGGTGCGCGCAGGGCTAAACAGCCGCAATATCGCGATGTCGAGTGACGGCAAATGGCTGGCCGTAGCCAGCTATCTGCCCAATCTGCTGACCATCCTAAATACCGAAGACTTGACCGTCGCCAAGGTGCAGCCCGTAGTGGGCAAGGATGGCACACCAAGCCGCGTGTCGGCCGTCTATCAGGTGCCGCCGCGCGAAAGCTTTGTGCTGGCGCTCAAGGATGTGCCGGAGATCTGGGAGATCTTTTACGGCAAAAATCCCCCACAATTCGGCTTTGCCCATGACTGGCGCACCGAGGGTCTGGCACACAAGGATATTCCCTTCCCCCTTCGCAAGATCACATTGCCCGATTACCTCGACGATTTCTTCTTTGACCAGACCTATGAATACATCATGGGCGCGTCCCGTGATGGGGCCGAAGGCACCGGCGGGCAGGTCATCGACCTTGTCATCGGTCACAAGATCGCCGATCTCGACCTGCCGGGCATGCCGCATCTGAGTTCGGGCACCACCTGGGAACGTAATGGCACTACCGTGATGGCAACCCCGCACATGCGCGGTGGCGTGGTGTCGGTGATCGACATGTCGACATGGGAAACCATCAAGAAGATCGAAGCCAAAGGGCCGGGGTTCTTTGTGCGCAGCCACGAGAACTCGCGCTATGTCTGGGCCGATGTCTTTTTTGGCCCCAACCGGGATCTTATGCACGTCATCGACAAGCAAAGCCTTGAGATCGTGAAAACGTTGCAACCCGCCGTCGGCAAGACCGTTGCGCATGTCGAATTCACCAAGGATGGGCGTTATGCGCTGGTTTCGATCTGGGAAGACGATGGCGCGGTGATCGTTTATGATGCCGAAACTCTGGAAGAAGTGCGCCGCCTGCCGATGCGCAAACCCTCGGGAAAATACAATGTCTGGAACAAAATCACCTTCTCCGAAGGCACCAGCCACTGAGGCCGACAATGCCGAACCCGTCTATTGGACGGTTCGGCGCCTGTCGCTCTGGTTCTTTGTCTTTGCGTGGGGCGCGGTCGCAATCAACCTGTATTTTATCGGGTTGATGTGGCAGGCGCTGGGCTGGACCGCGCTGGAGCCCGTGATCACAATCCTTCTGGCATTCCCGCTGGCCTTTCCGGCGACCTGGCTCTGCGCCAAATGGATTCGCGGGCTGATGGACGAGGCCGAACGCTAAACCTACGGATGGGCGGTGTACCGCATGGGATTTCATTGGTTGCCATGTTAGAATTCGAGGGTTCTTAACGCCTGCGCGGGGATCCGATGTTTTCGTTTTTGTGTGATTTCCTTAGGCCATTCACCACTTCGGTCACGCTCGCGACACTTGCAATCACCTTTGCAGCTGCAACTGCGCAAGCCGAAGATCGGCACTTGGCCGGCAACCAGATCGCCAAGGTCACAGAGACCGAAGCAACTGTCGGATTCCGTCACGGGTCATTCATCGTTGCACCGATTCCTTTTTCCAATCCCCTGATCGGGGCCGGTCTGGCGCTTGGAGCGGGATACCTGTTTCAGGCAGATCCGGCCTCGCGAACATCCATGCTCGGGATTGGTGCCATGAAATCGGAAAATGGGAGCGAGGCCCATGGTCTTTCGTTCAAGCTTGCTCTGGACGAGGATCGTTGGACATTCTCCTCGACCTTGGCAGAAGCGAATTTGAACTACGACCTTTTGGCGGGTCCAGTTGCGATTCCGCTTCTGCAGACCGGCAGGTTCGCCAAGGTCCAGCTCGATCGCAAGGTTGCGTCGAATTTCAAGGTCGGGATCCTGGGCAAGTATCTCGACACTGACATTTCCTCGGGAAACCCCAACTTCTCCGGTCTGCCCGGCAACTATCGTCTTCTCGGCGGCCTGACGACCTATAGCCTTGGTCTGGTCGCGGAATATGACACGCGGGACAGCGACCTCTATCCGAAAGACGGCACGCATCTTGTGGCGACCGCATTAGCCAACGAAGTGCAATCTTCCAGCGTGACGGATTATTCCAAGACAACCGCCCTGTTTTCCCACTACACGCCCATTGGCGCGGAAAACGTGCTCGCCCTGCGCGTGGCGGGATGCGGCACGAATGGCAGCGTTCCGTTTTTTGATCTGTGCTCGATTGGCGGGACGGATGCGATGCGTGGGTTCAACCCCACCCAGTATTTGGGTCCACGGCTCCTGTCGGCCCAAGCGGAATATCGGCACCGCCTATCGGATCGTTTTGGCTTCGTGGCCTTTGCCGGGGCGGGCGGTGTCGGATCGTCTTTCGATGCCCTGAACCGCAACGGCTATGCCGGAGGGGTCGGACTTCGTTACCGTGTGTCAAAAAAGATACCGGTCAATTTCGCCGTCGACATGTCTTTTAACGATGACGGAGAGTCCCTTTTGTATATCTCAGTCGGCGAACGGTTCTGATACCGGGCACCCCGAAATTCAGCGAAGTTCGAAAACCATTCGTTTCCGGGATTTTCCATCTGGAATAATCCCGGCGTATTCGGTATCACGTAAGAAGCATTGTAATAGTATCACATATCATGAACGCGCTGACCATAGACTCGCTTCAATTCCGGTGGCCCAACAACACGAAGCCCGTGCTTGACCTGGCCAGTTTCGCGCTCGCCCCGGGCGAGAGTGTTCTTCTCAAGGGGCCAAGCGGTATCGGCAAATCCACGCTGCTATCGGCCATTGCGGGTGTAATCAACATACCGGCCAACGCCGTTTCCGTTGCCGGGACGGATGTGGGGACGCTCTCCGGTTCTGCCCGCGACAGGTTCCGTGTCGATCACCTTGGCCTTGTCTTTCAGGTTTTCAACCTGTTGCCGTGGCTCAATACATTGGACAACGTGCTGTTGCCCTGCCGATTTTCCAAACGCCGCCGCGATCGAGCCGGACACGACCCGCAAGAAACGGCCCGCGCACTTCTCACGGATCTCGGGCTTGGAGATCCTGCGCTGATGTCCGCCCCGGCCAGCACGCTCAGCGTTGGTCAGCAGCAACGCGTCGCGGCCGCCCGCGCCCTGATCGGAGCACCGGAACTGATCCTCGCGGATGAACCCACCTCGGCCCTTGATGAGGCCACCAAACACCAGTTCGTTGAACTGCTGATGCGGGAATGTGCCCAAGCCAAAGCCGCGCTTTTGTTCGTCAGTCATGACACCGGGCTTGAGCAACATTTCGACCGGGTTGTCGACTTTCGTGATCTGAACAGGGGGGCATCGGCATGATCTCTCTGGGTATCCAAAGTCTTTGGAACCGGCGTTTTGTGGTGCTTCTGACCGTATTTTCCATCGCCCTCAGCGTGGCGCTGATCCTCGGGGTTGAGCGCCTGCGCAGCCAGGCGCGGCTCGCCTTTGCAAACTCCGCGTCGGGCATCGACCTGATCGTCGCGCCACGCGGCAATGATGTGCAAATCCTGATGGCCACGGTCTTTGGGGTCGGCTCGACCGGGTCCGGGCTGAACTGGGACACGTTCGAATATGTCTCTGACCTGCCTCAAACCGCTTGGGCTGTGCCGATCATGATGGGCGACAACCATCGTGGCTATCCGGTGATCGGTACCAGCACGGCCTATTTCGAGCATTTCCGACATTCCAATGGGCAGGAGCTTCGTTTTGCCTCCGGTCATGCTTTTGAGAACGCACATGACGCCGTGATTGGGGCCGAAATCGCTGCCGAATTCGGCTATGCTCTGGGCACCGAGATCATCAACGCCCATGGCAGCGGATCGGTGGCTTTCCATCAGCACGACGAAGCCCCATTTTCCATTTCAGGTGTTCTGGCGCCAACCGGAACGGCAGTGGACCGCATGGTTCTGATCTCGCTTGACGGGTTTGATGCCCTGCATCAGGACGAAGCGCCGGTCCAAAGTGATCCTTTCGAAGCTCTGGGCTCCGAAGCTGCGCGCTCTGCTCCGACATCGGATCATGACCACGCGGAACATGACGAACATGCGCAGGACACGCATGAGGGCCATGCCGAAGCTGATCATGACGAACATGAACACGACGCGCGTGAGGACCACGACGAAGCTGATCATGACGCACACGCGCACGACACGCATGAGGAACACTCCGACGCGGATCATAGCAAGCATGAACACGATGCGCACAAGGACCACACCAAAGCCGATCATGACGACCACGCGGACCATGCGCATGAAGAGCACGAACCTGAACCCGAGCAGATCAACGCGATCTATGTGGGTCTCAAATCCGCCTCGGGCATTCTTGGCGTACAACGCGCCCTGAACGAAACCGCGCCCGAACCGTTGTCGGCTGTCATGCCCAACGTCGCCCTGTTGCAACTATGGTCGATCACCGGCACCGCCGAAGGAGCTCTGCGCATCATGGCGGCGGCCGTGGCCGTGGCGGGCATGGTGGGTATGGTGGTGATGCTGTCCGCCGCGCTTGAATCCCGCCGCCGTGAATTCGCCATCCTGCGTTCCGTGGGCGCCACGCCGGGCACGATCTTTGGCCTGATCGTTCTCGAAGCAGTGCTTGTCACCCTTGGTGGCCTTGCGCTGGGTCTCGCGCTCCTGACGATCGGCGCATTGGTGGCCGACCCCGTGCTTTCGGCGAATTTCGGCTTTCGCATGGGTGCGGCCCTGTCTCTTCCAAGGGAAGGTCTTTTGATCCTCGCCGTTTTCTGCTTTGGTTTCCTGGCCAGCCTCCTGCCTGCCCTGCGTGTCTATCGCATGACCTTGGCGGACGGCTTGACCATGCGCCTATAGGAGTTGGAACGACAATGCGCTTTGCCACCACGACGGCCTGTGTTCTTGCACTAGGTTTCTCAACGACGGCCTTTGCCGCTGAGCCCACCGTGATCGAGTGGAATGCGCTGATCCCGGAAGTTGAGCCTTATGAGAACCCGTTTGCCGATCTGGACCAGTCCGACATCCGATCCTTGGCCAAGCTTCTGCGGCTTGAATCCCTGTTGGAAGACAAGGAGGACCCCCAGATCCGCGCCGAAGCGACCGAATTGCGCGCGGGTCTGACTGAACGCGGGCTCGACGTGGATGGGTTGTTTGCCCAACGCCTCGTGGTCATGGAGAACCGGATCAAGGCAGCCCGCTCACCCAATCCCGAGATTGTCGGGCAATCCGTACGTCTGCCTGGCTACATCCTGCCACTTGAATTCAAGGGTGAGGAAGCGGTCGAATTTCTTCTCGTCCCGACAGTCGGCGCCTGTATCCACACCCCGCCACCAGATGCCAACCAGATCGTGCATGTCACTTACCCCAAGGGGATCAAGGTCGACGGCATGTTCGAACCGATCTGGATCGCGGGCCAGATGCAGTCAGAGTTTGCGACTGAAAACCTCTACATGGTGGATGGCACCACGGAAGTGGAGATCACCTACCAGATGTCAGCGGATCTCGTTGAACCTTACAAGTGATTCATGAAAAACCCCGCTAGGCAGCGCCGCGCGGGGTTTTTTGCATTAGGCTGCTTCGAAACGGCTCAGGTCTTGGCCGCCTCCTTTGCCTCTGCTTCGGACACCACGGCATCCGGCCCGGTCGGTGTTTCTTCTTCGGCCACGCTGCCTTCTACGACGTCCGACTCGTCTTCTTCAGCAACAGTTTCTGCCTCTTCTTCCGAGTGATCCTCAAGCGCGCCGACGATCAGCGGCAGCATCTCGACACCTGTGCCAGCACCCGCTTCGGTCTGTGGCGGGGCAACCCAGCTCAGCGTGTCAAAGCTGTGGCAGTTTTCACAGGTCGGCACCCATTCCGAATGGATGTTGTGACACTTGTCACAAACCCATTGCGGCCCGCGCGGCGCAGTGAGCGCCTTGGCAAGGAACCCTTTCACAACCGCGTCCGACGCGCCTTCGCCCCGTTCAACCGCCGCCATGATGGTCAACGACCGCTGGGTTGGGTCGGTTTCGTACAGATCGCCCAGCGCCCGGCGTGCGCCCGGGAAATCCTCGGCCGCAATATTCAACTCTGCCATGAGCATCTTGGCCTCGGCATGATCCGGGTTGCCCTTGATCAGCCCCTTGAACCGCTTGATCCGCGCATGGGGCGTCTCGTCCGGCTCAATCGCGGCAAATGCTGCGGCCAGATCGGGATGCGGCTGCGCATCCCATGTCTTTTTCAGCAACCGGGTCGCATTGCGCGGCTTGCCCTGCGCGATATAACCCCGCGCCGCCATCACAGCCGCCGGGATCAGGTCGGGCGACAGGCGGTTCGCCTCGATCGCGCGTTCGCGCGCCTCGATCGAGTTTTCTTCATTCACGACGTCCTTGGCCTCGCCCAGCGCCAGCACCGCGTCGCGGCGGCGATGCACATCACGCGGCAGGGTGCCATGCTTCAGCTTGGCATTCAGCGTCCCACGCGCCCCGCTCCAGTCCTTGGTTTCGGTCTGAAGCCGCAGAAGCATATCCTGCACTTCCTCGTGGCGTGGCTTGAGCGCGAATGCGGTCTCTGCCAGTTTGAGCGCAACATCCGTCTTGCCCTCGTCGAGCTTCTGTTTCATCAGGCCGCGCACCCCGACAAACCGTGTGCTTTCGTCCTTGAGAAGCGTCTTGTAGACCTCTTCCGCCTTGCGCTTGTCGCCGCTCATCTCTGCGGCCTGCGCGGTGATCAGATTGGTCAGCTCCGGCTGCTTGAGGTATTTCTCGGCCTTGCGCGCTTTGTCCATGGCAATGCGCCCTTCGCCCGAAGCCAGCGCCATCAACCCGTCTGCCAGAGCCTGATAACCCTTGCGTTCGCGATTGCGGTCAAAATAGCGGCTGATCGCGGTTTCGTCCCCGTTCAGGAACTTGAGCACTGCCACAAGAAGCGCCGCCAGCTTGATCGCCAACCAGACGATCGCGACCAGCGCCACAAGCGCCAGCACCGCCTGGAACGGACCCAGCGAATACTCGACCCCGGCAACCGTGATCATGACCCCGCCTTCGCTTTCCAGCAGATAGACGGAACCATAGGTCAGACCGGCAATGACGGCGACAAAGACAAGAATTTTAATCAATGACCAGAGCATGGAATGACCTTCAGTTGCTGTTCAGGCTTTGCGCCAGTTCTTCGGCGGCCGTGGTGGCTGCCAAACGGATTTCTGCAGAGGCGCGCCACTCTGCCATGACCGATTTCGGGCCTTCTGCCAGTGTATCCAACTCCGCCAGCCCATCCGCCAGCCGCCCTTCGCGCATGGCAGCTTCGACCCGGCTCAGGATGGCGTCTGTGTCCGTACCTTCCTTGGGTTCAACCGACCGTGCGCCCAGATGCGATTTCAGGAATTCACCCAGCTTGTTGCCCTTGCCTTCGTCCACCTTCTCGGCCCGCGCCTGCGCAAGGGCGGCCCGCGCATGATCGGGATAGGCATCCAACAACGCCGCCATGGTGATCACGCCGTCATCGGCATGGGCTTCGAGCACGTCGGGCACGGTTTTTCCGGTGGCAGACCCATAGTCCACGATGGCCGCGCGATATGATGCGCCGGAATCAAGCGCAGCTACGATCCGCGTCACCGCTGAGCGCGCTAGGGCCGCTTGCGCCGACAGGGCGGCGTTGTCTTTCAACTCGGCCGCTTCCGCCTTTTGCGCCGCGACCAGTTCCTTGAGCTCTTCGACCTCGCGCTCGTAGGCCGCAATGGCTGCCGCCGACAGCCCTTCGTTCAGCGGGCGCTTCTCAATATCCGTGAGACGCTGGTTCAGCATGGCGACCTGATCGGCCACCTCTTCGACCCGCGCGCCCAGCGCATTGGCCGTTTCACTCAATCCAGCAACGCCCGATGCACTTTCACGGGCCGCGTTGGCGGTTTCGCCAATCTTGGCCTGGTTGCTTTGCAGCTTGGCAATCAGATCGTCCTGATCCCCGATCTGCTGGCGCAGCACGGCCAGGTCTTCGTCATAGTTCGCGCCAAGCCCCAGTTGATCCCCGAAATAGACCGCAACGCCAAAGCCAATCGCACCGGCAATTACCCCACCAATCAACAACGGGACAAAGCCACCTTTGCGCGGCTCATCGCCAGAGGTCGCCACGGGCGCAGGTGCTTGCGCCGAGGTTTCTTCCACGATCTCTTCGCTGGCCGAGTCGGAAGCATCATCTGAACCCTCTTGTAAGTCAGATGTCTCATCATCCACATCGGTCTCGGGGTCCAAAGCCTCGTCTGCCTGCTCAGACTCGGATATCTCTTCGTCACGCGCATCCGCTTCAACAGAGTTATCTCTCTCAACATCTGCGTCTGAATCGGCAGGGGTGTCCCCTTCTGGCGGAATATCTTCGATGATTACGGCGTCGTGAATCTCATCAATTTTCGGCGCCTCCGCCTCAATCTTGTCTTCTGCCGGTTTGTCGGTCTTGTCGGAGTTGCCCACCAGTCACCCTTTCGAATCCGGTCTGAATATAACTTTCACCCAACAACTTAGGCGAGGACACCCGCGTCCTCAATGCGTCAGTCTGCACCCAGACGCACCAAAATCGCCTTAATCATGGCGTCTGCCGTCGGTTCCGCCGCAACGTCAATCCGCGCAACACCTGCTTTGGCCAGAATATCGGCAACTGCGGTGCTGATCGCGATTCCGACCACCGGGGCGCGAAATGGCGTCTCTGCAAGAAATGTCTCGGCACTTCTTGGCGAAAAAAGCGGCACCAATACAGGGGAGTCTCCCGACAGAAGCCGCCGCGCCTCCGGTCCGAGAGGTTCGGTTACCTGTCGATAGACGACGGTCTCTGATGTTTCGATCCCCGCTGCGCTCAGCCGTCTGGCCAGATCGCCGCGCGCGTGCTCCCCGCGCAGATGTAGCAAGGGGCCGTGGGGCGCATCGGCCAAAACCCGCTTGTAAAGCGCCTCGGCATCACCCCCCGCAGATATTGCCTGCCATCCGACGCGGGCCGCAGCAGCCGCGGTCGCATCGCCGACGCACCAGGCCGGCAAACTCCGCCCCTCAACAGCGGCCACCCCATTCATCGACGTAAACAGCACCCCGCGCAGACCCTCCGGCACCGACGCCGCCACCGGTTCGATCCGCATGAGAGGAGACGTCACGATCGGCGCCGTGACACCCGCATCCCTCAATCGCTGCGCGAATTTGCGCGACGCGGGGGCGGGCCGGGTCAACAGGATCGTGGGACAAGTTCCGTTCATGAGAAGCGCCGGGATTGTTTGAGCCGCCATCCGGTGTTACCTGCCATAAGACATTGGCGCAACGACAAGGATCAAGACAGCCCATGACAGGCACCCTGACCATTCTCGGGCTTGAAAGCAGCTGTGATGATACCGCCGCCGCCATCATCCGCCAGTCCGGCACCGACGCGCCCGAAATCCTGGCCTCGGTCGTGCATGGACAAACGGAGCTTCACGCTCCGTTCGGCGGCGTTGTCCCGGAAATCGCCGCCCGTGCCCACGCTGAAAAGCTCGACATCTGTATCGAAGAGGCGCTTGCGGCCTCCAACCTGACCCTACCCGAGATCGACGCCATCGCCGTGACCGCCGGTCCGGGGTTGATCGGGGGCGTGTTGTCCGGCGTGATGTGCGCCAAGGGACTGGCGACGGGTCTCGCTATCCCGCTTGTCGGGGTCAACCATCTTGCCGGTCATGCCCTCACCCCGCGCCTGACCGATCAGATCACCTTTCCCTACCTGATGCTTCTGGTCTCGGGGGGGCATTGCCAGTTCCTGATCGCCCACGGCCCAGAAAGCTTTTCTCGGCTTGGCGGCACGATCGACGACGCCCCGGGAGAGGCTTTTGACAAGACCGCACGCCTTCTGGGGCTGCCCCAGCCCGGCGGCCCTTCGGTACAGGCCGAAGCGGAAAAGGGTGATCCGAAACGCTTTCGTTTCCCCCGACCGCTACTCGACCGCCCCGGATGCGACATGTCCTTCTCGGGTCTGAAAACCGCCCTGTTGCGCGCCCGCGACGCGGTGATTGCGGAAAAGGGAGGCCTGACGAAACAGGACCGCGCCGATCTCTGCGCCGGGTTCCAGTCGGCCGTCGTGGATGTCCTGGCCGAGAAGACGCGCCGCGCGCTTGAACTCTACCTTGCGGAAAACCCCGGCAAACCTGTTCTTGCCGTCGCAGGCGGCGTGGCCGCAAATACGGCGATTCGGGCAAGGTTAGAGACTATTTGCGCCGAAAACGTCACTACGTTTACCGCCCCACCGCTACATCTGTGCACCGACAACGCGGCGATGATTGCCTATGCCGGGCTCGAACGCTTCCGCGCTGGGGCGAAGGACGATATGACTCTCTCCGCCCGCCCGCGCTGGCCGCTCGATAAAACCGCCCCGGCGCTTCTGGGTAGCGGAAAGAAGGGGGCCAAGGCATGAGTATCGCAGTCATCGGCGCAGGCGCGTTTGGCACTGCACTTGCCATCTCAATCGCACGCAGCGGCGCCGAAGTGACCCTTTGGGCGCGGGACACCAGCGCGTTGCAGTCCACCCGCCAAAGCCTACGCCTTCCAGGTGTCACGCTGCCGGAATCAGTCTCTGTTACGGGGGATCTGGCTCAATCTGCTCTGGCGGATACACTGCTACTGGCGACTCCGATGCAGAGCCTTTCCACGGTACTGGATCAGTTTGACACCCCTCTCTCTGGCAAGGCGTTGGTAGCCTGCTGCAAGGGGATCGACCTAAACACGCTCACCGGCCCGGCCGAGGTGCTCTCGCGGCTCAAACCCGAGGCCACGCCCGCGATCCTAACAGGCCCCAGCTTTGCCGCCGATATTGCACGTGGCCTGCCCACCGCACTGACGCTCGCCTGCCAAGACGAGGCGATCGGGCGATCCCTGCAACATCAGCTCGCCACCCCAGCCCTGCGCCTCTACCGAAGTACGGATGTCATTGGCGCGGAACTGGGCGGCGCGCTTAAGAACGTCATCGCCATCGCCTGTGGCGCCTGCATCGGTCAAGGCATGGGTGACAGCACCCGCGCCGCGCTGATGACCCGTGGTTTTGCCGAGATGACCCGGCTTGCGATTCACCTTGGCGCGCGCTCCGAAACCCTCTCGGGCCTGTCTGGCATGGGCGATCTCGCCCTGACCTGCATGTCCGAACAGTCGCGCAATTACCGCTTTGGCCTTGCCCTTGGCCAAGAGAAGCCCTTTGATCCCACGATCACTGTCGAAGGCGCCAAGACCGCCGAGGCCGTGACCCGGCTCGCCCAGCAGATCGGCCTTGATATGCCGATCTGCCAAATGGTTCACCAGCTTTCCACCGGCTCGGTCAGCGTGACCGACGCCATCCGCACACTTCTGTCCCGACCCCTCAAGGAGGAATGACCCATGCGTATCGCTCTTATTGCCAAGGACAAACCCGGCGCGCTTGATATTCGCAAAGCCAACCGCGACGCCCATGTGGCCTACCTCAAATCAAGCGGTGACACCGTGGAAACCGCCGGCCCCTTCCTTGACGACGACGGCAACATGTGCGGCTCGCTGATCATCCTGAACGTCGAAGACATGTCCGAAGCCCAGGCCTGGGCGGCAAATGATCCCTACAAGGCGGCCGACCTCTTTGCCTCGGTCGAGCTCATTGCCTGGAACAAGGTCCTGGGGTGATGCGCTACTGGCTTTTCAAATCCGAACCCTCGACCTGGAGCTGGCAAAACCAGCTCGACAAGGGCGACGCGGGCGAGGAATGGGACGGCGTGCGCAATTATCAGGCGCGCAACTTCATGCGCGAGATGGCCGTTGGCGACCGGGGTTTCTTTTATCACAGCCAGAAAGAGAAATCCGTGGTCGGCATTGTCGAAGTCATCGCCGAGGCCCACCCGGACAGCACCACCGACGATGCGCGCTGGGAATGCGTGGATATCAAGGCACTGAAAACCATGCCCAAGCCCGTATCGCTCGACATGATCAAGGCCGATCCGCGTCTGGCGGAGATGGTTCTGGTCAAAAACTCGCGCCTGTCGGTGCAGCCCGTGACAGAAGAGGAATGGGCGATCATCTGCGAAATCGGCGGTATGCAAGGCTGACAAATCGGGCATAGTTGCGCCAGGATCAATTGATCGGGAAACGAACCCATGGAAATTGCGATTGTCGTGGCCGCAGCGTTGGCCTCATATATTTTTGGCGCGATCTGGTACATGGCGCTGTCCCAAGCCTGGATGAAAGCTGCCGGTGTCGAAGTTGGCGAAGACGGCCGCCCCGTCAACACAGGTAGCGCCATGCCCTATGTCGCGGCCTTCATCTGTGCCCTGCTGGTTGCCGGAATGATGCGCCACGTTTTTTCGCTCTCGGGGATAGAAACCGTCGGCGCGGGCTTTACCGCCGGGCTGGGCATCGGCCTTTTCCTCGCCGCGCCATGGCTGGTCACCAACTATGCCTTTGCCGGACGTAACCGGACACTGATGCTGATCGATGGGGGGTATGCCGCAATTGGCTGCACCATCATGGGTGTCGTGCTGACCCTTCTTTGAGCCGGAATAAAAACGGGGGCCCGGCCAAACAACCGGAACCCCCGTACCCCACGTGTTCCCTAACCACCACACGTGAATTCTAATAAGGTTCCGGCCATCCTGGCCCGATACATGTAATTTACCGCTCGATCCGAGTCGCGGCAAATGCCAAGTACCTAAAATCAATGTCGAAATGAAAACGCCCGGACCGAGGGGACCGGGCGCTGCGCATGAAGTGATAAAAAGGCAGGATCAGCCGTAGATGGCTTCCTTGCCGAAATGCTTGGTCAGCATGTAATAGACAACCGCACGATACTTGTTGCGCTCGGACCGGCCATAGGTCTCGATCACGGCATTGATCCCTTCCATGAGCTCGGGCCCATCCGACAGGCCCAGCTTCTTGATCAGAAAGTTGGACTTGACCGTTTCCAGCTCGCTGTCCTGAGACGCGGCAACGGTCGAGGCATCATCATTGTAGATCGCCGGACCACATCCGATCGTCACCTTGGTCAGCAGGTCCATATCCGGGTCCATCCCGCACTTGTTCCTGAGATCGTCCGCATATTTTGCAATCAAATCGTCACGTTTGCCCATGTGTTTTCTCCCTTTTAACGGCCAAAACTGCACCGCCGCAGTCGCGACCGTGGTTCACGATCAGGTTAGGCATCTCGCTGCACGACACAAAGGGGGAATCGAACAAGGTTTTCCCCGGCCCGCCTATTTGGGAAACAGGAATGTCATAACCAGACGCCCCCCCCAGCCAGATGGCCCGCCAGGAGCGGAGTCGACATAGCGGCGCACCCCAAGTCCAAGGCTGACCGGGCGGTTCCCGAACTTGACCAGCTTGCTCACAACTACGTTGATCGGCACGGACGCCTGATCCGTGTTCCAGTCATAGGTCGACTCGGAATTGATCGTATAGGTCCAGTTATTGTTGCCAGCATAAGCAAGGAATGGCTGGAAGAAGGTCGCATTGATACTTGCAGGTCCGCTGATATCCCAAATGTGATTGGCAAGCGCGCCATAGGTCCAACGCCCCGTCTGCTTGAGCGCAACCCCGGTGATGCCCGCCCCGAATGTGTCTACGCCCAACGCGTTATCTGTGGCCGTCGGCAATAGGAAAACCGGCCCGACACCCCAGATCAACCCATTCGCTGTGGGACGCGATGGCGAGAAGAAGAAGCTTTGCACAATGTCGCCAATCCCCGACTGGCTTGTCCCACCAATGACGTTGTCCTGAGAAATCACCGGTAAAATCGTGCGTGAGATCAAGTTCCAGTCCGGAGAAAGCGCGATTGGCACGACCGGCTGGATGTTGAACGTAAAACGGCTGCCATTGCCAGCCCCTTGACCCTCGTCATAGTTCAGCTGGAAAGGCAGGCTGATCAGGTCGGACACCGGGTTGGACAATTGCTGTCCAAGATCTGTACCCTCATCCGCTGTCGCCGCGATACCCAGCGTCCAAATAGCTGCCGCAATGCTCAAAACTCTTTTCATGGCCAATCCACCCAAGGCTTTTGTCCCCGCCACCCTAATACGGTTGCCGATTCCGGGCGACCACAATTCTGCCTAAAATAGAAAACCCGGCCAGATACTGGCCGGGTTCTCTTGTTCATGCTCTTAGGTGGAGTTCAGTATCGATAGTGCTCGGGCTTGAACGGCCCATCAACTGAAACACCGATATAATCCGCCTGACCTTGCTGCAGCTTGGTCAGCTTGGCGCCGATCTTGTCCAGGTGCAGCCGCGCAACCTTTTCATCCAGATGCTTGGGCAGAATATACACTTCGTTCTCGTACTGGTCGCCTTTGGTGAACAGCTCGATCTGCGCCAGAACCTGGTTGGTAAAGGACGCTGACATCACGAACGAAGGATGACCAGTGGCATTCCCAAGGTTCAAGAGACGGCCCTCGGACAAGAGGATCATGCGGTTGCCCGAGGGCATCTCGATCATGTCCACCTGTTCCTTGATGTTGGTCCACTTGTGGTTCTTGAGGTTCGCCACCTGAATTTCGTTGTCGAAGTGGCCAATGTTTCCGACGATGGCCATGTCCTTCATCTCGCGCATATGCTCGATGCGGATCACGTCCTTGTTGCCGGTTGTGGTGATGAAGATATCGGCGCTTGCCACTTCATCTTCCAGCGTGGTCACTTCGAACCCGTCCATCGCCGCCTGAAGCGCGCAGATCGGGTCCACCTCGGTCACCTTCACACGCGCACCCGCACCGCGCAAGCTGGCCGCCGAACCTTTGCCCACGTCGCCATAGCCACAGACGACGGCAACCTTGCCCGCCATCATCGTATCGGTGGCGCGGCGGATACCGTCCACAAGGCTCTCTTTACAGCCGTATTTGTTGTCGAATTTCGACTTGGTCACGCTGTCGTTCACGTTGATCGCCGGGAAGGGCAGATGGCCCTTTTCCATCATCTGATAAAGGCGATGCACGCCCGTGGTGGTTTCTTCGGTCACGCCCTGGATCATGTGGCGCTGTTTCACGAACCAGCCGGGGCTTTCCTTGAGGCGCTTCTTGATCTGCGCGAACAGGGCAACCTCTTCCTCGGATTGCGGGTTCTCGATGATATCGGTCTCGCCTTCCTCGACCCGCGCACCCAGCAGGATGTACAGGGTTGCGTCCCCACCATCGTCGAGGATCATGTTGCAGCCGCCTTCTTCGAACATGAAGATGCGATCGGCATAATCCCAGTATTCTTCCAGCGTCTCGCCCTTGATCGCAAAGACCGGCACGCCCGACGCGGCAATCGCCGCCGCGGCGTGGTCCTGCGTCGAGAAGATGTTGCACGAAGCCCAGCGCACATCCGCGCCCAGCGCCACCAGTGTTTCGATCAGAACTGCGGTCTGGATCGTCATATGCAGCGACCCGGCGATCCGCGCGCCCTTGAGGGGTTTGCTGTCGCCGTATTCCTCGCGCAACGCCATCAGGCCCGGCATTTCGGATTCGGCAATATCCAGTTCCTTGCGGCCAAACTCTGCAAGGCTGATGTCTTTCACGATATAGTCGGTCGCCATAGCGCCCAGCTCCTTTGATCCATGGATTTGAGGGGTCAGATAACACCGACCACGGCTTTCGACAATGGCACGTATACGACCTGTCCTGGACGGCAAGAGGCTCGGGCCACAATCGGGTTGGCGGCCCTGCTCGCATATGGTCTTATGCCGCCAAATGCGGAGCCTGCAGTGACACCCCAAGCGCCTACCCATAATAAAGCGGTCATCTTCACGGTTGACGCGGGGTGGCTCGGCTATGCTCTGCTGGCGGCTCAGCGTATCATCACCCTGTCCCGCCCCCGCGACTTTGACATCATCATTGCGAGCCTCGAACCGCTTCCGATCCCCCGGCCTCTTGCTGATCTGGGCATTCGAAACGAGGTTCTGAACCTGAATGAAAGGATGCGGGCGGAAAACCTGCCCCTGCGCTGGCTGCCTTCGATTGCCTATCTACGGCTCTGGCTTCCGGATATCTTCCAGGACCAATACGACCGCATCCTTTATCTGGATGCCGACACCTACCTTTGCAGCCCAGATTTATCACGCCTGTTCGATATCGATCTCGGGCCGCACGCACTCGCCGCGGCGCTCGACAAGGAGCATTTCTGGCAGGGCGAAAAACCGATCATCGACTTTGAAAACCACGGCATCGCGGCCAATCGCTATTTCAATTCCGGTGTCCTGCTGATTGATACCTCCGCCTTTGCCGAGCAAGGATTGCTTGCCGAGATGCTCGCCGTCAACCAATCGGGAATTACCCTGAAGTATCACGACCAATCCCTTCTCAACATGGCCGTCCAGGGGCAGTTTGCCGAGCTTTCACCGCGCTGGAACTGGCAGTTTCCGAACAGGTTTCCGGCCTACACCCGGATGGCCCGCCCGTGCCTGATCCATTTTTCAAGCAACCCGCGCCCCTGGCATGGGTACGAGAAAGAAACCCGGTTCCCGCGCCCCATCATCGAAACCTACGCCGGTGGCGACACATCCGTTCCCCCGGATCGAAAGCCGTTACGCGAACCGCTTTGGCATCAACTCGACAACCTTATCGGCCATGTGCAGTACCTGCCGCGCTACCTGCGATACATGTCGCGACACAAGCACCCGTTCGAAACCCGACTTTAGGCCACAATCCCCGTTGCGCATGGCGCTCCCCCTGCGCTAGGCACACTGCATCCAAAAAGAGGACTTCCCGTGGCGCGCGCTTGGCAAAGAATGCTCTCTGGTCGCAGGCTTGACCTGCTCGACCCGACCCCCGTGGATATCGAGATCGAAGATATCGCCCACGGTCTCGCTTTCGTGGCCCGTTGGAACGGGCAAACGCTCGGGGATTTCGCCTATTCCGTGGCCGAACACTCGCTGCTGGTCGAAGAGCTTTTCGGCCGCATGTACCCGACCGCACCAACTAAATGGCGCCTTGCCGCGCTCTTGCACGACGCCCCGGAATACGTGATCGGCGACATGATTTCCCCGGTCAAAGCCGCCGTCGGCCCCGACTACGGCAAGCTGGACGACCGCTTGACGGCAGCCATTCACATCCGGTTTGGCCTACCCGCCGAAACCCCGAAACGGATCAAGTCCCAGATCAAGCGCGCCGACCGGATCAGCGCGTGGATGGAAGCCACCCAGATCGCTGGTTTCTCGACCGCCGAGGCCAACAAGTTCTTTGGCAGGCCGGACCCGAACATCATCGACGGCCTGTCGATCCGCCTGCGCCCACCGCTTGACGTGCGCGCCGACTACACCGCGCGCCACGCCGAACTTCTGGCCGCGCTATGACCCTGCATATCCGCCGGGCCGGTGCGCTGGATAGCGGTGCCATGTGTGACCTGCTGAACGAGATCATCGCGATTGGCGGCACCACCGCCCTCACCGCTCCAATGTCGCGTGACGCCTTTCAGGCGAAGATGGAAATAAACGCCGTGCATTCGGCCTGGCATCTGGCCGAAGACCCGACCGGAGAAGTGCTGGGTTTCCAATGGATCGCACCGCATCCCGAACTGCCGCCCAAGGCATGCGACATCGCCACGTTCGTGCGGGTCGGCCGAACGGGGCTGGGAACCGGGTCGGCCCTGTTTGACGCGACAAGATCCGCCGCGCGCGCCCTCGGGTATCGATGGATCAACGCCAACATCCGTGCTGATAATTCGGGTGGCCTCGCTTATTACCAAAGCCGGGGATTCGAGCCGTACCAGCGCCTGACCGGGATCACGCTGCCCAATGGCCAAACCGTCGACAAGATCCTGAAACGCTACGATCTCTGAGCGCTCCGGCCTTCATCTTGTCAAAAATACTCACTTACAATCGACCAACGCACACAATCGGGCACCGACGCAGTACCGACAGGATACCGACGTCAAACCGACGTTGGAAAACGGTGCTTTCGTGATGTCTTAACGCGGGCTGCGTTTGGCAAGGATACGCTGCAATGTCCGGCGAT
This sequence comes from Shimia aestuarii, assembly GCF_900114635.1. Classification (GTDB taxonomy): domain Bacteria; phylum Pseudomonadota; class Alphaproteobacteria; order Rhodobacterales; family Rhodobacteraceae; genus Shimia; species Shimia aestuarii. The sequence goes on from NZ_FOTQ01000001.1 coordinate 1,461,311, forward strand.
GCATGTTCAACCGGCGGGCCGTTTCACTCACGTTGCGGTCACACAGCTCATATACGCGCTGGATATGTTCCCAACGCACCCGGTCCGCGCTCATCGGGTTTTCCGGTGGTGGGGGAAGCTCCCCTTCCCGGCTGATAAGCGCGTTCATGATGTCGGCTGCATCCGCAGGTTTGGAAAGGTAATCCGTGGCCCCGATCTTGACCGCCGCCACGGCGGTGGCAATCGCGCCATAGCCGGTCAGCACAACCACTCGGGAATCCTCGCGTTTTTCGCGCAGCACCTCGACTACATCAAGTCCGTTGCCGTCTTCCAGCCGAAGGTCCACGACTGCATAGGCCGGGGGACGGGCCGTGGCAATCGCCTTGCCTGCGGCGACGGAAGAAGCGGTTTCCACTTCGAACCCGCGTTTTTCCATGGCTTTGGCCAACCTGCGCAGAAACGGCTCGTCATCATCCACCAGAAGCAAGGATTTGTCCGGTCCGATCTCCTGCAGGTTTTCTTCCACCATGCGCCTCTTCCCTATAGCATTTTCCAAGTTTTAACTTGGTGCACGGCCCGGGTCAAACGCCATGGAACTATTACATGTTTTCGAGGAAACACCCGACCCGGTCCGCCATCTGTTCAGGTGTCACATCCCGGCGGAAATACTCGACAAACCCGTGCCCGGGTAGCGTCAGATAGGTAAAGGTCGAGTGGTCAACGAGGTAGAATTCCTCGTCCCCGTCCTCGGGATCCTGCTTCTTGTAATAGGTGCGATAAGCTTGGCTAGCCGCCTTGATCTGCGCCGGTGATCCTGTCAGCCCCAACATGCGCGGGTGCAGGTAGTCGGTGAACTCCGCCATGACCTCGGGCGTATCGCGTGCCGGATCGATCGAGATAAATATCGGCTGAACCATTTTTCCATTTGATTCAAGAATTTCAACGGCTTCCGCATTGCGCGACGTGTCCATCGGACAGACATCGGGGCAAAAAGTATAGCCGAAATAGAGCAGCGACGGCTCCGTCAGAACATCCTTGTCGGTCACGGTCTCACCGGTCTCGCTGACCAGTTCGAACGGCCCGCCGATGGCAGAAGCTCCCCCGGCCACCTGCCCTTCACGGCACTGGGCAAACTGGTCATCGCCCCCCTGATCCTGCGAGATGAACCACATTCCACCCAGAACGAGGATCGTGGCAAAAACAGCAATGATGGCAGCAATACGGGCCATGGCGGCACCCCTGGCAAAGTCATGTTGAATGATGTCTGGCAGAGACCTAACAATTGATCGGGCAGAGACAAGTGGAAAGGCGCGCAAATGTCGGATTTTTCAAGTGAACTGCTCTCTGTCGGGGGCCGGAGAAACTGGATTCGGCTGCGCACCATCATCCTGGTCCGCTGGATCGCCATTTTTGGCCAGGTGGTCGCGCTGGTTATCGCGCAGTTCACCTTTGATCTCGAACTGGAATTCGGGCTTTGTTATCTGGCGGTGGGCATTTCTGTGATCGGCAACCTGATCGCGATGTTCGTCTTCCCGGAAAACAAGCTGCTATCGGAAACCGAAAACAGCTTCATGATCCTTTTTGACCTGTTACAGCTTTGTTTCCTGCTGTTCCTGACGGGGGGTTTGAACAATCCGTTCTCTGTTCTGGTGGTCGGTCCGGTGACAATTTCCGCGTCGGTTCTTTCCGTACGCTCGACCGTGATCATCGCGTCGCTTGCCATCGCGCTCGTCACGATCATGCTGGAATACTATATGCCCCTGCGCACGCAGCAGTATTTCGTGCTGCGTATCCCCGATGTGTTCCTGTTCGGCAACTGGGCCGCCATCGTGATCGCAATCCTGTTCAGCTCGGTCTATTCGCGCCGTGTGGTATCGGAAATGTCCTCCATGTCCGAAGCGCTTGCCGCAACCCATATGGCGCTGGCGCGTGAACAGAAACTAACCGACCTTGGCGGTGTTGTTGCCGCTGCCGCGCATGAACTTGGGACGCCACTCGCCACAATCAAGCTCACCAGCGCCGAGCTGATGGAGGAACTCGACGATCACCCCGAATTGCGCGAAGACGCCGCGCTGATTCGCGAACAGGCGGATCGGTGCCGTGATATCCTGCGCTCAATGGGGCGGGCCGGAAAGGACGACCTGCATCTGCGCAAAGCACCCCTGTCAACCGTGATCGAAGAAGCTGCCGACCCGCATCTGGGTCGCGGCAAGGACGTCCTGTTCGAACACCACGATCTTGAAAACGCGCCCATGGTCCTGCGCCGACCAGAAATCATTCATGGCCTGCGCAATCTCGTCCAGAACGCCGTGGATTTTGCGTCCACCACGGTCTGGGTGGAAACGGAATGGACAGACTATACGATTTCCATCCGCATCATGGACGACGGTCGCGGTTACCCTCCGCACCTGATCGGTCGGATCGGAGACCCCTTCGTGCGACGCCGCAGATCTGAACGGGACCGCGCACAGCGCCCGGGTTACGAAGGCATGGGGCTTGGTCTTTTCATTGCCAAGACCCTTCTCGAACGGTCTGGCGCAGAACTCAGCTTTGCCAATGGATCGGGCGATTTCACCCCCAACAGCGATGAGCCATCACGGTCTGGCGCGATTGTCGAGGTCGTCTGGCCGAGGCACCTGATCGATGCCGTCTATGGCGAGCATGCGGTGGAGATGGGGCAAAACCCGGTGATTTCTCAATAGGTTTGCACGGGTTAACAGATCCTTAACCCTGGCCGGACGACTATGTTTTCCCTGACCCCATCACGAGAGGCCCCCAATGTTTGACTCTGGGCTCATTTCCTATGTCTTTGCTGTCTTTGTCAGCGCGGCCATCGTGCTCTCGGTTCTGACGCTGGGTCATCGCCTGCGCAAAACAGGAGAAACGGCAGAACACACCCATGGTCGCACAAGCCACGAGGCGGCCATCTTTCTTTTTCGCGCGGGCGTACTAGAGGATGCCAACCCGCTTGGGTTGGAACGGATCGGTCCCTTACGGTCTGCAGAATATGTCTGGGGCGACCTGTATCAGGCGCTTGTGTCTGATTTCCCCGAATTTCCGACCGTCCAGGGCGCGGACAAGGAACGGTCCTGCATAACCCTTCGCGCCAAGGATCCCGCCCGGTCCGATCTTGCAATCATTGATCAACGGGGAAATACGGCGAGAGTCACGATTCATGCCGACCCTGGACAAATTCCCGCCCGCAACAACCGGGCCTGGAAGGCCGTAGCCAACGCGCCCTACCCGATTTGGCAGGTCGACAAGGCCGGACAGGTCATATGGCGGAACGCTGCCTATGACTTGCTCGCCAAACGGCTGGGGCACGAAGGTGATCAGGGGCACCCGATTTTCGACATTGATTTGGACCTGCCCGACAGGGAACCATTTCGAACCGGGATCACCGACAAATCTCACAACCAGACATTCTGGTACGACATCATTCGCGTCAGTACCGGGGACGAAACCATGTGCTATGCCAGCGACGCCAATGCCATCGTGAGCGCGGAAGTCGCCCAGCGCAATTTTGTGCAAACCCTGACCAAAACCTTCGCGCAACTCTCGATCGGGCTGGCCATCTTTGATCGCAACCGACAACTTGCCCTTTTCAACCCGGCCTTGATCGACCTCACGGTACTGCCTGCAGATTTTCTGTCGGGCCGCCCCAGCCTCGTCGCCTTCTTTGACAGGATGCGCGAAAACCGGGTCATGCCCGAGCCCAAGAATTACGCCAGCTGGCGCGAGCAAATCGCCGAACTGGTGGTTGCAGCAGCCGACGGTCGCTACGCGGAAACGTGGACCCTGCCGTCGGGGTTGACCTATCGCGTCACGGGGCGGCCGCATCCGGACGGGGCCATCGCTTTTCTTTTCGAAGACATCAGCGCCGAGATTTCGCTGACCCGGCGATTCCGGGCCGATCTGGAGCTGAACCAATCGGTGATTGACGCCCTGCCCGATGCCGTTGCCGTTTTTTCGGCAACCGGAAGGCTGAGCTTGTACAATACATCCTACTGCACCCTCTGGCGGACCGACCCGGACACAAGCTTTGCCGAGTACACGCTGCGCGACGCTTTGCCGGTTTGGCGCAACGAAACCAATGAGACGGACGTGTGGGCGCGACTGCAAGCCTTTGTCATGGCGCCAACGGATAGGACACCATGGCACGAAACGGTCGAAATGCGCACTGGCGAACGCATTCATCTGTCGGTTCACCCGGTTGACAGGGGGGCCACGTTGATCAGGTTCTGCATTGCCGTCGAAGCAGCGAATGCGCCATTGGCGTCCGTTCCGGAACCGATCTGAACCGAACCGCTTGCAGGTGCCGGGGTTCGCTGTAGTCTTGCGCCATGACGCGCCAAAGCACGACCCTTTTTCTAAGTACTCCCGATGAAACCGCCGCTCTTGCCAGGTGGATCGCACCCGGCTTGCGGCCCGGGGACGTGCTGCTTTTGCAGGGCGACATCGGCGCGGGGAAAACCCATTTTGCCCGCGCCCTGATCCAATCCTTGTTGAGCGAACCAGAGGACGTTCCATCCCCTACATTCACGCTGGTACAAACCTACGAAACGCCTGGGTCCGAAATCTGGCACGCGGATCTGTATCGCCTGACATCCCCGGACGAGGTTGTGGAGCTCGGGCTGACGGACGCGTTCGAAGATGCGATCTGTCTCGTTGAATGGCCTGATCGACTCGCAGAATTGGCACCCCAAAGCGCCCTTCGGCTGGACTTTTCGCTTGGAGACACCGAAGGCCAACGCAAACTGACCCTGTCCTGGCAAACCGGCCGGTGGACACCCCTTGTCCAAGAGATTTCCCAATGAGTGAACGCAACACCCGGATTACCCGGTTTCTTGAGGAAAGCGGCTGGAATGATGCAGCACGGGCCTCGCTTGCCGGTGATGCCTCCAACCGCCGCTACGAACGCATCACCCGCAAGAACGGCGAAGTGGCCGTACTTATGGATGCGCCACCGGACAAGAACGAGCCTGTCACGGAATTCGTTCATATCGCGAAGCACCTCAGAGATACCGGCCTGTCGGCACCGGAAATCCTAGCCTGTGACACCGAGCATGGCCTTCTTCTAATCGAAGACCTGGGCGATGATCTGTTCGCGCGGGTTTTGGTTTCGAAACCAGACCAGGAAATGCTCCTTTATGCGGCCGCAACAGACGTGCTGGTCGCACTACACCAGACACGCCCCCCCTCTGGCCTGAAGACATACGGCCCCGAGGTCATGACCAACATGGCCGCACTCTCATATGATTGGTATGCACGCGGGGCGGATCTGGAGGTCGACAGAGCGAAAAGCCGGTTCATGCTGGCCTTCCGGTCGCTATTGGATCAGCACGCAAACGACACAAGCGTGCTTGTCCAGCGCGACTATCACGCCGAGAACCTGTTGTGGCTTCCGGATCGCCGGGGGGTCGCGCGGGTCGGGTTGTTGGATTTTCAGGATGCCATGTTGGGACACCCCGCCTATGATCTGGTTTCGCTTCTGCAGGATGCCCGGCGCGATGTGTCCAGCGACGTGGAAACAGCGATGATTGCTCGATACCTCGCCGTAACTGATGTTGACCCCGAACATTTTCAGACCGCCTACGCGGTTTTGGGCGTTCAGCGAAATCTGCGTATTCTTGGCGCCTTTGCCCGGCTGTCCATGCACTTCGCCAAGCCGCATTATGTCGATCTCATCCCGCGCGTCTGGGGTTTTGTCCTGCGCGACCTTGAACACCCGGCACTTGCCGCGATCCGCGAACAGGTGCTTGTTGACCTGCCCGAGCCATCCCCCGCCCTCTTGCAAAAGCTGAAAGACAAATGCGGCAAATACCCCGTTCTGTGATGATGTTCGCTGCCGGTTTCGGAACGCGTATGGGCGCCCTGACCGCCGACTGTCCCAAACCCTTGATCCAGGTTTGCGGCGTTCCGCTGATCGACCACACGCTTGGGCTTGTCAGAATGGTTGAACCCGAGCGCATCGTCGCCAACCTGCACTACCTGCCGGAGCAGCTGCGTACGCACTTGGCGGATACGGATGTCCGGATGTCACACGAAACGCCGGACATCCTCGACACCGGGGGCGGGCTCCGGCATGCCCTGCCTCTCTTGGGTGAGGGTCCGGTGATGACCACGAATACTGACGCGATCTGGTCCGGACCAAACCCTTTCGAAATGGCGCTTGATCATTGGGATCCCGACAAAATGGACGGATTGTTGGTCTGCGTGCCCCGCGCCCAAACACTCGGCCATGCTGGCAAAGGTGATTTCCACTTGTCACAAACGGGCCAAATCACACGCGGACTGGACGTGATCTATGGTGGTGTGCAAATCCTCAAAACCGAAGGACTCGCCGACATCCCGGACCAGTCCTTTTCCCTGAACCTGCTTTGGGATCAGATGATCCGGGACAAACGCCTTTTCGGGGTCAGCTACCCTGGCAAATGGTGTGACGTGGGCAATCCCGACGGTCTGCGCCTCGCTGAATCCTTGTTGAAAGAGTCCCATGTTTGACCCCACCGACAAAGCTCGCGTCTTTGCCGTGCCCCCGGGCGTAGATTTTCCGGCGGCCCTTGTCCTGGGGTTGAACGACCGCCTCGCCCATCGCCCGCCCCTTGAAATGGCCCGCGTGCAGCTTGTTGTGAACACCGCGCGCATGGCCCGGCGGGTCAAGGCGCTGTTTGACACTGGTCCCGCCAGACTTTTGCCCCGCATCCAGTTGCTGACCGATCTGGGTCGGGGTGTCGGAGCTGCCGACCTCCCCGCCCCGGTCCCTGCCCTGCGCCGTCGCTTTGAACTGATCCAGCTGATTTCCCGACTCCTGCATCAACAACCCGATCTGGCATCCCGCGCGTCAATTTACGATCTGGCTGACAGCCTTGCTGGCCTGATGGATGAGATGCAGGGCGAAGGTGTCTCATTTGATGCGATCGAAGCGCTGGATGTGACCGATCAATCGGGACACTGGGCGCGAGCCAAGGCGTTTCTCGGGATCGTGCGGCATTTTCTGAATGATGTTGATACCGCACCCGACGCGCAAAGCCGTCAAAGGATGGTCGTCGAGCGCATGATTGAAGACTGGCGGGTCGCCCCCCCGGCGCATCCTGTCATCCTTGCCGGGTCCACCGGCTCTCGTGGCACAACCATGCTTCTGATGCAGGCCATTGCCCAGCTGCCTCAAGGCGCGATCATCCTGCCCGGTTTTGATTTCGATACGCCCGATGCGGTCTGGGACGCCCTGTCAGACCCGCTGCAAAGCGAAGATCACCCGCAGTTCCGGTTCCGCAAGCTCATGGACCGGCTCGAGATTGCAGCGGCAGATATCGACTGCTGGAACGCCAATCAACCGCCCTGCCCCGCGCGCAACAAGCTGGTTTCGCTCGCGTTGCGTCCGGCCCCCGTCACCGATCAGTGGTTGACCGAAGGCCCAGCCTTGCGCGATCTAGGCCATGCCACCCATAACGTCACGCTGATCGAGGCGGCCTCGATGCGCGAAGAGGCGCTGGCCATCGCAGCGCGCTTGCGCCAAGCGGCAGAGGATGGCCAAACCGCCGCCCTGATCACGCCCGACCGGATGCTGACGCGACAGGTTGCAACCGCACTGGATCGCTGGGACATCGAACCCGATGACAGCGCCGGCACGCCGCTCCAACTTTCACCGCCGGGGCGCTTCCTGCGCCACATAGCGGCTCTATTTCAGCACAAACTGACTTCCGAAGCCCTGCTGACCCTGCTCAAGCATCCACTCACCCACAGCGGACAGGATCGCGGCCCCCACCTGCGCCTGACGCGCGAACTTGAACTTTGGATGCGGCGCAGGGGTGTGACCTACCCCGATCCCCAGTCGCTCTTGGCCTGGGGTACTGCCATGGGCGACGACGCGCCGGATTGGGTGAATTGGCTGATCGGGGCCTTCTGCTGCTTCGAAGATACGGGCGAAATCGATCTGGCCATCCGACTGGAAACCCATCTTGCGCTGGCCGAACGCATTGCGCAGGGACCGGGCGACGGATCTGGCGAGCTTTGGCAGAAGAAGGCTGGGCAAGAAGCCCGGAAAATCACGCAGGACATGCGGGATCACGCCGACATTGCCGGGCCGATCTCTGCCGCCGACTATGACGACCTGTTCGGCGCGATCCTGTCACGCGCCGAAGTGCGCGACAGGGACAGCGGCCATCCCTGTATCCTGATCTGGGGCACGTTGGAGGCCCGCGTTCAGGGTGCCGATCTGGTCATTCTTGGCGGGTTGAACGAAGGAAGCTGGCCCGAAGCGCCAAGCCCCGATCCGTGGCTCAACCGAAAAATGCGTCATGATGCGGGGCTTCTGCTTCCTGAGCGCCGCATTGGACTTTCCGCGCATGACTTTCAACAGGCAGTTCTGGCGCCGGAAGTCTGGATCACCCGTGCCATTCGGTCGGATGAAGCGGAAACCGTTCCCTCGCGCTGGATCAACCGCTTGACCAACCTCCTCGGGGGGTTGCCGGATCAGGGCGGACAGGATGCCTTGCAGGACATGCGCACGCGCGGGGCCTATTGGCTCGATCTCGTCCGCGCGATGGAGGACTTCCCCTCGGTCGACCCCGTGAAACGCCCCTCACCCATCCCGCCGCCCGCATCTCGGCCCAATCATTTGTCGGTTACGGAGATCAAACGTCTGATCCGGGACCCCTATGCAATCTACGCGAAACATGTCTTGCGCTTGCGTCCTCTCGATCCCCTGATGCGCACACCAGACGCGCTTTTGCGCGGGATCATTGTGCATGATGTCCTTGAAGAGTTCGTCAAGAACGCAGGTGGGACGGACGCGATCACCCGCGAGCGGCTTTTGCAAATATCAGAGACTGTTCTTGCCAAAAACGTCCCATGGCCTACGGCACGGGCCCTGTGGAAAGCGCGGATGGAACGCGTATCGGACCACTTTGTTTCATCGGAACACGCCCGCATGCAGCGGGCGCAACCCGTCGCCTTTGAAGACAAGGCCACGGGCCGCATCGACGGGCTTGATTTCACCCTGACGGCCAAGGCTGACCGCATTGACCGCGCTGAAGATGGGCGGCTGATCCTTTACGACTATAAAACCGGCAGTCCGCCATCCAAGGATGAGCAAATCCACTTTGACAAGCAGCTTCTGCTGGAAGCGGCCATGGCCGAACGTGGCGAGTTTGCTTCGCTTGACGCGGAAACCGTGGCCGATGCAATTTATATCGGACTAGGTTCTTCACCCAAGGATGTACCGGCTCCGCTTGGAGAAACCGCGCCGCAAAAGGTCTGGGAAGAATTCGTTGCCCTGATCACCCACTACAAGGTCGATGGCAAAGGCTTTACCGCCCGCCGCGCCATGCATTCCGAAAGCGAAGCAGGCGACTATGACCAGCTTGCGCGCTTTGGCGAATGGGATGCCACCGACGCCCCCGATCCCGAGGAGCTTTGTTGATGCAACGCAACGACGCCACCGAACGGCAAGTTCAGGCCGCAAGCCCACGGGACAGTACATGGCTCTCGGCCAATGCCGGATCGGGAAAAACCCGTGTTCTGACGGATCGTGTCGCCCGGTTGTTGCTCGAAGAGGTCTCACCACAGCACATTCTTTGCCTGACCTACACCAAGGCCGCCGCAAGCGAGATGCAGAACCGCCTGTTCAAGCGGCTCGGCGCATGGGCGATGAAGGACGACGATGATCTGCGCAAGGAACTTCTGGAGCTGGGCGTTGACGGCGAAACCACCGCCGAAGACCTGAGAAAGGCCCGGACACTCTTTGCCCGCGCGATCGAAACACCGGGCGGTTTGAAAATTCAGACAATTCATTCGTTCTGCGCTTCACTCTTGCGGCGGTTTCCTCTCGAAGCCGGAGTTTCGCCCCTGTTCAAGGAGATGGAAGACCGTGCCGCCGCGCTTTTGCGTGAAGAGATCACCGACCGCATGGCCGACGGGCCGGATAGCGCGCTTGTCGAGAACCTCGCCCGGCATTTCACGGGTGAAAGCCTCGACAAGCTCACGTCGGCGATTGTTCACAGCGCGGATGCGTTTCGCACGCAGGTGGACCGTGCCGCACTTGCAGCAGCATTTGGTGTCGAACCCAATCTGGACGAACACTCCCTTCTCAGATCGGTCTTCTTGGGCGATGAAGAACAGCTGCTCCAAAGCCTTTTGGCTGCGTTGCGCACCGGCGGAACCATGGACAACAAGGCCGCCGACAAACTACAGACTTTGACGGTGCTGGACATGTCGGCGTTGCCGGTTTTGGAAGGCGCTTTTCTTACCGGAAGTGGTGCCAAAGAGCCGTTTTCCGCCAAGTTAGGCTCTTTTCCGACAAAGGGTGTTCAAAAAGATCATCCCGATCTGATCGCACAGATTGAGCCGCTGATGCTTCGAGTCGAAGCCGCTCGTGACCAACGGCTTGCCCTAGGCGCCATTAACCGCAGCCTTGCGCTCCATGCCTTTGGGCATAGCTTTCTGCAGCACTACGAAGAACAAAAGCAGCTGCGCGGCTGGCTGGATTTTGACGACCTGATCCTGCGCGCGCGGGCACTACTCAACGAACCGGCCGTCGCGGAATGGGTGCTTTATCGGTTGGACGGTGGCATCGACCACATTCTTGTCGATGAAGCCCAAGACACCAGCCCGGCGCAATGGCAGGTGATCGAACGTCTGGCCCAGGAATTCACCAGCGGAAGCGGGGCGCGTTCTGACGTGGCGCGGACCATTTTCGTTGTGGGAGACAAGAAACAGTCGATCTACAGCTTTCAGGGCGCCGACCCGGCAGAATTCGACCGGATGAAGGATGAATTCGCCGCGCGCATGGCCCCCTCGGGCCACAGCCTGCAAAGCCTGAGCCTTGAATACTCCTTCCGCTCCTCCTCAGCCATTCTCGGTTTGGTGGATATGTGTTTCGAAGGACGCGAAGCCGCAGGCTTCCCGCGGGAAAACCTGCATCGGGCATTTCACGCAGACATGCCCGGCCGCGTTGATCTCTGGCCCGTGGTCGAACCCGGTCCCAAGGCGGAAAAGGACGATTGGTTCGATCCGGTTGATCGGTTGGGCGAAACCCACCACACGGTTGTTCTGGCCGAACGGATCGCAGATGAAATCAAGCGCCTGATCGACACAGAAGAGACTATTCCGGCGGAAAAGCTCGAAAACGGCACGTTTGTGCAACGCCCTGTTCTCGCAGGAGACTTCCTGATCCTCGTGCAACGACGCTCTGATCTGTTTCACGAAATCATCCGCGCCTGCAAATCGCGCAACCTGCCCATCGCGGGCGCCGACCGCCTCAAAGTGGGTGCGGAAATGGCCGTGCGCGATCTTGGCGCACTTCTCTCATTTCTGAGCACGCCCGAGGACTCGCTCTCGCTGGCGACCGTGCTGCGCTCTCCCCTGTTCGGGTGGAGCGAGCAGGCCCTTTTTGATCTGGCCCACCGGCGCAAATCAAAGTTTTTGTGGGAAGAGTTGCGGGGGCGCCGCGCAGAGTTTCCCGAAACACTGGCCGTGATCGACGACCTCATGGGTCAGACCGATTTCCTGCGCCCATATGACCTGATCGAACGTATCCTGACCCGCCATGAAGGGCGGCGCAAATTGCTCTCGCGCCTCGGAACCGAAGCCGAAGATGGCATCAATGCGCTTCTGAGTCAGGCGCTGGCCTATGAAAGCAACGCCATTCCCAGCCTGACTGGGTTCCTGCTGTGGATGGAAACTGATGATCTGGAAATCAAACGCCAGATGGACAGCGCAGGCAACCGCATCCGCGTGATGACGGTGCATGGCTCCAAGGGGTTGGAGGCGCCGATCGTGATCATGCCGGATACGGCCCAGCGTCGGGTCAAGACAGACGCCCCGATCGTACCCGTGAATGGACAGGCGACGTGGAACACGGCGTCGGATGCGGCCCCCGGCCCGCTCATGGATGCGCGCGAAAAAATGGCCGATGCACAGCGCGCGGAACGCCTGCGCCTTCTGTACGTCGCCATGACCCGTGCCGAAAAATGGCTGATCGTGGCTGCGGCGGGGGATTTGGGGAAAGATGGTCAAAGCTGGTACGACACCGTGCGCGACGGCATGACCCGTATTGGCGCCGATCCTTGGGCCTTTGCCGGAGGCGAGGGGTTGCGGTATTCCCACGGAGATTGGTCTGGGCCCGTCATCAAGACAAAACAGGAGGAAACCTCTGCGAAGCCGGACATCCCCGATCTGCTCCTGAGCCCGGCTCCCGAACCCGATCGCACGCCAGCCGCGCTAAGCCCATCTGACCTTGGCGGCAGCAAAGCTTTGCCGGGCGAGGCGGGGCTTGACGAAGAGGCCGCCAAGCGACGCGGCACACAAATCCATCTGTTGCTGGAACAGCTGCCCGATTTCGCGCCCTCGGAATGGCCCCAGGTCGCCCGCACGCTTCTTGAAGCAAGCGATACCCGGCTTGAGCCAAATGATTTCCAGGATCTTCTGAAAGAGGCCTGTGCCGTCGTTGAAAATCCCGCGCTCTCGCCACTTTTTGCAAGGGATACGCTAGCCGAAGTTCCCGTGACGGCCGATCTTGGCACCCAGCGCCTGCATGGGATCATCGACCGGCTGCTGATCCTGCCAGACAGGATTGTCGCCGTTGATTTCAAAACCAATGCCGTTGTCCCAAAGTCACCGGAAAAAGTGCCAGACGGCCTTTTGCGCCAGATGGGCGCTTATGCGCATGCTTTGAAACAGGTCTTCCCCAGCCAACCCATTGAAACGGCAATCCTTTGGACGCGCACCAGTGAACTCATGGTGCTACCACACGATCTTGTGACAAAATCGCTTGCTGCCACAGGATACCTTGACGCCCCCCAAGAGGCTCCCTAGGTTCAGCCAACCCAATTCCACTCAGGAGAAACCTCATGGCAACCGTCGCTGTCACCGATGCCACCTTTGATGAAGAAGTAAAGAATTCCGACGTCCCCGTCGTCGTCGATTTCTGGGCCGAATGGTGTGGCCCCTGCAAACAGATCGGCCCGGCGCTCGAAGAGCTGTCCGCCGAGATGGAAGGCAAGGTGAAAATCGCCAAGGTCGACGTTGACAGCAACCCCAACTCGGCTGCGGCAATGGGCGTGCGCGGCATCCCGGCGCTGTTCATCTTCAAAGACGGTCAAGTTGTTTCCAACCGCGCAGGCGCCGCCCCCAAGGCCGCGCTGCAAAGCTGGATCGAAGACTCGATCTGATCGCTTTCAGAACTCTGAGATTTGGGGCGCCCGGTCGGGGCGCCCTTTTTCGTTCCGGATCACACAGGCCAGCCCAGCGCAGACAACCGCGCACGGATACTCTCCTCGGCCTCGGGCCGCCCGGCGTTGATCGACATCTGTTGCAGGAACCACCAGACATACCCCGCATAATCCGGCGCCATCCGGGTGACAGCATCGAACGCTTCTTCAATCCCAACGCGACCAACATCCGCCGTGATGTGGTGAAAATCGATCTTGGCAAAGGTCACGCAAGGCTTGCCAAAGAAAAACCCGGCAAAACCCACGCTGGAATTCTCGGTCACGACATAATCACACCGCGGCAACAGCGTTTCCATCTCGCCCATCCGAAGCTCCAGCCGCTCATGCGCCGCCTCCAGCCTTTCCAGCACGGCAAAATCCTCTTCCGAATAGATCTCCTTGGGATGCAACGCCGCGATCACGCGCCGCGTTTTGTCCTGTTCAAGCGTTTTGAGGATCATCTCAACCGGGCTGCATGTCTGGAAAGACCGATGCTGCGTCAGACGCCCCTGAAGGGGCACATAGACAAACCCGTCCTGTCCCAATGACTTGAGTGGCTCCTTGAAAAGCCGCTTCTGCCAGAATCCAAAGAACTGATCCGCCGCCTTGCGCTCCACAGCGTCAGGTTCGAACGACGCCCGCGCCACGTCCCAGTTCCAACGCTCATTGGTCCGTTCGATCTGCCAGAAGGGATAGTAATAGGCCCGGCGGATCGTGACGGAACGGACGGCAAAAGGCTCTTCCATGTGGAACAGCGAATAGCCCGGCGCCTTCGGATCGGCCATGTCAGGATCGAGATATTCCGCCTTGAATCCCGCATCTCCCAGAACCGAGGCAATCTTGTTGAGAAAATTGTGCTCGCCAGACTCGGCGCTCTGTCGCAGCCCGTCGGGTAGGTAGAACCGAACCTGTTTTGTATCACTCATGCCGCCGACGCTAAGCCGATGACAAACCCGCGACAAGGGCCACCCTTGTGCATGGGCGGCGTGGGCCTCATATAGGGCGTCAAGCAAACAGGAGAGCCCCATGGCGGATGACCAGTTTCCCGGTTGGCACGGCACAACGATCATCGGTGTCAAAAAAGACGGCGAAGTCGTCATTGCAGGCGACGGCCAGGTGTCGCTCGGCCAGACCGTTATCAAGGGCACGGCGCGCAAGGTGCGCCGCCTGAAACCCGGCGGATACGATATTGTCGCCGGATTTGCCGGCTCAACCGCCGACGCATTCACACTTCTCGAACGGCTGGAGGCCAAGCTCGAAGCCACCCCCGGTCAATTGGCCCGCGCCAGCGTGGAGTTGGCCAAGGACTGGCGGACCGACAAGTACCTGCAAAAGCTCGAAGCGATGCTGATCGTGTCGGACGGCGCGGATATTTTCGTGATCACCGGGGCAGGGGACGTGCTTGAACCCGAACATGACGTCACCGCGATCGGATCGGGCGGCAACTATGCGCTGGCCGCAGGCCGGGCGCTGATGGAAACCGATCTTTCCGCCGAGGACGTCGCCCGCAAAGCGATGGCGATTGCCTCGGATATCTGCGTCTACACCAACGGCAACCTGACTGTCGAAAAGATCACCAAGTAAGGGTTTTGCAAAACCCTTACCAAAATTCTTGCAAGAATTTTGACCCGCACAAGGATAGGACATGACCGACCTGACCCCCCGCGAAATCGTTTCCGAACTCGACCGCTTCATCATCGGCCAAAAGGATGCCAAGCGCGCCGTCGCCGTGGCCCTGCGCAACCGCTGGCGGCGCAAGCAGCTGTCGGATGATCTGCGTGACGAGGTATATCCCAAGAACATCCTGATGATCGGCCCCACCGGTGTTGGCAAAACCGAAATCAGCCGCCGTCTGGCCAAGCTGGCCAAGGCGCCGTTTATCAAGGTCGAAGCAACGAAATTCACCGAAGTCGGCTATGTGGGCCGCGACGTGGAACAGATCATCCGCGATCTGGTGGATGCGGCGATCCTGCAAACCCGCGACACCATGCGCGAAGACGTCAAGGCCAATGCGCATCAGGCCGCCGAAGACCGCGTGATCGAGGCCATCGCTGGTGAAGACGCCCGCGAGGCTACCCGCGAAATGTTCCGCAAAAAGCTGAAGTCCGGTGAGCTGGACAACACAGTGATCGAACTTGATGTGGCCGATACCGGCAACCCAATGGGCGGCATGTTCGACATTCCCGGTCAGCCGGGCGGCCAGATGGGCATGATGAACCTTGGCGACCTGTTCGGAAAAGCCTTTGGCGGACGCACCGTAAAACGCAAGATGACCGTAGCCGAAAGCTATGAAATCCTCATCTCGGAAGAAGCTGACAAGCTTCTCGACGATGAAACCGTGACCCGCGCGGCGCTTGAAGCCGTGGAACAGAACGGCATCGTTTTCCTTGACGAAATCGACAAGGTTTGCGCCCGTCAGGAGGCGCGCGGCGGCGATGTCAGCCGTGAAGGTGTGCAGCGCGACCTGCTGCCGCTGATCGAAGGCACCACGGTCAGCACCAAACATGGCCCGGTCAAAACAGACCATATCCTTTTTATAGCTTCTGGCGCGTTCCACATCGCCAAACCCTCGGATCTCCTCCCGGAACTTCAGGGTCGCCTGCCGATCCGCGTCGAGTTGCGCGCGCTGACCGAAGAGGATTTCGTACGTATCCTGACCGAGACCGACAACGCGCTGACCCTGCAATACACCGCCCTCATGGGCACCGAGGAAGTGACTGTCTCCTTCACCGAAGACGGGATCGCCGCATTGGCAAAGATCGCCGCCGAAGTGAACCAGTCGATCGAAAACATCGGCGCGCGGCGGCTTTACACGGTCATGGAGCGTGTTTTCGAGGAACTGAGTTTCTCTGCACCCGACCGTTCTGGCGAAACCATCACCGTGGACGCAGCCTTTGTCGATACGAACCTTGGTGAGCTGGCAAAATCCATGGATGTGAGCCGCTACGTGCTCTGATCACACACGTCGGCAAGGCGTTTTTCCGTCTGGCCGGGCCTGAATCTACAAGGCATAGTGCCCGGATTGTCACTCAATCCGGGCACTTTCCGTGAAACAGGATTTATCTCTCAACGGCAGCTTCACATGACTGCCACGCTCGCCTTTCTGCGCGAGAATTTGCGCTGGCTGTTGCCCGGCGTGCACCTGACATTTCTGTCCTGTTTCGGCCAAACTTTCTTCATCTCGCTTTTTGCAGGTCAAATCCGGGCCGAGTTTGATCTCAGCCACGGCGAATGGGGCGGCATCTATTCACTGGGAACTACCGTTTCGGCCATCGTGATGGTCTGGGCAGGCGTTCTGACCGACCATTTCCGCGTGCGTGCACTTGGCGCGGTCATCCTTGCGTTGCTTGCCGCCGCGTGCATCTGGATGTCCCAGATCAATTCGGCTTGGGCCTTGCCCTTCCTGATCTTTGCCCTTCGTCTTACCGGGCAGGGCATGCTCAGCCATATTGCCGTGGTCGCCATGGCACGCTGGTTCGTGGCCACGCGGGGCAGGGCGCTTGCCATCGCGACGCTTGGGTTTTCAATCGGCGAAGCTTTTCTTCCGCTGATGGTAGTTTCGGTCATGACAGCCGACAATTGGCAAAGCCTCTGGTGGATTGCCGCCTCAGTTTCGCTCGCAGGCATTCCCATTCTCTGGATGCTTCTGGCACAGGAACGCACGCCACAGATGATGTCCCAAGGCAGGCATTCCGCTGGAATGTCTGGCAAACACTGGACCCGCCGCGACAGCCTGCGACATCGCCTGTTCTGGTTCATGGTTCCCGCCGTACTTGGCCCGTCTGCGTTCAACACGGCGTTTTTCTTCCAACAGGTCCATTACGCCGAGATCAAAGGGTGGGCCCACCTCGATCTTGTCGCCTTGTTCCCGTTCTTTACCCTCACCAGCATTGCTTCGATGCTCGGATCAGGCTGGGCATTGGACAAATGGGGCACGGCACGGCTTTTACCGTGGTCACAGACACCAATGATCGCCGCGTTCCTCATATTTTCACAAACCAGTTCGATCCTGGGGGCGCTGTGTGGGTTGTTTTTCCTCGCCCTGACAACCGGCGCCAACACCACGCTGATGGCAGCCTTCTGGGCCGAGTTTTATGGCACGCGCCATATTGGAGCGATCAAATCGGCAGCGGCGGCGGTCATGGTGCTTGGCTCAGCGATCGGCCCGGCCATTACGGGCGGATTGATCGACCTTGGGGTGGATTTAGCCACGCAATATGTTGGCGTTGCAGGGTATTTTGTGCTGACCACCGCGCTGATGTATGTCGGCATCTCCGCGCAGCACGCAAAACTGCCCGCGCGCTAATGCCGCCGCAGGTAAACGTAATACGCCCCGGTCCCGCCATGTTTGAGATGCGCCTCGGCAACCTGCAGCACCACCGACCGAAGCGGCGCCATGGCCAGCCATTGTGGGACCTGGTGTTTCAGAACACCGCGCCGGGTCGGGATTGGCCCGTCATCGGATTTTGATTTGCCTTTGCCGGTGATTACCAGAACCAACCGCTTGCCTTCGCCATGCGCCCGCAGAAGGAACCCGGTCAGGGCAGGGTGCGCCTGATCCATCGTCATGCCGTGCAGGTCGATCTTGCCTTCCGGCATCAGCTTGCCCCGCTTCAGACGACCAAAGGCTTTCTTGTCCATCTGAACGGGCTGGCGCGCCATGCGCTCCGATATTCCCGGCAACAGGTCATGTGCCGGCATCCGGGTTTCCGCCTTGGCCCCGATCTGAATTTCAGGACGATGTGGCCGGGGCGCCTTGATCGGTTTGGGCTTTGGTTTTGGCAGCTGCTGAATGCTGCGCTCGGGATGCAGCCTTTGAGCCGTATCCGTGACCTTGCGCCACAACGCGATCTCGTCATCTGTCAACTTCCGCCTGCTCAAAGAACCGACTCCGGCAACATGGCATAAGCCCGCTGTATCGGCAAAAGCACGATCATGCGTCCTTCATCCTTGAGCTTTCCAGCAGCGCGCCCGGCTTTGTCGCCAGTGCCAAAGAAAATATCGGCCCTTTGCGCGCCCTTGATCGCCGACCCGGTGTCCTGCGCAATCATCAAACGACGTAGCGGGTTTTCTCCGTCTTTTTCGACCCAGACCGGCGCGCCGAGTGGTGTGAACTCCGGGTCCACTGCAACCGACCGCATTTCCGTGATCGAACGGTTCATTGCGCCTAACGGCCCCTCTTCCGGCGAAACCCGGTTCACGACGCGAAAAAAAACATAACTGTCGTTGTGGCGCAGCAGTTCCGGCCCATCCTCCGGATTGCGCCGCACCCAGTTCTTGATCACCTGCGCACTGACCTGATGCGCGCTGTAAACGCCGCGCCGCACCAACTCGACACCGATCGACCGGTAGGGATGGCCATTTGCCCCGCCATATCCGACGCGAATATGCGACCCGTCGGGCAGACGAATACGACCTGAACCCTGAATCTGCAAAAAGAACAACTCAACCGGATCATCAACCCAGGCAATCTCAAGCCCGCGTCCCCGCATCACATCCGTCGTCTCGATCTCACGCCGGGTCAACCATGTCGTCGCCTTGCGCGCCTCGGGCGGCATCCGGTAGAGCGGAAAACGATAGCGCCCGTCCGGCGCGCGGGACCCATCCAGTTCTGGTTCAAAATACCCGGTGAACAACCCCGGCGCGCCATCTTCAATCAGAACGGGTCGAAACAGCAACTCAAAGAAGTTCCGCGCATCTTTGATCCCCGTGGCCGCGGCGCAGATCGTTTGCCAATCTGGTGCGTCGAAATCCATGCAGGTGTTCAGAAATACCTGCCGCGCGGCTTCGTGATCGTCCTGCGCCCAGCCTTCAAGCTCATCGAAAGAGATTATTTTCATGGTCGTTTCGGACATCGCACCGCCTGCGGCCATCACCGCGAAAGCCGTCAGCGCCGCCCCAAACGCACGGATCATTCGCCCGTGGCAACAAGCTGCCAGTTGGGGTCATCCGACCCCATCACGCGCGCGAACGTCCAGACGTCTTTCTGGCGCTTGATCTGGCTTTCGCTGCCTTCCACGATATCCCCGGCACGATCACGCACCACATGGGTCAGTTCACCGACATACCGCACCGAAACTTCGGCTTCTCTGGTCGATGGATCAAAGGTTGCTTCATGCAGCGCCATTTCTCGCAAGCCGATGAATTCGCTTTCGATGCTCAGGCCCTGCTTTTCACGCGCCTCGACCACCTCGGCGAAGGTTTCGTAAACATCCTGCGACAGGAACGGCTTGATCGATGCCAGGTCACCCTTTTCGAACCCCATCAGGATCATTTCATACGCGCCGCGCGCACCCTGCAGAAAGTCGCTTACCCCAAAGGACGGCTCGACCGACTTCATCGCAGCCAGTGCCTTGGCCGTATCGCTGCCTTCCGCCGCGTGATCCAGAATATCACGATCCGGCCCGCCCTCGATCACCTCAAGGTCGGGACCACGCCGCTGAACCGGTCGCGAATCGACTTCGCGCGGTGGTTCAAATCCGTCGCGCGTGCCCAGAACATTTTTCAGCCGCAGGATCAGGAACACGGCGATACCGGCTAAAACCAGCAGCTGAAGAAGGGGTGAATTCATCTCGACCTCGGGTTGGGCATGGAAACAGTGTCTTACGGCACTTATGTAAGTCACCGGCAGGGTCAAGTCCACCTTGTCACAAAGTCGTACGGAGTATTTGAAAGATGTGGCTTCTTCTGGCGTTTGTCGCCGTTCCGCTGATCGAAATCGCACTGTTCATTCAGGTGGGCGGGGCAATTGGCCTTTGGCCAACGCTTTTCGTCGTCCTTCTGACCGCACTTATCGGCACCTGGCTTGTGCGCACACAGGGTGCCATGGCGATCGGCAATCTTCAGAGGTCTTTTTCCGAGCTGGATGATCCGACCGAACCCCTGGCCCACGGCGCGATGATCCTCATTGCCGGCGCGCTGCTGTTGACTCCGGGGTTCTTTACCGACGTGGTCGGATTTGCCCTGCTCATGCCGCCGGTTCGTGTTGCGGTTTTCTCTTATCTGCGTAAACGTGTGCGTGTTCAGAGTTTTTCCATGGGCACGATGCATTCAAGCCAACGCGAACATCCAACTCGGGCGGACATTATCGAAGGTGAATATTCCGAGGTGGATCCGCCCAAAAATCCAACGCATCGCCCCTCTGGTTGGACTAAGCATTGAGACCCCGCTGCTGACCTGATAAAGCAGCGCAAACCGTTATTTTTTGGGAGATTCCATATGTCGGAAAACGACAACGGCGCGGCCCAGGCCGCTGAGCTGCCACCGCAAATCAAGATGAACGTGCTTGCACAATTCATCCGTGACATGTCCTTTGAAAACATCCTCGCACAAAAAGGTGCGTCGGGCACCGCACAGCCGGATGTTCAGGTTCAGGTCAATCTCGACGCAAAGCAACGCCCCGCGGAGCACCAGTACGAAGTCACCATCAAGCTGAACGTCACCTCCAAGAACAAGGAAGACGGCTCAGAGATGTTCATCTTCGAAGTCGAATATGCCGGCATCTTCAACATCGAAGGCGTACCGGACGACCAGATGCATCCGTTCCTGCTGATCGAATGCCCGCGTTTGCTCTTCCCCTTCCTGCGCCGCATCGTAAGCGATGTGACCCGCGATGGTGGTTTCCCGCCGCTGAACCTCGACAACATCGATTTCATGGCACTGTACCGTGCCGAAGTGGCGCGTCGCGCAGCCGAGCAACAGCCTCAGGCAACCAACTAAGCCGGATTTGGCGCCACTTCTTCCCAGAAAGCGGCGCCTATCCTTCCAACTTTGCCCAAAGGGCATTTTCCCCCATTTTCTCGACAAACGCGCGATGCGCCGTGTCTTCTTCCGCCGTCAGACGCGGGGGCAGGGGGGTTGGTCGTTTTCCAGGGCGCCAATCCTCTTCAACAGCTGTACCGCCACTTCGACCTGATCCGCTCGCCAGCACGAGATCGGGCTGGCGCCCGCCGATAAGCTCCAGATAAACCTCGGCAAGGATTTCAGAGTCGAGCAAGGCGCCGTGCAGGGTCCTGTTCGAGTTGTCGATTCCAAACCGCCGGCACAAGGCGTCCAACGATGCGGGCGAACCGGGGAATTTCTGCCGCGCAATCGCCAGCGTGTCGATGGCCTGTTCCCACGGCAGCTGCCGCAGATTTAGCCACCGTAGCTCGGCATTCAGGAATTTCATGTCGAAAGCTGCATTGTGAATAACGAGCTTGGCATCACCCACGAAATCGAGAAACTTTTGTCCGATTTCCTTGAACAATGGTTTGTCCCTGAGCGTGATGTCGCCCTTTTCCGGTGGGCGCGGCGGTTCAAGAATATCACAGCCGATCCCATGCACGCCAAAAGCTTCTTCCGGCATGGAGCGCTCCGGGTTCATGTATTCGTGAAACGTCTTGCCCGTTGGCAGGTGGTTATAAAGCTCCACCGCCCCGATCTCGACAATCCGATCGCCGGTTTCAGGATCAAATCCCGTGGTTTCCGTATCCAGAACGATTTCACGCATCGCCAACCCATCCCCTGATCGTCTCAACCACCCGGATCACCCCAGAGCGGGCGTGTTCCAGTGTATCCGTCTCAATCACGAAATCGGACCGCTGGCATTTTTCCTCGTTCGGCATCTGTTTTTCCAGGATCTGCTCGAACTGTTCCTCGCTCATTGTACCCCGCTCCAGCACCCGTTTTCGCTGGATTTCCGGTGAAACAGAGACACATACAACCGCGTCCATCTGATCTTGCCCATTACCCTCGAAGAGAAGTGGAATATCGAAAACGATGATGTCCGCAGTAGCCGACTTTGCGAAGTCCGCCCGATCCTTGGCAACCAGAGGATGCACGATCTGCTCGATCCGCCGCAACACGTTCGGATCCTCTGAGATCAGCTCCTTGAGCTTCTCGCGGGACACCATACCGTCAACAACGGCATCCGGGAATTTCTCCCCGATTGGCGCCACCGCCGCCCCACCCTGGGCATACATGCGATGTACCGCGGCATCCGCATCCCAGACTGCGCACCCCTCTGCTGCAAACATCCTGGCAGTGGTTGACTTACCCATGGCAATCGAACCGGTCAGACCCAAACGAAACGTCATGCCAGCACCGCCTGACGGGTTTCTTCATCCACAACCGGGCGCCGACCAAACCAGCGTTCAAAACCCGGCACGGCCTGATGTAACAGCATCCCCAGACCGTCTACTGTCATACAGCCCATAGCTGCTGCAGTTTCGAGCAATTGTGTCCTCAGCGGATTATACACCAGGTCCGTCACAACCACCCCCTTGCGCAATCCATCCAATGGCACACGCAATTCGGCCTTTCCGGCCATACCAAGTGAGGTGGTATTCACGACCGTCGCCGCTTTTTCCATGAGGTTCCCGGCCTGCACCCATTCCACGACCGAAATCCGTGCGCCAAAATCCTCGCGTAGTTTCTCGGCGCGTACCCGTGTCCGGTTGGTCAGCAGGATCTCGGGCACCCCGGCATCCAAAAGAGAGGCCACGATTGCCCGCGCTGCCCCGCCGGCGCCAAGTACCACGGCCGGGCCAGCAGAAGCGTCCCAATCCGGCGCTCCCTGACGCAGGTTTTCGATGAAGCCGTAACCGTCGGTATTGTCGCCCAGAATAGTGCCATCGTTACGAAAGATCAGCGTGTTTACTGCCCCAATCAGCGTCGCGCGATCCGTGATCTGGTCTACATGTTCCATGACCCGCTCTTTATGCGGGATCGTCACATTGCAACCGACAAACCCCATGCGCGGCATCGCACTGAGCACATCCCCAAGATCCGCAGCATCCACTTCCAGCGGCACGTAATGCCCTGTCAGCCCATACCTCTTCAACCAATGGCCATGCAGCCTTGGCGACTTGGAATGCGCAATCGGATTCCCGATCACCCCGGCAAGTGGTATCGACGGCAGCGTCATTTTGGCAGCTCTCCCTGCAAGGTCAGATAGGACAGTATTTCAACAAGGGGCATCCCGAGAACCGTAAAATAGTCGCCATCGACTTTTTCGAACAACCGCACCCCTTCGGCCTCAAGCATGTATCCGCCAACACAGTGCTGAATCTCGTGCCAATTGCGATCTAGGTACTGGTCAAGATAGGCGTCGCTGAACTGACGCATGAACAACCGCACCACGCCGACAAACCGCCAGAGCGGCTCTCCGTCGCGATAAATCACCGCGGCGGACAACAGCATGTGCCGCTGTCCCCGAAGCCGCTGCAACTGTGCCCGCGCGTCTTCGGGATCGCGTGGTTTGGACAAGACCTCGCCCTGAAAATCCAGCACCTGATCACAACCCAGAACCAAGGAACCGGGCCGTTTCCCACTCACTTTACGCGCCTTGGATTCCGCCAGCGCATCGGCGATTTCACGCGGCGCTGCCCCCTCCGCCTCAAGCGCGCGGCGGATCATGTCTTCGTCGACGCGCGCCGTGACAACATCAAAGTCAACGTTGGCGTTGCGCAGCAGCTGTGCCCGTATGGACGAGCTCGAGGCAAGAACAAGTTTTGAAGCCATGTGGATAATCCCGTGGACAAGCGTAGGAGTTTCTTAAGCATTCTTTCTGGAAAGTTAAGGCAAGTTTCGCGACTTGGGGGAAGTCCTTCGATCTCACGCGCCGTCAGGCTTTTTCTGCACAGTGGACGGGGATAACTTTGTGTTGTGGATTGTCTGACAAGATACCGTTTTGCTTACAGCTTTATCCACAGAGGAATCGGTGAAGATATTCGTTTTTAGTGTTTTATTTCATAATGTTATTAGATCACTATGTAATCCATCCCGTGCTCGATCAATTTCTGTCCAGACGTGGACAGCCCGTGGGACAAACCATTAATCCACGGCTTCGGCGCTCCCAACATAATCATCATCCTTTTCTATATATCTTTATTTATTTAAGAGGGGTCAGGTTCGCGCAGAGACAATGAGAGCAAAGAAACATGGGTTACTTTCTGGTCGACATTTATCCGTATGTTCTGAGCTTTCATATTATGGCCGTGATCTCGTGGATGGCCGGTCTGTTTTATCTTCCCCGTTTGTTTGTCTATCACGCAGAACGCGCCCAAGCGGGCGATCAGCTTGATGAAACACTGAAGATCATGGAGTTCAAACTCCAGCGATACATCATGTCCCCTGCAAGCATCGCCACATGGCTTGCGGGGCTCACTCTGGTCTTCACCCCCGGCGTCGTCGATTGGAGCGCTGTGTGGCCCTACACCAAGGGTGCAAGCATCATCGCCATGACCGCGTTTGACCATTGGCTGATGATCAAGCGGAAAAAGTTCGCGCGGGGCGAGAACACCCTGACAGGGCGGCAGTACCGCATGATGAACGAGGTGCCGACGATCCTGATGATTGTCATTGTTCTTTCCGTCGTCGTGAAATTCTAGGGTCAATTGACTCTAGCGCGTGCAAGGCTTAGATAGCGGGTCAACTGGCCCGTCCGGGCTATGTGTCTTCCATATACAGACCACATGACCTGCCGTATTCCGGCAGCCACAGGATATTTCCATGACACAAGAAAAACTCGCTCTGGCCGATCTCAAGGCTAAAAGCCCCAAAGACCTTCTGGCGATGGCCGAAGAGCTCGAGATCGAAAACGCCTCGACCATGCGCAAAGGCGAGATGATGTTCCAGATCCTGCGGGAACGCGCGGATGAAGGCTGGGAAATCTCGGGTGAGGGCGTGCTTGAGGTGCTTCAGGACGGCTTTGGCTTCCTGCGCTCGCCCGAGGCCAACTATCTGCCTGGTCCTGACGATATCTATGTTTCGCCTGAGATGATCCGCAAACACTCACTGCGCACCGGTGACACCATCGACGGTGTGATCAAGGCGCCTGAGGATACCGAGCGGTATTTCGCGCTGATGAACGTCACGCAGATCAACTTTGAAGCGCCCGAAAAAGCGCGCCACAAGATCGCGTTCGACAACCTCACCCCGCTTTACCCCGATGAACGCCTGAAAATGGAGATCGAAGATCCCACCATCAAGGACCGCTCCGCCCGCATCATCGACCTGGTCGCGCCCATCGGTAAAGGCCAGCGTTCGCTGATCGTGGCTCCGCCGCGGACGGGTAAAACTGTTCTTTTGCAGAATATCGCCCACAGCATCGAGGCCAATCACCCCGAATGCTATCTGATCGTTCTGCTGATTGACGAACGACCCGAAGAAGTCACCGACATGCAGCGTTCTGTGAAGGGTGAGGTTGTGTCTTCGACATTTGACGAGCCCGCCACTCGCCACGTTGCAGTCGCCGAAATGGTGATCGAAAAGGCCAAGCGCTTGGTCGAACACAAACGAGATGTTGTAATCCTTCTCGACTCGATCACCAGACTTGGTAGGGCCTTCAACACCGTGGTGCCATCCTCGGGCAAGGTTTTGACCGGTGGTGTGGACGCAAACGCATTGCAGCGCCCCAAGCGTTTCTTTGGTGCCGCCCGTAATATCGAAGAGGGTGGGTCGCTGACCATCATCTCGACCGCACTGATTGATACTGGCTCGCGAATGGACGAGGTTATCTTTGAAGAATTCAAGGGTACCGGTAACTCGGAAATCGTTCTGGATCGCAAGATCGCGGACAAACGTGTCTTCCCAGCGATCGACATTCTGAAGTCCGGTACGCGGAAAGAAGACTTGTTGATTGATAAGGTGGATCTCGCGAAAACCTTCGTTCTGCGCCGCATCCTCAACCCGATGGGCACGACCGATGCTGTTGAGTTCCTGCTTTCGAAACTCAAGCAAACCAAGACCAATTCCGAGTTCTTTGACTCGATGAACACCTAAGGGTTCACCGCGATGGCCTATGTGCCAGACACAATTTTCGCTTTGGCAACGGCCCCCGGTAAAGCGGGGGTCGCTGTCGTTCGTGTGTCCGGTTCTCATGTCAAAGAGGCCGCTGCGGCATTGTTTGGCGAACTTCCGACGCCCCGCATGGCGTCCTTGCGTCTGCTGAAGGATCGCGAAGGGCGGCGTCTGGATCAGGCGCTTGTGCTATATTTCCCTGAAAAGAACAGCTTTACAGGCGAAGAAGTGCTCGAACTGCACCTGCACGGATCGATTGCTGTGGTCAACGCGGTGCTGCGCGAACTCTCCGATCTGGACGGACTACGGCTAGCAGAAGCAGGGGAATTCACCCGCCGCGCGCTTGAAAATGGCTGTCTCGACCTGGCCCAGGTCGAAGGGCTTGCCGACCTGATCGATTCCGAGACCGAGGCGCAGCGGCGTCAGGCCTTGCGTGTCCTTTCCGGCGATCTTGGCACCCTGGCCGGGGGCTGGCGAGAAAACCTGATTCGCGCGGCTGCTCTTCTCGAGGCCACGATTGATTTCGCCGATGAAGAAGTTCCCGTCGACGTCTCGCCTGAAGTGCAAGGTTTGCTCCAATCGGTTCGTGCCGAACTGGCGACCGAAATTGCTGGCGTAAACGCGGCAGAGCGCATTCGAACAGGTTTTGAGGTTGCCATTCTTGGCGCCCCAAACGTCGGCAAATCCACGCTTCTCAATGCTTTGGCGGGGCGCGAGGCGGCGATTACCTCGGAATATGCTGGCACAACTCGCGATGTGATCGAAGTGCGTATGGATCTGAATGGTCTGCCCGTGACGCTTCTCGACACCGCTGGTTTGCGCGACACTGACGACCACGTCGAATGGATCGGCATCGAACGGGCGCGCCAACGTGCCGAGGCCGCCGATCTGCGTGTCTTCCTAGTCGAACAGGGGCAACATCCTGACTTTGAACCGCTGCCCGGTGATGTTATTCGTGCAGCCAAGGCGGATATGCTTGAAAACGATGCCAATGCGATTTCCGGAAAAACGGGGCAGGGGATCGCTGCGCTGGTCGACGAGATCACGGAAAAGCTCTCGGAACAGGCCGGGCGCTCTGGCATCGCCACCCGCGAACGCCACCGCGTGGCGATGAGCCGGGCCAATGACAACCTCGCTGCAGCCGACGCGGTGCTTGCCTTGGGACCGGATCACTACGAGATTGCCGCCGAAGAACTGCGCAGCGCGATTCGGGCTTTGGATTCAATTGTCGGTCGCGTAGATGTCGAGAACCTGCTGGACGAAATCTTTTCGAGCTTCTGCATCGGTAAGTAAGGAGTGTTTCACGTGAAACATTTTGACGTCATTGTTGTTGGCGGCGGACACGCCGGTGCCGATGCGGCCCATGCTGCGGCGCGGTTAGGGGCGCAAACAGCCCTTGTTTCATTGAAGAAATCCGGAATTGGTGTGATGTCCTGCAACCCGGCGATCGGCGGCCTTGGCAAAGGCCACCTTGTCCGGGAAGTCGACGCGCTGGATGGTGTCATGGGGCGCGTGGCCGACAGGGCAGGCATTCAATTTCGCCTTTTGAACCGCCGCAAGGGTCCTGCCGTTCAAGGCCCTCGGGCTCAGGCAGACCGCAAAATCTACCGGAACGCAATGCTCGCTGAGATATTGTCGACGGAAAACCTTACAGTGATCGAGGGCGAGGCCACGGATTTCCGCATGGTGGGCGATGCGGTGCGCGGCGTTCTTCTTTCTGACGGATCAGAGATTTCGGCGCAGGCCGTCGTCCTGACGACGGGTACATTCCTACGCGGCGTCATTCATATTGGTGATGTGTCTCGCCCTGGCGGCCGCATGGGGGACGATCCTTCTGTCAAACTCGCTCAGCGCATCGACAGCTTTGACTTGCCGCTTGGCCGGCTGAAGACAGGCACGCCACCGCGTCTGAATGGCAAGACAATCAAGTGGGACTTCCTCGAATCCCAGCCGGGCGACGAAGACCCTACGATGTTTTCGTTCCTCAATGACAAGCCATTCGTTCGGCAAATCTCCTGCGGTATCACCCATACCAACGAAAAAACGCATGACATCATCCGAGAAAATCTCTCTCGATCGGCGATGTATGGTGGCCATATCGAGGGCGTCGGACCCCGTTACTGTCCCTCGATCGAGGACAAGATCGTTCGATTTTCTGACAAAACCTCACACCAAGTCTTCCTGGAACCCGAAGGTTTGGATGATGACACGGTCTATCCGAATGGGATCAGCACATCTCTGCCGGAAGATGTTCAGGAAGATTATGTCCGGTCGATCTATGGCCTTGAAGAGTGTGAAATTCTCCAACCCGGCTATGCGATCGAATACGACTATGTTGACCCGCGAGCGCTTGACGCATCGCTGGCGGTCAAATCTGTTCCAGGACTATATCTTGCGGGACAAATCAACGGAACCACAGGATATGAGGAGGCGGCAGCGCAAGGTCTTGTCGCTGGACTGAATGCGGCCCTGTCGGCAAAAGGGCAGGAGGCGCATCATTTTAGCCGTTCGGACAGCTATATCGGTGTCATGGTCGATGACCTGATCACACGCGGCGTCACCGAACCCTATCGCATGTTCACGTCCCGCGCCGAATTCCGTCTGTCTCTACGTGCCGACAATGCTGATCAGCGACTTACTCCAATTGGGATTGATCTCGGGCTTGTTGGTGAAGACCGCAAGCGCGTATTCGGAGAAAAGGCAGAACGTTTGGCCGCTGGCAAAGCGCTTTTGACTGCAATGGACTACACCCCAAAACAACTCAAGACGGGCGGGATTCCCGTCAATCTAGACGGCAATCGCAGAACAGCGTTTCAGGTCCTCGCTTTTCCCGATGTTGG
The DNA here is from genome assembly GCF_900114635.1 of Shimia aestuarii. Lineage (GTDB taxonomy): Bacteria > Pseudomonadota > Alphaproteobacteria > Rhodobacterales > Rhodobacteraceae > Shimia > Shimia aestuarii. The sequence continues at coordinate 1,490,124 of NZ_FOTQ01000001.1, forward strand.
TTTCGAAGATCTCTTGCCGCTTGACCCCGTTTTTAACGAGGTGGACCCCGAAACGCGCCGCCAACTTGAACGGGATGCGCTTTATGCGAACTACATTGAGCGCCAAAAACGCGATGTCGAGGCGATGCAGCGCGATGAGAACCAGAAGATCCCACATGATTTCGACTATGCGTTGGTCGAAGGTCTCTCCAATGAACTGAAACTCAAGCTGGGGCAGGCGCGACCGGACAACCTTTCGCAGGCAGGCCGTATTGATGGAATGACGCCAGCGGCATTGACCTTGTTGCTTGCCAAGATTCGCCAATCCCTTCGGGAGAAATCCGCGTGACATTCGAAGCAGACCGCGTGCTTTCCACATTGGATGTTTCACGTGAAACATCCGAGCGACTAAAAGTGCTCGCAGCGCTCCTCGAAAAGTGGAATCCGCGTATCAATCTTGTATCGAAATCGACAATTTCAGCGCTGTGGACCCGCCATATTCTCGATTCCGCGCAAATTTTCAATCTTGCAACGCATCCTGTCCCGCATTGGGTGGATATCGGGAGCGGTGGCGGATTTCCTGGGCTGGTTATCGCCATCATGGCAGCAGAAACCCAATCTCCGGCCGGGCTGACAATGATCGAAAGCGATCATAGAAAATGCACCTTCTTGCGAACGGTTTTGCGGGAGACCGGGGTGAGTGCGACGGTAATCACGGATCGAATCGAAAAGGCCGCGCCTCAATCTGCGGATATCCTGTCTGCGCGCGCCTTGGCCGACCTGACGGCCCTGTTTTCTTTTACTGAACGGCATTTGCGCAAAGGTGGGACCGCGCTGTTTCCAAAAGGCGCCAACTGGGAAAAAGAGGTTCGCACCGCACAGGAATCGTGGTCTTTCAACCTCGAGGTGATACAAAGCATTACTGAACCCGAAGCCGTTATTCTGAAGGTTGGAGATCTTGAACGTGTCTGATCCCATTCGCCCCAAAGGGCCAAGAATTATCGCCGTTGCCAACCAGAAGGGCGGCGTTGGCAAAACTACGACGGCAATCAACCTGGCCGCCGCTTTGGCCCAACAGGAGTGCAGGGTATTGGTTGTGGACCTCGATCCTCAGGGAAACGCGTCCACGGGTCTTGGTATTGAACCGGATGACCGGGAATACACCACTTATGATCTTCTTCTGGACGATGTGCCGCTTGCAGAAGTCATTCAGCCCACACAAACGCCGGGAATGTCGATCATTCCGGCCACGGTCGATCTCAGTTCTGCAGACATTGAGCTGATTTCAAACGAAAAACGCAGCTTTCTTCTGCATGATGCGCTCAGACAGCCCGCCATGGACCCATTTGCATGGGATTACATCCTGATTGATTGCCCGCCATCGCTGAACCTCTTGACGGTCAACGCGATGATCGCAGCGCATTCCGTGTTGATACCATTGCAGAGCGAATTTTTTGCGCTCGAAGGGTTGAGCCAATTGATGCTGACGGTCCGGGAAGTGCGCCAGACGGCCAATCCGGCGCTGCGAATCGAGGGCGTTGTTCTCACGATGTATGACGCGCGCAACAATCTTTCGCAGCAGGTCGAACAGGATGCGCGCGACAACCTTGGGGATCTCGTGTTTGAAACCAAGATTCCGCGAAATGTTCGGGTTTCCGAAGCGCCGTCTTTCGCGCAACCGGTATTGGATTATGATCCGACGTCAAAGGGGGCCGAGGCCTATCGCAATCTTGCGAAAGAGCTTGTCGCCAAACATATCAGAATCGCCGCGTAAGAGGGGCAGGGCATGGCAGAGAAAAAGAAGTCGCGTGGTTTGGGCCGGGGTCTGAGCGCGCTTATGGCGGACGTAACCGAAGAGCGCGTCGCGCAAGAGGCGGATGCACCGCGCCGGGCTGACATGAACGTGCCGATTGAAAAGATCGTGCCAAACCCGGATCAGCCGCGCCGTGAATTTACCCAGGACCAGTTGGACGATCTTGCCAACTCAATCCGCGAAAAGGGTGTTATTCAGCCGCTGATTGTCCGCGAGAAATCGGACGGCACCTACGAAATCGTTGCCGGTGAACGCCGCTGGCGCGCATCTCAAATGGCCCAATTGCACGAGCTTCCGGTGATTGTCCGCGACTACGACGATACCGAGGTTCTGGAAATCGCCATTATCGAAAACATCCAGCGGGCCGATCTGAACCCGGTGGAAGAGGCAATGGGCTATCGTCAATTGATGGACAAGTTCGGCCATACACAAGAGCGCCTGTCCGAAGCGCTTGGCAAAAGCCGTAGCCACATTGCTAACCTGATGCGCTTGCTTCAGCTACCCGCTGATGTTCAGGACATGCTCAAAAAAGGTCAACTGACCGCGGGACATGCGCGCGCGTTGATCACAAGTGAAAACGCATCTGATCTTGCGAAAAAGGTGGTCAAGGGCGGGATGTCCGTTCGTCAGACCGAAGCGCTTGTCAAAAAGGCGATTAATCCCGGCCCGGCGAGTAAACCCAAGGCCGAGAAATCACAAAAAGACGCAGACACAATCGCGCTGGAAGGTGATTTGTCCGCCAATCTCGGGATGAAAGTTTCCGTGGACCACAAGGCCGGCGGCGAAAGCGGACAGGTTGTGATCCGTTATGCGTCGCTAGATGAGTTGGACGAGATTTGCAGGATCCTGTCTGCTAGCCACTAGGCCGTGTCCAGATAAAGATCAAAACAGCAGACAAAACCACCGCCTGTATCAGCAGGACGGTGGTTTTTAGTCCCAGGGCAAACGAAATACCAAACACAATAGCGATGGAAATCGTCGCCAGCCGTTTGGCTGCTGGGTTGATCGCGCCGCGTGACTGCCAATCTTCAATGGGCGGTCCCAAACGGGGGTGGGACAATAGCCAGTAGTGCAGTCGCTCCGAAGACCGCGCAAAGCAGAAAGCTGCCAACAACAGGAACGGGACTGTTGGCAAAAGCGGTAGAACCACCCCGACAATCGCCAGCGCGACACAGATCAACCCGAGTAACAGCCAAACAACGCGCATCTAGTCCACCAAAAGCTCTGCCAGGACGGAATTGAGCACCATCCTACCTTGTGGAAGCACCCTAAGATGCTGATCTTCAACAGAAATCAGACCAAGCTCAACCAAATTCTCAACTCTGTTCCCGCCAAGCGCATGGCCGGCAAGGGCTTGGTAACGTGTCAGGTTAACTCCCTCGCTTAACCGGAGTCCCATCAACAAGAATTCGGTTGCCTGATCCTCTGACGCAATCACGTCGCGCAGGCTTTCCCCATTACCCGCCTCGGCGGCCTCAAGCCATTTGCCGGGAGCTTTCCAGTTTTCAATCGCGAGGCGTTGTCCGTTCAACGTTAGGCGCGCATGTGCTCCGGGGCCGATGCCGGCATAATCCCCGTAGCGCCAGTAAATCAGGTTGTGGCGGGATTCAGACCCTGTTTCTGCATAATTCGATACTTCGTAGGGCAGCATCCCTGTGGCTGCACATATCTCCTGTGTGGCCTCATACATGTTCGCCGCAAGATCGTCCTCGGGCAACCCGCGCAGTTTTCCGCGCGCATAGCGATCTCCGAACGCCGTGCCGTCTTCGACCGTCAGTTGATAAAGCGACAAGTGGTCAATCGCCATCGAAAGCGCTTCGCGTAGTTCGTTGGACCATGCTTCAAGGCTTTGATCCTGACGTGCGTAAATCAGGTCAAAGCTCACGCGTTCAAAGGTATTGCGGGCAATGTCAAACGCGGCCTTGGCTTCTTTGACGGTATGAATGCGCCCCAAACGTTGAAGATCACGATCATTGAGCGCCTGAATCCCCATCGAGATTCGATTCACGCCACCTTGGCGATAGGCCGCAAATCGCCCGGCCTCAACCGAACCGGGGTTCGCTTCAAGCGTTGTTTCCATGTCATTGGAGGTCGGCCAGAGTTTACGGACGCGTTCAAGGATAGAAGCGACAACCTCCGGGTCCATCAGGCTTGGTGTGCCGCCGCCAAAAAACACCGTATTCAAAACCCGGCCCGACGTCTCGTTGGCCACGCGGTCCAATTCGCCCAGATAGGCCCTAAGCCACCGGGATTGATCGATTTCTCGGGCGACGTGGCTATTAAAGTCGCAATAGGGGCACTTGGCCTGGCAAAAGGGCCAATGGATATAAAGGCCAAAGCCCCCGTTTTGCCAATCCTCAGCCAAAACACCCCGCCACGAACTGCTCAACCGCCTTGCCGCGGTGGCTGATCTTGTTCTTTTCCCAACGGTCCATTTCGGCAAAGGTCACGTCATGACCTTCGGGAACAAACATCGGGTCATATCCAAACCCGTCCTTGCCTCGGATCGGCCAGACAAGGTGCCCCGGCGCGACGCCTTCGAACACTTCGTCATGTCCGTCGGGCCAGGCCAGAACCAGAGTACAGCGGAACTGCGCCATCCACGGTTTCGCTGCGTCGCAGGCAACCAATTCGTCATGCGCGCGGGTCATCGCCATCATGAAATCACGCCCGTTGCCGGTTTCGGCCCAATCGGCGGTGTAGACGCCGGGCGCACCGTTCAGCCCGTCAATTGTGATCCCGCTGTCGTCGGACAGAGCGGGCAGGCCGGTCGCCTTGGCCGCAGCATGGGCCTTGATCCGGGCGTTGCCGACAAACGTATCTTCGGTTTCCTCCGGTTCCGGCAAATCCATGTCCCCGGCACCCACCACCTTGACCCCAAAGGGCTCAAGAAGGTGGGCCATTTCTTCCAGCTTGCCCTTGTTATGGGTCGCCACCAAAAGCGTATCGCCGGAAAACTTGCGGGTCATGCGACCGCCGCCATTTGGGCCGCAACCAACTCATCGACACCCTTTTCGGCAAGGTCGATCAACTGGTTCATCTGATCGCGGGAATAGGTCGAGCCCTCCGCGCTCATCTGCACTTCGATCATCTGCTTGTTCCCAAGCATGATAAAGTTGCCATCCACACCGGCTTCGGAATCCTCGGGATAGTCGAGGTCCAGAACCGCCTGACCGGCATAAATGCCACAAGAAACAGCGGCCACCGGGGACACCAGCGGATCAGAGATGACGTCGCCCGTTTTCATCAGCTTGTTCACCGCCAGTTTCAGGGCAACCCAGCCCCCGGTGATTGACGCGCAACGGGTGCCGCCATCGGCCTGGATCACGTCACAGTCGACGGTGATCTGGCGTTCGCCGAGTGCAACCCGATCCACGCCCGCTCGCAGCGACCGGCCAATGAGACGTTGAATTTCCACGGTGCGGCCACCCTGTTTGCCCACCGCAGCCTCGCGGCGCATACGGCTTGTCGTCGAACGCGGCAACATCCCGTATTCCGCCGTCACCCAGCCAAGCCCCGATCCCTTGATGAACGGTGGCACACGATCTTCAATGGTGGCCGTGCAGAGCACATGGGTGTCACCCATACGGATCAGGCAGGACCCCTCGGCATGTTTGGTCACACCCGTTTCGATCGACACGGGGCGCATTTCATTCAACTGTCTTCCAGACGGGCGCATGGCTCTATTCCTTTTTCTCTTTGGGCATGGGCATACTCGGCGGGGCAGGGGCTGCGCAACCCCGATTGACCTTTGGCATTTGCGCCCTTTAATGGAAGGGGTGAGGCAAAAAACCATGACGGACAGCACCAGGATACTCGAAGAGATGAACGACCGCTCGCGCGAGGTGTTTCGCCGCGTGGTCGAGGGCTATCTTGAAAGTGGAGATCCGGTCGGCTCCCGCACCCTAACCCGCACCCTTTCCGAAAAAGTCAGTGCGGCAACCATCCGTAACGTCATGCAGGACCTCGAATTTCTCGGTCTCTTGGACAGCCCGCATGTATCGGCGGGCCGCGTGCCGACCCAACTTGGACTGCGCATGTTTGTGGATGGGCTACTCGAGGTTGGTGACCTCGACAGCACCGACCGAGAAAAGATCGACGCCACGCTTGGAAATGCATCCGGCGATGTCGGCACCATGCTCGACCGGGTAAGCACGGCCCTGTCCGGGGTGACGCATGGCGCCTCTCTGGTGCTCGCACCCAAACATGAAGCGCCAATCAAACATATCGAATTCGTAAGCCTGGGACATGATCGCGCCCTGGTCGTGTTGGTCTTTGCCGATGGCCATGTCGAAAACCGCTTGTTCACGCCGCCAGCTGGCCAAACGCCAAGCTCGATGCGTGAGGCTGCGAATTTCCTGAATGCCGTTGCCGAAGGGCGCACGCTTTCAGAGCTCGGGCAGGCCGTGCGCACCGAGATCTCCAAGCGCCGGCAGGAAATCGATTCGCTGGCGCGTGATCTCGTTGAAAACGGATTGGCGCTCTGGACCAACGAAGGCGGTCAAAACGAACGCCTGATCGTGCGCGGGCGTTCGAATCTTCTGGGCACGGAAGAGGAAGAGCAGGATTTGGAGCGCATCCGTACCCTGTTTGACGACCTTGAACGCAAGCGAGACATTGCCGAATTTCTCGAACTTGCTGAACAAGGCGACGGTGTGCGCATTTTTATCGGCTCAGAGAACAAACTTTTTTCACTTTCGGGTTCCTCTTTGGTGGTGTCTCCATATATGAACGCTGATCGAAAGATCGTGGGTGCTGTCGGAGTCATTGGACCCAAGCGCCTTAACTATGGACGTATCGTGCCGATTGTGGATTACACGGCGCAACTGGTCGGCAAGCTGATTTCCGACCGCGGTTAGAGGTAGAGATATGGCTGAGCGGAAAGAGCCCGAGTTTCTGGATGACCTGTTGGATGCCGAGGCGGAAGAGTTCGCCGAGGACATGGCCGAGATCGGCTCCGAAGAAGCCGAGATTGACGAGCTGCGCGCAGAGCGTGACCAGCTCAAAGACCGCTGGATGCGGGCGCTGGCAGACGCAGAAAACGCGCGCAAGAGGGGTGAACGCGCCCGTCGCGAAGCAGAGCAGTACGGTGGTTCGAAACTGGCCCGCGACATGCTTCCCGTGTTCGACAACATGAAACGCGCCGTGGAATCGATTACCGAAGAGCAGAAAGAGGCGTCTGCCGCGCTCATCGAAGGTATCGAACTGACCATGCGCGAGCTTCTCAACACATTCGCCAAGCATGGGATCGAGGTCGTGTCGCCGGAAGTGGGCGACAAGTTTGATCCGCAGGTGCACGAAGCCATGTTCGAAGCCCCTGTTCCGGGAACGAAATCCGGCGAAATCATTCAGGTATCGGCCGAAGGCTTCATGCTGCATGATCGTCTGCTCCGTCCGGCCAAGGTGGGCGTTTCGTCGAACCCCGGCTAAACACAGATTGAAAAAAATGCTAGAAAACTCCCGAACCTTCGGGAGTTTTTCTTTTGCGCCGACTTCTTTTTGCAGTCCTTTCCATTTGCCTCTTGCTCACACATCCGGCCACGGCCCAAACCCTTCCGGATTACACCGAACTTTACGTCAACGACTTTGCCGACCTTCTCCCGGAAGAGGATGAAGCGCGCATTCGTGCCAAGCTCGAAGAGTTGCGGGACAGGCGGGGCATCGAATTCACCGTCGTGACCATTCAGGCGCTGTCCGATTATCAGCATTTTGGCCCCATCGAACCCTTTGCCACGGACCTTTTCAATTACTGGGGAGTCGGGGACGCACAGCGCAATGACGGAGTGTTGATGCTGATCGCACAATACGACCGCGTCATGCGGATCGAAGTCGGTTCGGGGTATGGCACGCGGAAAAACGTGCCAATGGGCAATATCATCGACACGATCATCACGCCACAGTTCAAGAAAGACAACTTTCCCCGCGGAATCGAAGACGGTGTGGATGCCGTGATCCGCGATCTGACCGGGCGCTGGCCGGGCGAATACGATGCCGGACCGCTCGAACGCGGCGCGGGGGCATTGCGGCGGATTCTGGATTGGCTCGGTGCTTGGGTCTACGCCCTTTTTGCTCCGGTCGCAGCTTTTGGCGTTCGAGCGTTTCGGCGTTGGCGCCGAAACAAGCCGCGTCACTGCCCCAGGGACGGCGCGACCATGCACAGGCTTGATGAAGTGTGGGACGACAATCACCTGCAAGAGGGTCAAATCACCGAAGAACGCCTGAAAAGTGTCGACTATGACGTCTGGCAATGCCCGACCTGTGATCATGTGACCGTCGAGGGATACAAAGCATGGTTTTCCGGTTACGGCGCCTGTCGTTCTTGTGGTTATCGCACGGTCGAAGGAGACACCACGATCCTGTCCCACGCCACGACAAGCTCCACCGGCAGCAAGCGGATCGACTATCATTGCCACCATTGTCAGGACAACTGGAGCGTCACCCGCATCATTCCGAAAAAGTCGTCAAGCTCCTCGTCCAGCAGCAGCTTTGGTGGCGGATCGTCCTCGGGCGGCGGCGCGTCAGGAAGCTGGTAAAGCCTGATACTAGCCTTCGTTCAGCGCTTTCAACTCGTACAAAAGCTCAAGCGCCTGTTTCGGTGTCAGTTCGTCCGGATGCACCTCATCCAGTCTCTGTTTCAAAGGATTCGGCCCTTTTTTGACCTGTGGTGTCGGGGCCGGACTTGCCGCAAACAGAGGCAAGTCATCAATCAACGCCTTTTGCGCCGGACCCTCCCTTTCGCCCTGTTCCAATGCCTCCAGAACAACCCGCGCCCGTTCAACCACTGCTTCGGGCAACCCCGCAAGCTGAGCCACCTGCACACCATACGAACGATCCGCCGCGCCTTGTTTGACCTCGTGCAGAAAGATCACTTCACCTTCCCATTCGCGCACCGTGACCGTGGCATTGGCCACCCCGGCCATCTTGCCGGCCAATTGGGTCATCTCGTGGTAATGCGTGGCAAAAAGCGCGCGGGATTTGTTCACGTCGTGCAGATGTTCCAGCGTTGCCCAGGCGATCGACAGCCCGTCATAGGTTGCCGTGCCACGTCCGATCTCGTCCAGAATAACAAGCGCCCGGTCATCCGCCTGATTGAGAATGGCTGCCGTTTCCACCATCTCGACCATGAAGGTCGACCGTCCCCGCGCGAGGTCATCCGACGCGCCGACACGTGAAAACAACTGGCTCACCAGCCCGATCCGCGCACTGCTTGCAGGCACAAAGCTTCCCATCTGTGCCAGCAACGCAATCAGCGCGTTCTGCCGCAGGAAGGTCGATTTACCCGCCATGTTGGGACCGGTCAGCAACCAGATGCTCGCTGCATCTCCCCCGGAAAGATCGCAATCATTGGCCACGAATGGCTCGCCCGACTTGCGCAAGGCGGCCTCAACCACCGGATGCCGCCCGCCTGCGATCTCGAAATCGCGGCTTTCATTTACCTCAGGGCGACACCAATCCTCTATCACCGCCAATTCGGCCAGCGCACAGGCAAGATCAAACTCTGCCAGCGCTTTTGACGCCGCCGCGACCTTTGCCGAAACATCCAGAATTGCACCTTTCAGCCTGTCATAGAGACGCTTTTCGATCTCCAACGCCCGGTTCCCAGCGTTCAAAATCTTGGTCTCCATCTCGCTCAGCTCAACAGTGGTGAAACGCACCTGATTGGCCGTTGTCTGGCGATGAATGAATGTTTCCGACAGCGGCGGCGACATCATCGCGTCCGCATGTTTCGCCGTGGTCTCGATGAAATAGCCGAGCACATTGTTATGCTTGATCTTGAGCGACTGGATCCCGGTCTGTTCCACGTATTGCGCCTGCATCCCTGCAATCACGCCACGTCCTTCGTCGCGCAGCTCGCGACTCTCATCCAGCTCTGCGTCAAAGCCTGGCGCGATGAATCCACCATCACGCGCCAAAAGCGGCGGTTCTGCAATCAGGGCCTCGTCGAGCAGGCTCAGCAAAGCGTCATGCCCCTGCAGACCCCGCAGGGCGTCGGACAAATCGTCCGGCAAATCGCTCGCAAAGGGCATGTCAGCCAGGGTTTCCGCCTGACCAAGCCCATTGCGGATCGCCGCCAGATCCCGCGGTCCGCCACGATCAAGTGCAAGCCGTGACAGGGCGCGGTCCAGATCAGGGACCTTGCGCAGAGCTTCGCGCAGCTTGGCTGCATCGCCGCGCTGGGCCGTCATGTAAGAAACCGAGTCCAACCGCCGCCGGATCACGTCAAGCCGCAAAGAAGGCGACGACAGCCGCTGTTCCAAAAGCCGCGCCCCGCCTGCCGTGACGGACCGGTCAATCGTCGCCAGCAAAGACCCGGCCCGCCCGCCGCTCAGGCTGTGAGTCAGTTCCAGATTGCGCCGGGTCGCGGCATCAATCTGCATCACGCCTTGGGTGGCTTCGCGCTGGGGTGGCTGCAAAAGCGGCAGCTTGCCCTTCTGGGTCAGCTCAAGGTAATCGACAATTGCGCCAAGCGCCCCCGCTTCGGGCCGCGAAAACGTGCCAAACGCCTCCAAAGACGAGGCCATGAACAGCGCAGAAACTCGCTTTTCCGCTGAAATAGAGTCGAAACTTCCTCGCGATACCGCCGTCAACGGTACCCCCATGTCCTCGACGATCGAGGAAAGATCACGCTCGCTTCCTTCTGCCACCAAAAGCTCGGACGGTGCCAGCCTTGCCAGCTCCGGCCCCAAACGCACGGGGGACAAGGGCATCACGTGGAGCGCCCCCGTCGATATATCGGCCCAGGCAAGCGCGGCCTCATCGCGCACAACGGCATAAGCCGCGAGAAAGTTGTGTCGCCGCGCATCCAGCAGGGAATCTTCTGTCAGCGTGCCGGGCGTCACCAGCCGCACCACATCCCGCTTCACAACCGCCTTGTAACCGCGTTTCTTGGCTTCGGCGGGGCTTTCAAGCTGTTCACACACCGCCACCCGAAACCCTTTGCGGATCAGGGTCAGGAAATAACCCTCGGCCGCATGATGGGGCACGCCACACATGGGGATTTCCGCGCCCTCATGCTTGCCCCGCTTGGTCAGCGCAATATCAAGCGCCTCCGCCGCCGCCACCGCGTCGTCAAAGAACATCTCGTAGAAATCGCCCATCCGGTAGAATAACAGCGCATCCGGGTATTGCGCCTTGATCTCCAGATATTGCGCCATCATCGGCGTGACGCCCGATTTGCCTGCACTCAAAACATCAGCCCCCAAGGTGATTGGCCTCAAGGTCTAGCAAACTTGTCCGCCGGGCGAAAAGCCGAAAACGCCCCCATGGACAAGCGCATCCTGATTTGCTCGACTGCCTCTCAGGCAAACAGGACGTCTCAACATGGCAATCTACAATCTCGGCTCGATCAACGCGGATTATTTCTATCGCGTCCCGCATCTGCCCGGCCCGGGTGAAACGCTGGCTGCAACAGATTTCACGCGCGGTTTGGGTGGCAAGGGCGCCAACATGTCCGTCGCCGCCGCCCGAGCTGCCGCGCGTGTCGTTCATATCGGTGCAGTGGGACCAGATGGCGTTTGGGCACGAGACCGCCTGACCGAATTCGGTGTTGATACGCGCCACATCGCGCAACTACCCGACACCCCGACGGGGCACGCGATCATCAATGTGGATGACCATGGCGAGAACGCCATTGTCCTTTTACCAGGGGCAAATCACGCCATCCCCGAAACCACCCTTGCCGCAGCCCTGTCTGAGGCGTCTCCCGGCGACACGCTTTTGTTTCAGAACGAAACCACCCTTCAGCGGCAAGCGGTGGAAATGGCCCGCAATCTTGGGCTCTATATCGCCTATGCCGCCGCGCCTTTTGATGTCGCGGCCACAGAAGAGGTGCTCCCTTACCTTGACTTCCTGATCCTGAACGAGGTGGAGGCCAGCCAGCTTTCAGAGGAAACCGGTAAAGACCCTGCCGCGCTGGGCGTCAAAGACGTCGTCGTTACGCTTGGATCAAAAGGCGCGCGCTGGATTCACGATGGACAAGCGCGCGATTTCCCCGCCTTGCCGGTCACACCTGTCGATACGACCGGGGCAGGGGATACGTTCACCGGCTATGCTCTGGCAGCAAGAGATCGCGGTTTTCCGATGGAACAGGCTCTAACACTGGCTTCGCGCGCCGCCGCTCTCATGGTCACGCGGGTTGGTACAGCCGATGTCATTCCCGATCTCAAGGAAGTGACGGAGGCCCGTTTCCGGGCCCCCGACTAGTTCTAAACCTGTCCCGGCAACCACAGGACAATGGCTGGAAAGGCAACCAGAAGGGCAATCGTCACGGCATCGGCGATAAAGAACGGCGTGACACCCTTGAACACATCCTGCACCGAAAGGTCATCGCGCACCCCGGCCACGACAAAGCAGTTCAGCCCAATCGGCGGCGTGATAAGACAGAACTCGGCCATTTTCACCACGAGGATGCCAAACCAGATCGCGCACATGGGTCCGCTCATGCCAAAGGTGCTGTCCGCCGCCGACACGAATTCACCCCCGTTGAGCGCCATGACCGCTGGGTAAACCACGGGCAGGGTCAGCAACAACATCCCAATGGCATCCATGAACATACCCAGCACCGCATAGGCGAGCAGGATCATGATCAGGATCAGCATGGGCGACATGGTGAGCGACGTAATCCAGTCCGAAAACGCGCCCGGCAGGTCTGCAAAGCCAAGGAAGCGCACATAGATCAGAACGCCCCAGATGATCGTGAAAATCATCACGCTCAGCTTGGCGGTCTCCAAAAGCGCGTCCTTCAGCTCGGCCCACCGCATCCCCCGATACAGCGCCATCAGGAACACGACAAAGGCCCCGATGGCGCCGCCCTCGGTCGGCGTACCCCAGGCGTCGCCACCAAACGGGTTGTAGACAAAGAAGATGATGGTCACGACCACGAACAGGATCGGCAGGGCCGGTGGCAGCGACACGAACCGCTCTTTCCACGTGAACCCGGACACCGCAGGACCAAACCCCTTGATGGTCAACGCCATGCCAATGATCAGGATGCCGTAGATAACCGCCGAGAATGCACCGGGAATGAAGCCCGCCAGCAACAGCTTGCCGACGTCCTGTTCCACGATGATCGCATATATCACGAGGATGGCCGACGGCGGGATGAGAGATGCCAGCGTGCCACCTGCCGCCACAACCCCGGCAGCGAACCGTTTGTCATAACCGATGGCAAGCATTTCCGGGATCGCGATCCGGGCAAACACAGCCGAGGTTGCGACTGATGCACCCGACACGGCGGCAAAACCGGCGGTCGCGAACACGGTCGACACCGCCAAACCCCCCGGCACCCAGGCAAGCCAGCGTTTGGCCGCTTCAAACAGTGCCTTGGTCAATCCGGCGTAATAGGCGAGATAGCCGATCAGGATGAATGTCGGGATCAGCGAAAGAGCCTGTGACGACACCTTGGAATGCGGCACCTGCCCGGCGGTCTTCACCGCAATGGTCAGCGCCTTGCCAAAGCGGCTTGGATCATAGCCAAACTTGGCCCAGAAGATCCAGATCAGGCCAACCATGCCCGCCAAACCTGCGGCGAAGGCCACGCGCATGCCCAGAACAACAAGCACCAACAATCCACCCGAGACCACAAGCCCAATTTCAATCGGTTCCATGTGTCTGCTCCTTACGTATCGTGGCCCGAGACATGCTCGGCTTCCATCGCGGCCTGTGTGGCGGCATCCGCCACCAACGGCACGGCGACCGGGGTTTCGTCATTGTGGAAAAACGCGCGGGCATAGGCCCAAAGCTGCAGCCCAAGCCGCAGACACAGAACACCAAACGCCACCGGTGCAAGAAGCTTTGCCGGCCAAAGGGGCAGGGCGATATCCATGGAACTGTCCCGGCTCCACATTGGTGCGCCAAAATCGAAACTGCGCGCGAAATGCGCCCAGCTTCCCCAAACCAACAGCAGCATCAGCGCCAGAATGGCCAGCGTCGTCAGGAATTCGACCGCATAAAGCGACCGCCCTTTCAAGGCCCCCACCAGCATGTCCATGCGAATATGCCCGCCATCGCGCTGGGTATAGGCCACGCCCATGAACGCGATCAAAGGCATGGCCTGTTCGATCCAGTCCACGTATCCCGCCAGCGGCGTATTGAAGAGATTGCGTCCTCCCACCGAAAACACGGCCAGAACCATGAGCGAGAACACTGCCAACCCGCTCAGAAGGGCAAGAACGCGTTCCATTTTGTAAAGAGAAGTGTCGATTTTGCTGAGCGTGCTGTCATCGGACAACACTAGTGACGAGCCTGCCATTGCGAGCCTCCGTCAATATGTCATTTCGGAAAAGGAAATCCGGCGTCGCCATGGGGCGACGCCGCAAGACGAGTCTTACTCGCCCTTGGCAATCATGCCGGTCACAAGGTCATACAACTCTTGTGCGGGCAAACCGCGCTTGGTGTTTTCCTCGATCCACGCAGCCGCGGCGGGGGCGGCGGCGGCTTCCTTGAAGGCTGTAACGGCGCCCACCGAGAAGGTGACCTGAGCGATCCCGCGCTCTTCGAGCGCCGGACCCCAGGCCGCCATGGTTTTCGAATTGTAGAACTCGACGTAGTAGGCGAGCGCTTCGTCCACAGACTCCAGCAGCGCCGCGCGATGCTCATCAGACAAATCATTCAGCGCATCGGTATTCACCACAACCGGACAGTTGACCGTGCCGGGGTTGAGGTTGGTGGTCCACCAGGTCCCGTTTTCGATGGTGCCGAACGACATGTGGGCGTGCGGGGCAAAGGCCACCGCCTTGACGATGCCGCTATCCATGGCCTGCCGCACTTCCGAGGCTGACATGGATGTCGGCACTGCGCCCACGGTTTCCATCGCCTTGCCGATGCCGCCGGTGGCACGCACGCTCAGCCCTTCGAAATCCGCAAGAGTCGAAGGCGCATCGCCCACACCGACAAGGTTATATTGCGGCAACGGCGACGGCATCAGGAGGGTCGCGTTCCAGCGCGCCAGGTCCTTTTGCACGGCGGGGTGCTGATACACCGCCATCGAAAGTTCAACTTCCTGCTCCAGCGAACTCACGCCAAGAAATGGCAGTTCCAGAACCGTGATCGACGGGTTCTTGTCGCGGTGATACCCGGCACAGAACTGTGCCATCTCGAAGGCGCCGATCGAGATCCCGTCAAGGTTTTCCTTGTTCTTGGAAAGGCCGCCATAGCTGATGTTCAGCGTGAATTCGCCCCCGGTTTTTTCGCTGACCAGCTCGGCCAGCTTTTCGACATGTTCCGTAAAGGCGCGTCGTTTGCCCCAGAGGGATACGCTCCATTCGGTGGCCATGGCTTCGGTTGCAAAGGCAAGGGTCAGGGCGGCAACAGCCGTCTGGCTCATCAGTTTACGCATAAGATTTCCTCCCGCATGCGTCTGGATTGGATGGCCGGTAACATGCAGGGACGCGCCGGACCTGCCTATGAAGGAAAATGCGCGCGAAATGTCGGGCGGCCTGCGGATTTCCGCAGGGCAGTTTTGCGGCTACAAAAGCGCGTTTTTGTCGAGACCGAGTTTCACGATTTTCTCGTTCAACGTCCGCCGCCCAATCCCCAGGGCTTCGGCGGCGGCATCCATGCGCCCCTCATTCGCCTTGATCGCCTTGCCAATCAACTCGCGTTCGAACGACGCCACCGCCTCGCGCAGGGTATCGGGCACGTCGTCAAACATCTGGTCCGCCCGGATCGCCGCTCCAAGGCTCCCGCCGCCGCGCCGTGCAGCCAGAACCCGGCGTTCGCAAACATTGCGCAGTTCGCGCACATTGCCGGGCCAGTCATGCGCCAAAAGCGCGGCGGCATCTTCATGCGTGATTTCCGGCTGTTGGGTCTCGTGCAGTCGTGCATATTCGCCTAGAAAATGTGCCGCCAAAAGCATGATGTCATCGCGACGCTGGCGCAACGGCGGCAGGCTGAGCATGAAAGTATTCAGCCGGAACAGCAGATCTTGCCGCAGGATCCCATCGCGCACCGCCGCTTCGGTATCGACATTCGTCGCTGACACCACCCGCAGGTTCACTGACACCGGCTCCGCAGCCCCCACGGGCAAAACCTGCCCGTCCTCGATCACACGCAACAGCTTGGCCTGCACCGTAGGCGGGCACGCCCCAACCTCGTCAAGAAACAGCGTCCCGCCCGACGCCATCACTAACCGCCCGTCGCTTTGCCCCTGAACGCCGAACATCTCGGCCTCAAAACCTTCCGGCGACAGAGCTGCGCAGTTCAGCGCCAGAAACGGCTTGTCCGCCCGCGGGCTCAGATCATGCAGCGCGCGTGCCACCAGTTCCTTGCCGGTGCCGGTTTCGCCCTCGATCAACACCGGCACCTCCGTTGCGGCAAGGTCCAGGATCTCGTGGCGCAGCGCCCGCACCGCATCGGTTTCCCCCAGTAATACCCGGTCCAGCCCCGCCAGCTCGAACAGCCGCGCCCGAAGCCGGTCATTGCTTTGGCGCATGCGGTATTGGTCGGCGGCATGGGTCAGGATGCTCAGCAACCGGCGCGGATCATACGGTTTTTCCACAAAGCTATAGGCTCCGTCCTGCATCGCCTGCACGGCCATCGGAATATCCCCATGCGCCGATATCAGAACCAGCGGCGGCGCGGTGGCAACGTCCAGCGCCGCCAACAATTCCAATCCGCTCATCCCCGGCATCTGCACGTCTGACAGGGTCACGTCCGCCGACATTCCGCGCAACCGCTCAAGCGCCACGTCCCCGCGCGGCGCCGCCTCGGCAACCCAACCCGCCGCTTCCAGCAGGGCCAGAAGCGACTGGCGCATGGCCTTGTCATCATCGACAACCAGAACGGAATAAGGGGTTGCTTGCGTCATGCGCCGTGGCTTTCCTTTTGTGAAACACGTGGCAACGTCACCCGGAACACTGCGCCACCTTCGGCCCTGTTCCGCGCGCTCATTCTGCCTTCGTGATCCTTGATGATGTTGTCCGAGATCGCAAGGCCAAGCCCCATGCCGTGCCCGCTCTCACGGGTCGTGACAAACGGTTCCTGTAACTCGTTCAGCGTCGCCGCACCAAGCCCGTGTCCGGTATCAGCCACTTCGAAATACACTTGGTCGCCCTCGGAACCAATCCGCACCGAAAGCCGTGGCGCGGCAACGCCCTCCATCGCGTCCACCGCGTTGCGCAGCAGGTTCGTCATGACCTGCTCAATCCGCAGCCGGCTGCCCCGAACCGACGCGGGCGTCTCGCCCGGTGCCCGGTCCACCACGCACCCCAGCGCCTCGATATTCGGCGCCACAAGTGCCAGCGCGGCCGCCATCGCTTCGCGCAGGTCGAACACTTCGAACGGTTCTCGCTCGGGCGTGGCAAAGAACTTCAATTGGCGGGTAATGCCCTCCATCCGATCCACAAGGCCGCCGATATGCGTGGTCAAGGGCGTGATCCCTGCCGGACCAAACTCTGCCGCCGCGATGTGGTTGCGCATCGCGGCAATCGGCTGCCCCAACTCATGCGTGACCGAGGCCGACAATTCCCCAAGTGCGGCCAGACGGCTCGCCCGCTCAAGCTCGCTTTGCGCCTGTTTCAGTCTCTGTTCCGCCGTTTTTCGCTCGGAGATTTCGACCGCCAGCTTGGCGTTGGACTCGCGCAACTGCGCCTCTTCCATTTCCGAACGCTGCAACGCCCGCCCGATCCGGCGCGCCCGTTGCACCTGGAACAGGATCAACAGTGACCCCGCCGCCAACACCACGACCGCCGTTGCCAACCAACTGCGCGCAACCGCCCGATCATCGCTTGCAAAGTAATGAAGTGCCCAGCCATGCGGCAGGGTACTGGCAACAAGATGCAGCCGCACCACACCGCCAATCGACGCCCGCGCGCCCTCATTCGGTGTCCAGTCCAGCGGCTCCAGCGGCTTGCCCGCAAACTGCCGCGCCCTGCGGATCTCGTCCTTCTTGGCGGCATCCAGCGCCTGAAGGGTGCGATAGCGCCACGCCGAATCCGACGCCAGCATCACCACCCCATCCTGATTGACCAACATGACCTGTTCGCCCGACGCGACCCAGCTCTGTTCCAACTCGCTCAGGCTTTTCTTGATGGCGATCACGCCAAGGATGGCGCCGCCCCTGTCGCGCACCGCGTTGGCGATGAAATACCCGGGCTCTCCGGTTGTCGATCCTATCGCATAAAACCGCCCCTGATCCCCCTCGATCGCCTGTTTGAAATAGGGCCGAAAGGCATAGTTCTGCCCGACAAAACTTGATGGCAGGGCGTAGTTGGACGCGGCAATCGTAAACCCGTCCGGCCCCATCAGGTAAATCGCGTCTAGCCCGGCCCGCGCAGCAAAACTTTCCAGCCGCGCATTCAACGGCCCGGTGCCGCCCCCCTTGGCCGCGTCAATCACGAACGTGTCGCGGGCAAGGATTCGGGGCAGGTGGGCAAACCGCTCCAGCTCGGCCTCAACCGAACTGCGATAAAGCGAAAGCCGCCCTTCGGCCTTGCTCACCTCTTCGGTTGCAAAATAGCCAAAAGAAACACTGTGCACGATCATGCCAAGCAGCGCGGTGCCGACGATGGTCAATATGAGGGGTATTCGGACCATGAACCTCGGTCGCGGCAATGGGGGCAGAGATGCGCGACCCTACCCAAATCCCCGCGCCGTTGGAAAGGGTTTTGCCGGAGGCTGCAATCAGTGCCCGACAAACGGAGCCGCGTTGCCCCAGAGCGCCTTGACGGTTTTGTCCCGTCCACAAGCCTTGCGATAGCGTTTGTAGGCTTCGGATTGCTTCTTGGGGCCAAACCGGGTCAGCGTGATCTTGGTCCCCTTGTAATAATCCTGATGATAGCTTTCGGCCTTGTAAAAGGTCTTGGCGGGCAGGATTGGCGTCACGATCTTCCGGCCCAGGGCAACCTGTGCCTCGCGCTTGGCATTTTCGGCGGCCTGTTTCTGGGCCGGGTTTGAATAGAAGATTGCGGTGCGATAGCTGTCACCCCGGTCACAGAACTGGCCCCCCGCGTCGGTCGGGTCGACCGAACGAAAGAACATGTGAAGCAACTGATCCCGGCTGACCTTGTCGGGATTGAACCGGATCTGCACCGCTTCGTAATGTCCGGTGCCGCCGCGCGTCACCTCTTTGTAGGTGGGGTTCTTTGTGGTTCCGCCGGTGTAACCCGAGACCGCGCCTTTTACGCCGGGCACGGATTCGAAATCGCTCTCAACACACCAGAAACATCCCCCCGCAACAATCAGGGTCTCGCTCCCGGCAGCCTGAGCATGGCGTCCATGCGCCATGGCACCAACAAGGATCAGAACAAACAGTACGGCATTCTTGAGATTGTGTAACTTTGACATTTTTTCACTCCACGCGCTCAGGCTGCTTTGATCGCGCGTCCGGCGCAATTGGCTGACATCAAATGTCACGGCTTGGTGAAAACGATTTACCTCTTGGCGGCGGGTTGGGGTTTCTCTAGCGTCGCGCCAAAAGCGCACCGATACCGACGCAATACCGACGTTTTACCGACGCGATACCGAACAGGAGAATGCCACGTGAAAATCGCCATGTGGAGCGGCCCCCGCAACCTCTCGACGGCCATGATGTACAGTTTCGGCAACCGCCCGGACTGCGCCGTTGTCGACGAACCGTTTTATGCTGCCTACCTTAAACTGACCGGGATCGACCACCCCATGCGGGACGAGATTCTTGCCAGCCAATCGCAAGACCCAGAGGAGGTTGCGGCAGCTCTATCAGGCTCTAATCCAGCCGAAAAACCGCATTTCTATCAAAAACACATGACCCAGCACATGGTGCCCGGAGTGCCCCGAGACTGGATGCGGGAGGCGGTCAATGTCTTCCTCATCCGCCACCCCGCCCGTGTTATCGCCAGCTACGCCGCCAAACGCGAAAACCCCACGCTCACCGATATCGGTTTCCCGCAACAGGCCGAATTGTTCGATCTTGTGACAAGCTGGGGCCAGACCCCCCTCGTCATCGACAGCCACGACATCCGCGAAAACCCGGAACAGATGCTGAAAAAACTATGTGATGCCATAGAGTTAGACTTCCTTCCCGCCATGCTGAACTGGCCCAAAGGCGGTCACAAGGACGATGGCGTCTGGGCGTCCCACTGGTACGGCGCGGTCTGGAATTCAACGGGCTTCGCGGGGGCCGAGGGGCCTTTGCCCGAGGTGCCAAAGCACCTGCAACCGGTGTTGAACGACGCCATGCCGATCTATGAAAAGCTACGTGCACAACGGTTGAGTTGACTCAAGGCGCCCATTCGGTCGGTTAAGCGATCAGCCCAACAGCTTCCCCAGCTTCATCGCCACACCCATGTCGCCTGAAACCTTGAGTTTGCCCATCATTACGCCGGTCATGGGGTTCAGCTTGCCGGTCAGCAACTTCACGAGATTTTCATCGGTAATACGGATCGTGCAATCGGTGTCTTGATCCACGGTTGTCGCGGTCCCGTCCGCCAAAACGACAACGCCCGCGTCACCGCAGTCGAACTTCAAAGACCCGTCAAAACTCTTGGATGCCAGCTCCGCCTGCATCCGCTCCACAACCTGCTCCAGCATGTTGAACCCTCAAATAGAAAATGCCCGCCTTACTGCTAGGCGGGCATTCCCGAACTCTCAACGATGACGTGGCTTCCGCTTACGTCAACGTTAGCGATTATTTGCCCACGCGCTTGTTGCGCACTGCGATCAGCTTGAGCCGCAGCGCCTGAAGCTGAATGAAGCCCGCTGCATCCTTTTGATCGTACGCGCCCGCATCTTCTTCGAAAGTGACGTGCTCTTCGGAATACAGCGAATGATCCGACCAGCGGCCCACGGTGCTTGCCAGACCCTTGTAGAGCTTCACGCGAACTGTGCCGGTGACGTGCTCCTGGCTCAGGTCGATGGCCGCCTGCAGCATCTCGCGCTCTGGGCTGTACCAGAAGCCGTTATAGATCAGCTCGGCGTATTGCGGCATCAGCTGGTCCTTGAGATGCATCGCGCCGCGATCCATGGTGATCGACTCGATTCCGCGATGGGCTTCAAGAAGGATCGTGCCGCCCGGCGTTTCATAAATACCGCGTGATTTCATACCCACGAACCGACCTTCAACAAGGTCCAGACGGCCAATGCCGTGCTTGCGGCCATATTCGTTCAGCTCGGTCAGGATCGTCGCCGGGCTCATCGCCACGCCGTTGATCGACACGGGATCACCCTTTTCAAAGCCGATCTCGATATATTCCGGCGTGTCCGGTGCGTCTTCGGGATGCACGGTGCGCTGGAATACATAGTCGGGTGCCTGCTCGGCGGGATCTTCCAGAACCTTGCCCTCTGACGAGGTGTGCAACAGGTTCGCATCGACCGAGAACGGCGCTTCGCCGCGCTTGTCCTTGGCGATCGGGATCTGGTTCTTTTCGGCAAAGTCAATCAGGCGGGTGCGCGAGGTCAGGTCCCACTCCCTCCAGGGCGCGATCACCTTGATATCGGGGTTCAGCGCATAGGCTGCCAGTTCGAACCGTACCTGGTCGTTGCCTTTGCCGGTTGCGCCATGCGCGACGGCATCCGCGCCGGTTTCCTTGGCAATCTCGACAAGACGCTTGGAAATCAGCGGGCGCGCAATCGACGTGCCCAGCAGATACAACCCCTCGTACTGCGCATTGGCGCGGAACATCGGGAACACGAAGTCACGCACGAATTCCTCGCGCACGTCTTCGATGTAGATGTTCTCGGGCTTGATCCCCAGCATCTCTGCCTTCTTGCGGGCGGGTTCAAGCTCTTCTCCCTGACCAAGGTCGGCCGTGAAAGTCACGACTTCGCAACCATATTCGGTTTGCAGCCATTTCAGGATGATCGAGGTATCGAGGCCACCGGAATAGGCCAGGACAACTTTCTTGGGCGCGGACATGTCTAATCCCTCATTCGTCTATCGCAGGCGCGATACCGGGTTTTGCGCCGCAGGGCAAGGGACGCGCAATCGTGACTTGTCAAACCACGATCAAATGCCGCTACTCTGGGCGCGACAAACCCAAAAAGGACGCACGATGAATATTGAGCTATTCAAACATTCCCTACGGCTGGTGGTCGGCAACTGGCAGACCTCTCTACGGCTGTCTACCCCGCTGGTCGTGATCATGGTTCTGGGGCTGGTTCTCGTCGGACCCGAGTTCTTTGTGCAAGAGCCCGATCCAAGTGGCCGCACCGAGGTTTCGCCAACATCCGGCCTGCTGCAGCTGCTTCTGGCGGTTTCTGCGTTGTGGGTCGCCGTGGCCTGGCACCGTTTCATTCTACTGGAAGAATACCCGACCGGGGCCGTGCCCGCTTTTCATGGTGGCCGGATGCTGGCTTATTTCTGGCGGGCATTGCTCATGGGGCTGACCGTTGGTCTTGGTGCGGTCCTGATTATTACCGGTGTCTGGCTTGTGCTGTTCTGGGCCGCGCCCGTGGCCGTGTTGATCACCATCTTTGTTGGGATCGGAACAAGCTGGGCCTTTTACCGCCTTTCGCCGATCCTGCCGGGTGCGGCAATAGAAAAACCGCTCAAGATGGGGCAGGCGTGGCAAGCGACCAAACCGCTGTCTGGTGCGATCCTTGCCACAATGTTCCTGTTTGTTGTCTCGATCGTGGTTCTTGTCTTTGCCGGTGCGCTGGTCGCTGGGGTGATTCCCCTCCTGGGAGGCCTAGTGCTTTTGGGGATCAACTGGCTCTACATCATGCTTGGGATCAGCATCCTGACTACGATCTATGGCATCGCGGTCGAGAAACGTACGGTTTGAAGGCCAAGCCACACCGCGATCCAAAAAACCCGGCCTGACCGCAGGCCGGGTTTCGCAAGGTATACATCACGTCAAATCGTCAGGTGGCCGAGTCTTCTTCGGGCTCGGTGATGACACCCGTCGTTTCCTCGGTGGTTTTTGCATCTTCAACCGCCGCAGAGATGGCTTCGCTGCTGTCTGACAACCGATCGCGTAGCGCGCCCAAAAGGTCTGCCTTTTGCGCTTCCGTGGCATCTTCGCTCTTGTTCCAGCTATCCATAATCCCGGTTTCGGCAGCAGTGACGGCCTCAAGAGCCGCTTCGGCCTCTGCAATTTCTGCCTCTGACGGCTCGGATGCGGTAACATCCGTCCGCGAAGCCGTATCTCCGCCCAGGGCTGCGATCGCATTGTCCACGTCCGGATCGGTTTCGGCGCCCGCAACGGCTGCGTCATAGTCCGCAAGAGAGGCAAAACCGTTCTCGGCAAGCGCGTCCGACAAAGCGGTTTCGTCTTCACGCGCGGCTTCGATTTCGGCAATCGGTTCGATGCCGTTCAATGCACCGAAATAGCTCTCGACGTCGGTATATCCGGCCTGGGTCAGAGCGTTTTCCAGATCAGCGAACATTTCGGCAAGCCCGACCACGTCCGCGGCGCCAATTGCATTGTGATCAGCAATCGCAAGTGCGGCCACCGCTCCGACAGGACCGTTGGTGTTCCCGTTGGCAATATGCGCCATAACCGCGTTGATGTTGGCATTGAAGGCTGCGTTCATGCTTCCCAACTGATTGGCTCGCATACCGGCGATGGTTTTGGGGCCCTTCGATGTTGGTGCTGCCTTGGCGGTTTGGGTGCTCTTGGCCTGCGCGGCTTTATTTGCCTTGCTTTTGCTGATGCCGAAGATATCGCTGATGGTCGCTTTGAATGATTTGCCATTTTGACCAGATTGACCACGGCCCGCGTTTGCCGCCGACTTGCCTGCACCGTGATCTTTCCCGACGCCTTGACCATGGCCTTGGCCATGCCCGCCGTCGTTGCCGCCAGCGTTGCCATTTCCTCCACCATTGCCGCCGCCGTTGCCGCCGCCATTTCCACCGCCATCGCCATTCTTGGCATAAGCGGCGTCGGCAACGACAAAGAGCGCCGCTGTCGAAACGCTTCCGAACATCAACGTTGAGATTGCAAGGATTGCGAAGGTTCTTCCGGTAAATCGCATGTTTGTCCTCCCGTTATTCTGGGCTGTTACTCTGGTAAAGCAAAGCCGGAGCTGTTCATGAATTGGTTTGGCGCACAATTGCGATAGAATTGTGGCACTTGCATATCTGTGGCGAATTTCCACTCTCGAAAACGGTTAATCCTGACCGACCCATAATCCGGCAGAGTTTTGCCGGGGGGCGGCACAATCGTGCCGATTGTTTTGGCTTCGGTTGCGCAATTCTCCTATGGCCACGCGCGTCGGCCTTGTTAAAAACAAGCCTCAAAGGGGACAAACCGATGAAGACTTTTCAGGATCAGGCCAAGGCTGCGGAACAGGCCATGCGCCACGTTTTTCCGGCAACACCGCTCATGCGTAACGATCATCTGTCCGCAAGGTTCGGTGCGGAAATCTGGCTCAAACGTGAAGACCTGAGCCCGGTCCGGTCCTACAAGTTGCGTGGTGCCTTCAACGCCATGCGCAAAGTTCTGGACGACGATCCGCTGCAACAGAATTTTGTCTGTGCCAGTGCGGGCAACCACGCACAGGGCGTCGCTTATATGTGCAAGCATTTCGGGGTGCATGGAGTCATCTTCATGCCCGTGACCACGCCCCAGCAAAAGGTTTTCAAAACACAGGTGTTTGGCGGTAAAAATATCGAAATCCGCCTTGTTGGAGACTATTTTGACGATACCCTCGCCGCAGCGCAGGGATATTGCCGTGCCGAAAACGCCGCCTTCCTGTCCCCGTTTGACGATGACGATGTGATCGAAGGGCAGGCGTCTGTCGCTGTTGAAATCCAAGCACAGCTTGGCCGTTTACCAGACCGGGTGATCCTGCCGGTAGGTGGGGGCGGGCTCTCTTCGGGGGTGCGCAGCTATTTCGGCGATCAAACCGCGTATACTCTCGTCGAACCCGCTGGTGGCGCCAGCCTTGCCGCGGCGCTCTGGGCTGGAGAGCCGGTGACGCTCGATCATGTAGATAGTTTCGTGGACGGGGCGGCGGTGGCGCGAATTGGCGAACGCACATTCGCGCGCTTGCGGGATATCGATTCAAAAGACGTGCTCGCCGTGCCCGAAGATCGGATCTGCACCACGATTATCGAGATGCTGAATGTTGAAGGCATTGTGCTTGAGCCAGCCGGTGCGCTGGCGGTCGATGCACTCGTTGACATCGCTGACCAGATTCGGGGCAAGACCGTTGTGTGTGTCACGTCGGGCGGCAACTTTGACTTTGAGCGTCTACCCGAGGTCAAGGAACGCGCCCAGCGCTATTCCGGCGTCAAAAAGTACTTTATCTTACGCATGCCTCAACGTCCCGGCGCTTTGCGTGATTTTCTCGAAATCCTCGGGCCGGAAGATGACATTTCCCGGTTCGAATATCTCAAGAAATCGGCGCGCAACTTCGGGTCTGTCCTCATCGGTATCGAAACCCGCCGCCCGGAGAACTTCGACGCGCTGTTTGCCCGGCTGGACAAGGCCGGGCTGACCTATACTGACATTACCACCGACGAAACCCTGGGTCAGTTCGTGCTCTAGCCCTCAGGCGGCGGCCAGCTTGCTCTCGAACTCGGCCTTGGAGTCGAAAAAGCTCTGAATGGTTTTGGCGAGGTCGACCGTTTCGGCCTTGCCGCTGGCTGCGGCGACTTCGCCTGCCTGACACAACAGCGAAAAGGCGTGAAACCCGAGGTTCAGCGCGCTGCCTTTCAGAAAATGCAGATCGGCCTCCAGCCGCCCGAGGTCGGGCTGTGTCTGCAATCTTTCGATCACCTCTTCTACCTCGTCGAGAAACAGCTCGACCACTTCATTGAAATCCTCTGCGCCGATCTCATCGCGCAGCTCCTCGACGCGCTTCCAGTTTATCATCGGTCTCTCCTTGGTTTCAGCAAAGGCTGACAGGAAAGCCTTAACAAAGTCTGGGTATTCAGCATTTGAATCACTTCAATTTTAGGTTTGACCTGCCGTTAAGGGGCGCGACCCTAAACCCTTGGGGATTGTCGTGAACAACAGCGTAAAAGGTTCAAGCTTTGCATTTGACACCGGCTCAAAGGAGCACTTCGGAAACGGATCAGGAGATGCATCCCGGCGTGATCCAGCGGGTTTTGCTGGTGGATGACTCGCGCGTCCAGCGCCGGATTCTGAGCGTATCACTCAAGCGGGACGGGTACGAGGTGATCGAAGCGGCGTCCGGGCAGGAAGCGCTTGAAATTTGCCGGACGACACGCCCGGATCTCGTCCTGTCCGACTGGATGATGCCGGAAATGGACGGTTTGGAGTTCTGCCGTGAATTCCGTGCCTTGCCCGGCGATGATTATGGCTACTTCATCCTGCTCACATCCAAGAGCGAAAAAGCCGAAGTGGCGCAGGGTTTCGATTCCGGTGCGGACGATTTCCTGACTAAGCCCGTTAACGCCTACGAACTGCGCGCCAGGATTAGCGCCGGTGAACGTATCCTTCGGATGCAACGCGAATTGACAGAGAAAAACCGGGTCATTTCCGACACGCTAGACGAATTGCAGCGTGTCTACGACTCGCTGGACATGGACCTGATCGAGGCCAAGAAACTGCAACAATCCCTCGTGCCGGATCGGTTTCGCGATTTCGGCCCGGCGGCGGTGTCATTGCTTTTGCAATCCTCGGGACATGTGGGTGGCGATCTGGTCGGACACTATCGGATCAGCGACACGCGCATCGGCCTCTATTCCATCGACGTTTCCGGCCATGGCATCAGCTCCGCTTTGATCACCGCGCGCCTGGCGGGCTATCTGTCTTCTTCCTCTCCCGAACAGAATGTCGCCATGCAGGTGTTGCCCGACGGCTCGCACATTCATCTCGAACCTCAACAGGTGATCGCGCGGCTCAATGACATCACCCTCGATGAGATGGAGACCGAGCATTACTTTACGATGCTTCTGGCCGATGTTGATCTTCTAACCGGCATCATCACCATGTCCCAGGCCGGGCACCCACACCCCCTGATTCAGCGCGCGGATGGTACGATTGAACAGGACGGACCGGGCGGGTTGCCAGTGGGCTTGATTCCGGGGGCCGAGTTTTCGCAGTTCACCGTTTCACTCTACCCCGGCGACCGGCTCATGATGCTGTCGGATGGGGTCACGGAATGCCCCGACCAAAAGGGGCATATGCTTGGTGAGGAGGGTTTGGAGCGGCTTGTCTCCGACTATGCCGGTCACGAACTCGAAACCATGCTTCAGGCGATGGTCTGGCAGCTTGACGAATTCACCGGGGGGCAGGGGTTCCCGGATGACATCTCGGGAATTCTGCTGGAATACCGCGGTAATAAAACAATCGACTAACGTAGGAACAGACCCGCAAAGTGGCGATCCCCAGCGTTGCCCAGCAACTCGACCGCCGCCTCGACAGTTACCCAATGCGCACTATGCCCGGCCTCGGTCGGCGGGCCGATCCGGTGCGCCGGGCGCGCGAGGTAAATCGTGCACAGCTTCTCGGCCCACATGTCATATTCCGGCATAAATACGAACCGGCGAAACGCCCCAAGCCGACGTGGCGCGCTCATGGTCCAGCCGGTTTCCTCGTAGACTTCCCGATGAAGCGCAGAGACAGGAGATTCGCCGGGATCAATTCCTCCGCCGGGAAGCTGGAATTCGTCATCCGGCTCCTCCTGATAGGTGATCAGCATCCGATCCCCACGCAACAGAACAGCATAGGCACCGGGCCGCATCCGGTACCGAACATCCACCCGTGGCGGTTCTCCGAACCTCGGTATCATGGCTCGACCCCTTTTTGTTGCCCTTGTCGCCCTTATATAGTCGCGGTATGGCAAGGGAAGGCCGATAAGGAAACCCCATGACTCTTGGAACCAAAATCGCCTGGGACGACACTGTTCTGCCGTTCCAGCTGGACAAATCTGATATGCGCGGGCGCGTTGCACGTCTGGACGGCGTGTTGTCGGGCGTGCTGAAACAACATGACTATCCGCCCCAGGTCGAAGCGCTTGTGGCGGAAATGGCCCTGTTGACCGCGTTGATCGGACAAACGATCAAGCTGCGCTGGAAACTGTCGCTTCAGGTTCAGACCAACGGCCCGGTTCGTATGATCGCAACCGACTATTACGGACCGACGAAAGAGGGCGACCCGGCCCGCATCCGTGCCTATGCGAGTTTCGATGCCGACCGGATTACCGACGCGGCTCCGTTCGACCAGTTGGGGGATGGCTACTTTGCCATCCTGATCGATCAGGGCAACGGTACCAAGCCTTATCAGGGCATCTCCGCCCTGACCGGCGGTTCGCTCAAGGCGTCGGCCGAGGCGTATTTTGCCCAGTCCGAACAGCTGGCCACCCGCTTTTCTCTACGCTTCGGCAAATCCATCGAGCCGGGTGTGCCCGAACACTGGCGTGCGGGCGGTGTCATGCTCCAGCACATGCCGAAAGCCTCGCCCCATGTGACCGGCGAAGGCGGCAGCGGCGAAGGCGGCATTCTTTTGGCGCAGGATGTGCTGAACGATGATGACAGCGAAAACTGGAACCGTGTGAACATCCTTCTGGATTCAGTGGAAGACCTGGAAATGATCGGCCCCTCCGTGGCGCCGACCGATCTTCTCATCCGCCTGTTCCACGAAGAACAGCCCCGTGTTTATGACGCACAGCAGATCAAGTTTGGTTGCACCTGTTCCGAGGATCGCGTGCGCGCCAGCCTGTCGATCTACTCGGCCAAGGATATCGAGAAGATGACCACGCCCGAAGGTCGTGTCACCGCTGATTGCCAGTTCTGCGGCGCACATTACGATCTTGATCCCAAGACTGTTGGCAAAGACGCGCAAGAGGTTGACGGTGCCTGATCCTCTCGCCCCGGTTCTGCGTGCGTTGACCCTTGAAAGCGGCGCTTCGTCGGATTTTGATCTCAATCCCGACGTCGTGCTGCCCAAGGGTCGAAAACTGCGCCCGGCCGGGGTGCTGGTGCCCATTGAGCTGCGCGGAGACATTCCGCATGTCATCCTGACCAAACGCAGCTCGCATCTCAAGCATCACCCGGGTCAGATCGCATTTCCCGGTGGCAAGCAGGATGAAGGCGATGCGGATGTGACCGCTGCCGCGCTGCGCGAGGCGCAGGAGGAAATCGGGCTGCCCGTGGACAATGTCGAAGTTCTCGGCACTTTGCCTGCCCATGAGACCGTCACCAGCTTTACCGTGACCCCCGTTTTGGGCCTGATCAGAGACAGATTCGAGATCATTCCCGAACCTGGCGAGGTGGAAGAAGTGTTCTCGGTGCCTCTGGCACATGTCACGGACCCGACCCGGTTTTCCGTGCAGTCGCGCCGCTGGCAGGGAACAAGACGTCACTATTTCACCGTGCCATTCGGCCCTTATTACATCTGGGGCGCCACCGCGCGCATCCTGCGGGGCCTGGCTGACAGGATGCAAAGCCCATGAAACTCACCGGCGACTGGATCCAGGCCCCGGAAACGCAGGCGGTTTGCCGCATGCTGACCGATGCGGGGTTCCAGGCGCTTTTTGTTGGCGGGTGTGTGCGCAATGCGCTTCTGGGGGTCGAGGTCAATGACATCGACATTTCCACCGACGCCGTGCCGACACGTGTCGTGGAGTTGGCAGAGGCTGCCGGCCTGAGGGCGATCCCGACCGGGATCGATCATGGCACGATCACCGTCGTGTCGAACCATGTTCCGCATGAGATCACCACCTTTCGCAAGGATGTCGAAACGGATGGGCGGCGCGCAGTTGTCGCCTTTTCCACATTGGTTGAAGACGACGCGCATCGCCGCGACTTCACCATGAACGCGCTATATGCGCGTCCTGACGGTACGGTTGTCGATCCTTTGGGCGGGATGGTCGACCTGAACAATCGGCGGGTGCGCTTTATCGACGATGCCGACCTGCGCATCCGCGAAGACTACCTGCGCATCCTGCGCTATTTCCGATTTCATGCATGGTATGGCGATGAAGAGGCCGGGATGGATCCCGAGACATTGTCTGCGATCGCCGGAGAAATCGAAGGCATGGCCACCTTGTCGCGCGAACGCATCGGCTATGAGATGCGTCGCCTTCTCGGGGCGCCCGACCCGGCACCCGCTGTGGCGGCGATGCGCAGCACGGGCGCGCTGGGCGCTGTTTTGCCGGGCTGTGACGACAAGGCGCTTGCCCCGCTTGTGCATTTCGAAACCGAACTGGGCCTGTCGCCCGATCCGATCCGGCGTCTCGCCGTGCTGGGGGGCGAAGATACAGGCGAGGCGTTGCGGCTGTCCCGGAAACAGGTCCGCAGCCTGAGGGACATGCGTGATGGACTGGTCGGGATGCAGGGGGCGGCAGAGCTTGGTTATCGACATGGGTCGCAGATGGCGCTGTCTATTCTTGCGCTGCGCGCCGCCGTTTTTGAAATGCCGATGGTGGGGGATGTTGTGGCAGAAGCAGCACGTGGCGCACGCGCGACATTCCCTGTAAAGCCCGCGGACCTGATGCCGCAGATAACCGGGCCTGCACTGGGTTCGGTTTTGAAGCGGCTGGAAACCATGTGGATTGAGTCGGGTTTTGCGATGGACCGCGCCACGCTCTTGCAGGCGGCCTTGTCCTGACCGAACACTCCCGCGCCTTCTGCTTGGGCATGGCTCAGCAAAGCTGAGCCTGTTTTGGGGGCCTTGCCCCCGGTCGCCTTGAGGCGACTCCCCCACGGTATTTTTAATAGATGAAAGTTCCGGGCGTCGGGGCATGTTTTTCTGACCATTGGCCTAAATGCATCGTTCTATGGATTAACCGGGCTTTCCGGCGGGTCGATACCGATGCAATACCGACGTGATACCGACGCAATACCGATTGCCAAAATCCATGAAACACAGCTGTTAACCGGTGATTCGCGCCATTTGGCATGCCGCATGCGTTCGAAGGCCGTCACAAACTCTTAACCTTGGCACCAATTGACAGGTGAGTTTCGGTACGGCAGCATGAAGGCGTACCGGATAATGGAGGGTGCAAGATGTATCGCGGGATCTGGCTGAGCTAAGCCCATACCACCGCCAGCGCGTGCCATCCGGCGCGCACGCTACACCTTGCCGTTTTCCAATCAGGTTTTCCCATGTTCAAGTTTTTCGAAAATCTCGTTGATCCGTATTGCGACTATGTCGAAGAGGATCATCCCCCCAGACGTCTCTGGCCGTTCATGGCGCGTTACATGCGCCCGTTTCGCAAGGTCTTTGTCCTTGCCACAATCATGTCCGTGATCGTGGCTGCTGTTGAAATCGGGTTGATCGGGTACATGGGGCGGATTGTCGATCTGTTGGCGGGCGATCCGTCTCAGGTCTGGGAGGAACACAGGGTCGAGCTGATCCTTGTGGCGCTGTTCGTTCTGTTTCTGCGTCCTGCGTTGCAGGCACTGGATGTTTTGCTGCTGAACAATGCGGTGCTGCCGAACTTTGGCACGCTGATCCGCTGGCGGGCGCATAAACATGTTTTGCGTCAATCTGTTGGGTGGTTCGAGAATGACTTTGCGGGGCGCATCGCAAACCGGATCATGCAGACTCCACCCGCTGCCGGAGAAGCTGTGTTCCAGGTGTTTGACGCCATCACGTTTTCCATCGCCTATTTCATTGGTGCCGGTCTGCTGCTTTCGGATGCGGACCCGCGGCTTGTGATTCCGATGCTGGGATGGATTGCACTATACGCCTGTCTCGTGGGCTGGACGATCAAACGGGTTGGGCCTGCGTCCAAGACCGCATCGGATGCGCGTTCTCGGGTGACGGGAAGGGTGGTGGACGCCTATACCAACATACATTCGGTCAAGCTTTTTGCCCATAATCAGCGCGAGCTGGACTATGCCCGTGACGCGATTGAGCATTCTCGCAAGACTTTTCAGATCGAAATGCGGATTTACACGATGATGGACGTCATGTTGGTGATGCTCAACGGCATTCTCATTGTGTCCGTGGTGGGCTGGGCGGTCTGGCTCTGGATGCAGGGCGAGGCGTCTGTGGGTGTCGTGGCGGCGGCGACGGCGCTTACTCTGCGGCTCAATGCCATGACCGGATGGATCATGTGGGCGTTGACCTCGTTCTTTCGGCAATTGGGGGTGGTCGCCGAAGGCATGGAGACGATTGCGCAACCGATTGATCTTATCGATTCCGAAGACGCCAAACCTTTGCAGATGTTTGAAGGCAAAGTGGAAATTCAATCTCTGTCGCATCACTATGGTCGTGGGGCCGGGGGGTTGGACAAGATATCCCTGACCATTCAGCCCGGCGAGAAAATCGGTTTGATCGGGCGGTCTGGTGCCGGAAAATCAACGCTGGTGAAGCTGCTGCTGCGCTTCTATGACGCCGAGCAGGGCCGTATTTTGATCGACGGTCAGGATATCGCTCAGGTCACACAGGACAGTTTGCGCGACGTCATCGGGATGGTGCAGCAGGACAGTTCACTTCTGCATCGTTCCGTGCGGGATAACATTCTCTATGGGCGCCCCGACGCCACGGAAGACGAGATGATCGACGCCGCGAAAAAGGCTGAGGCGCATGAGTTCATTCTTGATCTGGAAGACCCTGAAGGCCGCAAGGGCTATGACGCTCATGTCGGAGAGCGCGGGGTCAAACTTTCGGGGGGACAGCGGCAGCGGATCACGTTGGCGCGGGTCATTCTCAAGGATGCCCCGATCCTGCTTCTGGACGAAGCGACCAGCGCTCTGGACAGCGAGGTTGAGGCTGTGATCCAGGATACGCTTTACGGGATGATGGAAGGCAAGACCGTGATTGCAATTGCGCACCGCCTGTCAACGATCGCGAGGATGGACCGGATTCTGGTTCTGGAGCAGGGACATATCGTGGAACAGGGCAGCCACTCCGATCTCTTGTCCAAGAATGGGTTGTACGCCGGCTTCTGGGCGCGGCAATCGGGTGGGTTCCTGAATGCGGATGATGCGGCTGAGTAGGCATTTGACCGTGGCCCCTTCTGCGGGTTAGGTGCCGGGCATGACGGAACATGTGATTGAACGGTTGGGGCATCAAGGCGACGGCATCGCTGCGGGGCCCATATTTGCACCGATGGCCCTGCCGGGCGAGGTGGTCAGTGGCGTTGTCGAGGGCAACCGCCTGACCGATATGCGTGTGATGACCCCATCCGGGGACCGGGTCAAACCCCCCTGCCGACACTACAAGGCCTGCGGCGGATGCCAGTTGCAACATGCATCGGATGGGTTTGTCGCGGATTGGAAGGTGTCTGTTGTCCGACAGGCGCTTGCCGCTCAGGGGATCGAGTCCGACATGCGCCCGATCCTGACCTCCCCGGCAAAATCCCGGCGGCGTGCAGTGATATCGGCGCGGCGCACCAAGAAGGGGTCGACGGCCGGTTTTCATGCCCGTGCGTCAGACGTGATCACCGAGATTCCCGATTGCCAACTTCTGGACCCGGGTTTGCTGCCCGCGTTGGCGGTGTCGGCAGATCTTGCCAAGGTTGGCAGTTCGCGCAAGGGCGAGGTTTCAGTGACAGCGACCCTGTCCGAGGTCGGTCTTGATCTTGCCGTGGTGGGAGGTAAACCGCTGGACGGACCCTTGATGGCACAGTTGGCACAGGAAACCGAACGGCACAGGCTTGCACGGCTGACATGGGACGGCGAAATTGTCGCGACCCGTGTCTCACCGGTTCAGACCTTAGGCACGGCTGACGTCGTTCCTCCTCCGGGTGCCTTTCTGCAAGCCACGCCACATGGCGAAAACGCGCTTCTGGGCGCTGTGCAGGAAGCGATTACCCAAGGAACCAAGGGCGTTGACCTGTTCGCCGGCTGCGGCACCTTCACACTGCCTCTGGCGGAACGTGCCCAGATGCACGGGGTCGAAGGGGAAGCTGCCATGGTCCGGGCGCTCGATGCGGGTTGGCGCAAGGCGCATGGGCTCAAGCAGGTCACGACCGAGGCGCGTGACCTGTTTCGAAACCCGATTATTGCCAGCGATTTGCGTTATGATTTTGCCGTGATCGACCCGCCGCGTGCCGGTGCCGAGGCGCAGGTCGCCGAATTGGCCCTTTCCGATATGCGTGAGATTGCCTTTGTGTCCTGCAATCCCGTGACCTTTGCGCGGGACGCGGCCATTCTTATCAAGGGCGGATATCGTCTAGACTGGGTTCAGGTCGTGGACCAGTTCCGATGGTCGGCGCATGTCGAGCTGGCCGCGCGGTTCGTCCGTGTCTGACTTTCACACAGGCGTGAAGCGCCAATTCGGGCTTTCTTTGCTATAGAAGTGCCCATAAAGAAGCCGGCAACGGACGAGGAAACCTGTCGATGCGTTGGATATCCATTCTACTTGTGGCGCTGATGGCCTTTGGCCTGGCGAGCTGCTCCAAATTCAAAACCTATAACGGGCCCGAGGTCACGCGCGTTCTGATCTACAAAGAAGAGCGCAAGATGTACCTGATGCACCATGATAAGGCGCTGAAATCCTATGATATCGGACTTGGGTTCGCACCTGTGGGTCACAAACAGATCGAAGGCGATGGGCGCACACCCGAAGGCGATTATTTCGTCAATCGCCGCAATCCGAACAGCGAGTTCTACCTTTCGATCGGGATTTCTTATCCCAACGCGGCGGACCGCGCCTATGCCCGCTCGATAGGGAAATCTCCGGGGGGCGACATCTTTATCCACGGCCGCCCATCCAAGTACCAGAATGGCAAGGACGACTGGACGGCGGGCTGCGTGGCTGTCACCAACGCCGAAATGCGTGACGTCTACGCGATGGTCAGGAACGGCACGCGTGTCTCGATCTTTCCCTGATCACCCCTAGAACGCGGCAATGTTCACGCCACCAAGGCGCTGACCCATGATGAGCGTCCACCAGATTTTGCCATTCTTTTCCTGGAACCAAGCAAAGCCCATATCCTGTGCATTGGGATCAAGAATGACCGCGCGTGTGTCATCCTGTTCCATCCATGCCGCCAGGGTTTCGATCTCGGTTTCGTAGGTTTCCGAGATCGTCTCGCCCACCAACTTGCCTGTGTAGCCAACACGGGCAACACGATCCAGCGGGCTGGACCCGTCAGACCCAAAATGCCAAGGGCGGTTTTGCAGTGCCATATCCTGCGAGTGGGTAGCCGCAGCTGCGTTCAATTGCGCGTTCAACTCAACCGGACCTGCACCGGAAGCCTGACGCAAGACGTTGACCGAATCGAGAATGCGGTACTGGATTTTCGAGGTCGAGCCTGAGGAAATCCGGTATTGCTTTGCCCCTACGGCACCGCCCGACGAGTCACACGCTGCCAATCCCAGCATGGCAATCAAGAGAATGGCAAGTGAACGCATGATGTCCCCGTTTGGTCTTTTCAGTCGGACCGTGTCTAACCCGCAAGGCGTTGCCTTGAAAACCCACATCGGCGTGACCTTGCCCAGTTGACGCTTGATTGATTTGCGACTGCGGCTTTCCAGCAATAATGTCGTCCAATCAGAAAACCTTTAGGAGCTTCCAATGACGAACGATCGGTCGAACAAGCTTGGCCGCCGCGCCTTTCTTGCATCCGGCGCCGCATTTCTGAGCACCTCGGCACTGGCCCAAACTGAATCAAGCACGACTGAAGTCGAGCGCGATATCAGTCAATCGGTGGTGCGCAATATTTCCAGCTTTCGGTCACTAGAGTGGCAACCTTATTTCTCCGATCTTCGGAACGGTGCAATCTTGGTTGATACAACCTCGCGCGCTCTGCATTACTGGTCGGCGGATGAATCCATTTACAAGCTTTATCCGACCTCGGTCCCTCTTACCGAAGACCTCACGCGCCGCGGTCGCACCAGCATCGTACGCAAGGTCGAGGGTCCAAGCTGGCGTCCCACGCCATCAATGAAAAAGCGCAACCCAGAATGGCCTGATTATGTTGGCCCCGGTCCGGATAACCCGTTGGGCACACATGCGCTTTACTTGAGCTGGACGTATTATCGAATTCACGGGACCCATGACACGCGGAAAATCGGGCGCCGCTCGTCCAACGGCTGCATTGGACTTTATAACGAGCACATCTCGGAATTGTTCTCGCTAGCCAAAGTTGGCACCCAAGTGTTGCTTATTTGACGACATTTTGGCGCGTCTGAACCGAAACCCCAAAAGTTGGGTTTGCAATCGGGGTTTTTTGCTGTTTAGACAGGGTTACGAGGTAAGTCTTGGGTGCTTGACGTCGTCCTCATTAGCGACGTCGGGCAAAATCTGGAGGATACTATGAAGAAACTCGTTCTCGCTGCTGCTATGACTGCTGCTGCATCGACCGCGTTTGCTGGTTCGATGGCTGAGCCGGTTGTTGAACCCCCGGTAATCGAAGAAGAAGCTTCCAGCTCTTCGTCGGCAATCTGGGTTCCGCTGGTGCTGATCGCAATCGTTGGCGCAGTTATCGCAGCCAACTAAGCGCAAGCTTAGAAGCGAACTTTTTGAAGACCAAGAAAGGCGGAGCAGATGCTCCGCCTTTTTTACATTTTGACTTGAAATCCCCAGGGTTTGGCGGGATCGGTGGTCAGGTCATTTGACCCAACCGCCCAGATTCTCGGAAATGATTGCAGACAGCGCATCGATATGCGCAGCGTCATCATTCAAGCAGGGGATATAGGTAAATTTCTCTCCGCCTGCGTGTTCAAAGCTTTCCTTGATCTCTTCGTTGATCTCTTCAAGCGTTTCGATGCAGTCGGAGGAAAAGGCGGGGGCGACCACGGCGATGTTCTTTTTGCCGTCCTCTTTTGCAAGGCGAGCCACTTCGTCGACGGTATAGGGCCGCAACCATTCCTCGGGCCCAAACTGTGACTGGAAGGTTGTGGTCAACTCGGTCGAATCCCAACCGAGTCGTTCCTGCAAAAGCCGCGTGGTTTTTTGGCATTGGCAGTGATAGGGGTCGCCCTCCAACAAATACCTTTCCGGCATCCCATGGTAGGAGACAACCAAGATGTCAGGACGTTTTTCTAGTGCGCCATAAGCCGCTTCGATCGACCGAGCCAATGCTTCGATATAGGCGGGATGATCGCAATACGCTTGAACTGTTCGTGCTGCAGGCTGCCATTTTTCTTCCATCAGGGCGCGGAAAAACTGGTCATTCGCCGTCGCGGTCGTCGCGCCTGCATATTGCGGGTAAAGCGGGAAAAACAGCACGCGTTCACAGCCTGCCGCGACCATCTTGCGGACTTTGGATTTGGTTGATGGATTTCCATAGCGCATGCAGAAATCGACCATGACCTGATCGCCGTAGCGTTCTTTCATGGTCCCGGCGAGCTTCTCGGCCTGGTTTCGGGTAATCGTCATCAGCGGACTTTCACCGCGCTCCTTGTCCCAGATCGACTCATAGGCCTTTCCGCTGGAGAAGGGGCGTTTGGTCAGGATGATCAGCTGCAACAACGGCTGCCATTTCCACCACGGGTAATCAATAACCCGCTTGTCCGAGAGAAACTCGTTCAGATAGCGACGCATGGGCCAATAGGTATAGTCGTCCGGCGTGCCCAGGTTGGCGATCAAAATACCCGTTTTGCCGCGCGCGACTTTCGGGTGATCCGCAGGAGCGTGGTGCGGGCAGGTTGCGTTGGTCATATGTGGGGTCGATCCCTTGGCTAAGTCCTGGCTGGCGGGGTCATTCGCCGGAGAGTTTTGTTTCTTTTGCGCCGAGTACATCGGCAAGTCGGGTCGCGGCAGAACCGGGGCGCAGCGGTTGAGGCTGGCTGGCATCGGGTGCCCAGCCCAGAAGATAGATCAATTCGAACGTCGCCGGAATGCGCCCCTCTGTCATGAATTCTTCTACGTAGATTTCTGCTGCACGGATCAAAACCTGTCGACGCGTCGGCTGGCGTAACCGTCCGGCCAACGCGTTAGCCTCTCCCATGGCGCGCAAATCGCGCATCAGATTCCAGGGAGTTTCATAGGTGACGGTCAGCGGTTCGGAATCCGCCACCGGCAAAGCGAGGCCGGCCCGCTGAAGCAACGCGCCCATGTCTCTGATCTCGGCCATCGGAACCACACGTGGGGACAAGCCGCCGGTGACATCCGACTCCGCCTGCGCCAGCGCTGTCCGCAATTCGTGAAGAGTCTGGCCGCCATAGGCAACGCTCATGAAAAGCCCGTCCGGTTGCAGAGCGCGGCGGCATTGGATGATCTGCCCGACCGGGTCGTTAGCCCAATGTAAAGCCATAGCGTGGATAACAAGATCATGCGCCCCCTGTTCGAGGTTCAGAACCTCGTCATCCGCCACGATTCGCGCGTTCGGCACGCAACTCCGCCAGATTTCGGGAAACCCAGTCACGATCGCCGGGGACGTAAACGCCTTGTTAACCAAGGTTAGGCGATCCTGAATATCCTCGATGGCAGCGTCATGCAGGAACATACCCGCCTCAAGATCGGCGCGGGCGCGGTGTTTTTGCAGGGCGGATCTGTCTGTGATCATGGGGGCGTGTTGCATGGCGCGGAACATAGAGCGATGATTTCGAAGTTTCAAACCGCCTTGAGGGTTGTTTACCCGCCGCGCTGCGTCGGCTGTGGCGAAATGGTCGAGAGTGATTTTGGTTTGTGCGGGCCGTGCTGGTCCAAAACCCCCTTCATAGGCGGGCATGTTTGTGACGCTTGTGGAACTCCCCTTCCGGGATCGGGCGACGGGTATCGCGATCTTTGTGATGATTGCCTTGATCATCCGCGCCCTTGGGGACAAGGCCGGTCCGCTCTAATCTACAAGGGGGCAGCGCGAAAACTTGTTCTGGCCCTGAAACACGGTGACCGGCAGGATATAGCAATGCCTGCGGCGAAATGGATGAGTGCGGCCGTTCGTCCAATTCTGCGCAAGGATATGCTTGTCGCTCCAGTGCCGCTTCACTGGCGGCGCATGCTGGCCCGGCGTTTCAATCAATCGGCATTGCTGGCCAAGGCCTTGGCCGAGGATTTGGCGCTGGAATGCTGTCCGGACCTTCTCGTGCGACCGCATCATCGGCAAAGCACCGAGGGGTTAGGGTTTCGCGAAAGGTTCGATTCCCTGTCAGGGGCAATTGAACCTCATCCAAGGCGTAGGCACCGCGTGGCAGGACGTGCCATTTTGCTTGTTGATGATGTCATGACCAGCGGTGCCACATTATCAGCCGCCACTCATGCCTGTTTGGCTGCCCGCGCCCGCGAAGTGCATGTCATGACACTGGCACGCGTTGCAAAGGATGCCTAAATCCCCCACAAACGGAGCGAAATGAGGGGAAATCCGATGCAATCAGTCGAAATCTACACCAGCCCGCTCTGCGGATTCTGCCATGCTGCAAAACGGTTGTTGAACCAGAAGGGCGTCGAGTTCTCTGAAATCGACGTTTTCCGCAACCCGGATCGAAAGCCCGAGATGATTGAACGGGCAAATGGCGGGCGGACCGTACCGCAGATATTTGTGGGCGAGACCCATGTCGGTGGCTGTGATGATCTTTACGAGTTGGAACGCGCCGGGAAACTCGACGCGCTGCTGGCTTCGGAATGACCTTTCGCGCCGCTCTGCTCCAGATCACCTCCTCGGATGATCCCGCGCAAAACCTCACAACCGTCATGGCGATGTTGCGTGAGGCCAAGGCGAAGGGCGCAGACTTTGCCCTGACACCGGAGGTCACGAACTGTGTTTCAACCAGTCGAAGCCACCAGAACGCCGTGCTTTGTCTCGAGGAACAGGACCCAATGCTTTCGGGCTTGCGGGCGCTATGCAGGGAGTTGGAGCTTTGGCTCTTGATTGGCAGCCTAGGTCTGAAGACCAGCGATCCCGACGGACGTTTCGCCAATCGCTCCATCCTGATTGACGCCCAGGGGCAGATCGTGGCGCGCTACGACAAGATTCACATGTTTGATGTGGATGTGACGCCCGAGGAAACCTACCGCGAGTCGGACGGCTACCGCCCCGGTGCCGAGGCCGTGGTGGCCGAAACGCCGTTTGGAAAGGTCGGGATGACAATCTGTTACGATGTCCGCTTTCCGTATCTACATCGCTCGCTCGCCAAAGCCGGTGCCGAGATTTTGACGGTGCCTGCGGCCTTTTCGCATGTAACCGGTGCTGCGCATTGGGAAGTGTTGCTGCGTGCGCGGGCAATTGAAACGGGGTGTTTTGTGATTGCTCCCGCCCAAACAGGGCAACATGATGCGGTTCGGGGGCAAAGCCGTCGCACCCACGGGCACTCCATGGTTGTGGCCCCCTGGGGCGAGGTTCTGGCGGACGCGGGGACCGAAGTCGGGATTACCTATGTTGATCTCGACCTTAATATGGTCGACAAGGCGCGGCGCAAAGTTCCTGCGCTGACCCATGACCGAGAATTTGGCGGACCTTGAATGAACGACAAGAATGGCCTGGCCATTACCCTCTTTGGCGAGATCCTGATGGCGGATCAACTTGCGCGTTCGCGGCTGACAAAAGCTCTGCCCAAGGGAATGGAGCTGTCGCATTTTTCGGTTCTGAACCACCTTGACCGCGCGCAAGGCGAACGCAGCCCGGCGCAACTTGCCAAAACATTCCACGTCACGCGTGGCGCTATGACCAATACCCTCAGCAAATTGGAACTCGCGGGATATGTACACATCCGTCCCGACTGGGATGATGCGCGTCGCAAGATGGTCGCGATCAGCCCGGCCGGACGGCAAGCGCGGGATGCCGCCCTAGCGGGCATAGCCCCGATGATCAGCGATATCGTCCAGCAGCTGGGAGAGGAGCGTGTGCGCTCTGCTCTGCCGATCTTGCGCGAACTGCGCCTGCGTTTGGATGACGAATCCTGATCAGGTGGGTTTGA
Organism: Shimia aestuarii; assembly: GCF_900114635.1. GTDB lineage: Bacteria > Pseudomonadota > Alphaproteobacteria > Rhodobacterales > Rhodobacteraceae > Shimia > Shimia aestuarii. Next base: position 1,530,500 of record NZ_FOTQ01000001.1, read on the forward strand.
GGCTGCTGGTCACGTAGTTGACGCTAAGATCGTTGGCCGAGATTGACCAGTTCCACGTGATCGGGTTGAACACGAACCCCTTGTGATCGACCGGTGTCACTCCTGATTGCTCCAGCAGCGCGAACAGTTCATCGGGCGTTATGAACTTGTTCCACTCGTGAGTGCCCTTGGGCAGCCAGCGCATTACAAACTCGGCTCCCACAATTGCCATCGCAAAGCTTTTGGGATTCCGATTGATAGTCGAACACAAATGCAGGCCGCCGGGCTTCAGGAGTTGTTGGCATGCTGTCAGATAAGAAAGCGGATCAGCTACATGCTCTACCACTTCCATGTTAAGCACGACGTCGAATTGCTCACCGGCATCGGCCAATGCTTCGGCGGTCGTGTGGCGGTAGTCGATGTCCAATCCCGATTGCGTGGCATGAACCTGCGCCACCGGAATATTGCCTGCTGCGGCGTCGGCCCCAACAACAGTGGCGCCCAAGCGCGCCATGGGCTCGGACAACAAACCGCCTCCACAACCGATGTCCAGAAGACGCAAGCCTTTGAACGGCTCGGTCTGTGACAGGTCGCGATTGAACTCGGCCGCGATCTGCGACGTAATATAGTCAAGACGACATGGATTAAGCATGTGCAGGGGCTTGAACTTGCCCTTGGGATCCCACCATTCGGCGGCCATGGCTTCGAACTTGGCGACTTCGGATGGGTCGACGGTGGTCTGAGAGGCTTGCATTTTCTTCATTCCGTGGTCATTTGGGCTGTCTCAACCAATATAGGAAGGACATGGACAGAAACTCGGGCCAAAAGCGCGCAGTGCATTACCTTTATCCTCCGGTCGAACCCTTTGACCAGAGGCAGATGGACGTGGGCGATGGTCATACTGTCTATTACGAACAATCGGGCAATCCGGATGGATTACCGGTTGTAGTTGTTCATGGTGGCCCCGGCGGGGGCAGTAGCCCGGCCATGCGGCGCTACTTTGATCCCAAGGTTTATCGCATCATCCTGTTTGATCAGCGCGGTTGTGGCCGGTCGCGTCCACACGCCAGCACCGACGCTAATACGACATGGCACCTGATCGCGGATATGGAACGTATCCGCGCGGCGCTGGGCATTGATGAATGGATCGTGTTTGGCGGGAGCTGGGGCGCGACGCTGTCGCTGCTTTATGCGCAAACCCACCCCGAACGTGCGGTTTGTCTGGTTCTTCGAGGTGTCTTCCTGATGACTCAATCGGAACTGGACTGGTTCTATGGCGGAGGGGCCGGGCATTTTTGGCCCGAGACATGGAAACGCTTTTCCGACCTGATCCCCGAATCCGAGCGGGGCGACATGATCCAAGCGTATCATCGCCGGCTCTTTTGCGGAGATCACGCGACCGAGGTCAAATATGCGCAAGCATGGGCAAGTTGGGAAAATGCGCTTGCTTCCGTTTATTCCAACGGTGCCGGGGGCGAACCGCCAGCTGAGTACGCGAGGGCGTTTTCACGGCTCGAAAACCACTATTTCCTGAACAAGGGGTTCCTTGCGCAGGATGGGCATATTCTTGCCAACATGGATCGAATTCAGGATATTCCCGGCTACATCGTTCAAGGGCGGTATGACATGATCTGCCCTCCGCGCGCCGCCTATGCCCTGTCCGAGCGCTGGAAGCGGTCGCGGCTGCGGATGATTCGGAACGCGGGCCATGCTTTGAGCGAGCCCGGGATCAGCGCGGAATTGGTGCGAATCATGGATGATTTGGCGCAGGTCTGAGAAATCGGCTGGACAAGCGAGCGTCAACCGCGTCTGGTGTGTTGCGCGATGTCGCCCGACGGCGAACGGAGGATGCCATGTCGAGAATTAGCAGACGTAGCTTGCTGACCAGCGGTGCCGCCGCTGGTGTGTTGGCTGCGTCTGGCATGGCGTTAATGGCTGCCCCACGCGCAGGTGGCACGTTAAGGGCTGCGGTTGCGGGTGGATCGCCTCTCGATTCCTGGGACAGCCGTACGCATTCCGGGTTGTTCATGCTGGTCGCGGCTCACGGCGCGGTATTCGACTGCCTGACCGAAGTTGGCCCCGACGGGGCATTGCGTGGTGAGTTGGCCGAGAGCTGGGAAGCCAGCGCGGATGCCCGTATCTGGACCTTCAACCTTCGCAAGGGTGTGGAGTTCCACAATGGAAAGCGTTTCGGAGCAGAAGATGTGCTCGAATCGCTGGCACTGCATATGGGCCCGGGAAATGCGTCCCCAGCCGCCCCTCTGTTGGCCAATGTCAGCGAGCTGCGAAAGGTGCACGAGCATCAGGTGCAGTTCCACCTGTCTGCGCCGAATGCAGATTTTCCGTATCTGATGGCCGATTATCACCTGATTATCTATCCCGCGGGCTATGTGGAGCTTGCGATGGAGAACGGTATCGGAACCGGACTTTTCCGCTTGGAAAACTTCGAACCCGGCAAAAGGCTTTCGGCGCGCCGGGTGGCATCACATTACAAAGGCACATCTGCCGGCTTTTTTGCGGAGATCGAACTGATCAATGAAAACGGGGACCAAACCCGCCTTGATGCGTTGGGCCGAGGTCACGTTGATGTTGCCAGCCAGATAGCTCCAAGTCTTGCCCGTCAAGTTGAAGGATGGGATGCCGTTGAACTGCAGCGCATTGCAGGAAATCAACATTTCAGTTTTGCGATGAACGCGAGCGTATCACCCTTTGACCGCGCCGATCTTCGGCGGGCGGTCAAGTTTGGAATTGATCGAAATGTGTTCGTTGAAGCAGTCCTTCACGGTCATGGTCGTGTGGCCCATGATACCCCGATTGGGCCTTCAAACCAGTATTATGCAACTGACTTGGAGCCGATTCACCACGACCCGGACCTGGCGCGACACTATTTGCGCAAGGCGGGTGTCGATCGGGTGGCCATGACCTCGACAGGCTATGCATTTGCGGATGCTGAGTTGGCGGGTGGCCTTGTCCGGGACCAGTTACGCTCGATCGGGCTGGATGTGTCGATGACAGACATGCACAACACGGCTGCGCTCACGATGGGCGGCTCTTCGGGGCGTGTGACAGAGGATTGGGCATTCTCGACCTATTACGCTGATGGAGCCTCTTGGAATACGAGCGATTGGCAACATCCCCTGTTTCAGAATCTTCTGCTGACAGCCCGTTCAGAATTGGATGGCAAACGCCGCCGCGCCCATTACACAGACATGCAGCAACTGTTGAGGGACGAGGGACCCGTTGCGATCCCCGCATTTGCCGATCACCTTTTTGCGACCCGAGATACCATTCGGCGCCCAGCCACGATGGGCAATGTGTGGTCGCTCGACAATGCGCGTCTGGCCGAACGCTGGTGGCACGCATAAGGCATCCTCAGATTGCCAAAAGCGGACATCCCGCGACTTGCCGGGCGATTGATCATTGTTGTCAAACGAGGTCGATTTGGGCAGGCTAACGAAGATGAAGAACGTCGGTTATCAAAACGCATCTCTTTGCTGGCAGGCGGCGCGGGAATGTTCGGTTGAAACCAACAGCAAAGGCGCAATTCTGACAGAGCGGGCCTGTGGAACACGCCATTATCTGAACGCCACTGCTGCCATCGTTTATTTGCTGTGTGACAAATGCCATTCCACCGAGGACATTGCCGGTTTTATTGCAGAGCAGTTTTCGCTTGAGAATCTGCCGATTGACGATGTTCAGGGAGCCTTGGATCAACTTCAGGCCAAGGGTTTGATCCAAAGAGGCTAGGTATCCTCGGTGCGCGGAAATTCGAAAAAAGCATATCTTGCGGGATTCTTTCTGAATTCCGAGGGTTTCACCAGAGCGCTCCAACCGTCACCGTAATGGCTTGCCAGCCACGCTTCTGATTGGCGGGGAACCGCAAACTCGATGCCGCGAAGCATGGCGGTGCCAAAGGGTTTGATTTCGCGACCTGTTAGCCAGCCAGGGATGCAGGGATAGCAATAATAGGCGCCGTGTGTGACAAAGGATGTGTAAATCTCGATCCCATGAGGCGCTTTGCCAGAGTCAGGGTCGGTGGTGGTTTTGGCAATGGCTAGGGACACGCCCATGGCCACGGTCGCGGCAATGGAAGGGGCCACAGTCTGGGGCGCGATTGATACAAATGCTTGAGCTTTGAACGCGATGCGCACCGCGTTAGGCGGGGCGTTTTCGTTTAGACCTTGCAGACTCACCACATCGAGCGTATATCCCTCTTCAACAGCGACGCGCTGGGGTCCAAACCCAACGCGCACCGAACGACGACACGGGCCGCTGGCCCGTTTTTTTGTGCCCGGAGGCACGCTGATGAGTGACCTGATTGCCAAGGCGGCGATTGACCGCAAACTGGCCGACATTGTTGCCCCAGTCATCGAAGACATGGGGTTTGAACTTGTGCGCCTGCGCCTTATGGGGGGGAATACCCATACGCTGCAGATTATGGCGGAACGTCCCGAGGGCGGGATCGAAGTTGATGAATGCGCCGCGATTTCAAACGCAATCAGCGCCATCCTCGATGTCGAAGACCCGCTGTCTGACAGCTATGTTCTGGAAGTGGGCAGCCCGGGAATTGACCGCCCTTTGACGCGTCTCAAGGACTTTGAGACCTATGAAGGCTACGACGCCAAGCTTGAGACTAGCGAACTGATTGATGGGCGCAAGCGGTTCAAAGGCGTTTTGGCTGGCGTCGAGGGTGATGATGTACTGATCAACATCGAAGATCGGGGTGAGACCGTCACAGTGGGCCTCCAGTTCGACTGGCTCGTCGAGGCGAAGCTCGTTCTGACCGACGAGTTGATCAAGGAAATGCTGAAGGCCCGCAAGGACGCGGGCACTCTGAACGAAACCGATTTTGACGAGATCGAGACCGAAAAGTCCGAGGAGGAATAAACATGGCAATTACCTCTGCAAACCAGCTGGAACTGCTCCAGACCGCCGAGGCCGTGGCCCGCGAAAAGATGATCGACCCGGCACTCGTGGTTGAAGCGATGGAAGAATCGCTCGCCCGTGCGGCCAAGTCTCGCTATGGCGCGGAGATGGACATTCGCGTGTCGATCGACCGCAAGACCGGTAAGGCCACGTTTACTCGTGTGCGCACCGTGGTCGAGGACGAAGAGCTGGAAAACTATCAGGCCGAGTTCACCGTTGAGCAGGCCAAGCAGTACATGGAAGACCCCAAGGTCGGCGATGTCTTTGTCGAAGAAGTTCCGCCGGTCGAAATGGGCCGGATCGCGGCGCAGTCGGCCAAGCAGGTTATCCTGCAGAAAGTGCGCGAAGCCGAACGTGATCGCCAGTACGAAGAATTCAAGGATCGTGCCGGCACCATCATCAACGGTGTGGTCAAGCGCGAAGAATACGGCAACGTTATCGTCGACGTGGGCCGTGGTGAAGGCATCCTGCGCCGCAACGAGAAGATCGGTCGCGAAAGCTATCGTCCGAATGACCGTATCCGCTGCTACATCAAGGATGTCCGTCGCGAGACCCGTGGCCCGCAGATCTTCTTGAGCCGCACAGCGCCGGAGTTCATGGCCGAGCTGTTCAAGATGGAGGTTCCGGAAATCTATGACGGCATCATTGAGATCAAGGCCGTAGCCCGTGACCCCGGTTCGCGCGCCAAGATTGCCGTGATTTCCTATGATGGTTCGATTGACCCGGTGGGCGCTTGCGTTGGTATGCGCGGCAGCCGTGTTCAGGCCGTCGTGAACGAGCTTCAGGGCGAGAAAATCGACATCATCCCGTGGAACGAAGACCAGCCAACCTTCCTCGTGAACGCGCTGCAGCCTGCCGAAGTCACCAAGGTGGTTCTCGACGAAGAAGCGGGCAAGATCGAAGTTGTGGTGCCGGATGAGCAGCTGTCGCTGGCCATTGGCCGCCGTGGTCAGAACGTGCGTCTGGCTTCGCAGCTGACCAACCTCGACATCGACATCATGACCGAGGCGGAAGAGTCGGAGCGTCGTCAGAAAGAGTTTGAAGAGCGTACCTCGCTGTTCATGGACACGCTGGATCTCGATGAATTCTTTGCTCAGTTGCTGGTGTCTGAAGGTTTCACCAACCTTGAAGAAGTTGCCTATGTCGAGCTTGACGAACTCTTGGTCATCGATGGCGTCGATGAAGACACCGCGAACGAACTCCAGGCACGTGCACGTGACTATATCGAAGCTCAGAACCGCGCCGCCCTTGAAGCCGCGCGTGAACTGGGTGTCGAAGATAGCCTTGTTCAATTCGAAGGCCTGACACCCCAGATGGTCGAAGCGCTGGCCAAAGACGGTGTTCTGACATTGGAAGACTTCGCGACCTGCGCCGACTGGGAGCTGGCCGGCGGCTGGACCACGGTTGAAGGTGAACGGGTCAAGGACGATGGTATTCTTGAGCCCTTTGATATGTCGTTGGAAGAAGCACAAGACCTCGTCATGACAGCCCGCATCGTGCTGGGTTGGGTGGATCCAGCTGATCTTGAAGCAGAGGAAGAAGAAGCCGCCGAAGAAACCGCAGAAGACCAAGAGGAGGCCGGGGCCTGATCTCAGGCCCTGGAGGGCTCAAAATGGGACGCGGCGGTCGACCCAAGGACAAGGCGGGAGAGCCTGAGCGCAAGTGCATCGTGACCGGAGAGGTTGCGCCGCGCGGCGGGTTGGTGCGCTTTGTCGTCGGGCCGGATGAACAAGTCGTGCCTGACATTTTGGGCAAACTGCCTGGTCGGGGTATGTGGGTGAGTGCGCAGCGCTCCGCCATTACCAAGGCTGCGACCAAAGGTCTGTTTTCGCGCGCAGCGAAGGCAAAAGTGAAAGTGTCCGCCGATCTGGCGGACGTGGTGGAAAATCAGCTAGCGCGTCGGGTGGTCGATCTGATCAGCCTGTCGCGCAAATCGGGCCACGCCGTGGCCGGATACGAGAAAGTGAAGGACTGGCTTGTCAAGGAACAGGCAGCGATCCTGTTGCAGGCATCAGACGGTTCTGAACGTGGAAAAACCAAATTACGCCCCCCCTATGGCGGCAAACACATCGACTGGCTGACGGCAGACGAATTGGGTTTGGCATTTGGGCGACAAACTGTGATACATGGAGCGCTTGCGTCTGGTGGACTCGCTCAACGTGTTGTAGAGGATGCCCAAAGATTAAAAGGCGTACGCGAAATTGCGGTGGCAGGGGCCATCGGAAAGGAAAAGACAGCTAGATGAGCGATAACGACGGTAAAAAAACCTTGGGTCTGCGTGGCGGCAATCGGCCGGGTAACGTGAAGCAGAGCTTCAGCCATGGACGGACCAAGAATGTCGTGGTGGAAACCAAGCGGAAGCGTGTTGTGGTTCCCAAGCCCGGCGCAGCCAAGGCAGGTGTGTCTGCGGCCAAGGGTTCCGGTGATCCGGCGCGTCGTCCTGCTGGGATTTCCGACGCAGAAATGGAGCGCCGTCTGAAAGCACTTCAGGCGGCTAAAGCGCGCGAAGCGGAAGAAGCGGCCGAACGCGAAGCTGAAGAAAAGGCGCGTGCCGAGGAACGCGAGCGTCGCCGACAGGAAGCAGAAGCCAAAGAGCGTGAACAGCGCGAAGCTGAGGAAAAAGCCCGCAAGAAAGCGGAAGACGAAGAGCGCAAACGCCAGGAAGAGGCCGAAGCCGCCAAGCGTGCTGCCGCCGAAGCCGCTGCCGCTGCGGCTACGCCCAAGCAGGATGCGCCCGCACGGGCTCCGGCGAACAAGCCGCTGCCATCGGCGACACCCCGCAAAAACGAGCGCGAACAGCGCCCGGCCCGCGGCAAGGGCCGTGATGATGGTCGCCGTTCGGGCAAGCTGACCCTAAACCAGGCGCTTTCGGGTGAAGGTGGGCGTCAGAAATCGCTCGCTGCGATGAAACGGAAGCAAGAACGTGCCCGCCAGAAGGCTATGGGAGGTTCGGTCGAACGCGAAAAGGTCATTCGGGACGTTCAGCTTCCCGAGGCGATCGTAGTGTCCGAGTTGGCCAACCGTATGGCTGAACGTGTTGCTGACGTTGTGAAAGAGCTCATGAAAATGGGCATGATGGTCACGCAGAACCAGACGATTGACGCAGATACTGCTGAACTGATCATTGAAGAGTTCGGTCACAAGGTTGTACGCGTATCGGATGCGGACGTGGAAGACGTCATCTCCGATACTGAGGACAAGGAAGAAGACCTCAGGCCGCGTCCGCCTGTGATTACAATCATGGGTCACGTCGACCATGGTAAGACCTCGCTTCTGGACGCAATCCGCGACGCCAAAGTTGTTGCGGGTGAAGCTGGTGGTATCACCCAGCATATCGGCGCCTACCAGGTGAAAACCGACAGTGGCGCAGTGTTGAGCTTCCTCGACACGCCGGGCCACGCGGCCTTTACCTCGATGCGGTCGCGTGGTGCCCAGGTTACTGATATCGTTGTTCTGGTTGTGGCTGCGGACGATTCGGTCATGCCGCAGACGATTGAGGCGATCAACCACGCCAAAGCTGCCGGTGTGCCGATGATTGTCGCGATCAACAAGATCGATAAGCCTGCCGCCGACCCGGACAAAGTGCGGGCGGAGCTGCTGCAACACGAAGTGATCGTCGAGAAGATGTCGGGTGAAGTGCAGGACGTTGAAGTTTCCGCAATCACCGGTCAGGGTCTCGATGATCTTCTCGAGGCGATCGCGCTTCAGTCGGAGATTCTCGAACTCAAGGCGAACCCGGATCGCGCCGCGCAGGGCGCGGTTATCGAAGCGCAGTTGGATGTGGGCCGTGGTCCCGTCGCGACGGTTCTGGTGCAAAAGGGTACGCTTAAACAGGGCGATATCTTTGTTGTGGGCGAGCAATACGGTAAGGTCCGTGCCCTGATCAACGACAAGGGCGAGCGCGTGACGGAAGCCGGGCCGTCGGTTCCGGTTGAGGTTTTGGGTCTGAACGGCACACCGGAAGCGGGTGACGTTCTGAACGTGACCGAGACCGAAGCCCAGGCGCGCGAGATTGCCGCGTATCGTGAACAGGCTGCCAAGGACAAACGGGCCGCTGCAGGTGCCGCGACAACCTTGGAACAACTGATGGCCAAGGCGAAGGAGGACGAGAACGTCGCCGAACTGCCGATCCTGGTCAAAGCCGATGTTCAGGGGTCGACCGAAGCCATCGTTCAGGCGATGGAAAAGATCGGTAACGACGAAGTTCGCGTACGTGTGCTGCACTCGGGTGTTGGCGCGATTACCGAAACAGATGTTGGTCTTGCTGAAGCAAGTGGTGCGCCGATCATGGGCTTTAACGTTCGTGCTAACGCTTCTGCTCGGAATACGGCCAACCAGAAGGGCGTGGAAATCCGCTACTATTCAGTGATCTACGATCTGGTTGACGACGTAAAGGCTGCTGCTTCCGGCCTGTTGTCGGCCGAAATCCGCGAAAACTTCATTGGGTATGCCGAGATCAAGGAAGTCTTCAAGGTGTCCGGCGTGGGCAAGGTGGCTGGTTGCCTTGTGACGGAAGGTGTCGCACGCCGTTCTGCCGGGGTTCGCCTCCTGCGGGACAACGTTGTGATCCACGAGGGCACGCTGAAAACGCTCAAACGCTTCAAAGACGAAGTGGCAGAGGTTCAGTCGGGTCAGGAATGCGGCATGGCATTCGAAAACTACGACGACATCCGTCCGGGCGACGTGATTGAAATCTTCGAACGCGAAGAAGTCACGCGGACATTGGCATAAAAAGAAGGGGGCCTCCAAGTGGAGGCCCCCGTTTTTCGTTTCCGTGAGAGTGGTGGCTTTGTCAGCTGCGCTTGGCTGTAATCGGGACGCCCGAATAAACGGCATCTCCGACGCGAACAGAAATTCGACCCCCAGGCAACGCCTCGACGAACGTCCCCTGAATGGACACACTGCTGCCCACCGTAATAGTCCTAAGCATGTCAATTCCCCAGTTTCTTGACAGTTTGGATATAGGTATTTTGTTAGCTATGTAACATCCCGCCGGACGTCACATTAACGTAACGTTAGCTCATGGACGGCTTCCGACGAAGAGTTAATTTCGAACAACAACCGTTCAACAACGGGTTTTGCGTTGAAATTTCGTGCAAGGGCGTCAAATCCAGTCCCGAATAATGGGAATGAGGGGAATATCTGCGGCCGGCATCTTGTAGTCTCGCAAATTTTGTGGGCGCACCCAGCGCAGCGTCTGCCCTTCTTTCGAGCTTGGCACGCCCTCCCATTTCCTGCAGATGAAGAGTGGCATCAAAAGGTGAAAACTCTCATAGCTATGAGATGCAAACGTTAGCGGCGCAAGACAACTCGCCCAAGTGTTGATTCCAAGTTCTTCCTCGAGTTCTCGTATCAGTGCTGCCTCGGGAGTCTCCCCCGGCTCAATCTTGCCACCAGGGAATTCCCAAAGCCCCGCCATTGCCTTTCCTTCTGGCCGTTGGGCGAGCAATACCCGCCCATCCACGTCCACCAATGCAACGGCCGACACCAGAACCGTTTTCATGAGCGGTAATCGGCGTTGATCGAAATGTACCCATGCGTCAGATCGCATGTCCAAACCGTCGCAGAATGACTGCCAAGACCCAAATCAACCCGAATTTTCAAATCCTGATTGTGCATGTACTCCGCCCCGTCGTTTTCACTGTAAGAGGGTGAAACCCATCCCTGTTCCGCAACCAGAATGTCGCCGAACCAGATCGCAAGGAGGTCACGGTCTGCCTTGGCTCCACTTTTGCCGATTGCCATCACGACACGGCCCCAGTTGGGATCTTCTCCGGCGATTGCGGTCTTGACGAGTGGAGAATTGGCGATGGAAAGGGCGTGGGTACGGGCGTCCACTACGGATTCCGCGCCAGACACCTCGACTTCAAGAAACTTTGTAGCCCCTTCGCCATCGCGCACCACTTGATGTGCCAAGTCCAACATCACCTCGAAAAGAGCATCACGAAACGCCCCCGCCGGGGAAGTGATATCCACACCAGATGATCCGGTTGCCGCAAGAAGCAGGGTGTCGGAGGTCGAGGTATCACTGTCCACGGTGATGTTGTTAAACGTCAAGTCGGTCAATTCACTCAGGATTGACTGCAAGAGCGTTTGCTCGACTTTTGCGTCCGTAAATATATACACCAGCATTGTCGCCATATCGGGTGCGATCATCCCGGAACCTTTGGCGATACCCGAGATGTTGACGGTTTTGCCTTCTATCAGAACGGATTGACAGGATCCTTTGGGGAACGTGTCCGTCGTTCGGATACCTTCGGCCGCATCCTGAATTGCAGTTTCGGAAAGATTGTTTTTTAGCTCTTCAAGTTTTGCCGTGATCCGGCCATGCGGCAACGGTTCGCCAATTACACCGGTTGACGACGAAAACACGCGGCCTACCGGAACGCCAAGACAGTTTGCGACACCGCTTGTGACGGCATGAGTCGCGTCGGCGCCGTTGCGTCCGGTAAAGGCGTTGGCATTACCAGCATTGACGATGATCGCCGCACCTTCAGTCGAGTCGCCTCCAATTTTTTCCTGGCAGTCCAACACAGGTGCCGAACGCGTGGAAGATTTGGTAAAGGCCCCTGCAATTGTCGTTCCCGGCGCAAGTCGCACTAGTGTGACATCCTTGCGATCCTGATATTTGATCCCAGCCGCCACCGATGCAAATTCGGCGCCGGCAATAACCGGAAGGTCAGGAAAGCCTGCCGGAGCAAGCGGTGACACATGTGTGATCTTGGCCATGTCTTTCTGTTTCCTTATTCCGAATCCAACAGATCGCCACGCAGAATAACGGACGGATCAAACTGTTCTGCGCCTGACCGATCAACTTCTGCACTCGTGACCAACTGTGCAATATGTGCGTCGACGGCCTCTGTCTGCAGTTTGGCCACCAGCTCTTCGCGCTCGGTCTCCAAAGACGGTGCTTCCTGTTGCCGTTTGTCATTCAGGATGATCAGATGCCAGCCGAACTGTGTTTGAACCGGCAAAGAAATCTCGCCAACGGCCAAGTTTATGACGGCGTCCTCGAAGGGTTTGACCATCTGACCGGCACCGAACCAGCCAAGTGATCCGCCCGACGGCCCCGACGGACCAGTTGATTTTGCCTTGGCGGTTTCTGCGAAGTCCGCTCCAGCCATCAGGCTCTCCCGAATGGCATTTGCCTCTTCTTCAGTTTCGACCAGAATGTGCGAAGCATTATATTCTTCAGCGCCTTGAAAATTGGCGTACTTTGCATCGTAGGCAGCCTGAACCTCGGCGTCGCTAATTTCCAGACCTTTCAAAAACGCAGTCAGGGCGACTCCTGCCAAAAGCGAGCGACGTTCATTTTTCAAGGCGATTTCGACGGCGTCAGGCACTGGTCCTTTCATCGTCTGGGACAAGGCCGCCTGCTGGATCAGTTGATTCAGAATCCCTTCAAAGAGAACGTTCGGGGGCAACTGGCGGTACTGTTCGGGCAAAGAACCGCGAACAGCAATCACTTCTCCCAAAGTGATCTCATGTCCATTGACACTTGCAAGCACTGTTTTGATGTCGGGATCTTCCTGCGCCAGGGACGGGGTTGCGATCAACAAGGCGAAACTCGCCGAGCGCAGGAATTTGAGGTGTTTTGACATCGATTTGTCCTTGGCTTGGGCCGCGCGGGTTGGCGGCGTTGACACTGTTCCTGACGCCCCTTACATCGCTTTGAGGCCGGGGCAAACTGCAAGTTTTCCTGTTTGTAGGAGTACTGCGTAGGCTGAGCAAGCAATTGCCTCGTACATGGATGTCAATGAAGGACAAAGTCATATGCTCGGAATGGGAAAACTTGCCAAGAAGGTGTTCGGCACACCGAACGACCGCAAGATCAAGGCAACCCGGCCGCTCGTCGCCAAGATCAACGCGCTTGAGCCTGATTTCGAGAAACTGACTGACGAGGAGATCAAGTCCAAGACGGTCGAGCTTTCTGAGCGGGCCAAAGGGGGGGAAAGCCTCGACGACTTGTTGCCCGAAGCCTTTGCCAATTGTCGCGAAGCTGCACGCCGGGCGCTTGGCTTGCGCGCCTTTGATGTTCAGCTGATGGGCGGCATCTTTCTGCATCAGGGCAACATTTCCGAGATGAAAACCGGGGAAGGTAAGACCCTCGTGGCGACGTTTCCAGCATACCTCAATGCTCTAATGGGCAAAGGTGTTCACGTGGTCACCGTAAACGATTATCTGGCCCGTCGTGACGCAGAGTGGATGGGCAACGTGTTTGCCGCGCTTGGTATGACGACGGGTGTTGTTTATCCGCAGCAGCCCGAAAAAGAAAAACGCGCGGCATACGCTTGCGATGTGACCTACGCGACCAATAACGAACTCGGCTTTGACTATCTGCGCGACAACATGAAAAGCGACCTGCGCGAGATGGCGCAGCGGGATCACTTTTTTGCCATTGTCGACGAAGTGGACAGTATCCTAATCGACGAAGCACGGACGCCGTTAATCATTTCCGGTCCTGCTCAAGATCGAAGCGAGCTTTATGTCTCGGTGGATAAGCTTATTCCTGACCTGCGGGACGATCACTTTGCTGTGGATGAGAAAACGCGCAACGTGACCTTCACGGACGAGGGCAACGAGTATCTCGAGGAACAGCTCCTTGCCCGCGGGCTGCTTCCCGAAGGTCAAAGCCTGTACGATCCGGAAAGTACGACGATTGTACATCACGTCAACCAGGGTCTGCGGGCACACAAGCTGTTTACCAAGGACAAGGACTATATTGTTCGCGACAACCAGGTAGTTCTGATTGATGAATTTACTGGCCGGATGATGGCGGGACGTCGGCTTTCAGACGGTCTGCACCAAGCCATCGAAGCCAAGGAAGGGTGTGCGATTCAGCCGGAAAACGTCACTCTGGCACAGGTGACGTTCCAGAACTATTTCCGCCTTTATGATAAGCTTGCCGGAATGACTGGGACAGCAGCGACCGAGGCCGAGGAATTTGCGGAAATTTATCGTCTCGGTGTTGTCGAGGTGCCCACGAACCGTCCCGTTGCACGTATCGACGAGGACGATGCCGTCTATCGCACGGCGCGAGAAAAAAACGACGCGATTGTCGAGACCATCAAAGAAGCCAACGCCAAGGGACAACCGATCCTTGTTGGGACGACATCGATCGAGAAATCCGAGTTTCTTTCGGAAATGCTCAACAAGGCCAAGATCAAGCACAACGTCCTGAACGCACGTCAGCATGAGCAGGAAGCACAGATTGTTGCGGATGCGGGTAAACTGGGCGCGGTGACAATTGCCACCAACATGGCAGGACGCGGTACGGACATCAAACTGGGCGGAAATGTCGAGTTCAAGGTTCTGGAAGCTATTGCGGCAGAGCCGGAAGGTGATCACGAAGCCATCCGTGCGCGTATCGAAGAGGCGCACAAGGCGGACGAAGAAGCGGTCAAGGCTGCTGGTGGACTGTTCGTTCTGGCGACTGAGCGCCATGAAAGCCGGAGGATCGACAACCAGCTGCGCGGCCGTTCCGGCCGTCAGGGTGATCCGGGTCGTTCGTCTTTCTTCTTGTCGCTGGAAGATGACCTCATGCGCATCTTCGGTTCAGAGCGCTTGGACAAGGTTCTGTCGACGCTCGGTATGAAGGAAGGTGAAGCAATTGTGCACCCTTGGGTGAACAAGTCGTTGGAGCGGGCGCAGGCCAAGGTCGAAGGACGCAACTTTGACATCCGCAAACAGCTTCTCAAGTTCGATGACGTGATGAACGATCAGCGGAAAGTGATCTTCAGCCAGCGTCGCGAGATCATGGATGCCGAGGACCTGTCGGAAATCGCCCAAGACATGCGGCATGATGTTATTGCTGATCTGGTCGAGCAATACATGCCGCCCAAGACCTATGCGGACCAATGGGACACCGAGGGGCTTTATGCGGCCTGCATTGAAAAACTGAGCCTCGATGTGCCCGTGATCAAATGGGCTGATGAAGAAGGCGTAGACGACGAAGCGATTCGTGAACGTTTGGAAAAGGCCAGCGACGAAGAAATGGCCAAGAAGGCTGTGAGTTTCGGCGCCGAAGCCATGCGCATGGTGGAAAAGCAGGTTTTGCTTCAAACCATCGATACTAAATGGCGCGAACACCTTTTGACGCTTGAGCATTTGCGGTCGGTCGTTGGATTCCGCGGCTATGCACAGCGCGATCCGCTCAACGAGTACAAGAACGAGTCGTTCCAGCTTTTTGAACATATGCTGGACAGCCTGCGGGAAGAGGTGACAACGACCCTGTCCCGAATTCGCCCGATGACCGAGGAAGAGCAACAACAGCTTGCCCAGGAGTTGGCTCAGCAACAGCAGCAACTGCAGCAGGCCGCGACACCGGAGCCGGTGGATTCGCTTCCCGGTGCGCCAGCGGATGGGTTTGACGAAAACGACCCGTCGACGTGGGGAAATCCGGGACGAAACGAGCCTTGTCCCTGTGGTTCTGGGAAAAAGTTCAAGCATTGCCACGGGCGCTTGGCCTAAAAGTTAGAGCCAGAGAATGATCAAAAGGGCGCCTTATGAGCGCCCTTTTTTGTTGCGATCCATGCTGCGTGGGCGGTGATTGGTATGGAGCGCGGAATGTCGCAAATGAAGAATGTGTACCGTAGATATGCCTTGGCCGGAGCGACGTTTTCGATCGCGATTTCCATTGGCTTTCTGATGCAAAGCAGTGAAGCCAGTCAGGCGGCCGTTGCCCCGGTCAGCGCGGTTTCCCCGTCACCCTCTCAAGTCGAAAAAGCAAGCCTCCCTGGTGCTCTGAGCGCGCCTCGGAAGTCCGTTGCGAAGGTTCTCCCCTCACTTCCAAAGGACAGGGCAGCGCCACGGAGCCTTCCCGAGACGCCAACAGTGTTGCTTGTTTCCAGGGACGCTCCCATTGGGTTGCTGCCCGAAGAAGAACCCGCGCCCGCGCTAGGCTGCGAAAGCGAGCTGACTGCAACCGCCAGTGCTGCGGCCATGGTCAATCTTCAGTTGAGTGCTCCTTGCCAGCCCGGTGTACGGGTTACAGTCCACCACGAGGACCTCAAGTTTACCGAGATTACAGGGCCGGATGGCAGCCTACAGATCGCCGTGCCGGCGTTTGCCGTGAATGCGATGTTTGCAGTTACCTTTCCGAATGGCGATGGCGCCGTGGCCTCTGTGCGCGTCGACAGCCTGCCGTTCTATGATCGCGCGGCGATTCAGTGGAAGGGGCAGGGCGCGCTTGAATTACACGCATTCGAGTTCGGCGCGCCGTATGGCGGGGTCGGGCATGTCTGGTCGGGTGCGCCGCGCGACCTGACCGCCGTAAGCGGCGGCTTGGGCGGTTTCCTCGTTCACTTGGGAAATTCAGAGGCCGCTGAACCCTTGATGGCGGAAGTGTATACTTTCCCGACTCTTATCGCGTCACAGGCCGGTTCTGTCGCCCTGAACGTCGAAGCGCAGGTTTCGATGACCAATTGTGGTCGTCGCCTGGCGCTGCAGTCCATCGAAGTGCGTGACGGGCGGGTCACAGACATTCACGATCTGACTCTGGAGTTGCCCGACTGCGATGCCGCAGGCGAATTTCTGGTGTTGAAAAACCTTCTGCAAGACCTGACAATCGCGCAAAACTAATTTTTGCTGATCAGGATCCGACATGTTGAAGTTTCGTGCGGCGGTTATCGCCGCACTTTTCCTTTGTTTCACTGGAGTTCCTGTGCTCGCGCAGGATGTTACGCTGAAATCTCATGACGGCGCGGTGGAAATCACCGGGACGCTTCTGGGGTTTGACGGCGAGTTTTATCGAGTCGACACGGTGTATGGGGAGCTGACTGTGGATGGCACGGGTGTTCAATGCGAGGGGCCGGGCTGCCCTAACTTGATCAACTATGTTGCGGATGTATCGATCTCCGGATCTTCGATCATGGGTGAGATCCTGATGCCTGCTTTGATCGAAGCTTTTGCCATTCGCGAAGGCTACTCGGTTGAACGGACGAGCGAAAGCATCAGTCGGTTTGAATATCACCTGAATGATGCGACCAGCGGACAGAAGGTGGCGCGGTTCCGTTTTCATAGCAGCAATTCCGACGAAGGATTTGCTGACCTGTTGGCGGACGAAGCGGATATCGCGATGTCCCTGCGTGAAATCCGACCACGCGAAGCGCAACTTGGCTACGAGGCCGGGTTGGGGGATATGACCGAAGCAAATCGCAGCCGTGTGCTGGCTCTGGATGGGTTGGTGCCGGTTGTATCCAGTGGGAATCCTGTAAATGCTTTGTCGCTAAACCAAATTGCGCGCATTTTTGCAGGCAAGGTTTCCAACTGGAAAGATCTTGGCGGACCGGATGCACCGATCACACTTCATCTCATCCAACCGCAGTCGGGATTGGCACAGGCTGTCGAGGATCAGTTGATGGCGCGTGCCAAGCTAACCTTGGCTGAAGGCATTTTTCGCCACGACCGGAACCTATCATTGGTCTCGGCTGTTCAGCGTGACCCGTTTTCGATTGGCATAGCCAGCTACGCTGAAACTGGAAATACGAAAAAGCTAACATTGACAGGCGGTTGCGGGCGTACTTTGGCGGCGTCGCGGCGCACGATCAAGACCGAGGATTATCCGCTCAACGCTCCGATGTTTCTGTATTTTCCTGCGCGTAGGCTTCCCAAACTGGCTCGGGATTTTCTCACCTATACACGCAGCCCGTCGGCCCAGATCGTGATTCGGCGCGTCGGGTTCGTGGATCAGACGGCCGAGGAAATCCCGATCAATTTGCAGGGAGATCGTTTTGTGAACGCGATTTCCGTGGCGGGGTCTGAGGTCTCTTTGGAAGAATTGCAAAGGATGACCAAGGTCCTTTCACCGTTGAAACGACTGACCACATCTTTCCGTTTTCAAACCGGTTCAACCCGGCTTGATGCGCAGTCCCGCTCGAACGTTCAGCAGCTCGCACGCGCCTTGGAAGCTGGTCGATATGATGCCCGGCGCCTTGTTTTTGTTGGGTTTTCCGATGGTGAGGGACCGGCAACGGCCAACCGTGAAATCGCCTTGAAACGGGCGACCGCGGTTAAGGAGGCAGTGCTTGCGGCGGCGGAAACGGCCAATCCAGAGCGGTTGAACCTTGACGTGATGGCTTTTGGAGAAGCGATGCCCATGGCGTGTGACGATAGCGCGTGGGGGCGGCAGGTGAATCGGCGGGTGGAGATCTGGGTGCAGTGAGCCTAGAGATAGCCCTCGGACCGGAAGCTGAGTTCCCGAGACTTTCCGATAATCAGGTGGTCATGCAGAGTGATGCCCAACGCCTGTGCGGCGGCGTTGATCTGGTCGGTCATGGTGATGTCGGCTTCAGAAGGTGTGGGATCGCCGGATGGGTGATTGTGCACCAAAATCAACGCACTAGCGTTTAGTTCCAAGGCCCTTTTGGCGACCTCTCTTGGGTAGACCGGGACATGGTTGACTGTGCCTCGTGCCTGTTCTTCGTCCGCGATCAGGGTGTTCTTGGTGTCAAGGAACAGAACCCGGAACTGTTCGGTATCGCGATGTGCCATTGTCGTGTGGCAATAATCCAAAAGCGCGTCCCAACCTGACAGGACATGGCGTTGCATCACGCGGGCGCGGGCAAGCCGATGCGCGGCTGCCTCGACAACCTTGAGTTCCGTGACAACCGCGTCTCCGACCCCTTTCACGTCACGAAGGCGGATAATGGGGGCCGATAAAACACCGTTGAAATCTCCGAATGTTTCCAGAAGCTTATGAGCAAGCGGTTTGACATCCTGACGTGGAATTGCCCGGAAGAGAACAAGCTCGAGAAGCTCATAGTCCGGCATGGCCTGAGCACCGCCGGACAGGAAACGGGCGCGCAACCGCTTGCGGTGATCGGCAATATAGGATGGCAGTTTGCCGGAGGGCAAAGCCTGTGTCGGTGCCTCGTCAACGGGAAACAGAGGCAGAGGCATCTCGGAGAATGAATGCGGATCGGACATGGTCCCAGCGTGTCCCAACATGGTGAACGAAGGGTTAACTTCCAAATGGTTAACGGAGCGGACAGGGGATCGGTATCACGTCGGTATTATGTCGGTATTGCGTCGGTATCGTTTTGCGGCAGAGCAAAATCCTAATACCGCCATTTGCGCTTGTGGGTTTCCAGGTTTGGTGAAAAGCTTTCGCCCAAGGAAGACAAGACCACAGCAATTGGACAGCACAGGATTATTTCATGCGTAGTTTTTTGACCGCCTTTCTGACCGTGGTGGCGTTGGCCGTGCCCGCAGGGGCCCAAACCCTTGAGCGGATCAAGGAAACGAAACAGCTCAACCTTGGATACCGGCTGGACGCGGCGCCGATGTCGTATCAGTTGGAATCGGGCGAACCGGCCGGGTACACGCCGCTGGTCTGTGTCCGGGTCGCTCAGGAAATCGTCAACCATCTGAAGATGGACGACCTGCAGGTGCAATTCGTGCCGGTCGGTGTGCAGGACCGCTTTGAGAAAGTGGCGAACGGAGAGGTCGACCTTCATTGCGGCGCGGCCACAATCACGCTTGAGCGGCGTGCGTTGGTGGATTTTTCGATCCCGACTTTCGTGGATGGCACGGCGTTGATCCTGCCCGTCGCCGCCTCGGAGCAACTTGGGGATTTGGCTGGCAAGAAGCTCGGGGTGCGGCGCGACACGACGACAGAGACGGCATTGGTCAATTCGCTCAAGCTGGCAGGGTTTGAAGCCGAGCTTGTCCGGTTCTCGTCCCATGGCGACGGCATGCAGGCGATGGAAAACGCCGAGATTGACGCCTATTTTGCGGATCAGTCAATCCTGGTGGGGCTTATTGCCAAGAGCGCTAAGGCAAAGGACTTCAAGATGTCGACGGAAATCCTGACCGTCGAAAAACAGGGGTTGGCCATGGCGCGGGGCGATACAGAGTTTCGCCTGATCGTCGATCGGGCGTTGTCCAGCCTTTATGCCAAGGGCGAGATGCAGAAAGTCATGGCCGAAGCGATTCCGAACCTTCAACCGGGGCTTGCGCTTCGGGCGATGTTCCTGCTGGCGCCGATCGTGGAGTGAACAAAAGGCGCACCTTTTACGGGCGCGCCTTCTGCGATGATTGCGATGTTTCTGGAGGGCCTCAGCCCTTCATGGAATCCCAGAAGTTCTTGACCGACTTGAAGAAGCTGCTGCTTTCGGGGTTGTTCTCTTCCGAGAGGTCCTCGAATTCGCGAAGAAGCTCTTTTTGGCGGCTGGTCAGGTTGACCGGCGTTTCGACAGCCAGTTCGATCATCATATCGCCGGTGCCTGCACCACGCAGTGCGGGCATGCCTTTTCCCCGCAGGCGCATCTGGCGGCCGGATTGAGACCCTGCCGGGATTTTGACCCGGCTGCGGCCGCCGTCGATGGTTGGGACCTCGATATCGCCGCCAAGGGCCGCGCTGGCCATGGAGACCGGGACCCGGCAATATAGGTTGGGTCCGTCGCGTTCAAAGATCTTGTGCGGAGCGACCTCGATGAAGATGTAGAGGTCGCCCGAAGGCCCACCACGCATGCCCGCTTCGCCTTCGCCGGCAAGACGAATGCGCGTGCCGGTTTCAACACCGGCGGGGATGTTCACCGACAGGGCGCGGTCTTTTTCGACACGGCCCTGACCGCCGCAGCTTTTGCAGGGGTTCTTGATGATCTGACCCAGACCCGAGCAGGTCGGGCAGGTGCGTTCAACGGTGAAAAAGCCCTGTTGTGCGCGGACCTTGCCCATGCCGGAACAGGTTGGACAGGTGGTCGGCTCTGCGCCGCCTTCTGCGCCGGATCCGTCGCAAGAGTCACATTGCACCGAAGTTGGTACGTTGATCGTCTTCTGGATTCCGGAAAAGGCGTCTTCGAGCGAAACCCGCAAGTTATAGCGCAGGTCGGCACCACGCGCGGCGCGCTGACGACCGCCGCCGCCTCGTCCGCCCATGAAATCGCCGAACAGGTCGTCGAACACATCCGAAAACGCGCTGGCGAAATCGCCCTGACCGGGGTGGCTGCCGCGCGGACCACCGCCCATGCCGCCCTCGAAAGCCTGGTGGCCGAAACGGTCATAGGCAGCTTTTTTCTCGGCGTCCTTGAGGATTTCGTAGGCTTCGTTCGCTTCCTTGAACTGGGCCTCGGCCTCGGGGTTGTCCTTGTTGCGGTCGGGGTGCAGTTCCTTGGCCTTCTTGCGATAGGCCTTTTTGATCTCGTCCGCGGAAGCCCCTTTGCTGACGCCAAGCACCTCGTAGAAGTCACGTTTTGCCATGGGTTACTCCTTTGGCACGGAATGAAAAGGGCCGGTCCGGCAACCGGACCGGCCCCAATTTCAGTTCCGATGATGCGCCATTAGCGCTTGTCGCCGTCCAGATCTTCGAAATCGGCGTCGACGATGTCATCCTCGCCCGGACCTGCGTCCGCGGCGGTGGGCTCGTCACCGGCCTCATCCTGGCTGGCTTTGTAGATGGCTTCGCCAAGCTTCATGGCGGCCTCGGTCACGTTCTGGATGCCCGACTTGATCTTGTCGGCGCTCGCATCGTCTTTCTCGAGGTCGTCTTTCAGCGCGGCAATGGCCAGCTCGATGGCTTCGACGGTGGTCGGGTCGACCTTGTCGGAATGCTCTTCCAGCGACTTTTCGGTCGAGTGGATCAGCGATTCTGCCTGGTTGCGGGCTTCGATCAACTCGCGACGTTCCTTGTCGGCCTCGGCGTTTTCCTCGGCGTCCTTGACCATCTTTTCAATGTCCTCGTCCGAGAGGCCACCCGATGCCTGGATCGTGATTTTCTGTTCCTTGCCCGTGCCCTTGTCGAGCGCGCCCACAGACACGATGCCGTTGGCGTCGATGTCAAAGGTCACTTCGATCTGCGGCATGCCGCGCGGTGCGGGCGGGATGTCTTCGAGGTTGAACTGACCAAGGATCTTGTTGTCCGCGGCCATTTCACGCTCGCCCTGGAACACGCGGATGGTCACGGCATTCTGGTTGTCTTCGGCGGTCGAGAAGATTTGCGATTTCTTGGTCGGGATCGTGGTGTTGCGGTCGATCAGGCGGGTGAAGACACCCCCCAGCGTTTCGATGCCCAGCGACAGCGGGGTTACGTCGAGCAGCACAACGTCTTTCACGTCACCCTGCAGAACACCGGCCTGGATGGCGGCGCCCATGGCAACCACTTCGTCCGGGTTCACGCCTTTGTGGGGCTCTTTGCCGAAGAACTTGGTCACTTCCTCGATGACTTTGGGCATACGGGTCATACCACCAACGAGAACGATCTCGTCGATTTCATTGGCCGACATGCCGGCGTCTTTCAGAGCGGCCTGACAGGGTTTCAGCGAGGCCTTGATCAGGTCACCGACCAGCGATTCCAGCTTGGCGCGGGTCAGTTTGATAACCATGTGCAGCGGCGTGCCCGAGGACGGGTCCATCGAGATGAACGGCTGGTTGATTTCGGTCTGCGACGACGAGGACAGTTCGATTTTGGCTTTCTCGGCAGCTTCTTTCAGACGCTGCAGGGCCATCTTGTCCTTGGTCAGGTCGACGTTGTGCTCTTTCTTGAACTCGCCGGCGAGGTAGTTGACGATGCGCATGTCAAAGTCTTCACCACCGAGGAAAGTATCGCCGTTGGTCGATTTCACTTCGAACAGGCCGTCGTCAATCTCAAGGATGGTCACGTCGAAGGTACCACCGCCAAGGTCATAGACCGCGATGGTGTGGGTGTTTTCCTTGTCCAGACCATAGGCCAGAGCGGCGGCGGTCGGTTCGTTGATGATACGCAGCACTTCGAGGCCGGCGATTTTACCGGCGTCCTTGGTGGCCTGACGCTGAGCATCGTTGAAGTAGGCCGGAACGGTGATGACCGCCTGCGTGACTTCTTCACCAAGATAGCTCTCGGCGGTTTCTTTCATCTTGCCGAGGATGAAGGCCGAGATTTGCGAGGGGCTGTATTTTTCGCCCTTGGCTTCGACCCACGCGTCGCCATTACCGCCATTGATGACGTTGAACGGCATGTTCTTGAGGTCTTTGGACAGGTCTGCGTCGTCGAACCGGCGGCCGATGAGACGCTTGACGCCAAAAACGGTGTTTTCGGGGTTGGTGACGGCCTGGCGCTTCGCCGGCTGGCCTACAAGGCGCTCGTCATCGGTGAAGGCGACGATCGACGGGGTGGTGCGTGCACCTTCCGAGTTTTCGATCACCTTGGGTTGCGAACCATCCATGATGGCAACGCAGGAGTTCGTTGTACCGAGGTCGATACCAATCACTTTGCTCATTTTCGATCCCTTCTCAATTAAGGCGATGTTCCGAGACCTGAACCCGTTATGGCATTCAAGCCCCGATCCCGTTTGCAACCGCCTGTGCAGGCGATTGCGCTTCGCAGGGTATATAGGGAGGTCAAAAAGGCCGTGCAAGCGTCTCAAAGGGGCGTTTACCTGTAATTGGCGCCATTTTTTTCGTTCGATGCCGAAGTGGAACAACAGGTCATGACCACACCGCTTACAATCCGAGGTTTCACGCTCTATCCCGGAGTTCTGGACGGGCGCGCGCAGCGGGATATGGTCGAGGATTTGCGCGCCGTGGCGCGGGCGGCGCCGATGCGGGCCCCGGTGACGCGTTTCGGCAAGCCGATGAGCGTGAAGATGACCAGCGCAGGGCGGGTGGGGTGGATCTCGGACCGTCGCGGCTATCGGTATGAGCCGGAGCAACCGCGCGGGGGACCTTGGCCTGATATCCCCGGACGCATTCTCGAGCTGTGGCATAAGGTGACGGGCTTGGAGCGCGTGCCGGATTGCTGCCTCGTGAATTTCTATGGAGAGGGCGCGCGGATGGGGCTTCATCAGGACAGGGATGAGGGCGATTTTGGGTGGCCTGTCCTGTCCGTGTCACTTGGTGACGACGGGTTGTTCCGGATGGGTGGGCCCGAGCGCAGCGACAGCACCGAATCCGTTTGGCTGAAATCCGGGGACGTCGTGGTGATGGGCGGCGCGGCGCGGTTGTCATTTCATGGCGTGGACCGCATCCGGTTCAAATCGTCCCGCCTGTTGCCGGGTGGTGGGCGGATCAACATCACGCTTCGGGTGGTTGAGCCTTTGACGGAATGAAGCCGTGTCCTAGCGCGGGTCGATCCTGCAGCAGCCGGAATAAAGCGCTGTATCGCCGCCATGCGACAGAAACAGGTCGATTGTGAGGCCGAAGCTTTGATCCGACATGCCGTCTGAGCAGGCTGCGCGCCGGATGATGGCTGTGGAGTCATTAAAGCCAACAGCAAAATGACCCGGCGAGTTGCGTGATGCGGTCAGGAGGCCTGCACCGGGAACGGTGGCTTGGGAGTCGGGGGATGAAAAAACCGCCTCTTGCCCCTGTGTGAGGGAGAGGGACCAGAAGGGTTCCGTGCCAAAGCAACGCAAGGACCGGGCCAGTGCATAGTCCGGGTCGCCCGGTTGCCTTTCCAGAAACCTCAGCGATGCCCAGCCAGAGGTTTCTCCGACGTTCAAGCGGCCCCATGTGCCCGCATCGTTGGTTTCGGTCACTTCGATATTCGTCTCGTCGGGGTGCAGGCTGCCGATGATGGGGGCGCTGCCGCTGGGGGCGGAGCGCACATTGAGCACATCGGCTTGCGCGACACCTGTCACATCGAAGAGGGCGGGCAGGCCCTGTGCCAGGGCCATGGCAGGGAGCAGAAAGAGCAGGAAAGCGAGGCGAATCATCGGCGGGCGCCCATGCTAAGCGAGACATTCCGCCGGGTATAGAATTCGCCCATGAGGCCAACCATCAGGAGCACCACGCCCACGATCAATGGATAGGTGATCGACGAGTTGCGCGGATAATAGTTGATGAAGGTAAAGCCGCGCGCCTGGTCGATGCAGTGAAAAAGCGGGTTCCAGTCAAACATGTTCAACATGAAAGTCGGTAGCGTGTTGGCGACGAACATCTTGCCCGATGCGATCATGTTGGCCCTTTGATAGACGGTGCTCGCGATGCTCACGAATGTGGGAAACCACGGTTTGAGCGCAAGAAAGACCATGCCAATGGCGATACCGGTAAACCACGCGATCAGAAGCATTCCAAAAGCACCGATCGGATCGTCAATCGTGATCGGGGAAATGGCCGCGTGGTAGACGAACAGGATGGCGAACAGAGACAACACCTGAATGTAGAGCGTACCCAGTGCCGCAGACAGGATCGAGATGATCGTGTTCATGGGCGCGTGTTTCATCATCGGGGAACTGGGCCCTTCGGAACCCACAACGGCGCCAAGTGTCTTGGTATGGGTTAGGAACAGGAAGATCCCCGACATCAGGTACAGCAGGAAATCGCCGCGCAGGGCCGCCGATCGCAACCCGAGGACCGTGAACATCACATAAAAGGCGATAACGAATATGAACGCCTGAAGCATGTTGATCAGGATCGACATGACCGCGTTGCCATGCGATTTGCGCACGTTGCGCACAATCGAATGGTAGACGAGTTCGGCAATGTTGACTGCCGATTCAAGCGTCGTTCTGGGAACCGATTGTTGAAACATTGCCTCTGCCGTCCGCGGAATGTCGCAGTTATGTCAGGGAATTCTTGCTGATCCCTTACCATGCCACCATAAGGGGCTGAGAGGCGCAATTCAACAAAAGCCCATCAAGGAGAAGACATTTGAACTACGATGCATTGATTCCGGTGATTCGAAAACTTGCCATCGAGGCGGGCGACAAGATCATGGAAATCTACAACGCCGATGACTTTGACGTGAAGGTCAAGTCTGATGACAGCCCGGTGACTGCCGCCGATGAAGCAGCGGACGCGATCATTGCGGCGGGTCTTCGTGCGGAGTTCCCGGACGTGATGCTGGTAACCGAAGAGCAGGCGGACAGCCACGCGGCGAAGGGCGATACATTCCTGATCGTTGATCCGCTGGACGGCACCAAGGAGTTCATCCACCGCCGCGGCGATTTCACCGTGAACATTGCTTATGTCGAGAATGGCGTGCCGCAACGGGGCGTGGTCTATGCACCTGCCAAGAACCGGATGTTCTTTACCCAGGCGGATGGACAGTCGGTCGAGGAAACCGGATCTTTCGACCCTAACACCGTGGGCGAGGTGGCGCCGATTAAGGTGTCGGACTCCGACAACTCCGCGCTGTTGGTGGTGGCGTCCAAGTCGCACCTGACCGACGAGACCAAGGACTATATCGCCAAGTACCAGGTCGCGGATTTCAAGAGCGCCGGATCGTCGTTGAAATTCTGCCTGGTGGCGACGGGTGAGGCCGACCTTTATCCGCGTGTGGGCCGCACGATGGAGTGGGACACGGCGGCGGGCCATGCCGTTTTGCTGGGTGCCGGTGGGCAGGTGGTGCGGTTTGATGACCACACGCCACTGACCTATGGCAAGGAAGATTTCGCCAACCCCTATTTCATCGCCTATGCGCCGGGAGTGGAGCTCAAGTCTGCCTGATGTCTGCGCTGATCGTCATCCCCGCACGTTATGAATCGAGTCGCTATCCCGGCAAGCCATTGGCCGAGTTGAAGGGCGCGACCGGCGTGTCCAAGAGCCTTGTGCAGCGCAGCTGGGAAGCGGCCTGCGCAGTCAAGGGCGTGGACCGGGTGGTTGTCGCGACGGATGATGATCGGATACGCGATGCGGCGGAAGCCTTTGGAGCAGAGGTCGTGATGACTTCGTCCGAGTGTCAGAACGGCACCGAGCGTTGCGCGGAGGCCTTTGACAACCTCGGGGGCGGGTTTGACATTGTGGTCAACCTACAAGGTGATGCGCCGCTGACACCGGCATGGTTCGTCGAGGATCTGGTCAAGGGCCTGCGGAATGATCCGATGGCCGAGGTCGCCACGCCGGTGCTGCGCTGTGATGGGCGGGCATTGAACGGGTTCCTTGAGGATCGCAAAGCGGGCCGGGTCGGTGGTACGACGGCGGTATTCACCAAGGATCACCACGCGCTTTATTTCTCCAAGGAGGTTGTACCGTTCACGTCGCAAACTTTTGCCGATGAAGACGAAACGCCGGTGTTCCATCACGTTGGTGTCTATGCCTATCGTCCGGCGGCGCTGGGCGCGTATCCGCGGTGGGATGCCGGGCCTCTGGAGCGGCTGGAAGGGTTGGAGCAGTTGCGGTTCATGGAGCATGGGCGGCAGGTCCTGTGTGTCGAGGTCGAAGCGCGGGGGCGGCAGTTCTGGGAACTGAACAATCCCGAAGATGTTCCAAAGATCGAAGCAATGATGGCGGAGATGGGCACGCCATGAACCCCATCCCGGTCAGCGTCGTGGTTGTCAGTCGGGGAAGACCCGACGCGCTCACACGCTGTTTGACCGGGGTGGCTCAACTGGACTATGGGGCTTTCGAAGTGATTGTTGTGGCCGACCCGCAGGGGTTAAGTGCCATGGCTACCTTACCGTTTGCAGCGCAGATCAAGGCCGTTCCGTTCGACGAAGCCAACATCTCAAAATCGCGAAATCTCGGGATTGCGCAGGCTGCGGGCGAGGTCGTGGCCTTTGTCGATGACGATGCCGTGCCCGAAACCGGGTGGCTGTTCCACCTTGTTGCACCCTTTGCCGAGGAAGAGGTTGCGGCAGCGGGGGGATTCGTGCGGGGACGCAACGGTATTTCCATGCAGTGGCGGGCGCAAAGCGTGGATCATGCCGGGCGCACCCTACCTCTAGCAGTGGATTCAACCCGGCCCGTGGTACTGCATTCTGTACCGGGACGAGCGGTCAAGACCGAAGGCACGAACATGGCGGTTCGGCGGAGTATTCTGGCAGAGATGGGCGGATTTGATCCGGCATTCCGCTATTTTCTTGATGAAACGGACTTGAACTGGCGTTTGGCCAAGGGTGGTTTTGCCACGGGGATCGTACCGCTGGCCGAAGTGCATCATGGCTTTCTTGCCAATGCGCAGCGTACCGGCGCACGCGTGCCCCGTGATCTGAGCGAAATCGGGGCGAGCGTGGCCGTTTTTCTGGCCAAGCACTGCCCGGCGGAAGATCATACAACGGCCTGGAAAGCCTTCAGGGCCGGGCAGCGCCAGCGGCTTTTGCGCCATATGGTACGCGGTGATGCAATGCCCGGTGATGTGGGGCGGCTGATGCGCGGGTTGGACAAGGGGTATCTTGAGGGGCAAACGCGCGAGTCAGGGGCCTTGGCACCAATCCCGCGTGCGCCGGATGGATTTCGCGCGTTTCGCCGCGAAAAGGCGGGTGGCGTGGTTTTAGCGGGTCGGGCGTGGCGGCGGCGCGGGTTGCGACGGCAGGCGGAACGCTTGGTTGCGCAGGGCAAGGTGCCCTCGCTTTTCCTGTTCAGTCCGACGACGCTTTATCATCGTGTCCGTTATGATCCAGCGGGATATTGGGAACAATCGGGTGGTCTTTTTGGGCGTTCGGAACGCACGCAACGCCTGTTTCGGTTGACGCGGTTTTCAAAACGGTTGTCACGTGAAATACAGCGCGTTGCACCGCAACGGTTGCTGGAAAACAATGGCGGCAGCGCCGCAGAATAGGAACGAGTGGATGGTACAGCGCACTGCATTGGTCACAGGCTCCGCCGGGTTCATCGGCTTTCATACTGCGAAACGCTTGTTGGACGCAGGCTGGCGGGTCATTGGACTGGATGCGATGACCGATTACTACGACGTCACCCTGAAAGAACGGCGACATGCGATGCTGATGCAGAATGCCGGGTTTCAGGCGGTTGTCGCGCGGCTGGAAGATTCTGACCTTTTGAGGGGGTTGTTCGAGGAGCATCGGCCAGACGTCGTGATCCACCTCGCTGCGCAAGCAGGGGTGCGGTATTCGATTGATGAACCGGGTTCCTATGTCGAAGCGAACCTGATCGGCACGTTCAAACTTTTGGAAGCGGCGCGCGCCTTTCCGCCGCAGCATATGCTCTTGGCCTCCACCAGTTCGGTTTACGGCGCAAATACAGACATGCCGTATGCGGAAACGGACAAGGCGGACACGCAGATGTCGTTTTACGCGGCGACTAAGAAAGCCAACGAGGCGATGGCGCACTCGTATGCCCACCTGTACGGGTTGCCGACCACGATGTTTCGGTTCTTTACGGTTTACGGACCGTGGGGACGGCCCGACATGGCGCTGTTCAAGTTTACCAAGGCCATTCTCGAAGGACAGCCGATCGACATCTACAATCACGGCGACATGAGCCGGGATTTCACGTTCATTGACGACCTTGTGTCAGGTATTGTCGCGCTGGTCGATGCGGTGCCGCCCGCGTCCGAGGAGCGCGGTGAAGGTGTCGAAGGCGACAGCCTGAGTGCCGTTGCGCCATGGCGGGTGGTAAATATCGGCAATGGCCAGCCGGTTCAGTTAATGACGTTCGTCGAAGCGATTGAAGCGGCCATCGGCAGCACAGCCCAAAAGAATTACATGCCGATGCAGCCCGGCGACGTTCCGGCCACCTGGGCTTCGGCGGACTTGCTGCAGGCACTTACAGGCGTGCGCCCCCGGACACCTGTTGATCAGGGTGTGCGCGCTTTTGTCGACTGGTATCGCGACTATTACAACGTTTGAAGTCAGCTTTCGCCGACGACCGTGAGCACCGCAGGGTCGGAGTCTGGCGATTCCACCCATTTGCGCATGGTGGCGCGCAAAAGATCTCCGTCGCGTGTCTCGATAGCACGGCGCAAATCCTGCAACGCATTCGCCATCTCGAGTTCGGACCAGTAATGTTCTTGCGCGCGCAGGATCTTCGGGTGAGGCGTCGTGAGCATGTCTGTCCCGATCAGAAGCTCTTCATGCATCTTTTCGCCTGGCTTGAGACCGATGAAGGCGATCGAAATATCGCCGTTGGGATCGTTTTCGTCGCGGACGGAAAAGCCAGCGGTTTCGATCATTTTCCGCGCAACGCTCAGGATAGAGACGGGTTTTCCCATATCCAAAACAAACACGTCACCACCGCGCGAGAAGCTACCCGCAAGAAGAACCAGACGGACCGCTTCGGACAAGGTCATGAAGTACCGTGTCACCTCGGGGTGGGTTACCGTTACAGGTCCGCCTTCGCGAATTTGCTCGTCAAACAGGGGAATGACCGAACCTGACGACCCCAGTACATTGCCAAAACGCACCATCGACAGTTTCGTTTCGTTGCTGCGGGTCGAGAGATCCTGGACAACCAGTTCAGCCATGCGCTTGGTGGATCCCATCATGGATGTCGGGCGGACGGCCTTGTCGGTAGAGACAAGGATAAAGCGGTTCACGCCTGCGCGGATCGATTCCTCTGCAACTATTCGGGTTCCCAGCACGTTGTTGCGAGCCCCTTCAAAGCTGTTGGACTCGACGATATTGACATGTTTGTAGGCGGCGGCGTGAAATACGACGTCGACCTCATGGTTGTGAAGGGTCTCGCGCACAAGCTCAGGCTGAGTCACCGAGCCAAGCACCGGGACTATGCGCGTGGTTGAGGCAGTTTCCTTGAGCTGCTGTGCGATCTTGTAGAGCGCGTACTCGCTGTGTTCGAACAACACGAGCGTTGTTGGTTTGCAGTTCAGAAGCTGCCGGCATAGCTCGGAGCCGATGGAACCTCCGGCCCCGGTGACAAGAATGCGACGATCTTCGTACGCACTGCTTGCCGCTGGCAGGTCCGTTTCCAGCGCGTCACGGCCGAGCAAGCTGTTAAGCTGTACAGGCGCCGCGCGGGTCGCTTCTTCTCCGCGCAAAACCATGTCGGCGAAGGAGGGAAGAGCAAGGACTTCACAGTCTAGGCTGCTCAGTTTCTTGGCCAACTGTACGCGGACCGTCTGGTCCGCAGAAGGCATGGCGAGAATGATCCGGTCAACGCCAATGCGTTTCACGAGCATCGGGATGTTCTTGGGCGAATGCACCCTCAGGCCAGCCACGGTGAGTTTGTGAAGCGTGGCGTTGTCATCCACGAAACAAGCAGCTTCAAATTCGTGGTCTGTTTGGAGTGCCGTCGCGAGTTGCTGGCCGGTTTGGCCCGCTCCATAAATCAGCACCCGCTTGCGAGTCTGGCGGCTTGAGTAAATCCGCAGGACGATCTTGCGCAATAGAATGCGTCCGCAAATCGACAGGACGGAAAACAGCAGCCCAAATGTTATCAAAGATGCCGCGCTGACAGGTGCATCCGTCTTGAAGATCATGTTGGTGCCAATTCCAACCGAGCACAGCAGACCAGCAAGAGACATCGTATTGATGATGTCGTTCATTCCGTAAGTGTTGAGCTTGATCAGGTGCAGTCCAAAAAAGTGGATTACAGCTGCAGTCAGCGGAATGAACAGCAACAGGTACCAAGCAGAGGACCAAAACTGATCAATGGAAAAATGGCCATTATAGAGCAGGCTTTGCGATATGAAGAAGGAAGCAACGACCCAGAAAAGGTCCATTCCCATCAATATGTAGCCCTTCTGAGCGCGGCTCATCGAAGTGACAAGTTGATAAAACATCTTTCGGGTTCCCGGCCGGTAGTCTGCCAGCTTAAAATTGGTTTGCCTGCGTGTCGTCGCATCAATAACGTGAACAGGCACATTCGGGTGCCTCCGGGCACCATATCACTCATTGAAAACTAAGCCCAGAAGAACATTGAGCAATCGTGAAGGTTCAAAACCCGCTGGCGGATTGCCGCCGGAGCACTCCGTGGCGGCGTTGTTTCCAGGCATTGTTTTTGCATCGTCGAGCGCGTGACTCTATTTGCACGGTTAGAAAATTCTCGCCGACTAGTCGGAACAATAGGTTGTTTGATGTCTGATTTTGGCGCTAGAAGGGGCCAAGAATATGTGAAGGCAGGTATAATGCGGCGTATTACGTGTGGAATTCTGGCATTGGTGGCGTGTCTGCTGCTGGTTTCCTGCTCGTTGCCGCGCGGTGCCGCGACCAAAGGGGAAGTTGTCGGCGAAAACGCGATTCCCGACGACGTAACCATGGTGGAAGTGACGCGCACGTCCGTTGTCGAGGTGGCTAAATGGCCCAGCGCGGGCTGGCATGGCCACTATCATTGGTTCTCCCGCGTAAATGGCCCCGGATCCAAGATTATCAAACCGGGAGACCGGGTGATCCTGACAATCTGGGACAACCAGGACAATTCCCTGCTGCTGGGACCCGGACAACGTAGTGTTCAGGTTCGCCCCGTCGAGGTATCTTCTTCCGGCGCCATTTTCGTTCCTTACGTGGATGAGGTTTTCGTGGGTGGCCTCACTCCGGAGCAGGCGCGCGAACAGGTTCAAAACCAGATGAGCGCAATTGCGCCATCCGCGCAGGTTCAGCTCGAAGTGCAATCCGGCACCCGCAATTCGATTGACATGGTGTCCGGGGTGAAAAAGCCGGGACAAGTCGAGCTGACGGGGCGCAATGACTCAATCCTATGGGCGCTTGCCCAGGGAGGCGGTATCGACCCCGTTATTCAGAATCCGATCGTGCGTATCATGCGTGATGGGCAGAGCTATGAAATTCCTGCGGACGAACTCCTAAAGGACCCGAAGAAAAACGTGATCGTGCGCGGTGGCGACCAGGTGATTGTTTCGGAGAATGACCGTTTCTTCGTGGCTCTGGGCGCCTCTGAAACTGAAAAGTTGGTCTACTTTGATCGTGAGAACATCTCTGTCGTCGAAGCAATGTCTTCGCTCGGTGGGCTTCAGGACCTGCGGGCCAATCCCCAAGGGGTTCTGTTGCTCAGGGAATACCCAAAGTCGGCAATCAAGCCAAATGGGTTTGGTCCGGAGACGCAGTATGTTGTCTTTTCTTTCAACATGACAACGGCAGACGGTCTGTTCGGGGCGAAGAAGTTCATGATGCAACCCGGAGATGTTGTTATGGCGACCGAGTCGGCGCTCAAACCGGCGCAGGCGGTGATTGCGCTGTTGGGTTCGCTGTTTGCGATCAACAATATCATAAACTGATCCAGTTATCTTGATGACTGATCGGTTTTGATGAGATGACGGCATGTCACGCCGGAAGGATCGAAAAGTGCACAACGACGGAGCAAACATTTTGAATGTGCCTGCGTTGTATCAAATGTGCAATTTGAGTAGGTTCGTCGCCAGTTTGGGTTAACAAATAATATGTACAGCATTACGAGGATGAGCAGCCGATGAGGAACAAAGTTACAAAGGCAATCTTTCCTGTCGCAGGGCTTGGAACGAGGTTCCTGCCCGCCACGAAATCGGTTCCCAAAGAGATCATGACGCTGGTTGACCGTCCGCTGATTCAATACGCTATCGATGAAGCACGAGAAGCGGGGATCAAGGAATTCATCTTTGTCACGTCGCGTGGCAAGGGGGCGCTGGAGGATTATTTTGACCACGCGCCGCAGCTTGAACAGGAGCTTCGCAAAAAGGGCAAGAATGAGCTTCTGGAGCTTCTGAAAAAGACCAACATGGACAGCGGGGCGATCGCCTATATCCGCCAGCACAAGGCACTTGGACTGGGCCACGCCGTCTGGTGTGCGCACCGATTGATCGCCAACGAACCCTTTGCCGTCATTCTGCCGGACGACGTAATCGCAGGTGAGCCTGGCTGTCTCAAGCAGATGGTGGATGCTCATGCAGAAACCGGTGGGAGCATGGTGGCAGCGATGGAAGTCACACCAGAGCAGGCGTCATCCTATGGCGTGCTGGATATCAAAGAGGAAAACGGCCCCCTGGTGACCGTCGGCGGGATGGTCGAGAAGCCCGCGGCAGAGAAGGCTCCTTCGAACCTCGCCGTGATCGGTCGCTACATTCTTTCTCCGACGGTCCTGAGAAACCTGAGCAAACAGAAAAGTGGCGCCGGAGGTGAGATCCAGCTCACAGATGCGATCGCCGCCGAGATTAGCCAGGGGCGCGGCGTGTTTGGGT
Source organism: Shimia aestuarii (assembly GCF_900114635.1). Classification (GTDB taxonomy): domain Bacteria; phylum Pseudomonadota; class Alphaproteobacteria; order Rhodobacterales; family Rhodobacteraceae; genus Shimia; species Shimia aestuarii. The sequence goes on from NZ_FOTQ01000001.1 coordinate 1,564,122, forward strand.
ATCGTTTCGCCGGGCAGCGCCATGATTGTGGATCGAAAGCCGGTTTTCTTCAGGCGACTGTGGCCTTTGGTCTGGCGCGAGATGATCTGAGGGACGAGTTGGCGGCCTATCTTGAAGAGATGATCGCAATGCGCAAGGCAGCTCAATAATCTGAAGAGGAAATGACATGGCCGACCATGTGCTCGTAACCGGCGGTGCCGGATACATTGGTTCGCACGCCTGCAAGGCGTTGCGTCAGGCGGGCTATGTTCCCGTCACCTACGACAATCTGTGCACCGGTTGGGAAGACGCCGTGAAGTTCGGCCCGTTCGAAAGGGGGGATCTTCTGGACCGGGCGCGCTTGGATGCGGTGTTTGCCAAGTACCAGCCGGTTGCGGTGATGCACTTTGCCGCGCTCAGCCAGGTTGGCGAGAGCATGAAGGAGCCGGGCAAATACTGGCTCAACAATGTGGGCGGTTCGCTGAGTTTGATCGAGGCGACGGTTGCTGCGGGGTGCCGAAACTTCGTGTTCTCCTCAACCTGTGCAACTTATGGCGAGCATGACAATGTGTTGCTGGATGAAAGTGTCGAGCAGCACCCGATCAATGCCTATGGATCGTCCAAGCGCGCCATTGAAGACATGCTCAAGGATTTCGAGAGTGCTTTTGGGCTGCGTCATGTGATTTTTCGCTATTTCAACGTAGCGGGGGGCGACCCGGAGGCGGAAGTGGGCGAGTTTCACCGCCCTGAGACCCATCTTATTCCCCTGATGCTGGACGCGATTGATGGCAAGCGGGAAGCGCTGACGATTTTTGGCACGGATTACGATACGCCGGATGGCACATGTATCCGGGATTACGTGCATGTTTGTGATTTGGTGGATGCGCATGTTCTGGGCCTGAAGTGGCTGGAGGATGACAAGGGCAGCCGTGTCTTCAACCTTGGCACCGGATCCGGGTTCTCGGTGCGCGAAGTGATCGATCATTCCCGCGCCGTGACCAACCGGGACGTGCCGTATGAAGAGGGACCGCGCCGCCCCGGCGACTGTACCAAGCTGGTTTCCGGCTCGACACGTGCGGGGAAAGAGCTAGGTTGGACCCCGAAACGTTCCACATTGGACATCATGATCGCAGATGCCTGGAGATGGCACCAAAACGG
>NZ_FOTQ01000012.1 GCF_900114635.1 Shimia aestuarii
TGATCCACTCCGACCAAGGCGCCCAGTTCACCAGCCGTGAATGGGCCGCATTCCTGCGCGAACACAATCTGGAACATTCAATGAGCCGCAGGGGCAATTGCCATGATAACGCAGTGGCTGAGAGCTTCTTTCAGCTCCTGAAGCGGGAAAAGGTCAGACGCCGGAAATACCGGACGCGCGAGGAAGCCCGGCGAGATGTCTTTGAATACATCGAGCTGTTCTACAACCCAAAGCGCAAACATACGAACAACGGCATGCTGTCGCCCGTTGACTTCGAAGAACGACAGCTCAAACTGGAAAAGGCAGGTGTCTAGGAAACTAGGGGCACCTCAAAGGTAACAAGCGGGGCCCCAAGCGGTCATCATAGAGGCCCCATCAAGTGACTGCTACCCCATTCCGCATAGCACTTGACGGTGGTTGTTTCGTGCCTCCGACTTCGGATGGCGTCTTCAGCCAAACATTACTCTCTATGGTCAAATTGCCTTTCCGGTCACCACCGGGTCACCGGCACGAAACTCGACCCAAGTTCACCTAACAGCGCCAATTTTCACATTCACACGCTTGCCGAACTGCCGCTGCAAATCTCTTTTTTAGTGGACTTGGCTTCATTTTCGTCCAGTCTCTTGAACTGGCCTCACAAAACAATCTCGCCCATGGCATTGTAGAGGTCAGGAGTTCGATCCTCCTAGGCTCCACCAAATTTCCAAAAATTTCAGGAATATTGGGAAGCGTTCGTATGGCGCTGTCGGGTCGTAAGTTGCGTTGGACACAGGTCCGATACGAGACCCATGGTTAAAAAGGCCGGGACAGCGCCCGGCCTTTTGCGTTTTATGGCGCGTTATTGGCGGGCCTTGTTGATGAACTCTTCAACCACGTTGGACATGTCAAAGGACGAGCCTCCCTGAACCGGTGGGTAGTCGGCCAGCGATTGCAAATGGTCCTGCATCAGAACGCCCATGGGCTGAATCAGCCAGGAGACCTTTTGCATCAGGTGTCCGAAGCTGTCTGACGAATCATAGCTTTCGTACGGATCTGAGCGGATATTGAACACCAGAGGCACGGTGCGCGGAATCACGTTTGCGTAGTAGTCTTCCTTGGTCGAGAAGTGGAACTTCCACGGTCCCATGCGCACGGCTGTGAGGACGCTTTCGTAATAATGGAAGATATGCGTGCGGGCCGATTTTTCGGCTTCGCCTGCCCAGTAGGGAAGGTTGTTCACACCGTCGATGAACTGGTCCATTTCTTCGCGGACCCGTGTTACCGGATCGTCGATCCCGGCTGCGACGGCGAGGGTTGTGAACATGTCCTGATGGGCCTGCATCCCGTTGAGGGTGACACCCGCAGGCAGCACGCCGGGCCAGCGGATCACGGAAGGCACGCGGACGCCGCCTTCATAGGTCGTCATCTTTTCGCCCCGGAATGGGGTGGTGCCGCCATGCGGCCAGGAAGAATGCTCGGGACCATTGTCGGTCGAGTACCACACGATCGTATTTTCGCTCAGCCCGCGATCGTCGAGCCAGTCGAGCACGGTGCCGATATGCATATCATGTTCGATAAGGCCCGAGCCATACATGTCTTCCTCGTGGGTGAACTCTTCGGCGAGGTAGCGGTTTTCGTCGGAGAGCCGGGTGTAGAGGTGCATCCGGCTGGTGTTCATCCAGACAAAGAACGGCTCCTCTGCATCCTGCGAGGCGGCCATGAAGTCGAGTGCCTTGGGAATCATCTCCTCGGCATCAAAGGTTCTCATGCGTTCGTTGCTCAGCGGGCCAGTGTCTTCGATGGTTTGCTTGCCGACCACGCCGAAGCGAGGATGTTCAGTTTCGTCCATCGTGTCGGTGGCAAAGCTGTGCAGGACGCCGCGGGTTCCAAAACGCTCTTCATAGGCTTCGAGCGAGCCGGAGAACTGTTCCCCAAAGCGCTGGTAATCCCTTTGTTCGGCTTCTTCCTGTGTGTTCAGATGATAGAGGTTGCCGAAAAACTCATCAAAGCCGTGATTTGTGGGCAGGTGTTCGTTGCGGTCGCCGAGGTGGTTCTTGCCGAACTGTCCCGTGCGGTAGCCCTCAGCCTTGAGCAGTTCGGCCAGGGTGGGCGACTCGGTCTGCAAGCCAAGCGGCGAGCCGGGTTGGCCCACGGTCGTCATGCCGGAGCGGATGGGGTATTGCCCGGTGATGAAGGCCGCGCGCCCTGCGGTGCAGCTGGGTTGGGCGTAATGGTCGGTAAAAAGGATGCCGTCGTTGGCGATGCGGTCGATATTGGGGGTAGCGTAGCCCATGACCGCGTGGTTGTAGGCGGACAGGTTGGACCAACCGATGTCATCCCCCCAGATGACCAGAATGTTGGGGCGTTCCTGATCTTGGGCCATGGCCGATCCGACCATCAGCGCGAAAAGCGCCCCCGAAAGTCCTAAAGATTTCAACATGATATCTCTCTCATTAGTGGGGTGGCGAAAATCATATTGTCAGATGCGTACCTATCGCGTGTCAAATGAAACCATTGTCACTTGATGAAGGGCGCTAAAATGAAACCAAAGAGCGCTTTCGTTCGTATAGGCGCGGAAATGTCAAAGCGCTTGACCCAAAGGCCGGTCCGGCCTCATGGTTTGCGAAGTGTTGACGAGTCGGTGGATCATCCATTGATGACATATCCCTGTTGCGTGGGGCATCCCGCGAAAAAACCGATGCATTATCAGCCGCCGCCCTTGGGCAGCGGTTTGAAATTGCATGGTTTGAACAGGGAGAAGAGATATGACGAAACGCCCTAATATCGTGGTCATCATGGCCGATCAGTTGGCGCCGCATTTCTGTGGTGCCTATGGCCACAGGACGGCCAAAACCCCCCACATGGATGCCTTGGCCGCGCGCGGGATGCGGTTTGACGCGGCCTATTGCAACAGCCCGCTTTGCGCGCCGTCGCGGTTCAGCTTCATGTCCGGGCAGCTGATCAGCCGAATCGCGGCCTATGACAACGCGTCGGAGTTCAGGGCCTCGGTGCCGACCTTTGCGCATTACCTCAAGGCGCTGGGATACCGCACCTGCCTTTCGGGCAAGATGCATTTCGTGGGGCCGGACCAGAAACACGGGTTCCAGGACCGGGTGACGACGGATGTCTACCCGTCGGATTTTGCATGGACGCCGGATTGGGAAGCGCCGGACGAGCGAATCGACAAGTGGTATCACAACATGCAGACCGTCAAGGAAAGCGGTGTGGCAAAGGCGACCTACCAGATCGATTATGACGAGGAGGTCGGGTTTGCCGCGCGGCGGTGGCTGATGAATGTCGGGCGCAGCCGGACGGGGGGGGATGAGTCGCCTTTCATGATGGTGGCGAGCTTTATCCACCCGCATGACCCCTATGTCGCGCGGCCCGAGTTCTGGGATTTTTATGACGATGACGACATCGATCTGCCGGAATTTGTGCTGACGCCCGAGGAACAGGATCCGGGATCACGGCGGGTGATGGACGGGATCGAGGCCAGCTATACGCCGTTGACGGATGAGGAAGTGCGCCGGGCGCGGCACGGTTATCTGGCCAATGTCAGCTATTTCGACAGCAAGATCGGCGAAATCGTGAAGACGCTGGAAGAGATCGGTGAGCTGGACAACACGATTGTCATGGTCACCGCCGATCACGGCGACATGCTGGGCGAGCGCGGGCTGTGGTACAAGATGAACTTTTTCGAGCATTCGGGCCGGGTGCCGCTGATCATGATGGGGCCGGGCGTGGCGCAGGGGGTGGCAGGGAATGCCTGTTCGCTGGTCGACCTGTTGCCGACGTTCCTTGAGATCGCCGGGGCGAATGAGAGCGTGCTTGGCGAGCCGGTGGACGGGCGCAGCCTGATGCCATTGGCGCGCGGCGAGAGCGATCCGGTGGACGAGGCGATTGGCGAATACTGTGCCGAGATGACGCCATGGCCGGTGTTCATGATCCGGCGGGGATCGCTCAAATACATTCACTGTGATCCCGATCCGCCGCTGATGTTCGATCTGTCGGTGGACCCGCTGGAAAAGGTGAACGTGGCGACGGACCCGGCCTATAGGGAGGCAGCGCAGGCATTTGCGGAGGAAGTGGCGCGGCGCTGGGACAGTGCGAAGCTGCGGGCGGATGTCATGGCGACGCAACGGTCGCGGCGGGCGCTGCATGCGGCGATGGAAGCGGGGGCCGGAGAGCACTGGGATTACAACCCGCCCAGCGACGCGAGCCAGCAATATGTGCGCAATCACATGGACTGGACCGTCGCGGACAAGGTCTATCGCTTTCCGCCGGTGGAGGAGGGGTGAGGGCCGTTTGACGGACGCACAGGCCGGGTTAACAGCGCCGCAGGCGCCCCGGCCATCGCCTGTCCGCACCGGAGGGCTGGCGATTTGGCAAGGCTGGGGCTCCGTTTCAAACTCGTACGGAATTGGCGAGATAACGTGGCAGGACAGAGCGTTGCGTCGCCATCCCGCGGGCAGGCGATGGCCTATGCGGGAATCACCTCGTTCATCGCGGTTTCGAGGCAATCGAGCGCGCCGTCGAGTTCTGCTTCGGTGGCGATGAAGGGCGGGGCGAGCAAGACGTGATCGCCGTTTTTACCATCGCGGGTGCCGGGCATCGGATAGCAGATCAGGCCGTTGGCAAAGGCGGCTTTCTTGAGCTTGCCAGCGAGCCCCAGGGACGGGTCGAAGGGGGTCTTGGTCTCGCGATCCGCGACAAATTCCACGCCCCAGAACAACCCGCGCCCGCGAATGTCGCCGATATGGGCGTGCTGACCAAAGCGGCGGCGCAGCTGGGTTTCGAGATACTGGCCGCGTGACTGCACCTGGGCAGGCAGGTCGTTGTCGAGCATTTCACGCAGCACGGCGAGACCGGCGGCGGCCGCGACGGGGTGGCCGAGATAGGTGTGGCCGTGCTGGAAGAACCCGGTGCCTGCGGCAATGGTGTCATAGATGCGCTTGGAGCAGAGCATGGCACCGATGGGCTGATACCCCGCACCCAAGCCCTTGGCGATGCAGAGGATATCGGGGGCGATGCCCTCTGCGTCGCAGGCAAAGAGATGCCCGGTGCGCCCCATGCCGCACATGACCTCGTCCAAAATCAGCAGCACGCCGTATTTGTCGCAGATTTCGCGGATGCGGGTGTAATATCCTTCGACGGGCGGCACGGCACCGAGCGTGGCGCCGACCACGGGTTCGGCCATGAAGGCCATGACGGTGTCGGAGCCAAGGCGGAGGATTTCGTCTTCCAGCTCCTGCGCGACGCGATGACCGTAATCAGCGAGCGATTCATCCGCGTTGCGCTCGGCATATTCGTAACAGGGCGCGATATGGGAGACATCGACCAGAAGCGGCGCGAATTGCTGGCGCCGCCATGCGTTGCCGCCTGCGGCCAGCGCGCCAAGCGTGTTGCCGTGGTAACTCTGGCGGCGCGCGATCAGGTGGCGGCGCTGGGGTTCGCCGTTCTCGATGTGGAATTGCCGGGCGAGCTTGATGGCGCTTTCCACGGCTTCGGAACCGCCGGAGACAAAGTAGACGCGGTCCAGATCACCGGGGGCGTTGGCGATGAGAAGATCGGCCAGCGCTTCGGCGGGTTCGGAGGTGAAGAAGCCGGTATGGGCAAAGGCGAGCTTGTCGAGTTGGTCCTTGATCGCCTGTGCAACACGTTGGTTGGAGTGGCCGAGACAGGATACGGCGGCGCCGCCGGAGCCGTCAAAGTAGCGCTTGCCGTTCTGGTCGATCACGAAACACCCGTCGCCGGTGGCGGCGGTGGGGTTGGCGGCGTGGCAGTGGCGGGGGAAGACGTGGCTCATGAGGACGCGCTTTCAAGAGAGTGAACGAGGGCCGCGACAGAGGCGGCGTTGTTGGCGTGGGGCGCGCCGTTGGCATCAACGAGGCTGTTTTCAAATCCGACGCGCAGGTTGCCGCCGTGTTTCGCGGCGTGGATCAGGCAGGCGTGTTCCTGCGGGCCGAAGGCGCAGAGCATCCAGTCGGGGGCATCGGGCAGGGCGGCAAGGAAGGGGGCAAGGTCGGAGGGGTCTGAGACCTGACCGGGGGAATAGCGGCCCAGCACGAAGAGCACGCTGGATTGATCCGGGTGGATGATGCCTCGCGCCTGCCAGTCCTTGACCAAGGCAATGTCGTCGGTGTCATAAAGGATGTGCTGCACGTCGCAGCCCATGTCGGCGCAGGCGGCATAGACGCGCGGGGCGAGGTCCATATCGCGCGCGGTTTCGCGTACGGCGATCGAGGCCCAGCCGGGGCGGACCTGTTCGAGGCAGTCGAGTTGCTGTGCGACCGAATAGAGTCCCACGGCCTCGGTGGTGATTTGCAGGCGCATGTCGGGCACCGCGCGGGCCAGTTCATCCAGCGTCTCGCGGTAGCGGCCTGCGTCGAGCGAATGCGCACCGGAGGCTTCACGCACATGCAAATGCAATCCATGCGCACCCGCTGCGAAACAGGTGCGGGCGGTATCAACGATTTCGGGCAGGGTCACGGGCAGGGCCGGGTGATCAGCCTTGGTGCGCCGTGCGCCGTTGGGGGCGACCATGATGAAAGGGTCAGGCATCTGCGGGGTCTCGCTGGGCCCGGATCGGGCGTTGGAAATATTCACAAAAAAGAATGGCGGAAAATCAAAAACAGTCAACGGGAAGGAAAAATAACGTATGTTATTCATCCAGGGAGAAGCAAAGGCACCGATTCGGCATGGATCCGACACTGAAAAACAGAACGATTTCAGCGCTTAAAAAGATGTTGCCCGAGCTGTCTCCGCGCCTGCGCACGGTGGCCAAGTACATCGTCGACCACCCGTCGGACTTTGGGTTGGACCCGATCCGGGAGACGGCGCGCAAATGCGGCGTGAGCACCTACACCCTAGTTCGGATGGCCGAACGGACGGGGTTTGCCAGCTATGACGAGATGCGCGAACCGTTCCGGCACGCGCTGGTGTCGTCCACGACAGTGGTGGAACGGCCCGACTGGGTGGAAAGCCTGCATGAGAGCGGGCACCTTGGGCAGGTGCAGGCCGATGCCTCGATGAATGCCATGTCGATCGTGCAGCGTTCGCTGGAGCGGCAGGACCCGGCGCGCATGGCGCGGGTGGCACATATGCTTCTTGAGGCCGACAACGTCTATCTGACGGCGGTGCGGGCGAGCTATGCGATGGCGTATTATTTCCACTATGTCGGGCGTATGGCGTTGCCGTCATTGCAATTAATTCCGCGCCACATGAACAGCGCGATTGACGAACTGAACTATGCCGGGCCCGGGGACGTGATGATCGCGATCAGCGTGACGCCTTATTCTCGCGAGACCATCGAAGCCTGCAAATTCGCTCTCGCACGTGGGGTGCGGCTGGTGATGGTTTCAGATAGCGACGTGATCAGTTCCGAGTTCTCGGCGCATGAAACGCTGGTGGCTTCGGTGGTTTCATCCCATCATTTCGGCTGTTTTGCCGGGCTGATGGCGGTTCTGGAAACGCTGCTGGCGCTGTTGGTGGATCTGGGGGGCGATGCGGCGCGGGCGCGAATCAAGTCTTATGAAGATCTGCGCAAGGACAACAACGCGTACTGGATCGCTCAAAAAAAACATTAGTTTTTGGGTGACATGGGAAATAACTTTGGCCAGCTTAGGGTCTACAAAAATGGGCGCGTGTAATGCGTCTGCTATTTCAGTTGGGAGAAAACAGATATGAATATGAAAACAAAGATTTGCGGCGTTGCGGCTGCGATCAGCATGACCGTTGGCGGTGCCGCCATCGCCGCAGACCAGCAATTCGTTACCATCGGCACCGGCGGCGTGACCGGCGTGTATTACCCGACCGGTGGCGCAATCTGCCGTCTGGTGAACAAGGGCCGCAAGGAACACGGCATCCGCTGTTCGGTCGAATCCACCGGTGGGTCGGTCTACAACATCAACACCATCCGCGAAGGCGAGCTGGAGTTCGGTGTGGCGCAGTCGGACTGGCAGTACCACGCCTATAACGGCACCTCGAAATTCGCTGATGCGGGCAAGTTCGAAAAGCTGCGCGCGGTGTTCTCGGTGCATCCTGAGCCCTTTACTGTGGTGGCGCGCGCCGACAGCGGCATCAAGACCTTTGACGACCTCAAGGGCAAGCGCGTGAATATCGGCAACCCCGGCTCCGGTCAGCGCGGCACGATGGAAGTTCTGCTGGAGGCCAAGGGCTGGACCACGGGCGATTTCGCGCTGGCAACCGAGCTGAAAGCGGCGGAACAGTCGGCAGCGCTGTGCGACAACCAGATCGACGCGATGGTCTATACCGTCGGCCACCCCTCGGGGTCGATCCAGGAAGCGACCACCGCCTGTGACTCGGTTCTCGTGACCGTGGATGGTGCGGCGGTTGAGCAGCTGATCGCGGACAACTCGTTCTACCGTTCGGCGACCATTCCGGGCGGCATGTATCGCGGGTCGGACGCGGACACGATGACCTTTGGTGTAGGCGCGACCTTTGTCACCTCGGCGGATGTGAGCGAAGATGCGGTTTACGCGGTGGTGAAGTCGGTGTTCGAAAACTTCGACGACTTCAAGAAGCTGCACCCGGCCTTTGCCGTCCTGAAGCCGGAAGACATGATCTCGGCCGGTCTGTCGGCACCGCTGCATGATGGCGCGGCCAAGTACTACAAGGAAAAAGGCTGGATGGAGTAATCCTGTCCGCCTGACGACATAAGATATCAAGAGGGGCGGTGCGCCGCCCCTCTTACCAATAATGAGCGCGCCCCGATGCGTGCCTTTTCTGCAAAAAAGCAGATTTTCAGGGAGAGATTGTGATGGCCGATAATAACAGCGGCAACCGCGCGTTGAGCGAGGAAGAACTTCAGGATCTGGTGGCTTCCACTGATTCAGGCGCGCGAAACCCGGCTGGGCCGGTTGGGCAGATGCTGGCGATCGTGGCCGTGGTCTGGTCCCTGTTCCAGGTTTTGCTGGCTTCGCCGGTTTCCAACTATGTGTTGCCCGGCGACCTGATCAACAACAGCCGCCAGATTCACCTGGCCTTTGCGATTTTCCTGGCCTTCATGGCCTACCCGGCGTTCCGGTCATCGCCGCGCACCTACATCCCCATCGCGGATTGGATCATGGCCCTGTTGGGGGCCGCAATCGCGATGTACGGGTTCATTTTCTATGACAAGATCGTCAATGCGGGCGGGCTTGCGGATGATATGGACAAGTGGTTTGCGCTGGTTGGCCTGCTGTTGCTGTTCGAAGGCGCGCGCCGCGCGCTGGGACCGGCGATGGCGATCATCGCCACGATTTTCCTTGTTTACGTGTTCTTTGGCTCGTCCGAATGGGTGCCGGAGGTGATCCGCTGGAAAGGCGCGTCGCTCAAGAAAGCGATGAGCCACATGTGGATCACGTCCGAGGGCGTGTTCGGCATTGCGCTGGGCGTGTCGACCAAGTTCGTTTTCCTGTTCGTGCTGTTTGGCGCATTGCTCGAAAAAGCGGGGGCCGGCAATTACTTCATCAAGATGGCGTTTGGCGCGCTGGGGCACCTGCGTGGTGGTCCGGCCAAGGCCGCGGTTGTCGGCTCGGCGGCGACCGGCCTGATCTCGGGCTCGTCGATTGCCAATGTCGTGACCACGGGCACCTTCACCATTCCGCTGATGAAGCGGGTTGGGTTCAGCGCCGAAAAGGGCGGCGCCGTGGAAGTGGCGTCTTCGGTCAACGGTCAGATCATGCCGCCGGTGATGGGGGCTGCGGCCTTTCTGATGGTGGAATATGTCGGCATTTCCTATGTCGAGGTGATCACCCACGCTTTCCTGCCTGCCGCGATTTCCTATGTCGCGCTGGTCTATATCGTCCACCTTGAAGCGGTGAAGAACAACATGCCGACGCTGGGCGACCGGGTGGTGAGCCTTGGCAAGACCATTGGCGGCATGGCGGTGTTTTTCGCGGGCTTCGCGGCGCTGTGTTACGGGGTGCAATACCCGGTGCGGTGGATCACCTCGGCGTTGCCATCCTCGGGGCTGGTGCTGTCGGCGCTGATCGTGCTGGCCTATGTCGCGTTGCTCTGGCTGGCGTCCAAGGCGCCCGATCTTGAGCCGGATGACCCCAATGCCGAGCACGTGGAACTTCCTGTTGTGGGCGAAATCTACAAGACCGGTCTCTATTTCCTGCTGCCGATCATCGTGCTGGTCTATTTCCTGATGATCGAACAGAAATCGCCGGGGCTTTCGGCGTTCTGGGCGACGATGCTGCTTTTTGTGATCCTGCTCACGCAGCGCCCGTTGAAGGCGATGTTCCGGGGCGAGAGCGCCTTTGGCAACGCGTTCCGCGATGGTGTCGCGGACCTTTGGCAGGGCTTGATTGACGGCGCGCGCAACATGATCGGGATCGGCCTTGCCACGGCGACGGCGGGTGTGATCGTGGGCACGGTGACTCTGACCGGGGTGGGGCAGGTGATGGCCGATCTTGTCGAGTTCCTGTCAGGTGGCAACCTGATCCTGATGCTTGTGATGGTGGGCTTGCTGAGCCTTGTTCTGGGCATGGGGCTGCCGACCACGGCGAACTATATCGTGGTCAGTTCGCTGATGGCGGGGGTGGTTGTCGAACTGGGCGCGCAATCGGGGCTGATCGTGCCGCTGATCGCGGTGCACCTTTTCGTGTTCTACTTTGGCATTATGGCAGATGTGACGCCGCCCGTGGGCCTGGCAAGCTTTGCTGCCGCCGCCGTATCGGGCGGGGATGCGATCCGCACCGGGTTCACGGCTTTCTTCTACAGCTTGCGCACCGTGGCACTGCCTTTCGTGTTCATCTTTAACACCGATCTTCTTTTGATCGATGTCGGATGGGTGCAGGGCATATTGGTCGCGGTGGTGGCGACAATCGCGATCCTTGTGTTCACGGCAGGGACCATGGGTTATTTCCTCACCAAGAGCCGCATCTATGAGAGCGTGGTTCTGGTGGTGATCGCCTTTGCCCTGTTCCGTCCGGATTACCTGATCAACCGCATCCAGCCTCCTTTCGAAATGATCGAACCGGCGGGGCTTGAGGCTGCGCTCGACGCCGCGCAGGACGGATCGGAGCTGCGCGTGATCGTGGCCGGGCCGGACTTTGACACGGGTGAGATGAAGGAAACCACGCTGGTGCTTCAGGTCAGTGGTGACGGTTCGGGCAGCGAACGGCTGGATGGCTTTGGCCTGATGCTGCTGGAAGAGGACGGAGCTGTGAAGCTGGATGAGCCGATGTTCGGCACGCCCTTTGCCGACACTATGCAGGGGTTCGATTTCTACGCCGACGACCCGGTGGTGATTGCCTCGGTCAAGGCGCCGGCGGACCAGTTGCCGAAGGAAATCATGTATATTCCGGCGCTGCTGCTTCTTGGGCTGGTGGCCCTGGCACAGCGGCGCCGTCAACGCAATGAACCAACGGGAGAAATGGCATGACCAATCACGTGCTCTGCGCCATCGACCTGACGCATAAACGCGACGCGGAAGAAAAGCTGCTGCTCAAGGCCGCCGACCTTGCCAAGCATTACGGGGCGACCCTGAGTGTTGTGACCGTGGTGCCGGATTACGGGATGTCGATCGTGGGATCCTATTTCAAGGACGGCACACTCGAAAAAGCGGTGGCGTCGGCAAATGACGAGTTGCACAAGTTCGTGGCCAAGACCCTGCCGGATTTCGGCCATGTGCAGCATATCGTCGAGGTCGGCACGGCCTACGAGATGATCCTTGACGCGATCAAGCGCTCCAAGGCGGACCTTGTGGTGATGGGCGCGCACAAGCCGGACCTGATGGATCGGCTGCAGGGGCCGAACTCGGCCCGCGTGGCACGTCATGCGCCCTGTTCGGTGCTGGTGGTGCGGCAGGATTGAGACGGACGGCGCGGGGATATCCCGCGTCGCCAAATTTCCTGATTTTCCGTTGAAAATGGGCCTTGTGCTTCCGCGGCTTGCAAGGATATACGGGTCAGCGGAGACGTGGCCGAGTGGTCGAAGGCGCTCCCCTGCTAAGGGAGTATACCGGAAACGGTATCGAGGGTTCGAATCCCTTCGTCTCCGCCACCATGCATTGTTTTTGGGGATCAAGTCGCGCGCCACGCATGGTTCATGCGTGGTTGGTGCGTGTCTTTTTCGATGTGTTTTCCAGATCGGATTGCCCGCTTGATCGCAGATGCGCAAGTTGCCTCCCGGCGAGATGCGGGGTGGGGGCGTCGCTAGCGGCGACTGGCGACCGACACGGACAGAACGCAGAGCAGCTCCCAAAGCATCGTTGCGGCGACAAGTGCGGTGTTGCCGGATTGATCAAAGGGTGGGGACACCTCGACCACGTCGCCGCCGATCAGGTTGAGCCCGTCGAGCCCACGGATCAGGATCTGGACCTCGCGGGGGGTCAGGCCGCCGGTTTCGGGGGTGCCGGTGCCGGGTGTGAAGGCTGGGTCGATGCTGTCGACGTCGAAGCTCACATAGGTGGGGCCATCGCCGACAATGGATCGGGCTTCGTGCAGCACGGCCTCGAGGCCCATCTCGTAGAATTCTTCGATGTGGATCACCCGCATGCCGCTGTCATAGGAGAAATCCCAATGCGGTTCGGCGCGGCCGCGAATGCCGATCTGGACAACGCGTTCCGGGTCGAGAACCCCGGCCAGGGCGGCATTGCGAAATGGTCCGCCGTGATGGAAGCGAGAGCCGTTGAACGGGCCGCCGGTATCGGCATGGGCGTCGATATGGATCATGCCCACGGGCGCGTCCCGGCCCACCGCCTTGAGGATTGGATAGCTGATCGAGTGATCCCCGCCCACTGAGAGTGGCACGACCCCGGCATCCACGACGCCGTGATAGAAATCCTCGATATCTTGTGTCGCCTGATCGAGATTGTAGGTGTTCGGGATCGGCACGTCGCCACAATCGGCATAGTGGGCGATTGCGGCGGGGATCGTGCCGCTGACGTGGTGCTTGGGGCCTGCGGCCAGAACCGACATCTCGCGTACCTGCGCCGGGCCGAAGCGGGTGCCCGGACGGTTGGTCACGGCCAGATCGAACGGCACCCCCAGAAGCGCGATATCAAGCCCTTCGAAGCCTTCCTGCATCGGGGCGCGCAGGAAGGAGGAAAATCCGGCATAGGGCGCCACATGCTCGCGCTTGTCACCGCCATGGGCGCCACCGCCATCCAGAAAATCCTGCAATTCCCGGTCGTTGAGATCGGTTTTCTCGGCAAGGGCGCGAAGGTGGTCGAGTTTGGTCTGGGGCATCAGGGTCTCTCGTCTGTCGGTGTGGGGACGGTGAGAGCATTTTGTCTGGTGAAATAGGTCAAATAAATCCAATATGATGAAAGCTTACTTTTCGAAATTGAGGTATAAAATGCTCAGCCTGCATGAAAACTCGATCCGCAAGCTCCGCATCTTTGTCACCGTAGTGGATTGCGGCGGGTTCTCGGCGGCGCAGAGCGTGTTGGGGGCGTCGGCTGCCACCATCAGTATCCAGATGAAGGAACTCGAAGAGCAACTGGGCATGACGCTTTGTCATCGCGGACGATCGGGGTTCCGGATGACCGAGCAGGGGCGGGCGGTTTATGACGCGGCGCAGAACGTGCTGGGCGCGTTCAGCAACTTCAACCTGGCCACGGCGGAAATACAGAACCAGCTGGTGGGAGAGGTAAAGATCGGCATGCAGGCGAACATGGCCACCAACCCGGCCTTGAAGTTGTCCGAAGCAATCCGTCAGTTTCAAACCCGGGAAAACGAGGTTGTTTTCCGGCTTGAGGAAACCCGTTCCGCCGATCAGCAAAGTCGCACGCTGGAGGGGCGCTATGATCTGAGTATCGGGCTTTATCCCAACCGGATTTCCGGGCTGGATTACACCGAGCTCTTTTCGGAGACGGTCGCGCTCTATTGTGCCTCGGAGCATCCGCTGGCGGGCATGGAGGATCTGTCCGAGATCGAAAGGCAGCTTGGAAAATTCAAGCTGGTGTCATCGGGAACCGGGCTGGAACGCGCGATCAGCAAACCTGCGACCCTGCCGGAGCCAACGGCCTTTACCGAGGACATGGATGCGGCGATGCTTTTGATCCTGTCGGGGTGTTACCTTGGATTTCTGCCGACACATTTTGCCGAAACATGGCGACGCAGGGATATGGTGCGTGCAGTTATGCCCGAGAGGTTCAGCACCGAGATTCCGTTCCACCTCATCACCAGGCGCGGCGGGCGGGACAATAACGTTGTCGACGTTTTCATCGCCGATGTGTTGCGTGCGCATGCAAAAGCGCAAAAGGAATGACGCGGCGGGCAGATGCCACACCGCGCCATCAGGGAGGTCGGGTTATTCGGACGTCAGCGCCTGGAAGGTCTTGATATCTTTTGCAATGAGGGCTTCGGCTTCGGCGCGGGGTTTCCAGTAGATCTGGGCGCCGTTCGAGGCGACGTAGTCCTTGGCGGCGTCGCTTGCGATTGCCTTGAGCGCGGCGGCCTCGAGTTTCTGGATGATGTCTTCGGGGGTGCCCTTGCGCACGAACAACCCGTTCCACAGAACAATGTCGAGTTCCGGGACAAGCTCAGCCACGGTTGGGGCGTCGGGGGTCAGGGATATGCGTTCGGACGTGACGGTGGCCAGCACTTTCAGGTCATCAAGGCAGGGCTGTACCAGACCGGCGACCGAGTTCATCACGTCGACATCGCCGGATGCAAGCGTGTTGCAGTCGAGATTGTCGTAGGCTGCGTCCGAACCGAATTCGAACCCGAATTTCTCGGCCAGACCAAAGGTGACGTGGGTTGGCACAAGACCCGCGCCGAAATGGCCAAGCGCGACGTCGTTGTCCTGTACATAGGCCGCCAGTTCTTCCATGGTTTCATATGGCGCGTCCTTGGCGGCCACGAGCAGGAAGGGGTAGGTCAGGAAGACGCCGACCGGGACAAACGGATCGGGGTCCAGTTCCTCGATCCCGATGGCCGGTCCGACGACGGGCACACCGATCACGAAGGACCCGACGGTATATCCATCGGCCGGGGCAGTCGCGACCTCGATCGCGCCGGGAAACGGGCCGCCGCCGCCACCGGGCTTGTTCACCACAGCTGCGGGCGATCCGTACAAGGCCTGGAACTCGTCAGCGATCATGCGCGTCAGCACATCCTCTTCACCCCCGGGAGGCCAGGGCACAACGAAGGAAACGGGCTTTTCGGGGTACTCGGCGGCGACGGGTAGTGTCATTGGCAGCAGCGACACCATCGCGATGGCGGTTGAGCGTAGGAACAGGTTGGTCATGGGGGCTCCCTGAGATTGCGAAGGCACGGACATGCGACCGGTTCAAGGCCACGTTGGAGCGAGGGTGGCACGCGTCGTCAGATTGAAAAATCTAAAAGATAGAAAGTTCATTTTACCTTTTATGAATGAAATTCATCGGCGACCCGGCCCCTGTTTCGGTGCACCTCCGATGTCTCGGGAGGGGGCGCCTTTATGAAAGCCTGCTCAACACATAAGCAGACGATGCGGCGCTTACCGTAGAAATCAATGGGATTGATGGGAGACCGGGCAAAGGTTTGCCAGATTGGCGGAATGCCCGGATTTGTGGGGATTTCCCGGGTGGCTTGGCCTTCTATTTGCAAGTAATTATTGAGTATTTTCCGTATTTGGCGGTGAAGTCGATTTGAGGATTTACAGTCTTGATGCAGGCAATTTCATAGGCTGAGCTTATAATCCATTAGGAAAAAACGATTTCCCCTGATGTTGGAAAATTCACAGTCTCATCGTCACAGGTGGCGCCTGAGGTCGGATGGCCGGGCAAAACCGAACCAACAGAGGAGCAATCCATGAAAACAACGTCAAAAACCCTGACCATCGCGGCAGCCGCCGCCATTGCGGCCACAGGGGTCTTCGCGGAAACCGAGCTGACGGTCTATACCGCGTTCGAGGCAGAGGATCTCAAGCGGTACGCCGACACGTTCAACGAAGCGCATCCGGACATCAAGATCAACTGGGTACGCGACTCCACGGGCATCGTGACCGCGAAGCTTCTCGCGGAGAAAGACAATCCGCAGGCCGATGTTGTCTGGGGGCTGGCGGCAACGTCGTTACTGCTGCTCAAGAGCGAAGACATGCTGGAGCCCTACGCCCCCAAGGGTGTGGAGGCGCTCGATCCCAAATTCGTCGATTCCGACAACCCGCCCTACTGGGTCGGGCAGGACGCCTGGGCCGGCGCGATCTGCTACAACACGGTTGAGGCCGAGAAGAATGGCCTGACACCGCCGACGTCGTGGAAAGACCTGCATGACCCGATGTACAAGGGCCATATCATCATGCCCAACCCGAACTCGTCGGGCACCGGGTTCCTGGACGTTTCGAGCTGGTTGCAGATGTTTGGCGAAGAAGCCGGCTGGGACTACATGGACGGGCTGCACGAGAACATCGCGCGCTATACCCATTCCGGTTCCAAGCCCTGCAAACTGGCCGCTTCGGGTGAAATTCCGATCGGGATCTCCTTTGCGTTCCGTGGCGCCAAGTCGAAAGCCGCAGGCGCGCCGCTCGAAGTGATCGTGCCGAGCGAAGGTGTTGGCTGGGACATGGAAGCGGGCGGTATCATTGCCGGGACCGCGAACCTTGAGGCCGCGCAGACGCTTCTGGACTTTGCAGTGAGCACGAAGGCCATGGAAATGTACAATGTTGGCTATGCCATCATCGGCATACCAAGCCTTGCCAAGCCGGTCGAACATTTCCCCGACGGTCTGAAGGACGCCCTGATCGAGAACGATTTCGAATGGGCCGCCAACAACCGCGCGGCGATCCTGGCCGAGTGGCAGAGCCGCTACGACGGCAAGTCGGACCCCAAGTAAGACCTCTGTGCCGGCGGGGTTCCTCCCCCCTCGCCGGCCCCTTTTGCGCGGGCCGTGACGGCCTGCGCAACCTCCCATCCCATTCCCTTCCCGCCGAAAACGATCCGAGGCACTAATTATGAACGCGCTAAAATCGGCCCCCGTGCTTGCCCACGAAGTCCCGGCCAAAGACCCTTATCTGGAGATTTCCGATCTCTGGAAGTTGTACGGAGATTTCGTCGCGCTGCGCGACGTGTCGCTCAAAGTTGAAGAGGGCGAGTTCGTCTGTTTCCTGGGGCCGTCGGGCTGTGGCAAGACCACCCTGTTGCGCGCCATTGCGGGGCTTGACCTGCAGACACGCGGCACGGTCATCCAGAATGGACAGGACGTGTCGAACCTGCCGCCATCGCGCCGCGATTTCGGGATCGTGTTCCAGTCGTATGCCCTGTTCCCCAACCTGACCATTCGCAAGAATATCGCCTATGGGCTGGAAAACGCCGGGCGTAGCAAGGAAGAGATCACGGTACGCGTCACCGAGCTTCTGGACATGGTGGGCCTGAGCGAGCAGGGCAACAAGTATCCGGCGCAGCTTTCGGGCGGGCAACAGCAGCGGATCGCGCTGGCGCGCGCCATCGCCACGTCGCCGGGGCTGCTTTTGCTGGATGAACCTCTGTCGGCGCTGGATGCCAAGGTGCGTGTACATCTGCGTCACGAGATCAAGGAGCTTCAGCGCAAGCTGGGCGTCACGACCGTCATGGTGACACATGACCAGGAAGAGGCGCTGTCCATGGCGGACCGCATCGTGGTCATGAACCATGGCGTGATCGAGCAGGTGGGCGCTCCGACCGAGGTATACAAGAACCCGGCGTCACTTTTCGTCGCGGGTTTCATCGGCGAGATGAACCAGCTTGAAGCACAGATCCTGAGCGAAAACCGTCTGCGCATCGGCAAGCATGAATTCGAGTGCCGCGACCATGACTTTGATCCAGGCACAACCGTCGTTGCGGCGATCCGCCCGGATGACGTGGTGCCGCACGGGTCGGATTTCGTGCCGGACGCAGGCGCGAAGAACTGTGAGCTGGTGCGTATCGGGGACATGGAGTTCCTCGGGTCGTTCTGGCGCTGCCACCTGATCAGCGATGACTTCCACGGTGCCGAACTGATCGCGGACTTCTCGGTCAACGCAGTGCGCCGCCTGTCGCTGGCCACCAGGCAGGAGATCCATGTGGAGCTGCCGCGCGAAAACCTGATTGCATTCGCGCCCGAGGCACAAGGGGGCGACGATGACTGACGCCGCCACTCTTCCGCCCGGACGGGACGTGAAACCACGCCTGAGCCGAGATGACGTGATGATGCGATCATGGATGATCGTGATCGCTCTTTACCTTGTCGTGACGCTGGTGTTTCCGCTTTATGCGATGCTGTCCAAGTCGTTCTCGACCTATCATTTTGATCTCGGCCAGTTCGAGTTCCAGGTTTCGGACGACGATGGCGTCTTTGCGACCGATCCGGTTCTGGCCAGCACGCTGAACGATCAACTGGGCGTGTTCGGCGAAGCCGATCTGCGCGCGGGCAGTGACGGGCGCCTTCCGGCCACCAAGCTGTTCCCGGATTTCAGCTTTCGCAGTTCGAAGATGTATCGCGTGCGCGGGACCAGTGACGAGGCGGTCTATCTTGTCGGGTCGACGCGTCACAGCGGGACCGCGTGGCAGGAGCTGGATTCCAACACCTTCCGCCGGGTGCAGATGCGCCCCGTGTCGGGGACAGGCTTTGGCAACTTTGTCACCTATTTCTCGACACCGGCGCTTTCAAACTCGATCAAGAATTCGCTTGTGATCTCGACCATTGCGACCGTGTTGACGGTGACGTTGGCCTTTGGATTTGCCTATGCGCTCAACCGGTCCTGCCTGCGGTTCAAGGGGGCGTTCCGCATCATCGCCATGGCGCCGATCCTCGTGCCGTCGCTGTTGCCCGGTATCGCGCTGGTTTACCTGTTCGGTAATCAGGGCATGCTGAAGGAATTGCTGATGGGGCAGAGCATCTATGGCCCGATCGGTATCCTGATCGGATCCGTGTTCTTTACCTTTCCGCATGCGTTCCTGATCCTGTCGACAGCGCTGGCGATCTCGGATGCGCGGCTTTACGAGGCCGCCGACAGCCTTAAGACCTCGCCGTGGAAAACCTTCTGGACGGTGACGATCCCCGGCGCACGGTACGGCATCATCTCGGCAACTTTCGTGGTCTTCAACCTTGTCATCACCGATTTTGGCTTGCCCAAGGTGATTGGCGGACAATTCAATGTTCTGGCGGTCGACATCTACAAGCAGGTGATCGGGCAACAGAACTTTGAAATGGGCGCGGTGGTGTCGGTTGTCCTGCTGATCCCGGCGGTCTTTGCCTTTGCCATCGACCGTATCGTGCAGCGCCGCCAGGTGGCGCAGCTGTCGGCGCGGTCGGTGCCTTATGAGCCCAAACCGCAGAAGGGGCGGGACCGGGTCGCGATGATCTACTGCTCGGTCATCGGCGTCTTCATCATCGGGCTGCTGGCCATCTGCCAGTATGCGGCCTTGATTAAGTTCTGGCCCTATGACCTGTCACTGAGCCTGAACAACTATCAGTTCGACCTGATGGACGGGGGCGGCTGGGGCAGCTATTTCAACTCGATCAAGCTGGGGCTTCTGACGGCGATTGTCGGCACGGGTGTCGTGTTCTTCGGGGCCTATCTTGTGGAAAAGGCAAACGGGTTCGAAATGGGGCGCGGCTTTTTCCAGATGGTTGCGATGCTGCCGATGGCGGTGCCGGGGATGGTGCTGGGCCTGGCCTACATCTTCTTCTTCAACAACCCGGCCAACCCGCTGAACGCGATTTACGGCACCATGGCCATTCTCGTGGTCTGCACAGTCACGCACTTTTACACGGTGTCCCACCTGACGGCCGTGACCGCGCTCAAGCAGATGGATCGTGAGTTTGAATCGGTGTCGGCGTCGTTGAAACAGCCCACGATGAAGCTTTTCCGGCGTGTGACCGTGCCGGTGTGCTTGCCTGCGCTGCTGGACATCTCGATCTACCTGTTCGTGAACGCGATGACGACGGTTTCGGCGGTGGTGTTCCTGTATTCGCCCAAGACGGCGCTGGCTTCGATCGCGGTTTTGAACATGGATGATGCCGGGGATATCGCCCCCGCTGCGGCGATGGGCATGATGATCTTCTACACGAATGCCGCGGCGCGGATCATACACCTGCTCGTCTCACGCGGGTTGCTGACGCGCACCCAGGCCTGGCGGTTCCGCTAGAAAGTTTCGCTTGGGGGGCGGGCGGTTCGGATTACTCCGGGCCGCCCGTTTCCGTTGAGAGGTAGCGGTTGGCCAGATCCATGAAGGACCGGATGACACGGACCTCGCCGCGCTGGGCCAGGTGAACGATGGATTCCGGCATGCGGGTGTCGACGTTCAGGATGGGGATTTGCTCGATCCGGTCGTCGTGGCTGTATTCCGCTTCGGACACGAAGCCGATACCGCCGCCGGACAGAACAATGGACCGCACCGCCTCGCGCCCCTCGGCCACGATGGCGGGTTCCAGCGCCACGCCGAGCTTTGCCGCCTCGTCGACGACCATTTGACGAGTCCGGGACCGCTCTTCGCGGAAAATGAGCGGGTATTGCGCGATTTGCTGCATGGTCATGCCCGCAGCGCCCTCTTTGAGAGTGCCGCGTCGGGCAAAGGCGATGATCTCGCTCGCGCCGATGCTGAGCGAGGTCAGTTCGCGGGAGGTGGGAACCTGCCCGACCACGCCGATTTCGGCGTTGTACTGGCGCAGCTGGTCAAGGATTTCCTCGGAGTTGCCCGAGCGCAGTGAAATCCGCACATTGGGATAATTGGCCCGGAATTTTGCGAGCACGTCGGTGACGTGCTGGGCGGAGTCCGCGACGATGCGCAATTCTCCTGATACAGCGGCGTTTCGTTCAGACAGGTATTCGCCGATCTGCGTTTCGATGTCGAAATACTGCTTGGTCAGGTGAAACAGCTCTTCGCCCGCGCTTGTCAGGACAACCTGTCGTTTCTTGCGTTCGAACAGCAGGACATCATTTTCGACTTCGAGATTCTTGACCTGTTCCGACACTGCCGGCTGGGTCAGGTGCAGAACCTCGGCAGCCTTCGAAAAGCCGCCAAGATGCGCGACGTAGTGAAAGGCTCTGAGCTGGCTGTGGCGCATGGGAAGGGCTCACTTTTTTGGATAGGGTTGACCTATACATAAATCACAATTTTCAATTTCTCATATGACGCAAGGCTTGGCAATTTGTTTTCAGAACAGTTTGGGAATCAAAGCCATGACCAGCCAAAAAACTCCGATTGCACCTCCGAAGCTTGGCGAGCCGTACCTGCTGACGCCGGGTCCGTTGACCACGGCCTATGAAACCAAGGAAGCGATGCTGCGCGACTGGGGCAGCTGGGACGGCGATTTTCGGGCCATGACGGCCGAGATGCGCACCCGCCTGCTGGACATGCTTGGGCCCGGTAAAGAAGAGTTCGACTGTGTCCCGATGCAGGGCAGCGGGACCTTTGCAGTCGAGGCCATGCTGGGATCGCTCACAGCGCGGGATAGCAAGATCCTTGTTCTGGCCAACGGGGCTTATGGTCAGCGCTCTGCCAAGACGCTTGCTTATCTGGGGCGCGATCACGTGGTTCTGGACAAGGGGGATTACCTGCCGCCGCGTGGTGACGAGGTCGCGCAGATCCTGGCAGATGATCCGGCGATCACCCATGTCGTGGCTATTCATTGCGAAACCTCGTCGGGCATTCTGAACCCGGTTGGGGAAATCTCGGACGCGGTCTATGCCGCTGGACGCAAGCTGCTGATCGACTCGATGTCGGCCTTTGGCGCGATCGAGCTGCGCCCGTCGGAAGTGCGGTTCGAGGCTTTGGTGTCGTCCGCGAACAAGTGCATCGAGGGTGTGCCGGGGTTCGGCTTCGTGCTGGCGCGCAAATCCGAGCTGGAAGCGGCCAAGGGCAACTGCCAGTCTTTGAGCCTGGATGTGCATGATCAGTGGGCGCACATGGAAAAGACGGGGCAGTGGCGGTTTACCCCCCCGACCCACGCGGTGGCGGCCTTCCTGACGGCGCTGCGCGCCCATGAAGCGGAAGGTGGCGTGGCCGGTCGCGGTGGTCGTTACACCGCCAACCGGGACACGCTGGTGGCGGGCATGCGCGACATCGGGCTTGAGACGCTGTTGCAGGATCGCTGGCTGAGCCCGATCATCGTGACGTTCTTCTGCCCGGATGATCCGAAGTTCAGCTTTGACCGTTTCTACGACCTGATGAAAGCGAAGAACTTCATCATCTACCCCGGCAAATTGACCATTGTCGACAGCTTCCGTGTCGGCTGTATTGGCCAGATGGATGAGCACGTGATGCGGCAGGTTGTCGAGGCAACACGTGAAACACTGAATGAAATGGGCGTGACCAACGCCGCGCCCCCGGAAATTGCAATCAAGGAACGCGCCAAGCTGGCGGCCTGAGACGAAAAAAGGAACCACCATGACCATTCACACCCCCGTCGAAGCGAACGAGCGCGTATACCCGACCCCCAAGGTGCCCGCCGTGGCGATCTGCCTGGATGGCTGCGAGCCGGAATACCTGGATGTGGCCATTGCCAAGGGGCTGATGCCCAACCTCAAGCGCATGCGCGAGGAAGGCACGGACCGGCTGGCGCATTCGGTGATCCCGTCCTTCACCAACCCCAACAACTTGTCGATTGCCACCGGGCGTCCTCCGATCGTGCACGGCATCTGCGGCAACTACCTGATCGACCCGGATACGGGCGAAGAAGTGATGATGAACGACGTGCGCTTCCTGCGCGCGCCGACGATCTTTTCGCAGTTCTACGATGCGGGGTTCCGGGTTGCGATGGTGACCGCCAAGGACAAGCTGCGCGCCTTGCTGGGGGCGGGTCTGAAGTTTGACGAAGACCGCGCAGTTGCGTTTTCGTCGGAGCGGTCCGGGGAAACGACCAAGGCGGACCACGGTATCGACAACGCGTCGGAGTGGCTGGGCATGGAAGTGCCCGAGGTCTATTCGGCAGAGCTTAGCGAGTTTGTCTTTGCTGCCGGTGTGAAGCTGCTCAAAGAGTTCAAACCGGACGTGATGTATCTTTCGACCACCGACTACATTCAGCACAAGTTTGCCCCCGAGCAGCAGGGCGCGCTCGACTTTTATGCGATGTTCGATCGCTATCTTGGCGAGCTGGACGCGCTGGGCGCAGCCATTGTCGTGACTGCGGACCACGGCATGAAGCCCAAGCACCATGCCGACGGCACGCCGAACGTGATCTATGCGCAGGACCTTCTGGACGTGTGGCTGGGCAAGGACGAGGCCCGCGTGATCCTGCCGATCACCGACCCCTATGTGGTTCACCACGGAGCGTTGGGCTCGTTTGCCACGGCCTACCTTCCGGAAGAGGCGGATCGCGCCAAGGTCATGGAGAAGCTGCGCGCGCAGAAGGGCATCACCCATGTCCTGACCAAGGAAGAGGCGATTGAACGGTTCGAGCTTCCGGGCGACCGGATCGGTGATATCGTGATGGTGTCGGGAGAAAATATCTGCATCGGCACTTCGGAGCATCGCCACGACCTTGCCGCGTTGAAAGAGCCGCTGCGCAGCCACGGTGGTCTGACCGAGCAGGAAGTCCCGTTCATCGTCAACCGCAAGGTCGACCTGCCGTCGAACCCGGCCGAACTGCGCAACTTCGATGCATTCTTCTATGCCACGACCGCGGCGGCGCTTTGAGATGGACGGCGTCATGACCGAAAGTGAAATCCGCAACGAGGGCATGCGCATCGGTGGCGAGGTCGTCTTTACGGACGACGTCGTACCGGTGCACTATCCCTACACCAACGAGGTGGTTGGGACGGTTCCGGCGGGCAAGGCCGAACACGCCGCACGCGCGTTCGAGATTGCCGCCAACTACAAGTCGACACTCAGCCGCTATGAACGCAGTCAGATTCTCACCCGCGCGGGTGAACTGATTGGCGAGAAACGCGACTGGCTGGCGAAATGGCTGACGCTGGAACTTGGCATCTGTCACCAACACGCGATCTACGAGACCAAGCGGGCGCAGGATGTGTTTGGCTTTGCCGCGCAGATGGCGCTGGTGGATGATGGCGAGATTTTCTCGTGCGATCTCACGCATAACGGCAAAGAGCGCAAGATCTTTACCAAGCGCGAGCCGGTGCGGGCGATTTCGGCCATCACGCCGTTCAACCATCCGCTCAACATGGTCAGCCACAAGATCGCGCCCGCAGTGGCTACCAATAACTGTGTTGTCTGCAAGCCGACCGAGCTGACCCCGCTCACGGCGATTGCGCTGGCGGACATTCTCTATGAGGCGGGCTTGCCGCCCGAGATGTTCCAGATCGTGACCGGGTGGCCGCAGGACATCGGCGAAGAGATGATGCTCAACGACAATATCGACATCATCACCTTCACGGGCGGCGTGCCCGTGGGCAAGCTGATTGCGTCGAAGGCGGGGTACAAGCGGCTGGCGCTGGAACTGGGCGGGAATGATCCGCTGATCGTTCTGAATGATCTGGAAGATGCGGATCTCGACAAGGCCGCGACCATTGCCGTGGCCGGGGCCACTGGCAACTCGGGTCAGCGGTGCACCGCCGTCAAGCGCATCCTTGTGCAGGAAAGCGTCGCGGACAGGTTCGTGCCGCTGGTTCTGGAAAAGGCCAAGGCGCTCAAATTCGGCGATCCGATGGACCCGGAAACCCAGCTGGGCTGCGTGGTGCACGAGCAAGCGGCGGAGCTGTTTGAAAAGCGCGTCTACATGGCCGAGGAAGAAGGGGCCAAGATTCTCTATCACCCGGGGCGCCAGGGCGCGTTGTTGCCGCCCATCGTCGTGGATCACGTGCGCCATGACAGCGAGCTGGTGATGGAAGAGACCTTTGGCCCGATCGTGCCGATCGTGCGGGTGCCGGATGATGACGTTGAAGTCATGCGGATTTCCAACTCGACCCAGTTCGGTCTGTCTTCGGGGGTTTGCACCAACGATCTCAACCGCGCGATTGCCTATATCAACGGGCTCGACGTTGGCACCTGCAACATCTGGGAACAGCCCGGCTACCGGATCGAGATGTCCCCCTTCGGTGGCATCAAGGACAGTGGCAACGCGGTCAAGGAAGGCGTGCAGGAAGCGATGAAATTCTTCACCAACCAGAAGACTTATTCGTTGCCGTGGCCGGGGGCGTGAGCAGCCCGCAATAAATGAAAAACCGAAGAGCGCGGGCCGCTGGGAGCCCGCGCAACACAGGGGGCACAATGGCTGTAAATCTCGTTCACACGGAAGGTGAGTCCAATACTTCCGACGCCCGCCGCGCATGGGCAGACAAGGCTGTTGGCCCGAAATCTGCCCCGCTTCTGGCGCGGGATGCGGATGCGTTCCTTCACCAGAGCCTGTCGAGCCCTTGCGTGAGCACGATCGAAAAGGCCGAAGGCATATGGATCACCGACCGTGACGGGCGGGTGTTCATGGATTTTCATGGCAACTCGGTGCATCACATCGGCTATGGGCACCCCAAGGTCGTCGCGGCGATCAAGGATCAGCTCGATACGCTGCCCTTTGCGCCGCGCCGGTTCACCAACGAGCCCGCTGTTGCGCTGGCCGAGAAACTCGCCGCCATTGCGCCAGGTGAACTTGGCAAGGTTCTGTTCACCACCGGCGGGTCGGACGCCAACGAAGTTGCGCTCAAGATCGCGCGGGCGGCGACCGGGCGGTTCAAGACAATTTCGTTCTGGGATTCCTTTCACGGGGCGGGCTTTGGCGCGGCTTCGGTCGGTGGCGAGGCGACGTTCCGCAGCCATATCGCGGGGCCGCTTTTGCCGGGGACCGAGCATGTCGCGCCCTTTGCCTGTTATCGCTGCCCCTATGGGCACGCCGGGCCGGAGAGCTGCGGGTTGGCCTGTGCAAACATGGTTGATTTCGTGCTCGAGCGGGAAGGCGATGTTGCCGCCGTGATCGCCGAGCCGATGCGCGCCGTGCCTTACGTGCCGCCGCCGGGGTTCTGGAAGGCGGTGCGCGAGGCCTGCAATCGCCGGGGCGCCCTGTTGATCATGGATGAGATTCCGACGGGGTTAGGGAAGACCGGACGCATGTTCGCCTTTGAACATGACGACATCATTCCCGACATCGTGACCATGGGCAAGGCGCTTGGCGGGGGCATTCTTCCCATTGCGGCCTGTATCGCGCGCAAATCTCTGGATGTGTGCGGTGATTTCGCGATTGGTCACTACACCCACGAGAAGAACCCGGTCACGACGCGCGCCGCGTTGGCGACCATTGAGGTGATCGAGGAAGAAGGGCTGGTGGAGCGCGCCGCCGAGATCGGAGAGATCGCGATGGGGCGTCTGCGGGACGAGCTGGCGCATGTGCCCATCGTGGGCGATATCCGCGGGCGCGGCACCATGTTCGGCGTCGAGATTGTCACGGATCGCGCAACACGCGAACCGGGCCATGCGCTTGCGGAACAGATCTATTACGCCTGTCTGGAAGGCGGGGTCAGTTTCAAGATCAGCCAAGGCTGCGTGTTGACCCTGTCACCGCCGATGACGATCTCGGATGAAGACCTTCACAAGGCGCTGGGTGTCGTCATCGCGTCGATCAAGGCCGCAATTTGACTGTGCTTTTTGCGAATTGCATCAGATAATGGCCGTTCGAACCCACCCGAACGCGGGTAGAGATTATTGACGGCAGGAGCCTGACCCCATGGATATCATCCGTTTCCTGATCAGTCTTGCCGGGGCCACGATGCTGTTGCTGTTTGCGGTGCGCATGGTGCGCACGGGGATCGAGCGAAGTTTCGGGGCGTCGTTCCAGAGGTTGCTGACCTCGAACAACAGCCTTGTCGGTGCGGCCACGGTGGGGATTGCGCTGGCGATCGTCTTGCAGAGTTCGGCGGCCGTGGCGTTGCTGGCGACCGGGTTCTCTGCCGGGGGCTACATGAGTTTTGCGACCGCGTTGGCGGTGGTGCTCGGGGGCGATCTGGGCTCGGCGCTGGTGATCCAGGTGCTGTCTTTCCGGCTGGATTGGCTGGTGCCGGTGCTGCTGGCCTTTGGCGGGTGGATGTTCGTCAAGGTCGAGCAGAAACGCTGGCGTCAGCTTGGGCGAATCCTCATGGGGGTGGCGTTCATTCTGATTTCGCTGCGCTTTCTGCGCGAGGCGATGGACCCGATCCGCGACAGCGCCTTTCTGCCCGCGATCTCGAACTACCTCGCACAGGATTACGTGACCGCGTTCATCGTTGGCGCGGTGCTGGCCTTTGTGATGCATTCCAGCGTGGCCGCGATCCTGATGTGCGTGACCCTTGTGCAGATTGGCGCGCTGCCCTTTGCGGCGGGACTTTCTCTGGTGTTGGGCGCCAATTTCGGAAGTGCCTTCATTCCGGTCTGGCTGAGCCGGGGACAGCCGGTGTCGGCGCGGCGGATTCCGTATGCCAACCTTGGATTGCGCGGCAGTCTCGCCAGTCTGGCGTTGGTGATTTTGAACACCCTGTTCGATCCCGCCATGCTGATCATCGCGTCCCCGGCGCAGTCACTGATCTATGCACATATCGGGTTCAACCTTGTGCTTCTGGTATTGGCCCTGCCGGTGTGCCGTCTTTTGGAGACGCCAGTGCGGCAGCTTTTCCCGGACCCGCAGACGGCGCAGGAACATGACCCGACCAAGGATGTACCCGGCGCGGCGCTAGACCCCGAGGCGGTGGACCGTCCTGCGCGCGCGATTGCCTGCATCAAGCAGGAACTTCTGCGTATGACCGAGCGTGTCGAGGGCATGTTCCGTCCCGTCCTCAGCATTTACGAAGACACTGACCCGCAAAGCATCGCGGCAGTGCGTGCCCGAGATCTCGAGGTAAATGACAGCCTTGCCAGCATCCGGGACTATGTCGCGTCCATTCCGCGCAAGACCTGCTCGAAGGCCGAGTTGAAGACCATCCGGGGGTTGATGGAATATGCCATCCGGCTTGAAACGGCGGGGGACGTCGTGGCCAAACGCCTGACCGCGATTGCCGAGGAAAGACGCGAGGCCGGCGCACGGTTTTCGCGCGAGGGCTGGTCGGAATTGATCCGCATTCAGGAATCCATCCTGGCCAATCTGCGCCTTGCCAAGAATGTGCTCTTGTCGGATGACCTTGAGAGTGCGCGCCTGTTGATGACCGAGAAGACCGAGGTGAAACGGTTGGAATACACGAGCCGCAAGCGCCACCTGAAACGGCTTCAGAACGGGGACCGGGACAGCATGCAATCAAGCGACATGCATCTGGAGACGATCCGCGCGTTCCGCGAATTCAACAGCCATATTGCGGCTGTGGCCTATCCGATCCTGTACCGCAACGGACAACTGCTCGAAACGCGGTTGATCGAGGATATGGAGCCGGCAGAAAGCTGATCCGGGCAAGGGAGGTCCTGCCAAGCCGATGAAGATTGTTCGAACCGACTGCGAGCTGGAGACGCCGCTCGTCGACAAGGCGCTGCGCGAGGCGGGGCATGAGCTGGTCTTGTTGCCCGATGGGGTGTCGCAGGATGAGCTGATCGCCGCTGTGCGCGATGCCGAAATTTTGCTGATGTGCTATACGCCGGTACCGCGCGCGGTGATCGAAGCCGCGCCCAAGCTGCGTGGGATCGTGAAATACGGCGTGGGTATTGATGCCATCGACACGGTGGCGGCCCATGAACACGGCGTGAGTGTCGTCAATATCCCCGAATACGCCGAGGAAACCGTGGCCGAGGGGGCGTTTGCGCTCATGATCGCTTTGGCCAAGCGGCTTCCGGCACTGCGGGACGAGATGAATCGGGCGGGGTGGACATGGCCCGAGTCGCGCTGGCTGGGGTCGGATATTGCCGGGCAGACGGTGGGGATCGTCGGATTTGGCAAGATCGGGCGCAGCATGGCGCGCATGGCTGGGCAGGGATTCCGGGCCAACGTGATCGCCTTTGATCGGCGCGCGAGCGCGGAGGAGATGCGGTCTCTGGGTGTCACCAAGGTCGACAGTCTTGAGGCGCTGGCGGCGCAGTCGGATTTCGTCACGATACACGCGACGCTTTCGGCGGAGTCCCGTGGCATGTTCGGCGCAAACCAAATTGCCGCGATGAAGCCGACCGCCTTTCTGATCAACACTGCGCGGGGGGCCATCGTTGATGAGACGGCGCTTGCCCATGCCATTCTTGAAGGCCGGATCGCGGGGGGCGGGCTTGACGTGTTTTCACAAGAGCCGTTGAACCGGGCAGATCATCCGCTGAAAGACCTGTTCGACCTGCCGAATGTCATCCTGTCGCCGCACCTGACATTCTATACCCGACAAGCCATGGAGCGGCTTGAGACCGAGACCTTGGAGCGTTGTTTCGAGTTGATTGAGGGGCGGGAGGTGTTGATCAAGTCAAGCGACCCGCGCTTGCAGGTCCGGTAGCAGGGGCGTTTTCAACGGGCTTGCCCGCCCCTTGCCGCGTAGCGACAGGGGCGGGTTTTGGCGTCAGGTCTTGAAGACCCGGTAGATCGCAGGGATCACCAGCACCGTAAGCAGGGTGGAGCTGAGCAAACCGAAGAGCAGCGAAATTGCCAGCCCTTGGAAGATCGGGTCAAACAGGATCACACCGGCCCCGATCATGGCGGCGATGGCCGTCAGGAGGATGGGTTTAAAGCGGATGGCGCCCGCGTCGATCAGGATATCCAGCTCGGATTTCCCGTCGCGGTCCGCATGGCGGATGAAATCGACCAGCAGTATCGAGTTGCGCACGATGATCCCGGCCAGCGCGATGAACCCGATCATCGACGGGGCCGAGAAGGGCGCGTTCAGCCACCAGTGCCCAAGCATGATCCCGAGAAAGGTCAGCGGAACCGGCGTCAGCACCACCAGCGGCAGGCGGAACGACCCGAACTGTGCCACGACAAGGATGTAGATCCCCAGAAGTGCGACGGCAAAGGCAGCGCCCATATCGCGGAAAGTGATTGCCGTGACCTCCCATTCACCATCCCAAAGCAGGGTCGGGTGGCTTTCGTCGGTGGGTTGCCCGAGAAGCTTGATCTGCGGTTTCTGCCCCTCGGGCCAGTCCATCCGGTCCAGCGCGTCGGACACGGCCATCATGCCATACAGCGGGCTTTCATAGGTGCCGGCCAGCTCGGCCATGACCATTTCGGCGGCGCGGCCATTGTGGCGGAAAATCGGGAATGAGGCGTATTCTTCGGAGATTTCGACCACGTCGCCCAGTTCGACCACGCCCCGCGCACCGGGCAGTACGTTGGCCGGAACGGGGGTGGACAGGAAGCGTTCGTCCATGACCCGGTCGGATTTGTCACGTTCGACACGGATCGGGATGGGGTAGCGCCCTTCGCCCCGGTGGGAATAGCCCACGACCGACCCATGGTTGAGTAGGGCGAGCGTCGAGAACACATCTTGTTCCTGCACCCCGAAGAATTCGAGCTGGTCCGGGGAAATGCTGGCGCGCAGCTTGCGGGGCTGTTCGCCGAAACTGTCATCCACGTCGACGATGAAGGGCACGCTTTCGAACGCGGCGCGAATCTTGCGGGCGGTGTCGCGGCGGGTTTCCAGGTCAGGGCCATAAACCTCGGCCAGAAGCGTGGAAATGACTGGCGGTCCGGGGGGCGGCTCGACCGTCTTGAGGCTGGTACCGGCAGGCAGGTCGAGCGTGTTCAGACGTTCACGGATATCGAGCGCGATATCGTGGCTGGTCCGGTCGCGGTGATGCTTGGCATCAAGGTTGATCTGGACATCGCCCAGATGGGGGCGTTCACGCAGGTAGTAGTGGCGCACAAGCCCGTTGAAGTTGAACGGTGCGGCGTCGCCCGCATGGGTTTGCACGGAAAGGACCTCGGGCAGGTCGAGAACGGCGTTGGCAACCTGTTGCGCCACCGCATCCGTCGCTTCGACCGCGCTGCCTTCGGGCATGTCGATGACCACCGACAGTTCGGATTTGTTGTCGAAGGGGAGCAGTTTGACGGTCACATCCTTGGTGTAGAGCATGGCGAGCGAGCCAAAGGACAGGCCCG
Organism: Shimia aestuarii; assembly: GCF_900114635.1. Lineage (GTDB taxonomy): Bacteria > Pseudomonadota > Alphaproteobacteria > Rhodobacterales > Rhodobacteraceae > Shimia > Shimia aestuarii. The sequence goes on from NZ_FOTQ01000012.1 coordinate 30,783, forward strand.
CCGCGACCAGCAGAAACAGACCGCTGCGCCCCTTGGAGGCCAGAACCGGTTTTGCGACGGCGGCATAGGCGCGCCCGAGCGCGCCGCCGGAATGGGCGCCCGCGTCGTCATGATGGGCCGGGGCCTTGCCGCTGACCTTGACCATCAGCCATGGGGTGATGATCACCGCGACGAAAAAGGAAAAGATCATCGCTGCGGAGGCATTGACCGGGATCGGGCTCATGTAGGGACCCATGAGGCCGGACACGAAGAGCATCGGCAGAAGGGCGGCCACCACGGTCAGGGTGGCGACGATGGTGGGATTGCCAACCTCGGCCACGGCGCGAACCGCCTTGGTCACGCGGTCGCTCTTGTCCGGCATGCCCCAGTGGCGCGCAATATTCTCGATCACCACGATGGCGTCATCGACAAGGATGCCGATGGAAAAGATCAGTGCAAAGAGCGACACGCGGTTCAGCGTGTATCCAAGAACCCAGGCTGCAAAGAGGGTCAGCAGGATCGTCACCGGAATGACGATGGCCACGACGATGCTTTCGCGCCAGCCAATGGCGATCAGCACAAGGCCGACGATTGAAATCGTTGCGAGGCCGAGGTGGAACAGCAGCTCGTTGGCCTTTTCGTCCGCCGTCTCACCATAGTCGCGGGTCACGGCGATTTCGATGCTATCCGGGATCAGCTTCCCTTCGAGCGCATGGACAGAATGCAGGATTTCCTCGGCCACGAGCACAGCGTTGGCCCCGGCACGCTTGGCCAGGGCAAGGGTGACGGCGGGAGCCCGGTGCAGGTCGCCGTTTTCATCCCTTGTGACGTTGGAGACGATCTTTTCCGCGCCATTGGCGACAAAGGACACGTCGGCCACGTCACGCACATAGACGGGCCGGTTGTCGCGCGAGGTCAGCAACAGGTTGCCGATTTCGGAAGGCGTTTTCAGGGTCTCTCCGGCGACGAGCATGATCTGTTGGCCCTGATCGCGCACCATACCGGTCGAGAAGGAGGTGTTCGCGCCCTGCACCTTGCCGGCAAGCTGTTGCAGGGTCACGCCGTAAAGCGCCAGCCTTTCGGGATCGGGGGCGATGCGGATGGCTTCGTCGGTTTCGCCGACGATATAGGTAAAGCCCACGTCGCCGATCTTGGCCAGTTCCACCTGCAGCTCGCGCGCGACGCGGGTGAGATCGTTGGCGGTGATGTTCTTGGCGTCATGGCGAGGGGTCAGCGTCAGCGACACGATGGCGACGTCATCAATTCCGCGCCCGACGATCAGGGGCTCGTCGATGCCGACCGGAATACGATCCATGTTCGCGCGGATTTTTTCGTGCACGCGCAGGATTGCCGTATCCGAGGAGGTGCCCACGATGAAGCGGGCGGTGATCATGGCATAGTCGTCCTGGGTCTGGGAGTAGACATGTTCGACCCCGTTCAGGCTCTTGACGATGCTCTCGACCGGTTCGGTGATCAGCTTGACGGCATCCTGGGCCTGAAGGCCGGGGGCCTGGATATGGATGTCGACCAGCGGCACCGAGATCTGCGGTTCTTCTTCTCGGGGCAGGCTGACCAGTGCGACAAGCCCGACCGCCAGCGCGGCAAGGATCATCAGCGGCGTCAGGGCGGATTGGATGAACGCCTTGGTCAGGCCACCGGCGATCCCCAGCGGCGTTTTGACGGGTTCATTACTCATGGCCGATCACCAGGGTTTCGTCCGGTCCCAGACCTGACAGGATTTCAATAACGGTGGCCCCGTCAAGCAGATGGGTTTCGCCGACCACGACGGTTCTTTCGATCGGTTCGCCCCCGGAGGTCCGGATCGTCACGAAATCAAGCCCCATGCGGGAATGCACGGCGTTCAGCGGCACGACGACCGCACTGTTGGAGCCAACCGGCAGGCGCACCAGAACGCGGGCATCGACGAAGTCGGTGTCCAGTTCGGGCACATCGACATCCGCGATCATGCGGCCGTTTTCGATCAGCGGGTAAATCTTGGCCAGCGTTCCGCGCAGTTCCGAGCCGTCGCTGCCGATCAGGATCTGGTCCCCCTGTTTGAGGGTGCCGGCATGGCGTTCAGGCACGGCCAGTCGCAGGAAAAATCCGCCGCCGCCAATCACGGCAACGGGCTCGCCGGGCATGATCACGGAACCGGCGGTGACCGGCACCTGAAGCACGCGGCCCGTCATCGGGGCGAGCACGGCGCCCTCGGCAATGCGTTGCAGCAGAACGTCACGCTCGGCGCCAACCGTGTCGATTCGGCCCTGCAGAACTTCGACCTCGGTGCGCAGCCCGTCGACCCTCTGGGCGGTGGTCACGCCCTGTTTCAGGAGGTTTTCTCCGCGGGCCAGTTCGCTTTGCGCGTTTTCGAGCTGGGACGCCAAAGACCGCGCCTGCGAGTCGATCGCTTCCATTTGAAGGCGCAGCTTCTCGTCCTTGACCAGTCCGATGATGTCGTCTTTCTGGACGGTATCCCCTTCGGATACCTTGATTTCATCCAAAGTGCCGCCAAGGCGGCTTCGGGCGGGCACGCGATCACGGGTTTCGATGCGGGCAAAGACGGCTTTCCATTCCGGCACCTCGGCGATGCGGGATGTTTCCGCGACAGCGTGAAACGGCCATGCGGCGGACAGCAGCGCAAGCATGGACATCACTTTCAAGGCTTTCATCTATACGCCCTCCGATCTGGTGCAGGATGAATAATCAAAACTTGCTTCATTATATATTCCACTTTTTGAATTTAAAAGGCATTATGTGAAATTTACTGTGATTGTCCCTAAAAGGGGATTACGGGACACAATGCCCAACGCTGTAGGCCATTTGGGTTGTTTGTCGAATGACAAGACAAAGGCGGACCGACTTGCATGGGATCAGTCATATCCGGGCCAGTTCAGGGCACGGATCACGTCAATTGCATCCCCGACTATCCGGGCAGAAGACGGTTCCGTGCGTTGGTAGAGAAACACTTGGCGGTGTGCAGGCAGGTCGCTGATACGGCGAAAGGTCAGCCCTGTTCCGACCAGTCGCGCTGCCGAACAAGGCAGCAGCGTGACCCAGTCGCCTTCAAGCAGCATGGCCAGAAGAGACTGGGTGTTGCGCATGTTGACATCCACGTCCGACAGGCGATCCAGAACTTCGGGGTTGTCGATCTGGTCACACAGCCCGTTGCGCAGGAACCGGGCGGCAAAGACGTCGTGGATTGTGATGGGTCCGGCCCGGGTGGCGAGAGCGTGGGTTTCAGACAGGACAAGGCCGAACGGTTCCCGGAACAACGCGGTTGCCGTCACGCCGTTCAGGTTCCGCTTTGCCGAAGTGATGCCGATATCGGCCCACCCTTGCAGAAGCGCATCGAACACCTGTTGTGTATCGGCGTCGCGCAGTTCGATCTTCACGCCGGGATGTTGCGTGGTCAGGTGCCGAACGACGGGTGGAAAAGCGAAAGCCGCCACCGAGGGAACAGCGGCGATGCGCAGCACGCCCCGCGGTGCGCTGGCCAGTGTTTCCATGGCCTGAACCGTCTTGTCGAACTGAGCGATCTGGCTTTCGGCCAGCAAGAGCACCTGTTCGCCAAGTTTGGTCAAACGGTTCTTGCGCTCGGTTTCGAATAGCGCGCCGCCGAGGGTGTGTTCGAACTGTTTGAGCGTCATGGAGATGGCCGATTGCGTACGGCCCAGCCTGCGGGCGGCGTCTGACAGGTTGCCTGCACGGGCGACGGCGCAAAAGCTCCGCAAAGTTTCGATCTTGAATGTCATGTTTCAGAAACTCTGAAATTGGGTTCAGTAATTTGAGTTTGACGAAAGGCGCTGGTCAAGTCCACCATCGAGCTGTGCCGCTTGGCAGGAGCGGAGTGCCGGTACGAAGGGGGCCAAGCGATGCGCATTGATGGTCTGCAATATGCCAACTGGAGCGAGAAGATCTTTCGTCAGCTGCGCGAAGGTGGGGTGGACGCGATCCACGTGACCATCGCCTATCACGAGACATTCCGGGAAACTGTTCTGAACTTTGAAAAGTGGAACCGTTGGTTCGAGCAATATTCCGACCTGATCATGAAGGGGCAGTGGGCGTCCGACATCGACGCAGCCTGCCAAACCGGGCGCACGGCGGTGTTCTTCGGTTTCCAGAACCCGTCCCCGATCGAGGATGATATCGGGCTGGTTGAAATTCTGCACTCGCTGGGCGCGCGCTTCATGCAGCTCACCTATAACAACCAATCCCTTCTGGCGACCGGCTGTTACGAGGCCGAAGACAGCGGTTTGACCCGAATGGGCAAGCAGGTGGTGAAGGAGATGAACCGGGTCGGGCTTGTCGTGGACATGAGCCATTCGGGCGACCGTTCGACCATCGAGGCCGCCGATCATTCGCAGAGGCCGATCACGATCACCCATGCCAACCCGCATGACTGGCAACCGGCCCTGCGCAACAAGCGGGACGAGGTGATCCGGGCCGTGACGCAGAACGGCGGCATGTTCGGGTTCTCGCTCTATCCGCACCACCTTCGGGGCAAGTCGGCCTGCACGCTCACCGATTTCTGCGAGATGATTGCGCGGACGGCGGACAAGTTTGGCACGGCGCATTTGGGGATCGGGTCGGACCTGTGTCAGGATCAACCCGACAGTGTTGTGGAGTGGATGCGCGTGGGACGCTGGACCAAGGACATCGACTATGGCGAAGGCTCACAGGCGGCCCCCGGGTTTCCGCCCATGCCGGATTGGTTCCGGGACAACCGTGATTTTGGCAATATCGAGCAGGGATTGCGCGACGTTGGCATGAGCGCTGACGAGGTGGCCGGGATCATGGGCGGCAACTGGTATCGTTTCTTTGCCGAGAATTTCGGGCCGATGGGAGAGAAGCATGGTTGAGCTGCGCCCCCCGGAACAGGTCATGACCCTGTCGCGGCTGGGGTCGCTGCATCAATGCCGGTTGAGCTTCATGCGTCAGCTCACGCGACGGATGGCGGTCGAGGGTTGGGTGTTCGCGCAGTCGCGATTTGACATGGATGCGCGGGGTGTGGGGGTGGCGGTCTATACCGCACAAGGGCCCGAGCGGGCTTATTCGCTGGTGGCTTTTGCCCATGATCTGCCTGCCGAAATGCGTTCGGACCGGGTGATCGCGAAGGCGTGGGATGCGACCTTCACCCTGTTTGACGGCATTCCGGAGCAGGCCGACATCGACAGGCTGGCCAAGAACGTTCCATTGCAGGAAGCCGGGCGGGTGAGCGCGCGCGAAATCTCGGTCAGCCGTGCAAACCGGTCGGTCCGGCTTTGGGCGCATGTGGTCGAGGCGCTGTCCGAGGGGCGGCAGCCGGAACCGGCGCAACTTGACGCGGTTGGCTACCTGATGCGCACGACGGCGGTCTACGGGTCGGGAAAGCTGGGCGCGGCGGATCGCGAAATGATCGCGGACCGGCCCGAGATGCAGGCCCCGTTCCAGGCCGAAATGCTGTCGGTCTACCTGACCCGCTGGTTCGTGCGTGACCTTGTGGAGCACATGGCGCGGGCGCGCGGCGGAGACGTGGCGGTCGGGCTTGATCCGGCGCTGGCGCGGCGGTTGGGGATCGGAAATTCCACCGGGCTCGGGATGGCGCCCTATATCATCAACCACCCGATCCTGTTCAACAACTGGATCAGGGCGCGGGAAACCGCGATAGCGCGGGTGCGTTCGGTGGCGCATGCAACACCTGAAGCGCTTGCGCAGTTTCGCAAGCTGTTGGAGCGGAGCAAGGTGTCGGTTGAGATGTGGCGCTCGGACCATCCCGTTCAGATCGAGAAGGTGGCGAGCCTGAAACGTGATCTTGCGGCGCTTGAAGCGCATCTTGAAGCAGAGGGATTGGCCGAGCCCAGCCCATGGGACACGCTCATGCACTGGGCCGCTGGTGCGCTGAGCGAAGAAGGGCAGGAGCTGCTGGCCTCGTTGATCCTTGAACCCTATCCCGAGCTGGTCGACGCGTTGGGGTCCACCATGTCGGACGATGCGCCCGAGGCGTTTCATATCGACGGAAGCATGACGGTGGGGGCGGTGCGCGCGCTGATGCGGGCGCGGTTCGGCTGGGCGTTTGGGATTGACTGGGCGGCGCCTGAAAACTGTGCCCGTGCCTGGTATGTGTCCGAGGAAAAGCTTGAGCCGCGCCTTGGCGAACGGTTCGAGGAACCGATCGACGCCTATGAACAACCGCTGGCCCCGGCGCGGGATGCGGCGGCGGCAGAGGATGTGCTGTCGACGTGGGATCAAGCCGCCCCGGTGGCTCGGTTTCTTGCGCGACACCCCGAACACCGCCACACGGTGCGCCGCGCGCAAATGTCCCTGAACGCACCTTATGGAGAACTGCAATCCAACACGATCGCGGCGGATGTCATGCCGATTGACATGCTGCGGGCGAAGCTGTCGTTTTTTGGCGTGACGCGGTTTGATCCCCGTTCGGATCGCTGGGTCCGGGTCAACATGTACTCCGGCGCGCCTTATCCCGAAGAGTTGAGCTGCGAGAATGCCGATCTTTGGGTGTATCCGGAGGAAACGGCATGACCTTTTCGCTGAACGAAGTCGAGGCAATGGCCAAGAAGGCGACGCGCGGGGCCGGATACCCATGGGGACTGGCCGAGGAGGCCTCGAAAGCGACGCGCTGGCTTTGCGCGCAGGGTATAGACGGGGTTGCAGTACTGGCGCGCGTGCTGGCGCGGCGGCAGGGGTGCGCGGCAAAGGGAATGGAAGACTGTTTGCCCTGTGCAGACTGCCCGATTGGGATGGGGTTGGCGCTGTCGGATGAAGCGGCACAGCTTGTCTCGACGCCGAAATCATTTGAAGCGGCACCGGTTCCGGTGTTTCTTCTACCCTTTGCCGCCATGGCGGCGCGTCGGCTCGGCACAACGGTTATGGTGCGGGGGGACGGTTTCGAGGCGGTCACGAACGGAGCGCGCCTGTCGTTGCGGGGCGCGGTTCCGGTCGCGGCGGCGGTGCAGGTCATGGCGGGGGGAGAATTGGGCGATGTTGCCGCCCTTGCCACGCGTGCGACGCCGGACCCCGAAGCCTGGGACATGCTGAGTGCGCTTGCCCATCGCACCTATGCCCCTGCCACCGAGGAGAGCCGCCTTCTGGGGGCAGGTGCTGGAACCACAGACAATGATTGATCCGAGGATGCCATGATTGAGACACGAACCCTGACGCTTGCTGAAATCGAAAACCTGTCGCTGCGCGCGCTGGTGGCCGCAGGTACATCCGAGGAAAACGCCCGCCCGCTGGCGGTTGCGACGGCAGCGACCGAGGCCGATGGTGTTGCCAGTCACGGTCTCGCCTATATCCCGATCTATTGCGAGCATGTGCAATGCGGCAAGGTGGATGGGCAGGCGATCCCGGTTGTCACGCAGCCCCGGCCCGGCGTGGTGACGGTGGATGCCGCGACCGGGTTTGCCCACGCGGCGATTGACGCGGGTTTTGACCGGCTGATCCCGCTGGCGCGGGAACAGGGCATTGCGGCTTTGGCGATCCACAACAGCTATAATTGCGGAGTGTTGGGGTATCATACCTATCGGTTGGCACAGGCGGGCCTGCTGGGGCTCGGGTTTACCAATGCCCCGGCGTCGATTGCGCCGTCGGGCGGTGCGCGGCCCGTTGTGGGCACCAATCCGTTCTCGATTGCGGCGCCCGGCGCGAATGGCGAGCCGTCGGTGTTGATTGATCAATCCGCCAGCACGATTGCCAAGTCCGAAGTGATGAAACATGCGCGCGAAGGCAAACCGATCCCGGTTGGCTGGGCGCTGGATGCGGATGGCAATCCCACGACAGACCCCGAGGTGGGGCTCAAAGGGTCGATGGCGCCGTCCGGCGGTTACAAGGGGGTGGGCGTTGCCCTGCTGACCGAGATCATGGCGGCGGCCATGACTGGGGCGACGCTGGGCATTCACGCTTCGCCTTTTTCGGGGACGGCAGGCGGGCCGCCGCGCACGGGGCAGATGTTCCTGGCGATTGATCCAACGGTCAGCTCGGCCGGGGGCTTTGCCGATCGCATGCGCGATCTGGTCGGGGCGATCCATGATCAGGAGGGCGCACACCTTCCCGGTGACGGAAGGCGCAAAAAACGGCTTGCAGCGCGCGAAGATGGGGTTGCGGTCAACACCGCCACCCTTGCGCGGATCGAGGCTGTTCTGCAGGCGGCCAGAGAATAGGTTCGGCACGTTGCGGCACAGGCTGATTCCAGTGGACCGGGAGGGCGGGCTTTCCTAGAATTTCAGGAAAGACACTTGGGGAGACGCCGGATGAGTGCCCAGAAAAACGTGCTGTTCATTACCATCGACCAGCTGCGCGCCGACTGCGTGGCCGGTGCCCTGGCGGATCATGTGGATCTGCCCAACCTGCGGGCGCTGATGCAGGATGCGGTGAGTTTCGATCGCCACTACACGGTCACAAGCCCCTGCGGCCCGGCGCGGGTTTCGCTTTTGACCGGGCAATACGCGATGAACCACCGGTCGGTGCGCAACGGCACGCCCTTGCGACATGACACGGCCAACCTTGCCACGGAAATCCGCAAGGCGGGATATCTGCCGATGGTCTTCGGCTATACCGATACGGCGGCGGACCCGCGGATTCACGACCCCAAGGACCCGGCAGTGCAGACTTATGAATACCCGATGAACGGATTTCACGAGATGCTGGAAATGCGCATGGAAATGTCTTTCCCGTGGCGCGCTCACCTAATCCACAAGGGCTATGAGTTTGGCGGGTACGAAAACGTCTACAAACCCGTCACTCCGGAGGGACGGGAGGCGCGGATCGGTGATCCCGCGTTTTACCGGGCCGAGGATAGCGACACCGCGTTCCTGACGGACCGGTTCATCGACACGATCGCGGGATATCACACGGAAAACTGGTTTGCCCATCTGACCTATATCCGCCCACATTGGCCCCTGATCGCGCCGGAACCCTATAACCGGATGTATGACCCAAAGGCCCTGCCGATGCCGACCCGCGCAGCGACGCCGGAAGAGGCGGCGGCGCTGCATCCGTTCATGGGGCCGGCACAGCTCAAGGAAACGCCGGCAACGCCGTTCTTCGGCTTTCCCGGTTTCGAGGTGAATGACGAGGTCACGCAGGGCGCGCGGGCGGTCTATCTCGGGCTGGCGACCGAGGTGGACCACCATATCGGACGGGTCGTGAAATACCTCAAGGACAGTGAGCAATACGATTCGACGCTGCTGATCGTGACGGCAGATCATGGCGAATTGCTGGGGGATCATCACGCCTGGGGCAAGATGTCGGTTTTTGACGCGGCCTATCGTATTCCATTGATCGTGCGGTTGCCGGAAAACGCGGCGCAGGCCGGGGCGCGGATTGATGCGCCGACCGAGTCCATCGACATCGTCCCGACCATCCTCGACTGGATCGGGCAGGCCATTCCGAACTCGGTCGACGGGCGGTCTTTGCTGCCCCTGCTGCGCGGTTCTGTGCCGTCGGATTGGCGCGCTTTTTCGTTTTCCGAGTTCGATTTCGCGGACCTGAAGAAACCGACGGTCTGGCAGCAGGAACTTGGCACGGGGGCCAGCGAATCCTGTCTGGGCATATTGCGCGATGGGCGGTTCACGCTGGTCGAATTCGCCTGTGACCTGCCGCCGATCCTGTTTGACCATGCGCATAACGGCGAATTCGAGAATGTCGCGGATGACCCGGATTATGCTGCCGACATGTTGCGTCTGACACGCGTGATGCTGCGCCATCGGATGCGCAACATGGACCACACCCTGTCTCTGGACCAGATCACCAGCAACGGCCCGATCCGGCAGGCGCGCCACGGCTAAAGCGGGCGCGCTCAGGGGGCAATGATGGCCTCGACTTCCCACAGGGCAAACTGGGTCGTGAAGGCCGGGGCCAGCGGCTGGTCGGACACGACAAGGTCGACGCAGCCGGTCGGGAAGGCAACGATGGGCGCCCGGCTTCCGAACTTGGCGCTGTCACAGGCGACGATAGTACGCTGCGCCCGCGCCGCCACGGCGCGGGCAAGGTCGGCTTCTGAAGAAACAGTCAGCAGGAACCCGGAATTCAGGTCGACCCCATCAATGGAAAACACGGCGGTGTCGATGCTGAATTGCGTCACGAATTCGATGGCGCCTTTTCCGACGGTGCCCCCGATATCGGGCAGCAATTCGCCACCAGCAAAGAACACGCGGTGCGTGCCTTGTGCTGCAAGCGCATTGGCGGCGTGCAGCCCGTTGGTGATGATCGTCAGGTCCTTGTGCGCCGCAAGCGCCTCGGCCACAAAGGCGGTGGTGCTGCCCACGTCGAGAAAGACCGAGGATCCTGAGGGTATCTGGCGGGCAACTTCGCGGGCGATGGCGAGCTTTTCCGCTGTCCGTGTCTCAAGCCGCAAGCCGACAGGGCTGAGGGCCTCGGTATTGGAGAGGTAGACGCCGCCATGCACGCGCTCCACGCGGCCCGCCTTGGCAAGTGCCTTGACCGTGCGGCGCACGGTTTCCTCGCTGACATTCAGCATTTCGGCCAGCCGTGCGGTGCGCGCCGACCCTCCCTCGGAACGCAATGTGTCGAGCAGTTCCACTTCCCGATGGGTCGCGTGAGGTTCTTTTATGTCAGACATCGCCGCCGCCTCCTGCGCGCAGTTTAGGCAAAGCGGGGAATCAATGTCCATCAGCCTCTCTCTCAAGAGCGGCGCGTGAATGTTCGTCCCCCGGAGCAAGGGCTGACGCGCTGCCAGCTAGAGAGATGCAGTCTCTGGGGGCTGAAAGGGGCCTGTTTCGCAAGGGGTTGGGGGCGCGGTTGCGGACAACGGGCGGGTTTCGATGTGCGTATTGCGTCGGCAAGTTTCGGAAAAACAAGCACATAGGTGAAAGGGGTGCGACAAAATGCTTGATCGGTTTTTGGAAACCGGGTTTGCTGGGTCCAGTTAAAACCAAGGGGGTAAACACCAGAAGTTTGAGGGGGTGATCGTCCGGCGCCCGGATTTCGCACGGCTTGGTTTTGAGGCTGTGTGATGTGGCGCCAAAGTGGAACGATCCTCGTGGCTGAAAGAAAACGGTTACATGCATGTCATAGGACACAGGGTGGAAACGCCCGCATGACAGGACCAGGCACGCCACGCCACCTTGCTGGCTCGTCGAGCATAATCCGGCGCATAACATTGCGTTCTAGAAAAAGGCGGATCCAACTGCCGAAACTGATAACCAACTGGAGGTCATATGAAACGTCTACTTCTATCCGGTGCAGCCATCGCATTGATGCCTGTCGCCGCCATGGCGAGTTGCCCGGCTATCACGGTCGCGGACATGCAGGGCGTCGCGCCCGGCGCCAACCCACAACAATACGAAGTCTCGGAATTTGAAGCCGCCGCAGGCTGCAAGATGGAATTTTCCGGCAACCCGGATGCAGCGGCGCTGAATGCGCGCATCCAGGGCAACGGCGATCTGCCGCCGCTGGCCGAGCGTCTGCCCGAAGAACCGCTGGTCATGGTGCCCTATGCCTCGGTCGGGAAATACGGTGGCACGCTGGATGTGCTGTCGAACGCGCCCGAAGCCGGGACCTCGGACTTCCTGTCAGTGCGCCACGTGAACCTCGCCCGGTTCTCGGATGATTTGCAGACCATCGTGCCGAACATCGCCAAGTCGTTCACCTGGAACGATGATTTCACGCAGCTGACCTTTAAACTGCGCAAGGGTCACAAGTGGTCGGACGGCGCGCCGTTCACCTCGGCGGATGTGAAGTTCTGGTATGACAACCTGATGATGGACACGAACATCTTCTCCGAACCCAAGGACTATGCCCTTGTTGGTGGAGAACGGATGACGGTGGACACGCCGGATGATGTGACCGTGATCTTCAAACTGCCGGCACCCAAGCCGGGCCTGACGGCGCACTTTGCCAACTCGTTTGCGCAGGGCTTCCAGCCCAAGCATTTCCTTGGCCAGTTCCACCCGGATATCGACCCGAACGCGGATGCAAACGCGCAAGCGCTTGGATTCGAAAACGGGTACGATGCGATCAAGGCCTATTATGGCAACTCGGACTGGACCGACACGCCAAGCCCGATGCTCTCGATCCCGGATCGCGTGGCCGGTCTGCCCAAGGCGGCCGTACCGACGCTGGAGAGCCATTTCGTCGTGACCGAGACGCCTGAAGGCCGTCATCTGGTCGCCAACCCATATTTCCATCAGGTGGATACGGCGGGCAACCAACTGCCCTATATCTCGGAGCAGGATGAAGTCTATATCAACGACAACGAAGTGCGTATCCTGAAGCTTGTGAATGGCGAGGTCGACTACAAGTCGCAGTCGCTGCAGCTCGCTTCGGCGCCGATCCTGCTGGAAAACCAGGAGAGCGGGAACTACTCGATCTACCTGCGGCCAGAGATCACCATGGGTGTCTTTGGCTTCAACGTCACGCATCCCGATGCGGGCAAGCGCGCGGCGTTTGCCGATATCCGCTTCCGCGAAGCGATGTCGCTGGCGATCAACCGTGACGAGCTCAACGAGGTTGGCTTCTTCGGACTGGGTACGCCGCAGCAATATGTCGGCTTCTCGCCGCTGCCTGAATTCGCGGATGCGAATCTCAAGGGCTATATGGCCAATTTCGATCCGGCCGGTGCAAATGAGCGTCTGGACGCGATGGGTATGAAAGATACCGATGGCGACGGGTTCCGCGAACTGCCCAACGGTGACAAGCTGGTTCTGAACCTGAACTTCTCGACGCAGGGCATCGCCGGTCAGACAGTGGAACTGGTCGCGCAGTACTGGGCCGAAGTTGGCGTTCAGTCGGTCGTCAAGGAAGTGACCCCGGACGAATATCGCTCGGCACAGTCCTCGAACCAGCTTGACGTTGCAATGTGGCGCAAGGGTCAGCCGCTGGCCATCGTGCTTGGCAACAACGAGCTTTGGGTGCCGCCTTACGAGAACTATTTCGGGGTGCGCAACGCGATGCTGTGGGCCGAACATATCTCTTCGGGTGGCAGCGCAGGTGAAAAGCCGGCGGACTGGGCGATGGCGATGATCGACGACATCAACACGCTGCAATCTGCGCCGCAGGGTTCGGATGCGTTCAACGACGCGGGTGCGCGCATGGTCGACGTGATGACCAAGCAACTGATGTTCATCGGGACGGTGAACGCGCCTGCGCCGATCTACCAGTCGAACCGTGTTCAGAACTTTGTCGAGTTCAAGACGCATTCGTATGAGTACTACCGGACCTATCCGTACCGCGCCACGCAGTGGTGGCTGGACGAATAAGCCGCAACAAACTGGACCTACCGTTCCAGCGCGGGCCGGTCACTCTTGAGCGATCTGGCCCGTGCCAAAACGGGACCAACAAAAGATCGGGGGCGCGACATGACGCCCCCGACACCAACAGAGAAACCCGATGCGCCCACAAGAGGCCACGGGATATGGGACCGAACTTATGTTGCAATTCGGACGCTTTGTTCTGACACGGGCATTGATGGCGCTGCTCACGCTGATCATCGTGTCGCTGGTCGTGTTTTCACTCATGGAGCTGGTGCCCGGTGATTGCGCCGAACGCTATCTTGCTTTCAAGAACACCCAAGGGTCGGGCATTTCGGTGGCCGATATCGAGGTGGAACGCCAGCGGCTTGGGCTGGACAAACCGTTCCTGACCCGCTGGACGATCTGGATCACCAACGCCTTTCAGGGTGAATTCGGGGATAGCTGTATCCTTCGAGTGAACATTGCCAACCTTCTGGGCCAGAAGTTCTGGTTCTCGCTTGGCATCTGTCTTGCCTCGCTGGTTCTGGCCTATGCGATTGCCATTCCGGTGGGCATCATCGCGGCGGCGTCGAACAATGCCACGCTGAACAACACACTGAAATTCATCAGCTATTTTGGCCTTGCCATGCCGAACTTCCTGCTGGCGCTGATGATAATGCTGATATCAACCGTCTGGTTCGGGGAAACGTTAACCGGGCTGTTTTCCAAGGAATACCGGGATGCGGCGTGGAGTTGGGCCAAGTTTGTCGATCTGCTCAAACATGCCTGGCTTCCAATCTTTATCCTCGGGTGGTCGGCCACGGCCTTTGCGCTTCAGACCGTTCGGGCTCTGATGTCGGACGAGATCGGCAAGCTTTATGTGACGGCCGCATCGGCGCGGGGCGTGTTCGGGCGCAAGCTTTTGTGGAACTATCCGGCGCGTCATGCTCTGGGGCCGATCGTCAATTCGCTCGGGTTCGACCTCAACCGGATCTTCAACGAACTGCCCATTGTCGCACTGATCCTGACGCTGACCGAGGCAGGGGCGTTGCTAATCGACGCGCTGGCGCGGTCGAACGATCAGCAGCTTGCAGGGGCGATCATCTTTTTGCTGACCGCGTCCATCGTGACGCTCAACTTCCTGACTGACGTGATGCTGGCGGTGCTTGATCCGCGCGTCCGCAAGAGCATCCTGAGGTAAGCCATGACCAGCCAAACACAGACTGAAGGGCCGTTGTCGGCAGAGGATCAGAAAGCCAAGGAAGCCTATTTCACCGCCTCGCAGCGGCAGCTGATCTGGGCGCGCTTCAAGAAGCAGCGAACGGCGATGGTGGCGGCTTTCGTTCTTATCGCCCTGATCCTTGCCGGGCTGTTAGCGCCGTTCCTGTCGCCCTATGACCCGACGATTGCCGGGCGGGACAAGGACTATACCAACGGCGCGCCGCAGCTCATGCAGTTCTGCGACAAGAACGGATGTTCTATCCGTCCCTTCATTCACGCGGTGGAACGTGAGCGGTCCATGGCGACCAATTTCCGCTGGGTGACAACGGTCAACGAAGACAAGCGGCTTTACGTGCAGTGGTTCGTGACAGGGGACCGTTACAAGCTTTTTGGATTCATCCCCGGCAACCTGCATCTGTTCGGTGTCGAAGGGGGCAAGATCCACCTGTTCGGCACGGATGAGGACGGGCAGGACATATTCTCGCGCACCCTGCACGCGGTCTGGACCTCGTTGCAGGTCGGGTCCATCGGTGTGTTCATCGCCTTTGTGCTGGCCCTGATCATAGGAGGGGTGGCCGGCTATTACGGTGGCGCGATTGACGGGTTCATACAGATGATCACGGATGCGGTGCGGGTTGTGCCTGCGATCCCGCTTTTCATGGCCGTGGCGGCATTCATGCCTCCCGAGACCAGTGCCGAGGCCAGGTTCTTTTACATATCCCTGATCCTTGGCTTCATCGGCTGGCCCACGCTGGCGCGACGCGTGCGCACGCACCTTCTGACCGAGCGCAATCAGGAATACGTATTGGCGGCCCAACTTTGCGGTGCCTCGTCCAGCCACGTGATCCGCCGCCACCTGCTGCCCAGTTTCACCAGCTATATCATCGTCGACCTTGTGATTTCCTTCCCCTACATGGTGCT
This sequence comes from Shimia aestuarii, assembly GCF_900114635.1. GTDB lineage: Bacteria > Pseudomonadota > Alphaproteobacteria > Rhodobacterales > Rhodobacteraceae > Shimia > Shimia aestuarii. Next base: position 46,091 of record NZ_FOTQ01000012.1, read on the forward strand.
GAGCGAAACCGCGCTGTCCTTTATCGGTCTGGGTCTCAAAGACCCGGTCAGTTCGCTTGGCGTGATGCTGCAAAAGGCGACCAGTGCCGACGTGATGTTGAACTATCAGTGGTATTTCATCCCGGTGATCTTTTTCATCGTGCTTGTGATGGCTTTCGTTTTCGTGGGCGATGGCCTGCGCGATGCCGCTGACCCCTATTCGGATTCCCATAAATGAGCAGCTTGATTGACGTTGAAAACCTGACGCTGCAGTTCAAGACCGATGAAGGTCTGATCACGGCTGTCGACAATGTGAGTTTCTCGCTCAAGAAGGGCGAGGTGATGGGGCTGGTGGGTGAGTCCGGGTCGGGCAAGTCGGTCACGGCCAAGGCGTTGATGCATCTCAATGCCCGCAACGCGGTTTACAGCCCCGAAAGCAAGATCACGCTGCATCTGGATGATCGGGAGGTCGACGTGCTGTCGCTGCGCAAACCGTCGGAATTGCAGGTTGTGCGCGGCGGGGCGATCTCGATGATCTTCCAGGAGCCGATGGCCAGTTTTGCCCCGGCGATCACCATCGGCAAACAGATGGTTGAACAGCTGATGCTGCACGGAGACATGTCCAAGGCCAAGGCCAAGGAAATCTCGGTGGAGATGCTGGATCGGGTTGGGATTTCGGATGCGCATAAGCGGTTCGATCAGTACGCGTTCGAATTGTCGGGCGGGATGCGCCAGCGGGCGATGATCGCCATGGCCTTGTCGACCCAGCCCAAGCTTTTGATCGCGGACGAGCCGACGACCGCGCTTGACGTGACCATCCAGGCGCAGGTGATCGACCTGATGAAAGACCTCGTGAACGAGTTTCACATGGGTATCATTTTCATCACCCATGACCTTGGCGTGGTGGCCCAGACTGCCGACAAAGTCTCGGTGATGTATCTTGGCGAGTTAATCGAGGAAGGCCCGGTGCGCGAAGTGATCCGCACCCCGGCGCACCCTTATACACAAGGGCTTTTGTCGGCCCTGCCCAAGCTTGATGATCTCGACGCACCGCTCACGCCGGTGCCGGGCGACATCCCGTCGCCGCTCGAGCGGCCAAGTGGCTGCGTGTTCCATACCCGCTGTTCTCAGGTGGTGGGTGACCAGTGCATGAAGGCGTTGCCCGAACGCTATGATCTCGATGGGAACCATTCCGTGTCGTGTCACATCTATCCCAAGGGAGCGCGCGCATGAGTGGCGATATCCTGATCCGTGCCGATGGGCTGTCCGTGGGGTTCCAGATCGGCAAGGGCATGTTCAACAAGCAGATCCTGAAGGCCGTCGACGGAGTGACTGTCGAGATCGAGAAGGGGTCGTTCTTTGGGCTTGTGGGCGAGTCCGGGTCCGGCAAGACAACGCTGGGCCGCGCGCTTTTGAAGGCGGTGCCGATCACCGGCGGTCATGCGCGTTATGACGATGGTGAGGTGCAGTATGATCTGGCTGAACTTGGAGGGACCGAGCTCAAGGATTACCGCAAGCGGGCGCAGTTGATCTTTCAGGATCCTTATGCCGCGCTGAGCCCGCGCATGACTGTGCGCGACATCATTGCCGAACCGCTTGAGGTGATGGGGCTAACGTCCTCTCGAGCGGAAACGGATGAAAAGGTGCGCGAGATTGCCGCCAAGTGCCGTTTGAACCTCGAACACCTGCGCCGCTTTCCGCATGCGTTTTCCGGGGGGCAGCGTCAGCGAATTTCGATTGCGCGGGCGCTGGTCAGCGATCCGAAATTCGTGGTGGCGGATGAAAGTGTGGCGGCGCTTGACGTGTCAATTCAGGCGGATGTGCTTAACCTTTTGAAAGAGTTGCAGCGTGATCTGGGCCTGACCTTCATGTTCATCAGTCACGACCTGTCGGTGGTGGCGCACACCTGTGATCATGTGGCCGTGATGTACCTCGGGCGGCTGGTGGAAACCGCGCCGACGCGGACCTTGTTCAATGCGCCCAAGCATCCCTATACCAAGGCGCTGTTTTCCGCGATCCCATCGCTGGACCCGGATGACCGGGGCAAGACGCAGAAGCTCGAGGGCGAGATTCCATCTCCGACGAACCAGCCGTCAGGCTGCAAGTTCCACACCCGCTGCCCTCATGCGGTGGATCGCTGCAAGGTCGAGGAGCCGAGCTTGCAACATGCGGAGGCGGAAGGGCACGAGGTGGCCTGTCACCGCTGGCAGGAGTTGTTCGAACCCGCGTGACAGGTCAGGCCTTGGCCCCTGCGGGAATAATCGGCGGGGCCGCGTTCAGCGTGTCGATGGCAAAGCCTGCGGCTGCCTTGTACCCGGCCATGAAGTCGGCCCGTTCCTGCGCGGGGATCACGTCGTCGATGTTTTCGAACACGCCGCCACAGCGGTCTTCCACGAGGTTCAGAAGCCCAAACGGCCCGGCACCGCGATTGCGCAGGATGAGGTCCGACACCGGGCCGCAGAGCTTGGCATCATACGCGGCCAGCGCTGCGGACGTGACGCCGTTCTCCAGCATCGCTGCGCCAAGCGTTCGAGCATCAATCACCGCCTGGCTCGCCCCGTTGGACCCGGTGGGATACATGGCGTGGGCCGCATCCCCGATCAGGGCAACAGCGCCATCGCGCCAGGTGGGGATGGGATCGCGGTCGATCATCGGGTTTTCAAAGGCGATGTCGGCGCCGCGGATCATCGCGGGCACATCGAGCCAGTCATAGGTGAAGTCTTTGAAGTGATGCACGAATTCGTCGATCTCGACCTGCCGGAACCAGCCGCTTTTCTGCCAGTCCTCGGTGTTGTCGACGGTGACCTCGGCAATCCAGTTCACTTCGGCCTCACCCGTCTCGGGATCGGGTGCAGAGATCGGGTAGATCACCATGCGGTGACGATGTGTGCCGAGCCCGACAAAGGACGAACCGGTGCGGATCGGCTTGCACCGGGTCGTGCCGCGCCACATCAGCGCGCCGCCCCAATGGATCGGGGGTTGGTCGGGATGCATCTGCGCGCGGATCGCGGAATGGATACCGTCGGCCCCGATGAGCAACGAACCGGTTTCGTGCCGTGTGGTGCCGTCGGCCTGTTCGATCACGGCCGTTACGGTTCCGTCCGCGTTATTTTCATAGCCGGTGACCCGCGCACCAAGCTGCACGGCATCTTGCCCGGCGCGGGCGATGAAGGCGTCATACAGCATCATGTGGAAGGTGCCCCGGTGCACGGCGTATTGCGGCCAGTTATAGCCCGCCTCTTCGCCACGTGGTTCGGCGTAGATGTCATTTCCGTTGAGCCCGACGAGCGCCCATTCCTTGGCAGAAACGCCAACCTTATCAAGGTCTTCGCGCGAGAATCCCATATCGAACAATTCGCGCACGGCATTGGGTTGCAGGTTGATGCCAACACCAAGCGGACGCAGTTCGTCAACCGCTTCGAAGACGATGCAGGGCACGCCGATCTGGTGCAGGGTCAGGGCGACGCTCAGGCCGCCGATGCCGCCTCCGGCGATCAGGACAGGGCGTTGTGTCATATGCGTTCCTCCTCGACTGCTGGCAGCAGTCTTAGCAAGTCTTGCGTCCGGCTCAAGCGGGAAGGCGCGTGTTGCGACAACGGGGGTTATTCGGTATCCCTTTGAAATCGAAAGTGTTCCACCCCGGGAGAATGATGGTCAGGCGCCGTGGATTGATAGGCCTTGTGGCTGTTCTGACCCTGTTCCTAGGGGGCTTGGCGTCGGCTGCCATGGCGGGTGAGGTGACGGTTTTTGCGGCTGCCAGCCTCAAGAATGCACTGGACGAGATTGCCGAAACCTTTGAGGCCGAGACGGGGCATCGCGTGGTGGTATCGCTGGCGGGATCGTCGGCCCTGGCGCGTCAGATCGCGTATGGCGCGCCTGCGGATGTCTATCTGTCGGCCAACACGATGTGGATGGATTACCTTGAAAACAAAGGGTTGGTGCTTTCGGAGAGTCGGGTCGATCTCTTGGAAAACCAACTTGTGCTGATCGCGCCGAAAGGGGCGGTGCCCGTGGCGCGCCCGGTGATTGGCGAGGATGTGCGCTTGCTTTTGGGCGATGGGCGGCTGGCGATGGCCTTGGTCGACGGGGTGCCTGCCGGGCAATATGGCAAGGCCGCGTTGAGCGCGCTTGGCGTCTGGGACGATGTTGCGCCACAGGTTGCACAGGCCGACAATGTGCGGGCCGCGTTGGCGTTGGTTGCTTTGGGGGAGGCGCCGTTGGGGATCGTGTATGAAACCGATGCGCGCGCCAGTGATGATGTTGTGATCGTTGGCGCTTTCCCGGCAGACTTGGTGCCGGAAATCATCTATCCGGCGGCGGTTGTTGCGGGGCGTGGACGCGGTCTCGGAGTGGATTTTCTGCAATATATGCAAGGCGATACGGCGCGCGCGGCGTTTGAGAGGCAGGGGTTCCGGATGCGGTCGGAGGGCGGGTCATGACCGACTGGTTGGGGCCTGAGGAATGGGCGGCGGTGGCGTTGTCGCTCAAGGTGGCGTTCTGGGCCACGCTGGGGGCGTTGGGGCCGGGGATTTTCGTGGCATATGCGCTGGCGCGCTGGTCCTTTCCGGGTAAGCAATTGGTTAATGGGCTGGTGCACCTGCCGCTGATCCTGCCTCCTGTCGCGACCGGCTATCTGCTGTTGATGGCCTTCGGAACACAGGGCGGATTTGGAAGCTTTCTCAAGGAGTTGGGTATCGTTTTTGCGTTCCGCTGGACCGGGGCGGCCTTGGCGGCGGCGGTGATGGCTTTTCCTCTTTTGGTACGGGCGGTGCGGTTGTCGATTGAAGCGGTCGACCCGAAGCTGGAACAGGCGGCGTCGACCTTGGGGGCGTCGCGCATCTGGGTGTTCCTCACGGTAACCATGCCCTTGATATTGCCGGGAATTCTGGCTGGGGCGGTGTTGGCCTTTGCCAAGGCGATGGGCGAGTTTGGGGCAACGATCACCTTTGTGTCCAACATTCCCGGTCAGACACGCACGCTGCCCTCTGCGATCTACAGTTTCCTGCAGGTGCCCGGGGGGGAAACGGCGGCGTTGCGGCTGGTCATGGTGTCGGTCTTTGTGGCCATGGCGGCGCTGTTGCTGAGCGAGTTCATAGGGCGTTATCTCGCGCGCCGGGTTGGTGGGGAATGAGCCTTTTTGTCAAGGTAAAACAAAAGGTTGAAGGCTTCGACCTGGATGTGGATTTCGAGGCACCCACGGGGGCGACAGTGCTGTTTGGGGCCTCGGGTTCGGGCAAGACAACCCTGATCAACGCGGTGGCCGGGCTGTCGCGTGGGAGCGTGGGGCGCGTGGCGGTCGATGACTGGGTTTTACAGGATAGCGCGGCGGGCATCTGGTTGCCGCCCCACAAGCGTCGGCTTGGCTATGTGTTTCAGGAGGGGCGGCTGTTTCCGCATATGAGTGTGAAGCAAAATCTGGCTTATGGTCAGAGGTTTGCGCCGAAAGACGGGGCGGTTTCCGAGCTCGATAAAGTGGTCCACATGCTCGGGATTGAACCGCTTTTGGGGCGGCGTCCGGGGATGCTGTCGGGTGGCGAAAAACAGCGGGTGGCGATTGGGCGGGCGTTGCTGGCGCGGCCCCGATTGATCCTGGCCGATGAACCGCTTGCGGCGCTTGACGAGGCGCGCAAGGCCGAGATTATGCCTTATTTTGAGAGGCTTAGGGATGAGGCGGATGTGCCGATCCTGTATGTGAGCCATTCGATGGGCGAGGTGGCGCGGCTGGCGACGACGGTTGTGGCGCTGGAGCGGGGACGGGTGAGCCGGGTGGGTCCGGCCGCCGAAGTGCTGGGTGATCCGGGGTTCACTCCCGCCGGGGTGCGGGCCGTGGGCGCGGTGCTTGAGGCGCGGGTTGTGGCGCATCACGAGGATGGGTTGAGCGAGCTGGACGCGGGCGGCAACCCGTTGTTTTTGCCAAGGATTTCGCAACGGATTGGTACGTTGATGCGGGTGCGGATCGCGGCGCATGACGTGATCTTGAGCCGTGAGGAACCCAAGGGGCTTTCGGCGCTCAACATGATGGCTGGTGAGATTGATGCGGTGCGCGCGGGCGATGGGCCGGGGGCAATTGTCTCGGTCAAGACAAATGCCGGGCCGGTGCTGGCGCGGGTGACGCGGCGCTCTGCGGATGCGCTGGGGCTGGTGCCCGGGGTGAAGTGTTACGCAGTGGTTAAGACCGTGTCGATTGCGCCCGAGGATGTGGGCGGGCGCTGAGCGCCGCGAATCGGGGGTAAGGCGTTGGGTTAACGTCGAAAAACCCTTGCGGTATCACGTCGGTATCGCGTCGGTATTTTGCGCTGAAATCGCTGGGTTTACGACCCGCGCGGCGGTGACGCGAAATTGCAGGGTTTGGTGGGGCGAAACGCGGTTGGCGGCGAATCGAGGGGGCGTTAGAAAGAGCTTCCCCGAGTCAGGCAGGAGACAGACCTTTGGACACGAGCGCGCGCATTTCACGGACAATCGCAACCGAGATCGGAGCCCGGCCCGAACAGGTGGGGGCGGCGGTCAAGCTGCTCGACGAGGGGGCGACGGTGCCGTTTGTGGCGCGCTACCGCAAAGAAGTGACCGGCGGGCTGGATGATACGCAGCTGCGGACCCTGTCGGATCGGCTGGTCTATCTGCGCGAGCTGGAGGCGCGGCGCGAGACCGTGGCGGCGTCGATCACGGAACAGGACAAGATGAGCGATGACCTTGCCAAGGCGATTGCCGGGGCGGAAACCAAGGCGGCGCTGGAAGACATTTACCTGCCTTACAAACCCAAGCGGCGTACCAAGGCGATGATTGCCCGCGAAAACGGATTGGAGCCGTTGGCCGAGGCGATTTTGGCAGACCGGAATGCTGATCCGGAGTGTCTCGCCAAAGGCTATCTGAGCGAGGCCGTCGCGGATGAGAAGGCGGCGCTTGAAGGCGCGCGGGATATCATTGTCGAGGGGCTGTGCGAGAATGCAGACCTGTTGGGGCAGCTGCGCAGTTTTTTGCAGAAAGAGGCGATTGTCACGGCGCGGGTCATTCCGGGGCAGGAACAGGCCGGGGCGAAGTTCTCGGATTATTTCGACCATGCGGAACCTTGGGCCAAGGTTCCGAGCCACCGGGCGCTGGCGATGATGCGGGCCAGCAAAGAGGGTGTGATCTCGATGGATATCGGGCCGGACCCCGAGGGCGGCAAGGAGCGGGCCGAGAGCATGGTGGCCGCGCAATTGGAAACGCGTGGCGACGGGCCGGGGGATCTGTGGCTGCGCAAGGTGGCCGGGTGGACCTGGCGGGTGAAGCTTTCGCTCACGATGACGGTTGAGCTGATGGGCGAGCTGCGGGCGCGGGCGCAGGAAGAGGCGATTGCCGTCTTTGCGCGCAACCTCAAGGATTTGCTCTTGGCCGCACCAGCGGGGGCCAAGGCGACGCTGGGATTGGATCCGGGTATTCGCACGGGCTGCAAGGTGGCGGTGGTGGATGCCACGGGCAAGCTTTTGGACACGGCGACGATCTATCCGTTCCAGCCCAAGAACGACGTGCGCGGGGCCGAGGCGGTTTTGCTGGGGCTGATTGCCAAGCATGGCGTGGAGCTGATCGCGATTGGTAATGGCACGGCGAGCCGCGAGAGCGAGCGGTTGGTGGGCGATGTGTTGAAGCTGTTGCCGAAGGGTGTGAAGGCGCCGACCAAGGTGGTGGTGAGCGAGGCCGGGGCCAGCGTGTATTCGGCGAGCGAGCTGGCAGCGCGGGAATTTCCGGGGCTGGACGTGTCCTTGCGCGGGGCGGTGTCGATAGCGCGGCGCTTGCAGGATCCGCTGGCGGAGTTGGTGAAGATCGAACCCAAGTCGATCGGTGTGGGCCAGTATCAGCATGATGTGGACCAGTTCCGGCTTGGAAAGTCGCTGGAGGCGGTGGTCGAAGATGCGGTGAACGCGGTTGGCGTGGACCTCAACATGGCGTCGGCACCGCTCTTGGCGCATGTGTCGGGGCTTGGGCCGGGATTGGCCGAGGCGATCGTGGCGCACCGCGATGCCAATGGCGCCTTTGCCTCGCGCAAGGAGTTGCTGAAGGTGGCGCGGCTGGGGCCGGTGGCGTTTGAGCAATGCGCCGGCTTCCTGCGGATCAGGGACGGTTCAGAGCCGCTGGACGCGAGTGCGGTGCATCCCGAGGCCTATGACGTTGCGCGGCGGATCGTGAAAGCCTGTGGGCGCGATGTGCGGTCCTTGATGGGGGATGAGGGCGCCTTGAAGCGGGTGCGGGCGGAAGAATTCGTGGATGCGCAGTTTGGTCTGCCGACGGTGCGCGACATTTTGAGCGAATTGGAAAAGCCGGGGCGTGATCCGCGCCCGACCTTCAAGACGGCGGCCTTTGCCGATGGGGTCGAGGAGATTACCGACCTCAAGCCGGGCATGATGCTGGAGGGGACGGTGACAAACGTGGCAGCCTTTGGCGCGTTTGTGGATATCGGGGTGCATCAGGATGGGCTGGTGCATGTGAGCCAGCTGGCGGACCGGTTCGTGAAGGACCCGCATGAGGTGGTCAAGGCGGGGGATGTCGTGAAGGTGCGCGTGACCGAGGTGGACGTCGCGCGCAAGCGGATTGGCCTTAGCATGAAGAAGGATGGCGGCACCTCGGCGCGCGAGGCGCGCAACGAGCGCGGCGGGCCGCAGGGGCGCGGTGGTCCGGGTAAGGGGCCGCGTGGGGGCGGTGGCAAGCCTCAGACGCGTTCGAAGCCGGACAGCGGCAATGGTGCGCTGGGTGCGGCGTTGCTGGATGCGATGAAGAAGCGGTAGGGGTGGCCCCTCTCGGCAGATTTTCTTTAGAAAAGCGCCTGCCGGTCAATGCTGGCGATCGCGCGGCGGCCTGCGGCCTTGATTCCGCGCGGGATTGCTTATCCCAGAAGGGTTGCCATGCGGCGCAGGGCGAGTTCGTAGCCCTCAACCCCGAAGCCTGCGATCACGCCGTTGGCGCGCAGCGAAACATAAGAATGGTGCCGGAAGCTTTCACGCTGATGCACGTTGGAGATGTGCACTTCGAGCACGGGGCCCTTGAAGGTATTGAGCGCATCGAGGATGGCCACGGAAGTATGGGTGAAGGCCGCGGGGTTGATGATGATGCCGTCCGAATCTTCGCGGGCCGCGTGAATCCAGTCGATCAGCTGGCCTTCGTGGTTGGACTGTAACAGCGTCGTGTCGATCCCGAGATCCTTGCCCAGTGTCGCGCAGTTGTTGGCGACGTCCTCGAGCGTGTCCGAGCCGTAGATTTCGGGTTCGCGTTTGCCGAGCAGGTTGAGGTTGGGGCCGTTCAGGATGGTGACTTTGCGGGTCATGGGAAGTTTCTCGCTTGGTTTCATACGCAGTACCCGGCGCGGAGCCCCGGATCAAGTCCGGGGCGGAGTCAGCGGGATTTCAGGTCGCGCAATATGACGTTGGTCTGGGCCGAGCGCACGGCGGGCAGGGTGAACAACACGTCTTCGAGAAAACGGTTATAGGCGTCGATGTCGGTGCAGCGGATGCGCAGGTGATAATCTGCCGCGCCGGTGGTGGCAAAGCAATCGCGCACCTCGGGGCGGTTGGGGATGACCTCGATAAAGCGCTTCAGAGCCGGTTTGTCGTGCCGGGTCAGCTGGACATGCACGATGGCATGAAAGCCAAGGCCCAGCTTTTCCGGACGCAGGCGCGCGCCGTAGCCGTCGATCAGCCCGGCCTCTTCAAACGCCTTGATCCGGCGCCAGCAGGCCGAGGTGGACATGCCGACCTGTTCGGCCAGTTCCGCGTTGGACAGGCGGCTGTCGCGTTCGATCAGGGCGAGAAGGCGGCGGTCCTTGGCATCAAGTTGCATGGTTTTTCATTTCTAAATAATGCGCCTCAGCGAGATGATTTTTCGCATCTTAGGGTTTTGGCGTGGGAATGGGAACGGTTTTTCGAGGGATTCGTGTCATACTCTTCGTTCCAAAGGAGACGCGCCATGACCAAATCTGCCCATGATTTTCAAAGCTATGCCCTGTCGGATCGATATGACCGCGAAACGGGCCGGGTCTTTTTGACCGGAACACAGGCGCTTGTGCGGGTGATGTTTGACCAGGCGCGGCGGGACCGGGCGGCGGGGCTCAATACGGGCGGGTTCGTCTCGGGCTATCGCGGTTCGCCGCTGGGAGGGCTGGATCTTGAGTTCTGGCGTGAGAAAAAGCGGGCGGAAGCGGAGCGGATTACTTTCATGCCGGCGGTGAACGAGGATCTCGGTGCGACGGCTGTTTTGGGGGCGCAGCAGGCAGTGCTGGACCCGGATTGTGAATATGATGGCCTGTTTTCGATGTGGTACGGCAAGGGGCCGGGGGTCGACCGGTCGGGCGATGCGCTCAAACACGGGAACGCCTATGGGTCGTCGCCCAAGGGCGGCGTTCTGGTCGTGGCTGGGGATGACCATGGGTGTGTAAGCTCGTCGATGCCGCATCAGTCGGACGTAGCGTTCATGTCGTGGTTCATGCCGACGCTGAACCCGGCGAGCGTCGAGGAATACCTCGCCTTTGGGGAATACGGCTTTGCGCTGTCGCGGTTCTCGGGGACATGGGTCGGGTTCAAGGCGATCTCGGAAACGGTGGAGTCGGGGCGGTCGGTGGAATTGCAACCCGACCGGCAGTTCGTGACGCCCGCGTTCGACATGCCGCCGGGGGGCTTGCACGTGCGCCCCAGCGACCTGCCCAGCCCGGAGATTGAAACCCGGATCGGGCACAAGCTTGAGGCGGTGGAAGCCTTTGTCGAGGCGAACCCGATTGACCGGCGCATCTATGATATCGAGGACGCGACCTATGGGTTTGTGACCACCGGTAAGGGCCATCTGGACCTGATGGAGGCGCTGCGCCTTCTTGGGCTTGATGAGGCCGCCTGTCGGCGGCTGGGGATCGACATCTACAAGGTGGGTATGGTCTGGCCGCTGGCGCGGCGCGATGCGCTGGCCTTTGTGACCGGCAAGCGCGAGGTGCTGGTGGTCGAGGAAAAGCGCGGCATCATCGAGAGCCAGTTCAAGGAGTATTTCTATGACTGGCCCGGCGCGAAACCCGAGCGCATGGTGGGCAAACATCGTGCGGTGGGCGATCCGTTGTTGCCGTGGACGGGCGAGTTGAGCCCGCTGATGCTGGTGCCGGTGGTTGCCGAGCGGTTGTCGCGGTTCTTCCCAGAAGAAGGTCTGGAAGAAAAGGCGCGGGCGCTGGTGGCGGAAAAGCCGCCCGTGCTGAACGTGCCGGGGGCGACGCGGACGCCCTATTTCTGTTCCGGCTGTCCGCATAATACGTCGACCAAGGTGCCCGAAGGCAGCCGCGCGATGAGCGGGATCGGCTGTCACGTGATGGCAAGCTGGATGGGGCGCAATACCGGCGGCTATGCCCAGATGGGGGGCGAGGGCGTGCCCGTGGCCGTGGCGCAGAAGTTCAACGGCGGGCGGCATGTGTTCCAGAATTTGGGCGAAGGGACGTGGTATCATTCGGGGTCCTTGGCGATCCGGCAGGCCGTCGCGGTGGGGGCGAATATCACCTACAAGGTGCTGTTCAATGACGCGGTGGCGATGACCGGCGGGCAGCCCGTGGACGGCCCGGTTTCGGTGCAGGGCATTGCATGGAACGCGCGCGCCGAAGGGGTGACGCGGATTGCGCTGGTGAGCGACAATATCGGCAAGTTCAGCCACGGCGATTTCCCACCCGGCACCACGTTCCGCGATCGCAGCGCCTTGGACGCGGTGCAGCGGGAGCTGCGTGAGATCAAGGGCGTGACGCTTTTGATCTATGAGCAGACCTGTGCCACGGAAAAGCGGCGGCGGCGCAAGCGGGGGACGATGGAAGACCCCGATACCTTTGCCTTTATCAACGAACTGGTCTGTGAAGGCTGTGGCGATTGCTCGGTTGAGAGCAACTGTCTGAGTGTGGAGCCTGTTGAGACCGAGTTTGGCCGTAAACGGAAAATCAACCTCTCCACCTGTAACAAGGACTTCTCTTGTGTGAACGGGTTCTGTCCCAGCTTTGTGACCGTGACCGGGGCAAAGCGGCGCAAACGGGACGGCGCGGACATAGACCTGGCCGGGTTGATGGCCGGGTTGCCCTCACCTGCGGTGCCATCACTCGCGGAACCATTTGACTTGTTGGTCACAGGTGTGGGCGGCACCGGCGTTGTGACCGTGGGCGCGCTGATCACCATGGCGGCGCATCTGGAAGGGTCGGGGGCAAGTGTGCTCGACTTTACCGGCTTTGCGCAGAAGTTCGGCACGGTGCTGAGCTATATCCGGCTGGGGGCCAGCCCGAACGCGCTCTATCAGGTGCGCACCGAGGCGGGCGCGGCGGATGCGGTGATTGGCTGTGACGTGGTTGTGTCCTCGGCGCCCAAGGCGAGCGTGCATTACCGGAAAGGGTCGCGGGTGGTGCTCAATACGGCGGCGATGCCGACCGGGGACCTGGTGCTGAACCGGGACGCGGATTTGAAGATCGGGCTGCGTGAGCGGGTCATTCGAGATGCGGTTGGCGCCGAAAACCTGTCGGCACTGGATGCCAATGCGCTGGCGGAACGGTTGATGGGGGATTCGGTTTTTGCCAATGTCATGATGCTGGGCTTTGCGTGGCAGAAGGGGCTGGTGCCGGTCAGTGAGGGCGCGTTGAAACAGGCGATCCTTCTGAATGGCGTGGCCGTGGAAAAGAATGCGCGGGCCTTTGATCTGGGGCGGGTGCTGGCGCATGATGCTTCGGCTTTTGCCGTCGAGGAGAGCCCAAAGCCGCAGGAGCTTGATGAGGTGATTGCCCGGCGGGTGGCGTTCCTGAGCGAGTATCAGGATGCGGCTTATGGCGAGCGGTTCCGTCGCCAGATCGAAGCGGTGCGTGGCGTGTTGCCAGAGGCGCAGGCAATCGAGGCGGCAAAATCGCTGTTCCGCCTGATGGCTTACAAGGACGAATACGAGGTTGCGCGGCTGCATGTGGAGACCGGGTTTGACGACGTGTTGCGGCGCGAATTCGAGGGTGACTTCAAGGTGCATTACCACATGGCGCCGCCGATCCTGCCCTTGGGCAAGGATGGGCGCGGGCGGCCAAAGAAGATGCGGATGGGCCCGTGGATGCGCCCTGTGCTGAAGCGGCTGGCCAAGATGCGTGGACTGCGCGGCGGTGCGTTCGACCCGTTCCGCTTCAGCGCCGATCGCAAGCTCGACCGGGAATTGCTCGCTTGGTTCGAGGGCGTGCTTGCGCAGGTGGCCGCCGGTTATGACGCGGCACAGGAAGAGGCCGTGGCGTCCCTTGTGAAGGCGCCGCAGGAGATCCGGGGCTATGGGCCGGTGCGCGAAGCGGCGGCCAAGAAGGTGCGCGCAGAATGTGATGCGCATCTGGCGGCACTGCGGGGTTGATCCGTTGATCCGGCGCGGGCAGTCTTGCCTTGAATGCGAGGAGATTGCCCATGTCTGACATCGAGAAACGCTTGCAGGCGCTGGGCCTGGCTTTGCCCGCGGCGACCCGTCTGCCCGAGGGTCTGCATCTGCCGTTCAGCCTTGTGAATGTGCGCGGCAACCGGGTGCTGATCTCGGGGCATCCGAAATCGAATGCCGATGGCAGTATTGGCGGGCCGTTCGGACAGCTCGGCGCGGAGCTGACGACGCAGCAAGGCTATGACGCGGCGCGCGAGATCGCGCTTGCGGTGCTGGCGAATGTGAAGGCCGAGATCGGGGATTTATCGCGGATCACGGGCTGGACACGGGTCTTCGGGATGGTCAATTCCGCACCGGGGTTTTGTGAGCAGCACCTTGTCATCAACGGGTTCAGCGATCTGATCCTTGAGGTGTTCGGCCCGGATGTGGGGCGCCATGCGCGGTCTGCCATCGGGACGGCGGGATTGCCGATGAATTTCGCGATCGAGATCGAAGCGGAATTGGACATCGCGGACTAGGGCCGGAAAAGACGAAACCCGGATGCGTCGGCATCCGGGCTTCTGGAATTCTTGGTGGCGGTGCAGGGACTTGAACCCCGGACACGCGGATTATGATTCCGCTGCTCTAACCAACTGAGCTACACCGCCGTAAGTGGAGTGCGATTTAGGGGAGTCGGCGGGCCGGGTCAAGAGAGAAATCGCACCTTTCGGGCGGGTTTTGAACGGGTCTGGAAATTTCCCCTACCGGGCAGGGTCTGCTGCCGGAAACAGAACGCAGGCGGTCTGCGAAACAGGCCACTTATCCACAGGCGCCGTCACGAAAGCTTCACCGGCCTGTCAATTTTCCTTTGAACGCGCCCTCTAAGCAGCCCCTCGAATGACGAGGGGATGACCGTGCTTACAATCAAGAAGCTCACCAAGGCCTTTGGGCCGAATGTCGCGGTGGACAAGGCCGACATCCAGATCGACCGTCCGGCGATGATCGGGATCATCGGGCGGTCCGGTGCGGGCAAGTCCACGCTTCTCAGGATGCTGAACCGGCTGAGCGATGCGACCAGCGGGCAGATGATCTTTGAGGGGCGCGACATTACCGGCCTGACGGGACACGACAAGCGCGCGTGGCAGAGTGAATGCGCGATGATCTTCCAGCAGTTCAACCTTGTGCCGCGCATGGATGTGGTGAGCAACGTGCTGCATGGCACGCTCAACAGGCGCTCGACCCTGACCACGATGTTCAACCTGTTTCCAACGGCGGATATTCACCGGGCTATCGACATTCTTGACCGGCTCGGCATTGCCGAACACGGGCCGAAACGCGCCGAGGCGCTTTCGGGGGGACAACAGCAGCGCGTGGCGATTGCGCGCGCGTTGATGCAGGACCCCAAGATCATCCTGGCGGATGAACCGATTGCCTCGCTTGACCCGATGAACGCCCAGGTGGTGATGCAGAGCCTGCGCCGCATTCACGAGGAAGACGGGCGCATGGTGATTGCCAACCTGCACACGCTGGACACGGCGCGCCGCTATTGCGACCGGGTGATCGGGATGCGCGACGGGCGGATCGTGTTCGATGGCACCCCCGAGCAGCTGACCACCGGCGTGGCGCGCGACATCTACGGCGCCGATGACAGTTTCAACGAAGCCTACACCTCGACCGAGATCCAGACGCTGAACCGGGTCCCGGCCTGACATTTCCGACTTTCATCTGCCCTGTTCAGTGACGGCGGGGCTTTACACAACTGGAGAGACAAGATGAAAAAGCTGATCGCTGCCGTTCTGGCAACCACCGCCCTGACCGCGCCGGCCATGGCAGAAGACATCAAGGAATTCCGCATCGGTATCCTTGGTGGTGAAAACGCCCAGGATCGTCTGAATTCGAACGAATGCCTGCGTGCCAAGACCGCAGACCTGCTGGGCGTGGAAACCAAGCTGTTTGCCCCGGCCGACTACAATGGCGTGATTCAGGGACTGCTGGGCGGCACCATCGACATGGCGTGGCTGGGCGCGTCGGGCTATGCCAAGACCTTTCTGAGCGATCCCGAAGCGGTTGAGCCGATCCTCGTCAAGGTGAACAACGACGGTGGCTATGGCTATTACTCGATCGGATTTGCCCGCAAGGACAGCGGCATCGACAGCCTTGAAGCGATGAAGGGCAAGGTGTTCGGTTTCGGCGATCCGAACTCGACCTCGGGCTTTTTGATCCCGTCGATCGAAATCCCGCAGGCGACCGGCGCAACCATGACCTCGGGTGACTATTTCGGCGAAGTGAAGTTCACCGGTGGTCATGAGCAGACCATCGTGGCCGTCTATAATGGCGATATCGACGGTGGTGTGACCTGGGCCGATGGGCTTGGCGAGTGGGAAGACGGGTTCAACTCGGGCGCGCTGCGCAAGGCGGTTGACGCGGGTCTCGTGGACATGAACGAGCTGGTACAGATCTGGAAATCCAAGCCGATCCCGGAAGGCCCGGTGGTGCTGCGCAAGTCGCTGCCCGAAGACGTGAAGCTGAAGATGACCGGCCTGATGGCGTCGCTCAAGTCGATGGACGAGGAATGCGCCTATGGCGTTCTGCAGGGCGATGCGAAAGGCTTCATGCCGATTACCCACGAAGCCTATGAGGTGATCGTGGAAGCGCGCAAGCTCAAGTCCAACTGATTATTTCGCACGGATGATGGCAGGCTCCGCGGTTTCGCGGGGCCTGTGTTTTGACGGAAAGGGGCCAGGATGGCGGACCTGACAGGCGGTGTCGGCGCGTTGCGCGCGGATTACATGGCGCTGACGCGGCGCAAGCGGATGATGGACGGCATTATCCTGGCGATATTCGTGGCCCTGATGGTGTCGGGGTTCATGATTGCGGATGACCGCAATGCGGGTGGTTTCTGGAGCGGGTTGCACCGGTTGTTCGACTTTCCCAAGGAGGTTCTGGGCGAAGCGGTCGAGAAGGTCGACACGCTGCCCGCGCATTTCGTGAAGTTTTTCCCGTCGCTGGTCGAGACGATCAATATCGCGGGGGCATCGACCCTGATCGGGGCGCTGGCGGCGATGGTGCTGTCGCTGTTGTCGACGCGGGGCATGGCGCGCTGGCCGCGCATGATCCCGGTGTTTCGGCGGATCATGGATATCATGCGGGCGGTGCCTGAGATCGTGATCGCGCTGGTGCTGATCTTCGTGATGGGCGGCGGCCCGGTTCCGGCGATGATCGCGATTGCGTTTCACACGGCGGGGGCGCTGGGAAAGCTGTTTTCCGAGGTGAACGAGAACGCGTCTCTGAAACCCGTTGAGGGGTTGCAGTCGGTTGGCGCGAACTGGTCGCAGCGGATGATTTTGGGTGTCATTCCGCAGGTCAGCCCGAACTACCTGAGTTATGCGCTCCTGCGGTTCGAGATCAACATTCGCGCCTCGGCCATCCTTGGCTTCGTGGGGGCGGGCGGCATTGGCTACGAGCTCAAGAACGCGATGAGTTGGGGCAAGGGGCAGTATGACGAGGCGGCGGCGATTTTCCTGCTGTTGTTCGCGACGATCATCGTGGTGGATCAGGTGTCGAGCCATTTCCGTGACCGCCTGACCCATGGCAAGACAGACAGGAAGGTGGCGGCATGAGCGCGCTGGATGTTGATATGATCCCGGTCAAGATGCAGGCGGATGCGCTTTTCCGGCGCAAGCGGCTGGTGAGTTTCGGGTTGCCCGCGCTGGTGCTGGCCTATTTGACCTATATTTTCTTTGCCTTTGACATTCCGGGGCTGGCGCAGCGGTTCGAAGTGGACAATGCGCGGGCGCTGGTGGCGGACAGCTACAGCTACAAGACCCACGTGACGCGCGATAACCGGTCGGGCGAGGTGAGTGTGGCGATCGAGGGCGAGCGCAAGGGCACCTACGAGGCAGGCACCGCGCCCGATTGGGTGGCGCTGGGGAACGAGACGCTGATTGACCTTGGTGAAGGGCATGTCGTGACCTTCGGGGCCGAGAATTTCATGAGCTACATCGTGCCGGGTTATGGTGAAATCACCGCCCAGCCGAGCCGCGCCAAGGGGGTGGATGCGACCCTGCCCGAAGGGGATGTGCCGGAATGGATCAACGTGTCGCGGAACCGGATGACGGTCACAACCGAGGCCGGGCGGCTGACGGTGACGCGCAACCGGACGGAAGTGTTCCGCTATTTCGCGGGCTGGGAGTTGTTCTTTTTCACGCTGGACAGTCCCTATCACGGGTTGGGCTTTGGCGAGGTGATGGCGCGGGCGTTGGGCGGCGAGGCGGCGGACATCTGGCTCGATTTCTGGACCAACAAGATGTGGCGTCATTCCGACGTGGCCTGGGCGCTTTTTGAAACGATTCTGATGGCGTTCCTTGGCACGATGGGCGCGGCGATTGTCGCCCTGCCGCTGGCCTTTCTCGCGGCCAAGAATTTCTCGCCGCTGATGGCGGTGCGGCAGGTGATGCGGCGGTTCTTTGATTTCTTCCGCGGCGTGGATGCGCTGATCTGGACGATCGTGCTCGCGCGGGCCTTTGGGCCGGGGCCGCTGACCGGGGCGCTGGCGATCCTGATCACGGATACCGGATCTTTCGGCAAGATGTTCTCGGAAGCCTTGGAAAACGCCGACCAGAAGCAGATCGAGGGCATCCAGTCGACCGGGGCCAACCCGGTGCAGCGGTATCGCTTTGGGGTGATCCCGCAGGTGACGCCGGTGTTGTTGTCTCAGATTCTCTACTACCTTGAATCCAACACCCGCAGCGCGACCATTATCGGCGCGATCACCGGGGGCGGGATCGGGCTCTTGCTGACGCAGGCAATGATCACCCAGAAGGATTGGGAAGAGGTGGCCTATTACATCGTTCTGATTATCCTCATGGTGATGGCAATGGACTGGTTCTCGGGCTGGTTGCGGCGCAAACTGATCCAGGGGGATGAAGGGGGACGTTGATGCACAACCCGCTGAAGGCCGAGGGGCCGGTGATTGCCGAGGGCTGCCAGATCGTGGAAAGCGAGTTTGGCGCCTATACTTGGGTGAACTCGGGCGCCCGCATTCAGTCTTCCAGCCTTGGCGATTACTCCTATTGTGACCGGGATTGCGATATCTCGAATGCGGAGATTGGCAAGTTTGCCAATATCGCCAGCCGGGTGCGGATCGGGGCGACGGATCATCCGCTGGACCGGGCGAGCCTGCATCATTTCATGTATCGCTCTGCCGATTACTGGCCGGATGCCGCGCATGACGATGCGTTTTTCGAGTATCGCAGGTCGCGCCGGGCCTATGTCGGGCATGACACGTGGATCGGGCACAATGCGCAGATCAAGCCCGAGGTGACGGTGGGGCATGGTGCGGTGGTTGCTGCCGGGGCGGTGGTGACACGGGACGTGCCCCCCTACATGATCGTGGCAGGGGTGCCGGCGAAACCGTTGCGGGCGCGTCAGCCCGAGGCGGTGGCGGACCGGCTGATGGCGCTGGCGTGGTGGGATTGGTCGCATGAGCGCCTGCGCGCTTCGCTGGACGATTTCCGGGCGTTGAGCGCGGGAGCGTTTCTCGAGAAATACGGCGGTTGAAGCGCAGTTATTCGGCGGCGAGCCGGTCGGGTGCGCGCCCCGAGAAGAAGCGGTGTGCCGCTTCGCCGGTCAGGTGGGAAATGCGCCCGGCGCAGATCGTGCCTTCGACCGCGTGAGTGCGGGCGTTGACGATGGCAATGTCGGCGCGTTGGCCCATGTCGAGTGCGCCTCGGTCGCTCAGTCCCATGATCCGTGCAGGGTGGCGCGAGATCAGATCCCATGCCTGCGGAAGGGTGTGGGTGCCAGTTTCCACGAGCCGAAAGGCAGCGCGGGACAGGGACGGATAGTGGTAATCCGAGACCAGCGCATCGCATAGCCCGTCGTGGATCAGGGTCTGCGCCGAGATATTGCCTGCCTGGCTGCCGCCCCGTACCACGTTGGGCGCGCCCATGATGACCAAGTCGCCCACGGCGCGGGCCAGCGCGGCCGCCGGGCGGGCGGTGGGAAATTCGCAGATGCGTGCGCCGATGATCGAAAACCGCTCTCGGGTGTCGCCGTCGGGGTCGTCATGGCTGCCATAGCGCACGCCAAGCGCGTCGAACCGTTTGGCGAGGGTGCAGAGATAGCGCGGCACGCGCGGGGTCTGTTCCCATGCCTGATGCACAAGCGCCATGTGTTCCTCGGGGGTGCGGCCCGATTTGCGGGCCCAGTAGGCGATCTCGTCCGGGCTGATCCGGGCGAGGTGCAGGGCCTCGTCGAGATGGTTGTTGAAGACGACATAGTCGACCTTGTGCCGTTCGACCGCGTCAAGCAGCCGGTCTGCGGTTTCGACCGTGTGGGTTTCACAGCGGATCTGGATGCGCAGGTCGGTCAGGGCGTGATCGCGGAAACGCTCCATGGCGGACAGAAGGCCCAGGGCGAACTCGGGGCTGCGGTGGCCGCCTTCCCAGGACCAGCTTTGCGCCAGCCACGCAGTTGTCACGCCATTGGCGGCCGCGTCGCGATCCGTCGCGCGCAACCCCATGTCCAGCGGGAAGGGGGCCGAGGGGCGCGGGGCGATGTGGCGTTCAAAGGCGTCGCCATGCAGGTCGATGATGCCGGGGAGCAGGAGATAACCCGAGAGATCGACTTCGGGCAGGGGGCCATCGGCAATCTGGCCGCGGTCCACGGTCAGGGTTCGGTCCTGCATTTCCCCGTCGACAAGGACGGTGCCGCCGGTCAGGCGCACGGAAAGAAGAGGTTCGGGCATGGGTCCGCTCATTCTCGGGTTTTTGGGCAGACATACGCGGGTTTTGTGTCGTGGCGGTGACGGTCCGGCCGGAATTTCCGGGCGCGACGGGATCAGTCGCCGTCGGCCAATGTCAGGGTGACGCGGTCCCCGGCAAACCAGGTGGTGCCGTATTCCACCGGACGCCCGTCGGGATCGACGTTGATGCCCACGGTCCGCAGGATCGGATCGCCTTCGTTCAAGAGAAGGTGCAGCGCCTGTGTGGCGCTGGCGCGGCGGGCGGTGAGGCGGGTGGAGGCGCGGGTATAGTCGGCAACGCCATATTCCCGAAGGGCCGCCGTAACCGAGCGCAGGCGGTTCAGGTGATCGAGCATGTCGGGGAAGCGGCTGGCGGGAAAGACGCTGCGGAAAAGCGCGACGGGATGGGCATCGGCCAGCGACAGACCTTCGTAGACATGTACCCGGGCCTCCGGCGCCAGTTGCAACGCGGCTGCCTCGCGCGGGTCGGGGGCGCGGGTTTCGAGATAGAGCACCTCTTTGCCCGGAAGCCGCCCGGCCTGTTCGAGGTTGCGGTGAAACCGGACCCGCTTGCCGATTGGATAATCGGTGGCGGCGTGGGTCACAAAGACCCCGGCACCGCGTCGCGCATGCACCAGCCCCTGTTCCGCCATGGACTTGAGCGCATGGCGGACCGTGTGGCGATTGACCCCGAAACGCGACGAGAGTTCGGCCTCGGTCGGCAGCTTGGCACCGGGCGGATAGCGGCCTTCGGCGATGTCTTCGGTCAGGGTGGCGGCGATGGATTTCCAGATCGGCGTGCGCGGTGCGGGTGTGGGCATGTCACGAAACTTTCACGGGAGAGGGATTGCCCGACTCGGGGGGAATGGGTAATGATTTGTCTAGTTGTATAGAAAAGTAGACAAATTCGCAAGGTGTCTAGATGAGCGCAGATTTCACGAGGCGGGACTGGATGTCCCTGATGGCCAAGGCGCCGGGCGCGTCGGTGGCGCGGCTTTGGGCGGCGCTGGAGATGGTGCCGGAGTTCCATTGGCTGCGGGCGCCGGAAGTGGGGGCGGCCATGGTGCGCGGGCGGCAGGGCGCGACAGGCGCGCCGTTCAACCTTGGGGAAATGACGATCACGCGCTGTTCGCTGCAGCTTGAGAGTGGGGCGGTGGGGCATGGCTATGTGCAGGGGCGTGACAAGGACAAGGCGCGGGTCGTGGCGCTGGTGGATGCGCTGATGCAGGGCGACATGGCGGCGCGGGTGCGCGCCGGGATGCTGGAACCGTTGGCCGCAGAGATGGACGCGGCCAAAGAGGCGCGCGCGGCCAAGGCCGCGGCGACCAAGGTGGATTTCTTCACGATGGTACGGGGAGAGGATTGATGGACGCGGACCTTCTCAGGGGTGGATTTACGAACGCGCCGGTGGATGCAGCGCATGCGTTTCGCGCGGCGATGAACGTGATGGCGCGGCCCGGAACAGTGGAGACGCTTGCCGGGGCGAAGCCGCCCGCGCCGCTGTCGGTGGCTGCCGGGGTGCTGCTTTTGACGCTGTGTGACCCGGAAACGCCGGTGTTCCTTGCCGGGGTCCATGACTGTGCGGCGGTGCGCGACTGGATCACCTTCCATGTCGGGGCGCCGCTCATCGGACCGGAGCGTTCGGTTTTTGCTGTGGGCGGCTGGGACGACCTGATGCCGCTGGACCGGTTTACGATTGGAACGCCGGAATACCCGGATCGCTCGGCCACGATGATTGTCGAAGAGGGCGAAACCCCGTTGGTGAACGCCATTTTGCGGGGGCCGGGGATACGGAGCACGGCGGCGGCGCGCCTGCCGGAGCTGGATGCGTTTCAACGCAATGCGGCGCTGTTTCCGCTGGGGCTCGATTTCTTTTTTACGCAAGGCGGGCGCGTCCGCGCGGTGCCGCGCACGACCAAGGTGGAGGCGGCCTGATGTATGTTGCGGTGAAAGGCGGTGAACGCGCGATCGACAATGCCCATGCGTGGTTGGCCGAGGAACGGCGGGGCGATACGGATGTCGCCGAGTTGAGCGTCGCGCAGATTCGTGAGCAGCTGAAGCTGGCGGTGAACCGGGTGATGGCGGAAGGGTCGCTCTATGACCCCGACCTTGCCGCGCTGGCGATCAAGCAGGCGCGGGGCGACCTGATCGAGGCGATTTTCCTGATCCGGGCCTATCGCACGACCTTGCCCCGTTTCGGGCATTCCGTGCCGGTGGAAACGGGCGACATGGCCTGTGATCGCAGGATCAGCGCAACCTTCAAGGATGCGCCCGGCGGTCAAGTGCTGGGCCCGACCTTTGATTACACGCACCGTTTGCTGGATTTCAAACTGGCCGCCGAGGGAGATATTCCCGACGCGCCGGGTGCCGCGCCGCGCGATGCGCCGACGCCCCATATCACCGGGTTCCTGAACAAGGAAGGTCTGATCCAGACCGAGAAAGAGAGTGACGATACGCCAGCGGACCTGACGCGGGAGCCGTTGGCGCTTCCCGCCGACCGGCCCTTGCGGTTGCAGGCGTTGACGCGGGGGGACGAGGGGTTCGTGTTGTCGATGGCCTATTCCACGCAGCGCGGCTATGCCCGCAACCACGCTTTTGTCGGCGAACTGCGTATTGGCCGGGTGCCGGTGGAGATGGAAATCCCCGAACTGGGCTTTGCCATCGAGATTGGTGAGATCGAGCTGACCGAGTGTGAGACGGTGAACCAGTTCCAGGGCAGCAAGACCGAGCCGCCGCAGTTCACGCGCGGCTATGGGCTTGTGTTCGGGCAGTCAGAGCGCAAGGCGATTTCCATGGCGCTGGTCGACAGGGCGCTGCGCTGGAAGGAGCTGGGCGAGGATGACATGGGGGCTCCGGCGCAGGACGAGGAATTCGTGCTGTACCATTGCGACAATATCCAGGCGACGGGGTTCCTCGAGCACATCAAGCTGCCCCATTACGTGGATTTCCAATCCGAGCTGGAATTGATCCGCAAGCTGCGGCGGGAGGCGGCGGATGCCTCCGCCACCTCGAAGGAGGCGGCGGAATGACACCGGTAAAAGGATCAGGATTGTGCGTCTTCGCCGGTGTTCCGTGCGTGCATCACCTTGGCGATGACGGCCAGGCAAAAGACGACAAGCAGGGCATTTACGATGCTGAACATGAGATAGGTTCCTTCTGGTTTCTTGCATGTGAAGCTCTCGCATACCGGGAAAAAGGGGCAAGAAGATGATGGATTTGAGGGAAAACGGCCCGGAAACCGCCACCGAAATGACCGATTACAACTTTGCCTATCTGGATGAGCAGACCAAGCGGATGATCCGCCGGGCCATCCTCAAGGGGCTGGCGATCCCGGGTTACCAGGTGCCGTTTGCCAGCCGGGAAATGCCTATGCCTTATGGTTGGGGCACCGGAGGCGTGCAGGTGAGCGCGGCGACGTTGACGCCCGAGGACACGTTCAAGGTGATCGACCAGGGCGCGGATGACACGACGAACGCGGTGTCGATCCGCAAGTTCTTTGAACGCACGGCTGGGGTTGCGACCACCGAGGAGACGAGCAAAGCCAGCGTGATCCAGACGCGCCACCGCATTCCCGAAGAGCCGCTGCGCGAGGATCAGATCCTTGTCTACCAGGTGCCGATTCCCGAACCTTTGCGATTTCTTGAGCCGAGCGAGGTGGAGACGCGCAAGATGCACAGCCTTGAGGAATACGGGCTGATGCATGTGAAGCTGTACGAGGATATCAGCCGCCACGGCGCGATTGCCACGGCTTATGCCTATCCGGTGAAGGTGGAAGGGCGGTACGTGATGGACCCGTCGCCCATTCCCAAGTTCGACAACCCGAAGCTGGAAATGGCGGCAATCCAGCTGTTCGGCGCGGGGCGTGAGCAGCGGATCTATGCGTTGCCGCCGTGGTGCCGGGTGGTGAGCCTTGATTTCGAAGACTACCCGTTCGAGGCGAGCAAGGCGGATGCGCCCTGTGACCTGTGCGGGGCGGATGACAGCTATCTGGATGAAGTCATCATGGATGACTCGGGTACGCGGATGTTTGTCTGTTCGGACACGGATTACTGTGCCAGCCGTCGGGCGGCGGGGCATGTGGGCGCGCAGGGCGCCATCGAGCAGGAGGGTGCGGCATGAGCGCGGATACGCTTGGAATTGATCATCTGGGACTGACCGTGAGGGACCTGCAGGCGAGCCTGGCGTTTTTCACTGGTGCGCTGGGCTGGGAACAGTTTGGCGGCAATCCGGACTATCCGTCGGCCTATGTCACGGATGGCACGTCGAAGATCACGCTTTGGCAGCAAACGCAAAAAGGCAGCGGGTTTGACCGCCATGCCAATGTCGGGCTGCATCATACCGCGCTGAAAGTGGCGGATGAAGCGACGCTGCGCGCGGTGTTCGAGCGGGTTCGGGTCTGGCCCGGCGTCGAGGTGGAGTTTGCGCCGGAATTGTCGGGCAAGGGGCCCAAGATACATTTCATGATCCGTGAGCCGGGGGGCACGCGGTTGGAGGTTTCCCATGATCCAAGGTGAAACGAACGGGCCGCTGCTGTCGGTGCGCGGAGTCACGCACATGTATGGCAAGCGGATCGGCTGTGCGGATGTGCATTTCGATCTCTATCCCGGCGAGGTGATGGGCATCGTCGGGGAGAGCGGGTCGGGCAAGTCGACCTTGCTCAATTGTCTTGCGGGGCATCTTGTGCCGGACCGGGGCGAAGTGCTGTTCGAGATGCGGGATGGGGCGGTGAAGGATACCGTGACCATGTCGGAGCCGGAGCGGCGCATGCTGGGGCGGACGGATTGGGCCTTTGTGCATCAGCATGCGCGGGACGGGCTTCGGATGAACGTGAGTGCCGGAGGTAATGTCGGAGAGCGGCTGATGGCCGTCGGCGCGCGTCATTACGGCGGTATTCGCGCCGAGGCGGTGGACTGGCTGGACCGGGTCGAGATTGCCGAGAGCCGGGTGGATGATCGCCCGACACAGTTTTCAGGCGGGATGCAGCAGCGCCTTCAGATCGCGCGCAACCTCGTGACCGGGCCGCGGCTGGTGTTCATGGATGAACCGACCGGGGGGCTGGACGTGTCGGTGCAGGCGCGGCTTCTGGATCTGTTGCGGGGGCTTGTGCGCGAAATGGGGTTGAGTGCGATCATCGTGACCCATGACCTTGCCGTGGTGCGGCTTTTGGCGGACCGGCTGATGGTGATGAAGGACGGGCAGGTGGTGGAAACCGGGCTGACGGACCAGGTGCTGGACGATCCGCAGCATGCCTATACGCAGCTTCTTGTTTCCAGCGTGTTGCAGGTTTGAGGACGGGGCAGGGGGGCTGTCTGCCCCCCGTCGCAAGCGACTCCCCCCGAGGATATTTTTGGCAAAAGGAAGACATGGATGATCGAGATTGAAGGGGTGGCCAAGACCTTTACGCTGCATAATCAGGGGTGTGTTGTGATCCCGGTGATGCAAGGTGCGACCCTGTCGGTGGCGCGCGGGGATTGCGTCGGGCTGATCGGGGCGTCGGGCGCGGGCAAGTCGACCTTGATGCGGATGATCTATGGCAATTACCTTGCTGCTGAGGGGCGGATTGTTGTCGATGGGGTGGACGTGGTGCAGGCGCCGCCGCGCGAGATACTGGCGCTTCGGCGGGAAACGCTGGGCTATGTGAGCCAGTTCCTGCGGGTGGTGCCGCGGGTGCCGACGCTGGACGTGGTGGCCGAGCCCCTGCTGGTGCTGGGTGTGGACGCCGAGGTGGCGCGGAACCGGGCGCGCGCGTTGCTGACCCGGCTGCGCATTCCAGAACGTCTCTGGGCGTTGAGCCCGACGTCGTTTTCGGGAGGGGAGCAGCAGCGGGTGAATATCGCGCGGGGCTTTGCACATGATTACCCGGCGCTGCTTTTGGATGAGCCGACGGCAAGCCTTGATGCAGCGAACCGGGACACGGTGCTGGAGCTGATCGAGGAGGCCAAGGCGCGCGGGGCGGCGATCATCGGGATCTTCCATGACGAAGCAGCCCGGGAGCGTGTGTGCGACCGGGTGGTGGACGTATCGGCCTATACGCCAAGGGCCGCGTGATGGGCGCGCACGTGATTGGTGTCGTTGGACCGAGCGGCGTGGGCAAGGATACGGTGATGCATGCGCTTGCGACGGCGCATCCCGACATCCGGCTGGCGCGGCGGGTGATCACGCGCCCGGAAGAGGCCGGGGGCGAAGACTTTGACGCTCTGAGCGAAGCCGGATTTGACCTGAGAGTCGCAGAGGGGGGCTTTGCGCTTTGGTGGGAGGCGCACGGGCTGCGCTATGGCATTCCACAGGAAGAGGTGGCTGGGGAGGACACGATCCTCGTGAACCTGTCGCGCACGGTGCTTGGCGCGGCGCGGGCGCGGTTTGAGCACTTTGCGGTGTTGTCGCTGGTGGCGGCGCCCGAGACGCTTGCGGCGCGGCTGGCGGCGCGGGGCAGGGAGAGCCGTGAAGAAGTGGCCGCCCGGCTGGCGCGGGCCGAATTTGTGCGGCCCAAAGGCGCGGACGTGATCGAGATCAGCAATGACGGGGCGCTTGAGGACACCGTGGCGCAGGCGCTGGACGCGCTTTATCCGGTGAGGGTGTAGCGGTGGATTTCGTGGAACATTCCCGAGATGTCTTCGCCCACAAGGGTGAGATCCCGCACCGTGAAGGGGCGGGGCAGCAGGGGCGTGATATGGGGTGCGAGTGCGGTTTCGACTTCGACCGCCTGCTCCGGGGCCAGAGGTCCGGTCAGGGTGATGTGAAAACGGAATTCATCGAGCACGTAGGGATAGCCCCATTGCGCGAGCAGGGCCTCTTGCCGGGCGTTCAGCCGGGCGCGGCGGCGGCGGGCGAGTTCGGCGTCGCTTGGGGGCGCGCGGAACGGGTCGAGCTGTTGCACGACGCTGGCCGCGAGGTTGGCCAGTGGTGTCTGGTCGCCGTCGATCTTGAGGGCGAGGAAGCGGCCCAGCCGGGCAAGGTGCAGGCCGTCGAGCGTCACGGGCGCGAGGCTGGCGCAGAGGATGTGCAAGGCGTCCGCAAGCGCGGCGGCAGTGGCGCCTTCGGCAAGGTGGAACGGCGGCTTGATCGTGCCGTGCAGCCCGTATTTTCGCGGCGTTGCGGTGATGTCGGGCAGAGGCGCGGGCAGGCCGGGAATATCGGGATGCGGGGCGGGCTGACCGCTAGCCACGTCCCAGCCAAGCCAGCGCGCGCCGAAATCGGCAAGCGCGCCGGGATGCGGGGTGTAGTAGATGCCGTATCGTCTGAATTGCATGGGGCCTCGGGCTCGGGTTTTTGGAACGCTGATGACAACAGGATGTGACGCAGAGATGACACAAGAGATGATCCTCGCCAATGCCATGCTGGTTTTGCCGCACGAAACGCTGCAGGGCAGTGTCGTGGTGCGGGGCGGCATGATTGTCGAGATGGACAGCGGCACGGCGGTGCCGGCGGGTGCGGTGGATTGCGAGGGGGACTTCGTGGCGCCCGGGCTGATCGAGCTGCACACGGACAATCTTGAGCGGCATTTGCATCCGCGCCCCAAGGTGGACTGGCCGCATCAGGCGGCGATCGTGGCGCATGATGCGGAACTGGCCAGCGTCGGTATCACCACGGTGTTTGATGCGATCCGGGTCGGGTCGATCGTCAACGGGCCGAACAACAAATACGGAAAATACGCGCGCGCGATTGCCGACGAGATCCTGTCGATGCGGGACAGTGGCGGGTTGCGGATCAGCCACCATCTGCATTTGCGAGCCGAGACCTGTTCGGAGACATTGATCGAGGAACTTGACGAGTTCGGCCCGGCGGACCGGATCGGGATCGTGAGCCTGATGGACCATACGCCCGGGCAGCGCCAGTTCACCAACCTCGACAAGTACGAGGGGTTCATCCGGGGGAAATACGGGTTGGGCGGCGATGAGTTTGCCCGCCATGTTGATCACCTTCTGACCCTTCGTGCCAACCTTGGGGACCGGCATGAAGCTGCGGCTGTGGCCGCGGCCAAGCGCTTTGGCGCGGTGTTGGCAAGCCACGATGACACGACTGCCGAACAGGTGGCGACATCGGCGCGGCACGGTATTCGGCTGGCCGAGTTTCCGACAACTTTGGCCGCGGCGCGGGCCAATCACATGCACCAGATTGCCAATATCATGGGTGGGCCCAACCTTGTGCGGGGCGGGTCGCATTCCGGGAACGTGGCGGCCATCGAGCTGGCCGAGGCCGGGCTTCTGGACATTATCTCGTCGGATTATGTTCCGTCGTCGCTGCTGTTGTCAGCGGTGCAGTTGGGACAGCATTGGGGCGACATGGCCAAGGGATTGCACACGGTCACGGCAGCCCCGGCGCAATATACCGGGCTGGATGATCGCGGACGGCTCGAGGTTGGCAGGACGGCCGACCTGATCCGGTTCCGGCTGACCGAAGGTGTGCCAGCGTTGCGGGCGGTCTGGAGCAAGGGGGTGCGGGCAGCTTGAACGAGGCGAGCTGTCTGCGGGTTTGCTATAACGAAAAAGCCCCGGATCCTGTCCGGGGCTTTTCTGATCGTTTCGAACGTGGCGCTTATCCGATGGCGGCGGCTTTCACGTCTGCGTCGATATAGGGCAGGTACTGTTCAAAGTTCTCGGCGAACATCTTGACCAGTTTCTTGGCCTGCGCGTCGTAAGCTTCCTTGTCTTCCCAGGTCGAGCGCGGGTCCAGAAGACCGGCGTCCACACCGGGAACCGTGACCGGCACTTCGAAGCCGAAGTTGGGGTCCTTGCGGAAGGTGGCTTCGTTCAGCGAGCCGTCCAGCGCCGCGGTCAGCAGGGCACGGGTGGCCTTGATCGGCATGCGGTTGCCGGTGCCATAGGCGCCGCCGGTCCAGCCGGTGTTGACCAGCCAGCAGGTGGTGCCGTGTTCGGCAATCTTCTGGCGCAGCAGGCTGCCATAGGCTTCGGGGCGACGCGGCATGAAGGGCGCGCCGTAGCAGGTCGAGAACGCCGGGGCGGGTTCGGTCACGCCGCGCTCGGTACCTGCCATCTTGGCGGTGAAGCCCGACAGGAAGTGGTACTCGGCCTGGGCCGGGGTCAGGCGGGCGATCGGAGGCAGGATGCCAAACGCGTCACAGGTGAGCATGATCACGTTCTTGGGGTGCCCGCCAAGGCCGTTATCCGACGCGTTCGGGATCGAATCCAGCGGATAGGCGCAGCGCATGTTCTCGGTCAGGGTGCTGTCTTCGAAGTCGAGCTCTTTGGTCTCTTCGTCGAAGATCATGTTCTCGATCACGGTGCCGAACATCTTTGTCGTGGCATAGATTTCCGGCTCTGCCTCGGGGTTCAGACCGATGGTCTTGGCATAGCAACCGCCTTCGAAGTTGAAGGTGCCGCGATCCGACCAGCCATGTTCGTCGTCGCCGATCAGGGTGCGGTTGGGATCAGCGGACAGGGTGGTCTTGCCGGTGCCGGAAAGGCCGAAGAACACGGCGGCGTCGACCGGGTTGCCGTCGGCGTGGTTGGCCGAGCAGTGCATCGGCATGATGCCTTTTTCCGGCAGCAGGTAGTTCAGAACGCCGAAGACGGATTTCTTGTTCTCGCCCGCGTATTCGGTGTTGCCGATCAGGATCAGCTTCTTGTCGAAGTTGACGGCGATCACGGTCTCGGTGCGGCATCCATGCTTGGCCGGGTCGGCCTTGAAGCTGGGGCAGTTGATGATCGTGAAATCCGAGGTGAACCCGTCAAGTTCGTCGCGCGCCGGGCGGCGCAGCAGGTGACGGATGAAGAGGTTGTGCCACGCAAGCTCGTTGATCACGCGCACGTTCAACCGGTGCGCGGGGTCGGCCCCGGCATAAAGATCCTGAACGTAGTAGTTGCGGCCCTTCATATGCGCGACCATGTCGGCGTGCAGGCGATCAAAGGCGTCAGCTTCCATCGGGGCGTTGTTTTCCCACCAGATCGTGTTCTCGGTGGTCTCGGTGCGGACCGTGAATTTGTCCTTGGGCGAGCGGCCGGTAAATTCACCGGTGCTAACCAGGAACGTACCGCCCTGACCCAGCGTGCCTTCGCCGTTCTTCAGAGCGGCCTCAACCAAAGCCGGCTCCATAAGGTTGTAATAGACATTGCCCAGCCCTTCGATCCCTTGATCTTCGAGGCGGAATTGCGGGTTTACCCGTCCAAATGTCATCTGCAAACTCCTGTAGCCGGCCCGGAGAGGGGCGGCAGTTCTTGAATTACTGGAACATCTTGCAAGAAACGTCCCGATCAGCCCGCGACGCGGGCACCACGGGGCGCTCTTAACATGTCGTTCCAGAGAAAGGATAGGACGGTTTAGCGCAGTTAGCGCAACCACTTGCAGGTTAGCGCAATCAGGGGGCTGGATCGGAAACAATCCGCTTAGAAGCGCGGCAGAAAGTGAGGCAAATTAGCCATTGGTTAGCGAAACCTGTGTCAAATAAGTCCGGATTGTGACCCGAATCGCACTTTTGGATTGATTGCCTGGGCGGTAATTGCGCATAATACCGCAAAAAACAGGCATAAAAAACGAGCAGTATAAGGACCCGATCAATGTCGAAGATTGCCCTTGTGGATGACGACAGGAATATCCTGACGTCCGTTTCCATGACCCTTGAGGCAGAAGGGTTTGAAGTCGAAACATATAATGACGGCCAGCAGGCGCTGGACGCATTCAATAAGAAATTGCCCGATATGGCCGTGCTGGACATCAAGATGCCCCGCATGGATGGCATGGACCTCTTGCAGCGTCTGCGCCAGAAAACCTCGATGCCGGTCATTTTCCTGACCTCGAAGGATGACGAGATCGACGAAGTTCTCGGTCTGCGCATGGGCGCGGATGACTATGTCAAGAAACCCTTCTCGCAGCGTCTTCTCGTGGAACGTATCCGCGCGTTGCTGCGGCGCCAGGAAGCGGTGGACGGCGATATCGTCGGTGATACCGAAGAAACAAAGGTGATGAGCCGCGGTGACCTGGTGATGGATCCTCTGCGCCATTCGGTGAGCTGGCGGGGCAAGGACGTGACTCTGACCGTAACCGAATTCCTGCTGTTGCAGGCGCTGGCGCAGCGCCCCGGTTTCGTGAAGAGCCGCGATCAGCTCATGGACGTGGCCTATGATGACCAAGTTTATGTGGATGACCGTACGATCGACAGCCATATCAAGCGTTTGCGCAAGAAAATGCGCAGCGTGGACCCGGAGTTCTCGGCGATTGAGACCCTCTATGGCATCGGCTATAGGTACAACGAAGAGTAAAAGCGGCAGCCGGAAGGACTGAAGTGCGCGACATGGCCCAGGGGCGGGACGGAGACGTTGTATTGGGCGATGACTGGGTCGCGCCCGAGGCCAATGTCGAAAAGGAATTGCGGGGACGGCGTGAACGGCGCCGTCTTTTGCCGCTTTCCAAGTCCCCGCTGACCCGCAAGATCATCACGTTCAACCTGATCGCGTTGTGCGTTTTGGTGGCGGGTATCCTTTATCTCAATTCTGCGCGCGACAGCTTTGCGGTGCAGCGCGCCGCCGGGCTGATGACCGAGGCACGGTTGATCGCGGGCGCCTTCGAGGCGCAGATGCCCGCCGGAGCGCCGGTGAACATGGCAACCGGCGACGGGATTGATGTGGCCGGTACGCTTGAAAAGCTGCCGCTGCGCGAGGGCACCAAGGTCTTTGTCTATGACACGGCCCGGACCGGCGTCGGAAGCAAGGCCGGACAGGCTTCAGCAGATGCCGCCGACATGCTGGCGGAACGTCCGCAGGGCACGCCCCTGACGTCGGCGCTGAACTGGATCTGGGGACTGTTTGGCGGCGCCGGGGACGCGGTTGGCCCGCAGCGCGCCACGGTCGAAGAGCAGGCGCGCGCTCTTTCCGGGGACGCTGTCGGTGGGCAGGAGATCCTTGCCACGCTCGAAGATCAGGTGGGGGCAACGGTTTTTGCGGTGGCCGTGCCGGTGATGCAGAATGGCGCCGCTGTTGGCGCCGTCGTGCTGACCAGCGCCGCCGGGGAACTGGACCAGATGGTGCGCGGCGAGCGTGAACGGGTGCTGCAGATGTTCCTGATTGCGACCGTGGTGTCCGTGGGCCTGTCGATGGTTCTGGCCTCGACGATTTCGAATCCGCTTTCAGATCTTGCGGCGGCTGCGGAAATCGGGCGGGACACGGACAGTCGCAAGGTCAATCCGGGCCGGGTGCGTATCCCGGATCTGACCGCGCGCCCAGATGAAATCGGACGCCTGTCGGGCGCCTTGCGAGGCATGGTGTCAGCGCTTTACGAACGCATTGACAGCAATGAACAATTTGCTGCTGACGTGGCGCATGAAATCAAGAACCCACTGGCCTCACTGCGCTCTGCCGTAGGCAGCCTGCGCGTGGTGAAGAAAGAAGAACATCGCGAAAAACTGCTTGATGTGATCGAGCATGACGTGCGTCGGTTGGACCGGCTGGTCAGCGATATTTCCAACGCCTCGCGGTTGGACAGCGAGTTGGTCAAGGAAGAAGAAGAACAGTTCAACCTGCTCGAAATGATCGGCAACTTGGCGCAATATCTGGGCGAGGACGCCAAGGGCAAGGGCATCGAATTCATCACCGACCTGCCCGAAACCCCGATCGAGATCAACGGGCTTGAGGCGCGGCTGGCGCAGGTCTTTGTCAACCTGATCACCAACGCGATCAGTTTCTGCGAAGACGGCGACGCGATCCGCATCTGGGCGCGCAAGCGGGAAAACCGCGTGCTGGTGGTGGTCGAGGATACCGGCCCCGGCATCCCGGATCAGGCGCTCAACAAGATTTTCAACCGGTTCTATTCGCACCGCCCCGAATCCGATTTCGGCAACAATTCCGGCCTTGGCCTTGCGATTTCGAAGCAGATTGTCGAAGCGCATGGCGGCGTGATCTGGGCCGAGAACATCCGCCCAACCGATGCCGACGTGACATCGGACCCGCTGGGTGCGCGGTTCGTGGTGGGTTTGCCCGTCTGATCCGAGAAACCGAGAGGAAAGGTCGTTATGCAGGGCGCTTCGGATACGGACGGACCGCTGCAGACCATGCTTCACGCAAGCTGCGTGGCGGTGCAGGGGCGTGCGGCTCTCATCATCGGCGCGTCGGGGCGTGGAAAGTCCGGGCTTGCACTTCAGCTGATGGCATATGGCGCGGATCTGGTTTCGGATGACAGGACCGAGGTTGCCTTGCACGCGAGCCGGTTGGTTGCCCGTGCGCCGCAACATATTCGCGGCATGATCGAGGCGCGGGGCGTCGGTATCCTGAACGCGAAACCGGTCGATGCCGCCGATGTGCGCCTCGTCGTGGATCTGGACCGAAAGGAAAACGATCGGTTGCCCCACCCACGCGAAATTGTTCTATTGGGGCAATCCGTGCCCTTGCTTTGGCACGCTGAAGGCACACATTTTGCGGCAGCCATACTGCAATTCCTGCGCCATGGAAGGACCGCCTGAACCCATGCCGGATCGTCTGAAACAGTCGCATCGCCTCGTGCTTGTTACCGGCCCTTCCGGGGCGGGGCGTTCGACCGCGATCAAGGCGCTCGAAGATGCCGGTTATGAAACGATCGACAACCTGCCGCTTCGGCTGATGGAACCCCTGTTCTCGGGGATGCCGCTGGAACGACCAATGGCGCTTGGCATCGACACGCGCAACCGCGATTATTCGCCTACGTCGGTAAAAGAGGCGCTGGATCTTCTTGAGCGCATTGATGGGCCGGTGCCCGAATTGCTTTATCTCGACTGCAGCCCGGAAATTCTTCTGCGCCGCTACAGTGAAACGCGGCGCCGGCATCCGATGGCACAGGAAGAAAGCCCCCGAGAGGGTATCCAGCGGGAATTTGCCCTTCTGTCACCGGTGCGTGACGCGGCCGATGTCCTGATCGATACCTCTGCCCTGTCACCGCACGACCTGCGCGCCGCTGTTGAAAAGTTGTTTGCGCCAAAGGATCGCCAGCCGCTGGCACTTTCCGTGCAGTCCTTCAGCTACAAGCGCGCTTTGCCACAGACCGCGGACATGGTTTTCGATTGCCGTTTCCTTCACAACCCGCATTGGGTGGAAGACCTGCGAGCGTTGACTGGCATGGATGCCCCTGTCGGGGCCTATGTGTCCACCGATCCCAGCTTTGCGCCCTTTCTGGAAAGGCTCATGGGGATGGTCGACCTGCTGCTGCCTGCCTATATCTCCGAAGGACGGAGCCATCTGGAGATTGCCTTCGGGTGCACTGGGGGGAAACATCGTTCCGTTTTCGTGACGGAAACCGTCGCACAGGCCCTTGCGCAACGGGGTTGGCAAGTGTCAATAAGGCATCGTGAACTTGACAGGTTTACGACACTGCCCGGACTTGCCCCGGGTGACAACGTGAATGGAGATACAACGGCGTGATCGGGATCGTGATCGTGGCACATGGCGGGCTGGCCAGGGAATACCTGGCGGCCATGGAGCATGTCGTGGGATCACAGAAGGGCGTGCGCGCCATCACCATTGAAACGGAACACGACCGCCCCAGCAAACAGACCGAAATCTGCGCCGCGGCGGACGAGGTGGATATGGGCGATGGCGTGATCGTGGTGACGGATATGTTCGGCGGTTCTCCCTCGAACCTGAGCCTCAAGGCCTGTGCGCCCGACAATCGCCGCATCCTTTACGGTGCGAACCTGCCCATGCTGATCAAACTGGCCAAGAGCCGCCACCTCGCCGTGCCGGATGCGGTGCGCGCGTCGCTGGAAGCCGGGCGCAAGTATATTGATAGCCAAAACGTACATACGGATTGACTGAATGTCCGAGACAATTTCCCGAACCTTGCAAATCACCAATGAAAAGGGTCTGCACGCTCGCGCCTCGGCCAAGCTTGTCGAAGTGGTCGAAGGCTTTGACGCCTCGGCCGAAGTGTCAAAGGATGGGTTGAGCGCAAGCGGCGACAGTATTATGGGTTTGCTGATGTTGGCAGCCTCCAAGGGCACGTCGATCGACATTCAGACCAGCGGGCCGGACGCGCCCGCGCTGGCGGATGCCATCGAGGCACTGGTCGCTGACAAGTTCGGAGAAGGGTTCTGACGCGCGGCGCGCGCCGGGGCAGGGAAAGAAGACTTGGTAGACACTTTGCCAGAGCCACGCACGGCGACCGGAGAGACACGCACCGAGGGTCAGACTTATGACCGCCGGACGCTGACCTACGCCAACTCATTCGACGACCCCTGGACCTCGTTTGCGATCCGCGCCATAGAATGGTGCACGGGCAAGCTGAAAATCCTGCGCATGGTCAACAAGTTCGAGCGCAATAATGCCGAATACCGAGGTCAGAGATTCTGGCGTGGTGCGCTCAACACCATGGGGATCGAATTGCAGACCCCTTTGGAACAGTTGCAAAACATCCCCGCAGAAGGCCCGGTTATCGTCGTTGCCAATCACCCGCATGGCATGGTCGACGGGATGATCTTTGCCGACCTGATCGGGCGCGTGCGCCAGGATTACCGCATCCTGACCCGCTCGGTTCTGACCGGCCTCGATGAGGCGGCAACCTCGTTCATGATCCCGGTGCCGTTCCAGCACGACCCCGAAGCACAACGCAAGATGGTCGAAATGCGCGCCAAGGCCATGGCGCACCTGTCCGAGAACGGTGTGGTCGCGCTCTTTCCTTCCGGCGTGGTGATGTCGTCAGACAGCTGGTGGGGCCCGCCGGTCGAGCGCGAATGGAACGTGTTCACGGCCAAGATGATCCGGAAATCCGGTGCGCGCGTCGTGCCGATCTTTTTCCCGGGCCGTAATTCCCGCGCCTATCAGATCGCCTGCCAGGTTTCGCCCATCCTGCGTCAGGGCCTGCTGCTGCATGAGATCGTGCGCTCCTGCAACAAACCGCAGGCCCCCATCGTGGGCAAACCACTGAGCGACGAGCAGATGAAGCTGCTCGATGAAAGCCCGCGCAAGTTCATGGCGTGGTTGCGTGCACACACGCTCAGCCTTGGAACCCAGGGCTGATCCACACTTTCTTTTTCCTGAAAAACCCTCGGGGGGAGCGTTTCAAAACCGGGGGGCAGATAGCCCCCCAATGCAACGAAACCAGGTTAGCGCGTCGGAACCGGGGTGTCCCCGCGATAGTCATAGAACCCGCGCTTGGTCTTGCGGCCCAGCCACCCAGCCTCGACATATTTTGTCAAAAGCGGGCAGGGGCGATACTTGGTATCGGCCAGCCCGTCATGCAGCACATGCATGATCGAAAGGCAGGTATCCAGACCGATGAAATCGCCCAGCTCCAGCGGCCCCATCGGGTGGTTCGCCCCCAGTTTCATGGCGTTGTCGATCGAGGCCACGTTGCCCACACCTTCATATAGTGCGTAACACGCCTCGTTGATCATCGGGATCAGGATGCGGTTCACGATGAAGGCGGGATAATCTTCGGCGCTTGCGGCCGTCTTGCCCAGCTTTTCCACGATGCCAAGGCAGGTCTGGTAGGTCGCTTCATCCGTGGCGATGCCCCGGATCAGTTCGACAAGCTGCATGACCGGTACCGGGTTCATGAAATGAAAGCCCATGAACCGTTCGGGACGGTCCGTACGCGAGGCCAGCCGGGTAATTGAGATGGACGAGGTATTCGATGTCAAAATCGTGTCGGGCTTCAGATGCGGTCCAAGCGCGTCGAAAATCTGATGTTTGATTTCTTCCCGCTCGGTTGCGGCCTCGATGACCAGATCGGTGCCAGCCACGGCCGGCAGTGCCAGCGTCGTTTTGATGCGGCCCATCGCGGCGGCCTTGTCATCGGCCGAAATCGTCTCGCGGCTGACCTGACGTTCGAGGTTCTTGTCGATTCGCGCCACGGCGCCGTCCAGCGCATCCTGGTTGAT
This sequence comes from Shimia aestuarii, assembly GCF_900114635.1. Classification (GTDB taxonomy): domain Bacteria; phylum Pseudomonadota; class Alphaproteobacteria; order Rhodobacterales; family Rhodobacteraceae; genus Shimia; species Shimia aestuarii. The sequence continues at coordinate 82,948 of NZ_FOTQ01000012.1, forward strand.
ATCGTTCAGAAGCACCTCATAGCCTGCAAGCGCCATGACATGCGCAATCCCGTTGCCCATCTGGCCTGCGCCCACGACCCCAATCGAATTAATATCCATATGCCGAACCCTTGTGATCTTTGAGACGACCATACGCGGCAGGCTTGGCAGGCCGCAAGGGCCGGAGGTGTCTAAAACTTAAGACAAGTTGGCACATTAGCCTTTTCGCAAGGTCTATCTGTGATTCTCTGTCCCGGGTGAAAATTTTGGTGGTGAGCATTATGTCTTACGAGAAAATGGGGGATGGCGACCTCGACTATGAGCCATGCCGATATGGCACGTCCCGGCTGTTGTTTCGCGGCCCCAAAAAAGAGTTGGAGGGGGACTTCGTCGCTTTCCTTGGCGGGACGGAAACCTATGGCAAGTTCATCCCTGCGCCGTTTCCGCAACTGGTCGAGGAGGCGTTGGGGCAAACCTGCGTGAACCTCGGCTTTGTCAACGCGGGGGTGGATGTGTTCCTGTCCGAGCCCGCGTTGCTGGAAATCGCGCAGCGGGCCAGGGTGACGGTGGTTCAGGTGATGGGCGCGCAAAACATGTCGAACCGATTCTACAAGGTGCATCCGCGTCGGAATGACCGGTTTGTCGGTGCGTCCAACATGATGCGGATGGTGTTCCGTGAAGTGGATTTCAGCGAGTTTCACTTTACGCGCCACATGCTGGGCACGGTCTGTGCGCGGGCTCCGGATCGCTATGGCATGGTGCGCGACGAGCTGCGCATGGCCTGGGTGGCGCGGATGAAGCTGCTCCTGAACACGATCGGGGGGAAGATTGTGCTGCTGTGGTTCGCCGATCACGCGCCTGATGCGGTGGGCGACACGGCTGGTCTTGGGGCGGATCCGCTGTTCGTGGACCGCCGGATGATCGAGGATCTGCGTCCGCTGGTCGAGGATATCGTGGAGGTCGTGGCCAGCGAGGCTGCCCGTAAGAAGGGTATGCAGGGGATGCGTTGTACCGCAATGGAAAAGGTGGCGGCGCAGCGCATGCTGGGCCCCGCCGCACATGCCGAGGCTTCGGCGGTCCTGTCGCGGGCCTTGCGTGCGGTCATGGAATGAAAAAGGCCCACCGGTCCGGCGGGCCTTTTGAAAGAGTGTTTTGGCCGGGCGTCAGCCCGGCACAGGGCCTCACAGTTTGTCGGTGAGTTCTGGTACGGCTGCGAAGAGGTCTGCGACGAGGCCGAAGTCTGCGACCTGGAAGATCGGGGCTTCTTCGTCCTT
>NZ_FOTQ01000014.1 GCF_900114635.1 Shimia aestuarii
TTGACCATCTTCAGGTCCGGGTGGTCACCGGTTTTGCGCTTCGTCATGGCATCTCCTCCGTTCAAGGCGAAGGGCGTGGGCCATGCAAGTTCGTCATCTTCCTAACCGGGATCACCGCAATAGCAGCGTCACCACTCTCAAGTGCGCATCGGCCCATGTGCCACGTTTTTTAACGGGGTCCAGCCCACCAATAAGCCATCGGCAACTGCCCTTCCGGCGAAGCATAGCACAGGCTGTTTATACCGCGCACAGGCGGGTCGCGGCCCGGAACGGTTTTTTAGAACATCCCTCTCCTCCCGGAGCATACGGTTCTCTTTCCGCAGCTCAGCGACCTCGCGTTCGAGATCGGACTGGACGGTTGGCTTCTCGGGATTGCGCCGATCCTGCTGGATCCAGCGGCTCAGTGTCGAGAAGCCGATCCCAAAATCGGCAGCCACTTGTTTACGCGGCAGCCCGCTTGTCAACGCTACGCGCACTGCTTCGGCGCGGTAGGTTCTGTCGCGAATATTTCGGGCATGCGGGTAGGCTGGCAGGATTCAGCGCTTTAGGAGGTGACGTCGCAGGGATGAATGGATGGTGACGATGGTTAACTTCAAAGGCGCGCATTACCCGAAATCGGTGATCCTGTTCGCGGTGTTCTTCTATCTGCGCTATCCTGTATCCTATCGTGATCTTGAGGAGATTATGCAGGAGCGCGGGGTTGGTGTTGACCATGCGACCCTGAACCGATGGGTGATCAAGTACTCCCCGTTGATTGCGGCAAGAGCTCAGGTGAAAAAGCGCCCGACGGCCATCTCATGGCGGATGGACGAGACGTACATCAAGGTGCGCGGAAAGTGGATGTATCACTACCGCGCGGTGGATCGGAACGGCCAAACACTTGATTTCATGCTTTCCGAGCGTCGTAACAAAGCTGCCGTACGGCGTTTCTTCAGGCGTGCAATTGGCAACAACGGTGTCCCCGATCGAATCGTTATCGACAAAAGTGGGGCTAATCTGGCTGGGTTGGAAGCCGTGAATGTGATCCTCAAATTCACTGGAACGGGGCAGACCATCAAGATCCTACAGGTCAAATATCTGAATAATATTCTTGAGCAGGACCACCGGTTTATTAAGCGCATCACAGGGCGAATGCTCGACTTCAAGGCATTCCATTCGGCGTCCGCAACCCTTGAGGCCATCGAGACCGCGCACATGATCCGCAAGAAACAGTTCGGCGCCAACGGCATCACCGCATTCCAACAATTTGCCCAACTCGCAGCATAATTATGTCCAGCGTCAGCCTGTTTTCAGCCTGTCTGGAAATTTGCGACAGAACCGTTGCTCGTGTCCTTCTAATCGTTCAGGCCTACAGCCCGATTTTTGTAGGTACGCCACAGTCCCAAGCGTTTGATGCGATACTCGACCAGTTCTGGGGAAGTGCCGAACCAAGTGGCAATCTCAGCGGCAGACTTCCCTGCAGTCACCTGGGATCTGACTTCGGTTTCAGGGAGCATGGTCGCGGAGGCGAGATAGAACGCATCGTGTTCCTCAGTGCTATCGTAAGTCCGACCGAACGCGTCGGCGATTTTTGCAATCCGGGTCAGCTTGTGTCCAAGGAGGATGTGCCAACACTCTTCAAGATAAGTAACTTTCTGACGTTCCGGTGTGTGGCTGTCGTTCCGCAGGATTGCCCACCTATCCTCTGTGATGTCGAGAGGAACGCTCATGGCGGACCATTCGCGGCCACCTTGTCCGAGCAAGAACTTCGCGCATTCGGCACCAAGGCCGTGAACATCGGAGACGGTGTAAACATCCACGCCATCAATTCGAATGTTCAGCGCGTCGAGGGGCGCATCTAATGCAACCTGCAAGTCGTCCCGCAGTCCATTCGCCATTTCTTCCATTTCAGATTTGGACAGTGCGACTGACCCGGCCAACTCAGAGTCGGTTTCGGCAAAGTCCTCGCCGATAGGGAACGCGTTGCTGTTGTTTCGTACGAGTTGTTGTGCCGCCTGCAAGAGGCAGTGTACCGTTTTTGACTGGACGTTCTTCGCTGCGCGGAAGTGAACCAACGCCACACTGTCGAAGGATAGACCAGCATCTTGGGCATCCGGACCGAGCCACTCGATAATCCGAATCGTTGAATTGTTGTCGGGTTCACCCTCGCCGCGCTCAATCCGAGCCAGCGAGGAAAAGCTGATGCCGACGCGCTCAGATAGAGCCCTGATGCTAAGCCCTTCAGATTCGCGCTTTTTCTTCAGCGCTTTGATCAAAGCCTGCTTGTCTGTTTTCATAAGTTAATGCCGTGCTAATCGCACGCCTTGACACGGCGCGCAGTCCTCCCATAGTGTGCTTTTAACACAGAGTCGCACAACATCAAGTGTCCGGGCCTCGGTCCGAAGGCTTTTGGAAAGGGGCGGTAGGAATGAGGAAGAGCATCGAGGACGACCTGAAAGCCATCGGCTTAGGCCTCGACGCCGGCATTCTGCCGACGGTGTTCAATCGGGGGGTCATTCGGCCCGACAACTCCTCGGTTGTCTCGAAACCTTCGGGCCAGGAGAAAGCCGATGCACGGCACCAATCGACACGATCCGCAACCAGACCGTGGGAACGGCCCGCCGGAGGGCAAGGGACGACCGGACAATCCCGGTCGCCCGATTCCGGAGCACCGTTCGTCCAGTCAGGACTACGGTCTCGCTATGCGGAAGGCATAGAGGAATGCCGGGACGCGTACCCGGGTCTCCTCGCGTTTCCTCAAGAAAGGCAGATGTGGCTCTTTGCTGAGAGCGATCTGATCGAAGGCCTAGGTAGGAGAGCCGCATTTGCCATTCAACTTCCCTACACCACCAGCAGGCCAGTTCGAGCCTGGGGCTTTTGGACCACGGCTGTCAGCAAGACTTGGATCGGGCCGCGGCATACGAATTTTCCCGATGGCTCGATTTGCGCATTCGAGCCAAGAGACAAGACATGGCTTCCCGGCGGTTCTGTGACCGGACTGGTCGACCTTTATAGCCTCTGGGCCGTGCGGCATCTCTACCTCGAGAAATACGGAAAATGGCCCGGCCGGCAATCTGTGCCGATTGCAGCTGAGAGACTGCTCGAACTCGGCGACGATGAGTTTTGCGGATGTGAACATCCATTCGGGAAATACGCCCAGTGCTGTCGGTCATCTGACCAGAAGAACACCTCCGGTTCTGAGCTACTGGATTTTGCAATGAAGACCCGTAGGCCTCCAGCGGAGGTTCTTCAGTTTGTTTGGAACCCAACCAGCCCTCCGCCTCGGAGGGACCCAATAACACGCCAGACTTGAGAAGGAGAATTCAGATGGCAAGTAAAGGCAACGGCGGGAGCTATCGCAGCGCGAAATCGGGGCGTTACGTGACCAAAGCTTTCGGGAAGTCGCATCCGCGCACCACGGTGAAGGAAGCTCCAGGTAAGAGTGGTTCCACCGGTGGCAGTTATCGGAGCGCTATTTCCGGGCGCTTCGTGACGGCAAAGCATGGCAAGGCCAACCCGGGTACGACCGTTCGAGAAAAGTGACTATCCTGCATTGCCGTATGAAGTCGACTGACCGCGGTAGCTGGTAGCGCTGAAGAAACCGTCCTGAATATAATTGTCGTCGTTTGATCTGACTGGTTCGAATCTAGCAAGCTGGAGAATGCGACAGCCCAACCGTTTTTCGCTTAAGAGCAAATGTAGGCTGGTTTGCAGCTGAACAAGGCACATGGACCGGGCGGATCATCGTCGCGTTTCTCTCACCAACTCCAGCGCAGCAAAAGGGGAACCGTGTCCCCACTGTTCCCCATTCCCTTCCAGTGTTGGAGTTTTTCGCCCGGCTCAGGCCACCAGCGACAGCCCCGCGCCTGCATCCTTCGGCTGCTCGCCACTGTCGATAAACGGGACGATCGAGAAGGTCTGGCCGCCGCGCTGCTCCTCGTTCTGCACAGCGTTGACGCGCAGATCGCCATCGGGCGTGTTGATCAGCAGCGACAGGTAGTCATTGCCGGTCCGGCTGCTTTTGGCCATCCAGGCCGAGCCGACGCGGATCGGCTTGCCACGCGGCGAGCTGACCTCGATCCGGTAGTCGGGATGGGTTTCTTCCGACTTGAACTCATTCTCGATCAGCATGAAGTCGAGGTCGAACATCATGTTGGCGATATAGCCGGCGAAGGCGTTGTCGGCATCCATCGCGGTCAGCTCGCCCGAGATCGAACCGGATTTCATGATGCCGTTCGAGACCAGCGGGATGATCTCGAATTCGCCGCTCTTGGCCGCGCGCGCTTCCTTCGTCTGCACGGCATTGACCCGAAACGGGCCAAGGCCGACATCGATCTGCATCGAGATGTAGGGATTGCCGCTGGTGTTGCCCGTCTCGTTCCAGGCCGTGCCGATGCGCACCTTGCGACCGGACTTGTTGATCGCCGTCACGTCGTAATCCGGGCTGCGCTCGGACATCTTCGGGCGCGTCTCGAGCTGGATAGCGATATCGAAACGTGTGCTGTGGATCATGCCCGAGTACTGGGCGGTTGCGGTCTCGGCGTTGCGGGTCAGGGTTCCTGCGAACATGGGATAAGTCCTTTCGGATTTGCCGGTGACTGACGTCCTTGCCAGAGCATCCGGGATTGCTTTCTCGACCCCTCATGGGATCGCAAACCAGAAAGCCTTCTTTCCTTTCTTCCCCTCCCCTCGGTCAGAACTGCCGCCTAAATGGTTGTGCCCCCTCTCCGCCGGGCGCTGTGCCCCTCCCTGCTCGTCAGGTATCGGGTGGCCTCGCCGGTTGGGACCGTTGCAATCCTCCGATTTCGCGATGAAGAACTGCGCTTCATCTCCGTTCAACCGTTGCCCGCTCCGGTCGGTCAGGCCGATGGTGCTTCCGTTCGGCAGAAACGTGATCAAGTACTGACCGAAGCCATCCCTGTGCACGCGATAGCCAGTGTTGGCCCAATGCACGATTAGGCCGGCATCGACGGCGGCTTTGATTTCTTCGAGTGTCATGATCGCCTCCTTGCCTATTCCGCCGCCACCCGGGCCGGGTTCTGCCCGGTGTCCGTCCCCGTTCCAACAATCCGGGTGAGAATACCCAGCGTGTCGACACCCTCCCCATGCGGCAGGAACACCCGCAGCTGGAAGGCGATGATTTCGGTGAAGCAGCCGAGGGCCTTGAGGCCATCGATCATGCCCTTGTCCGCGCCGCTAAGCTCGAGACGCACCTCGCCTGCGACCCGGCGACGGGTCAGGGTGAGACCCCGGCCCAGATCGACAGGCGCGGTGGTGCCGAGGGCGGCGGTCAACATCTCCTGCGGTGTTTGCGGGTTGGACACGAGGAAGCGGGCACGCAACGCTGCCGCCCCTTCCTCGCTCAACGTGCGCCCGATCATCGCCGTCGCCCCTTCAGGCGTGACCCGATAGATGCGCTCGTTGGTGGTCGGAATGTCCTTCCAGATTGGCAGCAGCAGCCCAGTCAACAGGTAGAGCTTGGTCGTGGTGGTTTTTGGCAGGGATGCAGCCTCGGCATCCCAAAGCCGCGCGAACTCAGGCTTGCCGATCTCTTCCCAGGCCGACGACTCGAAGCGCGTCTCCTCGAGGTAGCTCGGCCCGTTGGGCCGAGCTACCTTGCGCATGAGCATGACGACATCCTCGTCATACATCTGCATGGGCCGCGCCGAGATGAGCGCCGCGCGACCGGAGGCGCGATTGACCATGGGGAGCTTGTCGGGATTGCGCGACAGGGCGTCATCCGCCGACAGCACGTGGACCGGGTCCGTCACCTCAAGTCCGATGATCCGCGTCACGGCGCCAGATTTCGGGCAGGTCCAGAGATCTTCCGTGGAGACCTGTTCTATCTTGTCGCCGCGTAGGGTTTCCACGCCGAGATCGAGCGTGCCCGCCGCGCGCGCCCGCTCAGACTGATCGGCAATCCGGCACATGAACTCCGCAAAGAGCGCGTTCTGCATGTGGATGGGCAGCGCCAGCACCCGGTTCAGAAACCGCTGGATCGGGGGAAGCTCCTCGAGAAGCACACCGTCCTTGTCGATCAGTCGCAGGGCTGTCCAGTCGGTGAAGCTATCGTAGCTCATCGCCTCAACGCGCCCGGCGGCAAGATCGGCGAAATACCCACGCAGCGCGGCCCGCGCGATCGGGCTTTCGAGATTGTCCTCCTCGCGGAACATGCCTTGCGAACCGGTCTCGCGCTGGCCCTTGGTGAGGGCCCCCAACTGGTCGAGGCGTTTGGCGATTGTCGAGGTGAAGCGCTTCTCGCCATGCACATCGGAGGTGCAGACCCGGAAGAAGGGCGCTGACACTTGAGCCGAGCGATGCGTGCGGCCAAGCCCCTGGATGGCTGCATCGGCGCGCCAGCCGGGCTCCAGTAGATAGTGCCGCCGCCGTTTCTGGTTCTTCGCCGTTTGCGCCGCATGGTAGGATCGACCGGTGCCACCTGCATCGGAGAAGATCAGGACATCCTTTTCGCCGTCCATGAAGGCTTGGGTCTCGGACGAATTGCTGCTGGCGGCGCGCTTCTCGATGAAGAGATGACCATCCTCGGCCTTCAAAGGGCGGATGGACCGACCCGTGACCTCTGCGACGGCCTCGTCGCCAAAGGCCCAGAGGATCTGATCGAGCGCCGAGGGGATCGGGGCGAGCGTCATCAACTCCATCATGGCCGCATCGCGCAGGGCGAGCGCCTCGCGCGAGACAACGAGCGCGCCAGTTTCATCGCGCAAAGGTTCTGCCACCATATTGCCGTCGATCTCCACAAGCTTTTGCGCATGGATCGGGAAGGCCTGTTCGAGGTAGCCCAGCACGTAGTCGCGCGGCGTTAGCGCGCCCTCGACCAGCTCGTCCTCCGGGTTCATCGCCTCAAGCCGGCGTTTCAGCAGGCTCTCACCTGTCGAGACAACCTGGATGACGCAAGCCTTGCCCGCTGCCAGATCCTCCTTGATCGCGCGGATGATGGTCGGGGCTTTCATGCCCATCAGGAGATGGTTGAAGAAGCGCTGCTTGGTGCTTTCAAACCGGGACTTGGCCGAGGCGCGTGCGGCCGAGGCGTTGGTCTCGCCCGAGGCATCGTTGACGCCGGTCGCAGTCAGTGCCGCCTCGAGATTGTGATGGATCGTCCGAAACGCACCCGCATAGGCGTCGTAGATCTCGATCTGTGCCGGGGTCAGCGCGTGTTCAAGCACGTCATACTCCACCCCATCAAAGCTGAGGGCGCGCGCCGTGTAGAGCCCGAGCGTCTTGAGATCACGCGCGACCACCTCCATGGCAGCAACGCCGCCGGCTTCCATGGCCGAGACGAAACTCTCGCGGCTCGGGAAGGGATATTCGGGGCCCTGCCCCCAGAGACCGAGCCGCGCGGCATAGGCAAGGTTGTGCACACTCGTGGCGCCCGTGGCCGAGATGTAGAAGACGCGGGCGCGCGGGGCGGCGAGTTGCAGCCGCAGGCCCGCGAGGCCCTGCTGGGAGGGTTTGACCCCCCTGCCCTGCTCGGACCCTGCGGCATTCTGCATCGCATGGGCCTCATCAAAGGCCAGCACACCTTCGAAATCTTCGCCCATCCAGTCGAGGATCTGGCTCAGCCGGGTGGTGCCGCACTTGCCCGCTGACCGCAGCGTGGCGTAGTTGACGAAGAGGATGCCATCGTCCATCGGGATCGGCTGGTCCGGTTTCCATTTGGAGAGCGGATGGATGTCGGCGGGCGAGCCGCCAAGATCGGTCCAGTCTCGGATGGCATCCTCGATGAGCGTGGCGGATTTGGAGACCCAGATCGCCTTCCTGCGCCCAGCCAGCCAGTTGACGAGGATGAGCCCGGCGCATTCGCGGCCCTTGCCGCAACCGGTGCCGTCCCCGAGGAAATACCCGAGACGATAGGCCCGTGCGTCCGCGTTATCATCGGCGCGCGTCAGCTTGGTCTGGTCGTCATCAATCGTGAACCGACCGGGCAGGTCACGCCCATGGGCATCATGCGCCATGATGATGGTTTCGAGCTGCGCCTCGGAAAGATGTCCCTCCTCGATCAGCCTGGCAGGCAGGCGCAATTCAGCACTGGCCGCGCCTGAGGGCACGGGCGGTGCCACGGAAGCCATGGCGATGCTTTCGACCAGGGGCGTGGGGTGTTCCTGCGCACCCGCGATCTCGATCCGCTGCGGGCGATAGCGCGCATAGATGTCCGAGACGGGCGTGTTGTCGCGCGGGGTCTCAAAGCTTGTGAAGCTGAGCGGACGTACGGCATTGGCCCGTGGTTTGGAGGCGGCGACAGGTGCAGCGGCGGTCTTGCGCGGGGCAGAAGATGGAACGGTCGGCCGAACATGAGGGATCGCTGCTGCCAGTTGGGCGGGGTGCATCTCAGGCCGGGTTGCGGCCACGGCGTCGACAAAAGGAAGGGCTTCATCCAGATCGCACACAATGGCGCGGATCATCTCACCGTCCTCCTGCACCTTGTCGAAGACCATCAGCTGGGTTTCCACAGAGGTGCCGAGCTTGCGGTAGACCTGCCCCGGGATCGTCAGCGCCAGTCGCGGCGTGAGGAGACCGCGGGCGCGGGACCAATGCGCGGCATCGCGTTCGGGCGTGAATCCCGGCGGCATGATCGCCACCAGCCGCCCGCCGGGTGCCAGGCGCTTGGCAGCCGCGATGAGATGTTTTGCAGCGATGTGCTTGTCCCTGGAGCGGTCGACCGAGGAGGCGAAGGGCGGATTCATCACCACGACATCGGGCAGTACCGGCGTCTGCAGCAGATCGTCGATATGCTCCCCGTCATGGCCCGTCACCTCGCCGCCGAAGAGGGCCCGCAGGAGGCGCTGGCGAAAGGGGTCGATTTCATTGAGCAGAAGCGTGGCACCGGCCCGGGCGGCGAAAGCGGCCAAGGCACCAGTGCCAGCCGAGGGCTCCAGAACGGTCTCGCCCTTGCGGATCGCCGCGGCCCGCAAGACCAGCGCCGCAAATGGCAGCGGCGTGGAAAACTGCTGCAGCCGGATCTGCTGCTCTGACCGGCGAGTTTCCGTCAGCAGCCGTGAGGCAAGCAGCTTAGCGGTGGCGATGTCACCTACCGCTGCATCCCCGCGCAGTAGCATCTGAATGGCCGCGGCCTGCATTAGGTCGTAGGCCATCCGCCAGTCCCAGGCACCGCCAGCATCGCTGCCATGAAACGTCTCGCGCATGATGCGCGCGAGCGCTGAGCTGCGCAGGGGTTGGTGGTCGACCTCCGCGCCGATCTGCGCGATGGCATTTGCGAGATCAGTGTCGGAGATTGGGAATGCCGGGTTTGCCGGATTGGGCTTGGTCATGGGGATTTTCCTTTGGATCAGGGTCTGAGTTCCAAAGGACAAAAAGCCCGCTTTGACTTTTCAGGGTGACCGGCCCGAAAGCTATTAACAAGGGCGGGCCGTCAACGCGGTCCGCCCTCCTCAGCAACAAAGAGAAAGCCACGCAGCAAAACCGCCGAACTTGTTGATCAATAGAGCCGACATTGAGGCAGCGCGCGGCGATCGACCGCTAGGAGCCCAGAGCGGTCCTTCCGCATCTCTTCTTACGGCATTTCGGCTGTTGGCATGGAAACAAAGCTCGCTAAATCATACCCAACGATCGTGAAACCGCTTCTCAGCGTCTAGCAGTTTTATCTGACGGTGAAGTTCACGCGCCGTTAGAAAAGGGACCTTGCGGAGCATTGCTTGTCAGAAGACGCTTCATTCGGCCAGAAAATCAAGCAGCGTGTCCATATATGTCTCCCACGCCGGCCCTCCAGGTAGTGGAAAATGGTTCGCGGTTTCAAGTACGACCAACTCGGCTCCGCGAATACCAGTTACAAGCTTCTGTGCTTCCGAAAGAGGATGAATTGCATCCTTCCGACCATGAAGGACCAATGTTGGACAGGAAATTAACGGCAACAGCTCCTCAACATTCGCGGCGTTGATCTGGTCACGTTCGGCCAAAGCCTTGGATTGTTCCGATGCCTGAGTGAAGTAGCGGGCGTAATCCATTACATGCTCAGCCGGACCGTCAGGAAAGTAACTTGTCATCAGGCCGGCAGCGAAACCGATAGCATTCGGATCCCAACCTGACGCTATTAGTTGTCGCATCGGGTCAGGTCCCGGCGTGCGGGTCGTTCGTCCCGTCACATATCCGCCTATGATTGCGAGTTTCGTGACGCGATCTGGATATTGGGCTGCAATCTGGATAGCGCGAAAGCAGGCTCCGGAACGCGACATTAGTGCGAATTTCGAGAGCCCGGCGGCGTCTGCGACAGCGATCACGTCCTCGCCTGCCTTGATGAAATCGCGAGCGTTATCAACACTGTCACTTGATGAAAGCCCTTGGCCTGCTGGATCGTAGCGAATGAAGTTGTTTTGCGCGATGAGAGGGTCGAAGAAGCTACGTTCACATGGGATGGCCCAACTCAATTCGAGATGTGAAATCCCGCTTTCGACTTCTATGAGGGCAGAGCCGCTGCCATAACTGGCGTAGGCGATGGAATGTCCGTCGGGATTGCGGGTATATCGAATGCGCTGAACATCGGATTGTCGGGACCTGACAGCATTATCAATTGACGTCTCATTGACCTGAACTGTCGCCACCATCTGCAAACCGCGCCTCGCCACCGTACGGATGACGGCCTGACGCTTGCCGTCGTCCCCAACCGCCTTCCGCGCCGTCGCTATCCTCGCACTGATAGCGCTTTCCGATACGATCCGGCCGCCCCAAACTACCTCAATAATCTCGTCGCGCGTGACCACGCGTTCAGCGTTTTCGGCTAACAGCAGGATTAGATCAAAAACCTGCGGTTCGACGGCAATGGGTTCGCCGGACCGTGTGAGGGTACGTCGCGCATCATTCAGGGCGCAGTCTTCGAAGCGATACTCCATGATCTGCAGATTAAACCATGTCTTCCCGTCATTTCATCAGGAAATCTAAAGGGAAATGCAAGGATACCGCAGGGTTTTCTTCAAGCGGGTCCCCCCGGCGTAGGGCACGTTGGGAACACTTGATGAGGAGATCCAATATGATGCCCGATACAAACATCGACCTTCTGAAGTGCATTCCCGAGACTCATCGGCCTCTCACCGAGCATGAGCGCACGGTCATTGCGATGAAACGAGAGGCCAAACGAGCTGAGCGGACCAAGACTCTCGGTGTCTTGAGGCGCCTCATCGATAGGCTTGGGCACTGGATTGAGGGTCGTCCTGCCAAGGTCTGATGAGTCCCGCATCTTACCAGTTCGTACACGACGCAGCGAACGGCAGGTGTACGGATATGGTGGGACTTCTGAGAATTTCATCGTACCAGCCATCTGGCACACCAATGTCGCCCATTTCACTCGGCTCAAAGGTGACGGGAGATTGTAACGAAGAACCACCCCCTTATGGACAGCCTGAGCGGTAGGTGACCTGCCCCCCCCTCTGGCATTCGACCCCACCTACCGCTCAGGCGCCGCTTCAAGGGATTTCTCGAACCGTTTGTCCGCCGCCGCAGCTTCCTTCAGGAGCGCGTCGAAATCGTCAGGTGGGTTGCCATTGTCCAGCATCCCTTTAAACGTCGCATAGGCATCCGTCTTGCTGCCGTAGGCGCGCAGGGTGGTGTCGTCGTTCACCCATGCCACGACGATGACCTTCGCATCGCTGTTGAAGCGGTAGAACAACCGATACTGCTGGAAGAATTTCGCCCGGAACCAGTGCTTGCGGTGATCGCCGAGTGTGCCGCCTTGCCGGAAGGCGGCGGCACCCGGATCTGCCGGTATGGCCTCGGTGACCAGCTTGAAGATGGCGGCCAGCCGTTTCGTGGAATTTTTCTTGCGCCAGGTCTTGGGATCGCGTGCCTTACGCGCCTCGACCTCCAGGGTCAGCCCTTCGAGCTGGTCCAGAAAGAGCGGATGCGCATAAATCGACCATCCGTTTTCGACAAGGGGCGCTTGGGCGGGCACGCTATCGCCGCTCATTCATCCTCGAGCGATAGCGGCGCATCGAGATCGACGTCAACATCTCCGACCAGTGCTGCAAGACGGTCATGCAAAGCCCCATCGAAGGCCCGAATGCGGTCCGGATGCGCCTTGATATCGGCCTCGACAAAATCGAGAAAGGCTCCGAGCACGGGATCTTCCTCTTCGCTGCGCACGGGCTCGATATAGACCCTGCCACTCGGCTCGGTGCAGTAGCGAATCTGGTCGCCCTTCCCCAGCTTGAGCTGCTTGCGCACACCCGCCGGCACGGTCGTCTGATACCGATCCGTGAGCTTCGAGACATCTTGTGCGAGCGCGGTCATGGCAGTCTCCTGAAAAAAAAGGGTCTTTGCTGCCTGCGATAGGTAATGCATTTGCATTGCCTTGTCAAGATAAGCCGCAGGATCTGCTGTCGCCGGGCAGGTCGATGAAACGTCCGGCGCAGGACCTAATTTCGCTCCGCCAGAAACTCGGCCAGCACTGGGCTGGCCGCCCCCTTCGCGGAACTGAGCAGCTCCGAGCCCGCAAGCGAGGCCTTCGACAGGCGTACGAGCCCGCCGGTTTCCTCGATGCGGTAGCAGCGGCGTTTCTGCCGGCCCCGCCTGTAGTGGGTCGCGGTGACGATCTGGCAGGTGCTGCCATCAGTGAGCGTCACAGGGGTGGCGAGCCTGATCTTGTCGCCTTCCTGGTAGTCTGGAATCGACGCCCAATCCCGGCAGCGCTGGCGCCAGTCCTGGGCGTAGCTGTCCGGGTCTTTCAGGTCGGAGAGGAGCTCGATCAGCCCAAGCGGAGCACGAGATTCGTTCGGGCCAGCACTTTCCTCCATGTCCTTGTAGCCCCAGCTGCCGTCATCGTATCGGGTGAGGAAGACAGCCCCGAAAGTGATGGAGCCATCCGGATCGGTCACATAGGTCGCGTCCTCGACAGGGGTGCCGTCGAGATTGGTAACCCTTGCCGCCGCGTACCAGGTGGAGCCGACCTTGCAGGCTTTGACCAGTTCCGTCTTGCGCCTTTCGCCCCCGAAGGTGCAGAGCCGGGCAATCTCCGCTTTCTCATCCGCGTAGGTCTGGACGCGGCGATCGGTGTAGAAGAGCCAACCCATCACGCCACCCTCCGATCATCGAGTTCCATCAGCGCATCGAGCGGCACGCGGTAGGGCTGCATGGCGTCGAAATCCTCGCAACGTTTATGGGAATAAGCTGAAGCACCAATACCCTGCCGCGCTGCGCGCTCTCGGGACATTGGTGCTGCATTATCATCTTCGTATTCCCAAAACGCCGAATTGCCGCAGTTCTGAACGATCGCGAAGGTGTCGCAGGCATCCTTGAGGATGACCCGGAAGGTGCCGCCGAGGCCCGAGGGCACTTCGTAGGTCCCGCCGATGAGATAGTCCGAGGCCCGGCGCACGAAGACGCGGATGCTGTGGCCATCGGTGGCGAGCCGGATCGCCCCCCGCCCCCGATCGATGAGCACCTGCACATCGTCGAGGATGTCGGTGTAGAACTGGCCGGTCAGGTCGCGAAACGCCATGCGGCGCTGCGCCATCCAGTCGGTATCCCGAAACGGGTTCATGCCGTCGGCGAAGGCGAAGGAGGGATCGGCCTGTTCGGTGGTGACGATACGGGTGGTCGTGCCATCGATGCCGTTCGAGCGCAGATGCACACCATTGCCGACGATGAGGATCAGGGCCGGCCTGTCCACGGGTCCGTTCCAGTTGGGTAGGAAGGTCTTACAGGCGCGCGCATGCGCGATCTGCGCCGCAACTGCGGAGGCAGAGAACTTGAGAATAGCCATGGGGATGTCTTTCTGTTCAGTTTGGAAGGGTCGACCCGCGCGCGGAATGCCTCGCGCGGGTCACTTGATGCGTCAGGCCGCTTGCGCGACCTCGCTGTCAGGCTCCGGAGTTTCCGCGGTGGGCTTCGCCTCATCAAAGGCGACACCGGCGGTCTGCATCATCGGCGGGCACCAGGCAGCTACGGCGGCGCGCTGCGCGTCCGTGAGTGTGGCGAAGGGTTCGGCGAAGAGCTTGTCGCAGAAGGCGACGATCTCCTTCTTGCTCGACGAGGCCAGCGTCACAGCCTCCTGGGCCAGACCCAGATGCTCGCCGAGGATCTTCAGGAGCCAGGCCTTCTTGAAGCGATTGAAGAGCGCCGCGTTCGGCGTCCAATGGGCGCGGATATCGGGCATGATCTCGATCTCGAACGCATGCATCAGGCTGTCGCGCCGAGGATCCCGCGCGAAGCAGGACTGCGTGGTGCTGGCCGTGGCATAGGCCACGAGCTTGGCCTTCTCCCCTGCATCGAGCGCGCGAAACGCCGCGAACTGATCGGCGGGCGGGCGGGTGTCATCGAGCCACGAGAGGTCCAGCACATCATGCGCCGCGGCCACCTGCGCGAGGGAGGTCTCGTCGATCTCGTCCATCTTGGCGTGGTTGCGGTATTCCTTGCGGGCATCGATCTTGATCGCCTGCGTGACACTCATGCCGCTGGCCAGAACGTCGCTCACCAGCTTGAAGAGCGTCAGATCGAGCGTGGCCTCCGGATGCAGCGCCATCGCTGCCCCGAGCGCCATGGCCCGCTCGGTCTTGAGGTCCTCGGCGAGCGAAGCGGGGTAGCTGATCTCGCCCGGGTCAGGGGCCTCTTCCCCCGTCGGGCTAGTCGAGACGCCGCGCTTGCCCTCCTCTTTTACGGTGTCCTCCGGGCGCACGAGGCCCACATGGAGCGTCACCTGACCACTCGACCAGGACGCGATCACGCCTGCGCGGGCGAGGTCCTCGGTGCTGTAGGCCTCCTGCAGGTCGCGGGCTTCCTCTTCCAAGGCGTCCACGCGCTCGTAAAGGGCATTGTAGGCACCGTCCTCGAGCCCCTCATTCTCCATCTCGAGCTGCAATTTCTCAAGCCCGGCGGTGATCTCATCGATGCGCTTCCGGGCAGCCTCATCCGGCTCGATCGGGCCGGGATAGACGCGGCCGTAGTCGGCCATGGTCGCGTAATCATAGCGGACCATCGCATCGGCCCAGGCAAAGCCCAGCTTTATGCGAGCCTCTTCGGCGGCGGCACCGAGCTTCTCGAGCAGGATGGTTTCGACCAGCGCCGCATCCTCAAGCACGGAATGCTCTTCCAGAAGGTCAGCCGCGACGGCACCGCTACGCGCCTCGTAGTCTTCGCGCACGAAAGCCCCGATATCATCGCTGACCTGCACGCCGCGGGATTTGAGGGTCTGACGGACGGTATAGGCCTGCAGATAGCCGCCGTCCTTCGTGAGCGCCTCAAAGACCTCGCGCTGCGCCTCCTGGCTCGGGTGCTCGGCGAAGGCCTTCATCGTGTCGAGCGTGATCACCTTGCCCCGAGCCGCGGCGCGGATGTCGGGGTGGATAAGGCCATAGCGCAACCGGCCTTTCACGGCCGCCACCGTGGTGCCGAAGGTCTTTGCGATCGTCTCGGGCGTCTGGCCGTCGACCTCCATCATCCGGGCGAAAGCCTCGAACTCGTCGATGGCGTTCATCGGCGCCTGGGTAATGTTCTCGGCGAGCGACAGCGCCGTGGTGACGTCGCAGTCGTCTGGGACAAGGCGACAGTCGACCTTGGTTTTCGCCGTGAACCCCTTACTGGCCTTGTCGGCGATCAGCTCCTTCAGCGCGGCATGGCGCCGGCCACCGGCGAGGACAGCGTATTTGCCGTCGAGCTTCTGGACCAGGAGAGGCTGGAGCAGGCCCAGAATAGCGATACTGGCCTTCAGATGGGCGATGTTCTCGGGGTCATAAGTTTCCGGCGAGTTGCTGCGCACATTCGCGGGATGCGGGACCAGATCGCCGATGGCGACGGTGAGAGGGGCAAAGCTCGTGGTCATGGGATATCCTTCCAGGTGGGTGAGATGCGGCCCGCGCACTTGCGCGTGACCAATCCCCGGCTTCAGGGATCACCACGACAAAAGGCCCACTCTCCCTTTGAGGGGTCAGTGGGCCTTCATCGCCTGGGGATTCAGCAGGGGGTGTCCCCTGCCCTACCAGTCGCGCGCCAGCATGATGGTCAGCACGCGCATGGTAGTGGCGGGATTGTCCGGGGTCTCAGCCCCGTAGCGGAAATCCGAATCTGCCTCATAGAGATCAATTTTCCAGAACACGGTCTCGCCTCGGATCTCGACCGCGCCAAAATCGTGCCATCCCTCGGGATCATTCTCAGGCTCGAATGTATCGAACGCACCGGTGGCCTTCACCGCCTCGGCCATGAAGCCGTCACCAGCCTCCATGAGCGAGCGGGTGACATGCATGCGGCCTTGGATGGGTTGCGCGGGCGGCACCCCAAGGCACGCGAGCTTGCGAAGCGCGTCGTTCTGCACCGCGATCACGGTCGGATCCGGACGGTCTTGCTGGGGTTGAACGGTCATGGACATGGAGATCTCCTTTGAGAAGTTGAAACACCCTTCCCAAAGCCCGCTTTTTCTTTTCCGCCGGGCGGAACGGTCCTGACCACCACCCGCCCCGAACAAATCCAAGTGTCCGCTCAGCGGACGAAGCACCGATTCGCTGCGCTACGCACGAAGGTACATTTCCCATGGCCATATCTAGCGGAACTGTTTTGATCGGTTGACTCCTAGGATGGAAGCTTCCTTTGTTGTCATAGAGCAGCAAGGGGACGATGCGATGGAACTTCAGGCATTCTTGATCTTCGCGACGACACAGGCCGTCGTGATCGCGTCGCCCGGTCCGTCCGCGCTCCTTGTGGCGTCGCAAGGCGCGACGAACGGCTGGCGCAGGACGGTTTTCCAGATGTTCGGGATGATGATCGCAACGGCGATCTACTTCGTTATGTCGGCGACGGGGCTGGCCGCTCTCATCCTCGCGTCCAACCTAATCTTCCAAATCATCAAGTGGGTCGGCGTCGCCTACCTTGTCTATCTCGGCTTAACCGCCTTGCTCAGCCGCTCGGGCGGGCTCTCGGTCACGCGGACGGGCAAGGTGAGGTCCCGGAAGGCTCTCTTTTCGCAAGGCTTTGTCGTGGAGTTTGCCAATCCCAAGGTGCTTCTCTTCTTCGCGGCCATCCTGCCGCAGTTCCTCGACACCGCCGCGCCGATTGCGCCGCAGATGATCATCATGGGGCTGACGGGGGCTGCGATGCAGTTTGTGATCTACTCGGCCTATGCAAAGCTGGGGTACACGCTTGCCAATGGCGGCCTGCATGTCTGGATCGTCGGTCTGATCAACAGAACGGCCGGGGCGGCCCTTATCTTCGCGGGCATCAAGATGGCGAGCGTCACCGCAGAACGATAGGGTGCGCCCTTTCGGGAAGGCTGAGTAAAACGGTTCGGCCGTTGTAGTAGCGGCCTTTCCTCCTTTCGGAACACCATGCTGCGACCGCAGCACAATCCGCCAAACCCGCCGTTCTCCGCTTCGCAGAAATCGATCTTTCAGGCAGCCTCAGCGCTGCGCCCCGCCCTGCCCGTCTCCGATCTGGCGATCAGATAGTCGCAGGCGCGCTGCGCATCCGCGGCGTGCTTGAAGATCGCACCCTTGTCCGACCGAAGAACGCGCAACCAGTTGTGGAGATAGGCGGCATTCATCTCGAGCGTATGCGCCGTGAAGCCAAGCGTCTGACCCAGGAACACCGAGGTCAATTCGGCGACGATCTCCTCGCGCGCATAGGACGTGTTGCCAAACTTCGAGAACCCGAAATCACGGTTCAGTCGATGCGGGGCTTTCGTGGCATGGGCCAGCTCATGGGCCCAGACCCCGTAGAAATTGCGCGGGTCCTGGAACCGTGTGATGGATGGCATGTAGACCTTGTCCACGGGCGGCAAATAGTACGCCTCCGTGCCCGTGAAGACGGTTGTGATGTCGATGGCATCGAAAAACGCCTGCATGTGCGGGATGGGCTCGGACGGCGGATGCTCGGGCACGGGCTCCGGGTCGGGGAAGAAGCTGTCGGGCAAGCCCTCGATCTGGCAGGCATTGAACACACGGTAGGATTTCTGGAAGCGGAATATACGGGCTTCCTCGGAGTGATCATCCCCGTCGCTGTGATCATGCTCATCGCCGGCGTCTCTCCGGCTTTGACCGTAGTAAACGACGACAGAGGATTTCTCGCCCTTGCGGACCTTTGCGTCCAACGCATTGGCCTGCGGCAACGTCATCCAGAAGGGCGAGCTGTGGCCCGCCATCACGGTCCGCATCGTCAGCAGGAAGTTGTTCACTCCCTGGTAGGGTTCCCCGCCCACGCGCAGGGGACGAGAGCTGCCACCTGCGGTCCATGGCTTGCGCCACGGCAGGACGCCGCGCTCAATGATACGGATGATTTCGTTTGTGATGACCTCGGAGGCATCGAATTTGGTCGTGCGGGATCGGGCCATGGCTGGCCTCCTTTCGAGTTTTGGTGAGAGGGAATGGTGATCAGATTGACTGACGGGGGCTCGGATCGTTGATGATCCTGGCACCGAGGGCTTCGACCGTGTCGATGTAGGTGGTCAGCGACACGGACCTGCCGGGACCCCAAGGTTCAGAGTCGCCCGATCCGTCCCGCGCCACCCGCGGTAGGTTCGCGAGGGCGATGACATCGGTGACGGGTCGGATATCGATGAACGGGGTCCCTCGTGCGACCGCAAGAGTGGCCAAGGGAAAGCGCTCGATCGGCGCGAAGGTCGAAACGGTGGTCCAACCAAGATGGATGAATGTCCCGCCCTCTCCGCAGATCACATGCGCGTTTGGCAATAACGCCGCCTGCTTCAGATAGCCGAGGTCACGCAGGACAGTCTCGCGCTCGCGCCGCTGTGCCTGCCCCGTCTGGTCGGTTCGGCGTAGTTCCTTGTGTCGCCACCACGAGGCAGCGGTGGCGCGCAACACGCGCAAGACACCTGTTTGCATCGGAATGCCCTTCATCAGGAAAGACAGACCGGAATCCGGCCCGGACCCATCTGAGGGACCCCAAAGGCCCTCATCCGTCAGTCACAAAACCCGAAGGACACTTTCTCTTTTTCCGGCCCCTTTGGGCACACAACAAAACCGAAAAGCCCGGCGCATCTGCCGAAGCCATTGATTTCATGCAGCAATTCTAGATCGGCAACCAAGATCGGCAACGCATATCGGCAAAACCTTGCTTGAAAGTACGAAATGTGTTTATTTTTCAATTACTTTGCAAACATGGAAGATCGGCAAAATGCTGGAAACACCCGCCAGGATCGAACCCTGCTTCTTCGAGGAGCATATTCCTACAGAACTGGCAGACCTTTCGGTCGACATCCAGAGGGAAGCCACCGGGCTGGGACAAGGGTTGCATCCTGACAGCGCAGCCGAACTTGCCGATCTCGTCCGTGTGATGAACTGCTACTACTCCAACCTGATCGAAGGACACAACACGCGCCCCCGCGACATCGAAAGGGCGCTGGCTGGTGCCGAGCTTGAGGAAGAAACCCGTCCTCTCGCCCTTGAGGCCCGAGCGCACGTCATCGTTCAACGGGCCATCGATGAGATGCATCGCATAGGCACCCTGCCCCGCCCCACATCCGTCGAATTCCTGACTTGGGTCCATAAGAGCTTCTACGACGAGATGCCGGATGAGTTTCGGGTCATCGAACATCCCGACGGCACAAAAGAGCCCATCGTTCCGGGACGCATGCGCCAGGATGACGATCGGGAAGTTGCGGTCGGGCGCCACCTACCTCCTTCATCGTCGCGCGTCGCGGCATTCATGGACCATTTCGACAAACGATTTCAGATTGCGGCGCGGTCTTCGAGCGGACGGATCATCGCGATCGCCTCTGCACATCACCGGCTCAACTACATCCACCCTTTCCCGGATGGTAACGGCCGTGTCAGCAGACTGATGTCTCATGCCATGGCCCTCACAGCGGGGATTGGTGGCCAAGGGCTCTGGTCCGTATCACGTGGGCTGGCCCGCGGGCTAACCGATCGGGGCGAGTACAAACGGATGATGGATCTGGCCGACAGTCCACGTCGCGGAGACCGCGACGGACGGGGGAACCTGTCAGAAGCGGCACTGAAGACGTTTAGTGAATGGTTCCTAAAGGTGACGCTCGACCAGATCAGCTTCTCAGCAAGATTGTTCGATCTCGGCGGACTGGACCAACGGTATCGTCGTCTTGTTGCAGATACCATCGATGACAAGCGAGCGCCGGAACTAATCTCGGCGGTTCTTCGGCATGGGGCACTGGAACGAGGCGATGCGCAGATTGTGCTCAAGACGTCCGAGCGTACTGCTCGCAACACGCTGAGTAAACTGACCGCCGCCGGATACCTGACTTCCGTCTCGCCGAAGACGCCAGTTCGGTTGGCGTTTCCGTTGGATTATCGAGAGCGGCTCTTTCCAAACCTCTTTGGAGATGGTGACCTCCCACAATAACTTTAGGGATTTAGGGTTTAATGCCTGGCCGCCGATTTCTTCCATGGCCTGCGAGATTTTCATCAAGGCTTGCTCGTGTGTCACTTGTCCACCGCGGTGGACATCTGCTGGTCTGAGATAAACTGAAGAACCACCACGCGCCGCTAGGTGCGTTTGGACAGTTTTGGTTGCCACAAGCGCCGCTTCTCGTTCGAAGTCCACCGCGGTGGACATTAGACAGTTCGCTCATTGGTTTCGGACAGTCGCTTGATCAAAGCTAATGGATCAAATTGGTTTTGCCTTTGACCCAGGGTGATACTGTGAAAATACGCCCCAAAATCCCGGATGCGTTTTCCAAGTTGTAGCATGATGAAGATCGCGCATGACGCTTTCTGAGCTCCTACAGCATTCTTGGCTTTCTCGAAAGTTTCTGGGTGAATGCCCATCATGGGTGCAAGTGTTCGAGCATGGTTTTCAATGTCCAACCAGTTTCTAAGTCTCTCTGTGGAGAACGATGTCGCCTGATCGCAGACTGAGGTCAGCAAGTCTGGTTTCAGGGCCTCATCGCCTATGTTGCTATCTAAATCTTTTTTTTCTTCTTCAGACTTAGATTGATGCCGGACAGTTTGTCCGTCATTGGCGGGCAATTCCATAGTTTCAGGCGGGTCATCCGGGGTAGACAAACTCTGGCATTCTGCATCTGTATTGGCGAGCAGAGCGTGGTATTCGGGGAGGCTCAGCTTCCTGCGTAGAGCTTTCCGTGCGTGGTTGATGAATGCGTTGCTAGGATCGTGCTCCTCCAAATGGGCGAGCTTTGTAAGGATCTGTTTGCGGACAAATATCCGATCTCGCCGGTTATTCTCCATCTCTTGCGCGATGGCTATAAGCTCGCTCGCACGTTGGAGCAGGGGGGTGAGAGACAATCCATAACTGATGCACTCCCCGCCGGATGAGCGAACGCGGTAGCGCTTTCGGTTCGAGCTGTCATTGCGCTTGATGAATCCGAGTTCAACGAAGCGGTTGATGTGCCTCCGGAGTGTCCGTTCGTCGATTCCGCCAACGCGCTGGCAAAGTGAATTGTTAGACGCAAAAACCGTTTCGCCATGGCCAGGTTTCAGAAAACTGAGCATTGCTTGAAGTGTCTGTATGTGGCCAGGACGTAGACCAAACACGCTGCGTGCATCTCTCAGGGCTCTGAAGATGGTCCAGACGTCGGTTTCAGATGGGGGAAATGAGCCGCGGGTTGCATCAGCACCTGCGGCTTCGATCGAGAGTTTTGTAAATGCCATGGCTTGTTCACGACGACCGTTCGGCCCACAACTTCCCCGTCTCTTTCCTCGAATTTTCGCGGAAAAAGGCAAAAAATATCAGTCCACCGAATCGGTGACTCTTGACCGGTATGCTGGAGGTTGCTACATCAAAGATGCTAATCAGATGATGAGGGCTCTCCAGGGGAAACTTTGGGGGGCTCTTTTCTTTCGGGTCTTCGCTTTTCTCCTCTGCTCGTGTTGCTCTGTGTGGCCTGGGTTAGGACCCAGAGCCTCTCTCATTCCGCCACTGTACGAAGAGTTGCAAAAGCGTAGCTTCCGCGTGTTCTTCGAGCCATTGGCCGAATTCTGGATTGTCCTTCTTGGTGACCTTGAGAGCGATCGCCTTCTCATCGATTGTCAGCGTGCCCAATGAACTGCCGTTCTCATCATTGATGACCGAAGTCAGCCCACGATTGGGCGGCTTCTTGTCGCTACGTGCTTTGCTCGAGCAAGCCGAATAGACCGCTTGGAACTTTTCGGAACTAGGAGTGTCGTCGGGCAGGGCGGCGAGCGCCTCTTTGGCGATGTCCACCAAATCTACCTTCACCGATAAGGCAGCTAGCTCACCCCACTGCCGTCGTCCGATCCCATGTGCTGGCCCGATGAGTTGAACAAGACCGTCTGGCAGTTGTTCTATGACGACCCTGTGGTTGGATACGCCTTGCCGGGTCAGACCTAGAGCATCTTGAATGACACCGGGTTTGTACCCGGATTCTTGCATCTCTTTGATAAAAATAGACTTTTCTATAAAAGACGGATCAAGCCTGAGGTTGTTCTCCTGGCCTTGAGCGATCAGAGAGGCGTCATCGTCCAAGGTTCGAACAATTGCCTTGACCGTTCCACCGACCTTACGGATCGCCGCAAGCCTGCGGCGGCCGTAGATGATGCGGTATCTGTCCGGTTGGGCTGATGGACGGACCATGATGGGCACTTGTTGGCCATGCTTGCGAATGCTCTCGGCCAACTCATCGATACTGGAATCTTCCAGCACCAACCGATCGCGCAGCCCATCCATGTCAATCTGATCGGGTTCGATATCGCGAATCGAGTTTGCTGTGATCTCGCGCAAAGAGTCGCGCAATCCTCCAACAGATCCCGGCAGCTTTGCCGCTTTTGGCGGGGTAGGGGAGGGGGCTCCGCTCTCCGTCTCATTCCTTGGAGGCTGGTTGAAGATGTTTCGGGCCATTAGCGACGCCCCCATGCCATTTGGATCGTCTGCTCTAGCTCATCGCCAACGCCATTCACGCTGGTCAGGGCGCGATCAATTGTCTTTCTGATGAATTGGCTTGGATCGACTTCGTAGACGGTCTGCTGGGTCATCCCCGCGTCGGAGATCGCCGTAGACTTCAGCATCGGCTCTGTCATGACCTGACCTGCCAGAATTGATCTCAGGTAGCCTGCCATTTGGGTCTGCGGACCGTCCGACGGTTCATATCTGGTAATCAGGAACTTGACAAAATCCCATGTGACACGCCGACCGATGGCTTCCTCCACCGCCTTGACCGTTTCTGAAGCAAGCTTCAGGAATTGGCTCATGGATGCGATGTCAAGCATGCCAGGTACCACGGTAACCAAAAGTCCCGTCGAGGCTGCCAGCGCAGTCAGGGTTAGAAACCCAAGCTGAGGCGGGCAGTCGATCAGGACGATGTCGTAGTTTGCCTCAACCTCTTCAAGCGCCAAGGCGAGGCGCTCTGCAAAGATGGGTTGTACGCGACGGGCGAGAGCGTTTGCGGTCTCGGTTTCGTACTCCGAGAGCATCAAACCGGCGGGCACCATGTCGAGCTTATGGAAGTAGGTCTTTTGGATGACGTTCGAGAGAGGAACTTGGTCCTCATATCTCAAAGCATCATAGATTGTGCCGCCATCGGCGAACTCAAGCTCGGGCCGAAAGCCGAAAAACGTGGTCAAACTTGCTTGCGGATCGAGGTCTAGGACCAGCACGCGGTAACCGCGCAAGGCATACCTTTGCGCAAGATGAATCGTTGCAGTAGTCTTTGATGAACCGCCTTTGAAGTTGACGACGGATATCACCTGGAGACG
This sequence comes from Shimia aestuarii, assembly GCF_900114635.1. Taxonomy (GTDB): domain Bacteria; phylum Pseudomonadota; class Alphaproteobacteria; order Rhodobacterales; family Rhodobacteraceae; genus Shimia; species Shimia aestuarii. The sequence continues at coordinate 23,592 of NZ_FOTQ01000014.1, forward strand.
ATCGCCATCACGTCGACCTGGGCGGTAGCTTTCTGCGTTCTTTCCAGTGCGTCCAAGAACATCGCGCAACTCATCAATCTCTTGGGCTGTGTAGAACCGGTGTCCGCGGTTGTCTGTATGCACTTCCGGGAAGCTGCCGTCCTTGTGCCGGTTGCGCAGGTTAGATGTGCTTACGCGCAGGAGGCCGGCGACTTCGGTGGAACTGAAGCGGCGTAGGGACTTTCGTTCTTCGGGTTCGAAAGCGATCTTCATCTGGCGATCCAAAGACTCAGCCAGATTGTCGGCAAATGCTCCGATATCGGAAGAGCCTATGCCTTGCGTGTATCCAATGTTACGATCATCCATGTCCTGCCGCCCACTCTCGGCCTCTGTTGAGGCTCTTAGTCATTCTGACGGTGTACAGCGTGTCTGACGCGTTTTGCCGTCAGAATGGGAATGCCACGATCCAGTGAGTCCGGCAAGAAGAATCTAAATGTAGTGTGAAAGTTATCCACAACACCTATAGGTGTTGTCGTATAAAAAACTCAGCAAGTCATTGATATAGATATATTAAATGCAGATCTAACCGAATCGAGCCGCTACTCTGTTGAGTTGGCACATTAGCAGCTAACCCCAAGCAACTATTGGCACTTTATGCCTCCTGTGGAGTTTTCTCCCGGTGAAATTTTTTGGATTCGGGTCAGAAGCTACATCTGATCTTGGCTCGATTCGTACGGCATGAGGCCAAGTCGTTCCGCCCGCTCCAACAGCATTTTCACCGAAGACGGCTGCCATCTTGTTCGGCCACGAGGCGTGCGTTCGCGCATAGATTCCAGCCGTTCACAGATCGCTTGAAGCGTGATGTCGGGATCTGCGCCCTTGATGCCAGCAATAATTGCGGGCAGGCGGTCGTCGGTTTCGCGGCGCCCGGCGCGGGCCAGCACCTCGGCAGGCAGGAAGCCGTCGCGGACATAGGCCCTCACAGCGCGCAAGAGACGGCTTTGGGTCCAGCGACGCGCCTCGGGCAGGGGGCCGTTGATGATGCGCACAACGTCTTCCCAGGCCAAGTCGGGGCGCAACCGGCGCACTTGGGGCACCCAGTCTTGAGCCGTCTCGTTCAGCCGCTCCATGTAGCCGTCTTGCCGCGCGAGCCGCACCTTGCGAAGAGCGGCAGGGTCTTTGGCCCGCAGCCCAGGGTTCCCGCCCACGCGGCCCTTTGTGCGTGCGCTGGCAAGGCCGGCCTTGGTGCGTTCCCGGATCAGGGCACGCTCGAACTCGGCCGCAGCGCCCAAGACCTGCAACGTGAACTTGCCCTGGGGGGATCCAGTGTCGATCGGGTCCTGAATGGAACGAAAGAACGCACCCTTGGCCTCCAGCCGCTCGATCACCTCCAGCAGATGCGATAGGGATCGCGCGAGGCGGTCAATCCGCACGACCACCAGCGTGTCGCCCTTGGATACGCGTTCCAGCACCCGCGCCAGCACCGGCCGCGCACGATTGCCGCCCGAGGCTTGTTCTTCATGGATCTCGGCGCAGCCCGCGGATTTCAGGGCCTGCGACTGGGGCAGGGGGGTCTGATCCTCGGTCGAGACCCGAGCGTAACCTATCAGGGGCACCAAAACAGTCTTTCTGCAGTTTCATACATCGCTATTAAACGACCGATTGAAAGCTGAGGGCTATAGACCTGCGGCCTTGGTCAGGTTCACGCGGAACCGATCGCGGCGGCGCTGGTAGCGGCGAGTCATCTCGGCCGACGCGTGCCCCAGGTGCTTTTGCACGTAGCGTTCGTCGACCTCGGCCGAACTGGCGAGGCCGGCGCGCAGCGAGTGGCCGGAAAACAGCGCCAGCCGGTCTTTCTCCGGCAGCTCGGATCGGATACCCGCGTCCATGACAGTACGCTTGATCAGGCGCGCGACATGTTTGTCGTTCAGTCTGGTTTCGGACGCTCGTTTGCCATCCCGTGAGGTGCCGACGAAGACCGGACCGAAGTCGATCTTGGCGAAATGCAGCCACTGCTCGAGCGCACGCACGGGGCAGGTCTGATCACTGGAGCCGCGGCCGATCTCGACCTCGCGCCAGCCGGTCTTGGCGTTGAGCGTGAGCAGGGCACCTTTCTCCAGGATCTCGATCCAGCCGCCGGAATCCGGCGTATCGTCTTTGTGCACGTCGAGGCTGACGATCTCCGAGCGGCGCAGGCCTCCGGCGTATCCAAGGAGAAGGATTGCCCGATCCCGCAGCCCGCGCAGGTCATAGGGCAGGGTGGCGACCATCGCGAGGATGTCTTCTGCCAGGATCGCTTCCTTCTGCATCGGGGGGCGCGCGTGCTTGCGCCTGATCCCGGCGAGCACCGTCGCGATGTGGCGGTTCTTGCGATCAAGGGCAAAGCCGCGCTGCGCATAGTTCCAGCCAAGGCCGGACAGTCGCCGGTCGATGGTGGACACCGACAGGGCAGGAGAGGGTCCCGACCCGGACGCCAGATCCGCGAGGTAGAGCCCGATCATTTCCGGCGACGGAGGCAGCGGTTCCGTGCCCTTCATCCGGCACCAGCGCGCGAAGTGCGCCCAATCCTTCGCGTAGGCCTTCAGCGTGTTGTCAGACGCCGCCGCGCGCGCATAGTCGCGGGCGGTGTCGACCAGCCGGTCAAGCGTGCCGGAGCCCGCCACAAAGGACGGCAGGCTCAAGGCCTCGCTGTCGGGGCGATCTCTCTCGCTGTTCTCGTTGGACGAAGACCCGATTGGCACCTCTGAGCGCGATTTCTCGTGGTTTTCTGACATGTTGCTGAGCATATTCTTCTATGTCCGATAATGCAAACTTATTGGACATTATTTGATCCGGCAAGGCAGGGCGGTTTCTACAGTATTTTGTGGCTAAAAGCGCCGCCAACGTCTATACTCAGTAGAATGACATATGCCGGGCATGCTCTTGACGACGACCTGACCACCCTACCGCGGCTGCCCGCCTGGGTCACCGTCGCGCAGGCCGAAACTCCTGAAGATGTGGCCTTTTTGTCGGGCGCTGCCCTCACCCACCTGCATCTGCTGCTCCAAAATCCGACGGTCCCCGCTTCCCTCTTGCGGGATCGCTTGGCACTGCTGGCGGCCGACGCCTGCCTGAAGCGCGCGGGTCGTTCTGAACGGGCTGCGGAGTTGCGGGACGAGGTCCACCTGGCCCGGCCCGGAGATACCCTGGGACCTGGCGGCGCGGTGTTCGCAAATTGGCGGGCACAAGTGCGTGCGCCTTTGAAGTCTCCGGGGCGCGGGCAGGGGGCGCCGATTGTCGCCGCGGCAATCGCCCTGCAAGAGGCCCTGAACGCACACCCGGGCGATGAAGGGACTGCCCTGATGGTTGCGGACGCGGCTTTGTCCGCGTCCCTGGGCTGGCGTCATACGTTTCCATTGGTGTCCTTGGGTCTGTCCCGGCGCGATCTCCAAAAGAGGGACGCGGCTCTGCAACAGGCCTGTTCCAGGGCCGTCCTGACAGGCAGCCGGGAGGTGGCGCCGCTGGTGCAGGACCTGGCCCGGCGGGTTTCGCGCTTGCGGGAGGTCGCACCAAAACTGCGCGCGAAAGGGGCAGGGGCCGCGGTGAGGCTGTTCGAGGAACAGGATGCGCTCTCCCCTTCCCTGGCGCTCTCCCCAATCGTGAAGGGCAGCACCTGCCGTATGACCGGCCGGTCGGCGCGACGTCTCTGTGATCGTCTGGTCGAGCTCGGCGCGGTGCGCGAGTTGACCGGGCGTGATACGTTCCGGCTCTACGGGCTGTAGCCATGCCCAAGGATCGTGCCGATACCGATTTCGACCGGGAACTCGACGCGCTGCCGCCAGAGCTGCGCTGGCGCGAATGGATGCGGCGGATCGAGGCAGTGCTATTTGCCAGTGCATCGCCGGTTCCCACCCGTGACCTGGCGCGGGTGGTCGGGCAGGGTGCGTCGGTGGACCTCTTGATCGAAGACCTGCGTGCCGATCTGGAAGGTCGGCCCTATGATGTGGTTGCGGTTGCCGAAGGGTGGTGCCTGCAAACGCGCGCGGCTTATGCGCCGGTCATCCGCATGGCCGCGGACGTGGCCGACCAGGCGCTGGACCTGAAAGAGGCCGATGTCGCCGTTCTCGCGGCGATCGCCTATCACCAGCCGATCACGCGGGACGGGCTGAAGGAGATCTTTGGCAAGGAGATCAGCCGCGACCTGATCGGGCGGCTGCACGCCCAGGACTTGATTGCAACCGGCCCACGCAGTCCACGCCGTGGGGCGCCCTATACATTCGTGACCACCGATAGGTTCCTGTCTGTCTTCGGCCTGTCGTCTCTGCGCGACCTGCCGGACCATGAAGCATTGCAGGATGCTGGTCTGGCCGGGCAGGGGGAGGCATGACGGCCCCGGGGCTCGATATCCGGCTGGAAAAGATCGTGCCCGCGCTGCGGCAAAGGCGGTATTATCATCTCTCGCTTGTGCAGACGTTGTTCGGCGAATGGTGCCTGACCCGTACATGGGGCCGGATCGGCGCTGCGGGAGGACAGTCGAAGACGGAATATTCCGAGTCCCAAGAGGCCGCACTGGCGTCCCTGTCGAAGCTGAAATCCACAAAGTGCCGCCGAGGTTATGCCGTCATCCCAGTGCAGCTGGAGTTGTTTGACTGAGATCGCAATCCCACGATCACAACCAAAGTTTTGCAGGGGCAGGGTGCATGTGTTATCATGTACACATATGAACAACTTTTCACAGAGGCATGGGATGGCAGAGCGCGCAACCGTTACGTTTCATACGACGCCGGAAACCAAGGCCCGACTTGATCGTCTTGCGATGATAACCCGTCGCAGCAAGTCATTTCTGACCAACACCGCGGTCGAACGCTATCTCGCAGAAGAAGAAGCCTTTGTGGCCGCAGTTGAAGAGGGACTTGCACAAGCGGAGGCCGGGCAGGTTGTCGACCACAAGCAGGCTACTGGCTATCTACGCAGCCTCACATCCCCTTCTCCCCTACCTAGGCCGCAAGCAAAATCGTGATGACGCCGGTCTGGACACCGCGGGCACTGGAAGACATCGCGGAAGTCATCTCCTACCTGGCTGCCGAAAACCTGCAGGCAGCAGATGATTTGCTTGCGCGTTCACTTGACCTTGTCGAAGGGACGCTGGTTTCACAGCCAAATGTTGGTCGGCCCGGGCGCGTTGAAGGCACAAGGGAGGCTGTTGTCTCACCATCCTACATTCTTGTTTACCGCGTCACAGCACATCAGATCGAAATCCTGGCGTTTCGACATACGTCGCGCCTTTGGCCGGATCAGTTCTGAGTCGAATTGAAGTGGCATGTCGCGATTGGCGCTGGTATGTCCTCGCGGCTTTCGCGACAACAATTGCGCAAAAAAACCGAGGTGCGACAGCATCGATTTTGCACGTGACCGCCATTCATGGCCTTGGTCGCTACGGCAAAAGCCAAACTGCGGTCAGTCGCGTTTGGTGCTTGATGAACACAAGGTATTTTCCGATATGCGCAGCGCAGCGCATTCTGTCGTGAATCGGATTATTCTTCTGGGACAGGGCTCTTGAAGTCCCTTCCTCCCTGATGGACTGGCCGGCTCTTCAGAGCCAGCCTTTCTGCACAGAGTCAGCGCCCGTTCCTGACCGCTACACAAGAACGCCAAAAGGTTGTCGAAAGCGCGTGCGAACCCAAGGAATAATCTCCCTTTGAGGCGTCTCTTGCGTCAGCCGCCCTTTTCGTCGGCGGCATCTTCAGTATAGACACTTGCGAGCATCCCAAGCGGGTTTGCCACGCTTCAAGAAATGCAACGCAGATCCCCAATATGAACGATCTGGATCGCCTGGACGCCTATCTGTCTTCGGAACTGAGCCCGGAGACGTCGATGGGCCTGTCCGACCTCGATGGATATCTGACTGGAGCCATCTGCATGTCCGGCATGCCATCTCTGCAGGCCTGCCTGGCGGCGACATTGGGCGATCCAGCGCGGGTGCCAGAAGATATCCTGAATATCGTTATCAAACGATACGAGGCGATCCTCGAGCGCCTGTGTTCAGGCCGGATCTTGGAACCGGTCTTTTGGCAGGCGCCAGAGGGTCACGTGATTGCGATGGACTGGTGCGAGGGCTTCATGGGCGCTGTGAAGGCTCACTTGGAGCCTTGGCAAGCGTTCATGCAGACTGACATTGGGGCGCAACTCATGACGCCGATCCTTGTGCATCTGATCGACGACGAGGGAAATTCGCGGTTCGGTATCCACCAAGAAGATCTCGATGCGGTGTTGGACATGGCGGCCGCCAAAATCCCGGAGAGCGTGACAGAAATATTCGCGGCATTGCGCAGTGCAAGAATTTAGCGGACGGCTTGCAGAAGTCATCCCGGGTCCGTTCGCCAAGGTAATTCCCTTTCCTGGCATCGACAGTTGGATATGCCGTCGTCCCGGTTCAGACGAAACACTGGCAAACGTGGCGTATTGGTTCCTGATGGCCCAGTTCCATGCTCGACGCCTTCCGTGCGGGTAGGGGCCTCGCGGCCGCGTCGTCGGCCTATTGACCGTTCAGGTTACTTTGATTGCGGGTCAATCTGGTAGCGTGTGTCCCGCACGCAAGCCTCGAAAACCGGAATGCTTCAGGTCTGGCTGACTTTCTCCTTTAGTGTCGGCAAAAACTTCGTCAGCCGCGAAAACTCCGGATGAGTTCGAGATGTGTGTCGATATGGGGCACCAGAGAAGACAGGTTGGAAAATGTCGCGTGTCTGAAGCCAATTATGCGGCTTCAAATCGACGTTTTTCCCGACCACAATTCGGTTCGAGAAGGCGTTTTCGACGATTTCGCGTTTTTCCGCCGGCGTGGCGCAAATGTGAAGCAGGGTAAGGTTTTTCATCAGTTCGAGGAAATCCATGCGGTCCTGCACAATCTGCCTGGGATCAGGCAGTGCCGCGCGTTCTTCACGGCGGACCCGGATGGACAACTCCAAAGCCTGCTTTTTCTCTTGGAAGGTTCCTCGATCGATGTCGCCGTCGATAAGCAAGTCTGCCAGTCGTTGTAAACGCGTTTCTTCGCGAGCAATTTGCAGAGAAAGTGCTTCGCGCTGCGTGGCCTGTTCCTGCTCACATTGATCTTTAGCCCACGCGTTCCGAAGCGCCGTTGCCTGTTCCGGTGTGAGCTGTAAGCGTGTCAAAGCCGAAAAGATTTCGGCATCCAAGCGATCCTCGCGAATGGTCTTCGTTTCGCAAGGCGGGGTTTGGCAGCGATAGTACACGTGTCCCTTTTGAAGCTCTGGCGACATTGCAGCGCCGCAAAGCCCACAGCGAAACAGCCCTCGATAACGGTGCTTGTGTCGTGTGATTTTCTTTCCACAGCGGCCATTCTTGAGGGCCTGTACCTGCTGGTAAAGGGACGTCGACACGATTGGCTTGTGGACGCCCTCATAGCTCTGACCGGTGCGGCGGATAACAATCAGCCCGGTATAGAACGGGTTGTTCAGGATCGTCGCGATACCGTGCAGGCTAAGCGGTTTGTCGTTGTTGTTGCGCAGGCCACGGCGATTGCTCTCGACCTGTAAGGATCGCAACGAGTACTTACCTGTGGCGTAAAGCTCGAACATTTCGCGGATCAGGGGCGCTTTCTTTGGATCAGGAATTTTGGGTTTCCCTTTTCCCTGGTCGAGGTAACCGATTGGCGCGCGGAATGGATAGAGGCCCTGCTTGAGCCTGCCCGTCAGCCCCTTGATGGTTTCGTCGCGCAGGTTGCGGATGTAATCGGCGGCGATCACCGCTTGGATATCGGCCGTGAGACGGCCGCCTCGAGAGGTGAAGTCGAGGCTTTCCGTGGCAATATGTACGTCAATGCCGAGGTCGGGCAGTTCAGTGACCATGGCCCAATCGCGCATGTTGCGGGCAGAGCGGTCGATCTTGTGCATGATGACGCCCTGTGCCTTACCGCGTTTGAGCTTCCTAAGCATCTGGTTGAAGATGGGCCTTCCGCCTTTGGCGGCGGTCTGTTTTTCCTCGAACCACTCAATCACCGAAAGACTTTGCCGGTCGGCAAAGGCCTGGATCGCTTCTTTCTGAGCAATGAGCGAAACACCCTCACCCTGTCTCTGGGTGCTCACCCGGATGTAGCCGAAGCAGGTTTTCATATGTCATTGGGGGTTATTCTCCGACTCTACCATATTCTCGGATTCTGGCGAGTCCGGCGTCTCAGATAACGGCCAGGTGCCGTCGGCCAGCATGCGCAGGTACATGCGCTTGCAGAGCGCCAGGTGGCGCTGAAGTTGTGGGTCAAGATTGGCAGGTTCGCGGGTCATCAAATAAGGTTACCAACCCAAGCGGGTAGCTCGTAGACCCTGTCAGCCCTCGCCCTGACGCCTGACCGGCGGCAGCGCGGTCATGGTAAAGGGCGGGCTTGGTGCACCGTCGATCAGCATGCGCACAAACGCGCGGTGATTGGGCTGATTGATCAGGTCACGTGTATCGACGCCACCAAGTTGTGCAGACAGCATTGGTGCATCTGCCGCGCCGATGCGGAAAGTGATCATCGTCCCGACTTTGCCCAGCACGGACGCCAGAACATTTGCCGCGGTCTGGCTGGTATGCTGTTGAGCAAGGATGACCCCCAGCCCATATTTGCGGGTCTCCGACAGGAGATCGGCGAGAGAATCCGTGGTGAAGCTGTGGAACTCATCGATATAGAGAAAGAAAGGTCGTCGCATATGACCGGGTGTCATCGTTCGAGTAAAGGCCCCATGGATTAAGCTGGAAACCAAGAGACCACCCAGGACATTCGCGATGTCCGAGCCGAGGCGACCGCGGGCAAGATTGACAATCAGGACCTGGCCCTCATCCATGATTCGGCGCAGGCGCAGCGGTTCCGCCGGGTCGCAGATGGCGCGACGGATAACAGGATGCGACAGGAAGGCACCGAGCTTGTTGGCAATCGGTGCAATGCCGTCGGCGGCAGTTTTGTAGTTCATCGCTGGAAATTCCTTCTGCCAGAACTGCAGCAATTGCGGATCGGTGACCCGCGAGAGCGCTTCCGTCCGAAACTGGCGGTCCAGGAACAGGGTCAGGATATCGCTGAGGTCTGCGCGCGGTTGGTCCAAGAGCACCAGAAGGGCCTGGCGGAGGAGGTGCTCCATCCGCACGCCCCAGGCTTCTGCCCATTGCTTTTGGAACGTGTCGATCAAGCCGGAGGCCACGAGTGGTCGCAGGGCCGGAGATGTGCGTGTCAAAGGATTGTATCCATAGGGACTTGCGTCGTTCGCCACATCCCAATAGAGAGCCGCGTCTCCCAGTTCTGTGGCCAGTTCTTTTGCGAGGTCGCCATGCGGGTCGATCAGACAAAATCCCGTGCCCTGGCTCGCATCTTGTCGAGCCATGTTGGCAAGGAGCGTCGATTTGCCAGTGCCGGTTTGACCGAGGATGTAGCAATGCATCAGCCGGTCCGATATCCGCAGGCCGAAGCGAATATCGCCATAGCGGTAGTGCGCAAGTCCAAGCGTGGTGATGGGGCTGGCGTTTGACATCATCCTACTAGTGTCGCTGGAGAGTAGCATCCGGGATACGCCCTGCGACCCATCCGCACTGACCGCGTCTGACCTGGAGTAGGAAACCGTCATCCAAAACGGCAGACTGGAGCCAGATTGTTCCTGTCTCCTTTCGAGGGGTGCGCCCGAAACCTTCGGGCGGCCACCCTGCGCAAGGAGACAAAGATGGCAAATGAAATTGAGATCTGGGACATGGTCGGGGCCTATCCGACCTGCGGCAACTGCGGCTCGACCCACGTCGTCCGTGATGCCTGGGCAGAGTGGAGCGTGGCTGCGGGTGATTGGATTCTGAAGACCGTGTTCGACGACTTCGCCTGCGACCGATGCGGTGAACCCAACAAGCCGGTTTGGAAGCTCGACAAAGACTTCCGTACCAAGCGGATTGCGCGGCTCAATGACGCCACACGCCATGGCGAGCTCGAGCATGCCACGGTCGTAGTGACATCCGGAGTTCGGGCTTGGGGCGAGGATTTCTTACGCAAGGCCGCCCACGCGGTCATCGCGTTCGATGATTTTACCGAAGACAACGATCCGCATGGGGAGCGTGATTTCGGAGGCGTTGAAGTGGATGGCCAAAAGCTTTTTTGGAAAATCGACACCTTCGACCCGAAACTTGAGCGCCATTCGCTCGACGCGGCCAATCCCAACATCACCCACCGGGTGCTGACCATCATGCTGGCCAGCGAATACTGACCGCAAAGCCCGCCTCGAGAGGCGGGCTTTTCTTGCGTGGGATCAAGATTGATCGGTTGAAGTCCACTTTGTGTCGAACCAGATAGGTCGATGTCTGGAAGCGAATCCGGCCCATTGCTGCCGACCTCTGATGGGCATCGCTGCCGAGTTGCGGCTCGTCAGAGCCGACATTCGCGGCAAGTGCATAGTTACAAGTGTAGTGGAGGTCTGGATCGCGGACTATCCGGACCTGCGCGCGTACAGCGGATGTAGGTGCAGAAACCGCTAGATCTACCTCGCGCCCGCAGCAGCGGCGTTACGGTGACGCGGCGATTTTCCGTCGACGGTTCGCTTAAACGGGTCCAACGCAGACGCCTCCAAACTCACTCTTTGTTGCGCCCCAGTCTTACAAATGCGGAACAGGACAAAAAGATGCTTACATGATCTGAATAAACGATGTCAGGCGCGAAAAACCTTGCCGTAAAAGTTTTGATTGGCGGTGTTCAATAGAGAACTTTGGTGTTTGGATGAAGGCAATTCTGCCGTTGGCCTCCTGACGGCCCACGAGAACTGGGACCGCACAATTTACCTAAGGGCATACGTATTTGCACTGCATTTACGCAAAATCGGCAACGCGCAGGTAAAAACCTATAAGGCTACGAGATTCAGGGAAGGGTATATAGGTACCGATCTTCATAAGGAAACTCAACCTAGCCGAAGCAGTGACCAATACTTCAACTTGCCGTTCCACCAAGATGCGCCTGCCTCACGACACGATTATTTGGATGGAACCCTCAGATCCGGGACCCAATTGTCTACTTCTGCTGCATGCGCTGCCTTCATGTACTGAAAGAGTTCGTCTGAGGCAGCCGCAATGTCGGACTGGATTGCGTCTCTCGCCGCGTCGGCATCTCCTGCTTGCAATGCCGCCAAGCAGGCGCGATGGAACTGCATTGAGCGTTGCCGACTTTGCGATGGTTGCTCGGCCGCGTCTATCAAGACAGGAAGCCTGAGATAAGGCCCAGACCGGAGCCATAGGTTTTCGATTATATGTAGCGCCACATCTGAGTGAGCCGCTTTGTAAATGGACCTGTGAAATGCCCAGTTCAGGGTAAGGTAGGTGTCTGCGTCACCCTTGGCCAAGGCGGCATCCATAGTATCGCATAGGTCCGACACCTCCTTGATTTCATCGGATGTGGCGCGATCGGCTGCAAGTTCTGCCGACAGGCCCTCAATCGCAGCTCTTAGGCGGTGGATGTCTTTTAGTTCCCCGACGGACAGATTGGGAATCATCAAAACTCTGTTGGGGCCTCTTACCAGAACAAATTCGGCCTCGAGACGACTTAACGCATCTCTCACAGGTGTTGCACTTACTTCGAATTTTTCAACAAGCCGGCGGATGCTGAGTGCCTCACCGGGCGAGGCTTGCCCCGTCAGAAGGCTTTGCCGGATGCGCCGATAGATCGCGTCTTGAGTGGTCTCCTTCGAATTTTGTGATTTTGCATCAAACATTTGGCGCTCTTCATCTGAAGGGAATTATCTATTCTGTATACTCTGAAATCAATGCGACAGCAAGTAGTAGTCAAACTTATTGACAGATGTGACCTCATTCATCTACAAGTGTTATCACACTTAGGGTCGAGGTCCGATATCATCATGTCCGAATATGTTCTGATTACAGGAGGTGCCCTGAACATAGGCGCATCGATCACTCAAAGAGCTATCGAAGACGGTCTTACGCCGATTGTTCTGGACATTACCGCGCCCGAGGTGGACGGGGTCGAATTCCACCAGGTGGACCTTCTGGACCGTACAGCGACAGAGGCAGTGCTGGCCAAGGTGACCGAAGGGCGGAAGATCAACCGACTTGTCAACAACGTTGGGATCGTGAAACCTTCCCTGCTGGCCGACCTGGACTTCGGCGATTTTGACACGATAATGCATCTCAACCTGCGTTCGGCCATGCTGTGCGCCAAGGCAGTGCTGCCAGGTATGCGCGCGGATGGGTTCGGTCGGATCGTCAATACTGCAAGCCGGACGGTTCTGGGCAAGGAACGGCGCACCTTTTACGCTTCGAGCAAGGCAGCGCTGGTCGGCCTCGCGCGGACCTGGGCGATCGAGTTGGGACCTTTGGGCATAACGGCAAACGTCGTCGCTCCTGGCACGATCGGCACCTCGGCGTTTTTCCGGAACAACCCCGCGGATGAGCCGGAAACGCAGGCGATCATTGACGCCATTCCGGCCGGACGCATCGGCACCGCCGAGGATGTGTCGAATGCTGTCAGTTTCTTTTTGCAGGAACAGGCCGGGTTCGTGAACGGGCAGGTTCTTTATGTATGCGGCGGACTGACTGCCGGGCGCGCGCCGGTCTGAGCGCACATGGGCCGGGTCGAACCGGTGATGACCCCATAGGGAGAATAAGAATGAAACAAGCTATTTCGAAATACGGAATGATCGCGACGCCCATCATGCTTGCCATGGCGGCATTTCACGTATGGGTGGTGCTTGTCGGGGCGCCGCAGGTCTTTGTATTTCGCGGAACGCATTTGTTGTTTGGGCTGACACTGGTGTTCATCCTGTTTCCGCTGGTGCGCAAGGAATCGTCCCTGTTCCTGCCATCGCGCATCCTTGACGCCGGGCTGGTCGCGCTGACCATTGTAGTCATCGGGTACCTGTTTGTCGCAGAGGATTACATCTTACGCCGCTTTGCTCTTGTCTCCCCACTGAAACCCATTGACCTGTTCTTCGGCACGTCATTCGTATTGCTGGTGCTGGAAGCGGCACGCCGTACCGTGGGCATAGCACTGCCCCTGGTTGCGATAGCGTTCCTCGCCTTCGGCATGATCAATGCAAACCTCAGCTGGTCGTATCTCGTTGATGTGAACTACCTGACGACCGAAGGCATCTTGGGCATTCCGATCAGCGTTTCGGCGACCTATATCACGCTCTTTGTCCTGTTCGGGGCATTTGTCGAGAAATCTGGTGCCGGGCAATTGTTCATCGATTTCGCCATGGCGATTGCAGGGGCGTCAACCGGCGGTCCGGCCAAGGTGGCCTGCCTGACCAGCGCGCTGTTCGGAAGCATTTCCGGCAGTTCCACTGCAAATGTCATGACCACGGGAACTTTCACCATCCCTCTGATGAAGCGGCTGGGATACAGGCCACATTTCGCCGGTGCGGTTGAGGCGGTCGCATCGACCGGCGGCCAAATCATGCCGCCGATCATGGGAGCAGCGGCTTTTGTCATGGCCGAGTTCATGGGGGTCAGCTATCTGACAGTGCTGAAAATCGCGCTTGTTCCTGCCATGCTCTATTTTGTCGCCGTGTTCTTTGCGATCCATTTCGAAGCCAAGCGGATGAACCTGCGCGGCATGGACCGGGCCGACTTGCCGGACCTGCGCGAGGTGATCTTTAAGCGCGGCCATCAAATATTGCCGCTTGTCATTATTGTTGGCACCCTTCTTGTCGGTTACAGCGCACCATACGCAGCTCTGATCGGCATGGCATCAGTCTTTCCGATCGCAGCTTTGCGGCGTGAGACACGCAGCGCGGTTACGCTTGCCAATTTTGTTGATGCCGTTACCTCGGGAATTCGCAATTCTCTGCAAGTGATCATGGCATGCGCATCGGCAGGGATTGTAGTTGGTGTAATCGGTTTCAGCGGTATCGGCATCGAGTTTACAGAGCTTGTTTCGGCCGCTGCACGCGACAACCTGGTGCTTGCGCTTGTGCTGACGGCCATTGCCGGGGTCATTCTTGGCATGGGATTGCCGACGACGCCCGCATATATCGTGCAGGTGGCATTGCTCGTGCCCGGCCTCGTTGCACTGGGGGTCCGGCTGGAAGCCGCGCATCTCTTCGTGCTCTATTTCGCCAGCCTTTCAGTCATCACGCCGCCGGTTGCGATTAGCCTCTTCGCCGCCAACAGCATCTCTGGGGGCAAGCTGCTACCTTCCAGCATCGCTGCACTGAAGTTGGCCGCGACTGGATACGTGGTGCCGTTCATGGCCGTCTTCGGTCTGCCGTTGTTGCTGATCGGAACGGGGATGCAGATCTTAATTACGGTCTCTACAGCCCTGATCGGCGTGATCGGCCTGTCGGCGGGACTACACGGTTTCTTTTTGACGCGCTGCAATCTGCTGGAACGCCTGACGCTAGTCGCGTTCTCTCTTGTGCTGATGATGCCCGGCGTCTGGTTCAACGTTCTTGGGCTGTGCGGCGCATCCATCATTCTGATCGTGCAAGTTCTGCGCCGCAGAGCCGCCCCGACACAATCAACCCCAGCGTCTGACAGTGTCTGACATATTACCAACCAACCGGAGGAGTAAATCAATGAAACTTATCAAATCAATTGCGGTAGCAACTGCATTTACGGCGGCATCGACCGGAGCACAGGCGGAAGACCTTGTGTTCCTGACCGGAAGCCAGGGCGGCACCTGGTTCCCGATGGGCGCCGCGATGTCGTCGCAAATTACCGAGCGCCAGCCCGACCTTTCCATTCAGGTGCGCCCGGGCGCCAGCCTGTCCAACGTCGTCGCCGTGGAAACCGGTCAGGCGCAACTGGCACTCGGCAGCTCGATTTCGACTGTCGATGCGATCAATGGGGTCGGCAGCTTCGATACCGCCGTTACCAATGTCTGCAACATCGCCAAGCTCTATCAGTTTATTGTGCAGGTCGTCGCGGTTGACATGGAAATGGATAGCCCGGCCGATTTCGAAGGCCGCGCCATGTCTGTCAATCCGCGCGGGAACGCCTCGGAAGTGACGGCGCAAATGGTTCTGGGCACATTCGGCGTGACCTATGACGATCTGTCCAAAGTCAACTTCGCCGCTATGTCGGACCAAGCCAACATGATGAAAGACGGTCAGGTTGACGGCTTCATCCAGACAACCACGGTCCCGGCAGGTGTTGTGATGGATATTGCTGCATCGCGTGATGTAAAGCTTCTCCCCATTCCCGAAGAGAATGTCGCGGCACTGACCGCACAGAATGCTGGTTTCCGCCCATACGTCATCCCTGCAGGCAGTTACCCGTTCCAAGATGAAGACGTTCCGACCGCTGCATTTGGCACACATATCATGACTGGCTGTGATCAGGACGAAGAACTGATCTACAACATCACCAAAGATCTGGCCGAGACCATGTCAGAAGTCGCCGTGTCTGTCGCCGCGCTGAAAGAAGTCGATGTGGCACAAATGGCCGAGGACATTGGTGTGCCGCTGCACCCCGGTGCCGAACGCTACTACCGTGAAGTTGGTGTTCTTCAATAAATTACTGTCCCGCGGGCCTTGCCCGCGGGACATTTTGATCTGACCGGAGAAAGTCATGCAATCCAAGGTTATTATCACCGCGGCCGTAACGGGCAATATCGTTAAGCCTGAACAGCATCCTGACCTTCCGATTACGCCCGAACAGATCCTACAAGCTGTTCTGGACAGTGAAAAAGCTGGAGCCGCTATTGCGCATATTCATGTGCGCGATCCCAAAACCGGAAGTCCCAGCATGGATCTTGGGCTTTATCGAGAGGTGGTCGAAGGCATCCGGGCCGAAGACTCGGACATCCTGATCAACCTGACCACTGGGCCAGGAGGACGGTTCGTTCCCACCCCCGGCAATCCAAGGGTTCCTGATGTGGGAACGACGCTCTTGCCGCCCGAAAAACGCGTCGAACATATCGCCGAGTTGAAACCGGATATCTGTACGTTGGACTTGAACACCATGTACTCCGGCAATTCGGTCGTGATCAACACCCCGGACAATGTGCGCGTAATGGCGGGCATCATACGCGAGGCGGGGGTTCTGCCGGAACTGGAATGTTTCGACACCGGTGACCTGCATCTAGCCAGAGATCTGCTAGAGGACGGAACACTGGATTCACCGCCAATGTTCCAACTGGTGATGGGAGCGAAATACGGATTTAACGCCGCACCGGACACGTTGCTTTACGCGCGAAATCTGTTGCCGAAAGCTGCGAACTGGGCTGCTTTCGGGATTGGGCGGATGGAATTCCCCGTTGTCGCTGCTGCCTACATCGCGGGTGGGCATGTTCGCGTGGGTATGGAGGACAACATTTATATTTCACGGGGACGATTGACCAAAGGCAACGGAGAACTGGTTGCCAAGGCAAAGCAGCTTGTCACAATGCTGGGAGGCAGTGTCGCGACGCCAGACGACGCGCGACAAATATTGGGCTTGGCGAACACGGCTTCGCACCCCGCTCCGCAACTGGCCTGACGTCACCGTCATGAAAGCAATCTCATGAAACCGGTTCTCTCCCCAGCAGAGGTGGCCGCTCAGGTGCAAGACGGCGCGCGCATCATGATTGGCGGGTTCATGGGCGTGGGCAGCCCGCATCGTATGATTGACGCGCTCGTCGCGCGAAACCTGTCCGACCTGACGATAATCGCCAATGATACAGCGATGCCAGGGTACGCCATCGGCAAATTGATAGCAGCCGGATGTGTGTCGCACCTGATCGTGTCACATATCGGGACAAACCCGCAAACGCAGACCCGTGTGATCGAAGAGGAAATCTCGATTGAACTCGTCCCGCAGGGCACCCTGATCGAACGCATTCGTGCCGGTGGCGCGGGTCTGGGCGGGGTTTTGACGGCAACTGGACTGGGGACGGAAGTCTCCAAAGACAAACAGGTCGTCACCGTAGAAAACCGCGCCTATCTTTTGGAAACGCCGCTCAAGGCCGATGTCGCGCTGATTGCCGCGCAGCAAGCTGACTATCTGGGAAATCTCATCTACACGCTGACCGCCCAAAACTTCAATCCGACCATGGCAATGGCCGCGGACACGGTCATCGCCGAAACAAATTCCATTGTGCCGGTTGGCGTTATTTCGCCGGACGCGGTTCGAACGCCTGGTTGCTTGGTCGACTATCTGCTGGAAAGGCCGATCTGATGGCACATGATAATCCGAAAGAAGTCATTGCCCGTCGCGTCGCTCAGGAAATCAAACCGGGCATGATCGTCAACCTAGGCATTGGCCTGCCCAGCCTTGTGGCCGGGTATGTGGCGCAAGAGAAGAACATTGTTTTTCACGCTGAGAACGGCCTGATCGGACTGGGAACGCGGCCACCAGAGGGGATGGAAGCCAAGGAGTTACGGATGCGGGAGGCGGGTTCGTCAGCGCCGTGCCCGGCGCAGCTGCGATCAGCTCAGAGACAAGTTTCGCGTTGATCCGTGGCGGTCATCTTGATTTGACTATCTTGGGTGGGCTGCAGGTCGATGAACGCGGTTACTTGGCGAATTGGTCCATTCCCGGCAAACTGATACCCGGCATGGGCGGCGCGATGGACTTGGTAACAGGCGCACGCATGGTTATCGTGGCTATGACCCACTCGGCCAATGGAACCTCGAAATTGGTTCGGCGATGCTGTTTTCCGTTAACAGCAGAGCGGCGCGTCGATCTGATCGTGACCGAATTGGGCGTGTTTCGACCCGTCGATGGCGGCCTGCATCTTCTGGAAAGGGGGTGCGGTGTATCTGTGCAGAAAGTGCAAGATGAGACGGAGGCCACTATCATTCGCGATCGGGATGTGCCGGAGATTGACATCACAGCGTAAGGAGGATTTCGTTGAAAGGCAAATGCTATAGTCTCAAAGGAAAGTCGCCCGATTGGCAAAACCAGGACGGGGTCTGGATTGCACCTGGCGCCCACGTCATTGGCGACGTTACTCTGGGGAACAAATCTTCAGTTTGGTTCAATGCTGTAATCCGCGGTGACAACGAACCCATCGTCATTGGCCCAAGGTGCAATATTCAAGACTTGGTGACGATGCACACTGATCCGGGATTTCCGTTAATCCTGGAGGCGAATTGCACGATTGGGCATCGGGCTATTCTGCACGGATGTCGGATCGGAGAAAACAGCCTAGTAGGAATGGGCGCAATACTTTTGAATGGTGCGCAGATCGGGAGCAATTGCCTAGTCGGCGCAGGGGCCCTTGTCACGGAAGGCAGTTCCTTTCCCGATGGTTCATTGATTGTCGGTGCGCCGGCCAAACTGAAGCGGGCTTTGTCGCCAACAGAAGTGAACGGTCTTAGGGCGTCCGCCGACCGATATGTTAGAAAGGCTTCGTCCTATTCAGATAAAATGCGCGATCTGTAGCGTCGAATTTTTCCCTAGGCAGCAATTTTCTACTATGTCGGTTCTAAATGACACATTTATCGGCCCGAATGAGCAAAGGTTGGTGCATGGCGCAAGAGTCGCATGAGATAAGTCACCCACGACATGATCATTGGATGTCGGCTTTCACCGGCTCAGGCTGTCGGGTGACCTCTTGCAGCGAATGACGGCAATCCGCCCATCGCCCGAAAACATAATGCGCAAAGGGCAAGGTTTGCCTCCGAATTCAAACTAGCTCCGATCCGACATGAGTTATCCCCAGGTCCCGCGGCTTTCAGCCAGCTGACCGTGATAGAATAAAGTCGGACGTTCCCTCAAAATCGGAGATATTCTCATGTCCCTCATGCTTCATGCAGGAGCGGAGGCCGTCGACTATGACGTCCTGCGCCAATTACCGACCCCCGAGTCTACCCCGACACATGTTCCGATCGCGCATTGCGCAGGGTTCTGTTGCAAACTTTTTGCCATTGACGCTCAAGAACGCAGAGAGTGAATAGCAGCCCGTGTAATTCAGCCGAAAGTCGGTTCATGATTTCTTTTAAGGGTGCGCAATATCCGAAGGATGTGATCCTATTCGCGGTCTTCTTCTACGTTCGATACGGTGTTTCATACCGTGACCTGGAGGAAATCATGGGTGAGCGCGGTGTTTCGGTGGACCACACTACACTGAACCGCTGGGTGAAAAGATACTCCAGTGCGATTGCTGAGGCCGCGCGTCGCCGCAAAAAATCTTGCGACCGTTCTTGGAGAATGGACGAGACCTACATCAAGGTGAAAGGGGTGTGGGTATATCTCTACCGAGCTGTCGACAAGCACGGTAAGACGCTTGATTTCATGCTTTCGCAGCGTCGAAACAAACCTGCCGCCACCAAATTCTTTGCCCGGACACTGGAGGTCAACGGACTCCCGAGAAAGATTGTCATCGACAAAAGCGGAGCTAACACGGCTGGCATCAAGGCCATAAACAAGATGTTGAAAGGCTTTGGTTGCCCGATCCCAATTGAAATGGTCAGGCGGAAATACTTGAACAACATTGTGGAGCAGGATCATCGTTTCATAAAAAGACGAACCCGCCCGATGCTGGGGTTCAAAGCCTTCGCATCAGCAGCAGCAACATTGGACGGAATCGAAGTGGCGCACATGATCCGAAAAGGCCAAATCACGCCCGGACTCTGTCCGTTTCGCCAGTTCGCGGAACTTGCCTCTTAAACCTGCTGCTACAGCGCGTTCACTTCAGCCAACCAAAACTTCGCAACAGAACCCTGATCACGCCCCCTGTAGGAATGAATCTGTTCGTGGTCAAAGCCGCAGCACCATCCACCTCAATGAGCAGTATATACCGCGCGATCCTTCCCTTTCTCGCCGCAGATGTGATCCGGCTGACATTGATTGCGACGCTGCCGGCCCTGTCTCTTTATCTGGTGAAGTTGGCTTATGGCTGACCCTTACTTCGCCCACTCCTAGCAATTTCCATGCCCAGCAAGGCTTCTAACTTTACGAACGGACAAATCATGAAACTTTTTGGCGTCGCGGCGTCCACCCGCGAAAACTCCCTAAACCGGCATTTATTCGATCGCGTTGCCGCGCAGATAGAGGAGCATGGCCACCAAATCACGGTGGCGGACTACACAATTGTCGAGAACTTACCGCTCTACACGGCTGCGCGTGAAATCGACCCTGGTATTCCTGACGAAGTACAAACGATGGCACGGGCGATCTTGGACGCAGACGCGCTGGTAATCTCTTCACCCGAGTACAACTTCTCAATTCCAGGGCCCTTGAAAAACGCTCTAGACTGGATCAGCCGCATCAAACCTTCGGTTTTAACTGGAAAGCCAGTTCTCTTGTTGGCAGCGTCCGCCAGCCCTGTTGGTGGCTGGCGCGGTCTGGCCGCTCTACGTGTACCACTGACCTGCCTCGGTGCACAGGCACTGCCGTGGGAAATCACGCTGGGTGGGGTCACATCGCGGGACGCCATTGACGCAAGCTTGGCGCTTGAGGTCACTCGCCAGCGTGTGGATATGGCCATTTCCGCACTATTGCGCGACCACGTTTGAAGATGCTGCCTGTCCGTCGTCAAGGTTTTTCGGAGAGCTGAGAGTGTATCGTAACGGAGGCTCCGGTTTGGGGGTGTCAAACAGAGCCCAACCCGCCTCAGCTTCTCACGAACGGCAGGAACTTAGGTGGCGCAAAGCTGACGCTGACCTGCCACGGGATTTTTCCTCCATTTAGAACTAGGGCCTGTTAACACTATTACGTAGTGCTGTTTGATTCTAAGTATCTGTTATGAAATAGATAACAGAAAATCAATACGCGCTGATCCAGCCCTACTTGCCAGTCCAGCCCGGGAATGTGCGGGTTTCGAACCTAACGGTGATCAACGCCATCCTCTTTGTCGCCGAGAACGGCTGCAAATGGCGGGCCTTGCCACCACGTTTCGGCAAGTGGCACACGGTTTACACCCGGATGCGCCGTTGGGCCGACGCGGGCGTTTTGGACCGGCTGTTTGATGCTCTTCAGAAGCACCACATGATCCGCGTGTCCGTTGATTGTCTGGGCCTCGACAGTACGAGCGTCAAAGTGCATCCCGATGGTACCGGCGCGCCCAAAAAAACGGACCGCAAGCCATCGGTAAGTCGCGTGGTGGCTGGAACACCAAAGTCCACCTGATCGCCGCAAATGACCGTTTTGCACTGACATTCAGCCTATCTGGTGGGAATGCGCACGACGCGCCCGAACGCCGCGCCCTGCTGGAAGGCTGGCGGTCACCGCCCCAAGGCGCTGCAATGATTATGGGCCGGGCCTATGAGGGCGACGAAACGCGCCAGTTGGTACTTGACCTAGGCATGGTCCCGGTTGTTCCGCCAAAGGCGAACCGGCTGATCAAATGGGATTACGATCGGGCCATCTACAAGCGGCGCAACGAGGTTGAACGCCTGTTTCGAAAGCTGAAAGGATACCGGCGCATCTTCTCAAGGTTCGAAAAGCTGGACGTCATGTACCGCGCTTTCCTGAATTTCGCCCTAATCGTCGATATGATTAAGTGTTAACAGGCCCTAATAAAAACGAGCTTTCGAGCCAACATGTCTTGCGCAGGTACGGAATATCATTTCCCGATGTGCTTGCTCGCTGGTTCTGATGATGTGACTAAACAAACCTGCGAGCGGCAGGTGGCAGAACTCACCGCATTCGCAGAACGCGGCGCCTATGACGTGGTTCATGTCTTCAAAGAAACAGCCTCGTGGCCCTCAGCCAGTCGCGCAGCCCGAAATCAGAATCCTAAATCTTACGTACGCCTGTCAGATTAATGCCATCGTAGTCAGAAAGTTTTCCCGGTTGGGGGCACTCCACCCAAGAACTGCTCGCTACCCTCGATCAGCTGGCTGGTTGGAAGGTCTCGATCATGGCGATGAATGGCATGACTTTCGAACTCGACAAGCCACATGCCCTCTTGATGGCCACTATGCCGGCACGGATCGTCCATGACCTTGGCATCTCAAGCAACACAACCACAGATTTCGTCAAGCGGCACAGTAATCATGCTTAGCTTGGGCATTGCCAAGTTGTTCGCGGTCTCGTTTTCGCCTAGGTGACGGGGATGAAAATACCATTCGATTTGCCGCGTCTGAAAGGCTTCCGTTTTCCGCACGAGATCATCGCATACGCGGTTTGGGCCTACCATCGCTTCGCTCTGAGCACGGCGGATGTTGAAGACCTGCTGACCGAACGCGGAATGATCGTCAGGCGGGAAACCGTCAGGCAATGGGTGAACCGGTTTGGCGCCCACTTTGCAGATTGTGTCAGACGTGACCGTCCGGCAGGGGCGGACAAATGGCACTTGGACGAAGTTGTCGTGCCGATCGGAGGCGCAAAATACTAGCTCTGGCGGGCGGTAGACTCGAACGGCGACGTTCTGGATATTCTCGTCCAACTGCAGTGAAACGCCAAAGCGGCAAAACGTTTTGTGAAGCGATCGATGGCGCGTTTCGGTGATCCAAGCGTTGTGATTACGGACAAATTACGCAGCTATATCAAGCCGATCCGTCATCTCGCCCCAAATGCGGACCACCGGGCGCACAAGGGATTGAACAACCTCATTGAAGGCGCACATCAGCCGACCCGGAAACGCGAGAAGCTGATGGGGCGTTTCAAATCCCCGCGCCAGGCGCAAAGGTTCCTCGACGCCCACGACCAGATCAATGTCGTTTTCCGTCCCCGCCGCTGCCGAATGTCAGCCAACGCCTACCGCCAGACCAGATCCGACGCGTTCAATCTGTGGTACGGATATGCACGCAAAATGAACGCCTGACGACACAGCCTACGGCTAATCGTGTCCAGCATCAGACAACTTGGCAATGCTGGTCCTGACCCTTCTGTATCTCCACTTTGTTATGCTGCCCCCGTCAGCGACCTTGGCCGAGGCTGCTGACGGGGCGGTGTATGGCGTCTGAGCCT
>NZ_FOTQ01000018.1 GCF_900114635.1 Shimia aestuarii
CTCCGACCAAGGCGCCCAGTTCACCAGCCGTGAATGGGCCGCATTCCTGCGCGAACACAATCTGGAACATTCAATGAGCCGCAGGGGCAATTGCCATGATAACGCAGTGGCTGAGAGCTTCTTTCAGCTCCTGAAGCGGGAAAAGGTCAGACGCCGGAAATACCGGACGCGCGAGGAAGCCCGGCGAGATGTCTTTGAATACATCGAGCTGTTCTACAACCCAAAGCGCAAACATACGAACAACGGCATGCTGTCGCCCGTTGACTTCGAAGAACGACAGCTCAAACTGGAAAAGGCAGGTGTCTAGGAAACTAGGGGCACCTCAGACTATGGAGGCGGGAGTGTAGACTGGAAAGTCGGAACCCAAAACGGACGCACGCGAGGCTCAATCCATCGCGACTGGGTTGAATTGACCGCCGCAGAAGCAGCCGAAGCAAATGTGGTTGCAGTTTTTCCTAGAACTGGCTGGTGGAAAGAACGTTCGTACCTCGGCAAATTCGATGCACAAACCCGGTATAGTTTGATCGTTTCAGTGCGGGCACCCGAAGTGGAAATCGATCTGTACACGCCGGTAGCAGTTGAGGTCGCAGCTCCGATTGAAGTATCAACCTAGCTATCTAAGGGCGACGGTAAACGAGAATTCAGCGACGGTGTTGGTCAAGGCCTCTTCCAACCAAGAGGCGCTATTGAATTGTAGCTGACGGGAGTAACCATTGGATTTAGGTAGCGCGAGCGTCAGCAGTCTGTTCGATAGTTGACTCTCACGACTTGCGCAGCGAACTTCCGTTTTCCGCCCTATTTACAGAAGAACAGCTTATCGTGAACAGTTTAGGCCCGACAAATCAGACGCCATGCGACTAGTAGGATCGAGCGCCGTTCCCTAGTGAACGAAACGACTGCGTGCGCAAATCCCAGGTGCCACGCAGACAACATACTTTCGCGGCAAGATGTTCGTAGCCAGAAATCAAAAGCGATGCAGAATCGTCACTCTCCGATTTGGTGATTTCTCTGCTTCCGATATGCTTCCGGATAGCAAATCACCCACACTCAGGACGCACCGATACCCGCGTAAGTCATTGCTATTTATGTAAAAAGTGGTGCCCCCACACGGACTCGAACCGCGGACCTACTGATTACAAATCAGTTGCTCTACCAGCTGAGCTATAGGGGCACTGAGGGGCGATTTAAGCGGAAAAATCCGCCCCCGCAAGTGCAAAATGTTCATCGGTTGGCCCGCGCAAGCAAACCAACCGCAACCAGTCCCACCAGCACAATCATCACCGCTCCGGGGCTCGCGTCGCCAAGGTTTTCAAGGCTTGCCTGATCGTGCACCCGCGTGGCCAGCGTGTCGAAATTAAAGGGGCGCAACAACATCGTGGCCGGCAATTCCTTGACGCAATCGACAAAAACCAGAAGCAGCGCCGACCCAATGGAAGCTCGGATCAGCGGGTAATAGACCTCTATAAGCGTCTGGCCCTTGCTGCGCCCGAGTGATCGGGCCGCCATCGCAAGACTGGGAGAAACACGGCCCATGGCGCCGTCCGCCGCCCCCTGCGCTATGGCAAAGAAGCGCACACAGTAAGCCAGCACCAACGCAAAGCTCGATCCCGTCAGGATCAGCCCTGCATAACCGCCCGTCATCGCCTCGATGGCATCGGCAAGCTTGTGATCCAATACCGCGAGCGGGATCAGGATACCGACCGCCAGGACAGCCCCCGGCGCGGCATAACCAATCGTCGTCAATGGCAGCAGCAGCCGTGGCAGCGTCTTTCCGGACAAGCGCACCCCATAGACAAGAAACACCCCGGCCAGAACCGTCACGATGGCGGCAATTCCACCGACTCGGACCGTGTTCCACAGGGCGCGCGCAAGTTCTGGGTCGGTCCAGCGCTCCGCATTGTCTATCGCATGCCCCAGAATCACACTGAAAGGCAGAACAAAGCCTATGAGGAACGGAATCAGGCAGGCCAGCGTGGCGATCCAGCCCCAAATCCCGTGCAATTGTGTCTGCGTGGGCGGACGGTGGCGCGTCGACAGGCTGAAAAACTGGATCTTGCGGCGGCTGGTCTTTTCCAGCGTGACCAGCAGAATGACCAGCACCAGCACCACTGTGGCAAGCTGCGCGGCGCCCCCTGCGTTGTTGCTCTCCAGCCAGACGCTGAAAATACCCGTGGTCAGGGTCTGTACCGCAAAATAATCCACCGTGCCAAAATCGTTGACCGTCTCCATCATCACGATGGCCGACCCGGCTGCGATCGCGGGGCGCGCCAGCGGAAGACCGATCCGCCAGAACCGTGCCAACGCCCCGGCCCCCAGAGACCGGGCCACTTCCTCGCCCTCGCCGGACTGTTCGCGATAGGCCGCGCGCGACAGGATATAGACATAGGGGAACAGGGCTGCCGACAGGACAATCACCGCCGCGCCCATCGACCGGATCTCCGGGAACCAATAATCGCGTGCCGTCTCCCATCCGAAAAGGGCGCGCAGCCCGGTTTGCACCGGACCTGCATATTCAAGGAAATCAACCAGCGCATAGGCCCCGACATAGGCCGGGATCGCCAGCGGCAACAGCAATGCCCATTGAATCCAGCCAACGCCGGGAAACCGGTAGCGCGTCACCAGCCAGGCGGCGCCGGCCCCCATACTTGCCGCGAAAAACCCGACCGACACCATCAAAACGATCGTATTGCGCAAATAGCGCGGCAGCGTCGTCGACAAGAGATGCGGCCAGATATTGTCCGCCGGATGAAAAGCCATCCAGAAAACGGCGAGGATCGGGGCAACCACGATAACGGCAATCGCCAGCGCCCCGGCAGACCAGGGGCTGAACCCGAGACGCGGCATCCCTGAGCGGCGCAAATGTGTGTCGATTTGTTTCATCGCCCCTCAATTGCCTGAATCTGGTTTCACTGTCCAGAAACGAAGATATAATGATGTCGACCACACAAGAAGAACAGCCAGAGACACATGCAGGTTGCCCTCCACGTCGGAGCCCATTTCACTGATGACGACAAGCTCATCAAGAGCCTCGGCAAAAACACCGAGGCTCTGGCCTCTCAGGGCATTGCGATCCCCGCACCTTCTTCATATCGCCGCCAGATCCGCGAACTGCTGAACACCGATCGCGGCGGCACCCCGCCCGCAGACGCGCGCGCGCAGTTGCTTGCCAACATGTCCCCGGACATGACCCCGGATCGCATCGTGCTCTCCAACAGCAATCTCTTCGGCGTACCGCGCGGCGTGATCCGCAACGATCAGCTTTACCCGACCGCCGGTGAACGTCTGACCTATATCGACGAACTGTTCCAGCCGGACCAGCTCGAAATCTTCCTTGCCATACGGGATCCCGCCACCTTCCTGCCGGCCATAGTGAACGGCAGCCCGGTTGAAACGATCGAAGAAGCAACCGATGGATCGGTGCCGATGTCCCTGCGCTGGTCAGAGCTGGTCTTGCGGATGCGCGAGGCGCTTCCCCATGTGCCGGTAACAGTCTGGTGCAACGAAGACACCCCCCTGATCTGGGAAGAGGTCATGCGCGAACTCGCCGGGCTCGACCCCACGGTTGCGCTCGAAGGCAGCACCGATCTTCTGAGCGATATCATGTCCGAAGAAGGCATTCGCCGGTTCGGCGACTATGTCTCAACGCGTCCTGGCCTGACCGAGATTCAGAAACGTCGTGTCATCGCGGCTTTCCTTGACAAATTCGCGCTCGAAGATGAACTCGAGGAAGAGCTTGATCTACCGGGCTGGACCGAAGACCTGATCGACACGCTGACCGAAGCCTATGACGAAGACGTGTTCCAGATCGAACGCATACCCGGTGTAACCCTGATCACCCCCTGACATTTATTGCCCAAATAAAAAACGCGCCCCAAAGAGCGCGTTTCTTCGTGTTTGGAACCGACAAGGGCTTTAGCTCATGCCCAATGCTTCCTTGTACATTTCCAAAACCGCCTCTTCCTCGGCGATGTCATCCTTGTCGCGCTTGCGCAGCGCTATGACCTTGCGCATCACCTTGGTGTCATAGCCACGCGACTTGGCTTCGGCCATCACTTCTTTCTGTTGATCCGCGATATCCTTCTTTTCCATCTCAAGCCGTTCAAAACGCTCGATGAACTGGCGCAATTCATTGGCGGTCACGCGGTAGCTGGCATCGGTCGAGGACTCGTCCATGGGCACTCCTGAAGGGTTTGTAGGCTGACAATGAGGCCGCAACCTAGCGCCCCCCCGAACGACCCGCAAGCACTGTTGCGCATGCTCGCAAGGAAATCGCGAAAACCCGCCCTCTTGCGCAAAACAGGCGCTTCCTTTAGGGCCTGCGCAACGCAATGGACAAGGATAACTGCGATGGAATGGTTAGTCTGGGTGGGCGCAGCGGTGTCTCTCTTTGGTCTGTTGGGGTTGATCCTGTCCATCGTAAAGGTCAACAAGGCCCGCCGCGCGGGGCTGAGCGACGAAGAATTGCGCGCCGCCGTACAAAAGGTCGTGCCGCTCAATATGGGCGCGCTGTTCCTGTCGGTGATTGGCCTGATGATCGTGATCGTGGGAATTTCCTTCGGCTGACTTTCGCGGGCCAGCACGGTTCAACCGTTCAGGTCACTGAAATGCCGGCCATTCTTGATCAGGTCGTCCAAAAGGTTGACGGGACGCCAGAACGCGTCGCCGTCTTGTGCGCAAGTCCGCAACAGGTTGCGCAAGGATAGCAACCCGGCGCTGTCCGCAGCCTGCATCGGCCCGCCGCGCCATCTTGGGAATGCAAACCCACGGATCATCGCAACATCGATATCACCGGGGCGCATGACGTGGCCCTCTTCAACCATACGCGCACCCTCGTTCGCCATCGCGGCAAGACACAGACGCTGAATATCCGACTCGTCGGGAAATGAGCCGCCGCCCGTCTGCCCGCGCAAACTGGCAATCATCGCCGCCACTTCAGGGTCAACACGCCCGCCATCAGCGTCGTAGCGATACCAGCCCTTCGATGTCTTGCGCCCAAGCCGCCCGTCCTTGATCAACGCCCGCAACAGCGCCACGCGCCTGTCATGGCCACATTCCTCCTGCCGGGCAAGCACGCGCTCGAGACCCATTACATCCGCCAACTGATAAGGCCCCAACGCCATGCCCCAGCGCCGCATGGCCCGGTCCACTTCCTGGGGCAAAGCCCCCGACATCACCAGCCGGTCCGCCGCCGCCTGGTAGGCCGCCATCAACCGCCCGCCAATCCGCCCCGGCACCCCGAGAACGCGTACCGGAACCTTGCCGAGCTTGCGGGCGAAGGTCGTCGCTGTCACTACCGCATCTGCTCCGCTGGCCGGACCCACGGCAACTTCGACAAGGTCCGACATCTGCGTCGGCAGGCTGAAATGCAGCCCCAGAACGTCTTCTGCACACCCCGTCCTTTCGGCAAGCGCACCAATATCCGCAAAGGGAGAAGCCGAGGCCAATACCGCCCCGTCCTTCACAACCGCATCGAGTTGGGCAAATATCTGGCCCTGCTCCAAGGCATCGCCCCCAGCTGCCACGATCACCAGATCCGCTTCGGATAGGGCCACCATGTCTGTCTTGCCATGCAACAGCGCCTCGATCCCGTCTCTTCGAAGCGCGCTCAATTGTCCCCGCGAAACCGCGCGGTCCAAGAGGCGGCGCAACCGGGTCAACGCCCGCGCCAGCGACGGTGCGTCCTTTTCCACCAGCACGACCTCGAACCCCGCCATCAGGCTCAACGCAACCAGCCCGGCACCGCGCGTGCCCCCGCCGATCACGCCGATCTGCTCCAACGCGCGGGCGTGTCCAGCCTTGGCTTCCGGTATCTTGGCGACCTTGTTTTCGGCAAAAAACACGTGTCGCAGCGCGCGCGAAGTTTCCGACTGCTCAAGCGTATCAAAGGCTGCGCGCTCGAACGCCATCCCCACGTCGAACGGCAACAGCGCCGCCGCCTCGACACAGCGCAGGATCTCGCCCGGCGCCTCGGCGCCACCTTTTCCAAGGCGTTTCCGCCATTTCGCAATCGCCGTCTGATAGGCCGCCGCATCCTTCAACCCATTGCGCGCATCCCGTGTGCGACGCACGGGCAGCCCCTTCTCGACCAAACGCTGCGCAAAGGTCATGGCCGCCTCGCGCAGCCCTTCTTTCACGATCAGGTCAAAAAACACCCGTGCCGCACCACTACCCGCAGCGACGGACTTCCCGGTTATCATCAGCTCAAGCGCCGTCTCCGCTCCACACAGGCGCGGCGCACGTTGCGTCCCGCCGGCACCGGGCAGCAACCCGAGAGAGACTTCCGGAAACCCAATCCGCGCCCGTGCTTCACAGACCCTGTAATGACAGGCCAGCGCGAGCTCCATCCCCCCGCCAAGCGCCGCGCCGTGAATGGCCGCGATCACCGGCTTTGTCGACTGTTCCACAGTATTGAAAAGCTCCGGCACCCATGGTGCTTTGAAGGGCTTGCCAAATTCGGAAATATCCCCCCCCGCACAGAACAGCTTGCCCTGCCCGATCAGGACAATCACCCTGACGGACCTGTCTGCCAAAGCGGTTTCAAACGCCGCCAAAAGATCGCGACGCAGCGCGATCCCCAACGCATTCACGGGCGGGTTCTGCAAGCTCAGAACCGCGACACCCTCATCTACTTCGTACCCGACCGTCAGCGCCATGCTCCATTCAGTACCCGGCCCTGTCGTCCGGCAGTTACCATAAAACCTTAGCGCCCCCACGCCACCACGCAAGCCTGTTGGCCTGCCTGTTCGCAAAAGAAAAGGCACGCTCCAACCAAGAGCGTGCCCCGAATTGCGATTGCCAAGGTTTCTGGTTCAGATCGGCATATTGTCGAAACTGGCCTCAATTTCCTCCTCGACAAGATCAAGGTCCAGCTTGCGCAGGTGCCCCGGCACCCGCCCGCCCCGCAGGCGGATATTTTCCAATGTACGGTGCAACTGCTGGTGCAGATTATACCGGTCATCGCCGGTCGCACCATGAATCGCCCCTTCAATCTCGCTGGCCCTGACCAGCAATTCCTCAACATTCGTCATTAAATCTTCCTCCCAAAATATGACGCGGTCGCCCCTCGCTCCCGCCAAAAAACACGCCTGCCCTAGCCGCTCACGGCTCTCGCACAGGTCTTACACAAAGGGGCATCCGGTACGACCTTCAACCTCTCCTCGGAAATATCGTCCCCACAACGGGCGCAAATGCCGTATTCTCCATCACGCAAACGCTGGAGTGCTGCACGAATACGCAGAATCTCATCCTGCCCGCTCTGCCCAAGGCTTTCGAGCACCTCATCGCCTTCCCGCTCGACCGCCATTTCCTCCCAATCCTTGGAATGCGGCGCATCCAGTTCGGCCTCAATCAGGTGCAAACGTTCGTCCAACTCTCCAAGCCGCTTCAACAAGGCTTGCTTCTGTGCTGAAAAATCAGTCATTTCATCTTCCTTCTGAGGTCGCGGTATCGTGGCACACCCCACGACGACCAGCCTTGATTCAAGTCAACCCCGCCACCGCTGCGGCAATCCAGAAAACCGCCTATTGCAACATATGCACAAAATAATATATGTTCGCTGACAAATGGAGGATTCGACATGAAACCCGACGTAACAGCTTTTTTTGACAATGCGACGAACACCATCTCTTTCGTCGTAAAAGATCCCGCCGGCACGTCCTGCGCCATCATCGATTCCGTGCTGGATTTCGACTACTCGTCGGGTCGCACGGATACGAAATCGGCCGATGAGATCATCGCGCATGTTCAGAAGAACGGCCTCAAGGTCGAATGGCTGCTTGAGAGCCATGTGCACGCCGACCACCTCTCTGCCGCGCCCTACATCCAGGAAAAGGTCGGGGGCAAGATCGGTATCGGCAAGAACATCACTGTCGTGCAGGACACGTTCGGCAAGGTCTTCAACGAAGGCACCGAGTTCCAGCGGGACGGCTCCCAGTTTGACGAGCTCTTCACCGAAGGCGACAGCATCATGATTGGTCAGATGCGCTGTGACGTGCTGCACACGCCGGGTCACACACCCGCCTGCCTGACCTATGTCATCGGGGATGCCGCTTTTGTGGGCGATACGCTCTTCATGCCCGATTTCGGCACAGCGCGCTGCGACTTCCCGGGCGGTTCCTCCGAAACACTCTACAACTCGATCCAGAAGATTCTCGCGCTGCCAGATGAGACCCGCATTTTCGTGGGCCATGACTACAAGGCACCCGGGCGCGATGAATACGCATGGGAAACCACCGTGGCCGAACAAAAGGCCGCCAACGTGCATGTCGGCGAAGGCAAGGACAAGGACGCTTTCATCAAGATGCGCGATGAACGCGATGCAACGCTGGACATGCCCAAGCTGATCATCCCCTCGCTGCAAGTCAACATGCGCGCGGGCCAGATGCCTGAACCCGATGAAGAAGGCGACGTCTTCCTCAAAGTTCCGGTCAACAAGCTTTAAACGACCACTCACGAACCGGCCCCGCCTGCCCCGCGAACAGGGCGGCGGGGCCATTGCATCTCAGGGAAAGGAAACGCGATGCTGGAAAATATCCCCGTCGATTGGATCTGGGGCCTTATCGGGGGCTTCACCATCGGTCTTGGCGGCGCCGTCTATCTCTTGGCCAATGGCCGTATCATGGGCGCCAGCGGTATCTTGGGCGGTCTCGTGGACCGCAGCGGCTGGAACTCCGCCGCCGAACGTCTTGTCTTTCTGGCGGGGGTCTTTCTGCTGCCGATCCTGCTCAAACCGCTCTATCGCCCCTTTTCAACCCACGCTTCGGAAAATATCGCCGTTCTCGTGGTGGCCGGGCTTCTGGTCGGGGTTGGAACACGTATCGCCAATGGCTGTACGTCGGGTCATGGGGTCTGTGGTATCTCGCGCCTTTCCCTGCGCGGAATCGTGGCCACGGTGTTCTACATCATGGCTGGCGGCCTGACCGTCGTCCTTTTCCGTCACATTCTGGGGGTGATCTGATGCAGCGCCTGATCTTTGCTTTCATCGCCGGCGGTCTCTTCGGGGCCGGTCTCTTCATCTCGGGCATGACCGACACAACCAAGGTGCAGGGCTGGCTGGATGTCTTCGGCAACTGGGATCCCACGCTCGCCTTCGTCATGGGCGGGGCGATCCTGCCGATGGCGGCAGCCTGGGCGTTCACGCGCGGACGCAAGCCCATCGTGGGTGGAGAATTCCCGACCCCGCCAGAGCCACGTCTCGGGCGCAACCTGATCCTCGGATCGGTGATGTTCGGCGCAGGCTGGGGCCTTGCCGGGCTTTGCCCCGGACCGGCGGTTGCCTCGCTCAGCTATGGCGGCTGGCCCCATTGGGTTTTCTTCCTCGCCATGCTGGCCGGGTTTGGCTTTGCCCCGATGGTGCGCTCGCAACTGGACACGGCGGTGCCCGCCGAGTAATCACCGTTCATGGATATTCGCCAGATTACCCCCCGCTACTTTGTCGCGCCGCAAATCGATGCGGCCGACATGCCCGCCTTGGCCGAGGCGGGCTTCACGCTCGTGATCAACAACCGTCCCGACCAGGAGGTCGGTGCGGACCAGGCGTCCGATGCCATGGAACAGGCCGCCCGCGCCGCCGGATTGCGCTATATCGCCAATCCGCTGACCATGGACACCATGACACCGGACCGCCAGACCCTTCAGCGCGAAGGCCTCGAAAGCGCGGAAGGCAAGGTGCTCGCCTATTGCCGCTCGGGCACGCGCAGCACGATCTGCTGGGCCCTGTCCCACGCCACCGATACACCTGTTGACGCTCTTCTGGACGCGGCGCGCGAAGGGGGCTACGACCTTTCCGGGCTGGCCCCCACGCTTACGGCCATCGCATCACGCGGCTAAGCTTACCCGGGGCCTGAACCTGCGCGTACCGGCCCCGAACACGCGCGACAGCTCCGCCTTGCTCTCCCCAGCCATCCCACCTCTCCGGGAATACACGTCGGATCAAAGCCCCCCCAAGGGCCCGGATGCATGCCCCGATCAACCGGACCCCGTGGCACGGTTGCCCAGATCGACCAGTGCAGTCGGATCGCCAATGTCATCCGCACTCAGCCGGATCAGCTCGTCCAGATCGTCAAAATCGTCGAGATCGTCTACTGATCCGTCATCCCCTTCTTCGACCGGGGGCAAAAGTGCATCCAGCGCCGTTTCCGCAGCGAGCATCTCTTCCAGTTCTTCCGCACTTGGCCCAGCGGGCGCGCTTTCGACAAACCCGCTTTCATCCGGCTCTGGCGGGGCCTTTGCGCTCATTGTCCCACGCAGCCTGACCGCCCGCATTCCGTTGACCTGTCCGAATTGCACCCGAGCGACTTCACCACCTGCGGCGCTTTCCAGGACAGTTTCCCGCAAGGCGTCACCCGAAACATGCAAGAGATCCCCCACCGCAAGCGCCTGAAGCTCGGTGATGGGCAGGGTCACACGGGCCAGCACCGCGCGCATTTCCGCCGGGGCCTGCTTGACCCCATTGCGAAACTTCGCCAGCTCCTCCCTGCTCTCTTCCCCGGAACCACCCGTCTCCTTGACGATCCGGCATTGCGGGAACCCGAACACCATTTTTCCCTGCCGAGCTTCCGTGCCCAGCGAAACCTCGAATTCAAACAAGTGGTATTCATGCGCCGTCAGCGCCAGAGACAAGGTGCGCGGCCCTGCAGCCATGGCCCCGAACCGATAGCGCTGCAACCAGGGCACCGCCGCGCCCTCGCTCTCCAGCAACGCCACGAACCGGGTCAGCGCCTCATCCACGAACGGCGTCACCAGGGCAGCGTCCACCCGCGTTGGCAATCGCCCTGCCGCCGGGCGGTTCACCACGCGCCCGATGGTCTGATGCTCGACCAATCCGGCCAATACCTGCGGTTCGATTGTCAGCGCGGCCGGTTCTCCGTCCGCGCCATCCAGCACCGCCAGAAGCGCCGCGCCATCCAGGTGCCCCGACAGATCCTCATGCATCACCTTCAGACGCCGCACGCCTTTGACTTCAAGCGCGAGCCCCAGCCCCTTTTGCGCCGCCCTCTCAAGCGCCAGCCGCAATGCCTTTTCCGGCGGCATAGACCGCGCAAGGTGATCCTGACGCCCCTCGTTGGCTTTGCGTTTCAGTATTGAGGCCGGTTTCGTATCAGTCATCTCTGCGCCGTTTTCCGTGACGGTCGTCCATTCCCGACCGCGTCACGCCATGCTAGCCGCCAGAAGGTTACAAATGGATTGATACCCGCGCCGAAAGCCGGGTTTATTGTGCCGCGACGGCCAGCGCCCCCGGCAGGCTCACCCGAAACGCCGCCCCACCCTGCCCCGGAAGATAGTCGATATCGCCGCCAAGCCGCGCCATGATCTCCCGGCAGATCGCCAGCCCCAACCCCGCGCCGCTTGCTCTCTGCTCGCCCACGCGGGCGAATTTTTCGAAGATCACCGCCTGATCCTGCTTGGAAATACCGCTGCCGTTGTCAATGAAATCAATGATCAACGCACCATCCCGTCGCCCGACAAGGATCGACAGGGACGGCTGGTCCGCATCGCAATATTTCTGCGCATTGCTGATCAGGTTGATAAAGACCTGGCTCAGGCGATCCAGATCGGTTGACAACCACACATGTTCACGCGCACGCCGCCGGTTGACCTCAAGTCTGTCCGGCCCGCCCCCGGTGAGCGCCGCCGCAATCGCATGATCCAGCACCTCGGAAAGCTGCCCGGTCTGCACGTTCAGGTTCACCTGCCCGTTTTCCAGAACGCTCAGGTCCAGCAGGTCGTCGAGCAATCGCGTCAACCGGATCGCCTCGTCATGGATGATCGAGGAATATTTGACCTTCTCCGCCTCGCTCAACAGGTCGCTGTCCCTCAGGATTTCCGAGAACGCCCGGATCGACGTCATCGGTGTGCGCAATTCATGGCTCACCTGACTGAGGAACGAGTCTTTCTGTTCGGAAATCTGGGTCAGTTTCTCATTGGCCTGCCGCAACTGCCGGGCGGTCCGGGTCAATTCTTCGGACTTGGCCTCAAGCTGAGAAGAATACTCCATCATCTGCGCGGTCTCGTCGGCCACCGCCATCAGGTCTTCCACAGATACCGATGCCCCCCCGACGATCTGCCCGATCATCGCATGCGCCGTGGCCGCCCCCACCGAACCGGACAACTCCCGCTCCAGCACCTGCAGGAAATCAGGGCTCGGCTCTGGCAACAATCCACTGACGCCCTGTCGCCGCGCCTCGCGCTCGAAAAGTTCCTGCGCCTCGCGCGCGCCCAGAATCCGCTGCGCCATCACCATCAGGTCTTCACTCTGGGCAAGGCTGCCGCTCCAGCTTTGCGGATTGGAGCTATGTTCGTACACATTCACGAATTGCGCCCCCTGCAGACGTTCAAGCGGCGACGGGAACCCGACCAGCGAAGCTATGTAAAAACACAACGTATTTAGAGAGATGGACCACAGGATTGCATGCACCAGCGGGTCCATGCCCGTAATCCCGAAAAACGCCTGCGGGCGCAGCCAGCCTATGCCGAACGGCCCGTTATTAAGCACTTCCTGCGAAATCAGTACCCCGGTGCCGAAGCTCGGAAGCAACAAGGCATAGGCCCAGATCAGGAATCCAACCGTCAGCCCGGCAAACGCACCGGTGCGTGTCGCCCCGCGCCAGAAGATCCCGCCAAGCAAAACCGGAAGGAACTGCGCCACACCCGCAAAAGAGATCAACCCGATTGACGCAAGCGCCGAGCCGCCGCCCGAGAGGCGAAAATAGAGATAGCCCAGCGTCACCACGGCCCCGATCGAAATCCGCCGCGACAACAGGACCACGTGACGCACATCGCCCGACACGCTTGCCCCACCCCCGGTCACGCTCAGCCAGATCGGCATGACAATATGGTTCGACACCATGGTCGACAGCGCCAGCGCGGCCACGATCACCATCGACGTCGCGCTTGAAAACCCGCCAAGGAACGACAGCATTGCCAGCCCGTCATTTCCGGTGGCCAGCGGCACGGTTAGAACGAAGAAGTCCGGGTTTGAGCCTTCAGGCATCATGTCGAGCCCGACAACGGCGATTGGCACGACGAACAGGCTCATCACCATCAGATAAGCAGGAAAGGCCCAGGACGCGGTGCGCAGATGGCCTTCATCCTCGTTTTCCACCACCATCACCTGGAACATGCGCGGCAGGCACAGGAAAGCCGCCGCCGACAGGAACACCAGCGCCGCCCAGCGGTCGCCCTCGATCTGCCACGCGCCGATCTTGGATGTGTCGATCCTGTGCAGGATTTCCGTCACCCCGCCACCGATGCCCCAAACCACGAAGGCCCCCACCGCCAGA
The DNA here is from genome assembly GCF_900114635.1 of Shimia aestuarii. Classification (GTDB taxonomy): domain Bacteria; phylum Pseudomonadota; class Alphaproteobacteria; order Rhodobacterales; family Rhodobacteraceae; genus Shimia; species Shimia aestuarii. The sequence continues at coordinate 13,281 of NZ_FOTQ01000018.1, forward strand.
AGCGCAAACAGCTTCACGATGGCTTCCACGGCAATCGCCATGACAACCCCGTGGTGACGTTCGTTCACATCCAGATTGCGGGTCCCGAACACGATGGTGAACAACGCCAGCCCCGCCGCCACCAAAAGGGCGTTGCTTTCCTGGCTCTGAAGGGGCACGCTGGCTTCATAGGCGTCTGAAAACACCGCAAAGCTCACGGTAACCGATTGCAATTGCAGCGCAATATAAGGCGTTGTCCCGATCACGGCCAACACCGTCACCCCGACGGCCAGAAGGTTCGACTTGCCATAGCGCGACGAGATCAGGTCAGCGATCGACGTCACGCGCTGCGCACGCCCGATCCGCACCAGCTTGCGCAGCACCCACCACCAACCGATCATGACCAGCGACGGACCGATATAGATGGTCAGGTATTCCAACCCGGAACGGGCCGCATACCCCACCGCACCATAGAACGTCCAGGCGGTGCAATAGATCGACAGCGATAACGTATAGACCAGCGGCGAACGCAGCCACCCGCCCTTGCCACGCATCGCCGCGCGCTCCGCGCCAAAGGCCACCAGAAACAGAAAGATCACATAGATCAGGCAGACCGCGACAAGGATGTTGAGCGTCCCCATCACGACTCCTCCGGGTCTTCCCCGACATTGCCTTTTGCGACGGCGCGCGCAAGGAAGGCACCGGAAACCACCAGCCCGAACCAGACGACAAAGACATAGACAATCGCGTCAGACGTGGCCACGCCGCTCTCTTCTCCGGTCGGCCACAAAAGCGGTACGGACCAAAGCAATGCGCCGACCACGGGCAAAATTCGGATCGTGTCCACCAACCGCCGCCGCCGGTAACTCTGGCGTTCCAGAAAAACGGATTTGCGCCGCTCGTTCACCGGACCACCAATTCGCGCACCGCCTCCAGCACTTCGGCATTCGAAAACGGCTTGGTCATGAAGCGGCTGGCCCCGGCGCGCTCGGCCATCTCGCGATCCTTGACCTGACCGCGCGCGGTCAGCATCAATACGGGAATACCCTGCGTCTCGTGAAGTTCGCGGATTTCCCGCAGGATTTCATAACCGCTTTTTCCCGGCAGCATCACGTCGAGAATGATCAGGTCCGGCAAGGTGCTTTCCACCACGCCCACCGCATCATGCCCATTCGAATGGGTCGCCACTGTCCAGCCATCGCGCGACAGGATAAAACTGATCGCCTCGATGATATTTGGTTCGTCTTCAATCAGAAGAACGCTCTTCCCCATGCATTCTCCCCTCCATACACGCCCGTTATTCTTACGGCGTTTCACGTATTCTTAGCGGCCCGTCACAAAATGCCAAGGTCAAATGCCTGTCGTCAGCAACGAAGGCTCCCGCCGCCCCTCGCAATTCTGGCTGGGGCAGACCCGACAGGTGGACCCGACTTCGCGGCCCTCACCCTGCGAACCATCCACCGGAACGATCAGCATATAGCTGTGATAAAGCGGATCGACATTCATCTCCAGCGTCCCGACGGGTTCCGTAACGGCATAACAGTCGAACTGGCGCGCGTCTCGCCCCGTAACCGTGACCCGTTGGCGCAGCGGTCGCAACGGGCGCGACAGGGCCTGAAACAGGGGCCATTTCGGGCAGGCTGCCGAAAACCGTGGTAGCGGAAACCCCTCGATGGGTTTACGCAGCATCAGCGTTCCGGACGCATCACACATCACCAGCCCCAGGGGTTGGGGCAGGATCTCATCCGACAACACCGCAAGGCGGCGCAGCACCGCCGGCAACCCGGCCCGGAACGCGCGCGCGACGGCAATCGGATCAACCTGTCCATCCGCGGCGGTTGCACGCATCTCGTCCAGCGGCAGTATTCGCGCATCTGCCCGCAATTGCCGCAGGGCCGTTTCCGCCAGATCACGTGCCGCGCGCGATGTCAGCTCCTTCTGTTCGCGCAGAAACGCGCGTAAGTCTTCGTCTCCGGCCCCTTCCAGTGCGTCAAACCGGAACTTGTGCGCCGTCATCATCGCTTCCACTTCCTCAAGCGGCAGCGTCAGGTTGGCCCCGGCATCCCCCGCCCCGTCCAGATAGGCCACCAACCGCTGCGAGCTTTCCGCAAGACGTCGACTGTCTTCGTTGAGGTTGCGGTGGAACCGGTTGCGCCATTCCGGCTCGATCTCCTTGGTTTCCGCAAGGATGCCCGCCGTCGACCGGATCGCCGTCACCATCGTCAACATCTCGTGCATCGAGGTCGCAAGGTGGGGATCATGGGTCAGCCGGTCGGTCAGCGTGGCCGCCGTACGTTCAAGGCTTCCCAGCTTGCGATGCTGCTCCGCAATCAACGCCGCCCACCCCGGAAACCGCCCTGCAAACTCGTCGATCCGGTCCAGCTCCTGCGCTTCCGAGCCCGAATCCGCCGCCGCCTCACGCAGCGTGGCAATCACGGCGGCCTCCGCCCCTTCGGACAGCAAAGACGCCTCCACCCCCAGCACTTGCGCAATGTCTACGAGCAGTTTGCCGCCGATTCTGCGGCGGTTGTGCTCGATCAGGTTGAGATACGAGGCCGATATTCCCACTTCGCGCGCAAGCTCGGCCTGACGTAGTCCGGCCATCACCCGGCGCTCTCGAATCCGGCTGCCTGTCAAAGTGTCGCGGACCATGGTGTTTTCCCTGCTAGATTCAACGACTTTCCGCGCCGCAGAATAATTTCTTTACATTGTATACGGTAGTGTTGCGAATTACTTTACAAAAAAATTGTTTCTTTGAAGCCAGTTGTTGCGAAATTTTCGATACCGCCACGATAATGAATTTGCACAAAAGTGCGTCGCGTACGGGTTTGAGGAGGCCCGTAACGCATTTCACCAAACGGGAGGATTACATGTCCAAAACCACTATGACACGTCGTGGCGTGCTCAAGACCGGTGCAGTTGCAGGCGCCGGCGTTGCGCTTCCGACCATTTTTACCGCGTCGTCGGCGGCCGCCTACACCAACGAACCGACCGGTTCGAGCGTGACTCTGGGCTTCAACGTGCCCCAGACCGGCCCCTACGCGGATGAAGGCGCAGACGAACTGCGCGCCTATGAACTCGCGGTCGAGCACCTCAACGGTGGCGGCGACGGCGGCATGATGAACACGTTCTCGTCCAAGGCGCTTTCGGGCAACGGTATCCTGGGCAAGAAGGTCGAGTTCGTCACCGGCGACACCCAGACCAAATCGGACGCGGCGCGCGCCTCGGCCAAGTCGATGATCGAAAAAGACGGCGCCGTGATGATCACCGGCGGCTCGTCTTCGGGCGTGGCCATTGCTGTTCAGGGCCTCTGCCAGGAAGCAGGCGTCATCTTCATGGCGGGTCTGACCCACTCGAACGACACCACCGGCAAAGACAAGAAGGCCAACGGTTTCCGTCACTTCTTCAACGGCTACATGTCGGGTGCGGCCCTCGCGCCGGTGCTCAAGAACCTCTATGGCACCGACCGTAACGCCTATCACCTGACCGCCGACTACACCTGGGGCTGGACCCAGGAAGAGTCGATCGCTGCCGCAACCGAGGCCATGGGCTGGAAGACCGTCAACAAGGTCCGCACCCCGCTGGCCGCGACCGACTTCTCGTCCTACATCGCACCGGTACTGAACTCTGGTGCTGACGTTCTGGTTCTGAACCATTACGGCGGCAACATGGTGAACTCGCTGACCAACGCGGTTCAGTTCGGCCTGCGCGACAAGGTCGTGAACGGCAAGAACTTCGAAATCGTCGTTCCGCTTTACTCGCGCCTAATGGCGAAAGGTGCCGGCGAAAACGTGAAGGGTATTCACGGGTCGACCAACTGGCACTGGTCGCTGCAGGACGACGCGTCGAAAGCCTTCGTCAAGTCCTTCGGCACCAAGTACGGCTTCCCGCCGTCGCAGGCCGCCCACACCGTTTACTGTCAGACCCTGCTTTATGCAGACGCATGTGAGCGTGCAGGCACCTTCAACCCCTGCGGTGTTGTCGAGGCGCTCGAAGGCTTCGAGTTCGACGGTCTGGGCAACGGCCCGACTCTCTATCGCGCCGAAGACCACCAGTGCTTCAAGGACGTTCTGGTCGTGCGCGGTAAAGAGAACCCGACCTCGGAATTCGACCTTCTCGAAGTTGTCGAAGTTACCCCGGCCGCACAGGTTACCTACGCACCGGATCACCCGATGTTCGCAGGTGGCAACCTGGGCACCTGTAACCCGGGCGCCTAAGGCTCTGCATCAAAACCGGCCGCGCGACCCGCGCGGCCGGTCCTTCTTTCCCGGCTGTCGGACCATGCTACGCGCGTGTTCTCCCGAGGAAAGCATCCATGAAAAAACAGGGTGGGGACAATGGACGCAATCATCCTTCAAATTCTCAACGGGCTCGACAAGGGCTCGGCCTATGCGCTGATCGCGCTGGGTCTGACACTCATCTTCGGTACGCTGGGCGTCGTGAACTTCGCCCACGGCGCGCTGTTCATGATCGGCGCCTTCTGTGCCGTGACACTTTCGAAAATCCTGAACCTCAGCTTCGAGACCATCGATCCGACCAAGACCGACTTTCTTGGCAATCCGCTGAAGGTGAAAACCCCCTACGTGATGGAATGGTTCGGCCCCGAAACCGGCGCCGCGATCATCGACTGGGCAGTCCCGCTGGCCATCCTGTTCTCCATCCCGATCATGATCGCCGTCGGTTTCATCATGGAACGCGGCCTGATCAAGCATTTCTACAAGCGTGCGCACGCCGACCAGATCCTCGTGACCTTTGGTCTGGCCATCGTTCTGCAAGAGGTCGTGAAGTATTTCTTCGGCGCCAACCCGATCCCCACCGGGGCGCCCGATGCCTTCAAGGGCTCATTCGATTTCGGCGTTCTGCTCGGGTATGACCCCAACGTGATCATCTACCCCTACTGGCGCATGGTCTATTTCTTCTTTGCCGCGCTCGTCATCGGTGGTGTGTTTGCCTTCCTGCAGTTCACCACCTTCGGTATGGTTGTGCGTGCAGGCATGGCCGACCGCGAAACCGTCGGTCTGCTGGGCATCAACATCGACAAACGCTTTACGATCATGTTCGGCATCGCGGCCGCCGTGGCCGGGATCGCGGGCGTGATGTATGCGCCGATCAATTCGCCAAACTATCACATGGGCATGGACTTCCTGGTGCTGTCCTTCGTCGTGGTGGTGGTCGGCGGCATGGGCTCCCTGCCCGGCGCCGTGCTGGCCGGGTTCCTGTTGGGCATCCTGGAAAGCTTTGCCTCGATGAACCAGATCAAATCGCTCATCCCCGGCATCGACCAGATCATCATCTACGTTGTCGCAATCATCATCCTGCTCACCCGCCCGCGGGGTCTCATGGGCCGCAAAGGTGTGATGGAGGAATAAGCCATGCTCGGACTGAACAAAAAAGACACTTCTCTCATGATCGTGGTGGCAATCCTCGCATTGTTTGCCCCCTTCATCCTAAACCCCTTCCCAGAAGGCAGCGCCATGGCGCAGTTCAACGCGGGCTATCCGGACCTGATGCAGCGTTTCGTGATCTTCGGGATATTCGCCATCGGCTTTAACATCCTCTTCGGCCTGACCGGCTATCTCTCCTTCGGCCACGCGGCCTTCCTCGGGATTGGTTCCTACTCGGTCGTCTGGATGTACAAGCTTCTGGATTACAACGTGATCTGGGGTCTGCCGCTGGCGATCATCACCTCGGGACTCTTTGCGCTCCTGATCGGCTACGTGTCCCTGCGACGCTCGGGCATCTACTTCTCAATCCTGACGCTGGCCTTTGCACAGATGTCTTTCAACCTCGCCTATTCGGTTCTCACCCCGATCACCAACGGCGAAACCGGCCTTCAGGTCTATACCGATGACGCGCAGGTCCTGCTGGGCGCCAACGAGGCCACCAGCCCGCATCTCTTCGGCATCGTCATGAACAGTTCGGCCAAGCTCGACCTCGGTCCCTGGTCCTTCACTTTCAACAACGGCTACTACTTCTGTGCCATCATCCTGCTGCTGGTCTTCTACCTTGCCATCCGCATCTTCCGGTCTCCCTTCGGCATGATGCTGCGCGCGATCAAGTCGAACCAGACCCGCCTGAACTACACCGGCCTCAACCCGCGCCCCTATGCGCTGGCGGCCTTCGTGATCTCGGGCATGTATGCCGGTCTGGCCGGTGGCCTGATGGCGGCGATGGACCCGCTTGCCGGGGCCGAGCGCATGCAGTGGACCGCGTCTGGTGAAGTTGTCCTGATGACCATCCTTGGCGGCACCGGCACCCTGATCGGTCCGGTTCTGGGCGCAGGCTTCATCAAGTATTTCGAGAACATCTTCTCGAAGATCAACGACAACATCCTGCACCAGTGGTTCGCGTTTTTGCCGGATGGGCTCGAAGACTTCGTTGTCTTCATTATCCACCCCTTCATCGGCAAAGGCTGGCACCTCACCCTCGGCATCCTGTTCATGCTCGTCGTGATCTTCCTGCCCGGTGGTCTTGTCGAAGGCGGCCAGCGCATCAAGCGCGCGCTGTCCCGCAAGAAAGACGCCGACGCCGCCAAAACCGAACCTGCAGAATAAGGAAACCTGAACCATGGGAATTCTTGAAGTCAAAGACGTTGGCAAACGGTTCGGCGGCCTGCAGGCTCTGAGCGACGTCAACCTCTCCGTGAAAGAGAACAGCGTCCACGCGATCATCGGCCCCAACGGGGCCGGGAAATCCACCCTCCTGAACTGCCTCGTGGGCAAGCTCATCCCCGACACCGGATCCGTCATGTTCGACGGCCAGTCGGTTCTGGGCCGCACCCCTTACGAGATCAACCAGATGGGTATTTCCCGCGTGTTCCAGACACCCGAGATCTTTGGCGATCTCACCGTCATGGAAAACATGATGATCCCCTGCTTTGCCAAGCGCGACGGGGCGTTCCGCATGCATGCCATCGAGAACATGATGGCCGAAAAAGACATCGTGGAAAAAGCCGAGGCAATGCTTGTCGACATGAACATGGCCGACAAGAAAGACATGCATTCGGCCTCGATGTCGCGCGGTGACAAACGCCGTCTCGAAATCGGCATGTGCCTTGCACAGGAACCGCGCCTGCTGCTGCTCGATGAACCGACCGCAGGTATGGCCCGCGCCGATACCAACAACACGATCGACCTCCTCAAGCAGATCAGCGACGAGCGTGAAATCACCATCGCCATCATCGAACACGACATGCACGTTGTGTTCTCGCTGGCAAACCGGATCACCGTGCTCGCACAGGGCACGCCTCTGGTCGAGGACGATCCGGAAAACATCCGCGGCAACCCGAAGGTACGCGAAGCGTATCTTGGCGAAACGGCATAATCAGGAGAGACCCAAATGAACGTCAAACCAGACTTCTCCAAGGGCCACAACCTGGCCGAAACCGCCCCCGCCTTCCTCTCCATCTGGAACATGGAAAGCTACTACGGCGAGAGCTACATCGTGCAGAACATCTCGTTCAACGTGCACGAGGGCGAAATCCTGGCCCTTCTGGGCCGCAACGGTGCAGGCAAGACTTCGACCCTGCGCTCGATTGCCCGCATGGACAGCCCGCAGGTCACGCATGGCGAGATCTGGCTCGATCACCAGCCGCTGCACCTCATGAAAAGCCACGAGGCCGCCGCCGCAGGCATCGGGCTCGTGCCCGAGGATCGCTGCATCATTCCCGGCCTGACCGTGGAAGAGAACCTTCAGCTGGCCCAGATCGCCCCGCCCATCGGCTGGTCGCTTGACCGCCTTTACGAACTCTTCCCGCGCCTTGGCGAACGCCGCAAGCAAGAGGGCGTGACCCTTTCGGGCGGCGAACAGCAGATGCTCGCCATTGCCCGCGCTCTGGCGCGTGACATCAAGGTGCTGCTGCTCGACGAACCCTATGAGGGTCTGGCCCCTGTGATCGTGGACGAGATCGAAAAGACGCTGCGCATCATCAAGGAACAGGGCATCACCACCATTCTCGTGGAACAGAACGCCGTGCGCGCGCTGGAGCTCGCGGACCGGTCGGTGATCCTCGACACTGGCGGCATCGTCTTTGACGGCTCTGCGAACGAGGTGCTGAGCAACGAGGAACTGCGCGCCGAATACCTTGCCATCTGATAAGCCTGCGCCATGATCCTATCAGATCTACCAATATGACAGCTCGCCGGGAGGATTATACCTTTCGGCGAGATTCTTACACTTTGGGAGCCTCCAACATGTCCGACAAAACCTACCCGCCGTCATCTGCTCTTGTTGCGCACGCGCATGCGGATGGGGCGACTTATGATGCGATGTATGCCGCGTCGATTGCCGATCCCGAGGCATTCTGGGCCGAGCATGGCAAGCGGATCGACTGGATCAAGCCGTTCACCAAGGTCAAGAGCACGTCCTTCGCGCCCGGTGAGATCGACATCAAGTGGTTCGAGGACGGCACGCTGAACGTCAGCGCCAACTGCATCGACCGGCATCTGGAGACCCGCGCCGATCAGACCGCGATCATCTTTGAGCCCGACGATCCCAACGAGGCGGCGCAGCACATCACCTATAAACAGCTGCACACCCGCGTCTGCCGTTTTGCCAACATTCTCGAGGAACTGGGCGTGCGCAAGGGCGACCGCGTCGTCATTTACCTGCCGATGATCCCCGAG
>NZ_FOTQ01000020.1 GCF_900114635.1 Shimia aestuarii
GATGAAAACGGGTGCTGGGTGGCCTCATCCAAGACACGACCAAAGATACGCTACCGGGGGCGGCAAGTCTCAGCGGCGCGGTTCGTCTACTGCGTGGTCAACCGGGCGGTACTCGATGGGTCGACGGTGGTTCGCCATCGATGCCATAACAAGTGCTGCGTCCGGCCAGAGCACCTGATTGAGGGGTCGGCAGCGGATAACAAGCGAGACGACTGGGACTACTGGGCGAATGGGGTCGACTTCGATCTGCTCTAGCCACCTGTGGCGTGGGCCTTCAGCACTCGCACTGGAGGCTCCCGACCCACCCTCAGCACCCGCCACGGGTGCCCGGGGTGCCTTCTCCACCGCTCTCGTAGCACGCTGCCTAGGCTCCAGCATGACCCCAACCACTGGGGCACAAACAGGGGCATTCTCAGGACCCTCGGGGTGCCTGACTTCTTGTTCTACTGATCTTAAGGAAGATGGCTGGGGTGGTAGGAATCCTTGCCTCCCTATGATCGTCCTAGCCTTTTCCTGACCTCCTGAGAAACTGGGGCAGTAACTGGGGCAGTTCTGACGTCCAAGTGTATGAGGACAGGAAGTGGCGGGGCTGGGTCAGATTACTGGGAACTGAACTCGTAGAACCGCTGGTCTCCCCGATCGAACACCTTGATCTTCAGTTGGACATCCCGCCCGCTGCTCAACAGTGCCTTCGACCGGCAGGTCAACTGGGACGCCGACCGAGACACCTGACGAGGGTTCGATAACGCCATTACCCGGTAGGACGCCTCTGCATCGACTGACCGCTGGCGACGCTCTGAAGGTCTTCGCAGGTGATCTCCGATATCGGGCGGTCGGATAGCTCAGCCTGCGTCAGCCAACTGTCCACCTGGCCCGTGGCGCTAACATCAGACAGTCCGAAGTAACTGAACTGTTCAGCCATAGTCCTCAAGCGAGAAAACCCGAACTGGCTTTTCGAATCCTTTGAATGAATGTTCTCCAAGATCCTCTAGGTCAGCGTCTATTAGCCGATAGACCTCATAAGAGCACACCATGCGCTTGCCAAGTGATGCGCCAACCTCAAGTAAGCGTGCGGTCAAGTTTACAGTCGGTCCTACAACGGTGAAATCCATTCGATTGACGCTACCAATATTGCCATAGTGAACGTCGCCAACATTTAGCGCGGCACGAAAGTTGAGGGTTGTTTCGCCTATGGTTTTGTCCACCATCGACATGCGCGTTTCTTCCAGAGTGGCTAGTGCGCCATCAATGGCCGCAATTTGCGCAGACTGGTCGTCAGGTGTCGGAAAGATAGCCATAGCACCGTCCCCAATAAATTTGAGAATTTCACCGCCATTCCTGCACACAGATTCATCAAGAACGGAAAAGAAGCGGTTCAAGTAGCCGATGGTGTCTTCCGGGGCAGCGGTGTTGGAGAATTGCGTAAAGCTCTCGAGGTCAATGAAAAGCACGATAGACGGAATGTTTTCGGTATCACCGCGTCGGATGTTCCCGGTCAGGACCCGCGATCCAGCATCGCGACCGACATAGGTGGACAAAACTGCGACTGTGCTTTCGTGCAATACGAAGCCTTCTGTAACGCGCGCGATAGGCGCCTGGAGACCGCGAAAGACCTCGATCTGGTCCTCATCGAAACCGCCGTTGGCCTTGGTCATAGCGATAGCAACGTTGAGATCAGGCGTGTACCTCGAGTGCAATGGCAGGCAGAGGCTTTGAACATACCCTCTCTTTTGAAGCGCCTTCATGTCGGGCCTTCCGTCGAAATCCGGATTATCCCCGAATGAATAAAGCAGCATCCGTCCAGTATTGCTGCAGACCTGACCCGGCGTTCCGATCCATTGATCGCTTTCTCTGAGCTGACGGGGTGTCAACCGAACTGTTTTGGGGCCTGCGACTTCTGTCCAGAAATCAAACCGTCCGGGCAATTCGGGGTGCATCAACGTCTTATAGATGCCAAAGAAGTCGACAGGAAGGTTGGCTGCTTTCAGGCGGCGACCGATCTCAGCATTAATTTCGCTAAAGCCGTCCGCACCAGGCGCTCCAGCTACCAACCAGGAATTAAGAGCCGAGAGTCTTGGATTTCGATGCATGTGCAGTCTCCTACCAGCACCCTAGCTCAACAGATGACAAAAATCACTTGGCCTCTTCACTGGTGAAATCAGTGTAAATCGACCTCGCAAACATGCCTCCTTTTGGAACTGTTGTCGCTGTTCGTGCCGATAACTGCTTCGGATTCCGAGCCGTCCTTTTTTGCCTGAAGAAAAAAGCAAAGCCAGTCACCCCCGGCCAGCGCGAAGCCAGCCGAGGGAAGTCTTAGGGCACCTTTCGGTTGACCACGTAGTCAGCGAGCCACTGCCAGTAGGCGTCGGCATCAGCGAACCCCTGAGCCTTCGCAGCCAAGTTCTCCGCCTCAGAACGAGAAAGACCGCCATCGTACTCAGCGATAGCGGCCCTTTCCTCGAAAGCATCGATGTCGGGTATCCGGTTCATGGCGAGCACCCCGCTGGCAACCTGATCTGATCCACAATCGACCGCTTCTGCTCATCAGAGATGCCGGCGGAGTAGATGCTGTAGGTGATCCCGTTCTCAGATCGGGCCGACTTGTGACCAACGATGCTGGCAGTGAAGTGCTCAGGAACGCCTGTCCGTTCGAATTGGGTGATGAACCACTTGCGGGTGGAGTGGAACACCAGCCCCGGTCTCTCCAGCCCCAGCGCCTCCCTCATCGCCGCGAACCCCTTGGTCACGTGGTTAACGCTAAGGTCAGGGAACAGCGGCCCCTCGGTTGGCAGGTCGCGCAACAGGTCGTCCAGAACCGGATGTACCGGAACCATCCGCTCCGCCGCGTCCGTCTTCAACAGGCGCAAGTCGTTAGGGCGCACATGAACAAACGACCCCAGATTGCCCTTGGCCACGAAGTCCTCCCGGAGCAACCCCGCTGCCTCTCCCGCGCGCATTCCCGACAACAGGCAGAACAAGAGCAACTGACGCAGGCGCTGATCCTTGGTGGTCAGCATCCGCACCACCTCGTCGTCAGTCGGCACTGCATAGGGCTGAGGGCGCACCTTCTGATCGAAGGGAACCGTTCGAAAAGGGTTGGCCTCCAGTTTCCCCTCGTAGACGCACCAGTCGAGGAAGTGATTGACCTGCGACCAGATACGCTTCTGGGTTCGTGTCGTGATCCGGGCCGATCCATAAGACGAGTACCGCACCAACTGGTCCAGCGACAGGCCTCTGGTTGTCTCCGATCGACCTATGGTTGGAGAAAGCTGGCTGATCAGCGACAGGAACTCCCGCCCCTCGGTGCGCGTCAGGCCGCACAGGCTATGCTCCCCGTATCGGCTGATGAACAGACCAACGGAGTAGCGCACTGACTTGAAGCCTCCCGGACGCAGCTCGTCGGAACGCCGACCAAGGTAGGTTCGTCCTACTTCCTGAACGTAAACCTTGGTGGGCTGGACGAGCTTCAGGAAGTCCCTCGACTTGGGCACGCCTCCAGAGTGTGCCAGAGAGGCCCGCAGGTGCTCCAGAACCTCTCCTGGATCATCAGGGCCATCCAGAACGGGAAGCGTTGCCTGAGCGCCCTCTCTGACGCTCTCCAGCGTTGCCTCGTAGCGGGCGTTGACCTCAGCGGCTCTACGCCGTGCAGTTGCCGGATCACCGGTCTTGAGCGATTGCTTGAGGGCTTGCTGACCAAGGACCATCGCCACGTCCTTGGGCCAGTTGCGCCTGAACAGCCACGTGTGACCCTTCAAGTACGCATACTTGATCTGAGCAGACATCTGTCTCCTCCTGTGTTGGTTATTGGGATTGCCTTCAGTCTTCCGGGACGATGCCGACGATCATGTCGAAGTCTGGTTCGCCGTATTCACCGGCCAGCGGGCCAGTCAGCGAGTAGCCACCGACGCAGTCGTCAAAGATGTAGTCGATGCGGAAGGTGTGTTCGGGGATGTCATCGAAGGCGCGAATGATCACCACGGTCCCTTCAGCGAGCTCCATCAGCCGCCGAAGAGCAAGGTCAGGACCCACGCCGCGAACAACGTCGCCACGATCTCCTGCTCCCAGCTCAGCCGGGACTTGGGGGTGTTGCGGGCCTCACGAGCCAGACCCTTCAATAGTTTGATAAGCATGAGAAACCTCCATGATTGCTATCATGTTAGGTACGCGAGGTTCCTCGGTTTCTCGGGGAGCGGAAGGCCCTTAGGTGCAAGTCGTTCAAGGCGCGGAGAAGGTCCGGTTCGAGCCCTCTTGCTGAGCCTTAGTGGTTCCAGCATCATCCGTTGCGAAGGGCGGAAATCGGTCAATCGCTGCACGTTGCGCAAAGGACTCCTATGCGGACAAAGCTGCCACTATGTGAGTTGTGTGAATGACTGCTTCGCATTGGATCGCTAACGAGCGCGGCTGGAGATAATGATCAGATTGCGAACTGTATCATGCACCAAAATCAAATTATCCCTTAGTTCGATGAAGTAGCCTTGCTGTTCCGCGGAGTAGTATTCTGAAAGTTGCCTCAGCCCGGTGATCGTTTGAGCTTCAAGATCAAAACATTCATTGCCGTCAAACAGTGCTTGCGTTGCGAACGAGGCGTCCTCAACTTTTCCAGCGAGCGGAAGTTGATACCATTCACTTGAGGAATGATCTGGCTTCGATAACGGAACATCCAAGTGTTGGGTGCTGTCTGGGAGCTGGTAGATCGACAACGCGCAGACCAAAATGTCTCGCTTATTGTAAATGGACGGCGCTGTTGACACTTCCGCGGGAAGGTACTCTCGAAGTACTTCGCCGTCGAAACTGCAAGCTGCAAGAGTTATCGCAGATCCCAAAAGCCAAAGTGCTCGCACCCGAGAATGCTTCATCACGTCCTTCACACTTTCCCAATAAACAACAGAGCGGACATTAGCGACTTTGCAGAAATACAGTAAAAACGGTCTCAGAGCAGTGATCCACCTGAAAAAGCCAGATGACCGCCGCGTGGGACGGAGTTGCCGTTCGCTTCGGCCTTCCAAATGTCGATTTTGTTGTAGTCAGGGTTGTCACCATTTATACTATTCTGACTTAGGTTTTGCATGACCCGATTTGGATTTTGCACTCAGTATGTTTGAAGATTACCCAAAATGGGCAACGGCAGCCGCAGAATTTCTTACGGGCAATCTGCCAAGAGATAGAGACCGGCCAGGCTGGAATGACCATGCGTCAACGGCGTATCAGATAGGTTGCACGGGTTTGGTTAGACTGGGTTTTGCCGATGCAACGAATTGGGGGGCAATACCAAAGGCTCATCCAGAACAGCCTGAAAATTTGCCACGATGGGACGACATATGCATCGCTGTTCTTTGGCTCGCGCAGCAACATAAAAAGTTGTCGTATCGCTCGCCGGACGGAACCTCCCCACCGGACCGTATCGGTAGAGCCTTTGTCATCGCGAGGAAGGACGCTCCAACACCCCCACCTCCAAATATTGCTGAGCGTTTTGGATTGGGCCCCGCGCACTGCCAACCAGAAGTTCTAAAACTACTCGAGCAGCTTGGCCTGATCGCAGGTGGAGGCTGGACCGAGGAAGCCGTTTTCGTGTTATGGCGAACGTCACCCAAAGATTGGGCTCTAGACTATGGTAAAGATGATCGTTTTCTGGACGCAGTTCAAAAAGCGGTTGCCTTTATGCCTGAAGAAATTGCCTCCGAGATATCAAAGCTGATTGTTATCAACGATGATGACATCGGCGCGCTTATCAATCGGCATGCCGAGATAATCGCTGAAGGCCGCGAAAAGTACGGGCCAAAGGCACGTTTGGGTGAGGTCCCATCACAGGAACGAGCCCGGCGATCCCTGGAATTCTCACGGCGAAACGAATTGGATTGGTTGTTTTTCCGCCGCTGGAGAATTGATGACGGGTGGCTTTCTGAGAAAGCGGCAAACTGCACTGTGCCAATATTTCACGATCGACTCGCGATTTCGATGCGCAAGTCAGTGCTTCAACGAATACACCCTACAAAGCCGCAATTCTTCGAATGAAATTGCAGGTTTATTCGGGTAGAAATTTAGACCTTAAGTTTTGTTAGCCGACATTCGTTCTTCCGGCAGCATCCGTCACTTTGGGCTCGTTCCGGCCGATCGCTGAATCAACCATCAAGGTCGGCTGTGAACCGGACGCATCAGATTAGATAGGTTGTTCCGAGGTCGGCATAGTCCGCATGGAAGCCCTTGGTCTGTCCATCAGCGACCTTGAGCTGCCCGCCCGATCTCGGAGATCACCTGCGAAGACCTTCAGAGCGTCGCCAGCGGTCAGTCGATGCAGAGGTGTCCTTCCGGGTGCTGGAGCTATCGAACCCTCGTCAGGTGTCTCGGTCGGCGTCCCAGTTGACCTGCCGGTCGAAGGCACTGTTGAGCAGCGGGCGGGATGTCCAACTGAAGATCAAGGTGTTCGATCGGGGAGACCAGCGGTTCTACGAGTTCAGTTCCCAGTAATCTGACCCAGCCCCGCCACTTCCTGTCCTCATACACTTGGACGTCAGAACTGCCCCAGTTACTGCCCCAGTTTCTCAGGAGGTCAGGAAAAGGCTAGGACGATCATAGGGAGGCAAGGATTCCTACCACCCCAGCCACACACTTCCCTATTCTGAGACGCTGAGTCTTTGCCGCGCGAATGTCGCGTGTTTTCGGACGCTTGGCAGACAGGAATTTCAGCAGAGACGCAGACAAGAGCACGAACAGGGCCGATTTCACGCCGTAGTCTCTGTTTGCGATTCCGGCGGTACTAGTTTGCGCGTTTCAGGTTTTTTTTGTTTCAGAGTGCGGCGAACTGCTCGCGCTGCTCTGACCAGACAGCCGAGAAGCGGGTCTTGATCAGGTAGTCCGTGGTGAGACCATCTGGCTGCTCGCCGGCGGCAATGCGGTCAAGAACGTCAGGCGAAAGCAATGCGAGATTGACCACGTCCTGCACACGGCGTTTCGAGACCCCATCGGAGTCGGCGATTTCAGAGAAGGTTTTACCCGCGATGACCATTGCCAGCCAGCTGCGCCCCTTCATGATGTTCTGCACCAGCGTTCTGTCGATCTCTGCCGGTGGTTCTCCGAGGTGCAGTTTCAGTTCCACACCACGCCGGCGCATCTGAAATGGAGCTTCGATTGTCAGTTCACCCAGATTGATCTGCTCCGGTTTGCGGCCAAGGCGGTCAGCAAGCATTGCCATGTCCAGCCGTACCGTAAGGCAACCCTGTCGCAGACCGACTCGTTCGATCAAAGCCAGTCGTTCCGTTGCATCGCCCTGATCCTGAAGCTTTTTCGATACGTCTGTCAGTTCGGCTGCCGTCAAACCTTCGGTCATTGCGACCGCCGCGCCGGGTCTGGTCAGATGTTGCCCAATCAGTTCAGCCAGCAAGCCCTCCACCTGATCTGCGGGTAGCCGCCAGGCATCCGGATGTTTCCGGCTGCGATCTTTGACCAGTCTGCGGGAAATATAGTAGCGAAGTCGTTTACCGTTCTTTCGGCTGTGGCTGGGCGTCAGACGATCGCCGGTTTCATCAAAGAGCTTGCCCGCCAGAGGGGATCTTGTCGCCTTTTGTCTGGAGCCGCGAGCAACGGCTGCCCCACTCTGCATCATGTCCTGAACTTTGTCCCAAACCACAGGTTCAATGATGGCTGGATGCTGTCCATCATAGACCTTTTGTTTGTGCCGGATGCGACCCGCATAGACCGGGTTGCTCAGGATATGCTGGAGATGACCGCGTTCGAAGTGCGTTCCTCCCGAGATCCGACCGCCCGCTCGTTCACGGCGCCGCGATCTGAGGTCGAGTTCCTCCGCGCGTTCTTTCACATCCCGCAGCGTGCCAAGTTTCAGATAGAGGTCAAAAAGCGTCCTGATCGTTTCAGCTTCAGCCTCGTCGATCTTCAGTGTTCGGCCATCCGGCTGATAGCCAAGCGGAACGCTTCCTCCCATCCACATACCCTTCCGCTTGGAGGCGGCGATTTTGTCCCGGATACGCTCGGCGGTGACCTCACGTTCAAATTGGGCAAAGCTGAGTAGCATGTTCAAGGTCAGGCGCCCCATGCTGGTGGCGGTGTTAAAGCTTTGCGTGACAGATACGAAAGATGTCTCAGCCGCATCCAGCCGGTCAACCAGCTTGGCGAAGTCGGCCAGAGAACGCGTCAGGCGGTCGATCTTGTAGACCACGATCTGATCAATGCGTTTCTCGTCCACAGCCCGCATCAGACGCTGAAGCGCCGGGCGATCCAGGTGACCGCCCGATATGCCACCGTCATCATAGTGATCGGGCAGCAGTTCCCAGCCCTCGTGCTTCTGGCTGGCGATATAGGCCTCACAGGCTTCCCGCTGGGCATCCAGCGAGTTGAAGTCCTGCTCCAGACCGTCTTCCGAGCTCTTACGGGTATAGATGGCACAGCGGATCCGGCGCATTACTGAACCCCAAAGAAGCGTGGTCCGGACCAGCGGGCGCCTGT
This sequence comes from Shimia aestuarii, assembly GCF_900114635.1. GTDB lineage: Bacteria > Pseudomonadota > Alphaproteobacteria > Rhodobacterales > Rhodobacteraceae > Shimia > Shimia aestuarii. The sequence continues at coordinate 8,458 of NZ_FOTQ01000020.1, forward strand.
GATATGCCGTGCCAAAGCTGACAGGGACCGCCATGTCCTGCCATCCATGACATAGCCGCCGTCAATCACCTCAATCTGGTAAGTGCGCCCGTTCCATTCCCGAACCAGGTGCGATCCTGGTTTGGCCACCGTCGGCGGCGCGTTTCCCGATGTGATCTGTTTCAATTGGCGTTCCGTCTTCGCCGATAACCCGCCCAGCAATCGATTCTGCAGCTGCCAGATCAGCACCCGTCTCATGAACTGAGGTGAGAGATACTTCGGTGGAAGACGGCCAAATGCCTCTCGCCATTGATCGAGGCACCCGGGCCGGTCCAACTCCTCGACCGCAACGATCGCGTCTTCAAGTTTGTGGATGTTGTCTGTCGCCATGACCTCAGCCCTCACCCGCGATCCGATAGATCGAGCCCTTGTCGGTATCGGCTCGCTCGACAACCGTTCCGGCTTTGCGCAGCGTCGATATTGCAGCACGCGCTGTATGCGGCTGCCAGCCGAAGGCCTCCTGCATCTGTGTAATCGAGGCGCCGGACTTGCGGTTCAGCAGCCTAACCAGTTGTTGCTGACGGTTGGGACTTGCTTTGACCTGTTTAGACGCTGGCGCTTTGGGTTTGGTCTTGATGGACATCGTCTTTCTCCACTCTGCGGGCAAAGGCCAATCCCTCGCCCCGTACTGAGTGGAGCCCGGCAATCCCGGGCAACCTGGAAGGTGCGAACACTACCGCTCCACAACGCACCGAAGTCCAGTCGTTTCTGAAAGAAGGGCGGGAAGCTGACGTTGGCTGCGGAAGCGCAGACTCCCCGCTCTGGACGCGGAGCTGTTATTCGCGAACCCACTTATTCGCTCTTTGCGGGCTTTCCCTATTGAAAGAAACTGTTAGGGTTGTAGGCATGGATCATCAGTATAAACTTTGAATTGAGGCCAATCGTGCATCTCTCCCGAATAAAAATTGAGAACTTTCGGAACTTCGCCGACCTCGATGTTCGGTTAGGCGGCAATCTAGTTGTCGTGGGCGAGAACCGCGTCGGCAAGAGCAACCTACTTCATGCCCTAAGGCTCATTTTTGATCCCTCGCTACCCGATAGCGCGCGGCAGCTTGGACTATCAGACTTCTGGGATGGACTCGCAGAGCTCACGAAGGAGGACAGGATACTGGTCAGCGTCGAGATCAAAGAATTTGAGGATGATCCAGACATCCTCGCGACGCTCACCGATTTTCGGCTCAATGATGACCCAGAAACCGTTCGCCTGACCTACGAGCTCAGGCCGATAGCTGATCTGGATGGCGAACCTGGAGCCGCGGAGGACTACGAATTCATCTGCTATGGGGGTGAGAGCGAGACCAAGACCTTCGGCCACAAACTCAGACGGCGGATCACGATGGATGTCCTGCCGGCGCTTCGCGATGCCGAGAGCGACCTTTCTGTTTGGCAGCGATCACCGCTGCGACCGCTCATCGAAGAAGCGTTCAAGGGCGTTGACGCTGAAGAGCTTGAGGAAATCGGAGAGGCCATCGAAGAAGCGACGGCGAAAGTCACCCAGTTTGATGAAGTGGCGGCCCTTGAAAAAAGCATTGCTGATCTCTTCCAAGAAATGAGCGGGGAGAAGCAAGACATCCATCCTAAGCTTGGCTTCAGTCCCACTGACCCTGCACGGCTTTACCGCGCGGTGAGGTTATTGATCGACGAAGGTGAGCGCGGGATCAGCGATGCCAGCCTCGGATCAGCCAACCTGGTTTTCCTAACGCTGAAGTCTCTCGAACTACGAAGACTCATCGAGGAAAATCATCGCGATCATACCTTCCTAGCGATCGAAGAGCCGGAAGCCCATTTGCATCCGCATCTTCAACGGTCGGTCTATCGTCACGTATTCACGGAAGCGCAGGAAGGTGGTGCGCCCCTTTCGATTATTTTGACGACGCATTCGCCGCACATTGCGAGCGTTGCACCCTTAAGATCCGTAGTGCTGCTCAAGGATGAAGGCGATGATGGAACGAAAGGCTATGCGACGCAATCGATCAGTCTTGAGTCGAAAGAAGCCGACGACATCGCAAGATACCTAGACGTTACGCGCGCCGAAATCCTGTTCGCGCGCGGCGTTTTGTTGGTGGAAGGTGATGCAGAACGCTTTCTAGTTCCCGCGTTCGCAGAAGCCTTGGGTAAGTCGCTCGACGAACTGGGCATCACCGTCTGCTCAGTTGCGGGTACAAATTTTCGGCCCTACGCGAAATTCTTGGTCGGTCTCGGTATCCCGTTTGCTGTCATCACAGACTGGGACCCGAGAGAGGGCAAAAGCCCCCTTGGTTGGAATCGATCCTTGCGCCTCGTTGCAGCCATAGAGACCCAGCGCACCGGAGAGAAGCCAGAGGCGCTTATCGAAGAACTTAAAGAACTTGACGAAGATGATTTTGCCGAGCGTTGCGAAGAGTTTGGAGTGTTTTCGAACCTCACGACTCTGGAGACTGACCTGTTCGCTGAGGGTTTTGCGCCAGCAATTTTCTCCGTTCTGAATGAATACAAGCTGAGTGCGGCGCGGAAGGAAAAAATCAAGGCATGGGAAGATGATCCGACCAAGCTCGATCCTGAAGAGCTCCTAAAAATGATCGATGGGATTGGCAAAGGTCGGTTCGCGCAGCGAATGCTATCTTACGTCGATGGCATCGACCCTCCAGACTATATCACCCGCGCCATAGAGTTCGTTGCTGATCGTGTCTAATCGCGGGCTTTATCTTCGAGCCGCCGAGGAGCTTCGCCCGAACGAAGGCCAATGGGCAGCGTACGAATCCGAGGGGCACTGCGTGGTTATTGCAGGACCTGGGAGCGGCAAGACGAAGACCCTAACTGTCAAGCTTGCGCGCATTCTTTCAGAGGACGTGCACGAGCCACGCGGCGTTGCCTGCATCACCTACAACAACGAATGCGCACGTGAGCTAGAACAGCGCCTCCAGGCACTTGGCATCGAGGCGGGGGAAAGGGTTTTCATCGGAACGGTTCACTCCTTCTCCCTGAAGCAGATCATTCTGCCCTATGCGGAAGTTGCTGGCATGGGGTTGCCCGACGATTTCCAAGTCGCATCCAACGGCGAGCAACGCGGTGCATTGGAACGTGCTTACGACCGTATCATTGCGGAAGGAGACGATCCGCACGCGCGCTGGAGGAACCAGCTTGACCGCTACCGCCGTCGTTACCTTGATCGCGACAGTCCCGAATTCTTGGAGACGGATGGCGTCTTGGCTGAACTCGTGCTTGCCTACGAAGAAGAATTGCGTGCGGCAGGGCTCATCGATTTCGACGATATGACACTACTATCGTTGCGCGCCCTAAAGGAGCACGAATGGCTTCGTGAGGCGATCAAGGCGAAGTATCCAGTCTTGATCGTGGATGAATACCAAGACCTCGGGCGCGCGCTTCACCAGATGGTCATGGGCTTGTGCTTTACTACAGGTATCCGCCTCTTCGCGGTTGGCGATGTCGATCAGTCAATCTATGGCTTCACGGGCGCAGCACCGGGGCTGCTTCAGCGCCTATCGGAGCGCGATGATGTCGAGACCGTCAGGCTACGCCTGAACTATCGCTGCGGCTCGGAGATCGTACGTGCATCACAATTCGCTCTTGGCGAAGAACGCGGATACGAAGCCCCCGAAGACGCTGCCGAGGGCACGGTCTATTTTCACCCACTTCAAGGAAGATACGAAGCACAAGCCGCATATGTTTTCGACACGCTTTTGCCAGAAGCGTTGGAGAGGCATCCCAATCTACAGCTGGGTGATGTCGCGATCCTTTACCCTGCGGCATGGCTGGGGAACATATTGGCCGAAGCTGCCGCTGAACGTGGCCACGCGACCATTCGTGCTGACAATCAGGCGATTTATCCACGTTCCAGCCGTTTGATGCGCTGGCTTGAACAGAGCGCAATTTGGTGCTGCGATGGATGGAGATCAGGTAATCCGCGCTTTTCGCGGATCGTGGGCGAAGCCAATAGGATGTTTTCCGACGCCTTGCAGACTGATGCAGCCCGCATGGAGTTCCAGAGAGCCCTCTTAAGGCTCTTGTGGGAACGGCGCGACAGCACGCTTAGCCTTCACGACTGGCTGGGCGCGCTGCGGCAAGAGCCTCTGGTCGAAGTCTTTAGTCGTTCGCGAACGCTCGTCGATGAGAGCGAGAAGCTTGACGATCTGATCTCAAAAACAGCGCCTGGAGAACCGCATGAAGAAATGAGTCTCGGCCAGTTTTGCGGGCATGGCGAGGGCAATAACCGCATCAACCTGACAACGCTGCACAGTTCGAAGGGCAGAGAGTTTCGCGTAGTCGTGATGTTCGGAATGGATGAGGGTGGCATCCCAAGAAGAAGGCCGAGTGAACGAGAGATCATGGAAGCGCGCCGCCTGTTTTATGTTGGGTTTACCCGCGCAGAAACCGAAATTCACATTGTTTGCACACGGGATAAAGCCTCGCGTTTTGCAGTAGAGCTAGCGACACGGCTCAGCGAAAAATAACACAGCTTCCTGATCGATTTGCGTGGTTGTCTTGATTGGCGTGCCGCATTGCAGCGACGAAAGCAATCGCCAAAGTCGGCTTAGGGCCGTTGCCCCCCATTGTACCTGACACAACCATCGCGCTAGTGTCCGCACATGGGTATTTCATCAATCGATCAGTTCCGAAATTTATTCAGTGATGCGGGTGTTGACCGAATTTACGTTAAGGTTCTCGCCCCCAAACAGGACAACGACAAAAACCAGATTGTGCTCGCCAGCCAGCTTGAAGGTCTGGTCAACGCATTCCCGGTCCGCGAAATTCGTCTGCGCGAACCAAGCAGCAGCACGAAGAAACGAAACTCAGCCGCAGGTCGGCCAATTACAGAGGCGCACCTCAACTTTTTCTGGCTGGATGGAAAAGGCAACCGGTTCCATGCCCCGGACACGAAGCTGATTGAATATTTTCAGTATCCGGAAGCCCGGCTGTCGGGATTCTTAAAAGGCTGCAAATGGGCACCCGCTGCAATCCGACGAACCAAACAGGCCGAGTTCGGAAAACGCATCCTCGGGATTGGAGCCAATCGGGTTGGTGAAATCTTCGGGCAGCTTCTGACCGAACGTGATGACCCGGTCGTAGCGGATTTTCCCGAACTCGCGCCCTCGGGCATCTCGGGTGTGCTTGGCATCCTGAATGTCACCGGCGACGCAACGGTGACGCCGCAGGAACAGCTGACCCGCGAGCTTCGGGGGATTGTCGCTGCCGGCTGGCACCCGTCTGTCAGAAACAAGGGTGGCACCATCGTTCCGTTCAAAGGAAACCAGGGCGCCGGATACACGCTGGAGGCCCTGCTCGGTGTCGAGACCAACGCCCTAAAAGAACCCGATGCCTATGGTCATGAAATCAAATCCTTCAGAGGTGATAAGATCAGCCTGATGACGCCGACGGCGGATATGGGCGTAGAGGGCGGTCTGAGGTTTCGTGATTTCATGATGACCTATGGCTGGGAGGGGAAAAAGGGAGACGGCTCTCACCGCTTTACGGGCGTGCATCGCGCGGGAAAACGGAGCAACTCGACCGGATACCTTCTCCGGGTCTCAGGATTTGACCCTGTGAGCGGCAAGTTCAGCGACAACCCGGATGAAATCTTCGTTGGAATCTCAGATCCGGACACCGACAATCTGATTGGTGGGTGGTCCCTCGAGAAACTGGCTAATTCCTGGAACACAAAACACGCGCTGGCGGCCTATGTACCCGCCGGTTTCCGGAAGGATCCTGATGGCGGCGGTGATCAATACTGTTTCAACGCACCCTGGTTCATGTGTGAAGGCACCGATGTCTGGCGGCTGCTGCGCGCGATCGCATCAGGTCTGGTCTACTATGACCCTGCCCACACAATCTACGCTAACGGCAGCGCGAAGGTCCGGCCGCAATGGCGGATCGGGACATCGCGCCTGGAAGCGGCGCTCAGGGAGCTCTACGCAAGGGTGTCAGTGGTTTCCTGATCCCGGCCTTCAACCAGGCACTGTTCCGCGTTCCCCTTTAGCCATTCGCAAAGAAGATCCAGAACGGTTACTGATTCGAGGCGGCGTTTCCCCTTCAATGCACATTCCCAGACGATACCAACACGCCAGCCTGCTGCTTTCAGTTCAGCCTGGTTCTTCTGATCCCGTTCCACGTTCCCGCCGATCTTGTCCCGCCAGAACTCCTCCCGGGTTTTCGGCCATTTGAACAGCGGACAGTCATGCCCGTGCCAGAAACACCCGTTCACAAAGATCACGGCCCGGTATCTGGGCAGAATCAGATCCGGTCTCCCGGGCAGTTTGCGATTGTGCAGGCGATAGCGAAACCCGCGGGCGTGCAGCCCTCGACGAATGACAAGCTCGGGTTTGGTATCAGCGCCCCGGATTGCCGCCATATTGCGGCTGCGGGTTTCCCGATCGTGGACGTCAGCCAACTTTGCGAGCCGGTTTGGCCTCCTGAGCCGTCAGGATCGACCGAATATGCGGCTCCATCACCCGCGCGACTTCGGCGAAGACCGGCACGGCCACCGAGTTCCCAAACTGCTTGTAGGCCTGTGTATCTGAGACCGGGATTCTGAAATCTTCCGGGTAGCCCATCAGACGGGCACATTCACGGGGGGTTAGACGCCGGGGATTGTTCCCCTCACCACGGCTCACCAGGATTTCGGAGCCGTCTTTGTAGTACCGTGCGGACAGGGTTCGGGCGATGCCGTCACCATCCACCAAACCAAAGCCAAATCCATTGCCTTTGGCTTTGTGTTTCGCAGCATAGTCCTGCAGGTATTTCCAGAGCTTGTCGGTCAGGGTGTATTTGTCGCTAACGGTGGCGTCGTTGCCCAGGGTATAGTGCCCTTCCGGGTTTTCGATGCCGTTTTCCGGGTGCAGGATATCCCGCATACGCCTCTGTCCGCGGGGTGGCAAGACAACATCATCAAAGCTGAACGGCACGTCTTCACGGAAGCCGACAATTACGATCCGTTCCCGACCCTGTGGGACAAAGTGTGCCGCATCAAGAACCCGAGGATCAGGCACATAGTAGCCCAGTTCATCCCGGAGCTTGCGCATAATAACTTCAAAGGTCCGGCCCTTGTCGTGGCTACGCAGGTTCTTCACGTTTTCCAGCATAAAGGCTGCCGGGCGGTGATGCTTCAGGATCCGCAGTACATCGAAGAAGAGCGTGCCCTGGGTCTCATCATCAAAGCCGTGGGCGCGGCCAAGTGCGTTCTTTTTCGAGACGCCGGCAATCGAAAACGGCTGGCAAGGGAAACCCGCGACCAGAACATCATGTTCCGGGATATCGGCTGCTTCGATTTCGGTGATGTCTCCAGCGATGGGACGGTTGTCGGCAAAGTTGGCATCATAGGTCTGCTGGGCAAATCGATCCCATTCCGAGGTGAACACACAGCGGCCGCCGGCGCTCTCCATGGCCTTTCTCAGGCCTCCGATGCCGGCGAAGAGGTCGATAAAGGAAAACGCGGATCCGGAGGTGTCGGGCTGGCGCGCTGCGGCTTCCATGCGCAGGAGATTCATCACGCCGTCGCGCGGGGCTTCCTCACCGCGTTTCCAGCGATAGATATGACTTTCAGAGTAGCCGAGGATTTCTGCGGCCTCAGAAACCGAATGGCCGGTTTTCTGCAACAATAATTCAAACTCGGTCATTCTGCTCGCCCTCCGTGCCCACGCTCAGATTTTCGCTGGGATTTTTTTTGCCACTATGGCGACAGGATTCCCTCGAAGCAAGAACAAAATAAAAACATCACAGCTAACCTGAAGTTAGTCATTGTCGATGGCCGCCTGCCGCACTGTCATGTTCAGCCCCCAACCGCTGAACTTGTGTGAACTCTGCCGAAGCCCCATACGCACCCGCTGCGCCTATACCCTCCGTAGACACAACACGCGAGCTAATCGGAGATCCTTAGATGCCAAAAAACCAAAAACCCGACACAATTTCGCCCAAGGCCTCAATTTCCCCCCTGTATAAAGCTCAGCCGGAAGCGGGGGATGCAATTGGGTAGCCTGATCTGACTGGTCCGATATGATTGTTAGTGCATGACTGGCCTCTGGTCCATCTGGATGATGGTTTCAGAGGCTGCTCGAGCTAGGCAGCTTTGTTGGACTTTTTGACGTTGTCGTGAGCGTCATCCCGGCATCGCAGAAGTACTTCATCGGCTTTTCCGTCTGACAAGGCTTCAAAAAGAACACCACTGCCCCGAAAGTTGAGCGCTTTCAAAAACTCCCGAAAAGTCGCTTCTGTGTTGTAAACATCCGGATGGCTGCGCATCACGCGGATGATGCCGCGTAGCAAACTTGGTCGATTGCTCAACATGGGGCGTTCCACGAGGTTCGAACGGATATCTGCCGTTCTCAACAACTCTCTCAGAACTCCCTCCTTGTCCTGCGAATCCACGCGTTCAGCAATGAATGCGTTCCACCAGAGGCGCGAAATCGCGTGATCATCCCGATAACCAGTTCTCCCTCGCGCAAAGTAGTGCGTTTCAACCTGCCTGATGTTCTCATGACGTATCTGTTTTCGTTGTCCCGCAGCCTTTTCTTTCGATCCGGTGAGGCTCCCAAACAAACCGGACTTTTCCTTTGGCTCATCTTTCAAGGGCCAGCGCTGGCGGGCGTATTCCAACCCCTCAAAGTGGGTCATACGCGTCCAGACGCGTTCCTCTGTCGCGAGCGCTGGCGTCATCCCTTGAAATGAGTCGGAAACGATTAACGAGTTCGAAACTTCAACAGCACTTCCAACTGCCGGATCAAGCTCCTTTAGTTTCTCTGCATCGACTTCCACGGATGATAACTCCATAGACCAGCCATTTAGGTTAGAGCAGTCGTCAAAACCCTCGCCGTGATATCTCTCAAGGTTCGCCGGAACATTTGCTTTTAGTTCAGCCAAAATGCTTTCGGAGACGTATTTCAACTTAGCCATTGTCTGTCAGCTCCATAAACGAATTTCCCAGTTTCTCGATCGGAGAACTGAGGTGCCCCTAGATTTGTAGACGCTTTGCTTGGTAATTTTGGAAGCAAAGGAAGACGCAAATGCCAGGGCAAATTCGCTACTCAGATGAGTTCAAAATCGACGCGGTGTCACAGGTCACAGAGCGTGGATATTCGGTCAAAGAGGTTGCTGAACGTCTCGGGATCAGCACCAAATCGCTCTACACTTGGATGGCACAATTCTCAAAGCCGCAAAGGCAGACGGACCAAGAAGCGGAGGTCAGGCGTCTTAAGAAGGAACTGGCCCGCGTGACCGAGGAGCGTGACATCTTAAAAAACCGTTCCGGGCCGCGACCCGCCTGTGCGCGGTATAAACAGCCTGTGCTATGCTTCG
>NZ_FOTQ01000017.1 GCF_900114635.1 Shimia aestuarii
TGCTCTGACACCCGAAAATTCAGCCATTTCTGATTAGAGTTTTCCGCTACGATTTCCTGGCTGGGAGAAGGAGCGGATTCGATGAAAGCATCGAGATTCACGGACGCGCAGAAAGCGTTCATCATCAAGCAAGGCGAGGACGGCAAGACGGTCGCCGAGATTTGTCGGGAAGCTGGCATTAGCCAAGCGACCTATTTCAACTGGAAGAAAAAGTATGCCGGACTGCTGCCATCGGAAATGCGTCGGCTGCGTGATTTGGAAGATGAGAACAACCGGTTGAAGAAGATCGTTGCGGATCTGACCCTGGACCGTGAGATGTTGCAGGACGTCATCAAGCGAAAGCTCTGAGGCCGGATCGCAAGCGCGAGATCATCGACGGCGTCCGGGAAGACTGGTCGGTCTCAATCCGACGGGCCTGTGGGGCTCTTCGGTTTGATCGTTCCACCTATCAGTACAAATCCCGGCGCACCGATCCGGCCGCCCTGAGAAAGCGGATCAAGGCGGTTTGTGAGACCCGTGTGCGTTACGGCTATCGCCGGGTGCACTATGTCCTGCGGCGTGAGGGCTGGGAGGTGAATGTGAAGAAGGTTTATCGAATTTACAGGGAAATGGGGCTTCAGTTGCGAAATAAGACGCCAAAGCGCCGGGTGAAAGCCAAGCTTCGCGAAGACCGTAGCGACGCGATCAGACCGAACGATGTCTGGGCGATGGACTTCGTGCATGACCAGCTCGCCACGGGCCGCAAGCTGCGGGTGCTGACTGTGGTCGATACTTTCTCGCGGTTCGCCCCTGTCATTGATCCGAGGTTCAGTTATCGAGGCGAAGTGAAGTGGTCCCAGTTTTTCGGACAGCTTGGCAGCGTTTCTAAGGTGTATCCGGGTTGACTTTCATGCTGCCAATTTCTGATCTCGACCGTGCCAGTATGCCTCCCTGGGCGTTTTGCGTTCAAGGGAGGAATGGCGTAGATACTACAACGAAGAGAGACCGCACAGCGCCATTGGGAACATCCCACCGGCAATGCTGGCAAACTCACATGGGGATACCAGCCCGCCATGCTGAGAAACGGCGGAAAACTCTATGCCAAGGTGGCGGAAGGTCGGGTATCAGAGCATATAGCCTGTTGCATATGATAATGGTGGGTCGGCGAAATGGGGGCTGTTGGCATGAGCGCCACGTTCAAAGACTCCATATTTATTTTTGTTGTAGTTCTGGTTCTAACCGGGCTTGGGTTCTATTTCATGTGGGGAAGTTCAACTGCCCCTTTGCCAGTAGGGGTGATCAGCCCCACCTGAGTGGTCCAGTTTGAATGTTAGTGCATGATTAGCCTTTGTTCCATCGGGACGATGGATTCTGGGGCCGGTGGTCGGTAGCCGATCCCCTACGGACGGGGTGGTCCGAGCCAAACGTTCTATTTCGCCCCCAGCCGTAAGCGACTCCACAAATGCCCATGTCCCTGACCGTCCGGCCTTGTGCGGCGGTCAGGGTCAGGCCGTGCCCCGAGATCTTGCCAAACCCTTGCGCCCACTCCGTTAACTGGGGCGGGTTTGCGGATTTCCGCCCGTCCATACCGACGTGATAGCGACGCAGTACCGATGGCCCAAACCCCTTGAAAACAGGCGTTACCCCATGATTCGGCACGGGAACGGCCTCAGCCCCCGTTCGGTGTGGTTCCCAATCGTTTACCCACCCCATCACGGTCCTGCAGCGCACGCCACCAGGCCTCGTTCTCCAGATACCAGCGCACGGTCTTTTCCAGCCCCTGTTCCAGCGTCACCGACGGCCGCCAGCCCAGCTCCTGCCGGATCCGGCTCGGGTCGATCGCATAGCGCAGATCATGGCCGGGGCGGTCCTCAACAAAGGTGATCAGGCTGGCATAGGGTCTGTTTGCGGGGCGCACCCGGTCGAGAATGGCACAGATCATCTCCACGAGGTCGATATTGCGGGCCTCGTTTTCGCCCCCGATATTGTAACTGCGCCCGAGTTTGCCCTTTTCCAGCACCGTCAAAAGCGCATCCGCGTGATCTTCGACATAGAGCCAGTCGCGCACGTTTTTCCCGGCCCCGTAAACCGGAATATCCTTTCCGGCCAAGGCGTTCAGGATCAACACCGGGATCAGCTTTTCGGGAAAGTGATAGGGCCCGTAATTGTTCGAGCAATTGGTCAGCACCACAGGCAGCCCATAGGTCTCGCCCCAGGCCCGCACCAGGTGGTCCGAGGCCGCTTTCGAGGCGGAATAGGGGGAGTTGGGCGCGTAAGCTGTCTCTTCGGTGAACAGCCCCGTATCGCCGAGCGAGCCATAAACCTCGTCCGTCGAGATATGATGGAACCGAAACCCCTCCGGTCTGCCCCGTTCTTCCCAATATTTCCGGGCGGCCTGCAACAGCGTATAGGTGCCGGTCACATTGGTCTCGATAAAGGCGCCGGGCCCGTCGATCGAGCGATCCACATGGCTTTCGGCGGCCAGGTGCATCACCGAATCCGGTCGATGTTGGGCGAAAACAGTGTCTAACGCGGTGCCATCGCGAATATCGACATGTTCAAAGGCATAGTCCGGGTGATCCGCCACGCTGGCAACATTCTCAAGGCAGGCGGCATAAGTCAGCGCATCGAGATTCACAACCGCGTATCCCCGTGCCACAGCCAGCCGCACCACCGCCGATCCAATGAACCCTGCCCCGCCGGTTACAAGGAGCTTCATGGCTGCTCTTCCCTCGTGAACGGCGTACTCAGCTCGGCCAGTGTCGGTGCGGCGGCATCCTTCTCGCTCAGGATACGTTTCGCGCGCGAAACACCCCAGTTGATGCCGATATCCGGGTCGTCATGGGCAATCGCTCGATCACAATCCGGCGCATAATAGTCCGAGCATTTGTAGATGATCTCGGTATTCTCGGTCAGTGTGACAAACCCATGGGCAAAGCCCACGGGCACCAGCAATTGCCGCCCGTTTTCCGCGCTGAGTTCGATGCCGAACCACTGCCCATAGGTGGGCGACCCGGCCCGGATGTCCACCGCCACGTCAAAAAGCGCGCCTCGCCCGCAGCGCACCAGCTTGGCCTGCGCATGGGGCGAGGTCTGGAAATGCAACCCCCGCACGGTACCTTTCTCTGTCGAGATTGAATGGTTGTCCTGTACGAAATCGATTTCGATCCCGGCTTCGGCCATACGCGCTCGGTTCCAGCTTTCCGAAAAGAAGCCGCGCGCATCCCCGAACCGCGCCGGGGTGAGGATCAGCACACCTGTCAGCGGTGTGGTTTCAATCTGCATCCGTCTTGCCCCTGTTTTGCCTGTCCAATGACTTAGCAATCTGGATCGCGCTTGTCACTTACGGCCTGTCTTGATCAGGTGGTTTGACAGATGCCGGGAATTGTGGTGACTGCCCGAAGAACTAGACAAGAGGCATCACGTGCAGGACAAGGCAGGGGCAGGGCGGCTGGCAGCCGTGGTGGTGACCTTCAATCGGCTTGAAAAGCTCAGGATCACAGTCACGCGCCTGTTAACAAACCTGCCTGAGCATCTTTCTGCACTGGTGGTGGTGGACAATGCCTCGACCGACGGCACGGCCGATTGGTTGGCCACGCTGGACGATCCCCGCTTGCATATCGAACGGCTTCCCCGGAACCTCGGCGGGGCCGGGGGGTTCGAACATGGGCTGCGCATGGTGCATCAACGGCTCGATCCGGACTGGGTTGTGGTGATGGATGATGACGGGCGCCCAGAACCGGGTGCGCTGGCCCAGTTTCATGCGCTGGATCTGACCGGCTGGGATGCGATCGCCGCCGCCGTCTATTTCCCGACTGGAGAGGTCTGCGACATCAACCGGCCCTCGCGTAATCCGTTCTGGCATCCCTGGGTGTTCTGGAAAACCGTTCTGGGCACGCTGAGTTTCGGGCTTCTGGGCAGTGCGCGCGATGCCTTTCACGTGGTGCAGGCCGATTATGACAGTGACCGGTTTCGGGCCGTGGACGGGGCCTCTTTTGTTGGGCTGTTCCTGTCACGCGCGGCGATCGAAAAGGCGGGCTATCCCGATGGGCACCTCTTCATCTACGGGGATGACGTGCTTTACACCTTGGGTCTGCGCGCCGTAGGGGGGCGGATTGCCTTTTGTCCGACGGTGCGTTTTGAACATGATTTTTCGACCATATCGGTTGATGAGCGGCGGTTTCGCCCGTTGTGGAAAACCTATTACCACCATCGTAACCTGATGTTTGTCTATCGTCGGGCGGCGGGGCTGTGGTTCTGGCCGGTCTTGCTGCTGATCCTGCCGAAATGGCTGCTCAAGACCCGCCACCATGCCGGCGAGCGCGGGGTTTTTCTCGGGCTGATGTTGCGGGCGATCCGAGATGGTCTTCTCCGACGGACAAGCCTGAGCCACGAAAATGTGCTTGCGCTATCTCTTGGCAAGAAGTGACAGCTGTTAGTTGTTCAGAATGGTCTTATGGTGCCGCCTCAGCAAAAGCAGCCCAAGGCACAGTACAACAACTGCGATCGACAGTACGTATGTCAGATTCAGGTAATCGGGGCGATAGTTGGTGTACAGGCCAGTTCGTATTAACCCCGTGAGGTGTAGCAGTGGATTCCACCACAGAATATCCTGCGCGAGAGTTGGCAGGTCTTCGTAGGTGTAGAAAATGCCTGAGGCAAGGAACAGGGGGCGTGTGGCAATGCTCCAGACGGCTTCCCATGCTGGGAAAAGGCCGAAGAGCGCGCAGTTTAATGTCCCAATCGCCAACCCTATAAAGGCCGTTAGCCCCATGGCGACAACCATTGGACCCGCATCAAAGATGATGCGGGTTTCGATTAACATGATGATCAGGGTGAGCAGAAGGTAGGCAACCAATGCATTGGTCAGCGTGTTCAGAAAGAAGCGTGCAAGAATGGCGTCCAGCCACGATACACTGGGATAGATAAGCAGAGGCTTGGAAAATGCTAACGCCCGGGCAACCAACACCGAGACATTCTGATAGAGTGACAGTACCAAATATCCGGATGCATAAAAAAGCAGGAAGGAATTTCCCAGAGATGGCGAGCGCAGCAATAGCGAGAAGCCAATCGAAAGGATCATGATGGCGCCCAGCGGTTCAAGAACTGCCCAAATATACCCTCCGGGCGTTCTCCCGTACCGGGTCGACATTTCACGCAGGATAAGGGCGATGATCGACCGGCCGGAAGACAGGCGTTTCTTCGCTGGAGGACGTAGCGGTGGAGTGATATCTGATGCGGACAGGGCCAAGCTCCGTCAAGCTGGTGTTTTTCACTGTGACTATGTAGAAAGTTGTGAATAAGTTCAAATTGGTTTTTGAGGGCATCTATTTGAACGACAATAAAAATATGAGGGTGGGTCGAGATATGGCAAAGCCTGTGGAGACCGATAAGAAGGCCATGATAAAGCAGGGCGGGTCGGATAAAAAGCCGGGTCCGCAGCAACAGGCTGGTCAAAAGCCCGCCGGCGCTCAGGGGGGCGCGAAGCCGCCACCCGGTAAAAAACCAGGGGGAGGGACGCCACCGCACGGCAATCAGGCTGCAGGTAATCCGGCGCCCCACCAGCCCAAGAGACAGCCATCCCCCCCGGGGCAACGCCCGTCCCCACCTCCCAAGGCCCCCCCGGTGAAGGTGGTCGAGATACGTCCCAAGGCGCCTCCAGCGCAGATGAAACGGCGGCACTGGGGGTTGATTGCCAGTTTTGTCACCATTGTTCTGATGCCTGTTCTGGTGGCTGGGTGGTACTTGTATTTCGTCAGTGTAGATCAATATGCGTCGGCTGCCGGTTTCACGGTGCGCAAGGAGGAGGCTGGTTCAGCCACCGACCTCATGGGAGGGCTTGCGCAGTTCGCAGGGGTGGGTTCATCTGGTGACGCGGATGTTCTCTACGAGTTTATCCAAAGTCAGGAGATCGTTGAAAAGATAGATGTGACTCTGGATCTCAGGGGGACGTTTTCAGCGTATTGGGATGCTGATCCCGTCTTTGCACTCTGGCCTGATGCCAGCATAGAAGACCTCGTGTGGTACTGGTCACGTATTGTTCTGGTGTCCTATGACCAATCAACGGGGTTGATTAATCTGCAGGTGCGGGCGTTTTCTCCGGAGATGGCGCAGCGGATCGGACAAGAGATCGTGCGGGAAAGCCAAATCCGTGTGAATGAGCTAAACGCAGCGGCACGCGCGGACATGATGGGATATGCTCAGGCTGATCTTGCGGATGCCATTGAACGGTTGAAAAGCGCACGCGAGGAGTTGACTGAATTTCGCGTGCGGACCCGAATCGTTGATCCCGTGGCTGATATTCAAGGGCGTATGGGAGTACTGAATACACTCCAGCAACAGTTGGCCCAGACTCTGATTGATTATGATATTTTGCGTGAATCCTCTAGTCCCGGGGATCCCCGTATCGTTCAGGAATTGCGCCGCATCGAAGTGATCCGGGCGCGGATTGAGGATGAGCGAGAGAGTTTTGCTGTGGCCAAAGTGGTGGGTGGCGAAGCCGACTACCCAACACTTCTGGCCGAGTTCGAAGGGCTAACGGTTGATCGCGAATTTGCCGAGGAAACTTATAGGGCTGCTCTTGCTGCGTTTGATATCGCGCGTGACAACGCATCGCGCCAGAGCCGATACCTTGCCACCTATATCCGGCCGACCATTGCTGAGAGCGCGGAGTATCCCAAGCGGGAAATCATACTTGGTCTTGTGGTGCTGTTTTTGCTGATGGGGTGGTCTATCATGGCCCTAGTCTACTACAGCCTACGGGATCGTCGCTAGCACGATGGAGGGTGTGCGATGATCCGCTTTGAGCATCTGACAAAAAGTTTCCGGATGCATGGGGAACGCAAGCTTGTCATTGATGACCTGACGCTGGAGTTGCCAAAAGGAAAAAGCCTTGCTCTGCTTGGGCGCAATGGAGCAGGAAAATCCACTCTGTTGCAAATGATTGCCGGCACACTTGATCCTGATAGTGGACGTATCGTCAGCGATGGGACGATTTCATGGCCGGTGGGATTTGGCGGGTCGTTTCACAGGGAACTGACCGGTGCACAGAACATACGTTTCATTGCGCGTATTTATGGGGTGGATACGGATGGCTTGCTGGAGTTTGTCGAAGACTTTGCCGAGATAGGGCGACATTTCCACGAGCCGGTGCATAGTTATTCGTCCGGCATGCGTGCTCGACTTACATTTGGGGCATCCATGGGCATCCACTTTGACACCTATCTGGTGGATGAAGTAACGGCCGTTGGGGATGCACGCTTCAAACGCAAGAGTCGGGCGGTGTTTCGGGAGCGGATGAAGACGAGTGATGCGATCCTTGTCAGCCATGAAATGAGCCAAGTGCGCCAGTTCTGTGATGCCGGTTTGGTACTGGAAAATGGACAACTGACGTATTTTGAGGACTTGGAACAGGCAATCGAATTGCATCAGGAACTAATGGCATAAAAGCCTGATGGAGAGCAAGCGTTCGAAGACCTGGTACTTTCAGAAGGACGTTGGAGGTCAAACCAAGCGGGTTTTGATAGGGCGCTATCCCGTCATCTCGGCTCAGGCGGCTCGGCAGACCGCTCTTGGATTTGCCCTGGAGTGGGGTAGGGGAGCTGGAAAGAAAATTCAGATTGGTGCGCCAACACTGGAGGCGGCGATGGAGGCATACCTGGCTCGCCCGAAGCTGCGTTCGGAAGAGCACAAACTCAGCTTGCGTCAACAATTTGAGTTGCATCTGAAAGATTGGCTGAAGTTGCCGTTAGACGAAATTTCCAAATCCATGGCGGCGGACAGGCATCGATGCTTGGCGACGACGCCTTCGGCCGCCAATCACACACTCAAGTACTTTCGGACGGTGTGGAACCACGCTCGGCGTGTGCATGATCTGCCTGAAAGTCCAACCATGGCGATCGAGTGGTACGACGAGAGGCCTAAAGGGACAATCATCGAAGATCTGAGGGAATGGCGGGAGATGATTGATGGCGTTTACAATCCAATCCACGCAGCGTTCTATGAGTTGATACTTTTTACCGGGTTGCGCAAGACTGAAGCCCTTACCTTGGAATGGCAGAACGTCCACGAAGACCACATCCATCTACCGATGACGAAAAACGGACGCAGTTTTGACCTTCCGATTCTGCAGGTTCATCACGAAATCCTCGCCCCAGTCCGTGGTTTGAGCCGGCAATGGGTGTTTCCATCACCAAAGGCGCCGTCAGGGCATGTTCAATCTCCTGAAAAACTTCCATGGTCGCCCCATGCCCATCGTCGGACATTTGCCACTGTTGCAATGGAGGCCGGTGTGCTCGAAGAGATCGTCGGGCGATTGCTCAACCACACGCCACTGTCAATCACCGGCCAACGCTACACAAAACCGTCCCTCAATGCACTTAGGCCATCAATGGATGTGGTTTGTCAGGAACTATCAAAAAGAATTGGAGGAATCGAGAAGTGAGATTGCCATGGTTGGCTGTTTTTGACGCTCTTGTTGAGGATGTTGAAAGGCATATTGAAAGTAGCAAAAAAGACGCGGAGCTAAACGAAGATGAAGCAACTCGACGGGGAATAGATTCGGAACGCTTGGACCGCCATCTTGCAGCCTTAGAAAAACTAGGTGCTCACCTAGAAGAAGTTAGAGGGGAACTCTTTGACCTGCTTGGCGAAAATTGGCGATACAAAAGAAATCAAAGTTTTTTGGAATGGGCGGAAAAAATATTTGAGCTGAACAATTTGGACAAATACGCATTAGATAGTTTGCCGACAACAGGAAAAGAGGGTTATGCGCAACTTGTTGAGGATGGTGGATTTTGGGGGCCACTAATAGGTGGTGAACTGGCCGCTTTAATCCGGGGCCAAAAACTGTTTCGGCCAGGACCGCCCGTTGAGCGCCAGGACATTATCGAAAGAGAGCATGCAGTAAGATTGATCTCCACTATCCACAACTTATGGGGTGTTTCTCAGGAGGAGGCCATCTTCATGTACTGCGAGTACAAGTATCCCGATTCCGAAGAGTATCCGATAGCAACTGTAACTGACTGGTTCTACAAAACTAGGCGTGCAGTAAGGGCGGAAGTGGACCAAGCCAACAACTCATCTAAACGTCAGGTTTTGAGAGTGCTCTTAGACGGCTATTTTCCCGATTTAGACGGGAAACCACTTGCAGGTAAGCCCTTTCCAAAAGCGCTAGAAGAATTGTACGAATGCTCGCCACATCTTCTACTTGGCGGTTCTCTGAAATCCTCCCAGTGAGTTAATGCGAACCAAATGAGATTTTGAAACACCTATCGAAAAAGAGGTGTTCCAAATGGAATTTGAGAGCAAGAAACCTGTTCTGAATGCACGCGAAGCGATTGATCAGAACAGTCATAAAACCTTCCCTGACCACATGCGCCCCGAGAAGGCAGCCCTGTATTTGGGGCTGTCGAAGTCGAAGCTGGCCAAGCTGCGTATGGCTGCGAATGTGGAGGACGGTCCTCGCTTTGCCAAGCTTGGCGGTACCATCATTTACCGGAAGTCCGATCTCGACAAATGGTTGATCGCCAACCTGGTAGGCAATGGGGGTGATGTTGTCCACGTCGCGCGGGGGCGTTCGAAATGAGCATTGTCGCAAGCAAGTGGGCACGCGGCCTTGATCTCAAGAGTGGCCCCAAGGCGGTCTTGTTGGCACTTGCCGATCGCCTGAACGATACGACCGGTCGCTGTGATCCCTCTATCAAGAAAATCTGTGCAGATACAGGATTGAAGCGCACGGCCGTGAAATCCGCCCTGAAGAAGCTCGCCATGCTAGGCCTGCTCACGGTTGAGCGCCGCAAGCTCAAGTCCAGCCGCAATTACACCAGCAACCAGTATCACCTGCATATCGGCGCAAAACCATTGCTAAAAGAGCGGATGTCGAAAGCCCCTCAAGGGGTAGGTCTTATCTCGACCGAGGTGGGTGCGAATTCGACCGAAGGTGGGTCGGTATCTGACCACAAACCTAAAGATAACCTGAAGGGAACCGAGACTCCTAGCCATAAGGAAGAGACTCCTCAGCTGGATCAAGAACAAGAAAAAGCGCTGCAGCTTTTGCGCATGCACATGCCCACCGGGTGGAAAAACTGATGTTCGATCTGTTTTCCGCCCCTCTGGCAACGTTTACCCCGCGTCCTCATCAGCAACGCGCCTTGGAGTTGTTGAAGGCTTCTCTCGAAAAAGGTCACAAGCGCCCTGTGCTGCAGCTGCCGACCGGGGGTGGCAAGACATTTGTCGCCGCGCAAATCATCAAGGGCGCTCTCAAAAAGGGCCGCCGAGTGGTGTTCACGGTGCCCTATCTGTCTCTCCTGCAGCAAACGATCGAAGCATTTGAAAGCTTTGGTATCGGCGATCTGGGCGTGATTCAGAGCGATCATTCCCGCACCGATCCCGAAGCTCCGGTTCAGATCGCCTCCGTCGATACCCTGGCGCGGAGAGGCTTTCCGGATGTCGATCTGGTGATCGTGGACGAGGCGCACAAACGGTCTTCGGCTATTGATCACTGGATGAAGGTGCGTCCAGACCTTGTCTTTGTCGGTCTCTCCGCCACGCCATGGCGCAAGGGGATGGCGGAGGAGTGGGACGATCTCGTCATTGGCTCGGATTTGGCCGAGTTGGTTAAAGAGGGGGTTTTGACGAAGTTCCGCGTGTTTGCGGAAGCTGAACCTGATCTTTCTGGAGTCAAAACTGTTTCCGGGGATTACGAGACGGGGGTGTTGGGACAAGTGATGAGTGCTCCGCGCCTCGTCGCTGATATCGTCCACACCTGGTTGTCGAATGCGGAATATCGTCCGACCGTCTGTTTTGCGGTCAATCGCGCGCATGCGCAGGAACTTCAGCGGCAATTTACCAGCGAGGGTATCGCTTGCGGCTATGTGGATGCCAACACGCCGCCGGATGCACGCCAGCGGGTACGGGAGAAGTTCGAGCGGGGTGAACTCAAGGTCGTATGCAACGTCGGTTGCCTGACGACGGGCGTCGATTGGGACGTCCGTTGCATCATTTTGGCGCGCCCCACCAAGAGCGAAATGCTTTACGTCCAAATGGTCGGGCGCGGTTTGCGTGCCGCCGATGGAAAACAGGACTGCCTTATCCTGGATCATTCCGACACGACGGCGCGACTGGGTTTCGTGAGAGATATTGGCCATGCAGAGCTTCTGTCCTCAAAAGCCAAGACGGCAAAGCGGGCGCGCAAGGAAGATCTTCCCAAGATGTGTCCTGCGTGCAAGTTCCTGAAACCGTCCCGTGCCTCGAAATGTCCTGGCTGCGGCTTTGTTTCCCGTCGCCAAAACAAGATCAAACCCGAGGAGGGTGAACTCGTCGAAATCGCGCAGCCAATTCGCTCTGTGGTCGAAAACGTGGGCGCAAAACGAGAGGAAAAGCAGAGCTTTCTCTCCGGCCTGATCTCCGTTCAAGAACAGCGTAACTACGACCCGGGATGGGTGAAGCATGTATTCCGCGACAAGTTCAACCATTGGCCGGAAAACTTTTCCTGGGCTGCCTGTGAACCCTCAGAAGAAGTCAAGCGCTACGTGAAATCCCGCGACATTCGCAACGCCAAGAAAAGAGAAAAGGCTGGCCGATGACCCAGGAGATTCGTGAATTGGCCAAGGGAAAATGGCCGAGCGTTCATTCTGCCCTTGGTTTGCAGGAGCAATACCTCAAGAACCAGCACGGCCCATGTCCGATCTGCGGCGGTAAAGATCGCTACCGCTATGACAACAAGGAGGGTCGTGGGACGTATTTCTGTAATCAATGTGGTGCTGGTGACGGCTTTGATCTGTTGAAGCAGTTTCGGGGATGGACCTTTGCCGAAGCGGCGAAAGCCGTTCGCGAAGTGTTGGGAGAGGCGCGGGTCGAGCCTCGTCGTACCGCAAAGGCAGGTGCCAGCAACAAAGACCTCCGTAACCAGCTTTGGCAACAAAGCCACCGTGTCAGGGCGGGTGATGCTACCGAGGTCTATCTCAAGGCGCGTGGATTGGTTCTGCAGCATGTCTCTGCGGATCTGAGGACGTGTCCGCGCTGCTGGTTCGGCAAAGACGCACGAGGTCAAAAACAGTTCTTTCCGGCGATGATCGCCATGGTGCGTGACAAGCTCGGCAAACCGGTAACATTGCACCGCACGTATCTGTTCAATGGTGCGAAAGCACCGGTTGCATACCCGCGCAAGCTGATGCCTGGTTCAGTGCCAGCAGGATCGGCGGTGCGTTTGTGCGATCCCGGACCGGTGCTGGGAATTGCCGAAGGTATCGAGACCGCGCTTGCCGCTTCGGAACTCTTCGGAGTGCCCGTCTGGGCTGCCCTGACGGCAAACCGTCTCAGCACATGGGAACCGCCTTCCGAGGCAAAGGAGATCATTATCTATGCCGACAACGACCTCTCGGGAACCGGGCAGAAGGCAGCAGAGACGCTGCGCATGCGAATGTATGAGTTGGGTCTCGCAGTACACATCGAACTTCCCAAAGAAA
Organism: Shimia aestuarii; assembly: GCF_900114635.1. Lineage (GTDB taxonomy): Bacteria > Pseudomonadota > Alphaproteobacteria > Rhodobacterales > Rhodobacteraceae > Shimia > Shimia aestuarii. The sequence continues at coordinate 12,447 of NZ_FOTQ01000017.1, forward strand.
CAGGGACGGATTGGGCTGATGGGTGGCTCGTGGCTCGCGTCCAAACCGAAGCCAAGAAAAGCAATCAAGGAGCAGCAAAATGAAAAGCAATACGCCCAAGCCGAAAAGCCCATCTGAACTCAAAGACGAAGTGCTGCTTAGTGTCGAGGAGCAACGCGGTATGTTGTTGGCCATCATCGAGGACTTCGAAGATCATCCTGTTGAAGCCTTGTTGTCTTACTTTGACCATGTAGGTTTTGACATCAAATCCGTGAGCAACGTGGAGGAGTTCGCGGATGCCTGGTGCGGGTTCTATCGCATCAAAACGGGTGTTTATGACATCGACCGCGCATTTGAAGATCTCGCGCGCTGGCCGCCCGTCGCCCGCGCAATCACGGAACTCGCCCTGGCAAAATGCCGAGGTTTGCCCAATGATTTGTGAGCGAACACACAAGATCGACATTCGGAAACACGGAGCGCTGGCAAAAATGCTCTTCGAAACGATCTCGACGGAGTTGCAAGTCACAAGGACGCAAGCACGCCCCTTTGGCGGGTTCCGTTACTGGTTTCTCTGCCCTGGTTGCGCACGCTGTTGCGCTATTCTTTACGTAATGCCCTTGCTCCGTTGTCGCCTGTGCGCGCGCGGGCGCTATGAAACCGAGTTGCGAACACCAAAGGATCGACGTCTTCTCGCAGCGATCAAGCTGCGTCAGAGGCTAGGGCAGTCGCAAGGTGGCATCGTGGTTCCGTTTCCGCCAAAGCCGAAATGGATGCGCTGGCACACCTATCATCGTATCAAGGCCGAAGCGCTGAAGAATGAGCGGAGGATTTGGGAATCCTCAATCATCGAGTCTGGTGAGGATTTGCAGATCGATAAGACCACGTAAATGTTGGGCGACGTCGCGTGGAGTATCTCCGCCATGAAATATTGCGCCCGCCTCAATGTTTCTTTCCATGGCGTCACCAGCCCGCCATCGTGAACTTTTGAGCGCTGCTCCTTTCTCGAGGCCTCAGAAATACCGTTGCTATAGGTCTTCGGCAAACTGCAAGATGAGCGGGGCTACAAAATCTTCAAGAATTTTTGAACTCTCCTTGGGGAGTTCAAGTGATCCCAATGCGGTATTTGGATCCGGCAAAGGGTCATTGAACAGGATTTCGCGTCCAAAATATTTCAGCGCAACATTAGTATTCCCTTCGGTATAATGACTTAATATCTCTTGGCGCTCATCAAAAGGCAGAAGCCACTCACTGGTTTTAATATCTCCACGCATTGCCATGTCTATAGCAAACAACTTTGCGATGACCTTCTGACGTTTTTGGGGCGGGAGTTGATCCAACGGGAGATGGCGAACGATCTCGGCCACCGGCGCTGAGAAGGACGCGTTCACATACGGAAGGTGGGGAAAGGCCGATATATCGTTTATGCCAATCATCTTGGCGAACGCTGTGATCGGGCCACCGGGCATTTGAGATTTCTCAAAGACCGACAACTTGATGGCCTCAATACCAAAATGGCTTTCGACCATTTGGAGATATTGATCATAGTGAACCCAGTGGAAATCTTCACGCATTCGAATGAAGTCATTAAACGAAGCATGCGCGTATTTGGGCATCCATTGAAATTTAATATTCTGAAAGTACCAGCTTTCAAGCCAAAGGTCCTGCCGTCTCAGAGAATAGATCACCTCGACATCAAAATGTTTCTGCAAGCGAGCTAGAACCTCAAGGTCGCGCCGCATGCTGATGTCCTCGTCGCTCAGCACAATCGCCCGAATAGTGTTGGGCTTGTTGTTCGCCCGTTTCGTAAGGTCGCCGCAGAAGTCGTCGACATCCAAAGTTCCATTAAAGATCTTATTGATCCAGTCCAGGTGCCGACCACGCGCGAAGGGAACCAAAATACCAAGCTTTATCAGCAGACCATGATTTTCCCTCAGGAAGCTTTGAATAGATGTGGTTGCAGTACGATGACAACCGATGTGCAAAAACAGTTTTCTTTTCAATTTCATGTTTCTCTTTTTTGCAGCTGCCAACGCTCGCAGATTTCATCGAAGTTAGCGGGTACGGCAAACATCATTCCATCATGAACATTACGCTACTCACATGCGTACAATGCGTACATCAATCCAATGCACGGCACTCTATACCTAGGGAGAGCCCGAAGGCTCTCTTTGTTGTCTTAGTAAAGATTACTTCTGGCTTTTAGAAGATGAAATCTGAAGTGGTCCTCCGTTTCCTAACTATACGGACGGACCAATTCAGTGGGGGAGGATCACCGGGACCACTTCACGGAGGCAAGCAGGTGCCCCGTTTCAGGCATCTCTCCTGGTCGCCTCCACGAGGTTCAGAGCCGTGGAGCAGGGCCCGAGGCGCTGTCAGCCCGTGCGTTCGGGGAAATGAAGAGTTGAAAGAACCGCCCCGTCGCGGTTAATGTATTTGTAACTATTTTGTGCGCCGCCCTGTTGCGGCAGCCGTTTGTTGTTTCTGCAAGTGTTCGAGCTTCAAAAACTCGACTTGCGTTTTTGATAGGTATTTGGGGGGAGCTGCTTGGTTTGGCTGTCCATTGCGTCTGGAATTTTCTCGTTGTTGTTGGCCTGCTTGCAGGAGCAGCCTCGGCACCGCGTCATGCGTATGCGGGTGTTTCCGTGGATAGCTCCGACACTGCAGTCATGTCACTTACAATGACCTCGGCGGCCCCCGCCAAGGATGGCAACATTGCCATTCGCGAAGAATACGATGCGGCGCTCCGGCGCCACACCAGATCCGCGTTGGAACTTTTTATCGCGAGACACCCCGAGCATCCGCTGAACGCGGAAGCTCGTCAATACTTGGAGACTTGTTTCAAGGAGGACAATGCCGTCCCCGGCAAGTGTCAAAGCCAGAACTGAATACAAGCTGATTATAGTGCGGGAGAATTCTTATGAGTGCCTTGGACAAACTGGAACTGGACTTTCTGGACGAAGGCGCCTCCGCTGCGTCTCCCGCGACCCCTGAAGACGAGGGTGGTGGCAGCAATATCGATCTGGCCGGTCTTGAGCCATCGTGGGCTGAGACAGAGGCTTTGAAGTCGCTGGAGAATGACACGACTTACCTCGGCATGGAGTTCTCCGGCTTTGACGACGACGGCAGCAACGACGCGTTCGAACTCTATTCGCGGGAAGCTGGCGCATCGCAGCTGGGAATTGAGGGTCTCGGCACCTTCACCCCGGAGGTCGCCGGGCTGTCGGCATGGAATGATTTCGGAGACCAGCGCGACCTGTTTGCCGCGCGGCCATTTGATCATTCGATCTTTCAGGGGCCGCCGCCGCCGCATGACTTTGAAGAAGTCGCGGCCATGTGTGGATGCGCGTGCTGTGGTATTGGGTCGGCCTCAAGCGGAACTTATGGTGCCCCGCTATCCGAAGTGGAAAGCGGTACGGGTAATTCGACCGCAGCGGTCGTCGCATCGGGCGATGCCTTCATTGATGGCGTCCTGACAAATACACGGTGGGCAAGCTCGACCATCGACTACTCCTTCCCGACAAATGGCACGCCTTACAGCTACACGACCAACTCGGCTTTCGTGACCAACATGTCGGTCCTGACGGCACAGCAGCAGACCGCCGCGCATTTTGCGCTGAACACGGTCTACAATGCCAATGCCGGAGGTTTCTCGGTTGAAGGGTTCACCAATCTGGGTGTCTTCTATGACAGCACGGCGGACACCGACGAAATCCGTCTGGCCAACACCTCTTCGGGACTGGTCAGCACGGCACGGGTGGCTGACTTCCCCAGCAACGACATTACCAGTCAGGTCGACGATAACGGCGATGTCTGGTTCGGTGGCTCGGGCACCACACCCACCGCGGGCAACTATCATTGGCACACGGTGATCCACGAGATCGGCCACGCGCTGGGTCTCAGCCACGGCCACTCCACGTACCAACTGGGCGTGGCTTTGCCGGCGGCGTTCGACTCGATGGAATATTCCATCATGACCTACCGTGCCTATGTGGGGGGACCAACGACCGGTTATACCAATGAAACCTGGGGCTATGCCCAGACCTTCATGATGGCCGATATTGCCGCGCTGCAATACATGTACGGCGCGGATTTCTCCACGAACAGCGGCAATACCGTCTACAAGTGGAACCCGACCTCGGGTGACACGCTGGTAAATGGCGGCGTGGCAATCGACGCGGGCGGCAACCGCATCTTCGCCACGATCTGGGATGGCGGTGGCATCGACACCTACGATCTCAGCTCCTATTCCACCAACCTCGTCATTGACCTCACCCCGGGCGGTCACTCGGTGTTCAGCTCGACACAGCTGGCCAATCTGGGCGGGGGCAACATGTCGCGCGGCAACATCTTCAACGCGTTGCAGTTCAACGGCGATGCGCGTTCGCTGATCGAGAACGCCACCGGTGGCTCTGGCGCTGACAGCATTACCGGCAACGCGGCGAATAACGTTCTGCTTGGCAATGCCGGCAACGACACGCTGCTCGGTGGGATTGGCAATGACACGCTGACTGGCGGTCTTGGCAACGATTCACTTCTCGGCGGTGCTGGCAACGACGTCTTCGAGTACTTCGCGGGCAGTCACCAGAATGAAACGATCAACGGGAGCACCGGCACAGACAAGATCCTCCTGAGTGGATTGGGAACATTCGATTTCAACGGATCCGGCCTGCAGCTGACTTCGATCGAGGAGATCGAGTTCAATGCGGATGTCGGAGGTACCAAAACTGCAAACTTCACCATTCAGGAATTCGACAACACCGTTGAGGTTCCGGCCAACCTGCTGATCGACAGCAGCGGCGGCAATATCGACATCCTGAACTTCTTCGCGACCGGCTCGCTTTTCTCCACGGTCAACTGGAGTGGCTGGACCTTCCAGAATTGGGATGACACGCTCGACCAGATCAATGTCACGCTGGGTGGCGGGATCACCAATTTCACCGGGACCATCCAGCGCGACAATATCCAAGGCGCATCGGCGGCCGAAGTGATCAATGGCCATGACGACAATGACTCGATCGATGGCAACAGCGGCAACGACACGCTGCTAGGTGGCGCGGGCAATGACACGCTGGAGGGCGGGTCCGGCTTGGACAGCATCGATGGTGGCGATGGCGACGACCTTATCCTGATCAACACTGGCTGGACCGGCGGCGACACCAATATCGGTGGTGCCGGAATCGATACCTTCCTGATCAATTTCACAACGACGGGTGCCTATAACATCAACCTTGCCACGGGGGCGTTCAACGGTGGTGGTGATACCACGAGCACGCTGGCCAGCATCGAGAATGTGACTTCGAGCAATGGCAATGACACGCTGATCGGGAACAGTAGCAATAACGTGCTGAGCGGTCTTGGCGGCAATGACAGCCTCTCCGGTGGCATTGGCTCCGACACTCTGCTTGGCGGCGATGGCAACGATACCCTGCTTGGTGGTTTTGCGACCGACAGTCTTGTTGGGGGTGCAGGCAACGACCTTTTCGTCCATGGCGATGGTGAATTCATCGACAGCATCATCGGCGGCGCGGGCATCGACAGCGTGGATGCCTCTGGCGAGGACACCAATGCGGTCAATGCCAATCTGAAAACCGGTAGCTGGACCGGCCTTGGCGGCACGCGTGACCTGATCTCGATTGAGGTCTTCACCGGCACGCAGGGCAATGACACGATCCAGGCGGGCTTTACATCGACGATCAACGGTCATGATGGCAATGATGTCATCTCGGGCGATTTTGGTACCCAGCAGCTGAATGGCGACGCGGGCAATGACACCTTCATCAACGGGAATGGCCAGTTCATCGACAATATCAACGGTGGCACCGGCATCGACGGCGTGGATATCTCTGCCGAGACCTCCAACGCGGTCAATGCCAACCTGCAGACCGGTAGCTGGATCGGCCTTGGCGGCACGCGTGACCTGATCTCGATTGAGGACTTCACCGGCACGCAGGGCAATGACACGATCCAGGCGGGCTTTACATCGACGATCAACGGTCATGATGGCAATGATGTCATCTCGGGCGATTTTGGTACCCAGCAGCTGAATGGCGACGCGGGCAATGACACCTTCATCAACGGGAATGGCCAGTTCATCGACAATATCAACGGTGGCACCGGCATCGACGGCGTGGATATCTCTGCCGAGACCTCCAACGCGGTCAATGCCAACCTGCAGACCGGTAGCTGGACCGGCCTTGGCGGCACGCGTGACCTGATCTCGATTGAGAATTTCACCGGTACTCAGGTTAATGACACGATCACCGGCAGCGGCAGTGCCAACCTGCTCGACGGCGGGGCCGGCAATGACAGCCTTCTTGGTGGCGGCGGCGTCGACACCCTTCTGGGCGGAGATGGCAATGACACGCTGAACGGCGGCGTCTTCGAGGACTCTCTGAACGGTGGGTCGGGCAATGACCTGTTCCTGTTCACCGGCGGTGATTTCATCGACAACGTGAATGGTGGCACCGGCACCGATACGATCGATTTCAGCGGCTACACGTTTAACTTCCTGACCGCCAACCTTGGTGCGGGGACAATGACCGTGGGCGGAGGTGCAGGCACGACCTCGGTGCTTGGGGTCGAGAACGTGATCGGCACGGCAAACAATGACATCATCACCGGCAGCACGGCTGCAAACAATCTCAATGGCGCCGCCGGGGACGACACGATCAAAGGTGGCGATGGCAATGATACCCTCATCGGCGGCTTCGGCAATGACGCGTTGTTTGGTGGTGCCGGCGACGACCGCCTAGATGCCAGCGCGGGCGCGGACACTCTGAACGGCGGCATTGGCAACGACACGTTGATCGGGCGGCTTGGCAACGACACGTTGATCGGGCTGGATGGGAACGATGCCTTGTTCGGGGCTGAGGACGACGACTCGCTGGTCGGTGGTAACGGTGCGGACACTCTGAACGGTAATAGCGGCAACGACACGGTGATCGGAGGCAATGGCGATGACCTGTTGAAGGGCGAGGCGGGCGATGACCGTCTCGACGCCAGCGCGGGCGCAGACACTCTGAACGGCGGCATTGGCAACGACACGTTGATCGGGCGGCTTGGCGCCGATTTGCTCAAGGGGGAGAACCAAGATGACAAGTTGTTCGGATCGGAAGGTAACGACACGCTTCTCGGAGGTGCCGGCGCCGATACGCTGAACGGCAACGCTGATGACGACCGTCTCGACGGCGGCGGCGGCAACGATCTGCTGCTTGGTGACGTCGGCAACGACACCCTACTTGGCAGCTTCGGCAGCGATACCCTGCTGGGCGGTACGGGAAATGACCTTCTGGAAGGCGGTGGTGCCGGTGACATCCTGAACGGTGCCGGTGGCAATGATACGGTCAGCTACGCGTCGGATACAGTTGGCGTCACCATCAACATTGGCGCCAACACCGCATCTGGTGGCCATGCAGCTGGAGATACGCTCAATGGTTTTGAAAATGCGGCCGGTGGATCCGGTGCAGACCTCTTGACCGGCGGTGACGGCGGCAACGCTTTGTGGGGACAAGCCGGTAACGATACCCTCAATGGTGGAGCTGGCAACGACACACTGGATGGTGGAGCAGGTAATGACCGGCTGACCGGTGGCAATGACAGCGATACGCTGGATGGCGGCGGCGGCAACGATATCCTTCTGGGTGGGGCCGGTAATGACAGTCTGGTCGGGAATTTCGGCAGTGACACTTTCATTGGCGGCACCGGAGACGACACATTGAATGGCGGTGGTGGCAGTGACCTGTTCATCTTTGCCAACGGCTTCGGCAATGACGTGATTGAAGGTTTCAGTGCCAACAATGCAGAGGATATCAATATCTCTGCAGTGTCGGGTATCACTGATTTCAACGACCTGATCGCGAACCATCTCTTCAACAATGGAGGGTTTGCTCAAATTGTTGTTGGAACGAACTCAATCCTGTTGGAGGGCGTCGCCTTCGGTGACGTTGGCGTTGGTCAAGCCTACTCGGCAGACGATTTTATCTTCTGAGAATAGGGTAGGGTTTTGAGAAACTGAAATACGGCCATCGGCCGAGGCGCCACCATTATCGTGGTGATTTGCAGCTAGAGCGACGTCCATTTAATCTGCAACATATCCGGCAGTCCTGAAGAAGTTTCGGCACTGTTCCGGAGAGAACAGGTCGCAGGTTTGGGCAACGGATTGGAACAGGGCGTCGAATGTCCGGGCCTTGAGTTTGGAGTATGCCATCTCAATGGGGTTCAAATCGGGACTGTAGGGCGGCAGGAAGAGCATCCAGTTGCACTGCGCCTTCAGGCAATCCTGAGAGCGGGTGGATTTGTGCGATGATAGGTTGTCGGCGATGACCGCGTCACCGGGTTACAGGGCGCGGTCAATTCATCGACGCACAATCCGGCAATGAATGTCTGGGAGCGCCAATGACCGAAGGGAACGTCAGCCTCCAAACGGGCCCCACACGCTGATCTGACACGCTGGCGGGTCATCTTCGTGGTCACAGCCGTTTCACCAATTGACCTGCCCCCCGAGGCTCCCTCATTCATAACGAGAGTCTGCGGGTCTGTGCTCTGATACCCAACCTTCCGCCACCTTGGCATAGAGTTTTCCGCCGTTTCTCAGCATGGCGGGCTGGTATCGCCATGTGAGTTTGCCAGCATTGCCGGTGGGATGTTCCCAATGGCGCTGTGCGGTCTCTCTTCGTTGTAGTATCTACGCCATTCCTCCATCTTTTCGCAAGCGTCGGACAGCGACAGGAACCAGTGGGCGTTCAGGCACTCGGCCCGGAACTTGGAGTTAAACGCTTCGATGAAGGCGTTGTCGGTCGGTTTTCCGGGGCGGGAGAAGTCGAGGATTACGCCGCGCTGATAGGCCCACAAATCCATGTCCCGCGAGATGAACTCGCTGCCATTGTCGACTCTTATTGTTTTCGGATAGCCAATCCGGCTGCACACCCGGTCAAGCGTGGCCACCACGTCTTCGCCTCGATAACTGAACCTCGGATCAATGACAGGGGCGAACCGCGAGAAAGTATCGACCACAGTCAGCACCCGCAGCTTGCGGCCCGTGGCGAGCTGGTCATGCACGAAGTCCATCGCCCAGACATCGTTCGGTCTGATCGCGTCGCTACGGTCTTCGCGAAGCTTGGCTTTCACCCGGCGCTTTGGCGTCTTATTTCGCAACTGAAGCCCCATTTCCCTGTAAATTCGATAAACCTTCTTCACATTCACCTCCCAGCCCTCACGCCGCAGGACATAGTGCACCCGGCGATAGCCGTAACGCACACGGGTCTCACAAACCGCCTTGATCCGCTTTCTCAGGGCGGCCGGATCGGTGCGCCGGGATTTGTACTGATAGGTGGAACGATCAAACCGAAGAGCCCCACAGGCCCGTCGGATTGAGACCGACCAGTCTTCCCGGACGCCGTCGATGATCTCGCGCTTGCGATCCGGCCTCAGAGCTTTCGCTTGATGACGTCCTGCAACATCTCACGGTCCAGGGTCAGATCCGCAACGATCTTCTTCAACCGGTTGTTCTCATCTTCCAAATCACGCAGCCGACGCATTTCCGATGGCAGCAGTCCGGCATACTTTTTCTTCCAGTTGAAATAGGTCGCTTGGCTAATGCCAGCTTCCCGACAAATCTCGGCGACCGTCTTGCCGTCCTCGCCTTGCTTGATGATGAACGCTTTCTGCGCGTCCGTGAATCTCGATGCTTTCATCGAATCCGCTCCTTCTCCCAGCCAGGAAATCGTAGCGGAAAACTCTAATCAGAAATGGCTGAATTTTCGGGTGTCAGAGCA
>NZ_FOTQ01000022.1 GCF_900114635.1 Shimia aestuarii
CCGTTTTGGTGCCATCTCCAGGCATCTGCGATCATGATGTCCAATGTGGAACGTTTCGGGGTCCAACCTAGCTCTTTCCCCGCACGTGTCGAGCCGGAAACCAGCTTGGTACAGTCGCCGGGGCGGCGCGGTCCCTCTTCATACGGCACGTCCCGGTTGGTCACGGCGCGGGAATGATCGATCACTTCGCGCACCGAGAACCCGGATCCGGTGCCAAGGTTGAAGACACGGCTGCCCTTGTCATCCTCCAGCCACTTCAGGCCCAGAACATGCGCATCCACCAAATCACAAACATGCACGTAATCCCGGATACATGTGCCATCCGGCGTATCGTAATCCGTGCCAAAAATCGTCAGCGCTTCCCGCTTGCCATCAATCGCGTCCAGCATCAGGGGAATAAGATGGGTCTCAGGGCGGTGAAACTCGCCCACTTCCGCCTCCGGGTCGCCCCCCGCTACGTTGAAATAGCGAAAAATCACATGACGCAGCCCAAAAGCACTCTCGAAATCCTTGAGCATGTCTTCAATGGCGCGCTTGGACGATCCATAGGCATTGATCGGGTGCTGCTCGACACTTTCATCCAGCAACACATTGTCATGCTCGCCATAAGTTGCACAGGTTGAGGAGAACACGAAGTTTCGGCACCCCGCAGCAACCGTCGCCTCGATCAAACTCAGCGAACCGCCCACATTGTTGAGCCAGTATTTGCCCGGCTCCTTCATGCTCTCGCCAACCTGGCTGAGCGCGGCAAAGTGCATCACCGCAACCGGCTGGTACTTGGCAAACACCGCATCCAAGCGCGCCCGGTCCAGAAGATCCCCCCTTTCGAACGGGCCGAACTTCACGGCGTCTTCCCAACCGGTGCACAGATTGTCGTAGGTGACGGGAACATAGCCCGCCTGACGCAACGCCTTGCAGGCGTGCGAACCAATGTATCCGGCACCGCCGGTTACGAGCACATGGTCGGCCATGTCATTTCCTCTTCAGATTATTGAGCGACCTTGCGCATTGCGACCATCTCTTCAAGATAGGCCGCCAACTCGTCCCGAAGATCATCTCGCGCCAGTCCGAAGGCCAGGGTCGCCTGAAGGAAGCCCACCTTTGAGCCGCAATCATAACGCTGTCCGGAAAAGCGATACCCATACACATTGCGCTCCTGTTCGATCTCAGCCGCGATGGCGTCGGTGAGCTGGATTTCGCCGCCTGCGCCGCTCTTTTGATTGCGCAGGTTCCTCAAAATCGTCGGTGCGAGAATGTAGCGGCCAATCACAGCCAGGTTCGATGGCGCATCCTTTGCCGCGGGTTTTTCCACCATCCCGTTAACGGAAACCAATGATCCCATGTCTTCCTTGACGTCCAGAACTCCGTAGGAAGACGTTTTTTCCGCCGCAACTTCCATCGCAGCCACTATGCTGCCACCGGTTTCTGCATAGGCATCCACCATTTGTTTCAGACAACCGGTTTCACCCGCGATGACATCGTCCGGCAGGATCACCGCGAAGGGTTCGTTCGCGATCAGGCGATGCGCACACCAAACCGCATGGCCAAGGCCAAGCGCTCTGTGCTGACGGATATAGGCGATGGCGCCGCTTTCCATATTCGTCTGCTTGAGTGTTTCCAAAAGTGCATCCTTGCCCTTCTTGCGCAGTTCCTGTTCAAGCTGCGGCGCATGGTCGAAATAGTCCTCCAGCGCCCCCTTGCCGCGCGACGTGACAAAGATGAATTCCTTGATCCCCGCTTCTCGTGCTTCATCAATAGCGTATTGAATCAACGGACGGTCAACCAAGGTCATGATTTCTTTGGGAACCGATTTCGTGGCGGGCAGGAATCGCGTACCCAATCCCGCAACGGGAAAAATTGCCTTGGTAATTTTATTTTTCATTGGTTGGTAAAACCTTTTCAAGTGCGTTTTAGCGAGTGGACGTCATGTTCTAAATCGTTCGAATGCTGACGGGAATCCTGATAACGATCAACATCCTCTGAGACAACTCGTCAATTGTCCGCACACAGGCCGAGGCCTTGTGCATTGTAATCAGTCCGTACCGTCCGGCCCGCGAGCATAGACGTCTTCATGGCGGGTGATGTCGTCTTCGCCGAGATACGATCCGGTCTGCACCTCGATCAGGACCATCGGCACTTTGCCGGGGTTTTCCATGCGGTGCACGGCGCCCAGCGGAACATAAACAGACTGGTTCTCGCTCACCAGGCTGACCTTATCATCCACAGTTACCTTGGCCGTGCCCTGTACGACGATCCAGTGTTCGGCCCGATGGTGATGGGACTGTAGCGATAGCGCCGCGCCGGGATGCACATGGATGCGCTTCACCTGAAACCGATCTCCGATCGCCAGGCTCTCGAACCAGCCCCAAGGGCGGTGATCCTTTGGAAACATAGTGGCCTGATCAGCGTTTTTTTCTTTCAGGGCTGTGACTGCAAGTTTAACGTCCTGTGCCCGACTTGAATCGGCCACCAGTACCGCGTCAGGCATAGCCACTGCGATGATGTTTTTCAGCCCGATGCCGACCACTTCGAGCCTGTCATCCTCTGAGCGCAGCAGTGTCTCTACACAGTCGATTGCGGTTGCATTGACGCTGGTGGCGACACCCTGTGCATCCTGTTCTGTTTCCCGCCAGACAGCGTCCCAACCACCCAGGTCGGACCAGCCTGCGGCAAAGGGCACCACTGAAAGGTTGTCAGCGTGTTCCATGACTGCATAGTCGATCGAGATATCCTCGGCCCCGGTCCAGGAGCCAGGATCCAGCCGCAAAAAGCCCAGATCTGGCTTGCCTTGCGCCACCGCCGCCCGTACCGGGGCGATGAGCGCCGGGGCATGTGTTTTGAAGGCGGTCAGAATGGCGTCTACCGAAAACAGGAAGATGCCAGCGTTCCATAGAAAGGTCCCTGCCGCCAGCATTTCGGCGGCGCGGCTGGCATCAGGCTTTTCGACAAATCGGGACAGGGTCAGGGGTTTCGCGGCAAAACTGCCGGGGTCTTCGGCCAGTTCCAAATAGCCATAGCCGGTTTCCGCGTGCGTCGGCTTGATGCCGAAGGTCACAAGTTGCCCGGCTTGGGCTGCGGGAGTACCCGCCTCGACCGCGGCGCGAAAGGCGTCCGGGTCTGGTACCACGTGATCTGAAGGGGCCACCAGCATCAGCGCGTCCGGATCCTGTCTCTCCAGCCATAGTGCGGCCGCCAACACGGCTGGCGCAGTGTTTCGTCCCTCGGGTTCGATCAAGATCGCACCCGGGTCAATCCCGGCCTCGGCCAGCTGCTCGGTGACGATAAAACGGAAATCAGAATTGGTGATGACCAGCGGTGGTCCGTACTCGTGACCAGATAGCCGCGCTGCTGACGCCTGGAACAGGCTCTTCTCGCCGATCAGGCGGGAAAATTGCTTGGGATAGCTCTTGCGGCTGAGCGGCCAGAGCCGGGTGCCCGAGCCTCCGCAAAGCAGCACCGGGGTAATGGTGGGCGGACTGTATTCCGTTGTCATGTCTCAGCCCTCCAACAGCTGCAAAAGATAGGTGCCATAACCGTTCTTGCCAAAGGCTTCGGCGTAGCCGCGCAATTGGTCGTCGCTGATCCAGCCCGCCTTCCATGCGATTTCCTCGGGGCTGCCGACCTGTTGGCCCTGCCGTTCCGAGAGCGTGCGCACGAAATTCCCCGCATCCAGCAGCGACCCATGTGTGCCGGTATCTAGCCAGGCATAGCCCCGTCCCATCAGTTCCACATTGAGCGCCCCGTCCTCAAGATACATTTCCAGCAAGCTGATGATCTCTAGCTCGCCGCGCGCGCTTGGCGTGACCGTGCGGGCGCGTTCCGGCGCGCTGCCATCAAGGAAATAAAGCCCCGTCACCGCATAGGGCGAGGGCGCCTTTACCGGCTTTTCCACCAGCCCGCGCACCGCGCTGCTCTTGTCGAAATCCACCACGCCATAGCGTTCCGGATCAGCCACGCGATAGCCGAACACACTGCCCCCGGTGGCGCGCGCATCTGCCGCCGCCAGCCGCTCCGGCAGCCCGTGGCCAAAAAAGATATTGTCCCCCAGCACCATCGCGCTTGGCGCGCCATCGAGAAAACCCTCGGCCAACAAATAGGCCTGCGCCAGTCCGTCCGGGCTGGGTTGTTCGATATAGGTCAGCGCCAGCCCCCATTGGCTGCCATCCCCCAGCGTGCGCTGGAACTGGTCCTGATCCTGCGGGGTGGTGATCACCGCGATCTCGCGGATCCCGGCCAGCATCAGCACCGAAAGCGGGTAATAGATCATCGGCTTGTCATAGATCGGCACCAGCTGTTTCGAGATGCCGATGGTGATCGGATACAGCCGCGTCCCCGTGCCACCTGCTAGAATGATGCCCTTGCGTTTGCTCATGGTGTCTTTTCCAACTCCCGGATCACACAGGGCACTACCTTGGCCAACCCCGCCTTCCAATCCGCAGGTGTAATCCCGAAATCTGTCTCCAGCGTGGCGCAATCCAGTCGGGAATTCAGCGGTCGCCTCGCCGGGGTCGGGTAATCCTTGCTGGGAATGCCTGTCACCGTCACCTCCCGTCCTGCGATAGAAAATGTTTCGCGCGCGAAACCGGCCCAGCTTGTCGCCGGGCTGCCCGCGTAATGATAGGTTCCACCCCCCTGCCCGCCCACCATGGCGCGGGCCATGGTGACAAGCGTTTGGGCAATATCCGCCGCCGGGGTAGGCCCCCCGATCTGGTCCTCGACCACACTCAGCGCATCGCGGCTTTCGGACAGGCGCAGCATGGTCTTCACGAAATTGCTGCCATGGGCTGAAAAGACCCATGACGTGCGCAGGATGGCATGGTGTCCCCCGGTGGCGCGCACCGCAATTTCCCCGGCCAGCTTGGAGCGCCCATAGGCGTTGACAGGGGCCACCGGATCGCCGGGGGCATGGGGCGTGGTGCCAGAGCCGTCAAACACGTAGTCGGTCGAGATATGCAGAAAGGGCAGGGCGCGTTCTGCCGCGGCATGCGCCATCGCGCCGGGCGCCTCCCCGTTGATGACCGTGGCCAGCGTCTCTTCGTCTTCGGCGGTGTCGACACCTGTGTAGGCAGCGGCATTGATCACCGCATCGGCCCCGGTTTGCGCAATATGCGCGACACAGGCCGCCGGGTCGCCCAAATCCGCCCGGTCCCGCCCCAGAGCGACAATCTCCAGCCCCGGCCCCGCCAGCGCCTGTATCTCCCGCGCCACCTGTCCGGTCTGTCCAAAGACAAGAAGTTTCATGCAATCCGTCCGGTTCCCGAAATATGTCTCAACTCTAGCGCCCCGCGGCCGATCCGCAATCGCGCATCATGGATCGGGCAACACGTCGCGCTGCACCATGGCGCGCAGGGCAAAGTTCGAGCGCATATTGCGAATGCCAGGCACTTTCATCAGCCGATGTTCGAGAAAGGCGTCAAAGGCTTCAAGATCCGCCGCCACCACCCGCAAGAGAATATCGCGCGACCCGGTCATCAGGTAGCACTCCATCACCTCGTCACAGCGGCGTATCGCCTGCTCAAAGGCGCCGATCGCATCGCGCCCCTGCTGTTCCAGCTCGACCGAGACAAAGATCGTCAC
This sequence comes from Shimia aestuarii, assembly GCF_900114635.1. Lineage (GTDB taxonomy): Bacteria > Pseudomonadota > Alphaproteobacteria > Rhodobacterales > Rhodobacteraceae > Shimia > Shimia aestuarii. Next base: position 5,578 of record NZ_FOTQ01000022.1, read on the forward strand.
CGGCAGGCCCAGCTTGCGCGCATCCACTCGCGCGCCATAACTGGTGATCACGCCCTCTTTCTGCAACCGCTCAAGCCTGCGGGCGCAGGGGGTCGGCGACAGGCCCACGGTTTCGGCAAGGTCGGACACGGTGATCCGCCCGTCCCGCTGCACCGCGCGGATGATTCTGCGATCAATGGCGTCCATGACGTATTTACCTAATTTGTGCCGTGTTATTAGGGAAAAGCTCTAACATACTCTTGGAGCTCGGGCAAATTTTGGCGAAAACCGCTCCGCGCGCCGTGGCACATAGGACAAAACGCCAAACAGGAGGAGAGGGCACATGTCCGCCACCCCGGAAATCACCCGCCTTGAAGTCGCCAGCCATGAAACCGTTCTGCGCGTACATGACGGCGCTCTTGGCCTGACCGGGTTTATTGCCCTGCATTCCACCCATCGCGGCCCGGCTGCGGGCGGGTTGCGCATGCGCGCTTACGCCAGCGAAGACGCAGCACTCACCGATGCGCTGCGCCTCAGCGAAGGCATGACCTATAAAAACGCCGCCGCGGGCCTGCCGCTTGGCGGGGGCAAAGCGGTGATCATGGGCGATCCCGCCACCAAGACACCGGATCAGCTGCGCGCCTTTGCCCGCGCCATCGACACGCTGGGGGGGCGCTACTGGACGGCCGAAGACATGGGCATGAGCCCCGCCGACATGGCCGTGATGGCAGGTGAAACCCGCTTTGTTGCCGGTCTGCCGGATGGCAAATTCGCCAGCGGCGATCCCTCTCCCATCACGGCGCGCGGCATCTTCAACGCCATCCGCATCACCGCCCGCCACCGCCTTGGCAGCGATGATCTCACCGGGCGGCGCGTTGCGGTGCAGGGGCTGGGCCATGTCGGCGCGCATCTCTGTGATTTGCTCAACAGGGCCGGGACCAGGCTGATCGTGGCCGATATCGATGCGGCGCGCGTGGCAGAGACTCAGGCGCGCTATGGCGCCGAGACCGCTACGGCGGACGGCATCCTTGCGGTCGAGGCCGATATTCTCGCCCCCTGCGCCATCGGGGCGATCCTCAACGCCGACACCATCCCCACCCTGCGCGTGGCGGCGGTGGCGGGTGGGGCCAACAACCAGCTCGCCACCCCCGAGGACGGCGCCCGCCTGCATGACCGCGGCATTCTCTACGCGCCCGATTTTGTCGCCAATGGCGGGGGCATCATCAATGTCGCCACCGAGATCCTCGCGATCGAGGACCGCGCCGGTTTTGTCGACGAGAAACTGGCCGCGCTCGAGGTCACGATGGACCGCATCCTGACCCGCGCCGCGCAGACAAACCGCAGCCCCGACGCGGTGGCCACCGCCATCGTCGACGAAATGCCCCAGGCCCGCGCCGCCTGATCCATGGACAGAGGGGGCACCCAACCCTCTCTTTTCAATGGTCACAAGGGGGTCGCTTACGGCTGGAGGCGAAATAATACGCTAACGCCGGAGCAGCTCTTCGGGCGGCGCGCAGAGAAGGTCTGCAAGGAGCCGATTCCGTTGAAAAAGTCGGCGGATCTGGAGTCCCTGCTTCGACTGCCGGATGAATTGGTGCAGGCAATCTATGGCCAGCCCGGCACCTATCCGGCGACGGCCATCATCGGCTTGAGCTTTGCCAGTTTCCTGAGGTTTTGGGCTGTTGCTGCGAGGGTAAATTCATCTTGGACGCCGCATGGACCGCGTAATCGGAGGCGGCCCAACCCAAGGATGCGTTTGAGATGGGCGAAGAGCATCTCGACTTTCTTCCGCCGCGCCTGAGCCTTGGGATTGAACTCGGAGGCGGTGCATTGGCGGGCGAACTCCCGGACGGCTTCATATTTCTCGCGATGGACCGCGCGGGCCTCTGAGTTCGGGCAGCATTTGGCTTTCAGCGCGCAGCCTGTGCAATCGGACTTCCGCGCCCGATATTTACGGGCTTTCCAAATTGGTGTGTTGCGCGCGGGATCGGAATAGGTCCGCCAAGTGTGCCGCATCTCCTTGCCGCCCGGGCAGATGTAGCGATCGTTCTCGTCATCCCATGTGAAGTCGGATCGCGAGAAGGTTCCGTCGGTCCGTTCACCTTTGTCGAAGACCGGGATGAAGGGAAGGATTTGGCGCTTCAGCGTTAGCCAAACCAGATTGTCGGACGACCCGTAGACAGTGTCAGCGGCGATCCAGTCAGGCTTCACGCCAAAGCGCTCTTCCGTGCGGTCGAGCATCTTACGCATCGCACCAACTTCGGCGGTCTTGTTCGACCGGCTTGCGTCTACATCCAAGATGACGCCGTGGTCCGTGTCGATCAGATAGTTGTCGGAATACGCAAAGAAAGCGGGACCTTTGCGCGCCGCCGTCCACTGGCTGGCAGGGTCGGCATGGGCTGTGAACTTGGGCTTCGCAGTGGTCGCCGCACCGAAGGCTTCGTCGTCCAACGTGTCGAGATACTCGCGCACAGCACGAGGCGCATTAATCGTATCAATCTGGCGCGCTGCCCAATCTTCAGGGTTGCTCGAGTTCTGCTTCTGAACATCGGCACTGATCAAGCTGGCATCGACGGCGAAGCCATGACCACCAACCAACCCTTCCGCCACACAACGTGCGACAGTCGTCTCAAACACATGGCGCAACAAGTCGCTCTCGCGAAAGCGGCCGTGTCGATTCTTTGAAAAGGTCGAATGGTCCGGGATGCGATCCGTCAGGTCGAGGCGGCAAAACCAGCGGTACGCCAGGTTGAGGTGCACTTCTTCGCAGAGCCGTCGTTCTGACCGGATGCCAAAGCAGTACCCAACCAATAGCATCCGGATCAGCAACTCGGGATCGACCGAAGGACGACCCGTGTGGCTGTAGAAATCCGCCAGATAGGAGCGGATGCTGCTCAGATCAACGAAGCGGTCAATCGACCGCAGCAGGTGATCCTGCGGAACATGTTCCTCCAGCGAAAACTCGTAGAACAAAGCCGCTTGCGCTTCCTGCTTCGGTCCCATCATCGCAAACCCTCCCGCTCGTCGAGAGAATTGAAGCAGCAGCTCGCGGCCCGATCAAGGAAGAGTTTTTCAACGGAATCAGCCCGAAGCGGCCAAATGCAAAGACTTTACAAGATGTAATGTGCTGCGTGGTCGTATCGAGCCTTAGTCGTGCTTCCGAAGCACATATTACTGGTTTCAACACCTTTCAATTTTAGGTATATTAAATTATTACCGTTGCTCGGTAAATGAGAGCTTTTTTGACGTATGTCACCAGAACACAGTAACGGGTCCTGACCCTAAGGAATGGAGGAGCAACTAAATGGCAGAATTGAAAGCTTGGCATGCTATTGACATCAATGACATCGACCTAAATTGGTACGAAAGAAACTTCTACGATGATACCTTTTACAATGATGAATATTTCAAAATCGAAGGCCAAACTTACGAGGACTTGTACGTTGTCAACGGATGGGATGGGTATGCCGACCTTGGGCTTGGTTTAGCTGGCTCGGGCTTCTCGTTCGACTCTTATGGCGTAGCGATCGGGGGAAGAGTGACAGCCATTACGGAATTTTTTTGGAACGGAGACTATATCTGGGCTATTCAGGGTATATCTGTTTCGGCAAATTCAATTTATGATGCGGCTTTGACTTTGAGCACCGCAGACGAATTCCAAATCATCGCCGATGCTCTTTCTGGCAACGATATTATGGACTTATCCTCGGGCAACGATCGGTTCAGTGGGTTCTCAGGAAAGGACTCAATTTTTGGCAATGGAGGCAATGATAGTCTTTTTGGTGGCAATGGAGATGACACGATCAATGGGGGAACCGGAAACGACGAGCTGAATGGCGGTGACGGTTTCGACACGCTTGACGGCGGCGACGGCAATGACACAATAAATGGAGGTAACGGGCGTGACAAAGTGATCATGGGCAAAGGCGAAGATCTTTATCAGGATAACAGTCAGGGCGGCGTTCTGGGTCAGGACACTGTGCATGGCAACCAAGGCAACGACACGATCGAGGGTGGCGCAGGTAACGATGTTTTCTTCGGTGACCTCGGCAATGACGTGATCCGGGGACGGGTCGGCAATGACAAGCTCTATGGCGGCGACGGGTTCGACACTCTCCACGGGGGTGACGGCAATGACCGAGTCTGGGGCGGCAATGGTCGGGACAAGGCGTTCCTCGGCAAAGGCAACGACGTGTTTTTTGACAATGCCCAAGGCGGCACCTTGGGGCAGGACACGATCTTCGGCGGGATCGGTTTCGACACGATCAACGGCGGGGCGGGCAACGACGTGTTCGCAGGCAACCAGGGCAATGATGTAATCTTCGGCGCCGACGGAAACGATAAGCTCTACGGCGGCGACAATGCCGATAAGCTCTATGGTGGCAACGGCAAAGACTCGCTGTGGGGTGGTAATGGCATCGACCAGCTGACAGGCGGAGCGGGGCTCGACACGTTCTACTTCGCCAACGGGTTCGGGACGAACACGGTGTTTGGTTTCTCAGCCGATGACGGCGAGGATATCAGCCTTGCAGGCGTGACGGCGATTATCGATTTCGCCGACCTGATCGCGAACCACTTGGTCAACGCGGGCGGTACGGCGCAGATCGTGGACGGGGCGAATTCCATTCTGCTCAACGGCGTCGCGTTTGCAGATGTCGGAGTGGGGCTGCTTTACTCGGCGGATGACTTCATCTTCTAAAAGGGTGTTGGGGAGTAGTGCACAAATACCCGCAGACTCCCGTTGTGAATGAGGGAGCCTCGGGTGGGCAGGTCACAGGCACTCTCCCTATTGCTCTGACACCCGAAAATTCAGCCATTTCTGATTAGAGTTTTCCGCTACGATTTCCTGGCTGGGAGAAGGAGCGGATTCGATGAAAGCATCGAG
>NZ_FOTQ01000016.1 GCF_900114635.1 Shimia aestuarii
TCGCGCCGATCGCGATGGAACAGGGCCTGCGCTTTGCCATCCGCGAAGGCGGCCGCACCGTCGGTTCCGGCGTTGTGTCGAAAATCATCGAGTAATTCAGGTCAAACCTGAAGAACCGGAAAGGGCGCCCCACAGGGCGCCCTTTTGCGTTGCGCGTGCGGAGCGTTCCGGACCGTCGGTGCCGGGGCGTCTGAAAAAGCGGGCGGGGTGATGCGTGGCCATCAAAAGACCTGATTTTCGGGTCAGGTTTGATACTGTGCAATGAAGTGGCAGCTAACCGGAACGCGAGGCATCATGAAATCGAGGCTTGTTGGGACGTGGGCAGGCGATGTGTTGCTGCGGTTTTCCCGGTGGCGGTCATTGAGAAGTGTTCCTCTGGGCAATCCGGAGGCGGCGGGGGCGCGGGCCAATGCCGTGCTGGCGGACCGCCTGATCGCGCAGCTTTGCCCCGCGCAGGGCAGGTTTCTGGATGTCGGTGCGCATATCGGGTCGGTGTTTGCCAGCGTGCATCGCGCCATGCCCGGTGCGGAGATCATCGCCATCGAGGCCGATCCGGACAAGGCGGCGGCGCTGCGGGCGCGGTTTCCCTATTGCACCCTGCTTGAAGCGGCTGTGGGCGAGAGCGAAGGCAGCGTGGATTTCTTTCGCGATCCCGGCAAGAGCGGTTTCAACTCGCTTGCCCCCGGCGAAGGGCGGGAGCGGATCACGGTCGAGCTCAGGCGGCTGGATGACCTGTTGCCCGATACCAGGGTCGACCTGATCAAGATCGACGTGGAGGGTGCCGAGCTGGGTGCGCTGCGCGGCGGGGCGCGGTTGATTGCGCGTGGTCGCCCGGTGATCCTGTTCGAAAGCACCGAGGTCGGACCGAATGCGCTGGGATATTCGGCGGAGATGCTCTGGCAATGGTTTGACCGCCACGATTACGGTGTGTTCACGCCGGACCGGCTTGCCCACGAGGCGCCGCCGATGACCAGCGAGGTGTTCGTGGACTCGCATGAATACCCGTTCCGCACCCTGAACTATTTTGCGGTGCCGATGGAGCAACGGCAGGCGATCCGGGACCGGGCACGGAAGATTCTGGGCGTTGAGGCCCGTTAGGCGCGCCCAACCGCGGTGTCGGCGTCTTTGGTGACGTCGTCAAGCGCGGTTTGCAGCGACAGGCGCAAGGTTTCGGTTTGCTCATCGGTGGCCTTGCGGGGCACCTCGTCCGTCCATTCGCGGCATATCAGGATGCCCCTGGAGCCCGCGCGGGGCAGCCACATCCGGTCCCATGTGGGCAGTTCGCGGACCTTGTCAGCGGAGAAGGCCACGACAAACACCCGCTTTCCGGAAGAGCGCGCCCAGATCAGGGGCACGGAGGAGCAGACCCGTGCCGGCCCGTTGGGACCATCGGCTGCGATCCCGATGGAATAGCCCTCGCGGATCTTGCCCAGAATCTTGCGCGACATGGTGACATGGCGGCGATTGGAGGACATGGCAACGGTCTCCATGCCAAACCGGGTCTGGAACAGCCCGGCCATGCGGCCCGCGCGCGCGTTCGAGGTGAGTGTGAAGATCCGCCCCAGATCGGTCGGGAACAGGTAGGGAGACATCATCAGCCGCTGGTGCCAAAGCACGACGATCACGGGTTCCCCGGCGCGCAGACTTTCTTCCATCGGTTCAAAGCCGATACGCTGCCATGTCGAGCGCCGATGGGCGCGCCGGACCATGGCCTCGATCCGCGCGGCCACGAAGTTCTGCACGCGTGGGCTGTTGGCGATTTTCTTTCTGAGGCTCACGAGGATCGGTCCTTTTTTCCTCTCTCTTAGTTCAGGCGGAGCGTGGTGGCCAGTCCGGGACGAATTCGCGCGATTTCCCTCTTGCCACCCGCGCTTGGCTGGACTAGGACATGCCCGACCTTAGGGGTATAGCTCAGTTGGTAGAGCGACGGTCTCCAAAACCGTAGGTCGCGGGTTCGAACCCTGCTGCCCCTGCCATTTCCTCATTTCGTCGAAATTCCGTCCGCAAAGAAACCGCGCGTGCGTCATGCCGTTGCCGGAGCTGCGCCGTCTTCTCGCCATCTAGGTTAACTATCACTTTCCAGAACCGGCATCTGTTTTCCGATGCTGTCTTGCGGGCGAAGTGAGGACGACATGAAGCAGCATTGGACATTGGGGGAAGTGGAAACGCAGCCTGATGACATGCCGCCGTTTTTGGAGAGGCAGGATGTGAGGGCCGCAAGGCCTGTGCGCCAGAGGCTCATGCGGGATCTGGAGGCGCGACTTTCGACAGGCGTTGCAGACCGGCGCAAGGCACAGGAGTTGTCGCGGGTCGAGAAGGTCATGCGCCGGAATGCGCCGGACCTTGCGGGCGCCGATGAGGCCGAGATTGCCGCCGCAGTGGCGCGTCGGCGAGCGCATCTGGATGCAAAATGGCCCCGCCCCCGGCTGCTGGCGCTCATTCTTCTGATGGTTCTCGGGCTGTCCTCGCCGGGTGTGGTGCTGCGTCTCGCAGTCTGGGCCCTGATCCTGTTTCTGGTGGCATCGGTGGCCTGCGGACCGGAGCGGGCGCGGGACGGGGTGTTCCTGTTGGGGCGGCGGTTCAGGAAGCTGTGGAAGCACGAAATCGTCGTGGCCCGCAAGGTGATGGCCTACGTTCGCGCGATGCTGCCGGCGGCCAACGACGGTGGCGATGCCGCAGATCCACGGGCGGAGCGCCGTATTTCTGCCGCACAGATGCCCCGGTAATACCCTAATTCTTCTTGAAAATGCCTTACTGCAATGCTGCGAATCGACATCGGTCTGATGTTTCGTTTGCCGGGCATGGGGGCGTGTGAAGGTTCCGCCGGGCCGGACTGGTGTCTCGTCTTTTGGAGACACGGAGATGAGCGACGAAGAGGTTGCCGAACGCGATGGCACGGGGGCGCGCCAGTTCGGAGAAGAAATCATTGAACCCGGAGAACCCTTTACCGGGGAAACGCTGGATACCATCCGCGCGCTGATCGCGGACTCGCCGGACGTCGGGGTGACTGCTACAGACGGCATGAAACCTGAAGAAACGGCAAGCGGACGGTTCGAGCCGGCCGTCAGCGGTCAGTCACACGGGCATGATGCCATTGAGACACCCCGCGATGTTCGGGAAACTGTTCCGTCGGAAGAGGCAGAGCCAGCCCCGGCACGGGTGCGCCGCGCCTGGCGGCGGCTGGAGATTGTCGAAGGGGCGCCCGGACAACTTGTGCGCCATGTCCTGAGATCGCCGCGTTGGATTGCGCTTATGATCCTCGCAGGTGTTTTCCTGTGGAGACCATGGTTCATCCCGGCGCTGGTTTTCGTGATCGTTTTTGCCCTTTTGCTGATTGGTGTGTTGATCGGGCAGGACCGGCTTGGGCGGATCATGATCTACGTGTTGAAGCGCTATATCTGGGCTGACCCGGCACGCGGGGCGGCCTTGCAGAACGTGTTGCCGGCACGCTGGCACCCGTTCCTGTACAAACCGCTGGGCGATGAGGACGCGTGGGAAGGGCCGGTTGATCCCACCTTTGCCGCACGATTGGCGCGGATGCGGTAGGCGTCGGGGACGCGGAAGGCAGAAACGGCCTTGAATTTGCCGGTCTGCCCCAGTATGTGAGCCTCTGATCAAGGCAAAGAAGAAGCGTCATGGCGAAAACCAATCCGATCACCTTTATTCAGCAAGTCCGGGCCGAAGTTTCGAAAGTGGTCTGGCCGACCCGCCGCGAGGTCCTGCTGACCACGGTCATGGTGTTCATCATGGCGGCGCTGACAGCGACGTTCTTTTCGCTGGTCGATATCCTGATCCGCAGCGGTCTGCAGGGTATTCTGGGGCTGTTCGGCTAAGCGCAGGACCGGTTCGGGCGGCGGCTTTGCCTCTTGAAATCAACGAGCAGGACAGGTAGGTCACGGCCTACTTCGGGACATGGCGTGTGGCGATTCGAGTTGCACGCCGATTTTTTGTTCCCGGAAGCCCTTTTTTGAAGAAGGGTCGAAAGGAAGCAGTCCGGCACTGGGCCGGCAAGGACGGGAAAGACGATCACATGGCGAAACGGTGGTATTCGGTTAGCGTGCTGTCGAACTTTGAAAAGAAGGTCGCCGAGCAGATTCGTCAATCGGTCGAAGAGCAGGGGCTCGAAGAGCAGATCGACGAAGTGCTGGTTCCGACCGAGGAAGTGATCGAAGTCCGCCGTGGCAAGAAAGTGACCTCTGAGCGCCGCTTCATGCCGGGCTATGTTCTGGTGCACATGGAAATGAGCGACCGGGGCTATCACCTGATCAACTCCATCAACCGCGTCACCGGGTTCCTTGGACCGCAGGGTCGCCCGATGCCGATGCGTGACGCCGAGGTGCAGGGCATCCTTGGCCGTGTCGAGGAAGGCGAGGCCGCGCCGAAGCTGATGATCAGCTTCGAAGTGGGTGAGAAGGTCAAGGTCAATGATGGTCCGTTCGAGGATTTCGACGGCATGGTCGAGGAAGTGGACGACGAGAACCAGCGCCTGAAGGTGACGGTGTCGATCTTTGGCCGCGAGACCCCGGTCGAGCTGGAGTTTACGCAGGTGACCAAGCAGGGCTGATCCTGCGACATCAGAGATTTGAGGCGCCGCGCGGGGAAACCCGACGCGGCGTTTTTCGTGGCGCCGCCTGCAAAGGGCATTTCACAACGTATTTGAGTTGAGGAATGGGGCGTGATTAACTGGATATCTCACGATGTTCGGAAGCTGGATGATCAGATCGCCCCGACAGGAAGCCAACAGACACAACGCACAACCCAACATGCTTGTTCGTGCGATTTCCGGCATGTCGGTGTCCATCCGGGCGAAATTGTTGGTCGCGTTTCTGGGCGTGACATTCCTGATGGCGGGCCTTGCGGTGGTCGGTCTGGCGACATTGCGACAGGCAAACGACCGCACCGAGAAGCTGATCCGGGATCAGGAACGCATCGCGTATTTCAACGAAGCCTATTCCTATTTGAGTAACCTGCTCGCGCTTGCTGCTGCAATTCCGACGGATCCCGTGGATGTGAAGGGTGACAATGTGAGTGCGGTCTTTGTCACACCGGGGTTCACTTTTTCTGGGCGTGTCCAACAATCTGGTACTGCACACTGGACATGGGTTGCGGAAGTATGGACAGCAGGGGATGGCCGATGAGCAGTTCATGGCATCGCTGCGCAGCGGTGCGAAAGAGCTTGAGGCGATCGCGGCAAAAGCCACAAGTGCACGGCGGATAAAGGATTACGAGACGGCGGGCATCATCGCGTGGCAGGAATTTGCGCCCATCGCGTCACGCCTTCAGGGAAACGTCTATTCGAAGGTTCAGGAAATCGAAGCGGAAATGGCCGAAACGGCGCGGTCGACGGCCCTTGCCTACAAGTCGTCGGTCGAGTTCGTCAGCGCGACGGCCCTGATCTCAGTGGGTCTCGCGTTGTTGCTGGGATATGCGATTTCGTCTTCGCTGGTTTGGCCCATTCAGCGCATTGGACAATCGTTCAAGGCTATCGCGGGGGGGGATTTCACGGAACGTGTCGCCGTGCCGAACCGGGACGAGCTGGGCGAACTGGCGCGCAACCTGAATATCACCAGCCAGAAACTTGGTGAGCTTTATGAAACGGTGGAAGTGCAGCGGGATCAGCTACGGATCGAGAATGCGCGGTCGGAGACATTGCTCAACAATCTGCTTCCCGCTCAGGTGGCCGCCCGGTTGAAAGCCGACCCGGATCAGGAAATCGCGGATCATTTGCCCTCGGTCGCCATCCTCTTTGCCGACATTGTCGATTTTACGCCGCGCTCGGCCCGGATGGCACCCGAAGAGATCGTCAGTTTCCTCAACCGCATGTTTTCGGCTTTTGACGAACTGGCCGGGGCGCACGGGTTGGAGAAGATCAAGACGATTGGAGATTCCTACATGGTGGCGGCGGGCATGCCGGACCCCTGTGAGAAGCCCGCGCACAAGGTTGCCGCGATGGCGCTTGACATGTTGGATGCGGTGAAGGCCTTGCCGGGCAACGTGGAGCTTCGGATCGGGTTGCACATGGGCCCGGCGGTTGCCGGGGTGATTGGCCGCCAGAAACCGTTCTACGATGTCTGGGGAGAGACGGTGAACACCGCCAGCCGCATGGAAAGCCATGGAGAGCCGGGGCGGGTGCAGGTCACGGATGCGATCCGCGACCAGCTTGAGGGCGTGTTCCGATTCAAGGCCGGCGGTGTCAGGGACATTCCGGGCGTGGGCAAGCTGAGAACCTGGTGGTTGGAAGCGCCGCTGGTCACAGGGGCGGGGTGATCCAGGGGCGTCATGCTTGCGGGCGCGGGGGGAAACCGCGCGAGCGGGAGGAGGCGTCAAGGGCGCGATCCTGACCACGAACCATCAGCGGCACCGACAAGGGACAGGTCAGAGGCGGTGCCCGGTTCCTTGCCATGAAATCGCAGTTCCCAGAAAAATGTCCGAATGTTAAGCTTGGATATTATGGAACGCCGCCCAAACCGTCGCTTAGCAGCTATCCTGGCCGCCGATGTTGCAGGCTATTCAAGGCTGATCGGCTTGGATGAGGAAGGCACGATCGCCAGACTTCGGCGCATCCGTGCCGAAGTCTTTGAACCTTCGATCTCGCGGCATTCGGGACGCATCGCGAACACCGCGGGCGACAGTTTCCTGATCGAATTCCGTAGTGCGGTGGATGCCGTTCTGGCGGCCACCGAGATACAGGCCGAACTCTCGCAAAGAAACTCGGACGTCGCCCCCGATCGCGCCATCGCTTTCCGGATCGGTCTGAATGTAGGAGACGTCGTCACGGATGCCGACGACATTCTGGGCGATGGCGTGAACGTGGCCGCCCGGCTTGAGGCATTGGCAGACCCCGGCAGGATACTCGCCTCGCAGTCGATCGTGGAATATGCCCGCAACAAGGTGCCATTCCGCTTTGAGCCAATTGGTCCGCAACGGGTCAAGAATATCGCCGAGCCCATTGAAGCCTTCCGCATCGAGGCGGATGACGGGCCGCCCTTGCCTCGGCCGAAACCGAAGATGGCGCCTCTTTACGCAAAGTCGGCGGTCGTCCTGGTTCTGTTGGCGGCAATGGGTTTTTTCGGTGCAAGGACGTGGGAGAAAAGTCAATTCCGCGCCTCCGAGGCCCAAATGGCCTATCCCCTGCCGGACTTGCCGTCGATCGCCGTGCTGCCGATTGCGAACTCTACCAATGACGCCTCCAACAAAGTGCTGATCGACGGCATCTCCGAGGATCTGATCACGGACCTGTCCCGCATTTCCGGTCTTTTCGTCATTGCTGGAAACACCTCATTTGCATTTCAAGGTGGAGACATCGATGTTGCCGGATTTGCCGAAAAACTGGGTGTTCGATACGTCGTCGATGGCAGTCTGAGACGCATGGATGAGAGTTTTCGGGTCACTATTCGCCTGACCGACACGCTGAATGGAAGGTTGATCTGGGCGGAACGGTTCGATGGCGAGATTGATGATATCTTCGAGTTGCAAAACAGTATCGTTCTGGCGATTGCACAGGAACTGGGGGTTCCTCTCGACGGCCAGGGCAGTTTGGCCATAGAAGGTGCCAAAACTGAAACAATCGGGGCGCGCGAAGCCTTCCAGCGCGGCTGGGAGTTGTACTCGCGCTTTAATGAGGAAGATAATCTCGCTTCAATTCCCCATTTCGAGCGGGCTGTCGCGTTGGATCCGGGCTATGGGCGTGCGCGGGCAATGCTTGCACTGGCCCATTTGCGGCCGCACATCTTCCATCATTGGACGGGATTTACCGATGCCGACGAACAGATGCATATTGGCCTGTTCTACAGATACTACCGTGAACTGGCACAGCAGGACTCGCCGCTGATCCACGTTGTCAGGGCAGTTGTCTCTCTCAACCTGCCGGATTGGGACAGTGCCACGGGTGTCAGTCGCGGAACGAGCGAAGCCAGACAGGCCGCCGCAAAAGCGATTGCGCTGCAGCCCAGTGACCCGGAAGCACATTTGACGATGGGATGGGCCCTTATCGCGGGTGGTGAACCAGAGGAGGGGCTGGCATTTGTTCAGGCCGCCATGCGTCTCGATCCGGCCTATCCCAGCCACTATGCGCTGTTCGAGGGGGCGGCGCATTTTGCGATGAATGATTTGCCCGGGGCAGAGGCGGTCATCTTGCAGGAACTCTCCCGCAGCCCTCAGGCGACCGAGTTGATGCCGTTCGCGGCCTCTGTTCTGGCGCTGAATGGGGATCGGCGGGCTGCGCGGGCCATGACCGACAAATGGCAGCAAGGACAGCATGGGGGCGCCCTAGAGGACGCTGTTCGCGATTACTTCTTTATCGTGCGTTGGATTGGCGCGTACCAGCACCTGAACGACAGGTTGAAAAAGGGTCTTCGACTGGCCGCGCTGCCGCCGGGTACGACCGTGGCGAGCCTCAGGGCGGCCGTGACACGCGGGGATGCCAAAGAACAACGCGCCGCGGCGCAATCATTGGCGTTGTTTGGTGCCCAGGCTGCAGATGCAGTTCCCGAGCTGATCCTCTTGCTGGGCAGTCCGTCGGTCTTTGTCAGAAAGGAAGCCGCAATCGCTCTGGGTGAAATTGGAGAGGGGGCTGCATCTGCCCTGCCGGCACTTGAGGCAATGGCCGACACGTCGTTGTCCGGTAGTTACGCTGCACGGGCAATCCAAAAGATCACGGCAATTGCCGCTCAGCAGTAAGGGTATCGTCTGCCCTGGGGCCCGCGTGGCCGTTCTCTGCGCGCCCTCTTGCCAACCCTTCCAAACAGGCGTAAATGGCGCGGATCGTCTTCGGGCGAGATTCTCTCGTGGGAGGTTGGGGCATCGCGATGTGCCGCCGGACCACGCAACATAAACCGGGCGGAACGCGTTCCGTCTACGTTGAAAGGAAAACCAAATGGCTAAGAAGCTTGCTGGTACGATGAAGCTGCAGGTTCCTGCAGGTCAGGCCAACCCGTCGCCGCCCGTCGGCCCCGCACTGGGTCAGCGCGGCATCAACATCATGGAATTCTGCAAGGCGTTCAACGCCAAGACGCAGGACATGGAGCCCGGCGCGCCGTGCCCGACCGTGATCACCTACTATCAGGACAAGTCCTTCACCATGGACATCAAGACGCCGCCCGCGTCTTACTACCTGAAAAAAGCGGCCAAGCTGAAATCCGGCGCAACCAACCCCGGTCGTGAGACCGTTGGGTCGGTGACTGCTGCGCAGGTGAAAGAAATCGCCGAAGCGAAAATGAAAGACCTGAACGCAAACGACATCGATGCTGCCATGCAGATCATCCTTGGTTCGGCGCGTTCCATGGGCATCGAGGTGAAGTGATGGCGAAAGTTGGAAAGCGGACTGCCGCAGCGCGCGAAGCGTTTGCAGGCAAAGAGAACCTGACTGTTGAAGAAGCCGTCGCGCTGGTGAAAGGCGCTGCCTCGGCCAAGTTTGACGAGACTGTTGAAATCTCGGTTCAGCTGGGTGTTGACCCGCGTCACGCAGACCAGATGGTCCGCGGTGTGGTCGGCCTGCCGAACGGCACCGGCAAAACCGTGCGCGTGGCCGTGTTTGCCCGTGGCCCGAAAGCGGAAGAAGCCCAGGCAGCTGGTGCGGATATCGTTGGCGCAGAAGACCTGATGGAAACCATCCAGGGCGGCACCATCGAATTTGATCGCTGCATCGCAACCCCGGACATGATGCCCGTCGTTGGCCGTCTGGGTAAGGTGCTTGGCCCCCGCAACCTGATGCCGAACCCCAAGGTCGGCACCGTGACCATGGACGTGGCACAGGCCGTGCAGAACGCCAAGGGCGGTGAAGTGCAGTTCAAGGCCGAGAAGGCCGGTGTTGTGCACGCAGGTGTTGGCAAAGTGTCGTTCGACGAAGGCAAGCTGGTTGAAAACGTGCGCGCGTTCATGGACGCCGTTCTGAAAGCCAAGCCGTCGGGTGCCAAAGGCGCCTATGTCAAGAAAATCGCGCTGAGCTCGACCATGGGCCCGGGCGTGACGATCTCGGTCGACAACGCCGCCGCGCAGTAAGCTGCGCCAAACGGCAAGAATTTAGGGGCGTCCCGTTCGGGGCGCCCCTTTTTTTTGTCGCAAAAGTCAATTCATCATCCGGTGCAATTGACGGTTTTGAACCATCCGAACAGCGCGACGATGTTCAAGGCGGTCCCGAACCCGTTGATCGCGACCGCGACGGCAAAGGTTGTGTTGGAGGCATAGTTCTCTAGCCCGCTGTCCGCGTAGCGCAGAACGTTGGCAATCACGCCGCCGCCACCGAACAGCACCAGGGCAGGGATCATGCCCAACCGATACCAACCCACCCTGCCGATCTTGCCGATGTAGAGTACGCCGAAATAGACAATGAACATGACGATCGACGGGCCGATGGCAGCGGCGCTGAGCGCATCGCCAGTCAATTCACGCCGTAGAAGGCTAGTGATGAGATAGCCCAACGAAAGCGCAGCAAAAAGGGCTTGCAGGCGCAGCAATGTGCGCAGTTCGACCATCGATAAACCTCACTACAACGTGTTTTTGTAAATCACGCCGCCCTTCATGATCAGGTCCAGAACGGTTGCCGAATCTTCCAGAATGGAAATGTCTTCAAGCGGGTTGCCGTTCATCAACAAGAGGTCGGCATGGGCGCCCTCGACAAGCTGGCCAACAATACCCGGATAGGGACTTCTGTCACCGGACAGTTGAAGCAATTCGCCCGAGTTCGCTGTGGCCTGTGTCAGGATTTCGGCGGGGGAGAACCAGTCAAGCCGCGCTGCGAATTCCTTGTTTTGGTCGGCGCAGGCCTGCGGGTTGACCACGACATCTGTACCGAAAGCGATCTTGATACCGTGCTTCTTGGCCAGCGAGAACATGCTGTCCAGTCCGGCCTCGACCATCTTGCCCTTGGCCAGCCGCACTGGACCCAAGTCGGGCGAGAAAGTGCGATAGACCAGAACCTGCGGGCTGAGCCAGATGTCATTTTCGGCCATCATAACCGCGATTTCCTCGTCGATCAGGTTGCCATGTTCGATCGATCGGACGCCGGCCTCGATTGCCTGCTTGATGCCGTCCACGGTGTAGACATGCGCGGTGACGTAAGTGCCGAAACCGGCGGCAACCTCGACGGCGGCTTCGATCTCTTCCTTGATGAACTGGCGCCCGTCGATTGGGTCAAACTCGGTCCCTACACCACCCGCAAGGTGCATCTTGATCTGGCTCGCGCCACGTTTCAGATTTTCCCGCGCCGCGGCCAGAACATCATCTCTGCCGTTGACGATGCGGCTGTACTGAAGTCTTTCCAGATTGTTCTCTGGTCCACCGAATTCGCGCGGGTTCATGAAACGGGGGTTAGCGTCGCCGTGCCCACCAAACTGAGAAATCGCACGCAGCGACGGCCAGACACGAGGTCCCGCGATCTCTCCGCGGTCGGCAGCCAGCTTTGCGCCCCAAGACGCGCCGCCCACATCACGAAGGCTGGTAAAGCCGCGCATCAGCGCATCCTCGGCGGCTTGGGCGGCCTTGATCCCAATATAGTCAAGGTCTGGTGCGTAAGAGCCGGCCATATCCATCACCGGCACAGAGCACAGGCTGAGATGGTAATGCATATCGATAAAGCCCGGCGTCATCACCCGGCCTTCGGCGTCGATCACGGTAGCGCCTTCGGGGGCGCTCAGGCCTGCACCCATGGCGGCGATCTTGCCATCTTCGATCAGGACATCCTGACCTTCGATCAGGTCGGGACCGATGCCATCGAAAATGCGGGCACCCGTGATCAGGGTTGCGTCTTGGGCCCAAGCTGCGAGGCCGAAGAGTGCCATAGCTGAAGAAAGCAGAAAGGACTTCTTGGAATTCTCCTAGTGAGTATAAACATTTATCGTTCGCAGAGCCGATGCGAAGGAAGGTGGACATCGAACTCCGTCGGCGTGCTGCTGTGTTGAGACTATCGGTTTTCCCGTTGGGTGTGCAAAGCAAAAAGTTGGTGTGACCGAACAAGTGCGGTTGCAATCAGACAGTGACGCTGAGCGAATAGCCGAAGGTTTTATTGGCGCCGGGCGATAGGGTCGTGCTGTTGGGGCGTTCGCCGATTTCCGGGCCGTCTCCGACCCGTGACGCCGTGCCGTGCCAGGGTTCGATGCACAGGAACGGGGCGCCGGCCGGTTTCCAGAGCGCGAGGTCGGGCAGGTTGTGGAACGTGAAGTCGAGCCATGGTCCATCGGCGGGGCCATAGCGCAGGCTGTCCGCGCCGTTGGGGAACACGAGCGCGCCATCTGAAAAGAGCTGTTCGGCGAGCTCCAGTTGCCCGTTTTCGAAAGGGCCGGGAACGAGATCGGCGTCAAGCAGGCCATCGTCGTGCAAGGGCTGGCGCCGGGGTGATCCGCCAGCGGCCAGTTGCACATGGTGTGGTTTGTCGGCGGCGCCGGGCAGGGGCCAGAGGAAGGCTGGATGAAAGCCGAATCCGAAGGGCATGGGCCGATTTGACAGGTTTTCGATGCGGGCGGTGACGCCGATCGTGTTGCCGCTCAGCTCATGCGTCAGGTGGAGGGCAAAATCAAACGGGTAGCTTTCCCGTGTCCCGTCGCTGGCGCGCAAGACGTGGTGGCACTTTGTTGCTGTACTTTCGACAAGGTCGAAATGGCTGCGCCGGGCAAAGCCGTGCTGAGGCATGGTGGCGCGGTGGTTCCCGACGGCGATGACATCGTCGACCGCGCGCCCGACGATCGGGAACAGCACCGGTGCGCGCCCGGACCAGAAGGCAGGATCGCCATGCCAAAGGAGATCGTCACCGTCATTTGTGCGCAGATACTGCATCTCTGCCCCGAGCGGGGCGACGCCGAGCGTGAGTCTGTCATTGGAGATCGTGACGTGATCGGTTGTCATCGGGCCTGTCCCAGTTGAAAATGCTGTGCAGTATGCGGGTCTCAAACTGTGCTCAAGTTAGCGGCTTGTGCGTGGAATGGAACCGGGTTTTCCGTGAGGCCGCCGGTACAGATGCAGGCGGCGCGCCCGGTCGGGCCGCGTGGCGTGTGAGGGGCGGCTGGACTGCAGAGGCGCTTTGCGACTGTCCCGCGGATATGGGGGCGGGTGGGCATGAAGAAAACGCGGGTACGTTTGTTTTACCTCTTGGAAACCCCCGCCCCATCGCCTAAATAACCTCTCGAAACAAAGCGTGCGATTCGTCGTGCGCTTTGTTTTGTTTCGTCCAAGACGGTGGGTGTTGCGGGTTTTGCCGTGACTTAATTCCCTGCCTGAGACGGGAAAGACCCAGATTTACCGCGGGCTTCATGCTCTCGGGCGATAATGGCGATGCCCCGTAAAAGGACTTCATGCCGGGAAACCGGTGAACATGAGCCGGGGGGCGTGAGCTTCCCAAAATTGGAGAGAACTGTGGATAGAGCCCAGAAAGAAAAAGTGGTCGAGGAACTCGGCCAGATCTTCGAAAGCTCTGGCGTCGTAGTGGTTGCCCATTACGCCGGTCTTACAGTTGCTGACATGCAAGACCTGCGTGCTCGCGCTCGCGAAGCAGGTGGGGCCGTGCGTGTTGCCAAGAACAGGCTCGCCAAGATCGCCCTTGAGGGCAAGCCCTGCGAAAGCATGGGTGACCTTCTGTCGGGCATGACCGTTCTGACCTATTCCGAGGACCCCGTGGCAGCAGCCAAGGTGGCCGAGGACTTCGCCAAGACGAACAAGAAGTTCGAAATTCTTGGCGGTGCTATGGGCGAGAACGCTCTGGACCGTGCCGGCGTTGAAGCCGTGTCGAAGATGCCGTCTCGCGAGGAGCTTATTGCTACCATCGCAGGCATGATCGGCGCACCTGCTTCGAATATCGCTGGCGCTATTGGCGCACCTGCTTCGAACATCGCATCCATCCTGTCGACCATCGAGGAAAAGGCAGAGGCTGCGTAAAGCAACTTACGAGACCGCGTAAGGACAAGCGTCCGACGTTGGAACACACATACTGAAAACGGAAAGAGTCTAAAATGGCTGATCTGAAAGCACTCGCAGAAAGCATCGTGGGTCTGACCCTGCTGGAAGCACAAGAACTGAAAACCATCCTCAAAGACGAGTACGGCATCGAGCCGGCTGCTGGCGGCGCCGTAATGGTTGCTGGCCCCGCAGGCGACGCCGGTGGCGCAGCTGAGGAAGAGAAAACCGAATTCGACGTCGTCCTGAAATCGGCAGGCGCTTCGAAAATCAACGTCATCAAAGAAGTCCGCGGCATCACCGGCCTGGGCCTCAAAGAAGCCAAAGAGCTGGTTGAAGCCGGCGGCAAGGCTGTCAAAGAAGGCGTTTCGAAAGAAGAAGCCGAAGAGATCAAAGGCAAGCTGGAAGCAGCTGGCGCCGAGGTCGAAGTCAAGTAATCGGGAAGGAATGGTGCCGCGAGGCGCTGTTCCACCAGATTTTCAGGCTGGGTCCGGGGTTTTCCCGTGCCCAGCCGAACCTGTCTCAGAGAGGGCTTTTTGTCAAAAGCCTTTTCTAAGGCGAGGTTTGGAACGGGAGGCCGCCATTGGGACGGTGGCCGGGAATTGTCCATATTTCGACCGTCTCGTATGGGCGTGGTGCCGGGGACCCGACGGCTGCCGCGACCGGTGAGAAATGAAAGGTGACATCGACCATGGCTCAGACCTACCTTGGCCAGAAACGTCTTCGTAAATACTACGGCAAGATCCGTGAAGTTCTGGATATGCCGAACCTGATCGAGGTTCAGAAATCCTCGTACGATCTTTTCCTCAACTCCGGCGACATGCCCCAGCCGACCGACGGCGAAGGCATCAAAGGCGTGTTTCAGTCGGTTTTCCCGATCAAGGACTTCAACGAGACCAGCGTGCTGGAATTCGTGTCCTATGAGCTGGAAAAACCGAAATACGACGTTGAGGAATGCCAGCAGCGCGACATGACCTATTCGGCGCCGCTGAAGGTCACTCTGCGCCTGATCGTGTTTGATGTGGACGAAGATACCGGCGCCAAGTCGGTCAAGGACATCAAGGAACAGGACGTGTTCATGGGCGACATGCCCCTGATGACGCCGAACGGCACCTTTGTCGTGAACGGCACCGAACGCGTGATCGTTTCCCAGATGCACCGTTCGCCGGGCGTGTTCTTTGACCACGACAAGGGCAAGACCCATTCGTCGGGCAAGTTGCTGTTCGCCTGCCGCATCATTCCCTATCGCGGCTCGTGGCTGGATTTCGAATTCGATGCCAAGGACATCGTCTTTGCCCGCATCGACCGCCGCCGCAAATTGCCGGTGACGACGCTGCTTTATGCGCTGGGTCTCGACCAGGAAGGCATCATGGATGCCTATTACGACACCGTGAACTACACGCTGGACAAGAGCAAAGGTTGGGTCACCAAGTTCTTCCCCGAGCGCGTGCGTGGCACCCGTCCGACCTTTGACCTGGTTGACGCGGCCACCGGTGAAGTGATTG
This sequence comes from Shimia aestuarii, assembly GCF_900114635.1. GTDB lineage: Bacteria > Pseudomonadota > Alphaproteobacteria > Rhodobacterales > Rhodobacteraceae > Shimia > Shimia aestuarii. Next base: position 15,387 of record NZ_FOTQ01000016.1, read on the forward strand.
CCGAAGCGGGCAAGAAAGTGACCCCGCGTGCGGTCAAGAAGATCATCGACGAAGGCAAGATCACGGAACTGCTGGTGCCGTTCGAGCACATCGTTGGCAAATATGTCGCCAAGGACATCATCAACGAGGAAACCGGCGCGATCTATGTCGAGGCCGGGGACGAGCTGACGCTGGAATATGACAAGGATGGCGATCTGATCGGCGGCACCGTCAAGGAGCTGGTCGATAACGGCATCACCGAGATTCCGGTTCTGGACATCGACAACATCAACGTCGGTCCCTACATCCGCAACACTATGGCCGCGGACAAGAACATGGGTCGCGACACCGCGCTCATGGACATCTACCGTGTCATGCGCCCGGGTGAGCCGCCCACGGTCGAAGCGGCGTCGGCGCTGTTTGACACGCTGTTCTTTGACAGCGAACGCTATGACCTCTCGGCTGTTGGCCGCGTCAAGATGAACATGCGCCTCGCGCTGGACGCAGAAGACACCATGCGCACCCTGCGCAAGGAAGACATCATCGCCTGTATCAAGGCGCTGGTCGAGCTGCGCGACGGCAAGGGCGACATCGACGACATCGACCACCTCGGCAACCGCCGTGTGCGTTCGGTCGGCGAACTGATGGAAAACCAGTACCGCGTTGGCTTGCTGCGCATGGAGCGCGCAATCAAGGAACGCATGTCGTCGGTCGAAATCGACACGGTGATGCCGCAGGACCTGATCAATGCGAAACCGGCGGCTGCCGCCGTGCGCGAATTCTTCGGCTCTTCGCAGCTCAGCCAGTTCATGGACCAGACCAACCCGCTTTCGGAAGTCACCCACAAACGCCGTCTCTCGGCGCTTGGCCCGGGTGGTCTTACCCGTGAGCGTGCGGGCTTTGAGGTGCGCGACGTGCACCCGACCCACTATGGCCGGATGTGCCCGATTGAAACGCCGGAAGGCCCGAATATCGGTCTGATCAACTCGCTGGCCACCTTTGCCCGCGTGAACAAGTACGGCTTCATCGAAACCCCGTACCGCAAGGTTGTCGACGGTCAGGTCACGGACGAAGTGAACTATATGTCCGCGACCGAAGAGATGCGTCATACCGTGGCCCAGGCCAACGCGACGCTGGACGAGAACGGCAAGTTCATCAACGAGATGGTCAACACCCGCCAGGCCGGTGACTATACCATGGCGCCGGTGGGCTCGGTCGATCTGATCGACGTGTCGCCCAAGCAGTTGGTCTCGGTGGCGGCTTCGCTCATTCCGTTCCTTGAAAACGACGACGCCAACCGCGCACTGATGGGCTCGAACATGCAACGTCAGGCGGTTCCGCTCCTGCGCGCAGAAGCGCCGCTGGTCGGGACCGGTATCGAGGAAAAGGTTGCGATCGACTCGGGTGCGGCGATTCAGGCGAAACGCGCCGGGATCATCGACCAGGTGGATGCACAGCGTATCGTTGTGCGCGCGACCTCGGATCTCGAACTGGGGGATGCGGGCGTGGACATCTATCGTCTGCGCAAGTTCCAGCGTTCGAACCAGAACACCTGCATCAACCAGCGTCCGCTGGTGAAGGTGGGTGACACGGTTCAGAAGGGCGAAGTGATCGCGGACGGTCCGTCGACCGATCTGGGTGAACTGGCTCTGGGTAAGAACGTGGTCGTCGCGTTCATGCCTTGGAACGGCTACAACTACGAAGACTCGATCCTGATCTCGGAACGTATCGCGCGTGATGACGTGTTTACCTCGGTGCATATCGAGGAATTCGAAGTCGCCGCCCGTGACACGAAGCTGGGCCCGGAAGAGATCACCCGCGACATTCCGAACGTCGGTGAAGAAGCGCTGCGCAACCTCGACGAGGCGGGCATCGTTTACATCGGCGCGGATGTTGAGCCGGGCGATATCCTCGTCGGTAAGATCACTCCGAAGGGCGAAAGCCCGATGACGCCGGAAGAAAAGCTTCTGCGCGCCATCTTCGGTGAGAAAGCATCCGACGTGCGCGACACCTCGCTGCGCGTGAAGCCGGGTGACTTCGGGACTGTCGTGGAAGTGCGCGTCTTTAACCGCCACGGTGTGGAAAAAGACGAACGTGCCCTGCAGATCGAGCGTGAAGAGATCGAACGCCTGGCACGTGACCGTGACGACGAAATGGCGATCCTCGACCGCAACATCTATGCCCGTCTGAAGGACATGATCCTTGGCAAAGTTGCTGTTAAGGGGCCGAAAGGCGTCAAGGCGAATTCGGAAATCACCGAGGAGCTGCTCGCCAGCCTGAGCCGCGGTCAGTGGTGGCAGCTGGCGCTGGCCGATGAGGCCGACGCACAGGTGGTCGAAGCGCTGAACGAACAGTACGGCGTTCAGAAACGGGCGCTTGAGCACCGTTTCGAAGACAAGGTCGAGAAGGTCCGTCGTGGCGACGACCTGCCGCCGGGCGTGATGAAGATGGTCAAGGTCTTCATCGCCGTGAAGCGCAAGCTTCAGCCGGGCGACAAGATGGCCGGTCGTCACGGGAACAAAGGTGTTATTTCCAAGGTTGTGCCGATGGAAGACATGCCGTTCCTCGCCGATGGTACCCCGGTCGACTTCTGTCTGAACCCGCTGGGTGTGCCTTCGCGTATGAACGTCGGTCAGATCCTTGAAACCCACATGGGCTGGGCCGCGCGCGGTCTTGGCATCAAGGTGGACGATGCGCTTCAGGAATACCGTCGGTCGGGCGATTTGACCCCGGTGCGTGACGCACTGCACCACGCCTATGGCGAAGATGTCTATGAAGAAGGCATCCGCGACATGGACGAGGGCGCGCTGATCGAAGCCGCGAGCAACGTGACCCGTGGTGTGCCGATCGCAACGCCGGTCTTTGACGGCGCCAAGGAAGGTGACGTGAACGACGCGCTGGTGCGTGCGGGCTTTGACAGCTCGGGCCAGTCGATCCTGTTTGACGGTCGTACCGGTGAACAGTTCGCGCGGCCGGTGACGGTGGGTGTGAAATACCTGCTGAAACTGCATCACCTTGTCGACGACAAGATCCACGCACGTTCGACCGGTCCGTACAGCCTCGTCACGCAGCAGCCGCTGGGTGGTAAGGCGCAGTTCGGTGGCCAGCGCTTTGGGGAAATGGAGGTCTGGGCTCTGGAAGCTTACGGCGCCGCCTACACCCTGCAGGAAATGCTGACCGTGAAGTCGGACGACGTGGCCGGCCGGACCAAGGTCTATGAATCGATCGTCAAGGGCGAGGACAACTTTGAAGCGGGCGTACCGGAATCGTTCAACGTTCTGGTCAAAGAAGTCCGTGGCCTCGGCCTGAATATGGAACTCCTGGATGCGGAAGAAGAGTAAGGGCGTCGCGCCCTTGCCCATCCTCCCTTCCGCACAAATTTGAGGTATCAAAATGAACCAGGAACTGACGAATAACCCGTTCAACCCGCTGACCCCGCCGAAGGTTTTCGACGAGATCAAGGTGTCGCTGGCAAGCCCCGAGCGCATCCTGTCGTGGTCGTATGGTGAGATCAAGAAACCCGAAACCATCAACTACCGGACGTTCAAGCCCGAGCGTGACGGTCTGTTCTGTGCGCGTATCTTTGGCCCGATCAAGGATTACGAATGCCTTTGCGGCAAATATAAGCGCATGAAGTATCGCGGCGTTGTCTGCGAGAAATGTGGTGTCGAAGTTACCCTCCAGAAAGTGCGCCGCGAGCGTATGGGCCACATCGAGCTGGCCGCACCCGTTGCACATATCTGGTTCCTGAAGTCGCTGCCCAGCCGCATCGGTCTGATGCTGGACATGACGCTGCGCGATCTGGAACGTGTTCTGTATTTCGAAAACTATGTTGTCATCGAGCCGGGTCTGACCGACCTGCAATACGGCCAGATGATGACCGAAGAAGAATACATGGACGCGCAGGACGCCTATGGCATGGACGCCTTCACCGCCAATATCGGCGCCGAAGCGATCCGCGAAATGCTGGCGGCGATTGATCTTGAGAGCGAAGCCGAGCAGCTGCGTGCCGATCTGGCCGAAGCCACCGGCGAACTGAAGCCCAAGAAGATCATCAAGCGTCTGAAGGTTGTGGAATCCTTCCTTGAGTCCGGCAACCGCCCCGAGTGGATGGTTCTGACCGTGATCCCCGTGATCCCGCCGGAACTGCGCCCGCTGGTGCCGCTGGATGGTGGCCGTTTCGCGACCTCGGATCTCAACGACCTTTACCGTCGTGTGATCAACCGGAACAACCGTCTGAAGCGTCTGATCGAACTGCGTGCGCCCGACATCATCGTGCGTAACGAAAAGCGGATGCTGCAGGAATCTGTGGATGCGCTGTTTGACAACGGCCGTCGCGGTCGCGTGATCACCGGCGCCAACAAGCGTCCGCTGAAGTCGCTGTCGGACATGCTCAAAGGTAAGCAGGGTCGCTTCCGTCAGAACCTTTTGGGGAAACGCGTCGACTTCTCGGGTCGTTCGGTCATCGTGACCGGCCCCGAGTTGAAGCTGCACCAGTGTGGTTTGCCCAAGAAGATGGCGCTCGAGCTGTTCAAGCCGTTCATCTATTCGCGCCTTGAGGCCAAAGGTCTGTCTTCCACGGTGAAGCAAGCGAAGAAACTGGTGGAAAAAGAGCGTCCCGAAGTGTGGGATATCCTCGACGAGGTGATCCGCGAGCATCCCGTGATGCTGAACCGTGCGCCGACGCTGCACCGTCTTGGTATCCAGGCGTTCGAACCGGTTCTGATCGAAGGTAAAGCGATCCAGCTGCATCCGCTGGTGTGTTCGGCGTTCAACGCGGACTTTGACGGCGACCAGATGGCTGTTCACGTCCCGCTGAGCCTTGAGGCCCAGCTGGAAGCGCGTGTTCTGATGATGTCGACCAACAACGTTCTGTCGCCCGCTAACGGCGCACCGATCATCGTGCCGTCGCAGGATATGATCCTTGGCCTCTACTATACGTCCATCGAGCGCGAAGGCATGAAGGGTGAGGGCATGGTGTTCTCGTCCATCGACGAAGTGCAGTACGCGCTGGATAGCGGCGCCGTGCATCTGCACGCCAAGATCACCGCGCGTATTCCGCAGATCGACGAAAACGGTCTTGAGGTGATGAAGCGTTACGAGACCACGCCGGGCCGGGTGCGTCTGGGGGCTCTGCTGCCGCAGAACACCAAGGCGCCGTTCGAGCTCGTCAACAAGCTTCTGCGGAAGAAAGACGTTCAGAACGTCATCGACACCGTCTATCGCTACTGCGGTCAGAAAGAGTCGGTCATCTTCTGTGACCAGATCATGACCATGGGCTTCCGCGAAGCGTTCAAGGCGGGCATTTCGTTCGGCAAGGACGACATGGTGATCCCGGATGACAAGTGGACGATCGTGGACGAGACCCGCGATCAGGTGAAGGACTTTGAACAACAGTACATGGACGGCCTGATCACCCAGGGCGAAAAGTACAACAAGGTCGTGGACGCCTGGTCGAAGTGTAACGACAAGGTCACCGACGCGATGATGAACACCATCTCGGCGGCCAAGAAGGACGAGAACGGGGCCGAAGCGGAACCGAATTCGGTCTACATGATGGCCCACTCCGGTGCGCGTGGCTCGGTGACCCAGATGAAACAGCTCGGCGGGATGCGCGGCCTGATGGCCAAGCCGAACGGCGACATCATCGAGACGCCGATCATCTCGAACTTTAAAGAAGGTCTGACGGTGCTTGAGTACTTCAACTCGACGCACGGTGCCCGTAAGGGTCTGTCGGATACCGCGCTGAAAACCGCGAACTCGGGTTACCTGACCCGTCGTCTGGTTGACGTTGCACAGGACTGCATCGTGCGGGCGCATGATTGTGGCACCGACAACGCGATCACCGCGGAAGCCGCCGTCAATGACGGGGAAGTCGTGGCATCGCTGGCAGAACGTGTTCTGGGCCGTGTGGCCGCAGAAGACATCCTGCGTCCGGGCACGGAAGAGGTGCTCGTTTCGGAAGGTCAGCTGATCGACGAACGCATGTCGGACATGATCGACGAGGCCGGTGTCGCATCGGCACGCATCCGTAGCCCGCTGACCTGTGAAGCGGAAGAGGGCGTTTGCGCCATGTGCTATGGTCGTGACCTTGCACGCGGCACGATGGTCAACACCGGCGAGGCCGTGGGTATCATCGCGGCGCAGTCGATCGGTGAACCCGGCACGCAGCTGACGATGCGGACTTTCCACATCGGCGGTGTTGCGCAGGGTGGTCAGCAGTCGTTCCTTGAAGCATCGCAGGAAGGCAAGATCGTCTTCGAAAACGCGAACATCCTTGAGAACGCCAATGGCGAGGCCCTTGTCATGGGCCGCAACATGAAGCTGTTGATCATGGATGACGCCGGCGAGGAACGTGCCAGCCACAAGGTTGGATATGGTTCCAAGCTGTTCGTCAAGGACGGGCAGGCCATTTCGCGCGGCGAAAAGCTGTTCGAATGGGATCCCTATACCCTGCCGATCCTGGCCGAGAAATCGGGGACAGCGAAGTTCGTCGACCTGGTCAGCGGTATCGCCCTGCGCGAGGAAACCGACGATGCTACCGGCATGACACAGAAGATCGTGGCCGACTGGCGTGCAGCGCCCAAAGGCAACGAGCTCAAGCCGGAAATCATTCTTGTGGATGGCGATGGCGAGCCGGTGCGCAACGAGGCGGGCAACCCGGTGCACTACCCGATGTCTGTGGACGCGATCCTGTCGGTTGAAGACGGTCAGGACGTGAAAGCCGGTGACGTGGTTGCGCGTATTCCGCGTGAAGGCGCGAAGACCAAGGACATCACCGGTGGTCTGCCGCGTGTGGCCGAACTGTTCGAGGCCCGTCGTCCGAAGGATCACGCGATCATCGCCGAAATCGATGGTTACGTGCGCTTTGGCCGCGACTACAAGAACAAGCGCCGCATCTCGATCGAGCCGAGCGACGAGTCGCTGGAAACCGTCGAATACATGGTGCCCAAGGGCAAGCACATCCCGGTGCAGGAAGGCGACTTCGTGCAGAAGGGCGACTACATCATGGACGGCAACCCTGCGCCGCATGACATCCTGTCGATCATGGGTGTCGAAGCGCTGGCCGATTACATGATTGACGAAGTGCAGGACGTGTATCGCCTTCAGGGTGTGAAGATCAACGACAAGCACATCGAGGTCATCGTGCGCCAGATGCTGCAGAAGTGGGAGATCCTCGACTCGGGTGAAACCACGCTCTTGAAGGGCGAGCATGTCGAGAAGATCGAATTCGACCACGCCAATGAAAAGGCGATTGCCGAAGGGCGTCGCCCGGCACAGGGCGAGCCGATCCTGCTCGGGATCACCAAGGCATCGCTGCAGACCCGGTCGTTCATCTCGGCGGCGTCGTTCCAGGAGACCACCCGCGTTCTGACCGAGGCTTCGGTGCAGGGCAAGAAAGACAAGCTGGTTGGTCTGAAGGAAAACGTCATCGTGGGTCGTCTGATCCCGGCCGGGACCGGTGGGGCCACGCAGGCCGTGCGCAAGATCGCGCAGGATCGCGACAATGTCGTGATCGAGGCACGTCGCGAAGAGGCCGAGGCCGCAGCTGCGCTGGCCGCTCCGGTCGAGGATCTTGGTGCGGACGACGTGTTCGACAGTGGCCTGGTGGAAACACCCGAAAGCCGCGATTTCGACTAAGCGTCTGATCTGATGGAAAAAAGAAAAGCCCCCGGCGTCGAGCCGGGGGCTTTTCTGCCTTTGGCATGAGTATTTCTGGCAAAATGAAGATTGGACTTGGTGGAATGGGAACGCCGCATTAGGGTCGCCGGGTTGTGTTCTGGCAGGGGGCTGTGATGCAGGGGATGTCCGACAATCTGAAGGGCGCGTTGTTGATGATGTGCTCGATGGCGGCGTTCACGCTGAACGATACCTGTGTGAAGCTTCTGGGGCCGGAGGTGCCGCTTTTTCAGATGCTGTTCCTGCGCGGGGCGGCTTCGACCCTGCTGATCTGGGGGCTGGCGCGCAGCCTTGGGCCGATCCGAGTGCGGTTTCCTGCGCGCGACTGGGGGCTGGTCGGGTTGCGCACGGGGGCTGAGATTGCGGCGGCCTATTTCTTTATCACCGCGCTTTATCATATGCCGATTGCCAATGTGACGGCGATTTTGCAGGTTCTGCCGCTGACCGTGACCCTGTGTGGGGCATTGTTTCTGGGAGAGGCGGTTGGCTGGCGGCGCATGGGTGCGATCATCGTCGGGTTCCTTGGCATGTTGCTGATCGTGCGACCGGGACCGGACGGGTTCGACATCTACGCGCTGTATGCGCTGGCGGCGGTTGTTGCCGTGACAGTGCGCGATCTGGCGACGCGAGGCATGTCGCGCAAGGTGCCGTCGATGACCGTGACGCTGGCGGCATCGCTTGGGGTGACGCTGTTTTCCGGGGTGGCGAGCCTGGGTGTGGAGTGGGCGACGCTCGATGTTGGGCAGCTCATGCTGTTGGGCGGTGCGGCCTTTTTCATTTTGGGCGGCTATCTGTTCTCGGTGTTGGTGATGCGGACGGGGGACGTGTCCTTTACCGCGCCGTTCCGGTACACCGGGTTGCTTTGGGCACTGGTGATGGGGTTTGTCGTCTTTGGTGACTGGCCGGATGCGCTGACACTGGCCGGGGGCGCGATCGTGGTTGGGGCCGGGGTGTTCACCCTGATCCGGGGGCGGCGGTTGTCTCAGGAAGAAAAGCGTGCGCGGACCTGATCGGCGTCGATGTTGAAGACGCGGCGGAAATGGGATTCGCCGGCGTCGTCCAGCAGGTCGAGCTTGACCGGGCGGACGTTCTTTTTCTGGCGCGAGTCGTTGAAGTCGGAATGGCCGCGCAGGAACATGTCCTCGCCGGAAAAGCTGGTGACGGGCATGAACCGGCTGATCTTGGAATGGCCGAAGTTGAGGATCGTGAGGTCGACGCCGGGACGGATGGCCATGGCGAGCCCGGCGGTCCAGAGATGTTCGATGACCGGGGTGGCCTTGATGCCGTGTTTGTTGGGGGCGGCGATATAGCCCTGGTTGAAGTCGATGGCGATATGGCGGTTCTTGAGCATCAGCGGGCGCAGATCCTGGGCCGCTTCGCGAAGGCGTTCGACATAGCGGATATTGACCGCGTCATCGTCATCCATGCGGAATTGCAGACAGGGTGCGTCCCGTTTCAGACGCACCGAGTTGATCGCGGTTTTCATCACCGGACGATGCGGGCCGGGGGCGTGGGCCTGAAGGATGGCTTGCGGCATGTCGGCGAGCAGATCGGTGAGCCGGTCGCGCCATCGGCGGGGCATGCTGTCACCAATGATGACGAGAAAGGTGAAATCCGGGTCGGTCTGCGCCTTGAGGCAGGGCAGGGTGAAGGATTCGAACAGGCGGAATCGTTCTTCCATGCGTTTGGGATCGTAGAGGAAGGCCATGCGTTCTTCGGGGGTAGTGTGGTCCACCTGAAAACCGCCGATGGCGGGGTAGGAAAACCGGCAGATCCCGATCACCTGCATGTCGCGGCTGTGCATGAACGGTGTCCCCTTGTCTGGCCCGGTTGACGCGCTTGTGGGACAATGGCATTGCCGACAAGCCCGCGCAACCGAGGGGTGCTGTTGACAAGCGTTCCGACTCCCCCTATACGCCCGACCATCCGGTAACTGGGGGTCGCCCCTCGTGAGCCGATATCAAAACTGTAGTGGTCAAGGTCCGGCCTATTTTGAAGGCTGCACCCTCTGAGAACTCACCGCGTCGTTTGCCTCGGAATGGAAACGATTGCGGTTTTTGCGCTTGTGGAAACACAAGTTGCACCAAACGACGAAGCCGTGCGGGGGCAACCCCGCGCATGACAAGTGAAGCAAACGGGAAAGAGACCCTATGCCAACGATCCAGCAGCTGATCCGCAAGCCGCGTCAGCCCAAAATCAAGCGCTCGAAGTCGCAGCACCTCGAGCAGTGCCCCCAGAAGCGCGGCGTTTGCACCCGCGTTTACACCACGACCCCGAAGAAGCCGAACTCGGCTATGCGTAAAGTTGCGAAGGTGCGCCTGACCAACGGTTACGAAGTCATCAGCTACATCCCCGGTGAAAGCCACAACCTTCAGGAGCACTCGGTGGTTCTGATCCGTGGCGGTCGTGTAAAAGACCTTCCCGGTGTGCGTTACCACATCCTGCGCGGTGTTCTGGATACCCAGGGCGTCAAAGACCGTAAGCAGCGTCGTTCGAAATACGGCGCCAAGCGTCCCAAGTAAGAAGGAGAGGCCGAGATGTCACGTCGTCACGCCGCCGAAAAACGCGAGATTCTGCCCGACGCCAAGTATGGCGATAAGGTGCTGAGCAAATTCATGAACAACCTGATGATCGACGGTAAGAAGTCGGTTGCGGAAAAGATCGTCTACAACGCGCTGGATCGCGTTGAGAACAAGGTCAAGCGCGCCCCCGTCGAAGTGTTCCACGAAGCACTGGACAACATCAAACCCAGCGTCGAAGTCCGTTCGCGCCGTGTCGGTGGTGCCACCTATCAGGTTCCGGTTGAAGTGCGCCCCGAGCGCCGCGAAGCGCTGGCCATCCGCTGGTTGATCACCGCGTCGCGCAAACGCAACGAAAACACCATGGAAGAACGCCTTGCGGGTGAACTTCTGGATGCTGTCAACTCGCGCGGTACCGCCGTCAAGAAGCGGGAAGACACTCACAAGATGGCCGAGGCGAACAAAGCCTTCAGCCATTATCGCTGGTAATCCCCAGAGGACATTAGACCAATGGCACGCGAATATCCGCTCGAACTATACCGCAACTTCGGTATCATGGCGCACATCGATGCAGGCAAAACCACCTGCTCGGAACGCATCCTGTATTACACCGGCAAATCCCACAACATCGGTGAGGTGCACGATGGTGCAGCCACCATGGACTGGATGGAGCAGGAACAGGAACGCGGCATCACCATCACCTCGGCTGCGACCACCACTTTCTGGGAACGCACCGAGGACGGTCAGAACGCCGATACGCCCAAGCACCGTCTGAACATCATCGACACCCCCGGCCACGTTGACTTCACCATCGAAGTTGAGCGTTCGCTGGCGGTTCTCGACGGTGCCGTCTGTGTGCTGGACGCCAACGCCGGTGTTGAACCCCAGACCGAAACCGTGTGGCGTCAGGCTGACCGCTACAAGGTTCCGCGCATGGTGTTCGTCAACAAGATGGACAAGATCGGCGCCGACTTCTTCAACTGCGTCAACATGATCGAAGACCGCACCGGCGCCCGCGCCGTTCCGGTTGGTATCCCGATCGGTGCCGAGACCGAGTTGGAAGGCCTGGTTGATCTTGTCACCATGCAGGAATGGCTGTGGCAGGGTGAAGACCTTGGCGCGTCGTGGATCAAGACTGACATCCGCCCCGAGCTTCAGGACATGGCCAACGAATGGCGTGAAAAGATGATCGAGGCCGCCGTCGAAATGGACGACGACGCGATGGAAGCATACCTGGAAGGCAACGAACCCGACGTGCCGACCCTGCGCAAACTGCTGCGCAAGGGCACGCTGTCGCTGTCCTTCGTTCCGGTTCTGGGCGGGTCTGCCTTCAAGAACAAAGGTGTTCAGCCGCTGCTCAACGCCGTGATCGACTATCTGCCCAGCCCGCTGGACGTTGTTGATTACATGGGCTTCAAACCCGGCGACGAAACCGAAGAGCGTAACATTGCCCGCCGCGCGGATGATGAGATGGCGTTCTCGGGTCTGGCGTTCAAAATCATGAACGACCCCTTCGTTGGCTCGCTGACCTTTACCCGCATCTACTCGGGTGTCCTGAACAAGGGCGACACGCTCCTGAACTCGACCAAGGGCAAGAAAGAGCGCGTTGGCCGGATGATGATGATGCACTCGAACAACCGTGAGGAAATCACGGAAGCGTTCGCAGGTGACATTATCGCGCTGGCAGGTCTGAAAGACACCACGACCGGTGACACGCTTTGCGCCGTCAACGATCCGGTGGTTCTGGAAACCATGACCTTCCCCGATCCGGTGATCGAGATCGCGGTTGAGCCGAAAACCAAGGCTGACCAGGAGAAGATGTCTCAGGGTCTGGGCCGTCTGGCCGCAGAAGACCCGTCCTTCCGCGTGGAAACTGATCTGGAATCGGGTCAGACCATCATGAAGGGCATGGGCGAACTTCACCTCGATATCCTCGTGGATCGTCTGAAGCGCGAATTCAAGGTGGAAGCGAACATCGGTGCACCGCAGGTGGCCTATCGCGAAACCATCTCTAAAGCGGTCGAGCATACCTACACCCACAAGAAACAGTCGGGTGGTTCGGGTCAGTACGCTGAAGTCAAAATGGAAATCATGCCAACTCAACCGGGCGAAGGTTACTCGTTCGAAAGCCGCATCGTTGGTGGTGCCGTTCCGAAGGAATACATCCCGGGTGTTGAAAAAGGCATCCAGTCCGTTATGGATAGCGGCCCGCTGGCCGGCTTCCCCGTGATCGACTTCAAGGTGGCTCTGATCGACGGTAAGTTCCACGATGTTGACTCGTCGGTTCTGGCCTTTGAAATCGCAGCACGTATGTGCATGCGTGAAGGCATGAAACTGGCAGGCGCGAAACTGCTCGAACCGATCATGAAGGTCGAAGTGATCACCCCGGAAGAATACACCGGCGGTATCATCGGCGACCTGACATCGCGTCGCGGTCAGGTTTCGGGGCAGGAGCCGCGCGGCAATGCGATCGCGATCGACGCGTTCGTGCCGCTGGCCAACATGTTCGGCTACATCAACACCCTTCGTTCGATGTCGTCGGGCCGTGCCCAGTTCACCATGCAGTTCGATCACTACGATCCGGTTCCGCAGAACATCTCGGACGAGATCCAGGCGAAATACGCATAAGAGATGAGGTGCGTGGGAAACCACGCACCCTACCCAAACCCGTAGGGTGCGTGCTTGCACGCATCATCCGACAAGGAAAAAAAGGAGCCTTATTATGGGCAAGGAAAAGTTTGAACGCAGCAAACCGCACTGCAACATCGGCACCATCGGTCACGTTGACCATGGTAAAACCACTCTGACGGCAGCGAT
>NZ_FOTQ01000019.1 GCF_900114635.1 Shimia aestuarii
CGGAAAACGGAAGCCTTTAAGACGCGGCATATCGGATGGTATTTTCATCCCTGTCACCTAGGCGAAAAAGAGAACGCGAACAACTTGGCAATGCCCCATGAACGACATGAGACAAGGCGTCAGCCGCCATCGTGTCGGTCAACTCAGCCGCGGTTGTCACCATGTTTTCGAGTTGAGACCAGCCACACGCAACTTCGACGGCGGCATCAAGGGGTGCGCCATCCGCCTTGGCTTCCAGCAGGGCGGCACCCAGATGCTTGAAGGAACGCAATGTCTCGCGCAGCGAAGATCGCGCGTCTGCGATACGCGCGTCGGACAACCTCTTCGCATCCCGCCAGGTCTTGCCAACGATCCGGTCGTGGGTTTCGATCACAGCATCGGCGATGGCCGCCTTCCATTCGATCGCGCAGACCGCGAGGATCGCCAAGCGCCGATCGCTGGTGATGTCGCGCAAACCATCGGCAAAGTAGCGCTCGCCTTGGCGGCGCAGGCGGGTGATCCGATGTGGTGGTACGTCGGACAGAATGGCCGGTGAGAGGCCCAAGTCTTGCAAAAACTCCAACCGATCCAGAAGTCGCGATGCGCCCGCCGAGTTGCCGCCCACCTCAAAACGCCGGAGCCAAACGAACCGGGTGACATTGCCGTCCACAATCTCGGTCAACAGCGTGTCCAGTTGGTCCTTGACCCGGTCATCAAGTTTGGCGGTGATCCGGCTTTCAATTCGGCGTTCGGCCGACACCAGGGCATCGGCGCAGAGCCGCTCGATGACAGAGATGCCGGGCAGGATCACCTGCGACCGACGGCACTCTTCGACAAATCGGCGCGCCAGGTCTTCGTTGGATCGGGCAGTTTCAGCCTCGTTCTCAAGCCAGGAGTTCAGACTGCGCGCGCCTTGACCAGAGAACATCTTGAAGCCGTAAATCTGGCGCAGGGCGTGGAGGTGCTGCTGACGGGTTTGCCGACGTGCGGCATATGGCAAGACATCGTTGCCGGTCAGGCCCAACTGAGCCGCGATGAAGCGCAATACCTTTTCCGGGATGACCTCCCCAGATGACAACAGCCGACCGGGATAGCGTAGGGCGCAGAGCTGTAGGGCAAAACCGATCTTGTTCTCCGGTCGCCGCCGTTCGTTGATGTGCTCGATATCGTCATCTGCCAGCGTGAAATGCCGCAACATCAATGTCTCGTCAGTCGGCAGGTCGAAAAGCGCCGAACGCTGGCGCTCGGTCAGAATGGTGCGATGCGCCATGTTTCTTTTGCTTTCTTGTTGGGGTTTATTTATTGATGATTGTGATAAGGGTTAAGGAATAATCGAGATGGCTAAAAGCCGGGAATTCCTCCACACACCACAAACGTTCGTTTGTGAAACATGCTGATCGGATACGCGCGCGTCTCAAAAGCCGATGGCAGCCAGTCGCTTGACCTACAAAAGGACGCTCTTGTTGAGACGGGCGTCGATGAAAAGCAAATCTACTCCGATCAGGCCTCGGGCAAGAAAGACGACCGCCCGGGCCTCGAAGCTTGTCTGAAGGCTTTGCGCGACGGCGACGTCCTAGTCATCTGGAAGCTGGACAGGATGGGCCGCAGTCTGAACCACTTGGTGAAAACGACGACCTTACTGTCAGAGCGCGGTGTCGGCCTGAAGGTGCTGACAGGCCAGGGGGCACAGATCGACACGACCACCGCAGCCGGTCGGTTGTCATTTGGCATCTTTGCAGCGCTCGCTGAATTTGAAAGCGAATTGATCCGGGAGCGCACAATGGCTGGGTTGCAAGCCGCCCGCGCTCGAGGGCGCAAAGGCGGGCGAAAGTTCGCACTCACCAAATCCCAGGTCCGGATGGCACAGGCCGCAATGGCCAACCGGGACACATCCGTTTCAGAGCTGTGCAGTGAACTGGGCGTGAAACCCGTCACCCTGTACCGATACGTCGATCCCAAAGGCAACCTGCGCGAATATGGAGAACGCGTCCTCGGCGCTTAAGGTGTCATTCTGCACTCAGCCGGAGCAGACCCCTTCTTGTGCATGGCGCGTCCGGGATCGGAAAGACGATGATCGCCCGCAACCTATCGCGCAGATATGCACCGGAATATGACCCAGCATCGGGAATTACGCGAACGCCACTGTTGCTGTTGCAAGCACCACCAGCGCCCGACGAACGGCGGTTCTATCTGCACATCTTGGCCGCCGTCGGCGCCCCGGCGACAGCACTGAGCGCCCGCGCTCAGAATGTGGCTTCCCTCGAAGTCCGTGTCATCGCGCTCTTGCGCGACCTTGGCCTGCGGATGATCATGATCGACGAGGTCCACAACCTCTTGGCCGGGACCCATCGCGAACAGCGCCGCTTTCTCAATGTTCTGCGGTATCTCAGCAATGAACTCGAAGTGTCGCTGGTCTGCCTGGGAGTCAGCGAGGCCGTCGATGCCATCCGAGGTGATATCCAGCTTACCAGGCGGCTGGACGAACATCACCTGCCAAACTGGCGCGACGATGCCGAGTTCTCGGACATGATCCAGACACTCATCGCGGCAATGCCCCTCGAGAAGAAATCCAATCTGAAGGTCAAGTCACTCAAGCAGATACTTGCGCTGACCGGTGGGATGACCTCGCGTATCTTCGCCCTGATCAAGGATCTTTCCATCGACGCCATTGTCACAGGTGACGAATGCATCACTGATGACGCGATCGCAAAATGGACGCCGGTTTGGTCGCGCCATGCGAACGCCCATCGGCGGCTCGAGAAGTCCGGGGTGTGAAGCCGCACCCGCTGCCCAAGACTGTTGCGCCGCTGCCAGACGAGTTGTTGTCAGGTTGGTTGTCTCGGCTTGCTGCAGCCAACTACTGTGATGACGCGGAACTGCTGGCTCATATACAAATCGATACCGCGCATGGCACCACCTTGGACTTCAACTACGACGCGGCTGCGGCGGAGAAGATTGCCAACGCCGCACGTGTCAACCCAGATGTAGTGCGATCTTTGACCTTTCCGGCAATGATGCCACGAGAAGCCTCGCTGACGGCTCAGATGCCATTCCAGCATTGCGTGCAATGCTCCAGAGAGGGTCTTTCGCTCAGGCATTGGAGGCGGGCCTGGGCATTTGACTGCCAAGTTTGCGGGACGAGACTTGTGCAGACCCTTGGCAAAACCCGTGAGGAACAAATATCCGGAAAACTGATATTCCGAGCGCGCCGCGGGGCAGGGATGCTTGAGTGCGCCGCGCGATCGCGCGGCCCCAAGCAACTTCGACGCGCAATGCGCGCAGTCACCTTTGCCATGTCACTCAAAACCTTCCGCGGGGATCCGTCGTTCGCTGTCCAGAACCCCAGATCGGAAGTTAGGCTGTTCTGCCTCGCCGCAATCGCCGCCGCTCGATCTCAGCCCTTGGCTAAGGCAGCCATCGTCAGCAAAAGCATCGACGACTATGCAAGGGTTGCTCTCTTGCGCGCATTCGAGAAAGAGCCTCGATTGCTTGCCGCGGTTGATCACATCGCGCAAAGGCGCGCGAAAAGCGTCGGCCCCATGACAGCCGAATCTCGCAATTAAGGGCAAAATTGGTTGCCGAAAGCGGCTTGTCTCAGATTTAAGGGCAACGCGACAGGCCCCGAATACATCAGTGAAAAGCTGATGAAATGGGCCGAGAAACATGGGGTCACCATCCAGCATATCCAACCCGGCCAGCCTCAGCAAAACGCTTAAATCGAGCGCTACAACCGCACCGTCAGGCATGAGTGGCTCGACCAATACATCATCGAAAGCATCGAGGAGGCCCAAGATCACGCCACACAATGGTTATGGACTTACAACAACGACCGCCCCAACATGGGCATCGGCGGCATAACACCCGCTATGAAACTGAAAATGGCCGCATAAGTTCTACGACCGCACCCCGTTAAAAATGGGGGGATTACCAGGCCATGCCGTCGCGCCGGATCGACCCGGCCACGGCATTTCCTTTGATCTCGACGCATTGTCCAGACATCGGGTGGATTGATCTGCAGCCAGCAGATCAACGGTAGCCAAAAGCCAAGCCTCAGAGCCGCCAAAGCATGAAGACCGCCAGAACGGCGGTCTTCGCATGTTGTCGCCTTGTGACAGGGCGTATCACAACCAACTCAACTCCCGCTCGGATTCGATCTTGCTCTCGTCGATATCCATCCCGAGGCCCGGCACGTCGAGTGGATAGAAATACCCGTCGATCGGGACGTATTGATGCTGCAGGAAATGATGCGTCATCGCCTTGACCGATTGCAGATATTCCATCATCGGCGCCATCGTCGCGTTTTGCGCGAACGACACATGCCCGTTGATGTGGGTCGAGGCCCCGTGCGGGATCAGAGGCACGTCATAGACCGAGGCCAGCGTATAGATCTTCATCGTCTCGCTGATTCCGCCGGCCCAGAGCGTGTCCATCTGGTAGAAATCGCAGGTGCCCGCTTCCATCATCCGGCGGGCGCCCCAGCGGGTGAATTCATGCTCGCCCCCGGCGATCCGCACCGGGCTCTCCCGGCGCAGCCGGGCATAGCTGTCGCGGCGCTCGGTAATGACCGGCTCTTCGATCCAATAGGGATCAAACTCTTCCAGAAGACGCGCCATCCTCAGCGTATAGGGCACGTCCCAGGTGCTCCAGCAATCCAGCATGATCTTCATGTCCGGGCCCGCGGCCTCGCGCAGCGCCTTCACCAGTTCGACCGTCTCGCGCTCGCCCTTGGGACCATCGGTTGGGCCGTTTCGGATGAACCACTTGGTTGCCGTATAGCCGTCGGCGCGGAATTCCTTGACCTTTTCATAGGCCTTTTCCGGCTCCAGCGAATACCCGAGTGCGCTGACATAGGCGGGAATCCTGTCCTGCACCGGACCACCGAGCAGCCGGTGCACTGGCTGGCCGAGCGCCTTGCCCTTGATATCCCACAACGCGGCATCGACATAGCTGATGGCGTGCATGTTGTAGCCCCCTTTGCGCCCATGCGCCGAGGCGCGGTACATCTGGTCCCAGATGCGCTCGATGGCTAACGGATCCTTTCCGATCAGAAAGGCCTTCAGTGGCCCTTCGATATAGACGCAGGGGATCGTCCAGTTGATCGGCCCGGCGATGCCGGTAATGCCTTCATCGGTCTCGATCTCCAGAAAGATCGACTTGACCCATTGCTCGTCACCTTCGCCGATGAACTTCCACATCCGGTACAACTGGGGTCCGGAAAGCGCCTTGAACTCGGGATAGATGTCAAGCGGCATCGCTTGGCGTTCCTGCCAGTAATCTTCGGGATAGGTCGTCGTTCCGGTCAGCTCCCGGAAACGGATATTGGTGATCTTCATGTTCTTCTCTCCCTTTTCAAAAACGAATGGGCTGGGTCAGAGGCGGATCAGGAGCTTCCCGTGGTTTTCACCTCGATAGAGCATCTTGAAAGCTTCTGGGAACGAGCCGAGCCCTTCCAGCACGTGATCGCGATAGGTCAACTTGCCCGCGCCCTGCATCTTCAGCAGGTGACCCATCGCCTCGGGCACGCGACGCATGTAATCGCGCATGGTGAACCCCTGCATCAGCGCGCTCTGGGTGATGAGTTCCAGGTAATTCGCCGGGCCCCTGGCATTGAACAGATCGCCATATTGCGAAATCGCGCCGCACAGCACGATGCGGGCATGACGATTTATCCGGGCAAGCACCTGGTCGAGCGTCTCACCGCCGACATTGTCGAAAAAGACGTCGATCCCGTCCGGGGCTTCCCGGTCGAGTGCCGCGCCGATATCCTCGTTCTTGTAGTCGATGACGCCATCCAGCTTCAGCGTCTCGCGCAGCCATCCGGTCTTTCCCGGGCCGCCCGCGATCCCGATCACCCGCGCGCCCATGTTCTGCGCGACCTGGCAGGCGATGGAGCCAACACCGCCAGAGGCCGCGGATACCACCACCGTTTCACCCGCCTTTGGCTTGCCGATCTCGCTCAGGCCGAAATAGGCGGTGTAGCCGGTCATCCCGAGGCCGGACAGGTAGGCACGCGGCTCGGCCAGCAACGGGTCGATCTTCTGCACATGCCGGGCGGGTAGGACGACCTCGCTCGCCAGCCCCAGGAAACCGGTCACCCAGTCGCCCGGCACCACGCCCTCGGCAGCCGATGCGACCACCTCACCCACGCCAAGCGCACGCATCACCTCGCCCGGTTTGACGGGCGGGATATAGCTGCGTTTTTCCGTGATCCAGCTGCGCATCGCCGGGTCGACCGACACATGATCGACCCGCACCCGCACCTGGCCATCTTCGAGAGCGGGTGAAGGATCATGGGTGACGGCCCACAGGTCGTCGTTGTCCGCCGGCCCGGCAAAACGGATTTGCGTGATCTCTTGCATTTCATATCCCTTTCTCGCTGGCTCAGACGGCGAGCTTGCCACCATCGACAACGAATTCCTGCCCGGTGATGTAGGACGCCCGATCCGACAGCAGGAACGCCACCATTTCCGCGACTTCCTGCGGATTGCCCGGCCGCTTCATCGGCACTTCGCGTTTCGCCAGCAGTTCGGCAACCGTCAGGCTGCGTTCCCTTGCGGCCTGATCAAGCTTGCGGGTCAGGACATTGTGTTCGTTTTCATCCCAGATGCCGGTTTCGATATATCCCGGATGCACGGTGTTGGACCGGATGTTCATCCCTAATGTGGCGCATTCGACGGCAACGGCCTTGCCGAACAGGCGCACGCCGCCCTTTGAAGCGCAATAGGAGGTCGAGCCGAGCGAACCACGGAAACCGGCAATCGAGGACAGGCTCACGATCGACGACGGCAGACCATGCGCCTTCATGTGTCCGACGGCCGTCTTGCTGCCGAAAAAGACCGAATCCAGGTTGACCGCGATCATTCTGCGCCAGTCTTCCTCGGTGGTTTCCAGAAGCGGCAGCAAGGCACCGATGCCCGCGTTGTTCACCAACCCGGTTACCGGCCCGAACGCTTCGGAAGCCTCGGCAAACACCCCGTCCCAACGCGCGGGATCGCAGACATCCTGCTGGAGATTCAGCTGCGCGCCCGGCCCGTCGAAGCTGGCCATGTCATCGCTGCGAAGGTCCGTGGCAACCACGTTGTGACCTTCGCGCACGAGTGTTTCGACGATTGCCCGGCCAATGCCACGCGCCGCGCCGGTGACGATTGTGGTCTTGCTCATGCTGTGTCTCCGTTCATGTCTTGGGCTGACGTCAAAGCCCCTGGCCGTCATCGAGGTGCAGGGTCTGACCGGTCAGGAAACGCTGTTCCGGGTCGCACAGATACAGGATTGCCTGGTCCAGATCCGAGGGCTCACCCACCCGCCGGCGCGGGAAGGTTGCGATCAGGGACCGGCCCTTCGGGCTGTCAAAGAACGGCGCGGTCATCTCGGTGCGGATATATCCGGGCGCCAGGGTATTCACGTTGATGTCCGCGTTGATCCATTCCCGCGCCATTTGCTGGGACATGCGCGCAATCGCGGCTTTCGTCGTGCCATAGACCGTGTGCTTGAGCAGGGCACGTTTATCCGACAGCGACCCGATATTGACGATCCTCCCACCGCACTTGCGCGCCATCCAGCGGCGCGCGAATTCGGTCGACAGGAAGTAGGGGCCGCGCAGGTTCACACCGATGACGCGGTCGAACTCCTCCGGGGTGATCTCTGTCGCATAGGTGTCGTTCGGCGTTCCCGCGTTGTTGATCAAACAGCCGATCGGCCCCGCCATCTCTTCGGCCTTGTCGATAATGGCGGCAAAGGTTTCCACCTTGGCGGGGTCCATTACCAGCGGATAGGCCTTGCCGCCCGCGGCGTTGATCTCTGCACAGAGGTTTTCGATCCTGTCGGCACGGCGCGCGGCGGCAACAACCGTGTATCCATTGGCGGCCAGGGTCTGGCAGAACCTTTCTCCGAGCCCCGAAGAAGCCCCCGTCACAAGTGCCGTTCTTTCGCTGCTCATTGTCTGATGCTCCTGATATCAATGCCCAAGCACTGCGACGCGCGCTTGAATTCCGAACGTGCCAGTGACCGACGGTGTACCTCGTCGGGTCCGTCCGCCAACCGCAGGCTGCGTTGCATTGCGTACATCCAGGCCAGCGGGGTGTCGTCCGACATGCCCGCGCCGCCAAAGGCCTGAATGGCATCGTCGATGATGCGGGTCGCCATCGCCGGTGCGGCAATTTTGATCATCGCAATCTCGTCCTTGGCGGCCTTGTTGCCGACGGCCCCCATCATCCATGCCGCCTTCAGGCACAGAAGCCGGGTCATTTCGATCTGGACGCGCGCATTGGCGATGCGTTCTTCCCAGACCGAGTGCATACCGATGGCCTTGCCAAAGGCTTCGCGCGACAAAAGCCGGTCGCACATCAGCTCCAGCGCCCGCTCGGCCATGCCGATGGAGCGCATGCAGTGATGGATGCGCCCCGGCCCAAGCCGACCCTGCGCAATCTCGAAGCCCCGCCCTTCGCCCAGAAGAATATTTGACGCCGGCACCCGGACATCCTTCAGCGTGATTTCCATGTGCCCGTGCGGGGCGTCGTCATATCCGAAAACCGGCACGTAACGCTCGATCTTCACGCCCGGCGTGTTTGCCGGGACAAGGATCATCGTCTGCTGCGTGTGCACAGGGGCGGCCGGATCGGTCTTGCCCATGACGATGAAAATCGCGCACCGCGGATCGCCGGCGCCCGACGACCACCATTTACGGCCATTGATCACATAGTCATCACCGTCGCGGCGCATTTCGCACTGGATATTGGTCGCATCAGACGAAGCCACATCGGGCTCGGTCATCAGGAAGGCCGAGCGAATGTGCCCGTTCAGCAACGGTTCCAGCCAAGCCTTTTTCTGCGCTTCGGTTCCATAAAGCCACAGCGTTTCCATGTTGCCGCTGTCAGGTGCGTTGCAGTTGAACACATCGGGTGCAATCGGGCTGCGGCCGGTGACCTCGGCCATCGGCGCATAGTCCAGAACCGACAGGCCGGCCCCCAACTCGGGATCGGGCAGGAACAGGTTCCACAGCCCGGCGGCCCGCGCCTTTTCCTTCAGTTCTTCGATGATCGGCGGGATGGCCCAGTTGTCGGCCGCGTCCCGGTGTTGTTGTTGATAGACCGCCTCGGCGGGATAGACATGTTCGTCCATGAATACCGTCAGGCGGTCGAGGTAGTCCTTCGCCTTCGCAGATGGTGTGATGTCCATGTCAAACTCCCATGATCGTTTCGGCCCGGTTCAGAAGGGTCAGCCCGCTGTTGAGAAAGGCCCCTTCCGTATTGGCCGAACCCGCCAGCCGCAGATGAACCTGCAGGGCAATCACAGCCAGCCGGAACAGGCCCATCGCCTGGTAGAAATCCATGCTTGCGGGGCGCGGCAGGCCACGTTCTTTGCAATAGGCAGTGATGATCTCGTCGCGGGTCATCATGCCCGGCAGGTCCGTCGGACCGCGCTTGAAATCGTGAAGCTCCGGGGGATCCGTCGCCTCGACCCAATAGGCCAGCGCATTGCCCAGATCGAGGAACGGATCGCCCAACCCCGCAAGCTCCCAATCCAGAACTCCGAGGATCCGTGTCGGGTCATCCGCGTCCAGGATCAGGTTGTCGAACTTGTAATCGTTGTGCAGGATTGACGGCCGTTCGGGATCCGCCGGGATATTGGCGGCCAACCAGTCCAGAAGCGGCTGGCGCGCATTGGGCAGACCGATCTTTTCATAGCGCCGCGACCAGCCGGCGACCTGCCGCTCGACAAATCCGCGCGGATCGCCAAAGGCCGCGCTCACCGCATCGGTTACGGGCGCGCTGTGCAGCCGCGCCAGCGCTGCCACGAAATTCCGGCACAAGGCGCGGGCCTGTTCAGGCGTCACATCGAAGGCGGACCCCGGCGGCAGGCTGCGCCCGTCGATATGCGCCATCAGCATGAACTGATCGCCCGTGGCCGACGGGTCCTCGCTAAAGCCAAGGATTGCGGGAGCCTCGGGAAACAGGTGGTGGACAGAGGACAGCACCCGGGCTTCGCGGATCATGTTGTGCGCGTTGCCCGAACGCTGGCCGATGGGTGGCGTACGCATCACGATCCGCTCGCCGCCCTCAGTCGAAAGAAGATAGGTCAGGTTCGAAACCCCGCCTTGCAAGGTCTCAACCGCGACGACGCGCGGGGCGTTTGCACCCATCGCCAGCCCGAGCGCCGCGTTTGCCGTATCAATGTCCAACCCGTCTTCTCCACTTTGCCGGAAACCGCCACGGGGGAGGTTTCCGGATGCCGTTCCAGCGTTCGTCCGCTTTAAAGAGGCACTTCCGTCATCGGCGGGAAGACATCGCTTTCGGTATAGGGGTTCGCGTCGAGTACATCCTCGTTCAGCGCGAATCCCAGCCCGGGCCTGTCGGTGACCGTGACATCTGTGATCTTCATATTTCCATCTCCGCGGTGTGGCGTGGCGCATATCGAAGCCAGATTTCTAAAGCGGTACTTCGGCCATGGGTGGGAACACGTCATCTGAGGTGAAGGGGTTGGCGTCAGCCACGGCTTCGTTCAGTTCAAACCCGAGCCCCGGTTCGGACGGGACAGTGACGTAGCCCTGTTCCCACTCGATCGGTTTGTTCAGCAATGTTCCAAAGAAGCCGCCAAAGGTTTCGATGCTTTCGAGGATCAAGAAGTTGGGCAGGCTGGCCGACAGCTGGATGTTGGCAGCGGCCTCGATCGGGCCGGCAAACAGGTGCGGTGCGAACTGGGCATAGTGCGCCTCGGCTATGGCGGCGATCTTTTTGCCTTCCAGAATGCCGCCAA
Source organism: Shimia aestuarii (assembly GCF_900114635.1). Taxonomy (GTDB): domain Bacteria; phylum Pseudomonadota; class Alphaproteobacteria; order Rhodobacterales; family Rhodobacteraceae; genus Shimia; species Shimia aestuarii. The sequence goes on from NZ_FOTQ01000019.1 coordinate 10,732, forward strand.
CGCGACCCAAAGCGGGTTGCAGGATTTGCACCGCCTGCTCCTCAAGCATCTGAGAAATTTCAAAGCGGCTGACCAGCCGTTCACAGCCCGAGATCGGAATGGTGGTGGAGCTGGCAACACGCGCCATTTCCTTGGCGTTTCCTGGCGGTACGGGCTCTTCAAACCAGAGGGGGTCAAATTTCTCCAAACGTCGGGCCAGCCGGATCGCGCTTGAGGTCGTCATCTGGCCATGGGTCTTGATCATCAGATCACATGTGCTGCTCGCCACTTCGCGCAAGGCGGCCGTCATTTTCTCGGCGCCTTCCAGGTCTTCGAGCGACAATTGGCGCGGATCGAATGATCCCATTGGCATCACCGGATCATAGCCGATAGCGGTAAAGCCCATGTCCATGTAATGCTGAAGCTGCTTCGTCGCCGCGTCCGCCGAACCATGCAAATCCGAGGCGTCAAGCTCTTCCTTGGGTTGGGCATTATAGAGATAGGTGTACGATCTTAGCCGTTCGTGGACCTTGCCCCCCATCAGGTTATAAATCGGCTGCCCGACGGCTTTTCCGACGATATCCCAGCAAGCGATTTCAATGCCTGACATGACGCCGCCCATGCTGACATCGGGGCGTTGGGTAAAGGCGGATGAGAAGAGGACGCGCCAGATGTTTTCGATGTCGAACGGGCTGCGACCGACCACGTGACGGGCTACCACGTCTTCGACCATCTGGCAGACAAGACGAGGCGCAAAAGGCACGCCGTAAACCTCACCATAGCCAGAAATCCCGTTGTCAGTCGTTAGTTTGACAAAAATCCAATAGGTGCCGCCCTTATAGAAATCGGGGTTCTTCACAGCCCATGTTTTGACGTCTGTGATTTTCATGGTTTTTCCTCCAGAATGAATTTTTGTGGCGACGTTACGCCGGATAGATCGCAGTGTCGGCTTTTGGCTGGCTTGTGATTTTGGCCTGAAACCACTTAAACATGTCGCCTTGAGCCGTAGCCTCGGGACGCTGCAGGGGGCTCGAAAGCGAAACGCGATCTGTCACGGGGACCCTTTCCTCTGCCTATAAAGTTGTAGCGAACCGCTCTAGCGCGGCCAGACGGTCGAGGTCGCGCGCGCCCCCCTTGTCTGCCGATGCCGCCAGCAGGCCATAGGCCCTCAACGCGACCGAGACCTCACGCTGCCGGGTGGCAGGACGCCATGCCTTGTCGCCTTGGGCCAGCATCTCTGCCCGACGGGCGGCCAGCTCTTCGTCGCTGACGTCCAGATGCACACGGCGGTTCGGGATGTCGAATTCGATCACGTCACCATCCTGCACCAGCGCGATGGCACCGCCGGAGGCCGCCTCGGGCGAGACATGGCCGACAGAAAGGCCAGACGTCGCCCCCGAAAAGCGGCCATCGGTGATAAGGCCCGCCTTGTCGCCCAGCCCCATCGCTTTCATCAGGCCAGTCGGTGTCAGCATCTCGCGCATGCCTGGTCCGCCACGCGGTCCTTCATAGCGGATCACCACCACATGACCGGCCTTCACAGTACCGTTTTGGATCTTCTCAAGCGCCTCTTCCATGCTCTCGCAGACAATCGCGGTTCCGCGGAACTGCCAGAGGTTTTCCGGCACACCTGCGGATTTCACCACACAGCTGTCGGGCGCAAGGTTCCCACGCAACACCGCTAGGCCACCATCATGTGAAAAGGCGTGTTCGGCGCCGCGGATCACGCCTGTTTCGCGATCTGTATCCAACGCCTTGAAACGGCTGGATTGCGAAAAGGCGCGGATCGACCGTATACCCCCCGGCCCCGCTGAAAACATTTTGCGCGCTTCGGTGTTGTCAGGATTGGTGATATCCCAGTCAGCCAGATATTCTGCCACGGGCTTGCCCAGCACTGTCGGGTTTTTTGGATGGTAGCGGCCTGCCTTCAGCAGTTCCCCGGCAACCGCCATGACGCCGCCCGCACGGTGCATGTCTTCGATGAAAATTTCATGTACCGACGGCGACACCTTGCACAGGCAAGGGGTATCGCGGCTGATCCGGTCAAAATCGTCGATGGAAAAATCGACGCCGGCTTCCTGTGCCACTGCCAATAAGTGCAGGATGGTGTTCGTCGACCCGCCAATGGCCATCGTCATACGCGCGGCGTTCTCCAACCCTTCGCGTGTGCAAATGGATCGCGGCAGAACGCTGTCGTCCCCGTCACGATAATAGGCTTGCGCCATTGCGACGATCCGGCGTGCGGAGAGGCGGAACAGGTCCTCGCGGTCTGTATGGGTTGCCAGGATGGTGCCGTTTCCGGGCAGCGCCAATCCAAGCGCCTCGGTCAGGCAGTTCATCGAGTTTGCGGTCCCCATCAATGCGCAAGACCCACAGGTCGGACAGGCAGCCTCTTCGACCGCGTCGATCTCGGCCTGCGTGGCGTCCTGCGCACCGGCCACATAAATTGTGTCGATGGCATCCACGCGCTTGGTCTGGCCACGGTAGTCAAACTTGCCCGATTCCATCGGCCCGCCCGAGACAAAGATCGTCGGGATATTCAGCCTGTTGGCGGCCATCATCATGGCCGGTGTGATTTTGTCACAGTTGCTCAGGCAGATCATGGCATCAATGGCATGGGCGTTGGCCATATATTCGCAAGCATCGGCGATCAATTCGCGGCTGGGCAGCGAATACATCATGCCCTCGTGGCCCATGGCGATGCCGTCATCCACGGCAATGGTGTTGAATTCCTTGGGCACGCCCCCGGCGGCACGGATTTCACGGGCGACCAGACGGCCAAGTGCCTGCAGATGCACATGCCCGGGCACCATCTCGGTAAAGGAGTTGGCGATACCAATGATGGGCCGTCCAAACTCTTCGGTCGTTGTGCCAGTGGCCCGCCACAGCGCACGCGCCCCTGTGTTCATCGCGCCAACGGTGACTTTGTCTGATCTAAGTTTCATGCTGCATCAGCCTTTCGGTTGGCAATTGCGTCGCGCAGTTCAAACCGGCGTTTTTCTGTGACCGCAGCGTGCCGTTCGCGGACGTGGCCATACCCGCGTATATGTTCGGGCAGGTCCAGAAGCTGGGTAATTTCCGTGGCCTTCGCGTCGGACCAGTTGGCCAGCGCAAAGTCGATGTCGGCTTCGTAGTCAGCCAGCAATTTGCGCGCCAGTTGTGCCTCATCCGTGTTGCGGAAGGGGTCCAGAACCGTGCCCCGCAGGAAGCGGGCTTTGTTCATCAGGCCAAAGAAGCGCATCGCCTTTTTGCCCGACACGGCGCCTTTGATCATCTTGCCGGTTTTGGCGTCGCGCCCGCCGTAAGGCCAAGCACCAAAGTAGAAGGTCAGCTCCAAATCACCGTCGAAGGTTTCTTTCAGACTCTCACGGAACGACGGCTTGCTATAGAGCCGCGCCACTTCCCATTCGTCCTTGACCGCCAGCAGTTTGTAGAGCCCGCGCGCCACGGCCTTGACCGCCGCGTCACTGAGACCAGCTTTTTGTGCCCGTGCGACAGTGTCACTATAGCTCTTGGCGAGGCTGGCGTCCTTGTATTCGGTCAGATTGGCGGTGCGCAGCGCGAGGATTTCATCCAGCGTCCTTTCGCGATGCGCATCCAGCAACACAGGCACATCGCCTTGCGCCAGCTTGAGCGCGGCCGCTGCATCGCCGTAAGCTAGACGACCCAAATCGAAGGCCTGCTTATTCTTGGCCACGGCCACGCCGTTCAATTCAATCGCGCGATGGATCGCCTCAAGCGACAGCGGGATACCGCCTTGTTGCCAGGACGCGCCCATCAGCAACATATTGGCAAAGACGCGGTCGCCCATGATCTTCTCGGCCAGATCCTGCGCATCCATGCCGCGGCCTGCCTCGCCAAGCGTGCGGGTGAGGCGTTCGAGTTGCTCGTCCCCGCTGAGTTGCCAGTCCGGGTTTTTGGAAAACTCCGAGGTCGGCACCACTGTTGTGTCGGTTACAGCCACCGATTTGCCCGGTGTCAGCTTGGACAGGGCCTCATCGCCGACCGCCACAACCAGATCGCAACCGATCAGCGCGTCGGCCTCGCCCGTCGCAATCCGGGTTGCGCGCATCTGGTCGGGGCTGACGGCCAGTTTGATGTGGCTGTGCACGGCGCCGTATTTTTGTGCCAATCCGGTGATGTCGAGGTTCGAGGCATAATAGCCATCGGCATGGGCCGCCACGGCTAGCGTCTGGCCCACGGTCACAACGCCCGCGCCGCCGATGCCGGACACGAGGATCGACCAGGATCCGTCGATTGTGCGTGGGGTCGGGGCGGACAGGTGGCTTATATCAATATTTATCTCGGCCGTTTTGGTCTTGCGTGGGGTAGCACCGCTGATTGTCACAAAGGACGGACAGAAGCCTTCGACACAGGAAAAATCCTTGTTGCAGGAGGATTGGTTGATCTGCCGTTTGCGCCCCAGATCGGTCTCCAGCGGCTCGATCGCCATACAGCCCGACACGGTGGAACAATCGCCGCAGCCTTCGCAGACTTCGGGGTTGATAAAGGCCCGCTTATCCGGATCGACCCATTTGCCGCGCTTGCGCAGGCGGCGACGCTCGGTCGCGCAGGGCTGGTCATAGATGATGACCGTGACGCCGGGCAGTTTGCTCAGCTCTTTCTGCACCAGTTCCATTTCGGTGCGCGGGTGCACCGTGACGCCCACACCCAAATCCTTGCCATCGTATTTTTCCGGCTCGTCGGACACCAACGCGATGCGTTGGACGCCCTCGGCGCGCACCTGGCGCAGCATCTGCTCGGGGTTGACCTCGCCATCATGCGCCTGACCGCCGGTCATGGACACAAAACCGTTGTGCAGCAGCTTGTAGGTCATCGTTGCCTTTGCGGCGACGGCCGCTCGAATGGCCATCATCCCGGAATGGAAATAGGTGCCATCGCCCATATTAGCGAAAACATGCCCCTCGTCCGTAAACGGGAACTGGCCCAACCACATGGCACCTTCACCACCCATGTGGCTGATCGAATTGGTTTTCATCGGGTCGCGCATTACTGCCATGGTGTGACAGCCGATCCCGGCTAATGCGCGGCTGCCGTCAACAACCTGGGTTGATCGACCATGCGGACACCCGGCACAGAACGACGGCGGGCGGATCACGCCGCCGCCCAGTGCGGGCGGTTGGTCAGGCCGGTTGGGCATGGAGATCCCGCAGGCGGGGTCGATGTCATTGGCCACCCGAACCAGAACGCGGGTCACCATATTGGGGTCAATCTCGCCGATATTGGGAAAGGCGCAATCGTCTTCGCCTGCCGTGAATGCAGTGCCGCGATAGGTCTTGCCGACAATCCGCGGGTTCAGGCCGGAGCCATAGAGGATCGACCTGATCTGGTCCTCCAGCATCGGGCGCTTTTCCTCGACCACCAGGATCGTATCCAGCCCCTGAGCAAAGTCCCGGATTTCGGCATCATCCAGTGGCCAGACCATGCCGATTTTCAGACGCCTCACCGGCATGTTGCCGATCTTGCCGTCGCGATAGCCCAGACCGGCCAGCGACTGGTTCAGATCCTGCCAAGCCTTTCCGGCGGCAACGATCCCGATCCGCGCGCTGTCCGGACCGTCCTGTTGGTTCAGTCCGTTGAAGCGCGCATAGGCCAGCACCTTTTTCAACCGCACAGTCCACAGTAGGCGCTCCTGGTCCAGAATGGGCGTAAAGGGTTTGATGCTGGTATCGGGGCCGGAATCTATGGGCAGGGTGATCTGCGGACTGTCGTGCGCGACATGGACAGACCCGCCGCCTTCGACCACATCGGTCACCAGTTTCATGCCGACTAGCGTGGAACTGTACCTGCTCATCGCGATGCCGTGCAGGCCCATGTCCAGCACGTCCTGCGCATTGGCCGGGGCCAGCAGCGGCATGCCCAGCGAGGCAAAGTTCATGTCGGAATAGCACGCCACGGTCGAGGATTTGGCCCCGTGGTCATCGCCCACCAGCAACAGCGTGCCGCCCTTGGGGTTGGTGCCCGCCAGGTTGGCATGGCGCAGCGGGTCCATCGAGCGATCCATGCCCGGCGCCTTGCCGTACCAGATCGAGAATACACCATCCACCTTGGCCCCGGGAAACAACCCCACCATCTGCGACCCCCAGGTCGCGGTGGCGGCAAGGTCTTCGTTCACGCCGGGCTGAAAATAGATGTTGTGCGCCTTGAGCTCTTTTTCGGCCTGTCCAAGGTTCATATCATAGGTACCGACTGGAGACCCGCGATAGCCTGAGATATAGCCGCCTGTGTTCAACCCCGCCGCGGTATCCCGCTTGCGCTGCTGGATCGGCAATCGCACCAACGCCTGCATGCCCGTCATATAGACCCAACCCTCGTCCTGGCTCAGGCGGTCTTCAAGCGTCATTTCTAACCGAGAGGCGCGCACATGTTCAGTCATGGGTGTCTTTCCATTTGTTCATTGGACATTCCTAGTAAGCAATTGACGGCAGCCATAAGGCGAGGCTCGGAAATTTAAAAACCAGCGCCAGAGCGATGAGTTGCAGAAACACGAACGGGATTATGCCGCGATAGATATCCGGCAAGCTGACGCTCGTTGGCATAACGCCCTGTGCATAAAACAAGGCGGGGCCAACCGGCGGCGTGATGAACGAGGTTTGCAGGCAAATGGCGAATAGAATGGCGAACCACACCAGATCAAACCCCAGTCCAGCAATGGCCGGACCTACAAGGGGCAAGACGATCAGCGTTATTTCAAGCCAGTCGAGAAAAAATCCTAGAACAAACGTCAAAAGCAAAACTGAAATAACAACGGCGTTTGGCGAAACTGGCGCTGAATGCAGAATGCCTTTGATCAATTCGTCGCCACCAAGACCGCGAAATACAAGGGAAAACGCCGTCGCGCCAAACACGATGGCAAAAATGAATCCGGTGGTTTTCATCGTTTCCATCGAAACATCTTTCAGAACGGTGAATGTCAGGCGCCCTTTGAAAGCGGCCAGAAAAACTGTGCACAACGCCCCAACGCCAGAGGCCTCCGTTGGTGTGGCGATCCCGAAAAAGATGCTGCCAAGGACTGAGAATATCAAGAGAACAGGCGGCACCATCGAGCCGAGGATCTGGACCACATCGCCCAATTCCAACGGTGCAACATCGTGCATCGATGGCGCCACGCCCGAGCGCAGGCGCGACCAGATCAGAATGAAAACAATGTAGATCAGACCCAACATCAGTCCGGGGATCATTGCCCCCATGAATAGATCGCCTACGGAAATGGCCAGCCGATCCGCCATGAGCACCAGCATGATCGAGGGGGGGATCAGAATGCCCAAGGTGCCGACAGCGCAGACTGTGCCAACAGCGAAAGACTTTTTGTAACCCGCATCCAACATCACCGGAACGCCCAGAAGCGTAAGCAGCACCACCGAAGCGCCGATAATGCCGGTAGATGCGGCGAGCACGATTCCGATGATCGCCACTGCCACCGCCAGACCGCCCCGGACCCGGCCCAAAAGGCGCGCAAAATTTTCCATCAACTCGCGCGCGATCCCGGATTTGTCGAGGAAAAGACCCATAAAGACAAACATTGGCAGGGCAACCAGAACCCAACTTTCCATGACCGCCCAGTTGCGATCGATGATCGATGAAGTATAGCCCCAGTCGATTGCGTAAAACGTGTTGTCCAGCAGGTCGGTATAGGCGCCCAGGGCGACCGAGATTGCGGAGTAGACGATCGCCAAACCTGCCAGCGTCCATGCCACCGGGTAGCCGGTGAAGATCAGAACAATAAAGGCCAGAAACATCGAAATGGCCATGTAGTCGGTGATGATGAGATCCATATGCATACTCTCTGCGCTCAGCGACGTGTGTCGCGCAGGTACGCGATGCATCGGGTTAGTCGGGAAATCGCGGCAATCGCCACAAGCAAGAACGCAAGGGGCAAAGTACACTTTATGATCCAGCGATAGGGCAGACCGCCGGGGGATATCGAGACCTCGCCGCTGGCGAAGCTGTTGGTCACGAAGGTGACGCTATAGATCAGAACAAGGGCACAATACGGCAGCAGGAACACCAGCGTGCCAATAACTTCGATCCAGCTTGTCGTGCGCTTGCGAAACCGGGTGCTGAGCAAATCAATGCGGATATGCGCGTCGGTAACGGAGGCAAATGCCAGCGCAAAGGCGATACCGACCGCATAAATATGCCATTGCAGTTCTTCGATGTAGATCTTGGTTGCGCTGAATCCGAACCGCAAAACAACGTTTAGAATGATGACCAAAACCAGCAAGAACCAGACGGCTGAAAAGATCACTCCCAGTCGATAGATGATTGCGTCTGCTGTTCGCGAAAACGCCGTGTGCGGCAAAACACCGGCCACATCTTCGGGTGCGCGTGCCGAAGCATCGGGGGTTTGCTGTTCAGACATCTGATCCACTCTACGCCAAAGGACAAAGGGGCCGCCGCTTTAGCGGCCCCGCTTTGTGACTTTCGGACAGGCCTGTTAGTCGGCGCTACTCATGTCGAGGTATCCGGAAACAAGTTTCTTGTGCGCTTCCATCGACTCGTAGATTTCCTTGAAATCCGCGTCTTTTGCGGACTGCTCGGCCATCACTTCGGCGGTTGCTTTGCGGAACGCTTCGATCATTTCATCCGAGAAGACATGAAACTCGGCGCCATCTGCCTTGGCCTTGGCCATGGAAGCCGCCTGGATCGAGTCGCTGATCGTCAGGTTCTTCATCGTAATTGCTTCGCAAGACGTCTCGACAGCTTCCTTCTGTGCGTCTGAAAGGCCGTCCCAGACGCCTTGGTTTATAACCAAGTGACCCGTTCCTACTGGCTGATGCCAGCCCGGGAAATAGCCATGCTTGGCAACCTTGTGCAGGCCAAGTATCACGTCCACAGAGGGAAGCGAGCCTTCGGCGGCATCGATTGCTCCGCGTTCAAGCGCCGGGAATGTTTCACCCAGCGGAAGGGTCGTCACCGACATTCCGAGCCTGGTAAGCACATCAGCGCCAAGGCCAGCGGTGCGGAAGCGAAGCCCTTTGAAATCCTCAATGGAATTGAGCGGCTCGCGGAACCAGCCACCCATCTCGGCGCCGATCATCCCGCACAGAAAACCGTGAACGCCATTCTTGTTAAGAAGCGCTTGCGTCAGCGCCTCGCCGCCGCCTTGGTAGTACCATCCCGCATATTCACGCGGCCCAAGCCCGAAAGGGGCGCCGAACAGCAAGGCGGTTGCAGGTATGGAACCGGCACTGTACCCGATTACGGCCATTCCCGCAGGCACCTTGTTGTCACGAACGGCATCAAGAACGGCGAACGGCGGAACAATCTCACCCGGTTCGAACAATTTGACCTGAATGTCGGCATCTGCCGCATTGATCGTCGCGGCCCAATCTTTCAAGGGCTCACCAATGCCCGGCAGGCCTGTCGGGAAACTCACAGGGACTTTCCAGCGCTCGGTCGCGGTCGCGCCCGACGCCACCGTGGCAGCGAAAGCCACCGCCGTGGCGGCAGTTTTAAGAACGTTCATTGTCTCTCCTCCCAAGACATCTTCACCCATTGGGGAGAGCATATTTGGCAAACAAAATTAGGTCCAATTTTGTTTTTCTTGTATTAGGCAAAATTTAAGAAATACTATCTCGGTAGTGGGGGATCGACCTGATACTGTTCGCGCGCCTCTCCAGAAAGGAGGATTTGATGCTCAATCTCAACCAGTTGCAGCATTTTCGGTTTGTTGCAGAAACTGGCAATTTCGCGGCAGCTGCGCGCAAGGCGCATATCACCCAACCCGCGCTCAGCAACTCGATCCGCATCCTTGAGCAGCGCATGAAGGTTCAGCTTTTCGACAGAAGCGAACGCCCGATCCGACTCACCCCCGCTGGCCGCAACGTTCTGAACCGCATTGATTTGCTATTGCACGTTGCCCGAAACGTAGAGAAAGAAGTCAGCTACTTGTCCCAAGGTCTGGCGGGTGAGCTCAGGATTGGTATGACCTCGGTAAGTTCCGCAAGTTTTGGCGGGATCATTCTGGGCAAGTGGTTGGCCAAAAATCACCGTATGAGGGTGGATGTCACCGTTGCAGACACTCTGGTTCTCATGGAACTGCTGCGCGCCGAGAAAATGGATTTGATCATCGGTGACGCGCGCGACCTGCCCGCAGATCTGTCCGGAATTGATATGTTGCCAATCACATCGCAAGAGGGCCATGCGTATTGTCGCGCCGGACACCCTGTTCTCGCTCTGCCGGTGATATCGTTTCACGACTTGTTGCCATACCGTTTTGCCGGGTCGCATTTTCCCAAGGCAGTGCTGGAGCACGTTGCGCAGCTTCACAATTTGGATACCCCCGCGCTCATCGAACTCGCTATCGAAAGCGACAACATTTCGCTTTTGCGCGATGCCACGATGAACAGCGATCTGATATTGCTGACGACCCGTGGCTGCGTGCGCAACGCTTTGAACGCCAATCTACTTGTCGAGTTGCCAGTTGAACTGCAAACGCCCGGCAACTGGTATGCGGTGACGCTCAAGAACGCGGTGCTTCATCCCGCAATCCCCAGTCTTAAGAAGGCGATACGCGAAGCCTCTGCCGAGGCGTGACGCCTTAGCAACTGTATTCGTCAGGCGGACTGAGTGGTCCATTTCTGACGATTTTTACAAAGCGCATTGACGATTGTGACGAGCTTTCGAGCAACGGCAGTGATGACAACCTTGTGGGGTTTTCCAGCAGTGCGGAGGCGGTCAGCGAAGCGTTTGAGAACCTGATTGTGATGGCTGGCGACGAGAGCAGC
>NZ_FOTQ01000021.1 GCF_900114635.1 Shimia aestuarii
GGTGCGCGCTACCTTCAAGTGCGACTCCTATTAGAAAACAATGAGTTATCTAATGAGGAGATTGTGCCATGGGAGCTGTTTACACGCAACTGAGCATTGAGGAACGCCGCAGAATCGAACGCTGGCGACATGCTAAGGTCCCTGTTCGCGAGATGGCGCGTGTGCTGAAGCGCTCGAAAGCCACGATCCACCGCGAGATCAAGCGGAACTTTTTCAGCGATGAATGCATGCCTAAGTGTGACGGCTACTATGGTGCTGCCGCCCATCTGATGGCAGCCGATCGGCGTGCGCGGCAGCGCAAGCTGATCCGCTATCCGCAATTGCTCAAAAGAGTTGTGGAACGGCTCAAGCATGGGTGGACGCCTGAACAGATCGGCAACCGAATGATCTATGAAGGCGCAAGGCTGCGCGTCTGTCAGGAAACGATCTACCGGTACATCTATTCCAAGGAAGGCATGGCGCAGGAGCTGTGGTGGTATCTGCCAAACCACCGCAAGTATCGCCGTCCCCGCCGTGCCAGGGAACGCCAGGCGCCCAAGTTTGACCGCGATGTCAGCATCCTGTTCCGTCCGGATGATGTTGCCCATCGCCGCCAGTTCGGCCACTGGGAAGGCGATTTGATGCTGTTCAAACAGAGCCTTGGGCAATCGAACGTCACATCGCTGGTCGAGCGGGTCAGCCGGTTCACGGTGCTGCTGAAGAACCCGAACAAACGAACCAAACCCGTCATGGGCAAGATTATGAAAGCGGTGCGTGACCTGCCCCACCTGGCGCGCAAATCTATCACCTTCGACCGCGGCACCGAGTTCGTCAGCTGGCCGCACCTTCAGGCCGAGATCGGAACGCAGACGTGGTTCTGTGACCCCTCCTCGCCTTGGCAGAAAGGCACTGTCGAGAACACCAATCGCCGGGTTCGAAGATGGCTGCCCCGAAAACACGACATCACGGCCGTCTCAGACCACGAACTGAAACAGATCTGCGACCGGCTCAACAACACGCCCCGAAAATGCCTCGGGTGGAAAACGCCAGCGGAGGTCTTCAGGGAAAAGATGATGGTGGAACTCGGCCGATCTCCCTACCCTCGAAGGCAATAGGAGTCGCAGTTCAACTATCGCTCACAATCGCCTGGAGGACTTGCGCGCCCACGTGATTGACCGGTTGAAGACAGGATGGACGTTGGAACAGATCGCAGGCCGCCTTGGATATGATGGTCAGCCTATTCGCGTCAGCCATGAGACGATCTATGCTTACGTGTCCGTCGTCAGAGTTTTTGGGCCGGTTGGCGGCCTGATCTAAGAGAGGGGCTGGCTCATCTGGTTGGTGTGGCTTAAGCTGCTTAGCTCAACGGAACTTCACCTCACGATCCTCGAAGATACGGCTTATGTCCACTGCTGGAAACTTGGCGAAGGCACATTGACCAATGCAAAATCCATTGGCCACTCTGGATGGGTCGAAATGCGTCCTTCAATCGCGCCTAGCCCCATTGCTCAGCGCTTTCTGGGGCTTTATGGGTCTTAGGAACAACTCTGGTTCGTAATTTTGCGACTGAAACACCAAGGACCAATTCGTTGAAGCTCGTTTGTCATATTGGCACTCCTAAAACCGCCTCGACCTTTCTGCAGAACACTTGTGCAGCCAACCCCAAATGGCTGAAAGAAAATGGTATTCTCTACCCGGATATGCTGACCCCAAGCCCCAACCACATCACGCTATTCTACGCGAACTCGGGTGGCCTGCACGATTTTGCAAAGGACTATGGGTTGAAGTCTCAGGAAGATTTGGCCGCCTTCCGTAAGCACCTTTCGGACAGGATTGCCAAGCAGGTCCGCGCAGCACCAAAGGGCGTCGACACAATGTTAATGTCCTCTGAAAATCTGACAGGGAACCTGATTTCCCCCCAAGGTGTTCAACGCCTCAAGGAATTCCTGGCGCCTCATTTCGATGACATCCGGATCGTGATGTATGCCCGTCGTCAGGATGACGCTATTCTGAGCATGTATGGTGAGTTCATGCGGCGCGGATTTTCAGACCACACGTTCGAACAATTTGTTGAGAAGGCGTTGAGCCCTCACACACAGGTACCCTACCTGTATTATCGTCGGATTCTCACGCCTTGGATCGAGGCTTTTGGACGTGACGCCATCACAGTACGCAAGTTCGACCGCCAAAGCCTGTTGGGAGGTGACATCCTAACGGACTTCTTCGCGCAAGTTTTCAAAACAGATACGGCACCGGATCTATCTGCCCTAGTTGCTTCGGAAGACGATAATGTCGGCCTTTCCGGACCGGTCCTGGAATTCTTGCAGCTGATGTATCCTAGCATGTCCTTTCGTAAAAACGGGCAGGCTAATCCCCTGCGTGCACGACTGGCGCCCTATATCAATAAGTTGCCAGCAGAACCACGCCCACGAATGCCTACTGCACAGTCACGCAAGATCATGCAGTATTTCCGTCCAGCCAATACCTGGCTTAAGAACACGTTCTTTTCTGACCAGGAAGGCCCGCTCTTCCCTGCACAAGGGCGCCCGGGCGAAAAGGGCAATATCGGACAGATCACACCGGAAGAATTTGCCGATTTTGCGGGTCGTATTCTTGCGGCCGCCACAAAGTAACCCGGATACAGGCTGCGAGACCTAAATGACTGACACGCCTCCCACCTACACAACATTGCAAAGTCTGATCTGGCCTGAACAGGGGATTTGTACCGAACGCGATCTTTATGTCCGGTTGCATGGTGCTGCGGGGCTGTCTGCCGAAAAGGGGCTCGTCCATTTCACAAAGGACAGTCGGGCCAAATTCAACACTTGGTTCAACCTTTTCAACATCGGAAAATGGAACCATGAGTGTGAGCTTTCGGACTTGCGTCTGTCCTTAGAGGGGACTGGCCAGTTCGAGGTTTCTGTTTTTCTCGCCATTCCGGACAGATCATGGGAACGACTGCTCAATGAGGTTGTGACTTTGTCTGCATCTGCGGAACTATTGCTGGACCTGAGTCATGTCTTCGACCTGCCAATAGATGAAGGGGTTATCTATTTCGAACTGAAGTCGCTTGGCAGCGGCAAGCTGGCCGGTGCGCATTGGAAAACAGCAAATACACCCCGACGTGTTCCGAATCTGATGTTGTCGGTGACCACTTTTCGACGCGAAGCCGCCGTCCAAGACACGGCCCGCCGGTTTGAGAAATGGGTGGAAACCACAGGTATCCGCGATCATGTGCGCATGACTGTCGTGGATAACGGACAAAGCGTCGAAATTCCTGAGAGTTCGCATATTACCGTGATTCCGAACGAAAACCTTGGGGGGGCCGGTGGTTTTGCTCGGGGGCTTCTGGCCGCCAAGGATACAGATGCAAGCCACTGCCTGTTCATGGATGACGATGCCTCTATACACATGCAAAGCATAGAGCGCAGTTACTGGTTTCTGGCCTATGCGATCAACCCGGACACCGCCATTGCCGGTGCCATGATCAATACCTCTCACCGCTGGGCCATTTGGGAAAATGGAGCGACCTTCAATACCCGTTGTGTTCCCTTGCATATGGGCACCGATCTGCGCGATCCGGGCCAGAGCTTTGGCATGGAATACGCCACAACTGGACCGGCTCCAGAAAATTTTTACGGTGGATGGTGGTACTTCGCCTTTCCGCTCGACACAGTGGAACATATGCCGTTCCCCTTCTTCGTGCGCGGTGACGATATCAGCTTTTCGCTGGCGCATAATTTCAACATTGTCGTTCTAAATGGTGTCGTGTCTTTCCAGGACAGCTTTACTGACAAGGAATCTCCGCTGACCTGGTATTTGGATTTACGTAGCCACATGGCGCATCACCTGAGTCTGGAGACGATGGATATCGGGCGGGTGCAGACACTGAAGATTGCCCTCTGGTTTTACCTGCGCAACCTGCCCCGCATGCACTACGAGACGATTGCAGCCATCAATCTGGCACTTGAAGATGTCATTAAGGGCCCTGAATTTTTCGACAAGACCGCCGACATGGCGCAGCGCAGAGCGGATATCAAAGCGCTGACAGTTATTGAAGCCTGGAAACCCGTGACGGGAGATCTTCCAGAAAACAAATGGCGCATCAACTCACAGAGCCGTTGGGCGCGGCTGTTCATGAAGATCACGCTGAATGGTCACCTTCTTCCCCTGTTTCGCCCATTCGGCAACCGAGTGACGATCAAGGCACGTGATAGAGGTCTGCTGAAATGGGTTTGGGGGGCTTCTCAGCTGACTTATCTGAGCTCTAACCGACGCCAATGCTACACAGTGCGCCACTCAAAACTGCACATGGCAAAGGTCACGGGGCGGTTTATCAGTCTCGCCGCCCGTTTCCTGCTACGCTATCCCAAACTGCGTATTGAATGGGGTAAAGGTTATGAAAACCTGACCTCAGATTCATACTGGCGTGACAAGTTGAGAACGTAACCGTCCGGTGATTGCGCTCTGGCGCGGTCCCAGTGTGGTTGGTTACGCTGCCTGGGCAGCGTAACGCCAGGGGAGCAATTCGTCGAGATGGGTGATCTTGTGATCGGCGATTTGGGCTAGGGCCCAAGTGAGCCAGACCCTCTCTTAGCTCAGGCGCCCAACTGGCCCAGAAACTCTGACAACGGACACTGTCATTTAGAGGAAATGCTCCACACAACCGGCTCGCGGCTTATGAAGCCGGGGCCTACTCTCCGGAACTGATCGATATGAGCGGCCACAGCGTGTCGCTTGTCCCAAAGAATATCCCCTATATCCGCATCGGAGATCAGGTCTCGCTCTTCTTCAATTTCATGAGCAATCTCGACACAACCGGGCTGGTTGCAAACGACGAGGTCGCGATATCCCTGCCCTTTGTCAACGGCGCGCACAGTTTCTCATCGGTAGAACTGGGAGGGCCGGTTGGAAAACCCGGCCCCTATCACTGGTACGCCACGGGTGGACAAGCTTATGCCCGGATCCGGTCTTTGAGCACCCACTCGACGCTCACGGTCTCGGACCTGACATCAGGTAGCACCGACATTGTCGGCGGAACCCTAGCCATCAGCTTGGTTTGACCTGCTGGGTTTTCACCCATCCCAGAAACGCTTTATCCGCATTCCGCAATTGCGGCCTCCCGGTTTCGACCCACCAGCTTTGCCACTGCACCTCCAGCGCATAGACATCCGCCCCCGGAACCATGTCCCGGGCAGCCTCCAGCGTCTCCGGCTTCAGCCGGGGCCGCTCTTCGGGCGCCAGCACCACGCCGGCACGATGAAAAACGATCAGGTCGCCGGGTTCCTCGCTCATGGTGTAATCGGGAATCCCGCCGGCGGCGATGGTCTTGCGCACCGCAGCGCGAAACACCCGGATCGGCGCGCTCGACCCCGCCTTCTTGTGAAGCGTGGCCAGGCTGATGCGCCATTCGGGCTGGCGCCCGCAATGTTTGCGCGCCAATTCGTAAATCCGCCGCTCCAGCGGTTTGCGCAGCCCGAAATACGCCCGCGACAATGTCAGCACGGATTTCGCCTCGACAGCCCGAAAGAGCCATTCCGACAGGGTCACCATCACGCTGACCATGCGCCCGCCTTTTGCCTTGCGGACAATCTCCCAGCTTTCGATCAGGCCAAAGCCGGAGGTCACCTCAACCCCACCGGTGGTCAGGTTGGTGGTGATGCGCGTGCCCGCCAGCCGCTCAAAAGCTTCGCGCAGCCGGGTATAGCCATCCCCCGACGTGTCACGATTGGTGGCAATCAGCAAATCATGCGCCTTGAGCTGCAGCGTGCGGGAAATGGCCCGCCCGGCATTCACCGCCGCCATCAGCTGGCTGATGCAATAGATCAGGATATCCTTGTCATGGATTGTGGCCCGCCCGCGCACGCTGGGGGTGACCTGTAACGTGGTGCCATTGTGCTCATAGGTCAGGATACGCCGGTCCGGCCGGGTCGAGAGCGAGAAAATCGGGTGCTCCATCGTGCCCAGATCATCCTTGGGGCTAGCATCAAAAATATCGCAGACAAAAAAACTGCCCGCTGTCGGGGGCGCAATCGCCCCGGCCCCACCAATCCCGATCATGGTCATCCGCCTGTCTCTCTTCCCGCGCGCTGCTCGCTATTTTTGATGCGCGAATCCCGCCCCCGTTTTTCGGGGTTTCGGTGACACCGACCCTAGAGTTATCCACAAGCTGCGTCCAGCATTGGGGTCGAGTCTTTTCGGAGGATCAGAGTCACCCGGACGTGGGATCAGAATCACATTAACGGGGTTTCAGAGTCGGAGTATGGTAAAAAACACCCCGGTTTGCCTTGAAACAAAGGGCTTTGCTCAAAACCACATTGCCCTGTAACTATATAAATAACAAAATTCTAACGAACAAATTCTGGAGTTTGACGCTCCACGGCACTCCAATCGCCTGTTGAGACGTTGATTTGCCTAGAAAATAAGAGATGTGTTTGCGTTTTTCTTCCATGTGCGCGGTTTTGTGATATGTTGGAAAAAAATGCGCACATAGAGGCCAGAGCAGATGAAATCCGACACGGCAAACAACCTGCCCCCTTACTTCAACATTGATCCCGATCAGGCCCTTTCTCAACTTGGAGCCCCCACAACGACCCAGGGCTTTGGCGCCATTGCCCAGGCCTGTGAAGCAGGGCGCAGCGACCTGTCGAGCAGGGGGCTTGAGGCCGATGGTGCGCGTCACTTGCGCCTGTTCTCGACATGGGAAATCACCAGGTACCTGATCCCGGTGGCCACCGGTCATTTCCGCCGCGTGCTGAAACAGAACCCCGACCTGCCGCAGGGGCGCAGCGAGACCTCTGGCGGTGCCAAGTGGTTCACGCTGGACGAGGTGCTGCGCTTGCGGGCGCATTTCGGCACCGAAGGCTCCAAGGCCAAGGAATACCTGCCCTACCGCCCTGGAGGCCTTCCGGCGAAACTTGTTGCCGTGGCCAATTTCAAGGGCGGCGTGGGCAAGACCTCGACCGCCGCGCATCTGGCCATGTCGGCCGCGCTGGATGGCTACAAGGTGCTGGTGATCGATCTCGATAGCCAGGGCTCCATGACATCCGTCTTCGGCGGCAAGGTCGAGGATGAATGGCAAACCGTCTTCCCGCTCATGGCCCGCCACTATGCCCGTCACCTGCGCTCAGAAAACCAGCGCCGCCTTGACCGGGGTGAGGCTCCCACGCCGCTCGATGACACCCTGACCGAGGCGCTCGACGTCAAGGCCCAGGAGTTGGTGCAGAAAACCCACTGGCCCAATATTGATCTCATCGGCGCCCAGCTCAATCTCTACTGGGCCGAGTTCCAGATCCCGGTCTGGCGGATGGCTGCACGCGGCTGGAAGCTTTGGGATGCGTTGACCGACAGTCTCGAGGCCGACGGGCTTCTGGACGAATATGACGTGATTTTCCTCGATACGCCCCCTGCCCTTGGTTATCTCACGATCAATGGGTTGGCGGCGTCCGATATCCTACTCGTCCCCCTCGGGGCCTCCTTCCTCGAGTTCGATTCCACGGGGCGGTTCTTTGACATGCTGCATTCCACCTTTGGCAGCATCGAAGAGGCCGAGAACATGGCCGCCCGCGCCTTGGGCCGGGATGAGCTCAATTTCCAATGGGATGCGGTGCGTGCCGTGGTCACCCGCTATGACGGCACCCAACAGGCCGAGCTTGCCGCCCTCATGCAGGCCTATCTTGGCCCGACGTTGTCCCCCCACCGACAGGATTTCACCGCCCTGATCGGACAGGCAGGCGAACAGGTACAAGGCATCTACGAGGCCGATTATCGCGATTTCAACCGCGAGACTTACGTGCGCGGGCGCGAAACCTTTGACGCCACCTATGCCGCGTTCAAACAGCTTCTGATCGGTAGCTGGCGGCGGGACGAGTTGGAACGCGCCGCGCAGGCCGCGGAATAAGGAGACAGGATCATGGCCAAACGCAAACGTCTTTCTCCCGCCAACCCGGTGTTCCTCTCCGAAGAGGCTCCGGTTCCCCTTTCACCACATCACGCGCCCCCGATTGCGGATGTGGCTGGCGAAGCCTCCGCCCGTGCCGCATTGGAAGAGGTCACCGACACCCTGACCCGCGCCCGGACCGAAGGGCGCATGGTCATTCCCCTGCCACTCTCATCAATCGACATGGGCTATCTCGTCCGCGACCGGCTGCATGTCGATGACGCGGAAATGGTTGCGCTCATCGAGAGCCTGCGTGCCCGTGGTCAACAGACCCCGATCGAGGTCGCTCCGCTTGACCATGATCGCTACGGGTTGATTTCCGGCTGGCGGCGCTGCACCGCGCTGGCGCGGCTGGCCGAGGAAACCGGCGAAGACGCAACCGTTCTGGCCTTTGTGCGTCAGCCCGATCAATCCGCCGCCGCCTATCTCGCCATGGTCGAGGAAAACGAGATCCGTGTTGGCCTTTCCTTTTATGAACGCGCCCGGATCGTGGCGTGCTGCGTCGAAAATAGAGTCTATTCCAGCCAAAAACAGGCGCTGAATGCGCTCTTTGCCTCGGCGTCCCGTGCCAAGCGTTCCAAGATCAAATCCTTTGTTGCCATTGTCGAGGCGCTGGACGGCAGCCTCCGCTTTCCCCAATCCATCGGTGAACGGCTGGGGTTGCAATTGGCCAAGTCGCTGGAGGCGGATGCCGGCCTTGCGACCCGTCTGCGCCGCATATTGGAACAGGGCGCCCCGGAAAGCCCCGAGGCGGAACAGGCGCTGATCACAGCCGCGCTCAAGCCGCAGAAAAAGTCTCTAACAAGGGAAAACGCCGCGCAAGAACTGGCGCCGGGGCTTGAGATGAAGGCCGGGCGCAACAGCCTCACCCTCAAGGGAACAGCTCTCAACGCCGATCTCCAAGCCCGCCTGGTCGCCTGGCTGAAATCCGAGCTGGGCTGACCCCCCCCCTGTATTAGACCCTGTTTCGCGCGCGAAACATCAGGGGCGTTTATGCGGGACAGGGGGAATGCGGCGAAAGACGGTTGCCACCATCATCCGCAGGTCCAGGCACAGGTTGCGGTTATTCGCATAGATCAGGTCGAGCCGCGCCTTGACCGGGATACAGCGCCGCTCATAGACGGCTTCGGTTTCCTCGGGTGTAGAGCAGCCTGCCAAAAGCCGTTCCTCGGTGCGATGAAAGATCAGTGTCGCCAGCCCGGTCACACCGGGGCGATCCTTGAGCACCTCGACATAAATTGCCGGAAACCGTTCGACATAGCGGCGCAGTGGCGGGCGTGGCCCGACAAAGCCGATATCGCCTTTCAGGATGTTCCAGAGCTGCGGAATTTCATCCAGCCGATACCGCCGCATCACCGCGCCGGTGCGCGTGATCCGATGCGCCTTGTCCCCGCCGGAGACACCGCTATCGGTGGCGACATTGATCATGGTGCGGAATTTCCACAAGTTGAATCCCTGCTCCGGCGTCCGCATCCGTTCCGAGATGTAAAGCACGGGCCGCCCGTCAAGGATCAGGATCGATGCCACCAGCACGATCAGCACCGGCCAGAGCACCGCCAGCAGCAAAAGTGCCAGCACGATATCCATCACCCGCCGTCCCAGTGTCATGCCCTGCTCTCCTTCAATTGCCGCCAATCGGAGATCATCTCCTCTGGTGTGACGGGAGCCGTGTCGCCACTCATCCCCTGCAACAGGCCCGTCTCCAGCGCGACTTCGGCCAATGCGCCCTCGGGCGCATCTCGCCAGTCAAATTTCCGCCCCGCCGCGCGGGCCAGCGCATCCATCCCCACCGGGGCGGGTGTGGCAACATTGATCACACCGGGCAAGGTTTCCGCCTGCAACAGGGTCTCCACCGCGCGCCAGATACCCGAAGGCGTGGCATAGCTGCGCAGTGGCCCCTGCCCGTCGGCAAAACGGTCGATCACCATCGGCGCCTCGCTGCTCAGTGCGTCAAACAGGCTGTCCGCCCCGACCACGTTGGCCAGCCGCAGCGCACAGGCTGGCGGCCCCGTCTTCCCTGTCTCCTTCGAGATCACCGCCTCCATCGCCAGCTTGGCCGCACCGTAAGCATTGGCCGGGGCACAGGGCGTGTCTTCAGAGAGCCGCGCTCCCGGCCCATAGACGGCCGAGCTCGAACACTGCAGCACCCGCGCTGCGCCGCTTTCCCGTCCAAGCGCCATCGCAGCGCGCGCCAAGGTCGTGTTGTCGTCCAGATCACCGCCTCCCGGCACCACGCCCCAAAGTGCCAGCACCGCGTCCGCATCGCAGGGCGCCGGATTCCCTGGTTGCCAGACGACGTCCACGCCCGTCGCCGCCTGTCGTCCGATCCAGACCGGGCGCCAGCCCGGCAGCTGCGCGCGTTCCCATGCCCTCCGCATAAGGCGACCCAGCTTGCCGGTGGCGCCGGGGATCAGCAGAACGCGGGGGGAGGCAGACGTCATAAAGCTCTGGTCCTGAAAAAGGGTGTTCCTAGCATAGTGATCACGCTCTGGGCCCTGTCAATGTGGCCCGCCGCGCGCTCTTGTCAAAACGCCCCCGAATTTGGCCGGATCAGGCACTGATCCGGCCATTTGCTTAGAAAAGCAAACCCGAAAACTCACCCGTTTCGACGCAGTTTCCAAATTCCCCGCGTCGCATGGTCGCGTCGATCTCATCCGGCATCAGCGTTTCATAAGCAAACTCGTCAAGATCGCCGGGATCCACGTGACCGGTGGGAAAGCCCAGCACCTGGCAGCGTGGCCCATGCTTGTATTGCCGGATCAACTGCACCGATCCGTCTTCGCGAAACGGGATCACCAGCGCGAAGTCCATCAGCCGGACCTAGTAGAAATCCTCGATCTCCACGCCGGAGCGCAGCACGACCCTTTCCAGCGTATGTCGAGAAAGGGCGCGCGCGTCAAAAGCGATTCCGAGGACAGTGTTTTCCAGCGCATCAGAGTCTAACTTCCCTGGTTTCGGGTCACATTCTTGATGTTTCGCGCGCGAAACATTTGTCTTAGTCGTCCGCCTTCACGAACCCGGCGCGGCCAATGCTGTCATAGGCTTCAAACCCGGCGCGCTTGGCGTCTTTGACAGAGTAGATATTGCGCAGATCGGCCAGTCGCGGCGTGGCCATCTTGCGCGCCAGTTTCTTGAGATCCAGCGCGCGGAATTCGTTCCACTCGGTCAGGATCACCAGAAGGTCGGCATTCTGGGCCGCCTTATAGGCGTCCTCGACCCAATGCACCCCCGGCAACAGGGCTTCGCCCTCGTGCCGCCCCTGCGGATCGGTGACGCGCACCTTGGCCCCGCCCCCCACCAGCGCCGGCACCAGCGTGAGCGCGGGCGCATCGCGCATGTCATCAGTGTTGGGTTTGAAGGTCACGCCCAGAATGCCGATGGTCTTGCCGTTAAAGCTGCCGTCACACAAGTCGAGAAGCTTGTCGACCATGCGCCGCTTGACCTCTTCGTTGACGGAAATCACCGTCTCGGTGATGTGCATCGGCACGGAATGATCCTGCCCGATCCGGGCCAGTGCTTTGGTGTCCTTCGGGAAGCACGATCCGCCGTAACCCGGCCCCGCATGCAGAAACTTGTTGCCGATGCGCCCGTCCATCCCCATGCCCTTGGAGACCTGCTTCACATCCGCGCCGACGCGTTCGCACAGGGCGGCAATCTCGTTGATGAAGGTGATCTTGGTGGCGAGGAACGCATTAGCGGCGTATTTGATCATTTCGGCGCTTTCCAGATCGGTGGTCACGATCGGGAAATCGCGCAAATAAAGCGGGCGATAGATCTCAGCCATGACTTCGGCGGCGCGCTCGTTCTGCACACCCACCACCACCCGGTCGGGTTTCATGAAATCCTCAATCGCCGCCCCTTCCCGCAGGAATTCTGGATTGCTGGCAACATCGAACTCAAGGTTCGGATTGGCCTTCTTCACGGCCTGCTTGACCTGCTGGTTTGTACCGACGGGCACGGTCGATTTGATCACGATCACCATGTAATGATCCGCCGTGCGGGCAATCTCTTCGGCGGCGACCATCACATAAGTGAGGTCCGCATGGCCATCGCCGCGCCGTGTCGGGGTGCCCACGGCGATGAACACCGCTTGCGCACCCTTGATCGCCTCTGCCAAATCCAGCGTGAAAGACAGCCGCCCGGCCTCCACGTTCTTGGCCATGAGCACATCCAGCCCTGGCTCATAGATCGGCACCTCGCCGCGTTCCAGCATTGCGATTTTCTCGGGGTCCTTATCGACGCAGACCACCTCATGGCCGAAATCGGAAAAACACACCCCCGAGACAAGCCCCACATACCCGGTGCCAATCATTGCAATTTTCATGATCGGATCCTCTTTTCACCCTGACTATTCTTGTCCCTGAATGGATTGCTTTGCTGACTGGTGTCAACGTGGCCAGTTGGTGGCAACGCCGCGCTTGGGAATTACTTGTCGTAATGTCCGTTTTGGTGCCATCTCCAGGCATCTGCGATCATGATGTCCAATGTGGAACGTTTCGGGGTCCAACCTAGCTCTTTCCCCGCACGTGTCGAGCC